>NZ_JACHXR010000004.1 GCF_014192275.1 Halomonas stenophila | reverse complement strand
ACGATGAACAGGGTGGTGGCCGGGTCGAGGCGCGACAGCACCTTCTGGATATGGGTGCCGTCGACGTTGGAGACGAAGTGGAAGTTGAGCTCGGGGTGACGGTGCTTGAGCAGCGCCCGGCAGGCCATGTTGGGGCCGAGGTCGGAGCCGCCGATGCCGATGTTGACCACGTCGCGGATGCGCTGGCCGCTGTGGCCCTTCCACTCGCCGCTGCGCACCGCCTCGGAGAAGCGCTGGATCTGCTCGCGGGTGCGGTGGATCTCGGGCATCACGTCCTGGCCGTCGACCATCAGCGGGCCCTCGCCGAGGTTGCGCAGGGCGGTGTGCAGCACCGGGCGGTCCTCGGTGACGTTGATGATGTCGCCGGAGAACATCTGGGCGCGGCGCTGCACCAGCGCCGAGTGGTCGGCGAGCTCGAGGAGGGTGTCGAGCACGGCATCGGAGATGAGATGCTTGGAGTAGTCGAGGAAGAGCCCGCCGACGCGCAGGCTCATCTTGTCGAAGCGCTTCGGGTCGGCGGCGAAGTAGTCGTGGATGCGGTCGCCGGCGGTGTCGGCCTGCAGGCGCGTCAGCGCCTGCCAGGTGATGCTGCGGGTGAGCTGGAACATGGGGTTCTCCTCCGGGAACGGGCGGCTCAGGCGCTGGCCTCGACCGCGACCGGCTGGTCGCCGCGCTTGAGCGCGGCATAGCCCAGGCCGGTGATCAGGGCGCCGGCGACGATGGCCGCCAGGTACCACACCACGGGGGTGATGGCGTTGGGGATCAGCAGCACGAAGATGCCGCCGTGGGGCGCCATCAGCTTGGCGCCGACCAGCATGGACAGGGCGCCGGTCACGGCACCGCCCACCATGCTGGCCGGGATCACCCGCAACGGGTCCTTGGCGGCGAAGGGAATGGCCCCCTCGGTGATGAAGCAGCAACCCAGCACCAGGGAGGCCTTGCCGGCCTCGCGCTCGGGCTCGGAGAACTTCGACTTGGCGACCAGGCTGGCGATGCCCATGCCGATGGCCGGCACCATGCCGGCGGCCATGATCGCCGCCATGGGGGCGTAGGTCTCCGAGGCCAGCAGGCCCACGCCGAAGGTATAGGCGGCCTTGTTGACCGGCCCGCCGAGGTCGAAGCACATCATGGAACCGAGCAGGATGCCCAGCAGCACGGCGTTGGCGGAGCCCATGTTCTCGAGGAAGGTGGTCAGGGCGGCAAGCAGGGCGGCGACCGGCTCGCCGACGATGTAGATCATCGTGAGGCCGGTGACCAGGCTGGCCAGCAGCGGGATGATCAGGATCGGCTTGAGCGACTCGACGCTGGCCGGCAGCTTGACGTAGCGGGTCACCGCCTTGGCGGCGTAGCCGGCCAGGAAGCCGGCGAGGATCCCGCCGATGAAGCCGGCGCCGATGTTCGAGGCCAGCATGCCGCCGATCATCCCCGGCGCGATCCCCGGCCGGTCGGCGATGGAGTAGGCGATGTAGCCGGCCAGCACCGGGATCATCAGGGCGAAGGCGGTGCCGCCGCCGATCTCCATCAGCGCCGCGGCCAGCGTCCCTTCCTCCTTGAAGGCCTCGATGCCGAACACGAAGGACAGCGCGATCAGCAGGCCCCCGGCGACCACCATGGGCAGCATGAAGGACACCCCGGTCAGCAGGTGCTTGTAGACGCCCTTCTCCTTGACGCTCTTCTTGCGCTCGCCCTCGCCGGCCCCGGCGCCGGCGGCATCCTCGACCTCGGCCTCGGCCAGCGCCGCCTCGATGGTCGGGCGCGGCTTCTTGAGGGCGTTGCCGGTGGAGGTGCGGTAGACCCGCTTGCCGGCGAAGCGGGTGGGGTCGACCTCGATGTCGCAGGCCAGGATCACCACGTCGGCGTCGCGGATCTCGTCGTCGCTGAGCTGGTCCTGGGCACCCACCGAGCCCTGGGTCTCCACGCGGATCGCGTGGCCCAGGGCCCTGCCGGCCTCGGCCAGCGCCTCCGCGGCCATGAAGGTGTGCGCCACCCCGGTCGGGCAGGCGGTGACGGCGACGATGCGGCGGCCGTCGCCGGCCTTGGCCGGGGCGGCGACCGGCGCCTCGGGCTGCGGGGCATAGGGCCGGGCCTCGCGCTCGGCGCGCTCGAGGAAGGCCCGGGGATCGGGCAGGGCCTGGTCGATGGGCGCCCGGTAGAGCCGCTTGCCTTCGAAGCGCTGTGGCGCGGGCACCTGATCGGCGGCGACCACCACCAGGTCGGCGGCGGCGATGGCCTCGGCATCGGCCGGCTGGACGGGCTCGAGCTCGCCGTGCATTTCCACGTGGGTCTGCCAGCCGAGGCGGCCGGCGGCCTGCTCGAGGCGCCGGGCGGCGAGGAAGGTGGTGGCCATGCCGCTGGGGCAGGCGGTGATGATGATGGCGTTCATGCGAGCTCTCCCCCTGCGTCGAGGCCGCCGAGGCGGTGGACGCGGGTCTGTTGTTGGAGTTGCGGGAAATCCGTGGCGCGAGCATCGCCCACGCCGACATGCCGGACGGATTCGGCGGAAAGCGCGGTGGCCAGCCGCAGCACCGGCTCGGGGGCCTGGCCGTCGAGCACGCCGTGCAGCATGGCGGCCACCAGGGTGTCGCCGGCGCCCACCGTGCTGGCCACCGCCAGGCGCGGGGGCAGGGCCTGCCAGGCGCCGCGCCGGCTGATCCACAGCACCCCGTCCGGGCCGGCGGAGATCAGGGCCTCCTCGATCCCGGCGGCGTGCAGCCGGCGGGCGGCCTCGAGGCGTGCCGCCTCGCTGGTCAGGTCGTGGCCGGCCCAGGCCGCCAGCTCGTGCTCGTTGGGCTTGACCGCGGTGGGGCCGGCGGCGATGGCGGCCTCGAGCGCCTCGCCACTGGTGTCGACCCACACCGGCAGGTCGGCCCCGCGCAGCCGGGTGACCAGCTCGGCCAGGTCCGCGGGGCCGACCCCCGGCGGCAGGCTGCCGGCCACCACCACGGCCGCGGGACGGCGGCGGGAATCGACGGCCAGGGCCTCGAGCCAGGCGAGCAGGCGCTGCCAGGCCTCGGCGTCGATGGCGGTCCCGGGGCCGTTGATGTCGGTGACCCGGCCGTCGGCCTCGGCGAGCTTGGCGTTGATGCGGGTCTCGCCGGGCACCCGCAGGAAGGCGTCCTCCACGCCCAGCGCCTCGAAGGCGCGCAGGAAGGGGCCGTCATTGTCGGCGCCGAGGAAGCCCGAGACGCATACCTCGTGGCCGAGGGTGACCAGCACCCGGGCCACGTTGACCCCCTTGCCGGCGGCCTCGAGGTGAGTCTCGTGGGTCCGGTTGACCTCGCCGGGCACCAGCTTCGCCAGCGCTACCGAGAGGTCCAGGGCCGGGTTCAGGGTCAGGGTCAGGATGCGAGCCATCAGCGGGCCTCCAGGGCGTCGCGTGCCGCCTCGCTGGTGGCCTGGGCCAGGGCGATCCCGGCCTGGGCCCGGGCCTCCTCGAGGTCGAACTCGCGCAGGCGGGCCTTGACCAGCGGCACCTGGCGGGCGCTGACCGACAGCTCATCGACGCCCAGGCCGACCAGCACCGGCACGGCGGTGGCGTCGGAGGCCAGCTCGCCGCACACCCCGACCCACTTGCCCCGGGCATGGGCGGCCATGACGGTCATCTCGATCAGCCGCAGCACCGCCGGATGCAGGCCGTCGGCCTGGGCGGAGAGCTCGGGGTGGTCGCGGTCGATGGCCAGGGTGTACTGGGTCAGGTCGTTGGTGCCCACCGAGAAGAAGTCGACCTCGGCGGCCAGGCTGGGGGCCAGCAGGGCGCAGGAGGGCACCTCGATCATCACCCCCAGTTGCAGGTCGGTGGTGCGCTCGCCAGCGGGAATCTCCTCCAGCAGGCGGTCGACGATGGCGCGGACCGTGCGGAACTCGGCGATGTCCTTGACCATCGGCAGCATGACGCGCAGCGGCTGGCCGACGGCGGCCATCAGCAGTGCCTTCAACTGGGTCTCCAGCACCTCGGGGCGGGTCAGCGCCAGGCGGATGCCGCGCAGGCCGAGGAAGGGGTTGGCCTCCTGGGGCACCGGCCAGTAGGGCAGTGGCTTGTCGCCGCCCACGTCGAGGGTGCGGGCCACCAGCGGGCGACCGTCCAGGGCGTCGAGGGCCTCGCGGTACTCGGCGATCTGGGTCTCCAGGTCCGGGACCTGGGCATGGGCCATGAACAGGAACTCGGTGCGCAGCAGGCCGATGCCCTCGGCGCCGCGTTCCACGGCATCGGCGGCGTGGGCGGTGTTGCCCAGGTTGGCGGCCACCTCGACCCGGTGCCCGCAGCGGGTGCGCGCCTCGGTGAAGCGGGCCTCCCAGGCCTCGGCCTCGCGGCGCCGGCGCTCGGCCAGGCGTTGCTCGGCGGCGCGGCGGCGCTCGTCGCCGGGGGCGGGGGTGACGCGACCACGCTCGCCGTCGAGGATCAGCTCGGTGCCGTTGTCCAGGGTCAGCACCCGGGGACCGGCGCCCACCACGGCGGGAATGCCGAGCGCCCGGGCGAGGATGGCGCTATGGGCGGTCGCACCGCCCCTCGCCGTGAGCAGGCCGCGTACGCGGCTGGTGTCGAGGCGGGCCACGTCGGAGGGACCGATGTCATCGGTCACCAGGATATAGGGATGGTCCGGCGGCTCGGGCAACTCGACCCGGCAGAGGATGCCCAGCACCCGCCGGCCGACATCGCGCAGGTCGGCGGCACGCTCGGCGAGCAGGCGGTCGGCGAGCCTCTCCTGGGCGCGGGCGGCGGTGTCGATGGCCTCCCACCAGCCGGCCTCGGCGGAGGCGCCCTCGGCGATGCCCTCCCGGGCGGCCTGGTGCAGTTCCGGGTCGCCGAGCATCTCCTCGTGCATGGAGAGGATCTGGGCCACCTCGCCGCCGCGGGCCTGCTGGACCAGCGCCTCGAGCTGCTCTTCCCCCTCGCGGATCGCCGCGTCGAGGCGGCGGTTCTCGGCGGCGGGATCGGCGGCGCGGGCCGGGTAGTCGAAGTGCGGCGTGGTCAGCACGAAGGCCGGGGCGATGGCCAGGCCCGGCGAGGCCGCCACCGCGGCATGGGCCTGGTCGGCCGGCAGCGGCTCCGGCGCCGGCGCGTCCTCGTCCGGGGCGACGGTCTCGCGGCTCGCGTCGAAGGGCATGACCTGCTCGCCGAGGCCGCCTGCCACGGCCCGACAGAGCGCCTCCAGGGCGGCGTCGGCTCCCTCGCCCTCGGCGGAGAAGGCCAGTTGCTGGCCGCGCCGGGCGCCGAGGTTGATGATCTTGGTCAGGCTGGTCGCGGAGACGGCCTCGCCACCGCCCTCGGCCAGGCGGACGCGGATCGCGATGCCCTGGGCGCGGGCCTCCTGGACCAGCTGCTTGGCCGGACGGGCATGCAGGCCGTGGGCGTTGAGCACTCGGGCGAGGCGGCTGCTGGCGGTGGCGGACTCGCCGGCGAGGCGGGCCAGCAGGGTGGCGGCATCGGCCTCGTGCAGCGTGCCGCCCGCCTCGCTCTCGAGCAGCGCGAGGATCCGCTCCAGCAGGCCGCGATGGGCCTCGCCCTGGGCGGCCAGGCAGAAGACGCCGGCGACCTCGCCCGCGTCCGTTGCCAGGGCCGTGGCCGGGGTGGCCAGCGACAGCGCCGGCACCTCGACGCCGCGATCGCTGGTTGCCAGCCACAGGCCCTGGCCGAGGGAGCGCGGCGAGGTCTCGGCCAGGGCGGCGACGAACTCGCTGGTCACGCAGCCGGCCTGGCGCAGCCGGGCGGCACCGGCCAGGGCCAACTCCTGGTGGTCGCGGGCGGGGAAGCCCAGGCAGAGGGTCTCGGCGTCGAGGCGGGCCTCGACCACCGCCTTCGACAGCAGGCCGGCGACCTCGGCCGGGGTGTCGGCCTCGGCCAGGCGCTCGGCCATGCCGTCCTTGTCCAGCACGTGGGTCAGCTGGCGCAGGATATCCAGGTGCTCGTCGCTCTGGGCGGCGATCGTCACCAGCACGTGGACCCGGTTGCCGTCGTGCCACTCGAGTCCGGCGGGGAACTGCAGCACCCGGACGCCGGTGGCGCGGACATGGCTGCGGCTCTCCGCGGTGCCGTGGGGGATGGCGATGGCATTGCCGAGGAAGGTGGAGGACTGGGCCTCCCGGTCATAGAGGCCATCCCGATAGGCAGGGGCCACCAGACCCGCCGCGTGCAGTGAGTCGGCGGCCTGGTCCAGCGCGGCGCGCCAGTTCTCTGCCTGGCAGCCGAGCAGGATGTCGTCCTGGCTGAGCGTCAACATGGGCGTCTCCGGTTCGTCGAGGGTGCGACGCCGGGGCAATCCTGGGCCCGAAGGGCGTTGCAATCGCGTTTCACTCTAGTCGAGCTCCCTTGGGTGAATCGTGTCACCTGTGCTTAACTGAATGCTGGATCGATTCATCTTGCTTGGCAAGGTCGATCGTCTACGACTTTGGCAGGGGGCAGGCGGGCGGCGGTCCGGCGTAGAATCCCCCCAACATCTCAAGGGGTAGACCATGACACTCGCCGAAATCGCTCGTCTGGCCGGGGTCTCGCGGACCACGGCCAGTTATGTCATCAACGGCCAGGCCGGGGAACGCCGCATCAGCCGGGAAACGGTCGACAGGGTCATGGCGGTGGTGCGTCAGCACCGCTACCGGGTCGATCCCCAGGCGGCGGCGCTGCGGCGAGGTTCCAGCCGCACCCTGGGCCTGATCATTCCCGACCTGGAGAACGCCACCTACGCGCGGCTGGCCAAGCTCATGGAGCGCGGCGCCCGGGAGCAGGGCTACCAGTTGCTGATCGCGGGCTCCGACGACCGCCCCGAGGCCGAGCGCGACCTGGCCCTGGCGCTGCGGGCCCAGCGCTGCGAGGTGTTGATCACCGCCAGCTGCCTGTCGATGGAGGATCCCTTCTACGGCGAGTTGCAGGCGGAGGGCCTGCCGGTGGTGGCCGTCGACCGGGGCTTCGACCCGCGCCGCTTCGCCAGCGTGGTCAGCAACGACAGCGAGGCCGCCGACCAGTTGACCCGGTCGGTGCTGGACGCCTCGGTGTCGCGCATCGCCTGGCTGGATGCGGTGCCCTGGCTGTCGATCAGCCAGGAGCGCCGCGCCGGCTTCCAGCAGGCCCTCGACGGCCGCGAGCGGGAGGCGATCATGCTCGGCGGGGAGCGCTACGACCGCGCCGAGGGCGCACGGTTGATGCGCTCGCTGCTCGACGAGCACGGTGCGCCGGACGCCCTGGTCACGGCTTCCTACTCGCTGTTCGACGGGGTCCTGGACACCCTGCTGGAGGCCGGAGGGCTGCCGCCCGGGCTGCGCCTGGCCACCTTCGGCGACAGCCGGCTGCTCGACTTCCTGCCGCTGCCGGTCAACTCGGCGGTGCAGGATCACGTGCGCATCGCGGCGGCGACACTGAGCTGTGCCCTGGCGGCCTCGCGAGGCGAGTATCACGCGGGACGCGAGATCATCCCGCGGCTGATGAGGTGGCGCTCGGCCTGAGCCCCTCGTTCAGGCGCTCAGGTCGTCGCGGGTCGGCAGGGCGACGTAGCTGCCGGGGCGGGTGACGGCGTGGGCGCCGCAGCGGCAGGCGAAGGCCAGCGCCGCCTCGAGGCGCTCGGTGTCGCGGTGCCAGTCCTCATGGAGCCCTGCCTCCGCCAGGCTGGCCAGCAGCCCGCCGATAAAGGCGTCGCCGCCGGCGGTCGTGTCGACGGCCTGCACGGAAGGCGGCGTGACGGCCAGCGACATGCCCACCCCTTCGGCGCGCACGGCGCCGCCGCCGTCGGTGATCACGGCGAGCCTGACCCCCGCCGCCAGGCGCTCGGCCAGCCAGGTCGCCTCGGGGTGGTCGCCGCGCAGGAAGTCGAGCTCCTCCCGGGACAGCTTGAGCAGGTCGGCGGCGTCGAGCAGCCGGGTCACCAGGCCGATGTCCACCTGGTCGTCGGGCCAGAGGTTGTGGCGCAGGTTGGCGTCGACGCTGACCAGGCAGCCGGCCCGGGTGGCCGTCTCCGCCATGGCCAGGGTGGTCTCGGCGATGGCCGGCTCGGTGAGGCTGTTGCTGCACAGGTGGAGGATGGCCGGCTCGGCGAAGACCCCCGCCGGCAGGTGCTCGAGCCGGTAGAGCAGGTCGGCGGCGGGCGGGCGGTAGAAGTCGAAGGTCCGCTCCCCCTGGGCATCCCGCGAGACGAAGGCCAGCGCCGTGCGCGCCTCGCGGGTCCGCGCCACCCCGGAGAGGTCGACCCCATGGCCGGCGAGTTCGCCGGCGATGAAGTCGCCGAAGTGATCATCGCCCAGCATGCCGAGGAAGCGGCTGGGCACCCCCAGGCGCGCGCAGGCCACGGCCACGTTGGCGGGGGCCCCGCCGGCATAGGGGGTGAAGGTCTCCGGCCCGTCCCGGGTTTCCCCGAGGCGGCTGGAGAGCATGTCGACGAGGGCCTCGCCGAAAGCGATCACCGGGGTCATGGTTGTCTCCTGATCGAGTGGTGGATAGGGAGCATGGGGGTCAGGCCACCGCGTGGCCGCGGGCCGCCTCGAGCAGGGCGAACCAGGCCGGACGCGGCAGCTCGAGCTCGGCGTCCCGGCACAGCGTCTCGATGCGCTCGGACTTGAGGCTACCGATGACCGGCAGGGGGCGGCCGGGCAGGGCACGAACCCAGGCCAGTGCCAGCCCGGCGGGGGTCACGCCGAATCCCTCGGCCTGGGACAGCAGCCGGGGGCGGGCCGGGCCGGTCAGCACCCGTCCGCCGCCCAGCGGCGACCAGGCCATGGGGGCCTGGCCGTCGCCGACCAGGGCATCGAAGAGGCCGTCGAGCAGCGGCTGCGGATGCGCCAGGGAGAGTTCCAACTGGTGGGCCGCCAGGCGCTTGTCCATGGCGGCCTGCAGCCGGCGCCAGGCCTCGGGCAGGAAGTTCGAGACCCCGGCGGCGCCGAGCTTGCCGGCGGCGATGGCGTCGTCCAGGGCGCGGCCGGTGGCCTCGGCCTCCATCAGCGGATCCGGGCGATGGAGCAGGAAGTGATCCAGGCGCTCCACGCCCAGGCGCTGCAGGGCATCGTCGATGGCCCGGGTCACGTAGGCCGCCGAGCTGTCGTAGTGCTTGACGGCGAAGGGCGAGGCATCGCGCTCGGGGGTGACGATGCCGGTCTTGGTCACCACCCGGACCCGCTTCGCCAGGCCGGGGCGGGCGCGCAGGGCGTCGCCGAACAGCGTCTCGCCGGCCCGGTCGCCGTAGATGTCGGCGTGGTCGAACCAGCACAGGCCCTGGTCGAGGCGCGCCTCGAGCCAGTCGGCCAGGGCGCCGGGGGCATGCAATGCCGGCGTCTCGTGCAGGGCCATCATCCCCAGCGCGAAGGGCACGTCGAAGGTCGCGGGGGCGTCGCTCATGCGTCACTCGCCAGGGACAGGGTGGTGCCCAGCAGGTGCTGGGCGCCGGGCACCAGCCACACCGGGTCGAGCCGGGTGTTGGCCGACTCGATGCACAGGAAGTGCCGGCCCGCCGCGGCGGCGGTGTCGTCGGGCAGGGCATCGCCGGGATGCCAGACCACCGCCGAGTCGCTGCCCTGGCGGGCGACACGCAGCCGGCGTCGGCCGTCGTCGAGGACCAGCTCGGCATTGCTGTGGTAGATGCGGTCCAGGCCGCCGCGCACGCCCAGCTCGCCCTGCTGCTCGCGCTCGGCGAAGTCGGCCAGCTTGTCCAGGTAGCGGGCGCCGGCCAGCCCCTCCACCCGGCAGGCGTGGGCCTCGGCCACCGCCAGGTAGCTGTGCAGGGCGCCGGTGATCTTCACCGGCGTCTCGCCGACGTGCTCGGTGATCAGCTCGACGTGCAGGCGCTGGGCGTTGGCCTGGATCACCGCCCGGGGGACCAGCTGGGAGTGCAGCCGCTCGACCGGGGAGAGGTGCAGCTCAAGCCCCTCCTCGTGCTCGTCCACGGCCTCGAGGCGCCAGTCGGCCTTGCGCGCCGGGCCGTGCATGGGGCCGGAGCGGTCCGGCGACTCGTCGGCGGTGCGCTCGTCGGCGAACCACGGCCAGCACAGCGGGATGCCGCCCCGGATGGCGCCGGGCAAGGCCTGGGGGGTGGGCGTGACCCACAGCCAGCCGCCGGGGACCAGGCCTTCCGGGGACTGGGTGGCGCCGACCGCCGGGGCCGGAAGAGAGCCTTCAGCGCGCGCGTCTTCGGGACCGTCCGGGGCGCCGGCGAAAGGTAAGGAGCCCTCAGCTGGCGCGGCTTCGGGCGCCGGAAGATAGTGCAGGACCTGGGCGCCCTGGAGCGACACGGCGAGTTCGCCCCAGGGCTCCCTGGCCAGCCAGACCTCGCGGCCGGCCCAGTCGACACGGCGCTGGCCATCGGTGGCGTCCAGCAGGGCGCGCAGGGATGCGGGAATCATAGTACCTCCTCCGTTGAGCTAGCAGCCTGTCGGGCTTGACCGATCGTCACGAGAATCGCGGATTTCGAGTCAAATTTATCGATCCATTGAGGCGAATAGCCCGCTATTTAACGCAATGGATCGAATCAAGTTGGCCGAAAGACCGGGATTCGTAGTAGATCAGTGTTAAGTCCGACAGGCTGCTATTCGACCTCTTCATTGTGCAGGGCCTCGGCGGCGCCCAGCAGGCCCGTCCAGGGGGCGGTCACCACCTGGACGGGGATCTGGCCGGTGTAGGCGCTCATGCGGCCCTTGGCGGCGAAGGCCTCGAGGAAGCGGCTCTCCGGCAACCAGTCGAGCAGGCGGGGCAGGATGCCGCCGCACAGATAGACCCCGCCCCGGGCGCCGAGGGTGAGCGCGGCATCGCCGCTGACGTCGCCGAGAATCTTCAGGAAACGCAGCAGGGTATCACGGGCCACGCCGTCGCCGCTGCCGGCCGCCTCGGTGACCTCGGCGGGAGTGGCGTAGCGGGGTGGTGCGCCCTTCAGCGAGCAGTGGGCGAGGTAGAGATCCAGCAGGCCCTGGCCGCACAGCAGCCGCTCCACCGAGATCCGGCCGTAGCGGTTGCGGAAGTGGCGCAGCAGGTTCTGCTCGCGTTCGTCGGTGGGGGCGAAGGTCACGTGGCCGCCCTCGGTGGGCAGCGGGATCCAGGCGTGCCGGCCGGGGAAGACCCCGGCCACGCCGAGGCCGGTGCCGGGGCCGATCACCAGGCGGGCGGCATGGGGCGCCGCCTCGCCGACCTGGAGGGACACCAGCTGGTCGGCGGCGACGTGGGGCACCCCCAGCGCCTGGGCCATGAAGTCGTTGATGACCTTGAACAGCCGTAGGTCCAGGGCCCGCTGGACCTCCGTCCGGGTGAAGTCCCAGTGGTTGTTGGTCATCGTCACGTGCTCGCCGTGGACCGGGCAGGCGAAGGCCAGGCAGGCCTCCCGGGGGGCGTCGTCGCCGACGGCGCCGACCCGCGTCAGGTAGTCGCGGATCGCCGCCACCGGGCCCGGGTAGTCGGCGCAGGGCAGGCTCTGGATGTCGTGGGGGTCGACGGCGCCCGGCGTCACCAGCGCGAGGCGCGCGTTGGTGCCACCGATATCACCGATCAAGGCAGGTCGGGTCATGGGTTCGTCTCGAGTGTTCGTTCAGGGGCGATCGGCGCTGGGGCATCACCGGCATGCCTGCCATGGTGCCGCCCCTCTCGATGGTCTCACCTACCGGGGGAGCCTTGGAGAACATTTTCTCGCTCCAGGGCCATGGGCGCCGGGGACAAGGCGAAGCGAGGGTCCTTTGCCATGGGCGAGGCGGAAAGTGAAGAACATCCAGTGAATGTTCTTCCCGCCGAGCGGGTTGGCCAAGGATGGCCAACCCAGGCCCTGCAAGCGGCGCAGGATGCTTTAGCGCCACAGGGCAACGGTAGCGCCCAGGGAAGGGTTCACAGCGCCCTCGCGAAGGCTTGTCGCCGGAAAGGCCCGCCTCCAATAGTCGGGTTTTGACGGAGTCCCTCAGGCGTCCAGGTCATGGATCAGGCCGGCCTGGCGGGCCAGGTCGTCGGCCTCGAAGCCGCCGAAGACCCCGGCGCCTTCCTCGCCGCGCATCGCCAGGTGGCGGAAGCCGGCGAACAGCTCGCGGCCCAGGCCGACGTGATAGTGATCCAGTTCGGCGACGTACTGTGTGCGATCGGCCCAGACATGGGCGTCCACCCTGGCCTCCAGGGTGCCGGCGTTGGCGTCCAGGCGCACCACGTCGCCGTCGCGCAGCTTGGCCAGGGGGCCGCCGTCCAGCGCCTCGGGGCTCATGTGGATGGCCGCCGGCACCTTGCCGGAGGCACCGGACATGCGCCCGTCGGTGACCAGCGCCACCTTGTAGCCGCGATCCTGGAGCACGCCGAGGTAGGGGGTCAGCTTGTGCAGTTCGGGCATGCCGTTGGCCTTGGGGCCCTGGAAGCGCACCACGGCGATGACGTCGCGATCCAGCTCGCCGGCCTCGAAGGCGGCCTTCATCTCGTTCTGGTCTTCGAAGAGCTTGACCGGGGCCTCCACCACGCGATGCTCCTCGGCCACCGCCGAGACCTTGATCACCCCGCGGCCCAGGTTGCCGTCGAGCACGGTGAGCCCGCCGGTGGCGGCGAACGGGGCCGCCACGCTGCGCAGCACCTCGGTATCGAGGCTCTCCGCCGGGCCCTCGCGCCACACCAGCTTGCCGTCCTCGAGGAAGGGCTCCTGGGTGTAGGCGGTCATGTCGGTACCGAACACCGTGGGGATGTCACCGTGGATCAGGCCGGCGTCGAGCAGCTCGCGGATCAGGTAGGCCATGCCGCCGGCGGCCTGGAAGTGGTTGATGTCGGCCTGGCCGTTGGGATAGACCTGCATCAGGCTGGGGGTCACCGCGGAGAGGTCGGTGAAGTCCTCCCAGGTCAGGGTGATGCCCGCCGCGGCGGCCATGGCCACCAGGTGCATGGTGTGGTTGGTGGAGCCGCCGGAGGCCAGCAGGCCCACCACGGCGTTGACGATGGCGCGCTCGTCGATCTGCTTGTAGAAGGGGCGGTAGTCGCCTCCCGGCTCGGTGTTGCGGACCGCCTGCTCGGTGGCGAAGCGGGTCAGCGCCTCGCGCATCTCGGTGCCCGGGTTGACGAAGGAGGTGCCCGGCAGATGCAGGCCCATCATCTCCATCATCAGCTGGTTGGAGTTGGCGGTACCGTAGAAGGTGCAGGTGCCGGGGCTGTGATAGGACTCGGATTCGGCCTCCAGCAGGTCCTCGCGGCTCGCCTTGCCCTCGGCGAACAGCTGGCGGATGCGCGCCTTCTCCTTGTTGGGCAGGCCGCTGGGCATGGGGCCGGCGGGCACGAACATGGCCGGCAGGTGGCCGAAGCGCGCCGCGGCGATGAACAGCCCCGGGACGATCTTGTCGCACACGCCCAGGTAGAGGGCGGCGTCGAACATGTTGTGGGACAGCCCCACGGCGGTGGCCATGGCGATCACGTCCCGGGAGAACAGCGACAGCTCCATGCCCGGCTGACCCTGGGTGACGCCGTCGCACATGGCCGGCACGCCGCCGGCGAACTGGGCGGTGGAGCCCATGGCGCGGGCGGCGGCCTTGATGGTTTCCGGGAAGGTCTCCAGCGGCTGGTGGGCCGAGAGCATGTCGTTGTAGGAGGAGATGATGCCCAGGTTGGCGCTGTTCATCAGCTTCAGCGAATTCTTGTCTTCGCTGCCGCAGGCGGCGAAGCCGTGGGCCAGGTTGCCGCAGGAGAGCTCGGCGCGATGCACGCCGCGCTTGTGCTGGTCGGCCATGCGCTCCTCGTAGAGCGCGCGGCGCTCGGCGCTGCGCTCACGGATGCGCTGGGTGACCTGCTGGACGGTGGCGTTGAGTGGCGTGGAAGCTTGAGCCATGGGGCACCTCGGCAAGGGAAAGGATATTTCTAGTAAGTTTAACAAACTTACCGCCGAATGATCGCGTTTTGTAGGCCTATGCGGCCATAGTTGTAATTATTTTACTTATCCTGGGCCTCGGCGACGCGACGCCAGTGACCTTCAGGCGGGGTGGCAGGGCGGCAGGGGGTCTGGGCACAATGTAGGCGTTCCGCCGGCGTCTTGTCAGCCGGCCCCAGCCGGGAGCCTCCATGAGCCGACTGCGTCTCACCGAGCTGCCCGCCGTCGAGGCGGTGCCCGCCGCGTCCTGGAACGCCCTGGTGGGCGACGATCACCCCTTCCTGCGCCACGAGTTCCTGCATGCCCTGGAGGCCAGCGGGGCGGTGAGCCCGGCCTCCGGCTGGGTGCCTCGCCACCTGACCCTGTGGCGAGGCGAGAGCCTGGTGGGGCTGTTGCCGCACTACCACAAGTTCCACTCCTTCGGCGAGTACGTCTTCGATTGGGCCTGGGCCGAGGCCTGGGAGCGGGCCGGCGGACGCTACTACCCCAAGGGGCTCAGCGCGATCCCCTTCACGCCGGCCCCGGGGCCGCGCCTGGCGCTGGCCGCGGACGTCGATCCGCTGGCGGCCCGACGGCGGCTGGCCGAGGCCTGGGAGACGGGCGAGCTGTCGAGCTGGCACCTGCTGTTCGCCGAGCCGGCCGAGGTGGCCGCCTGGCAGGCGGCCTGCCCCGAGCTGATCCCGCGCCACGGCGTGCAGTTCCAGTGGCGGGACCGGGGCTACGGAGACTTCGCGGGCTTCCTCGCCGCCCTGACCTCGAAGCGGCGCAAGGCCATCCGCCGCGAGCGCCGCCGGGTCGCCGAGCAGGGGCTGACCCTGCATCGCCTGGAGGGCGAGGCCATCGGCGACGCCGACCTGGCGCACTTCTTCCGCTGCTACCAGCTCACCTACCTGGAGCGCGGCCGGCACGGCTACCTCAACGCGGAGTTCTTCGCCCGGTTGCGCCGCGCCATGCCCGAGGCGCTGCTGCTGGTCCAGGCGCGCCTCGAGGGCGCGCCGGTGGCGGCGGCCCTCTGCCTGCAGGGCCGCCGGACCCTGTACGGCCGCTACTGGGGCAGCGAGGTGCTGGCCGACGGCCTGCACTTCGAGGCCTGCTACTACCAGGGCATCGAGCACTGCCTGGCCCGCGGCCTGACCCTCTTCGACCCCGGTACCCAGGGCGAGCACAAGCTGACCCGCGGCTTCGCGCCGCGCCGGCTGACCTCGCTCCACCATATCGCCGACCCCCGCCTGCGGGCGGGGGTGGCGCGCTTCTGCGCCGAGGAGCGCGGGCATGTCGAGGCCTATGTCGCGGCCAGCCGGGCCGCCCTGCCGTTTCGCGCCACGCCCTGAGTCGGGTGCAGGGGGCCTCGCCGCGCGACGAGGATGGCGCTCGAGACGGTTTCGTGGATGAGGCCGGCGGGGGAAGATGGCATACTAGCCGCCATCGAAGACCTGGTGACGGATCCGCCGCATGCTCAAATGGTTGGCCATCGTGCTCATCGCCCTGCTGGCGTTGCTGCAGTATCGCCTGTGGCTCGGCGAAAGCGGCCTGCGCGAGCTGGCCGAGGTGCGCCAGCGGGTCGCCGCCCTGGAAGCCGAGAATGCGCCCCTGCGGGCGCGCAACGCCCGGCTCGCCGCCGAGGTGGTCGACCTCAAGACCGGGCTGGATGCCATCGAGGAGCGGGCGCGCAGCGACGTCGGCATGGTGCGCCGCGACGAGCAGTTCTTCTGGGTGCCCGATGCCGGGAGCGATGCCCGGGGAGGGCCGGCGCCTTGAGCGAGACGCCCTGGCTGGTGGTGCCCGCGGCGGGGCAGGGAAGGCGCATGGGCGCGGACCGCCCCAAGCAGTACCTGCCCCTGGCCGGCGCGCCGGTACTGGCCCGCACCCTGCAGCGCCTCCACCTGGCCTTTCCCCGGGCCCGGCTGTGCCTGTGCCTGGACCCCGAGGATGGGCGCTTCGATCCGGCCTGGGTGCCCTTCGCCGACTGGCGGCGGGTCCCCGGGGGCGCCGAGCGGGTCGATTCGGTGGTCAATGCCCTGATGGCCATCGCCGGGGACGCCGCCGACGAGGACCCGGTGCTGGTGCACGACGTGGCGCGACCCTGCGTGACCGTCGACGACCTGCGCCGTCTCCACGCGGCGGTGGTCGAGGACCCGGTGGGGGCGCTGCTGGCCGCCCCGGTGGCCGACACCATGAAGCGTGACGACGGCGCCGGCCGGGTGCGCGGCACCGAGCCCCGGGCGGGTCTCTGGCATGCCCAGACGCCCCAGGGGTTCCCCTATGGGCTGTTGCGTCGAGCCCTGGCCGCGGCCGCCGAGCACGGGGTCGCCGTGACCGACGAGGCCTCGGCGGTGGAGGCCCTGGGCATGGCACCACGCCTGATCGGCGCCCGTCGCGACAACCTCAAGATCACCCATCCCGAGGACCTGGCCCTGGCCGAGCTGATTCTCGCCGCCCAGGCCGCTGCCTCTTCCCATGACCCGAAACCACGCTGACGAGGGACACACCGCATGATGCGAATCGGCCACGGCTTCGATGTGCACCGCTTCGGCGAGGGCGACCACCTGATGATCGGGGGCGTCGCCGTTCCCTTCGGCCATGGCTTCATCGCCCACTCCGACGGCGATGTGCTCTTGCACGCGATCTGCGACGCCCTGCTCGGGGCCTGCGCCCTGGGCGACATCGGGCGCCACTTCCCGGATACCGACCCGGCCTGGGCCGGCGCCGACAGTCGCGCCCTGCTGCGTCGGGTGGTGGGGCTGGTCGGTCATGCCGGCTATCGGGTCGGCAACCTCGACGCCACGGTGATCGCCCAGGCGCCGCGGCTGGCGGGACATGTCGCGGCCATGACGGCGAACCTCGTCGCGGACCTGGGCGTGGCCAACGGCGCGGTCAACGTCAAGGCCACCACCACCGAGCGGCTGGGGTTCACCGGTCGCGGCGAAGGCGTCGCCGCCGAGGCGGTGGTGCTGCTGGTCGCCCGGGAGACGGCCCATGGCTGAGGCGATCCACTGGCCGCCGGACTGGCCCCGGGTGCTCGACGCCCGCTTCGGGGTGCCGCGCCCGGGTGCCTATCGTGCCCGTGCGGAGGACTTCCGGGTGGAGGAATGCCTCGGCTTCGCCCCCGAGGGGCAGGGCGAGCATCTCTGGCTGTGGGTGGAGAAACGCGACCTGACCACCGCCATGGTCGCCAAGCAGCTGGCCCGGGCCTGCGAGGTCGCGCCACGGCAGGTCGGCTATGCGGGGATGAAGGACCGCGTGGCGGTGACCCGCCAGTGGTTCTCGGTGCACCTGGCCGGTCGCGAGGCACCCGACGACCTGGTGGCGCGGCTCTCGGAGATGCCCCTCGAGCTGCTCGAGGTCACTCGGCACCCGCGCAAGCTCAAGCGCGGCGTGCACCGCGCCAATCGTTTCCGCCTGCGCCTGACCGGCGAGGCCCTGGCCGACCCGGACCTGCCCGCGCGCTGGGACTGGCTGTGCCGCCATGGCGTGCCCAACTACTTCGGCCCCCAGCGTTTCGGCCCCGACGGGCGCAACCTGCAGCGCGCGGTGAGCGTGCTGGCGCGGGGCTGGCGCAAGCGCGACGACCGCGACGGCATGCTGCTCTCGGCGGCGCGCAGCTACCTGTTCAACACCCTGCTCGCCGGGCGCATCGTCGATGGCAACTGGGCGACCCCGCTGCCGGGGGAGGCGGTGATCCTCGACGGCTCGAGCAGCCAGTTCGTCGCCGAGACCCTCGACGCCAGCCTGGTCGAGCGTGCCGAACGCCTCGACCTCCATCCCAGCGGCGTGCTCTGGGGGCAGGGGCGCTCGGTGGCCCGGGGCGAGGCGCTGGCCCGGGAGCAGGCCCTGGCCGAGGCCTGCCCCGCGCTCTGCGCCGGGCTCGAGCGGGCCGGCGTGCGCCTGGCGCGCCGGGCGCTGCGCCTGCGCCTGGAGGCCCCGAGACTCGAAGCCGGCGAGGACGATGCCTGGCTGTCCTTCACTTTGCCGCGGGGCGCCTTCGCCACGGCGGTGCTGCGCGAGCTGATCGCCCACCCGACCCTGAGTTTTCAATCGCCCCCGCGGGGGCCAGAGCAAGGAGCCGCGGATGCGTCGACTGCTGCTGTCCAATGATGACGGGGTCCATGCCCCGGGCCTGCGGGCCCTGCATGATGCCCTCTCTGCCCATGCTCGACTGCGCGTGGTGGCCCCGGACCGTGACAAGAGCGGGGCCAGCAATTCGCTGACCCTGATCCGGCCGCTGGCCCTGAGTGCCCTGGAGAACGGCTTTTACAGCGTCGACGGCACTCCGGCGGACTGCGTCTACCTGGGGGTCAACGGTGTCTGGGAGGAGCGTCCCGACCTGGTGATCTCCGGGATCAACCACGGCGGCAATCTGGGCGATGACGTGCTCTACTCCGGTACCGTGGCCGCGGCCATGGAAGGGCGCAACCTGGGCATGACCGCCATCGCCATGTCGCTGGTTGGCAACCGCCACTTCGACACCGCCGGGCGCGTGGCGGCGAGCCTGGTCGGTGCCGCCGACCAGCTGTCGCTGCCGCCGCGCAGCCTGCTCAACGTCAACGTGCCGGACCTGCCCTGGTCGGAGCTGCAAGGCTTCCGGGTCACCCGGCTCGGCTACCGGGGGCCGGCGGCCCGGCCGCTGGAGGTGCAGGACCCGCGGGGGCGCAAGCGCTACTGGATCGCGCCGGTGGGCGAGAATGCCGACGATGGCCCCGATACCGATTTCGCCGCCGTGGAGGCCGGCTTCGTCTCCATTACCCCGCTGCAGACCGACCTGACCCGGCATGCGGCCCGTGACGACGTGCAGGACTGGCTGGATGCGCTCACCTGATCTCCGGGGTGTCGGCATGACATCCCAACGAACCCGCGACCGGATGGCCGAACGCCTGGCCCGCCAGGGCATCGGCGACCGTCGCGTGCTGGAGGTGATGGCCAGCGAGCCACGCCACCTCTTCCTCGACGAGGCCTTGTCCCACCGGGCCTACGAGGACACCTCGCTGCCCATCGGCCATGGCCAGACCCTGTCCCAGCCGTGGATCGTGGCCCGCATGACGGAGCTGGTGATTCAGGAGGCGCGGGGGCGGGTGCTGGAGATCGGCACCGGCTCGGGCTACCAGACCCTGGTGCTGTCGCGGCTGGTCACGGAACTCTGGTCGGTGGAGCGGATCAATGCCCTGCACCGTCGAGCGGGGGAGCGGCTGCGGCTGCTCAGGGTGCACAATGCCTGCCTGCGGCTGGCCGACGGTGGGCACGGCTGGCCCGAGGCGGCCCCCTTCACGGTCATCCTGCTCACCGCCTGTGCCAGTGAGCTGCCGATCCCGCTGCTCGCTCAGCTGGCCGACGGCGGCGTGATCATCGCCCCCGTGGCGGGCAAGGACGGCCGCCAGTGGCTGATGCGGGTGCGCCGCCGCGGGGACCAATTCGAGAAAGAACGTCTGGAGCCGGTGCGCTTCGTGCCGCTGCTGGAAGGAGTCATTCGTTGAAGCGTCATCTTGGACTCGTGCTCAAGGGGGCCGGCATGGGCGCCGCCGATGCGGTGCCGGGCGTCTCCGGCGGCACCATCGCCTTCATCACCGGCATCTACGAGGAGCTCATCCACACCGTCAAGCAGTTCGGCCCGAGCGCCCTGGGCGCCTGGCGGCGCGGTGGCCTGGCGGGGCTGGCGAGCCACCTCAACCTGGCGTTCCTGCTGCCGCTGCTGGCCGGCATCGCCGCCAGCCTGGTGAGCGTCGCCCACCTGGTGGTGTGGCTGATGGAGGCCCAGCCGCGCCTGCTCGACGGCTTCTTCTTCGGCCTGGTGGCCGCCTCGGCGCTGGTCGTCGGTCGCCATCCCGCCGACTGGCGCTGGTGGCACGTGCTGCCGCTGGTGGCCGGCCTGCTGCTGGCCTATGGCCTGCCGTCCCTGATGCCGCTGGTGGCGCGGATCGGCAGCCCCGACCTGGTGCTGGTGGTGGGCGGGGCCATCGCCATCAGTGCGCTGCTGCTGCCGGGGGTCTCCGGCAGCTTCCTGCTGTTGACCATGGGGCTCTACGGCACCGTGATGGAGGCCATCCGCGGCTTCGACCTGGCGCTGATCGCGACCTTCGGCGGGGGCTGCCTGATCGGCCTGTTCGTCTTCTCGCGGGTGCTGTCCTGGTTGCTGGATCATTTCCACACCGCCACCCTGCAGCTGTTGCTGGGGTTCATCCTCGGCTCGTTGCCGATGCTCTGGCCCTGGCGGGAGCTGGTACGCTACCAGCTCGCCCCGGGTGGTCAGATGATTCCCCTCGATTACCGTTACCTGACACCGGGCGACTTCAGCGCGGTGACCGGCGAGCCCGCCCAGCTGACGGCCGTGGTGGCCCTGATGCTGACCGGTGCCGCCCTAGTGTGGCTGGTCGGTCGAACCAATCGCGACGCCGGCGCCTCGGCGCGCCCTGGCGCACTCAAGGACAAGGAGGAAGGCTCCGATGCATAAGGTATTGCTGATTTCCGGGCTGGCCCTGACGCTGGCCGGCTGCGCCGCGTCCCAGCAGCAGGCGCAACCGGTCCGGGTCCAGGACCTGTCCACCGAGCGGGCGACTTCCGCCCCCGCGGAATACACCGTCCAGGCCGGTGACACCCTCTATGGCATCGCCTGGCGCCATGACATGGACTACCGCGACCTGGCCCGGCTGAACCAGATCGGCCCCCCTTACCGTCTCCAGCCCGGCCAGACCCTGGTGCTGGGCGGCGAGGGGCGCGCCGAGGGCGAGGCCAGCGGCACGGCCGGGAGTTCCGGCGCCGTGGCCACCGGGCTCGGCGCCAGCGAAGGCGCTGGCGAGGGCGCCGACGAGTCCCTGGACTGGCTGCTGCCCGATGCCCCCGACGACGCCTCGGCCGCCGACGCCGGTGGCCAGGACGAGGCGAGCGCGGAGGCGCCGGACGAGGCAGGTGATGATGCCGGGGAAAGCGATGGGCCCGGTCCGGTCTACGACCCTGACAGCCCCGGCGCCGACGGGACCCTGAGCGAGGCCGACCAGGCCGAGCGTCGCGACCGGGAGGCTTCGGCGTCGGCCGAGACGGCCAGCGATGGCGACGTGCAGGCGGCCGAGGAGTCCGCCTCGCAGGAAGCGGCACCGGCCGCCGAGGCCGATGCGGGTGCCAGCGTGGCCGGCGAGCCGGAGGCGCCGACCAGCGAGCCGCGCCGTTACACGCCGGTGGACGAGGTGCCCTGGCAGTGGCCCGTCGAGGGCGAGGTCGTGGGCACGTTCGACGAGGGGGGCAGTGTCACCGCCGGCATTGATATCGACGGTCAAAAGGGGCAACCTGTCAAGGCAGCCGGCCCCGGCATCGTGGTCTACGCCGGCAACGGCGTCAGGGGCTACGGCAACCTGATCCTCCTCAAGCACAACGACCAGTTCCTGAGCGCCTATGCCCACAACGACAGCCTGAGGGTGAAGGAGAACGACGTGGTCGAGGCCGGTGAGGTGATCGCCACCATGGGAGACAGCGACGCCGAGGATGTCAGGTTGCACTTCGAGGTGCGCAAGGGCGGTCAGCCGCAGGACCCTCTGGAGTTCCTGCCGAAGCGTTGAATGGATGGGCCGCGGGATGACGCCTTGCAACGCGAGAGCAGCATATAATTACAAATCTTAACATCGATCGTTGGGGGCATGATCCGGTGCCCCGCAGCAAACATGGGGTAGCAATCGATGAGCATGCTTGAACGGGACCTTCAGGATGTGGATCTGGACACGGCCGCCGAGCCGGACGAGGCCACCGAGGAGGTCGAACTGGAGGCGGGGGCGGCCGACGACAGCGACGAGGCCTTCGAGAAGGCGCTGAGCAAGGAAGATCGGCACTACCATCACAGCCTCGACGCCACCCAGATCTACCTCAACGAGATCGGCTTCTCGCCGCTGCTGACGCCGGAAGAGGAGGTCCACTTCGGGCGCCTGGCCCGCAAGGGGGATCCCGCCGGGCGGTCGCGCATGATCGAGTCCAACCTGCGCCTGGTGGTCAAGATCGCGCGACGCTACCTCAACCGCGGCCTGACCCTGCTCGACCTGATCGAGGAGGGCAACCTCGGCCTGATCCGCGCGGTGGAGAAATTCGATCCCGAACGCGGCTTCCGCTTCTCGACCTACGCCACCTGGTGGATCCGCCAGACCATCGAGCGGGCGCTGATGAACCAGACTCGCACCATCCGCCTGCCCATCCACGTGGTAAAGGAACTCAACATCTACCTGCGGGCGGCCCGGGAGCTGACCCAGAAGCTCGACCACGAGGCCACCGCCGAGGAGATCGCCGACTACCTCGACAAGCCCGTGGAGACCGTCAAGAAGATGATGGGGCTCAACGAGCGGGTCTCCTCGGTGGACTACCCGGTGGGCAGCGAGAGCGACAAGCCGCTGATCGAGACGCTGACCGACGACAACGACCTGGGGCCGGAGTCGACCCTGGTGGACGGCGACGTCAAGCAGCACGTCGACGACTGGCTGGCCGAGCTCACCGACAAGCAGCGCGAGGTGGTAGTGCGCCGCTTCGGCCTGCGCGGGCACGAGGCCTCGACCCTGGAGCAGGTGGGGGAGGAGATCGGCCTGACCCGGGAGCGGGTCCGCCAGATCCAGGTCGAGGCGCTGAAGAAACTCAGGCGCCTGCTCGACAAGCAGGGGTTGGACCTGGACGCCATCTTCGAGTAACGGGCGCCCCGGCGACGATCATGGAAAGCCAGGACCGCGTCCTGGCTTTTTGCATTTATGCTTGATGCTTTCTCTGTGCGTTGCCTTTTTCCCAGCTTTAATTTCTGTTTTATTTAAAAAATTTGGTACATAACGCCATGAAATGGCGATGAATCTGGAGAATAATGGTTGGCCTATCTTCCCCAGACGATCCTTCCCGGAGTGCCCCATGGCCCGTCCCCTGCGTGCCGATATCGACCTCGACGCCCTGCGCCACAACTACCGCCTGGCCCGTGACCTGGCCCCCCGCAGCCAGGCGGTGGCGGTGCTCAAGGCCGATGCCTACGGCCACGGCCTGGTGCGCTGCGCCCGGGCCCTGGAGGGGCTCGCACCGGCCTTCGCCGTGGCCTGTCTCGAGGAGGCGCTGACGCTGCGCGAGGGCGGGATCGAGGCGCCGATCGTGCTGCTGGAGGGCATCTTCGTGGCCGATGAGTTGGCGCTGGTCGAGGCCCAGGGGCTGTGGATGGTCGTGCACAGCGACTGGCAGGTGGACGCCCTGCTGGCGTATCGTCCGGCCCGACCGATCCCGGTGTGGGTCAAGGTGGATTCCGGCATGCATCGCCTGGGCTTTCCCCCGGAGCGACTGGCCGAGGTGTGGGCGCGGCTCGCCGCGGCCCCCGAGCAGGCCCGTGACCTGCACCTGATGAGCCACTTCGCCACCGCCGACGCCGAGGACAGCGACGACTTCCGCCGCCAGTCGGCGCTGCTCGAGGCTCTCGCCGCCGACCTCGGGGCGCCCACCTGCCTGGCCAATTCCCCGGCGACCCTCGCCCGGCCGGAGAGCCATGGCGCCTGGAACCGCCCCGGAGTCATGCTGTACGGCAGCGACCCGCTGGAGACCCCCAATGCGGCCAGTCGGCGGCTGGCCCCGGTGATGACCCTGCGCTCCGAGATCATCGCCGTGCGCGAGCTGCCCGCGGGAGCGCCGGTGGGGTACGGCGGGCGCTGGCGGACGCCGCGGCCCTCGCGCATCGGCGTGGTGGCCTGTGGCTATGGCGATGGCTACGATCGCCATGCCGTCGACGGCACGCCGGTGCTGGTCGAGGGCCGGCGCACCGGGCTTGCCGGCAAGGTCTCCATGGACATGCTGACCGTGGATCTCACCGATATCCCCGAGGCCGACATCGGCAGCGAGGTGGTGCTGTGGGGGCGGGCCGGCGCCGGCAGCGTGCTGTCGGTGGACGAGGTGGCCCGCCACTGCGACACCATCAGCTACACCCTGCTCACCGGGGTGCTGCCGCGGGTGCCCAGGCGGTATCATGGCGGTCCATCGGGGACAGACCCCCATTGAGAGCCAGCCGATCAGGAGCCTTGCCATGGACAGGTGTCATCGATGGGGGTCTGTCCCCCAATGAGCCAGCCCAACTTCGCCCATCCCCGCTACTGGTCCACCTGGCTGGCCATTGCCGCCATGCATCTCGGTGCCTGGCTGCCCTGGCGCCTCAAGCTGTGGGTGGGCCAGGCGATCGGCCTGGCCGCCTGGCGATTCGCCAAGCGGCGCCGGCACATCACCGAGACCAATATCCGGCTGTGCTTCCCGGAGTTCGACGCCGACCGGCAGGCCGCGCTGGTGCGCGAGACCTTCATCGCCAACGGCATCGGCCTGCTCGAGACGGCCACCGGCTGGTGTCGCGATCCCGAGCACCTGCGCCATCGGGTGACCTTTCAGGGCCAGCAGCACATGGCCCGGGCTCAGGCACAGGGCCGGGGCGTGCTGATCATCGGCATCCACTTCTCCACCCTGGACCTGGGCGGCGCCCTGCATTCCCTGTTCTTCCCCGCCGACGCGGTCTATCGGCCCCACGACAACTCGCTGTTCGAACGCTTCATGACCCGCGCCCGCAGCCGGATCTTCGGCCAGGCCATCGATCGTCATGACCTGCGCGGCGTGGTGCGCCGGCTCAAGGCCGGGCACAACGTCTGGTACTCGCCGGACCAGGACTTCGGCCGCGAAGCCAGCGTGTTCGCGCCCTTCTTCGGCATCGAGGCGGCGACCATCAAGCTCACCGCCAAGATCGCCCGCATGACCGGGGCCCCGGTCATGCCGCTGATCTTCCACCGCAATCCGGACGGTCGCACCTACACCCTGGAGTACCTGCCGCCCCTGGAAGACTTCCCGTCCGGCGACGAGGTGGCCGACGCCACACGGGTCAATGCCGTCATCGAGGCCGCCATCCGCCGCCATCCCGAGCAGTACCTGTGGCTGCACCGGCGCTTCAAGACCCGGCCACGAGGGGAGGCGAGGCTCTACTGAGCCCCCGGGTCAGGTCCCCGCGAGTGGATCACGTGACGTTGGAATTGACGATTGCCCCGGGCTTGACGAGGCTTCGAGGAGCGGCGTCGCTCCAGGCGTCGCCTCGCGCCTTCAGGCAAGGAGATACCCATGCTAGGCAATGCCGTGATCTTCCTGATTATTGCCATTGTCGCCGGGGTGCTGGGGTTCGGTGGCATATCAGGCATCGCTGCGACCATCGCCCAGATCCTGTTCATCCTGTTTCTGGTGTTGTTCGTGGTGACGCTGATCCGCGGACGGCGCTGACGCCTGCCGGCTGTCACCGATCATTGGCAGGCGGGAGGCAGGTCGAGTCGATGCTCGCCCGTGGTCAGGCGGGCGTCGATGAACTCCCGGCCCAGCGGATGGTCGGCGCCGCGGGCGAGGGTCTCCACCACCCGCTCGGCGAAGGCCAGCAGCGCCTCCCGCTCAGCGTCGCCGGCGAACAGCGACAGGCTCTTCACCGCCTTGAGCAGCCCCAGGCCGGTGCTCTGATCGTCGGCCCCATAGTGCAGGATCGGCGTGAACAGCCGGTGCCGCAGGTCGTCGAAGCCTTCCAGCGGCCGGGTCACGCGCCGTTGCCCCTCCTCGTCCAACAGGGTGTTGCTGGGCTGCCAGCGCAGGCGGTGGCCGAGCAGGCCAAGCAGGTCGGTCAGGCGATGCACGCACAGTCGGGCGGTGCCGGGATCGTGGATGCCCGGCGACAGCGCCTTGACCGCCATCTCCATCAACTGGGTCAGGCCGTGCACGTAGTGCTCGGCCACCGATTCCCCCTCCAGGTAGCTCAGCGTGGCCCGCGCCGATTGGCACCAGTCGTCGCTCGGCGCCGTGGCGGCCTCGATATGCAGGATCAGCAGGCCCTGGACCACATAGTCGCCGAACCGGAAGTTCAGGTGCACCACGCCGTCGAGCCGGCCGGCCAGCCGGGCCAGGGCGCCGAGATCGGCGTTCTGCAGGTAGCCGGCGCGGCCTCCCGGCAGTATCCGCCGCTATAGCATGGCCGACGTGGCACGGCTGACCTTCGTCAAAACCGGACAGCGGCTGGGCTTCAGCCTGGACGAGATCGCCGAACTGGTACATGTATATCATGAGCAGGAGGGAAGCATCTCCTGCCCACTGATCGCATCATTACATATGGGCCTTATCAACGAGGAACCGCGCTCCCCCAGAAATTGAAACCGGCAAACCGCGGGACTTTCGATAGATAATCCGTCTCCATCCGCTGGATACCGAAGCCGGCGTGCCCGATGAGCTCGGGTATGTCGCGGTTGAGATTACAGCCACCCGCCACCTTGCACCACAGGGGGTTGACGCGGTCCTGCCACCGCCGCACGTCCTCGTCGGGTGCCGTGCCATGTTCGCAGAACAATAACCGGCCGCCTGGCTGGAGCACGCGACGCATCTGCTCGAGCGCGCGGAGCCCGTCCGGGATCGTGCACAGGGTGTAGGTGAGCACCACGGTATCCACGCTGTCGCTCTCCAGGGGGATCTCCTCGCCGGGCAAATCCAGCCAGCGCACCTCGAAGGGTGCGCCAGCGACGTTGTGGCGCGCCTTGCGGCGCATGCCTTCGGAGGGCTCGAGCCCCCACACCAACTCGACTTGGTGCGGGTCGTAGTGGGGAAGGTTGAGCCCGGACCCCATGCCCACTTCCAGAACCCGGCCTCGCGCCTGCGGCACCACTGCCGCCCGCTGGCGCTCGACCACTGCCAGGTGGAGGAGGTGTGGCAAAACGTGATTCTCGTAGAAGGACATCAGGGACCGCCGTCAGTGTGGTTGTCGCATGACCGATATACGGCCGGGCTATCCCAGTGTCGCCAGGGACGGGAAAAGGTCGACCATGATGCTGGAGAGCCGCGTCATGGTGCCCGAGACGATGGCAAGGCCCATCAGGATCACGATCGTGCCGGCGACCGGGCGAGCATAGGCGCTCCACCTCCCCAGACTTTGCCGATGCATCGCGAATCGATTGATCAGCAGGGTGCTGGCGAGAAAGGGCAGCGCCAGGCCCGCCGAGTAGGCGCTGAGATAGAGCATGCCGGCCTGGGCACTGGCGGCACTGGAGGTGGCCATCAGGATGGCGCCCAGGATGGGGCCGATACAGGGCGTCCAGCCGATGGCGAAGGAGACCCCGAACACCGTCGCCGACAGCGGGGAGCCGCCCTGGACGTTCGGTGTGAACTGTAGAGTGCGCTGGAACAGCGACAACCGGAACACACCGGTCATGAACAGACCCAGCACGATCACCGCCGAGCCGGCGACCCAGTTGAATTCCTGGCGATACCCCCGCATCAGTTGGCCGATACCGCTCGCGCCGAGCCCCAGCAGGATGAACACGATGCTGAAGCCGAAGACGAAGAAGACGCTGAGGATCAATGCCTCCAGCCGCCTGTCGGCCTTGCCGGCACTACCGCCCGTGACCACCGACAGGTAGGCCGGCAGCAGTGGCAGCGTGCAGGGCGAGAAGAAGGAGACCAACCCGCCGGCGAAGGCACCGATCAAACCGATAGAAGAGAGAGATTCCAAGGCGTTACGCTTCCTGGGGACAACATGCGAGACGCGAACCACGCCTGTGGCCGGCGGCCTGCTTCGCATTCGGTTCAGCGGATGATTCTAAAGGTTGTGTCCACTTCAAGGTCAACTACGAATCCTTGGCTAACAATATAATCCAAGCGAATATCAAGCACCCCGGAAGCCCTTGGCCTTAAAGTTGACTTAAAGGTTATTGTGCCCGGTACCTGATCGGCTTCATTGTTCCGCTGTCACCCTCAGAGACTTCAGAGTGTGCGCCGCCGAGGACGGGATGAAGACGCCCTGCCGACGTCGCGTGCCAGCGGGACTGACCGAAGCCTCGATCATTGAACCAGGCAGTCCACCCCGGGCGGCCGGAAGCTCCGAGTCACAGTGTTGAGGTGAAGCCATGCAAACACTCAGTATCGGTGAGCTTGCCGAACGTAGCGGGGTCGCCAGCCAGGCGATCCGCTTCTACGAGAAAGAGAAGCTCATGCCCGTCCCTCAGCGGACGGACGCCAACTACCGGCGTTATCCCCTGGATGCCGTGGCCAGGCTGCAATTCATCGTTCACGCCAAGCAGTGGGGCTTCACGCTCGACGAGATCCGTGAGCTGCTGATCCTCCAGGATGCCAACGGCGACCGGGCGCAGGCCAAGCGCATCGCCGCAGAGAAGCTGTACAAGATCCGCGAGCAGATCAAGCATCTCTCGCGGATAGAGGCCGTGCTGTCGAGAACCCTTGCCGAGTGCACGGGTGAAGGGCCGATGCAGGAAGGCTGCCCGATCGTCGAGGCCATCGCCGAGAAGGCCGAATGATCGACGTCGTCGCCTCCGGCGGCGTAACGCTGGGGCCCCGAGACTCGCATGCCGGGCCGGCGAAGAACCAAGTGGGGAGACCGCAATGATGGCGGAAAACGTCGATATCGAGATTCGCGGCATGTCCTGTGCCTCCTGTGTCGGGCGGGTGGAGCGGGCACTCGGCCAGCAGCCAGGCGTGGTCGACGCTCGGGTGAACCTGGCCACGCAGAAGGCGGCGATCCAGGTGGAAGGAGGCACCGCGACGGCCAGCCTGCTCGACGCCATCGAAACGGCGGGCTATCAGCCGGTGGTGGAGAGCCTCGACATTCCCGTCACCGGCATGAGCTGCGGATCCTGCGTCTCGCGGATAGAGCGAGCGCTCGGGAAGCTGCCCGGCATGGTCGAGGTGAGCGTCAATCTCGCCACCCGGAAAGCCTTCGTTCGCTTCCTGCCGGGGGCCGTGTCGTCGTCGCGCATCCATCATGCCATTCGGGAGGCGGGCTATGAGCCGCAGGAGGCCGAGGCGCCACAGCCGGCGGACGACGAGGATCGCGAGGAACGACGGCTTCGCCACCGGGTCCTGCTCGCTGCGGTGTTCACGATCCCGGTGGTCCTGATCGCCATGGGCAAGATGATCCCGGCGCTGGAGGCGCTGTTATCGAGCCTGATGCCGCATCGAGGCTGGATGGGGATCGAGTGGTTGTTGACCACGCCCGTGCAGTTCTATGCCGGGGCGCGCTTCTATCGTGCCGGCTATGCCGAGCTCCGGCACGCCAATCCGGGCATGAACAGCCTGGTCATGATCGGCTCGAGCGCCGCCTACTTCTATTCGGTTGCCGCCCTGCTGGTGCCCGGGTTCTTCCCCACCGGTACCGCCGAGAGTTACTTCGAGGCGGCGGCGGTGATCGTGACGCTGATCCTGTTGGGACGCTACTTCGAGCATATCGCCAAGGGCCGCACCTCCGAGGCGATCAAGAAGCTCCTGCAACTGCAGGCGAAAACCGCCCGCCTCGTTCGCGACGATGAAACGGTCGAGGTGCCGATCGAAGCCGTCGTGCCCGGCGATCGCCTCCTGGTCCGCCCGGGGGAAAGCATCCCGGTGGACGGCGTCGTTGAGGAAGGCCATTCCTACGTCGACGAGTCGATGATCAGCGGTGAGCCGGTGCCGGTCGCCAAGCAGCAGGAGGCCGAAGTCGTCGGCGGCACCATCAACAAGAACGGGGCGCTCACCTTCCGTGCGACGCGAGTCGGCGGTGACACGCTGTTGTCGCAAATCATCAGGATGGTGGAAGCAGCGCAGGCCGAGAAGCCCCCGATCCAGCAACTGGCCGACAAGATCGCCGGGGTGTTCGTGCCCGCGGTCATCGCCATCGCCCTGATCACCTTCGGGGTGTGGTTCGCCTTCGGGCCGCCCCCGGCCCTGTCCTTCGCCTTCGTCACCACGGTGAGCGTGCTGCTGATCGCCTGCCCCTGCGCCATGGGCCTGGCCACCCCGACCGCGATCATGGTCGGCACCGGCAAGGGCGCCGAGATGGGGGTGCTGTTTCGCAAGGGCGCGGCGCTCGAGACGCTGGCCAAGATGGATACGGTGGTGCTGGACAAGACCGGCACCCTGACCCGGGGTCGCCCCGAGCTGACCGACTTCGAAGCGATCGACGGCCACGAGAACGAGGTGCTGCGACTGGTCGCCGCGGTGGAAGCGCAGAGCGAGCACCCCATCGCCGAGGCCATCGTGCGCGGCGCCAGGGCGCGTGGACTCGAGCTGCCGGCCGTCAGCCATTTCGGCGCCGAGCCGGGTTACGGTATCGAGGCCGACGTCGCCGGTCACCGGCTTCACGTGGGAGCCGATCGCTACATGAACCGGCTGGGGATCGAGCTCGGCCAGGCGGAGGCACGCGCCAAGGCGTTTGCCGAGGACGCCAAGAGCCCGCTCTATGCCGCGGTGGACGGCCGGCTCGCCGCGGTCATCGCGGTGGCCGACCCGCTCAAGGCGGGCTCGGCCGAGGCCATCGCGGCGCTCAAGGCGCAGGGGCTGGAGGTGGCCATGCTTACCGGCGACAACAGGGCCACCGCCGACGCCATCGCTCGGCAGGTCGGTATCCAGCGGATCCTCGCCGAGGTGCTGCCCGATCAGAAGGCGGCGGAGATACGGCGCCTCCAGTCGGAGGGCAAGCGTGTCGCCTTCGTGGGGGACGGGATCAACGATGCACCCGCCCTGGCCCAGGCCGATGTGGGCATTGCGATCGGCACCGGGACCGATATTGCCATCGAGGCCGGCGATGTGGTGCTGATGCGTGGCGACCTGCGGGGCATCGTCAATGCCACGGCGCTTTCCAGGCGTACCCACCGGACCATTATCGGTAATTTCGTCTGGGCCTATGGCTACAACCTGGCACTGATCCCCGTGGCGGCGGGCGTGCTCTATCCGCTCGTCGGCGTATTGCTCAACCCCATGCTGGCGGCTGCCGCCATGAGCATCTCCAGCGTCTTCGTGCTGACCAACTCGCTGCGGTTACGCCGCTTCACGCCGGATATCGATGACACTTCACCAGTGACAAGCGGTGAGCCCCAGGCGGGTCAGGTCCACCAAGCTCAAGCGGTGAAAGCAGCCAGGAGATCAATATGATGGGAAGCGAAGCATGTACATGGGGGATGGCAGGGATGGGGCTGATTTCCATCCTGCTGATTGTTGCGTTGGTACTTGGCATTGCTGCGCTCGTCAAATATCTATTTTTCAAAAAGAGGCGCGAGGAGTAAAGGAAACGTGCTGACCAGGACTAAACCTTCATTGGCTTAACGAAAGGATGCGGCACACCACATGAGACGGAAATGACAAGCAAGCTTGGTGTAAAGCATAGGCTCATATTGGGAGCCACCCTACTGATTGGCTTAGCGGCTCTCTACTGGGCCCTGTTGGAGACCGGTGCCTTATCGATATTCTCTGATAAGAGGGCCTTGCGCGAGTGGGTTGGTCAACTGGGTTTCTGGGGGCCGCTGGCCATTATGGCCATGATGATAGCGGCCATTGTCATGAGCCCAATACCCAGCGGACCGATCGCCATGGCGGCCGGGGCGTCCTACGGTCCTGTTTGGGGAACCGTGTATGTGGTCATCGGTGCCGAGGCCGGCGCACTGATTGCCTTCGGCATTGCCCGCCTGCTCGGCTACGAGGCGATGCATCGCTGGTCGCGTATACGTCCCATGTTGGCCTGGCTGGAAAAGGAGCGCTCTCAGACAGGGTTGATGCTCGTCGTTTTCGCATCGCGATTGGTGCCGTTCATTTCATTCGATGCGGTCAGTTACGCGGCGGGCCTCACACCGCTGGCCTTCTGGCGTTTCTTGATCGCCACGCTGGCCGGCGTGATTCCGACGGCGTACCTGATCGTCATTTTCGGCGAAGTCCTCATTACCGCCGACTCCCGCGGTCTCACGGTCGCGTTGATCCTGATCAGCGGAATCACGCTATTTCCGATCCTGGCGAAACTCGTTTGGGCTCTGCATCGAAAACGACGGAATAGCTCGAATTGACGGGCTGAAGAGGCCGGCCGTCGCTATCGGCGTCAGCGCTCAGTGGCACCTGAATTCCTCCTCTCCCGTGAGGTTCATACGTGAAACGGCGATTGTTACTGCTTTTACCCCTGTTGATTTTCCTGGGGCTGGGTTTCTTTCTCTACCGAGGCTTGGCTATGGATCCCAGTGCCCGTGATTCGGCACTACTGGCCCAGCCGTTTCCGGCCTTTACCCTTTCGACACTGGAGGATCCCGATGCACGGGTCGATGAGTCGCTACTACGCGGGCAGGTCACGCTGGTCAATGTCTGGGCCGAGTGGTGCCCGACCTGCAAGGAAGAAATGCCCCAGTTGCTGACACTCGCCGAACGGGGCGTACGCTTGATCGGCATCGACTACAAGGATACCCGCGCCAAAGGGCGGGAGTTTCTTGACGAGTTCGGCCATCCCTTCGAAGTCAATATCTTCGATCCGGATGGCGACTTGGGTTTCGAACTCGGCGTCTACGGCGTGCCGGAAACCTTCCTCGTCGATGCCGATGGCTTCATTCGCTATAAGCACACGGGATATATCACCCCCGACGATGTCGAGCGGGTCATGCGGGAGGTGGAAAAATGGCATTGATGATCCGGGCACGGCAGTCTCGGCCATCATGATCACGCGCTAACTCGGCGATAGGCATTGGTTGCCAGAACATAAGGAAGACTCATGCTGCAATATCCTCAGATCGATCCCGTGGCCATTTCCCTTGGGCCAGTGAAGATTCACTGGTATGGCCTGATGTATGTCGTGGGCTTCATCGCCGCTTGGTGGCTGGGTCGACGACGTGCCCACCGCCTGGGCCTGAGTCACGACGATATCGGCGACCTGCTCTTCTATGGCGCCGTGGGGGTAGTACTCGGTGGCCGCCTGGGTTACGTGCTGTTCTATGGGTTCGATCAACTCCTGGCCAACCCTTGGTGGCTATTCAAGATCTGGGAAGGGGGCATGAGTTTCCATGGCGGGCTTGCCGGTGTGTTGATTGCGGCGTTGCTGTTTGCCCGCAAGCACCGCCTGGCCTTCTTTCAGTTGACCGATTTCATCGCCCCGCTGGTGCCGATCGGCCTGGGTGCCGGGCGGCTTGGCAATTTCATCAATCACGAGTTGCCGGGGCGTATCAGCGACGTTCCCTGGGCCATGGCGTTCCCCCCTATGATGGGGCTGGGGCCGGAGCCGCGCCATCCCTCGGCACTCTACGAGTTCGCCCTTGAAGGCGTGGTGCTGTTCGCCGTGCTGTGGTGGTTGTCGCGCCGACCGCACCAGCGGGGCATGATCTCCGGGTTGTTCCTGATGTTCTACGGCGCCTTCCGATTCACCGTGGAGTTCGTGCGCCTGCCCGACCCCCAGTTGGGGTTCATCGCCTTCGGCTGGCTGACCATGGGGCAGCTGTTGACCCTGCCGATGCTCGTCGCGGGCCTTGCCCTGATCGCCTGGTCGAGGCGCCAGCCGGTGGATAAGGCGAAAGCGGCGGCAGCCTCATGAACACGGCCCTCGCTTCTCTGCTGGTGCTGCTGTTCGTCGCCACACCCATAGCGGCCCGTGGAGAGTTTCCCGTGGGCGGTGGCAAGATCACCACCTTCAGTTACTCGGCTCAACGGGAATTCCTGCCGGCTAAAGAAGCCTTCCGGGCCAGCGCCTGGCGAGACGATGAACGGCTCTATGTCGGCTTCATCATCGCCGAGGACTATTATCTTCACCGGTACCAGTTCGCGCTTGACAGCCGCGATCCCGGGGTCAGTTTCGGTGAACTGGCCTTGCCACCCGGCGAATCCATGGTGCATGCGTCTCTGGGGGAGATTTACGTGTTCCATGACCAGGTGGTGGTCAGTGCGTCCATCGAGGCAAGCGACGCCGTTGCCGGGCCGCTGGCCATCACGGTGACCTTTCAGGGCTGTTCCGACCGGGGACTCTGCTATCCGCCCGACCAGGTCGAGCTCGACTCGCTCCACGGCTCGCCTCCGGCAGCTTTCGATTCTCCCCCTCGTGATACTGGGAATAGCGAAAAGGGAGCGCCTTGAATGGATCCCACCGACCTGAGCCTGCCGCCGCTGGCGGCGGCCTTCGTCTTCGGCCTGCTGGGGGGCGCGCACTGCATCGGCATGTGTGGCGGCATCATGAGTGCCCTGACCTTTGCTGTGCCCCCCAGCATGCGTCAGCCGAGCCGCCTGGCCGGCCTGTTGCTCGGCTACAATCTAGGTCGCATCAGCAGCTACATGATCGCCGGTGCCCTGGTGGCGCTACTCGGTTCCGTGCTCAATCATGCCCTGGACGGTATCGCCCTGGTGCTGCGTATCCTGGCGGCGGTCATGCTGATTCTGATGGCGTTGTATATCGCCGACTGGTGGAAGGGCTTGCTGCGTGTCGAGGCCCTGGGTCGCTTCCTGTGGCGGCGTATCGAACCGGTGGGCCGACGCTTGATACCCGTCGTGAAGGTGCCCCAGGCCTTCGCGCTGGGCTCGATCTGGGGCTGGATGCCCTGCGGGCTGATCTATTCGATGCTGGCCTGGAGTCTGGCCGTGGCCGAGCCGTTGCGCGCCGCGGCGATGATGGGGGCCTTCGGGTTCGGCACCCTGCCCGTCGTCCTGGCGACCGGTGTGGCGGCGCGGCGCGTCTCGCTATGGATCCGGCATCCGGCGACCCGCACGATGGCAGCACTGCTGATCATCGCGTTCGCCATCTGGCAACTCTGGCATCTGCAGTCCATGACCGGCATGGACGATATAGCCGGCGGCATGACGTCATCGCATCACGGATGGCCACTGCGCGGGCCATCCGTGACGATAGCCGGTTGCGCCGATCCCAGCGCTTCGATCAGTTGCCTCAGGCTGGGAGCCCGGGGAGCGTCATCGTGGATAGTGTGATCCAACCATCGCGCTATCGCCTGGAGTTCTTGAATCCTCAAGCGAACGTGGCACCGTTGATCGGCCAGCGGCGTGTAGCTATCGACAACCGGAGGGCTGTCTTGGTCCGCCCAGGTCAATATCTTCTTGATTTCTGGGAGACCGACTCCCAGCGAGCGAAGGCAATCGATGAAACGAAGACGCCCCAACGCCTCCGCGTCATAGAGGTGATAGCCGTTGCGCGGATCCCGGCACGGTCGCAACAAGCCTTCCCGCGTGTAGTGGCGTACCGTTTCCGCCGTTACCCCACCAGCCCGAGCCAGTTCGGTGACTCGCATTGCCTTTTCCTCACCTGCCCACTTGAAGTCAGCTTACAACCCTGAGGCCACCCAAAGGTCAAGGCCTGGCTGGGGCGTCCCGTGACAGGAATCCCATCCCGGCCCAGAGGTTCCAAAATGAGGGCTTGACCTTGAAGTTGGCTTCAAGGATACCTTTCCAGCAAGCAGCTCCGCTGCCGGGTGAAAATCGAAGCCAAGCCGTGCCATCAGCCTTGCTGGTGGAAAGGTGATTCCCAGGAAGATAGAGGAGAAGTGTCATGCGGAAACGTCATACTGCGATCTTGACTGCCGCCATCATCGTTACCGGTAGCTTCGGGGCCGGCTCGCTTCTTGCGCAGGAAGAGAATCAGCAGGAGTCAATGGAAGGTCAGGGCATGCAGGGCAACATGATGCAGGAAGGTGGCATGCACGGCATGATGGGAATGATGAGTGAAATGAATGCCATGATGAAAAACTGCAATGCCATGATGGAAAACATGCAACAGGGGCATGAAACCGATAGCAACGCCTGAAGTGGCATTGGCCGGGGCTGCTTCGCATAGGAGCAGCCTCCTCCAGGATTGGGTGACGCGAGGGGAGGACGGTACGTGAAAAAAGCATTCTATACGCCACTACTTGTCTTGGCACTGATGACCAGTTTTCCTTCCCTTGCCCATTCCCTCGAAGATGCCGAGGCAGAGTTGCAAGAGCGGGAACGCTACGCCCAGTTCGTCGACCAGCCAGCGCCGGCATTTTCGTTGACCGATGCTGACGGTAATACCATGTCGTCTTCCGAACTGGAAGATAACGTCGTGGTGCTCAATTTCATCTACACCCGCTGCCAGGAAGCCTGCCCGGTGCATATGAACCTGATAGCCGAGGTGCAGAGGCAAGTCAACGACATCGGCCTGCGTAATGAGGTCGAATTCATTACCATTGCCACCGACAGCGAAGACATCGCCGGCACGCGCGACAATATGCGTGCCTACGGTAGTAATTTTGATCTGAACCCCACCAACTGGCATTTTCTCTATCGGGCAGAAAACGAGCCTGCCGATACCACCCGCCAGGTTGCGGAGGCCTATGGCCTTCGATTCGATGATGTGGCCGAGGGCGTCCAGGCCCACGGGGTTGTCACTCATGTCATCGACCAATCGGGACGGATGCGTGCCCGCTTTCATGGACTGGAGTTCGTGCCTGAGCATCTGACTTCTTATGTAAAAGTCCTTGCGGAAGGGCCAGAGACATTATCCACCGGGGTATGGGATCGTATTCGTCATGCTGTCGTCAACACCTTCAACTAATGCCGCGAGAGTATAGCCGGCCTCGCTGCCGAGCGTTCTCGTGAACTCTATGGAGACTCAGTCTATGAGACACCTGAAGAAACTCACCATGGCTGCACTGCTGGCCTTTCCTCTATCGGGACTGGCAGCCGAGACGTCGGCGACCCTCTACAAGAATCCCAACTGTGGCTGCTGTGCCGAATACGCCAAGTACCTCGAACGAAACGGGTTCGAGGTGGAGGCAGTCGATACCCAGGATCTTGCCCAGGTGAAAGCCGAGCACGATGTCCCCGAGAAACTGCATGGTTGCCACACCACGCTCATCGACGACTACGTTTTCGAGGGTCACGTCCCTGTGGAAAGCCTCACTCGGGTGCTCGAAGAGGAACCATTCATCAAAGGCCTGAGCGTACCCGGCATGCCGCTTGGCTCACCGGGAATGTCGGGCGAGAAACAGGGTTCGCTCGAGGTCTTTACCCTGGCCTTCCAGCCAACCGACACACCAGAAATCTACGCCACACACTGAAGGTAAGCCGTGGTGATGAGAAAACTGATCGGAACCAGTTGGTTAGCGGCGGCATTGTGGGGAGCGATCACCTCTTCGGCCGTCGCCGAACCGCCTGAACGTGTGGGGCCGAATGGATTTCTTCTCTGGGAAAGTCCACGAGACGTGTCGGAAATCAGCTTCGAGGCTGGCGACGGCACCCCGCTGACGCTGACCGACTTCGATGGAAAGCCGATCCTGCTCAACATCTGGGCGACATGGTGTGGCCCTTGCCGCGAGGAAATGCCTACCCTGGATGCCCTCCAGGCTGAATTGGGCGGGACGGATTTCGAGGTCGTTGCGCTCTCGATCGATCGCCAGGGCATCGCGGTCGTCAACGAGTTCTATCAGGAGATGGAGATCGAGCATCTTGCCCCCTATGTCGATCCAACCGGCATGGCCAGCGCGAGCCTGGGTGCCGTGGGTATTCCCACGACGCTTCTGCTCGACCGCCAGGGCAGGGAGATCGGACGCCTGGTCGGGGAGGCTGAATGGGATACCCCCGAGATGATCGACTTTCTTGCCGAAACCATAGGAACCTCCAAAGAGGAAGCGCCATGAGCTGCTGTAACGACAAGACCCAACAGAGCAAAGAAAAAGCTGGACTGAAAGGCTGGGTGACGGGACCACGCCGCTGGATGCTGTTGGGTGCCGTGGTCGTGGTGGGTGGCCTTGCCATGGGCTGGGATCAACTGGTCCTGCTGGGTATCGCTCCTGTCCTGGTTAGCCTGTTGCCTTGCCTCGTCATGTGCGGAGCAATGTGCCTGATGAAATGCAAGGACAAGAAAGGTAAGGCTACCGACCAGGGCGAAGCCCCTGACGTCCAAGCCGGGATGGAAGCCTCTACCGCGGTATCCACGCAGACGGCATCTGCCAATCGCCAAGCGGCGGATCGCCAGGTGCCATCCGAGCGGCCCGTATCCAAGCTCCACGCCTAGACACGGGATAAGGGGGGATGCTGGAGCTTGCCAATATCGGACTAGTGACGGCCTTTCTGGCGGGCCTGATCTCGTTCGCTTCGCCCTGTGTCTTGCCGCTCGTGCCTGGCTATCTCTCCTTCGTGGCCGGGCGCTCGCTGGGGCAGATCCAGGAAGCGGACCGGCGCGAGCGACTCCGGGTGTTGACCCAGTCGATCTGGTTCGTGTTCGGCTTTTCCACGGTATTCTTGATGCTGGGGGCCAGTGCCACGGCCATCGGTCGCCTACTGCTGGTCTATCGCCAGGAGGCGAACCTGGTCGGCGGTCTCATCGTCATTCTGTTCGGTGCCTTCATGACCGGGCTCATCCCGCTGCACTGGTTACAGCGAGAATGGCGGTTTATCGGCAGGCTCAAGGAGGAGGGGGGCGGGCCCGGTGCGGCTTATCTGCTCGGCGTGGCGTTCGCGTTCGGCTGGACCCCCTGTATCGGCCCGATCCTGGGCGCCATTCTGACCCTCAGCGCTTCAACGGCCAACGCCACGAGCGGCATGGCATTGCTTGGCATTTATTCGCTGGGCCTGGGGGTGCCCTTTCTGCTGAGTGCCGTTTCGCTCGACCGTTTCTTGCAACACCGGAAATTCCTGCACCGCTGGGGCCGGGTCATGCATCTGGCGGCCGGGCTGATCATGATCCTGATGGGCATCTTGATGATCACCGGAAAACTGACCGACTTGTCCTATTGGTTATTACGCACCTTCCCTGCTCTAGGCAGCATTGGCTAGACATTATTAAAGGAATTACTGATATGAAGGATATCGCGAGTCGCTTCTTGCATGCCCTGTCATTGGCGAGCCTGGTCGTGGCCGGTCTGGGCATCGCCGGTGTGGCCGGGGCCGCCGAGGAGGCATTGCCGTCGCTGAGTTATGACCAGACGGGCGAGCGGCTGCTCAAGGTGGCTTCCAACCAGCTTTCCCAGAGCATGAATGGCGGCGAGACCTGGCAAGAGATCCCCTTGCCTGAGGCGGTGAAGGATGGACGGTTGGTAACGGCATCGGTACCGGCAACAGCCGAACAGGCCCTCTATATCGCAGGCCCCTCGATCGGGGTGCAGCGCAGCACCGATCATGGAAAAACCTGGCACGAACTCAACGGTGGCTTGCCTAACCAGGACGTTATCGCTTTCACCGTACACCGTAACCAGCCAGAAACGCTTTATGCGGTGATCGCCGGTGACGGTCTCTACCAGAGCGACGATGCCGGAGGGTCATGGAAGAAAATGGATGGCGGTCCGACGCAGCCCATTCGCCAGCTCATCCACTCCGACATGAAGGGCAGCATGCAGACCGGCTGGCTCTATGCGGTGTCCGATGATGCGGTCCGCCTGTCGATGGACTGCTTCTGCGGCTGGCGACCAACTGGAGAGCTCGATGCGGGCCGGGTCCATGACGTGGCCTACGCTCTCGACGATCCCGAACGCATCTATGTGACCACGGAGCAGGGCCTGTGGCGCAGCGACAATGGCGGTCAGGAATGGCAACGGGTGAAGGGTGATGGCCCGGAGCTCGTTGCGCTCACGCTTGCGCCGGAGGGAACGCTCGATGGCCTGGATCCGGAGGGAGAACTCATGCGCAGCGAAGATCAGGGCCAAGCCTGGACACCCGCCGGTGTGTAACCGCTGGTTCCTCGTCACAACGTGGCTGTCGTTGAGTGCCGCCGGGCAGGCCATGGCGGACGGAGGCCCCTCTTCGCCCGATACCTCTCGGCCGGAAGAGGGGGAAAGGATCTACCGGCAATATTGTGCCAGCTGCCACGGCATCGAGGGCGAGGGCATGCCGAATTGGGAGCGCAAGAATGCCCGGGGCGAATTGCCGGCTCCCCCCCACGGGCCGGAGGGGCATACCTGGAAGCACTCCGATGCCATGCTCTACCGGATCGTCTCCGAGGGATGGCGCGACCCCTGGAACAAGACCGAGCGCCTGACGATGCCGGCCTTCGAGGATCTCCTGACCCCCGCCGAGATTCGCTCCGTGGTGAACTATCTCAAGACGTTATGGACGCCGGAACAACGGCGTCATCAGGCGGAAGAAAGCGAGAGCCGGGGCAGGCCGTGAACCTAGTGCCCGGCCACCGATGCCCCCTCCCGCAGTCTGGTGTCCTCACGCCAAGACGGCTGCACAACCATCAGCTTGAACCCCTCGTCGTACTGGTTGCTCATAGAAACACCCCGAAGGTTGGATGGTGTGTCCAACTTTCGGGGTGCAGTTCAGCCGTGGGGTTTTCACTTACAGCTTAAAGCTTATGGCTTACAGCCGGCGCGCAGCGCCTCAGGCGTCGATGCGCTTGTACTTCATGCGATGCGGGGTGTCGTCGCCCACCCGCTTCTTGTGGTCCGCCTCGTACTCCGTGTAGTTGCCCTCGAAGAACTCGACGTGCGACTCGCCCTCGAAGGCGAGGATATGGGTGGCGATGCGGTCGAGGAACCAGCGGTCGTGGGAGATCACCAGGGCGCAGCCGGGGAAGGCCAGCAGGGCCTCCTCCAGGGCGCGCAGGGTTTCGATGTCCAGGTCGTTGGACGGCTCGTCGAGCAGCAGCACGTTGGCGCCCTGCTTGAGGGTCTGGGCCAGCTGCAGGCGGCCACGCTCGCCGCCGGAGAGGTCCGAGAGGCGCTTCTGCTGGTCGTTGCCCTTGAAGTTGAAGCGACCCACGTAGGCCCGCGACGACACCTCGTAGCCGTTGATGTTGAGGATGTCCTGGCCGTCGGAGACCGCTTCCCAGACCGTCTGCTTGTCGTCCAGGGCGTCGCGGAGCTGCTCGACGTAGGCGATGTCGACGGTCTCGCCCTTGATCACCTCGCCGGCATCGGGCTGCTCGGTGCCGTTGATCAGCTTGAACAGCGTCGACTTGCCGGCGCCGTTGCCGCCGACGATGCCGACGATGGCCCCCGGCGGCACGGTGAAGCTGAGGTCCTCGTAGAGCAACTTGTCATCGAAGCGCTTGGACACGCCGTGGAACTCGATGACCTTGTCGCCCAGGCGCGGACCGGGCGGGATGTAGATCTCGTTGGTCTCGTTGCGCTTCTGGAAGTCGCCTGACTGCATCTCCTCGAAGCGATTGAGACGCGCCTTGCTCTTGGCCTGGCGGCCCTTGGCGTTGCTGCGCACCCACTCCAGCTCGTGCTTGATGGCCTTCTGGCGCGAGGCCTCCTGCTTGGCCTCCCGTTCCAGGCGCTTCTCCTTGGCCTCGAGCCACTGGGAGTAGTTGCCCTCGAAGGGGATGCCCTCGCCGCGGTCGAGCTCGAGGATCCAGCCGGCCACGTTGTCGAGGAAGTAGCGGTCGTGGGTGATGGCCACCACGGTGCCGTTGTAGTCGTGCAGGAAGCGCTCCAGCCAGGCCACGGACTCGGCGTCCAGGTGGTTGGTGGGCTCGTCCAGCAGCAGCATGTCGGGGCTGGAGAGCAGCAGGCGGCACAGTGCCACGCGGCGGCGCTCGCCCCCGGAGAGGTTGCCCACCTGGGCCTCCCAGGGCGGCAGGCGCAGGGCGTCGGCGGCGACCTCCAGCTTGCGCTCCAGGTTGTGGGCGTCGGCGGCCTCGATGATGTTCTCCAGGCGCGCCTGCTCGGCGGCCAGGGCGTCGAAGTCGGCGTCCGGCTCGGCATAGGCGGCATAGACGCCGTCGAGCTTCTCCTGGGCCTCCTTGATGGCGCCCAGCGCCTCCTCCACGGTGTCGCGGACGTTCTTGGCGTCGTCGAGCTCGGGTTCCTGGGGCAGGTAGCCGACATTGATGTCGGGCATCGGGCGGGCCTCGCCCTCGAATTCGGTGTCCACCCCGGCCATGATCCGCAGCAGGGTCGACTTGCCGGCGCCGTTGAGGCCCAGCACGCCGATCTTGGCACCCGGGAAGAAGGACAGCGAGATGTCCTTGAGGATCTGCTTCTTGGGGGGCACGACCTTGCCCACCCGATTCATGGTGTAGACGTAAGAGCCTGTTTGCCCGTGTTTGTCGCCTTTTGCCATCTTAATAACACCTATAGGCTTGTGAATTCATGACTTTAGAAGGTTTTTTGAGCGCGTGGCGCAAAATGGAAAAGTTATTTTTTGATTGGCCACCCTATTATTCTTTACTATACTGAGAAAAGTCAAGTTTTGGGTGGGGTGGTCATGGGTTGCAAAGTCGTAGAAATAACGTGCAACGGCGCTAGGAGAAAGGTGCTGGTGCAAGAGTATATGCCCGTTTACTATCCGAATATTTATGTGACTCTTGAGCAGTCGAGTCGGGCATTAAACACACAGCAAAAATATTTAGAGCATATCGGGTTGCTTGAAGACTTCTTAGAGTATGAGTCAATTGATCTGATAAAGCGCTTAGAAGATCGCCCTAAGTCACGCTATTTAACTGATAGTGAAGTTTCACGATTCGTTGCGGATGCTGCATTAAATAAAAAAACTCTGGATAAAAAGTACGCGGACTTGCGTCTTTTGCCAGCGGGCTATGAAACGGTAGGTAGAACCCATGCACAGCAACGTCTTGAAGCTGTGCGTGACTACCTCAAGTTTCTGTATGACAAGCTAGGTGACGAAGCGACACGAGATGCAGCCGCTGATGATGTTGAGCGACGTTTCAATCGAAAAATAAAGGCCGCTAAGCCTGCCTGGAAGAAGAGAAAAAACGAAGAGATGAAAGGGCTGAGTAATCAGGAGCGTGATCGCTTGTTAGAGGTCATGCATCCTGAAAATTCCAAGAGTCCCTTCGCAAATAAATCGCTGAGGCTTCGTAATTATATTATCCTTCTCCTTGGGCTTGAGTCGGGGTTGCGTCGCTCCGAAATGCTTCTGATTAAGCTCAGCGATATTCATTGGCACAGCGGTAAACTTTCAGTTATCAACCTTGAGGATGAGGGAATCGACCCGCGTGCTCTGGCACCACAATTCAAAACCCACGAACGCATGTTGCAAATGAGTGATGACCTTATCTGGGCGCTACAGGAGTATGTAGACACTCACCGTGTCATGACGAAGGGGCCGTCTGAAGCGAAAAAGCATCCTTTTTTGCTCGTATCTCATAGACGAAATGAAGGTAAACCTTTAAGTATCAAAGCGTTGGATGGCGTTTTCCCCCGAGTCGGAAAGGTGGCGCCTGAGCTGGCTCATATTCATCCCCATATTCTGAGGCATGACTCGGTCTACACGATGCTTGAAAGCATGCGTGAAGAGCTTGAAAAGCTCACGCCAGAGGATCGTACAACTCAAGTTCAAAAAGTCTTAACTTGGATGTTTGGGTGGAGTCCTGAATCGAACATGCCGGGCCTCTATGGCGCAAAGTTCTGGAAGGAAGAAGCAGATAAAGCAATAAAAAAACGCTCTGATAGATTCAAGGCGGTTAGGAAGAGTGTTGAGGCTGAAATTTTCAAGGGATGCGCAGAATGAATATAGCAGCTTCCGCACTTAAAGCACCGACGGAGGACACTCTCGATGCTTGGCTGAATACACCTCGACTTTCCAAGTGCGGCGAGTTTTTCACTCCTTCTGAACCGATGTGGCGACCTGATAAGACAGTAAGAGCTATCAATTGGCAAGCCGCACTCGCTTGTGTTCCGTCTGAGTGGCGACGCTGGTTACACGCCGCCTTGGCCTACCGCATGGCGGAGGTCACACAGGCATCTATTAGATCAGCTGTTTCAATTCTTTCGCGCGCGGTGCAGGTAGGGCTAGATCCGCTCAATGAGTATCACCTGATCGATTTGCGCGAGCGTTTCTGTATGAGCGATTTTTCCACCCTGGCTAGTTTTATGAAATTTTGGCAAGAATGTGAATCGCTTGAACAGCGACCATCGCAAGCCTTGATTGATGCTTATGACACACTACCCAGGAGGAAGCGGCCCCAAATCGATGTCATCTTGCGCTTAGATCCTGAACAGGGGCCGTTCACGCAAGTAGAGCAAGACGCCCTACATCAGTGGGCGCATGATCAGTTCTGTCACGGCAATTTAGATCCTGAGCGCTACCTCTATTTGCGTCTGTTGATGATCTACGGGCAGCGTGGTACGCAACTACGGATGATGGTCTTTAACGACTTTATCAAAACCGAACGGGGCTATCAGGTTAGAATCTTCTGGGCGAAGCAGAAAGATAATGATGCGGGATGGAGAGCAAAGTCCGAGATCTTTAACTTAGATGAAGATCTTTACAATTTTGTGCAGGCCTATCGGTCGATTGTCCTCGCTCGACTTGAGAAGGAATATCCTGGTCGAGCCGATTGGGATAAAGCGATTGAGCATGTGCCACTATTTTGTCGCAAGCTAGAAAAGAGAGGAGGAGATTTAAAGCTGACCCCCGTCATAGTTGACGAGCCTGATCAAAATGCGTTGGAGCAGGCACCGCAGGCGAAGTTTCATGCTGCCTCTGGAGTTGTATGGTCTTGGCTGTTTCAAATGGAGAGCATGCCTGACTTTCCCATTTCTTCGCGTACTCATCAGCCTCTGAAAATCAGCAGTGGTCATCGCTTCAGGCATACACTTGGCACCGATCTTTCGAATGCAGGGCTGGATGAGTGGTCAATTGCCAGCGCATTGATGCATTCTAATACACGGACTGTCCGTAAATACCGAGCGGTATCGGCTGAGTTGATGAAGCTGATTGACGAGAAGATGAGTGATCATCTCGCACTTGTCGTAAGAGCTTTTACGGGCACCATCGTGACGGACCGAGTTTCGGCCAAAAATGGAGATCGTATAGACCGCCAGATTGAGGATTTGGCCGTCTGCGGTGCCGATACAGTTTGCCACCTGGACGCCCCATTCACTTGTTACGGATGCAGTAAATTTCAGCCACTCTTGGACGCGGATCACAGAGCAGCACTTGAGCGGCTGGAGCGTCGCCGTGCACAAACCATCGCCACCGATAAAACTACGGGTGTGCTCTGGGATCGTGCAATTCTGGCGTGTCGCAAGGTAATTCTCGATTGCAACGCGCTGCGAGAATCAGGCAAGTTAGGCGGAAGTGACGCATGAGTAATATCATCGATTTTAAACCCCAGAGCTACCTTAAGGCCGCCGCGCAACTGGATGCCTTTATCGCGTGGGCGAAAGCCACTTTGCCCAAGGGCGTTCGTAATGAACGAGTTTATGCGGGGATTCGATGGGATATGGATTCGTGGCATAAGTCGGGAGTTTACGGTTGTGCCTTCTCTGCCTATGGATCACCCAGATATGCGAAGGCGAAAGACAAAAAGTATATGCAGCCGCCGTTCATAGATTTCGTCAAGGCTCTAGTTGTTTATTATAGAGTTTTTCTAGGAAAGCAGTCGGTGAAGGGGTACCTCTACGCTGCCAAGGCGCTTGAGCTTGCACTGGTCGAATTGTCTGGAACTCGGGACGTGACAAGACTGTCGGCTGCTATCTGCAATAGAGCCTGTGAACATTTCAAAACAAAACATCCTGACTACGTTGCATACCAGCTTGGCAAAAATCTCGAACGGATAGTCAAGTTGATGAGGGCGAAAGGGTTGCTTGCCACTCCCTTTCGATGGTCTTCGCCGCTGCGAATTAAGTCCTCAGGTACGCTGAAGGAACAGAGGGAAAATCACGACAAAAAATTGCCGAGCCGTGAAGCCATTATAGCCTTGGGGGAGTTGTTTAATAACGATCTGGCCAGTCCGCTGGACATTATAACTACATCAGCGTGTGTCCTCCTGCTCAGCCAGCCTAGTCGCGTCGGTGAGTTGGCCGATATTGAGCGTGATTTTGTGGTGTTTAAAGAGGGTGCTAATGGCGGCCAGCGTATGTTCCTACGATGGTACGCTGAGAAGGGTTTTGGAGCGACGGTTAAGCCAGTTGTGACCGGCATGGAGCCTTCAGTGGAACGTGTCATTGAGCTGGTGGCTCCGATCACTGATGAGGCGCGCCAGTATGCAGCATGGCTCGAAGATCATCCCGATGAATATCCGTCGCATGAAGGTGTGCCCCTGAAAGGCCAAGATGAACCGCTATCGTATGATGAAGCCTGTGCTGCGCTTAAGTTGCAGAGTGGTCGGCTGGTTTCACCGCGACATATTTTTAAGTATAGATTACTCGACTCTTTAGCAAAAAATAAGGCTCTAAGTCCAGACGCGCAGGCAGTGCTTGACGAGATAAGGGCAGGATGGGATGCCAGTAATGGGAAAAAATTTTATGTGAATGGAAGACTGAGTCACTATGTATTTAACGATAAAGCAGTCATTACGTTGCGTAAACTCAATGTGCTAATGCGCGAAAAGTATCTGCCTAAAGGCTTTCCGTACACCACATCTGCCGGGGAAGGTAAAAATCGTGTAAAGTACCGTGACGCGTTATTTACGGTGCGAACGGGTAGCCTGCCTAATGAGACAAAGAGTGGAGCCAAAATGGCCCATGACTTAGGAGTGGAGATCGCCACCAATCCTTTCCGATTGAGGAAGCAACTAGGAGAAACTAATAATTATCAGAATATTTTTGAGCGACATGGGTATGGTAAGCTCAATGTAAATACGCATGCTTTCCGTCACGAGCTGAATACTGAGATGCACCGAGCGGGCCTTTCACAACTGTTGATTGATGCGTTTTCTGGACGCACTAGTATGGGCTCGGTCTACAATCATGAGACCGTCGAGGAGCGTACCCAAAGGGTTGCGCACTATCACCCCAAAACCAAGCACAGCAATGCGGCTCAGCGGCTGGAGAAGGTCAAAACAAACCAACCTTTGAGTCTCAGTGATGTGAGAGACCTCCATAAGGGTGATCAGGACCTAGTCATCCATCAGACACACGTTGGGATCTGTGTGCACAACTTTGCCTCCGAACCCTGCCCGAAAATGGGGGCCTGCTTGACATGCGGGAAGCTGGGTTGTGTGAAGGGTGATGATGTGAAGCTCGCAAATCTCAAAGAAGAGCGCGCAGACCTTAAGCGCCGCTATGACAAAGCGCTTGATGCCAAGTCTCGCGATATCTTTGGGGCCTCGGAATGGATCAAAAAAGTGGGTATGGATCTCTATAAGTGTAACGCGCTGATCCGAACCCTGGAGAATCCCGAACTCGAAAACGGCGACATCGTGTGGAACGTCGATAATGGTTGGACACTGACAAACAATGCCACAGTAATGGCAGGGCTGATGGACGCCAACGTCATCGAAGCGAAAAATGAGCAGTTGCCGTCGTTGGATGAGTTGTCAGCAATCTTAGACGATATTGAGGTGTAACTGTGGGGCATTTAACTAAGAAAGATGAAGCCAATATCATCAAGCTGATTGAAGAGTGGTCTGGGCCCAAGCTGACTTGGCCTCTTCTGGTTGAGGCCTGCAAAGCCAAGCTCAATATTAGTCGTGCTCGCCAGTCTTTGATGAAGCTGCCAGCAGTAGATATGGCAATGAAGGATCGCAAAGCTGCGCTTAAAGCATCAACTTCGAAGCCGGGCTGGGTTAAGGATATTCAGCAAGCAAATGAGCGTATTGAAAAGCTGACTGAAGCTAATCAGCAGCTCAAAATGGTTAATAAGAAGCTTCTTGAGCGCTTCATTGTTTGGCAGGCCAATGCGGATATGCATGGCGTATCTCAAGCGATGTTGGATCGACCGTTGGTTCAGTTCAGGAAGTAGCTTGGAAGGCGCTTTGGCGACTTGCTTACTTGTAAGCCTAGGAGTATCGGGTGCGGGCTTTCTGGCTCTTCATTGGCGTTGACTAACTTGCCATGTGATAATCTTATTCTATGCATGAGTTTAACGAGTTTTCCGCCATTGGATGGGGAAGATAAATCTCCATAGATTCAGGCAATTTTTCTACGAGCCAAAGCCTTATGAATACTAACACCCATGACTTCCACTACGACTCCGACCTCATCGGCGGCTCGCTGATGGTCCGCGAGAGCCGCATCGTCGCGAGCTGCTGCTGACCGGCGTCGATGACGCGGCCTGGAAGGCGGCCATCATCGACGAGAATCGTCTCCAGAAAGCGCGGCCTCATGGCCCTGGCTATCCGCAAGCGGCTTGAGCGGCTGCCTGTGCCGTTCTGGGAGGTGCTGAGTGAGGGGGATGACCAGCTGGCTACCCAGGTGGCGTTCTGCGCGGCGCTGGCCCGCAACCTGCTCTTGGTGGAATTCCTGGAGACGGTGGTGGCCGATGCCGTCGTGACCCAGGCCGAGCGCCTTGAGCCCTACCAGTGGAATGATTTTCTTGCCGACCGTGCCCATCGTGATCCCGCCATTACCGGGTGGACGGCCTCCTCTAGACGAAAGATGGGCCAGGTGGTCTTTCGCATGCTATGCGAAGTAGGCTTAATGACTGACAGTCGTAACCGAAAGTTACGGCCGCTCCTGCTACGGCCGGAGGTGGACGCTCTGCTGGAACGCCACCGCCTGATACGACTGCAGGACTGCCTGAGTGCCCTGGGGCCGCGTTGAACGCCATGGACCCGGGGTGGCGGTAGCGTGCCTGAACGCACGACGTCGCACCCACAGGCGTGGCACGTAGTATGACCATAACGAGAAGAACGACACCGGACGCAAGGATGAGAGCCGTATGTCACCGCTCACGCCGGGGCCGTCCCACCGCGAAGATTCTCACCTGAAGGATCGCCTCAACCAGATTGCCGAGAAGATCACCAGCCCGGCCTTCCTCTCCGGTCAGGGCCTGAGCAACGAGATCGGCTTCTGGATCTTCGACTATCCCCCCGAGCACGAACTGCAGGTTCGCGAGTACCTCACCTTCGTGGAAGGGGTACTGTCCCGTCAGCACAGTGAGCTGACGGTCGACCACGTTAACCTGCTGCGCGACTATCTCCATGAGCGTGGCTTTCTCGACAAGGCCATCACCCGCGACGGCCACACCCTGCAGGTGGATATCTACCGCCTGGAGGAAGAGGACGATTGGCTACTTGAAGTTGTCAACAAGGGTGGCACCTCCCATGTGTGGGACGACCGCTTCGCCACCGACCAGGCCGCCATGGACGCGGTGCATGAGGCGATCGACGAGGAAGGCATCGCTGCCTTTCTGGACTGATGCAGGTACCCGTAAGGAAGCAACGGTAGTCCGCGTTGGCCATGGGCTACCCTGATAGCCAAACCATCCGCTGGGTAGCTTCCCCATGACACAGCCCTCACACCCCCCTTCAGACCCGCTAGCCCGGATTTTTGCCTACCGGACCATAGACCTACGTGATCGCTTTCCTCAGCCCCTGGAGAGCTTCCGCGAGGCGCTGGAATGCCTGCAGAGCGACCGTTCCTACATGGCTGCCATGAGCGGCGAGATCATCGCATACCTGCGCGGTGGTTACGCCCTGACCATCCCGGACGAGTTCTTCATCTGCCGCAGCGGCGAGATCGACGCCACCCTCGTACCACCTGAAGAAAATGACACGGTGTGCGCGAAGGTTGAGGTGTGGCTGCGAGAAATGCTCACGCGACCTGATGTAGACACCACCAAGGGTGTTCCCGCGGAAGAGCGGCCTTACTCCCTCGATCAGCTACTGGCACAGTGCGATCCTCAGGCTCCAATCCCTGATGAGCTAAATGCCTGGCAGGACATGCCCGATGTTGGACGCGAAATCCTGGAGGCGCCTACTGAGACAGATATCTGGCAAGCCGCTGAGCGGTTGTTTGAAAGTCAAGAAGGCGCCAAACGCTGGATGACGAGCCCAGAGATTTCTCTCCAAGGTCGTACACCGGTAGATGTTATGGTTGAAGATCCTCAGCTAGTTTACGACCTGATTATGCGACTGGAGCATGGGGTTTATACCTGAAGTTAAGTCCGCTAACGACCCAAAGCCAACATGCCGGAAAATGCAGTAGGCTCTTTCATCCTTGTTATGCAGCAGGCACGATGATTGGTGTTATGTGGCGCGATCTGCTCCCAATGGAGGTGTAATTAGATGGCAAAGATTCGAAAAACTATGAGTCATCCTGATGGCTCGTCTGGATTTCCATGGTTCGAGATCAGGGGCAATAAAATTTATCCAACCATGTCTCATCCAAGTGGGTCGAGTGGTTTCCCTTGGTATCAGATCAAAGGCGATAAGATCTATCCTGCAATGAGCCACCCTGATGGTTTCTCTGGCTTTCCGCACTACCAGATAAGGGGGAATAAGATTTATTGCACATCTAGCCACCCCGAAGGAAGCTCTGGCTTTCCTTGGTATGAAATTGTCTGATACACATAACAAGGTAAGGCAGCGGACGTTCCGCCGCTGCTCGCAGCGTTGAGGCTGTAGCAAAAGTCCATGCACTTCAGAAGAGCGATCTCGTACGCGAAATCTGACCAAACTGGTATGGATTTTACGAGAGAGCACGAAAATCAGTGCAAACATTGATTCAATCCGAGGCTTTTGAAAGGTTCTTACCTTTTTCTACAGCCTCGTTAGGAAGTGCAAGGAGGGTGCATGACTGGAGAGCTTGACAATTTAGCATTTCGCTTTTTCAAGCTTTTCGCACAGTACGAACATGCATTGAAAGCGATGAAATACGCTCGTACTGGAGCAGGTGGTCAAGTTGAGCCTGAATGGGACAGGTTCTCCAATGGTGTCAGCATGTGTCATTATTGATCTCTTTGTATTGTACCTTATACACTACTTCTTGTCGCGTCGGATTTTAGGCTCCCAACTATGGCAGATCGAAAACATATACCTACAGAAACGAAACTGCGCCTGTTTTCGAAGGCTGCGGGTCATTGCCAACGCCCCGAGTGCCTCCAGCCTCTTTTCCCAGCTGAAATGGGCGGAGATAAGCATTTAGCCGAAATGGCCCATGTGATTCCGCACGGAGAAACGGGGCCGCGCCACGAACAAAGGCCCGCCGGAGAGTTCGAAGCTGACTCCTTTGAAAACCTTATTTTGTTGTGCCCAACCTGCCATAGGATTATCGACAAGGATCCCGATAGCTATAGCCGGGGCACATTGCTAGGTTGGAAAAGTAACCATTTCGCTACCTTGGCACAAAAGCAAGGAATTTGTGCCTATGATGAGCGCAGCCAAGTTAGAGACGCCGTGGTCGCCGCCATGGCCGAAAACAAGGCTGTATGGAAAGAGTTCGCGCCCTCCGGTGGGTCGAGCTTCGAATACGATCCGGAATCTGAATCGGCTAAAACGTGGGAGCAGAGAATGCGAAGTGTCATTCTGCCTAACCATTTCCGCATCCAAGCCATCATCAAGGCAAACCTGCATCACATGACGGAAGCTGAGCGACAGACATTCGCTCGATACCAAGAACATGTGCGAGGTCTATCAGAACGTCACGTTTGTGGTGTCGCAGGCGGTGCTATCCGCTATCCCGCAGATATGGATGGAGTATTCGCATGAACTGGCAGGTGAACTATGCACTAAAAAACATTTTGGCAACTCACGGAGCAGCGTCGGCGCAGCATGTCAGCGATGACGCTATCAGGATCACTATGCCTGATCGTCCAGACGTAGTTGGTGTTATCTCGGCCGCCTACACGATCAACGACGAATTAGCGATGCAATGCCACGCGTATTATCCCGACATGGACTTCCTATGCGGATATCGGAAGGAGTGTGTCTGGGAAGGCGGGGCGATCAGATATTTAGAAAGCAAGACAATAGGCTGGGGAAGCGCCGGCACACTCAATTCCGCCATTTACAAAGGCAACGTAAAGACTGCTGCCCATAAGGACTACTTCTTCTCGTACCGGCTCATCAGGCAAATGAGATCCATTACGGACCTCGATAGAGAGTTTGATCGCGTCTTTACTATGACGCTCGCCAGTGGGCGCACCTTTCGGGTAGGCATGGTTATGGAGTACGAGCCGACAGCTGATTCCATTCGCTCCTTCTGGGATCGTTTCGGCCCCATCGATATTGCCTGGAACATCAATCCTAATGGGCATCCCACTCAGAATGCCATCGAGGCAGGACGGGGCCTTGAATGCGAGGTAATGAAATGGGACGAGTTAAAGGTGCTGTTGCGGAACCGTTAATGACGGCAGGTGAAGTCGCGGGATACTTGATTAAATCCTGCGAGTCTTTGCGGGAATTCGAATCCTTCATGTTTGGATCTTCGCTGTTCGGTGTAGGCAGCGATTTCGACATTTTGATCGTTGGTCCGTCTGGCGAGCCTCTGTCCCGACTGAAAAGGGAATTGAGACTTGCAGGAAAGGAGCTACCGCTCGACGTTCTATATATGCTGCCGGCGGAGGCGGAGGAGACGGGATTTGTCACGAGAGAAAGATGCATAACTCTCGCGCAACTGGCCTACTCCGAAAATAGCTGGCATCTGCCATAGAGCTTCCTTGCAGTGAACTGCTCGTTGAACATGCCAGAACCTAAGTGGTCAACACACATTCATCTGTGTGCTGGCAACACCGACTGTTTCTTAAAAACTACAGTTTTTCTCGAGATATTGAGACCATCACGGCAAGTTGGTTATATAATCGTCATTCGTTTGGATTAGGCTGGTTTCTGCCTTTCGCCAACGTCAGCGTTTGGCCGGATGAGGAATGTTAGTCTATGCTGATGTGCAGCTTGCGACCCAAAGCGGCCCTCCCGGCAAACGCGGCACGCTCGTTCAGCCGTGTTATGCAGCCGGTACGATGATCGATGTTATGCTGCCGAGCTATTATACTTGGTTTGTTTAAATTTCAAGGGGATAGATCGTGAATGGAATGCGGTGTAACCCGAATGAACGTGCCAGCGCGTTCAAGTCAATAAACGAGCCGGTAGTCTAAAATACCTGTTATGTGTACAAGAGGTGCGGATGAGCGAGAATATGGAGCCATTCATTCTCTTTAGAGAAAAGGCGAGGAAGCTCCTGGAAAGCACATTTGCGAAAGAGATGGCTAAACCGACAGGTCTCGACATTAGTTGGACTGAAAACGGACAGGTTGCTGTTCATCGAGGGCCTGACCAGGAGGCTATTGATGCATATCTGCTGACCTTTAGATTCTTCATTCAGGGAAACGAGAGTATATCCTTCAGAAATATGGAAAAGAGCTTCCGTCATGGGATTAATGACGATGATCTCTTTGAGAAGTTTAAAGAAGCAAAAGGTGCGCTTAATGAGTTTTTGGACGGCGACTCACATTTCAATGTTAATGGTATGGTTAGCCGCCGCCAGCTAATGGACGTTTTTATATATGGTGATCTAAGCCATGCGAATCGACAAGGCAAAAGAGAGCACTATAAGTCGTGGATGAATAATGAGTTTATGGCCGAGCTAATGAGAAACGAATTCAAAGACATAATTGGGAAGACACTAATTGTGATTGCGCATGTAGACAAGCTTTGTAAAGAGGCGATTGAAAGGTATGGCAACACATAACAAGCGGCGGCAGGCGGATCAAATTTCCGCTCGTTCCTCGCTCCAATTTGCCCGCTGCGCCGAGCGCTTTAGCTTTCACCGGTTGCTCGAATGACTATCAATTTTGATAAAATTTTAGAGAAAGGCTTAAAGGGCGTTCGGAGATCATATGTCTTTATGGGGCTGGGTGTTAATTCAGCTGAAGATGATCAGCTCTGCAACTACCAGCTTACACCAGTAACTAATTTGAAATTATTGCAGGATGGGCTAGACAAAAGCACGGTTGAAAATTTCAAAGAAAATTACAAAGAGTGGGTCCTTAATACTGCTTTTAGGGATGCCCTTGAGGCATTTCATATTTTTGTCGAAGAGCTATTCGTTTGTCTAATTGTCTTAAAAAAGAAGGCTCCGTCATTGGAAGTGGTAAAAAAAGATATCGAGAGATTTGAAAAATTGCCGTTCCCTTCAAAGATGGAGCATTTAAGAAAACAGTTTTCTGTTGAGCCGGAATATATTAATCATATAAAATCAATTAACAAAACCCGAAACTGTTTGGCTCATAGAGGGTGGGTGGTATCGACAAACGACTACAATAATAAACCAAAATCAGCTTTGGTTCTTTCGTGGCGGGGAATGAATATGGTCCTAACCGATAAGGATGGGGAAAGGAAATGTCACATGTCTGAATTGGTTGGTGTTGTCACGAAACATGAAACTCAAGTCGGCCTTAGGTTCACTGATCGAAGCAAAGAGTTTACTTCTGGGCAAGTGATTACGCTGGAACCAAAAGAACTGGCTGAAATCCTTTGGTATTGGACTATGGAGATGAAGAAGCTTGTGGAGCTATCAATAGAGTATGCAAAAAATAGTGGGGGCAAAATTGTTGAGTCTAAAAGCTAACAAAGCTGTCATAGGGACATTTTTTGCTACGTTCCGTTTTTGGCTGGCTTCGCCACTTTACCCAAAAAACTCCACTACACAAAAAATGCCCCATACAGCGGCGTTATGCGTAAGGAAGAATCATGTTTGAAGAATTTTTAAGCAATGGAAGTTTGGCTGCTGTGTTGTTAATGGTCTATACCGGTAATGTGATGATGGAGGCTTTGCGGAGAGATCGGCTTGATCCCCGCGGTATAAATAGCCCATTGATAATAAAGCATCCTGTGTCGGCTTTGTTTATGTTCGCTTCGATACCTTGCGCTATCTGGCCGGCAATATACATCGGCTTATATTCGGGCTGGGTGGCAGGCGTCATCTCATGGTTTGTCTTACAAATTGTAGGTGCTATCGCTACTATCGTGTTAGGTATGCGTGGGCCTGCATTGGGCTTTCACTCCTGGATTCATAGAATAACCGCAGCATGTATCGTGTTTCCTACCGGATATTATTTAAGTGTATCTTCTTTACTCGCATAATAAGGCGCTCAAGCAAGGACGCGTTATCGCGCGCCGCTTAGCTTGGCGTTATATCAGGACGGTCTGAAGGGCCGCTTCTGGCCGGATGAGGAACCTTCGGCTATGCTGATTGAGCAACTACAGCAGCTGTCGACGCGAAGCCGAGATGCCGGCAACTGCAGCAGGCACGATGATCGGTTTTATAGTGCCGAGTATACTCAATGTTTCCGAATTTAAAAGTGTTAGAAAGAGTGTAGAATACAGTATAACATCGTTGAACGTGCATGCGCGTTCATCCAATATCAGACCATGCGGTCTAATATCTGTTGGATCACAGGGCCATGCGAATAGGGGCCCCAACCGGCGGACGAGGCTGCACCTCTTCCTCACCTCATTGCTGGACCGGCCAAATGAATGATGCGCAATGGTTTGATGACGCCTTCTCACGAGATCTCCCCATGCTCCGGGCCCAGGGCGAAGGTCAGGAGATGGAATTCAAGAGAGAGTTTCCCCAACAAGCAAGCGACCTTGCCAAGGAAATTGCGGCTTTCGCAACATCAAATACTGGGACGATATTGCTGGGGGTGGAGGACAATGGTGACTTGGTTGGCCTTGCAGGAGTGGGCAACGCTGAGGAAAGAGATACGCTTTTGAGGCGTTTGGAAGGGATATGTAGCGGATCAATAAAGCCCGCAGTCACTCCACGAGTGACGTGGGCAATGGAGAATGACTGCGTCGTACTGGCCATTACCGTATCTAAGGGCAGTGAGCCAATCTATTACTCTCAAGGAAAACCATATCTACGCCACATAACTACCTCTAGACCGGCAGAGCCGCATGAAGTCGTCGCACTAATCTGCGACTACCTGAGCCATCGCTTGGGGCCAAGCGCAGAGAATGATGACGAGGAGACGTCATTTTTCTCCGAACTGAGTGCGATTCTGAACCGTATCCTTGTGTGGGCAGAAACACCAGCAGAGCAACGTATGCTCAATCCATGGCTAGAGGAGTGGCGTTCCGACTACGAAGCTGAAGCGAGACATCTTAGGGAACTAGCTGCCACTGATATCGCTGTTCGTAAGGGGATCGATGAACGTATACATGATGTGGCTCGCGCTCTCGATGAGGTCGCATCGTTTCGGCTGACCTTGGGATGTGGCGACAAGCTCGAAAGTAAGGCAAGCCATGCAAGAGATATGACATTTTCATTAAAGACCGAAACGGTTGATCATATTCCTCTTAGCGAGGAATCGTTGCGTTTGGTGAGAAATGCTATTAGAGAGGCATCAAGGAAAGTCGCGGCGCTGGCGGAACGCGCACAGGAAATGGCGGACTCTGGGAGAATCGAGGAGCTACAGTCAGAAGTCGGATCTGTCGGCAACCAATTGATGCAATTATCGTTTTACGATCTCGACACAATTGGTCCTGACGCTGCACACAGCGTCAGGGAAATTGGGCTGGCGATGCGCCTTCTTGAGGTCGCGCGTATATACATGGATGGAGGCAAATCGATTCAACGCATCGTTGACGAAGTAGGCGACTGTTCGCGCCGTCTTGAGGAGCTTGTAGAACGAATCGGGAATGGACCTACATAGGATCAGGAAGTTCCAAGAATAACGTTACATCGACTTTCGCTAAAAGACCGCTTCTGGCCGTTAGCTGGCGTACAAAACTGGTCGTTTTCTTAACAGCCGTCGCTCTCCAGTCTTGGTCGCCGTGGGGTGGGTTTTCTCTAAAGAAGTTGCGTAAACATTTCTACGTGCAAAAAAAGCACCTTACGTTCCCACAAGGGAAGACCAGGCGGGAATCCGAGGTGGGAGATGACAGAGGCCATATTCGGGTGGCCACCCCGGCCTTGCACAGAGCAGTACCAGGCGAGAATCCGTGGTGGGAGATGACGGCGGCCATATTCGGGTGGCCGCCCCGGCCTTACACAGGGCAGTACCACGCGGGAATCCGGGGTGGGAGATGACAGCGGCCATATTCGGGTGGCCACCCCAGCCTTGCACAGGGCATTTCAACGCGGGAATCCGGGGTGGGAGATGACAGCGGCCATATTCGGGTTGTCGCCCCGGCCTTGCACAGGGCAGTACCAGGCGGGAATCCGGGTGGGAGATGACAGCGGCCATATTCGGGTCGCCGCTCCGGCCTGGCACAGGGTAGTCCCAGACGGGAATCCGGGGTGGGAGATGACAGCGGCCATATTCGGGTGTCCACTGAGGTACCAGGCGATAATCGACTGGCTGGGAGCCGATGAGTCACCCTCTCACTGGTATGCGATGCCGCTGCTCGTTGTGGGTCCTTCGCCATGTCGATTCCCGCGGTCCTGGCGTCGGCTTGCTACAAGTGATTCTTACGGGTAATCCGTCAGCATTGGTCGAGAAGCTGTGCAATGCATTGACGAATAAGGATTATCATGCCCTATCGGAAATCCGATAATTGCCGCTAATTGATGCTTCGCATTAGCCACCTGACGTCCACTTCAACTCCTCGAGGAGAGGAGAGCCTGGTGCCCGGCGCCGTCCCGCTCTCACCCGTTGCTGCCTCGGCGTGCCTCCAATCCCGGATGCCATCCGCCGCGCCGGCGCCTACATGCCAGTCATGTCGAGCCCAAGCTGCTTTGCTATCGTGTGGGTGATGCACGGCCAGGAGGGCGAGGCATGCGGAATCCCAGGCAGAAGTGGAAGGCCTATCAGCTGCACGAGTGGGGCTGGTCGCTGGAGGAGATTGCCACGGCCTTCCGGGTGAAGCCAGACACGGCGGCGAGCTGGATCGACCACGGTCAGGAGGCATACCGCGAACTCCACCCCTGGCACGAGGGGCTGCCCACCCGGTTGGCGAACTACCTCAAGGCCATGGGGCTGCATTCCCGCGAGGAAGTCCAGCACGCTTTCCAGCGTGGGCAACTCTATGCGGGTGTCGAGAACGGGTTGGGGGAGATGAGGTACCGGGAGATCATCGACTGGTTGGGAGCCGATGAGTCACCCTCGCACTGGCAAGCGCCGCCGCCGCTAGTGCTCGACCTGTCACCGCGGGCGCACCAGGTGCTTCGCTACCTGGCCCGGCGCCGCGGCGTATCGCGGGATGACATCATCGAGCGCCTATTGCTGGAGGCTGCCGGCGACCCGGAAGACTGATCAACTGGACACCGCGGCCAGCCACGCCTTGCCCTCCGGACGCCCTTCACAGAACGAGCGATACACCGTCCCCAAAGGAAACACCAGGTGATCATCGACTTTCGTGGGGGCATCACATCGGCAGAACATGATGGTCTTGGCACCATCTCGAGCATAGGCGTTGAGTCTGCCGAGTTTTCCGTTCTTGGCGGTCGCTTCCAGCGTGTGGTAGGTGACTTGGGCAACCACCGGCTGGCCGGTAGTCGAGAGGCCGAAGATGTCGACATCCGGCATGGTGCGGCCGATGGGTGCGAGTGTGGACTGCAGCACCGGCAGCCCGGCAGCCCGGCCTCGGCGGCGGCCGCTGTCCGCAGAAACTCCATGCACATCACTTCCTGGAGATCGGGAGTCAGGCTGCCCACGCCTCCTCCTGAGGGCTTTCCTTCGAGAAGGGTTTGCACGCGCTCGCCGATCTTGCGCCATCGGCGAATCGTTCCCTGTCGAGGCTGAACCGTCGACAGCGGCAGGCTCTCTGTGGCGGAGAGATTGATCACCTTGTCGAGCCGAATCACCTTGAGCACAGCTTCCCGGCCCTGGAGACCGTGCATCCTCCCCCACGTTCCTCGCAGTAGTTGGACCTGACTGCCGGGCCGGACGACGCCAAGCTTGGCGCCAGGCATGCCACGGTAGGTCGAGTAGACATAGCCGCCCTCATTCCCGAGGGTCTTCAGGATGGACAGGCTGCTCCGGCCACTGCTGACGTAGTCCTCTGGTTCGAGGCTGGCGTTATCCTCTTCGTGCAGGCGGCCATGGCGGTCGTGAGGGTAATGGATTCCGGCATACTGCTCGTCCCACATATGCTTGAGCATTGCCTGGTCGATATCGAGTTCAGAGCTGTGGCGGATGAAATAGGTCTTCATGTGTTCCCCTGCGCGGCACAACGGAGTTCCCTGGTCCGCTAATCATGGCACATGTATGTTTCGCTTATATACTAACCGGCCTTGGGAGGTCGATTGTGTAGTCGAAGAGGAGAGACGGCATGTGCGGACGCTTCGCCCTGTTCAGCCGGCCGCCGGCCGTGTCACGGTGGCTCGGCTTGCCTGAACCCGATGCGGCCTGGCAGCCCCGCTACAACATTTCCCCCGGCACTTGGATCGCCGGCATCCGCCGCGCAGAGCCCGACGCCGAGCCGCGTTTCGACCGTCTGTGGTGGGGCTACCGGCCCCACTGGGCGGGGCAGACCGGCCCGGAGCCGATCAACGCCCGCGCCGAGCGGCTGGATGAGTCGAAGTATTTCCGCGGCGCCTTCCACAAACACCGCTGTCTGATCCCCGCCGACGGCTGGTACGAGTGGCGACCGGGGGAGGGCGGCAAGCAGCCGTATTTCCTCTGTCGCGAGGACCGGCAGCCGCTGTTCCTGGGCGCGATCTGGGAGCCCTATATGGATGAGACGGCCTGCTGCGCGATCATCACCGAGCCCGCTCGAGGCATCGCCAGCGACATCCACGACCGCATGCCCCTAGTGCTGGATGACGACAGCCTCGCCGCCTGGCTCGACCCGACGTTGACCGAGCGCGAGGCCATCCGCTCGGTGGTGCACCATCTCGACGCCGGGGTGCTCACCGCCTGGCCGGTGTCGACCCGCGTGAACCGTGTCGCCCACGAGGATGCCGATCTCGTCGAGCCCGTGACCCTCTAGCGCAACGGCTGCCTCTTGGCATGCCCGACACGAGAGACAACCTGCCCGCGTCTCACTCGGGCGTCTCGATATCAGCGATTGCCCACTCGCCCGGGCCGAATCGATTGATCTTCCCCGATGCGATCGCCACCATGGCGACTTTTGCGTGGAGGCAGGATGCGCATTCGATGGCTCGTGACGGTGGTCGCCATGACCCCGCTGGCCGCCCCGGCCGATGTCCTCATCGGCAGCTGGAACATCGAGCATTTGGGGTGGAACAACGACAAGGCCTTCCCCGAGGTGGCGCACGTCGCCAATCACTTCGATCTCCTGGCGATCCAGGAACTGATGGACACCTCGGCTCTGGCACGCCTGGAGTCGACCCTTGAGGAGGTGTCCGGCGAGGCGTGGTCGTCGATGGCCAGCCAGGAGCTGGGCAGGAGTTCCTACACCGAGCACTACGGCTTCCTGTGGCGCGAGAGCGAGGTGGCCTACGCGGACGGCGCGGTGGTCTTCCTCGACCACGGCGATGTCTTCAGCCGTGAGCCCTACTCAGCTCGCTTCCGCGACCGCGACACCGACCAGGTCTTCACCGCCGCCACCGTCCATGTGGTCTACGGCGACAGTGTCGGCGACCGCCTGCCTGAGATCGATGCCCTGGCCGACTACTGGGACTGGCTGGGCGAGACCTTCCCGGACACACCGCGCCTGCTGATGGGCGACTTCAACCTGGCGCCGGATCATGACGGTTGGGCGCCGCTGCGTGAACGCGGCGCCCAGCCGGCGATCACCGCGGGACGCACGACCCTAGCCACTACTATCGGCGAGTACGCCAACCTCTACGACAATCTGTGGTACGACGCCGAGCGCCTGAGCCCCAGCGGCCACGGCATCCTGCCCTTCCCGGATCTGCTGCCGCTGGACCATGACACGGCCCGCGAGCGCATCTCGGACCATGTCCCGGTGTACCTCGGTCTCGGCGGGGCCGATCTGACGCCGATCCGCGCTGCGGCCGGCCGCCAGGCGACGAGGGAGAGCCCGCGCTGCATCAGCCTCAACGACAGCGTCGCCACCACCCTGGAGCGACTGCCGCATGTGGGGCCAGCGCGAGCCGACGCCATCATCGCCGGTCGCCCCTGGGATGCCCCCGACGACCTCACGGCCATCCGCGGCATCGGTGGCGAGCGACTCGCTGACATCCGCGGCAGCGGCTTGCTCTGCGGCGAATAAGACGCGGCGGAGCCTCGGACGAGACGATGTCCCATAGCCGCCGTCGTCGATCGCGCACGGCAGGCGGCGCCGGCGAGCCTCACGCGATCAAGAACTGGTGGGTATGGTCCCCTGAGCCGCGCATGCCAGGCGTGAGAGGCGGGCTGATGTCATCGGCCCACCGGCCATCGATCGGGGGGGCTTTTTTGGCTTGCAGGATGTGTTCTCGGCTCGGATACTGTATGCATGTATAGTATCTGCAGGAGCACATGGCATGTCGTTGACCCTGGACACTCCCCCCGGCGTGCTCGGCCATGCCGCCTCCAGCGCCGGCGGCAGCACCCAGCCGCTGCTCGGCAGCCGCGTCAGGGCGGGCTTCCCCAGCCCCGCCGATGATCACCTCGACACCGACATCGACCTGCACGCCCATGTGGTCAAGCGCCCGGCGGCGACCTTCTTCGTGCGGGCCGAGGGCGATTCCATGCGCGGCGACGGCATCCACCACGGCGACCTGCTGGTGGTTGACCGCAGCCTCGAGCCGTGTCCGGGCCGGGTAGTGATCATCGCCCTGGATGGCGAACTGACCGTCAAGCGCCTCGAGCGAGTGGGACAGCGCTACTATCTGGTCGCGGCCAACCCCAGCTTCCGGCCGATCCCGCTGGAGGGCCGAGAGGCCCAAGTCTGGGGCGTGGTCACATACGTCGTCCACGCGCTGCCGGGCGCGCCGGCATGATCGCCCTGGTCGACTGCAACAACTTCTACGTCAGCTGCGAGCGGGTGTTCGACCCCCGGCTCGAAGGTCGACCGGTCGGCGTACTCTCCAACAATGACGGCTGTATCGTCGCCCGCAGCAACGAGCTCAAGAGCCTGGGTGTCGAAATGGGCGCGGCCATGCACCTGCTGCCACCGCACATCCGTCGTCAGGCCGTGCTGCTGTCCAGCAATTACGCGCTGTATGGCGACATGAGCCGGCGGGTGACGCTGTCGCTCGGCGAGTTCTCGCCGCATGTCGAGGTCTATTCCATCGACGAGAGCTTCGTCGGCTTCCAGGGCTTCGATCCGGCCACGCTGGAGGCACGCGGCCAACGCCTGCGCGAGACGGTGAAGCAGTGGACGGGGATCCCGGTGTCGGTGGGCCTCGCGCCGACCCGGGTGCTCGCCAAGGTGGCCAACCGGGCGGCCAAGAAGATTCCCGCCTACGAGGGCGTGTGCCTGCTGGACGCCGACGGGGTCGCCACACGGTCGCTGCTTCGCGAACTGCCCGTGACCGAGCTGTGGGGCGTGGCCCGGCGCACCGGCGAGCGCCTGGCCCTGATGGGCATCGAAACCGCCTGGCAACTGCGTGAGGCCGACCCCAAGCGGATCCGCCGCGCCTTCTCGGTAGTTCCGGAGCGCATCGTCTGGGAGCTGCGCGGCCACCCCGCCGTCACGCTCGGCGACATGGCCGCGCCGAAGCAGCAGATCATGGTCTCGCGCTCCTTCGGGCGTCTGACCGGCGATCCCGCAGATCTGCACGAAGCCGTTCGGCAGCACGCCGCCCGCGCCGGGGAGAAGCTGCGCCGCCAGGGCAGCGTGACCAGCGCGGTGATGGTGTTCGTGCACACCAATCCCTTCCAGCCGAGCCAGCCCCAGTACCGCAACAGCGTCGTGGTGCCCCTGGCGCGGCCCTGCGACGACACCCGCGACATTGCTCATGCCGCCGCTCGCGGCCTCGAGGCCATCTTCCTCGAGGGCTACCGCTACCAGAAGGCCGGCGTGATGCTGCTCGACCTCACCGCCGACGGCCACCGCCAGCTTTCACTGGACGAGACCCCACAGACTGAGGCCGAGCGCATCCGCCGTCAGCGGTTGATGGGCACCATCGACAAACTGAATCGTGAGCTGGGGAGGGACAAGGTTAGGCTAGGTGTACCTAGGCAAGACAATGCCTGGCGGCTACGGTGTGAAAGGAGGACACCGAGGTACACGACGCGGTGGAGCGAGCTGGTCAGGGTGAAATCGTGAGGCACCAAAGTTCCATCGGAACATCGTATGTGTTCCGCATGCGAAAAGGCTTGGGATGAAGGTATCGGTCTACCAATACACAAGCTGCACTTTCATCGGCAAGGCCTATGGATCCAAGAGCTCTCGGCGATGCCTGAAGATGGTAGCTCTAGATCGCTCGTGGGCTATTCGAAGTGTCTCACGCACTTTCTCGCTTGGGGCGAAGCCCCTTCCTACAATGCTAGCGGTGCCCAGCGTCACATATTCCCCTGTGCGCTTCCGGCTGCGTAGTACTTTGTGGGGTGGCTCTTTGAGGTGAGTTTTTTCCATCTTCATGGTGGGCCTCTTGAAGGATCGATTTTTCTATTTCACTCAAATGAGCATATATGATAGTGAATGCCAGCCGCAACGTGTGCCTGGTTCACCGCCTGTGTCTACTGGTGATCGTAGGCGTTACGGCGAATGACCGGGAAATAGAAAAGGCCAGTTTCTCGGTTACCCGAAGGAGGCTGTAATGACGAATCGACGCGATACGCCGCATGATCGGCTACGGGGGAGCGTCCTCAAGCATGAGGACCCGCTGGAGCCAGCTGCAGAAGAGGAGGATTGGGCGATGCTCGGCACTGATGAGCCAGAAGGGCACATCGCAATCGAAGTCTGGCGGGCGGCTATCGAGCTGTTTGAGGGTGATCGAACAGCGGCAGACCGCTGGTTACATCATGAGGCAATGGGGCTTGGGTGGAAGCGCCCCATCGATGTCATGCAAGAAGACCCTCAGCAAGTGCTGGATCTGATAACCAGGATAGAGCATGGGGTTTACACCTGATCCGAGCCAGACGATGGATAAGAAGCCGGAAAAGATGTCCAAAGAAACCGTGATTTTCTAATATGCTCGGTCAACTGTTTGGGTGCCCAGGCAACACGACTGTCGACTTGTTTCAGCGACCGAATCCGCCAAGGGATATCCATGGATACCATGATTTTCTGGTATGCCAAGGAAGCTTTCGTGATTGAGCCACCATCGCCGCCCCGACCGCTTGGCAGTCAAAGATTGAACCTGCCTTCATCTCCCACAATCACAGGGCGTTCCATGTTCACGCGCAGCCACGTCTCGCGCAGTGAAATAATGTCGCCGTAGGCGATGACTTCCAGCGGTGACCGGCCATTGAAGCCTTCGTTGTGGTTGGCCATGGCCATGAAGCCATAAAGGTTCTCGGGATTGTCGAATATCACGCGCAGAGCTGCATGGATGTTCAGCACGTAGCTGATCCGAGTGAGCTGGTCTTCATCCAGGTTGACCTGCCATTCTGGATCACGGCGCCTAGCACGCGCATAGGTGTCAAGGGAGACACGCAGGATTGCTGTGCCCTGCTCACTGCTGGCCCCCCACTTGCCCAAGATCGTGACGGCTGCCTGTAGTCCCGTGGTGACCTTGTCCTTGTTCGTCATAGCCATCTACCCCCTACACGAGTGCACATACACAAACCTTGGCACGGCCACCGCTTTGAAGCCATGGTGTAAAGTAAACGAGAGATTGTTAGCTGTCAGGTCGACATGATGACACGAGAGGATTGGGCTGCAGCAGTCCAGTGCAGATGGCGATGACAGCGACAGCAACCTGAGCGGCTGACGGGCTCAGTGAACGAGAAAGCCATGCCGTTCGAGCCGGTAGGCATCAAAAACTGGGAGGCACTGAACTTTCGGAGTGAGACTCCACGCCGAATGCCAAACTTTAGTCTACGCTGATGTACTAGGGGGCGGCAGCAGGCGACCCAAAGCCGACATGGCGGAAAATGCTGCTGGCACGTTCATCTTGTTATGCAGGCGGCAAAATGGTCAGTGTTTTATAGCCAAGTTTTATCTGGTTGTACGATTCCTTAGTAGGCTAGGGAGGAATGGTATGAGGTATAATATGGAAAAGCGTGCCGGCACGCTTTTCGTATTATTGGTTTGTGAGTCTAATTCTGTTGTACGTAATGGAGCAACATGAAAACTGATATAAGGAATATTTGGCGTGCGCTGCGACCCATCGTCAAAGAAGGCTTTACTTTTAATGGGATTAAGGATGTAGTAGCAGCCGCTGCTTTGCCTGTAGAAAAGCTGTCCCATCTTCAGCAGAAATCTTTGCCGGAAAAAGGCGCTACAAAAAGTGAACTTCTTGATGCTGTCGACAATTTGATTGAAAAAGAGCCTGATCCGGCCAGAGCGATTCAAAATCTGATCTTGGTGATGATCGAGCAAAATTCACGGATGGCATCCCATGTTTCGGTGTGTGCCGAGCGGTTTGGATGGACAGTCGTTGATTGCCAGTTGCGACCTGTTGATTTTCAGGTAGATGATGCAGTGCATGAATTTTCAGAAGAAGTTAGAATCTTGCTGAAGAATGCGTACAAAAGGTTTGGTGAGGGAGACCATTCTGGTGCTATGACGGCTGTCTGTAGCGCACTGGATAGCGTAACAAATAAGCTTTACGAAAAACATGGGGTTGGCGACCCCCATAATGATTCATATCAGCAGAGAGTATCTCGTTCCTTTGCGGTTCTGGAAAGCACCTACAGGCTTCGTTTCAAACAGGTCATGAATGATGATTATGAAGTTAACAAGTTGTGGAGCAACTATAAAGGCGCAATAAATCAGGCTGCCTATGTGATGGGAGCATTCCGAAGGAATGCAAGTGATGTACATGGTGTTGCCGGATGTCCCCAGGAGGTAATCAGGCATGCAATTGATTGCGGAACCTATATCATCCGGAGCATTCCTTCAGAAATGTCGGTAGACGTACAGCAAGACGATACGCTCGACTTTTAAAAGCTTGCGCCCTTAAAACTCAAATGATCTCTTTTTTAAAGGTCCTGTATGCCCTCAAGCTCTCTACAGCAATTCATTTGGAATCTTGAAGATGTCGAGCGCCTTCAGCAGGCGCATGATGAGCTTAACCCGGATGGTCGCGGGCGACGAGCACTGGGGCATATTACGAGAAGTGGGCTCGTTATGCTTTGCGCTGCGTGGGAACTCTACTTTGAAGATGTAATTAAGGAGTCAACCGACGTAGTCGTTTCCGAGTGTGAGGACCCAAGTGTTTTGCCAGTGAGTGTAAAGAAAAAGCTGGTTAAAGAAGCTAATTCGGGAAAAGACGAATTGTCTGCTTTAGCGTTGTGTAACGATGGGTGGGGTGCCGTTCTAAAATCGGCCGCGGAAAGAGAAGTGGCACGCTTAAATACCCCGAAGAGTGAGCAGTTGGGCGTCCTTGCGCAACATTATTTAGGAGTCGAAAACATTTCAGCAGCATGGTCTATCGGCCCAGATGGTATTAATGAAATCGTATCAGCTAGGGGAGAAGTTGCGCATAGAGGTAGGGATGCAGAATATATTCCTATAGGAACTTTGGATTGGTATAAAAATCGCATTTATTACACAGTTGTTGAGACCGATGATTATATTTCGTGTCACCTCAAGAAGATGCTTTCGCTCCAGCGTAAGCCATGGCGCGCTAGGCGATTGCCAGAAGTTGACCTTTAATTACAGCGTCAACCGGATCGGCCTTTCCGCTTGTGCTCCAACACCGCTCTGTTTCGCTAGGCGCTATGTCAGAATGACCTGAAAGTCCGATTCTGGCCTGACGCCGAAATTTAGGCTATGCTGATGAACCTGATGCGGCAGTCGACGACCCAAAGCTGCCATGATGCAATGGCAGCATGCGCATTCATCCTCGTTAAGCCGCTCAAAGAGGACTCCTACATGCCAGCCCAGAATCGAGAGGTGTTCTGGTCAAGTGAGAGCGGACACATTCTCAAGCCGCAGCTGCCAGTTCGATGTCCCTCGGCGTTTGGTAGCCGAGGGTCGAGTGGAGCCGGCAGCTGTTGTACTCCATCTCGATATATTCGACGACCTCACGCCGTGCTGCCTGGCGGGACCCATATCTCTGGTCAGCCAGCCACTCGCTTTTCAGTGAGCCGAAGAAGCGTTCCATGACGGCATTGTCCCAGCAGTTCCCCTTGCGGCTCATCGAGGCCTGGAACCCGTGCCGATCCAGCGTGGATCGGTAGTCATGCGACGCGTACTGGCTGCCGCGGTCGCTGTGATGTATCAGTCTTTCCTCGGGCTGCCGGCGGCCCACGGCCATCTCTAGGGCGTCCAGTACCAACTGCGTGCGCATGTGGTCCGCCATCGCCCAGCCCACCAACTGCCGGTCGTGGAGGTCGAGCACCGCCGCCAGATAGAGCCACCCTTCCAGCGTCCAGATCGCCGTGATATCGGCCACCCAGACCCGGTTCGGCTCCGCCACCGCGAACTGGCGGTTCAGCAGGTTGGGCGCCACCGGCAGGGTGTGCTGACTGTCGGTCGTATGGCGCCAGCGTCGCCTCTGCCGTGCCTCTACGCCCGCTTCCCGCATCAGGCTGCGGGCCTGGTAACGGCCGACCTCGTAGCCGCGACGTCGCAGCTCTTCGGCCATGCGGCGGCTGCCGTAGCTGCCGCGCTTCCGGCGATGGATCTCTCTGACCTCGCGGAGCAGGGCCTGACGATGGTCATCAGGGCCACGCCGTCGCCAGGCATAGAAACCACTCCGGCTGACCTGCATGACCCGACACAGCAAGGCCACGGGATAGGTGGCCTTCTCCGACTCGATGAACTGGTATCTCAGCTCGACTCTTTGGCGAAGAAGGCCGCCGCCTTTTTTAGAATATCCTTTTCAAGCTGTAGCTTACGAACCTCTTCGCGGAGCTTCTTGATCTCGGCGTCGCGATCATCCGCTGGCTGGCTCGAGGCGTCTGACGTCTGTTGACGGTGCTTGCGGCACCAACGGTCCAACAGGCTACGGTCAACCCCCAGGCGCCGGGCGGCCTCGGATACGGAATACCCCTGCTCCGTCACCAGGCTCACCGCATCCGCCTTGAATTCATCGGAATACCGACGTCGAGTCTTCTTGGTCATGAACACCTCCATTGCCTCCATTATGAGGCTTATCGGGGTGTCCGCTCCAATTGGACCACTTCAAGGAGCAACTTGTAGCATCTGGCCGGGGAAAGTGGTCGAAGGCTGGTGTGCCCCATAAAGGTTGGCAGTGCGTCGACATCGAAGATCTCGGTGAGCCACAGGTAGAGTGTGAGATGTGTGAATCACAGACGATTCGGTACGTCCACCATATGGAGCATCTCAACTACCCAGAAGTTCTAGAAGTTGGTTGCATCTGTGCCGGTCACATGGAGGGTGACGTTGCTGCGGCTAGGACAAGGGAATCGTCCATGAAAAGCCGCGCAGGTAAAAGGAAGCGGTGGCTTTCGAGAAAATGGAAGAATTCAGCAAAAGGTAACCCGTGGATAAAAGCCGATGGATTCCGAGTTACCGTTTATCACCGTGGTACAGGTTGGGCAGCTACAGTCAGTTCGGAAGATAATTCCCTTGTTCAGCACAGTAGAAGGAACTACAAAACGGAGGATCAAGCTAAGCTGGCTGCATTTGATCATATCACGCGCCTCTTGGCACGAGAGACTTAACAAGGTGGTCAACGGGGCGCCAACTACGCTGCGCTCCGTTGGCGCCCATCACCACTGTCCTTACGTGATACAAATATGAAAGTAGAAGTCATTACGGAATCATTAAGTTACTTAGAGATTGCCGAGAGGCAGATTGACAGGGCTATTTCTCTTTTTCTGAATGAAAAAGACTTTATATCCTCAATTACTCTGGCAGGAGCGGCTGAGGAAATCCTGGGAAAAATGGTTGGTGAGGCAGACGGAACCCATGTTCTAAATGACCTCATCGATGGATCTCTCAGGCTTCTGGGTGTTGACGCTAACGATAAAAAGGCCAGAAAAGAGGTTGCGAACATAGCTAATTACTATAGAAACCGTGTAAAGCATTACTCTGATGACGGTGGTCTACATTTCAGTGTGGATTTTGAGGCCGCTGAAATCATCGATCGTGCGATTTCAAACTATTGGAAGTTGACCCAGGAAGAAACCCCTCTAATGGAAAGGTTCAAAATCGAGGTTCTTAGCCCGGACACATAACAAGGCGCAGCACTACACTACCGCAAGAGGTGGTGGGACGCTCGAAAATTTGTCCCATGTGCTTTGAAGTTACATGAGAACTTTCCGATAGTCCGCTTCTGGCCGAGTGAGGAACTTCAGTCTACGCTGATGGGATGGCTGAGGCAGTTGACGACCCTAAGCGGACATGTCGACATAGGCAGCGGGCACCTCGATTCGTATTATGCAGCAAGCGCGATGATTGGTAATATGCTGTCGAGCTATACTTAATATTTTGCTATTTCAGTGGGTTAGGGAACGGGAGACGTGCGGTATCGTACAAATAAGTGCGCTGGCACGTTTATCCAAGCATAGGGCAGGCAATTTAATACGTATTGGAGGTCATCGCAGTGTCTTGGAGGCAAGGGAGGGCGTTGGAGAGAGTTGTCGAAGCAATCGAGAGGTCATTGTCCGCCGACACTGACGCAGTCGTCGAATCCCCAAAGCGCATCAAGGATCGAGTAACGGGCAGAATGCGTGAACATGACGTCGTGGTCACACTTTCAACGTCTCACCACACATTGGTAGTCGCGATTGAATGTAGAGACCTATCCCGTCCTGTCGGCGTGCCCGCGCTCGAAGCCTTCGCGAAGAAATGTGAACATACGGGAATCAACCAGGGAATCGTTGTCTCCGCCAAGGGCTTTACACGCACGGCTCGAGAGAAGGCAAAGTTTCTTGGAATTCGGCTTCTGGACCTCGCCGAAGCCGAGAGCTTTGCCTGGATGCTCGCGCCCGGCATAACCATCACTACTCGGAGTCTTGTTCGGCACAACTGGACCCTCATTCCTGAAGAGGAGGGTGTCGTAGACCGCCCCAACATGGAGGTGCTTGATGAAACCGCTGCGGTCATCGATCCGTCCGTCTTCACCAGCCATTCCCGTCGCTTCATCGAACAGCATGTTCCCCACGACGCAGAGCCCGTCGAGGAGGCCTCTATCAAACTGCGTGTGGAACTGAAGGGATTCCGGCTGCGGAGCAAGGAGTCTGGCGCGGTTGTCCCGGCAACGAGGGCTCTCGTTACGGTCTGGTATCGGATTACCTCTGAGCTGGTTCCATACCGATTGATGCAATATCGCGACGAGGCAGCCGGTGATGCGCTCACTGACGTCGTCACGGCAGATATTGATTCCGGTACTTTCTCGGGGTCTCTTATGTTCATCAATCGGCAGGAGGAGGGAGGGCACCTTGTCTTCATCCCTCACAGTTCCAAGGACACCTAACAAACGGCTCGATCGGACGCATTGCCCTTCGGGCGCCGCGCACGATCAGCCTGGCGTTATGTACGCTTTCCCGCGAATGGAGTGTAAGCCATATTATGGATGAAAAGCTGAAGGATCAAATTGCTTCGCTTACTCTAGACCTGAAGAGTGAAAATGTAGTCATTACAACCAAAGATATGATATGGAAGCAGTTGACGAGAGATTGCCCAGATATCGAAAGATCCTTCGACAATCTATTCAAAACCGAAGTTGATGAACTGAGTGAGATTTTTGGAGAAGTGTCGGGAGTAATTTTAAATGCGTCCATACGAGGAGACGAGCTTCAGAAAGAATGTAGTGTGTTATTGCTTAACGCCCTGAATATTTACATTGCAGCCCTTCAAAACTTTCGCTCTGGGCATAGGCTTTCTCCCCTTGTACTAATGCGATCTATTGTTGAGTTAGTCTCCGTTGTGATACATGTAAAGATGCGACCGAAAGACCTTGATGTTTTTAGAGATGGAAAACTAAAATCTACAAAGTGCGTCACGACAGCGAAGCAGGCTATTCCACCAATAGGTGAGTTGTACGGACACTTAAGTAATACAGTTACTCACGTCGCAGAATTACATCGAAATATCAACGCGATTACCAAGTATACCGAAAGAGATGAGGCGGTTAACGCAAACTTTGGTTTCTTGAGAGTTTCAATATGGTTGACCTATGTTACTACTGAACTAGTCTTCTTTGACCTGGTGTCAAAGCCGAGATATTGGGTGGAAGTTGAAGGCAAGGGGTATGCTTTTTCTCCGGGTACTGAGATCAAGCAATGGATGGATAAATTCCTAGAAGGAAATTTGAGTGAAAGCGCTACCTAACCAAGCCATTAAATTCTCTCCCATTCGGTCGCCCGACGCTCGCAAACTCGCGCGCTCTATGGCGGCGTTACACTAGCTTCCGCTGAACTTCCGCTTCTGGCCGAACGAGGAATTTTAGTCTATGCTGATTGATCACTTCCGACTCTGAGTGGACATTCCGGAAAGACAGCCGGCACGTTTATCGACTTGAATGAGAAGGCACGCTCAATCAATGTCAGAGCGTTCCGACTAATACTTGCTAGGCAATCATGGGTGCTAAATCAGATGAAAGCGTTATTCATTGGCGCGGGCGCGGCTTACGATTGCGGAATGCCCCTTGTCTGGGAGTTGACCGCAGAATTGAGGCGCTGTCTAACACCTGAGAGAATTGTTTCGTTTAATGAAGGCTGGAAAGCTCAAGGCGGCGGATGGAATCAGGATGTTATTTCCCGCGTCGCAATTCTATTAGGTAATAAAGACTTACATTACGAACATATCATAGGAGCTTTAGAGATAGAGTTCTCTAGAGAGCGTAATGAAGGTAAAAGGCAAGACTATCACGCTGCTCTTGGCTTTCTTCTTCAGGCTGTATATGGCCTGCTAATGGAAAGGCAGGTAAAAAACACTGACTACGCGTTGAACGCACTTGATGATTTTTCTGCTATCAAAAAACTAGCTCAAGAGAATAATCCGCTTTGGATATTCTCACTAAACCATGACTGCATTATTGAAATGCTGGCGGCATCAGCAGGCATCCCTATAAAGTCAGGTTTCAATGAAGAAGTCAGTATTCCCATGAAGAGCACTGATGGAGTTTTACGTCAAATTCCGTTTGAAAGGTTGAGCAGAGCATCTATCGAAAGTAATTGCTATGATTTTCATAAGCATGGCGAATATGGTATTAATTTAATAAAGCTACATGGAGGGTTAGATTTATTTGGGCAAAATGATGAGCTTAACTACTTGAAGATTAAGCCTGTCGAACATGATCCAGCACCCTTTGCTCACCAACTTCAAATAATAGATAAAATAAATCAAGATATAGCGGTGCGTGATGGCGTCGCGTGCATGAACGAAAATGTTTATGAAGATGAACAAGGAAGGATTCAGTTTTTGCGCAAAACCCTTTTGTCAGGAGCGCATAAGTTTACAAAAAAACTGAGCCAAATAGCTCCATCTGAATTTCTTTCTCTTTTCAAGGGTAGTTTAAATTATGCCGATGCTCTTGTTTGTATTGGCTACAGTTTTGGGGATAAACACATAGATGAAAACATAGTGGATTGGTTGTCCTTGTCAGGATCACGGAAGCTCACTATTGTTAATCCTGGCATAGGTGGTTGCCCTGATAGATTGAAGTATTTATCAGAGCAAGTTGAATGCAATCCTATTGGTGCGGCTGAATATTTTATACAGGTTAGTGATGACAAACCTACGGAAATGCAGAGCATTTTGCGAAAAGAAAGATCGGTAGCGCGTGACAGAATTAGGCGTGAGCTTACTGAATGAAAATGTCTAACAAAGACAGGCATGGCGACCACTTTTTCGTTGCGGCTTCGCCTCCACTAAGAAGGCACGCATGCTGGCAGCGTTATATCAGAGCCCACTGAACGGCCGCTCTTGGCCGAAAGCTGCCCTGCTAACCACATGTTTAGATGGGCAGGGCGTGGTTTTAATCCTCTGTTCTCACCAGCCACCCTTCAACGGTGTCCGAACCGTATTCATCCTTCCACACTTTTAGTGTTTTCTGGTTGCCGCCGCGTGTCTCTACGACTTCGCCAGTATTAGGGTTTTTATAGATCTTCAGCTTGCGTTTGGCGCGACCCGTGTTCGTGGTGCTGGAGGGTCTGGCCGCTGCCTGTTGCGGGTCAAGCAGTTTGATGACGTCTGAAGCCGACTTGTCAAATTCGCGCATGAGAGCTTCCAGTTTATCCTTAAACTGAAGCTCAGCCTTGAGGCGGTCGTCATTCTTTAGCCTATCCAGCTCTTCCTGAAGCTGCTTTAGCTGCTGTTCCTTCTGCATGTAGGAAGCTAGTATGGACATACGATCTCTCTTTGCGAATGGATGATTCAACTATGGGGAAGAATGCAACATAAATCAAGCTATGATGGCGTCGAGGTCAATGGCCGAGGAAGATTAACTGAGTCGTTCGCACTTCATGCGGTCACTTCACACTGTTCAACCCGGGCATGAATCAGTAAAGCCCGAAGCCTTCACTATCGTCAAGTGCTGGGAAGGGTGTTAAGGAGAATAGGACAGAACGATGATCACGCTTGGCTGTTCATGCTAGCAGAGCCCACTCTTCAGCGCTTTGCGAAGCGGACTGCGGAGGACCTCCCAGATGATTTAGCAGTACTGACCCAAGTGGAAAATCTTTCATCGAGATCTCATCAGTCGCACGGCGAAGCAGGTAGTAAAGGAGGAGCTGATGACGTGTCGAGTGTCAGCTTTGGCCTTCTGGAGAGTGATCTCCTTACAGCTCCGTATGAGAGTGGTCGCGAAGCCCAACCTCACTACCAAGTCAGCTTTTCTAGCCATTACCGACAGGTCTTACTCGACCTATAGGTTACACAGTCTTTTCCAACACATAACCCATAGCTGTGTTATGGAAAATGATTCCGTATAAAGTTTAAAGCATTCCCAACTGCAGCATGCGAGGTGCCACTGTGTCGCTTAACCCGGATCGGGGCTTCAGGCCACTTTAGCTGATCCGGAAAAAGAAGCGGCTAAAGTGAACTCAAATGAGACAGTTTCTTGATAAATGCCGGGTCGCACAGCTCTCCTTCAAAAAGTTAAGTTTTCAAGCCAAATTTGGCCCAAAAGCGGTAAAGCTAACTGAAAATGTTGGTTTTGAGTAAAGGTAGGAGGGGGCGGAGTGCTTGGGTAGGCTGGAAAGCCTGTTGTCATGGGGTATACCCATCCGCCCATGGAAATTTAACGAAAAGAGAATGGCGCAGACGCGTGTATTGCGCCATGGAATCTCACTAGTGTTGGAGGTTCGGGATTGCAGGAATCGGTGGCCTCCGATGATAGAGGCCGGGAAGGGGAAAGGCCAGTACCGTCCCTGGTCGGCCGGAGGGACTACTCCTCCTCGTCCAGGGCCCAGTCGTCCTCGATGGCACGTCTCAGGCGACGTTCCTCCAGCAGGCCTTCCAGGCGCCGTCGGGCGCGCAGCTGTTCGGCGCGGCTGGCCGGGCGGGCACGGCGATAGTCGTCGTCATTGACGGCGTCGTCGTGGTCGTCCTCGTCATACAAGTCGTCGTGAAGGGATTCGGGGCGCATGCGAAGTCCTCCCATGGCCAGGTGCCGCTTGCGGCGAGCGACGCTCCAAGCATTGCCCCGCGCGTCGCGAGGCCTCATCCGGCGCCGGTTGGTGGGCGCCTGACGGCTATATAAGATGGGTGACGCGAAAGCGCAACCCCCAGGCGGGCATTTTTTTCCGCGAGGGGAGGAGGGCGGGGAGGCGGCTCAGGACAGGCCGTGTTCGGCCTTCAGGCGCTCGAGTTCCTGCTGGGCCTCGACACGCTCGGTGACGTCCTTCTGGACGCCGATGTAGTAGGTCAGGTTGTCGTCCTCGTCATAGAGGGGCGTGATCGAGAGCTCGTTGTAGAAGAGGGTGCCGTCCTTGCGGTAGTTGCGCAGCACCTCGCGGCAGGGGCGGCCCTCCGTGAGCGCCTTGCGGATGACGGCCAGCGCCGGCTGGTCGCGGTCCTCGTTCTGCAGGAAGCGACAATCGCGGTAGAGGATCTCGTCGGCGCTGTAGCCGGTCAGGCGCTCGAAGCCCTGGTTGACGTAGATGAGGATGTTCTCGTCGCCTTCCTGCTCGGCGACCACGATGCCATCCGCCGAGGCATCGACGATGCGTTCGAGCAGTTCCGGGCTGATCAAGGGGGATCGTTTCATCAGGGCGTTCCTGTCGCGGTGCCTGTCATGGTGCCGGCCGGGGTCGCCGACTCCCTGTTGCGAGACATCATGGCCAGCCGGGCGCGGGATTTCAACGCCCGGCGCGGCGCTACTCCACCTCGGGCAACCGCCGGGCGCTGGCGGCGGCGGCCAGGCCCGTGGCCGCCAGCACGGCCAGCAGTGCCGCGGTGCCGAGCCACTGGGCCAGGGCGCCGACCAGGCCGCCCACCGCCAGCATCAGCCCCCCGGTCAGGGTGTTCGACAGCGCCACGTAGAGTGCCCGGTCCTCGGCTCCGGCCATGTCGACGAGATAGGTCTTGCGCCCCAGCCGGACGCCGGAATGCACGATCACCAGCAGCGCATAGACCAGCGCATAGGGCCAGACGGTCTGGGTCCAGGCCGCCGGCCACCAGGCGAATAGCGCCCCGAGCAGGCAGCCGGCCGCGGTCCCGAGCCCGCCGTCACGCATCACCGCACGGCTCGAGGCATCGGCGCGCTTGCCCCAGAGGGGGCTGGCCAGCATGCCGGCCACGCCGGAGACGACGATCAGCACGCCCAGCCCACCGAGGGCCGCGCCGCCCTGCTGCTGACCGAGCAGGGCGACATAGGGCAGGGCCAGGGCGCTGGCGAGCAACAGCGCCCGGGACAGGTTGAAGTGCAGGAAGACGCGGTCCTCGCGCAGCAGCCGCAGGCCGGTGCGGATCGCCGACCAGGCGTTCTCGCCGCCCTCGACGGCGCCGGGAGTCTCCCGGATGCGGGCCGCGCACAGGGCGTTGACGGCCCAGCCCAGGGCGGCGACCGCCAGCAGGACGGCCAGGGCCAGCTCCCCGGGGCGGTCCTCGAACAGCATCAGCACGCCGCCGGCGGCGAGCGTCGCGGCGCCGGCCACGCTGCCGCTCCAGCCCATCAGGGTGCCGCGGCGCCGCTTGGCGATGGTCTTGCCCATCACGTCCTTGGTGGCGATCGACGACAGGCCGCGGGCCAGCGACAGCGCCACCAGCACGCCGAGCACCAGGGCCCCGCCGAGGCTGCCGCCCCCCACCAGGGCCAGCAGGGCCAGGACCGCGGCGGCCAGGGCCTGGAGCAGGCCGCCTGTGACCCACACCCCCTTGCGGATCGGTCGGCCGCGGATCAGGCCCGCCACGAACAGCTGGGGCAGCAGGGCCCCGGCCTCGCGGATGGGCACCAGCAGGCCGACCATCCACAGCGGCGCCCCCATCACCCCGAGCAGCCAGGGCAGCACCAGCCGGGCACTGGCCAGCTCGTCGGCGAGCTTGTTGCCCAGCGCGGCCCAGAGGTGCAGCAAGAAGTTGCGCGGCTGCTCCCGGCAGGCCTCGTCGGGGATGTCGCGGCACATCCGGCTGTCCTCGTCGCCGGTGAGCCACTCGTAGAGGCGGGACTGGCTGATCTCGGGCTGGGCCATCGAACCTCCCTGGCTGTATCATGGCTCGATCATTCTTGCGGCAGACGAGGGCCCATGTCACGCATCCGGATTCACTATTGCACCCAGTGCCAGTGGCTGCTGCGCAGCGCCTGGTACGCCCAGGAACTGCTCTCCACCTTCGGCGAGGACCTGGACGAGGTGGCCCTGGTGCCGTCCCACGGCGGCGAGTTCGAGATCTTCTGCGACGACGAGAGCCTCTGGGAGCGCAAGCGCGACGGCGGCTTCCCGGACATCAAGGCACTCAAGCAGTCAGTCCGCGACCGCCTCGATCCCGCCCGGGATCTGGGCCATATCGATCGATGAGGTGGCGGGCCGTGCACCCCGGGATGGGGTGAACGAGGAAAGGGACTGAAACGAGGACGGGGAGTTGCCATGACACCGGATCGTCGCGCCATGCTCTATGGGCTGGGGGCCGTGGGCCTGTGGTCCACGGTGGCCACCGCCTTCAAGGTGGCGCTGCAGCACATGACGCCGCTGGAGCTGATGTGGATCGCCTCGCTGGTCTCCTGGGCGCTGATTGGCGCCCTGGTGGTCCGCCGCGGACTGCTCGGCGAGGCGCTAAGCCGCGGCTGGCGTACCGCCGCCTGGGCGGGGCTGATGAACCCGGTGGCCTACTACCTGGTGCTGTTCGCCGCCTACGATCGCCTGCCCGGCCAGGAGGCCATGGCCCTCAACTACACCTGGGCCCTGGCCATGGCCCTGCTGGCCGTGCCCATCCTCGGCCAGCGGCTGACCCGCATGGATATCCTGGCGGGCCTGATCGCCTACTCGGGGGTCTGGGTCATCGCCACCCGCGGCCGGGTCCTCGACGTGGCCTTCGCCGACCCGCTGGGGGTCGCCCTGGCGCTGGTCTCGACCCTGCTGTGGGCGCTCTACTGGCTGCTCAATGCCCGGGATCACCGCTCCCCGCTGGTGGCCCAGTGGCAGAACTTCAGCGTCGGGGTGCCGGTCCTCACCGCCCTGGTCGTGCTGGGGCCGGGCCTCCAGTGGGTCGGCGGCACGGCGCTGGCGGCCGGGGTCTACGTGGGACTCTTCGAGATGGGGATCGCCTTCGTGCTCTGGCAGCTGGCGGTGCACACGGTATCGCGCACGGCCAAGGTCTCGAACCTGATCTTCCTCTCCCCGCCGGTGTCGCTGGTGCTGCTGCACGTCATCGTCGGCGAGCCGATCCTGCCCTCGACCCTGGTCGGGCTGGTGCTGATCCTCGGCGGCCTGGGCCTGCAGCAGTGGCAGAAGGCCCCGGCCACCCCGGTCGACGCTCAGTCCTGACGCGCGGCCAGCTCGATGCCCTGGGCACGCAGCAGCGGGGTGAGGGCCGGCCAGACGTTGTCGAGCAGGGCCGGCTGGGCCTCGGCGGTGGGGTGGAGGCCGTCGGCCTGCATCAGCTCCTCCTCCAGGGCCACGCCCTGGAGGAGGAAGGGCACCAGCGGGACGCCGTAGCGGTCGGCCAGCCGACGGTAGACGCCGGTGAAGGCCTCGCGGTAGGCCGGGCCGTAATTGGGCGGGATGTCGATGCCGAGCAGCAGCACCTCGGCCCCGGCGGCCCGGCTCGCCTCGATCATGGCCGCCAAGTTGGCGCGCATCTGCCCCGGGGGGAGGCCGCGCAGGCCGTCGTTGCCGCCGAGCTCGAGCAGAACGATATCCGGGGCATGCTGTCGCAGCAGCTCGGGGAGGCGCGTTGCCCCGCCCCGCGTGGTCTCCCCGCTGATGCTGGCGTTGACCACCCGGGCCTCGCCCGTCAGCCGTGAGGCCAGCAGGCTGACCCAGCCGGCCTGGCGCTCGATGCCGTAGGCGGCGCTGAGGCTGTCGCCCATCACCAGCAGCACCGGGCGCTCCGCGGCCTGGAGGGGGCCGACCAGCAACAGCAGGATCAACCACAGCAGGCCCATTGCCGTGGGATGTCGACCAACAGGGAAGCGCTTCGTCATGTCCAATTCCTTTCCGGCGGATGCCTCGCCCATCCTACACGCCGCCCACCTCGCCAAGCGGGTCGAGAGTGGCGAGCGCTCGCTGACCATTCTGAGTGATCTCGACCTCACCGTGTTCCCCGGCGAGAGCGTGGCGATTCTCGGCCAGAGCGGGGCGGGCAAGTCGACCCTGCTCGGCCTGCTGGCCGGGCTCGATGCCCCCAGCGGCGGCGAGCTCCGGCTGTTCGGTGCCTCCCTGGCCGAACTCGACGAGGATGGCCGGGCCCGATTGCGCGCGGGGCGCGTCGGCTTCGTGTTCCAGAACTTCCAGCTGTTGCCGACCCTCACGGCGCTGGAGAACGTGCTGCTGCCCCTGGAGCTGACGGGGGACGGCGAGGCGCCGGCCCGGGCCCGCGGGTGGCTCGACCGGGTGGGCCTCGGCGAGCGCCTGGACCACCTGCCCAAGCAGCTCTCCGGCGGCGAGCAGCAGCGGGTGGCGCTGGCCCGGGCCTTCGTCACCGGCGCCGAGCTGGTCTTCGCCGACGAGCCCACCGGCAACCTCGACCCGGCCACCGGCGAGCGGATCATCGACACCCTCTTCGCCCTCAATCGCGAGGCCGGCACCACCCTGGTGCTGGTCACCCATGACCACGCCCTGGCGCGGCGCTGCGATCGCTGTCTGCACCTGGTGGCGGGGCGCCTCACCGAGGGCGACCCGGCGGAGGTCGCGCCATGAGCGGCCGGGCCTCCGGCGCCATGGGCCTCGCCTGGCGGGGCCTGCGGCGCGACCTGCGGGCCGGCGACGTGAGGGCGCTGTTCCTGGCGCTGGTGCTGGCGGTGGCCGCGGCGACGATGATCGGCTTCTTCCTCGATCGCCTGGAGCGCGGCCTGACGCGCCAGGCCGGCCAGCTGCTCGGCGGCGACCTGGTGCTCGAGCAGTCCCGGCCCTTCGACGCCGCGCTGCGCGCGACCCTGGAGGAGGCCGGGCTCGCGCTCTCCGACCAGGTCGACATGGTGTCCATGGTCAGTCGCGGCGAGGCCTTCCAGCCGGCGAGCCTCAAGGCGGTGGACGACGCCTATCCCCACTACGGCGTGTCCCGGGTGGACCGCGGCGAGGGCGTCGAGGCCCTGGCCCGCGGGCCGGGGCGCGGGCGGGTCTGGGTCGCCCCGCGGCTGGCGCTGCTCCTCGATCTCGCCCCCGGTGATCGCCTGCGGGTCGGTCGGGCCACCCTCGAGGTGGGCGGCATCATCGAGCGCGAGGCCGATCCCTCGGCGGGCTTCGGCAGTTTCAACCCGCGGCTGATGATGCACGTCGACGACCTGCCGGCCACCGGCCTGGTGCAGCCGGGGTCGCGCATCGAGTACGAGATCCTGGCCGCCGGCCCCGCCGAGGCCGTGGCGGGGCTCGATCCGCTGCTCGAACGGTTGCGCCGCGACGGCGTCGAGGTGCGCGACGTGCGCCGGGATCGCCCCCGGCTGGGCAGTGCCCTGGCGCGTGCCGACCGCTACCTGAGCCTGGCCGGCCTGGCGGCGGTACTGCTGGCCGGGGTGGCCGTGGCCATGGCCACCCGCCGCTATGTCGAGCGCCACCTGGACACCGCGGCCCTGCTGCGCTGCTTCGGGGCCAGCCAGCGGACCCTGGTGCGGCTGTTCGCGCTCCAGCTGCTGTGGCTGGCGCTGGCGGCCTCGGTCCTCGGGGCGCTGCTGGGCCTGGCCGGTCAGGCGGCCCTGCTGGCCCTGCTCACCGCGGTGATGCCGGTCGAGCTGCCCGCCCCGGGGCTCACCCCGCTGTGGCTCGGCGGGCTCACGGCGCTGGCCGTGCTGGGCGGCTTCGCCGGGCCGACCCTGCTCCGGCTGCGTCGGGTCAGTGCGCTGAAGGTGCTGCGCCGCGAGCTGGACCCGCTGCCGCCCTCGGCCTGGCTGGTGGTGGGGGTGGCCGCGGCGGTGTTCGGGGCCCTGCTGTGGCTGTATTCCGGCGACCTCGGCCTGTCCCTGGCCCTGCTGGTGGGCGGCGGCCTGGCGCTGGTGGCGCTGTGGAGCCTCGGTGGCGGGCTGCTGGCCCTGCTGCTGCGCCTCTGCGCCCGGCTGCCCCGGCGCGGCGGCGAGGGCGCCTGGCAGGCCCTGCGCCTGGGTGGCCGACAGCTGGCCCGGCGGCGCCGTTCCAGCCTGGGACAGCTGCTGGCCTTCGCCGTGGCCTTCTTCGCCATGGCGATGATCGCCCTGGTGCGCGGCGACCTGGTCGGCGCCTGGCAGGCCCAGCTGCCCGAGGATACCCCGAACCACTTCGCCATCAACATCCAGCCCGGCGAGCGGGCGGCCTTCGAGACGGCCCTGGCGGGGGCCACCGAGGCGCGCACCGCCCTCTATCCCATGGTGCGCGGACGCATCACCGCCATCGACGGCCGACCGCCCCGGCAGGCCGTGCCCGAGGAGGCCCGGGGCGACAACGCCCTGCGCCGCGAACTCAACCTGACCTGGCGCGAGACCCTGCCGGAGGGCAACCGGCTGGTGGCCGGAGAGTGGTTCGCGGGGCGCCCGCCCGCGGCCCGGCAGGGCTGGTTCTCGGCCGTCGAGGCCGACGGCCGCACGCCGCCGGTGCCGATCTCGCTGGAGAGCGGGCTCGCCGAGCGGCTGGGGCTGGCGCTGGGCGACACCCTGACCTTCAGCATCGGCAGCGACAGCGTCGTCGGCGAGGTGGCGAGCCTGCGCGACCTGGACTGGGACAGCTTCCGGCCCAACTTCTACGTGATCTTCCCCCCGGGCGTGCTGGAGCGTTTCGGCCACAGCTTCATCACCGCCTTCCACCTCGACGCCGGCGACCGGGAGACCCTGCGCCGGCTGGTGCGCGAGTTCCCGGCGGTGACCCTGCTCGACGTGGAGGCGATCCTCGCCCGGGTCCGCGAGGTACTGACCCAGGTGACCCGGGCCGTGGAGCTGGTGCTCGGCTTCGTGCTCCTGGCGGGCATCAGCGTGCTCTATGCGGCGCTGACCGCCAGCCTGCCGGTGCGCGCCCACGAGGCCGGCCTGCTGCGGGTGTTCGGCGCCGGCAACCGCCTGCTGTCCCGAGTGCAGGCAGCCGAGTTCGCCCTGCTGGGCCTGGCCAGTGGCCTGCTCGCCGCGCTGCTGGCCGAGCTCGCCGTGGCCGGTCTCTACTGGGGCTGGCTGGATCTCGCCCCGCGGGTACACTGGGGGCTATGGGCCTGGCTGCCGCTGGGCGGTGCCCTCACGGTCGGCGTGATCGGCCACCTGCTGTCCCGGGGACTGCGCCGCCAGGCGCCGGCGGCGAGCCTCGGCCTGCTGGGCGAGACCTGACGCCGCCAGGGATCACCGGGCCAGGGAGGAGGGGAGGAAGGAAGCACTGCGCCATCGACGAGATGTTCGTCCATACTCATGACGTCGACGGGGGCTGGGTGTCGAGCGACGCCAACGACAGGCGCCGTGCCCGCCTCGCCGTGCTCGACCACGTCTATGCCCTGCTCGAACGCCGCCTCGCGGCGTTCGAGTGAGGGGCGCCCGGAGGGCGCACCGCATCATCGATCACAGAGGAGGTGAGAGCCATGTCCATCACGCTGACCCGGGGCGCGGCGCTGGCCGCGCTGCTCCTGGGACTGTCCGGCCCGGCCCTGGCCGATGCCGAGCGGCTCGAGGCCGACCTGCGCGCGCTGTTCGCCGACACCCCGGGCGAGCTGTCCATCGGCGAGGTCTCCGATAGCCTGCTGGGCGGCAGCACCACCGCCGAGGACCTGGTCTTCGTCGGCGATAACGGCGACCGGCTGCGGCTCGATCGCTACACGGTCGAGGGCGACTACGATCGGCCCGACGAGGTGGTGATGGAGGGCCTGCGCCTCGAGGCCCAGGACGACGAGCCGGGCGTCATCAGCGCCGAGCGGCTGGTGGTCGGCGAGCCGTCCCGGCCGCTGCTGGCCCTGCACGACCTGCCGCTGGACGGTGAGTTTGCGGCCGCCGAACTGGCCATCGACGGCCTGGCGATGAGTCGCGAGACGCCGCGCACCCGGGTCGAGGGGGGCAAGGAGGTCTTCCTCGGCACGGCCACCGGGCGGCTGACCATCGAGCACCTGTATGCCACCGAGCTCTCCCGCCAGGCCATCGGCAGCCTGGAGATGACCGGCATCCGTGGCAGCGGGGAACAGCTGGAGGACATCGGCGACGGCCACGTCTCCGTGGCGGCCGTCAGCCTGGCGGGGCTGCGCGGGCTCGACCGGGAGGAGGAACGGACCCTCGAGCGGCTGGAACTCACCGACCTGAGCATCGAGGCCGAGCGGCTGGTGGCGACCCTCGAGCGCCTGCGCCTCGACGGCGACATGACCGACGGCGCGGGCGGCATGTGGCTCGAGTCCCTCGAGCTCGACCTGGCACGGATGGTCGAGCTGGCCCCGGAGGACGAGCAGACCCAACTGCGCATGGCCAGCAACGTGCTCACCGGCGGCAGCGGTCGGCTGACGGTCGATGCCGCCTTCGACGGCGCCTGGGAGACCGTCGGGCCCAAGAGCCTGTTGACCGGCGAGAGCCAGATCACCGCCGGCGATGCCTTCCGCTGGACCCTGGATACCGAGCTGCCGGTGCGGCTGCCCGAGGGGGTCGAGCCCTCGACCTACCTGGCCGAGATGGACAGCCTCGAGGGCGTCACCCTGCTCGGCGGCGAGATCGAGACGACCCTGACCGAGCTCGGCCTGTTCGGGCGCATGCCGGCGGTGATGGCGGCCAGCTGGGGCGTCAGCGAGGCCGACTTCCTGGCCCAGGCACGGACCCAGGCCAAGGGCTTCGGGACCATGCTCGGGGCGGAGTTCGGGGCCATCCTCGACGGCGTGGTGGACATGATGGAGGGCAAGGCCAGCGAGCTGGTGATTCATCTTTCCCTGCCGGCGGAGACCGGCATGGACAAGCTCGCCGACGACCCGCTGATGCTGCCGAGCAAGCTGTCGATGCGCGTGGAGACGCGTTGAGCCTTCAGTATTTCTGAAGCCCGCATGAGAAATGATGGGGCTCACCATGATGGGCTTTCATGTGAAAGCCCCCATGGGCTGGGGTATCATGGCGCCCTTCGATTCTCCCCCCGATGCGAGGTTTCCGCCGATGTTCAGCCGTGAGATGCAGATTGCCGGTTTCGATGACGCCCTGTTGGATGCGATGCAGAAGGAAAGCGCGCGCCAGGAGGCGCACATCGAGCTGATCGCCTCCGAGAACTACGCCAGCCCCCGGGTGATGGAGGCCCAGGGCAGCCAGCTGACCAACAAGTACGCGGAAGGCTATCCCGGCAAGCGCTACTATGGCGGCTGCGAGTACGTCGACGTCGTCGAGCAGCTGGCCATCGACTACGCCAAGGAGCTGTTCGGCGCCACCTACGCCAACGTCCAGCCCCACTCCGGCTCCCAGGCCAACGGCGCCGTCTTCCAGGCGCTGGTCAAGCCGGGCGACACCGTGCTGGGCATGAGCCTGGACGCCGGTGGCCACCTGACCCACGGCGCCAAGCCGAACTTCTCCGGCAAGCACTACGACGCCGTGCAGTACGGCATCGACGAGAACGGTCGCATCGACTACGACGAGGTCGCCAAGCTGGCCCGCGAGCACCAGCCGAAGATGATCATCGCCGGCTTCTCCGCCTATTCCCAGATCATCGACTGGGCGAAGTTCCGCGAGATCGCCGACGAGGTGGGCGCCTACCTGCTGGTCGACATGGCGCACGTGGCCGGCCTGGTGGCGGCCGGGGTCTACCCGAGCCCGCTGCCCCACGCCCACGTGGTCACCACCACCACCCACAAGACCCTGCGCGGCCCGCGTGGCGGCCTGATCCTCTCCAGCGAGGGCGACGAGGCGGTCGAGAAGAAGCTGCAGGCCGCGGTCTTCCCGGGCATCCAGGGCGGTCCCCTGGAGCATGTCATCGCCGCCAAGGCGATCTGCTTCAAGGAGGCCATGGCAGCGGAGTTCAAGACCTACCAGCAGCAGGTGGTCAAGAACGCCCAGACCATGGCCGGCGTGTTCATCGAGCGCGGCTTCGACATCGTCTCCGGCGGCACCGAGGACCACCTCTTCCTGCTGTCGCTGGTCAAGCAGGGCGTGACCGGCAAGGACGCGGACGCCGCCCTGGGCCGTGCCCACATCACCGTCAACAAGAACGCCGTGCCGAACGACCCCCAGAGCCCCTTCGTGACCTCGGGCCTGCGCATCGGTACCCCGGCGGTGACCACCCGCGGCTTCGGCGAGACCGAGTGCCACGAGCTGGCCGGCTGGATCTGCGACATCCTCGACGTCATGGCCGAGGGCTCCGACACCGCCGCCATCGAGGCCGAGGTGAAGGGCAAGGTCGAGGCCGTCTGCGCCCGCTTCCCGGTCTACCGCTGAGCCCCGCCGGGCACTGCCCGGCCGCTGTCCGACACGACGCCCCGTCCCGGCCTGCCCGGGACGGGGCGTCGTCCGTTCCGCGCCGGGAAGGGGCCGCTGTTCGTGGCTTCGCGCGTCGAGGCGGCGGGCGTCCCGACAGGTTGAGGCGCCTCGTCCCGGGCTTCGTTATGCTGACAGTGGGGCGCCACCACATCGTGAGGAGGGGGCATGTCGACGCTGACGTTTCTGGGGGCGGTGGGCGAGGTGACCGGTTCGTGCTACCTGCTGGAGGTGGATGGTGAGCCGCGCCCTCACCGGCTGCTGCTGGAGTGCGGCATGCATCAGGGCGGCCGCGATGTGGAGGGGGCCAATGCCGTGCCGTTCGGGCGGCTGGCCACGGAGCTCGAGGCGGTGGTGCTGTCCCACGGCCACCTGGACCATGCCGGCCTGCTGCCCAAGCTGGTGCGGGAGGGCTATCGCGGGCCGATCCACTGCACCGCCGACACCGCCGAGCTGCTCGAGATCATGCTGGTCGACGCCGCCTTCGTGATGGCCAAGGACCTGGAATGGGAGAACCGCTGGCGGGGGCGGGCCGGCAAGCCGGCCATCGAGCCGCTCTACGACGAGGACGATGTCGCCCTGACACTGTCGCTCTGCGAGCCCCACGGCCTTGGCCGGCCGGTGCACCTGCCCGGCGGGGTGACCCTGGTCTTCCGCGATGCCGGGCACATCCTGGGATCGGCCATCGTCGAGCTGGCCATCCCCTCCGGCGGCCAGCAACGCCGGCTGGTGTTCTCCGGCGATCTCGGCAACCCCGATTCGGTGCTGATGAAAGACCCCGAGAAGGTCTACGACGCCGACCTGGTGTTGATGGAGAGCACCTACGGCGATCGCGACCACCGGCCCCTGGCGGAGACCCTCGAGGAATTCGCCCAGGTGCTGGAAGAGAGCCACCGGGACGGCGGCAATGTGCTGATCCCGGCCTTCGCCGTGGGCCGTACCCAGGAGATCCTCTACCACCTCAGCGTGCTCTATCACCAGGGCCGGCTGCGCCAGCAGATGGTGTTCCTCGACAGTCCCATGGCGATCCGCGTCACCGAGCTCTACGCCCGCAAGCGCAAATCGCTCGACCCCGAGGACCTCAAGGTGCTCAACATCGCCGCCCACGGCGATCCCGGGCAGTACCTGCCGATCCTGCGCCTGACCCGCACGGTGGAGGAATCCATGGCCATCAACCGCATCCATGGCGGCGCCGTCATCATCGCCGGCGCCGGCATGTGCAACGGCGGACGCATCGTCCACCACTTTCGCTACAACCTCGAGCGGCCCAGCACCCGGCTGGTCATCGTCGGCTTCCAGGCCGAGGGCACCCTGGGACGCGAGATCATCGACGGCGCCGAGCGGGTCCGGGTGTTCGGCGAGGACCTGGCCGTCAAGGCCCGGGTGCATACCCTGGGGGGCTTCTCGGCCCATGCCGGCCAGAGCGATCTGATCGGCTGGGCCGGTGCCTTTCATGGCCAGCCGCGCTTCTATCTGGTGCACGGCGAGCCCGGCGCCCAGCAGGCGCTCCAGGCGGCGCTCGACGAGAGCGGCATCGAGGCCGAGATCCCGGTCTACCGTCAGCGCATCGAGCTCTGACCCTGGCAACGGCACTGTCCCAGGCGCGGCCATACCCGAGGATGATCGCGTCGCGCCTTATTTATGTATAAAAAGAATAACGTTAGAGTATTTTTGGCATTATGCTGGAAGCCAACACGGGCGCACGGGTGGGGCCTGCCTTGCCGCCCCTCACTTCACCGCTATAGGAGGCATGCTTCATGGCCACGCATCCTCTCGTGACGGCCTTCTTCGACGAGCCCAGCCACACCTTCAGCTATGTGGTCCGCGATCCGGACTCGCCGGCCTGCGCGATTCTCGACTCGGTGCTCGACTTCGACTATGCGGCCGGGCGCACCGACGTGCGCTCCGCCGACGCGATCATCGCCTTCGTGCGCGACGAGGGGCTCACGGTCGAGTGGGTGCTCGAGACCCACATGCACGCCGACCACCTCTCGGCGGCCGCCTACCTGCATGAGCGCCTGGGTGGGCGGACCGGCATCGGCGCCCGCATCGTCGAGGTGCAGGAGATCTTCGCCGAGGCCTTCAACGCCGGCACCGAGTTCGTCCGCGACGGCAGCCAGTTCGACCGTCTCTTCGAGGAGGGCGACACCTTCGCCATCGGCGGCCTCGAGGCGCGGGTGCTGCACACGCCGGGCCACACCCCGGCCTGCCTGACCTACGTGATCGGCGATGCCGCCTTCGTCGGCGACACCCTCTTCATGCCCGACTACGGCACGGCTCGCTGCGACTTCCCCGGTGGCGATGCCCGCACCCTCTACCGCTCCATCCAGAAGGTGCTGGCGCTGCCCGGCGAGACCCGGCTCTTCCTGTGCCACGACTACAAGGCGCCGGGCCGCGAGGAGGTCCAGCACGTGTCCAGCGTGGACGAGCAACGCACCCACAACGTCCATGTCCATGAGGGCATCGGCGAGGACGACTTCGTGAAGATGCGCACCGAGCGTGACGCCACCCTGGGCATGCCGTGGCTGATTCTGCCCTCGGTGCAGGTCAACATGCGCGCCGGCCGCATGCCTCCCGCCGAGGACAACGGCCAGGTCTACCTCAAGGTGCCGATCAACCGGTTCTGAAGGCCCGTCGAGCCGCGTTTCGGCGATGGAGAAACTTGAAGGAGAGAGCCCGTGGAGTGGCATTCATACCTGGCCGGTCTGGTCGGCGGCGTGCTGATCGGGCTCTCGGCCACCTGGCTGATGGTCACCCTGGGCCGCATCGCGGGGGTCAGCGGCATCATCGGTACCCTGGTCACCGCTCGCCCTAAGGGGGACAGCGCCTGGCGTCTGGCCTTCCTGCTGGGCCTTGTCTCCGGGCCCCTGGCGCTGGTGATCGCCGGCGGCGAGCTGGGCAACGTGCTTGGCCGGCCCGAGGCGGTGATCGGCGAGCCCGCCGGCGGCGTGGCCCTGATGCTCGTCGCCGGTTTGCTGGTGGGCCTGGGCACCGGTATCGGCAGTGGCTGCACCAGCGGCCACGGGGTGTGTGGCCTGGCCCGGCTGTCGCCGCGTTCCATGGCGGCCACCCTGACCTTCCTGATAACGGCGATGGTCACCGTCTTCGTTGTCCGGCACCTGATCGGGGGTGGCGCATGAGCACCCTGATGGCGTATATCGCCGGGCTGCTGTTCGGCCTCGGCCTGGCCGTGTCCGGCATGACCGACCCCGCTCGGGTGCTGGGCTTCCTGGATCTCTTCGGGGCCTGGGACCCGACCCTGATCTTCGTGCTCGGTGGTGCCGTGGTCACCAACTTCTTCGGCTATCGGCTAGCCAGGCGTCGGCCCCACCCGCTGTTCGCTGCAGCCTTCCAGCTGCCCACCCGGCGCGACCTGGACGGCAGGCTGATCGGCGGGGCGGCGCTGTTCGGCATTGGCTGGGGGCTGTCCGGCTACTGTCCCGGCCCGGCCTTCGCCTCCGTGGCCGGCATCACCTGGCCATTGGTGGCCATGCTGGCGGCCATGGTCGCCGGCTGGTTCTTGGCTCGGGCCTTGCCCTCGCAGGGGTGAAGAGGTTCTCGTAGCGCAACGTGTTGCGCGAGGGGCGACGCCGGGCGCCCGAGTGTCGGATGCGCCTTCGGGTTCTCCGACCCACGGGAAGCGGCAGGGCCGGAGCCGTAGGTCGGGTAAGCGAGCCGGCGAGCGCACCCGACAGATCGCGTCAAGGCCGCGGGCCCAGGATCTTCTCCAGTCGTTCCGCGCTGGGCATGCCCTGGGCGGTCCGCAGGCGGTCCTCGAGCCGGTAGGCGAGCCCCGGGGTGGCCACCAGGCCGAGCCGCTCCATGAGGGTGTGGTTCTCCTGCAGCGCCAGCTCCCAGCGGCGGGGCAGGGCGTCGAGTGGCGCGACCGGCGTGCCCGCCTCGTGGGCGGCCAGCGCCGCGGAGGGGTCATCGGCGGCCAGTAGCGAGATGGCCAGGCGTGGGCTGTCGCGTTCGAGAATGCCGACCATGACATGGCGCAGCTGCACGCGGCCGGCCTCCACCCAGGGCCGGGCGGCCTGCCAGAAGCGCCGGCAATAGGGACAGTTGGGGTCGGTGAACACATAGACGATCCGCTCGGCGTCTTCGCGGCCGTCGGCGATCCAGGCGCTGTCCTCCAGGGCCTCCCAGGTCTCGGCGTCCTGGGGGGCGCGCACCAGACGCTCGAGGGGAGCCGTCGAGAGGTTGTTGCCCTCGGCGTCCACCAGGTTGCCGATGACCGCGTGCTCGCCATCGGCGGTGACGAAGACGGTCATCGCCTGGCCGTTGGCGCTGGCGGCATAGCCGGTCAGGCCGTCGGGGGCCGCGAAGCGGCCGTGCACGCTGAGCCCCTCGGCCTCGAGGGCCTGGAGCGGTGCCGGGAGTTCCTCGGCGACGGCGGCGAGCGGCAGCAGCAGGGCGGCCAGGGCCAGGCTGGAACGAGACAGCTGACGCATGACGGATCTCCTGGTATCGGGATGGAGGGAATGCCTGCCTGGGAGCCTCGTGGGACGATAAAGTTCGTGTGCGACAACAGGAGTGGCCCCGGGAATTGCCGACCAGCTGGGCGCTGTCGCCCCGACCCGTTACAATATGCCGACACCGTTTCCTCCCACGTCGGATACTCGCTATGCATTGCCCCTTCTGTGGCGCCCATGACACCCGCGTGACCGATTCCCGGCTGGTCGCCGAGGGCGATCAGGTGCGCCGCCGGCGCCAGTGTGCGGCCTGCGGGGAGCGCTTCACCACCTACGAGACCGCCGAGCTGGTGATGCCCCGGGTCATCAAGGCCGACGGCTCCCGCGAGCTGTTCGACGAGGCCAAGCTGCGCGCCGGCATGCTGCGCGCCCTGGAGAAGCGACCGGTCAGCGCCGAGTCCATCGAGGCCGCGGTGGAGCGCATCCGCCAGACGCTGCGCGCCCGCGGCGAGCGCGAGGTCCAGGCCCGGGACGTCGGCGAGGAGGTGATGCATGCCCTGAAGCGGCTCGACCAGGTGGCCTATATCCGCTTCGCCTCGGTGTACCGGCGCTTCCAGGACATCGACGAGTTCCGGGCCGAGATCGATCGCCTCGCCCAGGAGCCGAGCTTCCGGCCCGACGAGCCGGGGCGCTCATGACGGCGCCGCGGACCCCCGAGGCCTGGATGGCCCGCGCCCTGGTGCTGGCGCGTCGTGGCCTCTACACCACCGACCCCAACCCCCGGGTGGGCTGCGTGCTGGTCAAGGATGGCCGGCGGGTGGGCGAGGGCTGGCACCAGCGGGCGGGCGAGCCCCATGCCGAGATCCATGCCCTGCGTGCCGCCGGCGAGACGGCCCGGGGGGCCACCGCCTACGTCACCCTCGAGCCCTGTTCCCACCAGGGCCGCACCGGCCCCTGTGCCGTGGCACTGGTCGAGGCCGGCGTCGCCCGGGTGGTGGTGGCCATGCAGGACCCCAACCCCCAGGTGGCCGGCCGGGGCATCGCGCGGCTGCGCGAGGCCGGCATCGAGGTCGAGGTCGGCCTGCTCGAGGCCCAGGCCCGGGCCCTCAACCCTGGCTTCATCGCCCGCATGGCCCGTGGCCGGCCCTTCGTGCGGCTGAAGATGGCCATGAGCCTCGACGGCCGCACCGCCATGCGCTCCGGCGAGTCGCAGTGGATCACCGGCCCCCGCGCGCGGCGTGAGGTGCAGCGTCTGCGCGCCCGCTCCAGCGCGGTGCTGACCGGCGTGGAATCGGTGATCTTCGACAACTCCCGACTCACGGTGCGTGCCGACCAGCTCGAGCTGCCCGAGGGCGAGGCCATCGCCTCCCGCCAGCCGCTGCGGGTGGTGGTGGACTCGCGGCTGCGTCTGCCCGAGGCCGCCGCCTGCCTGCGCGAGCCGGGGCGGACCCTGGTGGCGACACTCGAGGGCCAGGACGGCGAGCGCCGGGCCCGCCTCGAGGCCGCCGGCGCCGAGGTGCTGCCGCTGCCCGCTGGCGCCGACGGCCGGGTCGACCTGGCGGCGCTGCTCGCCCACCTGGCCGGGCAGGAGGCCGTCAACGAGGTGCTGCTGGAGACCGGCGCGACGCTCGCCGGGGCCATGCTGGATGCCGAGCTGGTCGACGAGATGCAGCTGTTCGTGGCCCCGACCCTGCTCGGCGACGAGGCCCGGCCGCTGTTCGCCCTGCCGGGGCTGGAGCGCATGGAGCAGCAGCGCCCGCTGGAGATCCTCGATATCCGTGCCGTGGGGCGGGACTGGCGCATTACCGCCCGGCCGCGCCGGGACGCCTGAGGCCGCCGACCCGAGTGTCGCGAGGGGCTCGCCCCGCCCCGGCGCCGATCCGCCACCACGACACGGGGCTGTCCGCGAGCGGCCGAGCTCGCGCCTCGGGTGCGAGCCACTGGCGCCGGACGCCGCGCCACGGTACCCTGACGCGGTTTCGAGGTGGGCGACGCCCCACGGCGACCCGGTCGTCGTCGGGGTGCGACAGCCGCCACGCAGAGTCAATGGAGATTCCATGGAGCACTCCTCCTCCGGGGGCCTGGCCCCCATCGCCGAGCTGATCGAGGATATCCGCCAGGGGCGGATGGTGATCCTGATGGACGACGAGGATCGCGAGAACGAAGGCGACATCATCATGGCCGCCGAGAAGGTCGAGGCCGAGCACATCAATTTCATGGCGCGCCACGCCCGGGGACTGATCTGCCTGCCGATGACCCGCGAGCGCTGCGAGCGACTGCAGCTGCCGCTGATGGTCCGCGACAACGGGTCCGGCTTCGGCACCAAGTTCACGCTGTCCATCGAGGCCGCCGAAGGCGTCACTACCGGGATCTCCGCCGCCGACCGGGCGCGCACCGTGCAGGCCGCGGTGGCCCGGGATGCCAGGGCGGAGGACATCGTCCAGCCTGGCCATATCTTCCCGCTGATGGCCGAGCCGGGCGGGGTGCTGCGGCGTGCCGGTCACACCGAGGCGGCCTGTGACCTGGCGGCCCTGGCCGGCCTGGACCCGAGCGGCGTGATCTGCGAGGTGATGAGCGAGGACGGCAGCATGGCCCGCCGCCCCGAGCTCGAGCGCTTCGCCCGCGAGCACGGCCTCAAGATGGGCACCATCGCCGACCTGATCCACTATCGCATCCACAACGAGCAGACCGTCGAGCCCCAGGAATCGATGCCGGTCCAGACGCCCCACGGCGAGCTGACCCTGCACGTCTTCCGGGATCGCATCCAGGGCGCCCACCATCTCGCCCTGGTCAAGGGCCACCCGCACCCCGAGGCGCTGACCACGGTGCGCGTGCACCTGGCCAACGTGATGCGTGACCTGCTCTCGCTGCAGAGGGGCGAGGGGGGCAGCTGGGCCGCCCACGAGGCCGTCGCCGAGGTGGCCCGCGCCGAGCATGGCGTCTTCGTGCTGCTCGACGACGGCCGTCCCCGCCAGGACCTCCAGGACCTGCTCGACCTGTTCCTGGAGCGTCGCCGCGCGCCCCGCACCACCGAATCCGACGGCGCCGGCAACTACCTCACCATCGGTACCGGCTCGCAGATCCTGCGCGACCTGGGGGTGGGGCGCATGCGCCTGCTCAGCTCGCCCTGGAAGTTCTCGGCGCTCTCCGGCTTCGACCTGGAAGTCGTCGAGCGCCTCGAGCCCGGCCAGTCGTCCGTCGCCGAGGATGACGCCGACGCCTGAGCGATCGTCACCGACACGTTGACATGACGCCGCTCGTCGCGGCGTCATGTGGATTCCGTACCACCGGGTTCAGCAGGAAACAGACCATGCAACCGATTTCCCAAGTCGAAGGCAGCTTCGTCGACGTCGATGGCCGCTACGTGATCGTGGTGGGCCGCTTCAATCATCATGTGGTGGACAGCCTGGTGGAAGGCGCCGTGGACAGCCTGGTGCGGCACGGCGTGAATGCCGAGAACATCGATATCGTCCACACCCCCGGCGCCTGGGAGCTGCCGCTGGCGATCAAGCGCGTGCTCCGGGTGGCGCGGCCCGAGGCGGTGATCGCCCTGGGTGCGGTGATCCGCGGCGGCACCCCGCACTTCGAGTACGTGGCCGGCGAGTGCAACTCGGCGATGAGCCGCCTGCAGCTGGAGTTCGACACCCCGGTGGCCAACGGCGTGCTGACCGTCAACTCCATCGAGCAGGCCATCGAGCGGGCCGGCACCAAGGCCGGCAACAAGGGCACCGAGGCGGCCATGGCGGCCATGGAGATGGTCTCGCTGCTGCGCTGCTTCGGCGATGACGCCGGGGAGGGGACCCGATGAGCGAGCAGCGTCGGGCGCCCTCGAAGGCCCAGCAGTCCCGCCATGCGGCCCGTGAGCTCGCGGTCCAGGGGCTCTACCAATGGCAGCTGACGGGCAAGTCGATCGCCACGGTGGAGGCGGAGTTCCGCAGCCAGGTGGCCGACGACGACCTGGAAGACCACGAAAACTGGCACAAGGTCATGGAGATCGCCGACCTGGCGCTCTTCCATGACCTGCTGCAGGGCGTGGTTCGCCATTGCGAGGAGCTGGACCGGGCCATCGCCCCGCTGCTCGACCGCCGTCTCGAGGACCTGGACGCCATCGAGCGCGCCATCCTGCGCCTGGGCGCCTACGAGCTCGCCAAGCGCCTCGAGGTGCCCTACCGAGCGGTGATCAACGAGGGCGTCGAGCTGGCCAAGTCCTTCGGCGCCACCGAGGGGCACAAGTATGTCAACGGCATTCTCGACAAGCTCGCCGCGAGGCTGCGGTCCGCCGAGGTCTCCGCGCACCGACGCTGAAGGCGATGCTCCGGATGCACAGTGAATTCGAGCTGATCGCCCGCTACCTGGCCCCCGCCCCGGCCCCCGCCGCGTCGGGGGTGACCCTCGGGGTGGGCGACGACTGTGCCCTGCTGGCACCCACTGCGGGCGAGCGCCTGGCGGTGAGCGTCGATACCTCGGTGGCTGGCGTGCACTTCCCCGCGGATGCCCCGCCCGAAGCCGTGGGCCACCGGGCGCTGGCGGTCAGCCTGAGCGACCTGGCCGCCATGGGGGCCCGGGGCCGCTGGTGCCTGATGTCGCTGACCCTGCCCGCGGCCGACGACGCCTGGGTGGCCGCCTTCGCGGGCGGCTTCCACGCCCTCTGCGAGGCCTGCGGCGTCAGCCTGGCGGGGGGCGACGTGACCCGCGGCGAGTTGGCCGTGGGGGTCACGGTGATGGGCGAGGTGCCACCGGCCGAGGCCCTGACCCGCGCCGGCGCCCGGCCCGGCGACTGGCTGGCCGTGACCGGCGCGCTGGGCGGGGGCGCCGGGGGCCTGCAGTGCTGGCAGGCCGGCGAGCGCGACCTCGATCACCCCCTGATCCGCCGCTACCTGCACCCCCTGCCGCGCCTGGCGGCCGGCCTGGCCCTGCGCGGCCTGGCCACCTCGGCCATCGACATCTCCGACGGCCTGCTGGCCGACCTCGGTCACCTGCGCGAGGCCTCCGGCATCGGCGCCGAGCTGTGGCCGGCCAGCCTGCCGCTGGCCGAGGGGCTGGTCGAGGCACTGGGCGTGGCCGAGGCCCGGCATGCCGCCCTGGGCGGCGGCGACGACTACGAGCTGCTGGTCAGCCTGCCCGCCGAGCGCCTCGGCGAGGCTCGCGCGAGGCTGGCGGCCCTCGAGTTGCCCCTGACGGTCATCGGCCGTGTCACCGCGGCCCCCGGGATCACCGGCGTCGAGGCCGCGGGCGTGTCCGGCTGGCAGCACTTTCCAGGAGACACGCCATGAACCGTGCCCCCCAGAGCGTCTGGCACCGCCCCGTCCACTTCCTCGCCTTCGGCTTCGGCAGCGGTGCCGTGCCCTTCGCTCCCGGCACCGTCGGGACCCTGGCGGCGATCCCCTTCTACTGGCTGATGTCCGAGCTGCCCCTGGGCTGGTACCTGATGGTGGTGGCGATCACTTTCGTGTGGGGCGTGTGGCTGTGCGAGAAGAGTTCCCGGGACCTGGGGGTCCACGACCACTCCGGCATCGTCTGGGACGAGTTCGTCGGCTACTGGCTGACCATGACCGCCGTGCCCTTCTCCTGGGAGGCCGCCCTGTGGGGGTTCGTGGTCTTCCGGGTGTTCGATGTCTTCAAGCCCTGGCCGATCCGCTGGGCGGATCGGCGGGTCGCCGGTGGCTTCGGGATCATGATCGATGACGTCCTGGCCGCCGTCTACGGTTGGAGTACCATGCACCTGTGGTTCTGGCTGCACTGAGCCGCGTCGGCGGGCCGGGACGGTAGTCGCGACAGGACGTCGCCCCTCGGGACAAGGAGTGAACGATGCGCAAGGAGCGCCTGATCGCCCCGGTGCTGGCGGTGCTGGCCCTGGCCTGGGCGGTGGCCCAGACCGTGGCGGGCCTGCTCTTCGAGCGTGAACTGGCCCGCGCCGTCGAGGACCTGCAGGCTCGGGGAGAGCTGTCGATCCGCCGCAGCGACGTCGAGCGAGGCTGGCTCGCCTCCCATGGGGTGCTGCACCTGTCGCCGCTGTTCGGTGATGCCTGGCACGTCGATGTCGTCTACCGCGCCCGTCATGGCGTGCTCGGTACCCGCCTGGACGGGACCCTCACGCCCCACATGGCGCCGGCGGGCGAGACCCTCTTCGGCGCCGTGGAGGCCTCGCCGCCCCGCTGGGAGGCCCGCTACCACGTCCTCTCGGGGACCTTCGACGGCGCCCTGGCGCTCTCGCCGCTGGTCTTTCATCAGCAGGGGCGAACCCTGTCCCTGCAGGGGACACGCATCGCCTTCCAGGGGGGCTTCGGCGACTGGCGGCTGCGCGCACGGCTGCCCTCGCTGCGCCTCGACGACGGCGAGGCGCAGTTGCAGGCGGGACCGGTGACCCTGGAAAGCCGCTATGCCTATACTGAAGGCGCCTATCATTTCACCCAGCAGGACCTGCTCAAGGTCGAGGGGCTGCGCTGGCGCTCGCCGGACCTGGTGCTCGAAGCCGACGAGATCAGGCTGCACAGCAAGACCCTGCTCGACGAGCGGGAGCTGCGGATCCGCAGCGAGCTGACTCTCGGTGAGGTGCGCTCCGCCGACCAGGTGCTGCTGACCGGCGGGGTGACCGCCGAGCTGTCGCGGATCGACGCCGACGCCCTGCGCGAACTGCTGGATGGGCTGCGGCGCGAGGCGGCGAGGGGCTCTGCCGATACCACAGGACGGGAAGTGCTGGCCGATCTCGCGCCGTCGCTGCGTGGCCTGCTCGCCGACTCGCCGCGGCTCGACCTCCTCGAGGCCGACCTGGACAGCCCGATGCTGGGGCTGGCCCTGGAAGGGGAGGGCACGCTGATCTTCGATGCCCGTGACCTGGCGGCGCTGGACCCGCTGGCACTGGATTCACCGGCGGAGCGGGCCGAATGGCGGACCCGCCTCGACGGCGACTTCCTGTGGCACCGGGTGCCGCCCGTGATGGCGCTGTGGCTGGGCCTGCCGCTGGACACCCGGGAACTGCAGATCGACGTGGTGCGCGGCGAGGTGCGACTCAACGGTCGGCCCCTGCCACCGGTTCTCGAACGCCTGCTATGACTTGAAGTTCGGCCTCGGTGCCCGCATCCCGGAGACATCACCGGGCGACATGTCCCGTCCCTTCAGGATTGAGGTACGCATGAGCGAAGACGATCAGCGCTTTGAACAGGGTGGCCTGGACTGGATCCAGGCCGAGACCGAGGACGACAACGAGCCCGGGCTCGATGAGGGGGGCGGTCACGCGGTGGTGCCGGCCAGCGACACGCTGCCCGAGCGGGTCTACCTGCTGCCGATCCACAATCGCCCCTTCTTTCCCGCCCAGGTGCAGCCGCTGGTGATCAACCGCGAGCGCTGGGAGGAGACCATCCGCCGGGTCGGCAACACGCCGCACCAGATGGTGGGGCTGGCCTTCGTCGGCGAGGCCGGGGTCGACGAACTCGGCTATGACGACTTCCCGGAAGTCGGCACCGCCGTCAAGGTGCACAAGCTGCAGGGCGAGGACGCCCAGCTGCAGTTCATCGCCCAGGGCATGCGGCGCTTCCGCATCCAGCGCTGGCTCTCCCGGAAGCCGCCCTACCTGGTGGAGGTGAGCTATCCCCGCGAGCCGGTGGACGCCGAGGACGACGAGACCCGGGCCTACGCCATGGCGCTGATCAACGGCATCAAGGAGCTGTTGCCGATCAACCCGCTCTACGGCGAGGAGCTCAAGCACTATCTCAACCGCTTCAGCCCCCACGAACCGGGGCCGCTGACCGACTTCGCCGCGGCCATCACCTCGGCCAAGGGCCCCGAGCTGCAGGACGTGCTGGCGACCCTGTCGGTCATGGAGCGCATGCAGAAGGTGCTGCCGCTGCTGCGCAAGGAGATCGACGTCGCCCAGCTGCAGAGCGAGATCAGCGAGCAGGTCAATGCCCAGATGCAGGAGCGCCAGCGGGAGTTCTTCCTGCGCGAGCAGCTCAAGGTCATCCAGCGCGAGCTGGGCATCTCCAAGGACGACCGCGAGAACGACGTCGACACCTTCCGTGCCCGCCTCGAGGACAAGGTCGTGCCGGAGCGGGTCATGGAACGCATCGACGACGAGCTCGACAAGCTCTCGGTGCTGGAGACCGGCTCGCCGGAGTATGGCACCACCCGCCACTACCTGGACTGGTTGACCGCCTTGCCCTGGGGAGTGACCAGCGACGACCAGCTCGACCTGGCCCATGCCCGGAAGATCCTCGACCGCGACCATGACGGTCTCAAGGACGTCAAGGAGCGCATCGTCGAGTTCCTCGCCGAAGGCACCTTCAAGGGGGACGTCGGCGGCTCCATCCTGCTGCTGGTGGGGCCGCCGGGCGTCGGCAAGACCTCGGTGGGGCGTTCCATCGCCGAGGCCCTGGGCCGCCAGTTCTACCGCTTCTCGGTGGGCGGCATGCGCGACGAGGCCGAGATCAAGGGCCACCGCCGCACCTATGTCGGGGCCATGCCGGGCAAGCTGGTCCAGGCCATCAAGGAGGTGGACGTCGAGAACCCGGTGATCATGCTCGACGAGATCGACAAGATGGGCCAGTCCTTCCAGGGCGACCCGGCCTCGGCGCTGCTCGAGGTGCTCGACCCGGAGCAGAACGTCGACTTCCTCGATCACTACCTGGACGTGCGGCTGGACCTGTCCAAGGTGCTCTTCGTGTGCACCGCCAACACCCTGGACTCGATTCCCCCGGCACTGATCGACCGCATGGAGCAGATCCGCCTCTCCGGCTACATCGCCGAGGAGAAGATGGCCATCGCCAAGCACCACCTGTGGCCCAAGCTGCTCGAGCGCGACCGCATCCCCAGGAAGCGCATCAACCTCACCGAGGCGGCGCTGCGCCAGGTCATCGAGGGCTATGCCCGGGAGGCCGGGGTGCGCCAGCTCGAGAAGCAGCTGCACCGCATCGTGCGCAAGGCCGCGGTCAAGCTGCTGGAGAACGGCCAGCAGGCGGTCAAGGTCTCGGTGAAGAACCTGGAGGACTTCCTCGGCGCGCCCACCTTCCGCAAGGAGAAGGTGATGAAGGGCGAGGGCGTGGTCACCGGCCTGGCCTGGACGGCCATGGGCGGGGCGACCCTGTCGGTGGAGGCCGGCAGGGTCCATTCCCTGGAACGCGGCTTCAAGCTCACCGGCCAGCTGGGCGAGGTCATGAAGGAGTCGGCCAACATCGCCTACAGCTTCGTGCAGGGACACCTCGGCGAGTATGGCGCCGATGCGGACTTCTTCGACTCGGTCTTCGTGCACCTGCACGTGCCGGAGGGGGCGACGCCCAAGGACGGCCCCTCCGCCGGGGTGACCATGACCACCGCGCTGCTGTCGCTGGCCAAGCACCGGGCCATCGACCGGCCCCTGGCCATGACCGGCGAGCTGACCCTGACCGGCCAGGTACTGCCGGTGGGCGGCATCCGCGAGAAGGTCATCGCCGCCCGGCGCAGCGAGATCTTCGAGGTGATCCTGCCCGAGGCCAACCGGCGCGACTACGAGGAGTTGCCCGACTACCTCAAGGAGGGCATGACCGTGCATTTCGCCGGGCGCTATCGGGACGTGGCGAAGGTGGTGTTCGGTTAGCGAGGAGTGAGGAGTGAGGGGATGAAGTCGCCGTAGGGTGGGTAAGCGAGCCTGCGAGCGCACCCGACAGACCAGGTCGATAGCGTCTCCGCCACGCCGGATGCGCCTTCGGCTTATCCGACCTACAGGCTTGTCGACGGATCAGCCCCGAGCGATACCCGCTATCTGCGGTAGCGCTGGGTAGGGCGAGGTGTGATCTCCCTGTTGCGTGGGGTCGAGGCACTGGCTCCCTGCCCGGGGGCATGACAGAATCGGGCGCACTGGACACCAAGGATCGCCCGGGCCCGACCCAGGGCGGCATGCAGCATCTCAAGAGGACACCATGCCCGAGTATCGCTCCCGCACCACCACCGCCGGCCGCAACATGGCCGGTGCCCGCGCCCTGTGGCGCGCCACCGGCATGAAGGATGACGACTTCCACAAGCCGATCATCGCCGTGGCCAATTCCTTCACCCAGTTCGTGCCGGGCCATGTGCACCTCAAGGACATGGGCCAGCTGGTGGCAAGGGAGATCGAGAAGGCCGGCGGGGTGGCCAAGGAGTTCAACACCATCGCCGTGGACGACGGCATCGCCATGGGCCACGACGGCATGCTCTACTCGCTGCCCAGCCGCGACATCATCGCCGACAGCGTCGAGTACATGGTCAACGCCCACTGCGCCGACGCCCTGGTGTGCATCTCCAACTGCGACAAGATCACCCCGGGGATGCTGATGGCCGCCATGCGCCTCAACATCCCGGTGATCTTCGTCTCCGGCGGTCCCATGGAGGCGGGCAAGACCCAACTGCTCGACCACGGCCTCGACCTGGTCGATGCCATGGTGATGGCCGCCGATGACAGTGTCGACGAGGCGACCCTCAACGAGGTCGAGCGCAGCGCCTGCCCGACCTGCGGCAGCTGCTCGGGGATGTTCACCGCCAACTCCATGAACTGCCTGATGGAAGCCCTGGGCCTGGCGTTGCCCGGCAACGGCACCGTGGTGGCCACCCACGCCGATCGTCGTCGGTTGTTCGAGACCGCAGGCCACCGCATCGTCGAGCTGGCCAAGCGCTACTACGAGGGCGACGAGGCCCACCTGCTGCCGCGGGCCATCGGCGCCAAGGCGGCGTTCAAGAACGCCATGACCCTGGACATCGCCATGGGCGGCTCCACCAACACCATCCTGCACCTGCTGGCCGCGGCCCAGGAGGCGGAGATCGATTTCGACATGACCGATATCGATCGCCTGTCCCGGGAGGTGCCGCAGCTGTGCAAGGTGGCGCCCAACACCCAGAAGTACCATATCGAGGACGTCCACCGGGCCGGCGGCATCATGGCGATCCTCGGCGAACTCGATCGTGCCGGGGTGCTGGATACCCGGGTGCCGACCGTCTACGGCGATAGCCTGGCCGAGGCCCTGGAGGAGTGGGACATCATGCGCTCGCCGAGCGCCGAAGTGATGGAGTTCTACCGGGCCGGCCCCGGCGGCGTGCCCACCCAGGTGGCGTTTTCCCAGAGCGCCCGTTGGCCGAGCCTCGATGGCGACCGGGCCACGGGCTGCATCCGCGACCTCGAGCATGCCTTCTCCCGGGAAGGCGGCCTCGCCGTGCTCCAGGGCAACATCGCCCGGAACGGCTGCGTGGTGAAGACCGCCGGCGTCGACGAGTCCATCCTGGTCTTCGAGGGGCCCGCCCACGTGGTGGAGTCCCAGGACCAGGCGGTGGCGCACATCCTCGAGGGCGAGGTGAAGGAAGGCGAGGTGGTGGTCATCCGCTACGAGGGCCCCAAGGGCGGGCCGGGCATGCAGGAGATGCTGTACCCGACCTCATACCTGAAGTCCAAGGGCCTGGGCAAGGCCTGTGCGCTGCTCACCGACGGGCGTTTCTCCGGCGGTACCTCGGGGCTGTCCATCGGTCACGTCTCGCCGGAGGCCGCCGCGGGCGGGGCCATCGGCCTGGTGGAGAGCGGCGACATCATTCGCATCGACATCCCGGGCCGGGCCATCGACGTCAAGCTCTCCGACGAGGAGCTCGAACGGCGCCGCCAGGCCCAGGAGGCCCGCGGCCGTGAGGCCTGGAAGCCGAGCATCCAGCGTGACCGCAAGGTCTCGGCGGCGCTCAAGGCCTATGCGCTGCTGGCCACTTCCGCCGACAAGGGCGCGGTGCGCGACCTGACCAAGCTCGATTGATACACACAGCCGCCCCCGTTCACCGGGGCGGATGATTCGCTTCGCTTCAGTTGGGAAGTCGCCTAGATGAAGACCCAGACCCTCAACGTCGGCCTGATCGGCTTCGGCATGGCCGGCAGGACCTTTCACGCCCCCCTGATCCAGGCCGCCCCGGGGCTCGAGCTCTCCGCCATCGTCTCCAGCGACACGGACGGGGTGCAGGCGGCCTATCCGGAGGTGACGGCCCACGCCAAGGCGACGTCGCTGTTCACCGATCGTGACATCGACCTGGTGGTGATCGCCACGCCGAACGAGACCCACTTCCCGCTGGCCAAGGCGGCCCTGGCCAAGGGCAAGCACGTGGTGCTCGACAAGCCCTTCGCGGTCTCCCTGGCCGAGGCCCGGCAACTCAAGTCCCAGGCCGACAATGCGGATCGGCTGCTCAGCGTCTTCCACAATCGCCGCTGGGACAGTGACTTCCTGACCCTGAAGGCGCTGCTCGATGAGGAGCGCCTGGGGCGGGTGGTCGAGGTGGAGTCGCGTTTCGATCGTTTCCGGCCCGAGGTGCCCGATCGCTGGCGGGAACAGCATCGTCCCGGCAGCGGCATCTGGTACGACCTGGGGCCGCACCTGCTGGATCAGGCCAGGGCGCTGTTCGGCATGCCCCGTGCGATCCTGCTGGAGCTGGCCTCGCTGCGTGACGGCGCCGAGATCGATGACGACTTCCTGGCGGTGCTGGAGTATGACCGACTGCGCGTGACCCTCAGGGCCAGCGCCCTGGTGGCCGAGCCCACGCCGCGTCTGCGGGTGAATGGCACCCGGGGAAGCTTCGTCAAGTACGGCCTCGATCCCCAGGAGGCCTGGCTCAAGGAGGGCGAGAGCCCCCAGCCGGCCTGGGGGGTCGACCCATCCCCGGGACGCCTGACCGTGAACGAGGGGGAGGGCGACGAGGTGGTGCTCGTCCATCACGAGGTCGAGGGCGTCCCCGGCGACTACCGGGCCTACTATGACGGCATTGCCCGGACCCTGCTGCGGGGCACGCCGCCGCCGGTCACCGCCGAGGAGGCGCTGGAGGTGATGACCCTGCTCGAGGCCGGCCTGGACAGCTACCGTCAGGGGCGTTGGGTCAAGCTCAAGGAGGGGGGCAGCCTGCCGCGCCGGCTCCACGCCAAGGGGTAGCGGTGGCATGTCGCCCGGCCCCTGCCGATCCGGGGGCGGGCGGTTCCTTACCAGAGTGTGGGTTCGCTGGCCTCGCTGCGCAGCTTGTCGCGGGCGATGAACAGCGCCGCGATGGCCCGGGCCTCGTGGAAGTCCTCCCGGGCCAGCAGGGCGGATATCTCGTCCAGGGCATGGGTCTCGACGATCAGCGGTTCGGGCTCGTCCCCCGGCAGCCGCTTGGGGTAGAGGTCGCTAGCCAGCATCACCTGCATGCGATGGCGCATGTAGTTGGGCGCCAGGGTCAGCTCCACCAGCGGCTCGATGCGATGGGCCCCGAAGCCGCATTCCTCCATCAGCTCGCGGTTGGCCGCGGTGACGAGGTCCTCCCCCGGGTCCACCAGCCCCTTGGGCAGCGTCAGGGCATAGTCCTCGACCCCCGCGGCATACTCGCGGATCAGCAGCACGTGCTCCGGGTCGGGCATGGCCACGATCATCACCGCCCCGAGGCCCCGGCCGGTGCCGCCCAGTCGCTCGAAGGTGCGCTCGGCGCCGTTCGAGAATCGCAGCTCCATCTCCTCGACATGGAACAGCCGGCTGCGGGCGACGCTGCGCCGGGCCAGGACGTGGGGCTTGGAGGGATGGTGGTCGGACATGGCGTCTCCGGTCGGGCAGCGGAATGCGAGCATGGCGTCGATTGGTTACACTATCACGTCTTCCCCCTTCGTAGACGTCACTGGCCTGCCCTGACGAGGAGCCAAGATGATCGATTGGCGCGCCATCGACACCGTCCTGCTGGACATGGACGGCACCCTGCTGGACCTGCATTTCGACAGCCACTTCTGGCTGGAGCACCTGCCGCGTCGCTATGTGGAACTGCACCGCCTCGACGAGGCCACCCAGGAGGAGCTCCGCGCGCGGATCCTTCGCGAGCAGGGCACCCTCAACTGGTACAGCCTGGCCTACTGGAGCCGTGAACTGGGCGTCGATATCCTGGCGCTCAAGCGAGAGGTGCAGCACCTGATCGGCCTGCGCAGCGACGCCCTGGACTTCCTGCGCTGGCTCAAGCGGGCTCACCCGCGGGTGGTGCTGGCGACCAATGCCGACCGCGAGAGCCTGGCCCTGAAGCTGCCGCTGACCGGCCTCGAGGACTTCGTCGATGCCATCGTCTCCTCGGCCGACCTGGGCGTGCCCAAGGAGGCCCAGGAGTTCTGGTTCGCCCTCCAGGAGGTGGAGCCCTTCGATCCGATCCGCACACTGTTCATCGACGACAATCCGGCGGTGCTGGAGAGCGCCCGGGAGTTCGGTATCCGTCATCTGCTGGGCATCAAGCAGCCCGACAGCCGGCGCCCCGAGAAGGAACTCGAGGAGTTCATCGCCCTCGAGCGTTTCGCCGCCATCCTGCCCGACAACCGGCCCCCGGTCGGAGGCGAGGATGTCTAGCGTCAGGCTCGACAAGTGGCTGTGGGCGGCACGCTTCTTCAAGACCCGTCAACTGGCCAAGAAGGCCATCGAGGGGGGCAAGGTCCACTACAACGGCGCCCGCGCCAAGACCAGCAAGGCCGTCGAGGTCGGCGCGCTGATTCGCCTTCCCCAGGGCTGGGATGTCTGGGAAGTCGAGGTGCTGGCCCTCTCCGAGCAGCGCCGGGGGGCCCCCGAGGCCCGCGAGCTGTATCGCGAGACGCCGGAGAGCGAGGCCCGCCGGACCCGAGAAGCCGAGAATCGCCGCCAGGCCAACCAGGCCATGCAACACCCCCTGAAGCGCCCGGACAAGAAGCAGCGTCGCGAGATCAAGCGCTTCATGCGGGGAGATGACGCCTGAGGGGATTCCCCACTCTTGACTCCTCGCACTTCTCCCTTCACTCCTAACCCTTTGCCCCTCACTCCTTACCCAATATCAGGCAAGTATCATGAGTGACCAGATCCAGCGTTTTCTCTTCGAACGCACCAACGTCCGTGGCGAGATCGTCACCCTCGAGCAGGCCCATGCCGAGGTGATGGAGCGCCATGACTACCCGCCGGCGGTGACCCGCCAGCTGGGCGAGCTGCTGGCCGCCGTGGCCCTGCTGACCGAGACCGTCAAGCTCGACGGCACCCTGAGCATCGAGGTGCGCGGCGAGGGGCCGCTGACGATGCTGATGGCCGAGTCCAATCCGGGCGGCGAGCTGCGCGCCATCGCCCGGCTCGACGAGGAGGCGTCGCTGCCCGCCGAGGACGCCGGTTTCGCCGAACTGCTCGGCGAGGGACGGATCACCATCACCCTGGACCCCCGGGAAGGGCGACGCTACCAGGGAGTCGTCGCCCTGCATCGGGACAGCCTGGCGGGCTGCCTCGAGGACTACTTCAGCCAGTCGGAACAGCTGCCGACCCGGCTGTGGCTGGCCGACGACGGCCGGCACGCCGGCGGCCTGCTGCTGCAGCGCCTGCCCGACGAGTCGCTGAACCAGGACGACGATGCCTGGGATCGCACGGTCCAGCTGGCCGCCACCCTCACGCCCGCGGAGTTGCTCGAGGTCGATCAGCGTGAGCTGCTGCATCGCCTCTACCACGAGGAGACGGTGCGCGTCTTCGCGCCCAAGGCCCTGCGCTTCGCCTGCAGCTGCTCCCGGGAGCGGATCGCCGGCGCGCTGCTGACCCTGGGCGACGAGGAGCTGCGCGATATCCTGGCCGAGCAGGGCGGTATCGCGACCCAGTGCCATTTCTGCCATACCCGCTACGAGTTCACCGTTGCCGAGGTGGAGGCCATGCTCGACGATCCCGAGGGGCCGCCGCCGACCCTGCACTGAGCCTGGCGGTAGCGGCGAAGAGGACCATTCTTGGAGTCAATGGCGCTGATGTGGTAGTAAAATTACAAGAACGTCTGGCAACGTCATCGTTTCCCGGCGCACGGGTTTTTGTCATAATGCGCGCGTCTCATCCATGACCGGTCGCCGCCGACGAGACGGGTAACCGCATGCGGCGTGCCGGGGATGAACGACCTCTGCGTCAAGGACGCCCGGCAAACGAGAGAGAATCGGCCCCCGAGGCCCAGGAATCGACATGACCACGACTCAAGCTGCTTCCCAGGCGGCCAGCCCGCAGTCCGCCACCGCCCACGTCAACCTCTGTAGCGCCGAGCTGATCGAGCGTGCCGTGGCCAATGGCGAGGGTCGCCTGGCGGCCCAGGGCGCCCTGGTGGTGAACACCGGCCAGCGCACCGGTCGCTCCCCCAAGGACCGCTTCATCGTCGACGAGCCGTCCACCCGCGACGCCATCGACTGGGGCAGCGTCAACCAGCCGTTCGATGCCGCCCGGTTCGATGCCCTCTGGACCCGCGTCGAGGCCTACCTGACCAGCAGCGAGCACTACGTCTCCGAGCTGCACGTGGGCAGCGACCCGACCCACTACCAGCCGGTGCGTGTCAACACCGAGACGGCCTGGCACAACCTCTTCGGTCGAACCCTGTTCGTGCGTCCCGAGGTCTACAATCCCTCGGCCAAGGACGAGTGGACCATCCTCAACGCTCCCCATTTCGTCTGTGACCCGGCCCGGGACGGCACCCACTCCGACGGCTGCGTGATCCTCGACTTCGCCCAGCGTCGGGTGCTGATCGCCGGCATGCGCTACGCCGGCGAGATGAAGAAGGCCATGTTCTCGGTACAGAACTTCCTGCTGCCTGCCGCCGACGTGCTGCCCATGCACTGCAGCGCCAACGTCGGCGAGGATGGCGAGACCACCCTGTTCTTCGGCCTGTCCGGCACCGGCAAGACCACCCTGTCCGCCGACCCGTCACGCTTCCTGATCGGCGACGACGAGCATGGCTGGGGCCCGGGCACCGTCTTCAACATCGAGGGCGGCTGCTACGCCAAGTGCATCGACCTCTCCGAGAAGAACGAGCCGGTGATCTGGAACGCCATCAGGTTCGGCACCGTGCTGGAGAACGTGGTCCTCGACGAGCGTCGCGTGCCCGACTACGCCGACGACAGCCTGACCCAGAACTCCCGGGCGGCCTACCCGCTGGAGCACGTCGACAAGCGCGTCCCCGAGAACCGTGCCGGCGAGCCCAACGCCATCGTCTTCCTGACCTGCGACATGAGCGGCGTGCTGCCGCCGGTGTCGGTGCTCTCCAAGGAGGCCGCGGCCTACCACTTCCTGTCGGGCTACACCGCCAAGGTGGGCTCCACCGAGATGGGTTCCTCCAGCGGCCTGGAGGCGACCTTCTCCACCTGCTTCGGTGCGCCCTTCTTCCCGCGCCCGGCCCGCGAGTATGCCGACCTGCTGATCAAGCGCGTGGCCGCGCAGGACGCCCAGGTCTACCTGGTCAATACCGGCTGGACCGGTGGCGCCTATGGCGAGGGCGGGGCGCGTTTCTCCATCCCCACCACCCGCGCCATCATCAGCGCCATCCAGACCGGCGTGTTGCGTGACATCGAGACCCGCCATGTCGAGGGCCTCAACCTGGACGTGCCGACCGCCGTGCCGGGCGTCGACTCGCGCCTGCTCGACCCCCGCGAGACCTGGGCAGACAAGGACGCCTACGACCGCCACCTGCGTGAGCTGGCCGGCAAGTTCGTCGACAACTTCAAGAAGTTCGACGGCGTCAGCGAGGCCATCGTCAAGGCCGGGCCCCGCCCGAACTGAGACGCGTCGGGGAGAACCCCGAGGCCCGAGACCTGTCCGAGAGGGGAAAGCCGAGGCTTTCCCCTCTTTTCGGTGTCTCCGGTGTAAGGATAGCGGGGTGAACACGACACAGGGGGCACCCCGTCGACGGGAGAGCGACCATGAAGCGACGCAATTTCCTGGGACTGCTGGGGGTCGGGGGGTTGGCCGGCCTGGTGCCCGGCCTGGCCGGCGCCCGCCCCAAGCTGGACCTGGCCCCGGCCCCGGGGCTCGAGCCCCTCGAGCTGAGCGAGGCCGAATGGCGCGAGCGTCTCGGCGAGGCACGTTTCGAGATCCTGCGCGAGGATGGCACCGAGCCGGCGTTCTCCAGTCCCCTGGACAAGGAGACTCGGGACGGGGAGTACCGCTGCGCCGGTTGCGACCTCCTGCTGTTCACCAGCGCCATGAAGTACGACTCCGGCACCGGCTGGCCGAGCTTCTTCGAGCACATCGAGGGACACCTGCTCACCGAGCTGGATCTGGTCATGCTGATCCCGCGCACCGAGTATCACTGCGCCCGCTGCGGCGGCCACCAGGGGCATGTGTTCGAGGACGGGCCGCCACCCACCGGCCTGCGCTGGTGCAACAACGGCCTGGCGCTCACCTTCGTCCCCGCCTGAGGCCGCTGGGGCGGCGCAGCTTTGTGCCCGCCGGGGGCGCGTTTGTGATACCTTGTCGCGACTTCTGCCCCCTGAACGTCAAGGATTTCATGGACGCACAAGCCAAGATCATCGATCGCCTCGCCGAGGAACTCGGCGTTCGCGCCCCCCAGGTGGCGGCCACCGTGGAGCTGCTCGACGGCGGCGCCACCGTTCCCTTCATCGCCCGCTACCGCAAGGAAGTCACCGGCGGGCTGGACGACACCCAGTTGCGTACCCTCCACGAGCGCCTGGGCTACCTCCGTGAGCTGGAGGAGCGCCGCGAGTCGGTGCTGGCCAGCATCGACGAGCAGGGCAAGCTGACGCCCGAGCTGGCCAGGAGCATCCGGGCCGCCGAGACCAAGCAGCGCCTGGAAGACCTCTACCTGCCCTTCAAGAAGAAGCGCCGCACCAAGGCGCAGATCGCCCGCGAGGCCGGCCTCGAGCCGCTGGCCGAGGCGCTGCTCGCCGACCCGTCCCTGGACCCCGAGACCGAGGCGGCCGGCTATCTCCGTGCCGCGGAGGACGACATCCCGGCCATCGAGGACGCCAAGGCGGCCCTGGACGGCGCCAAGCAGATCCTCATGGAGCGCTTCGCCGAGGAGGCCGAGCTGGTCGGCCGGCTGCGCGAGCGGCTGTGGAGCGAGGGCGAACTCAGCGCCCGGGTGATCGGCGGCAAGGAGCAGGAGGGGGCCAAGTTCGCCGACTACTTCGAGCACGACGAGAAGCTCGCCAGGACCCCCTCCCACCGCGCGCTGGCCATGTTCCGCGGCCGCAACGAGGGCGTGCTGGCGCTGACCATCCGCCTGCCCGGCGAGGACGAGGTCAAGGTGCATCCGGCCCAGGTGGCGATCGCCAGGTACTTCGCCATCGAGGACCGTGGCCGGCCCGCCGACAGGTGGCTGGCCGAGGTGGTGCGCTGGACCTGGCGGGTCAAGCTCTACACCCATCTCGAGACCGAGCTGATGGGCCGGCTGCGCGAGCGCGCCGAGCTCGCGGCCATCGAGGTCTTCGCCGCCAACCTCCAGGACCTGCTGCTGGCCGCGCCGGCGGGCCCCCAGGCCACCCTGGCCATCGACCCGGGCCTGCGCACCGGCTGCAAGGTGGCGGTGGTGGATGCCACCGGCCAGTTCCTGGCCCAGTCCACCATCTATCCCCATGCGCCCCGCAACCAGTGGCGGGAATCGCTGGCCGAACTCGCCCGCCTGGTGGACAAGCATGCGGTGACGCTGATCGCCGTCGGCAACGGCACCGCCAGCCGCGAGACCGACAAGCTGGCCGGCGAGCTGGTCAAGGCCATGGCCGACAGCCGACGGCTGTCCAAGGTGATGGTCAGCGAGGCCGGCGCCTCGGTCTACTCGGCCTCGGAATACGCCGCCCGGGAGCTGCCGGAGCTGGACGTGACCATTCGTGGGGCGGTGTCCATCGCGCGGCGTCTGCAGGACCCGCTGGCCGAGCTGGTCAAGATCGAGCCCAAGTCCATCGGCGTCGGCCAGTACCAGCACGACGTCTCCCAGGTGCAGCTGTCGCGCAGCCTGGAGGCGGTGATCGAGGACTGCGTCAATGCGGTAGGGGTGGACCTCAACACCGCCTCCTCGGCGCTGCTGTCCCGGGTGGCCGGCCTCAACGCCGGGCTCGCCGAGAACATCGTCGCTCGCCGCGACGCCGAGGGCGCCTTCGTCAGTCGCCGCCAACTGCTCGACGTCAGCCGCCTCGGGCCCAAGACCTACGAGCAGTGCGCCGGCTTCCTGCGCATCATGGGCGGCGACAACCCGCTGGATGCCAGCGCCGTGCACCCCGAGGCCTACCCGCTGGTGGAGCGCATCGCCGAACGCAGCGGTCGTCCGCTGGCCGGCCTGATCGGCGACAGCGCCACCCTCAAGGCGCTCAAGCCGGCGGAGTTCGCCGACGAGCGCTTCGGCGTGCCCACCGTCAGCGATATCCTCAAGGAGCTCGACAAGCCCGGCCGGGACCCGCGTCCCGAGTTCCGCGCCGCCGAGTTCCGCGAGGGCGTCGAGACGCTCAAGGACCTGGAGCCGGGCATGGTGCTCGAGGGCAGCGTGACCAACGTCACCCACTTCGGCGCCTTCGTCGACATCGGCGTGCACCAGGACGGCCTGGTGCATATCTCGGCGCTGTCCGACACCTTCGTCGAGGACCCGCGCTCGGTGGTCAAGGCCGGCGATATCGTCAAGGTCAAGGTGATGAGCGTCGATCTCGAGCGGGCGCGCATCGGCCTGTCCATGTGTCTCCACGACCAGCCGGGCGAGCAGGACGGCGACCGGCCGCGCCGGGGCGGCGGCGAGTCCCGGGGGCGCCAGGGCAAGCCGACGCGCAAGGGCGCCGGAGGCTCGAAAGGGCAGGGTGGCCAGGGCGACGGCCAGCTCGGCGCCCTCGGGGCGGCCCTGCTCAAGGCCAGGAAGGATCGATGAGCGTCAGCAGGGCTGCGGGCTGCGGGCTGCGGGCTCGAGGCCCGAACCTCAAGCCTCGAGCTCGCACCTCGAAACTGGCGTACCTTGAATCGCCGGCTTCGGGCACCATAATCTGAGGTCTTGCGGGTGCCGTGGCGCCCGGACCGCCAACCGGGAAGCCGGTCCCTCTTCCGGCCGGCTTCCACGACATGGGGTGTTCACCTTGTCCGAAACGCTTTTCCCCCTCATCGCACGACTCGGCCGCCTGGCCGGTCAGGGACGCCTCGGCCGCCTGCGCCGCGGCATCGAGAAGGAAGGGCTGCGCGTCGATGCCGCGGGGCGTATCGCCCAGACCCCGCATCCCGCCGAGCTGGGCTCCAAGCTGACGCATCCGCACATCACCACGGATTATTCCGAAGCGCTGCTCGAGTACATCACGCCGGTCTACTGCCGCCCGGAGGATGCCCTGGACTTCCTCGCCGACCTGCACCGCTTCAGCTATCGCCACCTGGGCGAGGAGCTGATCTGGCCGGCCAGCATGCCCGCCCGGCTCGACGGCAACGACAGCGTGCCGATCGCCGACTACGGGGGCTCCAACGTGGGGCGGATGAAGCACGTCTACCGGCGGGGCCTGGACGTGCGCTATGGTCGCATCATGCAGTCCATCGCCGGGGTGCACTACAACGTCTCGCTGCCCGACGACTTCTTCGCCCGGTTGCGCGAGCTCGACGGCGAGGGCGAGACCGCCATGCAGGACTATCGCTCCTCGCGCTACTTCGGGTTGATCCGCAACTTCCGCCGTCACAGCTGGCTGCTGCTCTACCTGTTCGGCGCCTCGCCGGCGGTGGATCGCAGCTTCCTGCCCGATGGTCGGGAGCCGGAAGGGCTGCGCCCCCATGGCCGGGACACCCTGGTGGCGCCCCATGCCACCAGCCTGCGGATGTCCGACCTGGGCTACCAGAACAAGGTGCAGTCGCAGCTCAAGATCTGCTTCAATTCGCTGTCGAACTACGTCAATACCCTGCGGCATGCCATCTCGACCCCCTGGCCCGACTACCAGGCCAGGGGCGTGCGGGACGGCGACACCTGGCACCAGCTCAACGCCAATATCCTGCAGATCGAGAACGAGTACTACAGCGATATCCGACCCAAGCGGGTGGCGCGTCACGACGAGACGCCGAGCCAGGCCCTGGAGGCGCGGGGCGTGGAGTACATCGAGGTGCGCTGCCTCGACCTCGACCCCTTCGATGCCCTGGGCATCGACGCCACCCAGAGCCGTTTCCTCGATACCTTCCTGATGTGGTGCCTGCTGGCGGAGAGCCCCTGGATCTCCGACGAGGAGTGCGAGCACCTGGACGACAACCGGCGCCTGGTGGTGTCCCGGGGCCGCGACCCCGAGCTGCGCCTGGACCATCACGGCCGCAAGCGGGGCATCGCCGACTGGGGCGGCGAGATCTTCGCCGAGCTCGAGGGCGTCGCCGGGCTGCTCGACCGCCAGGAGCAGGGCGCGCCCCACGCCGAGGCCATCGCCGCGCTGGCGCCACGCCTCGAGGATCCCGCGCTGACGCCCTCCGGCCGCCTGCTGGCCCGGCTGGAGGCGAGCGGCGAGGAGTTCGTCGAGGTGGTGCTGGACCTGGCCCGGACCCAGGCCGCCCGGCTTCGCGAGGAGCCCATCGACCGGGCCCGGGAGGCCCTGTTCGACCAGCTGGTGGAGACCTCCCACCAGCAGCAGGGCGACATGGAGGACGCCGACATCGACGGCTTCGGTGACTTCCTGGCCCATTACTTCGAGCAGGCCCGGGAATCCCGGGCCCTGTCGCCGCTGCGTGTGGGGGGACAGCCATGATCGAGGAGGTGCGTGACTGGAGCGTCCGGCGCTGGGGCCTGCTGGGCCTGGGCTTCGGCGTGCTGATGATGGCCGTGGCCCTGGGCCTCGAGCACCTGGCGGGCCTCGAGCCCTGTCCGTTGTGCATCTTCCAGCGCATGGCGGTGATCGCCGCCGGCCTGGTCTTCGCCGTGGCGGTCCTGCACGACCCCGGCGGCCGTGTCGGCGCGGCGCTCTACGGGCTGGTCTCGCTGCTCGCGGTGGGCACCGGCATCGGCCTGGCAGGGCGCCACCTGTGGCTGCAGTCGCTGCCGGCGGATCAGGTGCCGTCCTGCGGGCCCGGGCTCGACTACATGATGGAGATCCTGCCCCTGCAACAGGTGGTCGCCACGGTCCTGACCGGCTCCGGCGAGTGTGCCGAGGTCGGCGCGACCCTCCTGGGCCTGTCCCTGCCGGGCTGGACCCTGATCGGCTTCCTGGTGCTCGGCCTGGTGCCGCTGGGCCTGCTGGCCCGCGCCCTGCGGCGGCGTCGGGGCTATCGTTGGCCGGGGCTGACGGAGCGGGATTGACAGCGACCCCGCCAGGGAGGACGCTGAGGCTCCTGGCCGGGGCGTCGGGATGCCCGAGGCGGGGTTCAACGAGCGAGGGAGGCATCATGCTGGAAGACTGCAAGAGCGCACAGGAACGCTGGGGTGGCGTGCATCAGCTGATCGACCGCTGGCTCGACGAGCGCCGCGAGCTGCTGGTCCGGTTCATCGAGCTCAAGGAGGCCTGCGACGCCGACCTGGAGGCGGTGACCAAGGCCCGCATCGATGGCTTCAGCGAACTGCTGATGGACTACATCAGCGCCGGGCACTTCGAGGTCTACCCGCAGCTCAAGGCCGAGGCCGAGGCCTTCGAGGACGACGATGCCCTGACCCTCGCCGAGCGTCTGCTGGAACGCCTCGGCATGTCCACCGAGCTGGTGCTGGCCTTCGACGAGGACTATGCGAGCCCGGTCCGCTGCCAGCACTATCTCAAGCGGCTGCCGGCCTGGCTCGACCGCCTGGCCAAGGGGCTGACCGAGCGCTTCGCCCTGGAGGACCAGCTGATCGCCCGGCTGCATGCCGCCCATGCGCCCCAGCATCGGGCGCCCAGCGAGGCCTGAGCCGCCGTCGGGGCTATTGCAAAAAGCGGTATTGCTCGGGGCTGATCCGTCGACAAGCCTGCGAGGAGGCGCTATGAATACCTCCCTGTACCGACGCCCTGCGGCGCTCTCGCGTCCTGCTCCGCTTGCAGGGCCGGTGCTGGCCATCCCTGGCCAGCCCGTTCGGAGCAGTGCTCCTCACCCCTGGCGCAGGACCTCCTCTTCGGCTTGTCCCCGGCGCCCCTCGTCAGACCCAACTGCGATAGCCCTGGGCTAGTCGCAGGTCGAATTGAGTTTTGTGCACTGCAGGCATACCATTTCGTCGGTTCGACTCCCGGCCGCGGCGGGCATGCCGTCCGCCAGGCCCATCCTCACGGCGACAACCCGCGCGTTGAAAACCCAAGGAGCCACGATGAAAGACCCCGTCCGTATTGCCATTACCGGCGCCGCCGGCCAGATCAGCTACTCTCTGGCCTTCCGCATCGCCTCCGGCGACATGCTGGGCAAGGACCAGCCGGTCATCCTGCAGCTGCTCGAGATTCCGCCGGCCATGGACGCCCTCAACGGCGTGGTCATGGAGCTCAACGATTGTGCCTTCCCGCTGGTGCAGGACATCGTCGCCTCCGACGATCCCAACGTCGCCTTCAAGGACGCCGACTTCGCCCTGCTGGTCGGTGCCCGTCCGCGCGGTCCGGGCATGGAGCGCAAGGACCTGCTCGAGGCCAATGCCGCGATCTTCTCCGTGCAGGGCAAGGCGCTGAACGACAACGCCAGCCGCGACGTGCGCGTGCTGGTGGTCGGTAACCCGGCCAACACCAACGCCCTGATCGCTTCCTGCAACGCACCGGACCTGGATCCGGGCCAGTTCACTGCGATGATGCGCCTGGACCACAACCGCGCCAAGACCCAGCTGGCCCAGAAGACCGGCAAGCATGTCACCGACGTGGCGTCCATGATCGTCTGGGGCAACCACAGCGCGACCCAGTACCCGGACCTGGCCCACTGCAAGGTGGCCGGCCAGCCGGCCCTGGAGCTGGTCGAGCGCGACTGGTACGAGAACGATTTCATTCCCACCGTGCAGCAGCGCGGCGCCGCCATCATCAAGGCGCGCGGTGCCTCCTCCGCGGCCTCCGCGGCCTCCGCCGCCATCGACCATATGCGCGACTGGGCGCTGGGCACCGATGAGGTGGTGAGCATGGGGATTCCCGCCGATGGCAGCTACGGCGTCGAGCCGGGCATCATGTATTCCTATCCGGTGGTCTGCCAGAACGGCAAGTACGAGATCGTCCAGGGCCTGGAGGTCGACGACTTCAGCCGCGAGCGGATGAATGCCACCGAGACGGAGCTGCGCGAGGAGCGGGCCGCCGTGGAGCACCTGCTTGGGTAAGCTTGAAGCTTGAAGAACGGCGCTATGCGCCTGGAAGAAAAAACGGAAACCCCGCTCAGGTGACGCCTGGCGGGGTTTTCTTATGGCTTCCAGCCCGTAGGTCGGATAAGCGAGCCTGCGAGCGCATCCGGCGATGTCGGCGCTGGGGAATGATGGTGGATGCGCTGACGCTTATCCACCCTACGAGGCGTAGCCCGGATCAGTCCCGCAGGCTGATGATGCGCCAGCCGCGCTCCTCGGCGGCCTCGCGCAGCGTCGGGTCCGGGTCCACGGCCACCGGGTGGTCGACGAGCTCGAGCAGCGGCAGGTCGTTGTGGGAGTCGCTGTAGAACCAGGCGTCGGCGAGCGTCAGCTCGCGACCCGCGAGCCACTGCTCGAGGCGCGTGACCTTGCCTTCCCGGTAGCTGGGCACGCCGCTGACCCGGCCGGTGTAGCGGCCCTCGACCCTCTCCGGTTCCACGGCGATCAGCTCCTCCACCCCCAGGCGCTCGGCGATGGGGCCGGTGATGAAACGATTGGTGGCGGTGATGATCAGCAGGGTATCCCCCCGGGAGCGATGCCGGGCGATCAGCTCCTCGCCCCGGGGCAGGATGTTCGGCTCGATCTTGCTGGCCATGAACTGCTGGTGCCAGGCGGCCAGCTGTTCCGGCGAGTTCTCGGCCAGCGGCCTGAGCGCCACGGCCAGGAACTCGGCCATGTCGAGGGTGCCGGCCTCGTAGTCCGCCATGAAGCGGTCGTTGGCCGCCTTGTAGGCCACCGGATCCACGGCGCCCTGCTCGAGCAGGAACTCGCCCCAGGCATGGTCGCTGTCGATCGAGAGCAGGGTGTTGTCCAGGTCGAAGATGGCGAGGCTCACGGCATTCCTCTTGGTGATGGGAGTGTCATCGAAGCCGCGATTATGGCAGAAGCCCGCCATGGCTTCGAGCGTGGCGCCAATGGCGTATTGATACGTTTCACGGCCTTGTGGAAGAATGAATCCAATACTGGATTCATAAGGTGAAGTCCGTGATCGACGCTGACGGCTTTCGCCCCAATGTTGGCATCATCATCGCCAACGACCAGGGGCAGCTGCTTTGGGCGCGTCGGGTTGGGCAGAATGCGTGGCAGTTTCCCCAGGGAGGCATCAAGGCGAACGAGACACCGCAACAGGCACTGTTTCGCGAGTTGCACGAGGAAATCGGCCTGACGGCCGAGGACGTCGAGGTGCTTGCCTGTACCCGGGGCTGGTTGCGTTACCGCCTGCCGCGACGCATGGTACGAACACACTCCCGGCCGGTGTGTATCGGTCAGAAACAGAAATGGTTCCTGCTCAGGATCCGCTGTGGCGAGACCCGGATCTGCATGGATGGCGGTCCGGCCAAACCGGAGTTCGATGGCTGGCGCTGGGTCAGCTACTGGTACCCCCTCGGCCAGGTGGTGCCCTTCAAGCGCGAGGTCTATCGCCGCGCCTTGCGCGAACTGTCGCCGAGGGCGCAGCGCCTGGCCCTGGGGCATGGTTGACGCCCCGAGACGTGTCGGGGGATGACTCCTCCGACGACACCCTCAGCGAGGCTAACAATAATGGACAGCAAGACGCCGATGCTCGAGGTGTTGCGACGCATCATCCTGGAGGTCAACGGGGCCCGCAATCTGGACGCGGCCCTCTCGACCATGGTGCGCCGCATTCGCAAGGCCATGCGCACCGACGTATGTTCCTTCTACCTCTTCGACCCTGATCTCGATCAGCTGATGCTGATGGAGACCATCGGCCTGCGCACCCAGGCGGTCGGCCACGTGGCCCTGCCGGTGGGGGAGGGGCTGGTGGGGCTGGTGGCCCAGCGCGAGGAACCGATCAATCTCGAGAACGCCCAGTCGCATCCGCGCTTCCGCTACTTCGAGGCGACCGGCGAGGAACGCTACTCGAGCTTCCTGGGCGTGCCGATCATCCATCAGCGCCGCATGCTCGGCGTGCTGGTGGTCCAGCAGTCCGATAAGCGGCGCTACGACGAGTCCGACGAGGCCTTCCTGGTCACCATGGCCGCCCAGCTGGCCGGCGTGCTGGCCCATGCCCTGGCCACCGGCAACCTGACCCGGCCGACCCTGCCCGGTGGGCAGGCGACCTTCACCGGGGTGGCGGCCTCGCCGGGCATGGCCATCGGCGAGGCGGTGGTGATCGCGCCGCCGGCGGACCTGGACAGCGTGCCGGACCTGATTCCCACCGACGAGGACTACGAGGTCGCGCGCCTCAAGGAGGCCATCGGCCGGGTCCGCGACGAGATCCGCTCGGCCGGCGAGCGCCTGGCCAACCGCATCTCGGCCCAGGAGCTGGCGCTGTTCGATGTCTACCAGCAGATGCTGGGTGAGGCGGCGCTGTCCCAGGAGGTGGTCAAGCGCATCCGCGAGGGCCAGTGGGCCCCCGGGGCATTGGCCGACGTGGTGCGTCGCCACGTCCAGTACCTGGAACGGGTGGACGACAACTACCTGCGCGAGCGGGCCGCCGATATCCGCGATCTGGGCCGGCGCGTGCTGGCTCACCTACAGGAGGAGGCGTCGTCGCGGCCCAGCGTCTATCCGGAAAGCACCATCCTGGTGGGCGACGAGATCAGCGTGGCCACGCTCGGCGAGGTGCCCCGCGAGCGACTCGCCGGGCTCGTCTCGGTGCGTGGTTCCAGCACCTCCCATGTGGCCATCGTGGCCCGCGCCATGGGCATCCCCACCGTGCTGGGCATGGTCGACCTGCCGCTGCCCCGGCTCAACGGGTCGCGGGTGGTGCTGGACGGCCATCGCGGCCGGCTCTTCGTGCGCCCCGGGGAGGAGCTCGAGAGCCACTACCAGAGCCTGATCGACGAGGAGCGGGCGCTGGCCGAGGTTCTCGAGCACGAGCAGGACCTGCCCAGCCGCACCCCCGACGGCCACGACATGCCATTGATGGTCAATACCGGCCTGGCGGTGGAGGCGGTGGCCTCGCTCAAGTCGCGCATCGGCGGGGTGGGGCTCTACCGCACCGAAGTGCCCTTCATGATCACCGAGCGCTTCCCCGGCGAGCAGGAGCAGACCCGGCTGTATCGCGAGCAGCTGGAGGGCTTCGCGCCCCTGCCGGTGGTGATGCGGACCCTGGATATCGGCGGCGACAAGGATCTGCCCTATTTTCCCATCGAGGAGGCCAACCCCTTCCTCGGCTGGCGGGGCATTCGCGTGACCCTGGATCATCCCGAGGTGCTGATGGTGCAACTGCGGGCCATGCTGCGGGCCTCCCAGGGGCTCGACAACCTCCAGGTGCTGTGGCCCATGGTCACCAACGTCGACGAGGTCGACGACGCCCTGCGCCTGCTCGACCGGGCCATTCGCGAGCTGGGCGAGGACGGCATCGAGGTGTCGCGTCCGCGGGTGGGCGTGATGCTGGAGGTGCCGGCGACGCTCTACCAGCTGGAGGCCCTGTCGCAGCGGGTGGACTTCTTCTCGGTGGGCAGCAATGACCTCACCCAGTACCTGCTGGCGGTGGACCGCAACAATCCCCGGGTGTCGGAACTCTATGATGCCTGTCATCCCGCCGTGCTCTCGGCGATGGCGCGCCTCGCCCGCGAGGCGCGGGCGCTGGGAGTGCCGACCTCGGTGTGCGGTGAGCTGGCCGGCGACCCGGCGGGGGCGCTGCTGTTGATGGGCATGGGCTTCGATGCCCTGTCGATGAACGCGCCCAGCCTGCCCAAGGTGCGCGCGGCGATCCGCCGCGTCTCCCAGGCGGCGGCCCGGGAGCTGGTGGAGCAGACCCTGAAGCTCGACTCCCCGGCGGCGGTGGGCCGCCACCTCAAGGCCCGCATGGGGGAGTGGCAACTCCGTCACCTGATGCCGCCCAAGGACGACTGACTCGCGCGGGGTCAGGCCGGGGGCAGGGTGTCGAGCTCGATGACGTTCTCCCCGAGGCGGGTCCCCCCGGGGCCGAAGCGTCGCTCGCCGATCTCGAGGTGCCCGTCGGCCTGCCAGGTCAGCCAGCTGCTGGCCCGGGTGCCGTAGTCCTCGCCGAGGATGAAGGCGGCCGAGAGGCGACGCTCCAGGGCCAGGCCGACCCCGGTATCGGGCAGTTGGCGGTCATCGGCGGGGTGGGGGTCGGCGAGGCCGCGCAGGGCATCCTCGGGGAAGCGGCCGTGGTGCAGGCTGGCCGCCAGTCCCTGGCGGGCCAGGATCAGCTTCGGCCAGGGGGTGTCCAGGTCGGCGTTGGACAGGCCGTGCAGGCCGGCGGGCACCCGGCTCAGCACGATGCGGTCCCGCCCGCGGTGCAGGTGCCAGAGGCGCCGGCCATCCCCGGCGAGCAGGTTGAAGCCGGCGTAGTGTCGGGCCACGCCGTCGGCGAGGCGGGCCAGCCAGACCGGCAGGTCCGGGCACTGCAGGGCCTCGCGCACCAGCTCACCGCGACTCGGCGCCCCGCGCGGTACGCCCAGCCCGGGGTCGCGCACGTTGGTGACCGCGGCGAAGCGACCGCGGCGATGCACGGCCAGCCAGGTGCCGCCGGCCTCCAGGTCGCGGCCGCCGACGATCCCGGGGGCGTCGTCCCAGGGGGCCAGCGCCGCCGACGGGCGGGCATGGAACTCGTCACGGTTGGCGACCAGGCGCAGCGGGATGGCCTCGCCGGGCCGATGGTCGAAGGCGATCAGGCACATGGCCGCCAGCCTAGCCTGCCCCCGACCGCGAGGAAAGGCCCGCCATGACAGCGCCCCCTCCCGCGGCGTACACTCCGGGCTCATGATCGACCCGGCACAGGGATGACAATGCGCGTCGAGACCCCCAAGGAGCTTTCCTGGACGAGGCTGGTCCGGCCGATTCTCTGGCCGGTCCTCATGGCGCAGGCAGCGCTGGTCGCGCTGTGCCTGGCCATCGGCCTGAGCGGCTGGTGGCTGGTGCCGTCCCAGGCTTCCTGGAGCGCCACCTCCTGGCTGCTGCTGGCGTTGCTGGCGTTGCTGGTGGGCAGCGGCCTCAACGTGGCGGTGTTTCTCACCCTGCTGAGGCAGCGTCTGCGCGCCGGTGAGGATCGTGTCGAGGCCGCGCTGGGCCGCATGACGAATGCCCTGAACGCCGGGGAGGGCGATGCGCCGGCCGCGGCCGAACGCCTCGATCCCCAAGCCACGCTCGTCGAGCGGCTGGACGCCCTGGCCAGGCGCCTCGAGGGCCAGGTCGACCGCTGGCGCTGCGAGCTGGATGCCCGGCGCGGGGCCGAGCGTCGGCTCGCCGATGACCTCGTGGCCCAGCGGGGGCGCCTGGCACGCCTGACCACGGGGCGCGAGCGGGCCCGCGAGGAATCCCGGCTGAAGTCCGACTACCTGAACCATCTTCAGCAGGTGTTGACGCCGCTGATGGCCTCCGTCGGCGAGGTCCTGGCCAGCGACCTCTTCCGGCGCGATGCCAGCGAGGCCGAGCGGGCGGCGGTCCAGGGACTGCGCGAGCGCCTGGCCGATACCGCGTTGCTGCTCGAGAACCTCGTCGGGGCGCCGGCGTCCGACAGCGAGCCGGCCCGGGGACGGGTGCTGATCGTCGACGATGGCCCCGTGAACCTGATGCTCGCCCAACAGGTGCTGGAGCGCCAGGGACTGCAGGTGTCCACCGCCACCAGCGGGGCCGATGCCCTGACCCGCCTGGACAAGCAGGCCTACGACCTGGTGTTCATGGATATCTACATGGCCGACATGGATGGCGTGGAGACCTGCCGGACCTGGCGGGCCCGCGAGGCCGACCATGCGGATCGCCCGCGCAACGTGGTGGTGGCCCTCACCGCCAATGCCGGGGATGCCGACCGGCGTCGCTTTCGAGCGGCCGGCATGGACGACTACCTGGCCAAGCCCTATCGTCCCCAGGACCTGCTCGAGGTGGTGAAGCGCTGGCTGCCCGGTGTCCTCGGCACGGGGGAGCGGGCGTGAGCGGGGGAGCGCTGCTGCTCGGCTATCTGCTGCTGGGCGGGGTGGCCGGCACCCTGGCGGGGCTCTTCGGCATCGGCGGCGGGCTGGTCATCGTGCCGGCCCTGGTGATGGCCTTCGGCCTGCAGGGCGTGATCCCCGAGGTCAGCATGCACCTGGCCGTCGGGACCTCCCTGGCGACCATCGTCGTCACCGGGGCCTCCTCCGCCTGGGGGCACTATCGCCGAGGCAGCATCCATCGGGACTGGTTCCTGGCCCTGCTGCCGGGGCTGATGCTGGGCGCCATCGCCGGGGTCTTCGTCGCCGGCCGCCTCTCCGGCGGGCTGCTCGGCCTGCTGTTCGGGGGGTTCGTCCTGCTGGTCGCCGCCCGGATGGCGCTGGGGCGCGGCCCCCGGTCCGGTGACCTGCAGCCGGGGCGCGGCGTCATGGGGCTGGCCGGCGCGGTGATCGGCGGCGTCTCGGCGCTGTTCGGCATCGGCGGCGGCACCCTGAGCGTGCCCTGGCTGACCCGCTGCGGGGCCTCGATGACCCAGGCGGTGGGCACGTCCTCGGCCTGCGGCCTGCCCATCGCCCTGTTCGGCGCCCTGACCTTCATCGTCGTGGGCTGGGGCGAGCCGCGTCTGCCTTCGGGGGCGCTCGGCTACGTGATGTGGCCCGCCTTCCTGGGCATCGTGCTTGCCAGCGTGCCCTGCGCGCGCCTGGGGGTGCGCCTGGCCCACTGGCTACCGGCCCAGGTGCTGCGCCTGGCCTTCGCCGCCCTGCTGGCGGGGGTAGGGCTGACCTTCCTGATATGATCCGGGCTGCGGGATGCGGACCTGTTTCTTACCCCTTACCCCTTACGCCTGACCCTTCCAGCTTCGTTCGAGGATTCCATGCTGACCTATCCGACCATCGACCCCGTGGCCATCTCCCTCGGCCCCCTCCAGGTGCACTGGTACGGGCTGATGTACGTCATCGGCTTCATCGCCGCCTGGTTCCTGGGGCGTCGTCGTGCCCCGCGCATCGGCCTCGACGGCGACGATGTGGGCGACCTGATCTTCTATGCCGCCCTCGGGGTGGTGCTGGGGGGGCGCCTGGGCTATGCGCTGTTCTACGGCATGGAGCAGTGGCTGGCCGATCCGCTGTGGATCTTCCGGGTCTGGGACGGGGGCATGAGCTTCCATGGCGGCCTGGTCGGCGTGCTGCTGGCGGCGCTGTATTTCGCCCGCAAGAAGCGCCTGGCCTTCTTCACCCTCACCGACTTCGTCGCGCCGCTGGTGCCGATCGGCCTGGGCGCCGGGCGGATCGGCAACTTCATCAACCATGAGCTGCCCGGGCGGGTCACCGAGCTGCCCTGGGGAATGGTGTTTCCCGGCCTGGGGCCGGAGCCGCGCCATCCCTCGTCGCTCTACGAGGCCCTGCTCGAGGGCGTGGTGCTGTTCGTGGTGCTGTGGTGGGTCTCGTCCCGTCCGCGGCACCGGGGCCTTGTCTCGGGGCTCTTCCTGACCCTCTACGGCGTTTTCCGTTTCGCCGTGGAGTTCGTCCGCCGGCCGGACCCCCAGCTCGGCTTCATCGCCTTCGACTGGCTGACCATGGGCATGCTGCTGACGCTGCCGATGATCGCCGCCGGGCTGGCGCTGATCGCCTGGTCCCGCCGCCAGTCGGTCGATACCGAGCGCGCCGCCCCCTGACGGGCGGGCCGTGTTAGACTGGCGCGCCCACTCATCCGTGATCCAGGCTCAGCTCGACCATGCCCATCGACGAATCCCAGCCGGCGCTGGAGCAACCCTACCTCGACCTCATGCGCGCCGTGCTCGACCGCGGCGTGGAGCGCGATGACCGCACCGGTGTCGGCACCCGCTCGCTGTTCGGCCATCAGATGCGCTTCGATCTCTCCCGGGGGTTCCCGCTGGTCACCACCAAGAAGCTCCACCTGCGCTCGATCATCCACGAGCTGCTGTGGTTCCTGGCCGGTGACACCAACATCGCCTACCTCAAGCGCCATGGCGTGCGCATCTGGGACGAGTGGGCCGACGAGAACGGCGACCTGGGGCCGGTCTATGGCTACCAGTGGCGCAGCTGGCCGGCCCCCGGCGGCGGCCATGTGGACCAGATCGCCAAGCTGCTGGAGCAGCTGCGCACCAATCCCCGCTCGCGGCGGCTGATCGTCTCGGCCTGGAACCCGGCCCTGGTGGACGAGATGGCCCTGCCGCCCTGTCACTGCCTGTTCCAGTTCTACGTGGCCGAGGGGCGCCTGTCCTGCCAGCTCTACCAGCGCAGCGCCGACATCTTCCTCGGCGTGCCCTTCAATATCGCCAGCTACGCCCTGCTGACGCGGATGATCGCCCAGGTGGCCGGGCTCGAGCCCGGCGACTTCGTGCACACCCTCGGCGACGCGCATCTCTACCTGAACCACCTGGAGCAGGCCGAGGAGCAGCTGTCGCGCACGCCCCGCGCCGCGCCGCGGCTGGTGCTCGACCCGGCGGTCGAGGATCTCTTCGCCTTCCGGTTCGAGCACATCGCCATCGAGGGCTACGATCCCCATCCCCATATCAAGGCGGAGGTCGCCGTTTGACTGCAATGAGCGATGACACCCTGATCCCCGTGGCGATGATCGCGGCCATGTCCGCCAACCGCGTCATCGGCGTCGACAACCAGCTGCCCTGGTATCTGCCGGAGGACCTCAGGTTCTTCAAGCGCATGACCCAGGCCAAGCCCCTGGTCATGGGGCGCAAGACCTATCAATCCATCGGGCGGCCGCTCCCCGGTCGGCTCAATATCGTGGTGAGCCGCGATCCCGACTTCCGGCCCGAGGGGGTGCGGGTCTGCCACGACCTGGCCGCGGCGCTGACGCTGGCCGACCGGCAGGCGACCATCGACGGCGTCGACGAGATCATGGTGATGGGCGGCGGCGAGATCTATGCCCAGGCCCTGCCCCATGCCAGCCGTCTCTACCTCACCGAGGTGGCGGTCGAGATCGAGGGAGACGCGCACTTTCCCGAGCTCGACCGGGACGAATGGCAGGAGTGCCAGCGCGTCCCCGGCACGCCCGCCGAGGGCCAGCCGGCCTACGACTTCGTGCAGTATCGCCGGCGGGGTTTGCCAGACACCTCGTCGTGACACAGACTGACGATTGGTGGCGCGGCGCCAAGGGCTCCTCCCTGGCCGCCGCCGCCCCTTCGGCAAGGTGCACTTGGAGGATCAGGAGTTGATCGAGGAACGCCCATTTCGCCTGATGGCGGCGCTCGAGGGTCGCGCCGATGCCCTGCTGGGCGCGCTGCGTGATACCCGCGTGCAGCAGGACGCGCTGCGCACCCGTCTGGCCGAGCTGGAACAGCGCCGCGTGAGTCTCGAGGCGCGCAATGCGGAGCTGGCGGCCGAGGTGCGCGAGGAGGCGGCACAGCGCCAGGCCCTGGTGAGCCGGCTGGAAGCGCTCGAGCAGCGCCTGGTCGACGCGGAGGCCGCGCGACTCGAGCTGGAGGAAGAGAACCGCGAGCTCGACGAACAGAACCGCGAACTGGAAGACCACAATCACCGCCTGCAGGAACGCCTGGCCGGCGGCCAGCCGGCACCGGTCTTCCAGCGCCAGGGGCGCCAGGCCAGGGGACTCTCCGCGCTCATCGGCCATCATCGTGCCTCGCCGGCGGCGCCGCCCGACGCGCCCCAGGACACGGCCGATGCCCCGTCACCGTCCGCTGCCGCGCCCGTCGCATCGGCCACGGACGCCGGCGCCCCCGCGGCCACGCCCCACTCCGACCGGCCCATCGCGGAGGCAGCGGAGGCACCGTCTCCCCAGGCGCTGCTGGCGCAGTGGTATCGACGCCATGACGCCGCCTTCTTCAAGGGCCACACGCGGCCGCTCAAGGTCGGCATCCACGAGGACCTGGCCGCCCTGGAGCCCTGGCCGGAGAAGCTGGTGAGGCGTGCCCTGGCCTGTTACGTCAACCTGCCTCGCTACCTCAAGTCGGTCCGTGAAGGGGCCGAGCGCATCGATCTCGACGGCGCCCCGGCCGGCCGGGTCGATGCCGGCGCCGCCGAGCACGCCCACAAGAAGCTCGAGCGCCTCCAGGCCGACCGCCAGCCCAGAGGCAAGGCCGGCAAGCGCCGTGCCGCCAAGCCTCGTGCCCGCGCCGGCAAGGCGACCCCGCCCCCCGATGCCGCGTCCACGACCGCGGCGCGTCCCGACCCGTCCCCGTCGGCCCCCGCCGGCACCGATCCGGCCGTCGACGAGCCCGACGACCGCCGCCTGCAGCGCAAGCTGGGCGAGCTGATGGCCCGCCACAACGCCCGCTGAGGCGGGCGTCTGCCGAGCAGCGTTGAGGGCCGACAGCGGCTTTCAGCGTCTGCTGACTTGAAAGCGTCATATCAGCGGGGCATGATGAAGCCGCTCATCGCTACCATGCGTTCTGGTCCGTGGTGACCCAGGGGCTCGAGCCCCAACGGCGTGCCACATGCCGGGCCGGTAGCGGCGGTCGGTCCGCCGGGAGGGCGCCCTGACCGTCATCGCAGGGGAAATCGCCGCCATTGGGGAATGTGACGAAGGAAAACAGTGTTTTTTTCTTGTTGCGCTCCCGCGAATCACGGTATAGAGTTCCTCGTGCGAGCATTGGACTATAACAAGGCGTTGCCGTGGTCAGGCTCGCTGACTGCCACCTCCCGAGAGGGACAGGGCAGCAACGAGAACCGGCACCAAGACCGGCATGCCAACTGCACTGACTCACCAAAGAGCAGGCAGCAACGATCGAAACAGCAAGCTAGTCAAAAGGATTATCGCAATGAAAAAGACACTGTTAGCGACTGCCATCGCCGGTGCCATGGCTGCCTCCGGCGCCCAGGCCGCCACCGTCTACAACCAGGACGGCACCAAGCTCGACCTCTACGGCAACATCCAGATCGCCTACTACAACGTCGACACCGGCGCCGGCGACAATGACGACGCCGACGAGATTGCCGACAACGGTTCCACCTTCGGCTTCGCCGCCGAGCATGTCATCTACGACGGCCTGACCGGCTACCTGAAGCTCGAGTTCGACGACTTCAAGGCCGACGAGATGAAGGTTGCCGGCCGTGATTCCGGCGACCAGGCCTATGTCGGCCTGAAGGGCAACTTCGGTGACGCGCGCGTCGGTTCCTACGACCCGCTGATCGACGACTGGATCCAGGACCCGCTGACCAACAACGAGTTCTTCGACGCCACCGATTCCAACAGCTCCATCGAAGACTTCTACGGCACCGGCGACCGCGAAGGCGACAAGGTGACCTACACCTCGCCGTCCTTCGGCGGCCTGCAGTTCGCCGTCGGTACCCAGTACAAGGGTGAGGCGGAAGAGCAGAACGAAGCCGTCGAGAACGAGAGCCGTGCCTCCTTCTTCGGTGGTGCCAAGTACACCATCGGCGGCTTCTCCGTTGCCGCCGTCTACGACGACCTGGGCATCTACGACGCCACCGCCACCGCGACCGGCGAAGAGTTCGATGCCGGCGACCAGTACGGCATCACCGGCCAGTACACCTGGAACACCCTGCGCGTGGCCCTGAAGCTCGAGCGCTTCGAAGCCGAAGACGACGCCTTCGACGACGTCAACTTCTACGGCCTGGGCGCCCGCTACGGCTACGGCATGGGCGACATCTACGCCGCCTACCAGTACGTCGACGTGGGCGGTGAGGACTTCGGCACCACCTTCGAGGACGCCGGCCTGAGCGGCGACTTCCCGGCCGAAGCCGAGGACGAGGAAGACAGCTACAACGAGGTCATCGTCGGTGCCACCTACAACATCTCCGACGCCATGTACACCTGGGCCGAGCTGGCCTTCTACGATCGCAATGACGACGAAGGTGACGGCGGCGCCGTGGGTGTGACCTACCTGTTCTGAGCCCGAGCGCGGGTGTATCCTGCGACAAGGGTAGAACAACGAAAGCCGATCCCCCGGGATCGGCTTTTTTCATTGGGCGTGAACGAACGCAAGCGAGGTTCCATGAAACAGCCGATAGTGACGGCCGGCCTGCTGGCGCTGAGCCTGGCGGCCGCGCCGGTCGCCGCCGACAGCGTGATGGAGGAGCGATTCCGCGAGGAGGGGCGTCAGCTCGACCTGACCGGCTTCTTCCAGGCCGAGACCGATGCCCACAGCCGCCGCTTCCTGTTCGGCGGCGCCAACGCCCACGACTTCTCCGTGACCGAGGCCGGGACCTACCTCTTCGAGAGCGAGGTCACCGCCGGCTACTCCGAGGACTATCGCATCGCCGCCGTCCTCGAGGACGCCCAGGGGCGGGTGATCGCCCGCAGCGAGGCGCTGGGCCAGAACGGCGGCCTGGCGCTGCGCCAGCGCCTCGAGCCCGGTGACTATGTGCTGCGCGTGGAGGCACAGCGCTTCGGCACCCGCGGCAAGGCCGGGGATGGCTATTCCATCGACATCGTGGGCCTCGACGCGCGGGGACAGCGCCTGGCGGAGGGCGTCAGCGACGGCGAGGGCATCTTCTTCACCGGCGACAAGCGCGAGGGGGCTCGCTCGGTGTTCGTGAGGGGCGATGACGCCGTGGCCACCCTGGGCGGTTCGACGGAGACGGCCGCGGAGGCCGGCGATGCCGCGGCCACCGCGGCGGCATCGACCTCGGCCACCGCGGCGGCATCGACCTCGGCCGCCGCCGGAGCGTCGGCCGCAGCGACAGGTGCCGCGGCCTCCCAGGCAACGCGCGATCGGGCCGAGGACGAACAAGCGGCTCAGCTCGCCTCGCAACAGGGCTACGAGACCATCGTCACCGACGTGAAGATCCGCGCCCGGGGCGAGGTCCTGACCTTCGAGATGGCCGAGCAGGGTCGCGTGGCGATCACCACCTCCACCTATCCGACGGGCCACGAGGACACCTACCGCATCGCCCTCGAGGTGCTGGACGCCTCCGGCCGGGTCGTGGCCGAAGGCGCCGGTCAGGGCTTCGATGGCGACGTGGACCTCGAGACCACGCTGTCGCCGGGGCGCTACCGGATCCGCGTCCAGGGCCAGAAGTTCGGCTCGGCCCACTCCGGGGTCAACAACTACGAGCTGCGCGTCGAACGCAGCCGCTGACCGGCAAGCGCGGCACTCGGAAAAGCGGGGCCCGCCTGAGCGGGCCCCGCCGAGGGTCGTACCAGCAGTGCCGGCTTAGCTGGCCTGCTCTTCCTCCTCCAGCATCATCTGGATCAGCTCCTGAAGGTCCTGGACCTGCTGTTCCAGGGCCTGGACGCGATCCTCGTCGGCGGCCGCGTCGGCCTTCTGGTTGATCTCCTCCATGTGTTTCTCGATGGCTTCGGAGTCCATGGCATAAGCGGCTCCGCCCATCATCAGCATGGCCAGGAAGCCGGCGGTAAGGGTCTTGATGTTCATGAGGCACCTCTCGGTCGGTGGATGGAACTCGGAACCTCCGTCAGGTCTTGTTTGCTTAGTGCCTCCGCCACCGCATTCCTTACAGCTGGTTTAGCAGAGACGTATTCGAGGTATAGCAGAGACTCCTGCCGGCCGCTTCTGATCTTCGCCGACCGGGTGAGGTGCTATCCCTGCGTCCTGCAGGCATGGAGTCTCTCGCTGTCGCCCAGCCGACGAGGCTCGACCCGCGAGGTTCGACCCGCAAGGCTCTCGGCGAGCCCCTGGGGGCCAAACACCCTGGCCGACCGGCCGGAGCGGGGATCGAAGCCTCGGCCATGCTAGAATCAGCAAGGACTGATGGATTCATGGTAACCCCTGGCGCCAAGGTGACGCGTGCCCTTACCCCCCGCCATGTACATGAACAGGCTGCTTTCATTGAAGGGGCGGCTGCTGTCGGGACTGCTCATGACCTGGCTGGTGGTCCTGGCCCTGCTGCTCGCCTTCGGCTGGCAGTCGGGGACGTCGTTGCTCGAGGCGTCCAATCGGGCCCATCTGCGTTACGAGGCGCGCGTGATCGCCGATGAGCTGACGGATCAGGTCGAGACCCGTCTGAAGGGCCTGCAGCGACTGGCAGGTAGCCTCCAGGCACAGCAGCGGCAGGGGGCGTCTCGGCTCGGCGACGCGCTGCGGGGCAACGATGCCCTGCTGGAGTGGTTCGATGGCCTGCTGGTGGCCGATGCCGAGGGGGCCATCCAGGCCGCCTGGCCCCATCGCCGCCGGCTCCAGGGCGTCGAGATCGCCGACCGCGACTATTTCCGTAGCGTGCGGGCCTTCCGGCGTCCCCATGTCAGCGAGCCCATCCGGGGCAAGGCGAGTGGAGCGCCCCAGGTGCTGTTCGCGGTGCCGCGGCTGGACGAGGCAGGGCGCTTCCAGGGGCTCGTGGGCGGGATCGTCAGATTGGACAGCGGTCTCTTCGGGCGGCTGGATCGACTGCGACTGGGGCAGGAGGGGTTCGCGGCGGTGATCAGCGCCTCCGGCACCTTCCTCTCCCATCCCGATAGGAAGCACATCTTTACCGACGTGCCGGACGCGGCGTTCAACCCGCTGCTGGATCTGGCCCTCGACGGCTGGGAAGGGGAGGGCCAGGGGCCGTTGCTGTCTGGGGGTGATGCCTACCACGCCTACCGCCAGATCTGGCCTGCCGACTGGGTCGTTGGCGTCGCCTTGCCGCGTGACCAGGTGATGGCTCCCCTCCAGCGCTGGCTGGAGCGCCTGGGAGGGAAAGCCCTGCTGGTCGCGGCCCTGATGCTGCCGCTGACGAGCTGGCTGCTGTGGCTCGCGCTGCGCCCCCTCTTCCAGCTCGAGCGCCAGATCGCGGCCGTGGGGGAAGGCCGGCGCAGCCGGGTGGCGCTTTCCACCCGGATGCAGGAGCTTCGCCAGGTCGCCGATACCTTCAATCGCGTCGAGGTGGAGCGCGGCAAGGCCCTGGCACAGCTCAAGGATCGCCAGGCCTTCCTCGATGCCATCCTGGCCTCGTCGCCCGTGGGGATGTTCGTGACCGATACGGTAGGCAACATCGACTTCATGAATCCCGCCCTGGTCGAGCTGACCGGCCATGCCGAGGCCCAGCAGCGACAGCGCGAGTGGCTGGGACATATCCATTCCGATGACCGCCTGTCCGCCCTGGACCTGTGGCAGTACAGCATGGTGAGCGGTGAGGATTTCCTCCAGCAGTTCCGCTACTACCGCCAGGGCGGCGACCAGCTGTGGCTGGAGGTCCATGCCAGCCGGGTGGAGACCGATGGGGAGACCCTCGGCTTCGTGGGGACGGTGAAGGATATCACCGCGCGCCGCGAGGAAGAGGCCCTGCGCCAATGGGAGGCCGAGCATGATCCGTTGACCGGCCTGCTCAACCGTCGTGGCTTCGAACGCCGCCTCGAGGAGGCCCTGGCCGATTGTCGCAAGACCGGCACGTCCTCGGTGCTGATCCTCTTCGACCTGGATCACTTCAAGCCCATCAATGACCAGGGCGGGCATGCCCTGGGCGACGAGATGCTGCGCCGCATCGCCCGGGTGGTGGCCCGGGAAGTGCGGCAGAGTGACCATGTGGCCCGCCAGGGCGGCGACGAGTTCGCCGTCCTGCTGCCCAGCTGCACCCACGCCCAGGCGTCAAGGATCGCCGAGTCGCTGCGCGAGGCGGTGCGCGAGATCACCGTGAGTCATCGGGGGCAGGAATACCGGGTCACCTTGAGCCTCGGAGTGGCCAGCCTCGAGGAGACGGACCAGCGCATCGCCGAGGCGATCGGGCGCGCCGACGCCGCCAGCTATGCGGCAAAGCGCCAGGGACGGGACCGGGTGGTGATCCATCCGGCGCTGGCCTGAGGGGAAGATGGCGCCCTCTGCAGGATTCGAACCTGCGACCTGCCGCTTAGGAGGGGGGCGACAGGTAGATTCATGCCTTCCATCTGATTATCATGACGCCCCGTTGATTCTCGTCCAATCAATCGCTTAGGCGTATATCTCGTCCCTTTGTGTCCTATGAATTCCCGCCTTATACTGAGTCAATCTAGGGGACGAGCTAGGGGACAAATCATGACAGACAAGCCCATCACGACGATGGCCGAGGTGTCGGCCTTCACGCTCCCGGCAGGCCGCAAGAAGGCCCGCCGGTCAGTTCGGTCGAAGCATGGCGCTGGCCTGGCGCTGGAGGTTCGCGCCGACCGCGAGTCGAAGCTGTGGGTCTACCGATTCAGTCTCGGCGGGCGCCAGCGCGAAATGCGGCTAGGCACCTTCCAGCCCATGAGGCTGTCGGAAGCCCGCGATGCCCATGGAGAGGCTGCCAAGCTGGTAGAGAAGGGCATTGACCCGCGCAGACACCGCGCTGCCGAGAAGGCCCGCAATGAAGCCGCTTGGGTGATGTCTGATGCGTTCGAGCGATGGATCGCGTTCTATGAGCGGACCCCTGGCCGAGGAAAGCGACTGCCGACTGCAAAGACTGTCGCCCAGCACAAGCGACGCTGGCGCCTGCACCTGGCTCCACGGCTGAGCAGGATGTATGTTCGCGACGTGACCCGCCGCCTGGTCATTGAGGTGCTGGAGGACGTGGTAGCCAAAGCGCCCGTTGAGGGGCGTCATTGCCTTAACCTCATGCGCGGCCTGCTGGATTACGCCGAGGACCGCGACCACATAGACGAAAACCCGATTGCCAACCTAACGCCCGCGAAGATTGGTGCCAGCGCCGGGGAGCCCCGCAAGCGCCACCTTTCGATGCCAGAGCTACGAGAGCTGCTGCAAACGCTGGACGATGAGCGTAGCGGGCATGATGGGTTGGCCAGCACGGCAACGCTGTCGATACCCGTGGCCAATGCCATTCGACTACTGATCCTGACGGGCTGTCGCCGTGGCGAGGTGGCGGGCATGCGCTGGGACGAGATAGACGGCGCCACGTGGACGATACCAGGGGAGAGGGCGAAATCAGGGCGCAAACACGATGTACACCTTGCGCCGCTGGCGCTGACGATCCTGAAAGAGCAGCGGCAGTTATCCGCCGGGGATTGTGTGTTTGCTTCAGTGCGGGACGATAGCAAGCCGATACATCACGACAGTCTGTCAACAGCAATATCTAGACTGCAAGGGCGGGCGCGCCGAGAGCACGATACTACCGCGCCGCTTTATGGTCTACCCCCTTTTACCGTCCACGATTTGCGCCGAACCTTCGCCACGCAACTAACCGAACTTCTACTAGTCGACCCGCTGCTGGTCGAAATGATGCTCGCCCATGCGCCACCCAAACTGATGGCGAACTATAACCGAGCAAAACGCTGGAAGGCTCAAGTTGATGCGTGGAATCGCTGGGCGCAGATGGTCAGCGGTGTGCAGGCCGTCGAGCACAGGGATAATGTTGTGGTGCTTCGGGGGTGATTCCGCACAAGCATACCCGGCGCCTACGGGCGCTTTTTTTTATCAAGTTTTGCCCGCTATATACCCCTAAATTCTCTCTGGGGCGGACTGAGAGCCAGTAATCACGCGGGTTCCGGGGTGATGCCGAATCGCCCCACGGATTCCCACAGGTTGCCCACAGGCTGCCCACAAGCCACCCATTTGGCTAACTCCTACAATGTCCCGCATGATACCAATCAGGACATTCTAGGACGCAAAGAAAACCCCGGCCTGGGGTGTCCCAAACCGGGGGCAAGGTTGGCTGATAGCCATAGTTAGCGCCTGGATTCTCTACCCAAGAGCCCGTTAGAGGCCAATAGAGATCCACTATCAGTCTTCCGACCCCTAATCAAGCTATTGATTAGAGAGGCGTTTATGTATAACGCACCCGCGTATCTGAAAGACACGCAAGCATGTTCCCGCTACGGGGTCAGCCGATCCACATGGTGGCGCTGGCTCGCCGAAAGGCGCATTCCCCAGCCCGTCAAGATTGGTCCCCGTGCCACCCGTTGGCGCATGGCTGACCTTGAGTTATGGGAAGCCGATCAGACTATGGAGGGCGCGCAATGAGCACCGCAATCAAACCCGGGTGGTTCAACGCCAGCCTGCTTGCCGAAATTCATGGCAAGGACGCCGCTAAATTCATGAAGCTGCCAGAGGTTCGCGCATTCCTCGCGCTCGGGAGCGGATACACAGACACAGGGTTCGAGGATATTGCGGACCGGCGCGGCGGAGACATCATCCTTAGAACCGGCATCATGTACGTTCCGTTCGTCAATTACTTAGAGTATGGCGACGCCCGTGAATTGCTGGAATGGCTGGCTGATGGGCTGGAAGAGGCGTGTTCCGATGCGAGCATGGAAAATGACACTGGAATCTTTAGCGCCACATCCATCATTGAGGAATACCGAAAACTTGTGGCCGAGCTGAAGCGCAAGGGCTCAACGTCGAGTAGCCTGTAACACCTCATGCTTTTACACAGCCCCGCCAAAGTGCGGGGCTTACTTGTTTGCAATGCTATCGAAGTTCCGGCATAATATAAGCAGGCACGAAAAACCCGGCTAAACTGCGCCAACAGTCTAACCGGGTCGTGCGATTCAGGCTCCGAGGTTGCGGACGCCGCAGAATCTGTAGTCTGGCAACTAGATTCTAGCGTCATCCGTACCGAGGGGCAAGCCCAAGCTGCCCTAATCGAGGTACGACCATGACACACCTGGATTCCCAGAGCGATATTGCCCGCCGCTACAGCCTAACCATCCCCGGCGTCATCCGCTGGCGTAAGGATGGCTCCTTCCCGGCCCCGTTCGCCACCTATGGCGCCAGCAAGCGCCCGCTGTACGATCCTGCCGCCGTTGATGCGTGGGTGCGCAGCCACCGCCCGGAGTATGCCCAAGCGGGCGGGGAGGTGCGCGCATGAACGCTGTTGTCCATCCCTTCGACGAGCCGAGCAAGGCGCCCGACTGGTGCGGCGCCACTGTTATCGGTAGTGACCGTGAGGCGTTCATGATGGCCGCCATGGAGTCACACCGAGTAGAGGTTCGATTCCTGGCAGACCTGGCGGGCTTCGACCCTGATAACCCGCACGACGGCGCAGAGTTGGAGCTACTGAGTGCCCTTATCTGGGGAGACTTTGAGGCCTCCGGCATGACCAAAGGCAGCATGGCCGAATGGCTCGACTGTCACACTGACGAGCAACTGGAGGCGATGCTGTGAGTGACCAGCCTGTAATCAACGTGGAGGCCATCATGGCCTCCGCCAAACGCTCCGCAGAAGAGCAGCACGGCACCCCCGCACAGCGCGAGGCAGAGCGCCAGCGCCGTCTCCGTGACCCCTCATGGCGGACCCATGAGCAGCCCGCCAGCAACGTGGACGCCACGCTAGACAAGCGCCGCGAATGGCTGGCCGAGCGTCCGCGCTTGATGGCGAATCTTAGGCGATGGAAAAACGGGGAGGCCGCCGAGTGGCACCTCGGCGTCTTGCGGTTGTGCCGAACCCGCGATGAGTACGAAGCCGCTCTGGATTACCCCGTCGGCTGCCATTTGTCGTTTGTGGAGGAAGAGCTGGCAGACGCCCGTGAGACTCGGGCGCCGGAAGGCGAGAGCGACCAGCCCGACACCGGGCTGGGCTTCTCGATGATTGGCGACCTCGTGAGCGAGCTGCGCCCCGTCGACTGGCTCGTTAAGCAATACCTCGAAACCGACAGCCTCGGACTGATCTTCGGGCCGCCCAACGTGGGCAAGAGCTTCGTTGCCATCGACTGGGCCTGCTCGATCGCCACCGGCACGCCATGGCATGGCCGCCCAGTCCGCCAGGGCAGTGTGTTCTATCTGGCCGGCGAGGGGCATAACGGCCTCGCGCGGCGTTTCAAGGCGTGGGAGCTGGATCGTGGTGTAAGCCTGGCAGGCGCCCCGCTGGCCGTCTCTAACCGGGCTGCGCTATTGACCGAAGCCGACGCCGCCGCCGAGGTTCTGGGGGCCGTGGAAGCCCTGGCCGAACAGACGGGGCAGGAGCCGGCAGTTATCGTAGTCGACACCCTGTCGCGAAACTTCGGGGCCGACGAGAATGCGACGGCAGACATGAACGCATTTGTACGATCACTGGATGAGCTTAGGCAGCGATGGAAGTGCAGCATCCTGGTTGTGCACCACTCCGGCAAGGACGCCACCAAGGGCGCCAGGGGTAGCACGGTTCTGCGAGGCGCTGTCGAAGCCGAGTATGCCGTGGAGCAGGACGAGCTGGGAGCCGTGACCATTTCTTGCGGGAAGATGAAGGATGCCGCATTCCCGGCTCAACTGTCGTTCACACTGGCGCCAGTGAAGCTGCCCCTTGTCGATGATAACGGCGAGGCGGTCACTTCGGTCGTTCTGGAGCCTATTGATGGGTACGAGCCCCCGCAGCGCGGCAAGGTTGGCAGAGGGAAGAACCAGACCTTGGCGCTTCGAGAGCTTCAGCGCCTTTACGTAGAGCACCACGACCGCCTTGAATCTGGGGGCGCCGATCCTGAAGAGGCCATGGTCAGGATTGACGATTGGCGAGACGCCTGTGGCGGTGCCGGCATTTCCAGGCAGCGGTTCCACGACGTGAAAGCCAGTCTTGAGCGGGCCGGGGAGGTTCTTCTGGCGCCCCCGTATGTCCGCCTCGCGCACTAAGCCAGCCCCACCACCACCGGACCGGCTCCACTGAGGGCCGGTTTTTTGTGCCTGCCAACCATTGAGGCGTCCGGTTTGCGTCCGGTTTGCGTCCGGTTTCGTCACGGTTTGCCCGGTTTGGGCCCGTCCGTCCGTCCGGTTTTCTATAACCGGACGTGACGGGCAAAGCGGACGGTCACCCGGACAGACTGAATGGCCCACCTGAAACGCACGTCCCGAGCAGACCACTACCCTCCGAGCCCCATTGCAATCGCCCCACCGACTGCTATACTGTTCGCATTCTGATTGAAACCCGAACAGTTATAGAGGCGACAGGCATGAGTGACGCGGCCCTCAGCAACGTGGTGGAGATGCACCCGAGCACCGAAAAGCGAACAGTTGGGGGCAGCAGGTCTGCCAACGACGTGGAGCGCGGAAGGAAGCACCTGACCCGCGATGAGGTGCAGGCGCTCACCAAGGCCGCCAAGCAGACACGCAACGGCGAGCGCGACTCGCTGATGATCCGGCTTGCCTTCGAGCATGGGCTGCGCGTCTCCGAGCTGGTGGGGCTGCGCTGGCAGGCGTTCAACCTGGACGCTCACGAGGTGCTGATAACCCGCGCCAAGGGGTCGCTGGACGGCACACATCCCCTGCAAGGCCAGACAATACGGGCCTTGCGCCGCTATCAGCGCAACTCAGGCCGGTCGCATGGCCTGGTGTTCGTAAGCGAGCGTGGGGCGCCGATCAGCGTTGACGGCTTCCGTCGCATGTTTGGGCGGCTCACCGAGAGAGTGCTCGGCATCAAGTGGCATCCTCACGCGCTGCGCCATGCCTGTGGCGTTCACCTCATCAACAACGGCACCGATATTCGCACCGTTCAGCAGTACATGGGGCACGCCAACATCCAGAATACCGTGGCGTACACCGCGCTCACTGGCCGCCAGTTCGAGAAGCTGAGCTTCTGAGCGTCCAACTCTCCCCGATATATTCCCGCCCGCTATAACAGCGGGCTTTTTTATGTCTATAAGTTTGGATAACCCGCCAAATAGGGCTACAATAGGAGGTACATAGAACGAAATGGAATAACGATATGCCCCGAAGCACAGAGTTACCCACCGAATACAGCCACGACTGGCTGGAACGGCTCGACGGTCGCACCCGGCTGGCCCAGGCGGTACGCCAGCGGTACACCGCCCTGACGACCGACCTCGGTGGCCACGAGAACCTGAGCTACCAGCGCCGCAGTCTTGCCAAGCGAGCTGTTTGGATGGAAGCGACCATCGAGCAAGCTGAGGCTGCCCTGGCCCGTGGTGATGAGGTGGATCACGGGGCCATCACGCAAAAAATCAATAGCTTGCTCGGGCTCTACAAGACCCTCGGCCTGGATCGCGTGGCCCAGCCCGTCGAATCCATCAAAGACATCCTCGACAAGCACAAGGCCGCGCAGTGAACATCATCGAGTTCATGGAGTCGCCCGCCCTGACCCCCGGCAGCTTCGAGGGCGATAGCTGGGAGCCGGCTAAAGCGGTCCTGTCAGGCGCGTTCGGGCTGCCCATGGATGCCAACCGCCTGGAGCTGTTCAAGGCCCTTGCAGGGGGACGCGAGGCGCCTACAAGCCGTGTACGGGAATTCTTCTGGATTGCCGGACGCAGATCCTCGAAGACAAACAACGCTGCCGGCATCGCGACCTACATGGCGACTATCGGCGCCGAGCTGTTCGGCTTGCTAGACAAGCTGAAGCCTGGCGAGCGCGGCGTGGTGAATATCATCGCGGTCGACCGCCCTCAGGCAAAGGTCGCATTTTCGTATATCGCCGGGATGTTTGATGCCAGCCCCGTCCTTAGCGGCATGGTGACGAAGCGCACCGCCGACTCAATTGACCTCAATAACCGCGTCTCCATCGAGGTGAATACCAACAGCTTCAAGAGCGTCAGGGGCAGGACGGCGATTTGCACCATCCTCGACGAGTGCGCGTTCTTTAAGGACGAGGCATCCGCCTCCCCCGACGTGGAGCTGTATCGCGCTTGCATCCCGGCACTTGCCACCACTGGCGGCATGCTTCTCGGCATTTCCTCGCCCTGGGCAAAGAAAGGGCTGCTTTACCAGAAGTATCGCAAGCACTTCGCGCAAGACTCCGATGTCCTGGTGGTGCAAGGCTCGACCGAGCAATTCAACCCGACCATTGACCGCCGCATCATTGCGGATGCCTTCGAGGAAGATCCTGAGGGAAGCAAGTCAGAATGGGGCGGCCAGTTCCGTGACGGAATTTCTGACTTCATCACCCGCGAAGCCCTGGACGCCGTGACCCGCGCCGCCCCGCTGATTCGCCCGTATGACCGCCGATTCAAGTTCGTTGGTTTCGCCGATCCGGCAGGCGGGGGCCAGAGCGCCAACGCTGACGAGTTCACGCTTGCCATCGGACACCACGAGGACGGCGTTCTAGTTATCGACCGCGTGGACGCCGCCAGAGGCGTCCCGGCGGAAATCACAGAACGCTTTGCCGGCATCTTGAGTGAGTATGGCGTCAAGCGCATCAACCTGGATCGATTTGCCGGCTCTTGGCCCAGCGACGAGTTCGAGAAACACGGCATCAAGTGCGAGCACTCACCGAAGACCCGCTCAGAGTTGTACATCGACAGCCTGCAGGCAATCACCAGTGGCCGCGTAGAGTTCCCGCCTGACGAGAAGATGATCAGGCAATGGCAGAACTTGGAGCGTCGAACCGCCCGCTCTGGGCGCGAGACAGTGGACCACCCGCCCGGACAGCACGAGGATCGGGCGAACGCTGCTGCCGGATTGATCGCACTGCACGGGCAGAAGAAACGTATGAAAACTTCCGAATGGCTCTAACCGAGGTAACCCCCATGCCTGACGATATGCTCCAAACTCACGGACTCGACCAGATGCAGACCGAGCGCATCGAGCTTGCCTTACAAGACGCCCTCAAGAACGCCCAGCAAGGCGACCACAAGGCGTATCTGCTGGCCACGCTGGCGCAGTCCAACATTTACCTGGTCGAGCGTACACGGCACCTAGAACTCGCTGTGGCGGCGTTGAAAGACCGCGTTTCTGAGCTGGAGGGCAAGTGATGTTCGTTGAAGTCGGATTGATTAAGGACCTGTCGTTTTTCGCCTGCCTGGTCGCGCTGTTTGCTATTGACCTTGGGCTGGCCAAGCGGATCAAGAAGCTGGAGGGGAAAGCAAATGGCTGACGTGATCGACGAGCTTGTCGTCAAGCTGGGCCTCGAACAAGACGCGCAGAGCTTCCGCGAGGCCAAGGCCAATTTCGCTATGGTCACTCGCGCCGCCACGGCCTTCACTAGCGTCATCGCTGCCGGGGTAGGTGGCACTGCCCTGGTGGCCAAGCTGGCCGGAGAGCGACACGAGTTTTCCGCCCTGGCCGACGCCGCCGACATCGCGACGGGGCAAGTGGATCGGCTGGGCTTCGCGCTAGAGCAGGCGGGGGGATCGGAAGACAACGCCCTTAACGTCCTCCGCAACATCCGCGATCTGAGGGACCAAGCCGCTTTCGGTGAGGGCGGCCTTTTCGACGCCGGCATGTTCGGCATCGACGTTGACCGCATTATCAGCGCTCAGGACGAAATGGCGGCGCTGATCGAACTCAGCCGCCAGTTTCAGGGGCTCAGCGACACGCAGCGCAATCGCGCCCTGGATCAACTCGGCCTGAGTGGCCCCGGCATTCAGAACCTTTTGCGCGGTGGTCCCAGCGACTTCCAGTCTGAGCTTGACCGCGCCGCCGAGTTGCGGACCCTCACCGAGGAAGAGATCGAGGTATCCCGCGAACTGAGCCAGACCATGGACGAACTGAGCCGAGCCGTGGACGAGCTGGGCGATGACATCGTGATGCGGTTCGCCCCGGCCATCACCAGCGCCCTCGACAAGTGGGTGGATCACCTGACCGGCGAGGGCTCCGACGACTTCGACGCCGAGGCGTATCGCCGCAGCCTGACCAACAACGCGGGGCTTCCGCCTGAGGCGCTCGGCGCCCGCGTGGATGAGGTCACCGCCCCTCGTGGTGGCTATGACGTTTCCGATGCACTCCTCGATGCGCTGGCCATGCAGGAGAGCGGTGGTCGCCATAGGGATGCACAGGGCAACCTGACCCGCAACGACAGAACCGGGGCGCTGGGGGCTTACCAGATCCTCCCATCTACCGCCGCCGATCCTGGTTTCGGCGTGGACCCGCTGTCGGGCAATTCACGGGAAGAGCACGAACGCTTTGCCGAGGATTACCTGGAAGCGCTGCTAGGGCATTATGACGGCAACATCACGGCGGCGCTGAGTGCCTACCACACCGGCGTGGGGACAGTGGACAAGCTCCTCAAGCAGCACGGGGACAACTTCACCCAGCACCTAGGCCCCGTCGGGCAGCTCTACGCCCCCGACGTGATGAACAACCTTGGTGGTCGAGATCCGTTCGAGCGGCCCCAGGCGTCCGTCACACAGAACATCACCATCCACGCCGAGGGGCAGGACCCTCAGTACATTCGCCGCGAACTTGCCCGGCTGACAGATTCTGCCGTCCGTGACACACAGAACAGGGTGAGCTAATGAGTCTGATTTGGGGTCGAGTTTATAAACTCGAAGTCGGGGACGACGCCGAGAAGCTGGTGGTGGACGGCTTCGCTCCTGACCCGGCTCAGATACAGTTCAGAATAGACCGGGGCTATGGCGGCTTTGACTCTCTCGCCCAAATCGTCGTCTATGGCCTGAGCCGCGAGAGTCGTCAGAAAGTCTATGAGCGTTTCGATACTGTGCGATTTGCGGCGGGCTATCGGGATAACTGGGGCCAGTTGTTTGCCGGCACCATCTACAACGTGAGTATCGGCCGGGATGGGCCTGACACCTTCGTCACGCTCTTCTGCCGGGCGTCCGGGGCCAACTGGGATGACGCCCAGGTAGTGCGCACCTTTGGCCGTGGTGCGCATATGAGCGAGGTGATAACGGCTGTTGCTGAGTCATTCGAGTTACCAGTGGAGCTGGTGGGCGACTTCAGTGATTTACCCACGCTGGCGAGCTCGCTTCCCGTTCAGCAGAGTGCCAATTCCTGGCTTGCCGGTGCGGCTAAAGACTTCGACTTTACTTGGACAATTGATTCTGGCCGGGTGATAATTAGCAGAGACGGTGCAGAGCGGAAAACAGTTCACTCAACTAGCGCATTGACCGGCCTTATAGGAACGCCAATCATCACCCAATATGGCGCCGAAGTGACCACCGCCATGATGCCCGAAGTCCAAATGCTCGACCAAATCGAAGTCACTAACCAGACATCGCAATTCAATTTCAGCAATCCAAACAGTGTGAGTCGCCCCGACACTATTGGAACTCGCCGCTACCGGATTCACGGTATTACCCACGACGGCGATCTGTATTCCGACAACTGGTCAACAACCCTTCAATGCCTGAATCCCAGAACTACCACCCTGAGGTAAGCATGACCCTAGACCAACTGAAACAACTCATTAACGAACAAGACGAAGCCCAGCGCACAGCCTCGGCGGCTGTGCGTCCGGCCCACACAGCCGCGATGGAAGCCGCCCAGGAGCTGCGCGAGAAGCTGGAAGGTAGCACCGACCAGCTAGCCCAGCGCGACGCTCTGAAAGCCGTTGTGGAGGCCGCAGCGGGCAAGGTTTTCTCCACTAAAGCGAGCCTTCCGCAGGCTGGCATCATCCTTGGCCAACATGCCGCCGCCGCTGCTGACCGACCCGGCGTCCCGGCTGCTGCTGGCAGGGATGGGAAATGGCTGATTGCCCACGCCATGAGTAGCACCGCCGGATATTCCCCCAAGCAACGCCAGCAAGTGGTAGCCGCCCTGGTGCTGGCCGCCAATGGTGCCGGTATCGAAACCGGGCTGATTGAGTTCCCCAATTCGTGGGCCGACTTCCCGAGCATGGGCAACCTGGAGCAGATGGCCGAAACCATGGACCCCGACGCAGTGGCCGCCATGCGGGCAGAGCAGGCCGAACAAGCCGCCCTGCTGGCCGAGGCGCTGCGCCTGGAGGATGCGCTTAAGCAGGCCCGCCCCCGCCTTGCCGCCGTGGGCGCTGGCAAGGATGAGATGGTGGTCACCGTCAAGAATACCCGTGGCGGATCTATCGGCGTGGCAGGCGTCACTTTCGAGCCGGGCAACAACGAGGTGTCTGCAGAACAGTTCGCCAAAGTTCGCGGGAAAAAGTCTTTCGAGGCCCAAGTGAAAGATGGATTCCTGGAAGTTGTTTCAAACAGCGTGATTGTGGAGGAAGTGTAATGACTAACCGCTACTTCGAAGACGTGCCCGCTCGCGGGCACTGGATCCGCCCCGGCACCGACCATGCGACTGTCGGTCGCGAGATCGTCGGGAATGCCATGCGCGAATACTTGGCCCGCAACCCCAAGCCCACCGACGACGGCCAGGCGACCATCGACGCCGCCTATGAGGCAGCCCAGCGCCGCAAGGCCAACGCCTGGAAGGATGACGACGGCCGACAGTTGAGCGACGACGCCGCATCGTCCTACCGCCGTGACCTGCCGACTGGCGATTCCTACCAGCGGACGGAAGACGCCATTGAGGACAGCTATCAGCGGTACATGCGCCGCAAGGTGGAGGCATCCAAATGAGCAGATTTCGCGATGCGGACCATTCACACAACTCGGCTACGACGGTCAGGGCGGGTATCCGGCGCGGCCACTCGAAGGGCCATCCCAACGACGACAAGCAGGCCGAATCGCCCGCCGTGGCCCGCTTAAGGGAGCGTCTCAGCCGAGTCAAGGCATGAGCGCCGCGCTGGACGTGCTCGCCATGGAAGGCGGGCATCCGGTCGATGTGGATGGGGTCAGCGGGCGCGAGGAGCTGGCCCGCTGCTGTGGTGAGATATGGCTTCAGGCATTGGCGGTCTACTACCGCGACTGCTGGCAGTCGCTCCGAGGCGTGGCGTCGGCAGACCCCGAGGCGCTGGACGACCTGACCAGAGATAGGAGGCTGCTGGCGAACCTGTGCCGCCCGCTGGATGCTGACCCCGAGGTGGTGGGCGATGCCATGGCGGCGGGGCTGGATGCTGGGCGGCGGTGGGGTGGTTGACCACCAGCGTGGCCGCCCTTGTGTAGGCGTTACGTAATACGTAATTACACCGCTTCGTTATGGAAGCCGCCGGCTGGTGAGCGTGCCATGGTTGGGATTGAGTGGCGAGGGGGTGGGGTGGGTAGATGCAATGCCGACCAATCTAGGGGACGGGCTAGGGGGCGCGTAGGAAGTTCAGCGCGCGGCAAGCTCCGCAATCTCGCTAACATATTGATTTTCATGGCGCCCTCTGCAGGATTCGAACCTGCGACCTGCCGCTTAGGAGGCGGCTGCTCTATCCTGCTGAGCTAAGAGGGCGAAACGAGCGACAGTATAAGCGTCTGAACCGGCGAGATAAACCCGCAGGCGTCCCGCCCGTGAGCCGGCACCGCTTAGCGGGTAGAATGGTCGCCAGCCCTTGTCCGGATGCCCCCATGCCCGAGATCTCCCCCTACCTGTCCGCGGCGGGCGACCGCCACTTCGACGGCCTCGCCGACAAGTTCGCCGGCAGCCTCTATGGCGGGCTGCGCGGGGAACTGCGCCTGGCCCTGCTCGACCGCCTGCTGCCCGAGATGCTGGACCTGCAGGCGCAGCCGGTGCTGGAGGTAGGCGGTGGCCTCGGTCAGCTGGCCGCCTGGCTGAGTGACCGAGGCCATCCCGTCACCCTCACCGAGCCCGCCGGCGAGATGCTGGACCGGGCCGCCGAGCACCTCGGCGACCGGCCGGTGGCCTGCCATCGGCTGCCGCTCCAGTCGCTGCCGGACGAACTGCCGGGCCCCTGGCCGCTGGTCACCTGCCATGCCGTGCTCGAGTGGCTCGCGGAGCCGCGGGCGGCCCTGGCGACCCTGGCCGGCCTGCTGGCGCCGGGAGGGCAGCTCTCGCTGATGGTCTTCAACCGCGATGCCCTGCGCCTGTCCAACGTGGTCAAGGGCAACCTGCAGAAGGCCCTGGACGACCGGCTGGAGGGCCAGGGGCGCCGCCGACGCCTGACCCCCATCTCGCCGCTGACCCATGGGCAGGTCGTCGCCTGGGCCGAGGAACTGGGTCTGTGCGTGTCGCAGGTGGCCGGGGTGCGCGTCTTCCACGATTACCTGCGTGCGCCGCCGGAAGCGGCGACGGATCGCCAGGCCCTGCTCGAGCTGGAGTGGCGCTACAGCCGCGTCGACCCCCACTGGCGGCTGGGCCGCTACCTGCTCTATACCCTGATTCGCCCCGAGGAGCCCGCTTCATGAGTGCCGAGACCCCCGTCTGCCAGCTACTGGAACGCCAGGACGTCGACTATCGCGGCTGGCTGTGGGTGGCCCCGCCCCGGGACGGCTGGCTGGAGGGCGGCGAGGGGCGATTGCTCGCCGCCGACCAGACGGTGCTGTCCGCCTGGCGCGCCCGGGGGCGGCCGGCTGGCTCGCCCTTCGAGGCGGACATGCCGACCCCGCCGGGCGTGGTGCTGTTCTGGCCCAAGGCCCACGCCCTGGGCGAGTGGTGGCTGCTGTGGCTGTGCGCCCACCTGCCGGCGGGGACGCCCTTGCAGGTGGTAGGCGAGAACCAGGGCGGCATCAAGCGGGTGCTCAAGGTCCTGGCGGCTCTGGGGCTCGGCTGCCGCAAGGTCGACAGCGCCCGGCGCTGCACGCTCTTCGCCTCCCGCCTCGACCGGGTCGGTCTCGACCCGGAGGCGGCCTGGACCTCCTTCGAGGCCGAGGGGCTGCGGCTGGCCAGCCACCCGGGCGTCTTCGGCCACGGCAAGCTCGATGAGGGCACCCGGCTGTTGCTGTCGTGGTTGCCTGGCGTGCTGCCCGAGACGGGCCGGGTGCTGGACATGGGCTGCGGGGACGGCATCCTGGCCGCCTGGCTGGCCCGGCGGGGTCTGGCGATCACCGCCGTGGACGTCAACGGCTTCGCCGTGGAGGCGACGCGGCGCAGCCTGGCGGCCAATGCCCTGGACGGTGAGGTGAGGGCGGGGGATGTCTTCGCGGGGCTCGAGGGGCGACGCTTCGACGCCATCGTCAGCAACCCGCCCTTCCACCAGGAGCGCGCCGTGGACTACGGCCCCGCCGGCCGACTGATCCGCGAGGCGCCCAAGCATCTGGTGCCGGGCGGCCGGCTGGTGCTGGTGGCCAACGCCTTCCTGCCCTATCCGGATCTGCTGGAGCAAGCCTTCGGCGGCTTCGAGATCCTCGCCGACGACCGCCGTTTCCGGGTCTATAGCGCCAGGACCTGAAGCGTCTCGTCGGCCGAGGGAGTCTGTCGGACGACAACGAAAAGGGGCATGCCGACCGGGTCGGCATGCCCCGCGGCGGCCGGAGGCACCGGCCGCCGAGCGAGTGCCGATTATTCGGCCTCGGTCTCGCCTTCCATGGAGCCTTCGCCTTCCATGCCGGCCTTGGCGGCCTCGAATTCCTCTTCGCTGATGGCGCCATCGCCATCGGTATCCGCGGTCTCGACGTCCACGCCGGCCGCGGCGGCCTCCTCGGCGCTCAGGGTGCCATTGCCGTCGGCATCCAGGTCGCTGAACTTGGCATGGCTGTCCGCGACGGCGCCGGCGCCGAAGAGCAGGGCGACGGCCAGTAACATGGTTTTCAGCAGGGTCTTGCTCATGATGCACCTCCAGAGTGTCCGGTGAACACGCGGTTTGTGCTGCCACGAGCCGGGCGGCTCGCTTATCCAGTATTAGGCCATTTCCGTGCCACTCGAGAATTAATTTCCTGGATACAAACACTTATTGTGCGCGTCATGCGCGGGGTGTCGCGGGACGGCGGCAGGGGATATCGACAGAGCGTCTCTTTTTGGAGACAGTGATTCTCGCCTGGCGCCAAGCGCTTGATTCGCCTGACAGGGGAGTGTCGCCGAATCGCGGCAGTCACGCGGCCGGCGAGGCGGCAGCGATGCGCTGCCCTAGGGCTGTCGATAGTCGATCGCGGTGATCAGGTAGGTGGTCTCGCCGCCCGGGGCGGTCACCGTGGCCTCGTCGTCGAGCCCCTTGCCCAGCAGCGCCTTGGCCAGGGGGGCGTCGACGCTGATCCAGCGTTTGGTGGTGTCGGTCTCGTCGTGGCCGACGATGCGCAGGTGCAGTTCCTCGCCATCCACGTCCTCGAGCGTCACGAAGGCGCCGAAGAACACCCGCCCGGTATCGGCGGGCAGCCGGTCCACCACCTGGAGCTCGTCCAGGCGCTTGGTCAGGTAGCGGATCCGGGCGATCACCCGGTTCAGCTCCTTCTTGTTGTAGGTGTAGTCGGCGTTCTCGCTGCGATCGCCGAGGGCGGCCGCCTCGCCGACCTTGGCCGAGAGGGCGGGGCGCTTGACCCGCGAGAGGTGGTCGAGGATGCCCCGCAGGCGTTCGGCGCCCTCGGCGGTGATCAGGTTGCTCTTGGGCTCCTGGCGCGGGTCCTTGGCGGGGTCGCGCCAGCGCGTCATGTTGCGGCCTTTCATCCGCGCCTCCCAGGTATCGAATGGCTGCAACATACGCCATCCCTGCGCGACTCGGCAACCGGGGCTCCGGGGCGAGTCCGCCGCCGGGGGTAGGCTGCCCGTGACCGACGGCGTCGGTACCGTCGGTCACCGAGGTTCGCTTCGGCCGGCGGGCGGCGACGGTTGGCAGCCTCCCCCGCGGTCATGATAATGGAGCATTCGCGAACACGGAGGCCCGCATGTCGGAGACCGATCACGCCAATCCGCCCGATGACCTGGCGGCCGCGCCCTTCGATGCCGAGGACGTGGACCTGCTCGAGCGACGCTGCCTCCACCAGGGGTTCTTTCGCCTGGAGGAGCTGCACCTGCGCCACCGCCTCTTCGAGGGCGGCTGGAGCGGGGCGATGGTTCGCGAGGTGCATCAGCGGCACGACGCCGTGGGCGTCTTGCTCTACGATGTCGAGAGGGATGCGGTGGTGCTGGTGGAGCAGTTCCGAGCCGGCGCCCTGGACGACCCCGATTCGCCCTGGAAGCTCGAGATCGTCGCGGGGCTGGTGGAGCGCGGCGAAAGCCTGGCCGAGGTGGCCCGCCGCGAGGCCGAGGAGGAGGCCGGCTGCCGGGTGGGGGAACTGATCGAGCTGCACACCTACTACCCCAGTCCCGGGGCCTGCAACGAGCGGGTCACCCTGTTCTGTGGCCTGATCGACAGCCGGGGGCTGGGCGGCATCCACGGCCTCGACGAGGAACACGAGGACATCCGCGTCCACGTGCTCTCGTTCCACCGGGCCTGGGAACTCCTGCTGGCCGGGCGACTCGACAATGCCATGTGCCTGATCGTCTTCCACTGGTTGGCGGCGCAGCGGGCCTCACTGAGAGCAAGGAGGTAGCGTGTCGAGAAGTGCCTACGTCACCGACCTGAGGACCCTCCAGAGCGAGTGCACCGCCAACTATGTGCGGTTGACCCGCCTGCTGGGGGATCTCGAGGCCGGCGAGAGTCGCGAGGTGGAGCTGGTCAACCAGGGGCGCCGCCTCGGTGCCCTGTGCCTCAAGGTCCAGGAGCGGGCCCCCTACACCAGCATCATCCGGGTCTCCCAGCATGGGGTCCTCGACGCCGTGATCGACACGCCGCGCATGCGGGTCCACCTCTATCACGACGTGCGCATGGCGGAGGTCACCGACTTCCAGCGCCAGCGCCACTTCGATGGCCGCTATCGCTACCCCAACGCCCGCATGCACCAGCCCGACGAGAAGCTCCAGCTCAACCGTTTCCTCGGCGAGTGGCTCGACCACGGCCTGGCCCATGGCCACTCCCTGGACCTGCCGCAACTGCCCTGAGGAGCCCAGTAGCCTGATGCGTCTTATCCAGCTCACCGATTGCCACCTGCATGCCGACCCCCTGGCGCCTTCCCGGACCGGTATTCCCCATCGCCGGCTCGAGCGCGTGGTGGAGGCGGCCGCGCGCCTGCGCCCCGAGGCGGTGCTGGTCACCGGCGACGTCAGTCAGGACGAGACGGCGGCCTCCTATGCCCTGGCCGGGCAGGTCCTGGCCCGCCTCGACTGTCCCTGGTTCTGGCTGCCCGGCAATCATGACGAGCCGCGGCGGATGGCCGAGTACCGCCCCTGCCACGCCAGCCTCGACCTCGGGGGCTGGCGTGTCCTCCTGCTGGACACCCAGGTGGTCGGCCAGGCGGCCGGCGAACTCGGCGAGGCGCGCCTGGCGGGCCTCGCCTCGCGTCTCGCCGACGACGACCGGCCGACCCTGGTGGCCATGCACCATCCCCCCCTGGCCGTCGGCTCGGCCTGGCTCGATGCGCTGGGGCTGGTCGACGCCGAGGCCTTCTGGCGCACCCTCGCCGGCCACGAGTGCGTCCAGGCGGTACTCTGCGGCCATATCCACCAGGCCTTCGTCGGGCATGGTCCGGGCGGGGTCCCAATCTACGGCTGCCCCTCCACCAGCGACCAGTTCCTGCCCGGCAGCGAGACCTTCGCCGTCGACGAGGCGTCCCGCCCCGGCTTTCGCGTGGTCGACCTGCACGGCGGCGCGCTCGCCACCTGGGTGGAGCGGGTCGAGCCCTAATATCCCTTTATCGTATAAAAAGATAGATATTAATTCTTTTACGTTATTATCGGCATGACGATACCCTCTCCCGCATGATCCCAATCCGCCCACGTCATGCGAGGTAGCCGGGCCATGAACAGTCTTCATGCACCGACACGCGAGAGCGCCGTCCAGGCCGAGGGGAGTGCCCCGGGCCTGACGCCGCGGCGGCTGACCCATCTGCAGCAGCTGGAAGCCGAGTCCATCCACATCATCCGCGAGGTGGCGGCCGAGTTCTCCAACCCGGTGATGCTCTATTCCATCGGCAAGGACTCCTCGGTGATGCTGCACCTGGCGCGCAAGGCCTTCTATCCCGGGCCGCCGCCGTTCCCGCTGATGCACGTCAACACCACCTGGAAGTTCCGCGAGATGATCGAGTTCCGCGACCGCATGGCCGCGGAATCCGGCATGGAGCTGATCGAGCACATCAACCAGGAAGGCGTCGAAGCGGGCATCAACCCCTTCGATCATGGCTCCAGCGGCTACACCGACGTGATGAAGACCCAGTCGCTCAAGCAGGCGCTGGACAAGTACGGCTTCGATGCCGCCTTCGGCGGCGCGCGCCGCGACGAGGAGGCCAGCCGCGCCAAGGAGCGCGTGTTCTCCTTCCGCGACAAGCATCACCGCTGGGATCCCAAGAACCAGCGTCCCGAGCTGTGGAACCTCTACAACGCCCGAGTCAACAAGGGCGAGTCGATCCGCGCCTTCCCGCTCTCCAACTGGACCGAGCTGGACATCTGGCAGTACATCTACCTCGAGTCGATCCCCATCGTGCCGCTGTACTTCTCCGCGCCGCGTCCGGTGGTGGAGCGCGACGGCATGCAGATCATGGTCGACGACGACCGCCTGCCGCTCGAGGAGGGCGAGGTGCCGGAAGAGAAGTGGGTGCGTTTCCGCACGCTCGGCTGCTACCCGCTGACCGGCGCGGTGGAGTCCAGGGCCACCACCCTGCCCGAGATCATCCAGGAGATGCTGCTGACCCGCACCAGCGAGCGCAGCGGCCGCGCCATCGACCACGACCAGGCCGGCTCGATGGAGAAGAAGAAGCGCGAGGGGTACTTCTAACATGTCACATCAATCGACACTGATCGCCGACAACATCGAGCAGTACCTGCACGAGCACGAGAACAAGGACCTGCTGCGCTTCATCACCTGCGGGAGCGTCGACGACGGCAAGTCGACCCTGATCGGCCGGCTGCTGCACGACTCCAAGATGATCTTCGACGACCAGCTGGCGGCGATCACCCAGGCGTCGAAGAAGAGCGGCACCACCGGCGAGGAGGTGGACCTGGCGCTGCTGGTGGACGGCCTGCAGTCCGAGCGGGAGCAGGGCATCACCATCGACGTGGCCTATCGCTTCTTCTCCACCGACAAGCGCAAGTTCATCATCGCCGACACCCCGGGGCACGAGCAGTACACCCGCAACATGGCCACCGGCGCGTCCACCGCCGGGCTGGCGGTGATCCTGATCGACGCCCGCTACGGCGTGCAGACCCAGACCAAGCGGCACAGCTTCATCGCCGACCTGGTGGGCATCCGCCACCTGGTGATCGCGGTCAACAAGATGGACCTGGTGGACTACAGCGAGGCGCGCTTCGACGAGATCGTCGCCGAGTATCGCGCCTTCGCCGAGCAGCTGGGCGCCGACGATATCCGCTTCGTGCCGCTCTCGGCGCTCAAGGGCGACAACGTGGTCAACAAGAGCGAGGCCATGGCCTGGTACCAGGGGCCGGCGCTGCTCGAGCTGCTCGAGAGCGTCGAGGTGCGCGCCGACCACAACCTCACCGACCTGCGCCTGCCGGTGCAGTACGTCAACCGGCCGAACCTGGATTTCCGTGGCTACGCCGGGACCCTGGAGGCGGGCATCCTGCGACCCGGCCAGGCCATCAAGGTGCTGCCCTCGGGCAAGACCTCGACGGTCGAGCGCATCGTCACCTTCGATGGCGACCTGGACGATGCCTATCCGGGCCAGGCGATCACCGTCACCCTGGAGGACGAGATTGATATCTCCCGCGGCGACTGGATCGTCGCCGCCGACGCCGAGGTGACCGAGGCCGCGGCCTTCGATGCCGACGTCGTGTGGATGAGCGAGCAGGCCCTGGAGCCGGGCCGCCAGGTCGACTTTCGCCTCGCCGGGCGCTCGGTGCCCGGTCGGGTCGAGACCATCCGCTATCAGGTGGACGTCAACACCCTGGAGCAGCATGCCGCCGAGCGGCTCGAGCTCAACGCCATCGCCCGCTGCCGGGTGGCGCTGACCGGCGAGGTGCCGATCGACGCCTACGAGCGCAGCCCGGGCACCGGCAGCTTCATCGTCATCGACCGGCTGTCCAACATCACCGTGGGCGCGGGCATGATCCGCGGTGCGGCCGAAGCCGGCACCGAGGTGGCGCCGGGCGAGGTCGACTGGGCCGGCTTCGAGGTTGAGCTCAACGCCCTGGTGCGCAAGTACTTCCCGCACTGGGAGGCCAAGGACGTTCGCGACTTGCTGAAGTAGCGATCGGCCCCGGCCGCCAGCGCGGGCCCGGCGACCCCTGGTCGCCGGGCCCGCTGCGTATCATGGCCGGAGCGCCTGGCGGGGAAACCGGTGCTGCCAGGCCGGGTCCAATGTCGTATCACCGCTGGCGGAGTCTTCGCCGATGATCCTGTTGGCCATCGTCCTGTTGCTGGCCCTCTTCCTGCTGCCGAATCTCTGGGCCCGGTGGGTGCTCAAGCGACATGGCTTGCCGCGGGCCGACTACCCCGGCACCGGGGGCGAGCTGGCCGAGCACCTGCTCAGGCGGCTCGGGATCGAGGGGGTGAGGGTGGAGATGACCGAGGGCGGTGACCACTACGATCCCCGGGCCCGGCGGGTGCGGCTCGCACGGGAGCACTACGCGGGGCGCTCGCTCACCGCGGTGACGGTGGCGGCCCATGAGGTGGGGCATGCCATCCAGCACCACCAGGGCTATGTGCCGCTGGCGGCGCGCACCCGACTGGTCCAGGTGGCCCAGCGGGCCGAGCAGCTCGGCGCCCTGCTGATGATGGCGGCGCCGGTGCTGCTGGTGGTCACCCGGATGCCCGGCGGCACCCTGCTGCTGGTGCTCGCGGCGGTGCTCAGCTTCGGCACCGCGGCCCTGGTGCACCTGATCACCCTGCCGGTGGAGTGGGACGCCAGCTTCCAGCGTGCCCTGCCGCTGCTCGAGGAATACATCCCGGCCGACGACATGGCCGGTGCCCGCCATGTGCTCACCGCCTGCGCCTTCACCTATGTGGCGGCCTCCCTGGCCAGTCTGCTCAACCTCGGGCGGTGGCTGGCGATCCTGCGGCGCTGAGGTTCCCCCGGAGAGCGGTGCCATGGCCTGTGCCGCGTCGGCGGGGCAGGGGAGAATCGCCGATACGAAGAAGCCGCTCCGGGAGCGGCTTCGTGCATTCTGTCCGGGACGATGCGCCCGGACACCGGGCCTCAGGCCTTCTTGAGCATCCTGTATCCCCCCAGCAGGACGAGGGCACCCACGATGGCCGTGATGAAACTGCCCAGGCTGAAGTCGCCCATGGACCCCATGCCGACCATGGAGCCCAGCCAGCCACCCACGAAGGCGCCGGCGATACCGATCAGGATGGTGACGATGATGCCGCCCGGATCCTTGCCCGGCATGATCCATTTGGCGATGACGCCGGCGATCAGGCCGAAGAGAATCCACGATAGAATGCCCATGCTTGCGCTCCTTGCTTGGCTGTCGGAACCCCCGAGTCTGCCACAGTCCCCGGCCGTGTGGCAGGCGCCATGCCGCAAGAGGGGCGAGCGGCGTGCCGGGACCACGGCGCGGCGGGTCAATGCTCAACGCGGCCGGTTGGCGATCAGCACCGCCCGGCGCGGGGCGGGATACCCCTCGCGGGTCCTCGTCGGGTCGCCGGGGTCGAGGAAGTCGGCCAGCGACTGGAAGGTCATCCAGTCGGTGGCGCGCTGCTCGGCCAGCGAGGTATCGGCCTCGTCCACCACGCGGACGTTGTCGAAACCGCAGCGCTCGAGCCAGCCACACAGGGCAGCGGAGGAGGGCAGGAAGTAGACGTTGGGCATGGCGGCGTAGCGCTCCCCCGGCAGCAGCACCGTGGTGGCGTCGCCCTCGACCACCAGGGTCTCCAGCACCAGCTCGCCGCCCGGTCGCAGCGCGGCCATGAGCTGGCTCAGGTGCTCCAGCGGCGAGGGCCGGTGGTAGAGCACGCCCATGGAGAAGACGCTGTCGAAGAACGCCAGGTCGTCCGGCACGTCCTCGATGCCCACCGGCAGGAAGTGGGTGCGCCCGCCGTCGGCGTCGCCGACGAAGTGGCGCACCGCCTGGAACTGCCAGAAGAAGCGCGGCGAAGGATCGATCACCAGCACGAAGGCGGCGCCGCTGCCGGCCATGCGCCAGGCGTGGTAGCCGTTGCCGCCGCCCACGTCGAGCACCCGGCGCCCGGCCAGGGGGGCCAGGTGAGGGGCCACGCGTTGCCACTTCCAGTCGGAGCGCCACTCGGTGTCGATATGCACGCCGCCGAGCCGGTAGGGCCCCTTGCGCCAGGGCGAGAGCTTGCGCAGCAGGCTCTCGCTCTGCCGGCGTCGCGAGGCATCGAGGCCGACGTCCACCGTCACGCTGTCGGCGTCCAGGTGCACCCGACGTGTCTCGGGCAGCGTCGGCAGCTTGGCCACGGCCTTCTCCCAGGCCGGCAGGTCGCCGTAGCGCCGGCGGTCCAGGCCCCGGGCCAGCTGCGCGGGCAGCCGGGCCAGCCAGGTGTCCAGGCCCTGGGCGACGAAGGCGTGGTAGAGGTCGCGGTGGGGTGTAGTGCTCATGGCTTTCCTAGAAGGTGGACCAGCCGCTGGCCTCCATCAGGCGGTAGCGCCAGTAGCGCCAGAGGGTGGCGTCGTCGTGCTCGGGGAAGGGGCGGCTGTGGAGTTCGCCGTGCCGATTATGCCAGTAGCGGGCGAAGCTTTCCCGCGCCTGGCGAATCACCGGATGGTCGTCGCGGGCCTCCAGTTGGATATTGGCCTCGAAGTTGTGGTCGTCGAGGCTGCGACGGCTGAGATTGGCCGAGCCGATCAGCAGGGTGGCGGGGCGCCCGCCACCGTGGCGCAGCAGCCACTTGCCGTGGGCATGGGTCCGGGCGTTGCCGTTCCAGCGGATGGCCAGCCCCGCTCGGGCCAGCTCTCGGGCCGTCTGGCGGTTGGGGATGCCGGGGCTGGCGCGGCCGAAATGGCTCTCGTTGGGGTCGAGCAGCAGGCGTAGCGTCACGCCGCGACGATGCGCGGCGAGCAGGGCGTGGATCACTCGGCGGTGGGCCAGGTAATAGGCGCATAGCTCGAGCGTCTCGCCGGGCCGCGCCTGGCGGACGATCGTCAGCAGGGCGTCGCGGATGGCCCCCTCGGTGAGCAGTCGCAGGCGGGGCAGGGCGGGGGCAGGGTCGGCGGGAGGCGGCGCCGGGCAGCGTGGCGTGCCGATGAGCCCGGAGCGGCGCGCCAGGGCCAGCTCGCTGTGCAGCAGGTCCAGGGCCGCGGGTCCGGACAGGCGCAGGGCGGCGTTGCGGTAGTCGCGGCTGTCGCTGTCGGCGTTGGCCGAGCTCACCACCGCCTGCCAGCCGTCGCCGTGGTCGACCACCAGGGTCTTGCGGTGGTTGGCGTGGAGGTTGAGCAGCGCCAGGTAGCTGCGCAGGGTGACGCGTCCGGCCCCCAGGGGATTGGGGAGCCAGCCGCCTCGCGGCGAGTTGCCGAGCGGGCGGAACAGGCCGCGCCACAGGGCCGTCCAGCCGGGATTGGGAGCGCGTCCCGGGGTCAGGTCGCAGATGACCGCCCGGATCCCGGCCCGGCGCAGCGCCTCGAGCTGGGGGGCGGGGCATCCGCCATAGCAGTGATTGATGGGGTCGACCAGGACCACCGTCTCGAGCCCCGGTACCTGGGTCTTGCGGCGGATCAGGGCCTGGCAGAGCGAGTGTCCCACGGGGCCGTCGTCGAGCATGAAGAGATCGACCACCACCAGACGGCGGGCCTGGTCGATCAACCGTTGCCACTCGGCGAAGATGGCCTGGTGGCGTTGCAGCTGCCGCCGGGCATCGAGGAAGGTCTCGTCCAGCAGCAGGTCGAGTGCCTCGGCGTGGCGCCAGGAGCCGAGCACGTGCAGGCCCTGGGGCAGCGGCTTGCGACTGTGCCACCAGGCGGTGGCCAGCCAGGCGGTGACGGCGGCCAGCAGCAGGCCGCCGAGCCATGCGCTCATGCACCCTCCCGGGAGCCTGTCGGATGCGGCCTATCGTCACGCGAGTCACGGGGCGGCGTTGCCTCCGCCAGGCTCCTCGCCTCGCCGGTGCGGGTCACTCCTTGAAGGCGATCAGCGAGGCGAAGTTGAGATACTGGAACCAGGTCAGCGAGCGGGCGAAGCCGGCCTTGGCCAGGCGCGCGTGGTGGGCGGCCAGGGTGTCGGGCACCAGGACGTTCTCCAGCGCGGTGCGCTTCTGGCTGATCTCCAGCTCGCTGTAGCCGTTGGCCCGCTTGAAGTCATGGTAGCGCTCCACCAGCCAGGCGTTGTCCTGCTCGTCCTCGGCGACGACCTTTTCCGAGAGCACCAGCACGCCGCCGGGCTCGAGTGCCTCATGGAGGTGGGCGATCACGGCGTCGCGCTCCTCCGGGGCCAGGAACTGCAGGGTGAAGTTGAGCAGGATCATCCCCGAGGGCCGATAGTCGAGGTCGCGGATATCGCCCTCGACCACCGTCAGGGCGTGCTCGGGACATTCGGCGCCCAGCGTCTCCCCGGCCCGCTCCACCATGGCCGGCGAGAGGTCGACCCCGGTGTAGCGGAAGGCGTCCGGCGGCAACTGGCCGGCCAGCGCCAGCCCGGCGGCCCCCAGCGAGCAGCCCAGGTCGTAGACATGGCCACCGTGGCGCAGGTGGCGCCGGGCCAGCGGGCCCAGCATGGCCAGGATCTGGCCGTAGCCGGGCACCGAGCGGCGGATCATGTCGGGGAAGCAGGCCACCACCCGCTCGTCGAACGAAAAGCGCGCCACCCGGTCCAGGGGTGTGGAAAAGATGGCGTCACGGTAAGATGCGTCACTCATAGGCAGGGAATCATGGGCTGGAAGCCCGCCATTCTACGCTCCCCTGTTGTCGGCTGCACGACAGGATGTCCAGGAGGAATTCCATGAGCCATACCCCCATCGACCAGCAGCGGGCCTGGTGTGCCCTGGCCGAGCATGCCGCCGGCATGGGACGCCGGCATCTGCGCGATCTCTTCGTCGAGCAGCCGGGCCGCTTCGAGACCTTCAGCCGCAGCGCGGCCGGCCTGACCCTCGACCTCTCCAAGCAGCGCTGGACCGGCCAGACCCTCGACCTGCTGCTCGACCTGGCCCGTGACGCCGGGGTGCCCGAGGCGATCCGCGGCCTGCTGGCCGGCGAGCGCGTCAACCGCAGCGAGGATCGTCCGGCCCTGCACACCGCCCTGCGCCTGCCCGCCGACGCGCGTCTCGAGGTCGGCGGCGAGGACCTGGTGCCCTCGGTGCATGCCACCCTGGCGCGCATGGCGGAGATGGTCGAGCGCTTCCATGCCGGCCAGTGGCGGGGCGCCACCGGCAAGCCGATCCACGACGTGGTCAACCTCGGCGTCGGCGGCTCCGACCTGGGGCCGCTGATGGTCACCCACGCCCTGGCCGACTACCGGCCCGAGGGCATCCATCGCATCGACGTGCACTTCGCCTCGACCATGGACGGCTCGCAGCTGGCCGACTACCTGACCCGGCTCAATCCCGAGACCACGCTGTTCGTGCTGTCGTCCAAGTCCTTCACCACCATCGATACCCTGTCCAATGCGCGTACCGCGCGGGACTGGCTCAAGTCGCGGCTGCTGGGTGCCGCCGGCGAGGAGGGCGTCGACGAGGCGCTGGTGATGCGTCAGCACTTCATCGGTGTCTCGGCCAGTCCCGAGAAGATGGCCGAGTGGGGCATCGCCGACGACCACCAGCTGGAGTTCTGGGAGTGGGTCGGCGGCCGCTACTCGCTGTGGGGGGCCATCGGCCTGCCCATCGCCCTGGTGGTGGGCATGGAGCACTTCCGTGGCCTGCTGGCCGGCGCCCATGCCATGGATCGCCACTTCAGCGAGGCGGCGCCCGCCGACAACCTGCCCGTGCTGCTGGCGCTCGCCGGCATCTGGAACGTCAACTTCCTGGATATCCGGGCCCACTCGATCCTGCCCTATGACGGGCGGCTGGAGTACTTCGCCGCCTACCTCGAGCAGCTGGAAATGGAGTCCAACGGCAAGTCGGTGACCCACGATGGCGATCAGGTCGGCTATTCCACCTGCCCGGTGCTGTGGGGGCAGCTCGGCCCCAACGCCCAGCATGCCTTCTACCAGCTGCTCCACCAGGGCACCCAGGCCGTGGAGTGCGACTTCATCGCCCCCCGGGTGCGCTACGACGACGTGCCCGATCCGGCCACCCGCGACCACCTGATGGGGCAGCACCGCCTGACGCTGGCCAACTGCTTCGCCCAGTCGCGGGTGCTGATGCTCGGCGACGATGCCATCGAGGAGGACGGGCCGCGGCCGGAGTACAAGCACTACCGGGGCAATCAGCCGTCCAGCACCCTGCTGCTCGACCGCCTGACCCCCGAGACCCTGGGCGCGTTGATCGCCCTCTACGAGCACAAGGTGTTCGTCCAGGCGACCATCTGGGACATCAACCCCTTCGACCAGTGGGGGGTGGAGCTGGGCAAGAAGATCGCCGGCGAGACCCAGCACACCCTGGAGCACCGCACCGGCCTCGAGGGCATGGACGACTCCACCCGCGGCCTGATCGAGGCGGTCTGGTCGGCCGAGGCGGAGCATGGCCGATGAGGCCAGCGCGATCGGGGCGACCCGGTTGGCTGGCCATATATACAGGGGTTAGGGTATGCTGAGTCCCGCCTGCCCGCGCGTGCCGACCACCGGGGTCCTCTACCTGCACGGCTTCAACAGCGGCAGCGCTTCCCCCAAGGCGGCGTTGATGCGAGAGGCCTGCGCGGACCTCGGGCTGCCCTTTGCCACACCGGACCTGCCGCACCGCCCCGACCAGGCGCTGGATGCGGCAACGGCCCGCCTGGCCGAGTTGGGCGAGTACCCGCTGGTGGTGGGCAGCTCGATGGGCGGCTTCCTGGCGACGGTGCTTGCCGAGCGCCACGACCTGCCCGGTGCACTGGTCAACCCGGCGGTGGCCCCCGGGCGCCTGGTGGCGGACTGGGTCGGCGAGGCCTTCGTCAATCCCTACAGCGGCGAGCGCTTCCTGGTCGAGGAGGCCCACCGGCGAGCGCTGGCGGCGATGACGCCGGAGCGCGTCTCGCCGGGGCGCTACCTGCTGCTGCTGGGCACCGCGGACGAGACCCTCGAGGCCGGCGACGCCTTCGCGTTCTACCAGGGGGCCAGGACCGTGCTGCACCCGGGGGGCGATCACGGCTTTGCGGCCCTGGCCGACTACCTGCCGGCGATCCTGGCCCAGGGCGGCCATGCCCTGGCCCCCGGCCGGGTGGCGGCGCGGGACTGAGCGCCGGGGGCAGGCAACGGAATCATGCACAGCAACCGGATGACGTCATGACACAATACAGCGCCAGCTCCATCGAGGTGCTCGCCGGGCTCGAGCCGGTGCGCAAGCGCCCCGGCATGTACACCGATACCTCGCGGCCCAACCACCTGGTCCAGGAGGTCATCGACAACAGCGTGGACGAGGCGCTGGCCGGCCATGCCGGGGCCATCGGGGTGCGACTCTTCGAGGACGGCGGCGTCGAGGTCAGCGACGACGGACGCGGCATGCCCATCGACACCCACCCGGAGCATGGCGTCTCCGGGGTCGAGCTGATCATGACCAAGCTGCATGCCGGCGGGAAGTTCTCGGCCTCGAGCTACCGCTTCTCCGGCGGCCTGCACGGGGTCGGCGTCTCGGTGGTCAACGCCCTGTCCCGGCGCCTCGAGGTGGAGGTGCTCAAGGGCGGGGAGCGCCACGGCATGGCCTTCGAGCACGGCGAGAAGGCCTCGCCCCTGGAAGTGATCGGCTCGGCCGCCAAGCGCGCCACCGGCACCGTGGTGCGCTTCTGGCCGGAGCCCGGCTACTTCGACTCGCCGAAGCTGTCGCTGTCGCGGCTCAAGCACCTGCTGCGGGCCAAGGCGGTGCTCTGCCCGGGGCTCGAGGTCACCCTCACCGAGCCCGACGGCACCCGGAGCGTCTGGCAGTTCGAGGACGGCCTGCGCGACTACCTGGCCCAGACCACCGACGGCTATGAGGTGCTGCCCGCGGCGCCCTTCGTCGGGCACTTCGCCGATGACGAACACGGCGTGGACTGGGCCATCCAGTGGCTGCCCGAGGGTGGCGAGCCGCTGCTCGAGAGCTACGTCAACCTGATCCCCACGCCCCAGGGCGGCACCCACGTCAACGGCCTGCGCTCGGGGCTGCTGGAGGCCCTGCGCGAGTTCTGCGAGTACCGGAGCCTGTTGCCGCGGGGCGTCAAGCTCACCGCCGAGGACCTCTGGGAGCGGGTCGCCTACGTGCTCTCGGTGAAGATGCTCGATCCCCAGTTCGCCGGCCAGACCAAGGAGCGGCTGTCGTCGCGCACCGTGGCCGGCTTCGTCTCCGGGGTGGTCAAGGATGCCTTCTCGCTGTGGCTCAACCACCACGTCGACCAGGGCGAGGCCCTGGCGGAGCTGGTGATCAGCGCCGCCCAGCGCCGCCAGAAGAGCGCCAAGAAGGTGGCGCGCAAGAAGGTCACCTCGGGGCCGGCGCTGCCCGGCAAGCTGGCCGACTGCTCGGGCCAGGACCCGGCCGGCAGCGAGCTGTTCCTGGTGGAGGGCGACAGCGCCGGCGGCAGCGCCAAGCAGGCCCGCAATCGCGAGATCCAGGCGATCCTGCCGCTGCGCGGCAAGATCCTCAACACCTGGGAGGTCGAGTCCCACGACATCTACGGCTCCCAGGAGGTCCACGACATCGCCGTGGCCGTCGGCATGGACCCGGGCAGCGACGACCTCTCCAAGCTGCGCTACCACAAGATCTGCATCCTCGCCGACGCCGACTCCGACGGCCTGCACATCGCCACCCTGCTGTGCGCGCTCTTCGTGCGGCACTTCCCGGCCCTGGTGGACGCCGGCCATGTCTTCGTGGCCATGCCGCCGCTGTACCGCATCGACCTCGGCAAGGAGGTCTTCTACGCCCTCGACGAGAGCGAGAAGGCCGCCATCCTGCGCCAGCTCGAGGGCCGGCGCGGCACCCCCAACGTCCAGCGCTTCAAGGGCCTCGGCGAGATGAGCCCGCTGCAGCTGCGCGAGACCACCATGGCCGCCGAGACGCGCCGGCTGGTGCAGCTGACCCGGGAGGTCGGCGACGGCACCCTGGAGATGATGGACATGCTGCTGGCCAAGAAGCGTTCCGCCGACCGCAAGAGCTGGCTGGAGGACTACGGCAATCTCGCCGAAATCGAGGTCTGACCCGGCTTCGCCGGGAGCTGTAAGCCGTAAGCTTGAAGCTGGAAGAAATACCGAGGCGAGCGGTGCCGGGGACAGCCCGCAGCGGAGGTCCTATGCCATGGATGGCATCGGTAGCGCCCAGGGAAGGGTTTACAGCGCCTCCGCCCAGGGCTGTCGCCGGATAAGCCGCGATTCGAAGCCACGGACTCCGATGAGTTTTCAGTGGGACGATCCCCAAACGATTCCACGATCGTGAATAAGGTCAAATTGCCATGACCATGGATATCCAGGTGGCGGAGGGCGACGTCGAGCGCCTGTCCCTTCGCGAGTACACCGAGAAGGCGTACCTCGACTACTCGATGTACGTCATCCTCGACCGGGCCTTGCCGCACATCGGCGACGGCATGAAGCCGGTGCAGCGGCGCATCGTCTATGCCATGCGCGAGCTGGCGCTCTCGGCCAGCGCCAAGTACAAGAAGTCGGCGCGCACCGTCGGCGACGTGCTGGGCAAGTTCCACCCCCATGGCGACAGCGCCTGCTACGAGGCCATGGTGCTGATGGCCCAGCCGTTCAGCTACCGCTATCCGCTGGTGGACGGCCAGGGCAACTGGGGCAGCCCCGACGACCCCAAGTCCTTCGCCGCCATGCGCTACACCGAGGCGCGGCTGTCCAGGTTCGCCGAGGTGCTGCTCGCCGAGCTCGGCCAGGGCACCGTGGACTGGACCCCCAACTTCGACGGCACCATGCAGGAGCCGGTGGTGCTGCCGGCCCGGCTGCCCCATGTGCTGCTCAACGGCGGCACCGGCATCGCCGTGGGCATGGCCACCGACATCCCGCCGCACAACGTGGGCGAGGTGGTCGAGGCCACCTGCCACCTGCTGCGCCACCCCGAGGCCACCACCACCGACCTGATGGGCTACCTGCCGGGGCCGGACTTCCCCACCGAGGCCGAGATCATTACCCCGCGGGCCGAGCTGCGCAAGGTCTACGAGGCGGGCCGCGGCTCGGTGAAGATGCGCGCCCGCTACACCCGGGAGGAGGGCAACGTGGTGATCACCGCGCTGCCCTACCAGGTCAGCGGCGCCAAGGTGCTCGAGCAGATCGCCGGCCAGATGCAGGCCAAGAAGCTGCCCATGGTCGCCGACCTGCGCGACGAGTCGACCCACGAGGAGCCCACCCGGCTGGTGATCGAGCCGCGCTCCAACCGGGTCGACATCGAGGCGCTGATGGCGCACCTGTTCGCCACCACCGACCTCGAGAAGAACGCCCGCATCAACATGAACGTGATCGGCCTGGACGGCCGGCCACGGGTGCTGGCGCTGCCCGAGCTGCTCGGCGAGTGGCTGCGCTTCCGGCGCAGCACCGTGCGCCGGCGCCTCGAGCATCGCCTGGGCAAGGTCCAGGATCGCCTGCACATCCTCGAGGGCCTGCTTGCCGCCTACCTCAACATCGACGAGGTGATCCGCATCATCCGCGAGGAGGAGGAGCCCAAGGCCGCGCTGATCGAGGCCTTCGGCCTCAGCGACCGCCAGGCCGAGGCGATCCTCGAGCTGCGCCTGCGCCACCTGGCCAAGCTCGAGGAGATGAAGATCCGCGGCGAGCAGGACGACCTCGAGGCCGAGCGGGCGCGACTGGAGGGACTGCTGGGCTCCGAGGCCGCGCTCACCGACCTGATCGAGGAGGAGCTGCGCGCCGCCGCCGAGGACTACGGCGACCCGCGCCGTTCGCCGCTGGTCGAGCGCGAGGAGGCCCGGGCGCTCTCCGAGGTCGAGCTCGTCGGCGCCGACCCGGTCACCGTGGTGCTCTCCGAGAAAGGCTGGATCCGCAGCGCCAAGGGCCATGACATCGACCCGACGGGGCTGTCCTACAAGGCCGGCGACCGCTTCCACCTCGCCGCCCGCGGCAAGACCAACCAGCCGCTGGTGCTGCTCGACGACACCGGGCGCGCCTATAGCCTGACCGCCCACAACCTGCCCAGCGCCCGGAGCCAGGGCGAACCGGTCACCGGGCGGGTCAACGTGGCGGCCGGGGCGCACATGGCCGGCGTGATGCTGGGCCCGCCGGCCACCCGCTACCTGCTGGCCTCGGACGGCGGCTACGGCTTCGTCGCCCGCCTCGAGGCCCTGACCGCCAAGAACAAGTCGGGCAAGGCCGTGCTCTCGGTGCCCAAGGGCTGCAGCGTGGTGCCACCGCTGCTCATCCCCGAGGGCGAGGGCGTGAGCGTGGCGGCGGTCTCCAACGAGGGCCGCCTGCTGGTCTTCCCGCTGGACCAGCTGCCGGAACTCGCCAAGGGCAAGGGCAACAAGATGCTCGACATTCCCGGAGCCCGGGCCGCCCGCCGCGAGGAGTTCCTGCGCGACCTGGCGCTGCTGGCTCCCGGCCAGGCGCTGGTGGTGCACGCCGGCAAGCGCAAGCTGACGCTGAAGGCCGCCGATCTCGACTACTATCGGGGGGAGCGCGGCCGCCGCGGCAGCAAGCTGCCCCGTGGCCTGCAGAAGGTCGATCGCCTGGAGACGGAAGACTGAACATGACACGACGACTACTGATTCGCGCCACCGGCCCGGCCAGGCCCGGCCAGCTGGCCGGCCTGGGTCGGGCCCTGGCGGTCAGCGGCGCGCGACTGCTGGATATCAACCAGAGCGTGACCTTCGGCATCCTCTCGCTGGAGGCCTTGGTGGGGCTCGACCGCGAGGCCGACCTCGAGGGGGCGCTGGCCGCCGCCGGGGACAGCCTCGGCCTGGATGTCCAGGCGATCCAGGTCAGTGCCGAGGATTACCAGCGCTGGAGCGCCCACGCCAGCCAGCCGCGGCTGATCCTCACCCTGCTGGCGCCCCACCTGCCGGCGGGGATCCTCGCCGAGGTGGGGGCGCTGACCGCCGAGCATGGCCTCACCGTGGAGCTGATCCATCGTCTCTCCGGCCGCGAGCCCCTGGACGGCGGCGTGCCCCGCGACCACCACAGCATCCAGGGCGCCTGCGTGGAGTGCTGGCTGCGCGGCGAGGAGGTCGACCTCGACGCCCTGCGCGAGAAGGCCCTGGCGCTGGGCGCCATGCACGGCGTGGATATTGCCCTGCAGGAGGACTCGATCTGGCGCCGTCACCGCCGCCTGGTGTGCTTCGACATGGACTCCACCCTGATCCAGGCCGAGGTGATCGACGAGCTGGCCCGCCGCCACGGGGTCTATGACGAGGTCGCCGAGGTCACCGAGCGGGCCATGCGCGGCGAGCTGGACTTCCAGCAGAGCTTCCGCGAGCGCATGAGCAAGCTGCGTGGCCTCGACGAGTCGGTGCTCGCCGAGATCGCCGAGGCGCTGCCGCTGATGGACGGCCTGGAGCGGCTGATGCATCACCTCAAGCGCCTGGGCTATCGCACCGCCATCCTCTCCGGTGGCTTCACCTACTTCGCCCGCCATCTGCAGGACAAGCTGGGCTTCGACGAGGTGCATGCCAATGAGTTGGTCATCGAGGATGGCAAGGTGACCGGCGAGGTCCGCGAGCCGATCATCGACGCCGACCGCAAGGCCGAACTGCTGCACGAGATCGCCGAACGCGAAGGGCTGACCATGGAGCAGACCATCGCCGTGGGCGACGGCGCCAACGACCTCAAGATGCTGGCCTCGGCGGGGCTCGGCATCGCCTTCCGCGCCAAGCCGCTGGTCCGGCAGCAGGCCCGGCACTCCATCTCCACCCTGGGGCTGGACGCCGTGCTCTACCTGATCGGCTACCGGCAGGGTGACCTGGAGGCCTAGGCGCTCGGGGCCAGCCGGCGGCGTCTCAGGTGTTCAGCACCACGCCGCCGTTGAGGTGGAGGGTCTGACCGGTCATGTAGGACGACTCCTCACAGGCGAGATAGACATAGGCGGGACCCAGCTCCGCGGGTTCGGCTGGCCGGTTCATGGGCACCTGACCACCGAACCCGGCGACCTTCTCCTCGGAGAAGCTCGCCGGGATCAGGGGCGTCCACACCGGGCCCGGGGCGACCGCATTGACTCGGATGCCCCGGCCTACCAAGGACACGGCCAGCGAGCGTACCAGGCCCTGGATGGCGCCCTTGGTGGCGGAGTAGTCGATCAGGGTGTCGTTGCCCTTGAAGGCATTGATCGATGAGGTGGCGATGATGGTATCGCCTTCCTGCAGATGCGGAAGCACGGCCTTGACCAGATAGAAGTGGCTCAGGACATTGGTCCGGAAGGTCTGCTCCAGCTGGTCGTCGGGAATCTCCGTGATGTCATGCCAGTCGTGCTGCTCGGCGGCGTTGTTGACCAGGATATTGACCTTACCGAAGGTGTCCAGGGTTCGGTCGACAATGTCCCGGCAGACGCCAGGCGTGCCGATATCCCCTTGGAGCACCAGGCAGCGTCGGCCCTCGGCCTCGACCAGTCGGCGTGTCTCTTGAGCGTCCTGGTCCTCCTCGAGATGAACGACGACAGTGTCCGCGCCCTCGCGGGCATAGTGAACCGCCACGGAACGGCCGATGCCGCTGTCACCGCCGGTGATGATCGCGACCCTGTCGAGGAGCTTTCCCGTGCCTCGATAGGTAGCGCGAATGACCGATGGGGTGGGGCTCATGCGACCTTCGCGGCCCGGCTGTCGCTGCTGGTGCTGCGGGGGCTGGTGTTGCTCACTCATCGGACAGGACTCCTTCCCGGGTTTCCGTGATGGGGGGCGCCATGGATCGGCCGAGAGAGGTGCCATGGGCGATTCACGTGGACACTCTTGAAGGTGTAGAGGGTCCTGGAGTCGACTGCAAAAGACATGGCGTAAGACTTGGTTGCACGGTGTGTGTTTCGGTATCAGCGGGTAAGGCGTAGGGGCCCTTTGCTTTGCTGGGCTCCCCCGATCGAATAATCGCTAGAATTGTCCCGTCATCGCACGGACTACGCGGCCTTCTCCTCTACCTTGTCGGTCGATATATCATGAATGCTACCTTCGCCACCTGGCACCACCATTTCGAACAGCCGCGCGCCAACAAACTGGTCGAGACCGCGGTCATCGCCATCATCCTTTTCTCGGCGCTGCTCATCGGGGCCAAGACCTACGAGGAGACGACACGCCTCGAACAGTGGTTGCTGGTCCTGAATACGTCGATCACGGTGTTCTTCTTGGTCGAGATCCTGATCCGCATGGCCGCCGAGAAGCGCCTGCGGAACTTCTTCCGCCAGGGCTGGAACGTCTTCGACTTCGTGATCGTCATGGCCAGCCTGGTGCCCCTGGATAAATCGGATATGGTGCTGCTGGCGCGGCTGCTGCGCATCTTCCGGGTGCTGCGCCTGGTGTCGCTGATCCCCGAGCTGCGGGTGCTGATGGCGGCGTTGGTCAAGTCGATTCCGCGCATGGGGTACGTGGCCCTGCTGATGTTCATCATCTTCTACATCTACGCGGCGGTCGGCAGCTTCCTGTTCGCCGACATCGACGACTTCCTGTGGGGCAATATCTCGGCCGCCTTGCTGACGCTGTTCCGGGTGGCCACCTTCGAGGACTGGACCGACGTGATGTACGCCACCCAGGAAGCCTACGCCTGGAGCTGGCTCTACTATCTGACCTTCATCTTTCTGACGGCCTTCATCTTCCTGAACATGATGATCGGCATCGTGCTCGACGTGATGCAGAGGGAGAGCGTGGAGATCGAGATCGAGAACGGAGAAGGGGAGGCGGCGGAGCTGCATGGGCTGCGCGCCGACGTCCATGAATTGCGCGATCAGCTGACGCGGATGGAGCGCCTGCTGCAGGCGCAGGGGGCAGGGCTATCGCAGTTGGACCAGGCGAGGGGGCGCCGGTGACAGGTCGTAGAGGGGTCACAGCGTCCCCTCGTCGGACCGGCGCTCCGGGACCTGTCGACGGATCAGCCCTGAGCGATAACGCTAACTGCGATAGCCCTGGCGTGAGGCGTTTTTCCCTGGCGCCGCATCGCCAGCCGCGGTAGCGTCGGGGGACGCCCACTAGCATGCCAAGGAACGCGCCATGACCCAGCCTCGCTATACCCCGGAACTGCTCGACGAGCTCAACGTGCTCGGCCTGTTCAGCCCGGTCAACCACCAGGAGGGCATCAAGGTGCACTCGAGCGCCGAACCGTCGATGATCGCCGCCACCCAGCGGCTGTATCGCAAGGGCCTGGTGACCCAGGCCGATGGCGGCTACCTGACCGTCCTGGGCCAGGAGGCGGCCGATCATGCCCGTGACCTGCTGACCCTGCTCGGCGCGGCGGAGGTGACCACCTGAGCCTCGCCCGGCCGGCACAGGGCAATCGCAGTTGGCTCTGGCGAGGGGCGCCGGGGACTGGTCATAGAGGGGGTCCTACGCCAGGGGTGAGGAGCACTGCTTGAACGGGCTGGCCAGGGATGGCCAGCACCGGCCCTGCAAGCGGCGCAGGATGCGAGAGCGCCCCAGGGCGTCGGTAGCGCCCATGGAGGGGTTCACAGCGCCCCTCGCAGACCTGTTCACGGATCAGCCCCGAGCGACAATGTGAACTGTGATAGCCCTGCCGCCCGGCAGGCGAAAGTTGACAAGCCGCGCCCGGCCTGATTCTCTAGGGGCATGAACATGACATCGTACGACCTCGTTCTCGACCTACGACTACTAGCCCGCCGCTGAGCGCGCCGGGTGATGCCGTCTGCATCGCCCACCTGTCACGGTCGAATCGAGGTTGTCACATGTCCACTACCGTCCCTGCCATTGCCATGACCATCGTCCCCATTTCCGGGTCTCGCGCCGTCCGCCGTACGGGCGCGATGCCGATGGTCGACACCGTACACTGCGACGACGCCCCGCCTGCCCCCCGGCAGGCGGGGCGTCGTCGTTTCTGACTGCCGCCGGAGAACGCCACCATGATGCTCGACAACCCTTCCACCAAGTACCGTCCCTTCGTGGCCGTCGACCTGCCCGACCGCCAGTGGCCCAACCGGCGTATCGAGACGCCGCCCCAGTGGTGTGCCGTCGACCTTCGTGATGGCAACCAGGCGCTGATCGACCCGATGGATCAGGAGCGCAAGCAGCGCTTCTTCGATCTGCTGGTGAAGATCGGCTTCAAGCAGATCGAGGTGGGCTTCCCCTCGGCCTCCCAGACCGATTTCGACTTCGTGCGCTCGCTGATCGACAACGACAAGGTCCCGGACGACGTGCACATCCAGGTGCTGACCCAGGCGCGCCCGCACCTCATCGATCGCACCTTCGAGGCGCTCAAGGGCGCGAAGAACGCCATCGTCCACGTCTACAACGCCACCGACCCGGTGTTCCGCCGCGTGGTGTTCAACGTCAACCAGGCCGAGTGCATCCAGATCGCCGTGGACGCCACCACGCGGATCCGCGAGCACATGGTGGCGGCGCCGGAGACGAACTGGACCTTCCAGTATTCCCCGGAGCTGTTCTCCACTACCGAGATGGACTTCGCCGTGGAGATCGTCGATGCGGTGGAGGCGACCTACGGCGGCAGCGTCGACAAGCCGATGATCGTCAACCTGCCGGCCACGGTGGAGTGCGCGACCCCCAACAACTACGCCGACCAGATCGAGTGGTTCTGCCGCCACGTCCAGCACCGTGACCACCTGATCGTCAGCCTGCACCCCCATAACGATCGGGGTACCGGGGTGGCCGCGGCGGAACTGGCCGTGATGGCCGGCGCCGACCGCGTCGAGGGCTGCCTGTTCGGCAACGGCGAGCGCACCGGCAACGTCGACCTCGTCACCCTGGCCATGAACCTCTACACCCAGGGCGTCCACTCGGGGCTCGACTTCTCCAACATCACGCCGATCATGCGCGAGGTGGAGTACTGCAACCAGCTGCCGGTGCACCCGCGCCACCCCTATGTGGGGGACCTGGTGTTCACCGCCTTCTCCGGCTCCCACCAGGACGCCATCAAGAAGGGCATGGCGGCGCGCCGCGAGAATCCGGACGGCGTCTGGGAGGTGCCCTACCTGCCCATCGACCCGCTGGACGTGGGCCGCAGCTACGAGGCGGTGATCCGCGTCAACAGCCAGTCCGGCAAGGGCGGCATCTCCTACCTGCTGGAGCAGGAGCACGGCATCGAGCTGCCGCGCCGGCTGTCCATCGAGTTCAGCCAGGTGGTACAGGAGGTCGCCGACCGGCTGGGCAAGGAGATCACCTCCGAGATGATCTACCAGGCCTTCGTCGACGAGTATCTCGAGCAGCGCGAGCCCTTCGCCCTGATCAGCCACCGCATGTCCTCCGAGCCGGACAGCCCCACGGTGACCCTCGAGGCCACCATCGAGGAGCGTGGCGCGCGGCGCACCATCCAGGGCCAGGGCAACGGCCCGCTGGCGGCCTTCATCAAGGCCCTGGCCGCCGAGGGGCATGACGTGGAGATCATCGACTACCACGAGCACTCCCGCGGCCAGGGCGCCGATGCCGAGGCCATCGCCTACGTGGAGGTGCGCGTCGGCGGCGAGGCGGTGTTCGGCGTGGGCACCGACGAGAGCATCACCAGCGCCTCCATCAAGGGCGTGATGAGCGCCATCAACCGCAAGCTCTCCACCGAGGCCCCGGCGCCGAACGTCACCGTCGAGACCTTAGCCTGAAGCCTGAAGCCTAAAGAAAAGACACCCCCACCGAAGGCCTCGGTGGGGGTGTCTTCATTGGGGCTGACATCACACTGTTTTTCCAGCTTACAGGGGTGTCTTGCTGGCCTCGCCGGGAATCTCGCGGACCAGGGTCGGCATCAGGAAGCCCGGCAGCCGCGTGCGCAACTTGTCGACCAGCTCGCGGGCCTCGGCGTCGTCCACCTCGAAATGGGCGGCGCCGGCCACCGGGTCGAGCACATGCAGGTAGTAGGGCAGCACGCTCGCCTCGAAGAGCCGCTCGGACAGCTCGGCGAGGGTGTCGACGTCGTCGTTGACGCCGCGCAGCAGCACGCTCTGGTTGAGCAGGGTCACGCCGGCCTCGCGCAGCCGCCTGCAGGCATCGATCACCGCGTCGTCGATTTCCTGGGCGTGGTTGATATGCAGCACCATGACCGCCTGCAGGCGGGTGCCGCCGAGCCATTCGAGCAGGGCAGCGTCGATGCGGTCGGGGATCACCACCGGCAGCCGGGTGTGGATGCGCAGCCGCTTGAGGTGGGGAATGGCCGCCAGGCGCTCCACCAGCCAGGCCAGCTGGCGGTCGCTGGCCGCCAGGGGATCGCCGCCGGAGAGGATGGCCTCGCGGATGGAGCCGTCGCCGCGCAGGTACTCGAGGGTCTCGTCCCACTGGCGCCGGGAGGGCGCGTTCTCCTCGTAGGGGAAATGGCGGCGGAAGCAGTAGCGGCAGTTCACCGCGCAGGCGGGGCTGGCGATCAGCAGCACCCGGCCGGCGTACTTGTGGATCAGCCCGCGCCTGGGGCTGTGGTCAACCTCCTCCAGGGGATCGGTGACGTAGCCGGGGGTCGCCCGGGCCTCCGCGTCGAGCGGCAGCACCTGGCGCAGCAGCGGGTCATGCGGGTCGCCGGGGCGAATGCGCGCCAGGTAGGCCTCGGGCACGCGCACCGCGAAGAGCCCGTGGCCGGTCTCGGCCCCGGGCCACCAGGCCGGCGCCAGGCCCAGGCGCCGGCACAGCTCCCGGGGATCGCGGACGGCACCGCTGAGCTGCGCCTGCCAGTGGCCGGCGGCAGCCTCGGGCGCCTGACGCTGCAAAGGGACGGGGCTTCGGGTTATCATGCGACACACCAGTCAATGCGGGCGAGGGCGAGGCCCTCGACGAAGATCATCTTGCATCGCGCCCCCCCGGTCACGGCCGGCGGCGCGCTCGAATATGGGTAAAGCAACATGGCGAACTATTCTACCAACGAATTCAAGGGCGGTCTGAAGGTCATGCTGGACGGTGACCCCTGCACCATCGTCGAGAACGAATTCGTCAAGCCGGGCAAGGGCCAGGCCTTCAGCCGCGTCAAGCTGCGTAACCTGATGACTGGCCGAGTCTGGGAGCGGACCTTCAAGTCCGGCGAATCCCTGGAGGGCGCCGACGTCCTCGAGCTGGAGATGGAGTACCTCTACAACGACGGCGAGATGTGGTACTTCATGCTCACCGACGGCTCCTTCGAGCAGTACCCGGTGGAGAAGAAGGCCCTGGGCGATACCGAGAAGTGGCTCAAGGAGCAGGTCGCCTACACCGTGACCCTGTGGAACGACAACGTCATCAACGTCACCCCGCCGAACTTCATCGAGCTCGAGGTCACCGAGACGGACCCGGGCCTCAAGGGCGACACCGCCCAGGGCGGCTCCAAGCCGGCGACCCTGTCCTCCGGCGCCGTGGTGCGCGTGCCGCTGTTCATCAACGAGGGCGAGGTGCTGAAGGTCGATACGCGGACCGGCGAGTACGTCTCCCGCGCCTGATCGTACTGAGCTACGAGCTACGAGCTACGAGCTACGAGCTACGAGCTACGAGCTACGAGCTACGAGCGGCGAAGGGGCGAAGGGGCGAAGGGGACAGGGCATAGCGGACCTCTTTTTCAGGGATGAAAAAGCTAGCGCCCAGGGAAGGGTTCACAGCGTGTCCGCGCCGGCCTGGCGCCGACAAGCCGCGATCCCGAGCCGAGCAATGAAGGCCATGCTGACCCGGCGTGGCCTTCGTCTTTTCTGGAGGAGTCCTCGATGGCCATCGACTGGCGCCCCACCGCCGAGATCGCGACCCTGCGCGAGCGGGCGCGGCTGATCGGCGAGGTGCGGGCCTTCTTCGCCGAGCGCGGCGTCTGGGAGGTGGAGACCCCCGTGCTCGGCCACGGCGGCAGCACCGACGTGCACCTGGCCTCGCTTTCCTGCGAGGCGACCACGCCGTCGGGCCGGGAGCGGCTCTGGTTGCAGACTTCCCCGGAGTTCCACATGAAGCGCCTGCTGGCCGCGGGCAGCGGGCCGATCTTCCAGATCGCCCGCAGCTTCCGCGACGGCGAGGTGGGGGGCCGGCACAACCTCGAGTTCAGCATGCTGGAGTGGTACCGCCCCGGGCTGGACCTGGATGGCCTGATCGAGGAGACCGCGGCCCTGATCCGCCGGCTCCTGCCGGGCGATCCCGGCCCGACGCGCCGTCGCCGCTATCGCGAGCTGTTCCGCGAGCAACTGGCCATCGATCCCTTCACCGTCGACTTGCCCGAGCTGCGCCGCCTGGCGGGCGAGCGGGGCGGGCTCGACATGGGCGATGCGCCCCGCGACGATTGCCTGGATCTGCTGATCAGCCTCGCCATCGAACCGCATCTCGGACGAGACGGTATCGACGTGGTGGTCGACTACCCGGCCAGCCAGGCGGCCCTGGCCCGACGCCACCGGGACGTCGAGGACGGGGAGTGGGTGGCCTCGCGCTTCGAGGTCTACCGGGACGGCCTGGAACTCGCCAACGGCTACGACGAGTTGACCGATGGCGACGAGCAGCGCCTGCGCTTCGCGGAAGACAACGCCGCCCGCCGCGCCCTGGGCCTGCCCGAGGTGGACGTCGACCAGCGCCTGCTGGCGGCCCTGGCCGCCGGCATGCCCGAGGGCAGCGGCGTGGCCCTGGGCCTCGACCGCCTGATCCAACTGGCCCTGGGCAAGGCGAGCGTGGCCGAGGTGATGGCCTTCGCCACCCCCAGCGCCTAGCCGACCCCCGAGGCTCTTGCCGTCAGGAAGGGCTCGAGATCTCTGCCTGGCGAGGCGTGGCACTCCGCTTCTCGTCGAAGGCGCCCAGCCGCTGGCCCATGCGCACCTTGCCTTCCACCTCGAGGGGGTCGAAGGCGACCGGCTCGGCGAAGGCCATCACCACCGTGGAGCCGAGCTTGAAGCGGCCCATCTCCTCGCCCTTCTCCAGGCGCACCGGGGTGTCGAAGCGGATGCGCTGCACGCCGTCTCGGGGCAGGGGCGTGATCTGGCCGGCCCACACCGTTTCGATGGCGGCGACGATCATGGCGCCGACCAGCACCAGGGCCATGGGGCCGTGCGCGGTGTCGAAGTGGCAGACCAGCCGCTCGTTGCGGGCAAAGAGGTTGGGCACGTGATGGGTGGTGGCGGCGTTCACCGAGAACAGCCGTCCGGGCACGTAGACCATCTCGCGCAGGGTCCCCCCGAGCGGCATATGCACGCGATGGTAGTCGCTCGGCGAGAGGTAGACGGTGGCGAAGCTGCCATCGTGGAAGCGGGCGGCGGCCTCGAGGTCGCCGCCCAGCAGGTCGGCGGCGGTGAAGTCGTGGCGCTTGGCCTGGATCAGCCGGCCATGGCCGATGGCACCGAACTGCGAGAGGGTGCCGTCGGCGGGGGAGACCAGCCCCTCGCCGAGGGGCCTGGCGCCGTCCTTCAGCGGCCGGGTGAAGAAGGCGTTGAAACTCGGGTAGGCGCCGGGATCGGGCTCGTGGGCCTCGCCCATGTCGACCTTGAACTGGCGGATAAAGGCGCGGATGGCGAGGGCCTTGACCCAGGGCACTCGGCAGTCGGCGAGCCGGCCGATCAGCCGCGAGAGCAGGTGATGGGGCAGCGGGTACTGGATCAGGGCAAACAGCTTGGCTAGGGTCACGAAGGAGTCATTCCTCAAGGCGGAAGTTGGAGGAAAGAAGAGGGAAGAAGGAAGAGGAGAGCCTGGCCCTTCCAGGTGCGAAGCACCGATCTTCCTTCTTCAAGCGGCGCAGCCGCGTCTTCCCGCTTATTTTTCGATCGGCGTATCGTCGCGGTTGCCCCATTCCTGCCAGGAGCCGGCATAGCCGCGCATCCTCTCGAATCCCAGTGCTTTGCCCACCAGCCAGGTGAAGCCGCTGCGGTGGTGGCTCTGGCAGTGGGTGACCACTTCCATGTCCGGCGTCAGGCCCAGGGCCTCGAGTTCGGTGATCAGCTCCGCATAGTCGCGCAGGCGCAGGTCGCGGTCCCTGTCCATGGCGTCGGTCCAGTCGAGGTTGACCGCCCCGGGGATATGGCCGAGCCGCTTGTTGTCGCCCTTCTCGCCGTCGTATTCGGCCCGGGAGCGGGCATCCCAGACGGCGAAGCCCTTCTCGCCCAGCCGTTCGACGAGCTCGGCCCGCTCGATGGCCACCTCGGGATGGAGGATCTCGGCCTCGTAGTCGCTGGGCGTCGGCTCGGTGGTCTCGGTGGACAGCGGCAGGCCGGCCCCGCGCCAGGCGTGCAGGCCGCCGTTGAGGTAGGAGTAGCGGGTATGGCCGATCAGCTCCAGGGTCCACAGCAGCCGGCCGGCCCAGCCGCCGCCCTCGTCGTCGTAGGCCACCACGTGGGTGTCCCGGGTCAGGCCCAGCGACGAGAACAGCTTCGACAGGGCGGCTTCGTCGGGCACCTCGTTGGGCACCTCGCCCACGCCACGCAGCAGGCGCTTGAAGTCCAGGAAGACGGCACCCGGCACATGGCCCTGGGCATGGCTCTCGGCCTTCAGCGGCACGTCGATGACCAGCAGGGAAGGGGCGTCCAGGTGCTCGGCGAGCTGCTCGGGCTCGACGATCAGCGGCAGCAGGTTGGCTTCGGAACTCATGGCGCTCTCCTCACTCGGGGTATTTCGTCTTTATCTCAAGTCTCGTCGAGACTGTCGACGATGCGTCGGTAGCTGGCGAAGCGGTCGGCATGGATCCTGCCTTCATCCACGGCCTCGAGCAGTGCGCAGCCCGGTTCCTGGCGATGACGGCAGTCGCGGAAGCGACAGTGCCCGAGTAGGTCGCGGAACTCGATGAAGCCCTCGGCCACCTGGCCCTCGTCCAGGTGGGTCAGGCCGAACTCGCGGATCCCCGGGGAGTCGATCAGCGCGCCGTCCGCGAGCGGCGCCTGGAACGCGCCCGTGGCGGGGCGAGGGAGGACGTAGAGTCGTGCCGTGGTGGTGGTGTGGCGTCCCTTTCGCGAGTCCTCGGACAGCGCCCCGATGCGCAGCTGCTCATCGGGCAGCAGGCGGTCGATGAGCGAGGACTTGCCCACCCCGCTCTGGCCGACGAACACCGAGGTGCGCCCGGCGAGGCGCGCATGCAGGGCGTCGAGGCCATCCGCCCGGGCGGTGGTGGTGGTGACCACCGGGTAGCCGAGGGTCTCGTAGCGCGCCAGCAGCGCGCGCAGGGAGCCGCCGTTCGCCGGCAGCAGGTCGATCTTGTTGAGCACCAGCACCGGGGCGATCCCGGTGGCCTCGGCGGCCACCAGGTAGCGATCGATGAGGTTGGCGTGGGGCTCGGGCTCCACGGCGAAGACGATCAGGATCTGGTCGATGTTGGCGGCCACCGGCTTGAGCTGGCCCCGGGCATCGGGACGCTCCAGCACGCTGTCGCGCGTGCCGCGGGCCACCACCACGCCACTGCCGTCCTGGCCGGCCCGCCAGATCACCCGGTCGCCGGTGACCAGCCCTTCCAGGTTGGCGCGCAGGTGGCAGCGCACCGGCTCCCCGCCGTCGGCGGGGGCCACTTCCAGGGTGCGCCCGAAGTGGGCGGTCACCCGGCCCTGCCGTTCGGGGCCGTATTCCCCGGCGGCGAGCTTCTCGGCGTCCTGGTCGCCACGCTTCTCGGCGCGCCTGGCCCGCTCGGCCTGGATCTTCTCGATGCGCCAGCGCTGCTGGCGGCTCAACTTGCGTTTGCTCATGATGGCCCGGAGGTCGGTACAATGGCGGCATTGTACTCACCAACGGGCCCGGCTGTCGTCAGCCTCCCGACAAGGATCCCCCATGGCCGAAAACCAAGAGAACCAAGATCCCCGTAGCCAGCGCCTGATCTGGATCGACCTGGAGATGACCGGGCTCGACCCCAACCGCGAGCGCATCATCGAGGTGGCCACCCTGGTCACCGACGCCGACCTCAACGTCGTGGCCGAGGGCCCGGTGCTCGCCGTGCACCAGCCCGACGGCCTGCTCGAGGCCATGGACGACTGGAACCAGAAGACCCACGGCGCCTCGGGACTGGTCAAGCGGGTCAAGGAGAGCCGCATCAATACCGCCGAGGCCGAGCGCCGCACGCTCGCCTTCCTCAACGAGCACGTGGCACCGAACAGCTCTCCCATGTGCGGCAACAGCGTTCACCAGGACCGCCGCTTCCTGGAACGCGAGATGCCCGAGCTGCTGGCCTTCTTCCACTACCGCAACCTGGATGTCTCGACGCTGAAGGAGTTGGCCAAGCGCTGGAATCCCGGGGCCCTGGTCGGCTTCGGCAAGCGCAACGTCCACCTGGCCATGGACGACATCAAGGAGTCCATCGCCGAGCTGGCCCATTACCGCCGGACCTTCCTGCGGCTGGAGGATGAGAAGAGCGACGAGGAAGAATGAGCCCGGACTTCGTCCGGGAGCTATAAGCTTTAAGCTGTAAGAAAGAACCGTTGCCATCGGTGAGCCTGATGGCAACCGTAACGGCTTACGGCTATGAGCAGGATCGGCATGGCGGATCGGTGGATGCGCTGACGCTTATCCCCCCTAAGCCACTCCTCACTCCTTACCCCTCACCCGTGACGGCGATCAGCCGTTGGCGCTTCTCCCGCTGGCGCGCCAGCGCCCAGCGCACGTGCTCGCGGACCAGGTCCGAGGGGTAGGGCAGGCGGGCGCGCAGGGCGGCCTCCACGGCCTCGCTCCAGGGCGCATTGCCGAGCCCCACCGCCAGGTTGCGCAGCCAGCGCTCGTAGCCGATGCGCCGGATCGGGCTGCCGGCGGTCTTGTCCAGGAACTCCTCCTCGCTCCAGGCGAACAGCGCCGTCAGGTCGGCCCGGTCCAGGTCGTGGCGGGGCGCGAAGTCGTCCTCCCGGCTGGCTCGGGTGAAGCGAGTGAAGGGGCAGACCAGTTGGCAGTCGTCGCAGCCGAACACCCGGTTGCCCATGGCGGTGCGGAACTCCTCGGGGATGGGCCCGAACAGTTCGATGGTGTGATAGGAGATGCAGCGCCTCGCATCGACGACCCTGTCCTCGACGATGGCATCGGTGGGACAGGCCGTGCGGCAGGCGCTGCAGCTGCCACAGTGCTCGCCCTCGAAGGGCGCGTCCACGGGCAGCGGCAGGTCGGTGTAGAGTTCGCCCAGGAAGAACAGCGAGCCGGCCCGGGGGTTGAGCAGCATGGCGTTCTTGCCGACCCAGCCGAGGCCGGCCTTGCGCGCCAGGGCCCGTTCCATCACCGGGGCGGAGTCGACGAAGGCCCGGTAGCCGAAGGGGCCGACCGCGTCCTCGATCTGCCCGGCCAGCCTCGCCAGGCGCTTGCGCATCAGCTTGTGGTAGTCGCGCCCCACCGCGTAGCGCGATACATAGGCCTTCTCCGGCCGGGCGAGCATTCGGGTCGTCTCCACCTCGGCGGGCAGATAGTCCAGGCGCACGCTGATCACCCGCACCGTGCCCGGCACCAGTTCCTCCGGGCGCGTGCGCTTGGTGCCATGCCTGGCCATGAAGCCCATCTCGCCGTGGTGGCCGGCATCGAGCCAGCGCTGCAGGCGGGCCTCGTCCTCGGCGAGGTCGACATCGGTGATGCCCACCTGCTGGAAGCCGAGCTCGCGGCCCCAGGTCTTGATCAGCTCGGCCAGGTGATGCGGGTCGGGCGCGTCGCCGGCGGGAGACGGCTGGGTCATGATCGAGAAAACACCATGCAGGAAAGCGCCGCGACGCTTGGCGTCGGGCGGGGGAAGACGACACACTCATGGTAAAGCATCGCGTTCAGGGGAGACAGCGCATGGCCGGGTCGTCGCAGGACCGACATCGCGAGGGGCACCCGCTCTACCGGGCCGAACAGGTCCGCGAGCTGGACCGGCGCACCATCGCCGCCGGCATCGAGGGCTTCGCCCTGATGCAGCGGGCCGCCGCCGCGGCCTGGCGGGTGCTGCGCGAGGCCTGGCCCCAGGCGCGCTCGCTCAGCGTGCTGTGTGGCGGCGGCAACAACGGCGGTGACGGCCATGTGCTGGCGGCCCTGGCCGCCGCCGAGGGCCTCGCGGTCCAACGGGTGGTCGTGAAGCCCGTCGAGGCGCTCTCGGGCGACGCCCGCCGGGCCGCCGACATGGCCAGCGCCGCCGGCGTCGGTCTCGAACCCTGGCGGTCGGGCCTGGCGCTCGGCGGCGAGGTGGTGGTGGATGCGCTGCTCGGCACCGGGCTCGCCGGGGAGGTGCGCGGCGAGATGCGCGACGCCATCGCCGCGGTCAACGCCGCGGGGCGTCCGGTGCTGGCCATCGACATCCCCTCCGGGCTGCACGCCGATACCGGCGCCGAGCTCGGCATCGCGGTCGAGGCCGAGCGGACCGTCACCTTCATCGGCGACAAGCTGGGCCTGCACACCGGCCGCGCCCCGGCGCGGGTGGGCCGGCTGAGCGTTCGCGACCTCGACGCCCCCGTGGACGCGACGGCGGACATGACGCCGGCGGCCCATCTGCTCGACCGCTCGATGATCGCCGAGCATCTGCCGCCGCGTCCCCGGGACGCCCACAAGGGCGCGGCGGGCCATGCCCTGGTGCTGGGCGGCGCCCCGGGCTTCGGCGGGGCGGCCCTGCTGGCCGCCGAGCATGCCGCGCGCCTGGGCGCCGGCAAGGTGAGCCTGGCCACGGCGCCGGCGCACGTGACCGCGAGCCTGGTGCGCCGCCCCGAGGTGATGGTGCACGGCGTGCGCGGGGCCGCCGACCTCGGCGAGCTGCCGACCCAGGCCGACGTGCTGGTGGTGGGGCCGGGCCTCGGCCAGGGCAGTTGGGGCCAGGCGATGCTCCAGGCGGCACTCGCCGCCGGTCGCCCGCTGGTGGTGGATGCCGATGGCCTCAACCTGCTGGCCTCGCGCTTCCCCGGGGAGCATCGCGACGACTGGATCCTGACCCCGCATCCCGGCGAGGCCGGGCGCCTGCTGGACATGACCCCCGCCGAGGTGGAGGCCGACCGGCCGGCGGCGGCGCTCGCCCTGCAGCGTCGCTTCGGCGGCGTGGTGGTGCTCAAGGGCGCCGGTAGCCTGGTGGCGGGCCCGTCCGGCCTGGCGGTCTGCCCCTACGGCAACCCCGGCATGGCCAGCGGCGGCATGGGCGATGCGCTCTCCGGCATCCTGGGGGCGCTGCTGGCCCAGGGACTGGCCATCGAGCTCGCCGCCCGGCTCGGCGTGGTGATCCATGCCCTGGCCGCCGACATGGCGGCCGCCGAGGGGGGAGAGCGTGGCTTGCTGGCCGGCGATCTGGCATCCTGTGCGCGAATTCTGGTCAACCCGACGATGGGCGAAGACGATGCAGCTGCGACTCGATGACGAAGACCGCCAGGTGGCCTTCGGCGAATCCCTCGGCCGGGCCCTCGGCGGGCACGGTCGCCTCTACCTGGAGGGCGAGCTGGGCGCGGGCAAGACGACCCTCACCCGCGGCATCCTGCGCGCCTATGGCCATCGTGGCGCGGTGAAGAGTCCCACCTACACCCTGGTGGAGCCCTACGAGCTGGCGTCCGCCCGGGTCCATCACTTCGACCTCTACCGCCTGGGGGATCCCGAGGAACTGGAGTTCATCGGCGGTCGCGACCTGCTGGCCGAGGACGCCCTGTGCGTCATCGAGTGGCCGGCCCGGGGCGAGGGCTGGTTGCCCACGCCGGACCTGGTGGTGCGCCTGGAGGTGGCCGACAGCGGCCGCCGGGCCTGCCTCACCGCCCACAGCGACCAGGGTCGCCGGGTCCTGGCGCGTCTGGCCGCCGACCCGGTAATGGCGGACTGCTACCTCGCCAGGGAGGGTGACGACGTCTCATGAGGAAGGGAAGCCTGCGTTCCCGGCTGCTCGGCTGGCTCTGGCCGCTGGCACTGCTCGCCCCGGGCGCGGCCGAGGCGGCCAGCGTCGACAACCTGCGCCTCTGGGCGGCGCCGGATCATGCCCGCCTGGTCTTCGACCTCTCCGCCCCGGCCGAGGCGGAGGTCTTTCCCCTGGACGATCCGCGGCGGCTGGTCATCGACCTGCGCGACAGCCGGCTCAACGCCGATCTCTCGCGGCTCGACCTCGAGGGCAGCGCCATCCGCGAGGTGCGCAGCGGCATCCGCGACGGCGATGACCTGCGGGTGGTGCTGGAGTTGTCCCGGGAGATCGAGCCGCGCCACTTCACCCTGGCCCCCAACGAGCAGTACGGCCATCGCCTGGTGGTGGACCTCGAGTATCCCGGCGAGAGCGCCGTGGAGGACCCCATCGACCCCATCGAGGCGATGATCCGCGAGCAGGAGATCGCCGCCGACCGGGCCCAGGCCGAGGCCGTGGCCGAGGGACGCGACCCGGCCTCGGTGGCGCCGGTGCTGGAGCCCGCCCAGCCCCACCCCCGGCGTGACATCATCGTCGCGGTGGATGCCGGGCATGGCGGTGAGGACCCGGGTGCCATCGGGCCCAGCGGGACCCGCGAGAAGGACGTGGTGCTGGAGATGGCCGACCGGCTGGCGCGGCTGATCAACGCGGCCGAGGGCTTCAAGGCGGTGATGATCCGCGACGGCGACTACTACGTGGGGCTGCGTCAGCGCACCCGTATCGCCCGGGAGCAGAAGGCCGACTTCTTCGTCTCCCTCCATGCCGACGCCTTCAACAGCCCGCGGCCCCACGGCAGCTCCGTCTATGCGCTCTCCCAGAGCGGCGCCACCTCCGAGACCGCCCAGTGGCTGGCCGCCAGCGAGAACCGCGCGGACCTGATCGGCGGCGTGGATGGCAACCTCTCGCTGGACGACAAGGACGAGGTGCTGCGCGGCGTGCTGCTCGATTTGACCATGACCGCGACCCTCAACGACTCCCTGACCCTCGGCGGCCAGGTGCTCGATCGCCTGGGCCGGGTCAACGAGCTGCACAAGTCCCGGGTGGAACAGGCCGGCTTCGTGGTGCTCAAGTCGCCGGACATCCCCTCGTTGCTGGTCGAGACCGGCTTCATCTCCAACCCCGACGAGGAGCGCCGGCTGCGCGACCCGGATTACCAGGCGCGGATGATGGACGCGGTGTTCGGCGGCATCCGGGCGCATTTCCGCCGCAATCCGCCGCCGGCCAGCCTGCTGGCCTGGCAGCGCGACCAGGGCCGCGATACCGCCGGCAACGAGTACCGCATCCAGCCCGGGGATACCCTCTCCGAGATCGCCGCGCGCCACGGCGTCCCGGTGGCCCAGCTGCGTCAGGCCAACGAGCTCGACGGCGACGTCATCCGGGTCGGGCAGGTGCTGCGGATACCTCGATCCTAGAGGGAAGAAGGAAGAGGGAAGAGGGAAGACAGGCTAGGCGGTTTTCTTCCTTCTTCAAGGCGCGCAGCGCCGGTCTTCCTTCTTATAGCGGCGCAGCCGTGTTCTTCTAGCTTGGGAGTGATATGACAGACAGCCAACACATCCGGATTCTCGACCCGCGGCTGGCCAACCAGATCGCTGCCGGCGAGGTGGTAGAGCGCCCCGCCTCGGTGGTCAAGGAACTGATCGAGAACGCCATCGACGCCGGCAGCCGGCGCATCGAGGTGGAGCTCGAGGCCGGCGGCGCGCGCCTGATCCGGGTGCGCGACGATGGCGGTGGCATCGGCGAGGACGACCTGCCGCTGGCGCTGTCGCGCCACGCCACCAGCAAGATCGCCTCCCTCGAGGACCTCGAGGGGGTGGCCAGCCTGGGCTTTCGCGGCGAGGCCCTGGCCTCGATCAGCTCGGTCTCGCGGCTGGAGCTGATGTCCAACGTCGAGGAGGACCCCACCGGCGGCTGGCGGGTGGTGGTGGAGGGGCGCCGCATGGAGCCGCGGGTCTCGCCCTCGCCGCATCCCCGGGGGACCTCGGTGACGGTGCGTGACCTGTTCTTCAATACCCCGGCGCGGCGCAAGTTCCTGCGCACCGAGAAGACCGAGTTCGGCCACGTCGAGGAGGCCTTCCGCCGTCAGGCCCTGTCGCGGCTGGATATCGGCTGGGTGCTGCGCCACAACCAGAAGACCGTGCACCAGCTGCGCCCCGGCGAGGATCTGGTCGGCCACGAGCGGCGCCTCCAGGCGCTGCTCGGCAAGGCCTTCCTGGAGAACGCCCTGCACCTCGACCTGGAGGTTGGCGGGCTGCGCCTGTGGGGCTGGGTGGGCCTGCCCACCCATTCCCGTGCCCAGGCCGACCAGCAGTACTTCTTCGTCAATGGCCGGGTGGTCCGCGACCGGCTGGTGGCCCACGCCATCCGCCAGGCCTACCGGGACGTGCTCTTCCACGGCCGGCATCCGGTGTTCGTGCTCTACCTCGAGGTCGACCCCACGGTGGTGGACGTCAACGTCCATCCCACCAAGCACGAGGTGCGTTTCCGGGACGGCCGCATGGTCCACGACTTCCTGTTCTCCAGCCTGCATCGGGCGCTGGGCGAGGCAAGGGCCGGGGCTGCGCCGGAGGGTGAGGCGGAAAGCGAGGAGGGCGCCGGTGCGTTGTCCGAGCCATCGTTGCCGGCCGGCGAGGTGCGCGAGGCCGCGCCCCAGCCCGCCTGGCAGCAGCAGCCCATGGCCCTGCCGGGCCGCGGGGAGGCCCCGGAGCGCCCGACCCCCGATCGGGTACGGGCCTTCATGGAGGGCTATCGCGCGCTGCATCCCGATCATGAGGAGAGCCTGCTGACGCCCCAGCCGGCCGCGCCCGGGGCCGGCGGAGCCGCCGCCGACGTGGCCCTGGCCGAGCGTCGGGCGCAGTCCCAGCCCCAGGCCGTCCGGCCGCGCCCGGCGATGCCGGCGGCGGACGATACCCGAGCCCCGCCCCTGGGCTATGCCGTGGCCCAGCTGCACGGGGTCTACATCCTCTCCCAGACCGAGCGGGGCCTGGTGGTGGTGGACATGCATGCCGCCCACGAGCGCATCGTCTACGAGCGCATGAAGGCCCAGGTCCACGGCGAGGCCGGGGGGGAAGGCGGATTGCAGGCTCAGCCGCTGCTGGTGCCGGTGTCGCTGGCCGCCAGTGCCGCCGAGGTGGCCACCGCGGAGGCCGAGCACGAGGCCTTCTCGCGCCTCGGGGTGGAGCTCGACGTGGCGGGCCCCGAGACGTTGCTGGTGCGCCAGGTGCCGACCCTGCTGGTCGATGCCGACGTGGAGCCGCTGATCCGCGACATGCTCGGCGACCTGGAGCGCTATGGCCGCTCCGACCGGCTCGAGGCGCACATCAACGAGTTGCTGGCCACCATGGCCTGCCACGGCAGCGTGCGCGCCAACCGCCAGCTCACCCTCGAGGAGATGAACGCCCTGCTGCGCGACATGGAGCGCACCGAGCGCAGCGGCCAGTGCAACCATGGCCGGCCCACCTGGACCGAGCTGAGCATGAAGGAACTGGACCGCTTGTTCCTTAGGGGACAATAAGCGACAAACTGCCACCCGAGTGGCGAGAAGCGCCGGGGGCAGACCGAAGAGGAGGTCCTACGCCAAGGATGGCGTCGGTAGCGCCCAGGGATGGGTTCACAGCGCCTCCTCGCAGGTCTGCCACCGGGTCAGCTTCTCATCGAGAAGCCAAGAGAATGCCCAAACAGCCCATGTCCGACACCCGCCCCCCGGCCATCTTCCTGATGGGCCCCACCGCCGCCGGCAAGACCGATCTGGCCATCGAGCTGCACGAGCGGTTGGGCTGCGAGCTGATCAGCGTCGACTCGGCCATGGTCTACCGCGGCATGGATATCGGCAGTGCCAAGCCCGACGCCTCCGAGCTGGCCCGGGCCCCGCACTGGCTGATCGACATCCGTAACCCGGCAGAGCCCTACTCGGCGGCGGAATTCCGCGAGGACGCCCGCCGCGAGATGTCGGCCATCACCGCCGCCGGCCGGGTGCCGTTGCTGGTGGGGGGCACCATGATGTACTTCCAGCGCTTGCTGGCGGGCGTGGCCAACCTGCCCTCGGCGGACCCGGTGGTGCGCGCCGCGCTGTCGCGCGACGCCGAGCGCCTGGGCCTGGCCGGCCTCCACGCGGAACTGGCCCGGGTCGACCCGGCGGCCGCCGCGCGCATCCACCCCAACGACCCACAGCGCCTGATGCGGGCCCTCGAGGTCTATCGGGTCAGCGGCCGAGCGCTCACCGAGCTCTGGGAGGCACAGCGCCCGGAAACCTTTCCCTGGCGGACGCTGTCGATAGGGCTCATCCCTGGCGACCGAGGCGTATTGCATGAGCGTATCGCGCGGCGCTTCGATGCCATGCTCGAGGCGGGCTTCCTCGACGAGCTGGCGGGCCTCCGGGCCCGCGGTGACCTGCACCCGCGGCTGCCCTCGATGAAGAGCGTGGGCTATCGTCAGGGGTGGGAGTACCTGGATGGCCGCGTTGATCGGGAGACGTTCCGCCATCGGGGCATCGTCGCTACCCGCCAACTGGCCAAGCGACAGCTGACCTGGATGCGGCGCTGGCCGGGGCTGCACCGGGTCGACGCCCTGGGCGACGATCCCCTCGGCGAGGTCCTGAAACTGGTGCGCAAATTCGGTAGTTAGCGTAAGATGAACGTTTCGAGTGGCCGTTTGAACGGGCCCGTCGGTCAGCCCGTGTCGTCCCCTCCAAGGGCGAGCACCTAAAATACTAACCATCCCAGAGACAACTCACGGAGAGCAACATGTCCAAAGGGCAGTCCCTTCAAGATCCGTACCTGAACATCCTGCGCAAGGAGCGCATTCCGGTATCGATCTTCCTGGTCAACGGCATCAAGCTGCAGGGACAGATCGAATCCTTCGACCAGTTCGTCATCCTGCTGCGCAACACCGTCAGCCAGATGGTCTACAAGCATGCCATCTCCACGGTCGTGCCGTCGCGCAACGTGCGCCTGCCGGCCCCTGACGCCCCCGCGCCGTCGGACAGCAACGCGTGAGGTATTGATTGTTTTTCGAACGCCCCGACGCCGGAGAGACGGCGGTCCTCGTCCATGTCGACTTCCAGGACGAGCAGGAGCGCGAGGACCCCGGTGAGTTCCTCGAGCTCGTGCGCTCGGCCGGTGCGGAGCCGGCCACTCTGCTCAGCGGCAGCCGCGGGCGGCCCGACCCGCGGTCCTTCATCGGCTCGGGCAAGGTCGAGGAGCTCCGCGAGGCGCTGGCGGTCCATGATGCCGAGCTGGTGATCTTCAACCATGCCCTGAGCCCTTCCCAGGAGCGCAACCTCGAGCAGTCGCTCAAGTGTCGCGTGCTCGATCGCACCGGCCTGATCCTCGACATCTTCGCCCAGCGGGCGCGGACCCACGAGGGTAAGCTGCAGGTGGAGCTGGCCCAGCTGGAGTACATGTCGACCCGGCTGGTGCGCGGCTGGACCCACCTGGAGCGGCAGAAGGGCGGGATCGGCCTGCGCGGGCCGGGGGAGACCCAGCTCGAGACCGACCGTCGGCTGCTGCGCGGCCGCATCAAGGCGATCCACAAGCGCCTCGACAAGGTGCGCAGCCAGCGCAGCCAGAACCGTCGGGCCCGTTCCCGAGCCGAGATCCCCAGCGTCTCCCTGGTCGGCTACACCAACGCCGGCAAGTCGACGCTATTCAACGCCCTGACCGCCTCGAGGGTCTATGCGGCCGACCAGCTCTTCGCTACCCTCGACCCGACGCTGCGGCGCCTCGAGGTCGAGGACGTGGGGCCGGTGGTGCTGGCCGACACCGTGGGCTTCATCCGGCACCTGCCCCACAAGCTGGTGGAGGCCTTCCAGGCCACCCTCCAGGAAGCCGCCGAGGCGAGCCTGCTGGTCCACGTGATCGACGCGGCCGACCCGGACCGCGAACTCAACGTCGACCAGGTGGAAGGCGTGCTGGACGAGATCGGTGCTCTGGACGTGCCGACCCTCAAGGTGATGAACAAGATCGATCTGCTCGACAGCGCCCCGCGCATCGAGCGCGATGGCGAGGGGCGTCCCGAGGTGGTGTGGCTCTCCGCCCAGCAGGACCGGGGGCTCGAGCTGCTCGAACAGGCGCTTTCCGAGTGCCTGGCCGACGACATCATCGACTTCGACGTCACCCTGGCCCCGGAGCAGGGCAGGCTGCGGGCCGGGTTGCACGAGCTGGGGGCGGTGCGCGAGGAACGCTTCGACGACCAGGGACGCACCCTGCTGGAGGTCCGCCTGCCGCGGCGTGACTTCCTGCAGCTGATGGCGCGCCTCGGCGAGCGGGCCGACGACTACCTGCCCGAGGCGCTGCGGGATCGCCCCGTATGGGAACAACAATGAGTCGCCTTCGGGCGCCGGCCGCGGCGGCCGGCGCCACAAGGATCGCAACCGATGCCCACCGCCCGCGGACCCGGCGCGGTGGAACGCAACGCATAGTGGAGACGACGTATGGCCTGGAATGAGCCCGGTGGCGGCAACCAGCACGACCCCTGGAGTGGCGGGGGACGCCGTGGCGGCAACGGCGGTGGAGGCAAGGGGGGTGGCAACCCGGGTCCCCCCGATCTCGACGAGGCCCTGAAGAAGTTTCAGGACAAGCTCAATAGCATGCTGGGCGGTCGCGGCAAGCGCGGCGGCAGCGGCGGGTCGGGGGGCAGCGGCAAGCCGCGCAATGCCTTCGCCCTGCCGGGCCTGCTGCTGATCGTGGCGCTGGCCATCTGGGCGGCCTCCGGCTTCTACCTGGTCGATCAGTCCGAGCGTGGCGTGGTGCTGCGCTTCGGCGAGTTCCAGGAAGTGGTCACCCCGGGCCTGCAGTGGAACCCGCCGCTGATCGATGACGTGCGCATGGTCAACGTGACCCGGGTGCGCTCGATCACCCAGACCCAGTCGATGCTGACCCAGGACGAGAACATCGTCTCCGTGGAGATCTCGGCCCAGTATCAGGTCGCCGATCCCCGCGGCTATGTGCTCAACGTGCGCAACCCCGAGTTGTCGCTGGAGAACGCCCTGGACTCCGCCCTGCGCCACGTGGTCGGCGGCACCGACATGATCGACATCCTGACGTCGGGCCGCGAGATTCTCGGCAGCTCGGTGACCAGCCGCCTGCAGTCCTACCTGGACAGCTATGGCACGGGGATCCTCCTGCAGACCCTCAACGTCGAGTCCACCTCGCCGCCCGACGCGGTGCAGGATGCCTTCGACGACGTCATCCGCGCCCGTGAGGATCGTCAGCGCACCATCAACCAGGCCATGGCCTATGCCAACGCCGTGATTCCGGCCGCCCAGGGCCAGGCCCAGCGTCTGGTCGAGCAGGGCCAGGGCTATCGCGAATCGGTGGTGGCCGAGGCCGAGGGCCAGGCCAACCGCTTCAACGCGCTGCTGACCCAGTACCAGGATGCGCCGGCGATCATGCGCGAGCGCCTCTACCTCGATACCATTTCCGAGGTCTATGGCGAGACGTCCAAGGTCATGGTGGACGTGGACGGGGACAGCCCGCTGATGGTGCTGCCCATGGACCGCCTGAGTCGTGGTCTCACCGGCACCGCCAGCCAGGGTGGCGACGACTCGGAGTCGCTGGATCCCCAGCTCCTCGAGCGCCTGCGCGGCAGCCAGTCGTCCGCTGACAGCGGCAACCGTAACACCAGCAGCAACGGAATCCGCAGGGAGGGCCGTTAATCATGATCAACAACCGATCCCTGCTCATCGTCGGCGGCCTGGCCGCCGCGGCCTGGCTGGCCAGCAACAGCCTCTACGTGGTCGACGAGACCGAACGGGCGGTGAAGCTGCGCTTCGGCGAGGTGATCGAGGAGAATATCCAGCCGGGGCTGCACGTCAAGATCCCGATCACCCAGACGATCCGCAAGTTCGACACCCGGGTGCTGACCCTGGACACCGACCCCAGCCGCTACCTGACCCTCGAGCAGAAGGCGGTGATCGTCGACTCCTACGTCCAGTGGCAGGTGGTCAATCCGACCCGCTACTACGAGGCCACGGCCGGCGACGAGCTGCAGGCGGTGCGGCTGATCCAGCCGCGGGTCGACGAGAGCCTGCGCAACGAGTTCGGTCGCCTGAATCTCACTCAGATCATCTCCGAGAGGCGCGATGATCTGATGACCGGGCCCACCCAGGATCTCGACAAGCTGATGCGCGAGGAACTCGGCGTGGCGATCCTCGACATCCGCGTCAAGCGCATCGACCTGCCCGAGGATGTCTCCTCGGCGGTCTACGACCGCATGCGCTCCGAGCGCGAGCGGCAGGCCCGCGAGTGGCGCGCCCAGGGGCAGGAGGAGGCCGAGCGCATCCGCGCCAACGCCGATCGCCGCCGTCAGGTGCTGCTGGCCCAGGCCAACGCCCGCTCCCAGACCCTGCGTGGCGAGGGCGACGCCGAGGCGGCGGCGATCTTCTCCGAGGCCTATGGCAAGGACGAGGAGTTCTTCTCCTTCTGGCGCAGCCTCGAGGGCTACCGGTCGAGCTTCCAGGGCGACGGCAACATGCTGGTGCTGGATCCCTCCAGCGACTTCTTCCAGTACCTCAAGAGCCCCAGGCCCCAATCCGGCGAGTGACGACCATGAGGGGCGGCCCGTGCCGCCCCAGGGCAATCGCAGTTGAGTGGCGAGGGGCGCCGGGGGGCAGGTCGTAGAGGGGGTCCTACGCCAGGGATGGCGTCGGTAGCGCCCAGGGAGGGGTTCACAGCGCCCCCTCGTAGACCTGTCGACGGATCAGCCCCGAGCGGCAACGCTAACTGCGATAGCCCTGTGCGCCGCCCCCCATGGGGTTCATCCCGTCCCCAAACGTGATAGACTCCTGTAACCGGGCGTGGCCCGGTTTTTTTGTGGCCTCTCCACTCCCGGCAATTCTCCTCCGGCGCCCCTGCCACGTCATGCCGCGAGGCTTGCCGAAGGCCAATCACCGTCTTGCAGGAAGAACGACATGACCATCGCTGACCGCTGGCTGCTGCCCGACGGCATGGACGAGGTACTGCCGCCCCAAGCCAGCCGCATGGAGGAACTGCGCCGGGCGTTGCTCGACCTCTATCACCGCTGGGGCTACGATCAGGTGATGCCGCCCCCCGTGGAGTTCCTGGACTCCCTGCTCACCGGCACCGGCACCGAGCTGGATCTGCAGACCTTCAAGCTGACCGACCAGATGACCGGGCGCATGATGGGCGTCAGCGCCGACGTGACGCCCCAGGTGGCGCGCATGGATGCCCACTCCCTCAAGCGCCAGGGGCCGGTGCGGCTGTGCTACTGCACCACCGTGCTGCGCGCCAAGGCCGACCAGTACCAGGGCGGTCGCAGTCCGGTGCAGGTGGGGGTCGAGCTGTTCGGCCATGCCGGGCTGGAGGCCGACGTGGAGATCCTGCGCCTGGCGCTGGCCAGCCTGCAGGCCGCCGGGGCCGGCGAGGTCCACCTGGCGATCGGTCATATCGGCATCTACCGCAGCCTGGTGCAGGCCGCCGACCTGGCCCCCGAACAGGAGAAGGCGGTGTTCGAGGCCCTCGAGCTCAAGTCGCCGGGGGAACTGGCCGCCCGGGTCGAGGCCAGCGTGGCGGACCCGACGCTGGCGGCCATGCTGTGTGCCCTGGGCGAGCTGCATGGCGGCCCCGAGGTGCTCGACGAGGCCCGCGAGGCCTTCGCCGAGGCGCCCCAGGCGGTGGCGGCGGCACTGGACCAGTTGCGGACCCTGTATCGGGGCGTGGCCGCCGAGCATCCCGAGGTCGACCTCTACTTCGACCTGGCCGAGCTGCGGGGCTACCAGTACCACACCGGGATGATGTTCGCGGCCTTCGTGCCCGGTTATGGCCAGGCGCTGGCCAAGGGCGGCCGCTACGATGACACCGGGCGCGCCTTCGGTCGGGCCCGGCCGGCCACCGGCTTCTCCCTGGAACTCAAGCTGCTGGCCTCCCTGATACCCAGCGAGCCGCGTCACGATGGCATCTGGGCACCGGTCGAGGGGGATGGCCTGGCCGAGGCCATCAATGCCCTGCGCCAGCAGGGCGAGCGGGTCGTCCAGGCGCTGCCGGGACAGCGTACCGGCCCCGCGGAACATCGCTGCCATCGACGCCTGGTTCAGGCCGACGGCGGCTGGCAGGTGGCGCCGCTGGCGCCGTCCACCGATCAGGCCTGAACGGTCAGGCAGACACGATATCGACACCGGCCCGACAGCCGGCGGCGCAGCAACGAGAGACGAGAGCACTATGGGCAAGAACGTAGTCGTACTGGGCACCCAGTGGGGTGACGAAGGCAAGGGCAAGGTGGTCGATCTGCTCACCGAATCCGCCGATGCGGTGGTGCGCTTCCAGGGCGGTCACAACGCCGGTCATACCCTGGTCATCGACGGCGAGAAGACCGTCCTGCACCTGATCCCCTCCGGCATCCTGCGTAACGACAAGACCTGCGTGATCGGCAATGGCGTGGTGCTGTCGCCGGAAGCGCTGATCGAGGAGATTCGCGAACTGGAGGCCAAGGGCGTGCCGGTCCGCGAGCGGCTGCGCCTGTCACCGGCCTGTCCGCTGATCCTGCCCTACCACGTGCGTCTCGACCAGGCCCGCGAGAAGGCCCGCGGCGTGGCCAAGATCGGCACCACCGGCCGCGGCATCGGCCCGGCCTACGAGGACAAGGTGGCCCGTCGCGGCCTGCGCCTGGGCGACATGCTGCACCGCGAGCGCTTCGCCTCGAAGCTCGGCGAGGTGCTGGACTACCACAACTTCGTGCTGACCCAGTACCACGGCGAGCCCGCGGTGGACTTCCAGCAGGTCCTCGACGACGCCATGCGCATGGCCGAGGAACTGCGGCCGATGGTCTGCGACACCGTCAGCCTGGTCCATGACGTGCGCAAGGCCGGTGACAACATCCTCTTCGAGGGGGCCCAGGGCTCGCTGCTGGATATCGACCACGGCACCTATCCCTTCGTCACCAGCTCCAACACCACCGCCGGCGGGACCGCCACCGGGTCCGGCGTCGGTCCGCTGTACCTGGACTACGTGCTGGGCATCACCAAGGCCTACACCACCCGGGTGGGCTCCGGTCCCTTCCCCACCGAGCTGTTCGACGAGCATGGCCGCCACCTGGCCGAGAAGGGCCACGAGTTCGGTGCCACCACCGGCCGGGCGCGTCGCTGCGGCTGGTTCGACGCCGTGGCCCTGCGCCATGCCGTGCAGATCAACTCCGTGTCGGGGATCTGCCTGACCAAGCTCGACGTGCTCGACGGCCTGGAGAACATCCGCGTCTGCGTGGGCTATCGCAGCAAGGATGGCGACGTGCTGGACACCCCGGTGGACTCCGAAGGCTACGAGGCCGTCGAGCCGGTCTACCAGGACCTGCCGGGCTGGAGCGAGTCGACCCTGGGCGCCAAGCGTGTCGAGGACCTGCCGGCCAATGCCCGCGCCTACATCAGCTTCCTCGAGGAGCAGGTGGGGACCTCCATCGATATCATCTCCACCGGGCCGGACCGCAACGAGACCATCGTGCTGCGCAATCCCTTCGGCGGCTGAGCCGTCCGCCCGAGCCCAGACGACAACAGGCCGGCAGGTGACTGCCGGCCTGTTGCGTTGTGGCGGGGAGGGGGAGCGGGGCTCCCCCGGGGTCAGCTCTTGGCGGAGGCCTGCTGCAGGGCGTCCATGGCGTCCTCGTCGGAGAGCAGGTCGTGCAGCGTCTGTACGGCCATGTCGCTGTTGCCTTCCATGACCTCGTCGAGCCACAGCAGGGCCTGCTCGCGGTTGGCGTTCTCCAGGCCGTTGGCCGTGAGATAGGCCTTGGCCAGCGCCAGACGCGCGGTCTCGTGGCCCTGGCGGGCGGCGGACAGCAGGTAGTCGGCCCCCTGGCGGGTGTCGAGCTCCAGGTGTTCGCCTCGCAGCAGCTCGCGTCCCAGGGTGGCCTGGGCGCCGGAATGGCCCTGCTCGGCGGCCTGCTCGAGGAGCCGACGACCGCGCGCGACATCGGGCGTCATGCCTCCCCCGCCGCGGACCAGGGCCGTGCCGAGCAGAGTCTGGGCCGAGAGGTTGCCCGCGTCGCTGGCCTGGCCGAGCCACTTCTTGGCCTGCGCCGGGTCGACGGCCACGCCCTTGCCTTCCAGGTAGGCCTCGCCCAGCAACTGGGCGGCGTAGTCATCGCCGGCCTCGGCCCCGCTGGTCAGGAGCTCCAGGCCACGCTCGGTGTCCTGGGCGACGTGCTCGCCCGAGAGCAGCGCCTCGGCGAGGTCGAGGCGTGCGCCGCCGTGGCCCTGCGCCGCGGCCTGCTCGAGGAGCTGGATGCCGCGTTCGGGGTCGGCGGGCAGGCCGTTGCCGGAGATCAGGACCTGACCCAGGTCGGCGCGGGCGCCGGCATGGCCGGAGGCGACGGCACGCTGAAGGTACTGGGCGCCCTTGGTGGGGTCGCGGCGGACGCCCTGCCCCTTGAGGTACATGCGGCCCAGGTCGGCCATCGCCCCCCGGTGTCCCTCGCGGGCGGCCCGCTGCAGCCAGACGCGCGCATGGCTCAGGTTCTGCTGGACGCCACGGCCGGTGAGGAAGGCCTCGCCCAGGCTCGCCATGGAGCCGGGGTGGCCCGCCTCGGCGGCCTCGATCAGTGCCTCGATGTCGCCGGCGTCGCCCTGGTCGTAGCGCAGCTGTGCCAGGGCATCCTCGGCGGACGGATGGCCGGCCTGCCGGGCCCGGGTCAGCCAGTCCTTGGCGGTCCGCAGGTCCTGGGGCACGCCTTCGCCCTTGCGGTAGGCGCGGCCCAGGACCACCATGGCGTAGGCATCGCCCTCGCGGGCCGCTTGTTCCAGCAGGGCCACGCCGCGGGAGGGCTGCCGCTGCTTGAAGGTGCCCTCGAGGTAGCCCGCGCCGAGGGCCGTCTTCGCGGACACGTCACCGCTCTCCACCGCCCGCGTCAGCAGCTCCTCGGCCTGGGACGGGTGGTAGGGCAGCACCTCGCCTTCCAGATAGGCCTCGCCGAGCATGCGCAGGGCGGCGGTCTGTCCCTTGTCGGCGGCCTCGTTGAGCAGCGTGGCGGCCTGCTGGCCGTCCGCCGGCACCCCGCGTCCCTCCAGATAGAGCGCCCCCAACTGCTGGGTGGCGTAGGGATGGCCCAGCTGGTGGCCACGCTTCAGGTAGTCGAGGGCGACCAGCGGCTGGCTGCTCCCGGTCGTGTCATCGAGGTAGTAGTCGCCGAGCAGCGCCAGGGCCAGGCCATCGTTCTGGTCGGCGGCCTCCTCGAGCAGCTCGACGCCGCGCTGCGGGTGGGAGGGCAGGCCCTCGCCGTGCAGCAGGGCGCGGCCCAGGGTGACCTTGGCGTCGACCGAGTCCTGGGCGATGGCGGCGCTCAGCCAGTGCTGGGCCTGGTCGGGGCGCGCGGGAATGCCCTCGCCCTCGAGGAGCGCCTTGCCGAGGGTCTCCATCGCGGCGACATCGCCGTTCTGGGCGGCCTGCTCGAGCATGGTCAGGCCCTGGCGCGGGTTGCCGTCCTCCAGCAGGGCACGTCCGGCCTGGCTCAGGGCATCGGAGTCACCGGCGTTGGCGGCCTTGGTAAGCCACTCCATGCGCCGCTGCGGCTGGTCGCCGAGCAGGCCGTCCGCGGTGTACATGCCGGCGAGCTTGGCCATGGCGTCGACGTCGCCGGCGCCGGCGCGGCGCTCCAGGACCTCGGCATAGCGCTGGGCGTAGTCCTGGGCACGGCTCGGGTCCGCCTGCAGCCAGCCCCCGGGACGGTGGGCCTCGGCGAGGGCTTGCAGGGCCTCCTCGTTGCCGGCCTCGGCGGCCTTGCGGTAGTACGAGGCGGCCAGCGCCGGGTCGGCATTGACGCCTTCGCCGCCCCGGGCGAGAAGCTCGGCGAGCGCGACCTCGGCCCGGGGACCGACCTCCTCGTCCATGGCCTGCTGGATCAGGTGATAGGCCAGCACGTCGTTGCGCTCGACGCCCTCGCCCTCGCGATACAGCTTGGCCAGGTTCAGCGAGGCGTTGCCGAGGATGTAGGACGGCGTCTTGATGGCCTCGGCATAGAGATTGGCCGCCCGTACCGGGTCGGGTTCCACGCCCTTGCCCTGGTCGAAGATCTTGCCCATCTCGTAGTAGGCCTGGGGCAGGCCTTGCTGCATCAGTGACTCGATCTGGGCGATGGCTTCGAAGGGCTTGCCGGCCTCGATCAGCTGGTTGGCCTTCTCCACCTTGTTCTTGTGCATCCACTCGAGGTTGCGTGGTTGGCCGCCGTCGAACCAGTCCTCGTACTGGGCGGGGACGGGGCCGCTGACATGAGGGTCGGGCTGCTGGAGCGCGGCACAGCCACCCAGCCAGACCAGCAGGCCGGCCGAGGCGGCCAGTCGCAGCCCGGGAGACTGGCCGGTGCGGGTAAGTGTGGGTGTGGTCTTGGTCATGGTATCGGTCTGCCTCGAAGTAATGGATGGGGGCGAGGGAGTGATCACTGCTCTCCCAGGCCCTTGAACGCGGCGTCCTCGCGCTGCTTTTCATCCATGACGATATTCCGCTGTGCATCGGGCTCCATGAAGTAGAGCGTGATGTAGCCACCGGCACTGCGGTTGTAGATGGGGCGCATCCGGCGGATGAACTCGGCGATCTGCGGGTCGTGGTAGCGGGTCTGGTAGATCTCCATCCAGGAGAAGTACTGGTTGTCCTTGAGGAAGCCGGTGTACTGCTCGAGGGGCGCCATATCGCCCAGGGCCGCCGGGTCCTCGAAGATTTCCAGGGCGAAGTCCACCGCGTCGTGGATGGTGTTGCCCTCTACCTCCAGATCGAAGATGTCGTAGCCCTGACGGGAGATGATCTGCATGTTGGTGATCAGGTAGAGCAGGGCATAGTTCTGGTAGTGCGTCGCGCGCCGGCCGCGGGACACCTCCAGGGGCAGGGCGCCTTCCTCGGTGAGGTCGTGCAGGGCCGAGTAGATGGCGCTGACGCCGAAGCGGAACAGCTCGTCGTCCTCGGTCAGCACGCCGACCATGGTGCCGTAGAGGGCGCGGCGGTAGAAGTGGTTATTGCAGCAGCTACCGATCGATTGACCGGGGATGGCGGCATGCTGGTGGGCCAGGTCGTTGAGCCAGGCCTCGATGCGCTTCCGTTCCTCCTGCATGCCCTCGATCTCGGGCCGGACCACCGAGTAGGCCATGGCGGCCGCGAAGATCATCGATTCGGTGGCGAACCAGGCCTGGGGCTCGATGGGGTCGTAGTAGTAGTTGGTCAGGGCGTCCTCCTGGGCCCACTTGTCGAGGAAGCGCACCAGGCATTCGGCGTAGTAGTCATCGCCGGTGGCCACGTAGCTGCCAGCGAGCTGGGAGACGCTGTCCTCGAACTGGAAGAGGGGCTCCGAGGCCAGCTCCCATTCCTCGGGACTCGGGTAGTAGCCCGGGATCCGCATCCGCGTGTCGATGGGATCGTAGGCGAGCAGCTGCTGGCAGCTGGTCCCCGTCGACAGCTTGTCGATCTCCTGCAGCAGGATGGCGTTGTCGACGTCCTCGAGCAGCGTCATACGCGCCTCGACATCGAGGTACGAGGCATCCGGCGCCGTCACCTTGTACTCGGAGAGGTCGAGCTCGGCTCGCTCCTCGAGCGTCATCGCCTGAGCCGCGGGGAGCCCCCCCGCGCCCAGGCCGCACAGGGCCAGGGACAGCCCCGAAAGCAGACGCTGGGGCAGGGAGGCGCGGCGAAGGCCGGTGAACTGGGTCATGGGCATCGGAGCTCCTTGTGAAGCGGTGTCGGGACGGGCCGTCGGCGCGGCCCGTCGGGCCGGTCAGGATCGGGGGGCATAGAAGCGGAAGCCGGCGAAGTCGGCATGCTGGTCACGGGGCGTGCGCCAGTCCTCGCCATCTCCACCGAAGAAGGTGGAGAACATCAGGCCGTCGATGGTCACCGCCTCGCTGGTGCGATAGGTGATGCCCCGCTGCTCGAGGATCGGTCGCCCGTCCACCCACACGCGGGCCACGCCGTTGGCCTGGCCGGGGTCGTTGAGGATGATCTCCTGCTCGAGGGACACCCACTGCCCGGTAGGGAAGCTCCACAGGCCCCGGCCCACCGACTTGCCGTATTCCTTGTCCTGGTTGACGGCGTACTCGTAGAGTTCGCCCTGGCCGTTCTCGCGCCACATGTAGCGCATCGAGAAGCCGTTCTCGCCGTCGGCCTCCTCGCCGCCGCTGGGGGCCTCGCCGCCGAACAGGCCGGGCAGCTTGCCGCCCTTGACGAAGTCGAAGCCCGGCTCGAAGCGGACCCGGTACTGGAGGCAGGCGCGCTCGGCGCCGTCCAGGGCGTCGGGCGCCGCATAGAAACCGGCCCCCCCCTTCTCGGTATCGCCGGGAGACGAGGTGCCCTCGGGATAGAGGATCCGCAGGCCGGGCTCGTCGAGGCCGGTCTCGCTGGCCGAGAGCAGCGCGACGTTGTCCTCGGTACCCCAATCCTTCTGGGTGCCGAAGCCGTCACGCACGGCGGCCTTGGCATCCTCGGCCTGCGGCGCGGGCGCGGGGGAGGCGACCAGCGGATAGCGGGTCGAGCAGGCCGATTCGCTGGGCACCGACAGGTTCTTGCCGTCAGCGCTCTCGGCCAGGGCCGGGGTGGCCAGGCCGGGGAGCAGGGCCGCCATCAGCATGGCGAGGTGACGCTTGCCGTTCGGGAGAGTGTCGTGAGACATATCGGGCTCCGGTCGGGGCCGCCCGGCGGGCGGCCGCGGTCTTCAGTTGGACGCTGCGGACGGGCTCAGCCGGTCTGGCTGAGGGTGTCGCTGCGCTGGTCCTCTGGGTCGTCGCCGGTGAACAGGTTGAAGATGCCACCGAACAGCTGGCCGACGGCGCGCCCGCCCTGCCAGATCCACTCGGCGGTGGTGCCGATCAGCGGGGCCTCGGTGAAGCGAACGTCGACCGGCGTACCGACGGCGTCCGCCGGCAGCGGCTTCTCCGGCACCAGCAGCACGCTGGCCACGTTCTGCTGCTGACGGACCCAGCTGGGGAAGCCGGCACGCGGCTGGCGCTCGATGTCGAGGGCCACGCTGCGCACGCGGGCACTGATCGGCCCCGAGGTGTGCGGCAGCGAGATATAGGCCTTCTGGTTGGGATCGATGTTGTCGATGTCGTCCATGTGCACCAGGGCCTCGACCATGATGTCGTTCTCGCCGGTGCGGATGAGCGTCATGACCCGCTCGCTCTCGTTGATGTAGGTGCCGTCGGAGCTGCTCAGGGCCCAGGCCACCAGGCAGTCGCAGGGACTATAGATCTCGTTCTGGGACTGCCGGGCCTCCAGGGCGGCGATGCGCGAGCTCTGGAAGTCACGGGCGGTCTCGAACTGGTCGATGCGAGCGCGGGCGACCTCGGGGGGCACTGTCTCGAAGCTCATCGCCTCGCCGCTCGCCGGCTCGGCGGAGTTGGCCAGGCTGACCTGGCCGCTGCCGGAGTCGAGGCTGCTCTGCAGGTTCTCGATCAGCTGGCTGTTGAAGCGCTGGGCCGCCGTGGCCAGGATCAGGTCCGACTCCAGGTCGACGTTCTTGACGCTGGTCAGATTCGCGTCCCGTTCAACGCGGTCGCCGGCCTGGAGGTCATGGGCCTGGAGGATGCCCGGCCCCGGGGCCCGGATGTCGATCCGCGGGGCCGTCACCGCGGCGAAGTTCGGCTCGATCAGCATGAAGTTGCGATAGGCCGTGGCGGCCGCCACCAGGGCCAGCACGCCGAAGGCCATGAACAGTGCCACATAACGGCCCAGCGGCTTGGGCGGGCGCTGGGCGGACTGGGGCGTGGTCATACCCGCCCCGCTGCGGCGCTTGCGCGGCGTCTGGGGGTCCTCGCCGGCCATCAGGCCCTCCACGTCGACCTCGCGGCCGCTCAGGCTCGCGCGGATCACGCGGCGCAGGAGCTCGAGGTGGCCCGGGGCGATATCGGTGATCTCGAAGCCCACGGTATGGCTTCGGCCCTGAGCCGTCGCCGTGCAATGCCGGCACTCGGCGGACACGGGAATGATCAGCTCGGCACCGCCCGCCAGGATCAGCAGGGAGGCCTTGATCTTGGCCCCGGTGCGGATGGGGCGCTCGCTGTGGATCGCGAAGCCACCCTGGGAGAGATCGACCCCGTCGAAGCGGGTGCCGTCCTCCATCTTGACCTGGAAGGTCCGGGCCACGCGGATATAGCGCCGCTCGTCACGGCGCTCGTGGGCGATGCCCTCGCCCGGTGTCTGCGGGCGATGCTTGGCCGGGTGGCTCTCCGGGGGGGGTGGCGAGTCGTCTCGCTGACCGCCCAGCGTGGGCTCGCTGCGTTCGTGATCATCGGCGTAATAGTCGGTCATGGGTGTCTCCTAAGAGGGTCTCCTGGCTCCTGCCTGCGTCTTCAGGAGCGGCCCGGTTGCACTCTGATGTTCAGGTCGACGAGGCTCACCGTGCGGTCGTCGAGCGCGAGGGCGCAGCCCGGCGACGCGCTGCAGGTCGCGAGCCCGCTGCCGTCGAGGGGGCGACCATTGGCGTCGCGGATATGGCGGGCCAGCGCGGGGCTGATCTCCAGCGTGGTCGTCCGGTCGCCGGCCGCCCCCGTCAGGCGCTCGGTTCTCATGCGGTCGGTGGTGGCCAAGATCTCGAGCAGGCCCTCGTCCAGCCTCAGGCGTTCCGGCGGCAGCATGACGGCGCCGCTGGCCGAGCCATCGGCAAGGGTCATCGCCAGCCAGCGGTTGGCCGTTCCCGCGCCCGGCGTCTCGCTCGCGGCCTGCGCCTCGCCGGGGACCGGGCCTTGCAGGATGGCCATGGCGATGCGATCGGGAGGCTGCAGCACGCCGGTGGCAAGCAGCAGCACGTAGAGCATCACGGCGACGAAGAAGCCATGCAGCACGTGCCCCATGCGTCGCTGTCGGCTGACGGCGACCGGGTCGCTGGGCTCGCCGGCGGAGATCCCCTGGCGCGACCACTTCTGGCGATTGAAACGGAAGCTGACATAGGTCTTGAGCAGGGCCCCGAAGACCTGGTTGTAGTAGATCAGCGGGATCCACAGTAGGCTGAAACGACCGCGCTGCCAGGCCAGGATCAGCGTCGAGATGCTGCGCGTGAACAGGATCCACAGCGCATAGGCGAAGATGAACGACGGGCGCACGAACAGCGTCACCAGGATCGCCACCATGGGGCCGATCAGGGTCGTCCACATGGAGAGCCGCTGGTCGACCAGGCTCCACCAGGTGAAGATGCCCATCGGGCGGGGGCCCAGGGCGATCGCCCGGCCGCTGGTCCGCAGCATGTTGCCGTACCAGCGACGCATCAGGTCGGTGGTCGACTTGAAGAAGCGGCGGCGATCCGGCAGCTCCTCGAACCCGGAGACGTAGACATCCGGGAGGTAGAGCATCCGCCAGCCGTTCTTGAGCAGCCAGTACCAGGTGGACTTGTCGTCCCCCGAGAGGAACTTGAAGTTGCCGAAGCGCCAGTGCTCGACATGGTCGTTCTCCACCAGCTCGATGAAGCTCGGATGAGTGGCCAGGTCGAGGCGGAAGGCACTGTAGCGGCCGGTCAGTACCAGCAGGCGCCGCGACACCGACAGCGAGCTCATCACCAGGTGACGCTGGGCGTAGCGAAGGTCGTACCATTCCTTGGTGACATCGCCGCCGGTCACGATGGCGCTGTTGTTGGTGGTCAGTGCCCCCAGGTCCTCGTTGCTCTGGAAGAAGGACAGCGAGCGGGACAGGGTGTCCGGCTCGAGCAGGATGTCCCCGTCCATCGAGACCAGCAGGGCGTCCGGCGCCGGCGCGCGGCGCGAGATGGCACGCAGCACCTCGGCCATCGCGGAGCGCTTGCCGTCGCCCTTCTGGAACATGTAGCGCAGCTCGACGTTGTCCGGCCAGCCGAGGTCCTCCATCACGTGGGTGATGATGTCGACGTCGGTGCGGTCGGACAGCGAGGCGAAGATCGTCGTCGGTACCCCGTAGTCCCGGACCTCGCGCACCAGGGCCTCGTAGACCCGGTAGCTGACGTCGGGGTCGATGCGAAACGAGGTGCACAGCACGTACAGTTCGCTGGGCCTGGCGACGGCTCCGGCGGCATCCGCCGCGGCCCTCAGCTGCGGGAAGATGCGCCGGTTGTACCACACCGAGCGCAGGGCCTGGGCGAACCACCAGGAGTAGCGCCAGGCACCGACGACCCCGATGGCGAAGAAGAAGCTCTTCGACGCCGGGGAGAAGACCTCCGACGGCAGCTCGGTGAGCAGCACCACCAGCAGGGCCAGCAGCAGCAGCAGGGCGGTCAGCTCCGTCGCCTTGCTGGCGACGGAAGTGTGGTCTGGGAGCTTCGACATATCGATGCCTCTCAGGACACGACGGGACGGACGGAGGCGCCTCGGCCGATGGCGTAGTAGGTGAGTCCGGCCTCCCGGGCGCTCTGGGGCGAGAAGAGGTTGCGGCCATCGACCACCACCGGCTCGATCAGCCGCTCGCGCAGCTTGGCGAAGTCGACGGTACGGAAGGCCTTCCACTCGGTGCAGATGACCAGGGCATGGGCGCCCTCGAGGGTCTCGTCACGATGCTCGGTCACGTCCAGGTCGTTGCGGTTGCCATAGATGCGCAGGCATTCCTCGGCGGCCTCGGGATCATAGGCTTGCACCCGGGCTCCGGCCTGCCACAGCGCCTCCATCAGGGCGCGACTGGGGGCCTCGCGCATGTCGTCGGTATTGGGCTTGAAGGCCAGGCCCCACAGCGCGATGGTCTTGCCGGCCAGGTCGCCGTTGAAGGCCTGGCTGAGCATCTCGAACAGGCGGCTCTTCTGGCGCGCGTTGACCCGCTCGACGGCAGTGATCAGCTCGGCGGGGTAGCCGGCCGCCTCGGAGGTGTGCGCCAGCGCCTTGACGTCCTTGGGGAAGCAGGAGCCGCCGTAGCCGCAGCCCGGATAGATGAAGTGGTAGCCGATGCGCGGGTCGCTGCCGATGCCGTGGCGTACCTCCTCGATGTCGGCGCCCAGTCGCTCGGAGAGGTTGGCGATCTCGTTGATGAAGCTGATCTTGGTGGCCAGCATGGCGTTGGCGGCGTACTTGGTCAGCTCGGCACTGCGCACGCCCATGAACATCAGCTTGTCGCGCTGGCGGTTGTAGGGGCCGTAGCACTCGCGCATGACCTTGCGGACGCGCTCGGACTCGGTGCCCACCACGATGCGCGAGCCGCGCGAGAAGTCCTCGATGGCGGCGCCTTCCTTGAGGAACTCGGGGTTGGAGCAGACGTCAAACTCGAGGTCCACGCCACGGGCCTCGAGGGTCGCGGCGACCGTCCGCTCGACCTTGCTGGCGGTCCCCACCGGCACCGTCGACTTGTCGACGATGATGCGGTACTCGGTCATGTGGGTGGCGATGGTCTCGGCGACCTTCAGCACATGGGTCAGGTCGGCGCTGCCGTCCTCGTCGGAGGGCGTGCCCACGGCGATGAACTGGAGCTGACCGAAATCGACCGCCGCCTTGGCATCATTGGTGAAGTGCAGCCGACCCTCCTCCAGGTTCTCGTGGATCAGCGCCTCGAGCCCCGGCTCGTAGATCGGCACCTCGCCCTGGCTGAGGCGGGCCACCTTGTCGGCGTCCACATCGACGCACATCACCTCGTGGCCGACCTCGGCGAGGCAGGCGCCAGTGACGAGTCCTACATATCCGGAACCGAAGATGGTGATCTTCATGGGCGTCGTTGCTCCTTGTCTTGGGCGTGAACGTTCTGCGTTGCCTCGTGTCTCGATGGACAACGAGGAGTGAATGCAAACGTGTGTATGCCGGTAAGGGAGCAATAATCGCGCCAATAAAGAAATTCTCTTTACTATCAGGCTATTGCGTGGTGAGTTGATAAGGCGTGAAAGGAAGGAAGAGGCCGGAGGGGATGAAATCCGTCGCCTCTAGGCAACAGCTTGGGCTTTGGTTCAGGGGCGAGGCGAGCTTCCGGGGGCCAGAACCGGTGGGAAGGGAAGGCGCCATGCCGGGACGCCGCTCTCGCCGCAAGCCCCGCCATATGGGGGCCGGGGGGCGACCGGGGGAGGCCACAGGGGGCTCCGGCGGAGGGGCGATCGACGCCCGGCAACACCGGGTGTAGCGAACCGTCGACATCGCCCGCTGTCGAGTGACACCCGGTGTAGCGAACCGTCGACACCGCCCCTGTCCGGGCCGCTCGCTGCGAGCAGTCGTCGGCGAGGGGCCGGTCGACAACGAGAAAGGCGACCCGCGGGCCGCCTTTCGTGGGGGTCGAAACTACGGGTCGACGGTCAGGCGCTCCTGGGCTCGCTCATCAGGCCCTTGACGATGGCGTAGCAGGCCGCCAGCAGGACCAGGGTGAAGGGCAGGCCGGTGGTGATCACCGCCGTCTGCAGGGCGGTCAGGCCGCCGCCCAGCAGCAGGGCGATGGCGACGGCACCCTCGATGATCGCCCAGAAGATGCGTTGGGGCTTGGGCGCGTCGACCTTGCCGCCGGCGGTGATGGAGTCGATCACCAGCGACCCGGAGTCCGAGGAGGTGATGAAGAACACCATCACCAGCACGATGGCCACGAAGGAGGTGATCGCGGTCAGCGGCAGCTGGCCGAGCATCTGGAAGAGCTGCAGCTCCAGCGCCGCCTCCCGGACGCCGTCGAAGCCCTGGTTGACGGCCTGGTCGATGGCGGTGCCGCCGAAGGAGGTCATCCACAGCACCGAGACGATGGACGGCACCAACAGCACGGCGATCAGGAACTCGCGCACGGTGCGGCCGCGGGAGACCCGGGCGATGAACATGCCGACGAAGGGCGACCAGGCGATCCACCAGGCCCAATAGAAGGCGGTCCAGCCTTGGGAGAAGTTGGCGTCTTCACGGCCGAAGGGGTTGGAGAGCGCCGGGAGGTTCACGGCGTAGGAGAGCAGGTTCTCGAAGAAGCCGGTGGCGATCATCAGGGTCGGGCCGACGGCGATCACGAACAGCAGGAGCAGGGCAGCCAGGATCATGTTGAACTGGGAGAGGCGCTGTACCCCCTTCTCGACGCCGAGCACCACCGAGCCCAGCGCCACGGCGGTGATGCCCATGATCAGTAGCACCATGGTGGTGTTGGTGGCGGGGACGCCGAACAGGTAGCCCAGCCCCGCCGTGGCCTGGGTGGCACCCAGCCCCAGGGAGGTGGCCAGCCCGAACAGGGTGGCGAACACCGCCAGGATGTCGATGACATGGCCCGGCCAGCCCCAGATGCGCTCCCCCAGGATGGGGTAGAAGATCGAGCGCATGGTCAGCGGCAGGCCCTTGTTGTAGGAGAACAGCGCCAGGGCGAGCGCCACCACCGCGTAGATGCCCCAGGGGTGAAGGCCCCAGTGGAAGATGGTGGCGGCCATGCCCAGCGAGATGGCGCCCTCCTGGTTGCCGGCGGCCGCGCCCAGCGGCGACCAGTCGGTGCGCACCCCGTCCTCCATGGCAGTGCCGCCGATGGCAGTGTCGAAGTGCGTGATCGGCTCGGAGACGCCATAGAACATCAGGCCGATGCCCATGCCGGCGGCGAACAGCATGGAGAACCAGCCCAGGTAGCTGAAGTCCGGGGTGGCGTGGGCGCCGCCGATCCGAACCTTCGCGAGCGGGGTGAAGATCAACACGATGGACAACACCACGAAGATGTTGGCCGCCAGCAGGAAGAACCATGCCAGGTTCCCGGTGAGGAAGCTGAACATGGCATTGAAGATCGGTTCCACCTGGTCCTGCAAGGCCAGGGTGACGATCACGAAGAACAGGATCACCAGCGAGGAGAAGGTGAAGACCTTGCCATGCAGGTCGAGGTTGATCCCCAGGGGGCTGGCGGTGATGTTGTCCTGGCCGATCACGTAGTCGGTATCGATGAGGTTGGCCGGGCCTTCGGGGGCGGGTATGCCCTCGGAAGGCGCGGCCGCCTCTGGAGCTTTGTGGTTGTTCGTCACGGGAATCTCTCCTTGTCGACGTCGAGGTGCGAAGTGTAGGCGTCAATCCTGCAGGGGGCGCACCAGGAACACCGAAGCCTTGGTGTGGGTGGCGACCTTGCCGCCATGGGACGGGATGACGACGTCCAGGTGCTTCGGCGGATGGGTCGGCATGATCACCAGGTCGGCACCGACCTCGTCGATGGCATCGATCAGCACGTCGTCGAGGTCGGCGATGGGGTCCGGGCAGGTGATGACGCGCGCGCTCACCGGCTGACCGTGGACCTTGGCCCGCTCCTGGGCGAAGGCCTCCAGCTTCTGCTGATACTCCTCGGGATTATGGGCGACGCTGCTGGGCGTCGTGGCGGTGACCGCCACATAGCAGACCTCGGCGCCATAGTGCTTGGCCTGGTCTGCCGCCACCTGTAACGATGGCTCGATCACATCGAAGTGCGCCAGGTCCACTGGCACCATGATCTTCTTGTACATGCCTGCGCTCCTCCTGCGTATGGTATCGACTGACTCTCCTGACCAGTGTGGCCCGTTGAGCTCCAGGAAGCTTGTCGCACTTTCAACGGATTACGCCAGGAATCGGGACATGAAATCGCAACGTTCCGGTGGTACGTCATCGACGAGCGAGCGGACTCGATGCCTTCGGATAACGTATTCTAATCAATCGAGAAATCTCTGATAACCATAAATTAGATATTTCTCTAATGCGCTCGACTGCTTGTCTCGGTACGTCGCCATCATGTCAAGGGGCGCTCTCGGGGGTGAGCCGTTATCCTGCGTTGAAGACGTTGGAGCGCTACCGACCCCGAGAGAGGGGCCGCAGGGGCTGTGATCAGACAGGGAGTTTTTTTGAATAGTTTTTTCTGATTCTCTTTAAATAATAAATATATTTTAACTAATCAGGCGGTACTCCTAAGGTGGTCGACACGACAACAAGGAGACCTCCCATGACCGAGTTTGCTGTTGAAAGAGTAGAAATCGATACGCTTGTCGTTGGCGGCGGTCAGGCCGGTGTGGCCATGAGCGAACATCTGGGCAATCTCGGGGTGCCGCACCTGGTGGTGGAGCGCGATCGTATCGCCGAAGCCTGGCGCACCAGCCGCTGGGATTCGCTGGTGGCCAACGGACCGGCCTGGCACGACCGCTTCCCGGGCATGGAGTTCGACGACGTCGAGGCCGATGCCTTCGCCCCCAAGGAGCGTGTGGCGGCCTATTTCGAGGCCTATGCGCGCAAGATCGGCGCGCCCATCCGCACCGGTGTGGAGGTCAGGAAGGTCGAGCGCAATGAGGGCAGGCCGGGGTTCACCGTCGCGACGTCTCAGGGCGTGATCGAGGCCCACCGCGTGGTGGTGGCCACCGGCCCCTTCCAGCATCCCGTGATTCCGCCGATCGCCGCCGACGACGATCGCCTCATGCAGATCCATTCGTCCGAGTACCGCAACCCCCGGCAGCTACCCGAGGGCGCCGTGCTGGTGGTGGGTGCCGGCTCCTCCGGGGTGCAGATCGCCGAGGAGCTGCAGCGCAGCGGCAAGCGAGTCTACCTCTCGGTGGGGCCTCATGACCGCCCGCCGCGCGCCTACCGCGGTCGTGACTTCTGCTGGTGGCTGGGCGTGCTCGGCGAGTGGGATGCCGAGGTCATGCAGCCGGGCACCGAGCATGTCACCATCGCCGTGAGCGGCGCCGATGGTGGCAAGACGATCGATTTCCGGGAACTGGCGCACCAGGGCATGACGCTGGTGGGCCGGACGCAGGCTTTCGCGGACGGCGTGGTGACCTTCGAGGCCGACCTGGCCGACAACCTGGCGCGAGGGGACGAGAGCTACCTGGCGATGCTGGACGCCGCGGACGACTATGCCACCCGCAACGGCCTCGACCTGCCGGAGGAGCCCGAAGCACGCCGGATCCCCCCGGACCCGGTGTGCGTCACCCATCCAATTCGTGAGCTTGACCTGGCAGGTTCCGGCGTGACGGCGGTCGTCTGGGCCACCGGCTTTACGGTGGACTACGGCTGGCTAGACGTCGATGCCTTCGACGAGGACGGCAAGCCGCAGCATCAGCGCGGCGTCTCGAGCGAACCGGGCGTCTACTTCGTGGGCCTGCCCTGGCTCTCGCGGCGCGGGTCCAGCTTCATCTGGGGGGTGTGGCACGATGCCAAGCACATCGCCGATCACATCGCCACCCAGCGCAAGTACCTGGCCTATCACGAGGCCGCGCAGCGCCAGGCAACGAACACGCCATGGGAGTCATCGGTCAACGATGCCAGCGCAGAGAGGGTCAACTGATGCCGACGCATACGCGAATCCGCATGTTCAACACCCAGGAGACGTACCCCAACCAGTCGTTGGACAACGATCTCTGCCAGGCGGTGAGGGCGGGCAATACCGTCTATGTCCGCGGCCAGGTGGGCACCGACTTCGAGGGCCGGCTGGTCGGCCTGGGCGACCCGCGGGCCCAGGCCGAGCAGGCCATGAAGAACGTCGAGCAGCTGCTCGAGGAGGCCGGCGCCGATCTCAGCCACATCGTCAAGACCACCACCTACATCACCGATCCGCGTTTCCGCGAGCCGGTCTATCGCGAGGTGGGTCACTGGCTCAAGGGCGTCTTCCCGATCTCCACCGGCCTGGTGGTGGCCGGCCTCGCCCAGCCCGAGTGGCTGATGGAGATCGATGTCATCGCCGTGATTCCCGACGACGAGGAGGCCAACTCATGACCTTTTCCATCGCCGGCTTCTGCCGCGAGACCGGCCAGCTCGGCACCGCCATCAGCTCCTCGAGCATCTGCGTGGCGAGCCGCTGCCCCTTCATCGCCCCCGGCAGGGGGGTGGTGCTGACCCAGAACGTCACCAACCCCGCACTGGGCCAGTTGGGCGTGCAACTGCTCGAGGAGGGGCTCGACGCCGAGCGGGTGCTGGAACGGCTCCGCGAGCACGAGGCCTACCCCGAGTGGCGTCAGCTGCAGGTGCTCGACGCCGAGGGCGCGAGTGCCGTGCACAGCGGCGAGGAGGCCCTGGGCCTCCACGCCACCCGGCAGGGTCGGGACTGCGTGGCGGGCGGCAACATGCTGGCCGACGAGGCGGTGATCGAGGCCATGGTCGCGGCCTTCGAGGCCCAGGAGGGCGAGCTCGCCGAGCGGCTGCTGGCGGCCATGGACGCCGGCCTGGCCGCCGGCGGCGAGATGGGGCCGGTGTATTCGGCGGGGCTCAAGGTCGCCGACCGGGCCAGCTGGCCGGTGGTCGACCTGCGGGTCGACTGGCACATCGCGCCGCTGGCCGAGCTGCGCATGATCTGGGAGCACTATCGGCCCCAGCGCGACGCCTATGTGCTCCGGGCGGTCCGGCCCGACGCGTCGCCGTCCTACGGCGTGCCGGGCGACGAGCGCTGAAATCACCCTGACCAGACCGCCCGCGCTGGACAAGACTAGGGGCGCCGGGGACAGGCCGAAGAGGAGGTCCTACGCCAAGGATGGCGTCGGTAGCGCCCATGGAAGGGTTTACAGCGCCTCCTCGAAGGCCTGTCGACGGATCAGCCCCGAGCCGGTGCGATCATCATGGCTGTCTTTTTCCTTCCCTGACCATTCGGGTGTTCCCATGTCCCAGGATTCCGTCGTCGACCTGCTCGCCGAGCTGGTCGCCTTCGACACCACCAGCCATCGTTCCAACCTGCCGCTGATCGCCTTCGTCGAGGACACCCTGGCGCGCCACGGCGTGGCCTCGCGGCGCGTCCTCGATGACTCCGGCGAGAAGGCCAACCTCTACGCCACCATCGGCCCGGCGGACCGGCCCGGGGTGATGCTCTCCGGGCACACCGATACCGTGCCGGTCACCGGCCAGGCCTGGAGCGTGGAGCCCTTTCGCTTGACCGCCGGGGGCGAGCGCCTGTACGGCCGAGGCACGGCCGACATGAAGGGCTTCCTGGCCGCGATGCTGGCCGCCGTGCCGGCCCTGGTCGAGGCCGATCTCGCCGTGCCCGTGCACCTCGCCTTCTCCCATGACGAGGAGGTGGGCTGCCTGGGCGTGCGCTCCCTGCTCGCCGATCTGGCCCACCAGCCGGTGCGCCCGGCCGCCTGTCTGGTCGGCGAACCGACTTCCATGCGGCTCGCCACCGCCCACAAGGGCAAGCTGGCCGTGCGGCTGCACGTGCGTGGCAAGGCCTGCCACTCCGGCATGGCCCCGGAGGGCGTCAATGCCATCCACGCCGCCACCCGCCTGGTCAGCTGGGTCGAGGAGACGGCCATGGCGAAGGCGACCCGGGGACCCTTCGACGAGCGCTTCGCCATCCCCCACACCACCCTCCAGGTGGGCACCATCCAGGGCGGCGCGGCGCTGAACATCGTGCCCCAGGATTGTCGGCTGGACATCGAGATCCGCAACGTCGCCCAGGACGATCCCGAGGCGCTGCTCGGCGAGCTGATGGCCGTCGCCGGCTCCCTGGAGGCCGAGATGCGAGAGACCTCCCCCGAGGCCGGGATCCGGCTGGAGCGCCTCAGCGACTACCCGGGGCTGTCGATGGCCGACGACCATGCCCTGGTGGACTTCATCCTGTCGCTGCTCGACGAGCGGGCCATCGAGCGCATCGGCTACGGTACCGAGGGTGGGCTCTTCCAGCGCGAGCTGGGCATCCCGACCCTGGTCTGCGGCCCCGGCAGCATGGCTCAGGGCCATCAGCCCGACGAGTTCGTGACCCGCGACCAGCTGGCGCGCTGCGAGGCCTTCCTGGCCCGGCTGATCGAGGCCCTTTCGGGCCCCGAGGCGCGGCGGCGCCTGGCCGAGGGCGAGCCGCTGGCCACCGAGACGCCCGACCTCGGCGCCTGATATGCTGGCGGGGCTCGCCCCGCGCCCGTCGCGGGGCGCCTGTTCGTCAGCGGCGGAAACGACCCGATGCGTCAATTCACCCTCAAGCAGCTGCGCTACTTCGTGGTCGCCGGAGAGCTCTCCAGCGTCACCCAGGCGGCCCGCAAGCTGCATGTCTCCCAGCCCTCCATCTCCGCGGCCATCCAGCAGATCGAGGAGGTCACCGGCCTGCAGCTGTTCGTGCGCCATCATGCCCAGGGATTGTCGCTGACGCCCTCGGGCAAGCAGCTGCTGACCCGGGCACGCAAGCTGCTGCGCGATGCCGAGGGCCTGGAGAAGTATGCCCTCTCGCTGGGCGAGGAGATCGGTGGTGAGCTTCGCCTGGTGGCCTTCCCCACCTTCGCGCCGGTCTTCCTGCCCCAGCTGCTGCGCCGCTACGCCGACCGCCATCCCTCGGTGAGCCTCTACTGCGACGAGATGAACCAGGTGGACATCGTCCGTGGCCTGGGTCAGGGCGACTACGAGCTGGCCTTCACCTATGACCTCCAGGTGCCCGAGGAGATCGATTTCACGCCGCTGTACCGCTTCCCCCCCTATGCGGTGGTCGCCGCCGATCATCCGCTGAGCCGGCGCGACAGCATCGGCCTCGCCGAGCTGGTGGGCTATCCCATGGTGCTGCTCGACTGGCCACTGAGCCGCGAGTACTTCCTGTCGATCTTCACCCATCACGGCCTGTCGCCCGCCGTCGCCCACCGCGCCAAGTCGATGGACATGCTGCGTGGCCTGGTGGCCAACGGTTTTGGCTTTTCCCTGTTCAACACCCCCCTGACCGCCCTCGAGGCTCTCGATGGGGGCGGTCTCAAGCCATTGCGGCTCGAAGACGATGCCCCACCCCTGTCCATGGGCATCGCCTGCCTGCGCGGACTGCGCCTGAGTCCCGCGGCCGAAGCCATGCATCGCCTGGCCCGTGACAGCGAGGCGAGAGGCGACGTCTTCGCGCGGCTCGGCGGCGGACTGGCCCAACCGATCACCCCCTGAACAGGCCGGCACCACCCCCAGGGACGAAGCAACGCAAGGAAGGCATCCGAGCCGACGTGTGTCTCCTTTGCATAGGAATTTATGATTCTGTTCTTCGAATAATAATATTTTAGTTAACCAGGGGGCCGGGACTATCGTGACTCTACGGTCGTGACACACGACGCGATCCCGACAACAACGACACTGACAACGGAGACCCCCCGATGGCGGCACATGATCTGTCCTTCTGGCGTGACCTGCGTACTCGGCTGTCTCTGCCGGACGGGGCCTTCATCGATGGTCAGCGCGTCCAGGCCGGCGACGGCGCGACCCTGACCACCTGGAACCCGGCCACCGGCGAGGCCCTGACCGAGGTCGCGGCCTGCGGCGCCGAGGACGTGGAGCGTGCCGTGGCCGCGGCCCGGCGCAGCTTCGAGGCCGGCGACTGGTCGCGGGCCGCGCCGGCCAGCCGCAAGGCCGTGCTGCAGCGCCTGTCGGCGCTGATGATGGAGCATCGCGAGGAACTGGCCCTGCTGGAAACCCTGGACACCGGCAAACCGATCCGCGATGCCTTCGAGCTCGACATCCCCGGCGCCGCCGGCTGCTTCGGCTGGTACGCCGAGGCCACCGACAAGCTCTACGGCGAGGTGGCGCCCACCGACGGCGACAACCTGGCCACCATCACCCGCGAGCCCGTCGGTGTGGTGGCCGCGGTGATCCCCTGGAACTTCCCCCTCGACATCACCGCCTGGAAGCTGGCTCCGGCCCTGGCCGCCGGCAACAGCGTGATCCTCAAGCCCGCCGAGCAGTCCCCGCTCACCGCGCTGCGCCTGGCCCAACTGGCCCAGGAGGCGGGCATCCCCGACGGCGTCTTCAACGTCCTGCCGGGCCACGGCCATATCACCGGCCAGGCCCTGGGGCTGCATCTCGACGTGGACTGCCTGGCTTTCACCGGCTCCACCGCCACCGGCAAGCGCTTCCTGGACTATGCCTCGCGCTCGAACATGAAGCAGGTCTGGCTGGAGTGCGGCGGCAAGAGTCCCAACCTGATCTTTGCCGACAGCGACCTGGACGCCGCGGCGAAGACGGCGGTGCAGGGCATCTACTTCAATCAGGGCGAGGTGTGCTCGGCCAACTCGAGGCTCCTGGTCCAGCGCGACGTCAAGGACGCCTTCATCGAGCGCTTCGTCGCCGCCGCCGCCGAGCTGGTGGTCGGCGATCCCCTGGATCCGGCCACCGACGTCGGCTCGCTGATCGACACCGGCCATGCCGGCAAGGTGCGTGGCTACATCGCCCTGGGCCTCGAGGAGGGGGCGCGCCTGGCGCTGGGCGAGGCACCGAGCGGCGAGGAGCAGGATGCTGTCGTCGCGCCGACGCTGTTCGAGGGCGTGAGCCCTGAAATGACCATCGCTCGCGAGGAGATCTTCGGGCCGGTGGCGGCGTTGATCGAGTTCGCCGACGAGGACGAGGCGGTGGCCATCGCCAACGACTCCATCTACGGCCTGGCCGCCTCCGTCTGGACCCGGGACCTGTCGCGGGCGCATCGCGTCTCGCGTCGCCTGCGGGCGGGCACGGTCTCGGTGAACACCGTGGACGCCATCGACTTCACCACGCCCTTCGGCGGCTACAAGCAGTCCGGCTTCGGCCGCGACCTGTCGCTGCATGCGCTGGACAAGTTCACCCAGCTCAAGACCACCTGGCTGCGCCTCTGAGCCGCCCCTGACCCCGCTCGCCGGTGCCTCGCCGGCGGCTGCGAACCCCCACAACAACAAGAGGGTGACGACAATGCAAGATGCCATATCCAAATCGTCGGCGGCCACGACAGCCACCGACAAGAAGGCCCGAGGCGTCCTGGGCCTCAAGTCCCTGATGGCCGTCGCGGTCGGCCTGGTGGTATCCCAGGGCGTCATGGTGCTGATGCTCCAGGGCGTCGGCATCGCCGGGGCCGCCTTCATCGTGCCGTTGGCCATCGCCTGGGTACTGGCGCTGTGCTATGCGGCGTCCTTCTCCGAACTGGCCCTGCTGGTGCCCCGGGCGGGGAGCCTTAGCGCCTACACCGAGGTGGCCCTGGGGCACTTCCCGGCGATCCTCTCGGTGTTCTCCGGCTATGTGGTGGTGGCGATGTTCGCGCTGTCCGCCGAGCTGATGCTGGTCAACTACCTGCTCGGCGTGCTTTATCCGGCCGTGGAAGGGACCCACTACGTCGCCTTCGGCATCCTCGGCGCCTTCACGGTGCTCAACCTGCTGGGCATCGATGTCTTCGCCAAGCTGCAGAACGTGCTGGCCTTCGCCATGGTGGTGGCCCTGACCCTGCTCGGCGTCAGTGCCCTGACGGGCGGCTTCGCGCCCCATCAGTTCGAGGCCGCCGAGTTGGCCGCTGGCTTCAACCTGGGCGAGGGCGCCTTCACCCTGATCGCCCTGGCCATCTGGGGTTATGTGGGCGCCGAGTTCGTCTGCCCGCTGGTCGGTGACACGCGCCGTCCCGAGCGCTATATCCCGCGCTCCATGTACCTGGGGCTCACCGTGATCTTCGCGGTCTTCGCCCTCTACTGCCTGGGTGCGCTCTTCTACCTGCCGCGCGACGTGCTGATGACCGCCGAGCTGCCGCACCTGGAGTATGCCAGCGCCGCCTTCGGCGGATCGGGCACCTTACTGCTGGCCGTGGCGGCGATCACTGCGACCTGCAGCACGGTGAACACCTCGCTGGCCGCCGTGCCGCGGATGCTGCAGGGCATGGCCGAGCAGGGCCAGGCCTTCCCGATGCTGGGCTGGCTGACCCGGTCCACCCGCGCGCCCTGGGTCGCAGTGTTGTTCACCGCCGGCGTCACCGGCCTGCCGCTGCTGATCTGGGGCAACGACGCCAGCACCGTGGGCCTGTTGCTGATCTCCGCGGCCATCGCCTGGTTGATCGCCTACATCATCGCCCATGTCAACGTCATCGCCCTGCGCATTCGCTACCCCGAGGCCGAGCGTCCCTACCGTTCGCCCCTCTATCCGCTGCCGCAGCTGATCGGCATCGCCGGCATGGTCTACGCCATCGTCTATGCCTCGCCGGCGCCGGAACTGACCGCGGAGATCTTCACCAACGCCGGCGTGGTGCTGGGCCTGGTCAGCGTCGTCGCCGTGGCCTGGATCAAGCTGGTGATGAAAAAGCCGCTGTTCAAGCCCGAACCCCTGGACCAGATCGCCAAGCACTGAGAAGACAACTACGCGAGGCGACGCCCGCCGCCACCTCCCGACCCCGAAGGAGAATCACGATGACCAGTCAGAACGTGTCCGCCCAGCTCGAGAAACAGGAAATCTGGCATAAGGATCGCGACCACTTCATGCATCCCTGGACCGACTTCTCCACCTTCAAGGAAAGCGGGTCCATGGTCTTCCGCCAGGCCGACGGCGTCTCCCTTCAGGATGCCGACGGCAAGCGCTACCTGGATGGCATCGGTGGGCTCTGGTGCGTCAACATCGGCTATGGCCGCGACGAGATCGCCGAGGCCGTCGCCGCGCAGATCCGCGATATCCCCTACTTCTCGACCTTCGGCCACCACACCACCGCGCCGGCCGCGCGCCTGGCTGCCAAGCTCGCCGACCTGGCGCCGGGGGATCTCAACCATGTCTTCTACGGCTGTGGCGGCTCGGTGGCCAACGACACCGCCGTGCGCATGATCCACTTCTATTTCAACCAGCTCGGCAAGCCGAGCAAGAAGCAGATCATCTCGCGCAAGGACGGCTATCACGGCAGCACCTACATGGCGATGTCGATCACCGGGGTCGAGGTCGACCACATTGGCTTCGACATCGAGCGCCAACTGGTGCACCACATCTCCAGCCCCAACCCCTACCGTCGCCCGGAGGGCCAGAGCCTGGAGGCCTTCTGCGACGAGAAGGTCCAGGAGCTGGAGGACAAGATCCTCGAGCGGGGCCCGGACAATGTCGCGGCCTTCTTCGCCGAGCCGATCCTGGGCGCCGGCGGCGTGATCGTGCCGCCCGAGGGCTACCACAGGAAGACCCTGGCGGTGTGCCGCAAGTACGATGTCCTCTATGTCTCCGACGAGGTGGTCACCGCCTTCGGCCGGCTGGGACACATGTTCGCCTCCGAGGACGAGTTCGGCATCGTCCCGGACATCATCACCTGCGCCAAGGGGCTGACCTCCGGTTACCTGCCGCTGGGGGCGACCATCTTCTCCGATCGCATCTATGAGGTGATCAGCGAGCCCCAGGCCGATGGCGCCATCTTCACCCACGGCTTCACCTACTCCGGCCACCCGGTGAGTTGCGCCGCAGGGCTCAAGAACATCGAGATCATGGAGCGTGAGAACCTCTGCGATCACGTCAAGGACGTGGGCGCCTACTTCGAGGAGCGTCTCCATGAGCTCGAGGACCTGCAGATCGTTGGCGACGTCCGTGGCCGCAAGTTCATGATGTGTCTCGAGAACGTCGCCGACAAGGCGACCAGGGAGCTGATTGCCCCCGACGCCAAGGTCGGCAATCGCATCGCCGACGAGTGCCAGAAGCGCGGCCTGATCGTGCGCCCCTTGGCGCACATGAACATCCTCTCTCCGACGCTGATCCTGAGTCGCGAGCACGTCGACTTCGTGGTGGCCACGCTGCGCGAGAGCATCGAGGCCGCGACCGAGTCGCTCAAGGCCGACGGCTACCTGCCGCGCTGATCCGGCAACGCCCGCCTTGGAGGAGGCGGGTGCTTCCATCTGGCCTGCGCTGCCTGTTGGAGCGTCAAACCCAGCGCGGGTGGAGCCTGATACAGGTGCGCGGGCAGGTGCTCAAGGTCGCGGCCACGCTGACGGTGCACGCCCGGCGGATCACGGTTCATCTCGGCGATGCCGCCGACAAATGTGGCCCACCTTGCTGAAGGGGCTGCCCCGGTTGACGGCCCTGGTCTGATCCCTGGTGTCACCACGATCCACGCAGCAAGCCAGGGGGCCACAACGGAGGCCGACGACCACGGCTGCGCTGACGGCCGATATCAATTCCTGAAAGTTATGAAAAGACCAGGTTGAAGCCGATTCAGATATAGATCAATCAGCTACCAAGCGGCCTGATGACGTTGACGTGGGCCGCTACCGGCAACCACTGGGTCAAAAGGCTCGTTCGTCAGCCTTATGAATGAGGCGGGATAAGCCCAGTTATGGCCAGCTCTTTTGAGGTTCGGCCCGCCCGAACCAGCTCAATGAACTATTGCCGGAACTCGGCAGGATAAGGGGCACGCGCCCGTGATATGGTGGGCTCTTCCTTCTCAAAGGGCCGAGTGTCCACCGAACCGGAGTAACTCCACCAGTATCCGATACGTTTTGTTAACATCGTGGGTAATGAGTACCAGCCGGGAGCATCTTGCTCGCTACCGGAAATTCCGCAAAATCTACAAAATTTAACATTCAGAAACCTCGTGTGACTTGTACTGTTGACATGGGTGGCCATATTGCGTTAACGCAAGTTAATAAACAAATTACCACAAGAAATTAATCAATATACAACATTCGCTTTTCTTCATTTGCATGGTAGAAAATTCTCTGCTACTAAGAAAGAAGGTCTCTCTTCCCCTACATACCCGATCTGGCGCAGGAGGTGCCAAATGACGGATTACGTGGAGAAAGGCGATATCTATTTTTTATACCGGCCCAAGGTCAATGCAGAAAAGATGCAGAGTCTCGATGACGTTCAGCGCCTGCACGTGGTGCTGGCGCCAGATGATCAAAAGACTGCTCGGCTGTTCCTGGTAGGTAAGAAACGACTGCCGGAGATCACCAGAGAGCAGCCTAAATCCACTGCGCGCGAGTGGATGATGAACGCCATGACAGGCAAGCCGAAGGATATCGGCGCGGCACTGGCACCGCTCGAGTACGAGACCAAGACTCGGGGCAAGCAGGAACAGGGCGAGGGCATTCCTGTCGGCGAGGGGCGTTATGCGATTTTCGAGCGCGACAGCAGCTCGCGACTGGCCTACCGCCTCACAAGTCCGAACAAGCCTGGTAAGGCGCAAGAGAAGTTGGGCATCCTTGCCGAGGCGAGCTACGTGATCTCGGTGCGCAACCCTGCGCTTGATGTGCCCGGCTTTCCGCATGCCGAACCGAATTATCCCAAGCGCTTGCAGGACAAGTTCGCCGACAGACGCTGGATTGATATCGATGACAGCAAGCTGCTCGATTACGAGAACGCTCAGCTCCTGATGGTGGGAGCAACTAACGACCTCAGCGAGGAGCGGGTCAACCTCAGCGGCAAGGGGGCACTGTTCAAGACGCTGGGACTGAATCGGCGGCAGTGGCCAACCGAAGCGCTGGAAGGCGGCAATCTCACGGAACCCCGCATGGAGCCCGAAACTCTCGAGCCCGCGCGTGATCGCAGCAAGGGCGGTGAGCGTGGCGGCAAGTCGGCCACCAGCACGTCTTCGGCGGCCGGCATTGCCAAGGCTCTCAAGGGGATCGACTTTCCTTGCCGCAAGGCCGACCTGCTCGAGCAAGCCAAGGCCAACCAAGCTGCGGACGAAATCATCGAGGTGCTGAACGATTTTCCCGGCCGGCAGTTCGAGACGATGGCGGACATTCAGAAAGCGGTTGGGGAGGTGCGCTGATGGCACAGTTCGTTTGTGAAATCTGCGGCGCCACGTTCGAGCAGAAGAGCCGCCATGAGCAGCATATGCTCACGTCCCACCCGGAACAGGCCGTCTCTGCTGCCGATATCGAGAAGGCGCTGGAAGGGGTAGAGTTTCCGAAAGCGCGCAGCGAACTGGTCGATGCCGTGGATGTTGACGAGCGGGAGGTACGCGATATCCTCGAGCGGTTGCCGGAACGGGAGTATCGGGATGCCGCCGAAGTCGCGCGGGCCTTCGGTGAACTGCGTACCCACGAGAACGCCCCCGCGAACCAGCCAAGCAAGACCGGTGGCGAGCGTGCCATGCAGGCGCCATCCGCCGCGCGCTTCGCCAGCCTGTTCGCCGGCATGCGCTTTCCGGCCACCCGCGAAGAACTCAAGCACCATGCCCGCTCGAAAGCCAGCGAAGAGGAGATGCAGGCCTTGGAGAGTTTCGGTGACCACACTTACGATAGTATGGCCGATATCACCAAGGAATTGGCGAGAGTGTCCTGACTCACCTGCTCCGAGCAGGCTGTACTGGTCAAGTTATAGCGAACACTATCGTTAAGCTGCCGCCGCGATTTTCTCGCTTCCTCGACGCTTGGTAGCATCTTTTTGATGTCTAACAACGGAGGTCAGCCATCACGAGCGCCCGACCCGCGAGCGGTCGACTGCATCGACATGTTAGCCCGGCTTATTCATGAGGCAGGCCTGAAAACGAAGATAGTTGGATAGACCGGGCGATTGCTCGACCCGGCCCCCACAGATCCGGACATCTGCAACTAACGCATCCGGCTCTTCAACCACTAGTTTCGCGGAAGGATCAGCACTGTTGCACAATCCTCGCCTTGGGGAACGGCAGCACCTTGAAGAGTTGATACGCTTTCCGCCACACAATATTCGCCTTCTGGGATCGCCGGCTCAGCCATTTGATCCAGCATCTCTCCACCCGATGGCGGAACGTCTGTATGGATCGAATGTTGCCACGAATACCATAGTAGGCAACGTGCCCATGAAGTTTACCACTCAACTTCCTATGCTGGTTTGCAGAGCGACAATCAAGATGAGAGCCGGAATGTCGCAGCCCCTTCGCTGTTACCCTGCCTCGCCAGGTGAGCCAGGCAGGTCCGTCGAGCCATTGTCGCTGGTCGACACGGAGTGACTCGTCTTGAGTGTCGCTGGCTTCTCATCCAGATTGACGCGCTACACACCAAGCCTATTCGGGCAAGCGCGGCCCCTCGTCGCCCTCGACCCACAGGCGTCGCGAGGGGCGCCGCTGGCTACATCAGCAGGATCAGCAGCAGTGGCAGGTAGAGCAGCGACAGCAGGGTGGAGCAGAACACCAGACTCGCCACGTACGCCGGCTCGCGGCGGGCGCGCTGGGCGAACAGGTAGTTGAAGACCGCCACCGGCATGCTCATCTGCAGGACCAGGATGGCATGACCCGTGGGCGGCAGCGCGAGCAGGCTGCCAATGGTCCAGGCCACCCCGGCGGCGAGCGGCAGGCGCAGCAGGCTGAAGCCGAGCCCCGAACGCAGGCTGCGTACCTGGATATTGGCCAGCGAGACCCCCAGGGTGATCAGCATCAGCGGCACCGTGAAGCCGGAGATCAGCTCCACGCTGTTGGCCAGCCAGCGTGGCAGGTCGGTATCGGTGAGCAGCAGGGACAGGGCGATCAGGATGGCATAGACCGTCGGCGTCGTGGCCAGGATCTTCAGTGGGTTGCCGCGCCCGGCCATCAGCGAGCCCAGGGTGAACTGGAACAGCGTCACGGTGACCATCACCGTGATACCGAACACGAAGCCGGCACTGCCGAAGGCGTAGAGCACCACCGGCAGGCCCATGTTGCCGGTGTTGGGATACATCATCGGGGCCAGCAGTACCCGCCAGTCGCGGCGCAGCAGGCGTGCCATCAGGCCGGTGGCCGCCGCCATGCACAGCAGGACCAGGGCCGTGGCCAGCATGGTCCGGCCGAAGCTGCCCGCATCGATCTCGGCCTCGGCCAGCGAGGCCAGCACCAGGGAGGGCGTGCCGATGTTGAAGACCAGCCGGGTGACGAAGGCCACGGGATAGTCGTGGCCGAGGCGGACCCAGCCGAAGCCCAGGCCGGCACCGGCGAGGACCGGGGCCATGACGGCGAAGAGTTCGGCAAGCATCAGGATCTCCCGTGCAGAGGATGAGTGGCGGCGCGGTCCCTGTCCGCCCGGATGTCAGGTCGGCGCCAAGAAGGTGGCCGTGGCGGGCGGCGACTGGGCGGTCCGCGCCCATTCGGCCTGAAGGTGCAGCGCCAGGTCGAGGCGTCCCACCAGCCCGGCGATCATCGCCCGATGACGCGGGCTCAGCGCCTGGCGATCCTCGAGGGCCGCCACCAGGGCGGCGGCCAGCCCGATCAGGGCATAGAGCAGCAATGGCGACAGATAGAGGCCGCCGATGGCGATTTCCCGGAGTCCCATGTCCGCTCCCGACTGGATAATTAGGCCGCTATCTTAACAAGCCCCGGTGTGGTCGGCACGGGCCGGCGTCTTGACGCTCGTCGGGGGGCTTCCTAGATTTTGGTGTACAGAACCCGTGTCGCCAGGGTGACACGGGTTCCGGCCTGCGTCCGGGCGCGCGATGCTCGGTGCTCCTCCTTGCGACCATGTCGGCAGGAAGCCGGCCGCCCGAAGCGGCGTCGAGCCTCCGTTCGCCTTGCGCGCGAAGGGGGTGGCGTGAGCGCTGTTACCACATCGCACCAGAAGGTTCGCGTGGAGCACCTGTACAAGGTCTTCGGCCCGGATCCCGAGGAGACGATCCGCCGGGTGGAGGCCGGCCAGGAGAAGGATCGCATCTATGCCGACACCCACTCCGTGGCCGCCGTCGCCGACGTCTCCTTCACCGTGGAGCAGGGCGAGATCTTCGTGGTCATGGGACTCTCCGGGTCCGGCAAGTCGACCCTGATCCGCTGCATCAACCGTCTCATCGAGCCCACCCGAGGCCGCATCCTGCTGGATGGCGAGGACGTGGTGGCCATGGACGCCGATGCCCTGCGCGAGCTGCGCGCCCACAAGCTCTCCATGGTCTTCCAGCACTTCGCCCTCTTCCCCCACAAGACCGTCGGCGAGAACGTCGAATTCGGCCTCAAGGTGCGCGGGGTGCCGTCCGGCGAACGCCGCGACAAGGCCCATCGGGCCCTGGAACAGGTGGGGCTCGAGGCCTATGCCGACGTGCCGCCGGCCACGCTGAGCGGTGGCATGCAGCAGCGGGTGGGCCTGGCCCGGGGGCTCGCCGTGGATCCCGATATCATGCTGATGGATGAGCCCTTCAGCGCCCTGGACCCGCTGATCCGTCGCGACATGCAGGACGAGCTGCTGGCCCTCCAGGAGCAGCTGCACATGACCATCCTGTTCATCACCCACGATCTCCACGAGGCCCTGCGCATCGGTGACCGCATCGCCATCATGAAGGATGGCCGCTTCGTGCAGACCGGCACGCCCGAGGAGATCGTCGCCGATCCCGCCGACGACTACGTCGCCGCCTTCACCCGGGACGTGGACCGCGGCCGGGTCTTCCGCATGGGGCGGCTGAGCCATGAGGCGCCCACCGTGACCCCGGACGACGACTCGGCGACGGCCCGGCGGCGCTGCGACGAGCACCGGGTGGCGGGCCTTCACGTGGTCGACGCGGACGGCTACCCGCTGGGCATCCTGGTGCGCGCGGACCTGGTGTCGGCCGAGGACGGCGCCCTGCGTGAGTTGATGCGGCCCGACTATCCGGCGGCCCGGGCCGACCAGGAGCTGATCGAGCTCTATGGCGCCTGTGCCCAGGGCCTGCCCATCGCCGTGCTCGACGAGGCCGGGCGCCTGCAGGGCACCGTCGACCCCCTGCGGGTCTTCGCCTTGCTGGCCGGGGATCAGGGCGAGGACGAGACGTCCCGCCGCGCCACGGCCGCCGCGTCCCTGGCGGCGAGGGAGGAATGACCATGGCCGACAGCATCTCCGACTTCTATACCCTGCCCCTGGACGACTGGATCGAGGTCGTCGTCAAGGAGTGGCTGGTGCCGAATTTCCGCCCGGTCTTCCAGGCGCTGCAGTGGCCGATCGATCAGGTGTTGAGCGGCCTCGAGGGTTTCCTGTTGTGGCTCCCCTTTCCGGTGTTCGTGGTGGTGGTGCCGCTGATCGCCTGGCGGGCCGCCGGCACGGGGGTCGCCATCTTCGCGCTGTCGGCGGTGCTGTTCCTCGACCTGCTGGGGATCTGGCGGGAGACCATGGTCACCCTGTCGATGATCATCACCGCGGTGGCCTTCTGCGTGATCGTCGGCGTGCCGCTGGGCATCCTCGCCGCGCGCAGCGACCGCTTCGCCGGGCTGATCCGGCCGGTGCTCGACATCATGCAGACCATCCCGCCCTTCGTCTATCTGGTGCCCATCGTCATGCTGTTCGGCGTGGGCATCGTGCCCGGCGTCATCGCCACCATCATCTTCGCGCTGCCGCCGATCATCCGCCTGACCAACCTGGGCATCCGCCAGGTGCAGGGGGAGCTGGTCGAGGCCGGCCTGGCCTTCGGCGCGACCCGGCGCCAGCTGCTGTTCGAGATCCAGATCCCGCTGGCGCTGCGCACCATCATGGCCGGGCTCAACCAGACGTTGATGCTGTCGCTGTCGATGGTGGTGATCGCCGCGCTGATCGGCGCCGGCGGCCTGGGGCTGACGGTGTTCACCGGGCTGGGCCGGCTGGATATCGGGCGCGCCTCGCTGGGCGGCATCGGCATCGTGCTGCTGGCGATCCTGCTGGACCGCGTCACCCAGGCGCTGGGGGAGGGCGCCCAGGTCACCGCCACGGGCGAGAAGCGGACCTTCAAGGGGCTGTTCAAGGGACTCGGGAAGGGGAGGCAGGGAGGCAACGACTCGTCGTGAACCGGACGCGATGCGGCGCACCGCGCGTGTCCCTCAAGCAGGAGGACGTCTCATGCATCCGATCGTGAGTGCCACAGGTATGCTGAAAGGGGCCGGGCTTGCCCTGTCGCTGGCAGTGCTCCCGGCGCTGGCCGCCGCCCAGGATACCCCCGGGGAGGGCGCGATGGTGACACCGGCCCGGGCCACCTGGGATACCGGCTGGTTTCCCGCCGCGGTCTACAGCCGGCTCCTCGAGGAGCTGGGCTACGACGTGCAGCGCCCGACCACCCTCGACAATCCGCCCTTCTACCAGTCGGTGGCCCAGGGTGACGTCGACTTCTGGGTCAACGGCTGGTTCCCGTTGCACAACACCTACCGCAGCACCTTCGAGCAGGGCGCCGAGCTGATCGGCTATGTCGCCCAGGGGGGCGCCCTGCAGGGCTACCTGGTCGACAAGAAGACCGCCGACGAGCACGGCATCACCAGCCTGGAGGACTTCAAGGATCCCGAGATCAAGGCGCTGTTCGACAGCGACGGCAACGGCAAGGCAGAAATGGTCGCCTGCCCGCCGGGCTGGGGCTGCGAGCTGGTGATTGCCCATCACCTCGAGGCCTATGGCCTCGGCGAGCATGTCGAGCCGATCAAGGCGAGTTACTCCGCCTCCATGGCCGATGCCCTGGGACGCTACCAGGAGGGCGGCTCGATCTTCTTCTACACCTGGACCCCCAACTGGACGGTGGGACTGCTCAAGCCGGGCGAGGACGTGGTCTGGCTCACCGTGGACGAGGCCAACCTGCCGGAGGACCAGAAGGAGTTCGAGGACGCGACCGTGGTCGAGGGCCTCGAGGGCTGCGTGGAGGATCCCTGCAACCTGGGCTGGCCGGCCAACGATATCCGTCCGGTGGTCAACAGCGAGTTCGCCGCGAACAACCCGTCGGCGGCCAAACTCTTCGAGGTGGCACGGATTCCCATCGAGGCGATCTTCGCCCAGAACGCCAGGATGTTCGACGGCGAGGACAGCGAGGAGGACATCCGGCGTCACGCCGACGAGTGGATCATGGGCCACCGCGACGAGGTGGATGCCTGGCTGACCCAGGCCCGGGAGGCCGCGATGGCCGAGGGCGAGTAGGCGCCGGCCGCTCGGCACGCCCCGCCGGGCCGAAATCGGCCCGACAGGGGCGGTCAAGTGGCGTGGCCGAAGGACGGCGTTACTGGGTAGCGTCGTCGGCCGCCTGCTGGGTCTTCTCGCCAGCCGCCTTCAGGGCGTTGCCGATGCGATCCAGAGCCTTCGAGGCGCCTTCCTGGGTGGTGTCCCAGGCACTGGCGGCGCCTTGCTTGGTCTCGCTCCAGGCCCGCTGCATGTTCTGGCGGGCCTCGCTCCACCAGGTGTCGGTGTATTCCGGCTGCTGGGTGATGGCCTGCTCGCTGAGGTCGACGTGGACGCGGTACTCGATGGCCTCGAGACGATCGCCGTTGTGGGTCTCCACGGTGAAGTGGCCGGTCTCGATGACGTATTGCTTCCGGCCCATGTCGAGCAGGTTGCCGGTGTCGATGACCAGGGCGCGCAGGCGCATGTCGTTGTCGAGCAGCACGTCTTCCACCTCGCCGATGTCCACGTCGGGATTGGCCTGGGTGTAGACATCGGCGTCGAGCAGTTCGTCGGCGGAGTAGAGGCCCTGGGTCTCGGCCTGGGCGGTCGCGGTGACGGCCATGCCGCCGGCGATCAAGGCGGCGGTCAGGGTGCGGCTAAGCGGTGTGTCGAGGGTCATCCTGTCTCTCCTTTCATGAAGGTCCATTCATGACGCCTGATGTGGCCAGGCAATCGTTAGTGTCCCCATCGGCGCCCGGGGTTCAGTCGGTCCGGTAACGAAGTGTTAAATGCGGCGCTTTTACTCGGGGCCACGGCGGATGCTATACCTGCCTCGTCAATGCATGGCTTCGGGAGAGACGCGATGAGAGTCCGCCGGACGGCGATGGGGATGCTGGTGCCGCTATGGCTGGCGGCCGGCGGGGCCGGCGCCCAGCCGCCCGCGCCCGTGGAGGCGGTGGTCACCACCGGCATGATCGGCGACGTGGCCGCCCGGGTCGGGGGGGACTGCGTGACGGTCACGGCCATCATGGGGCCGGGGGTCGATCCCCATCTCTACCAGGCCAGTGCCCGGGATGTGGCGACCTTCCAGGAGGCCGAGCTGATCCTCTACTCGGGCTATTCCCTCGAGGGCCAGCTCGGCGAGGTGCTGGGGCGTTTCTCCGAGATCAAGCCGACCCTGGCGGTGGCGCCGTCCTCCATCGAGCCCGCCGACCTGATCACCGTGCAGGACGTCTACGGCATCGACCCCCACCTGTGGATGGACGTCTCGCTGTGGGCCAGGACCCTGCCCACCATCGCCGCGGCGCTCAGCGAGGCGCGACCCGAATGCGAGGCGGCGATCCAGGCCAATGCCGAGCGCTACGGCCGGGAACTCGAGGCGCTGCACGGCTGGATCGGCGAGAGCATCGCCACCATTCCCGAGGATCAGCGCATCCTGGTCACCGCCCACGACGCCTTCAACTACTACGGGCGCGCCTACGGCATCGAGGTCGCCGGCATCCAGGGCATCAGCACCGAGACCGAGACCGGGGTCGCCGACATTCGCGCCATGACCGAGGTGGTGGTGGAGCGTGAGGTGCCGGCGGTGTTCATCGAGAGCACCATCAACCCGCGCACCGTCCAGGCGGTGATCGACGCCGCCCGCCGGCGGGGCCAGGACGTGGAGATCGGCGGCCAGCTCTATTCCGATGCCATGGGCGAGGCCGGCACCGCCGACGGCACCTATATCGGCATGCTCTACACCAATACCCGGCACATCGTCGAGTCCCTCGGCGGCACCCCGGCGCCGCTGCCCGAGGCCCTGGACGACTGGGCCGCGCGCTGGAACATCCCCGCGCCATGATCCACCTCGCGACCTCGATCCGCCGAGCACGGGAAGACACGCCATGACCCAGTCGCTGCATGAACCGGGCCTCGCCCTGCACGTCGAGGACCTGACCGTCAGCTACCAGAGCAAGCCGGTGCTGTGGGACATCGACTTCGACGTGCCGCCCGGCGTCATGGCCGGCATCGTCGGTCCCAACGGCGCCGGCAAGAGTACCCTCATCAAGAGCGTGCTGGGGCTGGTGCCGTCGGTGGCCGGCCATGTGCGGCTGTTGGGGCTGCCCTACAAGGCGCAGCGCCGGCGGGTGGGCTACGTGCCCCAGCGCTCCAGCGTCGACTGGGACTTCCCCACCACTGCCCTGGACGTGGTCACCATGGGGCTCTATGGCCGGCTGGGCTGGCTCAAGCGCCCCGGCCGACGCGAGCGCGACGAGGCCATGGCGGCCCTGGAACAGGTCGGCATGACGGACCTGGCGCGTCGCCAGATCAGCCAGCTCTCCGGCGGCCAGCAGCAGCGGGTGTTCCTGGCCCGGGCGCTGGTCCAGCAAGCCGATGTCTACTTCCTCGACGAGCCCATGGCCGGGGTCGACGCCACCACCGAGCGGGCCATCGTCGATATCCTTCGCCGCCTGCGCGACGACGGCAAGACGCTGATCGTGGTGCACCATGATCTGCAGACGGTGCGCAGCTACTTCGACTGGCTGCTGATCCTCAACGTGCGGGTCATCGCCCAGGGGCCGGTGTCCGAGGTCTACACCGCCGAGAACCTCAAGCGGGCCTACGGCGGCCAGATCGCCCTGCTCGACGAGACCGGCTTCCTGTCCGATCGGGCCTCCGGCTCATGACGGCCTTCCTCGCCCTGCTGCAGGACTACACCATCCAGAACGTGGTGGCCGGGGCGGCCCTGCTGGGGCTGATCAGCGGGGTACTGGGCAGCTTCGCGGTGCTTCGCCAGCAGAGCCTGCTCGGCGATACCATGTCCCACGCCGCCCTGCCGGGCGTCTGCCTGGGCTTCATCATCGCCGGCACCCGCCACATGGGCAGCATCCTGCTCGGGGCGCTGGTCACCGGGGCCCTGGCCGCCCTGGTCATGCTGCTGCTGACCCGCATGAGCCGGCTCAAGACCGATGCCGGCCTGGGCATCGCCCTGAGCGTCTTCTTCGCCCTGGGCGTGGTGCTGCTGACCCATATCCAGGGCATGAACAACGCCGCCCAGGGGGGGCTCGACGCCTTCCTGTTCGGCCAGGCGGCGGCCACCCTGCGTTCGGACGTCTGGATCATGGGCGGCATCACCCTGGCCGCGCTGGCGCTGGTGGCGGCGCTGTGGAAGGAGTTCAAGCTGGTCACCTTCGACCCCGAGTTCGCCGCCTCCCTGGGCATGCCGGTGGTCTGGCTCGAGGTGCTGCTGACGGTGATGATCGCGCTCGCCGTGGTGGTCGGCCTGCAGATGGTGGGGGTGGTGCTGATGGCCGCCATGGTCATCGCCCCGGCGGTGGCGGCGCGCCAGTGGAGCCATCGCCTCGAGGACATGGTGTGGCTCGCCGCGGCCATCGGCGTGGTCGGCGGCGTGTTCGGCGCGCTGCTCAGCGCCCTGTCCCGGGGACTGGCCACCGGCCCGCTGATCATCCTCAGTGTCTCCGTGGCGGTGCTGGTGTCGATCACCCTGGCCCCGGGGCGCGGCCTGGTCTGGGAGGCGATGCGATTGTGGCGGGGGCGGCGCCGGCTGCGCGACCAGCAGGTGCTGACCACCCTCTATCGGCTCGCCGCCCACCACGCCGATCCCGTCTATCGTTCCGAGCAGGGCATGCTCGACACCTATCACGGCCTGGGCACCCGGGCCGCGCTGCGCAAGCTCGAACGCCGCGGCCTGGTGGAGTGGGGCCAGGCGCGCCCCGGCGAGCCCGGCCCCGAACGGCGCTGGGTGCTGACGCCGGCCGGCATCGCCGAGGCCGAGCGCATCCTGGCCTCGCTGAACGGGGAGGGCGCCTGATGCTGGCCGCGCTATTCGACAACGTGCCGCTGATGATCATGCTGGTGGGCGCCCTGGTGGGGATCGCTTCCTCCCTGGTGGGCACCTTCCTGGTGCTGCGCGGCAACAGCATGCTCTCCGATGCCATCGGCCACGCCATCGTCTTCGGCATCGTCATCGTCTGGCTGCTCACCCACCAGCAGAGCGGCCCGGTGCAACTCGTCGGTGCCGCCCTCACGGGGCTGCTCACCGTGGTGCTCACCGAACTGCTGGTGCGGACCCGCCGGGTCAAGCAGGACGCCGCCATCGGCCTGGTCTTCCCGGTGCTGTTCTCCATCGGCGTGCTGCTGCTCAACCTCTACGCCCGGGACGTGCACATCGACACTCACACGGTGCTGCTCGGCGAGATCGGCTTCGTGTGGCTGGACACCGTCACCCTCGGTGATGTCCGAGTGCCCCAGGCGCTGCTGTCCATGGGCGCCATGACGCTGCTCAACGCCGCCTTCGTCGGCCTCTTCTACAAGGAGCTCAAGCTCGCCACCTTCGACGAGACCCTGGCCCGGGCCCTGGGACTGGCGCCCGGGGTGCTCTTCTACGGCCTGCTGCTGCTGACCAGCGGCACCGCGGTGGCGGCCTTCGATGCCGTGGGGGCGGTGCTCTTCGTGGCCTTCGTCATCGTGCCGCCGGCCACCGCCTACCTGCTCACCGACCGGCTATGGCTGATGTTCGGCTACGGCACCCTGGTATCCATCGCCGCCAGCGTCAGCGGCTATTACCTTGCGGTGGCCTGGAACGTCTCCATCGGCGGCATGATGGCGGTGATGACCGGCGTCCTGCTGATGCTGGCCTTCCTCGCCGGGCCCCACTACGGGCTCGTCGCCCAGTGGCTGCGCCGCCGCGGCCAACGCCGGCTCAACGAGATCCGCACCCTGGCCGTGCACCTCTACAACCACGAGGGCAGCCCCGAACAGCACGAGGAGAACGTCACCCGGGCGCTGCGCGAGCACCTGCTGTGGGACGACGCCAGGGCTCGCCGGGTGGTGGAGCGCAGCTGCGAGCGGCACCTGATCGTACGCGCCGGCGAGGCCCTGACCCTGACCTCGGCCGGCCGCGAGCTGGCCCGGGAAATCCTCGAGCCGGGTCGGCAGGGCGCGCGCGCGGGAGGGCGTTAGCGGCCGGGGTCGGCCTGACCAAGGTCGGCACCGGGCAATGGCAGAGGCCGATCGGATACGCCCGCGAAGCGGGCGTGTTGGGCGGACCGATATGCCGCCTATGTCGGCAGGGGCTCGACCCCGGTGGCGCGCCACACCTCGCTCGGCGTGGCGCCATCGCCTTCCAGATCGGCGCAGGTATCGAGGCGCACCACCGTGTCGGTGCGGCAGGTCACGGCGAGTCGGCCTCCCCGGGCGCCGTCCCGCCAGTCGAACACCAGGCGCCGGGCGTCGGCATCGCCGGCGTCGTCCGCCAGCTGCGGGGTGGCCGAGTGCCCCCGAGCGTCGAGCCACTCCAGCGCGGCCAGCTGGGCGCACTGCTGCACCGGCGTGAGCCGGGCATCCCCCCGGTAGCAGGGCAGGTAGGGGCGGCCGCCGGCCTCGGCCTCGAGCAGGGGCCGCACGTCCCGCTCGCCGATGCGCCCATACTTGCGCAGGGCCGGGAACAGCATGGCGCTGGCCGCCAACCGGCAGCCGCCCAGGTGGCTGCTCTCCCACACCTCGAAGGGCAGGTCGCGATCCGCCACCGTCGCGGCCAGGGCCTTGTAGGTGGCGAAGCCGAACTTGGCGCAGCACTTGTCCTTCTTGCCGTGGGTGCAGCACAGCAGCAGCGCGCCCGCGGGCGGGTCGGTTTCCCAGGGGGTGAGCGAGTCGCCGCGTTCGAAGGCCGTCAGGAAGTCGGGCAATGCCTCGCGCTCGACCTCGAAGCCGCGGTTCTCGGGCATCAGATAGACGCGGTGGCGGTGGCTGGGCCGGTCTCGACGGTGGATCAGGTTGACTCGGCGACCCGCGGCGGCCAGGGCATCGAGCCGTTCGGAGACGGCCTCGGGCATGTCGCTGGCGTGGCGCAGGTTGCGGCGCCACTTGGCCCGCGGCCAGGCGAGCAGCAGGTTGCGTTCGGCGTGGGTGGCGGTGCCTGCCAGCGGGTCGCCGACGGCGGGGCTCTCGACGGCGCAGAAGCGTTGCTTCATATCGCCACCCGGGCGTCGTGTGCAGGGGCCGTGGCCGAGGGGCCTCGCCCCGACCTGGCGGGCACGCACACCAGGGCCTGGCCGTGGGGGTCGCGGATGACGTGGGCGTCGAGGTCGAAGACCCGCTTCAGGTTGTCGGCGGTGAACACCGCCTCCGGCGTGCCACTGGTGACGATGCGCCCGTCGCGCATCATCACCAGTCGATCCGCGTAGGCCGCCGCCAGGTTCAGGTCATGCAGCACCAGCAGCAGGGTGCGGCCGTGCTCGTGGGCCAGGCGGGACAGCAGGTCCAGCAGGTCCACCTGCACCTTGAGATCGAGGAAGGTGGTGGGCTCGTCGAGCAGGATCAGGTCGGTCTCCTGGGCCAGCACCATGGCGATCCAGCAACGCTGCCGCTGGCCGCCGGAGAGCGCGTCGACATCGCGGTCGGCAAGGTCCGTGACATCGGCATAGGCCATCGCCTCGCGGATGGCGCGGGCATCCTGCGCGGCATCCTGTCGCCACAACCGCTGGTGGGGGAAGCGTCCCATGCCGACCAGTTGCCTGACCGTCAGTCCCTCCGGGGCGGAAGGGCCCTGCGGCAGGATGCCCAGGCGGCGTGCCACCTCTCGCGTGTTGCGGCGGTGGATATCCTGGCCATCGAGACAGACTCGCCCGGCACTGGGCGTCAGGGTTCGCGCCAGCGTCTTCAGCAGTGTCGACTTCCCGCTCCCGTTGGGGCCGAGCAGCACCGTCAGCTTGCCCTCGGCCACCGCCAGATCGACGCCATCCAGGACGCGTCGGGCATCGTACCCGGCGCACAGGGCTTCGCCCGTCAGTCGAGGCGGCGTGGCAGGTATCGAGGGCATGGGAGGGGCTCGCCGGTGTGGTTCCTGAGTCGGAGCACGGTAAGGCAAAACATTCTCATTTGCAATGTCTGGCAGTGCGTCAGGGCTATCGCCGTTGGGCATGACGAGGGGCGCCGGGGACAGATCGAAGAGGGGGTCTTTTGCCATGGACGGGTCCACAGCGCCCCCTCGTAGATCTGCCGACGGATCAGCCCCGAGTGACAACGCGGGTTCGATACAGCAGATAGACGAAGAAGGGCGCGCCCACTCCCGAGACGAAGATGCCGGCGGGCAGGTCCTTGGGCAGGAACGCCACCCGCCCCAGCAGGTCGGCGTAGAGCACGATCAGGGCCCCGATCAGGGCGGCGGCGGGCATCAGCCGGGCGAAGCCCCGTCCCACCAGGCGGGCGGCGATATGGGGCGCGATCAGGCCCACGAAGCTGAGCCCGCCGGCGAAGGCCACGGCCGCGCCCGCCAGCGCCACGCTGCAGGCCATCAGCACCAGCCGGCTGCGCAACACGTTCACGCCCAGCCCCTGGGCCACATGATCCCCCAGCGCCATGGCATCCATGTGCCGTGCCTGGGTCAGGCACAAGGGGATGGCGGCCAGCAGCCAGGGCAGCATGCCGAGCACGTCCTGCCACTGGGCGGCGTAGAGGCTGCCGGTCAGCCACACATAGGCGACCATGGCGGCGGCATCGTCGCTGATCACGATCAGCAGGGTGGTCACGGCCCCCATCGCGGCGGAGAGCCCGATGCCGACCAGCACCAGGCGCGAGGGCGTGATGCCACGCTGCCAGGCCAGCAGGAACACCAGCAGGGTGGACAGCAGCGCGCCGAGCAGCGCGGAGACCGGCAGCCAATGGATGCTCAGGCCGGTGCCGAACAGCGCCAGGAAGGCCACGGCGGCCAGGGCGGCGCCGCTGGTGATGCCGATCACGTCCGGCGAGGCCAGCGGGTTGCGCACGATGCCCTGCAGGATGGCCCCGGCGACGGCCAGGGCCGCCCCCACCAGCACGGCCAGCACGATGCGCGGCAGGCGCAGCTCCCGGACGATGAAGGCGATGTCGCTGTCCTGGGGCGTGGCCAGCGCGTGCAGCACCTCGCCGAACGGGGTGGGGAAACTGCCGAGGGTCAGCGACAGGCCCATGCTGGCCAGGAGTACCAGCCCGAGCAGGGCGGCGAGGCCCAGGTCGCGAGCCCGGCGGCTCTCGACGGCGCCGTCGCCCGGGGGATTCAGGGAAGCGGAGTGGGTCATGGTCAGGCCGGTTTCCTGCGCGCCAGATAGATGAAGAAGGGCGTGCCGATCAGGGCGGTCATCACCCCCACCGGGACATCCTGAGGGGGCATCAGGAAGCGCGAGGCCACATCGGCCAGCAATAGCAGGCTCGCGCCCAACAGGGCGCAGGCCGGCAGCAGCCAGCGGTGGTCGACGCCGAAGAGCCCCCTCGCCATGTGCGGCACGATGAGGCCGACGAAACCGATCATGCCGGCCAGCGCGACCGAGCTGCCGGCGAGCAGGATCACCGCCAGGCCGAGCAACAGCTTGATGGTGCCGGCGCGCATGCCCAGGCCCTCGGCCATGTCATCGCCCAGCATCAGGGCATTGGCGTGCCGGACGAGCAGCACGCACAGCAGCAGGGCGACGCCGAACAGCGGCAGCAGCGGCACCACCAGCGACAGCTCGCGTCCGGACACGGAGCCGGCCAGCCAGTACAGCACGCTCTCGAAGCTCTGGCGGTCGATGATCAGCAGGCCCTGACTGAACGAGACGAACATGGCGGTGACGGCCACGCCCGCCAGCACGACCCGCAGCGGCGACAGCTCCCCCTGGCGACCGCGACTCAGCACCACCACCAGGCAGGCCGCGACCAGGGCGCCCAGCAGCGCCGCCCAGACGTACTCGGCGGGGGAGTGGACGGGCAGCAGCGAGACCGCGATCACCACGAAGAACATGGCCCCGGCGTTGATCCCCAGGATGCCCGGCGAGGCGAGGGGGTTACGGGTCAGGGTCTGCATCAGGGCGCCGGCGATGGCCAGGCTGGCGCCGACCAGGGCGGCGATGACCGCCCGCGGCAGGCGCTCCGTGCGAATGATGATATGCGCGACCCGGGCGGGGTCGTAGTGCAGCAGCGCCTGGGTGAAGGTCGGCGGGGCGATCTCCGTGGTGCCCAGCATGACGCTCGTCGCGAAGGCCGTCGCGACCAGCGCCATGCCCAGCAGCAGCCCCGCGACCCGTGACACACGGCCATTCAGCATGCGGCGGGCTCCTCGTCATGGCCTCGGGCAACCGCGGACGTCTCCCCGGCGCAGGCATCGGCAGGCGCCGCGTCGGGTACTGCCGCCCCGGCCGGCATCGCCGGCCGAGGCGTCGCGTGCCCGCGGTGGGGATCCAGCCCGTAATGGCGGTAGAGGTCGTCCAGCATGGCATTGGCGGCCAGGAGGCCGCCGCCCATGATCCAGTTCACCGCATCCACCTCGAAGACGCGCGCGTCCTGCACGGCGTCCAGTCGCCGCCAGAGGGGATGGGCTGTCCAGTGCCGATAGTTCTGCGCGATGGCGGGATCGTCCGGCTCCAGCAGCACGAAGATCACGTCGGCATTCATGACCGGGATGTTCTCCTCGCTGGTCAGCTTCATGCCCCAGCCCTGGTCATGCACGGCATCCGGCTGTTCGAAGCCCAGCTCATCCAGGATGGAGCCGGCGAAGCCCGTGGAGTAGATCCGCACATGGTCGCTCTTGAAGCGGATCACGGCGGCCTTCTGCGGCCAGCCGTCGCCCAGTTCGTCGGTGATTTTCCGGCGAAAGTCCGCCACGCGCTCGTCCCAGTCCCGCAACAGCTCCCGGGCGCGGGCCTCCCGGCCCGTGGCCTCGGCCAGCAGCGCCAGGCTGGCCTTGAAGTCGAAGACGGTGCCGGTGGCGACCGTCGGCGCGATCTTCTCCAGCAGCGGCCTGACCCGCTCGTGGCGAAAACGCGTGGCCACGATCAGGTCGGGATCCAGCCAGGCCACCTTCTCCAGGTTGGGCTGGGTCTCCAGGCCGACGTGCTCCACGCCGGCCAGCGCGTCACGCAGGTAGCGATACATGGGCTTCTCCAGCCAGGAGTCGACGATACCGACCGGCGTGATGCCCAGCGCCACCGCGCTGTCCGTCGCGCCCTGGTAGAGGGTCACGACGCGCTGCGGGGTGGCGGGGAGGCGCGTGTCGCCGAATGCATTGGCGACGCTGCGCCTGCCTTGGGTGTCGCCGGCGGCGAGGGCGGCGGATTCCCAGGGGATGAGGGCCACCAGCAGCACCGTCAGCCAGCGGCGTCGGGTCCGTGTGCAACTCTTCACTCCGGCCTCGCCTCAGAAGTCGAGCTGGTAGCCCAGGGTGAGGGTGCGGCCGCGGCCCTTGAAGTAGTAGTCGTCGCTGACGCGAGCCGCCTGGGAGTAGTAGGTGAAGTAGTCCTCGTCGGTGAGGTTCTCGATGCCCAGGCTGGCGCGCCCCACCGGCAGGTGGTAGGTCAGGGAGGCGTCGGCCAGGCCGTAGCCCTCGAACTCGAGCTCGGGGTCGTCGACGCTGCGGTCGAAGTAGTAGCGGTACTGCAGGTGCGAGGAGAGTGTCTCGTTCCAGGCGGCGCTCCAGCCCAGCTTCAACGTGTCCGGGGCGATGTTGATGCCGGTCAACTCGGTGTCCAATGTGCCGTCGCCGTCGGTGTCAGACTCGCCTTCGGCATGGGTATAGGACAGCCGCAGGCGATGGGCATCGCTCGGGCGAGCCTCGCCGGTGATCTCGAAGCCCTGGATCTCGGTCTTCTCGCGGTTGCCGACCCAGGTGCCGTTCTCCTCGGTGAGGCGCTCGCCGAAATCGGCGTTCGACTCGTAGTAGCTCAACTCGAGGCCATAACGGTCCCAGTCGAAGCGTGTACCGATCTCGCGATTGTCGGTGACGATGGGCTGCAGCGTCAGCAGGGTGTCGACATCCTGGCCGGGGGCGTCGATGCCGCGCAGCACCCGGCCCACGTCGGGCATGCCGAAGCCCTCGGAGTAGTTGGCATAGAGCTGGGCCCAGTCGGTCGCCTGGTAGACCAGGCCGGCGTTGAACAGCGTCTCGTCGAAGTCGGGGTTGCCGCCGTCGACGCTGACGTTGTCCTGGGTGACGTTACTGCGGTCGATGGTCGAGAAGTCGTCGACGTCGAGCTCGGCCTGCTCGTGGCGTACCCCGGCGTGCAGGCTCAGCGCCTCGGTCAGGTCATAGTCACCCTGCAGGAAGACCGCGTAGTTGCGAAACTGGCTTTCCGGCACATAGGTGCGCTCGGTGTGCACCAGCATCTGGCGGGTCTCGTCCTGGAGCAGGTCGAGGCCGGTCGTCAGGGTCAGGCGATCGTCCAGCAGGCCGTCCCGGGACAGGGTGAACTTGGCGCCGACCTTGTCGGATTCGTTGCGGGTCTGGTCGAAGCGGGTCTCGCCGTTGGCCTGGAAGGGGAAGTAGGGCGTGGTGGCGAACCGGGCGCGGAAGCGCTGAGTGTAGAGCTGGGCGTCCAGGCTGTTGCCCAGCCAGTCGGCATGGGAATACGACAGCCGCGCCGTGGTGACATCGTTGTAGCCGGGATCGCCATCCGGGTCGCCCCTGCGTGCGGTGGTCGCGATACCGGCGTCACGATCGCCGGGGACCGGCACGTAGTCGCCTTCCCCCTCCAGCTCGAAGCGATTGATCGCCACCTCGAGGTTCTGATCGTCGTCGAACCAGTAGCCCGCCTTGGCCAGCAGGTCGTAGCTGGTGGAGTTCTGGAGCTCGCCGGGGTAGGCGATGCCCACGCGCTGATCGTTGCCGTCGTAGAAGACGCCGCGTTCCTGGCGGCTGGCGGCCACCAGGTAGTCCCAGTCGCCGTCCTGGCCGCTGAGGCGATAGTCCAGCTTGTGGCCGAAGCCATCCGACTCGAAGTCGTCGTCGCTGGTCAGGCTGACGCCGGCATGCTGGCGGACCCCGGCGCCGTCGGGCCGCTTGGTCACGTAGTTGATGATGCCGCCGGTGGCCCCCAGGCCGTGCTCGGCGCTGGCACCGTGGATGACCTCGATGCGCTCGACCATGGAGAGGTCGATGGTATAGCTGTCGCGGGCGCTGTCCCGCAGCGGATTGCTCTGGGGCACGCCATCGACCAGGAACAGCGGCGAGCGACCGCGGAAGGTCTCGCCGGCGTTGGAGAGCTTCTGGCGGCTGGGCGAGTAGGAGGGGATCAGGTTGCTGAGCACCTGGCCCGGGTCCTGGGTGATGGCCAGCTGTTGCTCGATCTGCTCGCGGGTGATGATGGTGACCTTCTGCGGGGTCTCGCCGGCGAGGCCCTTGTTGCGGGTCGCGGTGACGACGATGGGGTTCAGCTCATCGCCTCCGGAGGTGGCGCGCTCGGATTCGGTGTTCGCGTCGGTCTGGGCGAGGGCCGTGGCGGGCAGGGCGGAGCACAGCATGAGGGGAAGCAGCCGCGCATGACGGGGCTGTCTGGTGATGGGCATAAGCGACGGAGGTTCCTTGTCTGATCCTGGGTGAACGGCATCGGCTTGGGGGATGGTTGTTATGGCCAATGCCTGCGTGGCTTGGTGGGTGTTTATGCGCATCTGAATGATAATGCGTTGCATTAACAAGTGCAACGAGGCGCCTTGCCACCGTTGGCCCCGCGGGAGGCTTCGAGCGATCAGGAAATGCCGCCATGACGCGGCGCGACGAGCCATGCGTCGCCAGCGGCGACCAGTGGCGCTGGCAGGGCGAGTCGCGCAGCGGGATCGGCAGCCCGGCCCATCGCGTCCGAGCCGGTTGCCCGTCGAGGCAGGAGCGACGCCTGGCCCGTCGCCAGGCGTTCGACAGGGAACTAGCCGCCGAACGGCGAGGAAGAGGGCGAAGGGCCCCGGGACGGTGCCTCGAGGAGTGGCATGTCCGCGGGAGCTCGAACGCCGGCCATGAAGAGAGACAGGCCCAGGATCAGGATGAGCAGCCCCCCCGCGAAGCCGGCCACCCGCAGGCATCGCGCGAGCCCTGTCCCGTGGAGTGAGCGCTGCAGGCGACGCTCGGCCCATTCCCTGGCCATCACGCTGGCCAGGGCCAGCGCCGAGACCGTCAGGGCCGTCCCCGCGGCCATGGCCAGCACCGCCAGCACCCCGGCCCAGTAGTGGTCCAGCAGGGAGGCGGCCCCGACCAGCAAGACGCTGCCGCTGCAGGGGCGCATGCCGATCGACGCCACCACGGCCAGGGCGCCACGCCAGTCCTGGGCCTGTCGGGGCGTCAGATGATGAGCGCAATCACACTCGTCATGGTCATGGTCGGCCGCCTCGTGGCGGGAAGGCAGGTGGGCCAGCGCGCGCCAGCACAGCCAGAGCCCCAGCATCGCGACCAGCAGATAGCTGGCCTGCTCCAGCCAGACCACCGACCCCATGGCCTGGCGCGTCAGCCACCCCAGGCCATGGACCAGCAGCGTGACCAGGGCAATGGCCACCAGGGCCTGCAGCAGCGAGGCCAGGCAGGAGAGCAGCAGGGCTCGGCGCAGGGCGCCGCCCTGGCTGAGCAGATAGGTGGTGAGCACCGCCTTGCCGTGGCCGGGGCCGGCGGCATGGAAGACGCCGTAACCGAAGCTGAGGCCGAGCAGGCTCACCCAGGCGGTCACGCTCGGCACGGCGTCGAGGTAGGTGATCGCCTCCGTCAGCGCGCGGTGGAGATCGCGCTGCCAGGCGACCAACTGCAGGCCAACGCCCTGGCCGCTGGTGAACCAGGCCAGGCCGATCACCGCCAGCGACAGCACGCCGAGTCCGACGAGCCAACGCCACCGGGGAGACGGGCGTGCCATGGTGTCACGCATGGCCGTCGCGGGGTCGCGCGCCGGCGGCGCGGCGCCCCGGGAGGTGTCTAGGGGAGATCGCATCGCACCTCTCCGGTCTCGGCGAAGAAGCGTCCCAGCCCCTCCGGTGCCTGCTCGGTGCGATCCAGGGTCGCCGCCTCGGCGACCTTGGCCGGGTCGGGATCGGCGGCCATGATGCGCGTGGCGCAGTCGGCTCCCGTCACGCGCAGCGCGTCAGGCCGGGGGGCTTCGTCATCCGCCTCATGCAGCACCTCGATATAGTAGGTCGGGTCATAGATCCGGTAGCGCATAGCGGCCTGGTCCAGTGGCAGGGGCTCGGCCAGCGGCAGCCGGAACATGAGGACGACGCGGCCGTCGCGCTCCAGGGTGGTGAACTCGTCGACCTCGCCCAGCGCGACCGCCTCCCCGTCCCGGGTGACGTGGGTGAAGTAGTGCTGTGGCGACAGGTTGTGACGTATCTCCACGCCGAGCTGGTCGAGGCGAGCCTCCATCGAGGCCTCGCCCTGGGCGGCCCGCAGTTCCTCCAGCAGCAGCTGGCTGTAGAAGGGATCGAGGCGCCAGCGTTGCTGGAGGGCCTCGACCCGGCCGCGCTCATCCATCTGCACGCGCACCGTGACGTCCACCCAGCCGTGAGGATGGGCCGGGCTCGGCCGTGGCCAGAGAGACAGGGCGCAGGCGAGGCAAAGGGCGAGGAGGCGGCGCCCGGCCCCGGCCGGTGTTGAACGTGGAGTCAGCATGGCCGATATCCTATGGCAGCAGCGGGAGGGCGGCAACGCGGGGCGATGCCGCCCCAGGGTTGACGCAGTTAAGGCTGTCGCTCTCGGTCGTACATCGCTCAGAGTCGCCGCAGCCCCCACATGAAGTAGGCGCCGCCGAGCAGCGAGGCCACCAGGCCGGCGGGGATCTCCTCGGGGAACAGCAGCTGGCGGCCCAGCCAGTCGGCCAGCACCATCAGCAGCGCCCCGGCCAGGGCGGCGCCGAGCAGGTGCGCGCCGGCCCGGGAGAAGCCGAGCAGCCGGGCCAGGTGCGGGGCCAGCAGGCCGACGAAGGACAGCGGGCCGACCACCAGGGTGGCGCCGGCGGTGAGCAGCGCCACCAGCAGCAGCAGGACCAGTCGCGCGCGGGCCAGGGGCAGCCCCAGGGCGGAGGCACTGGCGCCGCCCAGCGGCAGGATGTCCAGCCAGCGGGCCAGCGGCGCCGCGGCCAGGGCCAGCAGCAGGGCCGCCCCGATCACCGCCAGGGCGCTGGTCGGGTCGACGTAGTAGGTGGACCCGGACAGCCAGGCGATGACCTGCTGGCCCCGGGGGTCGCCGCCGGCCAGTACCACGGCCCTGACCGCGTCGAACAGCGCCGTGATGGCCACCCCGGTGAGCAGCAGCCGCTCCGGCTGGAAGCCGCTCCGGCGGTTCAGCCCCACCAGTACCACCAGGGTGACCAGGGCGCCGAGGGTGCCGGCGGCCACCAGGGTCGGGTTGCCGGGGGCGGGCAGCAGGAAGATGGCGCCCATCAGGGCGATGGCGCTGCCGCCGCTGATGCCCAGCAGCTCCGGGCTGGCCATGGGGTTGCCGGTGAGCCGCTGGATCAGGGTGCCGGCGATGGCCAGCATCACCCCGCAGCCGGCCGCGGCCAGCATCCGGGGCAACCGCCACTGCAGCAGTTGCCAGTCGGCGGGCGCCGCCCAGTGCCAGCCGGCCCCCGTCTGGCCGGCGAGCAGCGCCACCACGGCGAGCCCGGCGAGGCCCAGGGCCAGCCAGGTGGCCAGGCGCCCGGGGGCGGGGTGGCGGGTACCGAGGGCTCGGGCCTCCCGGGGCGGGGCCTCGCCGCCCAGGCGCAGCCGGGGGATCAGCCACAGCAGCAGGGGCGCCCCCAGCGCCGCCGTGGTGGCGCCGGTGGGAATCAGCGTGGGCAGCGCCCCGGAGAAGCGTTGCAGCAGCAGGTCGGTGGTGGCCAGCAGCAGGGCGCCCAGCAGGGTCGACCAGACCAGCCGCGCGCCCAGGCGGCGGGCGCCGGCCAGGCGTACGATGTTGGGCGCGGCCAGGCCGATGAAGCCGATGATCCCCACCACGCTGACCACGCAGCCGGTGAGGAAGACCGCCAGGCCCAGGCCGGCCAGGCGCAGGTGCTTGAGCGAGACGCCGAGGCTCCTGGCGCCGGCCTCGTCGAGTTCCAGCACCGCCAGGGGGCGCAGCAGCCAGGCGGCGGCCAGGGCCCCCAGCGCCAGGCGCGGGGCCAGGAAGGCGGCGTCCTGCCAGCCGTTCTGGGCCAGCGAGCCGGCCCCCCAGATCAGCAGCCCCTTGAGCTCCTCCTGGTGGAACAGCAGCAGTACCATGGAGAGGGCGCCGAAGTAGAGGTTGACCACCAGCCCGCCGAGCACCACCACCACCGGCGCCAGGCCGCGTCGCCAGGCCAGGGTGAAGACCAGTGCCATGGCCAGGCCGCCACCGGCCAGCGCCACCCATTCCCGCCCCAGGCCCAGCAGGCCGGGGGCCAGCAGGGTGGCGGCCATCAGCGCCAGGTTGGCGCCGCTGGCCACCCCCAGGGTGGTGGGCGCGGCCAGGGGGTTGCGCAGCACCTGCTGCATCAACACCCCGGCCAGCGCCAGGCCGCCGCCGGCGAGCAGGGCCATGGCCAGGCGTGGCCACCAGGCGAAGTGCAGCACCAGCGTCCCCGTCGCCTCCCCGGGCGTCCCGACCAGTGCCGCGAGGCCGGGGAGCAGCCCGCTACGGGCGTCGAGCTCGACCAGCGCCAGGGCCAGCACGGCCAGGCCCAGGACGAGGCAGGCGCAGCCCGGAGTCATGCGCGGCCGGGGCAGGCGGGGGCGGGCGAGGGCGTCAGACGGCATCGGCGTTCTCCAGGGCGGTCACCAGCAGCTCGGCGAAGCGTCCCGCCGAGGGCAGGGCGCCGAAGCTCCACACCGGGGGCAGGACGATCGGCGTGCCCCGGCTCGTCTCGACCAGGTGCCGCCAGAGGCCGCTGTCGGCCAGGGTCTCTTGGACGCCGGCGGGGTAGGGCTCCACCACCACCAGGCGGGCGTCGAGGTCGGCCAGCGCCTCGATGCCCACCAGCGAGAAACCCCAGGCGTTGGTCGCTCCCGTCCAGGCGTTGTCCAGGTCCAGGCGGTCGAGCACCGCCTGGAAGAGGCCGCCCGCGCCGAACACCCGCACGTGGCGGCTATCCATGAATTGCACCATCAACAGGGGCGGTTGGTCGGTACCCAGCTCCTCGCGCAGCCCGGCGAGCTTGGCTTCCGTCGTCTCGATCAGCCGGGTCGCCGCCTCGGGGCGGTCCACCAGTTCGCCGATCGACCGCGTCAGCTCGCGCATCTCCGTCCAGGTGTCGAGCCCGGGACGGTAGAGCGTCAGGTTCTCTACCGGGGCGATGCGCGACAGGCGCGGGGTGAGGTTGGCGAACATCGGCGAGATCAGGATGCGGTCGGGGTCGAGACTCGCCAACAGCTCCAGATTGGGTTGGCTGCGCAGCCCCAGGTCGGTTGTGGTGTCGGGCAGGGCGGGTTCGACCACCCAGGCGTGATAGGCCTCCACCTGGGCCACGGCCCGGGGCGGCGCCTCCAGGGCCACCAGGGTCTCGGCCAGGGTCCAGTCGAGGGTGGCGAGGCGGGGCGGGGCGGCCATGGCCGCGGTGGTCAGGAGTCCGGTCAGCAGGGCGGCGAGCCATGCCAGGGCGCGTCGAGGGCGAAACACGGGCGACTCCAGCAAACTAGTGGGCGATGGCGACGCGGTGATCGCCGGTCGGGTGGGCCATGACGTGCATGGGGATGCCGTAGATGGCCTTGAGGGTGTCGTCGTTCATCATCTCCGCCGGCGTGCCCTGGGCCAGCAGGCGACCGCCATGCAGGGCCACCAGGTGGTCGCAGTAGCGGGCGGCCATGTTGATGTCGTGGAGCACGATGACCACGCCGAGACCCAGTTCCCGGCACAGGCGGCGGGTCAGCGCCAGCACCTCCACCTGATGGGCGATGTCCAGCGCCGCCAGGGGCTCGTCGAGCAGCAGGAAGCGGCTGCCCTGGGCCAGCAGCATGGCCAGCCAGACCCGCTGGCGCTCGCCGCCGGAGAGGGTATCCACCTGGCGGTCGGCGAAGGGCTCGGTGTGGGTCAGCGCGAGGGCGCGGTCGATGGCCGCCTCGTCCTCGCGGCCGTGCCGGCCCAGCAGGCCATGCCAGGGATAGCGGCCGAAGCCCACCAGCTCGCGGCCGGTGAGGTTCTCGGCGGCGGGCAGGTGCTGGGGCAGGTAGGCCACCTGGCGGGCGAAGGCGCGATGCCCCCAGGCCCTCAGCGGCTTGCCGTCCAGGTGCAGTTCCCCGCGGCTGGCGGGCTGCTGGCGGGCGAGCAGCTTGAGCAGGGTCGACTTGCCCGAGCCGTTGTGACCGATCAGGCCATGGATGCGGCCCTCCTCGAAGGCGAGGTCGAGGGGATGCAGCAGGCATTGGCCGTTGACCTCGAAGGAGGCGGCGCGCGTTTCGATCATGGGGGGCTCCGCTAGCGGGTTGCCGCCGAAGGGCGGCCCGGTGCGCGGCCAAGCGTAAGACAAACGAGAATTCTTATCAATGTTGTCGGTTGGTCCGGCGCCGTGCATGCCGTAGGCTTGGGCCTCCGCTTACCAGGAAAGTCCCGATGTCGTCCTCCACCGCTTCCAGCTTCCAGGCCCTGGGGCGCCTGTTGCGCTATGCCCGGGGATACCGGCGGCGCATCATCGCCGCCAGCCTCTGCTCGATCCTCAACAAGCTCTTCGATATCGCCCCGGAGATCCTCATCGGCGTGGCCATCGACGTGGTGGTCAACCAGGAGGAGAGCTTCGTCGCCGGGCTGGGCTTCACCACGGCCCAGCAGCAGATCCTGGTGCTGGGTGCGTTGACCTTCTTCATCTGGGTCGGCGAGTCGCTGTTCGAGTACCTCTTCCAGATCCTCTGGCGCAACCTGGCCCAGCGGCTGCAGGCCGACCTGCGCCAGGACGCCTACGAGCACGCCCAGCGCCTGGACATGGGCTTCTTCGAGTCCCGGAGCTCGGGGCAACTGGTGGCGACCATGAACGACGACGTCAACCAGCTCGAGCGCTTCCTCGACGGCGGGGCCAACGCCATGATCCAGGTCGGGGTCACCGTGGTGGCGGTGGGTGCGGTGTTCTTCGTGCTCTCGCCGCTGATCGCCCTGCTGGCCTTCACCCCCATCCCGCTGATCGTCTGGGGCGCCTTCTACTTCCAGCGCAAGGCCGGGCCCCTGTATGCCGACGTCCGCGAGCGGGTCGGCGACCTCTCCAGCCGGCTGGCCAACAACCTGGCGGGCATCGCCACCATCAAGAGCTTCACCGCCGAGGCCCGCGAGGCCGAGCGGCTCAAGGCCGCCAGCGAGGCCTACGTGGAGGCCAACCGGCGGGCCATCCGCATCAGTTCCGCCTTCATCCCGGTGATCCGCATGGCCATCCTCACCGGCTTCCTGGCCACCTTCACGGTGGGCGGCATGATGGCGCTGCGCGGCGAGCTCAACGTGGGCGCCTACGGCGTGCTGGTGTTCCTCACCCAGCGCCTGCTGTGGCCGCTGACCGGCCTGGCCCAGGTGATCGATCTCTTCGAGCGGGCCATGGCCAGCACCCGGCGCATCCTCGACCTGCTAGCCACCCCCATCCGGGTGCGAGACGACGCGGGCAGGATGCTGGCCGAGCCGGTACGCGGCGAGGTGCGCTTCGAGGACGTGGCCTTCCGCTACGGCGCGTCCGGGGCCGGCGTCGAGGGCATCGACCTGGCGGTGCCGGCGGGCCATACCCTGGCCCTGGTGGGCGCCACCGGCTCCGGCAAGTCGACGCTGATCAAGCTGCTGCTGCGCTTCGTTGAGCCCGCCGCGGGGCGGGTGCGGATCGACGGCCAGCCGGTCGACTCGGTGAGCCTGGCGTCGCTGCGTCGGGCCATCGGCCTGGTCAGCCAGGACGTCTACCTGTTCGAGGGCACGGTGCGCGACAACATCGCCTACGGCCGTCCCGAGGCGTCCGAGGCCGAGATCGTCGAGGCGGCCAGGACGGCCGAGGCCTGGGACTTCATCCGGGCGCTGCCCCAGGGGCTCGACACCCCGGTGGGCGAGCGCGGCGTGCGCCTGTCCGGCGGCCAGCGCCAGCGGCTGTCGCTGGCCCGGGCGCTGCTCAAGGACCCGCCGATCCTGGTGCTGGACGAGGCCACCAGCGCCGTGGACAACGAGACCGAGGCGGCCATCCAGCGCTCGCTGGCGCGCATCGGCCATGGCCGCACCGTGATCATGATCGCCCACCGCCTCTCGACCATCGTCCATGCCGACGAGATCGCGGTCATCGAGGCCGGCCGGGTGGCCGAGCGGGGCACCCACGGCGAGCTGCTCGCCCGGGACGGCCGCTACGCCGCCCAGTGGCGGGTGCAGACCGGCGAGATCCAGGCGGCACCCGCCCCCCTGGCCTGACGGTTTCCCTCGTTCCCACCCCTTCTTCGCCCGGCGGCTCCCAGGGCCGCCGGTGCCTTCGTGCTGATGTCCCCTGCCCTGCTGGCCCAGTAGACCGAGTCCGCCGAGGAACTCGAGACGGTGACCGTCGAGGCCGAGGCGCTGTCGATCGTCCCCGAGGGGGCCGACGACTATCGGGTCTCGTGCACCAGTACCGCGACCAAGCTCGACCTGACGCCTCGCGAGACCCCCCGGTCCGTTTCGGTGGTGGCCCGGGCCCAGATCGAGGACTTCAACCCCCACACCATCAACGATGTCCTGGAATCCACCCCCCCCGGGGGTGACGGTGGAACGGCTGGAGACTGACCGGACCTACTTCACCTCGCGGGGCTTCGAGATTTCCAACCTGCAGATCGACGGCCTGCGTGTGCCGATGCCCTACAACAACCTCCAGGGCGATGTCGACACGGCCGTCCACGACCGAGACGCCTCAGGCATCCGTCTCGGGCCCCCTGGGCAGCTGGGAGCATCGTCGCCTCGAACTGGATGTCTCCGGCCCACTCGACGTCACGGGGCGTGTGCGGGCGCACCTCGGCGGCGGGCGGGCTCATCCAGCCGCCTTGCCGGCGCGCCGGCATGCCAGCGGGCAGTTGCCGCAGTAGCCGAGCTCGTCGATCAGGTAGCGGATGCAGCACAATCGGCGCACCCGGGCGGGCCGGTCCGGCTCGGCGGGGGTGACGTAGCGCACCGGCCGGTAGAGCGGGTTGCGGCGGCCGTCGGGCAGGCTGCGGCTCTCCATCAGCGCCCGGGCGGGCTCGCTCACGTCCGGCGAGGCCATGGGGTGGTCGGCCAGGGCGCCGGCGAAGTACTCGAAGTAGTTGCCGGCGTTGCTCCAGAACACCTTGGGTGAGGCCCCGCTGGCCGCGGCCAGGGCCTCGACCAGCGGCGTCAGGTGGCCGTCAAGCAGGGTGGCGAAGCGGGGATAGGGATCGAGCTCGGCCAGGGGCCGGCCGGCATGGCGCAGCGCCAGGCCGGTGGTCTGCCCCACGGCGGACTGCTCGAGGTGCAACTCGTCCAGGCCCAGCGGCAGGTCGCGCTCCAGCAGCAGGTTGGCGGCCAGGCCATGGGCCGCCAGGGCGCTGAAGTGCCACTTGGACCACAGCGAGGCCACCGCCCGGCGGTCGCCATGACCGTACCGGGCGCCGAAGCGCGCGAGCAGCGCGTCCAGGTAGGCCGGGTCGAGCAGCTCGCGGGCGGCCAGGGTCTCGGGCCCGGGCGCCGCCGACACCCGGGGCGGTGTCAGGCCCTCCAGGGGGCCGATGTAGAGTGGGGAGAGCGCGGAGGTCATGGGCGAGCGGGACCGAGCCAAAGGGAAACATGCTAATCGAAGCGATAACGGTTATCAATTGAGGTGTCACGGCCTCGCTTCCCGGCCATGACACCTCGGCTCCTAGATGACCTGGGCCCAGTCGGCGGCCGCCGGGGGCTGCCAGTCGATGGGGCCGGCGTCGTCGCGCAGGTCGAAGACCTCCCGGCCGACGGCATGATTGAGGATGGTCGCCGAGCGCCAGGGCATCAACGAAAGCTGGGGTTCGGCGATGCCGTGGCTGTGCCGGCCGGCATTGACCGCATAGAGGCGGTGGGCGGCGGGGCCGTCCCAGCGCGCCTCGAAGTGCGGTCCCAGCACCAGCTCGCCATGTTCGTCGTGCTCGAGGCGTTCCGCCAGGGGCGCCAGGCATTCCGGCAGATGGGAGCGGAAGCCGGTGGCGAAGATGACGATGTCGGCCGCGAAGTCCTCCCGTTGGCCGGTGAGGCCATGGGAAGTGGCCAGCTCGAACCCCAGGCCATGACGCTTCAGGTCGATGGCCTCGCGATGGGGGAGGAGGCGCGCCCAGCGGGGCTCGCCGAGCACGTCGAAGCGGTGGTACAGCTCGCGGTACAGGGCCTGCAGGGCGGCCGGGGTAATGCCGTCGCTGGCCAGCTTCTGGGCCGCCACCTCGCGCTCGCGGACGTCGCGGGGCAGGCCGTGGAACAGCCGGGTGTAGTCCGGGGTGAAGTATTCGTTGGTGAAGGCCGTCTCGTCCAGGGGCTCGAAGTTGCGCCGCCGCGATACCCAGCTCAGTTCCCTGGGCTGCCCCCAGTGACCGCGCAGGGCATTGAGGAAGACGTCGGCGCCGCTCTGCCCGCCCCCGACGATCACCACGCGACGTCCGCTGAAGTCGCGGCGATGGTGGGCGATGTCGGCGGCATGCAGGCAGTGGGGCCCCTGGTAGGCACTGGCGAAGTCCGGCAGCCAGGGCCGCTTGCCGGTGCCCAGGCTGAGGTGGCGGGCCCGATAGTCGCCGTGGTCGGTACGCAGCCGGAAGCCGGCCCTGTCCAGCGTGACCTCGCGCACCGGCTCGCCCAGGCTGACGTTGTCCAGGCGCCGGGCGGCCCAGCGCAGGTAGTCGGAGAACTCGGCGCGGCTCACGGTGCCCGTCTCGGTGTTGAGGAAACGGTAGAAGCGCCGATGGGCGACCAGGTAGCTGAGGAAGGAGTGGCGGTTGTCCGGGGCCACCGCGGTGACCAGGTCCTTGAGGAAGCCGGTCTGCAGATGGGTATCGGGCAGCATCAGGCCGGGGTGCCAGGACGGGTCGCGGCGGCGCTCGAAGAAGCGGGTGGCGAGGTCCGGCAGATGCGAGTCGGCCAGGGCGGCGATGCTCAGGTTGAAGGGACCGGCCCCCAGGCCGGCCAGGTCGAGAACGCGGGAATCAGTCATCGGACACCTCCTGTGCGAGGGGCGCGTCGGCGGCATTCGGCCGCGCGGCGAGATGCAGCGGGTTGTCGACCCTCAGGTCCATCTCCGCCAGCATGCGCTCGGCGGCGCTGTCGGTGGGGTGCAGGAACTTGGCGCGATTGAGGGTCAGGCGCAGGATGCGCGGCGCGAACAGGTCGAAGCGGGCGAAGCGCTCGGCCAGCGCCGGGTGACGGGCCCGATAGGCGTCGAGTGCCTCGCCGCACAACTGGTAGAAGCGGGCTTCCGAGACGCCACCATGCGCCGCCAGGGGGGCGATGAAGCGCAGGGTGGTGACGAAGTGCCCCGTCTGCAGGTCGTGGATCAGCTTCTCCGGGGGCAGGCGCACCGTGACCGCCTTGAGCTCGGCGGGGAGGTCGGCGGCCTCGGGGAAGTCCTCGTCGACCAGGCGCAGGTCGCCCTGGAAGTCCTTCAGCGCCAGCCGGTGCGGCCAGCCGTCGCGCAGGATCAGGGTGAGGTTCTGGCCGTGAGCGATCAGCGACATCCCGTAGCGGCACATCAGGTGCCAGAGGGGCACCACGCTCACCTCGAACATCCGGCGCAGCCAGGCCTCGGCCGCCTCGCCTCCCTCGGCGCCGGCCGCCGCCAGGTAGGCGGCCAGCCAGGGGCGCCCGGCCTCGTCGCTCTGCATCAGCTCGGCCATCAGCAGCGCCTGCTCGTTGGCGGCCAGGCGCGGGGCCAGGGCCTCGCGCCAGATCACCCCGAAGAGTTCCCGGTAGCGGTACGGCGCCTGGTCCAGGCGGGCGTACTGGGCATGCGGCAGCACGGCCCCGGCGGGCTCGGCGAGCACCTCCAGGTGGACACGGGCGAACTCCTCGTCGTCGCGGCTCCTGGCCTCGAGCCAGGCCGAGGCGGCCGGCCCGGCGAGCAGGAAGCGGCCGGGGATGCCGCGGTAGCAGGAGGTGTTCATGATGGTCAGCGGCAGCTTGATGTCGTAGGCCGCCGGCCGGCTGACGTTGGTCAGGGTCCGCAGCGATTGCTGGGGGGCGTAGGCATCGCCGAACTCGCCGAGGTAGTGCAGGCGTCCCCGGGCGATATCGGCGACGTGCAGGGGGCCGAGCCATTGTTGCCACTGCCAGGGGTGGACCGGCAGCAGGCGGTAGGCGGCGGGCTCGGCGACCCGGGCGGCCAGGGCCTGCTCCAGGCGGGTGCGCTCGGCGGCGTCCAGGGCCGAGTCGAGCAGGGCCGCGGCATCCACCGGCCCGCCGCCACTCGCCAGGGCCTCGTCGGCCACGGCCACCCAGCCGAGGCGGAAGCCGGCGCCGTGTTCGGGGGCGAAGCGTGCCAGGGCCTCCAGCCCCCAGCCGCGGCGACCCTTGTTGAACAGGAACTTGGGGTGGCCGTCGAGGAGGCGCTGGCGCTCTGGCTCGGCCAGGCGAATGGCGTCGTCGGCGCTCAGGTCGCCACGCGCCTCGCGCAGCCGACAGTCGGCCCGCAGGGTGGCGAAGAGATCCTCCAGGTGCTCGGCCACCTGGGCGTCGCTCATGCCCAGCACCGGGGCCAGCTGGAGGAGAAAATCGGCGGCCTCGAGGCCGGCATCGGGCGGGGGGCTCAGGCTGTCCGGGTCCACCCGCAGCTGGCCCCACAGGTTCGGCGTGGCCCGAAAGCGCCAGGTGGCGCCGTCGAGGTCGAGCCGGAAGCCCTCGCCCTCGGCGGCGGGGCCGATCACCTGCTCGTAGCCCAGCTCGCCGATCATCTTGGCGATCAGGGCGCGGTTGGCCGCCGTCCAGTGGGGCGCCAGGCTGTGGTCGAGGCTCTCCATCACATCACCTCCGCGAAGAAGCGTTCGCGAAGGCCCATCACCAGGCTGGAGCGCTTGTGGGGGAAGTCGAAGTCGCGCAGCCGCATCAGGCCCAGGCGCTCCAGGTGTCGGAAGAGGCGCTGGTTGTCGTGACGCGGCTCCAGCACCAGGCGCCGGGTGCGCGGCTCGGCCAGGTAGGCGTAGTGGGACAGCCCGCCCAGCCAGGCGTCGACGAAGGCCGGGCCGCGCACGTCCTCCTCGCCCACCAGCAGGTGCAGGCCGCGGTCGAAGGGGGCCCAGGCGTAATGGGGCGCCAGGCGATCCTCGGCGGCCCAGTAGACCTCGAAATAGCCGAAGGGCCGGTCGTCGAACTCGCCGATCAGCGGCAGGGTATGCGGGTCGGCGAGGCGCTCGGCGAGGAAGTCAGCGAGCTCGGCCTCGGGCCAGGCCTGCTCCCAGAACTCGGCGACCCGCGGCAGGTGCATCCAGCGCACGAAGCGCTCCAGGTCCCGTTCGGGCTCGATGAGCCGCAGGGAGAAGGTGCGCCCCAGGCGGGGGTCGAAGCGCCGGTAGAGGGGGCCCTGGGGTTGCGGCGGGCGTCGCGGATGCCCGGCCTCGGCCTGGAAGGGCGTGTCCTGCGGCGTCGCCGGCGGGTGCTGGAGCCAGTGCCAGGGCCGCTGATAGAAGTCGCGGCGCAGGATGCGTCCGCCGCCGAGCGTCTCGCACAGGCGGGACCAGTCGGGATGCGAGCGCCAGGCGTCGTCCAGCACCAGCAGCGACAGGCCCGGGTGGAGGGCGAAGACGCCGTCGAGCCGGTCGATCAGGGCGTTCGGCTGGTCGCCGTCGGCGTCGCGGCGCTGCAGGCGGGCCGCGTCGTCCGGCAGTGGCGACAGGGCGGTTTCCGGGGCTCGGGCGGGGGTGTCCAGGGTGAGGGTCATGCGGGGACTCCTGTGTCGCGGGTGAGCGAGGCGACGTCGGTGGCCGCCAGGGGGTTGTCCAGCGGCAGGTAGAGGCGGGCCGGTTCGGACAGGGTCGCCTCGTTGACGCCGCTCAGGTAGCAGAAGAAGTTGCCCTTCGCGTCCAGGCGCGGCGCGTTCAGGGCGTGATCCAGGCAATCCGGGTCGCCCTCCAGGCGCTCGCGCAGCGCCGCCAGGTGGGCGCGCAGGTCGTCGAGCAGCAGGCCCTCGTCGATCAGGCCATCGGCGGCCAGGGCGCTGGTGACGGCGAAGGTCGAGTTGATCAGCAGGTAATAGTGGAAGTAGCGGCGCACAGTGGCCGGCGACCAGTGGTTCTCGGGAGGCGTCGTCAGGGCCGGTCGCTGCGCCAGGAAGCGGTCGCTGACGCCGCTGCCCTGACAGTCGCGATAGAGCATGCCCACCGGCCAGCCATCGTCGAGCCGCACCACGATGTTCTGCTGATGGGCCAGCAGCACGATGCCGTCCTCCACCGCCAGCCCCAGCAACGGGGTCAGCACATGCTCGCAGAAGGCGGCGAACCAGCGGCGGGTCACCCCGGCCGGCGACTCGTCCCAGGCCTCGGCGATGGCGCGCAGGCGCGCGGCGAGCAGCGTCTGCCCGCCGGGTGTCAGGGGCTGCTGGGTCAGGGTGGCGAGGACCACGGCCTCGCTGTCCGGGGCCTTGGCGAGCCGGTTCTCGCGCAGGAGCACCAGGCTCTCCGGGTCCACCTCGCCGTCGTCGCCGCGCCAGCCCAGCCAGGCCGGCTCCTGCATCACGGCAAAGCCCGGGAAGCGTCGCTCCACCTCCAGATCGCGCATCCAGGCGTCCAGGTTCAGGCCGCGCTGGACCTCCTTGACGCTGAGCAGGCGCAGCGAATTGGTCAGCCTGGCCGACAGCGAGCCCTTGACCATCCAGGGGGCTCCGGGGGCGTAGAGCGAGCGGTGCGACGAGGTCGGCAGCCACTGGGGCTCGCCGAGGCCCAGCCATTGCAGGCGACCTTGCCGCTCCTGCTCCGCCACCCAGGGCCGGCGGCGCAGCCGCTGGGCCTGCCAGGGGTGCATGGGCAGGGCCACGAAGTCGCTCGGCAGGCGCGCGGCGAGGGCGGCCGGCAGCAGCTCGCGGGCCAGCTCGGCGGCCCCGCTGGCGCGGCTGGAGTCGCCCGCCGCCAGCTCCGGGGCCACCGCCCACCAGGCGAGCCCGAAGCGGGCGCGGTGCTCGGGGCAGAAGTCGCGGGCCTCGGCCTCGCTGAAGGGCGCCCGCGACTTGGGGGCCGGGTGGAAGGCGTGCCCCACCAGCAGGCCCTGTTCCGCCTCGGCGAAGGTCAGCGGACCCCGCTGCAGGTGCGCGATGTCGTCGCGTTCCGCCAGGCTGGCCCGGGTGTTGGCCCGGCTCTCCAGCACCCGAGCCTGGAAGGTGGCCCGGCTCTCGGCGTCCAGCTCGCCGACCAGGGCGGGCGTGGCCAGGATCCGGGGCAGGGCCTGGTCGAAATCGATGGGCCGCGTCTGGCCCTGGTGGTGCCAGAGGATGGGCCAGGCGAAGCGGCACTCGTTGCTGGCGCTGCGGTGCAGCAGGCTCAGGTGCAGCTCGCCCGCATCGACGGGCAGCTGAATGTGTTCGCCGTGCCGCGTGGTGGCGAGCCGCCAGGCATCGGTCTCGCGCAGCAGCGCATTGAAGAAGCAGCTGGCGGCCGGATCGGTCTCGGCGGAGGAGCAGGGGCTGGCGGGTGTCGTCATCGAGCAACCTCTTTGATATTAATCTGAAGACAAATGATAATAATTAGCATTAACTTTTGTGGCAAGGGCTTTCCGGTGAGGGCACCTCGGGTCAGTCGTTCGACGGGGGGGTGGAGGGGGCCGGGACCGGCCGCGCGAAGTGCGTCCTGGCCGCGGGCACGAGCAGCAGCAAGAGCAGGGCCGCGACCAGGGTCAGCATGAGCAGGCGCGAGGGGGCCACCAGGCTCACCACCAGGGTCGCCGCCCCGTAGCCCAGGGTATGGGACATGGCGAGCATGCCGGCGCTGGCGCCCGGGGCGCCGCCGCGGGTGGCGGCATCGGTATAGCCGGGGACGGCCATGGCGGTGCCGATGCTGGCGACCAGCACGCCCGCGGCGAAGCCCGGCATGCCATCCGCCTGGACCAGCAGGGCGTAGCCGGCCACCAGGCACAGGGCGCCGAGGAACAGCAGGGCGTAGCCGCCGAGCCGCTGATGGCGTGTCACGCCGAGCTGGATGGCCAGGGCGCCCAGGGCGCCGAGCGACAGCAGCACGCCCATCAGGTGGCCGGCACGGGTGGCCTCGATGTCGAGCCGGGCCTGCAGGGCATCGGGCAGTCCCAGTTGCATCAGGGAGACCGACATCGCCAGCAGCAGGGCCATGGCCAGGCAGGGAAGACGCTCGAGGAGCGGCTGGGCCGGCGGCGCCGTCCGCTGGCCGGCCGCCGACACTCGGGGATGCGGCACGCCGCACACCAGGCCCAGGGCCAGCAGGCCACCGCCCAGCATGACGCCGAAGGGCGCATAGGCGGAGAGGCTCAGGCTGGCCGCGGCGAGCAGCGGGCCGAGCAGGCGGCCGGCGCTGAGACCGGCGCTGACGGCCGCCAGGGCGCGCAGGCGCTCCTCGCCCCCGTGCAGCGCCAGGGACCATTGCTGGCAGGCCGGCACCATGCCCGACACGGTCAGGCCATAGAGTACCCGGGCGATGACCAGCAGCGGCAGCAGCCAGCCCTCGGCAAGCGAGCCGCGAGCCGCGGCCCAGAGGGCGATACCGATCAGGGTGAAGCTGGCCAGATAGCCCGACAGGGCCTGGATCACCACCAGGCGCGGTCCGTGGCGATCGGCGACGCGTCCCCAGAAGGGGCTGCCGACCAGGAACAGCATCGATCCCAGCAGGATCAGGCCGGCCCACTGTGACAGCGGCAGGCCGAAGCGCTCCACCAGGACCGGCAGCGCGACCAGCAGGCCGTTCTGGCCGAGCCCGAGCAGGGCCGCGCAGGCGCTGATTCGCCACAGGGAAGGGAAACGCATGGATCACCTCTTATTCATTGATATTGAGAATTATTCTTATATAAGGAGGTGTTGTCAAGCCGCGGCGGTGTAGCGCGCTGGTGGGGGCGAGCGTGGCGGCGCGAGCAGGCGCGCAAGAAAACGCCCACCGCAAGGGTGGGCGCAGGACGATCGAAGCGAGCGCGTCGGTGGATCAGTAGTTGAGCGACCAGTTCAGGGTGTAGGTGCGGCCGCGTCCCTGGTAGTCGTAGAGGTATTCCGGCCCGTAGTAGGGGGAATAGAACATCGCCGCGCGCTGCCCCCAGACGGTGGAGTACTGCTTGTCGAGCAGGTTCTGCACGCCGAGGCTGAACCTGCCGAACTCGGTCTGCTGGCCGAGGGTCAGGTCCACGGTGGTGAAGCCCTCGATCTTGCGCTCCTCCTCGTCTTCCAGGTCGAAGGCGCGGCTGGCCTGCAGGCGCGCCGAGCGGTCGAGGTCGGACCAGCCGACGAAGGCGGTGGCGGAGGAGAGCGAGGCGTAGCGGGCGTCGCGCTTGTCCCAGGCGCCGTCGGCATTCTTCTGCTCGGAGCGGACCAGGTGCAGGGTGCCGCCGGCCTCGAAGCCATGGTCGAAGTAGCGGGTCACGGCGCCCTCGAGGCCGTAGTCGCGCTTCTCCTCCTCGACCACGACGACGCTGAGGTCCTCGTCATTTTCCACCGCCTTGTCGGACCAGGCGTAGTAGACCGCCGCCTGGCTCATCCATTCCGCCCCGTTGTAGCGCCAGCCGAGCTCGACCTGGTCGGTCTCGATGGCGGAGAGCGGGTTCTCGTCCACGCTCACCTCGGCGCTCTTGCCGTAGTACTTGGCCGGGTCCGGCAGCTCGAAGCCCTGGCTGTACTGGAGCCAGCTCTGGTGACCGTTGCCGAAGTCATAGAGAGCGCCGGCATTGGCCAGGGTGGCGTCGTAGTCGTTGGCGCCGCCGGGGACGCCGTTGAAGTCGTCGACCTCGACGTCGACATGCTGCCGGCGCACGCCGGCGGAGAGCTGGAGGCCCTCGGTGACCTGCCACTCCCCCTGGGCGAAGGCGGCGAGGGTGTCGATCTCGTAGCCGGGATAACGCGGCTCGACGCTGGACTCTTCCTGCACCAGGCCACCGCTGGCATCGGTGGTGGCGCGGTCGAAGATCATCTGGTTGGCATCGAAGGTTTCCCGGTCGTAGTCCACGCCGTAGGTCACCGACAGTGCATCGCTGGGGGCGGCGTCGAACAGCGCCTTGAGGCCTTGCACCTCGGTGTTCTGCTTGGAGGTCCGGAACTCGTAGAAGTCGGGGGCGCTCCAGCTGGGGTCCGGATAGGGGAAGGCGTGGAAGCTGGCCTCCTCCTCGCGATGGAAGGCCTGCAGGTAGAAGTCCTGGCCCAGCAGGTCGGCATGATGGTACTGCAGGTTGGCCATCGTGCGGTCCGTGGCCGGGTCGCGGTCGGACTCGAGGCCGTCGCGGATCTCGGCGTCGTTCAGGTTGGGGCTCGAGGCATCCAGGTTCGGGAAGTAGACGCCGCGGTCGCCTTCGAAGCGCGAGCGATAGAGCTGGGCGCCGAACTTGAGGGTCTGTTGCTCGGCCAACTGGACGTCCAGGCTGCCCATGACGTCGATGCTGCGGTTGTCCTGCAGGTCGGTCTGGGCGATATCGGGGAAGATCTCGTCGCCGCTGGCGTCGAAATGGCGGCCGTTGTCCTGGTAGGCCACGGCGAGACGCCCCTTGACGAACTCGTTGCCGCCGCCGATCGACTGGGCCAGGCGATAGTCCAGGTCGTCGCCATCGTTGAACCCGGTGGTCAGCCCGGCCTCGCTGGAGAGCTGGGGGCCGTCGCCTGCTTCGGGCCGCTTGGTGATGATGTTGATGAGGCCGCCGGTGGCCCCGCCGCCGTAGAGGCTGGTGGCGCCGGAGAGCACTTCGACGCGCTCGATGTTGAAGGGATCGATGGCGTCGAACTGGCGGGAGAGGCCGCGGGAGCTGTTCAGGGAGACGCCATCGATGAGCACCTGGACACTGCGGCCGCGCATGTTCTGGCCGTAGTTGGTGCGCCCCTGGGGCGCCAGGTCCAGGGCCGGGACCAGCTTGCCCAGGGCGGTCTTCAGGTCGGCGCCGGTACGGATCTGCTCGTGCAACTGCTCGCGGTCGATGACCCAGACCGCGCCGGGAATCTGGCTGATCTCGGTGGGGGCCCGGGAGCCGACCACCACCATGGTGTCCTGGACGTCCGGCTCCTGGGTTCCCTGGGCGAGTGCCGGGCCGGCCAGGGCGCCGGCCAGCACCGAGAGGCTGGCGGTGAGATGGCGTGAGTTCATGATGTCCCTTGATGAATGATGCGGTATTGGATGTATTAGCGGCGCCCGAGTGTAATGAAAGATGACACAAATGAGAAGTATTTTGATTTAGATGCAGCGATAGCGTGGCGCCTGGCGTGACACCAAGGGATCGCCGCCGACGCCGTGAGCGCCGCCGGGCGTCGCGTTCGACGGGCGTGGGCCAGGCCCGCGACGGCTGGTTGCCGCCCGATGCAGCGGACGAGAGGGGGATAAGGGCCGAAGGTGGAAGGATGCCGGGGCGTCAGCGGTCGATCAGGGTGGCCTCGAGGCTGACCGGCACCTCGTCGCCGATCTGCTCGTAGCCGAGCAGCAGGATCACGGTGCGCAGGGTCGGGTTGGCCATCAGCTCGCGGCCGTCCACGGCGATGCGCTCGGCATTGGCCACCCGGATGCGATCCGCCGCCACGCGGGTGAAGCGCAGCGCCAGCGGCTCCTGGCGGCGGACGCCCTCGGCGTCGACGCGAAAGGACAACGTCTCGGTCAGCGACTCGCCCACCGCCAGGCCATCGAGGCGCGCCGGCGGCAGCCGGGTGACCAGGGTCGCCAGGGGCCGTTCGGTCATGCCGTCGAGCCAGGGCGGCAGGGGGCCCAGGCGCTCCAGCACATCGGTCTGGTCGAGCCGCAGCGGCAGGCGCAGGGTGCCATCGGCATCGATGCTGCCCGAGAGCTCACGCACCTGGTGGCGGTGGGGCACCGGCCCGGTGGGGGTGATCTCGATCACGGTGGCCTCGAGCCGTGAGCGTGACGGCTCCAGCTGCCAGGCCGCCTGGGCGGGCAGGGCCACCAGCCCGGACAGCGCCAGTGCCAGTGACGCCACTCGCCAGGCGAGGCGGCGGGATCGTGCAGTTTGTGTGATCATCGGGGGGGATGCTCCCGGCGGGCATGTTAGCGTGATGGTCTCGAGAGTAATCAATGCCGGAGGCAATCGCGATGCGTAGCGCCAGGATCCTGCAACAAGGCACCATCCACTGTTTCCCCGCCGGCCTGCGCGACGAGCGGGGCGAGATCGTCAACGCCGAGATCTCCGCCGTGCTCTACGACGGCGAGCGGCTACTGCTGGCCAGCGACAAGCCGGTCCCCGGCGAGGAGCGCTCCGCGGTGTTCGCCCTGCCGCTGACGCCCGAGGGCCCGGATGACACGCGGCTGGAATACCTGACCGCCGCGCGGCTGCGGCAGGCGGTGAAGTACGAGGACTTCGCGCTGACCACCGACGGCCGGCACGTGCTGGCGGTGACCGGCTTCGATCGCATCGACGACCAGAGCCATGCCCTGAACGACTACAACCACCTGCTGATCTGGCCGCTCGGCAGGCCCGACGAGGTACAGGTGGTGGACCCCGATCCCCGCGACGGCGTGGAGGGCTCGCTGGAGCTGCGCCGCAAGCTCGATGCCGCCATCGGCTTTCCCTACTACAAGATCGAGGGCCTCGCCGCGGTGCCCGGCGACCACGGCGATGGCCTGCTGCTGTTCGGCGTGCGCGAGCAGGGCAACGCCCATGACGACTTCCATTACGTCTCCCGGGTGGTGGGCGCCCACTACCAGATCACCGAGGGCGGCAACATCGAGTTCATCGATGCTCTCCGCGAGTACTTCCGCTTCGACCCGGATGCCCGGGAGGGCGTGCGCTTCGCCTGCGGGCTCTCGAGTCTCGAGTACGATCCCTATCACGCCCGGCTCTACCTGCTGACCAGCTTCGAGATGGAAACGCACGGCGAGGAACACATCGGCGGCTACCTCTGGGTGATGAGCCTGGAGGACTTCCGCGCCGGCAAGGCCCCGGCGATGGTGACCACGCCGGTGGGCACGGCGCTGGAGTTCGAGCACAAGGCCGAGGGCCTGGCCGTGCTGGACCGGGAGCGCTTGTTCGTGGCCTACGACAACGACCGCCACCTGGCCCTGGGCAGCGTGGACGAGCGTGACGAGCGCCACGCCTGCGAGGCGCCCTACACCATCCTCCGCATCGACTGAGCGCCGCGCCGCTGGCCTCGGCCAGCGGCTTTCGCTATCATACGCCCGCGCTTCCGGGCCTATAGCTCAGTTGGTTAGAGCAGGGGACTCATAATAGAGGGTGCCAATAGGTCGCAGCGAAAGAAAACTAGAGAAATTACAATCGCTTACATGCATGACCAGTGGTTCGGCAAGCTGCCATGTAAGACACATGTAAGCGTTTTGCAAGGTTCGGGCCTATAGCTCAGTTGGTTAGAGCAGAGAACTCATAATTCTTTGGTCGCTGGTTCGAGTCCAGCTGGGCCCACCAGACAAAGCCCCAGGCCATTCGGTCTGGGGCTTTTCTGTGCGCTAGCCCTTGCAGTGTAGCGCGTCACATATTTTGCCATCCGAAGACGATCGGTGTGTGTGTGGCACCTAAGGCCTGGTGGGTCACCATCCTCCACCAAAGGTGGAGTCTGTAGTCACCGCAAAGTCGGGCATCTCCTTGACCTCAGCTACGTTCTTACAGGTCTGGCAGAAGTACCTATACTCATCCTCCTGGAGGATCGAGAGCCGACCATCCTGGCGGCACACGGCACAGATGGCATGAGCTGGCTCATCCTCGGTGACGTGCTCTTCCTTGAGCGTGTGGACGAAGTGCCCCATCGGTGTCTTGGAGAGGCGGTAGCGCTCGAACTGTTCCTCCTTGGCTAGCTTCTCCTTCAAGTGCCTGTTCTCTTCGACCAGTTCCTGCTGCTGCACCAGCAGCGAGACCAGGTCTGACTGGGCCGTGGCCAGCTTCTCCATGACCTCGCTCATCGCGGCATTGAACTGGGCCTGGTCATTGACGTCCTTGGCGGCCCTTGCAGCTTCGATGGCTGCCCTGACGGCTGTGACAGCTGCTCCTACTTCCATTTCACCCTCCGGCTTCGGGTCTGGTGTCTGACCATCCTACCGAAAGCGGGCGAGGTTGCTTACCACTTGACCTTGACATAGAATCGCAGGACCGTGCATAAAATTTGACCTTCATGCATGAGCGATGTAGTCTGTGCATGAAATCGGTGAGATGAGAGGTGGGGCATGGCTTTTCGAGCGGATGAAGCGGCAGCAAGAGAGTTTGAGAACCTAAAGACTTATTTTGCATCTAGTAGGAACTTGGATGAACCTCAAAGGAAACGCGCCATAGAGGAGCTGTCAGAGATCGTTTTTGAATACGGTCCTGTAGTGGAAAGTTACCCTACTTGGCATCCATTAGTCTCTAATCACGATAGCTGCGATGACCCAATTACACATCCAGGCAGATCTTGTGGTTATAGAGGCCTCGACCATACCCGATATTTTGCAAACGCATTCATCACTTGTCCCTATGGTGATGGTCAAGAAGTCATAGACTCTGTTAATGAGTTGCCATCACACCCTTTAGCCATTTTCAGCGCAGAGAGGCTGGATTTTCAGCTATACCATCCCAATGCCACTCCTGTATTGGTCAAGTGCCATTGGCAAAAGCATTTTGAGGGCGATAGAACAATCCCGCTTTCCATCGCCATGCCCCTACTCTTGGAGAAAGAGCTTCCTTGTTGGAGGAATGCTCAAGTCGCCGAAACATGGGAGACCATGCGTCCCTATTTCCTTGGTAGGCCTCATGGCAGCCGCTCATCGCTGTTCGTTAACCAAGAGACCGGGCAAGGGATCAAGAAAGTGTGGAATGCAGTGATCTACACAGGCATGTACGGTCCGATCAAGATCTGACGAGCAGCCCGCTAGGGCTTGAGAGCTGGCCAACGCACACCTTAGCGGCGGTGGCCAATCGATCGTCGCCTGCGCCGCCGCTGCGGGCCGCATACAACAACGCCCAGTGGCAAGGGAGCCAGCTGGGCGCTGAGGGCCAGGGCACGGCGCGGAGTGATCGTCGCTCTGGCTGGTTCCGTTTGATTTTCGTGCAACGGTTTCCTATGGCACGGCCCCTGACCGGGTTATCTGCTTCCCGCTGAAAAGAGTCGGCTGGTATCCGCTTCGTCATACTGAGGTGGGCAGTCCTTCTTGATATTTGCCTTGAGCTCGGCCTGCATGTTGGTGGCAATAGCTCCCCATTCATCAAGAGCCAGTAGGCTCGGGAACAGCGCGACCACCTTCCTTTGGCCACGCTGCTGTTCCAGAGCCTCAAGGCGCTTGAGGGTTGCCGTTGAGGCTCGCATGCGCATCAGTGATCGGTCTCCTTAGTCTGAAGGCGTTCTGCCACGATGCCCAGTGCTGATACTCGGGTCTCATGACGCGGATGATTGGCGCCGATGAAGGCTAGCGGCTGCTCGACGTAGAAGCGAACTTCCTGCGCCGGTACTTGGCATTCGATCACTTCAGCCTGGACTCTTGGATCAAGGTGCGGGCTAAGGATTGGGCGGATGTTGGATTCTGGTCCAGCGGGCACCACACGTATCACGCCATCCCCCCGCTGAACGAAGTAGACAGTGTTGGTTGGCCCTTTGTTGTGCTGCCAGTGGAGCTGGCCCTTGTCTCGGAAGAATGTGGTCAACGTCGCTTCCGGCCAAGGGCAATTTTTTAAGTAGGGTGGCTTGAATCGCTCCATGCCTTTAATGGGAATGTTGAAAGACGCTATTTCCTGTTTATTGGCCTGCATATCGATTCCTCCAGTTAACTGATTGAGCTTTACTTCCACTTCCTCGATGTATCCCAGATAGGGGAGGCGTCCATCATCCCCATGTGCGAGGAGCATCTGTTCCACTGCATTATGGATCAGAGATTCTAAATAGATGGGGTCAGTACCCGATGGAGGTGGGAGGCAGTGGGCCGGGATGGGTCTGCATGATATATTCATCAGTGGCTCTCCAAGGCTTTAAGTCGCGCCTCGATGTCATCCATCTGGCGAATAGCCCCTAGGGCTCCAATGACCTCGATGATCCGTTTGGCGTTGTCAGGGGCTATCTCGCCCTCTGCGGTAGCTGCCAGCACTTGCTCGACCTGTTGCGCGAGAGGGGCTGAGGTGTCGAGGTTGAACTGCACCTTTTCCGCCTGCGCGGCCAGCGTGGGCATGACCCGTGCCAGTATCAGTGAGGCTGCCTGAAGGTCGCCTTCCTTGGCCTTCTCAATGACCACGGTGGCAATCTCCTGAGCATCATTCAGAAGCGCCTGTGTCACCTTGTGACGCTTATCAACGATACCTTTTGGCCTACCCTTTGGGTTCGGACTTTTCATGCCCTTGTGCCAGCCAGGATTTCCCGTCTTTGGAGCATCTGGATCGGGTTTCCAGTCTTTCGCCCATTCAGGCTGCGCGTTAGAAGTCATCATCGATACCTTTGATTACATCATCTAGTGATCACTATTCTTGAGGTGCAAACTCTTTCATCACCAGCGCCGCCTCTGCTTCGTTGCTCGCGGCCTGAAGGCGCTCTACATCGGAACGGCTGGCCCCGACAGCTTTCTCCAACTCCTTGACGAATATGGGATGGGCTCTCTCAAGCTTGTCGAGAGTTGCCTTCATCACTTCGATGCGGGAAGAGAGTTCGGGTGATTGATGTGAATGGTAGCGACGGGTGAAATGTTCATGCTCCACGCCTGTCATGCCTGACAGATAGGATGGTGCTCCCAGCACGCTCTTGAGCGTCCTCTGGTCGCCACGTTTCAAAGCTTCACTGAGGAAGTTCATCCGGTCCCCCTGGGACATGTTTTTGACGTGGGCTCGAATTTCAGTAGCCACATTGCCGATGCCCGCGAATTCCTCAACAGGCTGGGTCAGTTCCCGCTCGGTGTGCTGGATGGCGGCATTCAACTTGTTCCAGCTCGACTCGAACGTCTTCTGGAGACGGGCGGAATACTTTTCTGCGAGCTGAGCAGTCATCAATACCTTGGCACGGTTCGTTCGACTTTCATCAAGTTGGAGCTTCTTTCTCGCCTCATGAACTGCATCTACTGACTGGTAAGCTTCATCTAGGGCAGTGACTGCATGGGAGACGTATCCCCTTGCTTCTTCATACCCTTCAATGCGGGTGATATTAAATGGGTGAAGGGTCGGGGATACATTCGTCTTCGCTTCGATGTTGGCGGCCATTTGAGTGCTCCTTTTAGGTGCGAAAAGTTACATGGGCAGTACAAGCATGCGCGAGAACAAAAGACATCTACAAATATTTTATTTAAAAACAAGTGTCTATCAGTCAAAAACAAATGAAGCCCATATAACTACCCGTTTCTGGTTCTGTGTCAGCGCAACTAGTGGGATGTGGCCACAGCAAAAGGTGTTAAATATGTTTAAAGGAAGTGTTAAATAGAGCGAAGCCGATTTTTATAGAGTAAATACAGCCGCTTGTGTGAATTTCTCGAATAAAATTAAAAATTAAAAGGCCCATAACACAAACTTTCTATATTCCTGTTCAGATAATGTGCAGTACAAGAAAAGGGGTATATTTTAATTTTTAATTTTTTATTTTTACCCATACCCTTTGCATAACAACTAATTATCAGCCACGAGTCATTAAAACCAGCTTTTACACAGTAAAAAAATCGCTGTGTCTCGCTGTGCTGGCCCGTGGGCCGATTTGCAGGGTCACTGCCGCACAGCTACTGGTCCGCACTCGATCGCGGCCCACACCGCTGCTGCGGGCCGCGTAGCTGGCGACCTGCTCCCTGTGGTCAGGGCGTTCCTACCCCGCACTCACGAAAGCGGGGCCATATCGGCCCCGCCGACCATCATGAACATCACTCGATGCTCAACACTCGGAAGCATCTACCGTGGAAGCCATAGCTCTCAACTGCTGCCGGTTTTGCTAGTTCCATCAAGTTCCCGTTGTCGATCAGGTTTTTGATTGTCGCGTCAAGTGCTGCCACGTGTCCCTGAGGGTGTGAGTTGAAGGCCTGGTTGTTTATGCCAATTCGATTTTGAAGGTAGAAGCGTGGCAAAACCCCCTGTTCAATCATTCGTGGGTCGACCTTATAGCTTGGGGACACCTTGCCCTTTATGTAGTCGGTCATGATCTTTTTGACCTTGAGGGTCCGGGCGTCGTCGTTCTTTCCTACATCTCCTGACTCCTTGCGCTCTACGAAAGCTGCAATATCGCGTCTAATCACCCCAATGGCCCACTCAGCGTGGTCATTGAAGATCATTGGTCGCTCGGGGTTATCCGCTATTGCAAGCAGGCTGGCGATCTTGAACGCCTTGAGGGCTGCGCGGTTGTAAACCTGTCGCTCCGACTCGTCTTCGATGTTGTGAAGCATCGTCCCGCACTCGGTCTCGAACCTCTCTAGACGATCCTTCGTCGAGTCACTTCCGTACTCAACTTGAATGCGTCTCTCTGGAGTGTGGACCGTGCCCTGGTAGGGTAGGGCACGGCGAATTATGGCTCGCCATTTTTCAAGGTGATCAGGGGTGAGACGATAGGGGCTGCGATCACGGTTAGGTTGCTGCCAGTCCCCGTCATAGGTGATGATGTTGAACCTAGACAGTGTTCCATCTTCCATCATGTCCGGTGTGAGTGCTTCGGTAAAAGTTCCAGGTGTCGTCTCACCGAGAAAAGAAAGGGCGGGCCATTTAACTTTCGGGAGGTTTTTCTCATTGTTGCTATATTCGATGCCATCCATCATGTCTTTAGAGTAAGCCCTAGTCATCACATTACGAAGTTCTTGCATTGGGGCGTCTTTCAGGCTCGACATACGACGTAACTTCTTGCCGAACTCACCTTGCAAGTTGAGGAATCCCGGCGTAGCAAGGATGCGCTTCTGGAGTGCAGGTCCGCTAGCAAAGTCTACCGGCTGAACGAAGTAGCTTGCCTCTGGTATTTCGCTTAGCTCGATCATAGCCGGGATGCCTTCGTGTATAGCTTCTTTCCCGACACCACTCTTGGCCACGAGGATGATGTAGAGGGCGCAGTCTTTCCCGGTCGGGATTTCAAAGGCCCTGCCACATACCCCAGCTAGAAGGCCCAGCGAGGCAGCAACGGCGATCTCAGAGGCCGGCTGGTAGCTCCCCTGCAAGATGGCGTCGGCTAACACACCGGCAAATCCAGGAGGTGGGTTTTCTAGCCTGTAAGTTTGACGACAAGACGCAAGGCATCCACCTATGTCCTGCTGATCGTGTTCGGCTTGTTCTGCGTGGTCAAAGTTAGCCAATAGGGTAGCCACAGTGACGTACATATCAGCGACTACAGCGGCCCACTCCTTGGGTGTGCGTTGCCTATGCAGCTCTTCAACTTCAGCCTCCGTACGCTTGCGGAAATTATCTAGCTTTTCCTCGGCGAGCTGCCCTATAGTGTTAGCGCTTGGCATTTAACTTGCTCCTGTCGAGCAAAGGGCCGCTGGGACAAGCCACCGTGATGCGGTAGCATCGCGCTCTCAGCGGTCCTTTTTCTTGAACTGTTTACAGCGCAGTTACTCGACGCGTCATTAATGACGGAAAAGGGTTGGCGCACTTCCAAAAAATCAACATGGCGCGAGGTATTACACATACCTTGCGCTAGTAGCTCTGGAACCCTTGATGGCTGGTGCCAGTGCGGGTCTGCTTCTCCAGAAACTCCAGCAAGTCAGCCTCAGCGTATCGGACGTTTTTCCCGATCTTTCTGAACCGGGGGCCACGCTTGAGGTAGCGCCATTGATTGACTGTATTGGGAGATAGACCGAGGAATTCAGCGGCCTGCTGTGTGGTTAGCAGCTTCATGGCAAGACTCCGATCTTGCCTGCCATTGGATATCAGGAAGGGTGGCAGGCGGATGCTTGCCGTCGAGATTTATTATGGTCACTCGGCCAGACGGGTTCGGCCTGTGTCCGGTGTCCTGGGAGGCTGGTTACTCTTGCTCCACCGGCTTTCGTCGCAGGTTCTTCTTTATCAGGCGCTCTGCGCAGCCCCTACCGCTATGGCACTACGCTAGCTTTATACTTGCTCATGTGCAAGCGGCTTTTCGCAGAAAGCTCATAGCTATCAGTTGGTTATGAACAGGCGTTGCATTATCGCAACGCCTGTTCATTTCCCAGTCAGGCCTTCATCGGAACCACGTTCTCGCCCTGCGCCGCTGCACGCGCCACGCTGCCTTGCCTGGTGATCCATTCGCCGATCTTCTGGGCGGCAGGCATTAGAAGGGATGGGTCCGGGTTGTTCTCGTAGTTGATGCCGTGGATATCGCTGGCCAGGTGGTTTGATAGCTGCCGGCGCTGGTCCGAGTCCACGCCAACGACCTGCGCCACATCCAAGAAGGTCCGCCTGAGGGCATGTGGGTGGATGTGCTCGCCTGCGATCTCTGAGACCTTGGTGAGCAGTGCCCGAGGATCTTTCATGTATCCGGCCTTGCCGCGCATGGCAGGGAACACGTGGTCATTTCCCTTTAGCCTTGCCTCGAATCGCCGCGTCAGCACAGCATGCAGGGCATCGCTGATCGGTAGGGTGACGGGGTTATGGTTCTTCGTCTCCGCAAGGTGGAATGTCGGAATGTCAGCATCGAGCTTGACTCGATCCCAGATCAGCATGCTCGCCTCTGAGACTCGAGCCCCTGTCAGCAGCATGAAAGCGATGAGGTCGGCGCTGGTGCAGGTAGTGGCCCTATGGTGGTCAGGGTTGCCGTACTCCTCCAGCATCGCCCACACCGCGCCAATCTTGGTCTTGGGGATGCGGGAGTCTCGTGCCTTCTCGGGGTTCCACTGCACCAGCCCGCCTTTCCTGATGGCCATGGAGACGGGGTTCACCGGCAGAATTGTATAGGTGCCATCAGCAGCCGCATGCTTTTCACGCGCCCAGTTCAGCAGTGCCTTGAGATAGCGGAAGGATTGGTTCGTCTGTATGGGAGCGGCCTTCGAGAGCTCGCGGAACTTCAGCACGACGTCATCCCGGCTGATTGTGGCCACAGGCTTGTCTGCCCAGTCCGCGAAGGTGTGCTCGACACAGTAGCGATAATCCGCCTTGGTACTGGGACGAAGAGGGCCGTTCGAAGTCTTCTTGTGCGTCACATAGTCCTCCATGACCTGCCGAAGGGTTTCACCTTGAGCCAGGTCCTCTTGCTGACGCTTTTTCTTCTCAACGAGCGGGTCTATCCCCTTGCGCATCATGGCCCGGACCTTCGCGGCTTCCTCCCTCGCCTCGGTGTGGGGCATCTCGGCTATGGGGGCGAGCGTGAAGCGCCGAGACTTGTTGTTGACGCGCCCCTGCACGATCCAGCTCCGAGAGCCAGCTGAGGTGATGCGCAGCCCAAGGCCGGGTGTCTTGTCCCAGTAGATGACCTGCCCGCTCTCCGGAGTCGGGAACTTTGTCTCTGAGGCGGCGGCGGTGTTGGTGATGCTGTACTTCTTGGCGCTCATGCTGCTGCCCTCCCGTGGTTGGCCACGTGGGCAGTGAATCCAGATAGAATGCTCATATCGGCGTTGCTCCTGCTAGTCGGCACGTCGATCACGCGGTCGGGGCTGTTGGCGCAGCCGCCGGCCGCTCTCGTTTGCGTACACGCCACGCCATGTAAGCGTCATGTACGCGTTTTTAGTATAATGACGAACTAGCACAGATTACTATGTATAAATGCAATGCCTTGATATGTATGGGATCACAGGCTTACATGGAAGGGGGTGTGACGTAGTATAAGGGCAGCCCGGCTAACTCATAATCCCTTGGTCGCTGGTTCGAGTCCAGCTGGGCCCCCATACAGCAAGACGTGTTTCTAGGCTTTACCTGGAGTTACACTCTTTAGAGATTCTTTCTGACCTATGTAACATTTGAAAAAGCATGTTGCGGGTACAGTTGGGAAGATTGAATCACCATGCCTTGATTTAGGCATGGCGGTTGTCGGATTTTTAGTAAGCGATCCATAAACCCCATCTGTATCGGCCCCACTCAGGCCGGTAGGGTGTCCTTCCACTGCCAGGGCAACAGGGAGTTGAGATCGTCTTCCTCGCCGAGAGTCGGCAGCGTCTCGAACACGAACTGCAGGTACTCGTAGGGCGAGAGGCCATTGGCCTTGGCCGTCTCGATCAGGCTGTAGATGGCCGCGCTGGCCTGGGCGCCGCTCGGCGTGTGGCTGAACAGCCAGTTCTTCCGGCCCACCACGAAGGGGCGGATGGCGTTCTCGGCCGGGTTGTTGTCCAGCGGGATCCAGCCGTCATCGAGGCAGCGCGTCAGGCGGCCCCACTGGCTATCCAGGTAGTGCAGCGCCTTGCCCAGCGCGCTCTTCGGCAGCACCTGAGCCAGCGACTTGTCGAGCCAGGTGCGCAGTTGGGTGATCAAGGGGCGGCTCTTTTGCTCGCGCAGCGCCTGCCGCGCCTCCGGTTCCAGGGCCTTGGCTTGCTTCTCCACGGCGTAGAGCTTGCGGATCTGGTTGAGTGCCCAGTCGGCCTTGCCGGTCTTGCCCTTGGGCTGCACCTTCCGGGCCTCGACGAACTTGCGGCGCGCATGCGCCCAGCAGCCGGCATGGTTGATGCCGTTGCGGCGCACTACCTCGGCATAGCCCTCGTAGCCATCGGTGATCAGGCGACCGGCATAATCGCCCAGCAGGCGGACGGGTACCCGACCGGCTCGGCTGGCGTCATAGTCGAACAGCACCACCTGTTGGCCCGGTGGCCCGCCACGCTGCAGCCACATGTAGGAGGTGGCGCTGGCCGACCGATCTTCCTCGGCATTGACCTGCAGGGTGGTCTCATCCATGTGGATCAGCGGGGCCTGCAGCAGGTGCTGACGCAGGGCCTCGACCAGCGGCATCAACCGATCGCCCACCTGTACCATCCAGCGCGCCAGGGTCTGACGCGGGATCTCGGCACCATGGCGGGCGAAGATCTGGCTCTGCCGGTAGAGCGGCAAGGCATCCTGGTACTTGGCGGTGGCCACGTAGGCGAGCAGTGTGGCGCTGGCATTGCTCTTGGGCAGCAGCTTGGCCGGCGCCGGGGCGACCTGGACGCCCTCTTCGCAGGCCGGGCAGGCATACTTGTAGCGCACATGGCGGATTACCTCGACTCGCGCCGGCACCACGTGGAGTTCTTCGCTGATCTCCTCGCCGATGACCTTGAGCGCGGTGCCGTCCTCGGCGCAGTGACGCGAGTCTTCGGGCAACTCGTGCACGACGTCGACGCGGGGCAGCTCGGACGGCAGCGCGACGCGACCACCGCGGGTGCGGCGTTTGGCCGGCTGGCGAGCCTCGACAGCGGATGCTTCCGTGGCCGGCTCATCGGCGGCAGCGGCGTCCTCCTCATCCACGGCTACTTCGGCCTCGTTGATGAGGAGATCCCCTTGCTCGATACGGTACTTCTCGGTGGAGGGGCCGAACTGGCGTTCGATGGCCAGACGGAATTGCTCGAACAGCGCCGCCTTGGCGGCTTCCCACTCGGCCTCCTTCTTGGCCATCAAGGCCTGCAGGCGGTCATTCTCCGCCTCGGCGGCGGCCAGCTTGCGTTGCAGCTGATCGACCGTATCGGCGGTGTGGGAAGCGGTGGATGTCATGCCGACATGTTACCGAATCTCCCCTTGCAAGGGGAGTGATATGGCTACCCAACCGATTGAAAATCCAAGGTCTTGTGCGGCTGCATGGCGCTGAGATCGTAGCCATCGAGGAGCCAGTTCAGCTCCTGGCCCGAGAGCGTGACCGTGTCGTTCTCCAACTGGTCGGGCCACTTGAAGCGCTCGCGCTCCAGGCGCTTGTACCAGACCACGAAGCCGTTGCGCTCCCAGAACAGCAGCTTCACCTTGTCGCGCTGACGGTTGCCGAACACGAACACCGCCTCCTCGAAGGGGTTGAGTTCCATGGCCTCCTGGACCAGCAGAGCCAATCCATCGATCTGCTTGCGCATGTCGACCGGCTCGCGGCACAGATAGACCCGCAGCCCGGTGTCCGGCCGGATCATCGAGCCACCTCCACGGCGACGAAGCGCTTCGGTCGATGACGCGGCGGCACCGACACGCCCTGCACCACCAGACGTTGCTCCCAGGCCAACAGCGCCGCCAGGTCCAGCCCTTGTCCCTCGGCATACTCGCTCAGCGCCAATTGCCGGGACGAGGCATGAAACAGGTGGCCCAGCCAGTAGGCCTGTGTCGAGGTCAGCTCGGTCATGGTGCCCTCCTTCATGATGGGAGGCACCAGTCTGGCCGACACCGATCAACTCAAGAAGATGGGGTTCGTGGATCGCTTACGATTTTTACGAGTGTCTTTATTCAGTATACTCTGCAACTGTTGACTTTAGCTGGTCACGGTGCTGGAAGAGGTCTCTGACAGACTGGATGTCGATCCTTTCTTCTTTTTTTTCGGTAAAGAATCCGACACGCTTAACGCTCTTGGTGTTGAAGTGGAATCGACAGATGGGTTTGCGATTATTGTCGTCGAGCAGGACTGCGCAATAGGACTTGGCGTCTCTCATGACTACACGGCTAACATCCAGTTCTTCGGCTAGAATCGATCTTACGATGTTATAAGCATCGACTTCCTCTTGGGTGGTAATGATGCCATCATCTTCCGGTTGTAGATCTTCGGTGTCAGTACCTCCCACAGAGGAAATCTGTGTTGCATCGATATCGTTGCTGGCTAGTGCTCCCTTTAGACGATGAGCAACCTGCTCCTTGATGTACAGTTTTCCGGCTTCTTTGATAATCGGCGTGAACTCCTCAATGACCTGCCGTGTCTGACGTCCTTCGTAGATATTGCCAATGATGAACTTGACGAACTCCTCAGGAACTTCCCCAAGGACTTTGCCAATTGATTGTTTGGCTAGGTTCGTATACTTGAGTCGGTTAGCTGTGCCGAGGATGGCGTCTACATCAAAGTTGGGTTTAGTGAATTTCTTCAACTCATCAATATCTTGCTCGTTGAAATCAGCCAAGTCGAAGGTAAAGAAGGGGCGGTTGTCGAGCTTGTTCTCGGAATCAAGGTCTGAGTAGAACCGGTATTCGAACCCATTCGTCAGGATGGCAAACTTGGCGTCTGTGCAAGCGAAATATCGATAGAGCTGATTGTACTGGACGTTGGAGAGATTAGTGCCCAATGGCTTGCATTCCATCAGAATCGAAAGGTTACCATCAGCCCGGATTGCATAATCCACTTTCTCCCCTTTTTTGGTACCCACGTCGGCGGTGAATTCCGGGATTACTTCCCGAGTGTCGAAAGGGTCATACCCAAGTGAATTGATGAAGGGCATGACTAGGGCTGTCTTGGTCGCCTCTTCGCTTTGGATGTGATCAAGTTGCTCTTCGCCACGACGGGCAATGCTTGACAGTTTCTCGCTCAGCTCCATGCTGCCTCCCTGCATTCATTGCAGTTGTTATACGAAATAACCTTAGACTAGACCTACTCTTGGGTTGACGCCAAAGACCTTAAGTCACAGGTAATAAACGGTGGGCCGTTACGTGCTCGCACCTACAGCAAGGATCAAGGTTGAGGCCGTCAAGGCGCGCATGGCCTAGGCCGCCGTGACCCTGCCGTTGTATCCGAGCATGAACTCACAGTGCTCCACCAGGACATGAGCAGGGGCGGCATCAGTAACGAGCCGCTTGGAGAGGCGGGGTTGTCTGTCGCTGGAGGGAGTCGCCTTGTGGCACGCGCAAGTCTTGGTCCACCGGTTGTCGGGCAGCCACGCCTATCCGGCCGATCTACCGGCCACAATAGGAGCCGACTGAGGGTATCGGCGTCGATTCGGCGGCTTTCTGAGCCGCTATGATTCCTGATGGGCAGAACAGGGGGATGTCCGCTCCCGGCTGGGCACCAGGCATGGTGACGACGACCATGATCAAGTGCATCTGGCATGGCTGGACCACGTACGACAATGCCGATCGGTACGATCGCCGGCTGTAGGCGGCCCGGTCACGCGCGAACGCCGGTTGGCCACTCGGTTTTGGTATACGGTTGGCAAGACGGCACCGCGCACCCGACTGGCTGGCGGTCGTCCCCGCCTTCAGGCGGCATCGATTGAGGCGGGCGTCGCCTCGGAGGGCGTTCGAAGCGTTTTGCATCGGCCGCAGGACTAAGGCGCGCCGCCGGCGACCCTGCCGACGGGACAACCTGATTTGATGCTTAGCGTTACGCATGGCGGTCGCGCTGGCGGTTCGGCGGTTCGCCGGGTCGCTGCGCAGTGGCCAGCGCGCCGCCAATCTCATGAGCCTGATCCAGTCAGCCAGGCTGAATGGCCATGAGCCCTGGACCTACCTGAAAGGTGGGCTGACTCGGCTGCCGACGCGGAAGGCGAGCCAGATCCACGAACGCCTACCCCGGCGGTGGCAGCAGCGCGATCGATCACTCGCAAGAGGTGATCGGCGGACGGTCACGTCGCTTCCCTGCCGTTAGGCCGTAGCCCACGCAGTCCACTAATATGAGTTCGGGCAACGGACGGAGGCAGGCTGATGGACGATCAATCTCGCCAGCAGGGGGAACATGAGGACTCGCCCGGTGGCTCAGGGCCCGGCGGGCGATCCGCCAGGATGACCTGGGGCCTGCGCGCCTTCGGGTTGCTCATGGCGCTGGTGGTCTGGCTGGCCATGGGGTTCGCCGAGGGGCTGTCGCCGGACGCGCGCTGGGTGGCGACGATCGCCACCCTGATGGCGGTCTGGTGGATGACGGAGGCGATCCCGCTCTCGGCTACGTCTCTTTTGCCGATCGTGTTGATCCCGATGCTGACCGAGCGGACCGTCGGCGAGGCCACGGCGCCCTATGCCAGCTCCATCGTGTTCCTGTTCCTCGGCGGCTTCCTGATCGCCATCGCCATGGAGAAGTGGAACCTCCACCGTCGCATCGCGCTGCTGACGCTGGCCCGAGTCGGGGTCGAGCCTAAGCGGATCGTGCTCGGCATGATGCTCGCCACGGGCTTCCTGTCGATGTGGGTCTCGAACACCGCCACGACGCTGATGATGCTGCCGATCGGGCTCTCCGTGCTGCGCCTGGTGGCGGAGCGTAGCGGCGAGTCCCCGGAAGCCGTCTCCCCCGGCCATGACCCCGCCGGCCACGCGCACGACCACCACCGGGCCGGCCATGTCGATTTCATCTTCGATGAGAACATCCAGCGGTTCGGTATCTGCCTGCTCCTGGCGATCGCCTGGTCGGCGAGCATGGGCGGCCTCGGTACCCTGCTCGGTAGCCCGCCGAATGCCATCGTCGCCGGCTACGCCGCCGACGAGCTGGGCCGCACCATCGGCTTCCTCGAGTGGATGATGCTCGGCGTGCCGCTGGGCCTCACCTTCATCCTGGTGGGCTGGGTGCTGATGACCCGTGTGCTCTACCGGTTCAAGGTCGCGGAGATTCCCGGTGGCAAGGAGATGATCGACGGCGAGATCCACAAGCTCGGCCCGCTCAGTCAGGGCGAGAAGATGGTGATGATCGTCTTCGGCTCGGCGGCGTTCCTGTGGGTCGTGCCCGGACTGCTCGCCAACCTCCCGTGGGTGGGCGAGCGGCTGGGGCCGCTGGGCGAGCTCAACGACACCGCCATCGCCATCGCCGCCGGCATCGCGATGTTCATCCTGCCCGCGCGAGGCCGGAGCGAGATGGTGCTGAACTGGCAGGATGCCGAGGACGGGCTGCCCTGGGGCGTATTGCTGCTGTTCGGCGGTGGCCTGAGTCTCGCCGGGGCGGTCGCAGGCACCGGCCTGGACAGCTGGTTCGGCGAGCAGATCACCGGGCTGCAGGTGCTGCCGATCGTGCTGCTGGTCGCCGCCGTGATCACGATCGTGCTGTTCCTCACCGAGGTGACCAGCAACACGGCGACGGCCGCGACCTTCATCCCCGTGCTCGGCGGCGTCGCCGTCGGCATCGGCGCCGATGCGATGACGCTGCTGATCCCGGCGGCCTTCGCCGCGACCTGCGCCTTCATGCTGCCGGTCGGCACGCCGCCGAACGCCATCGTCTTCGGCACCGGCGCGGTCACCATCGGCCAGATGGCGCGCGGTGGCTTCGTGCTCAACGTCATCGGGATCGCCTTGATCACCCTCTTCTGCTACATGCTCGGCGGTGTCGCGCTCGGGTTGCAGTTCTGATCCCGCCACGCCGACGACGCTTGAGCGGTCGAGGTTGCCGGCTCGGGCCCGACGGATCAGCGCGTCAGGTAGTCGGCCAGGGTCAGGACGATGAGAAACCCCAGCCAGAGCACGCCGCCGGTGGCATAGACCCTCAGCAGGCCGCCGGCGGAGCGGAGGCCCATGAACAGGGTGATGATCAGCGCGATCATGCACAGGGCGCCCGCCAGCACGATCATCGAGGCCAGCAGGCCGTCGAACAGCGCCGCGGCGGCGACGATGACGCCCAGCAGCGCCAGCAGCGCGACCCAGGTGAGTAGGTAGGGGCGAAAGTCGTTCATAGGCGCAACAGGTACAGGAGTGTGAAGACGACCACCCACAGGACGTCGACGAAGGCCCAGTAGAGTCCGCTGATCTGGACCTGTCGCGCGATGCGAGGCGGGTCGCGCCAACGCCAGGTCAGTATCGCGAGGACGCCGAGAATGCAGAGTCCGACCAGCATGTGGAAGGCATGCAGGCCGGTCAGGGCGAAGTAGAAGTTGAAGAACAGTTCGGCCTGCTGGGGATGCTTTCCGGGATACTCGAACGGCAGCCCGAGCACGGGCATCAGTCGCTCCATGTATTCGTGGTGCCACTCGTAGGCCTTGATCGCGAGGAACGCTGCACCCAGCGCCAGGGTGGCGAGCAGCATGGCGAGGGCGGCGCGCCGCCGCGCGGCATTGACCAGCTGCTCGGCCAGCGCCATGGTCAGGCCGCTGGTCAGCAGCAGGGCGGTGTTGAGCGTGCCGAGTGCCAGGTCGAGGTGGCCGGCGGCCTCGGCGAAGGCCTCCCCGTGAATCACCCGGAAGACCACGAAGCCGGCGAAGACGCCGCCGAAGAGCAGCAGCTCGGTGGCCAGGAACAGCCACATGCCGAACAGGTTGGCCTCGCGCTGCTGGTCGATGTCATCGAACTGGTCGGCGACCCGGCCCGATTCAGTCGGCGGTGGGGTCGTAGGCATAGGCCGGCTCCGTGACGCGTGGTGTCCGAGGAAAGTTGTGCTTGAGGGGCGGCGAATCGACCGTCCACTCGAGGCCCGTTGCCCTCCAGGGGTTGCCGCCCGCCACGGCGCCGAAGCGCAGCGACCAGCTCAGGTACAGCAAGGGCAACAGATAGCCGATGGCCAGCACCCCCGCCCCCAGCGTCGACATCACGTTGAGCAGTTCGAAGTCGGCCGGATACTCGTGGTAGCGCCGCGGCATGCCCTGGTAGCCGAGCAGGAACTGCGGGAAGAAGGTCAGGTTGAAGCCGATGAACAGCGCCAGGGCGGCGACCTTCGACCACAGCTCGGAATACATGCGCCCGGTGAGCTTCGGCCACCAGAAGTGCAGGCCGCCGAGATAGCTGGTGACCATGCCGCCGACCATGATGTAGTGGAAGTGGGCGGTGACGAAGTAGGTGTCATGGACGTGAACGTCGATGGCGATGGAGGCCAGGATGATGCCGGTCAGCCCGCCGATGGTGAACAGGCCGACGAAGGACAGCGCATAGATCATCGGGGCGGAAAAGATGATGCGTGCCTTGTAGAGCGTGGCCGTCCAGTTGAAGGCCTTGATGGCCGAGGGCAGGGCGACCAGGAAGGTGAAGAACGAGAACATCAGGCCGGCATAGAGGCTCTGGCCGGCGACGAACATGTGGTGCCCCCAGACCACGAAGCCGAACACGGCGATCGACATGATCGAGATGACCATGCCTTGGTAGCCGAAGACCGGCTTGCGCGAGAAGCAGGCGATGATCTCGGAGACCACGCCCATGCCCGGCAGGATCATGATGTAGACGGCCGGGTGCGAGTAGAACCAGAACAGGTGCTGGAAGAGCAGGGGGTCGCCTCCCAGCGCCGGGTCGAAGATGCCGATGCCGAACAGGCGCTCCACGCTGATCAGCATCAGCACGCAGGACAGCACCGGGGTCGCCAGCACCATGATCAGGCTGGTGGCGTAGTTGGCCCAGACGAACAGCGGCAGGCGGAACCAGGTCAGCCCCGGCGCCCGCATCTTGTGGGTGGTCACGATGAAGTTCAGGCCGGTGAGGATCGACGAGAAGCCGACGATGAACACGCCCATCACCGCGGCGATCACCGCGCTGTTGCTGAACAGCGTCGAGTAGGGGGTATAGAAGGTCCAGCCGGTATCGACGCCGCCGCCGATGACCGCGGCCAGCGTGAAGAGGCCGCCGAGAGTATAGACGTACCAGGACAGCAGGTTGAGCCGGGGGAAGGCCAGGTCGCGGGCCCCGAGCATCATCGGCAGCAGGAAGTTGCCGAGGGTGGCGGGTATCGATGGAATCAGGAAGAACCACACCATCACGATGCCATGCAGCGAGAACAGCCGGTTATAGGTGTCGGCACTCACCAGGTCACCGGGTGGGGTGATCAACTCGAGCCGGATCAGCAGGGCGGCGAGCCCACCGAGGAAGAAGAAGGCGGTGATCGATACCAGGTAGAGCCAGGCGATGCGCTTGTGATCGGTGGTCAGCAGCCAGCCACGCAGGCCCCAGTCCTCCTTGAGGTAGTGCTCGCTGGGCCAGCGAGGGTCCGTGGAGACGCTCATGGCAGTGCCCCTCCCTGGGTCGGGTCCTGGGCAGGGCTGGTTGCCCGCTCCTGCGCGTCGAGCGACTTGATGTAGGCGATGAGCTGCAGGACCTCCTCTTCGCTGATCTGGCCGGCGTAGCTCGGCATGATCGGGTCGAAGCCGGCCACCACATGCTTCTGCGGCTGCATGATCGAGTCGCGCAGGTAGGCCTCGTCAGCGATCAAGGTGCCACCGCCGGCCAATGGCACCGCACGGCCGAAGACGCCGGCCAGGCTGGGGGCCCGCACGCCCTGCTTGCCCAGATGGCAGCCACTGCAGCCGTAGCTCTGGAACAGGTCGGCCCCGCTCACCGCCGGTGACTCGCTGTCGCCTTGCCGGGTCAGCCAGCGCTGATAGTCCGCCGGCTCCATGACCACCAGCTTGCCGCGCATCTGCGCGTGGTAGCTGCCGCAATATTCGGCGCAGAAGAGGCGATACTCGCCCGGCTTGTCGGCGGTGAACCACGCCTCGCGGTAGGTGCCGGGCAGCACGTCGCGCTTGAGGCGCAAGGCCGGCAGGTAGAAGCTGTGGATGACGTCCTGCGAGGTCACCCGCAGGTGAATGGTCTCGCCGGCCGGCACGTGAATCGTGTTGATCTCCCGGGTGCCGTCCGGGTGCTGCACCTTCCACATCCATTGCTTGCCGACCACGTTGAGGGTCATCGCCGCTGGAGGGCCGCGGAACATCTCCAGGTACAGGCTGCCCGCCCAGCCGAACAGGCCCATGAAGATCACCAGCATGACCGCCAGTACGCCGAGTTCGAGACGTTGATCGGCCGCCTTGCCGAATCGGGCCCGGCGGTCGACCCGGCTACCGGCGCGATAGCGATAGCCGAAAATCGCGATCAGCGCGAACACCGCCAGGGTCAGCAGGCCGCAGACCACCACCAGCGCGATGAACAGTGCGTCGATCTCGCCGGCGAACGCCGAGGCCTGCTCGGGCATCAGCGTGAGGCCCTTGGACACCTCGGGTAGATAGGCGCTTTCGGAACTCATGACCGCTCCCTTCGCCGCATCCAGATCACCGCTCCCAGCAGGGCCAGGGCGGACCCGCCCCCCGCCACCCGCAACAGGTTCATCACCGCCAGGCTGTAGCGACCCGTCTCGGGGTCATAGCGGTAGCAGCGCAGCAGTACTCGATCCACGGGGGTGCCGATCTCGCCCTGGCCGGCCTCGGTCAGGGCGAGGCGCAAGTCCGGCGTGTCAGGGCGAACCCCGAACAGGTACTGGCTGATGGTGCCGCCCGGTGCCACGACCACGAGCCCCGCGGGGTGAGCGTACTGGCCGGTGGTGTCATCGTAGGCGTAGCGAAAGCCGATCGACTCGGCGAGGGCCTCGATCGCCGGTTGCCGGCCACTCAGCAGCTGCCAGCCGTCGACGGCCTCGCCGTGACGCCGGTGCAGTTCCCGTTCGATGCGCCGGGCGTCCCGGGGGCCCTCGTCGGGAGCGATGCTGACCACGGCGACACGGTAGGCGTCGCGGTCGAACGGCAGGCCCTCGGTCGCCGTCGCGAGGCGGTCGAGCAGCATCGGGCACAGTTGCGGGCAGTGGTACCAGGCCATGGCCAACACCAGCGGCTTGTCACGCGTCAGCGTGTCGAGCGTGACGATGTCGCCCTGTGCATCGCGAAAGCGCAGGGCGCCGGGTAATGGCGCGCCGACGTGTTGCTGGTAATCGACCTTGCCGATCATCGCCTGCTGCGTCTCGGGCGTCGGAGTGGCCGGGGCAAGCGAGGGGCTCAGCCCCCACAGCAGCAGGCAGAGGCCGCCGAGCAGGGCGCCAGCCCTGGCCGCTCCGGGGAGTGGGAGCCGTCGGCTCATGGGGTGTCCCCCTCGCCAGGGGCGTCGGAGGGTGGTGCCAGCCATTCGGTGGCGGCATCCGGGGAGGGATGGGGTGGCTCGCGCCGATCGCTGACCGGCCCGCGGGTGTCCGGCAGGCCGCGCTCGACGAGCAACGCCATGGCGCGCTCGATGGGCAGGCGCACGATGCCCGCCTCGCGGTCGACCCAGCCATAGTGGGTCAGCTCGCGCGTCATGCGGGCTTCGAACGCGGCCAGGTCGCGCTGCGGAATCGCCTGCAGGCGAGGCGCGGGTGTCTCCACCGGGCGGTCTGCCGTAAAAGGAGTGGCCGGTGACGGAGGCGGCGCCCAGACGGTGCTCATCAGCCCTCCGATGATGCCCAGGCCCAGCGGGACGAAGAGCACCATGAGCACGATCACGCGCAGCGGTAGGCACGCCGGGACGTCGCGCGTCTCGTGATGTGGCTCAGTGTCGCTCATGACGAACCTCCCGTGGGGCCAGGGGCCGGGCCATGACGCGCGACACGCCCAGATAGCCCAGGCCGCCCACCGCGATCAGTGCCGCCGGGCCCAGCCAGGCCTGGTGGTCGAGCCTGGCCGAGAAGGCCGGCCAGATCAGCCACTGCATGTGCAGCACATGCCCGACCAGACAGACTGCCGCAGCGATCCGGAGCCAGCGCGCGTGTCGCTTGAGCGCCGACGACAGCAGCATGACGAAGGGCACGAACAGGAACAGCGCGAACGCCAGCCGCCCAAGCGCCTGCCACCCCGTGGTGCTGCGCTTCAGGTACCAGCCGATTTCATGGGGCAGGTTGCCGGACCAGATGATGATCAATTGCGAGAAGGCCATGAAGGCCCAGCCGAGCAGCATGGCCAGCCACAGGTTGGCGATATCGCCGCGAATGGCCGGGCGTAGCGCCGGCGCCTCCAGCAGCAGGCCGAGGGCCATGGCCGAGGAAACGGCAATCGTCATCAGCTCGAGGCCGAAGACGTCCGAATAGAAGGTCGGCTCCAGGGACATGAACCAGTCGAAGCCGAAGAAGGTGACGGCCAGCACCCACAGGATCGCCCCCGGCGCGGCGATCTTGCCCTGCCGCTGGGGAGGGCGGCAGAGCCACCAGGCCAGGCCGCCCCAGATCAGCGCGTAGATCAGGTTGCGGGCAACGAAGAAGGGCGCATTGAGATACAGCCGCTTGTGCTGCACGACCTCGGGCAGCGTCTCCAGCGGCGCCATCCACGGCATCAACGCGCCCATGCCGACCAGAGGCACGAGCATGACCAGCAGGAACAGGGGGGTGGTCGATGCCAGGGCCTGCCAGAGGTGGCGACTGGCGTCCCCCCAGGCGCCGCCGGTGAGGCCATGGATCAGCAACACGGCCTGGGCGCCGAGGGGCAGCATCCCCCAGGTCAGGCAGGCCGCGAGCCACGCCTGAACGAGGACGCGCGCATCGAGGACGATCCCCAGCAGGCACACGGCGAGCGCCGCGGCGACGATGAAGACGACAGGGCGCCTCATGGTGTCTGCTCCGCCCGGCGGTCGCCCGTCAGTTGCGGGCGCTCGTCGTCGGGCACGTCGTCGAGGCGGGCGTGGCGCGCCAGTTGCAATGCCCGGATGTAGGCCGCAATGGCCCAGCGGTCCTCGGGCGGGACCCGATCCCGATACGCATACATCACGCCGAAGCCGTCGCTGATGACGGCATAGAAATGGCGCAACGGCGCCTGGCGCAGGCGTTCGTCATGCAGGCTCGGCGGCGCGGGTAAGCCGCGTTGCACGACCATGCCGTCGCCGGTACCGGTGCGGGCATGGCAGGGCGAGCAGAAGATGTCATAGCGCGCCTGGCCGCGCTCGAGCAATTCGGCGGTCAGTGGCATGGGCAAGGTCTCCGGCACCGGCGCGAGGGACGCGTCGCGGGCCACGGTGCCGGCCACCGGCTCGCGGGCGGCCTGGTCGTTGGGCCAGCCGGGAGCCGCCTCGTAGGTCTCGTACTTGGCCTGGTCCTCCATGCGCGGCTGATCGCAGGCGGCGAGACCCAAGGCAAGCAGCGTGGCCAGCAGGGGCTTGGGGGCGGCGACTAGCATCGCGGCACCTCCTCGATCTCGCAGGCCTGCAGGGTGTACAGGCGCTCGGAGAGTCGCCGACGGGCTTCGTCGCTGTCGTCGTCCGGGGGGAGCAGCAGGAAGAAGGCGTCATCGCTGGCGCGCAGGAAGCTCTCGGCCTCGAAGGCCGGATGATAGGGCTGCGGCAGGCGGTTGCCGACGACCATGGCAATGACGGCGCCGAGGACCGCGGCGAGCAATCCCAGGGCGACCACCACCGGCACGAAGGCCGGCCAGCCATGCAGCGGCTTGCCTCCCACCACGTAGGGGTAAGCGATGACGGCGCTGTACCACTGCATGAAGTAGCCCGCCGTCACCACGCCCAGCGTCAGCAGCAGGGCGGCGAGCGCCACCCCGCGCGAACGAAATCCCAGGGCTTCGGCAACCCCTTCCACCGGGTAGGGGCTGAAGGCCTCGATCCGGCGATGCCCGTCGCGTCGCAGCGCGGTCAGCGCCGCCAGCAGCGTCTCGGCGCTCTCGAAACGGGCCAGCAGCGCTATCGTCGCCGCGCGGCGTTGCTCAGCCATCGTCGCGCTCCTCGCGCTGGCGCGCGATCAACGCACGCATGTCATGCATCGATATCAGCGGCATGAGGCGCACGAAGAGCAGCAGCAGGAGCCCGAACAGGCCCAGCGAACCGAGATAGGCCGCCCAGTCCCAGACCGTGGGCCAATTGACGTCCCAGTTGGCCGGCTGGTAGTCGGCGTGCGTCGAGGTGAACACGATCTGGAAGCGTTCCAGCCACATGCCGAGATTGCTGGTCAGCGCCAGGCACAGCATGGCCGGGCCGTGGCGCCGTACCCTCCTGAACCACAGTAGCTGTACCAGCACCACGTTGCAGACGATCATGCTCCACCAGGCCGGTGCGTAGGGCCCCGTCCAGCGATCGACGTACACATGGCGGTAGTAGTCCTCGCCGGAGTACCAGGCGGTGAACATCTCTTGCGTGTAGGCGTAGGCGACGATCAGCCCGAAGAACAGCATCATGCGTCCCAGGTAGTCGAGGTGCGTGTCGGTCACCAGGTCGCGCAGGCCGAACAGGCTACGCAGCAGCACGGCCAGCAAGGCCACCGTGGAGAATCCCGAGAACAGGGCGCCGGCGACGAAATAGGGCGGGAAGATGGTGAAGTGGTAGCCCGGCACGATGGAGACCGAGAGATCCAGCGAGATGATGCCGGTCACCGTGACCACGATGGGCGTGGCCAGCGCGGCGAGAATCAGCGTGGCCTTCTCGTAGCGGGCCCAGTGGGTCGCCGAGCCGCGCCAGCCGAGGGCGAGGATGGCATAACCATACTGGCCGACGCGGCGCGTCGCCCGGTCGCGCAGCGTGGCCAGGTCCGGCAGCAGGCTCATGTACAGGAACAGCGCGGTGAACAGCAGGTACATGGTGATGGCGAAGAAATCCCACACCAGCGGGCTGCGCCACTGGGGCCAGAGGTCCATGGTGTCGGGATACGGCAGGAGGTAGTAGAAGAGCTCCGGCCGGCCCAGATGCAGCAACGGATACATGCCGGCGCAGACGATGGCGAACATCGCCATCGCCTCGGCGAAGCGGTTGATCGAGGCACGCCACGGCTGGCGCGTGAGCAGCAGCACCGCCGAGATCAGCGTGCCGGCGTGGGCGATACCGATCCACCAGATGGTGTTGACGATCGGCAGGCCCCAGGCGACCGGGATATTGAGCCCGAAGATGCCCACGCCGTGGGAAAACAGCACACTCATCGTCACCAGCAGCATCAGCGTCAACAGGCTGCAGATCACCAGGGCGATCCACCATCCCGGCGGCGAGGGCCGATGCAGCACCAGGTCACTGATGCGCCGGGTGAGGTTGGCGTGGGTCAGCCCGGCCGGTAGCAGGGAGCGGTGTCGGGGGGTCATGCCTGATGCCCTCCCTTCGTGGCGACCGGTGGTGTGTAGTGGCCGACGCTCGGGTCGGGGCCGGGCCTGGCGGGGGTTTCCGGCTCCCCTGGCGACGCCAGTGCCGGATTGGGATGGGTGACCGCGGCGAGATAGCGGGTACGCGGGCGCACATTGAGGTTTTCCAGCAGGCCGTAACTCAGGGGATGCTCGCTGAGTCGCCTCACGGCGCTGTCCTGTCGGTTGAGGTCGCCGAACACGATGGCGCGGGTGGGACAGGTCTGCTGGCAGGCGGTCTGCAGCTCGCCGTCGGCGAGTGGGCGGTTTTCGAGTTCGGCATCGAGGGTCTTGCGGCGAATGCGCTGCACGCAGTAGGTGCACTTCTCCATGACGCCTTCCGCGCGCAGCGTGACCTCGGGGTTGTGGGCCGCCGCCGGCAACGGGTAGGAGGCCTGTTCGCCGGTGTACTGGAACCAGTTGAAGCGGCGCACCTTGTAGGGGCAGTTCTGCGAGCAGTAGCGCGTGCCCACGCAGCGGTTGTAGATCATGGCATTGAGCCCGTCGGCGGTGTGCTGGGTCGCGCCCACCGGGCACACGTATTCGCAGGGCGCGTTCTCGCAGTGCATGCAGGTCACTGGCTGGAAGACCAGGCGAGGATCGTCGAGGGGGCCCTCGAAATAGCGATCGACGCGGATCCAGTGCATCTCGCGCCCGCGAGATACCTCCTCGGGACCGACGATGGGGATGTTGTTTTCCGCCTGGCAGGCGGTGACGCAGGCATTGCAGCCGATACACGCCGAGAGGTCGATCACCATGCCCCAGGCATGCGGCGACTGCCGTTCGGCGGGCCAGGGCTCGGGATACAGCGACGCATGGGGGATCTCTCGCTGGGCGAAGGTGGGGTCGTGGCGATAGGTCTCGAGAGACGCGGCACGAATCAGGTCGCGTCCCTCCATGGCGTGATGATTCTGGGTCGTCGCCAGCACCCGTCGGCGCCCCGTCGCCTCCAGGCGGGCCGGCATGACCCAGGGGGAAGCGGCCTGCTGGAGCCGGTAGGCGTCGCTGCCGATGCCTTCGGCGACCCGGCCGGCGGCGCGGCGGCCATGGCCGAGCGTCAAGGCCAGGCCGTCGTCCGGCATGCCGGGAAGGACGTAGGCCGGTACGTCGAGATGGCGCCCCGCGACGCTCAGGCGCACCTCATCGCCCTCCGCTAGCGCTCGTGCCTCGGCCAGGGCCGGAGCGATCAGCAGGGCATTGCCCCAGGTCAACTTGGTCAGCGGGTTCGGCAGTTCCTGCAGCCAGCCGTTGTTGGCATGCTCGCCGTCGCGGAGCGCGGGGTCGGGACGCAGTTGCAGGACAAGCCCGGCGTCGACCCTGTCACCCACGGCGAGCCCGGCGTGCCATCGTTCTCGTGGCGTGACGCGCTGCGCCTGCGGTGCACTGCCCGCGATCAGGCCGTCGTGCAGCCATTGCCGCCAGCGAGGCTCGAAACGCTCGGTGGGTGTCGTTCCCTGCCAGAACCCCTGTAGCAGGGCGCGCGGATCATCGTCGACGCCGGCAAGCAGCGCACGATAGAACTGCAGGGGGGTACGACCGTCATGCAGTGGGCGAATCACCGGCTGCAACAGGCCGACCGTGCCGTCGTGGGCCCGGGCGTCGCCCCAGCTTTCCAGCGGATGGGTCGCGGGGATGTGCCAATGCACCAGGCGAGCGGTTTCATCGAAGGTCGTGCCGAAATGGCAGCGCCAGGGGACGCGCTGGCAGGCCTCGGCAAAGGCGAGCTCGCCGGGCGCGCTGTAGGCGGGGTTGGTGCCCATGATCACCAGGCTGTCGATCTCGCCGGCCTGCATGGCGTCGACCAGGGGCACCAGCGGCTCGGCGCGATGGCTGGCATCGACGGGTTCGATGGCCTGGACGGTGGTGGCGTAGGCTCCCAACCGGTGGTTGATGGCCTGGACGATGGCATGCAGCGCCGCGGGCTGCTGGTCGCCGGCGACTACCGCCACATGGGGAGCGTGGCGCGCGAGGTCGTCGGCGACGGCGCTCAACCAGGCCTCGTCGATGGCGGGGTGGTCGGTCGCGAGGCCGTCGATCCCCAGGCGCGTGGCCAACTGGCGAGTCAGTGCCTCGACACGATCGGCGCGCAAGCGCAGGCGATGGTCGGCGCGACAGCCGGTGATGCTGGGCGTGGCCTCGGCGGCATACAGGCGGGTCAGGGCGGCAGCATCGTCACGCGGTCGCCGGCCCGCCATCAGATCGTGGGCGTAACGCAGGAAGCCCGGCTGGGCCTGCAGCAGGTCGGCATCGAGCGCGACCACGATACGGGCGCGATCGAGGCGATAGACCGGTTCCAGCGCCCTGCCGAACAGCTGCCGCATCCCGTCAGGGACGCCGCTACGGTCGATGGCGACATGCCGGAACCAGCGTGTGCGGGGCCAGCGTGCCAGCAGCGCCTCCACCTGGGCCAGTTCGCTGGGCGACGTCAACGGCCCGGTGACGAGGGCCAGTCGCTCGCCTCGATCGGCGTCCCAGGCCATGCGCTGGCGTCGCAGGTCGGAGAGGAAGTCGCGGAAGGGGGCGACATGGCCGCGCTGCTTGACGGCGCCGGCGCGGTCGGGGTCGTAGAGCGAGAGTATCGAGGCCTGCGAGACGCTGTCGCAGGCGCCGAGTGTCGAGGGGTGGTCGGGATTGCCTTCCACCTTGACCGGGCGCCCTTCATGGACCTGCGCCAACACGCCATGGGCGTAGCCGTCGATCGGGATACTGGTCGCGTACTGCCGTGGAATCCCCGGCGTCAGGCCTTCGGGCATGTCGACATAGGGAACGATCTCCTCGCTGGGGGAGCTATCGCACCCCGTCAGCCCTGCCAGGGCGAGGCTGGCGGCCATCAGCTTGAGGACCCGGCGACGCGCTACCGGTGCCTCCCACAGGGCGTGCCAGCGGGGAAACTCATCGGCAAGGAAGGCATCGAATTCCGGGCGCTCGGCCAATTCCTCGAGGCTGCGCCAGTAGTGCACGCCGCGGCGCTGGGCGAGTTCATCGCGTAGCGACTGCCAGATGCCGGCATTCATCGATGGCATGTGGCACACTCCAGCAGGGTATCGGGATGAATGCGATAGCGCTTGATCAAGCGCTCGCCGGCGATGCCGTCGCGGCGCGGCGAATAGCCCATGGCCGTGATCTTCTCGGGGGGCCGCAGGTGGGGCGACGGATTGCGATGGCAATCCAGGCACCACTGCATGGTCAACGGCTTGGCCTGAAAGGTCATCGGCATTCTATCGACGCGTCCATGGCAGGACTCGCAACCGACGCCGTTGTTGACGTGGGCGCGATGGCTGAAATAGGTGTAATCGGGCAGGTCGTGGACCCTGGTCCAGCGCAGCGGGGTCCGGTTCGCCAGGCTCTGGCGTACCGGGGAGAGCATCTCGGCGTTGAGCCACTCCTGCGAATGGCAGGTCATGCAGGTGAGGGTTGGTGGGAGGCCGGCGACGTCCGATGTCTCGGCGCCGCTGTGGCAATAGCGGCAGTCGAGTCCCAAGCCGCCGACATGATGCTGGTGGCTGAAGGGGACCGGTTGTGCGGGAGCGTAACCGACATCCGTCTGATAGGGAGAGCGATAGACGACATAGGCGAATACGGAGATCGCCATCAGCAGTGCCAGGATCCCCACCAAGATGACGACGGCCAGTGAATTCGCTCGGCGACGAAACAAGGGCGCCATCTTGTTTCCTTCGGGTGGTTTATCGTTGTCCATGTCGTCCACCGCGATGGATGGCGACACCTTCCACTATAGGAAGAGGATTTCGACGCCCACTAAATAACGTTCAGTTATTTTTTTATTCTTTTTATGTTTCCGGAAGGGCGGTCATAAAGTTTTTATTTCGGCCAGGCGGCGAGGAGTGGCAGCGCCGCCGTGTACGGGAAGCCGTGTCCGGCCGTTACCCGATCCCCGCCAGGATGACCACCGCGCCGTAGGCCGCCACGCCGGCCACGACCGGCCAGCCGAGCGAGCGCAGGCGATACCAGACGGCCAGGGTCGCCAGTACGCCGATGGCCGTGGCCAGCCAGGAGGTGGCGTCGGGCTGGCGCGGTACCAGCGAGACGCCGAGCACGGCGGCGACCATCATCGGGCCGAGGACGGCGAGCCACTGGGGCATCGCGTCCGAACCCGGCTCGCCGTCGAGCTTCCTGAGCCGCCGTTGCATCCACAGCAGCGGGACCAGACGCAGCAGCAGGGTGCCGAGGGCCGCGGCCAGCACGGCCAGCCAGAGGGCGCTACTCATCGCCGCCTCCCTTGCGAGGTGTCGGGAATGTCACCACGTAGAAGCACAGGGCCCCGCAGGCGGCCGCCAGGGGGATGCCGAGGTTGGTGGCGCCGGCCAGGGTACAGAGCATGGCCAGGACGATGCCGACGCCCAATGCCAGGCTCCAGCGCCGGCAGGTGAAGCGCGGGACCACCAGCACCAGGAACAGCGCCGGCAGGGCGAAGGGCAGGATCTCGCCGAGCAGCGGCCACTGGGCCATCAGCCAGTCGCCGGCGATGGCGCCCAGGGCCGTGCCGGCGACCCAGCTCGCCCAGGCCAGCAGGGCGGCGCCGGTGAACCAGCCGAGCCGCGCCGACTCGGCGAGCTGCGGCAGGCGATGATGGGCCAGGGCGAAGACCTGATCGGTCAAGGTGTGCATCAGCCAGGGCCACCAGCGGCTCGAGGTCAGCCAGGGCGCCAGGTTGGGAGCATAGACCACATGGCGCAGGTTGATCAGCAGCGTCATGACGACCACCAGCCAGAGGGGCGCGCCGCCGGCGATCATGCCGACGAACAGGAACTGCGAGGCCCCGGCGTAGAACAGCCCCGAGATGATCACCGCCTCCCAGGGGCTGAACCCCGCCTGGATGGCGACCAGGCCGAAGGAGATCGCCACCGGCACGTAGCCGCCCAGCAGCGGTATGGCCTCGCGCACGCCCGTCAGCCAGGGGCGAGGCTGCGATGAGGTGGCCTGCAGGCTCATGGGGGGGTGTCTCCCTCGGCGTAGATGACGGTGAGCAGCAGCGTCGCCCAGCTCTCCCCGGTGCGGTAGAGGTGCGGGCGGTCGGCCGCGAAGGCGTGGGTGTCGCCGGCGCGCAGCACTCGGGTCTCGCCCTCCGGCCCCGCCTCCAGCTGGCCGCTGACCAGGGTCAGCGATTCCCGGGCGCCCGGGGTATGGGCCTCGGCATGGCGGATGGTATGGGGCGCGCAGCGCATCCAGTAGGCGTCCACCTGCGGGCGCTCCTTGCCCTGGTCGATCAGCCGTACCTGCACCCCGTCCTCGCCCAGGGGCACGGTGATCGGCGCCACCAGGGTGCCGAAGGGCACGTTCAGCTGCACCGCCAGTCGCCAGATGGTATCCAGCGTCGGGTTGCCGTTGCCCTGCTCGAGGCGCGACAGGTTCGACTTGGCGATGCCGGCGGCGGACGCCAACTGCGACAACGACAGGCCCTTCTTCTGTCGCAGCCGTTGCAGGTGCTGGCCCAGGGTGCCGAGCGAGAGGCGGTCCATGTGAGGGGCTCCATGCCGTTCGAGTAGAGTTGTTCGATATAAGGAACGTTCTATAAAAGGAACGGGCAGTTGTCAAGGCGGGCTGGTCACGCGGCAGGCGGCCGATCCCCGGGGCGCCCATGAAAGCAGGCTTGCTCGGCCGGGGCATGGCGTGGCGGTACGCGCATCGGGAACATCGCACGGCTCAGCGGCGGCTGTGGCGGACCACCTCGCCGTTGCAGAGGGTGGCGCGATGGCGGCCGTCCACGAAGGGCGGGTCGTCCCAGCGTAGCGTCTTGCAGGTCTCGCCGTCGGCATGGGTGACACGTCCGACGTGGTCGGGCGTGCCGAGGATGGTGAGTGCCTGGTTCTCCGACATGCCCGCCACGAGATGGCCTCGGCCATGGGCGCGGGCCTTGGCGTTGCGTCGGTCCAGGGCCGAGAGATAGTCACGGGTGCTGCGTCCTTCCGAGCGGGCGGGCGGCGGGGCGGCCCCTGGCAGGCTCGGGAAGGCCGACAGGTCCGGGGCCGGGTAGGTGGTGATGGCGTCATCCTCGTGGAGCCTCTCGCCGCGAGGGCAGGGGGACGCCTGATAACGGGGGCCCCCGTCGTCGTCACACCGGTAGACCTGGCCCTGGGCGCTCAGCGGCAGGCCGGCCACCAACAACGCCACCCATGGCCATTTCATGCCGGCCGCCGTCACGACGGGGCACCCGGCCGGCCCTCGGCCCCGCGTCGGCAGGCCATTCCCCACCGGCTTCTCGCCTCCCTCCCCATCCTGATCCCGTCCATCGGCGTTGCCTCCCCGTTGCCTTCCAGCCTAGGCCAGGGCATCGCCGGGCAATGTAGGGGCCTTCCTACATTCAAGTAGGACGACGACCCGAGGTTCGAAGGCCGTGTCCCGCTTTCGGGTGTCGTTAGAGGGCGACAGCCGTGCCTCGGAGAAACGGCTCCGATGGGCCGGGGCATCGCCCTCGGCCGAACCTTGATCGCCCCTTGCAGTCGCAGGGCACCAGGAACCCGCTTGTTCGATCGGGCACTGGTGCTTCGGGCGGCCATGGGCTTGACTGAGCGAGGAGAGGTTCTGGAGGATATCTGCCTGGGAGCACGGAGGTTCCCGTATCGTCTCATCAGCCTGATACCCGCTTCGGCCTTGCGCCGGTCACCCGAGGGCGAGCTCGGCCGATGTTCCTGTCCACACGGCGAGCGTGACGATGGTCGAGTCCTCGGCCAATGCTAAGGAGTGTGAAAGTGCAAGCATCCGTAAGATTGTCCCCGCCTACCCCAGGGCCTGGCCGACGAGTTCGCCCCTGGCTGTTGGCGGGCCTGCTCGGCGCCCTCGGTGGTCTGGCCTCACCGACCCTTCTGGCCTTCGGCTTCGAGGACGTGGCACAGAAGGCCAAATCCCTGTCCGAGTCGGCCTATGAAGCGCCCGAAACGAACCTGCCCGACGCGCTGCGCGAGCTCGAGTACGAGGACTACGCCAAGATCCAGTTCCGTCGCGACCAGGCGCTGTGGAGCAATGAGGACCTGCCCTTCCAGCTGACCTTCTTCCACGAGGGCATGCACTTCGACAGTGCCGTCAAGGTCAATACCGTGGTCGACAACGAGGTCCACGAGGTGAGCTTCGACCCGCAGCGCTTCGATTACGGTGACCTGTCGATTCCCAAGGAGCAGCTCGAGGGCCTCGGCTTCTCCGGCTTCAAGATCGTCAACGCCCTCAACCGCAATGACGTCATGGACGAGCTCATGGTCTTCCAGGGGGCCAGCTACTTCCGGGCGCTCGGTCGACACCAGCAGTACGGCCTGTCGGGCCGGGGCCTGGCCGTCGACACCGCGCTGCAGAGCGGCGAGGAGTTTCCCGCCTTTCGCGAGTTCTGGGTGGTGAAGCCCACCCCGGAGAGCCAGTACCTGACGGTGTTCGCGCTGCTCGACTCGCCGAGCCTGGCCGGCGCCTATCGCTTCGTGCTGCGCCCGGGCGACGACACCGTGGTGGACGTCAAGTCACGCCTGTTCCTGCGTCGCAAGGTCGAGAAGCTGGGCATCGCCCCGCTGACCAGCATGTACCTGTTCGGCCCCGGCCAGCCCTCGGAGAGCCTCAACTACCGGCCCGCCATCCATGACTCGAACGGCCTGTTGATCCACGATGCCACCAATGGCTGGACCTGGCGGCCGCTGGCCAACCCGGACAAGCTGATGGTCGACAAGGCTCCCGTCGAGTCCCTCAAGGGGTTCGGCCTGCTGCAGCGCAGCCACGACTTCAGCGACTACGAGGATCTGGTCGATCGCTACGACCGTCGCCCGAGCGCCTGGATCGAGCCGCAGGGCGACTGGGGCGCCGGCGAGGTCGAGCTGATCCAGATCCCCACTCCCAACGAGACCAACGACAACATCGTGGCGTTCTGGAAGCCCGAGTCGTTGCCGCCGCGCGGCGAGCCGCTGAACCTCAGCTACCGGATGTTCTGGACGACCACCGAGGCCAAGTTCCTCGACCCCGACCTGGCGTGGGTCGACGAGACGCGCCGCTCGCAGGGCGAGGTGCGCGGCAACGACCTGGTGCGTGAGCCGGACGGCTCCATCGCCTTCGTGCTCGATTTCCAGGGGCCGGCCCTGGAGTCCTATCCCGGCGACAAGGGGCTCGAGGTGGAGGCCAGCGTCGGCAACAACGGCGAACTGGTCGCCAGCCGGGCCGTGCCCAACCAGGCCGAGGGCGGCTGGCGCGTCTTCCTGCGGGTCAAGCGCGGGGACGAGGACCGGCCGGTGGATATCCGCGCGACCCTGAAGGACGGCGACGAGGTCCTGTCGGAAACCTGGTACTACCGGGTCCCGGCCAATGGTTGAGCGTAGCGTCCCCCACGATCGGGCCGCCGAGTACCTGGAGCGCCTGGCCTTCGAGGCCGAGTCGCCCCAGGCGCGCCGCGAGCTGATGGCCGGCGAGCTCGATGCCGAGGGCCTGGCGGCCCTGCACGAGGGCCTCGGCCAGCAGTCGGCACCGGAGGAGGATCCCGCCGCGGTGTCGGTGGGTCCACGGTTGGCGCTGGGCTATCCGTCGCCGCCGCTGGCTCCGTCGCCGCCGCTAGCGACCGATGCCGGGGGCATCACCCGGCTAGCGACGACGCCGCCGCTGGCGCGTACCCCCCTGGCCCCGGAGCCCTGGGCCAGGGGGGCGCTGGTGCGCTGGTCGCGCCGCCTGTGGCGCGGGATGACCGGTGCCGCCAATAACGCCGCTCCCGCGCGACACGGCCGCATGTCGCGCTGGCGGCGGGTCGGTCGGTTGCGGCGGCTGGTGCTGCTGGTGCTGACGGTCGGCCAGAGCCTGGTGGCCGCCGAATACATGCGCACGGTGCTGCCCTATCAGGGGACCCAGCCCCTGGAGATCGCCATCCTGGCGCTGTTCGTGTTGCTGTTCAGCTGGGTATCGGCGGGCTTCTGGACGGCCCTGATGGGCTTCTTCCAGCTGCTGCGCGGGCGCGACCGCCATGTCATCAATGCCCGCGAGGTGGCCGATGACGCGCCGCTCGATCCCGGCGCCCGGACCGCCCTGGTGGTGCCGATCTGCAACGAGGACGTGCCCCGGGTGTTCGCCGGCGTGCGGGCCACCCTGGAGTCGCTGCGCGATACCGGGCAGGAGGCGGCCTTCGACCTCTTCATCCTCAGCGACACCAACGACCCCGACGTGGCGATCGCCGAGACCCACGCCTGGTTGGCGCTATGCCGGGAGCTGGGGGCGTTCGAGCGGGTCTTCTACCGTCGCCGTCAGCGCCGGGTCAAGCGCAAGAGCGGCAACCTGGATGACTTCTGCCGCCGCTGGGGGCGCAATTATCGCTACATGCTGGTGCTGGACGCCGACAGCGTGATGAGTGGCAGCTGCCTGACCCGGCTGGTGCGGTTGATGGAGGCCAACCCCGAGGCCGGGATCATCCAGACCGCGCCGAAGGCGTCCGGCCGCCACAACCTCTACGCGCGGATGCAGCAGTTCGCGACCCGGGTCTACGGGCCGCTGTTCACCGCGGGGCTGCATTTCTGGCAGCTGGGGGAATCGCACTACTGGGGGCACAACGCCATCATCCGCATGGAGCCCTTCATGCGCCACTGCCTGCTGGCGCCGCTGCCCGGCAAGGGATCGCTGTCCGGCGAGATCCTCTCCCACGACTTCGTCGAGGCCGCGTTGATGCGCCGCGCCGGCTGGGGGGTGTGGATCGCCTACAACCTGGCCGGCAGCTACGAGGAGATGCCGCCCAACCTGCTCGACGAGCTCAACCGGGACCGTCGCTGGTGCCACGGCAACCTGATGAACTTCCGGCTGTTCCTGGCCCGGGGCATCCACCCCGTGCACCGCGCGGTGTTCCTCACCGGGGTGATGTCCTACCTCTCCGCGCCGCTGTGGTGCCTGTTCCTGATCCTCTCCACGGCCCTGCTGGCGGTGCATACCCTGGGCACCCCCCAGTACTTCCCCGAGCCGGGGATGATGTTCCCGGTCTGGCCGCAGTGGAACCCGGGCCTGGCGGTGGGCCTGTTCACCGCCACGGCGACCCTGCTGTTCCTGCCCAAGGTGCTCAGCGTGATCCTCATCAGCTGGCAGGGCGCCCGGGAGTTCGGCGGCGCCGGCAAGGTCTGGCTGAGCATGGTGGTGGAGTCGCTCTTCTCCATGCTGATGGCCCCGGTGCGCATGCTCTTCCATACCCGCTTCGTGCTCGCGGCCCTGCTGGGGCGGGGCATCCAGTGGCGCTCGCCGTCCCGCGACAACAGCGACACGACCTGGGGAGACGCCGTGCGCAACCACGGCGTCCAGACCCTCATCGGCGCCGCCTGGGCGGCCGGGGTCTACTACCTCGAGCCGACCTTCCTGTGGTGGCTGGCGCCGATCGTCGGGGCGCTGATGGTGTCCATCCCCGTCTCGGTGTTCTCCAGCCGGGTGTCGCTGGGCCTGCGCAGCCAGCGGGCGCGGCTGTTCCGGATCCCCGAGGAGACCCGTCCACCCAGGGTGCTGCGACGCATGGTACGCCACCTGAAGCGGATGACCCGCCGGCCCGCCCCGCCGACCTTCACCCAGACGGTGGTCGACCCGGTGGCCAATGCGCTGGGCTGTGCGCTGGCCACCAGCCGCCATGGCCGCTCGGCGCTGCTGCAGCGGCGCCGCGAGGAGCGGGTGGCCGAGGCGGTGAGCAGCGACCCCCGGCGGCTGCCCCCGGCCGAGCGGCTGCGCCTGCTCGACGACCCGGTGCTGCTGTCGATGCTGCACTTCCGGGTGTGGGCCGAGCCGGCCGCCCATCCCGCCTGGCGTGAGCTGGGGCTGCCCAGGGTGCCGAGCCTGAAGGTGCCGGGGCGGGGCCGGGAGGCAAGCGGTGAGCCAGGCCTTCCCAGGGCGCCGAGCCTGACGGTGCCGGGGCCGGCCCGGGAGGCGAGCGGATGAGTGGCTCGACCGCCGACCGGTCGCGTGACTCGGCGTCACGCGACCGGGGCCAGGCCCCGACCAAGGAGCGCTTCATCGGCCTGGAGTGGCTGCGCTTCGTGCTGGGTCTGTACATCGTCATCTTCCACACCCTGCACAACTACCCGTCGATCTCGGGCTGGTCGCACTACATCACGGATATCGGGTTCTTCTCGACCAGTTCCTTCTTCGTCCTCTCGGGCTTCCTGCTGGCGCACGTCTACCTGGATCACCATCAGTCGCTGCGTGAGCCGGCGCGCAGCTTCTGGATCAAGCGGTTCGCCAACCTCTACCCGATCCATATCGGCGCACTGCTGCTGGCCATGCTGGTATCGACCGCGGTGGGCCAGCTGGCCATCACCCCGGAGGACGCCGCCGCCTCGATCCGCTTCGTGATCTACGACGTCAACAACGACCTGGGGCAGACCGATCCCGAGGCCCTGCGCCATTACATGAGCGACCCCGAGTTGGCGGTCAACCTGGCGCTCAACGTCACCCTGCTGCATGCCTGGAATCCCCTCTACCTGACCTTCAACCCGCCGTCCTGGTCGATCTCGGCGCTGATGGGCTTCTACCTGGTCTTCCCCTGGGCGGCGCCGCGGCTGTTCCGGGTGCGCCATGCCGGCCGGGCCCTGGCGCTAACCAACCTGCTCTACCTGCTGCCGCCCCTGGTGGTCATCGCCCTGACCGACTACGGCATGCCCGAGACGGGCATCCTGCACCGCAATCCCCTGATCCGGCTGCCCGAGTTCATCGCCGGGATCCTGCTGTGCGTGCTGTACTCGCGCTGGCGGCAAGCCGGCTACCGGCCCGGCCGGGGCCCGTGCCTGGCGATGGCGCTGTGGGTGGTCGGCTCGGTGGTCGTGGCGGTGTGGCTGCTGGGCCAGGGCCACGCCTGGTACTACCTGCTGCACAACGGCCTGCTGCTGCCGGCGCAGCTCATGCTGATCCTGCTGATGACCCGGGTGCGCTCGCCCGCGGACCCGCGGCTGCAAAAGCTGGCCAGGCGCCTGGGCGGCGCCTCCTTGCCGATGTTCGCACTGCACGTGCCGCTCTACGTGATCTTCACCCGGGCCGAGCGGGTCCTCGCCGGCGAGCCCTCGCGCTGCCTCGGTGATCTTCGCGGTTGCCTGGAGGCCGCCGGGGACAGCTCGCTGATGATGTACCCGGTCTTCCTGCTGGTCACCGTGGTGTTCTGCGTGATGTTCCAGGAGCGCTTCGTGCTGCGGGTCCGCGAGCACCTGCAGCGCCATCTGATGGGCAGGCTGGTCCCCCCGGCACGCCAGCAGGGGTAGGGCGTGTCATCGGTCGGTGCCCGGCGTCCGCCCCGCAAGCTCCGAGGCGAGACGGGGACTTCGGGCGTCGGCGTCCCGGGGCCATTGCTCGGCCAGCGGCACGTCGGCCGAGGCGGTCGATCACGCCGAGAGGCGCGCCGCCACGGCGTCGAGGAAGCCTTGCATGTCCACCACCGTCTCGGTGGCCGGGTCGGTGGTCTTGCCCTTGAGGTCGCCGGTGACGATGCCGTCGCCGACGGTGCCGATCAGTGCCTCCTTGAGACGGCCGGCATAGTCGGCCAGCGCCGTGTTGGCCTCGCGCTCCGCCAGGGTCTCCAGGGCATTGGCCACGGCGTAGATCAGCGCCGAGGAGTTGAAGTGCGCCTCCTTGCCGTCGCTCTCCAGGTACTTGAGGTAGAGGTCGTGGGCGGTGCCGTGGGGCGCCTCGAACAGCATGGTGCCGTTCTTGCTCTCGATGATCGAGCTGGCGGTGGCCAGGCTGCCGCCGAGGGCCGCGGAGATGTCCGAGAAGATGTCGCCGTCCAGGTTCTGCGCCGGGTAGAGGGCGTTGCGGGGCGGGTCGGTGATCATCTTGATCAGCTGGCGGGAGGGTCGCATGATCATGAAGGAGGGCGGCGGGGTGTCGGCCTTGGCCAGTTCGCGGCGCGCCTCGGTGATGACGTCGCTGAACACCTCGTCGTAGTCCATGTACTCGCGCTTGAGGCCGAAGTAGACCTCCTTGTCCTTGCGCGAGGCGTCGCGGAACACCTGCAGCACCCAGTCCTTGATCGCCGCGCGGTCGTTGGACATCAGCAGGATGGGGTCGCCCTGCTTGACGCGGCGGGCATGCTTCTCGTCGCCGTCGACCACCACCTTGAGGATGCCGTCCTCGGTGGCGGGCATGTTGTAGCTGCCGTACTGGTCACCGCCACCGGCGCTCATCCGCGAGATCGACACCTGGGCCTTGCGCTCGGGAATGCCGTAGCGCTTGAGCTGCTCCACCAGCTTGTAGAGCTTGCGGCCGGTGTTGTTGTCCGGCACGCCCCACAGGGCCCGCTGCGGCGGATTGGCCACGAGGCGCGCGGCCTGGGCATCGATCAGCTCGTAGTGGTAGGCGAGGCCCAGTGACTCGGCCTGCTGCTGGTAGTGGGCGTGGTAGATGTCCTCGATGGCGGCGCGCATCACGCCGTCGTAGCCGGCGATCACGGTGTCCTTGAGGCCCAGGTAGATGTCGCGTTTCTCGTCGAGGGCACGCTGGAAGAAGCGATGCGCCCAGGCCCTGACGGTGTCGATGTCGTTGGTGGCCAGCAGCCAGGGGTCGCCCTTGTTCACCTCGCGGCGATGCAGCTCCACCGGGTCGCCGCTTTGGCCCACGAACATCAGCTTGACCACGCCGGTGGCGCTGGACAGCGTGTTGTAGCTGTCCTTGATGCCGCCGCCGTCCATGGTCTCGACCTCGATGTCGCGGTCGATCCACTGCGGCGTGTCGACCTTGAGGTTGCGGAACTCGATGTCCTCGCGGGTGATGTTGCCGCCGATGCCCTTGCGGATCGCGCCGTTGGGCGACTTGGTGGCCAGCGGATGCAGGCTGTCGGCCTCCAGCTCGGGGTGCTCGGCGAGCAGGGCGTCGCGCTGCTCGCGGTTGACCGTCATGCCGGCGTTCTTCACGCCCACGCCGTGGCGGTTGAGGGCCTCGATGGCGTCGATCACCGCCTGGCCGTTGGTGACCAGCCGGTTCTCGGCGGTCAGGTCGATCTCGACCAGGTCGATGTCCAGCCGTGAGGTCACGAAGGTCTCGAGGAGCCTCTCGAAGGCCACCTGGGCCATCTCGTCGCCATGCAGGATGACCAGGGGGGCTGCCACCTGGATCTTGTCGCTCATCATTGCTTCCCGTATTGCACTAGTGGCATTCAGCCGGCCTCACCATCCGGATGAGGCCCGGACCTCGGCCCTGGCGACGTCGTCACGGCGGCGTCGGGCTCCATGAGAGTAACCTGTCATTGTACACGCTCTGTCGGGAAGGCGGGCTCGGGCGGCCGTCAACGGGTTCGTGGTTCGATGTCGGCCGAGGCGTGCGTGCGCACGCGCCGGGCCAGGTCGGTGACATGGGGATCCTCGACGCCAAGCGCCTCCAGGGCCTCGGCCAGGTTGAGCAGATAGTCCCGGTTGGGGCCGCTCGGGCCATGGGCCTCGGCGATCTGGCGGGCCATGGCGGTGGGCTCGGCTTCGCCCAGGAAGGCGGCGTTGTCCTCGGTGGCGATGTAGGTCAGGCCCTGGGCGGTGTCACCGTCGGCGAAGTGCAGGGTGGTGATCTCGCGCAGGTAGCCGTTCTTCTCGCGCACGTCCAGCGGGTGCAGGGTCTCGGGGGTGATGCGGTAGGCCATGCCGTGGCAGACGGCGCCGGGGCATGGCAGCAGGGTGGCGACCCGCCCGGGGGCCTCCGGGGTGCCGCGATGGTCGTGGGAGCCCTGCCAGAAGCGGCGGACCCAACCGTGGATATGGGCGGGGCGGCGCTCCAGGTAGGGAAAGCCGGCCTTCCAGATCAGCGAGCCGTAGCCGAACAGCCAGATCGCCTCGTGATCGTCGAAGTGGGTCATGCGTCGGTTGAGTGCGGTGGTGTCGTGGACCATGTGTCGTGCCCGGGTGGCTGCGCGTGCCCGAGAGGGGCAGGAAAACATCCATGATGCGATGTCCGGGCCGGCTTGTCGAAGGCCCGAGGTGGGGCGCCCCCTCTTGTATACAAGGCCGGATGGCGTAAGATGGATTTCCACGTTTGCCATATTCCGCTATCGAGGAGCGCCTCATGAGCTTTCGAGTCTACCTGTCCGGCGAGATCCACACCGACTGGCGTGAGGAGATCCAGCGCGGTGCCGAGGCCGCCGGCCTGGACATCGTCTTCACCGCGCCGGTCACCGACCACGAGGCCAGCTATGCGGCCGGCGACCACCTGGGGCCGGCGAGCGAGGGCTTCTGGCGCGACCACAAGTCGTCCAAGGTCAATGCCATCCGCACCAAGACGCTGATCGAGCAGAGCGACCTGGTGGTGGTGCGCTTCGGCGACCAGTACAAGCAGTGGAACGCGGCCTTCGATGCCGGCTACTGCGCCGCCCTGGGCAAGCCCTACGTGACCCTGCACGGTGAGCAGATCGTGCATCCACTCAAGGAAGTGGACGCCGCGGCCATGGCCTGGGCGACCACCCCGGCCCAGGTGGTGGAGATCCTCGAGTACGTTACCCGCGGCTGATCTCTCCGCCCCGGGGCTGGTGTCGACCCGCCCCGGCGGCTACGCTGCCTTGGATCCGACAACCCCCTGATTCAAGGAGCTTCCCCGCCATGACCGTGATGATTCTCGGCCTCGTGATCTTCCTCGGCGTGCACTCGGTGCGCATCGTCGCCGACGACTGGCGGCGTGAGCGCATCGCTCAGTGGGGGGAAGGACGCTGGAAGGCGCTCTATTCCCTGATCTCGCTGGTGGGCCTGGGGCTGGCGATCTGGGGCTTCGGCCAGATGCGCCTGGACCCGCTGGTCGTCTGGACGCCGCCGCCGGCCATGCGCCACCTGGTGGCGCTGCTGATGATCCCGGCGTTCCTCCTGCTGGTGGCGGCCTATGTGCCGCGCAACCACCTCAAGGCGAAGCTCGGGCATCCGATGATCCTCGGCGTGAAGGTATGGGCGCTGGCCCATCTGCTGGCCAACGGCCGGCTGGGGGATATCGTCTTCTTCGGCGCCTTCCTGCTGTGGGCGGTGCTCGACTTCCGCGTCGCCCGGCGTCGTCCGTCGCCGGCCCCCGTCACTCCTGCGAGGCGTGCCACCGTCACCAGCCTGGTGATCGGCATGGTGGCCTACGTCGTCTTCGCCTTCTGGCTGCATGGGCCATTGATCGGCGTGCCGGCCTGAGGATCCCGTGACCACGGAAACGCTGTTGATGTGGCTCGCCACCGGTCGCGGCCTGAGCCGCGCCGTCTCCGTTCAGCTCTTGTCCGGCGGCGGGGGAAACGCCACGTCGAAGCCGCGGGCGTCGAGCTGGGCGATCCGGCTGGGGCGGCCCTGGTCATCCAGCTCCACCAGGCCGATGCCGGCGCCGTTCCACAGCCGCTCGCCGGCCCGGGCCCGCTCCGGGTCGCGGGGGCGGATGCGCATGCGACGCCGCTTGGTGAACCAGTTGAGCGGCGAGCGCGGCGCATAGAGCCAGCGGTTGGCCCGGTCGAACCAGTCCAGCAGGGTGTCGGGGAAGGCGTTCTTGATGCCGCTGGAGGTGATCTGCCAGAGCTGCGGACCCCGGCGACGCTGGCGGATGCGGATGTCGTAGGCGAAGGAATAGTGCACGTCGCCGGAGAGAATCACGTAGTGGCCCGGGGTGCGCGAGTGGCGGAAGATGTTGAGCATCACGCCGGCCGCCCCGCGGTGAGCCATCCAGTTCTCGGCATCCACCAGCAGCGGCTTGCCGGCCAGGGTGAAGAGTTTCTGGATGGTCTCGATCAGCTTGACGCCGAACATCGGCGCCGGCGAGACGATGATCACCGAGGGCGCGTCCAGCAGTTCCTGCTGGAATTCCGAGAGCGCCTCCCAGTCCATCAACCCGGAAGGCCGACGGGGGTTGCGCTCGCTGCGCCAGCGTCGGGTGCGGGTATCCAGCACCACCAGCTTGGGCGGGCCCGGTACCTGGAACTCCCAGCCCTCGAAGCGCAGCAGGTGCCGGATACAGGCGTCCTGTGTCTCGGCGGGCAGCCAGCCCTGCGGTGCGGCGTCCTCCAGCAGGGTGCTCACCTCGTCCAGCGGCCCGGCCAGACGGTCGGGGTCGTTGCCCCAGCCCTGGCAGACCAGGTAGCCCAGCAGGGCGTTGCCGATGATGCGCCGCGAGAAGGGGTGTTCGTAGGCGGTCTGCTCCCAGTCCGCGGTGAGGTTCCAGTCGTCGGTGATGTCGTGGTCGTCGAAGATCATCAGCGACGGCAGGTGGGCGAGCAGCCGGGCGGCGGCGGGCAGGCCCTCGACGAAGCGCTCGATGACCGCCTGCTCCGCCGCGAAGGTCTCGGTCTTCTCGGCGTCCAGGGACGGCGCCGTCACTTCCACCAGGCGCCAGGGCATGGGCGACCATACCAGCAGGTACATGGCGATGATCTCGCCGAAGGTCATCAGGTGGTTGTGGGCGTTGGCCGAGGTGAAGACCGGCTTCTTGACCCCGCCGAAGAAGCGCTCCCGCAGGTCGGCGCTGCTGGTCACGTCGGGCAGCAGCGCCTCGCGTTGGTAGTAGGTCGACTCGGCCGCGTAGAGCGCCTGGCTGTCGGCCACGGTGGCCCCCTCCAGGGACTCGTCGAACAGCCCCAGTCGCCGGATCAGCGCATGGATCGCCACCAGCAGGGGGCCGGCCACGTCGTCGGCGTAGATCTGGTCGCCGGTCATCAGCAGCCAGGCCGGCCATTCCTCGGGCGTGTCATGGCGCTCGGCGAGCCAGGCATCGGCGCGCACCAGGCCGTCCGGGCCGTCATGGTGGGGGCGCCGACAGGAGCCGTGCAGCAGCCGGTGATGCCCCTCACAGAGCACGAAGGCCGGTCGCCGGGCGCCCTCGTGGAGCAGGTGCGGCGCCCAGTCGGCGATGCCGGCGTCGCCCCGCTCGCCGACGATGCGCAGGTCATAGGCGATGCGCACGCCCAGGGGCAAGGGGGTCTCCAGGGCCAGGTCGATCAGGTGCAGGTGGGCATGCCGGCCGAGCGGCAGGCGCCGCACGCGAGCGTCGTTGAGGGTCAGCCGCCGCGGCCCATGGCCCTCGGGGTGCAGGAGTAGCTTGAGGGTCAGCGGCCGGGAGGCCACCAGCCAGATCAGCAGGCGGTCCGGCGTCAGCCGACGCAGCAGGGGGCCGGCCAGCACATCGGGCAGCGACGCATGGAGGGTATCGGGAGACGTCATTGTCGGGGCGTTTCCTGGTCGGGCGACGTGGAGGGCGGGGCCGGCGTGCCCCGCTTGGCGCCATGGTAGCCGACAATCCGCCTGCGACGTGAGTCGCCGTCCGGCGACGCGAATCGGGAGCGCCTACCAGTGGCGGGGATAGCGGCGGTGGCGGGCCAGGTTGTTGACCAGGATGGCCACCAGCACCATCACCGCGCAGCCCAGGCCCACCGGCATCAGCGGGAACCACCAGCCCAGGGCATGGATGTCGGGGCCGCCGATCACCGCGACCAGGGCGGCGGCGGCGCCGGGAGGATGCACCGTGTGGGTCAGCTGCATCGCCAGCACCGCCAGCGACACCGCCAGGGCGACGGCCAGGGGCGTCGCCCCCAGCAGCTGGTAGCAGGCCACGCCCAGCAGGGCCGAGAGCAGGCTGCCGACCAGCACGTTGCGCGGCTGCGCGAAGGGGCTCTCCGGCGCGGCGTAGATCAGCACCGAGGTGGCGCCGAAGGAGCCGACGATCAGCAGCTGCTGGGAGAGCCAGTGGTCACCGAGGAAGGTCACCGCGCTCATGCCGGTGAAGGCGCCCAGCCACGACCAGCTGGCATCGCGCCAGTCCACGGCGCCCCGCCGGGCCCGGGTGCCGCGCATCTTGGCGAAATACGTTTTCATTATAAAAAATATCTTTGGTGCATCTTCAGGGGGATAAGGATTCTGACAAGGTCGGTGGGTCGGTGCAACGGCTCGCCGGCGTTTTCTGCCTCGCCCCGGGGCTGGCACGGGACACCCGGCGCCGTGGTAGCCTGACTCCCGGGCAGGCTGCGGGAGCGAGTCCAGTGGGACACGATCATGGCGATCACCATCATCCGCAAGACAGCCAGCGGCGCCTGGCCTGGGCCATCCTGCTCACCGGCGGCTTCATGGTGGCCGAGGTGGTGGGGGGAATCCTCTCCGGCTCCCTGGCCCTGCTCGCCGATGCCGGGCATATGCTCACCGATACCGCGGCCCTGGCACTGGCCTGGTTCGCCGCGCGCATCAGCCGGCGTCCCGCCGATGCCCGGCGCACCTTCGGCTACCACCGGGTGCAGATCCTGGCCGCCTTCGTCAATGGCCTGACCCTGATCGCCATCGTCGTCTGGATCACCGTCGAGGCCATCCGCCGCCTGCTCTCGCCGCTGGAGGTGGCGGGGGGCACCATGCTGGCGATCGCCGGCCTGGGGCTGGTGATCAACCTGGTGGTGTTCCTGATCCTCCACCTGGGCGACCGCGACAACCTCAATATGCGAGGCGCCGCGCTGCACGTGCTCGGCGACCTGCTGGGCTCGGTGGCGGCGATCGTCGCCGCCCTGGTGATCCTGGCCACGGGCTGGGTGCCCATCGACCCGCTGCTCTCGCTGCTGGTGGCGGCGCTGATCCTGCGCAGTGCCTGGCGGCTGACCCGGGAGTCGGGACATATCCTGCTGGAGGGCACGCCGGCCGAGGTGGACGTGGGCCGCATCGCGCAGGAGATCCCCGAGCGCCTGGCGGCGGTGCGCGACGTGCATCACGTGCATGCCTGGTCGCTGACCCCGGGGCGCCACCTGCTGTCGCTGCACGCCGCCATCGAGGAGGATGCCGACCGGGAGCAGACCCTGGTGGCGATCAAGGCGGTGCTGCTCGAGCGCTTCGACATCGAGCATGCCACCATCCAGCTCGAGTCCGGCGACCGCTGTACCGACCGCGGCGCCTGCGAGCACGGCGAGCCGCCCCGCGCCCGCGACTGAGCCGGGGCTACCAGAGTCCCAGGTGCTCGGTGAGGATGGTGGTGCCGATCCCGATCAGGATCACCCCGCCCAGCACTTCCACCCGCTGGCCGATCAGCACGCCGAGGCGGCGGCCGAGCATCACCCCGAGGGTCGCCATCAGGGTGGTCGCCAGGCCGATCGCCAGGGCGGTGAGGAAGATATTCGTCTCCATGAAGGCCAGCCCGATGCCCACGGTCAGGGCGTCGATGCTGGTGATCATCGCGGTGGCGGCCACCAGCCACCAGGCATGCCCACGCGGCGCGGCAGTGGCCTCGTCCGGGTCGGGCGTCGACAGCCCTCCCCGGATCATGCGGATGCCCAGGGCGAGCAGCAGGATGAACACCACCCAGTGGTCCCAGGCCTGGATATAGTGGGAAGCGCCGCGGCCGATGGCCCAGCCGAGCAGCGGGGTCAGGCCTTCGACCACGCCGAAGATCAGGCCGGTGCGCAGGGCCTCGCGAAAGCGGGGATGGTCGATCACCGTGCCCTTGCCGACGGCGGCGGCGAAGGCATCGGTGGACATGGAGAAGGCCAGCAGGGTCGTGGAAAGCAGGGTCATCGGTCCGAGATCCAGGCCGGGCGATTCACCACGACGGCACGACACGCCCGGCCACGGGCGTCGTACCGTCGATGGTCTCGCCAACCCGAGGGTGCACCTGCCACGGCATCTGGCCGACTATGTTGACAGGCGCTCTCGCACGCGCGGTGCGAGCCGGCTACTCCCCAACGAGGGTAGGGTGGTCATGGCGCGGGGTGATAGCCCAGGGCCATGCCAACGATCGGCAAATCCTATCACCTTGGTGTGGGCCGCGCATCTCCAGCCAGGGCTATCGCCTGGACAGAATGCTTCTCATCTATGAGCGCCCACACAGGTTGGCGGGCGTTGAGGGGTTTCGTGGGCGCAATTGATTGCGCGATCCGTCGCGAAGCGGCGGTGGGCGGTGGGGGCATGCCTGGGGCGCCTGGCGGCGGCATCGCGCTCTGACGAGCGCCCACAGGGTGGTGGCAGGACCCATCGAGGATTGCGGTTCGGCATTAAGGCTGCCTTAAGGTGACCGAGCCAAGGATGGGAAGCGGGGCACGGATGCGAATCGAACGTCCGGCCCGCTCACCCAGAAGGAGTAGTGAAGATGACAACCCTGACATCCTCCCCCGACCGCCTGGAGACCCTCGGCGACCACCCGTTCATCGTCTCGCCGGCGCACACGCGCCTGTCTCCCGACAGCCCGGCGCTGACGGTGCTGACCGATTTCTCCCGAACGCCGCCGCTGACCATCCCGGCGGATACCCTCATGACCGATGCCCGCAAGGGGATGCAGTACGGCGGCGTGCGCCTGTTGCTGGTCGTCGACGAGCTGAAACGCTGCCTGGGGGTGCTCACCGCCCGGGAGGCGATCGGCGGACGGCGTACCACCCTGGCCATGCAGAATCGCAACATCCCCCGTGACGAGGTGACCGTTGCCATGGTGCAGAATCCCTGTCAGGAACTGAAGTCGATGCCGCTGGAGCAACTGGCCAACCTGACGATCGGTGAGCTGGTACATGACCTCTCTGCCTTCGGCGATCAGCATTTGCTGGTCACCGAGCGGGATCGTCGCCAGGGGCTGCGGATCCGCGGCGTGGTCTCGGCCGCCGACATCGGCCGGGCGCTGGGCACCGACATGTCGACCGTCCCCGAGGCGAGAAGCTTCGCCGATATCTGCCGCGTGGTGCTGGGCCACGAGCTGTGAGATCCCTGCCATGGCCGAGTGGTGCCTGCGCTTGGCCATGGCCTGCGGTCGGCCTCGACCAAGGCAGCAGTGACAGCCCGCCGAGGGCGCGCGACGCTGGATGCCGGCGTCGACAAGGAGGCGGTCCCCGTGAGCATCGTCGCGACCTTCGATTACATCATCGTGGGCGCCGGCACCGCCGGCTGCCTGCTCGCCAACCGCTTGAGCGCCGACCCGGCCAACCGGGTGCTGCTGATCGAGGCGGGAGGTCGCGACACCTATCACTGGATCCATATCCCGGTGGGTTACCTGTACTGCATCGACAACCCGCGTACCGACTGGCGGTTCCGCACCGAGCCCGATCCCGGGCTGAACGGCCGCTCGCTGATCTATCCGCGTGGCAAGACGCTCGGGGGCTGCTCGAGCATCAACGGCATGCTCTACCTGCGCGGCCAGGCCCGCGACTACGATGGCTGGGCCGAGCTGACCGGCGACGACGCCTGGCGCTGGGACAACTGCCTGCCCGACTTCATGCGCCACGAGGATCACTACCGTCTCGACGACGGGGGCGATGCCGACGCCGCCCACCGGGACTATCACGGCCACGGCGGCGAATGGCGCATCGAGAAGCAGCGCCTCAAGTGGCAGGTGCTCGATGACTTCGCCACCGCCGCCGTGGAGGCCGGCATCCCGCGGACCCTGGATTTCAACCGCGGCGACAACGAGGGAGTCGACTACTTCGAGGTCAACCAGCGCTCGGGCTGGCGCTGGAACACCGCCAAGGCCTTCCTGCGCGGCGTCGAGAAACGCCCCAACCTGACCCTCTGGCTTTCCACCCAGGTGCTGGGGCTGATACTGGAACGAAAAGGCGAGACGGGCGAAGGTGGCGAGCCGCGCTGCCGCGGCGTGAAGGCCTGGCGGGCCGGCGAGGAGCTCGTGGCCCGGGCGGCCCGTGAGGTGATCCTCTCCGCGGGCGCGATCGGCTCACCGCAGCTGCTGCAGCTGTCGGGCATTGGCCCGGCGGATCTGCTGGCCGAACATGACATTCCCGTGGTGGCCGCCCTGCCCGGCGTGGGCGAGAACCTGCAGGATCACCTGCAGATCCGCTCGGTGTATCGGGTGAACGGCGCCAAGACCTTGAATACCATGGCCAACACGCTGGTGGGCAAGGCCAGGATCGGCCTCGAGTATCTGCTCAGGCGCTCCGGGCCCATGAGCATGGCGCCCTCCCAGCTGTGCGCCTTCACGCGCAGTTCCGAGGCCTACGAGCATCCCAACCTCGAGTATCACGTCCAGCCGCTGAGCCTGGAGGCCTTCGGCCAGCCGCTGCACGATTTCCCGGCGATCACCGCGAGCGTGTGCAACCTCAATCCGACCAGCCGCGGCACGGTGCGCATCAAGAGCCGCGATCCGCGCCAGCCGCCGGCCATCGTCCCCCACTACCTGAGCACGCCGGAGGATCGTCGGGTCGCCGTGGAGTCGCTGCGGGTCACCCGTCGCATCGCCGGCCAGCCGGCCTTCGCCAGCTACGCGCTCGAGGAGGTCAAGCCGGGGGTGGAGTACCAGAGCGACGACGACCTCGTGCGACTCGCCGGCGATATCGGCACCACCATCTTCCATCCGGTGGGCACCGCGAAGATGGGGCGCGACGATGACCCCATGGCGGTGGTGGACTCGCGGCTTCGCGTCAGGGGCGTCCGGGGGCTGAGAGTCGTCGATGCCAGCATCATGCCCACCATCACCAGCGGCAACACCAACTCGCCGACGCTGATGATCGCCGAGAAGGCGGCGGGGTGGATCCTCGGCCCGTCGTCATGATGCTGTCATCTGTCGAAAATAGTGTTTGACCTGCGCCCTCCAAGGGCGCATGCTGCTCGCAGTTGGTTAGCAAGTCGCAAATCGCAAGTGGTCATCGAAAAGCTCAATAGCGTCGGTCGCCCGGTGAAAGTTTCTTGTTTTACCCACTGCAACTCGGGTATCTCCCCGGCTACACATCACGCTATTCGAGGAATTCGATAATGGCTACCGGTACCGTCAAGTGGTTCAACGACACCAAAGGCTTCGGCTTCATCTCTCCGGACGACAACGGTGACGACCTGTTCGCTCACTTCTCCGAGATCCAAGCCGAGGGCTTCAAGTCCCTGCAGGACGGTCAGAAGGTCTCCTTCGACGTCACCCAGGGCAAGAAAGGCCTCCAGGCTTCCAACATCAAGGTCATCGATTAATCCTCGATCGTCATTGATGTGCCGCCCTCGGGCGGCAGGACGGGGCCCGCGAAAGCGGGCCCCGTTTCGTTGTGGGCGTGGTTCATAAATTCCTTTTTCGTATAAGTGAATTTCTAAAAATAACTTTTTAGAATATACCCGGGCCGTCACAATGGGTCGGTTTCGACTCCCTGCTGGAATGCCCATGTCTCCGGACGCCTGGATCTCTCTCATCGTCGTCGCCGCCGTCTTTCCGCTGATGGCCCTGACGCGTGTCGGCCCCGACATGGTGCTGATGGGGGCCTTGATCCTGCTGGTCAGCCTGGGCGTCGTCGATCCCCAGCAGGCCATGGGCGGCTTTTCCAGCAGCGGCCTGTTCACCGTGGCCTTCATGTACGTGCTGGTGGCCAGCATCCGCGAGACCGGCGGCATCGACCTGATCATCCGCTACGTGCTGGGGCGCCCCCGCGGCGAGCGCCGCGCCCTGGCGCGACTGATCCTGCCGGTGGCGCCCCTGAGCGGCTTCCTCAACAACACCCCGGTGGTGGCCGCCTTCATCCCGGCCGTGCTCAGCTGGAGCCGGCGGCTGCGGCTGCCGGCCCATCGGCTGCTGATGCCGCTGAGCTTCGCCTCCATCCTCGGCGGCACCATCACCCTGCTGGGCACCAGCACCAACCTGGTGGTCCATGGCCTGCTGATCGAGCGTTATCCCGAGCTGGCCATGGGGCTCTTCGATATCGCCTGGGTGGGCGTGCCGGTGGCCGTGGTGGGGCTGACCTACCTGTTGCTGGTCGGCCAGCGCCTGCTCCCGCCTCGCCAGGGGGCCGCCGAGGTCTTCGAGAACCCCCGGGAGTTCACCATCGAGATGGAGGTCGATCCGGCCGGGCCGCTGGTCGACAGGAGCGTCGAGGAGGCCGGGCTGCGCCACCTGGAGGAGCTGTTCCTGGTGGAGATCGAGCGCGACGGCAACGTGGTCAGCGTGGTCGGCCCGGGGGAGCGCCTCAAGGGGCGCGACCGGCTGGTGTTTGCCGGCACCTCCGCCGGGGCGGTGGAACTGCAGCAGATCCGCGGGCTGATCCCCTCGCTCCACGGCGAGTCCAGCCTGCAGAAGGACTTCAAGGAGCGACGCCTGGTCGAGGCGGTGGTCTCCGACCAGTGCCAGTTCATCGGCCGGCGTATCCGTGACGGCCACTTCCGCACCCTGTATGGCGCGGCGGTGCTGGCGGTGTGCCGTGGCGGCGAGCGGGTGGCCGGCAACCTCGGCCAGATTCGCCTGCAGCCCGCCGACGTGCTGCTGCTCGAGGCCCGCCCGCCGTTCATCGAGCGCCACCGGCAGTCCCGGGACTTTCTGCTGATCAGCCAGGTCAACGGCGCGGCGCGCCCCGCCCACGAGCGCGCCTGGCTGGCCTGGAGCATCCTGGCGGGGGTGGTCCTGCTCGCCACCACCGGGGTGATGAGCATGATGAATGCCGCCATGCTCGGCGCCGCCGCCTCGGTGTTCTCCGGTTGCTGCTCGATCAGCGCCGCCAAGCGTGGCCTGGACACCCAGGTGCTGCTGACCATCGCCGCCTCCTTCGGCCTGGGGGCGGCCCTGGAAGGCTCGGGCGCCGCCGCCACGCTGGCCGGGGCGGCGATGGGCCTGGTCGACGGCAATCCCTGGTGGCTGCTGATCGGCAGCTACCTGGTGGTGGCCCTGCTCACCGAACTGGTCACCAACAATGCCGCCGCGGTGATCACCTTCCCGGTGGTGATGGCCGGGGCCGAGAGTCTGGGCGTCAGTCCCATGCCCTTCGTGGTGGCGGTGATGTTCGCCGCCTCGGCGAGCTTCCTGACGCCGATCGGCTACCAGACCAACCTGATGGTCTACGGGCCCGGCGGCTACCGGGTCAGCGACTACCTGCGGGTCGGGGCGCCGCTCAACCTGCTGAGCGCGGTGGTGGCGATGGTCCTGATCCCCCTGGTCTGGCCCTTCTAGGTCGCCGTGGCCGGCGCTTTGCGCTAGGGTGGCGCTTTTGCCCCGGGAGACCAATCCATGAGCGAACCCGACGAGTTGATCATCGAGCCCCGCGGCGGCAAGCCCGCCGATGCCTGTGTCTTCATCCTCCACGGCCTCGGTGCCGATGGCCATGACTTCGAGCCCCTGGTGCCGGCGCTGTCGCTGCCCGAGGGGGCGAGCGTGCGCTTCATCCTGCCCCATGCCCCGCGACTGGCGGTGACCATCAACGGCGGCATGGTGATGCCGGCCTGGTACGACATCAAGGAGATGAGCCTCGAGCGCCGGGTGGACGAGGCCCAGCTCAAGGCCTCCGCGGCGCGCATCCAGGCGCTGGTCCACGAGCAGATCCGGCATGGCATCCCCGCCGAGCGCATCATCCTGGCCGGCTTCTCCCAGGGTGGGGCGGTGGCCTACGAGGCGGCCCTGACCTTTCCCGAGCGTCTCGGCGGCCTGCTGGCCATGTCCACCTACCTCGGCACCGCCGAGAGCCTCGAGCCGACCCCGGCCAACCGCGAGCTGCCCATCGAGATCCATCACGGTCATCTCGACCCGGTGGTGCCCGAGGCCCTGGGCCGGGCCGCCCACGACCGGCTCTCGGCCATGGGCTACCCGGTCCACTATCGCCAATACCCCATGGCCCATGCGGTCTGTCCCCAGCAGGTCGCCGACATCGGCCACTGGCTGTCCGAGCGGCTGGCTCGCTGATACCGAGGGAGAGACACGGCATGGATGCATCGCGGGGTGACACCGCCCGTCGGGAGGACAGGCAGGCCTGCCTGCGCAGCGCTCGCCCCAACTTCCTGGTGCTGGCGCCGCTGTGTGCTGGCCTGGCGGTGCTCACGGCCCGCCTCGAGGGCGCGCCGCTGGCCAGGGTGGACACCCTGCTGGTGTTGCTGGCCGCGCTGCTGGCCCATGCCGCGGTGAACCTCCTCAACGAGCACCATGACTTCGCCAGCGGCCTGGATGCCACCACCCGGCGCACGCCCTTCTCCGGGGGCAGTGGTGCCCTGCCGGGCCGGCCGGCGGCGGCCCCGCTGGTGTGGCGTGCCGCCGTCGCCTGCCTAGCCGGGGTGGTGGTCATCGGCAGCTGGTTCCTGTGGCGCTCGGGTCCGTGGCTGCTGCCCTATGGCCTGCTGGGCCTGGGGTTGGTGGTGGCCTATACCGGGGTGCTGACGCATCGCCCACTGCTGTGCCTGCTGGCCCCGGGCCTGGGCTTCGGTGTCCTGATGGTGGTGGGCGCACACCAGGCCCTGACCGGCCATCCCTCGTCCCTGGCAATGACCGTCTCCCTGGTGCCGACCCTGCTGGTCAGCGCCTTGCTGCTGCTCAATCAGGTGCCGGATATCGATGCCGACCGTCGGGTCGGCCGGCGTCACCTGGCGATCCTGCTGGGGCGACGTCGGGCCGTGCGGCTGGCGGGCATGCTGGTGCTGGCGGCCTTCCTGGTGGTGCCGGCCGGGGTCGCGGTCGGCCTCCTGCCGGCCGCTACCTGGCTGACCTGGCTGCTGGCCCCGGCGGTCGCCTGGCTGGTGCGCGGCCTGTGGCGGCTGAACGTGGCCGACGTGGCGGCGCTCGTGCCCTGGCTGGGGGCCAACGTGGCCCTCCAGCTCGGCACCCTGGCGCTGCTCAACCTGGGGCTCTGGCTGGCCGGCTGAGCCCGGCCCCTTGGCGGCTCGACGCCGGCCCGGTATAGGCCCTGGCCGGCGGTAGTGCGTGTGCCCCGCGCGCGACTGCGCTAGGGTAGGACGATAGCGGCACGATTCCCTGTCGATGGAGACCCCACGGATGCGGGGTATTTCTCGGATTCTGGACAAGTGGCGCCGGCGACGATCCTCGCCGGCCACCAGCCTGCCCGAGCGGCTCTACGCGCATTTCCCTGGCGCGGTGATGCTGCTGGATGCCCATGGGGTGATCCTCGAGGTCAATCCGTCGATGGCGCGCGTCACGGGGCATGCCGACGAGTCGCTGGTGGGGCGTCGCGTCACCGGCCTGGACGAGCAGCCGCTGCGCGGTCCGCTGTCCCGGGCCCTGGATCATTGCGTCCAGCAGCGCCAGTCCTGGCACGGACTGCTGCATTGCCGCCATGCCGACGGTCGACGGCTCTACCTGGATACCCTCATCCAGCCCCTGGTCGAGGGACCCGACGCCCCCCTCCGGCTGCTGTGCATCCAGCACGACGTCGGTACCCTGCTCGAGCCCGCCATCGCCGACCGGGAGCGGCTGGGCCGGCTGGAGGCGGTCGTGACCGGCTTGCCGGGCGTGGTCTTCCAACTGCACCAGACGCCGCGGGGGGCACTGTCCTTCGGCTACCTGAGCGAGGGGCTGATCGCGCTGTGCGGGTTGACGCCCGACGCCGTGATGGCGTCCCCCGCGCGGTTGCTCGATCGGCTGGTCGGCGAAGATCGCCAGGCCCTGACCAACACGCTGGCCCAGTCGTCGGTGAGTCTCGAGCCATGGCAGTTGGCCTTTCGCATCGAGACACCGGAGGGCGTGCGCTGGCTGGAGGCCACGGCGGGCGTGCGGCGCGAGTCCGGTGGGGGCACGCTCTGGGACGGCTGGCTGCAGGACGTCACCCGCCGCAAGGAGGCGGAACGGCGCACCCAGCACCTGATCAGTACCGACATGCTGACCGGCCTGCTCAACCGGCGGGCCTTCCTCGCCAATGGCGAGGCGTTGCTGGCCCATGCCACCCGCAATCGTCGCCGGGTGCCGGTGGCGATGGTCGACCTCGACCACTTCAAGGCGCTCAATGACACCCATGGCCATGCGGCCGGCGATATCGCCCTGCAGCGCTTCGCCACGACCTGCCGAGACTGCCTGCGTCCCTACGACCTGATCGGTCGCCTCGGCGGCGAGGAGTTCGCCGTGATGCTGGTGGATAGCGAGCCGGAGGAGGCCTGGGGCGTGCTGGAGCGCCTGCGGCAGGCCGTGGCGGACAGCGAGCTGGCGCTGGGCGGTGAAACGCTGCATTTCACGGTCAGCATGGGAGTGGCCTTCCTCGACCCCGGGGGGAATCTCGGCGAGGCGCTGGGCCGGGCCGACCACGCCCTCTACCGGGCCAAGCGGGCGGGGCGCAACCGCATCGTCGGTCCCGAGACGGTGATCTGAGGCACTGACTGGCGAGTCCGCTGTCCCATGGTTCTGAGGTGCCGTCATCAACACCGTGCAAAAGGAGCAGCCGATGTCACTCTCCGAGGATTTTCGTCTACCGGTGGCGTGCCCGAACTGCGGCAGTCACCTGATGCGCGTCTCCAGCGTCAAGAATCCCGACGACCAGGTGCATTGTGCCTCCTGCCAGCGCTTCGTCTGCCTCTATCACGAGGCCCAGACGGTGCTCCGCCACGGGCCCGGCAGCCAGAGCGAGGCCTTGATCGAGAAGGCCGTGAATCGCGGTTCCTGAGCGGGTGCAGGAGGCGGGCGGGCCGACGCCGGGGGCGTCGGCCCGCCGCATTCAGAGCAGCTCCTCGCCGGCCAGCGCCAGGCGCGAGCGCTCCACGCTCTTGAGGGTGACATGGCCGGCATGGGGCCAGTCGCGGAAGCGTTGCACCACCGCCGCCATGCCGCAGGTGTTGGCGGTGAGATAGGGCGTGTCGATCTGGCCCACGTTGCCCAGACAGACGATCTTGGTGTTGCGCCCGGCCCGGGTGATCAGCGACTTGAGCTGCTTGGGCGTGAAGTTCTGGGCCTCGTCGATGATCAGGAAGGTGTCATTCAGGGTCCGGCCGCGCATGAAGCCGGGGGCGCGGATCTGTACCCTCGAGCCGAGCAACTGACGCGTCGCCTCCTGGTTCCAGGTGGAGCTGCCGTCATGCTCGTCGCGCAGCAGGTTGTCCATGTTGTCATGGAAGGCCCCCATCCAGGGCGACATCTTCTCCTCCTCGGTGCCGGGCAGGTAGCCGATGTCCTCGCTCATGGAGATCGGGGCCCGGGTGAACACCACGCGCTCGAAGCGCTTGCCGTCCAGCGTCTGCTGGAAGGCCGCGGCCAGGGTCATGAAGGTCTTGCCGGTGCCCGCACTGCCGGCGATGGTCACCAGGTCGATGCCTTCGTCCATCAGCAGGTTGAGGGTGAAGTTCTGGCGGCTGTCATGGGCATGCACGCCCCACACGCTGGCGCCATGCCGGTAGTTGGTCAGTAGCTCCAGATGGGCATGGCGTGGGCCCAGGTCGCGGACCACCGCCTCGAAGCTTGCCCCGTCATCGCTGTCCGAGACCAGCATGCCGAGGTGCCAGTCGGTGGGGATCTCGCCGGTCAGGCGGTAGATCACGCGACCATTCTCGCGCTCCACCTTGACCTCGGTCTTGAGGGTCTCCCACAGGCCGCTGCCATCCTGGCCCGCCTCGGGAAAGACCCGGGCGCCGCCGATCATGGCATCGCTGTCGTCGAAGGCGCGATCGGTGAGGTAGTCCTCCACCGGCACGCCCAGCGCCGCGGCCTTGACCCTCAGGTTGATGTCCTTGGTGACCAGGATCACCGAGGCGTCGGGGCGCTCGTCGCGCAGCCGACAGGTCTCGGCGAGCAGGCGGTTGTCGGGGCTGTCCTCCAGGTTGTCCGGGACCGAGAGGTTGTCGTAGCACAGCAGGCGCAGTCGACCCTCGGGGCCGGTGAGCCGGGTGATGGGAATGCCGTCGCGGATCTGGTGGAGGTCGACGTTGGCGGTGAGGTCCGAGAGGGTCCGGCTGACCTGCCGGGCGGTGCGGGCGATCTCGCGGATGCCGTTCTTGTGCTTGTCGAGCTCCTCGAGCACGGTCATGGGAATCACCACTTCGTGCTCATCGAACTGATAGAGGGCGGCGGGGTCGTGGATCAGGACATTGGTGTCCAGCACGTAAAGCCGGGTGGCCTTCTTGTCGATGCGTACCATCGGCGCAGCTCTCCTGATTGTCACCGGAACGGCGTCAAGGATGACGCCTCGATGTCGACACTGTCAGCGCCGGATGTCAGTTCCGTGACAAGGCGCGATGTGCCGGTTTCACGGTTTGTGGTGAGCACCTCCTATTGTCATACGACCGCAATACTTGCCAATTGGCTCCCAGCATGGCCCATCTTTGCCGCCCTGCACAATTCCGGCCTCAACGCTGTGTCGTTTCGCTCGCCGCCGACCGGGACGCAGGGATGGCCAGCCCGGAGCGCGATCGCCCGCCTGTTGCGGGAGGAGAGAGCCGTCCTCCCGGGCACGGCCGACACCCCAGCCGGCGGCGGCCGATGGACGTTGATACTGGCCACCCGCTACGCCCTGGACAGGCCCTGGCGGCGTGCCGCCGGGTGGCGCGAGGGGGCGGCCGCCAGGGGCGGGGTCACGCCTGGATCATCACCCGGTCGCCCTCGAAGCAGACCGCCCAGCAGCGCAGTCGCACCGCCTCGTCTTCCAGGCACTGGCCGTCGTCAAGGCGGAAGTGCTGCTTGTAGATCGGGGAGGCCACCACCGGCGCCCCCGAGACGTCGCCGACGATGCCGCGGGCGATGACGTTAGCGTCGGAGAAGGGGTCGTGATGGTCCACGGCGTAGAGCTCGGTGGCATGGCCCGGCAGGTAGAACAGGGCCACCTGGGCCGGTCCCTCGGTCGTCTCGATCCAGGCGGCGACGCCGGAGAAGGGCACCAGGTCGGCCTTGGTGCACAGGGGTTGCCAGGTCTGGGTCATGGTCGGGGCTTCTGCGGTTGCGCTAGTCATAGATTGGTAGTCCTCGCGATGATGTCGAGAAATTGGCGAGCGAGATGAAGCGCTAGGCGCGCGGCGCACCGAAGGCGAGACATAACGGGGGGTTAGGCGAGCCTTCGGGGTGCCGCGCAACAACGCGATTCGCTCGCGCAGCCATTTCCTTACGCAGGGCGGAGCTGGCCGCGCTCCTCGGTCACGATGATGTCCGGGTCGGGGCGTGCGTCGTTGACGAAGCTGCGGAAGCGCTTGAGCTTCTCCGGGTCCTGGAGGGCGCCGGCCCACTCGCACTCGTAGTGGTCGATGACGGTCTGCATCTGCGCCTCGAGCTCGTCATTGATGCCCAGGCTGTCCTCGAGCACCACTTCCTTGAGGTAGTCCAGGCCGCCCTCGAGGTTCTCGCGCCACACCGAGGTGCGCTGCAGGCGGTCGGCGGTGCGCACGTAGAACATCAGCAGGCGATCGATGGTGCTGATCAGCTGCTCGTCGTCCAGGTCGGTGGCGAAGAGCTCGGCGTGGCGCGGGCGCATGCCGCCGTTGCCGCACACGTAGAGGTTCCAGCCGTGCTCGGTAGCGATCACCCCGACGTCCTTGCTCTGGGCCTCGGCGCACTCGCGGGTACAGCCGGAGACCGCGAACTTGAGCTTGTGCGGCGAGCGCAGGCCCTTGTAGCGATGCTCGAGCCGGATCGCCATGCCCACGCTGTCCTGCACCCCGTAGCGGCACCAGGTGCTGCCCACGCAGGACTTCACGGTGCGCAGCGACTTGCCGTAGGCATGCCCGGTCTCGAAGCCGGCCGCGATCAGCTCGCCCCAGATGTCCGGCAGCTCCTCGAGGTGGGCGCCGAACAGGTCGATGCGCTGGCCGCCGGTGATCTTGGTGTAGAGGCCATACTTCTGGGCCACCTGGCCGAGCACCACCAGCTTGTCCGGGGTGATCTCGCCGCCGGCGACACGCGGCACCACCGAGTAGGTGCCGTTCTTCTGCATGTTGGCCATGAAGGTGTCGTTGGTGTCCTGCAGCGGGATATGCGCGGCGTCGGTGATCGGCTCGTTGAAGCAGGAGGCGAGGATCGAGGCCACCGCCGGCTTGCAGATATCGCAGCCAAGCTTCGGGGCTGATGAAGAGCCCAGGCCCTGAGTTTGTGGAGAGCCGTGCTTGCCGATCAGCTCGCCGAAGGTCTTGATGCCCTCGACGCGGACGATGTCGTAAAGCTCCTGGCGGGTGTGGGCGAAGTGCTCGCAGATCGACCGGTCGACCTCCACGCCGCGGGCCTCCAGCTCGTGGTCGACCACGCTCTTGAGCAGGGCCGCGCAGCCGCCGCAGCCGGTGCTCGCCCTGGTCTCGGCCTTGACGGCGCCCAGGTCGGTGGCGCCGGCGTCGAGGGTCGCGCAGATCGACCCCTTGGTGACGTTGTGGCACGAGCAGATGGTCGCGCCCTCGGGGAGGGCGTCGGCGCCCAGGGTCGGCGCGCCCTCGGTGGAGGGCAGGATCAGCGCGGCCGGGTCCTCGGGCAGCTCCAGGCCGTTGCTGTAGTACTGCATCAGGGTGTCGTAGGTGGCGTTGTCACCCACCAGCATGGCGCCGAGCAGCTTCCTGCCGTCGCTGGAGACCACCAGCTTGCGGTATTCCTGCTTGATCTCGTCCAGGTAGCGGAACATCCGAGCGCCGGGATTCTGGTTGCCGTGGGCATCGCCGATGGCGCCCACGTCGACGCCGAGCAGCTTGAGCTTGGTGCTCATGTCGGCGCCCGCGAAGGTCAGCTCGCCGCCCAGCAGGGTGTCGGCGGCGGCCTTGGCCATCTGGTAGCCGGGGGCGACCAGGCCGAAGATGCTGTTGTTCCACAGCGCCACCTCGCCGATGGCCAGGATCGCCGGGTCGCTGGTCAGGCAGCGATCGTCGATCACCACGCCGCCGCGCTCGCCCATCTCCAGGGCGGCGTCACGGGCCAGCTCGTCGCGGGGGCGGATGCCCGCCGAGAACACGATCAGGTCGGTCTCCAGCACCTTGTCGTCCTGGAAGACCATGCGATGGAAGCTGGCCTGGCCGTCCTCGATGTGCTGGGTGGCGCGGCCGGTGAGCACCTGGACGCCCAGCGCCTCGATCTTCTCGCGCAGCAGCTCGCCGCCCTCGGTGTCGACCTGCATCGGCATCAGCCGCGGGGCGAACTCGACCACGGCGGTGTCGAGGTCGAGCCCGCGCAGGGCGTTGGCCGCCTCCAGGCCCAGCAGGCCGCCGCCGACCACCACGCCGGTGGTGGCCGTCTCGGCCGCGGCGCGAATGGCATCGAGGTCGTCCAGGGTGCGGTAGACCAGGCAGTTGTCGCGGTCGTTGCCGGGAATCGGCGGCACGAAGGGGTAGGAGCCGGTGGCCAGCACGACCCGGTCGTAGGCGTAGCGGCCGGCCTCGGTGACCACCTCGCCGGCGTCACGGTCGAGGGCGGTCACCGCCTCGTTCAGGCGCAGCTCGATGCCGTGCTCGGCATAGAGGTCGGCGTCGCACATGGCCAGGAACTGGGCGTCCCGGCCACCGAAATACTCGGACAGGTGGACGCGATCGTAGGCCCGATGACGCTCCTCGCCGAAGACCGTGACGCGGTACTGCTCGGTGGCGCCGCGTTCGATGAGCTGCTCGACCAGGTGGTGGCCGACCATGCCGTTACCGATGACGATCAGGCGTTGTAGTTCGGACTGGGGCGTGTTCATGCGGCCTCCTTCTCGGGGCTATCGGTGTCTCGGAGAGTGGTCTCGTGCTCGGCGAGCAGGGCCTCGACATCGGCCTGGCCGAGGGCCAGGGCCTGCCGGACGGCGTCCAGCCGGGTGCCGGCCCGGGCCTGGGTGAACAGCCAGGGCCCCATGGCGGTGTCGCCATAGAGCACGGCGCCCTCCAGGCGGCCGTCACGCAGCAGCAGGCGGCGGTATTCGCCCTGTTGCGGATCGTGATAGGTCAGCGCCTCGTGGCCCGGCCCGGCCTCGGTGGGGCCGAAGGCATACAGGGACACGCCGCCGACCTTGAGCTTGGTGGCGGTCGGGGCGTCGGCGAAGCCCGCCGTCGCTTCCCCGGCCAGGTGGCGGGCCAGCACCTCGACCTGCTGCCAGATCGGCTCGACCAGCCCGAAGGTGCGGGTCTCGAACTGGCAGCATTCGCCGAGGGCATGGATGGCCGGGTCGGAGGTGGTCAGCCAGGCATCGACCCGGATGGCGCGGTCGCAGGCCAGGCCGGCCTCGCGACCGAGCTCGGCATTGGGCGTGATGCCGGCGGCGATGACCACCCGGTCGGCGGGCAGCCGTTCCCCGGTGGCCAGGCGCGCCGCGGCGACATGGCCGCGGCCGTCGTCCTCGAGGGCGGCCAGTTCGACGCCGGTGTCGATCGCAAGCCCGCGGCCCTCCAGCTCGCGGCGCAGCAGCGCCGCGGCGGTGGCATCGAGCTGGCGGTTCATCAGGCGTTCGCTGCGCTGGAGCACGCGGGCCTGCATGCCGCGCTGGCGCAGGCCCTCGGCGGCCTCCAGGCCCAGCAGGCCGCCGCCGACCACCAGGCCGCGACCGCCGCGCTGCGCGGCTTCGGCCAGGGCCTCGGCGTCGTCCAGGTCACGAAAGCCGCCGACCCCGGCCAACGCGATGCCCGGCACCGCCGGCAGGGCGGTACGCGAGCCGGTGGCCAATACCAGCCGCTCGTAGGCGATGGCCTCGCCGCGCGCGGTCAGTACCCGGCGCCGCTCCCGGTCGATGCGGGTGACCCGCTCGCCGAGCCGGGTGGTCAGGGCGATGCCGGCCCGGTCGGCGATCTCGGGCAGGCGCAGGTCATCATGGCTCATGTCGCCCGCCAGCCAGGGGGAGAGCAGGATGCGGTTGTAGGCCGGGCAGCGTTCCTCGCCGATCACGGTGATGCGGCGCGGCGCATTGGCCTGGCGCACGAGCGTCTCGACCAGGCGCTGGGTGGCCATGCCGTTGCCGACGATCACCAGGTGCTCGATGGGCTGCGGGTTCGGGGCGGACCCGGGTAGGGCATCGGGGCACATGTCGAAACCTCCTGAAACGCAAAAAGACGCCTCGGCACCCCCTGGCATCGGGGGTGCGGAGACGCCTTCGTCTGGAATTCGGTGGGCGATCGCCGTTGATCGCGAGGGAGAGGCCTGGGCCCGCTCCGGTTACCTACAGTCTTTCAATTATCGAGCCAATATTTTGTTTGTTTCAATTAAATCAAATATTTACGTTCGTCGTGGCGGACGGCGGCGGGATGCCCGCCGCCGCCCGGACGGGCCTTATGCACGCTCCTGGTGCGTGGCGGCATCGAAATGCACGGGGCTGTAACAGGCCGACAGTCGGGCGGGGGCCAGCCGGCCACCGCGGGCCCGCAGCGCATGGTCGAGGTGGGCGGCCATGGGGGCCATGGCCGCGGGGGAGGGCCGCAGGTCGCCGCCGAGGCGTTGGCGTGCCGGGCCCGTGTCGGGTGCCAGCGTCTCGAGATGGCTCGCGGCCCGGTCCAGGTAGGGCGGCAGGGCCAGCCAGTCGCGTGCCTGGCGGGCATGCTCGGGTGAGGCCCCGAGCCAGTCGGCGGCCCCGGTCAGGCCACGGATCAGGGCGGCGAGGGTCGCGGGGTGGCGCTCGGCCCAGGACGCGGTGACCCCGAGGACCTTCTCGGGGTGGTCCGGCCAGAGCTGGGCGCCGCTGGCGACGATGCGACCGCCTCCCCGGCGCTGGGCCAGGCTGCCCCAGGGCTCGCCGACGCAGAAGCCGTCGATGCGCCCCTCTTCCAGGGCCTCGGCCATGCGGGACGGTGGCAGGACCACCCGCTTGACCTCGTGGTCGGCGTCGATGCCGCCGAGTGCCAGCCATTCGCGCAGCTGGTAATGCTGGCACGAGAAGGGATGGACGATGGCCAGGCAGGGCGGCGGTCCGCCACGATGGCGCAACCGCCGGGCGAAGTCGCGGGCGCCGGCGGCGGGATCCGGGTCCCCCGGCGGGATGGCGGTCTCCGGCAGAGGCATGCCCTCGCTCCAGCGCGACGACAGCACCAGGGTGTTGCCGTTGCGCCCCAGTACCAGCGGGGCCAGGGTCTCGCAGGCGGCGCCGGAGATCCCCAGGCTCATGGCCAGGGGCAGCGGGGCCAGCATGTGGGCGCCATCCAGCAGGCCGGCGGCGAGCTTGTCGCGCAGCGTCGACCAGGCATTCTCGCGGGACAGCGCGACGTCGAGCCCTTCGGCGGCGAAGAAGCCGCCCTCGCGGGCGATGATCGGCAGGGCGGCATCCAGCAGCGGAATGAAGCCCAGCGTCAGGCGCTCGAGCCCGGCGGTGCGACTCGCGGTCATAGGCCTTTCTCCAGTCGTTCGAGGATATCGATCACGTTGGCGGCCACCTCGCCGATGCGCTGGCCGCGGTCCATGGCCAGCTTGCGCAGCATGCGGTAGGCCTGTTCCTCGTCGCAGTCCTGGTGCTTCATCAGCAGCCCCTTGGCGCGCTCGATGCGCTTGCGGTCGGCCAGCTGGCCGCGCGCCTTGTCGAGCTCGGTGCGCATCGACTGGAAGGAGGCGAAGCGGGCGATGGCGACCTCGAGGATCGCCTTGACCCGGCTGGGCACCAGGCCGTCCACCACATAGGCGCTGACACCGGCCTCCAGGGCGGCCTGCATGGTGTCGGGCTGGTGCTGGTCGGCGAAGAACACCACCGGACGCGGGTTCTCGCGATTCAGCAGGGACATGCTGTCGAGGGTGTCGCGATCGGGGGATTCCATGTCGATGATCACCACATCGGGGGCGTGACGCGCGACCATCTCGTTGAGGCTGGCCGGACTCTGCAGGCGGCAGACGACCTCATGGCCCTCCTGGCCGAGGGCCTCCTCGACCATGGCGGCGCGCACGATCTCGTCATCGACCAGCAGGATCTTCAGGGGCTGGGGCATAGGGCGTGGCTCGTTGCATCGGTCGTTTGCAGGGACTAATGCAAGATCCGTTCCAGGCGTCGCGATGCCGGAAAGGAGCGGGGTCGGGCGCCGGTCCTGGCGCCGACGCCCTCGACCGCCGAGAAGATTGTTGCACCGCAGCGGTGCGGAATCGGGCGCCGACGGCCCCGGCTGGTGCAGATCGGCGCGAATGCCCGGCACCGGCCGGCCCGGAAGCCCCACCACTGGAGGCTTCGGGTCTGTTGGCACGCGGTTTGCTTGATACTGGTCAATCATCTCCCGGGCCGCCATGGCGGTGGCCTCAGGCAACGACGCCCACCATCGCGCTGACTACCGGCGCGGTGGTGGGCGTCGTCGTTGGGACCCACGATCGAGGAGTGCGTTATGCATCAGGCGCGAACCACTTGCCCCTACTGCGGTGTCGGCTGCGGCGTGCTGGCCGACATCGACGGCGACCGCATGGTCGGCGTCGAGGGCGACGCCACGCATCCGGCCAACTTCGGCCGCCTGTGCGTCAAGGGCTCGGCGCTCGCCGAGACCCTGGGCGAGCAGGGGCGTCTGACGCGCCCCCGGGTGGACGGGGTCGAGGTGGACTGGGGCACCGCGCTCGACGCCGTGGCCGAACGGCTCCAGGCGACCCGCGAGGCCGCCGGCGACCCGGCGGTGGCCGGCTACCTGTCCGGGCAGTTGCTCACCGAGGACTATTACGTCGCCAACAAGCTGTTCAAGGGGTTTCTCGGCACGCCGCACCTGGATACCAACTCGCGGCTGTGCATGGCCTCGGCGGTGGCCGCCTACAAGCGTTCGCTGGGCGCCGACGCCGTGCCCTGCAACTACGAGGACCTGGAGGAGGCCGAGCTGGTGGTGCTGGTGGGGTCCAACCTGGCCTGGAATCACCCGGTGCTCTTCCAGCGCCTGCGTACCGCCAAGACCCGTAACCCGCTGATGCGGGTGGTGGTGATCGACCCACGGGTCACCGACAGTTGCGAGCTGGCCGACCTCTACCTGGGGCTCGCGCCCGGCAGTGACGCTCGGCTGTTCAACGGCCTGCTGGCCTGGATGGCCGCCAAGGGCAAGCTCGACCGGGTCTACCTGGAACAGCACACCCGGGGGCTGGATGCGGCGCTGGCCGCGGCCCGCGAGGACGACTGCGCCGTCGAGGCCATCGCCGCCGACTGCGACGTCGACCCGGAGCGCCTGGAGACCTTCTTCTACTGGTTCGCCAGCCAGCTGCACGTGGTGACCCTCTATTCCCAGGGCATCAACCAGTCGTCCAGCGGCACCGACAAGTGCCACGCCATCATCAACTGCCACCTGGCCGGCGGCAAGATCGGCCTGCCCGGTGCCGGTCCCTTCTCGATCACCGGCCAGCCCAACGCCATGGGCGGTCGCGAGGTGGGGGGCCTGGCCAACCAGCTGGCCGCGCACATGGACTATGACAGTCCCGGCGCCCTCGATCGGGTGCGCCGCTTCTGGACCACCGAGCATCTGGCGCCGACCCTGCCCGAGGGGCCCGGTCACAAGGCGGTGGCCCTGTTCGAGGCCATCGAGCGCGGCGAGATCCAGGCCCTGTGGATCATGGCCACCAACCCCGTGGTCAGCCTTCCCGATGCCGACCGGGTGCGGGCGGCCCTGGCCAGATGCCCGCTGGTGATCGTCTCCGAGTGCATGGCCAACACCGACCTGCTGCCCTATGCCGATATCGTGCTGCCGGCCACGTCCTGGTCCGAGAAGGACGGCACCGTGACCAACTCCGAGCGGCGCATCTCCCGCCAGCGGGGGCTGCTGCCCCCGCCCGGGGAGGCGCGTCACGACTGGTGGATCATCGGCGAGGTCGCGCGGCGGCTGGGCTATGGCGAGGCCTTCGGCTATGCCCATCCCGGCGAGATCTTCGCCGAGCACGCGCGGCTCTCCGGCTTCGAGAACGCGCCCGACCACCCGGGCCATGGTGCCCGGATGTTCGATATCTCGGCGCTGGCCGAGCTGGATCGCGAGGGCTACGACGCCCTGGCGCCGATCCAGTGGCCGGTGACCGCCGACGCCCCTCATGGCACCGCCCGGCTGTTCGAGGATGGTCGCTTCGCCACCGCCGACGGGCGTGCCAGGCTCTTTCCGGTGCGCCCGCGGGGGCCCGTCCAGGCGCTCGACGCGACCCATTCGCTGCGGCTCAACACCGGACGCGTGCGCGACCAGTGGCACACCATGACCCGCACCGGCCGCGCGGCGCGGCTGATGAACCACCGGGCCGAACCCTTCATCGAGATCGCCCCGGAAGATGCCCAGGCGCTCGGGCTCGGCGACCAGCAGCTGGCGCGCCTGACGAGTGCCACCGGCGAGTACCGTGGCCGGATCCGGCTGTCGCGCGGCCAGCGACGCGGCGAGGTGTTCGTGCCCATCCACTGGACCGATCGCTTCTCGTCCCGGGCCCTGGCCGGCAGCCTGCTCGCGGCCCATGTCGACCCGCTCTCCGGCCAGCCCGAGACCAAGCACGGCGCCGTGGCGGTGACGCCGCTGGCCACGGCCTGCGAGGCCACCCTGGTGGTCGCGGAGGACCACGAGGTCGCCGGGACCGTGCGACAGAGCGCCGACTACTGGACGCGGATCCCGCTGGCCCATGCCGACCGCTGGCAGCTGGCCTGGGGCGAGGGGGAGGTGGGCCTGGCCCGCCTCACCGAGAGCCTGCCGGTGCCGGCCTCGCTGTGGTGTGACGATCCCGCCACCGGCCGCTGGCGGGCGGCCGGCCTCGAGGACGGCCGCTTGCGCTGGTGGCTGATGGTGGGGCCGCCCGCCGAGCTGCCGGGCCTGGCCTGGCTCGACGCACGCTTCGCCGAGGCGGCCGAGGGCCTGCCCCTGGAGGACGGGCGTCGCCGTCGGCTGCTGGCCGGCTGCGATGACGGTGGCGCCGCCAACGGCCCGCTGGTCTGCAGCTGCCACCAGGTGGGCCAGGCCGCCATCGTCGCTGCCATTCGCGCGGGCGACGCCAGCGTCGAGGCGCTGGGCGCGCGACTTGCCTGCGGCACCCAGTGCGGCAGCTGCATTCCCGAACTGAAATCCCTTATTGAAGAAAGTAGCGAAGAGGAGGGGCCCCATGCGCGCTCCGAGCAGACGCCTGAAGCCGTCCAAGTGGTCTGACGTCGTGGCACGCGTCCCCGATGTGCTGGTGCGGCTGGGCCGGGACGCCTCGCGTTGGCTGGCCGCCCCCTGGGTCTCGCGGCACGCCCCCGAGCTCCCGGGACGCTCCCGGCAGGGGGACTGTCGCCCGGGCAGCGTCTACCTGGTCGGCGCCGGCAGCGGCGATGTCGAGCTGCTGACCCTCAAGGCGGCCCGACTGCTGCAGCAGGCCGACGCGGTGGTCTACGACCGCCTGGTGGGCGATGACGTGCTGTCCCTGGTGCCCGCCGGTCGCGAGCGCTATTACGTGGGCAAGGCGCGGGGCCATCACAGCGTGTCCCAGGCCGAGATCGGGGCGCTGCTGGTCGAGCTGGCGCGGCAGGGCAAGGCGGTGGTGCGCCTCAAGGGCGGCGACCCGGGGGTATTCGGGCGCATGGGCGAGGAACTCGCCGCACTCGCCGAGGCAGAGGTACCGGCGCACATCGTGCCCGGTATCACCGCGGCCTCGGCGGCCTGTGCCTCCATGGGCATTCCGCTCACCGACCGTGGCCACGCCCAGCAACTGCGCTTTATCACCGCGCAACTGTGCCGGACGGAAGGGACCCCCGATTGGGCCGCGCTGGCCCGGCGGGACGAGACCCTGGTGTTCTACATGGGCCTGGCCAAGGTCGCGGCGATCTGCGCCGGCCTGCGCAGTGCCGGGCTGCCCGACGACTGGCCGATCATGCTGGTGGCCAATGCCAGCCTGCCCGACCAGGCGGCCCTCACCGGCACCCTGGCCGATATGCCGGACAGGCTCGCCGCTCACCCGCTGCCGTCGCCATGTTTGATCGTGGTGGGCAGCGTGGTGAGGATGGTCGAGACCAGCCCGGCGGTGGCGACGGCGGGTCATCTGGGCTGATTGCAGCCGTGCACCAGGGCGAGCCAGGGCTCGTTGATGAGCGATATCTTTATCAGCTACAAGAGAGACCGAGGCCAGGGCGTTGGCAGGGGCACTCGAGGCCGACGGCTGGTCCGTGTGGCGGGCCCCGAGGCTCCGCACGGGTGAGCACGTCGACGCGGCCATCGAGCGTGAACTCGGCGAGGCGCAGTGCGTGATCGTGCTCTGGTCCAGCCGCTTCATCGCGTCGCAAGACGTGAAGGACGAAGCGACCTACGGGCTGACGCTGAACAAGCGGGTCCTGATGGCCATCGACGACGTCACTCCCTCCTTTCGCCCCCAGGGGCGACATACGCATTACCTGCGCGACGGGGCATCGCGACCTTCCATACTTAAAAAATGAAGGTATTGGAAGTATCGATCAAGGTGGCCGATGGTGAAGTTACGGGATCTTTCACTTCGTTGCCCGTATTTCCACGAGGCGTCACGACTGTCCGGGACACCGTGGGTTCCCGAATATCTCTCGCGGCAACAGCAGGGTTGGCGGTCGAGGCGCACGGTAGAGGAGGGCATCCATCATGTTTGACACCGAACAGTTCATCGCCGATTGTCGCAGCGCGCTTGCCGCCGACGAATCCCCCCGGCTGGTGCGGGAAGTGGTCGCGAGAGCGGTTTCCGATCCGGCCGCCATTCTCAAGGAACTCGGGGAACCGACACGCGGCGGGCTCCACCCGCTCTATCGCTCGGAGGATCTGACCATCATCAACATGGTGTGGGCGCCTTACATGACGCTTATGCCACACGACCATCGAATGTGGGCGGTGATCGGCATCTATACCGGTCGCGAAGACAATATTTTCTGGCGGCGGCTTTCAAGCCGGCACGGGCACATCGAGGCAGTGGGCGCCAAGGCACTGGCCGCCGGTGATGCCGCGCCGCTGAAGCACGACATCATTCATTCGGTGACCAACCCGATTCCCCGTTTGACCGCGGCGATCCATATCTACGGAGGCGACTTCTTCGCCGTAGAGCGCAGCGAATGGGACCCGGAAACGCTCGATGAGCAGCGCTGGACTACCGAACACGCCATGCGTCGGTTCGAGGAATCCAATTGGATCATCGATCATCTCGGGGTCGATGCCGCGTGATGTCGTCGTCCGGTCAGTCGTTGTCGTTGAGGGCGGCGTCCAGGGTCAGCAGCGCCGCCTGCCAGGAGGCGGCATCGGCGGCGGCATCATAGGCCAGCGGCAGATCGTGCTGGGTGGCCAGCGCGTCGGCCTCGGGATTGGTGAAACCGTGCTTGGCCAGGGGATAGTTCGTCACCTCGACGTCGGCGCCCTGGGCCTCGAGGGCCTGGGCCATCGCCATCAGGTCGTCGCGGGCGACGAAGCCGTCCTCGGCGCCGTTGTGGATGCGCACGCTGCCCTCGAAGGCCTGGGGCATCTTCACCGCCATCGTCGGGCCCCCATGAAAGCTGATGGCGGCCTCGAGCGGCATGCCGGACAGCGCCATGTTCATCACCACGCTGCCGCCGAAACAGTAGCCGATCGCCGCCATGCCGCCATCGGCCACCGCCGGATGCTCGCCGAGCCTGGCCATCGCGGCCTCGAGCCGGGCGCGTGCCGCCGGCCAGTCCTGCATCACCCGGGTGGAGAATGCCTGGGCCTCGGTGGGATGCGCCGCCAGCCGGCCATCGCCGTACATGTCCACCGCCAGGGCCACGAAGCCGAGCGCCGCCAGTTGATCGGCTCGGGCGCGGGCATAGCGGTCCAGCCCCCACCATTCATGCACCACCAGCACCGCCGGTTGCGGCTGGTCGATGCTGGCATTGCGCGCCAGGTAGCCCTCATAGGTGGTGCCGCCGGTGGCATACTCGAAGACCTCACCGACCACGCGTGGCCCCGACTGGATGGTGACCTGCTCGTCGCCGGGCGAGGGCTCGTCCTGTGCCTGGATGCCGGCCGCGCCCGCCATCAGGCCCGCGGCCAGGCATGCCAGGGTGAATAGGTGTCGCATCAGGGATCTCCTTGCCTGTGATCGGGGTCGTCCTCGACGTCGGTCGCCTTCGCTCATTCATTCTTTCTTAATATAGCCAGACGGGACGGCGGGCGTCACCCGTTTCGGCCAAGGCGTGTCGTGGCGCGGTCGCGCGGCGGAGGCGGCACGATCCCCTACCCCCGGAATGGCCGGGAGACAGGGGCCGTCGGCGGGAGGAGGCGTATCGGCTCCGGGACCGCCGATGTCGCGCGATCCCGGGGCCGCTCAGTCCTTGCGTGCCTCGAACGCCTCGAAGACCTCGCGCCCGGTCAGGTCGCGGGTGGCGTTGGCGAAGTGGTACCAGGGCGGCTTCTCGTCGATGAAGATCTGGGTATCGAAGGTCCAGGCCTCCCCGTCATCGACCAGTCCCGCCGGCACGGCATAGTGCTCGCCGGTTCTCAGGCGATAGAAGAGGTGGGTGCCGCAGTGGCGGCAGAAGGCGCGCTCGGCCCAGTCCGAGGAGGCGAACACGGTCACGCTGTTCTCGCCCTCGATCTCGACGCGGGAGACCGACTCCAGGGCCAGCAGCGGGCCGCCGCCCCAGGTGCGACACATCCGACAGTGGCAGGCGCCGATGTTCTGCCGGGCGGCCTCCACCGCCAGGGTCACGGCGCCGCACAGGCAGCTGCCGCTTAGGGTCATGGCATCGTGCATGGTCGTCTCCTCGATGCGGGCCGCGGCCTCGGATCAGCCCTTGAGCCGGGCCAGGATGGTGTCGGCGCTGCTGGCCTCGATCACCCCCTTCTGGGTGTCGACGCCGAGGTACTCGACCACGCCATCATCGGCAATCAGCGCGAAGCGCTTGCTGCGGGTGCCCATGCCGCCGGCACTGGCATCCATCTCCAGGCCCAGGGCCCGGGTGAAGTCGGCGTTGCCGTCGGCCAGCATGGTGAAGCGTCCGGCGTTCTGGTTCTGCTGCCAGGCATCCATCACGAAGGCATCGTTCACCGCCAGGCAGCCGATGGCATCGGCACCGGCGTCGAGGATATCGTCGGCGCGGACCACGAAGCCCGGCATGTGGGTGTTGGAACAGCCCGGGGTGAAGGCGCCGGGGACGGCGAACAGCACCACCCGACGGCCGGCGAAGAAGTCGCCGGTGGAAAGGTCCTTCGGTCCCTCGGGGCCGTTGGTCTTGATGGTGATGTCGGGAAGGCGGTCACCGGTGGCGATCGTCATGGTGTGGCTCCTGTCGTCATGGGGAATGAGGTGTGGCGTCAGTCATCGTCCCGGGGCGGCGTGGGACGCACCAGGATCTCGTTGACGTCCACGTGCTCGGGCTGGCCGACCGCGTAGAGGACGGCCGCGGCGATGTCCCTGTCGTGCAGGGCATGCTCGGGGGGCTCGTCGAAGAAGGGCGTGTCGACCATGCCGGGCTCGATCAGGGTCACGCGAATGCCGCTGCCACGCAACTCCTCGCGCAGGTTGTAGCCGAGCCCGGTCACCGCCCACTTGGTGGCCCCGTACATGGAGCCGGGAAGGGTGGCGCGGCCGGCGGCGGACCCGGTGAGCAGCACATGGCCGCGGCTCTTGCGCAGGGCCGGCAGGGTGGCCTGCACGGTGAGGCCCACGCCGTAGATGTTGGTGAGGATCATGTCGCGCCAGGCCTCGTGGTCGGCCCCGCCGAAGCCTCCGGGGGAGCCGCCGCGGCCGGCATTGGCGAAGACCACATCGAGACGGCCGAAACGCTCCAGCGCCTGTTCCACCATGGCCTGCTGGGCGGCCATGTCGGTCACGTCCATGCCGACGGTCAGCACGTTCTCGGGACCGAGCTCCTGGGCGAGGCCGGCGAGGCGTGTCTCGGAGCGGGCGGCCAGCACCAGCTTGTAACCCTCCCGGGACGCGGCCCGGGCGGTGGCCGCGCCGATCCCGCTGGACGCCCCCGTGATCAGGAATACACGATCCACCATGCGCTTCTCCCTTTCGGGTCACTACCCGCTTCCAGCATGGCCAGAACTGCGGTCCCCTGCAAACGCGAACGCCACCGCCGCGGCGAGGCGACGATGGCGTGACGAGGGGGATGGGGCATCCCTGCCCCTCGAGCCGGGGCTCAGCGCAGCGACAGGGCCGCCGCGGGCTGGTCGCCGGCCGCATCCTGGTAGGCGGCATTCTCCTCGGCCTCGACCTCGGGGGAGAAACGCACCAGCAGGGCGCACAGCGAGGCGATGATCACCGCCATCCCGAGGTAGAACAGGCCCTGCTGGTAGGTCAGGGCCTCGGAGCGGAACAGGAAGCCGGCGGCCACGGCCCCGGCGTTGCCGCCCGCGCCGACGATGCCGGCCACCGCGCCCAGCGCCTTCTTGTTGATGAAGGGCACCACGCCGAAGGTGGCGCCCTCGGCCATCTGCACGAAGAGGCTGAACACCAGCATGATGCCGATGGCGAGCGCCAGGACATGCATCTGCGAGAAGAACATCAGGGCCACGCCCTCGCAGAGCATGGCGATGAACAGCCAGCGCACCCGCCCCTTGAGGCCCGAGTTGCGGGCGAAGAGGTCGGAGAAGATGCCGCCCAGGGTCCGCGCGAAGAGGTTCATCAGGCCGAACAGGCCGGCGATCAGGCCGGCGGTGGCCAGCGTCAGGCCGAAGTTGTCGAAGAAGTAGATGGCGGCGATGTTGTTGATGGTCAGCTCGACGCCGAAGCAGGCGGCATAGACCACGAACAGGGCCCAGACGCGGATGTCCTTGGCGGCGGTGGCGAAGCTGGCGCCCATGCCGTGCTCACCGTCGGCCTCGGGCAGTTCGCCGCGGGCACGCAGTTCGTCGAAGTTGCCGTTGGGCGCGTCCTGGGTGAAGAAGTAGTAGGCGATACCGGTGAGGAACAGCACGATGCCCGGGACCACCATGGCCAGACGCCAGCCGAGGGCCTCGTTGACGCCGAGCATCAGGATGCCGGAGAAGATCAGCGGCATCAGGATCTGGGTCGTGCCACCGCCCAGGTTGCCCCAGCCGGCCGAGGTGGCGTTGGCGGTGCCCACCACGTTGGGCGCGAACATCACCGAGGTGTGGTACTGGGTGATCACGAAGGAGGCGCCGATGGCCCCGATGGCCAGGCGCGCCAGGAAGAAGGACTCGAAGCTGTCGGCGAAGCCGATGCTCATCACCGGCAGCGAGCCCAGGCACAGTAGCCAGGTATAGGCGCGGCGCGGGCCGATCTTGTCGCATAGCACGCCGATCGCCAGGCGCACGATCACGGTGATGGCCACCGAGGCGATGATGGTGTTGCCGATCTGGGTCTTGGTCAGGCCGAGGTCGTCACGCACCACCGCCATCAGGGGGGCGATACCGAACCAGCCGAAGAAGCAGATGTGGAAGGCGAACCAGGAGAAGTGGAAGGCGCGCATCTGCGGCATCTTCCAGTTGAACAAGCGTATCCTGTTGGCCTTGTCTTGGATTTCCATGGGGCATACCTCGTCGAATGACGTTCGAACACACGATCTTGGGCCTTCGCCGTTGAAGGTCGGGTCCGACGCACTCGTACCCCAGGGGCCTGGTCCACGTCTGGCACTCTCTGCCCTTGGCTATGCATATGCATTGCCATCTCTTTTGTTTTTCCTTTTATTCAGGTGGTTACGATATCGATGAAGGGAGGAGGCGAGGTGTCGACGGGGGCGTGATGGTGCAAAGCAGCAAGCTCTGGCGGGGCCTTGCCCCGCCATGGTGCCTCACTGCATGGCGAGGCGCTGGTCGCCCTGGTCGCCGCGGGGACAGCGCAGGAACTCGGATTGGGCGAGCCACTCGGGGTCGGGGTAGTAGGTGAACAGGTACTGACTGTCCTTGAGGCTGTCGATCAGCGGCACCGCGACCTCGGAGCGTACCGCCGGGCAGCCATGGCTGCGCCCCAGCCGCCCGGTGCGCTCGATGAAGGCCTCACTGACGTAGTCGGCGCCATGCATGACGATGGCCCGTTCGAAGGCCAGGTCGTTGACGCCCGGCTCGAGGCCCTCCAGGCGCAGCGAGTAGCCGTTGCTGCCCTGGTAGCTGTTCAGGGTGCGGAACAGCCCGAGGCTGGACTGGTGGCTGTCGGGGGTGTTGGAGAAATCGCTCGCCATGGCGTCACCGGAGCCCTGGCCGTGGGAGACCAGTTCGCGGAACAGCAGCCGCGCCTGGCGCAGGTCGAAGACCCAGAGCCGCTCCTCGGTGGAGGGCCGGGAGAAATCGATCACCGCCAGCCGTTCGGCCTCGGGATCGGCACAGTGCAGCGCGCGGGCGGCGAGGCGCAGCACCTCGGGGTCGGCATTGGGCGCCAGCCGGGTCAGGCGCTGGGCGAGCAGGGAGGACGGGGCCGCCGCCGGAGTGTGGGCCTGGGCGAGGAAGTTCCCCGAGAGGGCGGGGGGCGTCAGGGTCATCAGGGCGACGGCCAGCAGGGGGCCCGTCGCTCGGCGAAGCGAACGCAGCGATGGCATGCGGAGTCCCAGAATTGTTGGCTTGCACGATTCGGTTGACGCATGAACGCCCGGCGATGGGCGGGATGTCGCTGGCTCAAGGGGCGTATCATGAGGATCGCGGCCAGGCGGACCCGTCCCGACCATCTATCGGCAGGAGGCGGTCTCATGCGAACAGGGGGTACTCTAACACGAGGGGTCGGTCGTTGGAGTATGGCCTTTCTGGTCCTTCTGGCTTCCTTGGGCGTCTTCGCCGACGCGACGGCAGCGGCGGCCAAGCCGCCGCACCCCTTCCCGATGGGCGATGTCGGCCGGGTCCAGCCGCTGCCGGTGCCTGTGGAGGAGGCCCTCCGCGCATCGCCGCCGCGTGTCTCGGCCTTCTACGTGCGCCGTGGAGGCGAATTGGCCTGGCAGGATCGGGCCAAGGTGGCCGCGCTGGTCGACCTGCTGTATGCCCTGGGCGACGAAGGCCTGACCCCGCCGGACTATCGGCCCGCCCGGCTGGAACGCGAGGCGGGGGGCGCTCTCGATGCGAGCGCCGATGAGGCGGCTCGGGCCCGCTTCGATGTGCTGGCCAGCGACACCCTGCTCCGCGCCCTGAGCCACCTGCAGCGCGGACGGCTCGATCCTCGCGACGTCTACCCGGGCTGGGAGATCCCGGTGCCACCGCCCGAGCTGGACCTGGTGGCCATCACCCGGGCCCTGGAGGCCGGCGAGGTCGATAGGGTGCTGGCCATGGCGCGGCCCGCCACCGAGGGTTACGACGCCCTGCGTCGCTCACTGGCGCGCTATCGCAACATCGTCCGCCTGGGCGGCTGGCCGACGCTGCCCGAGCGACGGAAATCGCTGCGGCCCGGCGACGTGGACGCGGACGTTGCCCTGCTGCGCCGGCGCCTGGCGGCGATCGGCGAGCTGGAGGTCATGGCCGCGGACGTGGCGCATTACCCGGATGTCGCCCTGGAGGCACTGGCGCCGCATCACTATGGTGCCGGCCTGGTCGAGGCGGTACGCCGCTTCCAGCGGCGACACATGCTCGATGACGATGGCGTGGTCGGGCCCCGTACCCGGGCGGCGCTCAATGTCCCGGCCGCCCAACGCCTGGCGACGATCCGTGCCAACCTCGAACGGGCGCGCTGGCTGTCGGGGGCACCGCCCGAGCATCGCGTGCAGGTGGACGTCGCCGGCCAGCGCATCCACTACCGGCGCCCCGACGGCGAGACATGGCAGGCCCGCATCATCGTCGGCCAGCCCGGTCGAGCCACCCCGGTGCTGCACTCGTCGATCACCCACCTGACCCTGCATCCCACCTGGACCGTCCCGCCGACCATCCTGCGCGAGGACGTGCTGCCCCGGGTGCGCCGCGATCCCGGTTATCTGATCGATCACGACATGGTGGTGCTCACCCCCAGCGGGCGTCGCCTGAACCCCTGGCGCATCGACTGGTGGCGGCCGGGGCGGGTGATCCTGCGCCAGCGGGCCGGCCCCGAGAACCCCCTCGGCCAGCTGGTGCTGCGCTTTCCCAACGACCATCTGGTCTATCTGCACGATACGCCGGCGCAGAGCCTCTTCCGGCAGTCCCAGCGGGCCCTGAGCTCCGGCTGCATTCGCGTGGAAGGGGTCATGGCGTTGGCACGGATGCTGTTCGAGGACACCGGGACATCCTGGAATCTCGGGGCCCTGCTCGCCGATGGCGCGACCCGCAACGTCTCCCTGGCCCGGGAGGTGCCCCTGATGCTGCACTACTGGACGGCCCGCGCGGAGGCGGGCGGCCTGCCGAGCTTCCGGCCGGATATTTATGATCGCGACCCGGCGCTGGTCGCCGCCCTGGCTCGGCCGGTGGTGCGCTAGGGGTCTTCATAGCCCCTGGCCTGCAGCCGGAACAGCCGGGCATAGCGGCCGTTCTCGGCCATCAGGCTGTGGTGGTCGCCGCGCTCGAGGATGCGCCCGCCGTCGATGACGAGGATCTGGTCGGCGGCGCGCACCGTGGAGAAGCGGTGGGAGATCAGCACCGTCATCTTGTCCCGGGCATGGTCGCGGAAGTCGGCGTAGACCGCCGCCTCGGCGGCGGCGTCCATGGCCGCGGTGGGCTCGTCGAGCACCAGGATATCGGCGTCCTCGCGCATGTAGGCCCGGGCCAGGGCGATCTTCTGCCACTGTCCGCCGGACAGTTCCTGGCCGCCCTTGAACCAGCGGCCCAGCTGGGTGTGGTAGCCCGCCGACATGGTGGCGATGAAGTCCTCCGCCAGGCCTCGCCGGGCTGCCTCCTGCCAGCGCGCCTCGTCGTCGAAGGCCGCGACGTCGCCGGCGCCCAGGTTCTCGCCCACCTTGAGCTGGTAGCGCACGAAGTCCTGGAAGATCACCCCGATGCGCCGACGCAGCGTGGCCAGGTCCCAGTCGCGCAGGTCGCTGCCGTCGAGCAGGATGCGCCCCTCGGAGGGGTCGTAGAGCCGGGTCAGCAGCTTGATCAGGGTGGTCTTGCCCGAGCCATTGACGCCGACCAGGGCCAGGCTGTGGCCCGGCGTCAGGTGCAGGTCGATGTCGGCGAGCGCCGGCGCATCGGCGCCGGGGTAGGTGAAGCTCACCCCCTCGAAGCGGATGCCGTCGCCCGGCCGGGTGCCCCGGGTGCACCGGCCGGTCTCGCGGGCCACCGGCTGCTCCAGGTATTCATAGAGGTTCGACAGGTAGAGGTTGTCCTCGTACATGCCGCCGATCGCGGTGAGGCTCGCCGACAGCGCCGCCTGGCCCTGCTTGAAGACCATCAGGTACATGGTCATCTCGCCCAGTGTCAGGGCGCCGGCCACCGTCTCCACCACCACCCAGGCGTAGGCGGCGTAGAGGGTCAGGGTGCCGAGCAGGCCGAACAGGAAGCCCCAGGACTCGCGGCGGATCGTCAGGCGGCGATCCTCGGCGTAGAGGGTGTCGAAGATGCGCCGGTAGCGGTCGAGCAGCAGCGGCTCCAGGCCGAACAGCTTGACCTCCTTGATGCTGTCCTCCCGGGCGAGCACCGTCTCGAGGTACATCTGCATGCGGGTCTGGGGCGAACGCCAGCGGAACAGCCGGAAGGCGTCGCCGGAGAAGCGGGCCTCGGAGACGAACACCGGCAGGGCGCCGATCACCAGCACCACCAGGGCCCAGGGCGAGAACTGCACCAGCAGCACCCCGAAGCTGACCAGCGAGATGCCGTTCTGGGCCAGGCCGAAGGTCTTGTTGACCAGGCCCAGGGGCCGGGTCGAGGCCTCCCGCCGGGCCCGGGTCAGCTTGTCGTAGAACTCCGAGTCCTCGAACTGGGCGAGCGACAGCGTGCCGGCCTTCTCGAGGATCATCACGTTGACCTTCTGGCCGAGCAGGGCACGCAGCAGCGATTGCTGGGCCGAGAGGCCGCGCTGGGCCAGGGCGATCAGCGCCACCACCCCGGCCTCCATCGCCACGTAGCGCAGCACCGGCCCGAGCAGGTCGACGAGCGGGGCTGAGCCCTCGCGGTGCTGGGCCATGGCGGCGACCACCGCATCGACGATCAGCTGGCCGATCCAGGCGGCCACCGCGGGCAGCACGCCGGCCACCAGGGTGCACAGGGCCAGCCCCAGGGTCAGGCCCCGTGAGGTCTGCCAGACCAGGCCCAGGGCCCGGTGGCTGTAGCGAAAGACGCCGAGGAAGGCGGGCAGGCGCCCCTCCCCGGGCGGGGTGGTCTCGGCGTGGGCATCACGGCTGGGCAAGCGTGGGCTCCGGCTGGGGATCTCATCGCCAGTGTACCGGGCCGGAGGCCGCTGCACAGGCGCGCGGAGCCACGGAGGTGGCGGCCGTCCCGACGATGCTGAGTCAAGGAGGCGGCCCGCGCCGAGGCGGTGTTTGCCGCCCCAACGGCGGGGACACACACGACGACGCCCCGCACGAGCGGGGCGTCGTCATGAGGGCCGGGGCGGGCTCAGCTCTCGTCGTCGGAGTCGCTGACCTCGGCTTCCGTGCTGGCCACCGTGGTGCCGGTCTCGCCGCTCTGCAGGGCCGCCAGCACCGGCTCGGCCTGGCGCTGGAAGGCCACCAGGGCATCGCCGCTGAGGCTCTGGCTCTCCGGCAGCTCGACCTTCATGGCGTCCACCTGGCGGTTGTTGACCAGCACCTCGTAATGCAGGTGGGGGCCGGTGCTGCGGCCGGTGTTGCCGGACAGGGCGATGCGCTCGCCGCGGGTCACCCGGTCGCCGCGATTGACCATCGGCCGCGACAGGTGCAGGTAGCGGGTCTTGTAGCCGTTGTCATGCCGGACGACGATGTAGCGGCCGGCCGCCGGATGGTTGCCGACCTTCTCCACGCGGCCGTCGGCGGGCGCGGTGACCGGCGTGCCACTCGGCATGGCGAAGTCGGTGCCCTTGTGGGGGCTGATGCGCCCGGTCACCGGGTGGTGGCGACGCGGGTTGAACGGCGAGCTCAGACGGTAGTGGCCAGCGAAGGGCCGCCGGTCGAAGGCCGGATCGAGACTGGCGCCATCCGGGGTGTAGAAGCGGTTGTCCTCGCCGTTGCGCACCAGGGTCAGGTCCATGCGCGCGCCGTCGTAGTTGACCGCCAGCACCCGCGGGTCGAGGCTCTCGCCATCGATGATGTCGGATTCCACCAGCACCTGAAAACGATCGCCGCGACGGGTGTCGCGGCGGAAGTCCAGTTTCTTCTCCAGCACGTGGGCGAGCTCGGCCACCTCGGCGCTGGTCAGGCCCGTGGCCTGTGCCGAGCGGGCGAAGCTGCCGCTCACCGTCCCGGCAAAGAGCCGCTGGGTGGCCTCGCCGGCGCGCTCGATGGTCGCCACGTCGACGCCCTGCTCGCCACGCTCGACCAGGTAGCCGTCCCGGGCGTTCTTCATCAGGCGCAGGGCGAGCAGCTCGCCCTTGGCGTCGAGCTGATACTCGAAGTGGTTGCCGACCCGCCAGTGGGTCAGCAGGCGCGGCTCGGGCATCGCCTCCAACAGGGTCATGACCTCGCTGTAGCCCATGCCCAGGTGCTGCTGGGCCATGATCGCGAAGGTATCGCCCGGCTGGACGGTGTAGGTCTGCCACTCGGGGACATAGGGCTCGCTGGCGGCGATCTCTTCCTCGAAGAGGATCGGGCCCTCGTCGAACAGCTCGAGTTCGTCCTCGGAGACCTCCTCGTAGGAGGTGGCGTCGGCCACCAGGCGCTCGTTGGAGGCGAGCATGCCGCTGGCCAAGGTGCCGAGCACGATGGCCATGTGGCGGGCGTCCTCCTCCAGGGGAGAGGAGGCGGTGCCCATGGCCTCGCGTTGCGCGTCATCGCCCTCGGCCGAGGCAAGGGCCGGCCTGGCCCGGGCCGTCTCGATGAGGTCGAGGTCGACGATCTCGGAGGCGGCCAGCCGTGACAGGGGCACGGGCTCGCGGGTGGCATCCATGGCCCGTGAAGCCACCTGGATGGCCTTGGCGACTGGTTCGCGATCGAGGGACAGCGAGGGCACGCCCGGGGAGGCATTGGCGTCGAGGGGGACCAGGACGGTGTCGAGGGGTTGCCGGTCATGCCGGGCATCCTCGACCGAGGTGAGAATCTTGTGGGCGCCCAGCACAGTGACCATGGTGGCAACGGGTAACAACAGTAACTTGTGCGTGCGGGGCAGCGAATGGAGGATTCGCATCATGTATTTGGCCGTAATAAAAAAGGTGTAGAGGACATAGAAAAAGTCACTAAAACCATAACCTATGATGGTTGAAGTGCCTAGTCTGTACACCCATACAGTAAGACGCACAGCCCCTTGCCTTGGGCAGGAGCCGGCGGTTGGATAGCGAACACTGTTTACTAAGGCCAACGATGACACGACTCGTGGCGGCTTGGCAACCCCCGGGGATGGCGTCAGGGGGCGGTGAAGGTCCCGTCGCGGTAGTCGCGCATGGCCTGCTCGAGCTCATGGCGATGGTTCATCACGAAGGGGCCGTAGTGGGCGATCGGCTCCCCATGGGGTTCCCCGGCGAGCAGCAGGGCCTCGGCCCCGCTATCGCTGGCGAGGGGCAGCCGCTCGCCGGGGCCAAGGCGCACCAGCTCGCCGCGCGACACGGCTTCGTCGGCGATCGCCAGGCGGCCGTCGAAGACGAACACCAGCAGGGTGGTCGCGGTGTTCTCCAGCGCGAGGGCGCCGCCGGCCGCGAGATGCAGGTGAGCCATCGCTCCCTGGCCCGCTAGGGCCTCGAGGGGACCGCGTATCGCCTCGCCGTCGGCGAGCCGCCAGTCGCCGCCCAGGGCGATGAGCTCGGCGCCGGGCCTGGCGAGATGCGGCATCTCGGCGGCCCGGACATCGCGATAGGTGGGCGTGGACAGCTTGTCCCGGGCCGCCAGGTTGAGCCACAGCTGGAAGGCATGCAGGCCCCCATCGTCGGTGAAGGGCGTCTCGCCGTGGATGATGCCGCGTCCGGTGTGCATCCACTGGGCATCGCCGGCGCCGATGCTGCTGTGATGTCCCAGGTGGTCCTCGTGGCGCAGGCCGCCCCGCAGCGCGTAGGTGAGGGTCTGGATGCCGCGATGCGGGTGCGGGGGAAACCCGCCGATGTCGTCATCATCCGGGGCGGCTTCCAGCTCGTCGAGCATCAGGAAGGGGTCCAGGCCGCCGCCGAAGTCATGGAGGCGACGGATCGCGACGCCGTCGCCGTCCTGGCTGGGTTGGCTGCTCAGCCGCCGCGCGATGCGGCGGGTCGTGGCACTGGCCGGCATGGCGTGTCTCCTGTCAGGGTATCGATGACTGGCATTATAGGCCGATTTTTTCGAAGATTAAGCGCATCATTTCGCGCAATCGGTTCGAGGAATTCGAAAATGTCTCGCGTCACCCTTGCACAGTGGCAGATGCTCGCCGCGGTGGTGGACCATGGCGGCTTCGCCCGCGCCGCCGAGGCCATCCACAAGAGCCCCTCCACCCTCAACCATGCGGTGCACAAGCTCGAGGAGCAGCTCGGCGTGGCGGTGCTGGAGCCGGTGGGGCGTCAGGTGCGGCTGACCGAGGCCGGCGAGATGCTGCTGCGCCGGGCCCGCCAGCTGATCGAGAACGCCGACTCGCTGGAGGATGTGGCTACGCGGCTGGCCGAAGGGCTGGAGGCGGAGATCGTGCTGGCCATCGACCAGATCTTTCCCCCGGATGCCCTGGCCCGGGCCCTCGAGTCGTTCTCGGCGACCTATCCCCATGTGCGCGTACAGCTCCACGAGACGGTGCTCAACGGCGGCGTCGAGATGCTCCAGGACGGCCATGCCGACCTGCTGGTCTCGGGCCTGGCCGCCCGCGGCTTCCTGGGCGAGCCGCTGGTGACGGTCGGCTTCATCGCCGTCGCCCACCCCGACCATCCGCTGCATCGCCTGGGACGGGCGCTGGACCTGCGTGACCTGGAGCAGCACCGCCAGCTGGTGGTGCGCGATTCCGCCCTGCGCCAGTCGCTGGATGCCGGCTGGCTGAAGGCCGAGCAGCGCTGGACGGTGAGCCATCTCGACACCTCCATCGACATGCTCGAGCGCAACCTCGGCTTCGCCTGGGTGCCCGAGACGCGCATCCTCGACGCCCTGCAGGCCGGGCGCCTGAAGCCGCTGCCGCTGGCGGCCGGCGGCGTGCGCGAGGTGCCGATCCAGCTGATCCACCGCGACCAGGACCGTGCCGGGCCGGCCACCCGGGCCATGGCCCGGCACCTGCAGGAGGCCGTCATGGCCTGCGCGCCGCCGCATCGGTTCGAAAAGATCGAATGATCGTCGGCAAATTGTGCGCTTGAGCTTCGATTTTATTGGCTTACGCTAAGGGTAACCCTTACCAGTAACGAGGAGGCCGAGATGGGGCTCTTGATCGACGGACAGTGGCACGACCAGTGGTACGACACCGAGAAGCACGGCGGGGAGTTCGTTCGCGAATCCGCCAAGCTGCGCGACTGGGTCACCGCCGACGGGGCACCGGGACCGGATGGCCAGCCGGGTCGGCCCGCCGAGGCGGGGCGCTATCACCTCTACGTCTCACTGGCCTGCCCCTGGGCCCACCGCACGCTGATCATGCGGCGCCTCAAGGGGCTCGAGGGACTGATCGGCGTGTCACACACCAGCCCGCTGATGCTCGACCAGGGGTGGACCTACCACCAGGACGAGGGCTCCAGCGGCGACCCGCTCAATGGCGTCGACTACCATCGCGAGCTCTATACCCTCACCGACCCCCACTACACCGGGCGGGTAACGGTGCCGGCCCTGTGGGACAGGCAGGACGGCCGGATCGTCAACAACGAGTCGGCGGATCTGGTGCGCATCTTCAACACCGCCTTCGATGGACTCACCGGCAACCGGCTCGACCTCTATCCGGCGGACCTCCGCGAGACCATCGATGCCGTCAATGCCGATGTCTACGACCATGTCAACAACGGGGTCTACAAGGCCGGCTTCGCCACCGAGCAGGCCGTCTACGAGAAGCACGTCGAGGCACTGTTCGCCGCCCTCGACCGGCTGGAGACCCGGCTCGCCGAATGGCGCTACCTGGCCGGCGAGTGGCTCACCGAGGCAGATATCCGCCTGTTCACCACCCTGGTGCGCTTCGATGCCGTCTATCACGGCCACTTCAAGTGCAACCTGCGGCGCATCGAGGATTACCCGAACCTGTCGAACTACCTGCGCGAGCTCTATCAGTGGCCGGGCGTGGCCGAGACGGTGAACCTGGACCATATCCAGCGCCACTATTACATGAGCCACAAGACCATCAACCCCAACGGCATCGTGCCCGCCGGGCCGCTGCTGCGGCTCGACCGGCCCCATGACCGGAAGCGCCTGCCGGGCCGGGGGATTCGCGAGAAGGGGTGATGAGGGGCGAGGCGTGAGGAGCGAGGAGTGAGGGGTTAACCCCTTACTTCTGCTTCGCCAGCCAGCGGTCCAGGGCATTGGCGAACTCGCGGCGATCCACGTCCGAATAGCCCTTGGGGCCACCGGTGTGCTCGCCGCTGGCGCGCAGGGTCTCCATGAAGTCCCTCATCTGCACCCGCGCGCGGATATTGCTCTCGTTCAGGGCCTCGCCGCGGCTGGTCATCACCCTGGCGCCGCGCTCGATGGCGGCCATGGCCAGCGGCAGGTCCGAGGTGACGACGAGGTCGCCCGGCTGGAGGCGTTCGACGATCTCGTCGTCGGCGGCGTCGAAGCCGTGGCTCACCGCCAGCCCCTTGACCCACTTCGAGGGCGGCAGGGGGACCTGGTGGTTGGCCACGAAGGTGGTCGGGGTGGCGGTACGCTCGGCGGCGCGCACGATGATGTCGCGGGCGATGCGCGGGCAGGCATCGGCGTCGACCCAGAGGTTCGGCATGGGAGCTCCTCGAAGATGTGGTCGGGTTGAGAGACGCTCGGGGCTGATCCGTCGACAGGTCCATTTCTTCCTCTACGACCTGTCCCCGGCGCCCCTCGTCGCGCCCCATGGCGATAGCGCGGAAAATGGAAAAGGCTGGCCAGGTCAGCGCGACGATGGTAGCATGCGCGCTCCTCGCATGTGCTGACCCCACCATCATGACGATGCGACCCGCTCACGCCAGGTGAGCGCGATGATCGCAAAACGCCAGGCCCCGTGCCCCGCGCGTTCGAACTGTGAAGATGGAGCGCCAACGAGAATTCGCCACCCGGGCGAGTTCGGCGCAGACGGTCGCCACGACGGTTCGCCTGCCAACAGCAGGTGTCAACCGGATGCCAGGTGCGACCGGCGTCCCCGACTCCGATGTAGTTGCCTTGCCCCGTGCAGGGTCCTGACCGTGTTGACCGCGTCAGGGGCGCCAACGATGTTTTTCGCCGGCCATGCCGGCCTACCAAGGTGTGATTCATGACCTCGACTTCTGTCGCCTCGCCGAGCTTCGGCGATCTGGCCCTGCTGCCTGACGTTCTCTCCGCCATCGAGACCCTCGGCTACGAGACCCCGTCGCCGATCCAGGCACAGACCATTCCGGCCCTGCTGGAAGGCCGCGACATGCTGGGCCAGGCCCAGACCGGCACCGGCAAGACCGCTGCCTTCGCCCTGCCGTTGCTCTCGCGGCTCGACCTCGGGCGTCGCGTGCCCCAGGTGCTGGTGCTGGCCCCGACCCGTGAGCTGGCCCAGCAGGTGGCCGTGTCGTTCACCAAGTACGGCCAGAACCTCAAGGGGCTGGAAGTGGCGACCCTGTGCGGTGGCCAGGAATACCGCGAGCAGCTCAGCGCCCTGCGGCGTGGCGCCCAGGTCGTGGTCGGGACCCCCGGCCGGGTCATCGACCACCTGGACCGCGGCAGCCTGAAGCTCGACGGCCTGTCCGCCCTGGTGCTCGACGAGGCCGACGAGATGCTGCGCATGGGCTTCATCGACGACGTCAAGCGCGTGGTGGCCGACACCCCGACCGACGCCCAGCGGGTGTTCTTCTCCGCCACCCTGCCCACCGAGATCGAGCGGATCGTCAACCGCTACCTGGTGGAGCCGGTCAAGGTGGCCATCGAATCGCGCACCACCACCGGCGAGAACATCGAGCAGCGCCGGGTGCGCATCGAGGGCGGCGCCAAGCTGGAAGCCCTGGCGCGCATCCTCGAGGTGGAGCCGGTGGACGGCGCCATCGTCTTCGTACGCACCCGCGCGGCCTGCACCACCCTGATGGAGCAGCTCTCCGCCCGCAGCGTGAACGTGGCCAGCCTGTCCGGCGACCTGGACCAGAGCCTGCGCGAGCGCACCATCACCCGCCTCAAGCGCGGCAAGGTCGACGTGCTGATCGCCACCGACGTGGCCGCCCGTGGCCTGGACGTGCCGCGCATCACCCACGTCATCAACTATGACCTGCCGCAGGATTCCGAGGCCTATACCCACCGCATCGGTCGTACCGGGCGGGCCGGCCGCGACGGCGTGGCGATCACCTTCGCCGGCAATCGCGAGAGCCGCAAGGTCGGCTGGCTGGAGCAGGCCACCGGCCAGAAGATGAGCGAGATGCCGCTGCCCGACGAGGCCGCCATCCGCGCCCATCGCGACCAGGTCTTCCACCACCGGGTGGTCGCCTCCCTGACCAAGGGCGCCGACGAGCAGCGGGCCCTGGTGGAGCGGCTGGTCGAGGAGGGGCATGATCCCGTCGAGCTGGCCTGCGCCTTCGCCGCCCTGGCCCGCGCCGACGAGGCGCCCATCGGCCGCCTCCAGGCGCCGCGCAAGGAGCGCACCGAGCGTGCCGAGCGCGCCCCGCGTGATGGCAAGGCACCGCGTCGCGAGGGCGGCCCCCGCGACGGTGCCCCCAGCGAGGGCATGACCCGCTACCGCGTCTCCGTGGGCCACAAGGACGGCGTCAAGCCGGGCCAGCTGGTCGGCGCGCTGGCCAACGAGGGCGGCATCGAGGGCAACCGCATCGGCCGGATCGACATCCGCAATGCATTCTCCGTCGTCGAGTTGCCGAACGGCCTGCCGTCCAGCATCCTGGACAAGATGGCGCGCGCCCGGGTGGCCGGTCGTCCGCTGGAGATCAGCGAGGACCGCGCCCCCGATCGCGCTCCCCGTCGTCGCCGCGACGACGACGGCCCGGTGCCCCGCCGCGAGCGGGCCTGAGCCGCGTCGCCGGGGAGCCCCCGGCGACGCCCGTAACGACCAGCAGGCCGGGGGAATCCCCGGCCTGCTGTCGTTGTTATCGCCGCCACCTTGCATTGCCCACGGGGAGGGAGCTCGCATGTGGAAGCGCTTGCCGTTCCGGTTGCGCGGTTACCTGATCACCATGACCGGAGTGCTCCTGCTGTCGCCGGATGCCCTGCTGGTCAAGGACACCCAGGTGGACGTCGCTACCTTCATGTTCTGGCGGGGCCTGTTGCTGGGCGGGGTGCTGCTCGCCATTGCCGCGCTGCGCTACGGGCGCGCCCTGCCCGCGGCCCTGCGCGCCTGCGGGCCCGCCATCTGGTGGTGTCCGCTGGCCTTTGCCGGCAGTGCCTGGGCCTTCGTCATCGGCAACCGGCTGACCTCCGCCGGCAACGTGCTGGTGATGATGAACCTGGCGCCGCTGGTCGCCGGACTGATCGGCCTGCTGTGCTTCGGCCAGCGGCTGCGTCGCCAGACCTGGGTGGTGATCGGCATCTGCGTGACCGGGGCGAGCCTGATGGCGGCGGGGGAGGTCGGGCAGGGGAGCCTGCTGGGCCTGGCGGTGGCGCTGTTCGTGCCGGCCGCCATCGCCATCAATACCACCGTGGCCAGCGTCCAGAAGGGCGATCGCCAGCGCGGGGTCGATACCACCGTGGTGCTGCCGCTGGGCTGCCTGGCGATGCTGCTGCCGGCCATCCCGCTGGGCGGGGTGCAGCTGCCGCCGGCCGACGACATGCAGCGCATCGCCCTGATGGGCCTGCTGTTGCCCGCCGCCTACTTCCTGATCCAGACCGGGCCGCGCTACCTGCCCGGGGCCGAGGTCAGCCTGGTGATGCTGCTCGAGACCCTGGTCGGGACCCTGCTGGTCTGGGCCTGGCTCGGTGAGGTGCCGACGCTGCTGGCCTTCGTGGGCGGGGGGCTGATCGTCGCCGCCATGCTGCTCAGCGGCCTGCGCGACCTGTATCGCCAGCGTCGCAAGGCCGCCGCCGGGGCCCCGGACGCCCAGCGTCTCCAGCAGAGGCTCGTCGAAGAGGAGGGGACCGCCGAGGCCGGCGAGGCGACAGGCCGCGGGGAGATGGGTAGCGAGCGCCCCTGAGACGGCGTGCCGTCGATGCGATGTCGAGACGCCCCTGCCGGTGACGGCGGGGGCGTCGTCGTCTGGCTCAGAGCTCGCCGGCGACCAGCCGCTCGGCGAAGCGTCGCAGTACCGAGGAGGCCGCGGGCGCGGGCGTCACGGCCTCGATCAGGGCGTCGGCATCCTGTCCCTGCTCGGCCAGGACCTCGTGCTGGTGGCTCAGGTAGGCGCGCATCACCGGGGCGGTGAATTCCGGATGGAACTGCACGCTCCACTGACGAGGCCCATGGCGCAGGGCCTGGTAGGCGTCATGGGCATTGTAGGCCAGCACCTCGGCCCGCGGCGGGGCCTCGAGCACCGACTGGGCATGGGTCAGCTGGGCGGTGAAGGTGGCGGGCAGCTCGCCCAGCAGGCGATCGCCGCGGCCGGCCTCGGTCAGGGTGATCGCCTGGGTGCCGGTTTCCCGGCCCGCCGGATGGAAGCCGACCGTGCCGCCGCAGGCCGCGGCCATCAGCTGGTGGCCATAGCAGACGCCGAGCATGGCGATATCCCGGTCGATGGCCTCGCGCAGCCAGGGCAGCAGCGCCTCGCTCCAGGGCTCGGCGTCGCTGAGCATGGCATGGGAGCCGGTGATCACCAGGGCGTCGAGGGTGTCCAGCGCGGGCGGGGCACCGTCGCGGCGGGCATCGAAGACCGATAGCGACAGGGCGGGATGGCGCCTGGCCAGCGGCCTCAGCACGGCCAGGAAGAGCTCCTCGAAATTGCCGTGGACCCGCGCCACGTCCTCGAAGGTATCACCGGTCTTGACGATCAGCAGTCGGGGCATCTCAGCGGGCCTCCGCCAGTTGCCGCCCCAGGGCCTGCATGAAGGCCACCCCCGCCTCGAGCTGCTCGATCTCGAGGTACTCGTCCGGCTGGTGGGCCTGACTGATGCTGCCCGGGCCGCAGATCACCGTCGACAGGCCGGCGCGCTGGAACTGGCCGGCCTCGGTGGCATAGGCCACCGCCCCGGAGGGCACCTCGCCGACCAGCGCCCGGCATAGGGCCAGCACCTCGGCGTTGTCGTCATCGGCCAGCGCCGGCACGGTGCTGGTGAGCCGCTCGGTGCGGATCCCCGTCTCCGGGGCCCGGGCACGCATCTCGGCCTGCAGCTCGTCGGCGTAGGCCTCGACCCGGCCCAGCAGGTCCTCGAAGCGGTCCCCCGGCAGGTGGCGCACCTCCCAGTCGAAGCTGCACTCCCGGGCCATGATGTTGATGGCGGTGCCGCCGGCGATCTTGCCCACGTGCAGGCTCGAGTGGGCGACGTTGAAGGCCTCGTCGACCCGGCCCTCGGCACGCAGTTCGGCCATCACGTCCTCGATGCGGGTCACCAGGCGGGCGGCGACGTGGATCGCCGAGACGCCCTGGTTGACCTGGCTGGAGTGGGCGGCGCGGCCGGTCACGGTGGTGCGCAGGTTGGTGCTGCCCTTGTGAGCCACCACGGGCTGCATCAGGGTCGGCTCGCCGACGAACACCGCCGCCGGGCGGGGATGGTCGGCCAGCAGCCGCTCGATCAGCCGCGGCGCGCCCAGGCAGCCGACCTCCTCGTCGTAGGAGAAGGCCAGGTAGAGGGGCCGCTCGAGGTCCAGGGTCACCCAGCGCGGCACCTCGGCCAGGGCACAGGCGATGAAGGCCTTCATGTCGCAGGTGCCGCGGCCATAGAGGCGGCCATCGCCGCCGTTGCGCAGGGTGAAGGGGTCGCTGGACCAGGGCTGGCCGTCCACCGGCACCACGTCGGTGTGGCCGGACAGCACCACGCCGCCCTCCACCGCGGGGCCGATCCGGGCCAGCAGGTTGGCCTTGGTGCCGTCGTCGTTGTCGACCCGCCAGTGCTCGACGCCGTGGCCGTCGAGATAGTCCTCGACGAAGGCGATCAGGTCCAGGTTCGAGTCGCGGGAGACGGTGGCGAAGCCCACCAGGGTCTCGAGGAGCTGAGCGGCGTCGGTCATGGTCGGGCTCCGAATAAGGGAAACGACTGCCAGCCTACCATGCCTCTCCCGGTGGGTGAGATGGCCCGCGGCGCCACTCAGGCTCTCAGCAGGCGCGCCAGGCGGGGCAGGGGCGCGACCTCGCCGCGCAGCCAGGGGCCCAGCAGCCGGGTCGAGAGGGGAATGAACAGGAAGACCATCACCGGGGTGAGCATCAGGGTGCTGGCCAGCACCCGTGGCACCAGGGGCAGGCCCGCCAGGGCCTCGCCGAGCAGCCACTGGAAGCCAAGCGAGACGGGAAAGAAGGCGAGCCAGATGGCGATGGCCTGCTTCCAGCGCGGCGGTGCGGCGCTGCCGGCGGGCTGGAACCAGTGGTCCAGGCCGGTGGCGCGGTGCTCCTGGGGCGCCTCGAACAGGCCCTGGCCACGGGCCAGCCAGGCCCGACGCGAGGCGGAGTGCTCCCAGGTGGCGAGGGTCTCGGCATCGCGGAAGCGGAAGATGATCTGGTACTCGTCATCGCCGGGGGGCGGGGCCAGCACGCCGGAGCCCAGGTAGCCGCCGAAGTCCGCGGCCAGCGCGCGGCCCTCGTCGAGCCAGGCGAGGAAATCACGGTAGCGGCCGCGGGCCACGCGACGCGCCACCATCAGGGTGACGGGGTCAGAGGACATGGTGGTTCTCCTGATCGGTCCTGCGGCCCGGGTAGGGCCGCCGACGCTACAGCCGAGGGGTGTCTCCGCTGTCGAGGCAGGAGAATAATCCAGAAGGTGATCTTTATCCACTCTGTTGGCCTGAAGGATTGGATTTTCATGGAATGGTCGTCTGGAAGTGAGGCGTGCCCTCAGCGAGTCGTTGTGTGACCCGGTCCGCCGCCAGACCGCTGCGACCAAGGTCTAGCAGGCGGGGAGTCAGGGGAGCTGGAATAAATGTCAGACATTTCGTATAGTAAGGTCAGATATTTCGGAGGTCCCCTTGACGACGCTATCCCAGCTTCCGCTGCCTCCCGATGCCGGCGGGGCCCAGGCCCTGGCCACCACGCTGGCGCATGCCATCCTGTCGGGCAAGTGGGCGAGCGGAGAGACCTTTCCCCGCGAGAGAGACCTGTGCGAGCACTTCTCGGCCAGTCGCAATCGCGTGCGCAACGCCCTCGCCGAACTGAGCGGCAGCGGCCTGATCGAACGCACTGCGGGGCGCGGCACGGTGGTGCGCGATATCGAGGACTGGCATCTCCTCGACCCGCAGATGAGCGAGTGGATGGCCGGCCTCGAGGCGCCGCATCCGCAGCTGGTCCGCGAGGTCTTCGCCTTTCGCCTGTCCGCCGAGCCGTTCGTCAGCGAGCTCGCCGCCCTGGCGGCCACGGGACAGGACCTGGCGCGGATCGAATCGGCGCTGGTCGGGATGTGCGACAGTGCCGCCGACCCGGCGCGGCGAGAGGAGCATGCCGACCATGACGTCGCCTTTCACGACGCCATCTACCGCGCCAGCCACAACCTGGTCTGGCGCCAGATGGGACTGCTGCTGCGGCCCTCCATCGTCGCCCTGATCCAGCACTCCCATCACCAGGCCGGCTCCCTGGACGACAGCCTGGAGCGTCATCGCCAGGTCTTCGACGCCATCCGCCTGCGGGATCCCGAGGCGGCTCGCGACGCCACGGAACGTGTCCTGGCACGCACCGCCGCCGACCTCGGCGTCGAGCACGGCACGCGCCCGCTGACGCGTCCGGCCTCGCTGCCCGACTGACTCGCGGCCGCGTCGCGGCGCGGCCGTTGCCACTTGCCCCACCCGAGGACCCACCCCATGAAGATCACCCGACTCAAGACCTGGCAGGTGCCGCCGCGCTGGCTGTTTCTCAAGATCGAGACCGACGCGGGCGTCTACGGCTGGGGCGAGCCGGTCATCGAGGGCCGCGCCGCCACGGTGGAGGCGGCCGTGCATGAGCTTTCCGACTACCTGGTCGGCCAGGACCCGCACCGCATCGAGCACCTGTGGAACGTGATGTATCGCGCCGGCTTCTATCGCGGCGGCCCGATCCTGATGTCGGCCATCGCCGGCATCGACCAGGCGCTCTGGGACCTCAAGGGTCGCGACCTGGGCGTGCCCGTGCACCAGCTGCTGGGCGGCCCGGTGCGCGACCGGATGCGCATGTATGCCTGGACCGGCGGCGACCGCCCCGACGACGTGGGCGCCGGCGCCCGTGCGCTGGTCGAGCAGGGTTTCACCGCCTTCAAGATGAACGGCACGCCGGAGCTGCAGATCGTCGACTCCCACCGCAAGGTCGACGAGGCCGTGGCCCGGGTGGCGGAGGCCCGGGACGCCGTGGGACCGGACGTCGGCATCGGCATCGACTTCCATGGCCGCGTGCATCGCCCCATGGCCAAGGCCCTGCTGCGCGAGCTGGAGCCCTTCCACCCCATGTTCGTCGAGGAGCCGGTGGCCCCCGAGCACCTGCCGTGCCTCAAGCAAATCGCCGGCGGCCTGGGCTACCCGCTGGCCACCGGCGAGCGCCTGCACACCCGCTTCCAGTTCCGCGACCTGCTGGCCGACGGCATGATCGACATCGTCCAACCGGATCTCTCGCACTGCGGGGGCATCAGCGAGGGCCTCAAGATCGCCGCCCTGGCCTCGGCCCATGACGTGGCCCTGGCGCCGCACTGCCCGCTGGGGCCCTTGACCCTGGCCACCTCGCTGCACGTGGATGCGGTCTGCCACAACGCCTTCATCCAGGAGCAGAGCATGGGTATCCACTACAACAAGGACAACGACGTGCTCGACTACCTGGTCGACAAGTCGGCGCTGGCCATCGAGGACGGCTTCTGCGCCATTCCCCAGGGGCCGGGGCTCGGCGTGGAGATCGACGAGGCCTTCGTCGAGGAGCGCGCCAAGGTGGGCCACCGCTGGCGCAACCCGGTGTGGCAGCACGAGGACGGCTCGGTGGCCGAGTGGTAAGGCGTGAGGCGTTAGCAGTGAAGAGTGAGGAGAGAGAGATGAGTTCCAGCTTCCACGCCCTGACCATCGGCGACCCGAAGGGCCGGCCCCCGGTGGTCGAGGGAGGGCGAGCATGAGCGTGTCGACCAACACGACCGTCTCCCCGGCCTGGATCGCCGTGGACTGGGGCTCCAGCAACCTGCGGGCCTGGGCACTGGACGGCGACGACCGAGTCATCGCCGAGGCCAGCGCCCCGCGCGGCATGCTGGGCCTGGCCGCTGACGAGTTCGAAGGGGCGCTGCTGGAGGTGGTCGGCGACTGGTTGCCGCCGGCGGCCGGGAACCGGCCGACCGAGGTGCTGGTGTGCGGCATGGCCGGGGCCCGCCAGGGCTGGGTCGAGGCCGCCTACCTGGCGCTGGATGCCGGGGCGACCGATACCCTCGGCCGCCTCGGCGGCCAGCTGACCCCGGTGATTACCCGCGATGCCCGCCTGCGTGTGCGCATCGTGCCGGGGCTCTGTCAGCATGCCTCGCCGGACGGCGGCGAGGCCTTCGACGTGATGCGCGGCGAGGAGACCCAGCTCTCCGGTCTGGTCGCCAGGCACCTCGACTTCAGCGGCGCCGTCTGCCTGCCGGGCACCCACGCCAAATGGGCACGCCTCGAGGCGGGCCGCATCACCGGCTTCACCACCTTCATGAGCGGCGAGCTCTACCAGCTGCTCAGCCGGGACTCGGTGCTGAAGCACTCGCTTCACGCCGATGACCTTGCCGACGCGGCCCAGCGCGCGGCCTACCTGGGCGGCATCGACACCGCCATGGCCGCTCCCGAGCGCCTGAGTGCCGAGCTGTTCGGCATCCGCGCCCGGGACCTGCTCGATGCCTCGCTGCCCGGCGATGCCCGGCGCGGCGAACGGCTGGCGGCGCGCCTGTCCGGCCTGGTGCTGGGCCTCGAGCTGGCCGGTGCCACCGCGACGCTGGCCCCCGGCAGCCCCGTCGTGCTGATCGGTGCCGAGGCGCTGTGCCGGCGCTACCGGATCGCCCTGGAGCACCGGGGCTTCGCAGTCGGCCAGCACGCCAATGCCGACATGATCCTGGCCGGCCTGGGGCGCATCCACCACGCCACGCCGCCCGCAACCCCCTGAGGCGCGGCCGCCCGGCCGCCCCGAGACTGCAAGGAGCCTTCATGAGCCTGCCACTGGTCGCCATCCTGCGCGGCGTCACGCCGGACGAGATCATCGCCATCGCCGAGGCCGTCATCGGCGCCGGCATCACCCGCATCGAGGTGCCGCTCAATTCCCCCGAGCCCCTGGAGAGCCTCCGCCGCCTGGTGGCGCACTGCGCCGGGCGTGGCGGCGAGGAGATCCTGGTGGGGGCCGGCACCGTGCTGACGCCCGAGCAGGTGCGCGAGGTGCACGCCGCCGGGGGTCGCCTGATCGTCTCGCCGAACACGAACGAGGCGGTGATCGGCGAGAGCCGGCGCCTCGAGATGGTCTCCCTGCCCGGTATCGTCACCCCCACCGAAGCCTTCGCCGCCCTGGCGGCAGGCGCCTCCGGCCTCAAGCTGTTCCCCGCCTCCCAGGTCGGCATCGCCAACATGAAGGCGATGATGGCCGTGCTGCCCGCGGGCACCGAGCTCTATGCGGTGGGCGGCATCGGCAGCGACAACTTCGCCGACTGGCGCGCCGCCGGCGTGCACGGGGCGGGCCTGGGGACCGCCCTCTATACGCCGGGGCTGACGGCCGCCGAGGTGGGCGAGCGGGCCCGCGCGCTGGTCACGGCCTGGCAGCAGGCACTCTGACACGCCCCGACAGGAGAACCCGAGCATGAGCGAGTCCCCATCCGACCAGACCTTGCCGCCCGGCCCGTGCCTCGGCCAGGCGCAACTGCTGATCGACAGTCGCTGCGAACTGGGCGAGGGCCCCGGCTGGGACGCCGAGCGCAGCGAGCTGCGCTGGCTGGATATCCTGGCCGGCGAGCTGCACCGTGCCCGCGGCGATGGCCGTGAACATCGCGTCACCCGGCTGGATCGCCGGACCTCCTATGCGGCGCTGACCCGCGACGGCGACTACCTGCTGGTGGCGGAGAACCGCCTGTCGCGCTTCGACCCGCAGACCGGCCAGACCCGCGACTTCCTGCCCTTCGAGGCCGACGACCCCGTCACCCGCAGCAACGATGCCCGCGTCGACCCCCACGGCAGCCTGTGGCTCTCCACCATGGGGCTCGGCGCCGAGGCGGGCGCCGGCAGCCTCTATCGCCTGCACCGCGGCGAGCTCACCCGGCTGCGCCGGGGGCTGACCATCCCCAACGCCCTGTGCTTCTCGCCGGACGGCCGCCATGCCTATTTCAGCGACACCGCGACTGGCTGGGTGATGCGCTGGGCACTGGACGACCAGGGCTTTCCCGCGCGCGGCGGCGATGGCGCCTTCGCGGAGCCCGAGCCCTGGGCCGACCTGCGCGATTCGGGGGGCGGCCCCGACGGGGCCGTGATGGATAGCGACGCCTGCCTGTGGCTCGCCCTGTGGGGCGCCGGGCGCGTGGCCCGGCTCAGCCCCGAGGGCAACGAGATCGCCCACGTGAGGGTGCCCGCGCGCCAGCCCTCCTGCCCGGTGTTCGGCGGCGCGACCCTCTCCACCCTCTATGTCACCACGGCCCGGGAGGGCATGGCGTCTCCGGAGGAGGCAGATGGCGGCGTCTTCGCCATCGAGCTGGCCGAGCGCCTGCCCGGCTGCCGGGGTCTGGCCGAACCGCCACTCAGGCTTGCTTGAGCCGCGCGCTGGCGACCGGTCATGTCCACCCCATCGACATGTCATCACGACATGTTTAAAAATCGCGATTATTTCGACACGTCCCCTGGATATGTCGATGGTATCGACATGTCGGGACACCTGGGCGCGCCCCCTCAGGCTGCTGAAACTGCAATAAGGCGCCGACATGGCCGGCGCGGGCTTGCTCTGGCAGCCGGCAGCGATTGGCGCCACGAGGCGCCGCGGCGTAGCATGACAGCTCTATGCATCCACGGGCAGTTGCCCACTTGCATAACAAGAGGGCATAAGCCTCAGGTTTCGGCAGACGGCAGGGACAGGGACGACGACATGAGCACCCATAGCCAGGCATCCCTGAGGATCTACCAGCAGAGCGATCATCCCGTTGAAGTACGACTGGATGCCGAACGGGATACCGTCTGGTTGACGCAGGCACAGATGGCCGAACTGTTCGACGTCAAGCCTCAGAACATCACCATGCACCTGAAGAACGTCTACGCAGATGGCGAACTGGTGGAGGAGGCAACTTGTAAGGATTTCTTACAAGTTCAGCAGGAAGGGCAGCGAGAGGTTAAACGCAAGCGCAAACACTATAGCCTGGATGCGGTGATCTCGGTGGGCTATAGGGTCAGCTCCGCACGGGCGACCCGCTTCCGGATATGGGCCACGCGCATCCTGCGCGAGCATCTGACTCAGGGTTGGACGCTGAACCGCCAGCGCTTCGAGGAGAATGGCCGGGAGCTGGAAGCCGCCATGGCTCTGGTGCGCAAGACGACCGGCAACCCCGCGCTCGATACCACCCGTGGTCGGGGGCTCGTCGATATCGTCACCCGCTATGCACAGACCTTCCTGCTGTTGCAGCGTTACGATGAAGGCCTGCTGACCGAGCCCAAGGCCGCAGGCCGGTGGCGAGTTGCCGACCATGGAGAGTGACCTGATGGGTCAATCAGGAGTGATACCGCTACGTGATCTACAGCGCCTCGTAGACTCCCAGCGAGAGCATCGCCACTGACGGGGCCTTGCCGCGGGGGATGATCAATGGCGCCTGAAATCACAGGCCCGTCGCATGGTCTTGGCCAGGTGAGCGCGAACGGCGATATAGCGGGTGACCTGCAGGGCTTGGGTGGTGGTGCCATCAGGCCGAGGGCTCCCGTTACATCAACCGCCTCGAGGCCAGCGTGCTGCCGCTGGGGCTGGTGGTCCACAATGGCTGATGGGGCAACGCCGTGCTGACGGCCTGACCGAACCCATCACACACCAGGGTTGGCTTGTGCATCAGGAACTTTGGAAAGTGAGCGCTGTATCAAGAGCGCTGACAAGTTCCATGCAACCGAAAAACAGGAGCCAATCGAGATGCACAAGCCCCATTCGCTCTCCTGGGTGACGAGCCTGGTGCTATTGCTGATGGTGGCAACGCCAGCCCTCGCCGAGCCAAGACTGCCAGACTTCACGGAACTGGTCGACAAGGCAGCGCCGGCCGTGGTTAACATCTCCACCTCTCGCGAGGTCGAGAGGTCCATGACCTCCTCCCGGCAGTTCGGGGGACAGGAGGTGCCGGACATTTTCCGCCACTTCTTCGGTGACCGCTTCCCGATGCCCCCGGGCGGTGGTCCCAATCGCGGTGACGAGCAGCGTCAGTCACTGGGCTCGGGCTTCATCTTCGATGAGGACGGCTACATCATGACCAACGCCCATGTGGTCAAGGATGCCGACGAGATCCTGGTGCGCCTCAACGACCGCCGTGAACTCGAGGCTGAACTGGTCGGTGCCGACGAGAAGACCGACGTGGCGGTCCTCAAGGTCGAGGCGAACAACCTTCCCACTCTGGAGCTGGGCAAGTCCACCGACCTCAAGGTCGGGCAATGGGTCGCCGCCATCGGTTCTCCTTTCGGCTTCGATCACTCTGTGACGTCTGGGATCATCAGTGCCATCAATCGCACCCTGCCTCAGGACGTCTACGTCCCCTTCATCCAGACCGACGTGGCGATCAACCCGGGCAACTCGGGCGGACCGCTGTTCAACCTCGACGGCGAGGTCGTGGGTATCAATTCCCAGATCCTGACCCGCAGCGGCGGCTACATGGGCCTCTCCTTTGCCATCCCTATCGATGTGGCCATGGATGTCGCCAACCAGCTGCGTGAAGAAGGCTACGTGAGCCGTGGCTGGCTGGGCGTCAGCATCCAGCCGGTGTCCGAGGACTTGGCGGAATCCTTCGGCATGGAGCAGGCCAAGGGCGCCTTGATCGCCGAGCTTGACTCCAGTGGCCCCGCGGCCAAGGGCGGCCTCAAGGCCGGTGACGTCATCCTCGAAGTGAACGGCCAGCAGGTGGACCACTCCACCACTTTGCCACGCCTGGTCGGTGACACGGCCCCTGGCGAAGAGGTGGAGCTCTCCGTATTGCGCGATGGCCAGCGAGAGACCATCACGGTAGAGGTTGGCGAGTGGCCGAATGCTGGCCCCGGTCAAGCCGACGGTGACCCGGTTCGACTCGGCATCGCGGTTCAGCCATTGAACGAGATGGAGAAGCGCCGGCTCGGTATCGAGCACGGGGTGCGCATCGTCAAGGTCGATCCGACCGGCCACGCCGCCGCTGCCGGTATCCTTCCTGGGGATGTCCTGGTCCGCCTGGGCAACCAACCCGTAGAGGGTCCCGAGCAACTGAAGGGGATGCTGGCTAACCTGCCGGACGATCAAGCGGTCCCAGTGCTCCTCAACCGCGACGGCCAGGCCTACTTCGTGGCCTTTCGGCTGGGCAACGACGGCTGATACTGGCTGAGGTGGAACCTGTAGGGTACCGGCCACGTTATCAACCGGTACCCTACTGATATTTTTGCAACTTTCTGTTTTCTCGACGGTTTCCAAAGCGTCACTATGCCGGTATGCACGTTATCAGGCGGTCCTTTCTGGGCATCGCCCTTTTCGTCGTTGTGATCGGCACCGCCGCGGCGTTGGTGCTCTCGGAAGTTCCTGCGTTGCGCATAGGCGGCGTGATTCTCGTGGCGGCCTTCCTGTTCATCTCCTACGCGGCGGATTGGTTCGAGGCTCGGAGTAATGAGAGGCATGTGGAACAGCGACCGGATCTGCCTTGCCGTGGGTGATGATCAACGGCGCCTGAAATCACAGGTCCGTCGCTTGGTCTTGGCCAGGTGAGCGCGAACGGCGGTATAGCTGGTGACCTGCAGGGCTTGGGTGGCGGTGTCGTCAGGCTGAGGGCTCCCGTTGCTATGCTGCGTGCATTGGGGGAGGGGAGGGAGCCATGTCGTACGGGCCGCTGTTTGCTGTGCTGATCCTGTCGGCATCCATGGCCCAGGCCGAGGAGGCGGGCGTGGACTTCGCCATGGGCGGCGAGCGCTTCGTGTTGACCCCGGCCTGCATCCAGCGGGTCGAGCACGCCGCGGGCGATGCTGGGCTCGTGCATCTCCGCTTCGACATGGCCGAGACGCCGGGCTGTTTCGGCGCCTTCCGGCGGCTGCTCTCCACTCACCAGGGCGAACGTCTGACCGTGACCTTCCGGGGCGAGAGGCTGCTGGAGGCGGTGCTCCATATTCCCCTGGAGCCCGAGAATAACGTGCTGGTATCGCGGCATCCGGGAGCGGCCGTGGCGGCTGCCGAGTTCCTGCGCGGCGTGCCGCACGCAGAGGCGCCCTGATGGGCAGCGCCGTGGGTTTCCGTCGCCTCGTCGTGGGGCTGGTCGCCTCCCTGGCCGGGTTGGCGTTGCTGGTGTGGCTGGCACTGTGGTGGCTGTCGCCGGCGGCGGTGACGGGCCAACTGGTCGAGTATCACGGCGATGTGCCGGTGGCCGGCGCCACCATCACCGTGCGCCGCCAGGGCTGGGGGCGCAGCGAGCATGATGGGCAATTGATCTGGGACAAGGGCTATGTGGTCACCTCGACCACCGACGCCGAGGGGCGCTTCCGCGTGCCCATGCCCGGCCCGGTCTGGCTGGTGGGCAGCGGTGGCGGCCGGCTCACGGCGGAGGCCGAGGGCTTTCACTCCCTGGCGGTGGGCCATGTGCCGCCGGGGGCGGACCTGCGCCTGCAGACGGTGGCCGACCACGCCGAGCGGCTGCCCGGCGGCACCGCCTATCTGGGCTGGGATGAGGCGGGCGAGCCCTTCGGCTGGTCGTTCCTCGATCACGCCCCGGCTCGCGACCCGGCGCGGGTCGATCTCTATCCCCTCGCTCTGAGTCGCGAGCCCCTCGAGGCCATACTGGCGGTGCCCGAGGGGGGAGGGCTCCACTTCGTGCCGGCCGCTGCCCAAGGCATCGCCACGCCCTCCTGGGATCATCTGCTGCGCTATCTGGATGCATCGCCCGAGCCGCCCGCGGCGTCACGCCTGGTGCTGGACGACACCCCGGGCACCCTCTTCCTGCGCACCCCGCAGGGGCGGCACGCCAAGCTGGCCTGGGAGCCCGGCGCGGTGACCGCCATGTCGGGGACGGTGCCGGGGCTCGATACATCCAGCGAGCGGCTGCTCTCGCTGCGCTTCGTCTATCGCCCCGGCCCCGGGGACGAGCTGCCGTACCAGCCCCCGCTGAGGCCGGTCGAGCCCGCACGCGCCGCGCTGCTGGCGGCGCTTCCCGAGGAGGGCACGTCGGCCATGGGGCCGCGCACCTATCGGCTGGTGGTGAGCGATGCGCAGGGCGGGGAGCTGGAGCGGCAGCGCGTCGAACTCACGCCGGGTGTTCCCGTGGACCTGGCGAGCTGTGCCGAGGATGCGCCGCTGGCCTGGCGAATCGAGTCGCTGCGCCTGGAGTATGGCGAGGATACTCTGCCGCGCCTGCAACTGACGCTGGACGGCGAGCGCTTCGTGCACCACTCGGCGCCGCGACTGGTCAGCATGCGCCACGCCACCGTGTTCGAGGTCCAGGCCTTCGATACCGACTACCGGCGCCATGACCTGCGGTTCAGGATTCGCGAATTGCCCGGCGATACCGGCCCGGCCGGTTGCGTGGCGCCGCCTTGAGCCCGGACATCAGCGGAAATCGGGGACGGGTCCTTGAAAGTCACTGACGGAGTCGCTGGCGTGTTGCGATGCTTGGCGCCCCGCGGCGGTGCGGCGTAGCATTGGCTGCTTGATTCTCAGGCAGTCAGGCGCTGGAAGGGCTTCAAGAATGGCAGCAACGCAGGATGAGGCGGCACTCCTTTCCGACCGGCAGCTGGCCATGCTCGCCGGCGAGGCCGCCTTCGGACGCGGCGTGGAGTATTACCGCGAGGGCATGGTGGTCGGCTGGAACAGGAAAGGCGCCACCATCACCGCCGATGTGGAGGGCAGCGAGCGCTATCGCGTGGTGCTGAAACTGAGCAAGCGGGGCCTGGATGGCGGCTGCGATTGCCCGGCCTCGGAGGGCATCGACTTCTGCAAGCATTGCGTGGCGACCGCCCTGGCGTACCGCGCGGATCAGGCCGAGCAGACGCGGCTGACGGAGGGCGATGCAGCGGAGCGGATTCGCGCCTACCTGCAGCAGATGGACAAGCCGTCGCTGGTCGAGGCGCTCCAGTCACTGATCGAGAATGACCCGGTGCTGCGCCAGCAGTGGTCACTGCGGGCCGATGCGGTGCTCGGCGTGCTGGATCACAAGGCGCTGAAGAAGCGCATCACGGCGGCGTTTCCCATCAACCGCGATCTTTACCGTTACGGCCAGGTGAGGGCCTACTTCGCCAGGGCGGAGGCCGTCGTCGACCAGCTCGCCGAGCAGGCGCCGCAACTGCCCGCGGACAAGTGCCTGACGCTGGTGGACTATGCGCTGTCACGCATGGCTCGGGCGCTGGAGACCATCGACGATTCCGGCGGCTTTCGTTTCCATTGCGAGGCGACCCTGCAGACGCTGCATGTCCAGACCGTGACGCGGCTCGACTGGTCACCCGACAAGCTGGCAGCGTATCTCTATGACAAGGCATTTGGTGGCGGCGAGGACCTGTACCCCGAGATCCCCGATGCCTATGAGGAGGCGCTGGGCGAGGCGGGCATGGCGGCCTATCATGCCCGCCTGCAGCGGGCCTGGGACGCCTTGCCGGAGCTGCCGGCAAAGGCGGGGTGGTCGGAGCAGTATCGCTACATTCGCCTGCGCGACCCCTTGTTCAAGCATGCCGAGGCCGCCGGCGACTTGCCGGCCATGCTGGCGCTGTACCGGAAGACCGCCAGCAACGAGCGGGACTGCCTGGATGCCGCCGAGCTGTGCATCGCGCATGAGGCCTGGGATCAGGTGGAGCCGTGGCTGACGCGAGCGAAGAAGGCGGCGTCCGACCAGCATCCCCATCAGCAGATTGAACGGCAGCGCCTCGAGGTGCGCCTGCAGCTGCAGCGTGGCGAGGCGGAAGCCGCGGCGGCGCTGCAATGGGACATCTACCGGCACACGCAGCGTCTGGAGGATTATCGCCAGCTGGTGGCCAAGGCCTCCGAGCATGGCCTGGCCGTCGATTATCGCCAGCGGGCCCGCGACTGGCTGGTGGACCGGCTCGATCAATCCTCGGAGTCATCCTTCGGGTGGGCACCGCGGACGGCAGACAGCTTGCTGGAAATCCATCTGTTCGAGGGGCGCCTGGCCGAGGCCCAGGCGCTGTGCGCCGAGCGGGCGGTGTCGTTCTGGCTGCTGCTCCAATTGGCGCAGGTGCTGAAGGACCCCGACGAGAGCCTGCCGTTGTACCTGCGCCTGGTACGCCATATGGTTCGCCAGACCAACAACCAGGGCTATCGCGACGGCATCGCCTTGCTGGAGGAGCTGCGGGACACGCTGGACACCTCGGCGCAGCGCCAGGCATTCGAGCAGGCGCTGATGCAGCTGCGCACCGAGTTCAAGCAAAAACGCAACTTCATCACGTGGCTGAACGAGGCCTTCCCGGCCTGAGAGGGGGCAGGGCGGCGTAGAGACGATCGCCGATCGAGCCGGTGTGCGTCGTGCTGGTGGTGTTTCTCGACCGGCCGGTCGATGCTTCTGGGGGGGAATGGCATCGAGCCCTTGCCCGCGGGAAGGGCCGGGCTCGAGGGAGGCCGAGATGTTCAAAGCGGTGACCCTGTCAGGGCTGATGCTGGCCGCCTTGTACGTGGGGGGCGCCGTGGCACTGTCGGCAGACGGTGACGAGGGCGTCCGGCTCGAGATCACGGAGTGGGACGTGCCCTTCGACGGCGGGCGCGCTCGGGATCCCTGGGTGGATGCCGAGGGCCGGGTCTGGTTCGTCGGCCAGCAGACCCACTATGTCGGGCGGTTCACGCCCGAGAGCGGCGAGTTCGAGCGCTTCCCCCTGGAAGACGGCACCGGGCCGCACACGGTGATCACCAATGAGCAGGGGGTCTGGTACGCCGGCAACCGGGCGGCACACATCGGCTTGCTGGATCCGGCCAGTGGCGCGATCGAGACATTCGTGCCGCCCGGCGATGGTCGCCGGGATGTGCACAGCATGGCCTTCGACGGGGACGACAACCTCTGGTTCACCGAACAGGGCGGCAACCGCATCGGCCACTTCGATCCCCGACGCCGTGCTTTCACCATGCACGAGGTCTCCCGGGCGTGGGCGCGTCCCTATGGCATCGTGGTGCACGACGACCAGCCCTGGATCGCCCTGTTCGGCACTCACCGGCTGGCGACGGTGAAGGGCGGCGAGGTGCAGGAGATCGACCTGCCGCGTGCGGAGGCCCGGCCGCGGCGGCTGGACGTCGCCTCCGACGGCGGCGTCTGGTATGGCGATTACGCGACCGGCCATATCGGCCGCTATGATCCGGACAGCGGGGAAGTGAAGGAGTGGCCGGCGCCCTCGGGGGCGCGGTCGCTGCCCTACGCCGTGGTCATGGACGGCGAGGACCGCTTCTGGATAGTGGAAACCGGTGTCCGGCCCAACCGCTTCGTCGCCTTCGATACCCGGGAGGAAACCTGGACCGAGGCCTTCGAGATCCCCAGCGGGGGTGGCACCGTGCGCCACATGGTGTACGACCCGGCGCGTGACGCCATCTGGTTCGGCACCGACGAGAACACCCTCGGCAGGGCCGCGCTGAAGTGACATGCGCCGTCGCGTGACGCCGGCATCGCGGGTGTCTGGGCCTGCTGGTGGTCGCCGAGCGGGGCCATGGCATCCGGCGAGAGCCGGGCCGGGATCGTTGTGGAGGCGCTCACTCCCGCTCGTCCCGGGTCGAACGCAGCAGCACCCGGTCCATGCCCCGGGTGCTGAGCACCCGTTTGAGCGCCGCGAACAGGTGGGTGGGCAACGTCACGGCGTAGCGGGGCCGCGGGCGCTTGCTCTCCAGGGCGTGGATCAGCTTTTCCACCACGGCGTCGGGGCCCAGCGTGAAGGGCGCCTTGTCCTCCGTGCTGGCCAGGCGGGCCTCCACCTTCCGGTAGGTGTCGGCATGGGCGCTGTGGGTGGTGTCGATATTCGCCCTGAAGGCGCGGTAGGCGTTCTCGCGGAAGCGGCTGGTGATGGGGCCGGGCTGGATCAGGCTGACGTGGATGCCGCTGCCCTGGAGCTCCTGGCGCAGGGTGTCGGTGAGGCCCTCGAGGGCGAACTTGGAGCAGACGTAGGCGCCGCGATAGGGCAGGGCGGCGAAGCCCAGTACCGAGCTGTTCTGCACGATGCGGCCGTGGCCCTGGGCACGCATCATCGGCAGCACCCGGGTGGTGAGCTCGTGGGTGCCCAGCAGGTTGGTTTCCAGCTGCTCCCGCAGCACCGCCCGCGACAGGTCCTCCACCGCGCCGGGCTGGCCGTAGGCGCCGTTGTTGAACAGCGCCGTCAGCCGCCCCCCGGTGCGTTCCCGCACTTCCTCCACCGCGGCCTCGATCGAGGCGCTGTCGGCGAGGTCCAGCGGCAGGGCCTCCAGGCCTTCCTCGCGCAGCCGGGCGATGTCCGCCTCGGAGCGCGCCGTGGCGAAGACCCGCCAGCCGCGCGCCGCCAGGGCATGGGCCGCGGCATGGCCGATGCCGCTCGAGCAGCCGGTGATCAACAGGCTTCGCATCGCCTCTCGGCTATCTGACATCCTCGTCTCCTGTTTCGCCATCTCCGGCACTCCCGGCCGGTACGGCGTTCGATGGGGGCACCGCCTGCGGTGTGGGGCGTGTCTCAAGCACTGACCAGCCTCGCCCGGCTGGTGCCGTTGCCCAGCGGCTCGACCCGGATCTGCACCGGGATGCGCTCGTGCATCTCCTGGACGTGGGAGATCACCCCGACTCGGCGGCCCAGCGCCTGCAGGCCGTCGAGCGCCTCCATGGCCAGCGCCAGGGACTGCGGGTCGAGGCTGCCGAAGCCCTCGTCGATGAACAGCGACTCGATGGTGAGCTCGCCCGACGCCATGGAGGCGAGCCCCAGCGCCAGGGCCAGCGAGACCAGGAAGGTCTCGCCGCCGGAGAGCGAATGCACCGAGCGACGCTCGTCGCCCATGTCGTTATCCTCCACCAACAGGCCCAGCTCGCTGCCGCCGCGCACCAGCCGGTAGCGGCGGCTGAGCCCGGCCAGGTGGGCGTTGGCGTGCTCCAGCAGCTGTTCCAGGTTGTAGGCCTGGGCGATGCGCCGGAACGCCTTGCCGTCGGCGGAGCCGATCAGCTCGCTGATCCGGCCCCAGCGGCAATATTCGGCCCGCGCCGCCTCGAGCTCGGCCTGGGCGTCCCGCTGGCGCTCGCGCCGGCGGTCGTCGTCGCGCAGGGCATGGACGGCCTCGTCGCGTCGTTGCTGGGCGGTCTCCAGCCGCGGGGCGAGGGCCTCGCGCTCGCCGACCAGGGCCTCCCGGCGGCGGGCGATCTCGGCCTCCATGGCCTCGCCGAGCCATGCCTCGTCGTGGGCGTCGTCCTGCTCGCCTCTAGCGTCCGTGGCCAGGGCCTGGTCGCGGCGGTGGGCGATCAGCGCCCGGCGACGCTCCTCCAGGCTGGCGGCGGCCTGCTGGTGGGCCTGCTCGGCCTCCTCCAGCTGCCGCTCCTGGCGCTCGGCCTCGTCGTCCGGCTGGGCCAGCAGCCGGGCGAGCCGGGCGTCCGTCAGCTCGGGATGCGCCGCGCGCCATTCCGCCAGCTCGCTCTCCAGGGTGTCGCGCTCCCGGCGCAGCGCCTCGCGCCGCTCGTGCTCGTGGGTCGCCTGCTGGGCGAGCCGCTGGCGGTGCTGCTGGGCCTCGTGGAAGCGGGCCAGCGCCCCGTCCCGGGCCTGGCGGGCGGCGTCCTGGCGAGCGTCGAGGTGGCTCTGCCAATCGTCCGGCGAGGCATGCTCGCCGAGCAGGCTCCGGAGTTCGCTCGCCACGGCGTCGCGCTCGCGGCGCAGGGGCGGAATCCGCTCGGCCAGCGTGGCCCGTTCCCGGTCGAGATCGGCGTGCTGGGTGTCGAGTCTGGCGATCTCGACCTCGTCCTGTTGCAGTGCTTTCTCCAGGGGGGCCAGTTCGGCCTCGGCGCGGGCGATCTCGTCGAGGACCCGCTGGTGTTGCGCCCGCTGTGCCTCGACGGATTGACGCTGGTGGGCCAGCCAGGCCTCGCGCTCGGTGGCGGCGATGGCGGAAAGCTCTTCGTGCAGCGGATGCTCGCCGAGGGCCTGGTTCGCCTCGGCCCGGCGTCGTTCGGCGGTGGCGAGGTCCGTGCGCTGCTGGGTCACCGACGCCTTCAGGGCGCGGTATTCTCCCTCGAGCTCGTCGCGCTGTCGCTGGGCCTGGTCCCGCCATTGCCGGGCCTCGGTGAGCTGGCGCTCCTCCTCCGCCTGCTGGGCGTCGAGCTGGACGGCCTCGGGCGTGGCCGGCGGCCGGTGGCGCCAGGGGTGCTCGAGGCCGCCGCACACCGGGCAGGGCTCGCCGTCCACGAGGCCCTTGCGCAGCCTGACGACGCTCTCGCTGCGCACGGCGCGGCTGCGTTCGACGACGGCCTGCACGCTCTGGTGGTGGCGCTCGCGGTCGTCGAGGCGTCGCCGGGCGACCCGGCCCTGCTCGACCAGCGTCTCGAGGCGTTGGTCGGCCTCCGCCAGGCGTGTCGTCAACGCCTGGTGGGCCTGGTCGGCATGGCATGCCTCCTGCCAGCGGCTGTGCAGCTCGCCGAGCTGCAGCTGGCGGCGAGCGGCCCGGTCATGGGCCTGTCGGGTCGCCTGGCGGGCGCTCTCCAGGCCGTCGTGATCGCCGATCAGCCGCTTCAGGGTGGCGTGCCACCGGTCGCGCCGTTCGCGCCGCTGGCGGTGTTCGCTATCCGTCCGTCGGCGCTGCTCGGCGAGTTCGTCGGCGCGTCGGCGGTGCTGGACCTGCGTGGCCTCGAGTTCCGCCAGCTGTTTGTCCCGGGCGGCGAGCGTCTGGGTCCGCTCGCGGGCCTCGCGCAGGGGCGCTTCGGCCTGGCGGCGCGCCTCGACGGCCTCGTTGAGTGTCCGCTCGGCGGCCTCGCTGGCCTGCCGGGCCTGCTCGCGCGCGCTGTCGGCATCGGTGAGCGCTCGCTGCGTCTCGGCGTGGGTCGCCGCCAGGGCATCGAGCTCGCCGGGCAGGTCGGCCTGGCGCGTGAGCCGATGGCGCTGGGGCAGGATCGCCCGGCGCCACGCCAGGTCCTCTCGGGCGGGGGCCAGTGCCTGCCAGCGGGCCTCGGTGTCCCGCCGGCGCTGGTCTCCCTCGGCATGGGCGCTCCGCAGCCGTTCGTCGGTCGTGTGCCACCGCTCGCGTGTCTCGAGGCGCTTGGCGTCGCGCTGCACGGCGTCGAGCTCGCCCTGGGTGGCCTCGGCCCGGCGCTCGAGTTCGGCGCGGGCCTCGGGCTCGGCGGGCAGGTCGTCGGCGAGCCGGGCCTCGACCTTCTCGACGGCCTTTCGGGCCTCGCTGGCGCGGCGGTAGGCGGCCATCGAGATGGCGGAGTATTCGGTGGTGCCGGTCAGCCGCTCCAGCAGGTCGCTGCGCTCGTTGTCGTCGGCCTTGAGGAAGGCGGCGAACTCGCTCTGGGCCAGCAGCACGGCGCGGGTGAACTGCTCGAAGGTCAGCCCCAGGCGCTCGGGCAGCAGGCGGTCGAACTCGCGCTTCTGGGTGGTCAGCAGGCGGTCGTCGTCCAGATCACGCAGCGACTGCTCGGTGGCCTGCAGGCGCCCGGCGGCCTTCTCGCGGGCGCGGCGCACCGCCCAGCGGGCCCGGTAGCGGCGGCCGTCGCGGCCCAGGAAATCGACCTCGGCGTAGCCGCTCGCCGTGCCGCGGCGCAGCAGGGTGCGCGGGTCGGCGGTGTTGAGCGTCTCGCTGCCCACGTCGGGCAGCGGCGCCTCGCGGCCGGGCGCCTGGCGCAGCCGTGGGGTGCCGCCGTAGAGCGCCAGGCACAGGGCGTCGAGCAGGGTGCTCTTGCCGGCGCCGGTGGGGCCGGTGATGGCGAACAGCCCGGCGTCACTGAGCGGCGGGGAGGTGAAGTCGAGCGCCAGCGGACCGGGCAGGGAGGCCAGGTTGGCCAGGCGCAGGGCGAGGATCTTCATGCTGGCTCCTCCCCGTCGTCATCCAGCACGTCCTGACGTAGCCGGTCGAAGTCGGTGAGCACGTCCTCGCTCGGCGGTTCGCCCCAGCGCGCCTGCCAGGTGCGCTCGAAGAGTCGGCGGGGACCGAGGGTCTCCAGGTCGATGCGCTCGGGGCCGTCTTCGGCCTCGACCCGGGGCAGGCGGCGCTCGAGGCGCAGCAGGCGCAGTGCCTTGCCCTCGAGGGCCGCGTCCACCCGGGCGCGCAGGTCGGGCATGGGGGCGTCGAGCTCGACCCGCAGCTCCAGCCATGGCCAGCGCTCCCTGGCGAGAGCCGGATCATCCTTCAGGGCCTCGAGCTCGGCCAGCACTGCGTCGAGGGAGGCGGGGCCGAGGCGGTGCATGGCCACCGGGCGGGGCACGGGCAGCGCCTCGACGTCGGCCAGCGCCTCGCCCTCCAGGGTCACCTCGAGCACCTGGTGGGGGTAGGCCACCTCGCTGAAGTCCAGGGGCAGGGGGCTGCCGCTGTAGCGGATGCGCGCCTCCCCGACCCGTTGGGCGCGGTGCAGGTGACCGAGCGCCACATAGGCGATGTCCTCGGGAAACAGGGCCGCCGAGATCGATTCCTCGCCGCCGATGACGATGGGGCGTTCGCTGGCCTCGGAGACGGCGGCGCCGCGCAGGTGGGCATGGCTCATGGCCACCAGGGCCTGGCCGGGGGCGCGGCGCGCCCGGGCGGCCGCGATCAGCTGCTCGTGGACGCGGCCGATGCCGGCCACATAGGCGTTGCCGGGCCCGTCGGCCTCGTCGCCCCCCCGACCGGTGACCTCGGCCGGCCGCAGGAAGGGCAGCGCCAGGCACCAGGCGCGCGTCTCGCCGGACGCGTCGGTCAGCGGCACCAGCAGGCGCTCGGCGTCGAGTTCGCCGGCCTCGGTCCAGGAGACTCGGCCCAGGGCGTGGGTGCGCAGCCGCTGCATCAGCGGGGCCGGCAGCTCGATGCGGTTGCCGCTGTCGTGGTTGCCGGCGATCAGCACCAGGTCCAGGCGAGGCAGGCGCTCGTGGGCCTCGACGATGAAGTCATAGAGCAGGGCCTGGGCCTGCAGGGAGGGATTGACCACGTCGAAGAGGTCGCCGGCCACCAGCAGGGCGTCGGCTCGGCGTTCGACCAGGGTATCCAGCAGCCAGGTCAGGAAGGCGCGGTGCTCGGCGTGGCGCTCCTGGCCGTGAAAGCTCTGGCCCAGGTGCCAGTCGGCGGTGTGGATCAGTCTCAGCATCGGCTCCCCGGTGTTCCATCACACGGCAAAGGCTCTAGTCTAACCCGAGCCACCCCCATGATTCAGGGAGCCCGTGATGTCATCGACGCCATTGCACGACTGGGGCCTCGCCCCCGCCGAGGCCGTCGCCCTGCAGCGGCGCCTGGCCGGGCGGGTCGAGCGGGGCGACCGCCTGGACCCGGTGAGCCGCATCGCCGGGGTGGATATCGGCTTCGAGCAGGATGGCGAGATCACCCGCGCCGCCGTGGTGGTACTGGCCTGGCCGCCGGCGGCCGACGGCGCCTTCGAGGTGGTGGAGCAGGCGGTGCACCGCGAGCCGACGCGCATGCCCTATATCCCGGGGCTGCTGTCGTTTCGCGAGGTACCCGCGGCGCTGGCCGCCTTCGACAAGCTCTCGACCCGGCCGCAGCTGGCGATGGTCGACGGCCAGGGCATCGCCCATCCGCGCCGGCTGGGCGTGGCCAGCCACCTGGGGCTGTGGCTCGACCTGCCGACCATCGGCGTGGCCAAGACGCGGCTGGTGGGCCGCCACGACGAGCCCGGGGCCGAGCGTGGCGACTGGGCGCCGCTTGTCGATCATGGGCCCGAGGGCGAGGAGGTCATCGGCGCGGTGCTGCGCTCCCGTGAGGGCGTCAAGCCGGTATACGTCTCGCCGGGGCATCGGCTGTGCCTGGAGACCGCGGTGGGCTGGGTGGTGGCCTGCCTGGGCAAGACCAAGCTGCCGGAACCCACCCGGCTGGCCGATCGGCTGGCGTCCCGGCGGGACCAGAAGCGGCGCTGAGCCGCTCTTCTGGGGGCGTCGCTTGCCTTCCGTGGCCGGGCGGCGGACCATGAGCGATTCCCTTTTCTCGGATGCCCGCCATGACCGCCTCGCCCGTCACCCCCCTCGACGCCACCCGTGCCTGGGTCGAGACCTTCGTGGTCGGCCTCGAGGTGTGCCCCTTCGCCGGCCGCGAGGTCGCCCGAGACAGCATCCGCTACACGGAGGTGGACGCCAGCGATCCCGCCGCCGCGCTGATGCGGCTGATGGAGGAGTGCTGGCATCTCGATGAGTGCGCCGAGACCGAGACCACGCTGTTGGTGCTGAGCGAGGGCCTGGCCGACTTCGACGACTACCTGGACGCGCTGGGGATGGCCGAGGCGCTGCTGGTGGAGCAGGGCTACGAGGGGGTCTACCAGCTGGCGAGCTTCCACCCGGACTACCAGTTCGACGGCGAGGCGGAGGACGCCCCGCGCAACTACACCAATCGCTCGCCCTGGCCGATGTGGCACCTGATCCGCGAGGCCGGCCTGGAGCGAGCCCTCGCCCACTATCCCGACCCCGAGGCGATCCCCGAGCGCAATGCGGCGCTGATGGAGGCCAAGGGCCGCGAGCGGCTGGCCGCCTCGCTGGCGGCGCTGCGCGGGGCGGCCTCTTAGTACTACTGTGTCACAAACATCGCCAGGCGCTGTATAAGGCTGCCATGATCCCTTGGTGCAGCATCCAGCGCAGGGTGGTGATTGAATCACTC
>NZ_JACHXR010000003.1:85646-422570 GCF_014192275.1 Halomonas stenophila | reverse complement strand
CAAAAACTCTCGAAGAAACAAGCACTTCTGCCACTCATCACCGCCTGCAACGTTGCCCGTCGCCGGCAGCGGATGCGTACTTTACGGATTCTCCGGGGGCGGCGCAAGCCCTGCGGAAAAAAAGATTCGGGGGCGCCGCCTCGCGGCGCCCTGCCGACATCAGCCGCCGATCTCGAGGCGCACCATGCCGGTCCCGCTGCCGAAGCGACTCACCTCGACTCGGTAAGTGCCGGGCTCGAGGTGCTGCGAGATCCGCGAACCGAGCCCCAGGTCGCCGGCATCATCGTTCTGGGCATCGACGCCGTGGCCCGAAAGCCGCAGCATGGTATCCACCGCCGCCGAGGTCGCCTCGACCACCACGGGGCGCGCCTGGCCGATCACCAGCTCATAGGCCAGGCTGCCGCCATCGAGGTCGCCGTAGACGGTCTCGCCGGGGCGCACTTCACCGCCATCGCTGGTCCGCCCCTCGAAGGCCTCCCCTTCGGCCCGCAGGCGGTAGATGCCGCTGCCGCTGTAGCTCTGCGCCTCGACGACATACTCGCCGGGCTGGAGGATGGTGGTGATCAGGGCGTTGCGATCGCCGCCGCTGTCGTCGTCGCTCAGGTCCAGGCCATTGCCGTGCAGGCGCAGCATCGGATCGAAGTCCCGGGAGTCCAGCGCCAGCCGCACCTCGACCGGCTCGTCGATCGCCAGGCGGTAACGGCTCTCGCCGAGGCCGGTCAACTGGCCGCGCAGACTCTCGCCGAGGGCCAGCGCTCCGTCGTTGCGGAACTCGCCGTCGAAGTCCCGGCGGGTCAGCTCGAGGGCATAGTCGCCGACGCCATCGCCATAGCTGTCGACCTCGACACGATAGTCACCGGCCATCAGCACGGTTTCGAGACGGGAATCGGTCCCGCTGCCATCGTCGTCATTGACGATGTCGGCGCCCTCCCCGGTCACCCGCAGCACGGTATCGAAGGTCCGCGAACGCAGCGACAGACCGATCTCGGAGGGGCGGTCGAGGTGCAGGCTGTAGGCATTCGCTGCCGCCCCCTCGAGGGTGCCGCTGAGGCGGTCACCGTCACGCAGCGGCCCGCCGTTGCGCCAGCCTTCGTCCAGGTCGCGACGCTCGGCCATCAGGCGATAGGCCTCGCCGGTGGCGAGGACGCGGCCGGGACAGCTCGCCTCTCCCCCGACGGCGGGGGCATGCTCGGGGCGCAGGCGCACGCGATAGTCCCCGGGCTCGAGATAGGCCTCGAGGCGCAGCTCGCCGGCCGCACAGGCATGCGCCGATTGCGAGACGCCGTTGCCCTCCAGCTGCAGGCCGAGGTCCTCGACGCCGCTCAGCGACAGTGAGAGCAGCGCCGGCCCGTCGAGGCGGATGGGGTACTCGGTCTCGCCCCCGTCCAGGCGCCCGATCAGCGCACGACCCGGCACCAGTTCCTTCTGGGCCCCTATCGGCTCCGCGGTGAGCCGATAGGGGCCGAAGGCGCCATGACCACGGCCATTGACCACCACCAGCGTACAGGCGTCGCCCACCGCCGCGGCCAGCAGGGTCAGCGTCCCGGCCTCGGGGCCGCCCCGGGCGCTCCCCAGCCACTGCCCCTGGGCGTCGAAGGCGGACAGCTCGGCCGCAAAGGGCGCCTCGAGGACATAGGACTGGCCCTGGCCATCGGGCGAGCCGGCACACAGCCAGTGCGCCGAGTAGCGGGTGCCGTTGTTGAGGTTGACGGGGCTCGCCGTGGTGAGCTCGCCCTGGATCTCGCTGCCGAGCGTCGCCTCGGGGGCGCTGACGAAACGCGCCTCCCCGTCGCCGCACCCCGCCAGCAACGCCAGCCCGGCGAGACCGACCATCACACGCCCCTGGCGAACGGTCCGCCGGCGCGACCTCCCTGACTCCTGGATATGCACGTCATGTCTCCCTACATGTGGTTGCGAGAGCCCGGCCTTCCTGCGCCGGGGTCAACCGCACTATAGCGAAAACCATGACGCTTGGCGCCGGCGCCCTAGGCGTGGCGCACCAGCACCACCAGCTCGCGGGGGCCATGCACCCCGTAGGCCAGGGTCTGCTCGATATCGGCGGTCTTGCTGGGGCCGGACACCAGCAGGGCGTTGGTGGGCATCCCCGCGGCCCAGTCGTGGCGGGCCATGACGTCGTGGAGGGTATCCTCGAGGGACTCGGCATCCAGCACGGCGATATGGATCGGCGGCACCAGGCTCAGCAGGCGGGGCTCGTCCGGGGTGGGCCAGAGCCACAGGCTGCCGGTCTCGGCGATGCCCCCGCCGGTCGAAGTCAGGCCGGCGCCCACGCTCTCGAACTGCTCGCGCTGCCAGGTCTCGATGTCCCGATCGGCCGCGACCAGCTCGACGTCGCCCCCGGCGAGGGCCTCGCGCGCCGCCGCCGCCACCGGATGCTCGCGACCCAGCGCCAGCCGTTGCACGCCCTTGTCGCGCAGCACCTCGGCGAGGGCCTCGGTCCAGTCGTCGCGCCCCACATGGATCACCTCGCCATGCACGGAGCCGATCCAGCGCTCGAAGCGCTCGAGGCGCTCCTGTGCCGTCCAGCCACGGCCCGTCATCACGGCGAAGTCGCTCTCGGGGGCCTCGAGGGGGCCGTCGGTCCGCTCACGCAGTCGCTTCAGGATGGCCTCGCGCGCACTCATGCGTCTTTCTCCTCTGCCGCCTGGCGGGCACGGCGCTGCTTGAGCAGGCCGTGCAGGGTGGTCTTCGCCGGCTTCGGCGCGGTGCGATAGTCGGTCCAGGGCCCCAGATGGGCCGGCGTCAGGCCACGCAGCCTGCCGGCCATGGCGGTGCCGCTGCGCCAGAGACCGGGGTGGGTGGCCAGCCACTGCCAGCCCTTCCAGGCCGCCAGCTCCTTGCGCGAGCGCTTGACGCCGGCACCGCGCACGTTGCCACGCCCCTCGCCGACCGACTCGCGGCGCAACCGCACCAACAGGTCGGGGATCGGGATCTTCACCGGGCAGACCTCGCCGCAGGCCCCGCACAGGCTCGAGGCGGTGGGCAGGTCCCTGGTCGACTCCAGGCCCTCCAGGTGGGGCATCAGGATACTGCCGATGGGCCCCGGATAGGTGGTCCCGTAGCTGTGCCCGCCGACCCGGGTGTACACCGGGCAATGGTTCATGCAGGCCCCGCAGCGGATGCAGCGCAGGGTGTCGAGCAGCTGATCGTCCTGGTAGATGTTGGAGCGACCGTTGTCGACCAGCACCAGATGCACTTCTTCCGGGCCGTCGTGCTCGCCGGGGCGGCGGGGCCCGCTGATCATGTTGAAGTAGGTGGTGACGTGCTGGCCGGTGGCCGAGCGGGTGAGCAGCGAGTAGAGGGGCGCCACGTCGCGCAGGTGCTCGACGACTTTCTCGATGCCGGTCACGGCGATGTGCACCGGCGGCACCGTGGTGGTCATGCGACCGTTGCCCTCGTTCTCCACCAGGCACAGGGTGCCGGTCTCGGCCACCGCGAAGTTGACGCCGGACACCCCCACGTCGGCGGCCATGAAGCGCTCGCGCAGCTGGAGGCGGGCCGCGGCGGTCATGGCGTCGACGTCCCGGGTACGCTCGATGCCGGTCTTGTCGTGCATGATGCCGGCGATCTCGTCGGTGTTGAGGTGGATCGCCGGCATGATGATGTGCGACGGCGTCTGCTCGTTGAGCTGCACCAGGTACTCGCCGAGGTCGGACTCCAGCGCGGCGATGCCGGCCGCCTCCAGGTGGGCATTGAGGTGCATCTCCTCGGAGACCATCGACTTGCCCTTGATCACCGACGTCGCCTCGCGGGCCTCGCAGAGCTCGCGGATGATGCGGCAGGCCTGCTCACCGTCCTCCGCCCAGTGCACGCGGATGCCGTTGGCCTGGCAGTTGGCCTCGAGCCGTTCCAGTAAGTCGGGCAGTTTGGCCAGGGCGCGCAGGCGGATACTGGCCCCCAGCTCGCGCAGCGTCTCCAGGTCCCAGTCGTCGAAACTGTCCCGACGCTTGCTCATCAGCCCGTCCATGGCCTTGCGGAAGTTGGCCCGGATCTGCGGGTTCTCCAGGGCCTCGTGGGCCTGGCGATGGAAGGCGGCGGGGGTGTAGGTCTGTACACTCATGACGTCCTCTGCCACAGGTAGCTGGCGATATGCTCGCCGCGCACGGCACCCTGCCGATGCTCGAGGCGCCCGGCGATGTTCATCAGGCAGCCGCAGTCGGAGGTGACGAAATGCTCGGCACCGGTTGCCTCGATCGCCCGGCTCTTGTCCTCGACCATGGCGGCCGATACCTCGGGGTGACGCACCGCGAAGGTGCCGCCGAAGCCGCAGCACTCGGTTGCCCGGGCCGGCTCCACCAGCTCCACGCCCTCGAGCCGCCCCAGCAGCGCCGGGCCGGTCGCGGCCAGCCCCATCTCGCGCCGAGCGCTGCAGGAGGTATGCATGGCCACCTTCTCCGGGCCCCCGCGGTCAGCGAGGCGCAGGTGACAGACATGCACCAGGAACTCGGTCAGCTCGAATACCCGGTCGGCCACTTCCCTGGCCTGCGCCTCCCGCTCGGTTCCGGCGAAGAGGTCGGGGTAGTGGACCCGCATCATGCCGCCGCAGGAGCCGGAGGGCACGATGATCGGCCAGGGCCCGGGGAAGAGGTCCAGCTGGGTCGCGGCGACGGCTCGCGCCTCGTCCTGGTAGCCCGAGGTGTAGGCCGGCTGGCCGCAGCAGGTCTGATCTTCGGGGAAGATCACCTCGATGCCCTCCCGCTCCAGCAGGCGAATGCCGTCGAGGCCGGCCTGGGGGAAGAAGAGGTCGACCAGGCAGGTGCCATAGAAGTACACCTTGTCGGGCCTGGCAGGGTAGAGCTTGACGGGCGTCATGGTCAGGGTCCTCGGCGCCGGCCGGGTGGCGGGGCGCTGTCTTGATGAGCCTGGGCTGCCGGTGATTGGTAAAACCAATTTACAGCGCAATGTCACCGCACAGTATGAGGCGGCGCCGTGACTGTCAAATTCCGGGCGCCAAGGACACCGCCCAGACGGCTAGACTTTGGTCTATGGCCATCCAGCGTCGGCGGCAACCGGCTGAAGTGGCAGGAAAACCCATCCTCTTCCACGCCCGCCTTCATGACGACATATTGGTAATACCAATTCATCGCCGCTATCATGAGCACCGTGACCCCGTGCCCAGGAAACACCACCATGTCCTATCAATCCCTCCGCCAGCCGCGCCTGGCCGATGTCATCACCGAGCGCCTCGAGGCCCTGATTCTCGAGGGCAGCCTAAAGCCCGGCCAACGGTTGCCGCCGGAGCGTGAGCTCGCCGAACGCTTCGGCGTGTCGCGACCGTCGCTGCGCGAGGCGATCCAGAAGCTCGCCGCCCGCGGCCTGCTGACCAGCCGCCAGGGGGGTGGCACCTTCATCACCGAGGACCTGCACAGCGGCTACAGCGATCCGCTGCTGGAGATGCTGTCCCGTCACGGCGAGTTCCATCTGGACCTGCTGGAGTTCCGTGACGCCATGGAAGGCCTGTCCGCCTACTATGCCGCCTTGCGGGCCACCCCCACCGACAAGGCGGTGCTGATCGAACGCTTCGAGGAGCTGGAGGCTCGCTTCAACGAGCAGGACCCGCCCCGGGAGGCCAAGGCCGATGCCGCCTTCCACCTGGCCATCGCCGAAGCCGCCCACAACGTCATGCTGCTGCACACCATCCGCGGCATCTTCCACCTGCTGGAGAAGAGCATCGTCGACAACCTCGAGCACCTGTTCGCCAAGCCCGATGCCCGCAAGCACCTGATGACCCAGCACCGCGCCCTGCTCGATGCCATCCTCCAGGGCCGTGCCGAGGAGGCCCGCAGCCGGGCCCACGAGCACCTGGTCTATGTGGAGGAGGGCCTGCTCGAGGCGGCACGCGCCGAGACCCGCGCCCAGCGCTCCCTGCGTCGCGCCCAGGCGATGCCCACGGCGAGTCATTGAGCCCATGCCCCACGCCGCACCTGCCTCGAAGCGTCGTCGCCTGATCCGCCTGCTGCTGTGGGGGCTGGGTCTCGCCGGGCTCGCCCTGTGCATGTGGCAGACCGCCCAAGTGGCCCGGGAACAGGCCCTGCAGAGCCTGCGCCAGGATGCCGAGAACGAGCTGCGCCTGTCGGCGGCCGGGCTGACCGGCCACCTGTCGCGCCATGACTACCTGCCGGAGCTGCTGGCCAGCCGCGAGGCGGTCAAGCGCTTCCTCGCGTCGCCGGACAGCCAGGACCCGATGCCGCTGAACCGCCTGCTCGACCGCTTCCGGGCCACCGCCGACGTCTCGGACATCTACCTGCTCGACCACCACGCCGACACCCTGGCCGCCAGCAACTGGCACCGCCCCGACACCTTCATCGGCCAGAACTACCGCTACCGGCGCTATTACCAGGAGGCCATCGCCGGCCGCAATGGCCGCTTCTTCGGCCTGGGGGTGCAGTCCGGGGAGCGGGGCTACTACTTCTCGGCCCCGGTGTGGCTGGACGAGACGGCGCCGGACGCCCGTCCCGACGGGGTGATGGTGCTCAAGGTGCTGCTCAACGCCGTGGAGGACAGCTGGGCCGAGCAGGACGCCGAACTGCTGGTCACCGGCCGGGACGGCGTGATCTTCCTGGCCAGCCAGCCGGCACTGCGACTGACCGCCATGAAGCCGCTCGGCGAGGCGCAGCGCGTGGCCCTGCGGGCCTCGCGGCGCTATGGCGACGAGCCGCTACCGCCCTCCGGCCTGCGCGAGATCGAGCACCGCGACGAGCGCACCCGCCTGGTGGGCTTCGCCCAAGGGCCCCTGGCGGGACAGCCCTATTTCAGCCTGACCCGCCCCATGCCGGCCTTCGACTGGCATATGCACATCCTCAAGCCCCTGACCCCGGTGATCAGCGCCCAGTGGGTCTCGGCGCTGCTGGCCGGCGGCCTCTACGGCCTGGTGGCCCTGGGGGGCGGTATCGGCTGGCAGCGCCTGCGCCTGCGCCGGGAGCGCGAGCGCTTCGCCGAGCGCGAGCGCCGGACCCTGGCGAGGGCCCGCGACGAGCTGGAACGCAACGTGGCCAACCGCACCCGCGACCTGGTGGCCACCAACCGTCGCCTGTCCGACGAGATCGAGGAGCGTCGCCGCGCCGAACAGAGCCTGCGGGAGACCCGCGACGAGCTCGTCCAGGCCGCCAAGCTGGCCGTGCTGGGCCAGCTCGCCGCCGGCATCAACCACGAGCTCAACCAGCCCCTGGCGGCGATCCGCGCCTACGCCGAGAACGCCCGCGCCTTCATCGCCCGCAGCCGCGCCGAGGCCGCCGATGCCAACCTCGGCCAGATCGTCGAGCTCACCGGGCGCATGGCCGAGATCAGCGCCCAGCTGCGTCAGTTCTCCCGCAAGAGCGGCGACACCCTCACCGCGGTCTCGGTGCAGTCCTGTTTCGACTATGCCCTGCGCCTCTTCCAGGCTCGCCTCAGCGAGGGCGCGATCCACATCGAGCGCCGCTGGCCCGAGCAGACGGCCTGGGTGCGCGCCGACCCGGTACGCCTCGAGCAGGTGCTGGTCAACCTGATCGGCAACGCCCTCCAGGCCCTGGCCGAGACGTCGTCTCCGCATCTGACGCTGGCCATCGAGACCACGTCGGAGCGAGTCTCCATCGAGGTGGCGGACAACGGTCCGGGCATCCCCGAGGACCATCTCGCCAGGATCTTCGAGCCCTTCTTCACCACCAAGTCCACCGGCAGCGGCCTGGGGCTGGGGCTGTCGATCTCCGGCCGCATCATCGACGACCTCGGCGGTCGCCTCGAGGCCCGCAACGCCCCTGGCGGCGGTGCCCGCTTCACCATTACCCTTCCCCGGGACAGCGGCCCGGACGGCAAACGGGCGCAAGCCAAGGAGCAGTCACACCATGCATGAGTCCCCGGCCCCTCCGGTGATGATCATCGACGACGAGGCCCACCTGCGCATCACCGCGGGTCAGACCCTGGAGCTGGCCGGCTACGCCCCCCAGCCCTTCGAGAACGCCGAGGCCGCCCTGGCGGCCCTGACGCCGGACTTTCCCGGCGTGGTGGTCAGCGACATCCGCATGCCCGGCATGGACGGCATGGCGCTGCTGCGCGAGGTGCGCAGCCGCGACCCGGACCTGCCGGTGGTGCTGATCACCGGCCATGGCGACATCTCCACCGCCGTGGAGGCCATGCACGAGGGCGCCTGGGACTTCCTGGAGAAACCCTTCGCCGGGGAGCGGCTGGTCGAGGTGGTGCGCCGCGGCACCGAGAAGCGACGACTGAGCCTCGAGAACCGCACCCTCAAGGCCGAGCTGGAGGCGCAGCAGGCGGCCCCGGGGCCACGCCTGGTGGGGCGCACCCCGGCGATCCAGAAGCTGGCCTCCATGGTCCAGCGCATCAGCCAGGTCGAGACCGACGTGCTGCTGTTCGGCGAGACCGGTGCCGGCAAGGACCTGGTCGCCCGTGCCATCCACGAGCGCAGCTCCCGGGGCGGGCGCCCCTTCGTCGCCATCAACTGCGGCGCGGTGCCGGAGAGCACCATCGAGTCGGAGCTCTTCGGCCACGAGAAGGGCGCCTTCACCGGCGCCGTGGAGCGGCGCATCGGCAAGTTCGAGCACGCCGAGGGGGGCACGGTGTTCCTCGACGAGATCGAGTCGATGCCGCTGGCCCTGCAGGTCAAGCTGCTGCGGGTGCTCCAGGAGCGCACCATCGAGCGGTTGGGCTCGAACCAGTCGGTACCGCTGGATATCCGGGTGATCGCCGCCACCAAGGTGGACCTCAAGGCCGCCGCGGAGGCCGGGGACTTCCGCGAGGACCTCTACTACCGGCTCAACGTGGTGACTCTGCCGATCCCGCCGCTGCGCGAGCGCCGCGAGGACATCCCGCTGCTGTTCCAGCACTTCGCGGTGCTGGCCGCCAACCGCAGCGGCCTGGAGGCGCCGCCCCTGGACGCCGCCGGCACCTCGGCGCTGATGGCCCACGACTGGCCGGGCAACGTGCGCGAGCTGCGCAACCTGGCGGAGCGCTACGTGCTGCTCGGGGTGACCTGCGACTACCGGCTGGAGACCCTGCTGGCCGGCGTGGAGAGCGACAGCGGCGAGCTGCCGCTGCCCCAGCAGGTGGAGCTGTTCGAGAAGGGCCTGATCAGCCAGGCCCTGGCCCGCCACCAGGGGCGGGTCAGCGAGGTCTGCGAGGGCCTGGGGCTGCCCCGCAAGACCCTCTACGACAAGCTCAGGAAGCACGGCCTCAAGGCCGAGGACTACCGCCAGATCGCCGAGCCCTGAGACAGCAGTTCGCCCAGCGAGCCCCAGGGGGGCAGCCAGGGCGTGAGGCCGACGGCCAGCAGCAGCATGATCCCGGAGTTCAACGGTTCACGGTAGGCGAACAGCTTGAAGGCGCTGCCGAAGGAGCGCTTGATCCGCGCCCCGGTGAGGTCGACGCTGTACAGCTCGTCGAGCAGCAGGTGGATGCAGCAGCCCAGCACCAGCGCCAGCCCCTGGGCCCAGGCCAGCCCGGCCTCCAGCTCCAGCAGGCGGTAGCTGCCCGCACTGGTGGCCAGCCCGCACAGGCCCGCCGCCAGCAGCGAGTGCCAGATGCCGCGATGCACGGAGAAGTGCTTGAAGACCGGGCTCAGCACGTAACGCACCCCGATGTAGAGGCCACCGCAGGCCACCAGCAGCGCCCCCAGGTTCAGCCAGGGGCTCAGCAGCAGCGCCCCGGCCACCACGACCAGCACCGCCATCACGCTGAAGATCAGCCTCACGGCATGGGAGTGGTCGGAGTCGATGTCCGGCAGGACGCCGCCGAAGGCGACCAGCACCGCCAGCGGCAGGGCCTGGTCGGGGGTCCACAGCTCGGCTCGCCAGCCGGCCAGGGCCAGGAGCACACCGCCCCCCGCGGCGGCACTGATATGGGTGCGGAAATCGGCCATCCCGGGCGCCTCCAAAAACTGGATAAACGTCCATATTATCGCCCCGGATGGCGTGAGAGAACAATCGCTTGGCGGCTCAACCCCGGGCCGCGAGGTACTCGTCCTTCAACTTTACATAATTGCCGGCCGTGTAGGGGAAGAAGGCGCGCTCCTTGTCCTTGATCGGCCGCAGCGCCTTGGCCGGGTTGCCGGCATAGACGTGGCCGCCGGCCAGGTGCTTGCCCGGGGTCACCACCGCCCCCGCGGCGATGATCACCTCGTCCTCGACCACGGCGCCGTCCATGACGATGGCGCCCATGCCCACCAGGATGCGGCTGCCCAGGGTGGCCCCGTGCAGGATCGCCTTGTGGCCGATGGTCACGTCGTCGCCGATGGTCAGCGGGAAACCGTCGGGGTTGAAGTCGCTGGCGTGGGTGATGTGCAGCACGCTGCCGTCCTGGACGCTGACCCGCGCGCCGATCCGGATGCGGTGCATGTCGCCGCGGACCACCGCCATCGGCCACACCGAGCTGTCGTCGCCGAGCACCACGTCGCCCAGCACCACGCCGGCGGGATCGATGTAGACCCGCTCGCCCAGCTGCGGCGTCACGCCCTTCCAGGGCCGGATGGCCGTCGAATCACTCATCTTGCACCTCGCTTGTCAGATCAGTCCCGAGACCAATACTACCAGCGTCAGCGGGATCGACACCCAGCGCACCAGGAACCGCCACAGGCGAAAGCCGTTGGGCCCGGCATCCAGGGCACGCAGGGCGACGTGGCCGGGCAGCACCCAGGCGGCGAAGATCGCGATCAGCAGCCCCCCCACCGGCAGGAAGATCTCCGGCGGAATGGTGGTCACCAGCTCGAAGACGTTCATCCCGAACAGCACCCGGACCTCGGACAGCGTCGAGAAGGACAGCACCGACAGCAGACCCAGCAGCCAGACGGCGACACCCACCAGCGCCGAGGCCTGGCCACGGCCGAGGCCCCAGCCCTGGAGGGTGGCGACCATCGGCTCGGCGAGGTTGATCGAGGAGGTCCAGGTGGCCAGCAGCAGCAGCAGGAAGAACAGCGACAGCCACAGGGCCCCGAAGGGCAGGTCGGCGAAGGCCACCGGCAGGGTCACGAACATCAGGCCGGGGCCCTCGCCGGGATCCATGCCCTGGGCGAAGACCACCGAGAAGATGGCGATGCCGGCCAACAGCGCCACGGTGACGTCGAGCACCGCGACGCCGGCCGCCGCCCGGGGCAGGCTCTGGTGGTCCGGCATGTAGGCGCCGTAGGCCATCAATGCACAGGCGCCCACCGCCAGGGTGAAGAAGGCATGCCCCATGGCGGCGATCAGCACCGTCGGCGTGACCGCCGAGGGGTCCGGCGTGAACAGCCAGGCGAGCGCCGGGCCGAAGCCGCGGGTGGTGGCGGCGTGACCGGCCAGCACCAGCAGCAGCAGGTAGAGCAGCGGCATCAGCAGGTTGTTGAGCCGCTCCAGGCCCTTGGCCACCCCCGCGGCCACCACCATCATGGTCATGGCCAAAAAGAGGGTGTGGTTGAAGGTCATGCGCCCGGGATCGGCGAGGAAGGCGTCGAAGCCGGCGCCGATCTCCGCCGCGCCCTGGCCGACGAAGTCGCCGTTGACCGCGGCGACCAGGAACTCGATGGACCAGCCCGAGACCACCGAGTAGAAGGAGAGGATGCAGAACACCGTGAAGGCCCCGAACAGCCCCAGCCAGCGCCAGTGGTGGCTGCGGCCGGCGTGGGTGGCCAGGTGGCCGAGGGACTGCATCGGGCTGCGCCGCCCGGCACGACCGATCAGGATCTCGGCCATCATCACCGGCAGGCCCAGCAGCACCACGAAGGCCACGTAGAGGAGCAGGAAGGCCGCACCACCGTACTCGCCGGTGATGTAGGGGAAGCGCCAGATGTTGCCCAGCCCCACCGCGGCCCCGGTCACGGCCAGGATGAAGGCGCGTCGGCTGCTCCAGCGCTCCAGGGTCTCGTTCATCGCTCTGCTCCGGGCGGTCGTTGCAAAGGGCGCAAGCCTAGCACATTGAAACCCGCCCGGGCCGCCCGCATCTAAGGCATGTTTCCCATCACGTTTCGAGGTGCGCATGTCCGCGAATCCACTGCTCGACTCCCACTCGCTGCCCCCCTTCGCCGAGATCAGACCCGAGCAGGTAGTGCCGGCCATCGAGACCCTGCTGGCCGAGAACCGCGAGGCCATCGAGGACCTGGTGGCCCGCGCCGAACGCGAACCACCCACCTGGGAAAGCCTGGCGGCGCCCCTGGAGGCCCTCAACGACCGCCTGTCGAGGGCCTGGTCGCCGGTCTCGCACCTCAACGGCACCATGAACAACGAGGCGCTGCGGGGCGCCTACGAGACGGGCCTCAGGCTGCTCTCCGAGTACAGCACCTGGCTCGGCCAGCACGAGGGCCTGTTCCGCGCCTGGCAGGCGCTGAAGGACGGCCCGGCCTGGGCCGAGCTCGACGAGGGGCAGCGCCGCACCGTGGACAATGCCCTGCGTGACTTCCGGCTCGCCGGGGTCGACCTGCCGCCCGCCCAGAAGCAGCGCTACGGCGAGATCCAGGCCCGCCTGTCGAGCCTCGCCAACGCCTTCTCCAACCAACTGCTGGACGCCACCCAGGCCTGGCAGTTGCACCTCGACGATGCCAGCCGCCTGGCCGGCCTGCCCGAGAGCGCCCTGGCGACCCTCAAGGCCAACGCCGAGGCCAAGGGACGCGAGGGCTACCGCATCACCCTGGACTTCCCCAGCTTCTTCCCGGTGATGACCCACGCCGACGACCGCGCGCTGCGCCGCGAGGTCTACACCGCCTTCGTCACCCGGGCCTCCGACCAGGGCCCCAATGCCGGGCAGTTCGACAACGCCCCGATCATGGAGGAGACCCTGGCCCTGCGCCGTGAACTCGCCGAGCTGCTGGGGTTCGCCACCTACGCCGACTACTCGCTGGCCACCAAGATGGCCGAGTCGCCCACCCGGGTGGTCACCTTCCTCGAGGACCTGGCCGAGCGCGCCGTGCCCCAGGCCCGGGAGGAATATGCCGAGCTCGCGGCCTTCGCCCGCGACCAGCTGGGCATGGCCGAGCTCGCGCCCTGGGACGTGGGCTATGCCAGCGAGAAGCTGCGCGAGGCCCGCTACGCCATCTCCGACGAGCAGCTGCGCCCCTACTTTCCCGCCCCACGGGTGGTCGATGGCCTGTTCCGGGTGGTCGAGCGCCTCTACGGGGTGACCGTCGAGGAGGATGCCTTGGCGCCGCGCTACCACCCCGACGTGCGCTACTTCCGCATCATGGAGGACGGCGCGCCCATCGCCGGCTTCTACCTGGACCTCTATGCCCGGGAAGGCAAGCGCGGCGGCGCCTGGATGGACGAGTGCCGGGTCCGCCGCCTGGAGGCCGGCGAGCTGCAGCTGCCGGTGGCCTACCTGACCTGCAACTTCACCCGGCCGGTGGGCGACAGGCCCGCCCTGCTGACCCATGACGAGGTCACCACCCTCTTCCACGAGTTCGGCCATGGCCTGCACCACATGCTGACCCGCCAGACCGTCGCCGACATCTCCGGCATCAACGGCGTGGCCTGGGACGCCGTGGAGCTGCCCAGCCAGTTCATGGAGAACTTCTGCTGGGAGCGCGAAGGCCTGGACCTGATCGCCGGCCACGTCGATACCGGTGCGCCGCTGCCCGAGGCGCTGTTCGAGAAGCTGCTGGCGGCCAAGAACTTCCAGTCGGCCATGGGCATGGTGCGCCAGCTGGAGTTCTCGCTGTTCGACTTCCGCCTGCACCTGGAGGCCGCCGCCCCGTCCGCCGCCGACATTCAGGCGCTGCTCGACGAGGTGCGCGACGCCGTCTCGGTGGTGCCGCGGGCCGACTTCAACCGCTTCCAGAACGGCTTCGGGCATATCTTCGCCGGCGGCTACGCGGCGGGTTACTACAGTTACAAGTGGGCCGAGGTGCTCTCCGCGGATGCCTGGAGCGCCTTCGAGGAAGCCGGCATCTTCGACCCCGAGACCGGCCGTCGCTTCCGCACCGAGATCCTCGAGCGGGGCGGCTCCCGGGATGCCGCCGAGCTGTTCCGCGCCTTCCGCGGACGCGAGCCCAGCATCGAGCCGCTGCTGCGCCATTGCGGCATCCGCGCCGCCTGAGTCCGCCTCGCGCGGCCTGCCGCCGGGCCCGCCCCGGCGGCAGGCCATCGGCCCCACGTACCACCGGGCCCCACGGCCCCGACAGGAGCTCACCATGGCCGTCCAGAAACGCTTTATCGCCGGCGCCCTCCGTCCCCGCTGTGCCGAGAGGTGAAACGGCATCGCATCCGTGCCGCCCGACATGCACCTACGCCGCTCCGGCGGCCCCCTTCAGGAGCCCCTATGGCTATCCAGAAACGCTTTATCGCCGGCGCCATCTGTCCCCGCTGTGCCGAGATGGATCGCATCCGTGCCTGGGAGCAGCACGGCATCCGCTACCGGGACTGCGTCAGCTGCGACTTCTTCGAGCAGTTGCCCATCGAGGACGAGGCGTTGCCCGAACTCGAGACCCGGGTCAACCGCGAACGCGAGGAGCCGCACCGCGACGACCTGCAGACCGTGAAGATCCTCGACCCCAAGGCATGATCCCGAGCCTCGCGGCACCTCGGGGCAGGTGCCCGCCCGGCGCGTCCAGGCACGGCTGGCCGCCTTGCCGATGAACGACCTGCACCAGGCCAGTCGCCTCATGGCTGCCCTGGCGCCCCCGGAAGCCGTCGACTGACGAGCGTGTGGATTTCCGCACAGCGAATACCCCCAGGCGTGCGGATCCCCGGACGCACACCCTCGCCGACCTTTCGACCTTAGTCGCAGAAGGATTTTTCATCCTACTGAAAATAATAGGCTTTCCCCGTCATGGAACACCTCTTGCTGCTGGTCAGGGTGTCGAACGACAGCCGACCCGGTTCCGCCTGGGCCGGCCGAGCACAACCATAACCCGAACGGGAGAAACGCCATGACCACGACCACCCGGATCCTCACCGGCACGCTGGCCGGCGCCATGCTGATCGCCGGCAGCGCCCAGGCCGATCGCAGCGACTGGCCGCAGAGCTTCACGGTGGGCACCGCCAGCCAGGGCGGCACCTACTTCGTCTACGGCTCCGGCTGGGCCAACCTGATCGCCGACGAGCTGGGTGTCTCCGGCGGCGGCGAGGTCACCGGCGGCCCCAACCAGAACCTGGCCTTGGTGCACACCGGCGACCTGGCCCTGGGCCTGACCACCATGGGCCCGGCCGCCGAGGCACTGGCCGGCGAGAGCCCGCTGGCACCCGGCGTGAAGCTGGACAACGTCTGCGCACTCTTCCCGATGTACGAGACGCCCTTCTCCATCGCCACCCTCGCCAACAGCGGCATCGAGTCGATCTCCGACATCCCCGACGGCGCCACCATCGGCTTCGGCCCGGCGGCTTCCACCTCCGACACCTACTTCCCGGCCATCCTCGAGGAGCTGGGCGTGAACTTCGAACGCCGCAACGGCGGCTGGAACGACCTGGGGGGCCAGCTGCAGGACGGCCTGATCGACGTCATCGCCTTCGCCGCGGGCATCCCGATCCCGGCGGTCAGCCAGCTCGAGGTGCAGACCGACGTCAACATCATCGAATTCACCGAGGAGGAACAGCAGCAAGTCATCGACGCCTTCCCGGTGTCGCCGTTCCAGATCCCGGCCAGCACCTACCAGACCCTCGAGGAAGATGCCCGCGCCGTCTCCATGTGGAACTTCACCATCGCCGGCTGTGACCTGCCGGAGGATTTCGTCTACGAAATCACCAAGCTGAGCATGGAGAACAACGACAGGATGCGCGACATCCATCGCAGCGCCCAGTTCAGCGTGCCGGAGAACATCGAGTACAACACCGTGCTGCCGTTCCACCCGGGTGCGGTGCGCTGGTACGAGGAGAACGGCTACGAGATTCCCGCCGACCTGAAGCTCTGAGCCATTGACCACCCGCGATCCCGCGTCCCCGACGCGGGATCGCCCCCCGCACGTTCGTCCCTCACCCAAGGGTGACTCCCATGTCCCAGACTCACGATCCCCGTCCCGACGCACACGACGACGAGGAGATCCGCCCCGTCGTCGCCGAAGGCGTCGATGACGACGCCGTGGAATCCAACCGGCGCGTCTACAGCGGCTGGCAGTGGCTGCTGTTCGGCACCCTGGCCATCGTCTATTCCAGCTTTCACCTGGTGTCGCTCAACCTCTATCCGATGGAGACCTGGTCGTTTCGCATCGTGCACATCTGCGGCGCCCTGATCCTCGGCTACGGCTTCTATGCCGGCACCCGCTTCGCCGACGACCGCCACAAGCCCTCACCGGCCTGGCTGGCGTGGCTGAGCTACGCCCTGCTGATCCCCGCGGGCTATGCCCTGGTCCAGGTCTTCCTGATGCAGCAGGCCATGAGCGGCGGCGCCATGCGCATCGAGCCGCACATCGAGGCCTTCCACTACGGCTACCCGCTGATGCTGGCCACCGCGGCGGCCATCCTGCTGTCCTGGAGCTACCGCCAGTACCGCCACCGGCTGTCGCCCGCCGACCTGGTGCTGATGGTCTGCGCCGTCGCCACCGCCGGCTATCTGCTGGTGATGTTCAACAGCCCCCTGCGCGCCTCCACCGGGACCCCCTTCGCGCCGATGGGCATCTCCTACGCGGCCATCGCCGGCGCGGCCCTGATCCTCGAGCTGACGCGTCGCGTCGCCGGCCTGGCGCTGGTGATCATCTCCACCATCTTCCTGGCCTATGTGTTCATCGGCCCCTACCTGCCGGGCTTCCTCGGCTATCCGGGGCTGTCGGTGGGGCGCTTCTTCAGCCAGGTGTACACCGATGCCGGGATACTCGGCCCGACCACTGCCGTGTCCTCGACCTACATCATCCTGTTCATCATCTTCGCCGCCTTCCTGCAGGCTTCGAAGGTCGGCGACTACTTCGTCAACTTCGCCTTCGCCGCCGCCGGCCGGGCCCGCGGTGGCCCCGCCAAGGTGTCGATCTTCGCCTCCGGGCTGATGGGCATGATCAACGGCACCAGCGCCGGCAACGTGGTCTCCACCGGCTCGCTGACCATCCCGCTGATGAAGAAGGTCGGCTACCCGGCCCGCAGCGCCGGCGCCATCGAGGCCGCCGCCTCCACCGGCGGGCAGATCATGCCGCCGATCATGGGCGCCGGGGCCTTCATCATGGCCGAGGTGACCGGCATTCCCTATACCGAGATCGCCGTGGCGGCGCTGATCCCCGCCATCCTCTACTTCCTGTCGATCTACTGCATGGTCGACTTCGAGGCCGCCCGCAAGGGCATGCGCGGCATGCGCAAGGAAGAGATTCCGCTGTTCTCGAAGCTGGTCAAGCAGGTCTACCTGTTCGCGCCGATCATCATCCTGATCGCGGCGCTGTTCATGGGCTACTCGGTGATCCGTGCCGGCACCCTGGCCACCGCCTCGGCGGCCGTGGTGAGCTGGCTGTCGCCCCACAAGATGGGTATCCGCGCCATCCTCCGCGCCCTACAACTCGCCGGCAGCATGTCGATCCAGATCATCGCCGTGTGCGCCTGCGCCGGCCTGATCGTCGGCGTGATCGCCCTGACCGGCGTGGGCGCGCGCTTCTCCTCGCTGCTGCTCGGCCTGGCCGGCGTCAGCCAGCTGCTGGCGCTGTTCTTCGCCATGTGCATCTCGATCCTGCTGGGCATGGGCATGCCGACCACGGCCGCCTATGCGGTGGCCGCCTCGGTGGTCGCCCCGGGCCTGATCGCGATCGGCATCCAGCCGCTGGTGGCGCACTTCTTCGTGTTCTACTTCGCGGTGGTCTCGGCGATCACCCCGCCGGTGGCGCTGGCCTCCTATGCCGCGGCGGGCATCTCCGGGGACAACGCCATGGGCACCTCGGTGGCCTCGTTCAAGATCGGCCTGGCCGCCTTCATCGTGCCCTTCATGTTCTTCTACAGCCCGGCGATGCTGATGGAGGGCTCCTGGCTGCAGATCCTGCGGGTCGGCGTGACCGCCACCCTCGGCATCGTGCTGCTGGCGGCCACCGTCCAGGCCTGGTTCTTCGGCCCGGTCAAGGTCTGGCAGCGCCTGGTGATGCTGATCGGCGCGCTGTGCATGATCTACGGCGGCATCTACAGCGACGTGGCCGGCCTGGCCATCGGCACGGCGCTGTTCCTGTACCAGCGCGGCCGCAACGGCGGCGGCGCCCAGCCGGTGACCTCCGGCTGACGCCTCACCGTCACGCACCACGCGAAGGGCCCCGCCGGATGGCGGGGCCCTTCTGCGTCAGGATTCGTGCCGTCGCTTGCCCACGCTCGCTCAGGAAGCGATCATCCCGCAGGCCACCCGGGCGCCACCACCCCCCAGCGGCTTCGGCTCGTCGGCGTAGTTGTCACCCGCCTCATGGATCATCAGGCTGCGCCCCTGCAGGTCTTCGAGACCGAGTCGAGGGGCCAGCACCGGCAGCCTCGCCTCCCCGTCCTCGTCGACGACCAGCACCGGCAGGTCACCGAGGTGGCCATCGCCATAGGGGCCTTCATGGCGACCTGTCTCGTCGGGATCATAGTGACCGCCCGCCTCGGCGCCCGCCGACTCCCCCTCCGGACCGCATCCGGCGTTCTCGTGGACATGGAAGCCGTGGATGCCGGGAGACAGTCCGCTCAGGTCCGGCGTCAACAGCAGGCCGTGGTCGGTATCCTCGAGGGTGACGGTACCGAGAGACTCCCCCACACCCTCGGGATTGACCCGGTTGACCTCCACTTCCCGGTGCTCGTTGGCCTGAGCCTGGCCGAAGCCGGCAGCAAGCAGCAGGCAAGACAACGCGATTCCCGCAAGTCTGGCTTGGCGCATCTGGCGTCTCCTCTTCCTGTTTCCCTGGACATGGCAACAACAGGCTAGCCCAGAACCTGTCGCACTGCGAAGGCGCATCCGGCCCGGTCCTCGAGGACGCGCAGGGTCGGGTCGGCTCGGCCTGGGCGAGGCCAGCATAGAGAGGGAAGTGCAGCCGGCCTGCACGCCCGGCCGGCTGGGTTCAGGCGGAAATGTTGTCGAGCACCTTGAGGGTCGGCTCGGCCTGGTTCAGCGTATAGAAGTGCAGGCCCGGGGCGCCGCCGTCGAGCAGGCGCTGGCAGAGCCGCGAGATCACCTCCTCTCCGAAGGCGGCGATGGCCTCGCTGTCGTCGCCGTAGGCCTCGAGCTGCTTGCGGATCCAGCGCGGGATCTCGGCGCCGCAGGCATCGGAGAAGCGCGCCAGCTTGGTGTAGTTGGTGATCGGCATGATGCCGGGCACGATCGGCGCCTCGACGCCCAGGGCGCGGGCCCGCTCGACGAAGTGGAAGTAGGCGTCGGCAGTGAAGAAGTACTGGGTGATGGCGAGGTTCGCCCCGGCCTTCATCTTGCGGGCGAAGTTCTCCACGTCGCGGTCGAGGCTGGGCGCCTGGGGATGGGACTCCGGATAGGCCGCCACGGCGATCTCGAAGTGGTCGCCGGTCTCCTCGCGGATGAACTCGACGAGTTCGTTGGCATAGCGCAGCTCGCCGATGCCGCCCATGCCGGAGGGCAGGTCGCCGCGCAGGGCCACCAGGCTGTCGATGCCCTGCTCGCGGTACTGGGCCAGCAGGTCGCGCAGCACCGCCTTCTCGCTGCCGATGCATGACAGGTGCGGCGCGGTGGTGATGCCTGACTCGCGCACGGCCTGCACGGTGTTGAGGGTGCGATGCTGGGTGGAGCCGCCGGCACCGTAGGTGACGGAGAAGAAGCGCGGTTGGCGAGGGGCCAGGGCATCGCGGGTGCGCATCAGCTTGTCCCGCCCGGCGTCGGTGTTGGGCGGGAAGAATTCGAAACTGATGCCCAGCGGATGCTCGTGTGCACTCATCGATCCGGTCCTCGTGGTTCGCGTCGCTTCGGACACGCGGTGTCAGGATGCGCAGCCGCCCGGCGCCGGCCGGGCAATGCGAGAAGTTGGCGCCATTGTGACGATTCGCGGGCAGGGCGACCAATGAAAGTTTCGTCACTCTGCATCGATTTCCTTCATATAAAAACCGCGGGCTGTATAACCAGACGTGCTAAAGAACCGCCGGGCCGCCCCGCCCCGGCGGACTGACAGCCCGGGGGGAGCCAGGCAAGATAGGGACCTTGTCTCCACATGGACGTGATGCATGAGCCTCGATCCCGCCACCCTGATGGGTCCGCTGTGGACGCTGCTGGCCTTCGTCGGCCTGGGCTGGCTGGCCGCCCGCCACCTGGCGGTGGACCCCCGCCCCATCGCCACCCTGCTGATCTACCTGATCGCGCCGCTGACCTTCTTCCGCGGCCTGACCCAGGGCGGCCCCACGCCGGCCTATCTGCTGATCACCGGGGCCCTGTTCGTCGCGGCCAGCCTGGTCGCCCTGCTGGTCAGCCGCCTGGCCCGCCGCGCCCTGCCCGGCGAGGAGAGCGCCGTGCTGGCCTTCTCGGCGGGTACCGGCAACACCGGCTACTTCGGCCTGCCGGTAGCCCTGGTGCTGCTGCCACCCTCGGGGGTGACCCTCTACCTGTTCGGGGTGCTGGGGGTGACCCTCTACGAGTTCACCCTGGGCTTCTACCTGAGCGCCCGGGGACGCTTCTCGGTGCGCCAGAGCCTGGTCAAGATCCTGCGCCTGCCGATGATCTACGCCTTCCTGGCGGCGCTGCTGGTCGAGGCCTCCGGGCTCGCGGTGCCGGCAGCGGTCATGGAGGGGCTCGCGGTCTTCCCGCCTACCTATACCCTGCTCGGCATGATGATCATCGGCATGACGCTGGGCCGGGTGAGCGTACGGGAATTCGATCTGCGCTTTATCAGCGCCTGCGTGGCGGTGCGCTACGGGCTCTGGCCGCTGCTGGCCCTGGGCGTCGTGCTGGCGCTGCAGGCCACCCTGGGGCTCTCGCCGGAGCTCGCCATGGCGCTGTTGCTGATCGGCGTGGTGCCGATGGCCGCCAACGTGGTGGTGGTGGCCATGGAACTCGGCATCGCCCCCGAGAAGGGCGCGCTGGCGGTGCTGCTCACCACCCTGGCGGCGCCTCTGCTGATCCCGCTCTACCTGACGGGCCTCGCCGGCCTGGCCGGTCTCGGCTGAACGGCTACTCGGGCGCCAGCAGCCGGGCCACCAGCCGGCCGATGGTCAGGCCCTGGACGAGGATCGAGAACAGCACGATCAGGTAGGTGATGGTCAGCAGCACATCCCGGGCCTCGCCGCTGGGGATGGCCAACGCCAGGGCCACCGAGATGCCGCCACGCAGGCCGCCCCAGGTGAGGATCCGCGCCGAGCCCCGGCGGAAGCCCAGCGTCTCGCGCAGCAGCATCACCGGCAGCCCGATGGTCACCAGGCGCACGCCGAGCAGCACCGGGATCAGCCCGGCGGCGACCCACAGCTGCCATCCGGCGAACGGGATCAGCAGCACCTCGAGGCCGAGCAGCACGAACAGCAGGGTGTTGAGCAGCTCGTCGATCAGCTCCCAGAAGGCATCGAGCTGCGCCCGGGTGGTCTCCGACATGGCGCTCTCGCGGGCCTTGTTGCCGACCAGCAGGCCGGCGACCACCATGGCGATGGGACCGGACACGTGCAGCTGCAGGGCCAGCGCATAGCCGCCCAGCACCAGGGCCAGGGAGACCAGCACCTCGATGCGGTACTCGTCGATGCTGCGCATCAGCGCATAGGCCACCCCCCCCACCGCCAGGCCCAGGGCGATGCCGCCGCCGGCCTCCTGCAGGAAGAGCGCCCCGGCATGGCCCGGGGTGAGCGCCTCGCTGCCCGCGGCGGCGCCCAGCAGCAGGGTGAAGACCACCACGGCCACCCCGTCGTTGAACAGCGACTCGCCGACGATGCGCAGCTCCAGGTCCACCGGCGCCCCGGCCTTGCGCAGGATACCCAGCACGGCGATGGGATCGGTGGGCGAGATCAGGGCGCCGAACACCAGGCAGTACAGCCAGGACAGCTCGACCCCGGCGAGGCGCAGCAGGCCGTAGGTCGCCGCGCCGATGGCCAGGGTCGAGATCACCACCCCCAGGGTGGCCAGGAAGCCGATCGACCAGCGGTAACGCCGCAGTCGGTCCAGGTCGATGTGCAGGGCGCCGGCGAACAGCAGCAGCGACAGCAGGCCCTCCATGACCAGCTCGTTGAAGTCGAAGCGCGCCACCCAGTCGGCGGCCCGCGCCTCGAGCCCCGGCAGCCCCAGCCAGGCCAGCCCCTGCAGCCCCCAGGACAGCACCAGGGCGATGGCCATCACCCCGATGGTGGTGGGCAGGCGGATTAACCGCTGGTTGAGCCAGGCCAGCGCCGCGGTGAGGGAGACGATGATCGCGAGCAGATTCAGCATGGGCCATCCTTGTGCCAGGTATGGGGGCCGCCGCGGCGTGGCCGGCAGCTGGCGGTGTTCCCACTCTCGGCCGCGCCGGCGGGCGGAGCCACGCCCGGGGTGTCCGCCGAGAGCGCAGGCGACCCGGCGACTAGGAGGCCCCGCCCAGGTCCGGCGCTACCAGCACCCGGGCGGCCGCGGGCCGCGCCCGCAGACGCTGCGTGTAGGCCACCAGCCGCGGGGTCTCGGCGAGGAAGGCCTCGGCGGCGGGCAGGCCCAGCAGGTAGTCGAGCATCGGCGCGGCGATGGCGTCGGCGATGCTGAAGGCCTCACCCACCAGGTAGTCGCCGTGGGCCAGCTGCCCCTCGAGCAGGCCCAGCAGGCGCGCCACCTCCGGCTGGGCCGCGGCGACCGCCTCCTGGCGCACGGCACCCCCCTCGCCCTTGGGAAAGACGAACTCCAGCAGGTAGCGACGCACCAGGGCCTGGTCCACGTAGAGGGCGAGGATCCCGGTCCACTGATCGACCTGGGCCCGCGCCCAGGGATCCTCGGGTTGCAGCGGTGGCCCCTCGAAGGCGGCGTCGAGGTAGCGGCAGATGCTCGGTGTCTCGATCAGGCGCCGCTCGCCGTGGAGCAGGATCGGGAGCTTGCCGAAGGGGTGCAGGGCGTAGTGCTCGGGGGAGTGCAGGCCGAGGGGCCGGCCGTCGACCTCGGCGCCCAGGGTGTAGGGGATGCCCTTCTCCTCGCAGCACAGCTGGACGCTGCGCACGAAGGTGCTGAATTGGGGGCCGACGATTTGCACGGAAGCGGTCATGACGAGAAACCTTTCGCGGGGGGATGATGGCAGGTGAATCCGCCACATCCTATGTTCTAGAACCTCTGGCGTCGTCCTGCCATGCCGGCGCGCCTGGAAGCGGCGCCGACGGAAGCGCGTCGCATGGCAGCAGGCGGAAACGGCGATCGGTGGCCGGCGGCAGCCGGGTCGCAGGCAGGCTATGGTTAACCTGTCCGCCCGCCGGCACATTCACCACCCGAACGGAGGATCCCACCATGCTGCGCCCCCCTACCCGTCTCGGTCTGCTTCTGGCCGTCCTGATCACCCTCGCGTTTCCCGCCCAGGCCCACCATGGCTGGGCCTGGGCAGAGGACGAGCCCACCACGCTGACCGGCACCATCACCGCGGTTCGCCTGGGCAACCCCCATGGCAACCTGACCCTGGACGTGGACGGCACCGCCTGGACGGTGGAAGTCGGCCAGCCCTGGCGCAACCGGCGCGCCGGCCTCGAGCCCGGGGACCTGGCCGAGGGCATCGAGATCCGGGTGCTGGGCGCGCCCTCGCGCGACTCCGACGAGAAGCGGCTCAAGGCCGTGCAATTGTGGATCGACGGCGAGGCCTTCCCTCTCTATCCGGACCGACTGTGATCCCTCGCCGCTCGACGCCTCGTGGATAGTCTGATCGCGTGGCTGGCACAGACCTCGCCGGCCGACTGGATGCGGCTGTCGCGCTGGGGCTACGCCGGCGTCAACACCCTGCACGTGCTGGGCATCGCCCTGCTGGTCGGCGCGATCCTGCCACTGGACCTGCGCCTGATGGGCCGGCGTCCCGAGCTGCCGCTGGTCGATGCGGCCCGACTACTACAGCCGGTGGCCGTCCTGGGCCTCGTCCTGGCGCTGGCCACCGGCGCCCTGCTGTTCCTCGCCGCGCCCGGCGACTACCTGGCGATGCCGCTGTTCCTGGCCAAGCTGACCCTGATCGCCGCGGCCGTCGGCAATGCCCTGTGGCTGAACCTGGGCCCGGGACTGGCCCGCGCCACGCGCCGCCGGCTCTGGCTGGCCGGTGGCGCCTCGCTGCTGCTGTGGCTGGTGGTGCTGATCTGCGGCCGGCTGCTCGCCTTCGTCGCGGAATGAGGCCGCCGGGCGCGGGGCGTCAGGAGGCGCGACCGGCCGCGGCGACGGGCAAGGCCGCCCCCTCGGAAACGGACGAAGCCGCCATGACGGGTTCACGCTCGATGATCTCACCCCGCCAGTCGACCAGTTGGAGCCGCCCGTCGGGTGTCTCCAGCAGGGCCGTGCAGTGTTCCACCCAGTCGCCGTCGTTGCAGTAGAGCACGCCGTCCCGGGCCCGGAACCCGGCCTTGTGGATATGCCCGCCGACGTAGCCGTCGAGCCCTTCCCGGGCCGCCTGGTGCAAGGCCGCCTGCTCGAACTGGGCGACATAGCGCTGGGCGGCACCGACCCGGCGCTTGAGCGCGCTGGCCAGCGACCAGTAGGGCAGGCCCAGCAGGCCGCGGGTGCGGTTGCACCAGCGATTGAGCGCCAGCACGAACTGGTGCATGCCGTCGCCCAGGGTCAGCAGCCAGGGGGCAATGCGCACATGGGTGTCGAACTCATCGCCATGGCTGACCAGCAGGCAGCGGCCGTCGGCGGTGGTATGGATCATGCGCCGCTCGATGCGCACCCGGTGGACGCGCAGGCCACACAGCCGCCGCAGGGCGGCATCATGGTTGCCGGGGATGTAGACGATCTCGCAGCCCCCCCGGGCCAGGCGCAGCAGCCGGGCGGCCAGGCGCTGCTGGGCCGGGGGCAGCACCGCCCGCTTGCGCATGGCGATCAGGTCGACGATGTCGCCGACCAGGTAGAGGCGCTCGGGACGCACGCGACGCAGCAGGCTCGCCAGCAGCTCGGCCTGGCAGTCCCGGGTGCCCAGGTGGACATCGGAGACGAAGAGGGTGCGGGCGGTGGGCGGGGTCGGCATGGGGCGGTCTCCTCGACAGACCCGACCAGCCTGGCGCACCGCGGTGACGCCACCGTGGCGGTCGCGTGTCACTGCCGTGACAGGGCTAATCGCCCCGGCGCCGAGCGCGCCTGGGCGCCTCGTCGGTGGTGCGGGTTTGCCGCCGGCTGTGCCGCTTGCAGCTGTACATGGCGCTGTCGGCCCGCTGGATGAGGATATCCATGTCCGCCACTCCCTCCTGCCAGGGCCGGTAGGTGGCCTCGCCGACGCTGACCGTGGCCACCAGCTCCGGGTCGCTCTCGAGCCGCCCCGACGCCAGCGCCGAGAGGCGACGCACCCGGTCGCCGGCCTCGGTCGCATCGGCGTCGGGCATGATCATCAGGAACTCGTCGCCGCCCAGGCGGCAAGCCAGCTCGCCGTTGCGCAACTGGTCGGCGATGGCTCGGGCCACGTGGCAGATCAACCGGTCGCCGCTGGCATGCCCGTGGCTGTCGTTGACGACCTTGAGACGGTCGATGTCCACCAGCAGCAGGGACAGCGGCCAACGCTTGCGGTAGCAGTCGTCGAGGTTCTCGCGCAGGAAGGTCATCCCCCAGCGGCGGTTGGCCAGCCCGGTCATGGCATTGAAGTTGGCCAGGTAGGTCAGTTCCTGCTGCTGGGTCGCCAGTTCCTGGTTGGCGGCGGTCAGCTCGGCGTTGCGTTCCCGCAGCGCATGGCTCAGGGCGGCGGTGCGCTGGAAGATGCCATAGCGCACATAGGAGAGCAGCGGCGAGATCAGCCAGCCGATCAGCAGGAAGACGCCGCCCAGACGCAGCAGCTCGACCAGCGCGAAGGGGCTCCACAGGACGAAGCACAGGCCATAGGCCACCAGCATCACGCCGTTGTGCACCAGCATGTAGACAGGGCGCCATACGGACACCACCGGCAGCAGGATGAACATGACCACCGCCAGGCTCTGGTTCCAGAAGAAGAAGGCGAAGGGCTCCGTGACCTGGGCGGCCCCCCAGGCCAGGAACAGCGTGGTGCCCAGGGCCGCCACCAGCAGCGCCCGCTCGCTGCGCATGGGCCGGCGATGCTGCCAGGCCAGGCACAGCGCCAGCAGTCCCACCACCAGCAGCCGGCCGACCCACAGGGCCGGCCAGCGCTCGGGGACCATCCAGTAGTCGAAGGGCAGATAGCAGAGCAGGCCGATGATCCCGCAGGCCATCAGGACGGCATTCAGGCGCGCCTGTTGCTCGCACGCCTCTGCCGAGGGCCTTGCCTGCCGGTCTGCCGACACGAACTCCTCCCGGGGCGGGCTCGGGCCCGCCCATGAGACCGGACGGGGTCAATAGCGATAGGCATCGGGCTTGTAGGGCCCCTCCACCGGCACGCCGGTATACTCGGCCTGGGCCTCGCTCATGCGGGTGATGACGCCCCCGAAGCCCTCGACCATGTAGCGGGCCACCTCCTCGTCCAGGTACCGCGGCAGCACCGAGACCCCGAGCGCCTCGCGCTTGCCGGCGTCGTCGAGGCCGGCGAACCCGCGCGCGTAGAGATGGATCTGCGCCAGCACCTGATTGGCGAAGGAGCCGTCCATGACCCGGGAGGGGTGGCCGGTGGCATTGCCGAGGTTCACCAGCCGGCCCTCGGAGAGCAGGATCAAGTAGTCGCGGCTGTCGGGGTCGTAGTTCCCCGGCTCGCTGTCCCGGTAGACCTTGTGCACCTGGGGCTTGACCTCCTCCCAGTGCCACTGGCGGCGCATATGGGCGGTGTCGATCTCGCTGTCGAAGTGGCCGATGTTGCATACCACCGCGCCCGGCTTGAGGGACGCGAGCATGGCGGCGTCGCAGGCATCGATGTTGCCGGTGGCGGTGACCACCAGGTCGATGCGCGAGAGCAGGGCACGGTCGATGCTCTCCCTGCCGGCATTGATGCCGTCGCGGTAGGGTGAGACCACCTCGAAGCCGTCCATGCAAGCCTGCATGGCACAGATCGGGTCGATCTCGACGATGCGGACGATCATGCCCTCCTGGCGCAGCGAAGCCGCCGAGCCCTTGCCCACGTCGCCGTAGCCCATCACCAGTGCCTGCTTGCCGGCCAGCAGGTGGTCGACGCCGCGCTTGATGGCGTCGTTCAGCGAGTGGCGGCAACCGTACTTGTTGTCGTTCTTGGACTTGGTCACGGCGTCGTTGACGTTGATCGCCGGCACCCGCAGGGTGCCCTCCCGCATCATCTCCAGCAGGCGGTGCACGCCGGTGGTGGTCTCCTCGCTGATGCCGTGGACGCCGTCGAGCAGCTCCGGGCGCTTGTCGTGCAGCAGCGCCGTGAGGTCGCCGCCGTCGTCGAGCACCAGGTTCGGCACCCAGCCCTCCGGGCCCTCCACCGTCTGGCCGATGCACCACCAGAAGTCCTCCTCGGTCTCGCCCTTCCAGGCGAAGACCGGGATGCCGGCGGCGGCGATGGCCGCGGCGGCATGATCCTGGGTGGAGAAGATGTTGCACGAGGACCAGCGCACCGAGGCCCCGAGGTCGATCAGCGTCTCGATCAGCACCGCGGTCTGGATGGTCATGTGGATGCAGCCGGCAATCCGCGCCCCGGCGAGGGGCTGGGCGGCGTGGTATTTCTCGCGGATCGCCATCAGGGCCGGCATCTCGGTCTCGGCGATACGGATCTCGCGACGGCCCCAGTCGGCCAGGGCGATATCGGCGACCTTGTAGTCCGTGGCGGTGGGCGCGGATACGACGGGCTGATTCATGCGTCACCTCTTTCCCGGGGAAAAACGTGACCTTCACTATAGGAGGCGGCAGGAAAAGCGGACAATCAACGCTGGGCCTCGAAGCCGTCGATCCCCGCCGCCGCCAGCCGCCGTGCCAGGTGCGTGACCTCGGGGTGGCCGAAGAAGGCGCGCAGGTCCGCGCTGCGTACCGGCCCCAGCCCGGGCAGCGCGCGCCAGGCCGCCTCGCGTCGCCGGGCCAGGGTCGCCCAGTCCGGCGCCACCCCGGCGTCCCAGCCGGGCGGCGCGCCCAGCGCCTCGAGCCAGGCGGCGAAGGACCGCCGGCGGGCCGCGGCGAAGGCCGCCGCCAACCGCCGCGCCCGCACCTCGCCGATGCCCTCCGCCCGGCGCAGCGCGCCGGGGGACAACGCCAGCCAGTCGAGCACCCCCTCGAGATGCCCCGCCGCCACCAGGGCACGCCAGGTGCCGGCCCCCAGCCCCGGCAGGTCGAGGGCCTCGGGACCGGCCAGCCATTCCAGGCGCGCGAGGAACTGCTGCTCGCAGCCCGGTGCCGGGTGCCAGCAACTCAGGCCGTGGTAGGCGGCGGGGTCCGGGGGCGACACGGCGGCACGTTCGACGGCTCGCCAGGCCACGCCCTCGAGGCGCGGGATGGTCGCACCGGCCAGGGCGATGACCACCCGGTCGCCGGGGCGGATATCGAGACGCTCCCAGCGTTCCAGCGAGCCGGCGGAGACCCGGCGGATGGTGCGGCCGTCGAGGTCGACCGGCCGCAGCTGCAGTAGCGGCGTGATGCGCCCGGTGCGGCCGATGCGGAATTCCACGCCGCGCACCGCCGCCAGCGCCTCCCGGGGCGGATACTTCCAGGCGGCCGCCCAGTCCGGCGGCGCCGGCCGCCAGTCGCGCCCCGGCGGGCGGCGGCCCCGCTTGAGCACCACCCCATCCGTGGCGAAGGGCAGAGGGTCGCGGTACCAGGCCTCGCGCCAGCGGCCGGCCGCTGGCGCCCCCTCGACCGGCCGGGTCCAGCGGGCGGTGTCGGGAAAGCCCAGGGCCTCGAGGCCTGCCAGGCGGGCCGGCAGGGTCGCCGGCCCATCGGGCCAGCCCCACACGAAGAGGCCGACCTCGCCGGCCAGGCTCGCGTCGAGCCGCTCCCGCGCCAGCCACCCCGCCACCGTGCTGCGCGCCCCGGCGCCGCCGCGCTCGGCCTGCACATGGCCATCCAGGCGCCGGTACAGCTCGCCCTGCAACACCACCCTGGCCGGCGCCCCGTCCGGCAGCCGCCCGGGCACCGCGGGAAGGCGCCGGGCCCGGGCCGTCCAGTCCTGGCCCGAACGGCCGTCGCCGCGGCTGATGGCGCGGACGAGCCGTCCCCGCTCATAGAGCAGGGTCACCGCCACGCCATCCACCTTGGGCTGGATCCAGGCGGGCCCGTGACGGGCCAGCCAGGCGCGCACCGCGTCACGGTCCGCGAGCTTGGTCAGCCCCGTCTGGGCCACCGGATGGGACAGTTCGCCGGCCGGGCCGGTCGTGGCGGGTGGGGAGGCGGGGGCCTGGCCGGGGAAGCAGCGCCGCCAGGTGCCGAGACGCTCGACGGCCTGGTCGTACACGGCGTCGCTCACCGACGAGCGGCCGTCGCGGCGATAGGCCGTGTTCCAGGCCTCGAGGCGGGCCTGCAGGGCGGCGAGCTCGCCCCCGGCGCGAGCGGACGACCAGTCCGGGCATGCGGCCGACAGGGGGGCCGCGAGCAGGCAACCGAGCAACAGGAGCAGCAGGCGGGCCATGGCGAGGCCTCCCGAGAGGGACTTGCCTCGACCCTAGACGAGGGCCCCGCGCGGCGCTGCCGGCGGGGCCCTCAATCGGCGTGCGAGATCACCGACAGAGCGTCAGAGGCCGGCGGCGTCGCGCAGCGCCTGGGCGCGGTCCGTCTTCTCCCAGGGGAAGGCGGTAAAGGTCTCGGTATGCTGCTCGCCCTGGGTATCGGTCCAGGTATAGCTGGTCTCGAAGGGCTCGCGACCGAAGTGGCCATAGGCCGCGGTCAGCCGGTACATGGGGTGCAGCAGGTCGAGCATGCGGGTGATGGCGTTGGGCCGCAGATCGAAGTGCTCGCGAACCAGCTCGACGATGCGCTCGTCGCTGATCTTGCCGGTGCCGAAGGTGTTCACCGACACCGAGGTCGGCTCGGCCACGCCGATGGCGTAGGAGACCTGGATCTCGCAGCGCTCGGCCAGGCCGGAGGCGACGATGTTCTTGGCCACGTAGCGGCCGGCATAGGCGGCGCTGCGGTCGACCTTGGACGGATCCTTGCCGGAGAAGGCGCCGCCGCCGTGGCGAGCCATGCCGCCGTAGGTGTCGACGATGATCTTGCGCCCGGTCAGGCCGCAGTCGCCCACCGGGCCACCGATGACGAACTTGCCGGTGGGGTTGATGTGGTACTGGGTGGTCTCGGTGAGCCACTCGGCGGGGATCACCTGCTCGATGATCTCGCGCTGGACCATGCTGCGCAGCTCTTCCTGGTCGATGTCCGGGTCGTGCTGGGTCGACAGCACCACCGCATCCACGCCACAAGGCTTGCCGTGCTCGTCGTAGCGGAAGGTCAGCTGGCTCTTGGCATCCGGGCGCAGCCAGGGCAACAAGCCGTGGTGGCGCAGCTCGGCCTGGCGCTCCACCAGGCGATGCGCGTAGTGGATCGGCGCCGGCATGAAGGAGTCGGTCTCGTCCGTGGCGTAGCCGAACATCAGGCCCTGGTCGCCGGCCCCCTGGTCCTCGGGCTTGGTGCGGTCGACGCCCTGGGCGATGTCCACGCTCTGCTTGCCGATCAGGTTCAGCACGCCGCAGGTCTCGCCGTCGAAGCCGACATCCGAGGAGGTATAGCCGATGTCCAGGATCACCCGGCGCACCAGGTCCTCCAGGTCGACCCAGGCCGAGGTGGTGATCTCGCCGGCGACGATGGCCACCCCGGTCTTGACCAGCGTCTCGCAGGCCACCCGGGCGTTCTTGTCGCGGGCGATGATGGCGTCGAGCACCGCATCGGAGATCTGGTCGGCGATCTTGTCCGGGTGTCCCTCGGACACGGACTCGGAGGTGAACAGGGAGTATTCGCTCATGGCGTCCTCGACCCTCTACATGGTGGGATGACGGCGTCTGGGCTCGAAGCCAGGATAACGGTGGGCACCGCCACGGGGCAGCGGCGCGGCGCGCCAGGGCCCGGGCGGACCGGCTGGGAGCGGATTCTACACCCTCGCCGCGGCCCTTCCTAGCGACAGCGACACGCCGAGCGGCGCCCCGGGCGGCCTCCTCCGAGCTACCCGGCCGCCGCACATTTGAAGGCCGGGCCCATCTCGGCGACAATAAGCGACCGAATTTGACCGCGCCGCCCGCGTCTCGCGGCGCATCCCAGCCAGGATCCACGTCCGGCCACCCCCCGGCCCGACCGTGTCATTGCTACTATTGCCGCAGGCGAGGAGCTGACCCCCATGCCATCCCGTTTCGAACTGGCCAATGCCATTCGCGCCCTGTCCATGGATGCCGTCCAGAAGGCCAAGTCCGGCCACCCCGGCGCCCCCATGGGCATGGCCGACATCGCCGAGGTACTGTGGAACGACTATCTGCAGCACAATCCGGCCGACCCGCACTGGCCCGATCGCGACCGCTTCGTGCTGTCCAACGGCCATGGCTCCATGCTGCTCTACTCGCTGCTGCACCTGTCCGGCTACGAGCTCGGCCTGGAGGAGCTGCAGAACTTCCGCCAGCTCCACGCCAAGACCGCCGGCCACCCGGAATTCGGCTACGCCCCGGGCATCGAGACCACCACCGGGCCGCTGGGCCAGGGCCTGGCCAACGCCGTGGGCCTGGCCATCGCCGAGCGCACCCTGGCCGCCCAGTTCAACCGTGACGGCCACACCATCGTCGACCACTACACCTACTGCTTCCTGGGCGACGGCTGCCTGATGGAGGGCATCTCCCACGAGGTGTGCTCGCTGGCCGGCACCCAGGGGCTGGGCAAGCTGATCGCCTTCTACGATGACAACGGCATCTCCATCGACGGCGAGGTCGAGGGCTGGTTCACCGACGACACCGCCAAGCGCTTCGAGGCCTACGGCTGGCACGTGGTGCCCAACGTCGACGGCCACAAGCCCGACGAGGTCAAGGCCGCCATCGAGCTGGCCCGCAGCCACGACGACAGGCCCAGCCTGATCATCTGCAAGACCATCATTGGCTTCGGCGCGCCCAACAAGCAGGGCAAGGAAGAGTGCCACGGCGCGGCGCTGGGCGAGGACGAGGTCGCCGCGGCCCGCGAGCAGCTCGACTGGCCCCACGCGCCCTTCCACGTGCCCGAGGAGATCTACCGGGGCTGGGATGCCACCGAGGCCGGCCAGTCCCGCCAGGCCGCCTGGCAGGAGCGCTTCGAGCGCTACGCCGCGGCCCATCCGGCGCTGGCCCGGGAGTTCAGTCGCCGCATCAAGGGCGAGCTGCCGACGGAACTGACCAGCGAGGCGCTGATCGAGCAGGCCCAGGACAAGGGCGAGGCCGTGGCCTCCCGCAAGGCCTCGCTGGCCTGCCTCAACGCGCTCGGCCCGCAGCTCCCCGAGCTGCTCGGCGGCAGCGCCGACCTGGCGCCGTCCAACCTGACCTTCTGGCAGGGCGCCCAGGTGATCTCCGCCCAGGAGCCGGGCGGCAACTACCTGCACTACGGCGTGCGCGAGTTCGGCATGGCGGCAATCATCAACGGCATCGCCCTGCATGGGGGCTTCGTGCCCTACGGCGCGACCTTCCTGATCTTCATGGAGTACATGCGCAATGCCGTGCGCATGGCCGCGCTGATGGGCGTGCGGGCGATCCACGTGTTCACCCACGACTCCATCGGCCTGGGCGAGGACGGCCCCACCCACCAGCCGGTGGAGCAGCTGACCACCCTGCGCTCTACGCCGAACCTCTCCACTTGGCGGCCCTGCGACGCCGTGGAGACCGCCACGGCCTGGGACGCCGCGCTCAAGCGCCAGTCCGGCCCCAGCGCCCTGGTGCTGTCGCGCCAGGGGCTGCCCCACCAGGCCCGCACCAGGCAGCAGGTGGCCGAGATCCAGCGCGGCGGCTATGTGCTCAAGGACTGCGAGGCCACCCCCGAGCTGATCATCATCGCCACCGGCTCCGAGGTCGCCCTGGCCATGGACGCCGCCACCGCCCTCGGCGAGAACGGCCGCGCGGTCCGGGTGGTCTCCATGCCGTCCAGCGACGTCTTCGACGCCCAGGACGCCGAGTACCGCCAGCGGGTGCTGCCGGCGGAAGTCGGCAACCGCATCGCCATCGAGGCCGGCCACCGCGACTTCTGGTACAAGTACGTGGGCCTCGAGGGCCGCATCCTCGGCATGACCACCTTCGGCGAGTCCGCCCCGGCCGGCGACCTGTTCAAGTACTTCGGCTTCACCGTGGAGAACCTGGTGGCCGAGGCCGAGCAGCTGCTGGAGGATGCCGACGACTGATCGCGGCGTCACGGCACACGCAAAAGGGCACGGCTTCGGCCGTGCCCTTTTGCGTTGGGGCCCGATCGGTCATCGTCGGGCCCCAACCGCGATTGCCTCGGCTGGCTCAGGCGAGGGTGATGGACTCGTCCAGATACACATCCTGGATGGCGTTGAGCAGCTCGACGCCCTCGGCCATGGGCTTCTGGAAGGCCTTGCGTCCGGAGATCAGACCCATGCCGCCGGCGCGCTTGTTGATCACCGCGGTGCGCACCGCCTGGCCCAGGTCGCTGGCCCCGCCCGAGGCGCCGCCGGAGTTGATCAGCCCGGCCCGCCCCATGTAGCAGCTCGCCACCTGGTAGCGGGCCAGGTCGATGGGATGGGACGAGGTCAGCTCGTCGTAGACCCTGTCGTGGGTATGGCCGAAACCGATGTCCCGGTAGCCGGCGTTGGTCTCGGCCATCTTCTGCTTGACGATGTCGGCCTTGAGGGTCGCCGCCAGGTGAATGGCCTGGCCGGTGAGGTCGGCGGCGGTGTGATAGTCGCGGCCCTCGCGCTTGAACTCGGGGTTGCGCAGATAGGCCCAGAGCACCGTGACCATGCCCAACTGGTGGGCACGCTCGAAGGCCTCGCTGATCTCGGTGATCTGGCGACGGCTCTCCGGCGAACCGAAGTAGATGGTCGCCCCCACCGCCACGCAGCCCATCTCGAAGGCCTGCTCGACCTGGGCGAACAGCGTCTGGTCGTAGGCCGCCGGGTAGGTCAGCGTCTCGTTGTGGTTGAGCTTGAGCAGCATGGGGATCTTGTGGGCATACTGCCGCGCCACCGAGGCCAGGCCGCCCAGGGTCGAGGCCACGGCGTTGCAGCCGCCCTCGATGGCCAGCTCGACGATGTTGGCCGGATCGAAGTAGATCGGGTTGGGCGCGAAGGAGGCCCCGGCGGAGTGCTCGATGCCCTGGTCGACCGGCAGGATGCTGAGATAACCGGTGCCGCCCAGCCGGCCGTGGTCGAACAGGGCCTGCATGTTGCGCAGCACATGGGGCTGACGGTCGCTGTGGGCCATCACCCGGTCGATGTAGTCCGGGCCCGGCGCGTGGATCGACGCGGCCGGAATGCCCCGGCACTCGTGGGTCAGCAGGCTTTCCGTCTCGTTGCCGAGCAGCTGCGCTATATCGGTCATCGCTCCCTCTCTCCTTGATGGTTGACTGACGGGTGATCGATGCTACCCCTCTAGCCTAGAGCAAGCGGCGGCCGCCGACAGCCCTTCGGCGGGGCAAAACCGCCGCAGACTGCCCCGAGCCGAATCAGACTTGTCGTCGTGCTTCTCCGCTACCGTACTGAATCGGTGACAGGCGTGACGGGCACGCCGCGGTCGGTGGCCAGGCAAGAAAAAGCCCCCTGGGCGGGGGCGGGAAACGTGCCGGCTCAGGCCGGCTTGACGTCGATGCGGCGCGGCCGGTAGGTCTCCTTCCTGGGCAGCACCAGGTGCACCACGCCCTGGTCGATGCTCGCCTGGATACCCTCCACGTCTATCTCGTGGCTCAGGGTGAAGCGACGCGCGAAGCGCTGGGCGCGCACCTCGGCGTAGATCGAGGTCAGCCCCTCGGGCACTTCCAGGGCCACCTCGCCCTCCAGGCTCAGCACGTTGTCGTTCACCTCGACGGACAGGGTGTCACGCTGCACCCCGGGCATGTCGGCGATCAGGTGCAGGGCGCTGCCCTCCTCGTAGATGTCCACCGGCGGCAGCAGGGCATCCGCCCGCCGCTCGCGCCGTTCGACCGGTGCACGGCTCTCTTCACGTTTGGCGACTTCACTCATGACGACTCACCTCCTCTGGATGCACCGTCTTCAGGACGCATGGATGTCGATGCGGCGCGGCTTGAGCTCCTCGCGCTTGGGCAGGACCACCTCGCAGACGCCGTTGCGGAAGCGCGCCTCGGCGCGGTCGGGGTCGAGGCCCTGAGGCAGGGACACGGAACGGCTGAACTCGCCGGTCGCCCTCTCGCGCCGGAAGAAGGTACGGCGCTCGCCGCCCTCCTCCTCGGTCACGCCGGCCCGCCGGCCGCTCAGGGTGAGCACGTTGTCCTGCAGGCTGACCTCGAGCTCCTCGGCGGTGAGCCCGGGGGCGAACACATAGACCCGCACCGCGTCGTCGGTGCGCCCCACGTTGATCATCGGGAAGCTGCCCCGGGGCACCGAACGAATGTCGGCGGCACCGGGCTCGGGCCACATCTCGTCGAAGAAGCGCCGGAACCAGTCCGTGCCGGGCGCCCAATCGGTATCGAACCGCCTGAGATCTCCGAACATGTCGAACACCTCCTGATCACCTGCTGTGGTTGATGTCGTGAGGGCAGGGCCCCCCGCCCTCCACTAGCTGAGATAGGTACACCCGGGCGGTTTTCAAGGGGTCGGGTGGCCGCGACGACGGGCGCGAATTGCGGTAGAATCGCCGGTTTGTGTGCAACGCTTCTGGAGTCCCCGACAACGTCATGGCCCTCCGCATCGCCATCAACGGTTACGGCCGCATCGGCCAGTGCGTGCTGCGTGCGCTCATCGAGCGCGACGAGCCGGCGCTCCAGGTGGTGGCCATCAACGAGCTGTCGGGCCTCGACACCATCGCCTACCTGACCCGCTACGACACCACCCATGGCCGCTTCCCCGGCCATGTCGAGGTGGACGACGACCGCCTGGTGATCGACGGCCGCGCCATCCGGGTGCTCAGCGAGCCCGACGCCGAGCGGCTGCCCTGGGAGGCGCTGGGCATCGACCTAGTGCTGGAGTGCTCGGGCAGCTTCAAGGACCGCGCCACCGCCGAGCGCCACCTGGCGGCCGGCGCCGGCCGCCTGCTGTTCTCCCAGCCGGCCGAGAGCGACGTCGACGCCACCATCGTCACCGGCATCAACGACGCCGACCTGGCCCCGGGCTGCCGCATCATCTCCGCGGCCTCCTGCACCACCAACTGCCTGGTGCCGGTGCTCACCGTGCTCGACGAGGCCCTGGGCATCGAGCATGGGGTGACCACCACCATCCACTCGGCGATGAACGACCAGCCGGTGATCGACTCCTATCATCAGACCGACCTGCGCCTGACCCGCTCCGCCATGCACTCCATCGTGCCGGTGGATACCGGGCTGGCGCGGGGCATCGACCGCTTGATGCCGCACCTCCACGGCCGCTTCGAGTGCCTGCACGTGCGGGTGCCGACCATCAACGTCTCGGCCATGGACCTGTCGCTGTGCGTGCGCACCGACACCTCGGCCGGGGCGGTCAATGCCCTGTTGCGCGAGGCCACCCGGACCCGGCTGGCCGGCCTGCTCGGCTACACCGAGGAGCCCATGGCCTCGGTCGACTTCAACCACGATCCGCGCTCCGGTATCGTGGACGCCACCCAGACCCGGGTGGCCGGCGGCCGCCTGATCAAGCTGATGTGCTGGTTCGACAACGAGTGGGGCTTCGCCAACCGCATGCTCGACGTCGCCGGCCGCATCGCCAGGCTGGGCCCGGTGCCCCCCGCCGACGCCTGACTTCCCTTCGGTTTTCCCAGACGAGGAACCTGCTTCCATGAACGTGCGCAAGATGACCGACCTCGACCTCCGCGGCCAGCGGGTGCTGATCCGCGAGGACCTCAACGTGCCCGTCAAGCACGGCCAGGTGACTAGCGACGCCCGCCTGCGGGCCTGTCTGCCGACCATCACGACCGCCCTGGAGGCCGGCGCCAAGGTGCTGCTGATGAGCCACCTGGGGCGGCCCACCGAGGGGGAGCCGGCCGAGGAGTTCTCGCTGGCCCCGGTGGCCGACCACCTGGGCGGCCTGCTGGAGCGCCGGGTGCGGCTGGTCAAGGACTACCTGGACCAGGAGGTCGCCCTCGAGGACGGCGAGGTCGCCCTGCTCGAGAACGTGCGCTTCAACGCCGGCGAGAAGAAGGACGACGAGACGCTGGCCCGCCAGTACGCCGCCCTGTGTGACGTCTTCGTGATGGACGCCTTCGGCACCGCCCACCGGGCCCAGGCCTCCACCCACGGCGTGGCACGCTTCGCGCCCGCCGCCTGTGCCGGCCCGCTGCTCGCCAGCGAGCTCGAGGCGCTGGAGAAGGCCCTGGCCACGCCGAAGCGGCCGATGACTGCCATCGTCGGCGGCTCCAAGGTCTCCACCAAGCTCGAGGTGCTCACCGCGCTGTCCGAGAAGTGTGACCGACTGATCGTCGGCGGCGGCATCGCCAACACCTTCATCGCCGCGGCGGGCTACAACGTCGGCAAGTCGCTGCACGAGGCCGACCTGATCGACCAGGCCAAGGCGCTGATGGCCAAGGTCGAGATCCCGCTGCCCTCCGACGTGGTGGTGGCCACCGAGTTCTCCGAGAGCGCCACCGCCGTGACCAAGCCCGTCGACCAGGTGCAGGATGACGAGATGATCCTCGACATCGGCCCCGAGACCGCGGGACGCCTGGCCGAGCAGCTCAAGGCCGCCGGCACCATCCTGTGGAACGGCCCGGTGGGCGTGTTCGAGATCGACCAGTTCGGCCACGGCACCGAGGCGCTGTCGCTAGCCATCGCCGAGAGCGACGGCTTCTCCATCGCCGGCGGCGGCGACACCCTAGCGGCCATCGACAAGTACGGCATCGCCGACCGGGTCTCCTACATCTCCACCGGCGGCGGCGCCTTCCTCGAGTACGTGGAAGGCAAGACCCTGCCGGCCGTGGCGGCCCTGGAAGCGGCGGCCCGCTGACCCCTCCCCCATCCATTGAGACCGGACGCGGCGCCGGCCCGCCGCGTCCCATCACGCACGACAAGGTAACTTCATGGCACTGATCAGCATGCGCCAACTGCTGGACCACGCCGCCGAGCACGGCTACGGCGTCCCGGCCTTCAACGTCAACAACCTCGAGCAGATGCGCGCCATCATGGAAGCCGCTGACGAGACCGACTCCCCGGTGATCGTCCAGGCCTCCGCCGGGGCCCGCAAGTATGCCGGTGCCCCCTTCCTGCGCCACCTGATCCTGGCCGCCGTCGAGGAGTTCCCGCACATCCCGGTGGTCATGCACCAGGACCACGGCACCAGCCCCGCGGTGTGCCAGCGCTCCATCCAGCTGGGCTTCTCCTCGGTGATGATGGACGGCTCGCTCAAGGAAGACGGCAAGACCCCCGCCGACTATGCCTACAACGTCGACGTCACCCGGCGCACCGTCGAGATGGCTCATGCCTGCGGCGTCTCTGTCGAGGGCGAGCTGGGCTGCCTGGGTAGCCTGGAGACCGGCATGGCCGGCGAGGAAGACGGCGTGGGCGCCGAGGGCAAGCTCGACCACGACCAGTTGCTCACCGACCCGGAAGAGGCCGCCGACTTCGTCAAGGCCACCGGCGTGGATGCCCTGGCCATCGCCATCGGCACCAGCCACGGCGCCTACAAGTTCACCCAGCCGCCCACCGGCGACACCCTCTCCATCCAGCGCATCAAGGAGATCCACGCCCGCATCCCCGAGACCCACCTGGTGATGCACGGCTCCTCCTCGGTGCCCCAGGAATGGCTGGAGATCATCAACGAGTTCGGTGGCGCCATCCCCGAGACCTACGGCGTGCCGGTCGAGGAGATCGTCGAGGGCATCCGCCACGGCGTGCGCAAGGTCAACATCGACACCGACCTGCGCCTGGCCTCCACCGGTGCCGTGCGGCGCTTCCTGGCCCAGAACCCGGCCGAGTTCGACCCGCGCAAGTTCCTCAAGGTCAGCACCGCGGCCATGAAGGAGGTCTGCAAGGCCCGCTACGAGGCCTTCGGCACCGCCGGCCACGCCTCGCGGATCAGGCCGATCAACCTCGAGGAAATGTTCCTGCGCTACGAGCGCGGCGAACTGGAGCCGCGCGTCGAGTAAGCGCCCCTCCGCCCACCGGCATCGCGCCGGTGGGCACCTCCCCTGTGGACCCCGCCATGCACAATCTCTGGATCCCCGTCGTCGCCATCCTCGTCGCCGCCGGCCTGATCTTCGGCGGCCAAGCGGTCTCCGAGGCCAAGCGCGACGCCCAGGTCGCCGCACGCATCGCCGAGCGCCTCGACACCCCCCAGCGCGTCGACCTCTCGCACCTCACCGAGGTCAACAAGGGCTATGGCCTGTGCGGCGACTACGCGCTGCCCGGCGGCCCCACCGCCCGCTTCTACTACCACACCGTCACCGAGCGCCTGACGCTGGATGACACCGCCCCCCTCTACCGCAGCAACTGCGCCCGCCTCGACCGTTGAGACGCCTCGGCGGCGCGGGTAGCGACCCTGCCGCTCCGTCACGCCGCTCGAGTTCGCCGCAGGCGCGGTGGCCATGCCGACGCCCCTGTGCGGCGAGATGACGACGGGCTGATCCCGCCCGGTGCATCGAGACGCCCGAGCAGACGACACCGCGGGACCTGTCCTAGAGTGGAGATGACGTCTTCAAAGGGGAGAGCGAGATGAAGGGACGAATACCACGCGCGGGATCCGTCTTCCTGCTGGCCACGCTGCTGCTGGCGGCCCCCGTCACCCTGCAGGCGGCGTCGGAGACGGCGACGGATGACGCGGTGGCGGGCCAGGAGGCCGACGAGGCCACCAAGGACCTGGAGAGCGTGCCCGAGCCGGTCGAGCAGGCCCGGCTCGAGACGCGACAGCAGGCCGACTACGGGCCCTACCTCACCGACCGGGAGGGCATGAGCCTGTATATGTTCGCGATGGAGGAGCCGGGGGGTGGCAGCCACTGCACGCAGTCCTGCGCCATCGCCTGGCCGCCCTACACCACCCGCCAGGCGCCCCAGGCCGGCGAGGGCATCGATGCCGACAAGCTCGGCACCATCGAGCGCGAGGACGGCACCCGGCAGGTGACCTACGCCGGCTGGCCGCTCTACTACTTCAGCGGCGACAAGGAGGCCGGCGACGCCCTCGGCCAGGATGTGCTGCACCTGGGCGCGCCCTGGTACCTGGTCTCGCCGGCGGGCGAGAGGATCGAGCAGGGCCAGCGCCAGTCGGCCCCCGACGCGCCGGAGGCGAATCCCGAAGACTAGTCTCCCGGGTGCTTCAGGGCGCGCCTCGGCCGGCGGCGCTCGCTGCGGCGGCGTGCCTCATCGCCCAGGCGGTGGCCGACCACCCTGGCCACCCCGACCAGGGCACCGCTCGCCATGCCCCAGACCAGGGCCTCCCGCCACCGGGTATCGCGGCGTCCGGGGTTCTCCGGCGGGGCGGCCCCGGCGGTCTTGCGGTAGGCCTCCCGAGCGGCGTGCCGGGTCAGCAGGCCGGCGCCGATGACGGCCGTATAGCCGACCACCGACCAGAGCATTGTGCGTTTCATGACTTGACGGCCTCCGGGGGAACGCTGTGGACTGGCGACTCAGTGCCGCCCCTCCCTGAGTATCATGGCAGGATGCCACCATACTAGCCCAGCGCCCTTCAGCAGGAGCCGACATGTCCGACACCCCCAGCGCCCGGGCGGCATGCGCCGGGCGATACGCGCCCCGCCCACCCCGTACGACGGGGGCCTTCCCTTGCTGACGGAACTCGCCCTCGGCACCGCCGTTGCCCTGTTCGTCGGTTGCACCCTGGTGATCGGCGTGGCGGGCACCCGGCTGGCCCATATCGTCGACGACCTCGCCGATCGCACCGGCCTGGGCGAGGCCATCGCCGGGGCCGTGCTGCTGGGCATGGCCACCTCCTTGTCGGGGCTGGTGCTGTCGGTCTCCGCGGCGCTGGCCGACCGCCCCACCCTGGCCATGAGCAATGCCCTGGGCGGCATCGCCGTGCAGACCCTGTTCCTGACCATCGCCGACCTGGTCCATCGGCGCGCCAACCTGGAGCATGCCGCCGCCTCCATCGGCAACCTGATGCAGGGGGGGCTGCTGCTGTGCCTGCTGGCGCTGGTGCTGGTGGGTCGCTTCGCTCCCGAGTGGACCCTGTGGCAGGTGCACCCGGTGACCCCGCTGCTGTTGTTGGCCTACCTGTTCGGGCTGCGCCTCGCGGATCGCACCAAGGAAAGACCCATGTGGCGCCCGGCCCAGACCCGCGAGACACAGCCCGACATCCCCGACGAGCAGGCCATGAACCGCTCGGCCCCGGGCCTGTGGCTGAGCTTCCTGGGTCTGGCCATGGCGCTCGGGGCGAGCGGCTGGCTGCTCGAGCGCGCCGCCTCGGTGATCGCCGCCGAGACCGGCCTCGGCCAGTCGGTGGTGGGCGCCCTGATGACCGCGGTGGTGACCTCGCTGCCGGAGCTGGTCACCTCGGTGGCGGCGGTGCGACGGGGCGCCCTGACCCTGGCCGTGGCCGGCATCATCGGCGGCAACGCCTTCGACACCCTCTTCGTGGCCGCCTCGGACGTCGCCTATCGGGGCGGGTCCATCTATCACGCCATCCCCGACCCGGTGGCGCTGTGGGTCGCCCTGTCGCTGCTGATGACCGCCATCCTGATGGTGGGGATGATCCACCGCGAGAGGCTGGGGCCGGGCCGCATCGGCTTCGAGAGCCTGGCCATCGCCGGCTGCTACCTGGCCGGCGTGCTGTCCCTGCTGTTCGCCTCCGGCTGAGACCGTCTCCCCCGGGAGACGGGGCCTGCAACTTTGAAAACAGTGTTCACAAAATGGGGAAACTGGGCTTTAATGAATTCTGAGCGCTGCCGATATGACACAATAGCGTTCATAACTTCCTGACACGCCCGCGAGGTCTGGTGATGGCACGCCCTCTCTGCCTGCTCTTCGATTGCGACGGCACCCTGGTCGACAGCGAACCCCTGTTGGCCGACGAGATGGAGACGAGCCTCACCGCGGCGGGTTTGCCCTTCCAGGCCAGCGATTACATCGGGGAGTTCCGGGGCGCCCGCTTCCGCCATATCGTCGCCGAGCTGGAACGCCGCCACGGCGCGGTGGATCCCCTCCACCTCGAGGTGCTGGAGCGCGACATGCGCGCCAACCTCAATCGCCGCCTGGCCACCGACCTCAAGCCCATCACCGGCGCCACCGAAGCCCTGGCCAGCCTCACCGGCCACCCCATGGGCGTGGTCTCCAACGGCCCGGTGAACAAGATCCGCACCTCGCTGATGGCGACCCGGCTGGAAGCCGTCTTCGGCGATCACCTGTTCAGCGCCTACGAGGCCCAGTGCTGGAAGCCCGACCCCTGCCTCTACCACCACGCCGCCAGCCTGATGGGCTATGCCGCCGAGGACTGCGTGGCCATCGACGACGCCATCGTCGGGGTGAAGGCCGCGCTCGCCGCCGGCATGACGGTGATCCACCTCAACCGCTTCCCGGACGCCGAGCAGACCCCCGAGGGCGCCATCACGATCACCAGCATGTTCCAGCTGCCCACCGTGATCTCGCGCCTGGAGAGCACCCGCCACCTGGCGACCTCCCAGGCCTGAGCCCGCTCCTGGCCCGGTGCCGACGAGGCCCTCATACGACACCGTGCAGCCGGGGAGCGCCCCGGCCATGACGGCGCCCACGAGCCGTCGCCCCCGAGGACGACCGTCCACTCCCGACCTTTGTCTAGGCCCAGGCGACTTGCCGACCGGCATGTTCCACGCCTACGATGGTAACGTTCCCATTCCAGGCCGAGCCGCCGATGTCCGAGCATGCCCAACGCGCCACCATCCTGGAAGTCGCCCGCGACGCCGGCGTCTCCAAGACCAGCGTCTCCCGCTATTTCGGCGGCGAGCGGGAGCGCCTGTCGCGGGACATGCAGCGGCGCATCGCGGCCAGCGCCAGGCGCCTGGGCTATCGACCCAACCAGATGGCCCGCGGGCTCAAGGGCGGTCGCTCGCGCCTGATCGGCATGCTGGTGGCGGACATCCGCAACCCCTTCTCGATCGCGGTGATGCACGGGGTGGAGCAGGCCTGCCGGGAGCAGGGCCTCTCGCTGATGGTCTGCAACACCGACAACGAGCCGGCCCTGGAACGAGAGCACCTGGCCCTGCTCGCCGGTTACCGGGTGGAGGGGCTGGTCATCAACGTCGCCGGCCGGCCCAGCCGGGAGCTCGAGGCCCTCGCCGCCCAGGGCACGCCGCTGGTGCTGCTCGACCGCTCGCTGGGCGACTTCGAGGCCGACGTGGTGGGACTCGACAACGCCAGGGCCATCGACAGCGCTCTCGACCATCTGCAGGCCCAGGGCTACGGCGAGCTGCTCTACGTCAGCGAACCGACGGCCGAGGCCAGCTCGCGCCAGGCCCGCCTGGCGCGCTTCCGTGAGCAGCTCGCCGCCCGCGACCTGAGCGGCGAGGCGTGCTGCCTGGCGCTCGACGGCAACGCGCCGGCGCTCGAGCGCGCCGTCGCCGCCTTCCTGGACGCCCCGGCCACCAGGCCCCGGGCGCTGCTGTGCGCCAACGGCAACGTCACCCTGGCGGTGACCCGGGCGCTGCAATCCCTCGGCGTCCCCCTGGGCGAGACCGGGCTGATGGGCATCGACGAGCTCGACTGGTGCGCCCTGGTCGCCCCCGGCATCACCACCCTCGCCCAGCCCACCGAGGACATCGGCCGGACGGCGGTGGACAGCCTGCTGCAGCGGCGGGCGGAGCGCGAGCGTCCCGCCCCGCCGCGACGCATCCACTACCAGGCCGAGCTCATCGCCCGCGGCTCGACCCGCCGTTAACTCGACGCCCTGCACCGGATACCCCCATGTTGATGATCCAACCCGACGATGTCGCACGCCGAGCGATGGTAACGTTCCCAAATACTGCGAGGCATTCCCGATGACCACAGCCACCAATACTCCCGAGATCCTCGCCTTCGGCGAGGCGATGACCCTGTTCGTCGCCGAGGCCCCCGGCGACCTGGCCGAGGTCGAGCGCTTCCAGCGCCGCATCGCCGGCGCCGACACCAACGTGGCCATCGGCCTGGCCCGCCTGGGCTTCCGCGTCGGCTGGCTGAGCCGGGTCGGCGACGACGCCTTCGGCCGCTACATCCGCCATGCCCTGGAGGCCGAAGGCCTGGACTGCCGCCACCTGGCCAGCGACCCGGCCGCCTCCACCGGCCTGGTGTTCAAGGAGCGCGCCGAGGGCGGGGCGGATCCCCACGTCGAGTATTACCGCCGCGGTAGCGCCGCCAGCCGGCTGTCGCCGGACGACGCCGCCACGGTGGACTTCGCCGCGGCCCGCCACCTGCACGCCACCGGTATCCCGCCGGCGGTCTCGGCGAGCTGCCGCGAGCTGTCCTGGCACATGCTCGACCGGGCCCGCCGCGCCGGCGCCAGCATCTCCTTCGACCCCAACCTGCGCCCCGGCCTGTGGGCCAGCGAGGCCGAGATGTGCGACACCCTCAACGCCATGGCCGGCCACGCCGACTGGGTGCTGCCGGGGCTGGCCGAGGGGCGCCGCCTCACCGGCCTGGAGACGCCCCACGACATCGCCGGCTTCTACCTCGACCGCGGCGCCCGGGCGGTGATCATCAAGCTGGGACCGCAGGGCAGCTACTATCGGGGCTGCCTCGTCGACCAGGAGGAAAGCTTCGAAGTGCCCGGCATCGCGGTGCGCGAGGTCGTCGACACCGTGGGCGCGGGCGACGGCTTCGCGGTCGGGGTGGTCAGCGCCCTGCTCGACGGCCGCTCGCCGCGCGAGGCGCTCAACCGCGGCAACCTGATCGGCGCCCTGGCGGTGCAGGTGCTCGGCGACATGGAGGGCCTGCCCAGCCGCGCGCGCCTCGACGAGCTCGAGGCCGACCAGGCCCGTCGTCCCTGACCGGGCATGACCGATTCCCGATAGGTTCAGCCATCGCTCCCAACCCCCACGAGGTCCACATGACATCCCCTCTATGCCTGCTCTTCGACTCCGACGGCACCCTGGTCGACAGCGAGATTCTGCTCGCCCAGGTGATGGCGGAGACGCTGCCGCGCTACGGCCTGCCGTTCACCGCCCGCCAGTACATGGAGGAGTTCCGCGGCGTGCGCTTCCTGGCCATCGTCCGGCAACTCGAAGCGTGCCACGGCGCCCTCGGCGATGGCCGCTTCCAGGCCATGGAAGATGACATGCGCGCGCGCATGGAGGCGCGCATGCGCGAGGAGCTCGAGGCGATCGACGGCATGCCGGCGGCCCTCGAGGCCCTGACCGCCTACCCCCTGGCGGTGGTCTCCAACGGCCCCGAGCGCAAGATCCGCTGCGCCATGGACAGCGCCGGCCTGGCCCACCACTTCGGCGAGTGGCTGTTCAGCGCCTACACCCTGGGCGTATGGAAGCCCGACCCGGCGCTCTACCTCAAGGCCGCCGAGGCCCTGGGCTACCCGCCGGAGCGCTGCGTGGTCATCGACGACGCCGCGGTGGGCGTGGCCGCCGGGCTCGCCGCCGGCATGCGAGTCGTCCACCTGAACCACTTCCCCGACGAGGAGACCACCCCCGAGGGCGCCATCGCCATCGGCCACGCCGGCGAGCTGCCGGCGGTGATCGCCGAACTGGCCGCCAAGGTGCCGCAGCCGGTCTGAGCCGGCTGCCCTCCCCACCAGACGATGACGCCCCCGCCGGTTGCACCGGCGGGGGCGTCGGGTCTCGAGCGCGCCTCCGGGCTCAGGCGGTCAGCGAGCGGACCGCCAGTTCCACGCCGCGCAGCTCGGCCAGTCCCTTGAGGCGGCCGTAGAGCGGGTACCCCGGCGCGGTGTCGCGATGCTGATCGTCGAGGATATGGTGGCCGTGGTCGGGACGCAGCGGCAGCCGCGGCCCACCCTCGCGCTCGCGGCGGCGCTCCTCGGCGACCAGCGCCTGCACCACGCCGACCATGTCCGGGTCGCCGCCCAGATGATGGGCCTCGTGGAAGGAGCGCGGGTCCGACGCCTCGCGCCGGGTCGAACGCAGATGGGCGAAGTAGATGTGCGGGGCGAAGCGTTCGGCCATCGCCACCAGGTCGATGTCGGCGCTGACGCCGTAGGAGCCGGTGCACAGGGTCAGGCCGTTGGCCGGACTGGGCACGCGCTCGAGCAGCCACCGGGCGTCCTCGGGCCCGGACACCACCCGCGGCAGGCCGAGCATCGGCCGGGGCGGGTCGTCGGGGTGGATCGCCAGGCGCACGCCCACCTCCTCGGCCACCGGCACCACCGCCGTCAGGAAGTGGCCCAGGTGCTGGCGCAGCCGCTCGGCATCGATCTCGGCATACTCCGCCAGCGCGCCGCGGAAGCGCTCGAGGGTGTAGTGCTCCTCGGCGCCGGGCAGCCCGGCGATGATGGTGTTCACCAGCCGCTCGCGACCGGCGTCATCGAGGCCGTCGAGATAGGCCCGGGCCTCGGCCTGCTCGGCGTCGGAGTACTCGGCCTCGGCGCCGGGACGCGCCAGCAGGTAGAGGTCGAAGGCGGCGAAGGCGGTCTGGTCGAAGCGCAGCGCCAGGCCGCCGTCCGGCAGGCGCCAGGTCAGGTCGGTGCGGGTCCAGTCGAGCACCGGCATGAAGTTGTAGCAGACGGTGTCGATGCCGCAGGCCGCCAGGTGGCGCAGCGTCTGCTGGTAGGCGGCGATATAGGCGTCGCGATCGGGCAGGCCCTGCTTGATGGCCTCGTGCACCGGCACGCTCTCCACCACCGACCAGGTGAGGCCGGCCGCCTCGATCATCTGCTTGCGCTCGGCGATGGCCTCGACCGGCCAGACCTCGCCGTTGGGGATCTCGTGCAGGGCGGTGACGATACCGGTGGCCCCGGTCTGGCGAATCTCGTCGAGGGTGATGGGGTCGGCGGGGCCGAACCAGCGCCAGCTGTGTTCCATGGGAAGGTCCTCTCGGTCAGGCCCGCCCGCGGGCGGCCAGCGCCCCGGCGAGCCCCTGTCGTGTCAGGGTGGTGTAGGCGGCGGCGACCGCCCGGGCGAAGCGCGGCTCGGCCGCCAACGCCGGCGGGAAGACGTCCTGCACGGCCAGGAAGGCCGCCACCAGGGCCTCGACATCGTCGCCGTGGCGCGCGTGCAGGGCCGCCAGGCGGCTCGCCAGGGGGTCGTCGACCCGATGGGACCGGCCGGCCAGGTCGTCGCCGGCCGTATAGCGGATCCAGGCGGCCACGCCGAGCGCGGTGCAGGGCACCTCACCGCCGGCCGCCAGGCGTGCCTGGGCGCCGTGCAGCCAGCGCTGGGGCAGCTTCTGGGAGCCGTCCATGGCGATCTGCTGCAGGCGATGGCGCAGGCTGTCGTTGGCGAAGCGCTCGAGCAGTTGCCCGGCGTAGGCGGTGAGATCGGTGCCCTCGGGCATGGCCAGGGTGGGGGCGGCCTCATCGAGCATGTAGCGGCGCAGCAGGGCCACCAGGTCGTCGCGGCTCACCGCCTCGAATACCGTCTCGATGCCGTCCAGGGCGCCCAGGTAGGCGAGCAGCGAGTGGCTGCCGTTGAGCATGCGCAGCTTCATGGTCTCGAAGGGCGCCACATCGGCGACCATCTCCACGCCGTCCGCCTCCCAGGCCGGCCGCCCCTGGGGGAAGTCGTCCTCGACCACCCACTGGCTGAAGGCCTCGCCGACCACGGCGTTGGGGTCCTCGACGCCGAGCTCGGCCAGGCGGGCGAAGTCCGCCGCGGTCATGGCCGGCACGATGCGATCGACCATGCTGCACGGGAAGGCCACCTCGCGCTCGATCCAGGCCGCCAGCGCGGCGTCGCGACGCTCGGCCAGCTCGGTCACGGCGGCGCGGGTACGCTTGCCGTTGTCGGGCATGTTGTCGCAACTGAGCACCGTGAACGGCGCCAGCCCCGCCGCCCGGCGCCGCGCCAGGGCCTCGACCAGCAGCCCCGGCGCGGTGCAGGGGGCCTCGGGAGTGGCGATGTCCGCGGCGATCAGCGGCTCGTCCACGAGCAGCCGCCCGCTGGCCGGGCTCAGGAAGTAGCCCTTCTCGGTCACCGTCAGGGTGACGATGCGCACCGCCGGGTCTGCCAGTCGCGAGAGCAGCGCCTCGCGGTCGCGGCCCCAGCGACCGTGCTCATCGCGGCCGGAGAACAGCGTCTCCTCGATCACGCCGATCTCGCGGACGGTGACATGCTCGCTGTCGGCGTACTCGGCCACGTGGTAGCGGTGGCCGGCCTCGCGCAGGGCATCCACCAACCCCACGCTGGCGCGCAAGTTGGCGCTGCTCACGCCCCAGGCGGTATCGCCGCTGCGCCGGCGATAGCGCTCCAGGTAGACCGCCTGGTGGGCGCGGTGGAAGGCGCCGAGGCCCAGGTGGACGATGCCGATCCGGCCAGCGCGCGCGGCCGCGGGAAGATGGGTCAGGTTCATGCGCATCCCTTTGATGGCTGGATTCTGTCGGAGCGTCACTCGCCCACTCTCTACTCACCTAACAGCAGGGTCGGCAACCACAGCGAGACCGCCGGCACATAGGACACCAGCAGCAGCACGGCGAGGTTGCAGACCAGGAAGGGCAGGATGGCCCGCGCCACGGTCAGCATGGGCAGCTTGCCGATCCCCGAGACCACGAACAGGCAGACGCCCACCGGCGGGGTGGTCAGGCCGATCATCAGGTTGAGCACCGCCATGACCGCGAAGTGGACCGGATCCATGCCCACCCCGGTGGCCACGCCGAGCAGCGCCGGGAAGAGGATGATCAGCGCCGCGATGGTCTCCATGAAGGCGCCGACGAACAGCAGGATCAGGTTGAGGATCAGGATGACCACCAGGGGGTTCTCGCTGATGGTCAGGATCAGGCCGGCGATCATCTGGGGGATCTGCTCGCTGGTCAGGATCCAGCCGAAGAGGTTGGCCAGCCCCACCATCAGCAGCAGCGCCGCGGAGGTGAAGACGGTATCGGTGAGGATCGCCGGCAGCTTGCGCCAGGAGAGGCCCTTGTAGACGTACATGCCCACCACCAGGGCGTAGAGGCTGGCGACGATGGAGGCCTCGGTGGGCGTGAAGAAGCCGCCGATGATGCCGTAGAGGATGATCGCCGTCATCAGCAGCGCCCAGAAGGCGGTCCTGGCCTCGCGCAGCAGCTGCAGGAAGGGCACGCGGGCCTCCTTGGGATAGCCACGCCGCACGGCGAGGATATACACCGTGACCATCATCGCCAGGCCCAGCAGCAGGCCGGGGACGGCGCCGGCCAGGAACATGCGGCCCACCGAGACCCCGGAGAGCGAGCCGGCGATGATCATCGGCACGCTGGGGGGAATGATCGGGCCCACGGTGGAGGAGGCGGCGGTGACCGCCGCGGCGAACGGCTTGTCGTAGCCGGACCTGGCCATGCCGGGGATCATCACCGAGCCGATGCTGGCCGAGTCGGCCACGGCGGTGCCGGAGATGCCGCCGAAGATCATCGAGCCGCCGACGTTGGCCAGGCCCAGCCCCCCGCGGATATGGCCGAGCAGGGCGTTGGAGAAGCGCACGATGTTCTCGGTGATGTTGCCGACGTTCATCAGGTTGCCGGCCAGCACGAAGCCGGGAATGCACAGCAGCACGAAGGTGTCGATGCCCGCGTACAGGCGCTGCGGCACGACGGTCAGCGAGATGCCTTCCAGCAGCAGGTAGCCCAGCGAGGCGATGCCCAGGGAGAAGGCGATGGGCATGCCGATCAACAGCAGGACCAGGAAGGCGCTGAACAGGATGATCACTTCCATCACGGCTTCTCCGATGCGGGGCTCTCAGGCGAGCGGAAAATGGCGACGAGGCCCTCCAGGAAGCCGATGGCGCCGTAGACCAGCAACAGCGCGAACATCACCACCGTGGAGAAGAAGATGTAGAGCATGGGAACCCTGAGGGTCGGGGAGGTCTGCCAGGCACCGTTCAGGGCGTACTGCCAGGCGTAGGGCAGCACCATCCAGGCGAAGCCGGCGATCAGCAGGCAGATCAGCGCCTGGAGGGCGGCCCTGGCGCGGAGCCCCAGGGTATGGTGGAAGAGCTCCACGCTGACGTTGCGGTGCTGGCGCAGCACCACCCCCGCCGACAGGGCCACCATGTAGATGAACAGGTAGCGCGACAGCTCCTCGGTCCAGGAGACGCTGAACGGCAGGAAGAGCCGCGCCGAGACCTGCAGCAGCACCGTGCCGGCGATAGCCACCAGCGCCAGGACGGCGAGCACGGTGAACAGGGTGTCGATCCCCCCGATCAGCCGCCCCAGGGCGCCCTGAAAGGTGGGAACCGAGGCGAGTGGGTCCAACTGCTCGAGCGCCTCCTGCTCGGCCGCCTTGTGGTTGGGGTCCATAGGTCCTCCTCAAGATGCCTGGGCGGCACGCATCGGCGAGCGGGCGAGCCCGGCGGGACTCGCCCGGCAGCGACATCACAGGTCCTGGATGGCCTCGAACAGCTCGCGCTGCTCTTCATTGAGGGCATCGAGCACCGCGGGGCGGGCCTTCTCGGCGAAGGCGTCGATATCCACCTCGACGAACTCCATGCCACGCTCCTCGAGATCCTGACGCAGCCGCTGCTCGTCCTCGGCGAAGAGCTCGGCCTCATGGGCCTGCATCTCCTGGGCGGCGTCGCGGACCACCTGCTGCAGGTCCTCCGGCATGCCCTCGAGCTGGTCCTTGCCGATCACCACATAGATCCAGCTGCGCACATGGCCGGTGAGGTTCACGTAGTCCTGGACCTCATCGAAGCTGGCGCTCTCGATCAGGCTCAGCGGGTTCTCCTGGGCCTCGATGGTATTCTGCTGCAGGGAGGTGAAGACCTCGCTGAAGGCCATGGGCGTGGGGCGGGCCCCCAGCGCCTCCCAGGTATCCACGAACAGCGGCACGTTGGGCACGCGCAGGCGGATGCCGTCGAGATCCTCGGGATGCTCGATCGGGCGGTTGGAGGTCAGGTGCCGCGGGCCGCGCTCGAACCAGGCCAGCGGCACCAGGTTGGCGCGCTCGGTGATCTGGGCCTCGATCTGCTCGCCGATCTCGCCCTCCACGGCCTGCCCGAGGTGGGCGGAATCGCGGAAGGCATAGGGCACCGCCATCATCGCCGCCTTGGGCGCCCAGTTCTGCAGGCTCTCGCCGGTGATGGTCATGTCCGCGGTGCCCAGTTGGATGCTGTTGATGACATCCATCTCGGCACCGAGCTGCTCGTTGGGATAGAGCTGCACCTCGATGCGACCGTCGGAATTGGCTTCCACTTCTTCCTTGAACTTCTCGGCGGCCTGGTGCCAGATGTTCTCTTCGTTGGCCAGGTGGCCGAATTTCAGCGTGAAGTCGGCGGCCAGGCCGGCCTGGCTGCCGAGGATGGCGGCGCCCAGGACGGCGCTGGTCACGAGTCGTTTGATCATGGCGTTGTCTCCTGGCACTTGCGGTTGTGGCTTGTTGGTTGTCGTGCGGACCACGAGCGTGGATGGCCGTCAGGCACCGATCTGGATCAGTACCTTGCGGGCCCTTTCGGGATGGTGATCGATCATCTCGATGGCCCCGGGCATGTCGTCGAAGGGCAGGCGGTGGCTGACCAGCGCCAGCGGATCGAGCCGCCCGGATGCCATCAGCTCGATCACCTCCGGAAACTTGCGGTTGTTGAGCCGCGAGCCGACCAGGGTCAGCTCCTTCTTGATCACCTCCAGCTGCACCAGGTCGCTGGGGGTGGGGTTGAAGCCGAGCAGGCCGATGCGGCCCGCCGGCGAGGCCATGCGCAGCATCTGCGGCAGCAGGGCCGGCACGCAGGCGGCGTCGGCGATCAGCGGCATGCCCTCGCCGCCGGTCAACGCCGCGACCTCGGCCTCGACGTCCTGCTCCGCCCCGTTGAGGGTGCGGGTGGCGCCCAGCTCCCGGGCGGTGGCCAGGCGGGCATCGATCACGTCGCTGACGGTGACGTCCTCGATGCCCAGGGCGCGGGCCACCTGCAGGATGGTCAGGCCGATCACCCCGGCGCCGAGGATCAGCAGGCGATCGCCGGGATGGGGCTGCATGCGGCCCAGCACGTTGGCGGCGATGGAATAGGGCTCGACCAGCGCCGCGGCATCCAGCCCCAGGTGCTCGGGCAGGCGATGGACGTTGCCGGCCGGCACGTTGACCCGCTCCTCGAAGCCGCCGTTGCGATGCACGCCAATCACCTCCAGCGCGGTGCAGACGTTGGGGCGGCCGATGCGGCAGGGATAGCAGTGGCCACAGCTGATCACCGGGTCGATGCACACCCGGTCGCCGATGGCGAGGCCCTGGACGCCCTCACCAACGGCCTCGACCAGGCCGGCGAACTCGTGCCCGGTGATCCGCGGGAAGCGCACGAAGGCGTTGTCGCCATGGATGATGTGCATGTCCGAGCCGCAGATCCCGGCGAAGGCCACCCTCACCAGCACCTCCCCGGGGGCGGCGTCGGGAACCTCGGTGTCGACCAGGCGGTAGTCCTGGGGGGCGCTTACCTGAAAGGCTTTCATCGGTTCACCTCGTTACCAGTGCCACAGGGTGCCGTCCTCGAGCCGGTTGACCGGCAGGCTGGCACGGCGATAGGGATACTTGGCGGCCGCTTTCTCGTCGATGTCGACGCCATGCCCAGGCGTCTCGCCGACCAGGAAGTGGCCGTCCTCGAAGCGGTAGTCGTGGGGGAAGACCTCGTCGGTGACGGCTTCGTGGGGCATGTACTCCTGGATGCCGAAGTTGGGCACCCAGGTATCGAAGTGGATCGCCGCCCCCAGGCACACCGGTGACAGGTCGGTGGGTCCGTGGAAGCCGGTGCGCACGTGATAGAGCCCGGCCAGGTCGGCCAGCCGCCGCACATGGGTGATGCCGCCGGCATGGGTCAGGGTGGCGCGGATGTAGTCGATCCACTGGTTCTCGATCAGCGCCTTGGCGTCATAGAGGCTGTTGAAGACCTCGCCCACCGCCAGCGGCGTGGTGGTGTGCTGGCGGATCAGCCGGAAGCTCTCCTGGTTCTCCGCCGGCACGCAGTCCTCCAGCCAGAACAGGTGGAAGGGCTCGACCTCCTTGCCCAACCGCGCCGCCTCGATGGGCGTCAGCCGGTGGTGGACGTCGTGCAGCACGTGCAGGTCATCGCCGAAGCGTTCGCGCACGGCGGCGAACAGCCTGGGCGCGTGGTTGAGGTACTTGGCGGTGTTCCAGACGTGTTCGGCCGGCAGCTCGGCGTCGGCGGGCTCGTAGCGCTCGCCGGGCTTCTTGGCCACGCCGTAGATGCTGGCGATGCCCGGCACCCCGGCCTGCACCCGCACCGCGCGGTAGCCTGCCTCGACATGCCGGGCCACCTCGTCGAGGCAGGCCTCGATGTCCTTGCCGGTGGCGTGGCCATAGACCATTACCCGCTCGCGGCTCTTGCCGCCCAGCAGCTGGTACAGCGGCATGCCGGCGGCCTTGGCCTTGATGTCCCACAGCGCCATGTCGACGGCGCCGATGGCGCTCATGGTCACCGGGCCCCGCCGCCAGTAGGCGCCGCGGTAGAGGTAGTGCCAGATGTCCTCGATACGCTGCGGGTCGCGGCCGATCAGGGCGGGAATCACGTGTTCCTCGAGGTAGGCGACCACCGCCTGCTCGCGACCGTTGAGGGTGGCATCGCCGATGCCGTAGACGCCCTCGTCGGTGACGATCTTGAGGGTGACGAAGTTGCGCCCCGGCGCGGTGACGATGGTATAGGCCCGTTCGATCTTCATGCCTTGGCCTCCTCGGCGAGCGATGGTGTCTGGGATGTCTGGAACATCTCGGGGAAGCGGCGCACCAGATCGGGCAGCGACTGCAGGATCTCGCATTGGTGGACGCACATGGCCTCCGCCGCCGCCTCGACGTCGCGCCGCTCGATGGCTTCGACGATGGCCTCGTGCTGCTCGATCAGCTTGTCGATGGGGGTGCTGTCGGGAATGCTCAGGTAGCGCACCCGGTCGAGCTGCGCCTTGACCTCCTCGGTCACCTTCCAGGCGGTCTGCTGGCCGATGCCCAGCGAGAGGGTGCGATGGAAGGCCTCGTCGAGCAGGAAGAAGCGGTCGTGGTCGGCCGGCTCGATGCAGCGCCGCTGACGCTCGATCAGCTCACGAAGATCGGCGAGCACCGGCTTCCCCAGCCCGCGGGTCGCGGCCTCGCGGGCCACGGCCACCTCCACCGCCTCGCGCACGAAGCGCGCCTCGAGCACCGCCTGCTGCGAGATCTTGACCACGAAGGTGCCGCGCTGCGGCCGCACCTCGACCAGTCCCGCCTCCGACAGCCGGATGAAGGCCTCGCGGACCGGCTGGCGGCTCACCGAGAAGGTGTCGGCGAGCTCCTTCTCCGACAGCGCCTGTCCCGGCGCCAGCACCATGCGGATGATCGACTGGCGCAGCACCTGATAGAGCCGCTGGCGAACCGAGTCGCTGTCGCGGGTTTCCTGCCATAGCGCTTGCAGTGTCGCGTTCATGTGTTTACCCCGATATGTCGGCGTGGCCCCTGGCCGGCGCCTACCTGATATGGCTAGTATGGTAGTATGGCAAGAAAACAGAAAGCGCCCTCGGCTTAGACCTTGGTGGGACGACCATCGCTTGGAGGCTCATGTGAAACGCCGCCCCTACGCAGGAACCGACTGCCGCAAGGCACTCAACATCCAGGACCTGGCACGCATCGCCCGGCGCCGACTCCCCCATTTCGTGTTCGAGTATCTCGAGGGCGGCGCCGATGACGAGCGGACGCTGCGCCACAATCAAGCCGTATTCGATGACTACCTGTTCGAGCCCCGGACCCTGACCCGGGTCGGCCCGCGGGACCTGTCCACCACGCTGCTGGGCAAGCGCCATGCCCTGCCGCTGGTGATCGGGCCCACCGGCTACAACGGCATGCTGACGCGGAACGGCGACCTCAAGCTGGCGGCGGCGGCCTCCGGCGCGAACATTCCCTTCGTGCTCAGCAACGTCGCCACCACCTCGCTGGAGGACATCGCCGCCATCGAGGGGCTCAACGCCTGGATGCAGATCTACTTCTATCGCGATCGGGACTACGTCAGGAAACTGGTGGAACGCTGCCAGACAGCAGGCTACGAGACCCTGGTGGTCACCACCGACAGCGCCATCTACGGCAACCGGGAGTGGGACCTGCGCAATTTCCGCAAGCCCATGCAGCCGACCCTGCGTAACCTCGTCCACCTGCTGACCCGGCCAGGCTGGATCGCCGACGTGCTGATTCCCGACGGCATGCCGACCTTCAAGAACCTGGGCGACCTGCTGCCACCCGGCAAGCAGAGCGTGCAGGGCGCCTCGGCGGTGATCGGCCAGCAGCTCGATCCCACCTTGAACTGGGACGACATCGCCTGGCTGCGCGACCGCTGGCCGGGCAAGCTGATCGTCAAGGGCATCCTGTCGCCCGCCGAGGCCGAGCGGGCCGCCGCGCTCGGGGTGGATGCGGTGGTGCTCTCCAACCATGGCGGCCGCCAGCTCGATCACGCCTGCTCCCCGCTCGATGTGCTGCCGGAGGCCAGGGAGCGCGTCGGCGAGCGCTGCCAGCTGTTCGTCGACAGCGGCTTCCGGCAGGGCACGGAGGTCGTCAAGGCGCTGGCGCTGGGCGCCGATGCGATCTGGCTGGGACGCGCCACCCTGTACGGGCTGGCCGCGGGCGGTCAGGCGGGCGTCGAGCATGCCCTGGAGATCCTGCAACGGGAAATCGACCGCACGATCGGCCTGCTGGGTGTCGACCGGATCGCCGACCTGGAGGCGAGCGCCCTGGTGAGCCGCCGCGGATAGCGGATGTCGCGGTCCCCATCGCGTCGTCGACACACGGGCCCACCCCGGAAGGAGTGGCCCGTGTCCTGTCGGCGAGGTGCGCTGCCAGCCGGCCGCGCTGTTCGCGAGCGTCATCGACTGGATCGACCGGTAGGGCCTCCACCGCTATCATCGAGGACCACATGCATACCGTGAAGGAGGCCCCATGGCATCCCTGCAGGACCAGCTGCGCGGCCTGGTCTATTCCACCGAGCACGGCGACATCTGCCCCGCATGCCGCCAGCCGCTCGCCGACTGCCGCTGCGCCGAAACCGCAGAGGAGGATCGCCTGGCGGGCCTGGACGGCATCGTGCGCCTGCGCCGCGAGACCAAGGGACGCAAGGGCAAGGGGGTGACCCTGGTCGAGGGCGTGCCGCTCAAGGCCGACGAGCTCAAGGCGCTGGCCAAGGCGCTCAAGAAGCGCTGCGGCACCGGCGGCGCCCTCAAGGAGGGGGTGATCGAGATCCAGGGCGACCAGCGCGAGGTGCTCAAGGCCGAGCTCGAGAAGCGCGGCTACAAGGTCAAGCTGGCCGGCGGCTAGGGTCCCCCTCCAGGGCGTCGACCAGCGCGGCCAGGCCCGCTTCGGCGCGGGTCGCCACCTTGAGCGTATAGAGGTCGTCGGCGCGGGTGCGGCCCAGGTTGAGGCAGGCCACCGGCTTGCCCGCCCGGGCGGCCTCCCGGGCGAAGCGGAAGCCCGAATAGACCATCAGCGACGAGCCCACCACCAGCAGCCCCCCGGCTTCCTCCAACAGGGCGAAGGCCTCGGCCACCCGCGACTTGGGCACGCTGTCGCCGAAGAACACCACGTCGGGCTTCCAGATGCCGTCCCCACAGCGCGTACAGGCGGGCACCTGGAAGGCGGCGAAGTCCGCCTCCAGGTCGGCGTCGCCGTCGGGCCCGGCCTGGGCGCCGGTGTCGAGCCAGCGAGGGTTGCGGCGCGCCAGTTCGGCGTGCAGGTCGTGACGCATGCGGGCTGCCCCGCAGCCCATGCAGCGCACCAGGTCGGCGCGGCCATGCAGGTCGATCACCCGCCGCGAACCCGCCCGGCGATGCAGGCCGTCGACGTTCTGGGTGATCACCCCCGCCACCTGTCCCGAAGCCTCGAGCCGTGCCAGCGCCCGATGGGCGGCATTGGGCCGGGCCTCCTGCAGGGCGCGGAAGCCGATCAGCGCCCGGGCCCAGTAGCGCTGCCGGGCGGCGTGGCTGGCCATGAACACCTGATGGCGCATGGGCGGCGAGCGCTTCCAGTCGCCGTGGTCGTCGCGATAGTCGGGGATGCCGCTGGCGGTGCTGATCCCGGCGCCGGTGAGCACGGCGAGACGGGGCGTGCGGGCCACGAAGGCCGCCAGTGCCGCGATGTCGCGTATCTCGCTCCTCATACCTCGCCTCACTCCTCGGTGCTTGGCGGCTCCTTACACCTTACCCCTCGCCCCTCGCAAGAACCGAGCATGGCCCCCGGGGGACAAGGTTGTCTAGAATGGGCAGGATACCCCACGGGCAAGGATACCCGATGGCCTGGCTGGAATACCTGCTCCCCCTGATCTTCCTGTTTCCCCTGGCGGCGTGCGCGGTGATCGTGGTGGCGCTGCACAACCTCCACGACGCCCGCGTGAGCTCCCCCTTCGACGCCCACCCGCTGCGCGAACCCGGGCAATCGCTGCGCGACCGCCTCGACCGGGCCTTCGCCGGGCTCTTCCTGAATGGCGCCCTGGGGCCCATCGTCTCCCTGGCGCCGCTGGTCTACGGCATGGGCCGCATGCTCTTCGCCAGCGAGCAGAACTGGCTCGAGTGGGCCTTCTACGGGGCGCTGTCCACGGCGCTGGTGCTGGTGTTCTGCTTCCGGCTGATCCGCGACTTCCAGCGCATCCGGCGTCTCAAGCTGGGGCTGGCCTGCGAGCTGGCGGTGGGCCAGGAGCTCGAGCGGATGCTCCGTCCCGAGTCCCACCCCTACGTCGTCTTCCACGACGTGCCCGGCGGCGACGACACCCTGGACCATGTGGCGGTGACGCCCCACGGCGTCTTCGTCATCGAGACCCGCGCCCGCACGCCGGCGGTGACGCCGTCCGGCGAGGAGGACAACCGGGTCACCGTGGAACGCGAACGGCTCCGCTTTCCGGGCGGGTTCGAGCGACGCCCGCTGGACGAGACCCGGCGCGCCGTGCGCTGGCTGGGCGTCTGGCTGGAGAGGGAGGTGGGCCGGGCGGTGCCGGTGCAGGGGGTCCTGGCGCTGCCGGGCTGGCGGATCGAGGGGGCCGGTGCCGCCGGCGACCTGCTGGTGGTCAGCGGCGATGCCCTGGCGGACCGGCTGGCCGGCGAGTGGCTGGGCGAACTCGACGATGCCACCCATGATGCCGTGATCGGCGCCCTGCACAGGCGCGCCGGCCAGGCGTCCGCTTCCGTGGGGCTGGACGAGGCCTGACCTCGCGGCCCCTCAGTCGAAGGCCGCGATCCGTACCCTCGCCGCGCAGCGACCCCGATCCTGCCGCACCAGGCTGTCGGCGGCGGGGAAGCGTGCCAGGGCCTCGGCGTCGATGCCGATGCGCACCTCGGTCAGCCACCGATTGCCACGCCCCCGGCACACCAGGCGCAACGCCCGCCCCGTGCCCTGGCCGAAGGCGGCCTCGAAGGCGCCGATCAGGTCGTTGCGCCCCACCTCACCGCCCCGACGGACGCCGACGAAGTCGGCGAAGGCGCTGGCATTGACCGCCGCCACCATGCCCAGCGCCGTGGCGAAGAGGTCTTCGGCCGCGATGCCCAGGCAGGCGGCATGCTTGGCGTACTGGTAACGGTCGAGACAGCTGGCGCGGCCGGGCATCGCCCGGTCGAGCGCGTCCCCCTGGGCCTCGGGCAGCGCCAGCGGCGGATGGGCCCGGCAGAAGCCGCCATCCGGCCGCGGCCGCTCGAGGAAGCAGCCCTCCCGCCACCACTCTCGGCGTGCCACGCCTTGCCCACGCAGGCGCGCTGGCAGCGAGGGCCAGAGCCCATGCAGCACGAAGCCGTCCTCCGCCCCACGACGCAGGGACGGCTCGCGACACTCCCGGGGCGGCCGGGAGCGGGTGGCGCAGAAGCCGGGGTGCCAGGTCAGGGCCAGGGTGTAGTGGTCGACCCCCTGGGCCGCGAGGGCCGGCACCTCGGCCCGGGCCACCCCGCCGACCGCGACGAGCCAGCCCAGCAGCAGCACCAGCAGGACGCCGCGCCTCCGGGGCGTCGATAACGCTTGCCAGGGGCGGGAAGGCGGACAATAATCCGCGCGCTTCTCTGGAGATGGCCTTTTCACAACCATGAAACTCATCACGTTCGACGTTTTTCGCACCCTCGGCATCCCGGGCGTGCGCTATATCAAGCCCGAGCGCATGTACGATCACCTCGAGGAGATCCGCCAGGCCGACTGGCTGCTGTTCCCCGAGTACTGGCAGGTCAACAGCCTGGCCTACGGGCTCGGCAAGCGGATCTTCCCGAGCCTGGCCAGCTACCACCTGGGCCACGACAAGGTCGAGCAGACCCGTGCCTTCCTGACGCTGTGCCCGGAACACGTGCCGCCCACCGAGATCCTCGGCACCTCCCGGCCCTCCCTCGACCAGGTCGAGGCTCGCTTCGGCTACCCCTTCATCGCCAAGCGCATCAAGAGCGCCATGGGCGAGGGCGTGAGCCTGATCGCCTCCCGGGACGCGCTGCACGAGCACGTGACGACAGAAACGGTCCTCTACGCCCAGCAACGGCTGCCCATCGACCGCGACCTGCGCATCGTGCTGGTCGGCGGCGAGGTGATCGCCGCCTACTGGCGGGTCACGCCCCTCGGCGGCTACCGCGCCAACGTCAGCCAGGGCGGTCGCGTCAGCCACGCGGCCATTCCCGAGGCGGCCATCGCGCTGGCCCGGCGGCTGGCTCGGGCGCTCGACCTCGACCACGCCGGCTTCGATATCGCCATGGTCGACGGCCATCCCTACGTCTTCGAGTTCAACCGCCTGTTCGGCAACCAGGGCATCCGCGACAGCAGCCGGCGCATCGGCGCCGCCATCCAGCGCGTGCTGGGCCTCGGCGACGACGACCGCGACCCCGACGGGGAGCCGCCACTGCAGCTGTCCGCCTAAGCGCCGTCAGTCGCTCTTGAGGCGCCCACCCATCTCCTGGGCCAGGTCCACCGCATAGTGGTCGGTCATCCCGCCGATGAAGTCGAGCATGCGTCGATAGCTGTCGTAGAGCGACCAGGAGGGCAACGGCGTGTTCTCGCCGATCAGCGCCAGCACCCGCTGGTGCTTGAAGGTCGAGGCGCCGGAGTGGTGCAGCTCATGGGCGGCGCCGATAAAGGCCTCCAACAGAATCCCCAACGTCGTATGAGCCCCAATTTCCAGCTTGGCCTTGCGCTCGTTGCGGAAGATCCGCTCGCGGGCCAGGCGCTTGGCCGCCCCCACCCCCCAGCCCAGGTCCGGGTGGCAGAGCTCGAGCAGGTCGTTGTCGAGGCGCCCGCCGAGCAGCTCGCCCTCGTGCTGCACGAACACCTCGCCGACGTCGTTGACCGCACGCTCCATGGCCGCCCCGCGCAGGGCGGCGATCCGCCGGCGCTGGGAGACCCCGCCCTGCTGCATGGCGGCATAGTCCGGGGGCTCGCCGCCGGCGATCTGGGTCAGCACGTCGGCCACCTCGTCGAAGCCCAGGATGCCCATCTCCAGGCCGTCCTCCAGGTCCAGCAGGGCATAGCAGATGTCGTCGGCGGCCTCCACCAGCCAGGCCAGGGGATGCCGGCACCAGCGGTTGTCGCCCTGGGGCAGCAGCCCCAGGCGACCCGCCACCTCGGCCAGCAGCGGCGCCTCGCTCTGGTAGCAGCCGAACTTGCCGGCACTGCCGCCGTGCTCCACCGTCCAGGGGTACTTGAGCAGGGTGCCGAGCGTCGCGGCGGTCAGGCGCATGCCACCGCGAAACTGGTTGTACTCGATCTGGGTGACGATGCGAAAACCCTGGGCATTGCCCTCGTAGGTGAGCAGGTCGGCCCGCTCGGCGTCGGTGAGCCCGTCGAGCAGGCCGCTGCCGTCGCCCTCGGCCCGGGTGAACCAGTCGCGGATGGCGTACTCGCCGGCATGACCGAAGGGCGGATTGCCGATGTCGTGCCCCAGGCAGGCGGCCTGGACGATCACCCCCAGGTCTGCCGGGGTGATCCACGCCGGCAGCCGATGACGCAGCTCCTCGCCGACGCTCATGCCCAGCGAGCGGCCCACGCAGCCTACCTCCAGCGAGTGCGTCAGGCGGGTGTGGATATGATCGTTGTCGGTGAGGGGATGCACCTGGGTCTTGCGGCCCAGGCGGCGAAAGGAGCCGGCGAAGACGATGCGGTCGTGATCCTTGTGGAAGGGGCTGCGACCGACCTCCTCGCGGGCCACACCGCGCCGGTCGTGGAGCCGGGCCGGGTCGAGCAGCCGCTCCCAGGTCATCTGCGTCATGGGCTTTCCTCCTTGAGGCCCCCATTCTGGCACCGGGCCACGGCACTTTGCCATCGCGCTGGAATCGGGCGATCATCGCTGTTCCCCTACCGGGGCGAGCCGATCCTCCCCCGGGGCCGGCCGTGCGGCCGGCCCGGCACCGTCCACCCCCAACCGGAGCCCGCTATGTCCCGCGACGCCAATCCCACCCCCGCGGCCCGCCTCGCCGCCCTGCGCGAGGCCATGCGCGAACACGCCATCGATGCCTGGTGGCTGCCGTCCTCCGACCCCCACAACTCCGAGTACCTGCCGGCGCACTGGGCCGGCCGCGCCTGGTTATCGGGCTTCGACGGTTCGGTGGGCACCCTGGTGGTCACCCGGGAGGCCGCCGGCCTGTGGGTCGACAGCCGCTACTGGGTGCAGGCCGAGGAACAGCTGGCGGGCAGCGGCATCGCGCTGATGAAGCTCCAGCCCGGCCAGGCCGACGCGCCGATGCGCTGGCTGGCCGAGCGGCTCGGCGAGGGCGCGACCCTGGGCTTCGATGCCGACGTGGTGTCACTGGCCAATGCGTGCCGGCTCGAGGAACACCTGGCCCCGGCCGGCATCCGCCTGCGCGGCGATCGGGACCTGCTCGACGTCATCTGGCCGGATCGCCCGGCGCTGCCCGAGGCGCCGCTCTACGCCCATCCCGCCGCCTATCTGGACGAGACCCGCGGCGAGCGCCTGGCCCGGGTCCGCTCGGCCATGACCGAGCAGGGCACCGACTGGCACCTCATCTCGACCCTGGACGACATCGCCTGGCTGACCCAGCTGCGCGGCGCCGACGTGGCCTTCAACCCGGTGTTCCTCGCCCACCTGCTGGTGGACCGCGAGACGGCCACGCTGTTCGTCGCCCCGGGCAAGCTGGGCGACGACCTGGCCGAGGCGCTGGCCGCCGACGGCATCGAGGTGGCGGACTATGCCGACTGGCAGCGCCGGCTCGGCGAGCTGCCCTCCGACGCCCGGGTGCTGCTCGACCCGGCCAGGCTGACCCTGGGCACCCGCCAGGCCCTGCCCGAGGGCGTGACCCCGGTCGAGGCCTTCCAGCCCAGCACCCTGGCCAAGGGGCGCAAGAGCGACGCCGACCTGGCCCACGTGCGCGAGGTCATGGAGGAGGACGGCGCCGCCCTGTGCGCGTTCTTCGCCTGGCTCGAGGCCGCGCTGGCACGCGGCGAGACGGTCACCGAGCTGACCGTGGACGAGAAGCTCACCGCCGCCCGGGCCGCTCGCCCCGGCTTCGTCAGCCGCAGCTTCGCCACCATCGCCGCCTTCAACGCCAATGGCGCCCTGCCCCACTACCACGCCACCCCGCAGGCCCATGCCACCATCGAGGGCGACGGCCTGCTGCTGATCGACTCCGGCGGCCAGTATTACGGCGGCACCACCGACATCACCCGCGTCGTGCCGGTGGGCACCCTCTCCGAGGCCCAGCGCGAGGACTACACCCGGGTGCTCAAGGGCACCATCGCCCTGTCCCGGGCGCACTTCCCGCGGGGCATTCCTTCGCCGCAGCTCGACGCCATCGCCCGGGCCCCGCTGTGGGCCAGCGGCCGCGACTACGGCCACGGCACCGGCCACGGCGTGGGCTACTTCCTCAACGTCCACGAGGGGCCCCAGGTGATCGCCTGGTACGCGCCGCCCGCGCCGCACACCGCCATGCAGCCGGGCATGATCACCTCCATCGAGCCCGGCGTGTACCGCCCGGGCCAGTGGGGCATCCGCATCGAGAACCTGGCCGCCAACCGCCCCGCCGCGGAGAGCGCGTTCGGCGACTTCCTGCGCTTCGAGACGCTGACCCTGTGCCCCATCGACACCCGGCCCATCAACGTCGCCCTGCTCGACCCCGCCGAGGCCGACTGGCTCGACGCCTACCACGCCGAGGTCCGCAGCCGCCTCGCACCCAGGCTCGAGGGCGACGCCCTGGCCTGGCTCGAGGGCGACGCCCTGGCCTGGCTCGAGGCCCGCACCGCCCCGCTCGAGCGCGGCTGATCGGTTCTGCTCACCCATTGAGCAGAACCCGATACGACGAGGGGCGCCGACCTGGTCGACGCCCCTCGTCACTTTCTACTTGGCCGCTTGGCGCTTGGACGAAGCGCTCACCGTGCTCGCCGCTCTGCGCGACGAGATCAGACAAAGCGCCTGGAGCAGGAACGCATCGGCTTTGGCCATCTGGAGGCCGCGCGGAGCCCCCTGCAGCGACAGGGAGTCGGAGATCGAGAACGCCTTGTGGAAGGGAATAATAAGGACTAAATTTGGTCACATAGTCCTCCGACGAGCCACGCCATGAAGTATTCCGAGAACATCAAGCCCATCAGCTATCTCAAGGCGCATGCCGCCGAGGTGGCCAAGTCCCTGAGCGAGCGACGCGAGCCGCTGATCATCACCCAGAATGGCGAGGCTCGGCTGGTGGTGCAGGACATCAAGAGCTTCGAGCAGACCCAGGAGACCCTGGCCCTGCTGAAGATCCTGGCCCTGGGCCACCAGCAAGTGGCACGCGACGCCGTTCAGGATGCCGATAGCGTCTTCGCCGAGCTGCGCCGTCGCCAGTCGGATTCATGAGCTTCCGCGTGCAGCTGACGGACTCGGCGGCCGAGGACCTGCGCGACCTCTACGACTTCATTGCCGAAAACGACTCCGCCGCCGCCGGTCGCGTCCTGGATCGGTTGGAGCACCGCCTGAAGGAGCTGGCCGAATTCCCCGAGCGCGGTAGCCACCCCCGGGAACTGCTGGCCCTCGGGATTCGTGACTACCGCCAGCTGATCGAAGGCCCGACACGAATCCTCTACCGCGTCGTCGACGACCGGGCGATCGTCTACCTGATCACCGATGGTCGGCGCGACATGCAGCGCCTGCTCGCGCGTCGGCTGCTCGGCGGTTAGCCGAGCCTGTCGGATGCGCTCGCGGGCTCGCTTATCCAATTTACGCGACCGAAGGGGGAAGAACGCGGCTGCGCCGCTGAAGACAGAAGACCGGTGCTTCGCACCTGGAAGAAGCCAGGGGATCGCCTGTCTTCTGCCTTCCCTCTTCCGTTAATCTTCCGCCATCTCCGGCAGCAGCGTCTTGAGCTTGAGGGTGAGGGTATTGCGCCCCCAGCCCAGCAGCTCGGCGGCCTCGCCCTTGCGCCCGCCGGTGTGCTTGAGCGCCGTCTCGATCAGGATCTTCTCGCCGAGTTTCGACAGCGGCATGGCCTCCTCAGGGTTTCAGTCTTCCGCCATCTCCGGCAGCAGCGTCTTGAGCTTGCGGGTGAGGGTATTGCGCCCCCAGCCCAGCAGCTCGGCGGCCTCGCCCTTGCGCCCGCCGGTGTGCTTGAGCGCCGTCTCGATCAGGATCTTCTCGAAGTCCGGTACGGCCTCCTCCAGCAGGTGGGTATGGCCGGCGGCCAGGGCGCGATCCGCCCAGTCGCGGAAGGCCAGCCGCCAGTCGCCGGAGACCCCGCCTTCGTCGCCCTCGCGCAGCTCCGGCGGCAGGTCCTCGATCAGCACCTCGCGCCCCGAGGCCATCACCGTCAGCCAGCGGCAGGTGTTCTCCAGCTGGCGGACGTTGCCCGGCCAAGCCAGCCGGGTCAGGTGCTCCTCGGCCTCCCGGGTCAGCACCTTGACGTCGGTGGAGAGCTCCCTGGCCGCCTCGGCCAGGAAGTGCCGGGCCAGGCGCGGGATGTCCTCACGGCGGTCCGCCAGCTTCGGCAGGTGGATGCGGATCACGTTGAGGCGGTGGAAGAGGTCCTCCCGGAAGCGCCCCTCGTCCACCAGCGCCTCCAGGTTCTGGTGGGTGGCGGCGATGATGCGCACGTCCACCTTCACCGAGGTGTGGCCGCCGACCCGGTAGAACTCGCCGTCGGCCAGCACCCGCAGCAGGCGGGTCTGGGTCTCGGCGGGCATGTCGCCGATCTCGTCGAGGAACAGGGTGCCGCCGTCGGCCTGCTCGAAGCGCCCCTGGCGCTGGGCGGTGGCCCCGGTGAAGGCGCCCTTCTCGTGGCCGAACAGCTCGGACTCGATGAGGTCGCGGGGAATCGCCGCCATGTTCAGGGCGATGAACGGCTTGCCGGCCCGCGGGCTGTGCTGGTGCAGCGCCTGGGCCACGCGTTCCTTGCCGGTGCCCGACTCGCCGTTGATCAGCACCGTGATATGCGACTGGGAGAGGCGGCCGATGGCGCGAAACACCTCCTGCATGGCCGGCGCCTCGCCGATGATCTCGGTGTCGAGCCCCTCGGGAGCACTGACCGGGCGCTTGCGCTCGCGGGCATGGGCCACGGCACGACGCACCAGGGCCAGGGCCTCGTCCACGTCGAAGGGCTTGGGCAGGTACTCGAAGGCCCCGCCCTGGTAGGAGGCCACCGCGCTGTCGAGGTCGGAGTGGGCGGTCATCACGATCACCGGCAGGTCCGGATGGGCATCGCGCACCCGGGCCATCAGGTCCAGGCCGTCGATGCCCGGCATGCGGATATCGGTGACCAGCACATCGGGCGGGTCCTCGAGCAGCCGCGGCAGCACCTGGTCGGCCCGCTCCAGGCATTCGACGGCCAGGTCGGGCTGGGCCAGGGCACGTTCGAGGACCCAGCGGATGGCACGATCGTCGTCGACGACCATGACGCGAGCGGCTTCAGTCATGGCACTTCTCCAGCGGTATCAGCAGTCGGAATTCGGTATGGCCCGGCGCGGAGTCGCACTCGATCAGGCCCTGGTGCTGGTGCAGGATCGACTGGGCAATGGACAGTCCCAGGCCGCTGCCCTCGGCGCGCCCCGAGACCATGGGATAGAACAGCGTCTCGCGCAGGGCGTCGGGGATGCCCGGCCCGTTGTCGATGATCGACACCTCGCAGACCAGCCGATGGCGCTCCGCGCCCAGGGTGAACTGGCGGCGGGCCCGGGTCTTCAGCACCAGGGTGGGCGCGTCCATGCCCGATTCGGTCATGGCCTCGACCGCGTTGCGGGCCACGTTGAGCATGGCCTGGATCATCTGCGACTCGTCGCCCATCAGGTCCGGCAGGCTGGGGTCGTAGTCGCGGCGGATGGTGACCTCGGGATGCTCCACGGCCAGCAGGGCCCGAACCCGCTCCAGCACGCGGTGGATGTTCAGCGGCTCGTGGCGGTTGAGGCGATTGGGGCCCAGCATCGAGTCCACCAGGTCGCGCAGCCGGTCGACCTCCTCGATGATGATGCGGGTGAACTCGGTGAGCTGCGGGCTCTCCAGGTCACGCTCCAGCAACTGGGCCGCGCCCCGGATGCCGCCGAGGGGGTTCTTCACCTCGTGGGCCAGCCCCCGGGCCAGCACCTTGATGGTCTCCTGGCGGGTCTGCAGCGCCTCCTCCCGGGAGATGCGCAGCAGTCGGTCCCTGGGCTCCATCTCCAGCAGCAGCTCGTCCGGCGAGAGGGGGGTGACGGTATAGTCCACGGTCAGTGGCTCACCGGTGGGCCGGATCAGCCGCGCCTCGCGCTGGGTGAAGGGATGGAACTCGTCGCGGGCCTTGGTGAGCACCTCGCCGATGTCCTCCTCGCCCACCACCAGGCCGGGCAGGGGCTGGCCCACCACCCGGGAACGGCTCAGCGCGAGCAGGGCCTCCGCCGCGGGGTTCATCCAGCGCAGGCGCAGCTCCCCGTCCAGCAGCAGGACGGCGGTGGTGAGATGTTCCATCAGGCGTTGATACATGGTGCGTTCCCGGCAAGAGTCGGTCGTGGACTGGCCATAAAGCGGTGCAAGAAGCGCGCCACTTCGGAGAGGCACGACAGGGCGGCGCTACAGGGTGGATCGGCGCGGCACCTTGCACCACTTTAGTGCGCCAAGCGGGTGCGCGCACGCCGGGAAGGCGGCTCAGGGGGCGTCGGGATGCCGATGATGGTGCAGGCGGGGGCGACGCCGATGCTCATGGCGATCGCGGTCGCCCTCGTCATCGCGCAGGCCGCCGCCGTCGCGCAGCCGCTCGGCGTGCTCGAAGGCGCTGCCTTCCTTGACCCGGTCGGCATGGTCGAAGGCATTGAAGCCCCCGTCATCGCGCACCGGGGGTGGATGACAGGGCCTGAAGGTGCCGTCCGGACACAGCGGTCGATGTGGCCGGCGAAGGGGCAGCTAACTGTCCGGGTTGTTGGGGTTCTGGGGCAGGTTGACGCTGGCCCGCTGGACATAGAGCGTCAACGGCGCCGTGCGGTGGCGCACGGCGCCGGTGGCATCGAGCAGCTCGGCCTGCAGTTGATGCTCGCCACGGTTGAGGTTGGAGAGCAGGAAGGTATCGGTGTGCATGGCCGACTGGCTGACCCGGCCATCGAGCAGCAACCGCACCCGATGGTCCTCGCGCAGCGCAGGCTGGATACCCAGGCGCACCTGGACATTGCCGGCGGCGCCGGTGGGCAGGGTGGCCTGGTTCTCCGGTGCCAGGATCGAGAACATGTCATAGGGCATGAAGGGCTGCCCCGGGGCGGTGCCCGCGGCGCTCGGCGCCTCCTCGCCCTGCACCACCGGCGACAGGCTCGGCGCGCGGACCTCCCGGGAGGGCACCACGGTCAACGGGTCCAGCTCCACCGCCTCGCCGCCGCGATCCGGATCGTCGGTGAAGACCACGTTGCCCTGGGCGTCGGTGGTGCGATAGATGGTCTCGGCACCGGCCGTCAGGCTCACCGACAGGCCCAGCACCAGCATCACGAGTGCCTTGTTCATGCGTCTCTCCTGGATGGCCGTTGGGCGCTCCCTGCCCCATGAGGCAGCAGGTCGGTACCCTATGACAAGCCTAGCCCAGAAGTGGCGGCTCACGGAACGCCAATGCGGTCCGCCGGGTGGCCGGAGCGCTGCCGGGCTTCGGCACGGGGGCCGGCCATATGCTGCTGCCGTGAATAAAAAAAGAGGCACGCCCGGGAGCGTGCCTCTTGCCGTGCCAGGGGGCGGCGCCTGGGCGCCGCCACCATCAGCAGCTGTAGTACATGTCGAACTCGACCGGATGGGTGGTCATGCGCAGGCGCTCGACGTCCTCTTCCTTGAGCTCGATGTAGGCATCGATCATGTCGTCGGTGAAGACGCCACCCTCGACCAGGAAGGCGCGGTCTTCGTTCAGGGCGGCCAGGGCCTGGTCGAGGCTCTCGGCCACGGTAGGCACTTCCTTGCCCTCTTCCGGCGGCAGGTCATAGAGGTTCTTGTCCATGGCATCGCCGGGGTGGATCTTGTTCTTGATGCCGTCGATACCGGCCATCAGCATCGCCGCGAAGCACAGGTAGGGGTTGGCGGTCGGGTCCGGGAAGCGGGCCTCGACACGCTTGCCCTTGGGGCTGGCGGTGTAGGGGATGCGGATGGAGGCGGAGCGGTTGCGGGCGCTGTAGGCCAGCATCACCGGCGCCTCGAAGCCCGGCACCAGACGCTTGTAGGAGTTGGTGGAAGCGTTGGTGAAGGCGTTCAGGGCCCGGGCGTGCTTGATGATGCCGCCGATGTAGTACAGCGCCATCTCGGAGAGGCCCGCATACTCGTCGCCGGCAAACTGGTTCTGGCCGTTCTTCCAGAAGGACTGGTGGACGTGCATGCCGGAGCCGTTGTCGCCGACCAGGGGCTTGGGCATGAAGGTGGCGGTCTTGCCGTAGGCGTGGGCCACGTTGTGCACGACGTACTTCATTTCCTGCAGCTCGTCGGCCTTCTTCACCAGGGTGTTGAACTTCACGCCGATCTCGTTCTGGCCGGCGTTGGACACCTCGTGGTGATGCACCTCGACGCTCTGGCCGATGGCCTCCAGGGTGTTGCACATGGCGCCGCGGATATCGTGGAAGCTGTCCACCGGGGGCACCGGGAAGTAGCCGCCCTTGACCCGCGGGCGGTGACCCAGGTTACCGCCCTCGATGGGCCGGTCGGTGGACCAGGCGCCCTCCTCGGAGGAGATCTTGTACATGGCGCCTTCGATGTCGGCCTTCCAGTGCACCTCGTCGAAGATGAAGAACTCGGGCTCCGGGCCGAAGAAGGCGGTATCGCCCAGGCCGGTGGACTGCAGGAAGGCCTCGGCACGCTTGGCGATGGAGCGCGGGTCGCGCTCGTAGCCCTGCATGGTGGCCGGCTCGATGATGTCGCAGCGCAGCACCAGGGTGGCGTCCTCGGTGAAGGGGTCGAGGAAGCCGGTGCCGTCCTCCGGACGCAGGATCATGTCGGACTCGTTGATGCCCTTCCAGCCGGAGATGGAGGAACCGTCGAACATCTGGCCGTTCTCGAAGAACTCCTCATCGACGTCGCGGGCCGGAATGGTGACGTGCTGCTCCTTGCCGTGGGTATCGGTGAAGCGCAGGTCGATCCACTTCACATCATGCTCTTCGATCAGGGCGAGCGTCTTCTCGGACATGAGGTCCTCCACTAGATGGCTTGGTTTCGGGTATTCCGCTTGTTCTCTGCCGCCGGTCGCCGGCAAGCCGGCCTGTCCAGACGACGTTGTAGCATGCCATGGGCTCACTGCCCACGACGCCATGCACGACCATGGCACTGCCCATGAGCAAGCAGAAAGCATGCCAGCTTGCCGATGCCCCCTCTTGCTATACCGGTAAGACGCTGAACAGAAAGCGGAAAAAACTTATCATGCGGCATTGCCCGGTACCGGTGCCCGGGGAATGCCCCGTCATGGAGCGTGCCAGCGCCCCGAAAATGCCCTCTTATGGAGCACAACAAAAGAGCATGCACCACAATGATGCACACTGGTGGCGGCTCGCCGTGCGCCGCCTCGCCCGCCGGGGGGCCGCTGGGGAACCGACGCCGCCCCTGCAGGTCATTGAATCCATGGGCTCGCCAAACTCGTTGGACGGATTCCCGCCAACAAGGCTGGTAGCGGTCATGGCCCTGCCCCTATAATGCGGCCCCAATTTCCCAGCAGGATCCCGTCGTGATCGAGAATCTTCGCAACATCGCCATCATCGCTCACGTCGACCACGGCAAGACCACCCTGGTCGACAAACTCCTCCAGCAGTCCGGTACCCTGGACCGCAAGGCGGAGGGCCAGGAGCGCATCATGGACTCCAGCGACCAGGAGAAGGAACGCGGCATCACCATCCTGGCCAAGAACACGGCGATCCGCTGGCAGAGCCCGGACGAGCAGCACTACCACATCAATATCGTCGACACCCCCGGACACGCCGACTTCGGCGGCGAGGTCGAGCGCGTCATGTCCATGGTCGACTCGGTGCTGCTGATGGTCGACGCGGTGGACGGCCCCATGCCGCAGACCCGCTTCGTCACCCAGAAGGCCTTCGACCAGGGCCTCAAGCCGATCGTGGTGGTCAACAAGATCGACCGCCCCGGCGCCCGCCCCGACTGGGTCATCGACCAGATCTTCGACCTGTTCGACAACCTTGGCGCCTCCGATGAGCAGCTCGACTTCCCGATCATCTACTGCTCCGCCCTCAACGGCGTCGCCGGCCCCGAGCCCGACGAGCTGGCCGACGACATGACCCCGATGTTCCAGGCCATCGTCGACATCGTCGAGCCGCCCAAGGTCGAGCTCGACGGCCCGCTGCAGATGCAGATCTCGGCGCTGGACTACAACAGCTACGTCGGCGTCATCGGCCTGGGCCGCATCACCCGCGGCGCCATCCAGCCCAACCAGCAGGTCATGGTGGTCACCAAGGAAGGCAAGGAGCGCCGCGGCAAGATCGGCCAGGTGATGACCCACATGGGCCTGGAGCGGGTGCAGACCGAGCAGTCCACCGCCGGCGACATCGTCTGCATCACCGGCATCGACGCCCTGGCCATCTCCGACACCCTGTGCGACCCGGCCGCCGTCGAGGCGCTGCCGCCGCTGACCGTCGACGAGCCCACCGTGTCCATGACCTTCCAGGTCAACGACTCGCCCTTCGCCGGCAAGGACGGCAAGTTCGTCACCAGCCGCAACATCAAGGATCGCCTCGACCAGGAGCTGATCCACAACGTGGCGCTGCGCGTCGAGCAGGGCGAGACCCCGGAGAAGTTCATTGTCTCCGGCCGCGGCGAGCTGCACCTCTCGGTGCTGATCGAGACCATGCGCCGCGAGGGCTTCGAGCTGGCCGTGGGGCGTCCCGAGGTCATCATCCGCGAGATCGACGGCGTCAGGCAGGAGCCCTACGAAGAGGTCATCATCGACTGCGAGGAGGCGCACCAGGGCGCCATCATGGAGGAGCTCGGCTACCGCAAGGGCGAGCTGTCCAACATGAACCCCGACGGCAAGGGCCGGGTGCGCCTGGACTTCATCATCCCCGCCCGCGGGCTGATCGGCTTCCGCGGCCAGTTCCTGACCCTGACCTCCGGGACCGGCATCCTCACCAGCCGCTTCGACCACTACGGCCCGCTCAAGCCCGACGCCTCCATCGAGCGGCGCAACGGCGTGCTGGTCTCCATGGTCTCCGGCAAGGCGCTGGCCTATGCGCTGTTCGCCCTGCAGGATCGCGGCAAGCTGATCGTCGAGCACGGCACCGAGGTCTACGAGGGCATGCTGGTGGGCATCAACAATCGCGCCGATGACATGGTGGTCAACCCCACCAAGGCCAAGAAGCTCGACAACATGCGCGCCTCCGGTAACGACGAGAACCTGGTGCTCACCCCGCCGGTGCGCTTCACCCTGGAGCAGGCCATCGAGTTCCTGGATGACGACGAGCTGGTGGAGATCACCCCCAACCATATCCGCCTGCGCAAGAAGCACCTCAGCGAGAACGAGCGCAAGCGCGCCAAGAAGAAGTAAGCGCTTTCGCCGCACCATCAAGAGCCCGCCACCCGGCGGGCTCTTGCGTTATGGCCTCCGCCCGCCGCCGGCGACTATGCTGAAGCTTCAGTCTTTCTTCATGGAGATGCCCCCGATGCACAAGCACGTGGAATGGGACGACCCCGGTGCCGCCGGTGTCCTGCGCTACTACGCCGACCATCCCCAGGACTACCCGGAGCCCCACGTGGGCAGCATCGTCTCGGCGCTGTTCCGCGGCTTCACCGTACGGGTGCGGGTCGAGGCCCGGGTCGATGAGACCAGCATCGGCGAGGTGGTGGCGCTGATCGCCGCGGACAACGGCCGACGCAAGCAGAGCGTGGGCGACCTGGCGATGGGGGACACGGTGCGCCTGCCGGACGCCAGCCGTGCCATGGAGCCCCACCACCCGGAAGCGGAAGACGACGACGAGCGGGACTGAACGGCCCCTAAACGCAAGTCGACTGGTCAAGCGGTCGTTCGATATCGCAAAGTGGTGGTCAAGCGAGCCGGCGACCCCGGCGTAGAGACCATCGCCGGCCCACAAGGCCGACACGCAATCGCGGACACCCGATGAGCACGCACAACATCTGGACGCACAAGGGCACCTTCCTGCTGGCCGCGGTCGGCTCGGCGGTGGGCCTCGGCAACCTGTGGCGCTTCCCCTACCTCACCGGGGAGAACGGCGGCGGTGCCTTCATCCTGATCTACGCCCTGACCATCTTCGCGGTGGGGATCCCCATCCTGATCGCCGAGATCATGCTCGGCCGCAACAGCCGGCGCAGCCCGATCATGGGCATGCGCTTCCTGACCCGCACCCACAAGACCTCCCGGGGCTGGGAGACGATCGGCTGGCTGGGGGCGGCCTCGGCCTTCATCATCCTGAGCTTCTACTCGGTGATCGCCGGCTGGGCGCTGCACTACACCGGGCTGATGCTCACCGGCAGCCTCGAGGGGGCCGACGCCGAGACCATCGCCGCCAGCTTCGACGCCCTGCTGGCCTCCCCGCCGCTGCTGACCCTCTACCACTCCCTGTTCATCGGCGCCTCGGCGCTGATCGTCGGCCTGGGCATTCACCGCGGCCTCGAGAACGGCCTGCGCGTGCTGATGCCGGCGCTGTTCGTGATCCTCATGGTGATACTGGCCTATTCCACGGCCATCGGCGACCTGGCCTCGGCGGCGACCTTCCTGTTCACCTTCAACGTGGCCGACCTCAGCCTGGAAGGCTGGCTGGAGGCCATGGGCCAGTCGTTCTTCACCCTGAGCCTGGGGATGGGCGCCATCATGGCCTACGGCGCCTACATGTCCAGCGACGCCTCCCTGACCCGCACCGCCTTCGCCATTGCCGTGGTCGACACCGCCGTGGCGATGATCGCCGGCCTGGCGATCTTCGCCCTGGTCTTCGGCGCCGGCCTCGACCCCGGCGAGGGGCCCGGGCTGATGTTCGTCACCCTGCCGCTGGCCTTCGCCGAGATGCCCGCCGGCGCCCTGGTGGGCGGGGTCTTCTTCATCCTGGTGCTGGGCGCCGCCATCAGCTCCGCGATCTCGCTGATCGAGCCGGTGGCCGCCTTCCTGGTCGAACGCTTCGACCTCGAGCGTCCCCAGGCCGTGTCGGCCATGGTCATCGCCAGCTGGGCCCTGGGCCTGCTCACGGTGTTCAGCTTCAACCTGATGGCCGAGGGGACCCTCTTCCACACGCTGTTCGGGCGCAGTGCCTTCGGGCTGCTGGAGCTGCTCACCAATATCTTCATGCCGTTGGGCGGCATGCTGATCGCGCTGTTCGCCGGCTGGGCCCTGACCCATGGCGAGGTGATGAAGGAGATGCGCACCAGCGAGACCTGGTTCCGCGTCTGGCGCTTCCTGGTGCGCTTCATCGCCCCGGCGGCGGTGGCCTTCGTCTTCCTGCGCACCATTCCCCAGGTGGAGGGCTACCTGCTGCCCACCATCGGTGCCGTGGTGATCGTCGGCGCCTTCGCCGCCGGGCGCACCTTCCTGGCCGAGCGTCAGGGGTCATGAGCCGCCGCGCACCGGCCACAACAACGAACCATTCACCACGGGTGTGACATGTCAGCCATCATCGACGTACGACACGTCAACAAGGCCTTCGGCGGCCTGAAGGTCATCGACGACTGCTCCCTTCAGGTGGAGGAGGGCTCGATCACCGGCATGATCGGCCCCAACGGCGCCGGCAAGTCGACGCTGTTCAACATCATCGCCGGGGCCCTGCCGCTGGACAGCGGCCAGGTCCTCTTCGACGGCGAGGACATCACCAACCATCCCGCCGACGAGCTCTTTCACAAGGGCCTACTGCGCACCTTCCAGATCGCCCACGAGTTCTCGAACCTGACGGCGCTGGAGAACCTGATGATGGTGCCACCCCGCCAGGCCGGCGAGAATCTCTTCTCCACCTGGTTCCAGCCGAGCCTGGTGCACATGGAGGAGGCCGAGGTGCGCCGCCGGGCCCTCGAGGTCATCGACTTCGTCAGCCTGCACCATGTGCGCAACGAGCTCGCCGGCAACCTCTCCGGCGGCCAGAAGAAGCTCCTCGAACTCGGCCGCACCATGATGACCGACGCCCGGGTCGTGCTCCTCGACGAGATCGCCGCCGGGGTCAACCGCACCCTGCTCGGCGACCTGGTCGGCAACATCGAGCGACTAAACCGCGAGATGGGCTACACCTTCCTGGTCATCGAGCACGACATGGACATGATCGCGCGGCTCTGCGACCCGGTGATCGTGCTCGCCCAGGGCAGCGTGATGGTCGAGGGCACCATCGAGGAGATCCGCAACAACCCCGAGGTCATCGAGGCCTACTTCGGCTCTACCACCGCCTGAGGACACCGGAGCCGCCCGACGGCCGGGCCCCGGAACAACAACAAGGGCGGCATGATCCCGCCCGCCAACGCAGAGACGCACCTATGCCATTACTCGACGCACGGGACGTGCATGGCGGCTACGGTGGCATGAACATCCTCAACGGGGTGGACATGGCCATCGAGGCCGATGAGATCGGCGTCATCATCGGCCCCAACGGCGCCGGCAAGTCGACCATGCTCAAGGCCATCTTCGGCCTGCTCCACGTCAGCCAGGGGGAGGTCCTGCTGCGCGGCGAGCCCATCCAGAACCTGCCGACCAACAAGCTGGTGCACAAGGGCATGGGCTTCGTGCCCCAGGAATACAACGTCTTCCCGAGCTTGACGGTGAAGGAAAACCTGCAGATGGGCGCCTACCTCAAGCCGGGCAACGTCAAGCGCATGCTGGCCCAGGTCTACGAGTTCTTCCCGCCGCTCCTTGAGAAGCGCCACCAGCCCGCCGGCGAGCTCTCCGGCGGCCAGCGCCAGATGGTCGCCATGGGCCGGGCGCTGATGGCCGAACCCGAGCTGCTGCTGCTCGACGAGCCCACCGCCGGCCTCTCGCCGCTGTACATGCACGAGATCCTCGAACGGGTGAAGGCCATCAACGCGGCCGGGGTCGGCGTCCTGATGGTCGAGCAGAACGCCAAGCAGGCGCTGGCCATCGCCGACAAGGGCTTCGTGCTGGCCAACGGCCAGAACCGCTTCACCGACACCGGGGCGGCCCTGCTGGCCGACCCGGAGGTCGCCAAGAGCTTCCTGGGCGGCTGAGCCCGCCACGCCGGACCATCGGAGACGTCCCGTGAACGAACTCGTTTTCTTCATCAACAACGTGGTGATCGCCGGCAGCGTGACCGGCTCGATCTACGCCATCGGCGCGGTGGGCGTGACGCTGATCTTCAGCATCATGCGCTTCGCCCACTTCGCCCATGGCGACATGATGACCTTCGGCGCCTTCATGGTGCTCTTGCTCACCACCCTCTTCCCCCAGGCCGGCGCCGCCATCGGGGTGCCCACCCCGCTGATCATGCTGCCCCTGGCCATGGTCCTCACCGCCGCCCTGGCGGTGGGCCTCGACCGCGCCTTCTACAAGCCGCTGCGCGCCCATGGCGTCAAGCCCATCGTCTTCGTCATCGCCTCGCTGGGCGTGGCCCTGATGCTGCAGGGTCTGATCCGCCTGTTCGCCGGCACCGGCGGCCAGAGCCTCTACGTGGACGACCGCAAGGAGATCTTCCGCCTGGCGCTGCCCATCGAGGGCGTGCGGGTGCCGGTGGTGATCACCGAGCCCCAGCTCTACCTCTTCGCGCTGACCCTCGTCGCCGTGGTGGGCCTGCACGTCTTCCTCAGCCGCTCGCGGCTGGGCAAGGCCATGCGCGCCATGTCCGACAACCCCGACCTGGCCCAGGCCTCGGGCATCAACACCCACACCATCGTCGCGGTGACCTGGATGCTCGCCGGCGGGCTCGCCGCCATCGCCGGCACCCTGCTGTCGCTGGACGTCACCTTCAAGCCCGACCTCAGCTTCTTCCTGCTGCTGCCGATCTTCGCCGCGGCCATCGTCGGCGGCGTCGGCCACCCCTATGGCGCCATCGCCGGCGGCTTCGTGGTGGGCTTCGCCGAGACCCTGGCGGTGTTCAACTGGAACGTGCTGCTGCGGCCCTTCCGCGACAGCCTGCCCGAGTGGCTGTCGCTGCCCGGCAACCTGGCCTTCGTCGGCACCGAATACAAGATCGTGGTGCCCTTCTTCATCCTCGTCGTCATCCTGGTGTGGCGCCCCACCGGCATCTTCAAGGGCAAGGTGATCTGATGGACAAGACAACAACCGATAGCGTCGTCGCCCCGCGCCGCTTTCCGCTGCGCGAGATCCTTCTCTTCCTGGTCCTGCTGGCCGCCGTGCTCGGGGTCTATGCCTTGATGGGCGCCGCCTACAGCACCCGCATGCTGGTGGAGGCCGCCTGCTACGCCATCCTGGCCCTGGGCCTGACCATCCAGTGGGGCTACGCCGGCCAGTTCAACGCCGGGGTCATGGGCTTCGTGGCGCTGGGCGGCTTCTGCGCCATGTTCTTCAGCGTGCCGGTCAACGAGGCCTTCTGGGGCAGCGAGCTGCCCGGCGAGCTGGCCCGGGTGCTGCTGTACGGCATCGGTGCCGTGCTCCTGGTGGTCGGCGCCTCCCGCCTCGACCGCCTGGGCGTGCCGAGGAGGCTGCGTACCACCATCGCCGTGGTGCTGGCGGTGGTGCTCTACCTGGTGGTGATCAGCGCCTTACGCGAGGTGACCGACCAGATCGAGTCCCGGGCCGGCTTCGTCGGCGGGCTGGGCCTGCCGGCCTGGGTAGGCTGGATCTTCGGCGGCGCCCTGGCCGGGGGCGTGGGCTACTTCATCGGCCGTGTCTGCCTGGGCCTGCGCAGCGACTACCTGGCGATCGCCACCCTCGGCATCGCCGAGATCATCAAGGCCTTCCTCAAGAACTCCGACTGGCTGACCCGCGGCACGGCCACCGTCTCACCGCTACCCTGGCCGGTGCCGGGGCCCGCCGAAGTCGGCTTCACCCTGGCCCGGGCGCTGTACTTCTCGGTGACGGCGGTACTGATCGCGGCGATCTTCTTCCTGCTGCATCGTGCCTATCACGCCCCCTGGGGGCGCATGATCCGCGCCATCCGCGACAACGAGGTCTCGGCCTCGGCGATGGGCAAGACCATCAACCGGCGCCGGCTGGAGATCTTCGTGCTGGGCTGCATCCTGATGGGCATCGGCGGCGCCGTGCTGGGCAGCTTCAACAGCCTCTTCGACCCCCAGGGCTACCTGCCGCTCAACCACACCTTCCTGGTGCTGGTGATGGTCATCCTCGGCGGCCCCGGCAACAACCTGGGCACCATCTTCGGCGCCGTGGCGGTGTACGTCATCTGGCTGATGTCCGAACCCCTGGCGCTGTTCCTGATGGAACTGGCGGTGTCCTTCGGCGAGGGCGCCTTCGGCTGGGACACCCCCACCAACCTGGACAGCCGGGCCCTGCAGGCCCGGGTATTCGTCATCGGGCTGCTGATCACCCTGGTGCTGCGCTTCGCGCCCAAGGGCCTGCTGCCCGAGAAGGCCAAGCACATCGCCTGAGGCGCCGCGTGCCAGGCCCCAACAACAAGGCCCCGGCATCGCTGCCGGGGCCTTCATTGCGCCTGATAGAGAAAGGCGATCAGTCGTCGGCGTCGACGTAGCCCTGGATGGTGAAGGTGCCTTCCTCGACGGCCATCTCCTGCACCACGCCGGGCACGTCGCCATTCTCGTCGAACTCGTGGGTGCCGGAGGCGCCCTCGTAGTTGATCTCGGTGCCGGCGGCGATCAGCTCCTTGGCCTTCTCCCATTCGCCGGGCAGCACCGTCTCGCCCGGGGCGGTGGCGACGCTGCGCAGCGCCTCATTGAGCCCCTCGCGCTCGGCGCTGCCGTTCTGCTCGATGGCCAGGCCCAGCAGGAAGGCGGCGTCATAGGCCTGGGCGGCGAACACCGCGCTGGGATCGATGCCGGCCTCCTGGGCGGCCTGGTTGAAGATGGCGGTGCCGGGCAGCTCCGGGCTGCCCGGCCGGGTGGCGATCATGCCGTCGAGCACGTCGGCGCCGATGGCCTCGACCAGGCTGTCGCCGACCATGCCGTCACCGCCCACGTACTGGGTGAACATGCCGCTCTCGTAGGCCTGGCGCAGCACGGTCTGGCCGGAGGTGTCGGCGTAGGCCAGCACCACCAGGGTCTGGGCGCCGGTGGCGGAGAGGGTGCCCAGCTCGGCGCGGTAGTCGGCGCGGTTGTCCTCGTGGGCCAGGTTCTCGAGCACCGCGCCGCCGCCGTCCTCGAAGGCCGCGACGAAGGCGTCGGCCAGGCCGCGCCCGTAGTCGTTGTTGACGTAGGTGACCGCCACCTCCTCGATGCCCTTGGCGAGCAGCAGCTTGGCCAGCATCTTGCCTTGGAAGGCATCCGAGGGCACGGTGCGGAACACCAGGTCGTTGTCGTCGAGCTCGGAGACCGCCGGCGCCGTGGAGGCCGGCGAGACCATGGTCACGCCCCCCGGGATGGCGGCATTGTTGGCCGCGGCGATGGTCGCGCCGGTGCACAGGGCGCCGACGATGGCGGTGACCCGCTCGGTGTTGACCATGCGGTCGGCCGCGTTGGAGGCCGCCGTGGCGTCGGAACAGGTGGTGTCGCCGGTGGGCATGACGATCTCTTCGCCATCCAGCACCCCGCCCTGCTCGTTGATCTGCTTCACCGCCAGCTGGGCGCCGTCGAAGATCGGCGGGGTCAGGCTCTCGATACCGCCGGTGAAGCCCCCCAGGAAGCCAACCTTGACCTCGGCCTGAGCCATGCCGGACAGGGCCAGGGTGGTCGCCGTCACCGCCGTCGCTAGAACGTGTTTCTTCATGATTGTTGGTCTCGCTCTGGTTACACGGATTCACACACCCTTCAATCTGGAAGGGCGGGGCGCAAAACACAAGCCGGACCTGCCAACGCTCCCGGCCCGCCGGCGCTCGACAACCCCCTGATTGGCAAGGCATCTCCCGGATGCTTAAGCGTTCGAACGGGCGCTTCAACGCTGTCGCGCCGCTCCGGCCTATACTGAGGGCCGCGCCCATCCATCGCCGAGGCCCCATGATGCGACCGCTGACCTTCCTCACCCTGGCCGCCCTGGCCAGCACCGCCCAGGCCGATGGCCAGGACATCGACTACCGCGTGGGCGACGAGGCCTTCACCGGCTATTTCGCCCCGGCCGCCGACGAGGCCCGCGGCACGGTGCTGATCGTCCACGACTGGGACGGCCTCACCGACTACGAGCGCGAGCGCGCCGAGATGCTCGCCGCCCAGGGCTATGACGCCTTCGCCCTGGACCTCTACGGCAAGGGCAACCGCCCGGTGGAGACGGCGGCCCGCAAGGCCGAGACGGCCCGTCTGTATGACGACCGCGCACGCATGCGCGAGCTGACCCTGGCCGGGTTGGCCGAGGCCCGCGACCAGGGCGCGGCCAGGCCGACCGTGGTGATGGGCTACTGCTTCGGCGGCGCCGTGGTGCTGGAGCTGGCGCGCAGCGGCGAGGCCGAGGACGTGCAGGGCTACGCCACCTTTCACGGCGGCCTGGCCACCCCGGAGGGCCAGCAGTATGGCCCGGACACCCCGCCGATCCTGATCGCCCACGGCGGCGAGGACACCTCGGTACCGCTGGAAGACGTGACGGCGCTGGCCCGGGAACTCGAGGCCGCCGGGGTCGACTACGAGATCGAGATCTACTCCGGGGCGCCCCACGCCTTCACCGTCTTCGACGAGGAGCGCTACCAGGCCCGGGCGGACGAGAAGTCCTGGGCGGCCTTCCAGGCCCTGCTCGACGAGGCGCTGTGAAGCCGGCGACAGACACGGACGCATTTCTGCAAGTTTTGAAGGGCTCCTTTCTGTAGAATCTCGTCTCTCTGTTGATATTCACTATCCAAGAGCGTCATTTCAGAAAGGAGTCACCCCTTGTCCCATTCCGCGACGGCCGCCGGCGAAAGCCTCTGGCGGCGCATCCCCCTGTGGCAGAAGATCCTCGCCGGCCTGGTGCTCGGCGTGCTGGCCGGGGCCCTGCTGGGCGAGGACGCCAGCGTCTTCAAGCCCATCGGCGATATCTTCATCAGCGCCATCAAGATGCTGATCGTGCCGCTGGTGTTCTCCACCCTGGTGGTGGGCATCACCGCCATGCGCGATCCCCAGAAGATGGGCCGCATCGGCGCCCGGACCATCGCCCTCTACCTGGTGACCACGGCCTTCGCCATCGCCATCGGCCTGCTCGCCTCCTGGGTGTTCCAGCCCGGGGTCGGCCTGGAGATGAGCTTCGAATCCGGGGTCGAGGCCAAGCAGGCCCCCAGCCTGGTGGAGATCCTGGTCGGCCTGGTGCCCCAGAACCCCATCGACGCCCTGGCCAGCGGCAATATCCTGCAGATCATCGTCTTCGCCATTGGCCTCGGCATCTCGCTGACGCTGATCGGCGAGAAGGGCGAGCCCGTGGTGCGCGTCTTCGAGAGCTTCGCCGAGGCGATGGTCAAGCTGACCAACCTGGTCATGGCCTTGGCGCCCTTCGGCGTCTTCGGCCTGATCGCCCACGTGGCCGGCAGCTACGGCCTCGAGGTGCTGCTGCCGCTGGCCAAGGTGATCGGCGTGGCCTACCTGGCCAGCGTGCTGCACGTGCTGCTGGTCTACTCGGGCCTGCTGGCCCTGCTCGGCCGCCTGAACCCCGTGCGCTACCTGCAGGGCATCCTCGACGCCCTGGTGGTGGCCTACTCCTCGGCCTCGTCCTCCGGCACCCTACCGGTCTCGCTGCGCTGCGCCCAGAAGAACCTCGGCGTCTCGGAGGGCGTGGCCGGCTTCGTGCTGCCGGTGGGCGCCACCATCAACATGGACGGCACCGCCATCTACCAGGGCGTGGTCGCGGTGTTCATCGCCCAGCTGCTGGGCGTCGACCTGAGCCTGATGGATTACGGCATGATCATCGTCACCGGCACCCTGGCCTCCATCGGCACCGCCGGCGTGCCCGGCGCGGGCCTGGTGATGCTATCCATCGTCATGGCCCAGATCGGCCTGCCCCTGGAGGCCATCGCGGTGATCGCCGGCATCGACCGCATCCTCGACATGGCCCGCACCAGCGTCAACGTGGCCGGCGACCTGATGGTCACCACCCTGGTCGGCAAGAGCGAAGGCGAGCTGGACGAGGCCGTCTACAACGCCCCGGGCAAGAGTTGATGCCATGCCACGCCGCGCCGGGCGACCGGCGCGGCGCCGGCTATGCTAGAGTGAACTCATGATGCACTGCAGCGTGAGGTCACCATGCAACTCAGCGTGCTTTCCGGCAGTCGCGGCGAGATCGGCGAGGCCCATGGCCGCGCCCACGCCGCCCTGATCACCCACAGCCTCGAGGTCTACGACCGGCTGTTCCACGACTTCGTCGGCATCGGCTGGGCCGAGGCGCGCACCGCCGCCGAGGCCTTCCTGCCGATGATCGAGCGCGGCTTCCCGGCGATCCTCGACGAGATGGCCGGCATCGCCCGGGGCGCCGGGCTCGACTTCGCCGACATCCTCACCCTCAACTGCCGCAGCGAGATCTCGCTGACCCAGGCCAGCGGCGGCTGCACCGCCTTCTCGCTGCAGCGCGACGGCACCCAGTGGCTGGCCCAGAACTGGGACTGGCGCACCGACCAGCTGCACAACGTGGTGGCCCTCGAGCTGCATCCCGAGGACGCCCCGGCCCTGGTCAGCATCGGCGAGGCCGGCATGGTGGCCAAGATCGGCATGAACGACCGCGGCCTCGGGGTCTGCCTCAACGCCATTCGCTCGCGCACCTGCGGCAAGGGGCTGCCGATCCACGTGGCCCTGCGCAAGATCCTCGAGAGCCCCGACCTGGAGCAGGCGGTGCGCGTCGCCACCCACGACCGGGTCTGCTCCCCCGCCCACTTCCTGCTGGCCAGCCGCGATGGCCAGGCCGCCGGCTTCGAGGTGCACCCGGGCCCCCCGGGGCGCCTGCCCTCCCATGCCGGCGCCGTGACCCACACCAACCACCTGGTCGCCGAGACCGCCACCTGCCAGGTGGAGGACTTTCCCCGCCCCGACTCCCGCCCGCGCCTCGCCCGCCTCGACCGGCTGCTCCAGGAGCGGTTGCCGCTCGGCGTGACGATCGACGAATCGGCGCTGTTCGACATCCTCGCCGACCACGACAACGCCCCCATGGCCATCTGCCGCCACTTCAATCCGCAGCAGCCCCCGGAAGAGCGCATGGAGACGCTGTTCGCGGTGGTCATGAACCTCAACGAGGGCCGCCTGACCCTGCGTCACGGCAAGCCCTGCGAGAGCACCGACTCACTCACGGTCCACCTTCCCCCGGGCTGAGCGCCGCCAGGCCCCCAGCCTCGGCACCGCATCCAGCTCGCCCTTGAGGTACTGCTCGGTGGTCACCAGGAAGAGCCGCCGGAAGAGCTCATGGATGGCCTCCTCGCGGCGCAGCGCCGCGAGTTCCGGGTCCTCGTGCCCGGCGAGGTCGGCCCTGGGGTATTCCCAGGCCATGCGCACCGAGCCGGAGCTGATGTCGCAGATCTCGAGGGTGGGATTCGCGCCGCGAACTGCCGTCTTGATGTGGTAGGCCATGCCGTCCTCCCGATCGACTCAACAAATGATAACGATTTTCATTTGCAATAGTCGTCGGCCATCTCGGCCCTGTCAAGGCGATCGGCAGGCGGGCCGGGGCTCAGCCCGCCAGCGCCTCCTCCACCAGCGCGCGCGCCTCGGCCGTCATCGGCAGCTCCAGGGCCAGCGCGTGAGCCTGGGGCGACATCTTCTTCCAGGTCATCTGCACGATGCGGATCAGGTGATCGTGGTCGATCTGCTTGGAGAAGTCGGCGAAGTAGTTCTCCAGGAACACCAGGCAGGCACAGTCCTCCACCGCCTGGGTGCCGGCCTCGCGACCCAGCCCCTGCTTGCGGATCATCCGTGCCACCTGCTCGGCCGCCGCCTCCGGGTAGCCGGCCTCGCGCATCAGCGCCGCGGTGGTCTCGCCGGCCCGCTTGCCCTGGTCGCGCCGCCAGGTGAGATAGCCCACCCGGCCCTCGGGATAGTCGCCGCGCGGCACCTGCCAGCGCTGCAGGTGCTGGCCGCGCACCGCCAGGCGCACCAGTTCGTCGGGGGAGGCCTCCAGTTGCTCCAGCCAGGCGCTCATGCGCCCGGCATGCCACAGCTCCATGGGCAGCGACTCGCCGTCCACCGTCACCCGGCGGGGGTCCTCCGCGTGCAAGGCATCCAGGGCGGCAAGGGTCTGGTCGTAGGGGGACGTAGTCGTCATGGGCACTCATCCTCGTTCAAGGTTCGGTTGCTTTCATGAAAACACGTCGGGGCCGGGAAGGCAGCCGAACGCCTCCGAACGGTCGTTTGCATGCGCAGAGCAGGATCGCTAGGTTATTGCACGGACATTCAATGAAAGGACGCTTATGAACCTCGCTCCCCGCCTCCCGCTCGCCGCTTCCCTGGCCCTGGGGCTCGCGGCCCCGATCGTGGCCCAGGCCGACGCCCTGGAGCAGCAGCTCACCGAGCTCCAGGACTTCCAGGTCATCGCGCATCGCGGGGCCAGCGGCCACGCCCCGGAGCACACCTGGCCGGCCTACGAGCAGGCCCGGGCCATGGGGGCCGACTACCTCGAACTGGACCTGCACATGAGTGCCGACGGCGAACTGGTGGTGATCCACGACGACACCCTGGAGCGCACCACCGATGGGAAAGGCAAGGTACAGGACTTCGCCCTCGCCGAACTCAAGGCCCTGGACGCCGGCAGCTGGTTCAACGCGGCTCACCCCGAGAGGGCCGACGACGCCTACGCCGACGCCGAGCTGCTGACCCTGGACGAGGTGATCGACCGTTATGGCGACGACGTCCGCTACTACATCGAGACCAAGTCTCCCGACCGCCACCCCGAGCTTCAGCGCGCCCTGGTCGAGACCCTCGAGGAACAAGGCCTGGTCGACGCCGGCGCGGTGATCATCCAGTCGTTCAGCCAGGACAGCCTGCGGCAGATCCACGAACTCAACGCCGACATTCCGCTCGTTCAGCTGGTGTGGTACTCCCCCGCCGAGGACGGCGACGGCCTGGTCGAATGGACCGGCGTCACCCCCGCGCCCGCCGAGATCGACGACGCCGATTTCCAGGCCATCGCCGACTACGCCGTGGGCATCGGTCCCAACGTCACCTACGAAGGCGAGGACGTCATCGACGCCGGCTTCGTCGAGCAGGCCCACGCCAACGACCTGCTGGTGCACCCCTACACCATCAACAACCAGGATGAGATGCGCCGGCTGATCGGCTGGGGCGTGGATGGGATGTTCACCAACTTCCCGGATCGGCTGAACGAGGTTCTTTAGCAAGCGTCTCCCTGATGACTCCACTAACAGCAACGCCGCCGGACAACCCCAGGCTGCCAGCTCGATATCTTTATTTGCCCCGCGCCTGCGGGGACCGGCCACTACGATCGAGGAGACTGATCATGGCGAGCGGGTTATCCCCGCGCCTGCGGGGACCGGGGCCGCGCTGCCGCTCTTGTCGGCGGCATCCAGGGGTTATCCCCGCGCCTGCGGGGACCGGCCGCGGCGGCTGGTCGTTGTGCGGCCCGCGGTCGGGTTATCCCCGCGCCTGCGGGGACCGGGGGATCGATGTATGCCGACCACACTTGAGCAACGGGTTATCCCCGCGCCTGCGGGGACCGGGCCGACATCGTGATAGCCGCCCATTCCGCCGGCGGGTTATCCCCGCACCTGCGGGGACCGTGTCGTCGAGGATGCCGCCACCGCCGGCTACAACGGGTTATCCCCGCACCTGCGGGGACCGTTGACCGGCGACGAGGTTCACAAGGAAACCCAGCGGGTTATCCCCGCACCTGCGGGGACCGTATCTCCGGCGTCGAGTACCGCGGGGGACAGCCCGGGTTATCCCCGCGCCTGCGGGGATCGGTCATCCTTTGGCGCGATGGTGGCCGAGCCATCCGGGTTATCCCCGCGCCTGCGGGGATCGGTTGAGCGTCTTCTCGGCCCGCCCGCGCTCGACCGGGTTATCCCCGCGCCTGCGGGGATCGGAGCTGCTCATAAGCTCCGTCCTGATTTGTTTCCGGGATATCCCCGCGCCTGCGGGGATCGGGTGGCTAATCCGTATTACACCCGCTTCTATGACGGGATATCCCCGCGCCTGCGGGGATCGGGTGTCGGCGGCGCTCGACTGGATGGTCGGAGCCGGGATATCCCCGCGCCTGCGGGGATCGGTACATGCCCGGCATGTAGGCCTCGGCTGGAGACGGGATATCCCCGCGCCTGCGGGGATCGGAGGGTCGGCGGCAGCCGGTTCAGTAATACCGGCGGGATATCCCCGCGCCTGCGGGGATCGGGACGACGTGCCGGTGCCGGATCTCGCCGACTACGGGATATCCCCGCGCCTGCGGGGATCGGTTGAACTGGCGAGTGGCCAGGTCGCCCAGGGGCGGGATATCCCCGCGCCTGCGGGGATCGGCCGTCGGGCAGCTGGCTCTCGGTGAGGTGGTGCGGGATATCCCCGCGCCTGCGGGGATCGGACTAATTGTAGCCACTTGTTTATCAAGAAGAAAATCGCCAGTGGAACTTCCACCAGCGATTTTGCTTACTTTTTAACCAGACCATATTGTTAAAGATCCAAGAAAATCAGTCGGTTGGCTGAAGCGGCAGAAAACGCACCAGCCGTAGACCATCATGATCGACCGGCTCGCGGCGATTCTCGCCATAGGTCTGGAACTCGAAGCCGGACTCATGGTTGCTGGCCCAGGCCATGGCGACATTGCCCTCCTCGGCCAGTGCATCGACCTGCTCCCAGATCATCTCGCGTACACGCTTGGTGACATCACCGACGTAGACGCCGGCGCGGATCTCCAGCAGCCAGACGGCGAGCCGACCACGCAGGCGCGGCGGTACCGCCTCGGTCACCACGACCAACATTGCCATCGCTACTTGCTCCGGTGTCCCTGGTCGCCGACGGATTCCGGCTCGGGAATCGCAGGCGGCATGGCCTCGGGCGCCGGGAGTGGCGGGTCGATCTCGCCGGCCGCCAGCACCTCCTCGATCATCGGTATCAGCCGCTGCAGCAGCTTGGTCTGCTTGAAGGCATCTCGGCAGGCAATGCGCACCTCGCGCTCGGGTGCCACCGGGCTGCGCGCCGCCACCCTGAAGGCCGCGGGCACCACCGTCTCGAATTTCACGATATCCGCGATATCGTAGACGAAGCTCTGCGGCTTGCCGGTGTGCAGGAAGCCGATGGCCGGCGCATAGCCTGCGGCCAGAATCGCCGCTTCGGTAATGCCATACAGGCAGGCCGTGGCGGCAGACAGGCACTGGTTGGCCACGTCCGAGGCATCCCATTGGGTAGGGTCGTAGCGTCTTCCCTGCCATTTGACACCGTACTGCTTGGCGAGCAGCTGATAGGTCTTGCGGACCCGAGCGCCTTCCATGCCTCGGAGCTGATCAACGCTGCGTCGCGAGGGCGGCGGCTCGCCGAATCGCAGCTCGAACATCTTGCGTACGACCTTCAGGCGCAGGCTATCGTCCAGCGCCAGCTGCGCCTGGTAAAGCAACTTGTCGGAACGCGCCCCGCCGGGCTGGCCGGCGCTGTAGAGGCGAACCCCGGCATCGCCGACCCAGATCAGCAGGGTACCGACGACCGAGGCCAGCTTGACCGCGGCATGCGATATACGCGTGCCCGGCTCCAGCAACAGGCAGGCCACCGAGCCGACGGGGATATGCATGCGCTCCCCGTTGACCTCATCGATGACGACGAAGGCCCCGTCACGCACGTCGATCTGCCCCATACCAACGAAGGTCATCGACATGCGGTCCTTCTCAGGGATGGGCTTGAGCGGAATGAATCCCATCTCGGCCTCCTTGCCCGGTGTCGATCAGGGCCGACGCAGCAGTATCAGGCCACAGCCGAAGGCCTTGGCACGCCCGACGCCCTGGGCCAGTGTTTCGATCAGCCGGCCCGGGTCGGCGACCTCCAGCAAGCCTTCATAGTCGACACTGGAAAAACGGATGGGACGCCCCTTGTCCTTCGGCAAGGCATGCTGTCGATAGGCCCCGACTTCCGGCTCAACCGGCAAGCGGAACCCCCAGGACTCGGCGCGCGCCGCCAGCCACAGACGAGCGGCCTCATCCATCGCCTCGATGCAGGCCTGGCTGGTCCGCGCCTCACCGGCCTCGAAAGGGTACTTGGCCGCCATCAGCACATCGGCACGCTGCCCCCGCTTGCCCACCACCGACTTTGCGACGGTCGGGTTGGCCCGCAGGCGAAAGGCGAGTCGGTCCCCGACGTCCAGCGCCGGCGAAAACGACTTGCTCTGCGCCTCGAACAGACCGGGAATCGGTACCGGCTCGCGATCGGACAGCACGTAGAACAACGGCAGGCCCCGGGGCGCTCCGCCGTCCTCGGATTCGTCCATTTCCTGGCGAAACAGGAACGGCCGCTGGCCTTGATGATCCGGAAACAACCGCCAGAGCAGCTGGTGGGCGGTGTAGGCCCCACCGCCCATGATCTCGAACAGGGCCCCCCGGGAGAGGCCATTGAGATCGACACGTACGCGTGAAAGGTACATCAGCGTTCCTCCCCTGCCCGCGCGATGCGCCGGTATTCGGCACGCGGCCCGAACTGCCAGCGACGGCGATTGAGTGGCACATCCCAGACCTCGCTGGACTCCACGCCCCCCTCATTGCCATCCAGGGCCTTGGCACCACCTTCCCAGGCGTAGACCACGCTGTCCGGCAGTCTCAGGGCCTTTCGCTCTTCCTCCTGATCCTGTCCCCACAGCGGAGGGAAGCTAGCGTCCAGGGCATCCCTCAGCCGGGCGAACGCCTCCCGACGCGGTGCCAGAGGCGCCGCCGGCGGGCACGCCTTGCGCCCCAGATAGAGTGTGAAATGCGGCGTCTTGAGCGCCCGCTCCAGGTCCTCGAGCGCCAGCTCCGCCTGGGGCGTCAACCAGATCGCGACGGTCCACAGGCCGTCACAGCGATAGTCGCGGCTGGAGAGGATGGTGTTGATGACCTTGCGCGGGGCGCTCAATTCATCCCGCCGAGTGCGGTAGGTCACCTTGGCTTGCGATGCCGGCACCTGCACGGTGTGGTAGTCGCGCATCAGGCTGCCGGGGGAGCGCTGCTTGGTGGCGATACCGATGCCATCGCGCAGCCGGCGTTGCCCTTCATCGTCATCCCGCCGCACTCCCAAGGCTGCGCCAAGCAACCCGATGATGGCACTGCGCCCCGGGTAGGTGGCGGTGGGGCGCGATTCCCCCACCGCCGCCTCGCCCCAACTGGCGAGCGGCGCGTAGAGCCGAAAGACCAGATACTCCGTCATGTCGGCTCCTTACTGCTCGTTGGTCAGGAAGTCGGCCAGTTCGGTGAGGCTACCCATGGCGACACCGCCGTGCAGACGCGGCTCCCGATAATCGGGGTCCGCGGCCACGACGAAGCGCCGTTCGGCGCCAGGGCCATAGGCATCGTCGAACGCCTGTGCCTGGCGCTCCAGGCGCGCGATGGCATCCAGCGCCTGGTCCTGCCCCGGAACGGGCCGCAGGAAGGCGGCCGAGAGCGAACGCGGCTGCTGGTCGCCCTTCTCGGCCAGCACGTAGCTGGCGTGGGCGCGGGAGCCGAAGCTGTTCTGCTTCCCCTTGGGCGAGGTCTTCACGGCGGCTTCCACCAGGGCCGCGATGGCCCGGTCGGCCAGTGCCTCTTCGCCGCTGAGGTTCTCGATCAGCTGCCGGCGATCGATGCACACATAGCTATAGAACAGACCCGCGCCGAAGCCGGCCTCGCCGACATGAGCCGCCCCGCGATGCTCGTCGCCGGTATTGAGGTCGTCTACCGCTGTGAAGTAGTCGTCCTCGACCTCGGCGGCATGCACGGTGATGGCATGGGCGACCTGGCAGGCAGCCTCGACATTGAAGGCCGGAGACGCCGCCAGCATGCGACCGAACAGCGCGATATCCACGGCCGATGGCCTGTGGCGCAGCAGATCGAGATCTTCCTTCTCCGGCGCTCGATGCTCGTCGGCCAGTTTCTCGACCAGCGCGTCGACCGCGACCTGCTCCTCGGGGCCGATATGGACCAATTGGCTGGTTTCCAGCTCCCCCTTGGCCACATCGCCGAAGACCTTGGCGATCTCCGTCGCCCAGGCTTGGGCGTCTTTCTCTTTCACGTCCTTTTCCTGCAGGCGCTTGGCGGCCTGGATCCCCACTTGTTTGGTACGCATGCCGCGGTGCTGGCCCACGGCCTCCTCGAACAGCGCCGAGGTGCGCCAGGTGCGCTTGAGGCTCTGCGACGAGACGCGCAATCGCTTGGCGCCGCCCATGATGGCGGTCTTGGGGCGCCCCAGGTCGTCACGGTTGAGGTTGGCGGGCGGATAGGCGGTCAGCAGGTGTAGCTGGATGAAATGGCTCATGTGCATTACTCCCTGTCGTCGTTGACGGATCACTGGTTGTCTTGCCGATAGCCGGCCGTGGCACCGAAGTAGTCATTGGCCCAGATGAAACCCAGCCGCCGGGTGGGTTGTGGCGAGGCCCCACCCTGATATTCACGCCACCACAGCGCGATGTTGTCGGCCAGGTGCACGACGCTGACGCCACGCTTGTCGATCAGCGCCAGGCCGCGGCGCAGGCGCTGTATCAGCTCCTCCGGTGTGCGAGACGTCATCAGTTGCTGAAAGCGAAGCTCGCTCATGTACGGCTTGCCGGTTTCGCGCTTCTGCCGACCGAGACCGGCTCCCAGCGGCATCCTGGGCTGTTCCTCGCGAAGTTCGGCCACCACCAGTGCGATACAGGCCCAGGCCTGCAACCGCTGGTCCCGCTGTCTTTCCGGCTGATCGTCTTTCGCCGGCAACGATCTCCATAGGTGGCGGAAGGCCTCCGTCAGCATCGCCGCCTCGATGGTGTCGCAGCGGCGCAGTGTCGCCCGCATGCCCTTGGGCCAAGGCGGGGCGTCGGTATGGGCCTTCAACGCCTCGGCGGACAACGTCAAGCGCTGCCACCAGCGCCGCAGGACATCGGCTTCTCTGCGCTCGATGGCATAGGGTCGCTCGGGTACGCGCGGCGGGGCCTCCGCTGCGGGTGCGAGTTCCGCTTCACTCATGACACGCCCTCTTCGGTAGTTGCCGGCTCGGCGATCAAGGTGAAGCCGCCGGTCTCGGCAAATTGACGAATGGCCTTGCTGCCCTTGCTGCGCCCGGCCAGGAAGCTCTGCAACTGACGCCGTGCCGCGGTCGCGCGCTGCAGGTCCACGGCTTCCAGCGCCCCGCTCAGTGCCTGTTCCTCGAATAGCGCCTTCCCCTCACGCTTCAGCGTGCGGTACCACTGCTCGGCCACCTCGGAAGGCAGGCGCGGCGTGTCACTGGCCTTCGCCAGCGTCTTCTGGAAACCATGCAGGGCGTGAAAGAAGGCGCCGCGGGTGGCGTCATAGAACGCCAGATCGATATGGCTCATATCGCCCTTGGCATCGGAGGGGCGAGCGAACCAGGCATTCTTGACCTGGGTACGCACCATCCATGCCACCTGGCGAGCCAGGTCGGTGAAGCGCTGTACCCAGTCACGCAGCCGCTCCTGGTGCGCGGGAGGCACGTCCACCAGCGGCATCTCGACGCTGTACCAACCGCGGGGCTTCATGTTGTCCATGTCATAGCCAAAGGCCCACAGACGGGCATGCTTGAGCAGTGCGGCGATCTCTTCCCCGAAGCGGCGCTCCTCGTCGACGGCCAGTACCTTTTCCGAGACGTAGTCCTGCACCACCAAGGCGGGTAGCGCGCCGCTGGCGTCGGCATCCTGCAGCACCAGGTTCGACCAGTGCTGGTAGCCCAGGCCGCCGGGCTGCCCCTTGGTGGACAGCGGAGGCTCACTGGGCTTCTTGGGGTCACGACGATAGGGCGTCAGAGGATGCAACCAGGGCCCGTCGTAGTTGGCACCCTGCTTCTTGCCACGGATGCGACGCACGAAGCGAGTGGTTTCACGCCCACAGATGTCGCAGCGGCACGCCTCGTCCTCGAACAGCAGCCGAAAGCGGCGCGGCATCGACCAGTAGGAGTGCAGCGGATGCATGCCCTCGGGCAGGACCTCGGTGCCCTTCCTGTCGCTGACCCGGGTCGGCCCCATCCACAGGAACAGGCTATCGTCATCGGCGCGAGGCACCTGCCATGCCTGCCCGGAACGCGTCAGCGCCCTGGGCGTCACGACGTTCAGCCACAGCCGCGACCACAGGCTGGCATCGGGCGATTCGGGCAGCACCAGAGTTGTCAGCGGCCCGCCGCCTCGCAGGCCGACGCGAATGCCCGCCCCACCGGCGGGAGCATTGATCTGCATGGTGAACAGGGCCAGCGCCGCACAGTCCGCGCACATCGCCTCGGCGCGCCCGCGCTTGACGAAGAAGTCGGTGTTGTTCTTGATGCCGTTCGCCCCGGGTGCATTGATCAGCAGGCCGCTGACCGTGCCTTCCTTGACGTCGTCGAGCGGGTCGAGGTCCTGCATGAAGCGCGGCCCCTCACCCTCCAGTTCGAAGGCGTCGGCAAGGGGCGCAAAGGCAGCCTCCAGCTCATCGACGCCGGGCAACTCGATAAAGCGGTCCAGCCAGTCGCCTTGATCCTGCGGCGGCGATGCGGTCTGCAACAGGCCGATCAGGAACTGGTAGGCCGCGCCCTGGAAATCCGCCCGGGGCAGCGCCAGATCGACGATCTCGGGATTGGCCACCGCCGTGGGCGGCCGATAGACGATGGCTTCTTCCCTGGTGCGGAAAGGCAGCCATGGATCGTTAAGCAGATTCACATCCGTCCCCCTGGTTATCCGTGTTCGGTGAAAACCTCACCCCCCACTGGGCGTCATAGGCACAATCGGTATCGGCCTCGACCAGCCAGGGCCGGGTGAAGCGCAGTGCCTTGTAGCGTTCCTGGAGGGCTTCCCATCGAGGCTGGTAGTCGGCCGGCAAGCCGGCCAGCTTCTCCGCCTGGCTCTGACGCAGCTTGACCTGGCTGAGCATGGCGGCGTGGCGCTCACCCTCGGCCCACAGCGTCAGCTGGTCATCGACCGTGCGCTCGAGCAACACGACATTGAGCGTCGGTTCGTCGACCAGCCGCGTGCCGATCTCCAACTCCTCCTGCCACTGATCGGCCTCGGGATGGCGGAGATAGCCCTGCTCGAGCGACAGGGCGTTGAAGTTGGCCATCGAGACGGCCACCCCCTGCATACCACGCTGCTCCCACCTCGCTTCCTGCAGGCCGTCCGGCACCAGGTCGGCGACCCGGCCGTAGACGCCCTCGATCAGGAGGCGCGCCTCGTCGGGCATGCGGATCGCGCCGAACTCGCGCAGCACGCGCTGGGTCAGCCATAGCAGGGAGGTATCGCGGTAGACCGCCTGAGTGCCCGGCAGGGCGCGCTTCAGCCACTGGGCATCCGGGGACTCGCTCCATTCCGGCGCCAGCACGGCGAGTACGGGCTCACGACGCGAGCCACGCACATGGCGCTGCAGGCGCCCGGCGCGCTGAACCAGCAGGTCGATGGGGGCCAAATCGCTGACCATCTGGTCAACATCACAATCCAGGGATTCCTGGAAGACCTGGGTACTGATCAGCACCTGGCCACGACGCTGATCGGGGCTGGAGCTCTTGCCCAGTCGCTCGATGACGTCCGACTCGATGCGTTGACGATCGGTCATCGCGAAGCGGCTATGGAACAGCAGGCAGCGCCCGGGGTCGGGATGTCGCAGGCGTAGCTGTTCATAGGCGCGAATGGCATCGTCCACGGTGTTGCGCACCCAGGCGACGCACTCCCCCGCCTCGACCGCCGCCATCACGGTATCGAGCGCCTGCTCTTCCGTAGTCAGCCAATCGATGCCCACGTCTCGCGACACCTCGGGGCGTGTGGCCAGCGGGACTTCCCGCTCCAGATCATGGCCGACCTGGGTCAACAGCGGGAACGCCTTCTCTTGCATCGAGGCCGGGGCCTGCCCCAGCCCTTCCCGCCATGCCGCGGCCAGGGCCTCGCGCATGTCGTGCGGCAGGGTCGCCGTGAGCAGGATGGCACTGCCGCCCTGACGGGCGTGATGGGCCAGCAGCTGATTAAGGAGGATCTGCATGTAGTGGTCGTAGGCATGCACCTCATCGACGATCAGCACCTTGCGCACCAGGCCGTAGAGGCGAAGCGATTGGTGCCGAAACGGCAGCAGTCCCATCAGCGCCTGATCGATGGTCCCCACGCCGACATCGGCCAGCAGGGACTTCTTGCGCGAATCGGCCAGCCAGCGATTGCAGCGCGTGGTGGCCGTCATGTCGTCGGCAGCATAGTCCCGGTCTTCCGGCTGCTCCGCGGCCACGGCCTTCACGAAGGTATCGTTCAGTTCGCGGGCGCCGTGCGCCAACACGAAGGAAGGACGAGACGCCGCGGCATAGAAACGTTGATGCAGATTCCCCAGTCGCTCATACATGGCATTGGAAGTCGCCATGGTCGGCAAGGCGAAATACAGTCCCTCACCATGCCCCGCCGACAGCAAGCGCTGGGTGAGGATGCAGGCCGCTTCGGTCTTGCCAGCGCCGGTCACGTCCTCGAGGATAAACAGTTGGGGGCCGTCACCGATGGGCAGGGTTTCGGCCTCCCGCTGCAGCGGGGTCGGCGTGACCGGCTGACCGCCGAACCAGCTGGCCAGCCCGGTATAAGCCACCGGTTCGGGAGGCTGCGCAAAGCCGCTCTCCTGCAGTGCTTGCTCGGCTCGCTCGAGCGCGATGGGCCAGTAATCGGCCAGCGGCATCGGGTTCTGACAGTAGGTGAAATGATCGCGATTCGAGCCCAGCCAGTCACTGAGGGTGGCCCACCCCGCGACCGTCCAGCTCACGGTCAGGAAGGCTTCTCGCCACCCCTGAGAAACCAGCTTGTCGAACGGCCAGTCGATTTCGATCAGCCCGGCCCAGTCGGCGACGAACCGGCGCGCGGCCTCACTATCCGAGGCGCTATCGTCGTGCCCGAAGAACTCCGTCGGCTCCAGCCGACCGGCTTCCACCGGCTGCCCGTGATGACCGAACATCGGCGCCAAAACGACCCTCAGTGTCTCGCTGAGCTCCCGTCGTGTCTTGCGGTCGAGGTCGCGGTCGGGCCAACGCAGCGTGCCGTCCTGCAGCCACTCGATCCAGCATGACTGCCACAGCAGGGCACCCAGCCGGTCATGGCGCGTGGTATAGGCCAGCCGCTCGATCGGGGGCACCAGCTCGACGCCTTCCGGCCGGGCCACGCCCTGGAAGGCACGCGAGAACTTGCCGAGATCATGCAGGCCCAGCAGGAAGACAAAAAATTGCCGCAAGGAGTCGGGAGGTAGACCAAGCTGGCTAGCCAAACGCTGGGCCAGGGGTCTTTGAGGCTCGAGCAGGTGCCAACCAACGGCCGCCACATCCAGGCTGTGGTATGGCAACAGATGGCAGCTATCGCCTCCATCCGCCGGCCTGGCTTTACCCCAATAGAGGTAATACGACATCCCTGTCCCTCGCTTTATGTTGTCGGCCACTTCATACAAGCATTCTTAACCACCCTCTGCCACCCTGAAGATTCATCCACGATACTTATCAACCCGGTCTTGATGCGCGTCATCCACGGCCTCTGACCGGTCACCACGGACGGAGACCCCATGCACGCTCACACTGCGCTTCCCTGGGACACCCTGGCCCGCTACCGGCTGATCGAGATCCTGGCGTTCTGGGAGGGTCGAGTGGTGGCCGCACAGATCGGCGAGGCCTTCGGCATCGGCCGCCAGCAGGCGCAGAAGGTGCTGCGGTGCTATCGGGAGCAGGCGCCGGACAACCTGACGTACGACGAGTCGCGCCGGGGCTTCCTGCCCTCGGCAACGTTCCGGCCGCGCTTCACCCGGGGGCGGGTCGAAGAGTACCTGCACCTGCTGAGCGCACACGTGGACCTGGACTCGCCCTTCGCCGGCCTGGGGCTGGGCGCGGCGGACACCGAATCGCTGCCGCTGCCGAGCCGGGCGGTGGAGCCGCTCGTGGTGCGCGAGGTGGTCAAGGCGGCTCGGGCGGGGCGCCGGCTGGAAGTGGTCTACGCTTCCTTCCGCAATCCCGCCGGCGAGGCGCGCATCCTGGTGCCGCATACCCTGGTATTCGCCGCCGGGCGCTGGCACGTTCGGGCCTACTGTGAAAAGCATCGCGAATACCGGGACTTCGTGCTGAGCCGCTTCCGCGGCGTGCCGGAAGACACCGGCGAGATGCTGGGCGAGCATGGCAAGAACGGCGACGAGGCCTGGCAGACACGGGTCGAGGTGCGCCTGATCCCCGACCGCCGCCTGCCACCCGAGGAGCGGGAGATGCTGGCGGTGGACTACGGCATGCACGACGGCGAGCTGACGCTTCACTGCCGCGGGCCGCTTGTGCTCTATGCCCTGCATGAGCTGGGCGTAAACCCGCACCATGTGGAAGCCGAACCCCGTGCCCAGCAGATCGAGATCGCCAACCGCCAGGCGCTGGCGGAGTGGATCAGCTGGGCGTGAAGACAGATTGGCCGCGGCACGCCTGACACCAAGAACGCCGCTGAAGAAAGAACCCCCGCGTTAAGTTCGCGAGAGCCAAGAGGCGAGGGTCGTGTTAACGAATGTTGAGGGCGCTCATCACACCAGGCTCAGGCCTTCATCCTGAACGCATTGGCCGGCATTGCCGGTCGGTCATCCATCCTGATACGGGTCAGCACATAGACCAAGGGACGCTCGGAGCTGCCGTTGATGCGAAATACGTCGCCGTCGAGAGCAGCGCCCCGCTCCAGCATGCGGTGCAGCACATCCATATGACCCCGTGGCACGTAGCCCAGCTTTCGTCCGGCACTCTCCATCCTGATGGCTTGCGCCTCAAGCGGATTTTCAGGCTCCGGCACGAACTGGACGGGGTCGCCCTCGTTCAGTTCCGAGGCATCGAGTTCGGCTTCATGGCGGAACCCTGCAATCTCCACCAGCACCTCGAAGGCTCCCGGCGGATCATCGAAGGGATGGACCAACTCGAAACCATCATTGGGTAGCTTGGCACCGCTGTAGCCCAGCAGGGCGAAGTCGCTGATCTCAGTACCGGCCGGGATGGCCCGCAGTTCCAGATAGTGGTTGAAATCCCCTCGGGTCCTTGGTGGCAGACGCCGCTTGAAAGCCTCCATCACCTGATGGCTGTGCTCCACCTGCTTCAGCGGGAACGCCGGATAGCCTTCGAAGCCCATCTGCCTCGCCGCTTCCATCTCGGGGCTGCGGTCGTACTGAAGGACTACCTGACCGCCCTTCATCACTAGTTGGCCCACGCGATAGCGAGAGCGATTCTTGCTCTCTCGGGCCTGCCAGTAGAGCAGCAGCCGCTGTGGTTCCACCAGATGTTCGATAAAGCGTACCATGTCAGTTCTCCAGAGCCTGTAGCAGGCGCGCTCTCCTGGTCAGCGTAAGAAAAGCAATAAATTCAGCACGTTGTGCTGTTAACGGGTACGGAAGGTCACACTGTGTAAGGCGGTACAGCATGGCCTTCAAGTCATCTTCGCACCATCTCCGCAGCCGCTCTATCAGTATCGGCCGGATATGAGGAAAACGCCGGCAGTACTCGGCAACCCCTTCGATCAGCGGCAGTCGCCTCCTGTCGCCCGGGGCCCAGCGCATCTGATGCTCGCCCCTTCGCAGGTAACCCGCGAGTTCGTTCGGGTCGCGCATCATGCGCTGCATCTTCTCCGGCAACAACTCATGACCCAGGCTAGTGCCGTTGTCGAAGAAGGGTGTGAACCGCGCCACTGGCCCCTGCTCGCTCCAGATCAGCCCCCAATTCTCCTGGTGGCGGTCGGTGTTGCCGATCAGCGCATCGAAGCAGAGACACAGGCCCCAATAGCGTCGCCAGTCATGGGTCAGCCACTTGCCGCGCTCCAGAATGCGGCTGATCTCGATGATGGTAGCCAGGTTGTGCTGCTTCCCTTTTGCGCGGTCATAGCCCGGGATACGGCGCTGCATATAGTCGCCGCCTGGAAAGTAGCGCTCATCTCCACTGCCTGGATAGCCCATGAACCACTCGTTCAGGGTGCCGGGCTCATCGCGAGTCGAGTCGATCGCCACGAACACCGGCGGCAGGGTCAGTCCCATCAGGCGTCCAATACGAAAGGCGATCAGCTCGGCCCAGTACTGATCGGGGTGACGAGGCTTACCGGGATCCTTGGCACTCTTGATGGCTTCCTTGAACAGGTAGTTATGGCCTGGCAGACAGAAGTCGAAGGGAGCGGGTGCCGGACAGACAAGCAACGACTTGTCCCGGGCTCCCACCGGGAAGACCTCGTATTCCTGATGGATATCCCAACTCGCGATATCGATGACCTGATCCGGCCCTTGTTCGACGCCCTCACGATCGATCATGGCTACGTCCCTGCCGGCATGGAATCAAAAAAACCCCTCAGCAGCTTCACCGCGGAGCGGTTCCACCGATCGGGGCCATGTTGCCATCAACTATAAGGACTGCGGCAGATCCTGGCAAAGGACGATAACGGAGCAGCATACGAGGATCCGGCGTTCGTTTTCGCTCGACTCTTGCAGCATCTTGATCCGCCTCGGCATGATGAAGCCTCCCGTCACCGGGCACGCTGGTGGCGTCATTTACTGCCCCTGACGAGGAGTCTCCATGTCGCCGTTCTTCACTCGCCTCAAGGCAGTCGCTTCGCCCCGCATCGGCCTGGGCGCCATGAACCTCTCTCACGGTTACGGCAGCCCGGTGCCGGAGCCCGAGGCGCTGCGCGCCCTGCAGGCGGCGTTCGACATGGGCTATCGCCACGTCGATACCGCGACCCTCTATGGGGCCACGGCCAACGAGTCATTGGTGGGCAAGGCGCTGGCGAGCCGGCGCGACGAGATCCTGCTGGCCAGCAAGTGTGGCCTGGCCATCGACCCCGAGCAGGGCAAGCGGGTGATCGACGGACGCCCCGCGACGCTGCGCCGGCAGTGCGAGGCGAGCCTGGCGCGGCTGCGCACCGATCATCTGGACCTCTACTACCTACATCGCTGGGACAAGACGGTGCCCATCGAGGAAAGCGTGGGCGAGCTGGGGCGCCTGGTGGAGGAAGGCAAGATCGGCGCCGTGGGCCTGTCCGAGGTGTCAGCCGCGACCCTGCGCCGTGCCCGAGCCGAGCATCCCATCGCCGCGGTGCAGTCGGAGTACTCGCTGTGGACGCGCAACCCGGAGATCGGGCTGATCGCGGCTTGCCGCGAGTCGGACACGGCGCTGGTGGCGTTCAGCCCGCTGGGCCGGGGCTTCCTGGCGGGGGCGGTGGAGGATCCCGCCCGCCTCGAGGAGAGCGACATGCGCCGCAGCATGCCGCGCTTCAGCGCCGAGCATTATCCCCGCAACCTGCGTCTGCTGGACGACGTCAAGGCCGTGGCGCGGGAGCTGGAAGTGACGCCCGGCCAGCTGGCCCTGGCCTGGCTGCTGGCCAAGGGCGACGACATCCTCCCCATCCCCGGGTCGCGTTCCGTCGAGCATATGCGCGAGAACCTGGCGGCGGAAGGGCTGCGCCTGGATGCCGCGACCGTCGCCCGGCTGGACACCATGCTGACACCCGACCAGGTGGTCGGCAGCCGCTACGGCGCGGCCCAGCAGGCGGAGGTCGACACCGAGGAATTCCCCGGCTGACCCCGCCTCGCACAGTCGATGCCACCGGTCTCTCCGGGCTCAGGCATCCTGCTCGCGCTCCAGGTCGATATAGAGGTTGTCCAGGTGATCGGCGCTGGGCGTCGTCTCGCCCGTCAGCCGGTGGTAATCCTCCAGCGACATCAACACCGCGTGGCGTCCATTCTTGCGCGTGATGACGATCGGCCGATGCCGCTCGCAGACCGCATCGCAAAGGCGCTTGAGCTTGTCGCGTGCCTTGGCGAGGGTGGTGACCTCGAGGTCCATGACGTCTCTCCCCGTGGCTGTTGGGGTTCAGTCTAGCCGACTCCGCCACCCCACTCGCCCGGGGCCAGCGCACCGGGCCTCCGGCGCCGCGATGGGAATCGCCGGCCACCCGGCCATCATCCGGGATCCGACATCTCGTCTTCTTCCGCCGGTTCACGCCGCGCCCGCCGCCGCGCTCTCATCCGCCCCAGGCCCCGCCGCAGCGGGCGCCATAGCCGGCTGAGCAGCCACAGCACGGGCAGGCCGATCACCAGCCAGGGGGTGAGGAAGACCACCACCAGGATGACCTGGCCCAGCGATTCGAAGAACAGCGAGACGCTGCGATCCAGCGCTCGCCACAGCGGCGCCAGCACGCCGTGCTGGTGGGGCTCGACCCAGCGCTGCTCCTGGAAGCGGGCGGTGATGGCCACGCTGTCGGTCACCCGGGCGAGATGGCGCTGCCGGCCCTGCATGGACTCGATCTCGCCCTGCACCCGGGCCAGTTCCCGCTCCACCTGCAGCAGGTCCTGGATGCGCCGCTCGCTGAAGCCGCGCCCCTCCTCGGCCAGCTCGGTGAGCCGCTCACGCAGCACGACCTGCTGGGCGAGTCGGGCCTCGAGATCGATGATCTGCTGGGTGCGGTCCTGGCGGGTGATCTCCACGCCGCTGAGCGCCGGCGACTCATTGATCAGCCGCAGCGGCTCGGCGTCCTCCAGGCGGGCGCGGTCGATGCGCATACCGAGCTCCCCGCCCGCCAGGCCGTGGCGCGGCGTGTCGAGCCGGCCATGCGTCACCCAGCAGGAGTCGACGGCGACACAGGCCGCCTGGGTCTCCCGATAGGTGGCGACCAGGCGCTCGGCGTCCTCGAACTGCAGGGTGTAGGCGCGTCGCTCTTCGACCCGCGCCTCCGCGTTCTCCGCCGGGCGCCCGCCTCCATTTGAGGCGCCCGGCCGACCAGGGCCCCGCTCGGGACGTCACTCGCTTCCCGGGACGGGGTGGGCCCCGTCGGTGAGCGCGGCGCGGGGCCCTCATCCTCGCAGCCCGCCAGCCCCGGGAGCAGGCAGGCGGTCAGGGCGAGGGGCCGAAGGCGGGGGCGGAGAGGCAGGGCGGGCATCGGCGTGGTCATCCATGACGCGGGGAACGCTCCAAGCGTAGCACCCCGCCCGCCGGGCCTCGCCTCAGAAGGTGTAGACCGCCCCGGCGGTGACCATGTCGAGGTTGCCGATCTCGTCGGTGTCGAGGCGCTCGTACTCCAGCCGACCGGTCAGCCCGAATAGCCCGAAGCTGGCCCCCACGCCATAGACGGGGTCGGTGCCGGAGCGGTCGGCGCCGGGGCCGCGCTGCTCGGCGTCCCAGTCGGCCATGCCGGCCTTGGCGTAGACGCCCATGGGGCCGAAACTCATCCCGGCCACGCCCTGGGCCTGGAGGCTGTCCACCTCACGGGTCGCCGAGCGGCCGTCGACCTCGCCGTCCAGCTCGCCGCCGCTCACGTAGGCCAGCTCCACGCCCAGGTCGAGGAAGGGCAGCCAGCCGAAGTTGTAGCCGCCCATCAGCTTCCCGTGGCCGGCCTGGTCGTCGAAGTTACCATCGCCGTGCATCTGCCCGACGCCGCCGCCGAGATAGAGGCCGGTGTCGCCGCCCGCCTGGGTGGTGCCGGCGGCCACGGCCAGGCCGCCGGCCAGCCCGGCGGCGATCAGGACCTTGAGGGGAATCATGCGAAACATCCTGGCGTTCCTCTCTGCGAGAAAATTGGGCGCTCAGTGTAGCGTGCCTCCAGCCGGCCCTACAGCCCCGCTGCCGCATGCCTAAGGCCACTTGTCTGGCCCCTCCGGCCAGCGGGGCGCCACCCCGCCACCGGCATGCTAGGATGCAGGGCGCCGCTTGCCCTGGAGACGCCGTCATGCCCCTGCCCGCCCTGCGCCATTTCGCCCTGTTGCTGCTCTGCCTGCCCACCCTGGCGCTCGCCCAGTCGCCGTCGACCGAATGGCAGGCCTACGAGGATGCCCTGTCCCGCGGGGCCCGCCAGGCCGAACTGTGGCAGCTCGGGTGGAGCGGCATCTATGCCGGCAGCCTGGCGTGGAACGCCTGGCAGGCCAGCGAGGCGAGCGACGATGCGGACCGCTTCGATGCCCGGGTGGGGGTGGTCAAGTCGACGCTCGCCCTGGGCGGCCTGTTCCTCGACCCCCAGCCGCACCCCGCGGCCCATCGGCGTCTGCAGCAGGGCGACGGCGACCTCGAGGGCGCCCGCCGCCTGCTGCGGGAGGTGGCCGAGGAGGAGCGCCGGCGGCGCAGCTGGCAGGCACGGCTGTCCTCGCTGGCGGTGAACGGCGTCGCCGGGCTGGCGATCGGCGTCGGCGACGACCGCCCCGAGGATGGCGCCATCAACTTCGCCACCGGCATGCTGGTCAGCGAGCTGCAGCTGCGCACCCAGCCGGGCCAGGCCATGGCGGCGGTGAACCGCTTCCAGCCCACGCGGCTGACGTTCGGGGAACTCCGGCTGGAGGGCGAATATGCCTGGCTGGTCGCTCCCCAGCGCCTGGGCGTCGTGCTGCGCTACTGACCCGCGCCGAACGGCTCGGAACAGTGGTCAGCGCCGATATTGTTATGTTATAACCTCCTCCGCATTCTGGAGACCTTTCACCATGGCGCACCGCACTCACCGGCACCGCCCCGAGGGGCCCTGCCACTTCTCGTTGATGTCGCTGTCGGCGACCCGCCGGCTGCTGCTCGCGCTGGCCCCGCTGGTCGTCCTCTGGCTGGCGGTCACATGGGCCGCGGGATGGGCGGGCTGATGGCACGGCTGCAGCTCCACGACCTGCAACTGGCCCGGGGCGGCCAGACGGTCCTCGAGCACCTCGACGGCCGCTTCCAGGACGGCGCGGTCACCGCCCTGATCGGCGCCAACGGCGCCGGCAAGAGCACCCTGATCGCGGCGATCATGGGCATGCTGGCCCCGGTGGCCGGCCGCGTCGAATGCCGCGTGCCCCGCGAGCGCTGCGCCTGGCTGCCCCAGCAGCTGGCCCTCGACCTGACCTTCCCGATGAGCGTGGAGGAGCTGATCATGACCGGCACCTGGCCGAGCCATGGTGCCCTCAAGGGCTACTGCGGCCCCCACTATCGCAAGGGGCGGGACATCATGGCGCGGCTCGGCATCTCGCACCTGGCCCACCGCCAGCTCGGCGAACTCTCCGGCGGCCAGCGCCAGCGCGCCCTGCTCGGCCGCACCCTGATGCAGGAGGCCGAGCTGCTGCTGCTCGACGAGCCCTTCGCCAACGTCGACGGCGAGACCGTCGAGGTGTTGATGGACGTGCTGCGCGACATGGCCCGCGCCGGCGCCACCATCCTGGTGGTGCTCCACGACATGGAGCAGCTGGCGCGCCTGGCCGACGACGTCCTGTTGTTGGCCGGCGGCCACGGCCGCTGGGTCAGCCCCGAGACGCTGCTCGACCACCACGCCGGCCAGCTGCCCCGTGCCCCGCGCCTGCCCTTCGACTTTTCCGAGGCCTCCCATGCTGGCACTGCTTGACGCCTGGCTGTTCGCCCCCTTCGAGTACGGCTTCATGCGTCGCGCCGTGGTCGCCGGCCTAGCCTTGTCGCTGGCCGCCCCGCCGCTGGGCGTGTTCCTGATGCTGCGCGGCATGAGCCTGATCGGCGACGCCATGGCCCACGCCATCCTCCCCGGGGTGGCCCTGGGCTTCCTGTTCGCCGGCTTCTCGCTGCCGATCATGAGCCTGGGCGGCATCCTCTCGGGGCTGATGGTGGCGGTGCTGGCCGGCAGCGTCTCGCAGATGACCGGCCATCGGGAGGACTCGGCCATGGCCAGCTTCTTTCTGATCTCGCTGGCCGCCGGGGTGATGCTGGTGTCGCTGGGCGGCAGCAGCGTCGACCTCACCCATGTGCTGTTCGGCTCGATCCTCGCCGTCGACACCACCGCCCTGGTGCTGATCGCCGGCATCGCCAGCCTGATCGTCATCGCCCTGGCGGGGATCTTCCGCGCCCTGGTGGTGGAGTGCCTGGACCCGCTGTTCCTACGCGGCCAGGGGGTGCGCGGCGGGGTGGTGCACGGCGTCTTCCTCGGCCTGGTGGTGCTCAACCTCACCGCCGGCTTCCAGACGCTCGGCACCCTGATGGCGGTGGGCCTGATGATGCTGCCGGCCACCACCGCGCGCTTCTGGAGCCAGCGCCTCGAGGGCCTGATCGCCATCGCCATCGGCATCGCCCTGGTGGCCAGCACCGGCGGCCTGCTGCTGTCGTATCACCTCAGCCTGCCCTCGGGGCCGGCCATCATCCTGCTGGCCGGCGTGGCTTATGTGCTCTCCGCGCTGTTCGGCCGCCAGCACAGCCTCACCGCCCGCTGGCGACGCACCGCCCGGCCCCTGGACGCCGCCTCTTCCCCCTGACGCCACGGAGATCCCCGATGTCATCGACCCGGCCCCTGCCCAGGGCAGCCGCCCTGTTCGCCGCCTCGGCGCTGCTCGCCCTGTCCGCCAACGCCCCCGCCGCGGAGCGGGTCCAGGTGCTCGCCAGCTTCAGCATCCTCGCCGACATGATCGAGCGGGTAGGCGGCGAGCATGTCGAGGTCACCGCCCTGGTGGGCCCCGACAGCGACGCCCACGTCTTCACGCCGCGCCCCACCGATGCCCGAGCCCTGGCCGAGGCTGACCTGGTGGTGTTCAACGGGCTGCAGTTCGAGGGCTGGATGGCGCGGCTGACCGGCGCCAGCGACTACGCGGGGCCGACGGTGGTGGCCACCGACGGCATCGAGGCCGCCCTGGCGGCCGACGACGACGCTCACGGCCATGACGACGGGGCTCACGACGCTGCGAGCCATGACCAGAATCACGGCGCCCATGGCGACGAGGCCCATGAAGATGAACACGGCCACGATGAGCATGACGCCCACCGGGACGAGCACCACGACCATGACCACGGCGGCCGGGACCCCCATGCCTGGCAGGACCTGGGCCTCGGCTCGCTCTACGTCATCAACATCCGCGACGGCCTGATCAGTGCCGACCCGGATCATGCGGACGTCTACCGGGAGCGCGCCGCGCGCTACCTGGAGGAGATCGCCGCCATGGACGCCGAGATCCAGGCGCTGGTCGACGCGCTGCCCGAGGACACCAGCGTGATCACCGGGCACGACTCCTTCGGCCACTTCGCCCGAGCCTACGGGGTGAGCTTCCTGTCGCCGGTGGGCCTGTCCAGCGAGGCCGAGCCCAGTGCCGCCAACATGGCGCGGCTGATCGACGTGATCCGCGAGCGCAACGTCGAGGCGCTGTTCCACGAGAATATGACCAGCCCGGCGATGATCGACCAGCTCGCCGAGGAGACCGGCCTGCCGGTCGCCGGCACCCTCTATGCCGACGCCCTGGCCGCCGAGGGCGAGGCCAGCACCTGGCTGGGCATGATGCGTCACAACGCCCGGCTGCTCCACGACGCCCTGGCCGATGCGGACGACGGCCCGGACGAGCACGGCCATCAAGAAGAGGCCGCCCATGAGGAGGCCTCCCATGACGAGGCGCATGGCCACGACCACTGACGGTCGCGTGAGCGCATGACGGCGGCGTCACCTTCGGGTGGCGCCGTTTTTGTGGGAGGATCAAGGCCACCGCTCCGGGAAGGTTCGTCATGCTCGACATCCGCCAGGTGCACAAGGCCTATGCCACGCCCCAGGGCCCGCTGCGGGTGCTGGCGGGCGTCGACCTGCGCCTGGCGGCGGGCGAGAGCCTGGCGCTGATGGGCGAGTCGGGCAGCGGCAAGTCGACCCTGCTGCATCTGGCCGCGGGCCTCGACCTGCCCGATCGCGGCGAGGTGCGCCTCGACGACCGGGCGATCTCGTCGCTGGCCGAGCCGCAGCGGGCGCGACTGCGCCGGGAGCGCCTGGGCCTGGTGTTCCAGCAGTTCCACCTGGTGCCGAGCCTCGACGTGCTCGACAACCTGCGTCTGCAGGCGCGCCTGGCCGGCCGGGAGTCGCCCGACTGGACCGCGCGGCTGGTCGCCCGGCTGGGCCTCGCCGGCCGCGAGCGCCACTACCCCGAGCAGCTCTCCGGCGGCCAGCAGCAGCGCCTGGCCATCGGCCGCGCCCTGGCACCGCGCCCCGCCCTGCTGCTCGCCGACGAGCCCACCGGCAACCTGGACGAGACCACCGCCGGCGAGGTGCTGGCGCTGCTGCTGGATCTGGTGCGCGAGGCCGGCAGCGCCCTGCTGGTGGTGACCCACAGCCCCAGGGTCGCCGCCCCCCTGGATCGTCGCCTGCGGCTCTCCCACGGTCGTCTCGGGGAAGCGCCGCCATGAGCCCGCTCGGCGTGGCCCTGGCGACCCTGCTCTCCCACTACCGGCGCCACCCCGGCCAGCTGGCCATGCTGCTGCTCGGCCTGTGGGTGGCCGGCGCCCTGTGGAGCGGCGTGCAGGCCATCAACGCCTCGGCCCGGGACAGCTATGCTCGCGCCGAGGCGCTGTTCGACGCCGACCTCGACCGTCTCACCCCTGGTGACGGCCGGCCGCTCGACCGGCGGGACTTCGTGACCCTGCGCCGCGCCGGCCTGCCCGTCTCGCCGATCCTGGAGGGCGAGGTGACGACGGCGAGCGGGGAACGCCTGACGCTGATCGGCATCGACCCGCTCACCCTGCCCGGCGACAGCGCCTTCGCCTCGCCGGGTGCCGACGGCGGGCTCGAGGCCTTCCTCGCCCCGCCCTGGCGGACGCGCCTGGCCCCGGAGACTCTGGCCGCCCTGGGCCAGGCCCGCCGGGCGGCCCCCGGGGCCACGCCCGCCCTGGCCGGGGGGCAACGCCTGCCGCCGCTGGCGCCGACCCCGGCGCTGCCGCCGAATACCCTGGTGATGGACATCGCCGCCGCGGCCCGCCTGCTGGAGCGCGGCGATGGCCTGTCGCGGCTGGTGGTGCCCGCCGACACCCTGGCCACGGCCCCGCCGGGGTATCGCCTGGTTCGGGCCGAGCAGCGGCTGGCCCCGGGCGAGCTGACGGCGAGCTTCCACCTCAGCCTCACCGCCATGGCCCTGCTGGCGCTGATCGTCGGGCTGTTCATCGTCCAGGCCGCCCTGGGCCTGGCCCTCGAACAGCGCCTGGGCCTGCTGCGCACCCTGCGAGCGCTGGGCGTGCCGGGCCGCACCCTGGTCGGCCTGCTGGCCGGGGAACTCGTGCTGCTGGGCCTCGCCGGGGCGCTGGCCGGCATCGCCAGCGGGGTCGGCCTGGCCAGTGCCCTGCTGCCCGACGTGGCCGCCACCCTGTCGAGCCTGTATGGCGCCGAGGTCGGCCGCACCCTGCGCCTGCCCTGGCACTACTGGCTGGGGGGTCTCGGCGTCGTCCTGGGCGGGCTGCTGCTCGCCGGCAGCGGTGTGCTGTGGCGCGCCGCCCGCCTGCCGGTGCTGGGGCTCGGCCAGGCCCAGGCCTGGCGGGCGGGCTTCCAGCGCCAGCTGCGTCGGCAGGCGCTGGGCGGCGCCGCCAGCGCCCTGGCCGCCCTGGGTCTGTGGGCCTGGCTGGCCGTACGACCGCCCGGCGAGGGCCTGCTGGCCGCCTTCGGCCTGGTGGCGGCGCTGCTGCTGGCCGGCGCTCTCTGGCTGCCGCCGCTGCTGGCCGCTGCTCTCGACGGGCTGGGCCGGCGGATGCATCGCCGGCCGCTGCTCCAGTGGGCGCTGGCCGACCTGCAGCTGCAGCTGCCGCGCCTGGCCCTGGCCATGATGGCCCTGCTGATCGCGCTGTCCGCCAACCTGGGGGTCGGCAGCATGGTCGGCGGCTTTCGCCTGACCTTCCTCGACTGGCTCGACCAGCGCCTGGTCGCCGACCTCTACCTGCGCCCCCCGCCGGCGCGCCTCGACGAGATCGATGCCTGGCTGGCCGAGCGCCCCGAGGTGGCCGAGCGCCTGGCCACCGCCGGCGGCGAGACGACCCTGCTGGCGATCGGCGACGCCGAGACGCCCCGTCAGTCGGTCGCGCTGTTCGGCATCACCCCCGGCGACGCGGTGCGGCCCGGCTGGCCCCTCAAGGCCACCCTGGCCGGGCGCGAGGCGGCCTGGCGAGAACTGGCCGGGGGCGCGGCTTTCGTCAACGAGCAGCTGGCCATCGCCCGGGGCATCGCCCCCGGGGATCGCCTCACCCTGGCCGCGCCGGGCGGGGACGAACGGCTCCTCGTGGTCGCCGTCTATCCGGACTACGGCAATCCCCGGGGCGAGGTGCTGCTCGCCACGCCCCAGCTGCGGCGCCGCTTCCAGGCCCCTCCTGGCTCCCTGGGCATCGTGCTCGCCGACGGTGCGGCGGCCAAGCCCCTGGCCGCCGCCCTGCGCAGCCGCTTCGCTCTCGACGCGACGGCACTGCGCGACCAGCGCCAGGTCAAGCGGCTCGCCACCGGCATCTTCGAGCGCACCTTCGCCATCACCCGGGCCCTGAACGCCCTGACCCTGGCCGTGGCGGCCCTGGCGCTGCTGGCGACCCTGCTGGCCCAGGCCCGGGAGCGGCGCCGGCGGCTGGCCCCGCTGTGGGCGCTGGGCGTGCCCCGCGGCCGGCTGGTGCGGGTGCAGCTCGCCCAGCTGGGGGCGGCGGCCCTGGCCACGGGGCTGCTCGCCCTGCCGCTGGGCCTGGCCGTCAGCGCCTGCCTGGTCGACACCATCAACGTGGCCGCCTTCGGCTGGCGACTGCCGCTGCACGTCTTCCCCGGCGAGATGCTGCTGACCCTGGCGACCGCCCTGGGGGCCGCCCTGCTGGCGGCGGCCCTGCCGTCGCTGACGCTGTGGCGCACGCCGCCCCGGGCGCTGCTCGCCGAGGAGGCGCCATGAGGGGGCGGGCGCTGGCGGTGACATGGCTGGTGGCAGGGTGGCTGGTGACCGGGCTGCTGGTCGGCTGCGAGCGGGACCCCGCCGGGGAGCCCCGCGCCGGCTTCGCCGGGCTGGGCACCGACGCCGGCGGCTTCACGCCGGTCGCGCCCGAGGCGGCGCTGCGTTTCCCCGAGGATCACGGCCCCCACCCCGGCACTCGCCTCGAGTGGTGGTACCTCACCGCCAACCTGCGGGATGCCGAGGGGGCGCCCCTGGGCATCCAGTGGACCCTGTTCCGCCGCGCCCTGCGCCCGCCGACCGCGCCCGCCGCCGGGGCCTGGGCCGCCGACCAGCTGTGGATGGCCCATGTGGCGGTCTCCCGCGGCGCCGACCACCGGGTCGCCGAGCGCTTCGCCCGGGGCGCCGGCCAGGGCGGCGCCGACGAGGCCCGCCAGGCCGGGGTCATCGCCGATCCCTTCCGCGCCTGGCTCGACGACTGGCGCCTGGAGAGCCGGGTCGAGGCGGGAACCGGCGATGCCCTGGACCGCCTCGAGGTGAGCGCCGAGGCCGGCCGAGGGGAAGCCGCCTTCGGCTACCGGCTGACCCTCGACGCCCAGGGCCCCCTGGTGCTCCATGGCAAGCCGGCGTTCGGCGAGGCGGCCGCCGGGGCCGGGGGGCCGATCTACCTGAGCCAGCCCTTCTACCGGGTGACGGGCACGGTCACCCTGGGAGGCGAGCGGCTTTCGGTCAGCGGCCGCGCCTGGCTCGACCGGGAGTGGGGCAACCAGCTGATGGCCCCCTGGCACCATGGCTGGGACTGGTTCTCGCTGCACCTGGCGGGCGGCCGCAAGCTGATGGTCTACCGGCTGCGCGGCGAGGCGGCCACGGACACGACCCTCTTCGGCAGCTGGATCGCCGCGGACGGCGAGACCCGGGCACTGGACGGCGAGGCCCTGTCGCTGACGCCGCTGGCCACCCGGAGCGTCGCCGGCCGCGAGCTGCCCCTCCGCTGGCGGCTGACCCTGCCGGAGCAGGGACTCGACCTGGAGGTCAGCGCGCGGCACCCCAACCGCTGGATGAGCACCTCGGTGCCCTACTGGGAGGGCGCGGTGACGGTGCGCGACCGCGACGACGGGGCGGCGCGGGGCGAGGGCTATCTGGAGATGACCGGCTACTGAATACGAGGAGCGCCACCATGAACTTGCTGGACGCCATAACCGCCTTCGTGCGGGTCGCCGAGCTCGGCAGCTATACCCGGGCCGCCGAGGCGCTGGACCTGTCGCGGACGCGGATCTCGCGACAAGTGATGGAGCTCGAGGAGCACCTGGGGGTGCGCCTGCTGCAGCGCACCACCCGCCGGCTCCACCTCACCGAGGCCGGGGAAGGCTACCTGGCTCGTGCCCAGGGCATCCTGCAGAGCCTGGAGGAGGCCGAGGCGGAGGTCGGCAGCGGCACCACCGAGATGCGCGGCCGGCTGCGCCTCAACGGCCCGATGAGCTTCGGCACCCGCTTCCTCGCCCCGCTGGTGGCCCGCTTCATGGTCGAACACCCCGCCCTGGAGGTGCGCCTCGACCTCAACGATCGCCGGGTGGACCTGCTGGAGGAGGGCTACGACCTGGCGATCCGCATCGGCAGCCTGCCCGACTCCAGCCTGGTGGCCCGCCGCCTGACCCGCTGCCGGCTGCTGCTGTGCGCCTCCCCCGGGTACCTGGCCGAGCACGGCACGCCGCATCGCCTGGCGGACCTGGAGCGCCACCAATGCCTGCGCTACCGCACCGGCGGCAGCGGCGGGGACTGGCAGTTCGGCGGGCGCAGCCACGCCGTGCGCGGTCCCCTGGAGAGCAACAACGGCGACGTGCTGACCCACGCTGCCGAGGCCGGGCTCGGCATCGCCCAGCAGCCCAGCTTCCTGGTCACCGAGAGCATCGCCAGCGGTCGCCTGGTGCCCGTCCTCACCGAGCAGGCCCCGGTCACCCTGGACATCCACGGCCTCTACCCCGCGCGCCGCCACCTGCCGGCCAAGGTCGAGCGCTTCCTGGCGCGACTGGCGGAGGCCTGGGGCGACCCGCCCTGCTGGGAGCGGGAGATGGGGCTGTGAAGCAAAGCGCCTGTGTCGTCACTCACATTTGTAGCGAAAAGCGCAACAGTCATTTGCGAATACCGCCGATTATCTCCGGCCTTGTCTCGCCTAGAGTGACCCCATCACAACGCAAGACATCCCCGACGGAGATCACGACCATGACCACCCAAGCCATCCAGCCGTCCTCGCTCGACCGCCTCCAGCCCCAGGCCATCACCCTGCTGCGCCTCTCGCTGGGCGCCATGACCCTGGCCCATGGCCTGCTCAAGCTGTTCGTCTTCACCGTGCCCGGCACCGTCGGCTACTTCGAGTCCCTGGGCCTGCCGGGCGTCTTCGCCTACCTGACCATCCTCGCCGAAGTGGGCGGCGGCCTGGCCCTGCTGCTCGGCGTCTACACCCGCTGGATCAGCCTGGCCCTGATCCCCACGCTGCTCGGCGCCGCCTGGGTGCATGCCGGCAACGGCTGGGTGTTCTCCAACGAGGGCGGCGGCTGGGAGTACCCGGTGTTCTGGGCCATCGCCCTGCTGGTGCAGGCCGGCCTGGGCGGCGGACGGCTGATCCTGCATCCCCGCCTCGCCTGAGCCCCGGTTGACCGCGTCTACACGCCGCCCTCCCGGGCGGCGTCGCCTCTGCCCCGGAGACCCCGACCATGTTACCCAGCCTGTTCATCTCACACGGCTCGCCGATGCTGGCGCTGACCCGCACCCCGGCCCACGCCTTCCTGCGCGAGCTGGGCGAGACCCTGCGCCCACGCGCGATCCTGGTCGTCTCGGCTCACTGGGCCAGCCGGCGCCTGATGGTCAGCACCAGCGAGCAACCGGAGACCCTCCACGACTTCGGCGGCTTCCCCCAGGCGCTCTTCGCCTGCCAGTACCCGGCGCCGGGCGAGCCCGAGCTGGCCAGGCGCCTGGCCCGCGAGCTCAACGCCGTGCCGGTGGCGCGCGGCCTGGACCATGGCGCCTGGGTACCGCTGTCGCTGATGTACCCGCAGGCCGAGGTGCCGGTGGTGTCGCTCTCGATGCCCACGGGCTGGTCCAATGCCGAGCTGGCCGCGCTCGGCGAACGGCTCGCCGCGCTGCGCGAGGAGGGCGTGCTGGTGATCGGCTCCGGCAGCCTGACCCACGACCTGCGCTCGCTGAACGCCCTCGAGGCGCCGGTGCCCGACTGGGTCCGCGAGTTCGCCGACTGGGTCCACGCGCGGCTGACCGAAGGCGACCGCGACGCCCTGCTCGACTGGCAGCACGCCCCCCAGGCCCTCGCCAACCATCCCACCCCCGAGCACTTCCAGCCCCTGCTGGTGGCCATGGGCGCCGGCGGGCGGGCCGAGCGGCTGCATCGCAGCGTGGAGCACGGCGTGCTGGCCATGGACACCTATGCCTTCCGTTGACCCCGCTGCGCCAACGCGACGAGGCCGCCCCGAAGGGCGGCCTCGTCGCATCACGCATCGGTCGAGCCGGGCAGTCTCAGGCGTCGGGAATCTCCACGGCCGGGGACCTCAGTCCCCCTTGCCCGCCATTCGGGCGGCCTCGATCACCTCGATCCAGTAGCCGTCGACGTCCTTGACGAAGACCACGTCCTTCATCTTGCCCTGGTCGGGACGCTTGATGAACTCGACCCCGTTGGCATCGAACCAGGCCACGGCGGCCTCCAGGTTCGGCACCGAGAAGCAGATATGGCCGAAGCCCTGGGGCTCGGCGTTGCCGTCATGATAGGCGAAGTCGGCCTGGTCCTCGGTGCCCCAGTTGTGAGTCAGCTCCAGCAGGCCCCGCTGGCTGAAGGTCCAGACGGTGCGCTCGTCGGTATCCTCCGGCACCTGCTCCTCGTCGTCGAGCCGGGCCAGGAAGTACAGCGAGAACTGCATCTCCGCGAAGTCGAGACGGCGCAGCACGCGCATGCCGAAGACCCGCGAGTAGAAGGCCAGTGCCGCCTGGGGGTCCTTCACCCGCAGCATGGTGTGATTGAGGCGGAAGCCGTCGGTATCACCGGTCGGCGTCTTCACGCCGGGATGCTGCTCGCCCTTGAAACTCATGGGATCTCCTTGTCGGGGGTCGTGAGGCATTCTACAGGTATGGTGGCAACCGCAGGACTTTTCCACCCCGGTCGGCCATGACGCCGCTCAAACATATACAATACTTATACAATAGTGGAGGGCCCCGCAAGCGGTCGCGACCCTGCCGCGCTCGCCGCCTCACGTGCCCGCCTCGAGCTCGCGAAGGATTGGCGGGGCACCGCGGAGGATTCTACATTGGCTATACACGTCACGCGTTTCCAGGAGCTCTCCATGACCGCCATCGACATGTCCCTGGGCGATCACATCACCCTCAAGCAGCTGTCCCATGCCCTGTCCCATGGCCTGTCGCCGATCGTCGAAGTGGAGTCCATGGATGGCATCTATACCGTGCGTTTCCACCATGCCAATGGCATCTCCGCGCTGTCCGACAAGGAGGGTCGCACCTGCACCTTCCTCGGCACCGGCGAGATCCGCGACCTGCTCGGCGACCTGGGCCTGACCCACGGCGTGCTCACCTGTGCCGATCAGTGCGGGGACGAGATGATCGGCGTGCCGGGCCATGCCATGACCCCGGACGAGATGCTGGCCCACGGGACCCGCATCTCCTTTCGGTGAGATAGCGCATGCCGATCAACACCTTGCCCCGCCTCGGCTGCCATGCCGGATGGTTGCTGATGCTGCTGGCCCTGGTCGGCTGCGCGGGCCGCGACCTGGCGACCCGCGACGCGGCACAACTGAGCGTGGACCGCGCCCTGATCCTGGCCGAGGCCCGCCAGTCCCTGGGGACCCCCTACCGCTACGGCGGCACCTCGTCCCGCGGCCTGGACTGCTCGGGGCTGGTCCAGCGGGTCTATGCCCGGGCCGGCATCCGGGTGCCACGCACCTCCCGTCGCCAGTACGAGCGCCTGCCGCGGATCGAACGGGCGAGACCCGGCGACCTGCTGTTCTTCGCCACCGCCGGGCGGGGCCAGGCCAGCCATGTGGGCATCTATCTGGGTGACGGCGAGATGATCCATGCCCCCGGACGCGGCCGGCGGGTCAGCGTCACCTCGCTGTCACAGGACTACTGGCAGGAGCGCTTCCTGGGGGCCGCCGCCCCGGCCCCCTGAATGCGCCGGCGGCGCACTTAAGCCTGCGTTAAGTTGCTTCCACCATCGTATCGGGGAACCGTCCTGGAGATGCCCCGATGCGCGACCGTCCCTCTCTCGTCCCTCAGCAATCGCTCCTGGCGACGGCGTGCCCCAACAGCTGGCCGTGACCCCGGAGGGACTCGACAGCCTGTTCTTCTGGGATGACTATCTGCACGAGCAGGCGCGGCGGGGGCCTGGACGCGCCGCCGAGCCCGATCACTGACGAGGACCGCTCATGCGCATACTGCTGGTGGAGGACGACCCCAGCCTGGCGTCGGGCATTCGCCTGGCGCTGAAACCCGAGCACTACACCGTCGATATCCTCGCCGACGGCCAGACGGCCCTGGCCACCCTGCGCGGCGACGAGCCCTTCGATGCCGTCATCCTCGACCTGGGCCTGCCCCGGCTGGACGGCATCGCGGTGCTCGAGCGCCTGCGGCGGGCCGGCCACCGGGTCCCGGTGCTGGTATTGACCGCCCGGGACGGCATCGACGACCGCATCCAGGGGCTGGATTCCGGCGCCGACGACTACCTGACCAAGCCCTTCGAGGTGGCCGAGCTCAAGGCGCGGCTGCGCGCCCTGCTCCGCCGCAGCCAGGGGCATGCCAGCAGCGTGATTCGCTTTCGGGGCATCGAGCTCGACCCCGGGACCCGCCGAGTCAGCTTCCGGGGCGAGCCGGTGCAGCTCTCGCGTCGCGAGTTCACCCTGCTGCAGGAGTTCCTCGGCCACCCGGGACGGGTCTTCACCCGGGACACCCTGACCCGGCTGGTCTATGGCTGGGACGAGGACGTCGAGAGCAACGCCATCGAGGTCCACGTGCACCACCTGCGCCGCAAGCTCGCCCCCGAGATGATCCGCACCCTGCGCGGCATCGGTTACGTGATGGACAAGCCGCCACGGGACGGCGACGAATGAGCTCGATCCGCCGCCGCACCCTGGGGATCGTGCTGCTGGTGTTCGGGCTCAGCATGCTGGTGATCGGCGTCACCAGCTACCGGGATGCCGCCCACGAGGTCGAGGAGCTGTTCGACGCCCGGCTGACCCAGAACGCCCGGCTCCTCGAGGGCCTGATGCGCGCCCCGCTGCCCGAGGAGCGCCGCGACGCCCTGCTGGCCAGCCTCGAGAGCGCCCTGCAACGGGCCGACCAGGCCGACAAGCACATCGCCGGCCATCGCTACGAGAGCAAGCTGGCCTTCCAGGTCTGGCGGGGGGACAGCCTGCTGCTGCGCTCGGCCAGTGCCCCGGCGAGGCCCTTCACCCCGCTTCGTGACGGCTACGAGGACGTGCAACTGGACGACCATGCCTGGCGGGTCCATGCCCTGAGCGGGCCCGGTGACGGCCTGCGGGTACTGGTCGGCGAGCGGGATGATGTGCGCGGCGAGCTGGTGCGGCTCATCGCGCTGCGCACCCTCACCCCGGATCTGGTCGGGCTCCCGGTGCTGGCGCTGCTGCTGTGGTGGGCCATCGGCTGGGGGCTGCGCCCGCTGTCCCGCATGGCCGACCAGATCCGCAGCCGCGACCCCCAGAACCTGCGTCCCCTGCCCGCCTCGCCGCTGCCCCGGGAGCTCGCCACCATCGCCGGCGCCCTGAACCGGCTGCTCGAGCGGATCCGTGACATGCGCATCCGGGAGAAGCGCTTCATCGCCGATGCCGCCCACGAGCTGCGCACCCCGCTGGCGGTGCTCGACCTGCACGCCCAGAACGCCCTGGCCAGCCAGGACCCGGACGACCGCCGCGAGGCGCTCACCCAGCTGCGCGACGGGGTCGCCCGGGCCACCCGCCTGGTCACCCAGTTGCTGACCCTGGCCCGCCTGGACCCCGAGCAGGAGGTCGATGCCGCCGGCCAGCCGGTCGACCTGCTCCACGAGACCCGCGAGGCCCTGGCCGAGCTGATGCCCCTGGCCGCCGATCGCGGCCAGGACATCCGGCTCGACGCCGACGAGGTCGCCGACTGGGGGCTGACCGCCGAGCCCGGGGCCATCGGCACCCTGGTACAGAACCTGGTCGGCAACGCCCTGCAGCACTCGCCGCAGGGCGCCCAGGTAGGCATTTCGCTGACGGCCACGGCGCACCTGCTCGGCCTGAGCGTCGATGACCAGGGCACCGGCATTCCCCCGGCCCGTCGCGCCCAGGCCCTCGAGCGCTTCCACCGCGCCGGGCCCGGGGCCGGGGCCGGCCTCGGCCTGTCCATCGTCGACCGCCTCGTGCAGCGCCATGGCGGCTACCTGGAGCTGGACGAGGCGCCCGGCGGCGGGCTGCGCGTCGTCGCCCGACTGCCCCGGCGCTGATCGCCTGGTGTCACCGTTGTTATCGAAATGTCATCGTTGTTTAAGCGCACCTTAAGCTGACGCCCCTAACGTGGTTACATCGTGAGCCATGCTGACGACAACAACGACAACGACAACGACAACGACCCGAGAGGAGCATGCCGATGACACAGACGATGCCGATGGCGTCGACCGCCGCCCGGCAGCGAGCCGGCTGGCTGGTGATGGCCGGGGTGCTGGTGCTCGCCGCGGGCGGCCTGATCGCCTGCTGGGGCAAGGTCGGCCTGCCGTTGGGCCTGATCGGCCTGGCCGCCGCGGCGACCGCCCTGCTGCGCCCGGAGCGCCATGACCCAGACGAGCCCGAGACCGCCAGCCGCACGCGGAGTCTCCAGCACCTCAGCCAGGCCAGCCTGCTGACCCTGGGGGCCCTGCAGCTGGCGGCCTGAACCGCCGCGCCTTTACAGCCTGCGGCCGAACGGGGATAGTGACGATTGACGACAGGGGCGCCGGCGCGGCACGCCGCACCGGCTGAGAGGCACCCTTATCACCTGACCCGGATAATGCCGGCGGAGGGAGTCGTGCCGGCTCGCCTCCGGGCCGGCGCCTCCCCTCCCCCGGGAGGCCCTATGCATTCCATCGATTCCGCCGAGCGCCTGGAGATCACCGATGCGAGTTGACCTGTCCCTCTACCTGGTCACCGACCCGGGCCTGTGCGAGGCCCGCGGGCTGGTCGAGACCGTCATGGCCGCGGTGCGCGGAGGGGTGACCCTGGTGCAGCTGCGCGACAAGCACGCCAGCGACGCCGAGCTCGTGCCCCTGGCGCGCCGGCTCAAGGCGGCACTGGCCGGCAGCGGCGTGCCCTTGATCATCAACGATCGCCTGGAGGTGGCGCTGGCCAGCGACGCCGATGGCCTGCATATCGGCCAGGACGACGGCGAGGTGGCCGATGCCCGGGCGGCCCTGGGCCCCGAGGCCATCCTCGGCCTCTCGGTGCAGACCCAGGAGCAGCTGGCCCGGGTCGACACGGGGCGGCTCGACTACCTGGGCCTGGGGCCGGTCTTCGCCACCCCGTCCAAGCACGACCACGCCCAGCCCCTGGGCTTCGCGGGCCTGGCCGAGCTGGTGGCGGCGAGCCCGCTGCCGACGGTGGCCATCGGCGGGCTCAACGCCGAGCACGCCCGGGAGGTGTACCGGGCGGGGGCCGACGGCCTGGCGGTGATCTCCGCCATCTGCGGCACCCCGGATCCCGAGGCCGCCGCCCGCACCTTCCCACGCGGGCCCGACGACCGCTGACCCGCTAGAGGGTCGGCCGCCGATTCAGCGCGACGCGTCGCTCCTGGTAGGCGATGGCCAGGCCGCTGGCGATGATCAGGCTGCCACCCGCGAACACCCAGGGATCCGGCACCTCGCCCCAGAAGCCCCAGCCCAGCAGCACCGCCCACAGCAGGGCCGTGTAGTCGAAGGGCGCGGCGATGGCCGCCGGGGCATGGCGGAAGGCCAGGGTGATGCCCACCATGGCGCCGACGCCGAGCACGCCGCCGACCAGGAAGCCGACCCAGTGCAGCGGGGCCGGCGCCTGCCACACCCAGGGCAGGGTCAGGGCCGCGACAAGGCACGGCACCAGGGTGGTGTAGAAGACCAGTGCCCAGAGATGCTCCCGGCCTCCGTAGCGGCGCGCGGTGAGCATGGTCAGGGCGTAGAAGAGCGCCGCGGCGACCACCACCAGCATGGCCGGCTGGAAGCCCGCGGAGCCGGGGCGCACCACCACCAGCACGCCGACGAAGCCCAGCAACGTGGCCAGCCAGGTCGGGCGATCGACCCGCTCGCCGAGCAGCGGCACCGACAGCACCGTCACGAACAGCGGCGCGGCGAAGACGATGGCCGTGGCGGTGGCCAGCGGCAGCAACACCAGTCCCCACATGAAACTGATCATGGTCGCCGCGAAGATCAGACCGCGCAGCAGGTGCATTCCCGGCCGTCGCGTGCCCAGGGTCCGCAGCCCGCCGTTGAAGCGCGCGATCAGGGCAATCAGCGGCAGCGACACCAGGGTACGGAAAAAGATGATCTGCAGCGGCGAATGGGTCTCGCCCAACCACTTGGTGACGGCATCGCCCAGCGCCAGGCACAGCACGCCGCCGCACATGAACAGGATGCCCTTCAGCGACGACGACATGCGAACCGCCTCCTTGCGTCGGCTCCCCCGCGTCCGGGGAGGGAAAAAACCACCCCGCCGGCGAAACCGGCGGGGCGAGGATTTCCTACCAACCTAAGGGGTGCCGCGGGCGACGGCAAGGCTTCCGGGCAGGTTGCGGATGAACCGTCACACCTAGAGGCTGGCCTGAACCACCATGCAGTCCATGCCCTGGGCCTGCAGGCGCCGGCAGACACTGCGGGCCTGCCCCTCCTGCATGTCCACCAGGCGCGCGCGATAGACGCCCGCGCCGTCGACACGGGGCACCGCGACCCGGGCATTCGCCAGCTCGGTGGCCAGGCGATCGGCCGCCCGGGCGGCCAGGCGCCGGGCGTGGTCGGCATCGCTGAAGGCACCGATCTGCACACCCCAGCCGCCGGCGGCCGCATCACCCTCGGCGAGCACCTGGCGGATGGGGTCGTCGGAAGTCGTCACCGGAGCCGAGGCAGCGGTACTGGTCGCCGTCGTCGGCGGCGTCTCGACAGGCTCGGCCATGACGGGTCGGGCCGGCACCAGGGTCTCGTCGATGGAGGGGGCGACGGCCGTCGAGGAACCGGCCGCCGGGGCGCTGGCCGCCGGAGCGCTAGCCGCCGGGGCGCTGGCCACGGGGGTGTTGGCCGTAGCGGCGACCGCCGGCTCGGCGGACGCCGGCCGGGCCCTGACCGGGGTCGCAGAGGCGGTGGTGGCGGTATCGAGGCTCGCCAGCATCTGCCCGGCAGGCTGCATCGGCGCCTCGGCGCCGGGCATCAGGCGCCCGCCAGCGATCGCGGTGTTGGCCAGCCAGCCGGAGCCATCGGCCAGGGAGGCCCGCACGAAGCCGCGATCCAGCAGCTCGGCCATGTGCTCGTCCCGGGAGGCGGCGGAGAAGCCGCCCATCACCACCGACAGCATGCGCCGCCCGTCGCGCACCGCCGAGGTCGCCACGTTGAAGCCCGAGGCCCGGATGAAGCCGGTCTTGAGGCCGTCGGTGCCGGGGTAGTTGGCGAGCAGGCGGTTGTGGCCACGATAGGTCTTGCCCCGCCAGGCGAAGCGCTGCAGGGAGAAGTAGGGGTAGTACTGGGGGAAGTCGAGCATCAGCCGCCGCGACAGCACGGCCATGTCCCGGGCGGTGGTCACCTGGCGGTCATCCGGCAGCCCGGAGGCGTTGCGGAAGGTGGTGTCGTCCATGCCCAGCTCCCGGGCCCGGTCGGTCATCATCCGGGCGAAGTGCGCCTCGCTGCCGCCCAGCGCCTCGGCGACCACCACGGCCACGTCGTTGGCCGACTTCACGACCAGCGACTCGATGGCCGTCTCCACCGGGAGCCGCTCGCCGGGCTTGAGGTACAGCTTGGTGGCCGGCATGGCCGCCGCCGCCGCCGACACCGGCAGGCGGTCATCGAGGCTCATGCTGCGTCCCTCGAGGGCCTCGAAGAGCAGGTAGAGGGTCATCATCTTGGTCAGCGAGGCCGGGTAGCGAGGCGCATCGGCATTCTCGGCGTAGAGGATCTCGTGGGTGTCGGCATCGATGACGATGCCGGCATAGCGCGGATTGTCCGCCTGGGCGGCGCCGGCCACGACCAGCAGGCCGGCCAGCAGCGTGACGACGGCGGCAAGGCGCCACCGCAGGAAGCTCGTGGACCCCATTGACGTTCCCCTGATGTTTGGCTTGCTACATGAGTGCATTATGACCCACGCAGCCAGCCTGTACAGGGCGAAAGACGCCAATGTCCTGCTCAATTCACGGCTTCGCCCCTGTTGCCCCTCATGAAACCGGTCGCACCAGCCCCGCCTGGGCCTTGATGTCGTCGATGTCCACCCGGTCGATCTGCTCGGCCGCCAGGAAGCGCGCCGCGTAGTCGCGCCAGACCCCGCTGTCGAGCAGCAACTGGAAGACCTCGGGATCCAGGTGGCCATCCCGGACCATGCCCGCCAGGATCGACAGGGACTGCGACAGCGTCATGCCGGGCTTGTAGGGACGGTCGACGGCGGTCAGCGCCTCGAAGACGTCGGCCACCGCCATGATGCGCTCTTCCAGGCTCGCCTCGGCCAGCACCAGGCGGCGCGGATAGCCCTGGCCATCCATGCGCTCGTGGTGGTTGCCGGCGATCGCCGGCACCTGGCGCAGGTGGGCGGGCCAGGGCAGCGACTCCAGCATGATGATGGTCTGGACGATGTGCTCCTGGATGCGGAAGCGCTCCACGTCGTTGAGGGTGCCGCGCACCACCCGCAGGTTGTAGAGCTCGCCCTGGTGGCCGGCCACCCCCGGGGGACGCATGTCGAAGCCCCAGCGGTTGTCGGGGTCCTCCGGGGCCACCGGCGGCGGCTTGACGGCCCAGTCGACCAGGTGCCGGGGCCGGTCCGCCAGCAGTGGCTCCGCCGCCGGCAGGGCGACCTCGGGCTCCCGGGCCAGGCGCCTGGCCTCGTCCTCCGAGACCCCCAGCCGATCGTCGAAATGCCGCCACCAGCGCCACTCGGCGATGTCGTCCAGCCGCCGGGCCCGGGCCTCGTCGAGGCGCTCGCCGCCCTGGTTGACACCGGCGACCAGCCGCCAGGCCGCCTGGAGCTCGGCCTGGCGCCGGGCCCGGGTCTCGCCGAGGGCTCCCGCCTCGCCGCCCTCGGCACGGCCCTGCCAGTAGGCCACCTCGGCGTCCCGCCACAACACCTCGAAGCGGGTGCGGATCTCGTGGATCCGGTTGTAGCGGGTTTCCAGCTTGGTCGCCTTCTCCATGACGTCGTCGGGCGTGGTCAACTTGCCGCAGTCGTGGAGCCAGGCGGCCAGGTGGAAGGCGGTGCGCCGCTCCTCGTCCACCATCTCGCCGGCGAAGGGACCGCTTCGGTCGCGCTCCGCGCCCTGCAGCAGCATCTCGGCGAGCTGCGGTACCCGCGAGCAGTGGCCGCCGGTATGGGGGGACTTGGCATCGGTCGCCGCGGCGATCAGCTCGACGATGGCGTCCAGCAGGCGCTTCTCGCCCTCCAGCAGGCGGCGCATCTCGATGGCCACGGCGGCGGCGCCGGAAATCTCCTCGACGAAACGCCGCCAGGGCAGGTCGTCACCCGCATCGGGCTCCCCGCGCAGGGCCAGCAGCAGCAGCCCCAGGCGGTGCCCGCTGCGGTTGCACAGCGGCTGGACCAGATAGCCGCGGGTCTCGAGCCGGCCGCTCAGCGCCGCCAGCCCCTCCTGCGTCACGGTCGGCAGCACCAGGTGCCCGGGCAGGCGGGCATCCTCGTCGCCGCTGCCCGCCTCCGCCACACAGGCGAAGCGCGAGGCGTCGGCCTCGTCCACCAGGTAGATGGCGCCATGGCGACTGTCGGTGATCCGCAGCAGGTCATCGAGGACGCCGGCGAGCATCGTCTCCAGGTGAGGCTCGCTGCTGAGCGTGCGGGTCATGCGCTGGAAGTCCGCGATGCTGCCGGCCATGCCCTCCAGGGCCTGGCTCAGCTGCTGGACCTCGCGCACCGGCGAGGCGGTGCCGCGGTAGCCGGCGAAATCGAAGCCGGCCAGGGCCCGGACCTGCTCGGCCAGGGAGTAGAGCGGCTCGCCGAGACGATGCCCGACCCAGATCCCCAGGGGCAGCAGGGCGAGCACCAGGCCACCGGCCACCAGGGAGCGCTGCCAGTGCAGGCGGCGCGTCCCGGCCAGCATCTCGCGTTCCGGTACCGCCAACAGCAGGTGGGCCTGGGTCGCGCCCATGGCCTGGAAGGGCAGGCGCATGCCGAACCAGGCCTCCCCGGCGACGCGAAAGCGCACCGCCTCCTCCTGCCGGCCGAGCGCATCCAGGCGGGACAGGACCGGGTCCTCCAGCTCGCCCAGCTGCGCCAGCCGCGGGCCGGCGGGGGTGTCGACGAGCAGGCGCTGCACCTCGGGATGGGCCAGCACCCGGTCGCGCCGGGAGACCACGGCCAGCCGCGTCCCCGGCGTGAGCCGGAGCGAGGCGATCTCGGCGCCGAGGTCCGCCAGCGAGGCATCCAGCCCCACCACGGCGCGGCCATCGGCACTGCGTTTGGACAGGGTGATACCGATCTCGCGGGTGGTGGAGAACACATAGGGCGCGGTGAGGTGCTCGTCGACGGAGGACTGGGCCTGCCGGTACCAGGGCCGGGTGCGCGGGTCGAAGTCATAGTCGGGCATGGCCCGCCGCCCCAGCAGCTCGAGGGCCTCGTCGTAGAGGCGCCACTCGCCGTAACGCTGGCCACCGGGATCCCGGGAGACCGTCTGCACCAGGTAGTGGGCCCGGGCGATGCCCTCGACCTGTGGCAGGCGGTCCTCGGCCACGCGGGCCACCGGCCGCAGCAGCAGGAAGTCGCCGCTGTCATAGCCGATGAAGACGGCGCTGGCCACCTCATGGGTCTCCAGGGCACCGGCCAGCAGCGGCAGGTTCTCCAGGCGATCGGCCAGCAGCTCGTCGGAGGCGAGGTCGTCCCGGGCCAGCAGGCGCACCACCACCCGAGCCGGATCGATCAGGCGCCGGGAGCGCTCCTCGGTGGTGAGGGCGAGCTGATACCCGGTATCGCGGACGGCGCTGACCAGCACGCTGTCGGCCCCCCGGGCGCCATGCCACAGCAGCACCCCCGCCAGGATCAGCATCAGCCCGACGATCGACAGGGCGATCAGCGTCTGCAGGGAGAGGGCTCGACGCAGCATGGCGGGTCCCCGAAGGCAGCCAGTGGGAGGGCCGGCGCGGGCCGGTCATGCCTCTCAGCATATCCCAAGCTCGGCAAGGCCTCTCGTCCGCCGTGCGCCGCCCCGTCAGCGAGGGGGCGCGGGCCGCAAGGCAATCGCAGTTGGGCATGGCGAGGGGCGCCGGGGACAGGTCGTAGAGGGGGTCCTACGCCAAGGATGGCGTCGGTAGCGCCCAGGGAGGGGTTCACAGCGCCCCCTCGCAGACCTGTCGACGGATCAGCCCGAGCGCTGACTGCGATAGCCCTGGCGCGGGCCGGGCTCATCCCAGCCCCAGGCGCTGCAGGCCCAGCCAGGCCAGGCGCAGCGACAACAGCGTCAGGGCGGCACGGAAGAGGCTGTCGAAGCGGTGCTCGGAGAGGCGATGCAGCAGGCGCAGCCCCAGCCAGGTGCCGGCGAAGCCGGCACCGACCATGGCCAGGATCAGGGCCAGCCAGTCATGGAAGACGAACCCCGCCACGCCGAACACGAAGGCCTTGGTCAGGTGCTGGGCCATCATGCAGGCGGAGAAGGTCGCCACCTTGGCCAGCCGGCCGGGCTGGCCCTGCTTGATGAAGGCCGCCACCACCGGGCCGCTGGCCCCGACCAGGCTCGACAGCAGGGTGGTCACCGCCCCGACGACCAGGGTGCCGGCCCGGCCCAGGGCGCGCCTGGGAAGGCCCGGTCCCCAACAGGTGAAGAGCACGAAGGCGGCGATGCACAGCTCCAGCACCCCTTCCGGCAGCCGGATCAGCAACCAGGCGGCGGCCAGGGCACCGAGCGCCACCCCGGGCAGGAAGGCCAGCAGGGTGGCCCGGTCGACGTGGCGCCAGGTCATGGCCATGCGGCCGACATTGGAGCCCAGCTGCACCATGCCGTGCACCGGAATCAGCGCCGCCGCCGGCATCACCTGGGCCAGGGCCATGATCATCAGCACCCCGCCCCCGGCCCCCACCGCCGCGGTGAAGGCCGAGGTCAGCACCGAGAGCAGGATCAGCAGCAGGTTGAGGGAGGCGGCAAGCGGCGAGAGGCTGTCGAGCAGCGGCATGGGGCATCCCTGTCCGTGGGCGATGCCGCCATGATAACCGAGTCGCTGGCGGGATCACGGCGCCGGCGCGGGATCAGGCCGCCAGGGCCTCGAGGACCGCCGCCCGCGAGGCCCGCTCGCGCTCGGCGTAGAGGGCCAGCTCGTCGGTCACCGGCACGCCGAGGGCGGCCTCGAAGGCCTCGCGGTTGGCGTTGCCGGCATAGGCCTCGCCGCCGCCGTCCCCCAGGTTCGACTGGAAGATGCCCGCCGCGCTGACCGGCAGGAAGTCCTCGTAGGTGATCGGCCGGGCGACCACCAGACCCTTGTCGATCAGCGCCTCCAGGTCGGTCTCCTCGACCCGGCCGGCCGCGCGGCCGGCCTCGGTGATCCGGTATTCGAAGAAGGCCAGCCCCTGGCGGCGCAGCGCCTCCTCGCGGTCCGGGAAGTCGGCGAAGATCGCCGCCAGGCGCTGCTGGTGCTCGGCGTTGCCCAGCCCGGCCGCCTGGCGGCGGGACTCGCCGAGCAGGCTGTCATAGAGGGTCCGGCCCTCGGCGGTCAACGCCACGCCGCGCTGCTCGATCTCGCCGAAACGGGCGGTGTGGGTGCCCTGACGCTCGCCGAGGAAGCGGGTCGGCTCCTCCAGCGCCTTGAAGCTGGTCTGGCGCAGCAGGATCGGGCAGTCGCGACGGGGCGGCCCCTCGATGACCGCCTTGGGGTGCATGCCGGCCGCCGGCATGCGGCGCTGGACCTCGTCGATGTCCAGGGTCCGCGGGGTGAGGTGATTGATGTGCGGGCCTCGGAAGCAGACCACGTCGGCGATCAGCCGGTGCTCGGCATGCAGGGCCTCGTAGGTGTCCAGATCCACGGTGGCGTCGCGGTGCCAGCGGAAGGTCTCCAGCGCCTCGGCGATGAAGCGCTCGGCCTGCTCGTCCGTCAGGCCGCCCTGCTCCTCGTGCAGCGCGATCAGTTCCCGGGCAGCGGGGGTGAAGATGTCGCGCTCGGCCAGGATCGCCGCGGCGCGCTCGCGAAGCTCGGGGGACTCGATCAGCTCGAGACGCAGCAGCGAGGTGAAGAGGCGGAAGGGGTTGCGGGCCAGGGCGGCGTCGTCGACGGGACGAAACGCCGTGGCATGCACCGGCACGCCGGCCGCGGAGAGGTCGTAGTAGCCCACCGGGTGCATGCCCATCACGGCGAACAGGCGGCGCAGCATGGAAAGCTCCGCCGCGCTGCCCACCCGGATGGCGCCGTGGCGCTCGACACCGAGGCGGGCCAGCTCGTCGTGGGCCTCGAGCCGCTCGCCCAGGGCGGGATCGCGTTCGAGGGTCTCGTGGTTCACCTGCTCGACCAGCGCGAGCAGCGACTCGTACTGGGGCACCTCGGCCTGGTACATGGCCGACATGGCGCGGGAGAAGCGGTCGCGGATCGTATCGGGGGAAACGAGGGGCGTGTGGGTCATGGTCATGCCTCCATGGGGGGCTGGTTGACGGGGTCAGGATGGGGTCGGCGTCGCTCGACGCAGTGTCGCGAGCAGGCCCTGCAGTGGATGCGGCAGGGCGGCGTCCGAGAGCCGCCTGGCCTGGCTGCGGCAGGAATAGCCGCTGGCCAGCAGGCGGCCGGCGTTGGCCGGGTCCTCCACCCTGGGCCGCCAGGACTGGGCGTAGATGGTCGCCGAGGTCTCGCGGTTGCGCGCCTCGTGGCCGTAGGTGCCGGACATCCCGCAGCAGCCGCTGGCCAGCACCTCGAGCTCGAGGCCGAAGGCGGCGAACAGCCGCTGCCAGGCCTTGGGCGTGCCCGGGGCGTTGGTCGTCTCGGTGCAGTGGGCGAGCAGCCGATAGCCCGGATCGTCGAGGTCGAGGCCCGCGGGCGCCAGCTCCGGCGCCCGCTCGGCCAGCCACTCCGGCAGCAGCCGCACCTCGGGCACGGCGTCCGCGCCCAGCGCCGTCACGTACTCCTGGCGGTAGGTCAGGGTCATGGCCGGGTCGATGCCGACCAGCGGCACGCCGAAGGCGGCCAGGCTCTCGAGCCGCTTGGCCTGCCTGGCCGCGGTGCGTGCGAAGGCGCCGAGGAAGCCCTGCACGTGCAGCGGCTTGCCGTTGGGCGCGTAGGGCGCCACGAACACCCGCACGTCGAGGCGCTCGAGTAGCTCGACGACGTCCCTCACCAGCTTGGCCTCGAAGTAGCTGGTGAAGGCGTCCTGCACCAGCACCACGCTGCGCGCCTTCTGGGCCGCGGTGAGCCGGCCCAGCGTCGTCGGCGTGGCCGGGGCCACGCCCCAGGCGGCGAGCTGCTTGTCGAGGCGCGCCCGGGACAGCCGGGGGCTGTCGACCATGCCGATGGGGCCGGCCAGCAGGCGGTTCACCCAGCGGTTGCCCAGGGCGGCGTTGTAGAGCGGCGCCACGGGAGCCAGATACGGCACCAGGAACTCCAGCCCGCCGATCAGGTAGTCGCGCGGCGGGCGCAGGTAGCGGCCGTGGTAGACCTCGAGGAACTGCGAGCGGAAGGTCGGCACGTTGACCTTCACCGGGCACTGGCCGGCGCAGGACTTGCAGGCCAGGCAGCCGGCCATGGCGTCGTAGACCTGGTGGGAGAAGTCGGCCTCGCCGCGGCGCCGGGCCAGGGTGTTCCTGAGCTTTCCGGGGAAGGCCTTGATGGCGCCCCAGGCGCCCCCGGCCCGCTGCCGGCGTGCCGCCTCGACCACGTCGACGCCGGCATGGCCCTGCAGGCGCAGCCATTCGCGCATCAGGCTGGCGCGGCCCTTGGGCGAGTGGACGCGCTCGCGGGTGGCCTTCCAGGACGGGCACATGGCGTCATTCGGGTCGTAGTTGTAGCAGGCGCCGTTGCCGTTGCAGTAGACGGCGTCGCCGTGGGCCTGCCAGACACGCTCGTCGATCTGGCGGTCGTACTGGCCGCGGGTCGGCACGCCGTCGATGGTCAAGAGTCCCGGATCGACCCACTTGACGGGCGTTTCGCCATCCTCGCGCTCCGCCGTTTCGCTGGAAGCCTTGCCCGCATCGTCGGGCGGGATGGAAAGCGGTGTGGCGATCTTGCCCGGATTGAGCTGGTTATGCGGGTCGAAGGCGCCCTTGAGGCGACGCAGGCTGGGGTAGAGCGGGCCGAAGAAGGCCGGGGCGTACTCGGAGCGCACGCCCTTGCCGTGCTCGCCCCACAGCAGGCCGCCGTACTTCCGGGTCAGCGCGGCGACCGCGTCGGAGATCTCGCGGATCATCCGCTCGTCGGCCGGGTCCTTCATGTCCAGCGCCGGGCGCACGTGGAGCACCCCGGCATCGACGTGGCCGAACATGCCGTAGGCCAGCCCGCGGGCGTCGAGCAGGGCGCGGAACTCGGCGATGTAGTCGGCCAGGTGCTCCGGGGGCACGGCGGTGTCCTCGACGAAGGGCAGCGGGCGCTTCTCGCCCTGGACGTTGCCGAGCAGGCCCACGGCACGCTTGCGCATGCCGTAGACCCGGGCGATCGCCTCGCGGCCCTCCGCCCGCGAGTAGCCCAGGCGGGTGACGCTGGTGTCGTCCTCCAGGTGACGGCAGAAGGCGGCGACGCGCTCGGCCAGGCGCTCGGGGTCGTCGTCGTTGAACTCCACCAGGTTGATGCCGTGGGTCGGGGTGTCGCCAGCCGGGAAGAACTCGGCGACGTTGTCCCAGACGACGTCCTGCCGGGCCAGGCCCAGCACCGTGTCGTCCACCGTCTCGATGGAGGTGGGGGCGGCGGCAAGCGCCTGCGGCTGGGTTGATGATGAGCCGCTCGCCATCAGTGCCTTGGCATCGCGCAGGGCGTCCATGAAGCCGGCGTAGCGCACGTTGACCAGGGTCGAGTGGCCGGGGATCGGCAGGACGTTGAGCACCGCCTCGCTGGTGAAGGCCAGCGAGCCCTCGGCGCCGCACAGCACGCTGTTGAGGTCGAACTTTCCTTCCGCTGTTCTCAAATGCGCCAGGTCGTAGCCGGTCAGGCAGCGGTTGAGCGGCGGGAAGGTCTCGCGGATGCGCTCGCGCTCGCTGTCGAGGATCTCGCGGGCGACCCGGTGCACCCGGCCCACGGCGTCGTCGCGCTCGCACAGGGCGTCGAGCTCGGCCTCGTCCACCGGCCGGGTGACGAGGCGCTCGCCGCCGAGCAGCACGCTGTCGAGCTCGAGCACGTGATCGCGGGTCTTGCCGTACTCGCAGCTGCCCTGGCCGCTGGCGTCGGTGGCGATCATGCCGCCGATCGTCGCCCGGTTGGAGGTGGAGAGCTCGGGGGCGAAGAACAGCCCGTGGGGCGCGAGCGCGGCGTTGAGCTGGTCCTTGACCACCCCGGCCTGGACGCGCACCCGGCGGGCCGCCACGTCGATGTCGAGGATGGCGGTCATGTGCCGGGAGACGTCGACCACCAGGCCGTCGGTGAGCGACTGGCCGTTGGTGCCGGTGCCGCCGCCGCGGGGCGCCAGTACCACCCGGCAGAAGGCCTCGCGGCCGGCCAGGCGGGCGATGCGCTCCAGGTCGGCCACGCCCCGGGGATAGAGCACCGCCTGGGGCAGGCGCTGGTAGAGGGAGTTGTCGGTGGCGAGCACCGTGCGGTTGGCGTAGTCCGGGGCGATCTCGCCCTCGAAGCCGGCGTCCGCCAGGGCCTCGAGGAAACGCCGATAGCCATCGGCGCCCGCCTCCCCTGCGTCGAGCCGGGCGATCATGGTGTCAGCGTCTCCAGGGCCCGGGTGATGCGCGCCAGCCCCTCGTCCATCACCTCGGGTTCCGCGGTCAGCGGAGCCAGCAGGCGCAGCACATTGCGGCGCCGGCCGCTGGGCATCAGCAGCACCCCGGCCTCCCGGCCGGCGGCCAGCAGCGCCGCCAGGTGCTCGGCCCCCGTGGCATGCGCGGTGTCCTCGAGGACGATGCCGCGCATGGCGCCGATGCCGGTCAGCGCGCCGACCATCGGGAAGCGCTCCCGCCAGTCGCGGTGGGCCGCGACGATGGCCGCCTCCTGAGCCTCGCTCCACCGGCGCAGGTTGTCCTCGCTCATCAGGTCCATCACCGTCCGGGCGGCGGCACAGGCGACGGCGTTACCGGAGTAGGTGCCGCCCAGCCCGCCCTTGGGCAGGGCCTCCATGAGCTCGGCCCTGCCGGCCAGGGCCGCCAGCGGCAGGCCGGCGGCGATGCTCTTGCCCATCAGCAGCAGGTCGGGCTCGATGCCCAGGTGGGAGAAGGCGAAGCGCTTGCCGGTGCGCCCGAAGCCGGACTGGATCTCATCGAGGATCAGCACGATGCCGTGCTCATCGCACAGGGCCCGCAGGCGGGCGGCGAAGTCGGCATCGAGCAGGCGAAAGCCGCCCTCCCCCTGCACCGGCTCGACGATGATCGCCGCCACCTCGTCGCTCGGCACTTCCACCTCGAACAGCCGCGCCAGGGCCGCCAGGGCCTCGTCGGTGCTCACGCCGCTGTCGCGGCTGGGAAACGGCAGGTGGAACACCGGCCCCGGCAGTGCGCCGAGGCGGGTCTTGTAGGGCTTGACCTTGCCGTTGAGGTTCAGCGCCGCCAGGGTGCGGCCGTGGAAGCCGTCATCGAAGGCGATCACTGCCTGGCGGCCGGTGGCGGCGCGCGCCACCTTGAGGGCGTTCTCGGTGGCCTCGGCCCCGCTGTTGGTGAGCATGCAGGACAGCGGATAGCCGACCGGCACGAAGGCATCCAGGGCCTCGACCACCTCGAGGTAGCCGCGGTGCGGCAGGGCGTTGAAGGCGGAGTGCATCAGGGTCTCGGCCTGAGCCTTGACGGCCTCGACGACGGCCGGATGGCCATGCCCCAGGTTGAGCACGCCGATGCCGCCGATGAAGTCGATGTAGTGCCGCCCCTGCTCGTCCCACACCTCGGCATTGCGCCCTCGTTCGAGGCACAGGGGGTGCACGATACCCAGCGAGCCACTGACGTGAGGCAAGTCCATGTCCGGTTCCTGTCGGTTCATCGGGGGAATTGTCATGGCCACGATGAAACCAGCGCCCCGGCGGGGCTTCAAACGAAAAAAAGCGCGCTATCCATTCCATTCATTCATGTATCGCCCGGAATACGCCGAGACCCTGCCGCCACTCCGGAGTGATAAATGCCTGGAAAGAATGGATCGACAGAGGTGCGCGGCGGCATGCCGGCGCCGGATTGGCTAGAATGGCGGTTTTGCGCGGGAGCCGAGACACCATGACGGCACGCCACCTGCCATCGACCACCACCATGCAATGCTTCGAGGCGGCCGCGAGACACATGAGCTTCACCCGGGCCGCCGAGGAGCTCAGCATGACCCAGAGCGCCATCAGCAAGCAGGTCGCCCAGCTCGAGGACTACCTGCAGCACAAGCTGTTCCGCCGCGTGCGCCGCAGCCTGGTGCTCACCCCGGAGGGGTCGCTGTACCTGAGCGAGGTGCGCAAGATCCTCGCCCAGATCGAGATGTCGGCGAACGCCATCATGACCTACAGCGGTCACGGCGAGGTGCTGCGGGTGGCGACCCTGCCGACCTTCGGCAGCCATTGGCTGAGCGCCCATCTGCCGGCCTTCCTCGAGGCCTACCCACGCATCAGCCTGAGCATCACCGACCGGGTGCGGGCCTTCGACCTGGAGGAGCAGGACATCGACGTGGCCGTCTTCCATGGCCATGGCCGCTGGCCCAACCTGGAATGCCGCAAGCTGTTCGACGAGGAGGTGGTCGCGATCGGCGCCCCCGGCTACCTGGCACGTCAGGCACCGTCGTGCGCCGCGGACCTGGCCGACTGCCGCCTGCTGCACCTCTCGACCCGCCCCGACGCCTGGCATCGCTGGTTCGCCGACCAGGGTGTCGGCAGCGACCGCAGCTATCACGGCACGCGCTTCGAGACCTTCCAGATGCTGATCCGCACGGTGATGGCGGAGGGCGGGCTGGCGCTGGTGCCGCGCTTCCTGGTCGACGACGAGCTCGCCGCGGGGCGCCTGCGCCTCGCCTGGCCCCATGTGCTGCGCAGCCCCGATGCCTACTACCTGGTGTACCCCGAGCCGCTCGGCGAACTCGCCAAGGTCCGCCACTTCGTGACGCATGTCCTGGCCTGCGCCGAGGCCGGTCCGCGGATCGGCTAGCTCGCCGGCCGGGCCCCGTCCACGCGGACCGGCGCATCGAGGTGCTCGAGGATCCAGTCGATGAAGCCCTTCACCTTGGCCACCTCGCCCTTGTACTCGGGATAGGCCAGGTAGTAGGCATCCCGGCTGGTCAGCGAGAACGCCCAGGGGATCGTCAGCTGGCCGGCGGCCAGCTCCTCCGCAACCAGGAAGTGGGGCACCAGGGCCACGCCACAGCCCGCCCGAGCGGCACTCATCGCCATGTCGAAGGTATCGAAGCGCGGCCCGTGATAGCTGTGGGCGGTGTAGCAGCCCTGGGCGGCGAACCAGTCGTGCCAGGCCTCGGGCCGCGTCGCGCTCTGCAGCAGCACCAGGTCGGTCAGCGCCAGCGGGTCGCCGATGCCGCCGTCGGGCACCACCGAGGGCGCGCAGACCGGCACCATGGTCTCGTCGAGCAGCTTGATGCATTCCGCCTTCGGCCAGGCACCGTGGCCGAAGAAGAAGGCCACGTCGACGCGCTGCTCCTCGAGGTCGAAGGGTTCCACCCGGTTGGCGATGTTCAGGTACACCCCGGGATGACGGAAGCGGAAGCCGTTGAGCCGGGGGATCAGCCAGCGGGCGCCGAAGGTCGGCAGGGTGGTGACGTTGAGCACCTCGCTCTGGCCCCCGTAGGACTGCATGTAGCGGGTGGACATCTCGACCTGGGCCATGATCTTGCGTACCTCGGTCAGGTACAGCGACCCCTCCGGGGTGACCTGCAGGCGCTTGCGCACGCGCCGGAACAGCGGGTGCTCGAGCACCGACTCGAGCTGGGCGACCTGCTTGCTCACGGCGCTCTGGGTCAGGCTGAGCTCCTCGGCGGCGCGGGTGAAGCTGAGGTGCCGGGCCGAGGCCTCGAAGCACTGCATGGCGGTCAGGGTCGGCAGGTGACGACGGCTCATTTCGGCCTCATCAAGAAAAAATAGAATGACCTCTATATAAAACGTCGTTTGAGCCGCGTCAATCAGCCCGGCAATACTGCATGTGGTTTCAGCACACGCTATCAGCAGTAGGAGGAAGAATGATCGAGTCCATCATGCAGCGCCTCGGGGTCGTCGATACCCGGTACCGTGACGGCGACTATGCCGTGACCTCGCCCACCGACGGCGGCGAGCTCGGCCGGGTGCGGCTGGAAAGCGGTGAGCGGGTCCAGGCGCGCATCGACCGTGCCCAGGCCGCCTTCGAGGCCTGGCGCCGGGTGCCCGCACCGCGCCGTGGCGAGCTGGTACGGCTGTTCGGCGAGCAGCTGCGCCGCCACAAGGAGGACCTGGGCACCCTGGTGACCCTGGAGTGCGGCAAGATCTACCAGGAAGGCCTCGGCGAGGTGCAGGAGATGATCGACATCTGCGATCTCGCCGTCGGCCAGTCCCGCCAGCTCTACGGCCTGACCATCGCCTCCGAGCGCCCCGGCCACCACATGCGCGAGAGCTGGCATCCGCTGGGCCCGATCGGCCTGATCACCGCCTTCAACTTCCCGGTGGCGCCCTGGGCCTGGAACGCCGCCCTGGCGCTGGTCTGCGGCAACAGCCTGCTGTGGAAGCCCTCCGAGAAGACCCCGCTCTGCGCGCTGGCCTGCCAGGCGCTCCTCGAGCGCGCCATGGCCGAGTTCGGCGACGAGGCCCCGGCGGATCTCAGCCAGGTCATCATCGGCGAGCGCGAGGCCGGCGAGGTGCTCACCGACGATCCCCGCGTGCCGCTGATCAGCGCCACCGGCAGCACCCGCATGGGTCGCGAGGTCGCCCCGCGCGTCGCCGCGCGCTTCGGTCGCAGCATCCTCGAGCTCGGCGGCAACAACGCCATGATCCTCGCCCCCAGCGCCGACCTGGACATGGCCGTACGCGCCATCCTGTTCTCCGCGGTGGGCACCGCCGGCCAGCGCTGCACTACCCTGCGCCGGCTGATCGTCCACGAGTCCGTGCGCGACGAGGTCGTCGAGCGGATCAAGAAGGCCTATGCCGGCGTCAGCATCGGCGATCCGATGGGCGGCAGCCTGGTCGGCCCGCTGATCGATGCCCAGGCCTTCGACCAGATGCAGTCGGTGCTCGGCACGGCCCGCGAGCAGGGCGCCAAGGTCTTCGGCGGCGAGCGCCGGCTGGCCGACGAATACCCCGACGGCTACTACGTGGCGCCGGCCATCGTCGAGGTCGACCGCCAGGACGAGCTGGTCAAGCACGAGACCTTCGCCCCGATCCTCTACGTGATGAGCTACCGCGGCTTCGACGAGGCCCTGGCCCTGCAGAACGACGTGCCCCAGGGGCTGTCCTCCTGCGTCTTCACCACCGACGTGCGCGAGGCCGAGGCCTTCGTCTCGGATGTCGGCAGCGACTGCGGCATCGCCAACGTCAACATCGGCCCGAGCGGTGCCGAGATCGGCGGCGCCTTCGGCGGTGAGAAGGACACCGGCGGCGGTCGCGAGTCCGGCTCGGATGTCTGGAAGAGCTACATGCGGCGCCAGACCAACACCGTGAACTACTCCCGCGAGCTGCCCCTGGCCCAGGGCATCAAGTTCGACTGACCCCGACCCGCCGTCCCCGCCCCGGGGACGGCCATGGCCGTTCATGCCCTGACGACTCCTGCCCCGCGTGCCATGACGCCCCACCTCGCCCGGGCCCGCGTGCCCGCCCCGGGGCGCCAGGCCATGCCGGCGGCCGGAGCCGAGCCCGACAACAACAAGGAGGCGTCATGAAGGAAGGCTGCTTGTGGCACGGCACGTCCCCGGAGCCAGTGCCGGACGTGCCCATGCTAGAGGGCCACCGGTCGGCCGAGGTGGTGGTGATCGGCGGCGGCATCACCGGGTTGTCCACCGCGCTGCATCTCGCCGAGGCGGGCGTCGCCGTGAGCCTGATCGAGGCAGGGGAGATCCCCTGCGGCGGCTCGGGGCGCAATGTCGGCCTGGTCAATGCCGGCCTGTGGATCCCGCCGGACGACATCCTCGAGGCCCTCGGCGAGGCGCACGGCGAACGCGTCAACACGATCCTCGGGGAGGCCCCCGCCGAGGTCTTCTCGCTGATCGAGCGCCATGGCATCGCCTGCCAGGCGACACGCACCGGCACCCTCCACCTGGCGCACAACGCCAAGGGGGAGCAGGAGCTGGCGCGCCGAGCCGAGCAGTTCCAGCGCCGCGGCGCCCCCGTGGCGCTGCTCGAGGATCAGGACTGCCGGCAGACGGTCGGCACGCGGCGGATTCGCCGCGCGCTGCTCGACCGTCGGGCCGGGACCCTCAATCCCGCCGCCTATACCCGGGGGCTGGCCCGTGCCGCCATCGCCGCCGGGGCCAGCCTCTACCCCCATAGCCCGGCGCGGGGCGTGGCCCGCGAGGGCGACGACTGGCGTGTCACCACGCCCCAGGGCAGTGTCCTGGCGCCGCGGGTGGTGGTGGCCACCAACGCCTATACCGAGGACGACTGGAACCGGGTCAAGGACCACTTCTTCCCCGGCCATTTCTTCCAGGTCGCCTCGCCCCCGCTGCCCGAGGAGATCGCCGGCGACATCCTGGCCGAGCGACAGGGAGCCTGGGACACCCGGATGGTGCTCAGCAGCATGCGGCGCGACGCCGAGGGACGCCTGATCCTCGGCAGCCTGGGCCGGGGCGATGGCCGGCCGCTGGCCTATGTGCGCTGCTGGGCGGATCGCGTCCAGCGCCACTACTTCCCGCAACTGGGCAAGCTCGAGTGGGAGACCTCCTGGACGGGCAGGATCGCCTTCACGCCCGACCACACGCTGCGGCTCTTCGAGCCGGCGCCCGGCATCCTCGGGGTCTCCGGCTACAACGGCCGCGGCATCACCACCGGCACGGTGGTCGGCAAGGGCTTCGCCCATTACCTGACCACCGGCGACGATGCGCTGCTGCCGTTGCCCCTCCATACGCCGGCACCCATCAAGGTCAAGCCGTTGTGGAGCTGTGGCTATGAAGGCGGCTTCACGCTCTATCACACGGGGCAGTGCCTGCGGGTCTTGATCTAGGCCTCGCCCGGCAAGATGGAAGCCCGCTTATCAGGCGCCCGGCGCCTGACCGCATCAAGGCGTTGTTTCCGGCAACGACAAGGGTGACGGCACGAGCCCATCACCACACTTTTCACGATCAAGGACTTCAAGATTGTCGAGAACCTGCTGTACATCTCGCTGGCCTTCGCCTGCTGGCTGTCGCCGGTGATCGGGCTGATCTATGCGCAGACCGGGCTGTTCTCGCCCAGGGCCAGCGAGGCGGAGCGCGAGCTGTGGCAAGCCCAGGACGAGGCCATCGCCAGTCATGACGCCCTCGGCGCCGCTGCCGAGGCCACGACCACCGACGCCTCCGGCCGCCGCGCCCAGCCGATCGGCTGACGCTCACACCCGGCGCCAGCCGACCAGAGCGTGCCCCGCCCGGCAAGCCGGGCGGGGCAGCGTCGTCCGTCCGCTACACCGGCAATCGCGCGATCAGCTCGCCGACCTCTTCGGTGACCCTGGCGATGGTCGCCTCGTCGTAGCGCCGGCCCTTGCGCTTCTTCAGGCCCTGATCGTAGAGGCGGACATGCTCGGTGGGCGTGACGCCGGCGTTGGCCAGGCAGTGGCGGGCACAGTGCATCTGGCAGCCGTCGATGGCCACCACCGGGCGACCGGCGCGCGCGGTGCGCACCAGGCCGGGCACCCCACCGCCCACCCCGGCGATGCAGGACATCTCCGCCTGGCCGGCGTGGTCCAGGCGCAGGGCCACCTCGTTGGCGAGCTGGGCCACGTCGGAGCAGCCGGAGCAGGCGTAGACCAGAACATCCGGCTTGGTTGGTCGAGACATGACACCTCCTAAGGTTTGAGGGAGCAAGGTAGTCACCGGGGGACGTAACGAGGGGCGCCGGGGACAGGTCGTAGAGGGGGTCCTGCGCCATGGGTGAGGAGCACGGCTCCGAACGGGCTGGCCATGGATGGCCAGCACCGGACCTGCAAGCGGAGCGGGACGCGAGAGCGCCGCAGGGCGTCGGTAGCGCCCAGGGAGGGGTTCACAGCGCCCCCTCGCCGACCTGTCGACGGATCAGCCCCGGACGACACGGCTGAAAGCGATACTCCCAACGTCATTCGTTGGCGAGCATGATGTCGTGCAGCTTCTGCTCATCGAGCAGTACCAGGCGATGGCGCTCGACGTTGATGGCGCCGATCTCGCGTAGCCGGGACAGCAGACGCGACAGGGTCTCCGGCGTCATGGCCAGTTGGGCGGCCAGCCAGCACTTGGGTATGGTCAGGCGCACCACCCGGGGTCCGTTGGCCCGTCCCGACGGCAGCTGACGCAGGAGGTAGCTGACCAGCCGGGCCATCGCATCGGCCTGGGTGAGCAGCGCCAGGTCCTCCAGACGCTCGGTGAGCTCCAGGGCCAGGCGGCTCATGAACTCCGCACGGCAGGCCGGCTGGGCATCGAGCAGGGCACGACAGCGATCGGCGGGAATCACCAGCAGTTGGGTGCGCCGCAGGGACTCGGCGGAATAGAGGTAGCGACCCTCCCGGGACACCATGCTCAACTCCCCCAGCGGACCACCGCGCTCGACGCAGCGAATGGTCGCCAGGTGGCCGTCGGCGGCGGAGCGCACCAGGCGCACGGCGCCACTGATCACGATGTACAGCCAGTGGGCAGGCGCCTCCTGGCGGAACAGCCACTCGCGGCTCTTGAGGGACCGGATCCGGGAATCCGCCAGCAGCGCGCCGACGGCCTCGTTGTCGAGGCCGCCCAGCCAAGGCACGCCGGCCACGAGGTCGCGCAGCTGCCGGGGCCGCAGCAGCAGCTCAGTCGAGGAACTGGGCACCGGGGCAATAGGCATAGGCATGGCCTTCCTCCACGAGGGTATCGGGGTCGATCATCCGCGTCCGGGCGTCGAACAGGTCCAGCAGCCCGGTGCGCGTCGTCGCCTCGCAACCGCAGTTCATGCCTCGGCTCCCTGGACCCGGTCCGCGGCGGTCGGCGACGCCTGGCGGGACGCGCAGGGCGCAGCCGCGGGTTGGACCATGGCGACGAAGTTGCAGGGCCGGGTGCGGGCGTCCAGCTGGTCGGCCAGGATGCCGTCCCAGGCGGTGGCGCAGGCCCGGGGCGAGCCGGGCATGGCGAACACCAGGGTGCGGTCGATCAGCCCGGCCACGGCCCGGGACTGGATGGTGGAGGTGCCGATGGTCTCCCGGGAGAGCGCGCGGAACAGCTCGCCATAGCCGTCCACGGCCTTGTCGAACAGCGGTGACAGGGCCTCGGGCGTGGTGTCCCGGACGGTGAAGCCGGTGCCACCGTTGACCAGGATGACCTGGATATCCTCGCGCACCACCCAGGCCGAGACCACGGCCCGGATGCGGTAGACGTCATCGGGCACGATGCGGCGCTCCACCAGGGCATGGCCGGCACCGGTGAGGCGCTCGCCGAGCAGGTCGCCGCTGCCGTCCTCGTCGAAGCCGCGGGTATCGGACACGGTCAGCACGGCGATGCCCAGGGGGACGAAGGGAGCATCGGCGGATACATGGGACATAAGGGCCTCCTCGCCGCCCGACGGCGGGCGGCGTTTGCAGAATCATTCAGGGACGGACTTTCGAGGGGAAAAGTCGCCGAGCGCAGGCACTTTTCCACCGGAAGTCACTGCATCAGGGCGCTGGCGCTGTCGTCATCCAGCTCGATCCCCTCGACGCCGATCGCCGCCTCCAGGGCCAGCAGGTAATGGCGCAGGGCCCGACGGGTGGCCTGCTCCCGGAGGCTGTGGCGAACCTGCTCGGCCACCTCCTCGAAGGGCAACTCACGGCCCTCCTCCCGGGCGTCGATACTCACCACGTGCCAGCCGTAGCGCGACGCCAGCGGGCGACCATGGAGCCCCTCCGGCAGGTGCTGCAGGGCCCGGTCCAGCTCGGGCACGGTCTGGCCGGGCACCAGCCAGCCCAGCTCCCCACCGTCGTCCCTGGAGGGGCAGGCGGAATGACGCTGGGCCAGCTCGGTGAAGCGCTGCGGCGTCTCCTGCAGCTCGCCGATTAGCCGCTCTCCCAGCCGATACCCTCCGTCCCGGTGCTTGGGGTCGTACGGCGCCGCTGCCAGCAGCACATGGCGGACCCGCAGGCGGGTGGGCTCGCTGAACCGTTCCGGATGGGCGGCATGGAAGCGCCGGCAGTCCGCCTCGGCGGGCTCGGGCACGTCCAGCTCTCGCTCCAGCAGGGCGGCGATGGATGCCTCGATCTCGGCCTCCTCGTCCACCGCCAGGCCCAGCTGGCCCGCCCGCTGGCGCAGCAGCTCGCGCACCACCAGGGCCCGGGCCGCCTTGAGCCGGGCATCGCCGGCGCTGTCGGCGGGGTGGTACTGCATCTCCTGGGCGATGGCGGCCTGGTCGATGGCGGCCTCGCCGACCCGGATGGGAGGCGGGGTCACCCCGCCCGGAACCTGCTCGATATCGATCTTTTGCATGGTGAAAAACCCTTGGTGCACATGCGCTGATTCTTGAGGGCGCCGGGGACAGGCCGTAGAGGGGGTCCTATGCCAGGGATGGCATCGGTAGCGCCCAGGGAGGGGTTCACAGCGCCCCCTCGAAGGCCTGTCGCCGGGAAAGCCCGGTCCCGTGTCTGCCTGTCTCAGCCCCGCTTGCGAACCAGCTGATAGCGCCGGGTGATATAGCCCAGCGGCACGCTCCACACGTGCACCAGCCGCGTGAAGGGGAAGAGCAGGATGATGGTCAGTCCCAGGAAGACGTGCAGCTTGTAGATCCAGGAGACCTCGGTCATGTAGTCCGCCGCACCACCGCCGAAGAAGACGATCGCCTGGGCCCAGGCGGCCAGGGTCAACATCATCTCGCCGTCCAGGTGGCCCAGGGAGAAGAACACCGTGGTGACACCCAATGCCGCCTGGAACACCAGCAGGGCCAGGATCAGGGTGTCCATCAGGCTGGAGGAGGCACGCACCCTCGGGTTGGTGAGGCGGCGATGCAGCAGCATGGCGCCACCGGCCAGGCACATCACCCCGGCGATGCCACCGATCACGATGGCGATCACCTGCTTGGTCCCGGCGCTGAGGAAGGGCGCATAGACCCAGTGGGGCGTCAGCATGCCGAAGAGGTGCCCGAAGAAGATCACGATGATGCCGATATGAAAGAGGTTGCTGGCCAGGCGCATGTGCTTCGAGGAGAGCATCTGGCTCGAGCCGGTCTTCCAGGTGAACTGCCCCTGGTCGTAGCGCAGCAGGCTGCCGACCAGGAACACCGTCCCGGCCAGGTAGGGGTAATAGCCGTAGATGAGATGTTGCAGGTATTCGCCAAACATGACGGTTCTCCTTTAGCGATCGCTCACGGCGCGGTCGGTCGAGCCGCTGCCGGGCATGATCTTGACGGGGTCACTCGACACCTGATGCTTGCGCTCGGCGAGGCGGCGGCCTTCCGCCGACTGCAGGGCACAGTCCTGGTCGGAGGCGGCGGAGAAACGCACCGCCTCCTCCTCCCAGACGGCATCCAGTGCCTCGGGGGTGTCGTCCCGTGCCTCTTCCTTCACGGGGTCGCGGTGGGCGTCGACGTCCGCCTCGGCACCGATCAGCGCCAGCAGGGCCAGGGGCACCAGGGCGTGATCGGCGTCGCGCTCCTCGAGGCGCGCCGTGAGCCGCGCCAGGATATGGCGGATCTCGCCCAGCCAGCGGCCGATCTCGGCCTCGGGCCGGGTGGAGAGGTACTCCAGGAACAGCGGCAGGTAGTCGGGCAGCTCCCGGGCGTCGAGCTCGAAGCCGGCGGCGCGGTATTCGGCCAGCAGGTCGACCATGGCCTGGCCGCGATCGCGGGACTCGCCGTGGACGTGCTCGAAGAGCAGCAACGAAGTGGCCCGACCGCGGTCGAAGCACGCCACGTATTCGGCCTGGAGCTCCATCAACTCGGCCTCGGCCAGGCGCTGGCACCAGTCCATCAGGGTGGTGCGCAACGCGGCCGACCAGCGCCGCTCCGCATCGAGGAGCTCGATCATCTCGCCGGCGGCGGCCTGCAGCGCCTCGCTCGGGTAGTCCAGCAGCCTGGCCAGCACGCGCAGGCTCAGCATGCCGCTCATCGGTTCGGAGTGTTGCATCGCGGCTTCAGCCATGACGGGCCTCCTCACGTTTTTCATCGCGCCGAACCTCGCTCTCTGCGTGGGGGTGGAAGACCTCCACCGACTGCACCAGGGTGGTGGTCTGCTTGCGGCCACCGAACAGGCTCTGGCCGCTGTCGCCGTGGCAACCGTCGCCGAAGCTGAATCCACAGCCGCCGCGCTCGGGGAAGGCCTCGGTGGCCATCTCCCGGTGGCTGGTGGGAATCACGAAGCGGTCCTCGTAGTTGGCGATGGCCAGATAGCGGTACATGTCCTCCACCTGGGCCTCGCTGAGCCCCACGCTGTCCAGCGCCTCGGTCTCGGCCTTGCCCTCGACGTGCTTGCCGCGCATGTAGAGGCGCATGGCCATCAGGCGCTTGAGCGCCAGCACCACGGGTTCCTCCTCGCCGGCTGTCAGCATGTTGGCCAGGTACTTCACCGGGATGCGCAGCGACTCGATCCTGGGCATCACGCCGTCGAACTCGACCTTGCCGGCCTCGGCGGCGGACTGGATCGGCGACAGCGGCGGCACGTACCAGACCATCGGCAGGGTGCGATACTCGGGGTGCAGCGGCAGCGCCAGGCCCCAGTCCATGGCCAGCTTGTAGACCGGCGAGGCCTGGGCGGCGGCGATCACGTTGTCGGTGATGCCGTCCTTCCTCGCCTGGGCGATCACCTCCGGGTCGTGGGGGTCCAGGAAGATCTCGCGCTGGCGATGGTAGAGATCACGCTCGTCCGGGGAGCTCGCCACTTCCTCGATGCGGTCGGCATCGTAGAGCAGCACGCCGAGGTAGCGGATGCGCCCCACGCAGGTCTCGGAACAGACCGTGGGCTGGCCGGCCTCGATGCGCGGATAGCAGAAGATGCACTTCTCGGACTTGCCGGTCTTCCAGTTGTAGTAGATCTTCTTGTAGGGACAGCCGGAGATGCACATCCGCCAGCCGCGGCACTTGTCCTGATCGATCAGGACGATGCCGTCCTCCTCGCGCTTGTAGATGGCCCCGCTCGGACAGGACGCCACGCAGGTGGGGTTGAGGCAGTGCTCGCACAGCCGCGGCAGGTACATCATGAAGGTGTTCTCGAACTGGCCGTAGATGTCGGCCTGCACCTGCTCGAAGTTGGCATCCTTGCGCCGCTTGGCGAATTCGGTGCCGAGGATCTCCTCCCAGTTCGGGCCCCACTCGACCTTGTTCATGCGCTGGCCGGAGATCAGCGAGCGCGGCCTTGCGGTGGGCTGGTGCTCGCCCTGCTTGGCGGTGTGCAGGTGCTGGTAGTCGAAGGTGAAAGGCTCGTAGTAGTCGTCGATCTCCGGCAGGTCGGGGTTGGCGAAGATGTTCGCCAGCACCCGCCACTTGCCGCCGATGCGCGGCTCGATACGGCCGTCCTGGCGACGCAGCCAGCCGCCCTTCCACTTGTGCTGGTTCTCCCATTCCTTGGGATAGCCGATGCCGGGCTTGGTCTCGACGTTGTTGAACCAGGCGTACTCGACGCCCTCACGGCTGGTCCAGACGTTCTTGCAGGTCACCGAGCAGGTGTGGCAGCCGATGCACTTGTCGAGGTTGAGGACCATGCCTACCTGGGAACGAATCTTCATTTCACGGCCTCCTGCACGGTGTCATTGCCTTCGCCATCCAGCCAGTCGATCTTCTTCATCTTGCGCACGATGACGAATTCGTCGCGGTTGGAGCCGACGGTGCCGTAGTAGTTGAAGCTGTAGGACAGCTGGGCGTAGCCCCCGATCATGTGGGTCGGTTTGGGGCACACGCGAGTCACCGAGTTGTGGATGCCGCCGCGGGTGCCGGTGATCTCGGAGCCCGGCATGTTCAGGATCCGCTCCTGGGCGTGATACATCATCGCCATGCCGTTCTTGACCCGCTGGCTGACCACCGCCCGGGCGGCGATGGCGCCGTTGGCGTTGTAGAGCTCGATCCAGTCGTTGTCCTCGACGCCGATGGACTGCGCATCATCCTCGGACATCCAGACGATGGGCCCGCCCCGCGACAGGGTCTGCATCAGCAGGTTGTCGCTGTAGGTGGAGTGGATGCCCCACTTCTGGTGCGGGGTGATCCAGTTCAGGGCGATCTCCGGGTTACCGTTGCCCTTCGTCTCGGCCAGGCTGACCGCCGCCTTGGTGTCGATGGGCGGACGATAGACCAGCAGGCTCTCGCCGAAGGCGCGCATCCAGGGGTGGTCCTGGTAGAACTGCTGGCGACCGCTGACGGTGCGCCACGGGATCAGCTCGTGGACGTTGGTATAGCCGGCGTTGTAGGAGACGTGCTCGTCCTCGAGGCCGGACCAGGTCGGGCTGGAGATGATCTTGCGCGGCTGGGCGACGATGTCGCGGAAGCGGATCTTTTCCTCCTCCTTGGGATGCGCCAGATGGGTGTGGTCCCGCCCGGTGATCTTCGACAGCGCGTCCCAGGCCTTCACCGCCACCTGGCCGTTGGTCTCCGGCGCCAGGGCCAGGATCATCTCGGCGGCGTCGGTGGCGGACTCGATCCGCGGCCGTCCCTTGTGCGGTCCGTCCAGCTTGCGGTGGTTGAGCCTGCCGAGCAGGTCCACCTCCTTCTCAGTGTTCCAGCCGATGCCCTTGCCGCCGTTGCCGATGCTCTCGAGCAGCGGGCCCACGGAGGTGAAGCGCTCATAGGTCTCGGGGTAGTTGCGCTTGACCTCGATCAGCGCCGGCATGGTCTTGCCGGGGATCGGCTCGCACTCGCCCTTCTTCCAGTCCTTGACCTCGACCTGGGCCAGCTCGGCGGGGGAGTCGTGCTGGTGCGGCAGGGTGACCAGGTCGGTCTCCTCGCCCAAGTGCCCCACGCAGGCCTTGGAGAAGGCCCTGGCGATGCCCTTGTAGATCTCCCAGTCGCTGCGCGACTCCCACGCCGGGTCGGTGGCCGCGGTCAGCGGGTGAATGAAGGGGTGCATGTCGGAGGTGTTGAGGTCGTCCTTCTCGTACCAGGTCGCCGTGGGCAGCACGATGTCCGAGTAGAGGCAGGTGGTGGACATGCGGAAGTCCAGGGTCACCAGCAGGTCGAGCTTGCCCTCGGGCGCCTCGTCATGCCACTTGACCTCCTCGGGCTTCTGGCCGCCGGCCTCGCCCAGGTCCTTGCCCTGGATGCCGTGGCGGGTGCCCAGCAGGTACTTGAGCATGTACTCGTGGCCCTTGCCGGAGCTGCCCAGCAGGTTGGAGCGCCAGATGAACATGTTGCGCGGGAAGTTCCGGGGGTCGTCCGGATCCTCCGCGGCGAAGGCGAGCTTGCCGCTCTTCAGCTGCTCCACGGCATAGTCGGCGGTGGACAGGCCGGCGGCCTTGGCGTCCCTGGCCAGGCCGAGCGGGTTGGTGGCCAGCTGCGGCGCGGAGGGCAGCCAGCCCATGCGCTCGGAGCGCACATTGAAATCGATCAGGCTGCCGGGATAGTCCTCGGCCTTGGCCAGCGGCGAGAGGATCTCCTTGATCTGGAGCTTCTCGTAGCGCCACTGGGAGGAGTGGTTGTAGAAGAAGGAGGTGGAGTTCATGTGGCGCGGCGGACGCTGCCAGTCGAGGCCGAAGGCCAGCGGGGTCCAGCCGGTCTGCGGGCGCAGCTTCTCCTGGCCCACGTAGTGGGACCAGCCACCGCCGCTCTGGCCGATGCAGCCGCACATGACCAGCATGTTGATCAGGCCGCGGTAGTTCATGTCCATGTGGTACCAGTGGTTCATGCCGGCACCGACGATGATCATGCTGCGTCCCTGGGTCTTGTCGGCATTGTCGGCGAACTCACGGGCGATGCGCAGGCACTGCTCGGCCGGCACGCCGGTGATCTTCTCCTGCCAGGCCGGGGTGTAGGGCTTGACCTGATCAAAGGCGGTGGCGCCGTCGTCCTCGCCCTCCTTGCCCAGGCCGCGGTCGATGCCGTAGTTGGCGCACATCAGGTCGAACACGGTCACCGCCAGCACGTCGCGGCCGTCGGCCTTCTTGAGGCGCTTGGCGGGCAGGCTGTGGAACAGCAGCTCATCGCTGGCGCCGCCGCTCTTCACATGGTCGAAGTGCTCGTGGGCGATGCCGCCGAAGTAGGGGAAGGCGACCCTCGCCACCTCGTCATGCTGCTCGGCCAGGGTCAGCAGCGGCTCGATCTCGGTACCCTCGGCGTCCAGCGACTCGAGGTTCCACTTGCCCACCTCATCACCGGTTTCCCCCCAACGGAAGCCGATGGAGCCGCGCGGCACGACGAGCTGGTCGCGGGTCGCGTCCCAGGCGACGGTCTTCCACTCGGGGTTGTTGCCCTGCCCCAGGCTCGCCTCGAAGTCGCTGGCGCGCATCTGGCGACCCGGCGCGTAGCTGCCGTCCTCGCGGGCCTCGAGCTCGACCAGGAAGGGCATGTCGCTGTAGCGCCGCACGTAGTCGGTGAAGTAGGCGCTGGGCCTGTCGAGGTGGAACTCCTTGAGGATGACGTGCCCCATGGCCATGGCCAGGGCCGCATCGGTGCCCTGCTTGGCGGAGAGCCACTCGTCGGTGAGCTTGGAGACCTCGGCATAGTCCGGGGTGATCGAGACGGTCTTGGTGCCCTTGTAGCGCACCTCGGTGAAGAAGTGGGCGTCCGGGGTGCGGGTCTGGGGCACGTTGGACCCCCAGGCAATGATGTAGCCGGAGTTGTACCAGTCGGCGGACTCGGGCACGTCGGTCTGCTCGCCCCAGGTCATCGGCGAGGCCGGCGGCAGGTCGCAGTACCAGTCATAGAAGCTCATGCACACGCCGCCGATCAGCGACAGGTAGCGGCTGCCCGCGGCGTAGCTGACCATGGACATGGCGGGAATCGGCGAGAAGCCGATGATGCGGTCCGGACCGTACTGCTTGGCGGTGTAGACGTTGGACGCCGCGATCAGCTCGTTGAGCTCGTCCCAGTCGGCGCGCACGAAGCCGCCCATGCCGCGAGCCCGCTTGTACTGCTTGGTCCTGGCCGGGTCCTCGACGATGGACGCCCAGGCGTCCACCGGGTCGCCCTTCGCCTCGAGGGCCTCGCGCCACAGCTTGAGCAGCGGCTTGCGGACCAGCGGGTGCTTGAGACGGTTGGCGCTGTAGATGTACCAGGAGTAGCTGGCCCCCCGCGGGCAACCACGGGGCTCGTGGTTGGGCAGGTCGGGGCGGGTGCGCGGGTAATCGGTCTGCTGGGTCTCCCAGGTGACCAGGCCGTTCTTGACGTAGATCTTCCAGCTGCACGACCCGGTGCAGTTCACCCCATGGGTGGAGCGCACGATCTTGTCGTGCTGCCAGCGTTGGCGATAGCCGTCTTCCCAGCCACGGGACTCTTCGCGAACCTCGCCATGCTCGTTGGCGAAGGGCTCGCGGGCCTTGCGGAAGAAGTTCAGCCGATCGATGAAGTGACTCATGGTCGCTCTCCAGGCTCCTCGAAAAGATGCGTGACCGCGCCGGGTCACCCGTCCTGCACCGCCGCCTCATGTCGCTCACGGCCAGGGTCGTTGGAGCCGATTCTGGGTGATCCCGGCGCCGATTACTGCCCGGTTACCTCCATATACATCGCCTCTACCCCCAAGGGGATAGGCGCCCCTCAGCCAGGGGATAAGCCCCTGGTGGCAGGCGTCGTGGACGGCCGCAGGTCGGGATGTGCCCGGGTCACGACGGGACCGGGAGGCCGGGGGAAGCAGGCGGACGGGAGAGGAGCCGCGACGGCTCAGCGGCGCGCGTCGCGGGCGTGATCGGCGAGCATCGCCAGCATGCACAGCACCAGGGCGGCGTAGAGGAACATGAAGCCGGCGGTACCGAGGCCGGTCCAGACGCTGCCGAGCACGAAGACCGGCGGCAGCAGGGCGGCGAAGAGCCCGCCGAGGGTCAACGCCAGGCCGCCCACCAGCACCATCTCCTCGCCGTGGTCGCGATGGATCAGCCGCATCAGGCTGCCGAGCCCCAGGCCCATGGCCAGCCCCATCAGGCCCAGCAGCAGCTCGAAGCCCCACAGGGGGGCGCCGTAGTGCAGCGTCAGGGACCCATTCACGCCATGGACCTGCATCGTGAAGGGTGGGTAGGAGAGCAGGAACAGGCAGGCCAGCACGAAGGCGCTGACCCACCAGCGCAGGCTGCGGAAGTCATGGCGGTCGGCCAGGGCGCCGCCCACCACCTGGCCGACCCCCACCACCAGGGGGAAGGGCAGCCCCCACAGGGCCGCGGCCTGTTGCGAGAGAGCGTAGCGCGCCGCCAACTCCCCCGGCAGCCACAGCGCCAGGCCGACGAAGGTGCCGAAGAAGAAGCCGTAGGTGATGGCCAGCCGCCACAGCGTCCAGTCCCGCAGTCGTCGCAGCCCCGCGGCCAGAGCGTCCGACACGCGGTAGTGCGGGTCGTCGGGGGGTACGCCGACAGTGTCGGCGTCATCGGCGAACAGCCACAGCAGTCCCGCGACCAGGGCCACCGGCAGCAGGTAGAACAGGGGCGCCAGGCGCCAGCCATAGGCCTGGCTGACCAGGGGCAGCAGCAGGTAGCCGAGCCCCGCCCCGACCATGCCGGCCCCATAGAGCCCCAGTGCCAGGCCGACGTGACGCGCCGGACCCAGGGTGGCCACATGGACCAGGCCGGCGGCCAGGGCGCCGGCCCCGACGCCCAGCCCCAGGCCCGCGAGCAGGTACTCCGCATAGTGGTCGGCATGGCCGATCCACCATAGGAAGGGACAGATCCACAACAGGCAGCCGAGCATCGCCCGGCGCCCCCCCAGGCGCCGGGCCAGCAGCGCCGCGGGCAGGCTCGCCAGCCCCCCGGCCAGCAGCGGCATCGCCAGCAGGATGGCGAAGGCCAGGGGGCTCAGGGACAGTTCGCGCCGGAGTTCGAGGCCCAGCACGGCGAACAGGGTCCAGCAGGCGAAGACCAGCGCGAAGGCCAGCGGCGAGAGCACCACCACCACCAGGGTGCGATAGCCCAGGGGTGGGGGCCGCTCGGCCAGCCGGACCACCTCGGGCGGATCGCTGGGGGTCACGAGAGAGTCGGCACGCGTCATGGTCGGGACTCGCGGGAAGATACCCGAATTCTCGTGAGCCCCCGGGGCAGCGTCAAAAGGGCATGGGAGGTATGCCTTTGAGAGAGCGTCGCCTACCTACTAGGGTATAGTGGCATTCAGCGCACCCCTTACTTGGCGTCCCCGGAGATCCCGATGAAACTGCTGCAGCGCTCCCTGGTGGCCCGCATCATCGCCTCGCTGCTGGCGATCAGCGCCATGGCGCTGGTCAGCATCGCGGTGACCATGGGCGTGGCCGGCAGCAGCCAGGGAGACGCCGCCGCCATCAACCTGGCCGGCTCGCTGCGCATGAACTCCTACCAGCTGGTGGCCGCCCTGCAGCGCTACGACCGCGCCCCGGCTCCCGAGCGACGCGCGCGGGTCGAGGCCATCGCCGACCACTTCGGCGAGCGCCTGGACGGCCCGGAGCTGACCGACGCCCTGCCCGAGGCCGATGACCATGAGCTGCAGGCCCAGTACCGTCGGCTGAAGGCCCGCTGGCAGGACCAACTGGCCCCGAGAGTCACGGCGGCACTGGACGGCCAGGCCGTGGCGATCGCCCCGCTGAACCGGGAGCTCGAGGGCCTGGTGGACGAGATCGACCGCCTGGTGACCCTGCTCGAGCAGAACAGCGAGGCCAAGATCCGCCTGCTCAGTGCCCTTCAGATCCTGTTCCTGGCCCTGACCGCGGTGGTGGTGGCCATCGCCCTCTACGACATCCGCTACAACCTGGTCCGCCCCCTGCACCAGCTGGTGGTGCTGGCCCGGGAGGCCGGCCGCCGCAACTTCGGCTATCGCACCCGGCTCGCCGGCAGCGACGAGCTGGCCCTGCTCGGCCGCACCCTGGACACCATGGCCGCGGAACTCGGCGCCAGCTATGCCGAGCTCGAGGAGCGGGTGTCGCGCAAGCAGCAGGAGCTGGCGCGCAGCAACGAGGCCATGCAGATCCTCCACGACGGCAGCCGCGCCCTCTATGGCGGGGGCAACGACCTCTGTGCCAGCGCCGCGCCCATGCTGCGCCGCCTCGAGTCACTGCTCGGCATCGGCCCCATCGGCCTGTCGCTCCACGACCCCTTCGACCAGCGCGAGGTGCCGATCCTCGCCACCCACTCGCGGAACCGGCCGACCTACTGCCGCGACCACGACTGCCATGCCTGCCTGATCGACCCCCAGCCCCTGGAGCTCTCGGAGAACGGCGAGTCCGAATGCCTGCTGCTGCCGGTCAGCGTCGGCGAGACCCTGCTCGGCACCCTGGAGGTCTGGCACCCCACCGCGGAGCCGCTCACCGACAGCACCCGACGGCTGCTGTATGCCCTCACCGACCAGCTGGCCACCGCGGTCTACCTGCAGCGGCGCATCGAGGAGGAGCAGCAGGTGACGCTGATGAACGAGCGCACCATCATCGCCCGGGAGCTCCACGACTCCCTGGCCCAGTCGCTGTCCTACCTGAAGATGCAGGTGGCCCGTCTCGAGCGCATGCAGGCCAAGGAGATGCCGCGAGAGACCCAGGCGCCGGTGTTCGACGAGCTGCGCGGCGGGCTGGACAGCGCCTATCGCCAGCTGCGCGAGCTGCTCACCACCTTCCGCCTGCGCCTCGACGGCCCGGGGCTGCAGAGTGCCCTGCGCGAGACCACCCTGGAATTCGGCGAGCGCCTGGGCTTTCAGGTGGAGCTGTTCTTCGACGTGCCGCCCCACCTGCTCAACCCCAACGAGGAGATCCATGTGCTGCAGGTGGTGCGCGAGGCCCTGGCCAACGTGCACAAGCATGCCCAGGCCCACTGGGCGGCGGTCACGGTCCGCTTCGCCCAGGCCCGGCTGCGGGTGATGATCGAGGACGACGGCATCGGCCTCGAGGACGACGGCTCGCCGCCCATGCACTACGGCCTGGTGATCATGCGCGACCGGGCCGAGACCCTGGGCGGCGAGTTCCAGGTGCGCAATCGCGACGCCGGCGGTACCCTCGTGGCCATCGAGTTCCCCCCGCAGACGGCGCGGTTGATCGCCCAGCAACCCGCCGCCGAGCAGCCCCTCACCCTTCACTCAGCGAACAGGGACCCCGCAGGATGACCCGGACCGCCCACGACCCCGCCACTATCCTGATCATCGACGACCACCCGCTGCTGCGCCGGGGGGTGACCCAGCTGCTCGAGCTGGAGGACGACCTGGAGCTCGCCGGCGAGACCGGCGAGCCGGAGGAAGGCATCCGCCTGGCCGGCGAGCTGGACCCGGACCTGATCCTGCTGGACCTCAACATGCCGGGCATGGATGGTATCGAGACCCTCAAGCGGCTTCGCCAGGACGATTTCGCCGGACGCATCGTGATGTTCACGGTCTCCGACCATGAGGAGGACGTGGTCGCCGCCCTGCGCGCCGGGGCCGACGGCTACCTGCTCAAGGACATGGACCCGGACGACATGGTGCGCCAGCTGCGCCAGGCGGCGCTGGGCCGCATGGTGATCAGCGAGAGCCTCACCGCCCTGCTCGCCGAGGCGCTGCGCAGCCAGCGGACCCAGCCGGCCACGCCGGATATCCACAGCCTGACCCAGCGCGAGCGGGAGATCCTCCGCGAGCTGGCCGCGGGCCTGTCCAACAAGCTGATCGCCCGCAAGCTCGACATCACCGAGGGCACGGTGAAGGTCCACGTCAAGCACCTGCTCAAGAAGCTCAACCTGCGTTCCCGGGTGGAGGCCGCGGTGTGGGCCGTGCAGGAGGGTGTGGATAAGTAGGAAGCCCGAATTGCCTGCTGCGCTCGAGATCCAGACCACCGGCGGTCCCGGGGCGCCGGACCGCTCAAATCCTCATTGAGCACGCCAGTCAACTCCGGTTGCTGCGCTCCGGCGGCGGCCTGCCTCTCTTCGCTCGCGACGCCAATCGAGCTTCCTGTCTCGGGATTCTCTGTGGATACCTCCAAATAATCTCGTCGCCGGCGCCCGGGGGCCGGCCCGGCGGGCGGCGTGGCTAAGCCCCTGATATTGCTGGCCGATGCTCGGCCTACCCCCTACCCCTCAAGGGGTATCCCGCTGATTTCCTGGCCTTTTCTGGCCGTTTCACCGGCCTGTCCCCGGGCGTATCTTTCGCTGCAAAGCCCCAGGCTTGATGCCGGTCTACCGCCATCGCGCGACGGGGCTCCACCGAGAGACCGCAAGGGGGATACACCATGACCAGACAGAGTGCCGAGTCCGCCCGCTGGGAGGGCGAGCAGCACCTCCCGCCGAAGGGAGGGAGAACCAACGCCGATATCGAGCAATGGGATGTCGAGGACCCGACGTTCTGGCAGACCACCGGGCGCCGCATCGCCAACCGCAACCTGTGGATCTCCATTCCCAGCCTGCTGATGGGCTTCGCCGTCTGGCTGATGTGGGGCATGATCACCACCCAGATGCGCAACCTGGGCTTCGCCTTCACGGTGGACCAGCTGTTCACCCTGACCGCCATCGCCGGGCTCTCCGGGGCCACCCTGCGCATCCCGGCATCGTTCATGATCCGCATCGCCGGCGGGCGCAACACCATCTTCCTGACCACCGCCCTGCTCATGCTGCCGGCGCTCGGCACCGGCATCGCGCTGATGAACCCCGGCACGCCGCTGTGGGTCTTCCAGGCGCTGGCCCTGCTCTCGGGGATCGGCGGCGGCAACTTCGCCTGCTCGATGAGCAACATCTCGACCTTCTACCCCAAGAAGCAGCAGGGCTATGCCCTGGGCATGAACGCCGGCCTCGGCAACTTCGGTGTCACCACCATGCAGATCCTGATCCCGCTGGTGATGACCGTGGGCGTGTTCGGCGCCATCGCCGGCGATCCCATGGAGCTGACCCGCGCCAGCGGCACCCTGATCGGCCGCATCGAGGCCGGCACCGATACCTGGATCCAGAACGCCGGGCTGATCTGGCTGGTCTTCCTGATCCCGCTGGCCTTCGCCGGCTGGTTCGGCATGAACAACCTGCGCACCATCACCCCCCATCCCGGTACCCCGGTACAGGCCTTCGGCAAGATCCTCGGCCTCTACGGCGTGGGCCTGATCACCTCCGTGGTCGGCGTGGCCGCCCTGGGCTGGCTGAACATGTGGCTGGCCCTGCCGCTGACCATCGTGCTGACCCTGGGCCTGCTGCGGCTGATGCCCGGTAACGTCCGCGGCAACATCCAGAAGCAGTTCGAGATCTTCCGCGACAAGCACACCTGGTCGATGACCGTGCTCTACATCGCCACCTTCGGCTCCTTCATCGGCTTCTCCGCCGCCCTGCCGCTGTCGATCACCGTGATCTTCGGCAACATGATGGAGCTGGCCGCCGACGGCAGCGTCACCCGGGTCGCCAACCCGGACGCCCCCAGCGCCCTGACCTGGGCCTGGATGGGACCCTTCGTCGGCGCGCTGATCCGCCCGGTCGGCGGCTGGATCTCCGACAAGGTGGGCGGTTCCATCGTCACCCAGATCATCTCGGTGATCATGGTCGCCGCCTCCGCGGCGGTAGGCTACGTGATGATGCTCGCCTACAACGCCACCGATCCCAACCAGTACTTCTGGATGTTCCTGGCGCTGTTCATCGTGCTGTTCGCCGCCAGCGGCATCGGCAACGGCTCCACCTTCCGCAGCATCGGCGTGATCTTCGACCCGCAGAAGAAGGGCCCCGTGCTCGGCTGGACCTCCGCCGTGGCCGCCTACGGCGCCTTCATCGCCCCGCGGGTGATGGGCGAGCAGATCAAGGCCGGCACCCCGGAGATGGCCATGTACGGCTTCGCGGTCTTCTACGCCCTGTGCCTGGTGGTCAACTGGTGGTTCTACCTGCGCGGCAACGCCTACGTGAAGAATCCCTGACACTCGGCGAGCAGGACCGCTGCATCTGGCATGACGACCGGGCCCCACAGCGGGCCCGGTCGTCGTTCTCGCCGACGCCGAAGGGGGCCGGCCGCGCCTACCTCCAAGGAGATAGGCCCCGGATATCAAGGGGTAGCGGGGAGGCGGACTTGATGCACGTCAATATCGCCGGCGCCGGGCCTGCCAGGCTGGAAGGCGACCATTCATGCATCGCCGAAGGAGGCACGACATGAAACATCTCGAGGGCGTGACCCGGCCACAGCAATACCGGGCGCTGACGCTCAGCACCCTGGCGTTCACCACCTGCTTCGCGGTGTGGACGATCTTTTCCATCATCGGGGTCCAGATCAAGCAGGACCTGGGGCTCAACGAGACCCAGTTCGGCATCCTGGTGGCCACGCCGATCCTCACCGGCTCGATCAGCCGGATCTTCCTGGGCATCTGGACCGAGCAGTTCGGCGGGCGCCGCGTCTTCAGCGTGCTGATGCTGGTCACCGCGGCCTGCGTCTTCCTGCTCTCCTACGTCGAGTCCTACGCGATGTTCCTGGTCGCGGCCCTCGGGGTGGGCCTGGCCGGCGGCTCCTTCATCGTCGGTATCGCCTACACCTCCTACTGGTTCGAGAAGGAGAAGCAGGGCACCGCGCTGGGGATCTTCGGCGCCGGCAACGCCGGGGCGGCGGTCACCAACTTCGCCGCCCCCTTCCTGCTGCTGGCGCTGGGCTGGGAGCAGACCGCGGTGGTCTACGCCATCGTGTTGGCGGTGGTCGCCGTGGGCTTCTGGGTATTCGCCAAGGAGGATCCGCTGACCCGGGCCCGGCGCGGGCAGGGCGGCAAGGCCACCTCCGCCAAGGCTCAGCTGGAGCCTCTCAAGTACCTGCAGGTGTGGCGCTTCGCCCTCTACTACTTCTTCGTCTTCGGCGCCTTCGTCGCCCTGGCCTCCTACCTGCCCCGCTACTACGTGGGCGCCTACGACGTCAGCATCGCCGTGGCCGGCTCGCTGGCGGCCCTCTACACCCTGCCGGCCAGCGTCTTCCGGGCGCTCGGCGGCTGGATGTCCGACCGCTACGGCGCCCGCTCGATCATGTACCTGACCTTCATCGCCTCGCTGGTCTGCCTGTTCCTGCTCGCCTACCCCGAGACCCACTACGTGGTGGAGGGCAAGGAGGGCCAGATCGCCTTCTCCCTGGCCATGCCGCTGTGGGGGGTGGTGCTCCTGACCGTGCTGCTGGGCTTCTTCATGTCGCTGGGCAAGGCCGCCGTGTACAAGCACATCCCGGTCTACTACCCGGAGAACGTCGGCTCGGTGGGCGGCCTGGTCGGCATGATCGGCGGCCTGGGCGGCTTCTTCCTGCCGATCGTCTTCGGCGCGGTGCTCGACCTCACCGGGGTCTGGACCAGTTCCTACATGGTGCTCTTCGTGCTGGTGGCCGTCTCGCTGATCTGGATGCACGGCGCCATCCGCCGCATGGAGCGTGCCCGGGTGCCGGAACTCGGCGAGGAGCGCTATCGCTACCTGCCGGAGATCCAGGATGTGGGGGGCCGTTCCGTCGGTCACGAAGGCCGTGCCGAGCCTTCCGCCTCGGTGCAACCCGGCCGGGAGGCCGAGGCCTGAGCCCTCGCCGCCATGACACGAATGCCGCCTGCGGGCGGTATTCGTCGTTCACGCTGTCCCGGACTTGATCCAGGCCAAAGAAAGCCTCGCGCTCCGGATATATCGTGGAATGCTTCATACATCTTTACTGCCAGTCGCCGGAGGTGCGCCATGTCCCTCACCCCGTCCCCCCACGAGCCCTACGGATCCCTCGACAAGGAACCCGGCCGCGGCACCATGCTGATCGTCTACGGCCTCTTCCTGGGGAGCGTCATGGCCGTGATCACCGCCCCGATCGGCGTGGCAATCGCCCACTGGATGCGCCATCGCACCAGCGCCTGGCTCGAGTCCCACCGCCGCTTTCAGGTCCGCACCTTCTGGCTGGGCCTCGTGGGCGGCACCCTGGGCCTTGGCATCTGGCAACTGCTCGGGTGGCTCCAGCTGCCCGCCGCGACGTCCTGGGCCTTCGGCTACCTGTTCTTCATCGCCTGCCTGGTATGGATGGTCGGGCGCTGCGGGGTGGGCCTGCATCGGCTGCTGGCCAACCGGCCCATCGCCAACCCGGCGAGCCTGGCCTTCGGCGGGGTCGCCGTGACCCTCGCGGGGTGAGCATGGCCTCACCGCCCTGCTCGTCACCTGGGCCCTGCTGATGGCCCTGACGGTGGTCTCCATGGTCTCGGCAAGACTGGACCAGGCCGGCCAGTGGCAGGCCCTGCCACTGGGGTCGGTGGGCCTGGTGCTGCTGGCCAGCGGCTTCAAGGCCCATCGGGTGCTGATGGTCTACCTGAACCTGCGTATCGCCGGCCCGGCCTGGCGGGGAGCCTTCGTCGGCTTGCTGGGCCTGACCCTGGCGCTGATCGCCGGCGGCTACCTGGTCGCGCGCTGGATGGGCTGAGTCGCCTCAGCCCTCGCCCGGTGGCGGCCTGGACCGCGCCCAGTCCTCCAGGGCGCGGCCCAGGCGCAGCAGGCCGTAGACCGCGACGGGGACGACCAGCATCAGCGCCACGCCCCAGTCGCGGGTGTTGATCAGCCAGACCAGCGGCAGTACCACTGCCGTGGCGGCCAGTGACCAGGCCGCCACGGCCAGTACGAGTCGGGAACGGGTCGTCACGGCAACCTCCTCAGCTGGCGATGATCTGGCGGTAGATCCCCGGCAAGGCCAGGGAGAGGTGCTCGGGACGCTGCACGATGGCATAGCCCCCACGACCGAACAGGTGCGGGATGTAGCGTCCCGCCTCGCGGTCGATGGTCACGCCGAAGACCCGCACCTCCTGGCGGCGCGCCTCGAGCACCGCCTTGCGGGTGTCCTCGATCCCGTAGCGTCCCTCGTAGTAGTCGTTGTCGTTGGGCTTGCCGTCGGTGAGCAGCAGCAGCAGCCGATGCCGGTTGGGCCGCTCGGCGAGTGCCGCGGTCAGGTGGCGGATGGCCGGCCCCATGCGGGTGTAGGAGCCCGGCTTGAGCGCGGCGATGCGCCGCGACACCCGCTCGCCCATCGACTCGTCGAAGTCCTTCAGGGTATTGACCCACACCTTGTGGCGCCGCCGGGAGGTGAAGCTGTGGATGGCGTAGTCGTCGCCGCAGCCGGCCAGTCCGTGGCCCAGCACCAGCAGCGCCTCCTTGGCCACGTCCAGCACCCGGCGATCCGCCAGCCAGGCCTCGGTGGACAGCGACACATCCACCAGGATCGACACCGCCAGGTCGCGGGCCTGGGTGCGACTGTCCAGGTAGAGGCGATCGCTGGCCTCGCCGGTGGCAGCCAGGTCGCAGCGCGAGCGGATCACCGCGTCCATGTCCAGCTCGCTGCCGTCGAGCTGGCCGCGCAGGAGCTCGCGGCGCGGACGCAGCGCCTCGAACTCGCGCCGCACCCGGCGGATGCGTCGGCGGGTGGCCTCGTCGGGCGTCCAGTCCTCGCCCTCCTCGCTCTGCAGGTCGCTGAGCACCACGCAGTGGTCGGGCAGGTAGGCCTGCTTGCGGTGGTTCCACTCCGGATAGGTATGGCGCCCCTTCAGCCGGCCGCCGGCGGCCTCGTCCGGCGCCAGGTCGAGGTCGAGCTTGAGCCTCGAGCTGGCTCGCTGGCGGTTGGGGCTGAGGACGATCTCGTCGATCTGGTCGGCGGCCTGGCGGGCCGCGTCCTCCTCCTCGTCCTCCACGTGGCGGTTGAGGTTCACCATCTCGGCCCAGGAGAGCATCTTCTCGGAGGCGTTGAGGATCAGCGGGTCGTCGCGGTCGGCCAGGTCCTGCTCGCGGCGGTCGGCCTTGCGCTTGCCGTGGTCGTCCTCCCGGGCATCGCCTCCGGCGAGCGGAGTCTCGTCGTCATCGGCGCGCGCGCCCGCCCCGTCCTCCCGGGTGCCCAATGTCACGGCCTGGCCCCATAGCGGGACGGGCAGCGTCGGCCGGTAGCCGCGCGGCGCACGGAAGGCGTCCAGGGGGAGGGTGTCGTCGCGAATGGCCCGCTGCATGGCCCGGGCCCATTGCCCCTCGGGGTCCGGGGCGCCGAGCTCCGCGCACAGGGCGGCTTCCAGCTCCGCCTCACGGGGCGGCAACCGCCGGCGCCGGGGGCGGATCGCCAGCAACTCGCCGCACAGGCGGACATAGCGATCCGTCAGCCCGGGGAAGCGCGCCAGCGCCGCCCGCGCGGTACGGCGTGCCTCGCGCAGGCGCTGCAGGTCGGCCTGCAGCGGGTCCGACGACACGGGGATCGGGCGCGCCTCGGCCAGGAAGGCGGTCAGCCACAGGTAGAGGTCGCGATTGAGGGCGGCCTCGGGGAAGAGCGCCAGGCGCGGCGGCAACAGCAGGTGTTCCTCGTCTCGGCGCGCCTGGTCGAGGGCCTCCTCGTCGAGGCCCAGCCGCTGGCGCAGGCTCAGCCGGTGGGACGAGGCGCGGGCGGCGATGGCGGCCACCTCGACGCCCGCCTCACCGCCCCCGGCGCGGAAGAAGACCCCGAGCATGGGACGCAGGCTCTCGAGGCTGACTGCGGCCTCGGGGTGGTCCGGATAGCTCACCGCCCCGGAGGCCCAGCGGTGCCAGTGCCGGCCGACGAACTCCTCGACCTCCAGGAAATCGAGCATTTCCACGCTCCTCTTAACAACCGGGCGCAAGAGACAAGAGATGAGCCTTTCCGGCGCCAAGCCGCTGCGAGGGCGCTGTGAACCCTTCCCTGGGCGCTACTTTTGCCGTCCCTGGTCAAAAGACCCTCGCTCCGCCTTGGCCCCAGCGCTCATCTCAACATGCTTGGCAGCAAGTTCTAATGCCACCCTTAGCCGAATGTCGCCCGGATGGCTTCCATCAGCCCCTCCTGGACATCCGCGTCGTCGGAGAGCGGCTCCACCAGAGTGGCCCGGGCCGCCTCGAGGATCGGCATGCCGCCCTGGATCAGGGTCGCGCAGTAGACCAGCAAGCGGGTGGACACGCCCTCCTCCAGGTCCTGGCCCTTCATGGCGCGCAGGCTAGCGGCCAGGTTGACCAGGGCCGCGCAGCGCTCGGCGGGCAGGCCGCTCTCCCGGGCGACGATGTCGCGCTCCACCCCGGGGGGCGGGAAATCGAAGGACATCGCCACGAAGCGCTGGCGGGTGCTGGGCTTGAGCGACTTGAGGATGTGCTGGTAGCCGGGGTTGTAGGAGACCACCAGCATGAAGTCGTCCGGCGCCTCGAGCAGCTCGCCGGTGCGCTCCAGCGGCAGCAGGCGACGGTCGTCGGTCAGCGGGTGCAGCACCACGCTGACGTCCTTGCGGGCCTCGACCACCTCGTCGAGGTAGCAGATGCCACCCTCGCGCACCGCGCGGGTCAGCGGGCCGTCGACCCAGCGGGTCTCGCCGCCCTGCAGCAGGTAGCGGCCGGTGAGGTCGGCGGCGGTGAGGTCGTCGTGGCAGGCCACGGTGTACAGCGGCTTGCCGAGCCTCGCCGCCATGTGGCCGACGAAGCGGGTCTTGCCGCAGCCGGTCGGCCCCTTGAGCAGCAGCGGCAGGCGCTGGCGAAAGGCCTGCTCGAACATCGTGCACTCGTTGCCGACGCTCTGGTAGAAGGGCGGTTCCTGCTCGTGGGTGGTGGAGGCCAGTGGGGCAACAGCCATGCGTTCACTCCCGAATCGGTGAAGGGAGGGACGGCCCCGCGGGGCCGTCCGCTATCAGAGGCGCTCGGCGCCCGCGGTCAGCTGGGTGCCACCCGCCGGCACCTGCTCGCGGGTCGGGCCGAAGAAGGCGTAGAGCAGCATCACCGCCCCCCCGGCCACCGCCACGCCGGCACCGAGGCGCATGACGTAGAACAGGCCGAGCTGGCTCTGCACCTCCATGTAGTTCATGCCCAGCACCCGCTGCAGGTGGGTCTGGACGACACCGGCAAAGGTCAGGGTGAAGGTCATGAAGCACATCGCCGAGGTCATGATCCAGAAGCCCCACATGTTCAGCACCTGGTTGTAGGGCTGGACGCGGCGCAGCGCCGGCATGGCGAAGCTGATGATGCCGAGCATCAGCATCACGTAGGCGCCGTAGAAGGCCAGGTGGCCGTGGGCCGCGGTGACCTGGGTGCCGTGGCTGTAGTAGTTGATGAACGACAGGGTGTGCATGAAGCCCCACACGCCGGCACCGAAGAAGGCGATGGTCGGGCAGCCCAGCGCCCACAGCATGGCGGCCTTGTTGGGGTGGTTGCGGCTGCCCTTCCAGAACATGGTGAAGGCGAACACCACCATGGCGAAGAAGGGGATCACCTCCAGGGTGGAGAAGATGCTGCCGATGGGCTGCCAGTAGCTCGGCGCGCCGATCCAGTAGTAGTGGTGGCCGGTGCCCAGCAGGCCGGAGAACAGCGACAGGCCGACGATGACGTAGAGCCACTTCTCGATCACCTCGCGATCGACGCCGGTCATCTTGATCAGCAGGTAGCCGAGCAGCGAGGCCATGATCAGCTCCCAGACGCCCTCGACCCAGAGGTGCACGACCCACCACCAGTAGAGCTTGTCCACGGCCAGGTTGGTCGGATTGTAGAAGGCGAACAGCCAGAACACCGCGGCCAGCCACAGGCCCAGCATCAGCACCAGGTTGATGGCGGTCTTGCGGCCCTTGGCAAGCGTCATGCTGGTGTTGAAGAGGAACATCAGGAAGGAGAGGGTGATCAGCACCTTGACCCAGAACGGCTGCTCGAGGAACTCGCGGCCCTCGTGGATCCCGAACTGGTAGCCGACGAGGGCCGCGGCCCCGGCGAAGGCGAAGATGGCCAGCTGCAGATAGGCCAGTCCGGGGCTGTGGATCTCCCGCTCGGCCTCTTCCGGCATCAGGTAGTAGGTGCTGCCCATGAAGCCGATCAGCAGCCAGACGATCAGCAGGTTGGTATGGCTGACGCGCATGATGTTGAAGGGCATCAGCTCGGCCATGAAGGTCGGCCAGGCATAGACGGTGGCGGCCAGCAGGCCGAAGACGATCTGCAGCGCGAACAGCGCCATGGCCACCATGAAGAAGGGCAGGGCCACTCTCTGGGTTTCGTATTTCATCGGTAGGGGTCTCCTTGGGTCATCCGGGGCTCTCGCAGGGCAATGCGCATTCTCTGACCCTCCCGGTTTCATGGGCGCCGGGGACAAGTCGAAGCGAGGGTCCTTTGCCATGGATGGCAACGGTAGCGCCCAGGGAAGGGTTCACAGCGCCCTCGCTAAGGCTTGTCGCCGGAAAAGCCCATATCCAGCGCTTAGAGGCTTGGAAGAAGCGCTTAGCCGGCGGGATGCGGTGGCCAGTCCTGAGCGTCGATGCCGTCGGTCCACTCCAGGAAATCGATCAGGGCATTGAGCTCCTCGTCGCTGAGGTCGAACTGCGGCATCTGGCGCCGACCCGGCGCGCCCAGCGGCTGGGCCTTCATCCAGGCGATGAGCCCGGCGCGAGCCGCCTCGGGATTCTCCCGGCCGCCGTAGCGCGTCCAGACGTTGCCCAGCTCCGGGGCGAAGTAGGCGCCCTCGCCCATGATGCTGTGGCAGTTGATGCACATGTTCTCCTCCCACACTTCCTTGCCGTGGACCACCGACTCGGTGAGTCCTGCGCTATCGGTGGAATCGGTGACCATGTACCAGTGGCTGTGCGCCGTCAGCGCGGCGAACAGCAGAAAGAAGAACAGCGACCCGCCATAGAAGATGTTGCGGGCCGCCGACTTGGTGAGACCTTCGGCCATGGACTTCCCCCCCTGCTCGCAGGGCGCCGCCGGAAGGCCGCGCCACTAAACATGCATAAAAAATACATGTTAATGCTAGCGTCCTGAGCAGGGGAGAACCATGACATCGATCAAGAAGGCGGCATTCGAGGGGAACAGGCGGGCGGCGAGGCCGCCCGAGCGGGATCGGCGAGGTTCAGTTGCCTTCGGTGAAGTCCTCGATCCAGGTCAGCGCCGCCGCGCTGGCGGGCAGGCCCAGGGTGGGGATGGCCAGCATGGCCACCTGTTTCAGGGCCTCGGGGGACTCGCCCTCGGCCAGGGCGCGACGCACGTGGGAGTGCACGGCGCCCTCGGAGCCCGAGCCCACCGCCAGGGCGAGCTTGACCAGACGACGGGTTCGCGCGTCCAGGGGACCGGTCTCGGCGCAGGCCTTGCCCAGCGCCGCGAAGGCTTTCCAGACCTCGGGATGCTGGTCGGCCACCTGGCGGGCGCCGGAGGGAAGCGATTGTTTCGCCATGAGGGCATCCTTCTGACGGTGAGTGACGCCACTCAGTATAGGAAGCGCCGCCTCAGGCCAGCCAGGACAGCGGACTGTGCCGGACCGCCGCCCCCACCATGAAGGCGAACACGACCACGGCGGCCAGCGCCGCCACGCCGCGCACCGCCGGCGTCCGGCCGCGCTTGATGGCCAGGGTGCCGAGGCCGATATAGGCGATCAGGGCGAGCAGCTTGGCGGCCAGCCAGGGCTGCTGGTGGGGCCACAGCGAGAGGGCCACCATCAGCCAGACCCCGAGCCCCAGCAGCAGGGTATCGACCAGGTGGGGCAGCACCTTGACCCAGCGCCGGGCGAGGTTCGGCGAGGCCCGCACCGACCACCAGGCCCGCACCAGGAAGAGGCCGAGACTCAGGGCGGTGGCGCTCATGTGCAGGTGCTTGATCAAGGCATAGTGTTCCATGGGGATCAGCCGTCCTTGCCATCCAGGCGGGCGGTGCTCAGCGGCAGCGCGTAGTGGAGCAGGAAGATCGCGTAGGCCAGGCACCAGAAGATGATGCCCAGATTGTAGGTCCAGTGGCTGATGCCGGGAAACAGCGCCAGCACCGGCGAGCGCAGGACGGCGGCGGCGATCAGCAGCGCCAGGGCCACGCCGATGCCCGGCAGGCTCTCGATGGCGCGACCGGTATGGCCCAGGGAGACCCGCGCCATCATCGCCAGCATCATGGTGCCCATGCCGCCGATGGTCAGGGCATGCACGGCCAGCTCGACGCGGAAGGCGCCCAGCGCCGCCAGGGCCCACATGGCCAGTCCCAGGCAGAGGAAGGCGTAGCTGGCATGCAGGCCCCAGAGCAGCGGCTCGCGCAGGGTGTGGAGCCCGTCCCAACGGGCCAGCCGCCAGGTATTGGCCAGTGCCGCCAGCCCCGTCAGGCCAGCGAGCCCTGGCCCGGGCAGGCTCAGGCCCAGCACAGCGGCCAGCTGGGCCAGCACCAGCGCCGCCATGCTGCCCAGGGTCAGCCGCTCCAGCCAGGGCAGCGGCGCCGGTCGGGGCCGTCCCAGGCGGTTGGCGGTGAACATCGGGATCACCCGCCCGCCGATCACCACCATCAGGGCGGTGATTAGCAGCACCGCCAGGTAGGCCCCCTGACGGATCAGCACGGCATCCCCCTGCAGGACCCCGAGATGCATCGCCAGGTTGGCCAGCACCAGCAAGCCGAGGGCGGGCAGGAAGACCAGGTTGCGCCAGCGCCGGGCGGCGATCACCAGCCGGGCCATGACGGCGGCCACCACCACCAGGAAGGCCAGGTCCACCAGCGCCGGCAGCAGCGGCGGCAACCCCAGGGGCACGGCCAGCAGCACCCGTCCGGCCAGCCACAGTGCCACCAGACCCAGCAGCGGCCAGCCGCGCAGGCTCGGCAGGCCGGTCCAGTTCTGCACGGCGGTGAGCAAAAAGCCCGCCACCACGGCGGCGGCGAAGCCGAACAGCATCTCGTGCTGGTGCCACCACAGCAGCCCGCCCTGGGGCCTGAGCAGCACGTCGCCGTGCCAGAAGGCCAGCCAGACCATCAGGGCGACCACTCCGAACAGCGAGGCCAGCAGGAAGAAGGGGCGGAAGGCGAGGCGGGCCAGGGGCAGGCGCGCCGGCGAGAGAGAGGAGGCTGTCATGGCGAATACCCGACCGGAACACTTGGATATCGCCATTGTGCGCCCGCCGGGGCCGGAAAGACCATGACATGCATCAACAATGCTTCTTTATGTCGCACCCCTTGCCGGGACCGGTGGCCGGGCGTTCAGGCGATATCGTCCTCGCCGACCGGCGCGTCCCGCTCGTAGTGGAACTTCATGTAGACGATCCCCGGGGTCATCACCAGGCGCCAGGCCAGTTCCACGGTGTCGGTGAATGCCGGATCGAAGTCGCGCAGGGTCGCCACCAGGGTCTCCAGCCAGAGGTCATAGAGGGACGGACGGATGTCGAGATGCCGGCGGTTGTGGCTGATGGCCACCTTGTCCAGGTAGTAGTCGGCGTGGCTGGAGGCATAGAAGGTCAGCAGGTGATAGAAGGACTTCTTGAGCATGGCCTGCTGGCGATGCATGTCGGTGTGGCGGAACTTCTCCGCTACCTCCGGCGAGGCGGCGACGAAACGCTCGTAGAAGGCCTCGAAGAAGCCCCTTCCGTCGACCTGGCGCTCCAGCACCCGGGCATAGCTCGCATCGAAGACCGTCTCGATATCCACCTTTCCTCCCAGGACCTGCCGGCGCAGCCCCCTCCCCCTCCAAGCCTAGCTTGCCGGGTCCCGACGAGGGTGGGATCCGACCGAGAGAGACGCCACTCTTGACCGAGATCAAGCGGCCGGCACGCTGCGACATTCTTGACCAGGTCGCCGGGTAGCCAGCGAGCCACTATAGATGTATTTTTTGTACCTCTTTAACAACACCCCGTACGAAGGAACCCTCATGCTGACACCCGCCCAGGAACGCCTGATCGAGGCCACCGCCCCGGTCGTCGCCGAGCACCTCGATGCCATCACCCAGTGCTTCTACCCGCTGATGTTCGACCGCTACCCCGAGGTCAAGCCGCTGTTCAACCAGGCCCACCAGGCCAGCGGAGGCCAGCCCCGGGCGCTGGCCGGCGCGGTGCTGGCCTATGTCCAGCTGCGCCGCGATCCCGAGCGGGTACGAGAGACCCTGGCCACCGTGGTCAGCAAGCACGTCTCCCTGGATATCCGGCCCGAGCAGTATCCGATCGTCGGCGAGTGCCTGATGGCCGCCATCGGCGAGGTGCTTGGCGAGGCGGTGACGCCGGAGATCGCGGACGCCTGGGGCGCGCTCTACGAGGAACTGGCCGGGCTGCTGATCGAGCTCGAGGACCACCGCTACCGCGACTTCGAGCATCGCCCGGGCGGCTGGCGCGGCCCCCGCGAATTCCGCATCGCCGCGATGCGCCAGGAGAGCGCGGTGATCCGCTCCTTCGTGCTCATGCCCGCGGATGGCGGGGCGGTGGCCGACTTCGCCCCGGGCCAGTACATCGGCGTGCGCCTGGTCATCGACGGCGAGCCGGTCTACCGCCACTACAGCCTCTCGGCGGCGCCCAACGGCGAGAGCTACAGGATCTCGGTCAAGCGCGAGCCCGAGGGCACCGCCAGCCGGCATCTGCACGATGCCATGGCGGTGGGTGACACCCTGACGCTGCTGCCGCCGGCCGGCGACCTGACCCTGGTGGAAGGCGAGGAACCGCTGCTGCTGGCCAGCGGCGGTGTCGGCCAGACCCCCATGCTGCCCATGGCCCAGCAGGCGCTGGCCCAGGGACGACGGGTGATCTACCTGCATGCCGCCCTGGACGCCGAGCATCATGCCTTCGCCGAGGAAGTGGCGAGGCTCGAGGCCCGTCATGCCGGGCAGCTGCGGGTGGTGACGGTCCACGAACGGGGCGACGGCGCCGAACATATCGGGCGCATCGACCGCGACCTGCTGGCCCGCTACCTGCCCGACGGCGAGCCGCGCTGCTACTTCGTCGGCCCCCAGGGCTTCATGACCGCGATCAACGGGGCCCTGGCCGAACTGGGCATCCCCGACGAGCGTCGCCACTACGAGCACTTCGGGCCGTCACAGCCTCTCGACGCCGCCTGAGCCCGTCGTTCCGGCCCGGACGCGGGCGTCCGGGCCGCCGACCTCACGGGAAGCTCACCCCCTCGCCCCGGCAAGCGAAGGCCAGGGTGGCGACATTGCTGAAGGGACGGTCTCCTGGGCACAGGAAGCGGTGAGGGCGAGGGTTGATGAAGGTCAGCCTCCCTCATCGGAGAACTCGGGCCAGCCGGGCAGGTGAAATTCCTCCTGGAGGTGGCGCAGTTCCGGCTGGTGCCGCTCGGCGATGCCCCGGGCCAGTTCGGCGCCACGAGGCAGCAGATGCACCTCCATCCGGCGACGATCCTCCCGCCCGGGGCGACGCTCGACCAGCGACAGCTGTTCACAGCGATCCACCAGCATCACGGTGCCGTGGTGCTTGGCCTGGAGACGCTCGGCCAGCTCACCCACCGTCGCCCATTCGCGGCCCTCGATGCCCATCAGGTGCAGCAATAGCTGGTACTGGAGAGACGTCAGGCCATGCTCCCGACAGATGTCCTCGCTCTGCCTGAGAAAGCAGCGGAGCTGATAGCGGAAATGCGACAGCCTCCGAAAATCCTCCTTGGTCAGGGGGGAAGAATCTAGCATGGCACTCTCCAGCAATCGCGGCGCTTCCCGCCTTGACAGCGAGCCTGGCGAAACCTAAATCACGATCTAGAATATCATGAAATGATATTTTGTCACCAAACCCGAAGCGCACAGACGCGAGGCAGCCCCATGAACCCCATCACCGTCATCCGACTGCCCTTCACCCGTCTGACGGGTTGGAAGGAACTGCAGCGACGCAAGCCATCGATCGCTACCCTAGCCTGGCTCGTGGTATTGCCCATGTCGCTGTTGCCGCCGCTGCTGCTCTACTATGCCGGCACCCATCATGGCGACGCCTTCGTGGCGGGTTTCGGCGACCGCCCGTGGCGCTTCATCACCACCATCCTCTTCCTGGCCGAATTGCTGACCTTCTTCGTCATGGGCTGGCTGATCCATGCGGTGGTCAACGCGACCCGCGAGCTCTCCATCGACTATCACGATGCCTACCTGCTCGCGGCCCTGGCACCGCTGCCGCTGTGGTCCTCGGCGATCGTGCTGCTGATCCCCAGCCTGCTGCTCAATGTGCTGGCGGTACTGGTAGCGCTGGGTATCTCCTGCAGCCTGGTCTATCACGGGCTCCAGGCCCTCTGCGAGCGCCAGGAAGATGACGTGGTCACCCAGTCCGTCACCTACACGGTAATCGCCGCCGGCGTGCTGGCCTGGGGGCTGCTGATGGCCATCGTCTGGGCCTACTGAGTGCCCGTGACAGGACGTAGCGGATAGGTCGGGTCGCCACAGCGATGCCCCCGCAGGGCGGGGCATGGAGGTGGCGGTCAGCTAGCGCGTGTCAGCAGCATCGCCTTGATCCGGCCGATGGCGCGCGGCCTGACCACGGCCTACTGGAAGCTGACCACCTCGCCCTGACGATCGAAGGCCAGGAAGCGGTCGATGTTGCCCATCTTCAGCGACTCCACCATCCGCTGCAGCTGCGGCTCCACGTCGGCCTCCCTCCCGGGGTCATCCAGGGCCGCGACGAAGGCGATATCCCAGGCGATGCCCGTCTCCGCGGCTTCCGCCACCAGCGCCGCCATGTCACCGAGTTCGTCGGGCGTCTTGTCGACGCACAGCACCGGTGTCAGCACGCCCCCCTCTCCCGACTCGAAGCGCGCCCGCTGCGCCTCGCTCGGTTGGTCCGGCAGTTCGGCGCGGGTCAGCACGAGCAGCAGGCGCTGCGGCTCGGGCTGGCGGCGGGCCTCCTCGAGCAGGTCGGTGAAGTGCGAGATGGCCATGGGGCCTCCTTGAGTGCGAACGGAAGAGGATGCCGGCAGGGTAGCCGGCCGGGGCCGCTTGCGGAAAGCCGTCTCTCGAGCTCGCCCCCCCGAGGAGCCGAGCAAGCCGGGCTCGCCATGACCCGGGTCAAAGGCCAGGCGACGATACGCGACTAGCATGGTCGGGTATTCATCACCCGGAGACCACCATGGAGCTCGTCTGCCCCGCCGGCAACCTGCCCGCCCTCAAGCGTGCCGTGGACGAGGGGGCCGACGCCGTCTACTTCGGCTTCCCGAATGCCACCAACGCGCGCCAGTTCGCCGGCCTCAACTTCTCCAACAGGCGCGCCCGGGACGGCATCGCCTATGCCCGGGCCCGCGGCAAGCGGGTGTTCTGCGCCATCAACACCTATCCCCCGCCCGACGGCTGGGCCCAGTGGGCCAGCGCCCTGGGATCGGTCGCGAGCTGGGGCTGGCGGTGGGCCTGCATACGGCGGGCCCCTACTCCGAGCGCCTGACCCGGTTGCTGCCCTGGCTGGACTGGGTGGCGCTGGACGTGAAGGGACGCGGCCAAGACTTCGACCACCTCGCCCTGCGTCACTGAACGGGTCGGAGTCGCCCCGGCCCGAGGTCGTCAGGGAACTCCTCGCTCCTACTCGTTGCCCACCGAGTGCCGAGCCGTCACCCGATGCCTCGGGTCTCCAGCGGACGGCTCCGCCACACCCTTTGCCGACGCAGCAAGGAGCGATGCATGGAAATCGTCATCGAGAACATCAGCATGGCCGACGAGGAGTTTCACCAGCTCATCAGCGGCGAGACCGGCGATGCGCTTCGCCAGACGGCCAAGAACTACCTGGGCAGCCAGGGCCACACCGAGAACGAGCTGGCCCGGCTCAAGGCGGCCGGCGGCGCCGAGTATGAAGACCTGCGCCAGCGGATGACCGATCACGCCATCGAGGTGGTCAGCCTGCCGCCGACCGACTGGCACATCCGCCTCGACATCGCCTTCGACGGCGGCAAGAAGGCCTAGGGGCGGGCGGCCCTCGCCAGGGGCCAGGGAGACGCCCCGGGGGCCGGATCACCGGGATCGGGCTAGCCGCACTTGGACCAGCCGCACCCCGCATAGCAGGTCGGGCAGCCGTCCATCATGATCAGCTCGCCGTTGCACTCGGGACAGTGGCCCACCACGGCGGGACCGCCCTGCTGCTCGCGGGCCTCCCGCTCGGCCCGATCCAGCTCCTCGGCACTGGGCGGCTGCCAGCCGTGGCCGCTGGCCAGGCGCTGGGCATAGCGGCTGACCAGCTCTTCCACCGGCACCTGGTTGCCGTCCAGGTCGAGGAAGCCGCGACGATAGAGGATCTGCTGGATCGACCAGGCGATGGCCGCGACCTCGGAGTCGTGGAACATCGGCTTGCCCCAGCGGTTCATGCCGCAGCGCACCAGGCCCTTGTCCCAGGCCACCTTGCGCAGGTCGGCCACCGCCTGGGTGACGTAGCCGCCGCGGGCAGCCAGCGACAGGCTGCGCATGGTGGCGGTGATCCACTGGTGCTCGCTGGACAGCTGGCCGGAGGGAAAGAAGAACTCCACCGGGCGCTCGATGACCACCCGCTTGCCGTTCAGCACGCCCTCCACGGGCATGAAGGAGACCAGCAGGTAGACCTTCTTGCGGCCCTCGGCACCGACATAGGAGATCTTCTCCGAGACGGCTTCGAGGGTCCCCTCAGGCCGCGAGGGGATGCGCACCGTCAACGGGTTCTCGTCGGCCAGCGGCGGCTCCTCCACCGCCTTCTTGACGCTGTAGGACACGATCTTCGAGGTGATCTCGACGGTCATCGGCGGGCTCCTTGAAGGCTGGGCATGGGGATCGCACGAGGCCGGCTCACGACCGTCACGAGTGCGGTCGTTGGCACCCGGTTACCACTTGCCATAGGTGCCCTCCTTGAGCGCGTCGTAGAGGTTCGCCGCGGTGTGCTCCTCGCCGTCATAGATCACCGTCTCGTCGCCGGCCAGCTCGACGGTCTCGCCGTTCTCCAGCTCGAAGACATAGGTGGTGTTCTTGAGGTCGTCCTCGCGCACCAGCACCCCCTGGAAGGCCTCGGGGTTGAAACGGAAGGTGGTGCAACCCTTGAGCTGGCTGTCGTAGGCGTCCAGGTACAGATCCTTGAAATCTGCGAAGGGGAAGTCGGTGGGGACGTTCACCGTCTTGGAGATCGCCGAATCCACCCAGGCCTGGGCGGCGGCCTGCACTGCCACGTGCTGGGCGGGCGAGACGGCATCGGCGGTGACGAAGTAGTCCGGCAGGTCGCTCTCCACCGCCTCCGATGCCACCACGTGCCGATAGGCGGCCAGCTCGAAGGACACCACCTCCACCTGTTCCTTGGTCTTGCGTCCGGCGCGGATGAGATTGCGGAAGTAGCGGTGCGAGAAGGACGGCTCGATGCCGTTGGAGGCGTTGTTGCCCAGCGACAGCGAGATAGTGCCGGTGGGCGCGATGGAGCTGTGGTGGGTGAAGCGGGCGCCATGCTCGGCGAGATCCGCCACCAGCTGCGGCTCCAACTCGGCGATCTTCTGCATGTAGCGGCTGTAGCGGGCGTGCAGGAGCCGCCCGGGCACGCGATCGCCCACCTCATAGCCGTCTTGCGCCAGCTCCGGCCGCTCGCGCAGCATCTTCGGGGTGATGGCGAAGTCCTCGGCGAGAATCGGCGCCATGCCCTTCTCCCTGGAGAGTTCCAGGGCCTGCTTCCAGCCTTCGACGGCCATCACCCGACTGACCTCCTCGGTGAAGGCCAGCGACTCCGGGGAGCCATAGGGAATCTTGAGCATGGTCAGCGCCGAACCCAGCCCCAGGAACCCCATGCCATGGCGGCGCTTGGCCTCGATCTCGCGGCGCTGACCCTCCAGCGGCAGGCCGCTGAGCTCCACCACGTCGTCGAGCATGCGGGTGAAGATGGCCACCACCTCCCGGTAGCGGTCCCAGTCGAAACGCGGCTTGTCGCCGAAGGGATCGAGGACGAAGCGGGTCAGGTTCACCGAGCCGAGCAGGCAGGCGCCTTCCGGCGGAAGCGGTTGTTCCCCGCAGGGGTTGGTGGCGCGGATCTCCTCGCAGAACCAGTTGTTGTTCATGCGGTTGACCTGGTCGATCAGGATGAAGCCCGGCTCGGCGAAGTCGTAGGTCGAGCGCATGATGGTGTCCCACAACTCGCGGGCCCGAATCACCTCGACGATGCGGCAGGCCACCCGGCCCTGGTCGTCGACGGTGTAGCCGTCCTCGATCACCGGCCAGTCGCGGTAGACCAGTTCGTCCTCGTCGACGTCCTCCTTCTCCCCCGGGTGCAGGGGAAAGGCCAGGGGCCAGTCGGCGTCGGCGCGCACCGCCTCCATGAACTCGTCGGTGATCAGCAGGCTCAGGTTGAACTGGCGCAGCCGTCCCGCCTCGCGCTTGGCCTCGATGAAGGCCCGCACGTCGGGATGGCCGACGTCGAAGGTCGCCATCTGGGCGCCGCGGCGACCGCCCGCCGAGGCCACCGTGAAGCACATCCTGTCGTAGATATCCATGAACGCCAGGGGGCCGTTGGTGCCAGCGCCGGCCCCGAACACGAAGGCGCCCTTATGGCGCAGGGTGGAAAATTCATAGCCGATTCCCGCCCCGCTCTTCAACGTCATCCCGGCATCGACCACGGCTTCCAGGATGTCGCGCATGGAGTCCCGGATGGTCCGCGAGACCGTGCAGTTGATCAGGCTGACCTCGGGCTTGATGTGCTCGGCCCCGGCGTTGGCGACGATGCGCCCGGCGGGGATGGCGCCGTTGTCCAGGGCCCAGCGGAACTTCGGCAGCCAGGCGTCGGCGGCCTCGCCTTCCATCGCCGCCAGGGCACGGGCCACCCGCTCCCGGGTGGCGGCCGGATCCGCGTCCACGGGCCGGCCATGTCGGTCCTTGAGACGGTACTTGGTGTCCCAGATGTCGAGGGAGGGCACCTGCATCGGCACCTCGTCGACGATGGGGGCATCCTTGGCGGATGTCGGCATGCGGAATCTCCCAGTCGCGATGTGAGGGTCAATGGTCGCGGCGTGCCAGCCGCTCCAGCCGGACCAGCCAGTCGCCCAGTCGCCCCTGGGCCATGCCTTCCTCGCGGCCATCGAGCAGGTTGTTGACCATCAGGCCAAGCTCGGTATCGCCCTCGAGGGACAGGCGCCGCTGGAAGAACAGGCTGTCCGGGTCCTCGCGGCGGGTGGCGAGAGACAGGAATTCGCGCCAGCCGCCGCGGAGGGTGGCCTCGCCGGGCGCCTCGCAGCGCACCAGTCGCCGCTCCGACAAGCTCAGGGTGAGGATCAGGCCCAGATCGGCGATGACCAGACTGACCCGTCGCCCCGCCAGGGCATCGAACTCCCCTTCGGCCAGTGACTCGGCGAAGGTGCGATTGAGCAGAGACTCGACGAGGGGCCGCTGGAGCGCAACGGGCATCCTCGGTGCGATGGCCGGCACCAGCCGACGCGGCGCAGGTGGAAGGGGCAGCGAGGGGAACGGCATGGCAACTCTCCTGTGACGACCGATCGCCCATCCTAGACATCGTGGCCCGCGGCTGCCGTGACCTGCATCAAGCCACGACCGACTCGCCAGGCCAACGCCTATCTACCATATATAGCTCAATTCACGACTCCATACACAGCATCTAGTTCCAGTGGAGACTCGCCCCCTGCTGCCGACGACGACTGCGCGCGATGCCGCGCCCCCGAAACAAAACGCGCCCGGCGGATGCCGGGCGCGTTTCAGGACTTGGAGTACGGAGCAGACGACGGGACTCAGCGATCACCCCCGAAACCACCGCCGAAGCCGCCGCCGCGGCCTCCCAGGCCACCGCCTCCCAGGCCGCCGCCGCCGGAGCCGCTGCCGGTGCCACCGGCACCGCCACTACCTCCCGCGGAGCCGCCATCTCCGCCACCGGAGTCAGAACCACCGTCGGAGCCGCCGCCGTCACCACCACCGGCATCGCCGCCGCTGCCACCCCCCGAGCCGCCGGCGCCGCCGCCATCACCCGCGGAGCCACCGTCGCCGCCACCGGAGCCGAAATCGCTGCCGTCACCGCCACCGGTGGCACCGCCGCCATCACCACCACCATCGGAACCCCCGCCGTCATCACCACCGGGGCCACCGCCGCCATCGGAGCCCCCGCCATCGGAGCCCCCGCCATCAGAGCCCCCGCCATCGGAGCCCCCGCCATCAGAGCCCCCACCATCAGAGCCCCCGCCATCGGAGCCCCCGCCATCAGAGCCCCCGCCATCGGAGCCCCCGCCATCGGAATCCCCGTCACCATCACTGTCGCCGGCGTCATCACCGCCATCGTCACCGCTGCCGTCATCGGCGCTGTCATCGCTGCCGGGTGGCCCCAGCGCGACAGCGCTCAAGAAGCGAAACCCATCGCATCCTTCCAGGAAGCCGGCACCACAGCCCCCGCCTCCACCACCGGCCGCGGTCGGGGGCAGGTCGTCCAGGAGTTCCGCCAGTTCCTGGTCCGACAGTCCTTCCTCCCCGGTCGTCCCGGGGGTCAGGGTATCGTTCGCGACACCCGCCATCTCATCCTCGGACAAGGCGGGGCCCATACCGGTACCCGAGGCCGACTGGGCCAGGGCCCCGGCCGCCGACACACACCCCATCGCGATCACCAAGGCAGCCAACTTGAAGCGTTGCATAGCTACCCCCTCCCTTGCTCCCATACCGCTGATTGATCGGACGAACGCACACAAATAAACATTTTGTTACATACAATTTCAGCATCGTTCTCGACGGCGAGCTGCACCATCGGAAGAACCCCTGAATATTCTCCCCCACCAGAAGCAGGAAAGGATCAGCGCGAAGAAGCAGGAAACTGATACCGGGCACGACGACGGGCACGGCAGCGCCCGCCAGGCTCCCTGGCGGGCGAGGGCCCGCGCCATGGGCGAGTCGGCGAGGCAAGCAGGCTAGACAGTGCGCGAGTGGCGCCCTTCGCTACAGGCCAGGTAGGCATCGAAGGCCATGGCGACATTGCGCATCATCAGGCGCCCGGCGGGCAGCACCTCGATAGCCTGCTCGGTGAGGGTGATCAGGCCATCCGCCCGCATCTCGGCCAGCGCGTCCAGGGCCCCGGCGAAATAGGTCCGGAAGGCGATGCCGTGGTCGGCCTCGATCGCGGCGACATCGATTCGCCCGTGACACATCAAGGCATTGATCACGTCGCGGCGCAGCCGGTCATCGTCGCTGAGCCGATAGCCGCGCATCACCGGCAGGCGTCCGGCCTCCAGGCGCGCCTGGTACCGGGCGGTCTCCTTGACGTTTTGGCTGTAGCTGTCGCCGACCTTGCCGATCGCGGTGATGCCCAGGCCGATCATGTCGCAGTCGGCGTGGGTGGAGTAGCCCTGGAAGTTGCGCTGCAGGGTGCCGTTTTCCCTGGCCAGGGAGAGCTCGTCCTCGGGCAGGGCGAAGTGGTCCATGCCGATATAGACGTAGCCGGCCTCGGTGAGGCGGCGGATGATCAGCTCCAGCAGCTCGAGCTTGCGCTCCGGCGGCGGCATGTCCTCGGGGCGGATCAGCCGCTGGGCCTTGAACAGCTCCGGCAGGTGAGCATAGCTGTAGGCGGCGATGCGATCCGGTCGCAGGGCGATGATCTTGTCCAGGGTCGTGTCGAAGCTCGCCACCGTCTGCAGCGGCAGGCCATAGATCAGGTCGACGCTCACCGACTGGAAGCCGGCCTCGCGGGCCGCCTCGACCAGGCCGACCACCTGGGCCTCGCCCTGCACCCGGTTCACCGCTCGCTGGACGTCGGGATCGAAGTCCTGCACGCCGAAGCTCAGGCGATTGAAGCCCAACGCGCGGAGCTCATGCACCTGCGCCGGCGTCACCGTCCGCGGGTCCACCTCGAGGGAGAACTCCCGCGCCTCGGGCGCGGCGAAGTGGAAGGCCTCGTCGAGAGCGGCCATCAGCTCGCCAAGCTGGTCGTTGCTCAGGTAGGTCGGGGTGCCGCCCCCCAGGTGCAGCTGGGTCATGCGCCGGGTGTCGTCGAACAGAGCGGCCTGCAGGGCGATCTCGCGCTTGAGCCAAGCCAGGTAGGTCGCGGCCCGCTCGCGGTTGTGGGTGATGATCTTGTTGCAGGCGCAGTAGTAGCAGAGGCTTTCGCAGAAGGGAATGTGCACATAGACCGACAACGGCTTGGGCTCGGCGAGAAGGTTGCTGCGCTCGGCGGCGGCACGATAATCGTCCTCGGCGAAGGCCGCATGGAACTGCGGTGCCGTGGGATAGGAGGTGTAGCGCGGCCCCGGCCGGTCGTACTTCTCGACCAGGGAACGGTGGAAGGGCAACGTGTCGTGCATGGTCGTTCGGTGCCTCGGGAAAGCCTGGGCGGCCGGATCGCCACCGGATGGGCGCCAGTATGACACCGGCGTCGACGGGCGTCGGTACCCTTCTCGAGGTAGCTGACCCAGGTCAATTGGAGGTAGTCGCTGCGGGGAACGCGAAAAAAGCCTCTATAATATTGCTTATCATCGCTGCCCCGGTCGCCACGCGTCGGGGCGTCAACGCCGCCACGGTGGTAGAGTCGGCAGCGACACTCTACGATTCACCCGCCGGGCTCGCCTCGCCGCCCGTCGACCAGGAAGCCACATGCACCTGACCCGCTATACCGACTACTCGCTGCGCGTGCTGATCTACCTCGCCGTCAAGGGCGAGGAGCGCTCGACCATCACCGAGATCGCCGATCGCTTCGCCATCTCCCGCAACCACCTGATGAAGGTGGTCCAGGAACTGAATCATCGCGGCTATATCACGGCCATTCGCGGCAAGCATGGCGGGCTGCTGCTGAAGCGGGCGCCGGAGTCCATCACCCTGGGTGAGCTGGTGCGCGACACCGAACGCGACCTCGGCCTGGTGGAGTGCTTCGGCGACGACAACGAGTGCGTGATCACCCCCTCCTGCCGGCTCAAGCCGATCCTCGCCGAGGCCCTGGGGGCCTTCCTCGCCGTGCTCGATCGCTACACCCTGGCCGACATGCTGGGCCCCCAGCGCAGCGGACTGATCCAGCTGCTGCAGATCGAGGATCCGGCCCCGCCGGCCGCTCAGGCCCTTGACGCTAGCACATAGGGCAACACCAGGCTGACCCGGGTGCCCACGCCCTGGCGGCTGTCGATGGCCAGGGTGGTGCCGTGGCGCTCGCAGATCTCGCGCACGATGGACAGCCCCAGCCCCGAGCCCTCGCCCCGCGCCGGGCTGCCCCGGGTGCGATAGAAGCGCTGGGTCACCAGCGGCACCTCCTCGGCGGCGATGCCGATCCCGCTGTCGACCACCGCCAGCCTGACGCCCTCGGCCAGCGCCTCGAGCTCGAGCCGCACCCGCCCTCCGGCGGGGGTCGCATGCAGGGCGTTCTCCACCAGGTTCGACAGGGCACGGTCGATCAGGCCGAGATCCGCCTCGACCCAGGGCAGCGAGGGAGCCCCGTCCACCTCGAGGGCGACGCCCGACTGACGGGCCTGGTGCTGGAACTTGCCGACGATGTCGTGGGCGAGTTCCACCAGCGAGAACGGCTCGCACTGCAGCGGCCGGTCGTAGGCATCGAGCCGGGCCTGGGTCGACAGCTGCTGGGCCAGCCGCGTCAGGCGATCGGCGTTGTCGAGGATCGCGCCCAGCGCCCGTCGTCGCTCCCCGGGAGACGCCTCCTCGCGCGCCAGCAGCTGCTCGGCATAGCCGCGCAGCGAGGTCAGCGGGGTGCGAAAGTCATGGGACAGGTTGGCGACCAGCTCGCGGCGCTGGCGATCGGTCTCGCGCAGTGCCGCGAGCTGGGCCTCGATGGTCCCCGCCATGTCGTTGAAGGCCCCCGCCAGGCGGCCGATCTCGTCGTCCCGGGGCACGGCGACGCGCTCGCCGTAGTCGCCCTCGGCGAAGCGCTGCACCGCCGTGGTCAGCTGCGAGAAGCGCCGCGTCAGCAGGGCGAACCAGACCAGGCCGAAGACGCCGGAGATCAGCAGCGCCAGCAGGCCGGCGGCGACCAGGGTGCGGGTGATCGAGCTGGTGCGCAGCATGGCGACCATCGAGGCGTGGCTGGCGCTGTTCAGGTCGGCGTAGAGGTAGCCGGGCCGCCGGGCCTCGCCATGGGTGATCCGCGCCACGGAGAAGACCCCGGGCCGCCCGCCGCAGGGCGAGGCGGCCAGCACCGGCAGCATGGGATCCTCGCCGAGCAGGGCCTCCAGGGCGTCACGCTCCACCCGGCGCCCCAGGCCACAGGCCGACGCGGTGAGGTCGGCGATCACCGTTCCCCCGGCGTCGAGCACGTACAGTGACAGCGTGGGGTTGATCGAGGCGATGTGCCGGGCGATCTCCCGGGCGGCGTCACTGTCGGCGCCGGCCTGCAGGCCCGGGCGCATGACGCGGGCGAGGTCGCCGGCCAGGCCGATCGCCTGGCGCTGCTGGAGCTCGCGCCCCAGCTGGTCGAACTGGCTGATGGCGATCCAGGCGGCGGCCACCGACAGCAGCAGCAGGCTGGTCAGGTAGACCACGGCGATGCGCGCATAGAGGCTGCGCCCCAGACGCCCGACGCGCCGCAGCAGGCCGCTCATGCCTCCTCGTCCTCCGCCGCCGGGTCGACGAAGCGATAGCCCACGCCCCAGACGGTCTGGATGAAGCGCGGTCGCGCCGGGTCGGCCTCGATCTTCTTGCGCAGGCGGTTGATATGGGTGTTCACGGTATGGTCATAACCGTCGAACTCCTCGCCCCAGACCCGATCCAGCAGCTCGCCGCGGGTGAAGCCGTGACCGGGGTGGCGGGCGAACAGCGACAGCAGCGCGAATTCCTTGCCGGTGAGCTGCACCGGCTGGCCGTCGAGGGTGACCCGATGCTGGTCGGCATCGATGACCAACCCCCCGCAGACCAGCGGCGGGGTCTCGACGATGCCGTCCTCCCCCTCCGCCTGGCGCTGCCCCCGGCGCAACAGGGCCTGAACCCGGGCCATCAGGATCGGCATGTGGAAGGGCTTGGTGACATAGTCGTCGGCCCCGAGCTCGAGCCCCACCACCACATCGCGGATCGCGGCCTTGGCGGTCACCATCAGCACCGGGGTCCGGCTGTCGCGCCGCCGCAACCGGCGACACACCTCCAGGCCGTCGATCCCCGGCAGCATCAGGTCGAGCATCACCAGGTCATAGGCGCTGCCCGGCGCCACGTCCTCCAGGGCCACCAGGGCCGCCTCGCCATCGGTGACCCAGTCACAGCGATGGCCGGCCTCGACGAGCCGCTCGCCGAGCAGCTTGCCGATCTCGGGATTGTCCTCGACGCAGAGGATCCGGTAGGGCATGGAACGGGCTCCGAAGAGGGGTTCGGTCTCTACTCTAGAGCCCCCCGCCGCTGGCTGCATCACGAAACCTTCACGCCAGCCCCCCGTTCGTGATGATTTCGTGATGAATCCCCCCGGGGGGCTGGCTAGCGTGACAGGTGCCGACACGGCATGTCGCCGGCGGCCAGACCATCACCGGAGGTGCGAGATGTTCAAGCCGACCCAGCCCAGGACCACCCTGTTCGCCATCCTGCTCGGGGCCCTGCTGCTGCCGAGCGCCGCCCTGGCGGACCACCATGCGGACGCCATGCAGGAGGGCGGAAGCATGGAACAGGATGCCATGTCCGGCGAGGCCATGGGCGAGGAAGACGCCATGAGCGGGGACGATGCCATGAAGTCGGAAGGCGACGACGAGATGATGATGGAGGACGAGGAATCGATGATGGAAGACGACGGCGAGATGTGATGCTCGCCGCCGCATGACCGGACGGATGACGTTCCGGCCGGTCATGCCTTCCCGCTCCGCCTCGCCTCTTCGGGAGGGCCCACCCCATGCGATTCTTCGGCGCCACACGCCATGCTCCCCGGCCGACGGTGATCAAGCGGCACTCGACGTTCACCCGGCTGTGGCACTGGATCAACGCCATCTGCCTGGCGATCCTGCTGATGAGCGGCCTGCAGATCTTCAATGCCCATCCGGCCCTGTACTGGGGCAAGGATTCCACTTTCGACGCCCCGGCGCTGTCGATCGGCGCCGAGCGCGCCGATGACGGCTCCCTGCGCGGCATCACCCGTATCGGCGGATACCGCTTCGACACCACCGGCGTGCTGGGCGTCTCGGGACCGCGCGCCGATCGCGAGCGGCGCGCCTTCCCCGCCTGGGCGACACTGCCCGGCCCGCGCTGGCTGGCCATGGGTCGCCAGTGGCACTTCCTCGCCGGCTGGATCTTCGCCCCGATGCTTGCGGCCTACCTGGTCTACCTGGTGGCCAGCGGCCAGCTGCGCCGGCGCCTGCTGCCGCGACGCGACGAATGGCCGCGTCTCGGCCATGTCGTGGTCGAGCACCTGCGGCTGCGCTTCCCGCGGGGGGAGGAGGCGCGCCACTACAACCTGCTGCAGAAGCTGGCCTACCTGGGGGTGCTGTTCGTCCTCGCCCCGCTGGTGGTGCTCACCGGCCTGACCATGTCACCGACCCTGGATGCCGCCTGGCCCTGGCTGCTGGATCTCTTCGGCGGCCGGCAGAGCGCCCGCACCCTGCACTTCCTGGCCGCCGCCGCCCTGCTGGCCTTCTTCGTGGTGCATCTGCTGCTGGTGCTGGTCTCCGGCGTCGGCAACAACCTGCGCTCGATGATCACCGGGCGCTATGCCCTCCCCCCGGAAGAGGAGACGCGCGATGACGCATCCCGATGACCCCGGCCGCCGACGCTTCCTGACCCGCGGCCTGCTGGCCGGCGGCACGCTGATGCTGGCGGGCTGCGACCGGCTCTCGCGCAGCGACGCCATGCAGCGCCTGTTCGCCGCCAGCGAGGGCCTGACCCAGCGGGCCCATCGCCTGCTGGCCGCCCGGGAGGCGCTGGCCCGGGAGTACGCCCCCGAGGACATCGCCCCGACCTTCCGCCCCAACGGCACGACCATGCCCCGGGAGATCGACTACCTGCGCCTGGCGGCTGGCGACTTCCGCGACTGGCGCCTCGAGGTCGACGGCCTGGTCGAGCGACCCCAGGCCTTCTCCCTCGCCGAGCTCCGGAGGATGCCGGCGCGCACCCAGATCACCCGCCACGACTGCGTGGAGGGCTGGAGCTGCATCGGCGAGTGGACCGGGGTGGTGCTCGGCGAGTTGCTGGCCCGGGTGGGGGTGCGCGACGAGGCGCGCTTCGTGGTCTTCCACTGCGCCGATCGCTACCGGGGCGGCGACCGCTACTACGAGAGCCTCGACCTGCGCGAGGCCTACCACCCGCAGACCCTGCTGGCCTACGGCCTCAACGGCGGCGACCTGCCCATCGCCAACGGCGCGCCCCTGCGCCTGCGCGCCGAGCGCCAGCTGGGCTACAAGATGGCCAAGTATGTCATGCGTATCGAACTGGTAACGAGCTTCGCGCATCTCGGCCGTGGCCGGGGCGGCTACTGGGAGGACCGTGGCTACCGCTGGTGGGCGGGGATCTGAGCGGCAGGCTGTCTAGCCGAACGCGGCGGCGGCACACGGCGGGACGGATATGCTAGCCTCCCGGGGTCCAGTTCCCCGGGATCCACCATGTCACCGACCGTCCTTCGCCGCCTGCTGTCGGGCCTTCTGGCCCTGGCCGTCACCGCCCCCGCCCAGGCCGGCCGCTACAACATCGACGCCGTCGAGCACCATGGCGACTGGCACTCGCTGCGCCTGACGCTGGGCGAGCAGCATCACGTCCGGGCCCTGGAGCAGCGCAGCTACAGCGACACCGTGTTCAGCGTCAATGCCAGCCCCGGAGCCTGCGGCCGGCCGTGGCTGGAGATGCGCGTGGAGCTGGACGAGGTCCAGGCCGAGAGTGCCACGGTGAACCGCGTCCCGGCGGACCTGCTGGTCGATGATGGCCGCGTGCATACCGGCCAGGCCGCCTTTATCACCGAGCGCGGCAACAGCGGCTTCTACGCGCGCTTCACCGTTCCCGATACCGAGGCCCTGCTGGCGGAGATGGCCGCCGGCGAACTCCTGCGCCTGCGCCTTCACCGCGCCGAGCAGGATTACTGGTTCCTGGTGTTCAGCCTCGAGGGCGCCCGAGGGGCACTGACCCGCATGCAACGTCTCTGCGAAGGCCGCGCCGACTGACGTCTCCCGGTTGCAACGGGACCGGCCATGCCGCATGGAAAAACCGTCGAGCACTTCGGGAAAGATGACAAGCCGATGACCAACGACGACGTCGACGCGCCGCCGCGGCGGAACAACCGCTACCTGCTGATGCGCCATGGCCACAGCGAGGCCAACGCCCGGGGCATCATCATCAGCACGCCGGCACGGGGCCTCGCGCACTATGGGCTGTCCCGGCAGGGGCAGGACCAGCTCGCGGCCCTGCTGGCCGAGTGGCCGGCCCCCGCCCCGACCCGCATCCTGTACTCGGACTTCCTGCGCACCCGGGACACCGCCGAGCGCGTGGCGGGCCATTTCGGGCTCCACCCCCAGGCCGAGCCGCGCCTGCGGGAACGCCACTTCGGGATCCTGGAGGGCCAGCCCGACTCGCGTTACGGCGAGGTCTGGGCCCAGGATGCGCGGGACCCTGCCCATCGGCTCCATGGGGTGGAGAGTGTCGAGTGGGTCGCGGCGCGCATGCGCGCCGTGATCGACGCCCTCGAGGCCCGCTGCCGAGACGAGACCATCCTGCTGGTCGGCCACGGCGATCCGCTGCAGATCCTGCTCACCAGCCTCGAGGGTCGGCCCCTGGGCGAGCATCGTGACCGCCCGCCCCTGGCGCCGGCGAGCCTCACCGCTCTGGTCTGCGTTGAACATGCAAGCCGGACACGGCTACGCCCCCGCCGGTGATGCCGACGGAGGCGGCCTTCTCGCCGTTCAGGAGCTGGTCACGCGTCAGGAGACCAGCCTCGTCCCATGGAAAGACCTCAGGACAGGCCCTCGATCTCGCCCCCCGGATCGAGCCGGATGCCGGAGGATGCCGGCTGACGCGGCATGCCGGGCATGCGCATGATATCGCCGCAGATCACCACGACGAAGCCGGCACCGGCGGCCAGCTCGGCCTCGCGCACCGGCAGCACGTGCCCCTCGGCGAGGCCGGTGAGCGCCGGGTCGGCGGCGAAGCTGTACTGGGTCTTGGCGATGCACACCGGCAGGTGGCCGTAACCGAGCGCCTCGTATTCCTCCAACTGCCGTCGCGCCCTGGGCTCCAGGCCGATATCCGCCGCCCCGTAGAGACGCTGGGCGACGGCCCTGACCTTGTCCTCGAGGCTGGCGTCATCCTCGTAGGTCAGCGCCAGGCTGGGCGTAGGTGCCTCCACCATGGCCGCCACCCGCTCCGCCAGAGCCTCGCTGCCCCGGGAGCCCTCCGCCCAGTGGCGACTGACCACCCGCTCGACGCCCAGCTCATCGCAGGCGGCCTGCAGGGCTTGGTGCTCCTGGTCATCATCCTGCGCGAAGTGGTTGACCGCCACCAGCACGGGCACCCCGAAATGGCGCAGGTTCGCCACATGCCGGCTCAGGTTGCGCGCCCCGCGACGCACCGCCTCGGGGTCCGGCAGCCCGAGGGCATCCCGCTCGACGCCTCCATGCAGCTTCAGGGCCCTCAGGGTGGCGACCACCACCACCGCACTGGGCGTCAACCCGGCCTGCCGGCACTTGATGTTGAAGAACTTCTCGGCGCCCAGATCGGCACCGAAGCCCGCCTCGGTGACCACGATATCGGCCAGGGACAGGGCACTGCGGGTCGCCATCAGGGAGTTGCAGCCATGGGCAATGTTGGCGAAGGGGCCGCCATGGATGAAGGCTGGGGTATGCTCCAGGGTCTGGACGAGGTTGGGGGCCAGGGCCTCCTTGAGCAGCACCGCCATGGCGCCTTCGGCCTCCAGGTCCCGGGCACGCACCGGGCTACCATTGCGACGCCGTGCGACGATGATCTCGCCCAGTCGGCGCTGCAGGTCGGCCAGGTCGGCGGACAGGCAGAGGATCGCCATGATTTCCGAGGCGGCGGTGATATCGAAGCCCGCTTCCCGCGGTACGCCGTGGGCCGGGCCTCCCAGGCCGATGGTCAGGTGCCGGAGGGCGCGGTCGTTGATGTCCATCACCCGCTTCCAGGAGATGCGCCGAGGATCGATATCCAGGGCATTGCCCCATTGCAGGTGGTTGTCGATCAGGGCGGCCAGCAGGTTGTGGGCGCTGGTGACGGCATGGAAATCGCCGGTGAAGTGCAGGTTGATGTCCTCCATGGGAATCACCTGGGAGCGCCCGCCCCCCGCCGCGCCTCCCTTCATGCCGAAGCAGGGCCCGAGGGAGGGCTCGCGCAGACACACCGCGGCCTTGTGCCCGAGCCGGCTGAGGCCGTCGCCCAGCCCCACGGTGGTGGTCGTCTTGCCCTCGCCGGCCGGGGTCGGGGTGATGGCGGTGACCAGCACCAGCTTGCCCGGCGGACGCCCCACCAGGGCATCGGTGAAGTCGTGGGAGAGCTTGGCCTTGTCATGGCCATAGGGCAGCAGCTGCCGGGGCTCGATGCCGAGCCGGGCGGCCACCTCGCCGATGGGCCAGGGCGTGGCCGCCCGGGCGATGGCGATATCCGGCGCCCCCGGCGGCGGAAGACCATCGTCGGGAGAGGGCCCGGGGGCGGCCTCGAGGGCCACGCCCTCCCCGCAGAGGGGCTTGTCGTGTCTCAACGGGAGATAGTCGGTCATCTCGCCCCTCCTCGCTACACCGTCGCCGGTGGGAAATCACGGCCTGATGCCCCGCCCGATTCTCCGCAGCCTCGCGGATCGGGCGAAACTAGAAGAAGCGTGGAACTCCCTGCCCGAGGGCGACATCCTCGGTACGACACCGGCATAGCCGATACGGACACCGGGGCCGGCAAAAGCCTGCCGGGGACGTGATCGGGCACGTCCGGAACAGGACGGCCTCAGGGGCGCAAGCTCGTGGCAGGGTCGTTCTCACTCGATGAAGGGCATCTTCAACGAGAAGGGGCAAGGCCAGCGCGACCGTTCAGCATCGAGAGATACTGCTTGAGTATCACGGCATTATTGTGGCGTTCGTCCTTGGCGGAAAACACGAGCGTCACACGCTGTCTCTGGGCACGCCTGGCCAGTGGGCGCATGGTTTCGCGATGCGCCTTGAGCTCGGCAAGATAACGACGGCGAAAGCTCCCCCAGCCAATCTCTCCCTGATGAAACGCCTGGCGAAGTGCCTTGCTTGGAGCGATCTCCTTTGGCCACTCGTCGATCCTGGCTTCCAGCTTCGTCACCCCTCTGGGCCACAGCCCGTCCACCAGAACGCGGTAACCATCCTGAGCCCTGGCAGGTTCAAAGGCACGCTTGAGAACAATGCTCACGGCAACCTCTCATGCTGTCTCTTCGAGACCAATGATCCGGTTTCGGATGAATCCCCGCCAGCGAGTCGGCAAGGGGTCGCGACCGTTGGCTTGCCCTCGGGCGGGCGACACACGGGAGACTCACCACTGGGCGCATCGCCGAGGCCTGCTGGAAATGTCTCCACTTTCGGCCCACTATCGTCGAGGATTCCCTCACTGTCCATATCAGACGACGGACGGCATCGACGCTACGCTCACCGGGCTCCTGGATCGACCAATGGATTGCATCCGGAGCCGTTCCTCGTCATGCCCTCTGAAGCATGTCGAATTGGTATACCCTAATACAGGATCAAGGTTATCCACGTGGAGGCCAAGGAGATGGGGTCAAGCGATAGCGTGAGATCGACGGCATGGCCGCGACGGGCCCTACGGATCATCGGCAGTCGCCATATCACGTGCTGCGGCGTCGTGGTGCTACTGCTGATCGCAGGCTCAGCGATCGTCTATGCCACCGGAGGCACCGCCTACGCCTACCCCTACTTGATGCTGATCCCGGTACTCGTCGCGGCGTCCTGGTACACCACGCCAGGCGGGCTGATCGCGGCCTTGCTCGCAGGCGCCATGATGGCGACCATGCCACAGGATGCCGTCCTGGGCATCGAGCAAACCACCGCCAACTACCTGACACGTCTGGTATTCTATCTGCTTTTGGGCGGCCTGGCCGGCTGGTTGTTCCATCTACGCCGACGTTCGGCAAATGAACATCGGGTCATCGCCCGTACCGATCCCCAGTCGGGACTCCCCAACCAGGTCGCGCTCAACGAGGATCTTGACCACTGTCTGTCGCAACCGGTGAGCAAGGTCTCACAGACCGGGGTGATAAAGGTGAAGATCACCGATATGACGGACGTCGTCGAAGCCCTGGGCATGGACGCCGCAGACGAGCTTCTCTTCGCGATGGGCGAACGGCTGAGTCGGGTGATTCGCGGTGGCGGCAAGGCGTACCGTCTGAGTCTTGATGAGCTTGCGCTGATATTGAAGGATGTCGGGCCGGGTGATCTCGGCCATATCAGCCAGAGACTGATGGATGTCGGCGAGGACAGCCTGTTAATTCAGCAGGTGCCGGTACGCGTCCAGTTAGCCATGGGCAGTGCCATCGCGCGAGACGGCACGACGGGGGCTAGAGAACTACTCCGAGAGGCCCGCATCGCGCTACTGGCCACTATGCGGCAAAGACATGGCCATACACATTTCAATCCCTCCTTCGACCGGCGCACCCTGGAGTCGCTCAAGCTGATTGCTCGGGTCCGGGACGGGTTGGCCGCAAGGGAGTTCGAGCTGCATTACCAACCCAAGATTCGACTGGCTGATGGCAAGGTCTGTGGATGTGAAGGGTTGATCCGCTGGCGAGGCGAGAATGGTAGGCTGATCCCGCCAGGCCAGTTCATGCCCAAGGTGGAAAATACCTCGCTGATCGGCCCTGTCACCAACTTCGTCGCTAAAGCCGCCGGTGCCTTTGCCATCCATGACGGGAGCGAGGGGGCCATCAGCATCAATGTCTCGGTGCATGACCTGCACAATGAAGAACTCCATGATCTACTCCTGGAACTCGTCGAACACGCTGGTGTGTGCCCCGGACGACTGGAAGTGGAAATCACGGAAAGCGCCTTGATCGGTGACCTGGAGGTAGCACGCAGCGCCATACAACGCATTCGTGATATCGGCATCGGCGTGAGTATCGATGACTTCGGCACAGGCTTCTCCTCGTTCGAGTACTTACAGCACCTGCCGATCACGGGGCTCAAGATCGATCGTGTCTTCGTCTCCCATCTGGAGCGAGACGAGCGTGCACGCAAGCTGATGGCCTGCATGATCGACGTGGGCCACGCTCTTGACCTGGTGGTGACCGCCGAAGGTGTGGAGACGGTGGAGCAGGCAGCCATTTTGCGTAGCCTCGGCTGCGATCATGCACAGGGCTTCCTCTATTCACCGGCCCTCCCCGCCACTGAATACCACGCCTGGTGCCAACGCCATTCAAGAGACCGGGATCATGACTAGGCTTGATATCAGCGGAACCGCGCCGATCTTCCCGTAGATCTCCCCGGTTCGCGGGAATCGAAGGGGCTGTTTGTGCGAGGAACCAAAGAAAAGGGCCTACGGATAACCGTAAGCCCTTGAATTCTTTGGCGCGCCCTAAAGGATTCGAACCTTTGACCTTCGCCTCCGGAGGGCGACGCTCTATCCAGCTGAGCTAAGGGCGCGCGGGGCCTGGCGGTCGATGACCACGAGGCGAGCAACATCCTACCGTGCTGCCCTTTCGCTGTCCAGCCGCCAGCGGCCACGGCCTCCTCCCGACGTGCCCCGCCCATGCCCCGGCGCATGATCTCCCGCATTTTCCAGCGGTTGGCGATACGGCTATACTGGCGCCCATTGTGCGCGTCATGGCGTCCTCCGGCTGTCGTGATGCCGACCGTGATTCGATGACAAGACCGTCAAGAGGTGGTGAGAGTGAAATCCAGCAAGCTGATCATGGGGTGCCTGGCCACCCTCGGCCTGACCACGGGCATGGCGCTCGCCCAGGAGGACGTGGACCAGGATGCCATCGCCGAACGCCTGGAACCGGTGGGCGAGCTGTGCGTGCAGGGCGAAGACTGCGGCACCGCCATGGCGGCCAGCAGCGGCGACGACAGCACCTCCTCCGGCAGCGCCGACGGCGAGAGCATCTACAACAGCGTCTGCATGGCCTGTCACGACACCGGCGCCGCGGGTGCGCCGAAGCGCGGCGACGAGGCCGCCTGGAGCGAGCGCACCGGCCAGGGCTTCGAGACCCTGGTGAGCCACGCCATCAACGGCTTCAACGCCATGCCGGCCCGCGGCGGCAACCCCAACCTCTCCGACGCGGAAGTCCAGGCCGCCGTGGCCTACCTGGTCGAACCGGTGATGGAGGTGCCCGCCGAGGCCAGCGGCGGCGGCGACGCGGCCGCCGAGGACGACGCGCCGACCGATGACGCCGCCACGGCGGAGCAGGAAGCGCCGGCCGAAGAGGCCACCGGAGAGGAAGCCACCGCCGAAGCCGACAGCGACCTGGACGGCGAAGCCCTCTATGGAAGCTCCGGCTGCGCCGCCTGCCACGACTCCGGTGCCGCCGGCGCACCGAAGCTGGGCAACGCCGAGGCCTGGGGGCCGCGTATCGACCAGGGTGTCGAGACCCTCTACCAGAGCGCCATCAACGGCAAGGGCGCCATGCCGCCCAAGGGTGGCAGCAGCGCCTCCGACGACGAGGTCAAGGCCATCGTCGACTATATGGTAAACCAGGCCGAATAAGGCCGGCGGCACACCCTGCGAGACGAAGGGGCACCTCTCGGCGCCCCACTTGCTTTCTACCGACCCTCGACCCTCGACCCTCGACCCTCGACCCTCGACCCTCGACCCTCGACCCTCGACCCTCGACTCCAGGATCATCCCAACAGCGAACGCAGTCCGGCGATGGCGTCCTGGCCGCGGGCCTGCTTCTTCTCCGGGTCCTCGCGGTCGGCGCGTCCCTCCCACTCCAGCGCGTCCTCGGGCAGCTCGTCGAGGAAGCGGCTCGGCGTGCAGTCCATCAGCTCGCCATAGGCCTTGCGCTGGCGGGCCAGGGTCAGGGTCAGGGTGCGCCGTGCCCGGGTGATCCCCACGTAGGCCAGGCGACGCTCCTCCTCCACGGTCCCCACCTCGATGGCGTTGCGGTGTGGCAGCAGCTCCTCCTCGAGCCCCATCAGGTAGACATGCGGGAACTCGAGGCCCTTGGAGGCGTGCATGGTCAGCAGCTGGACGCGGTCGGAGTCGTCCTCCTCGGCCTGCTGCTCGAGGATATCGCGCAGCACCAGCCGCGAGATGGCCGACTCGACGTCGTCGGTCTCGGTCGCGGTGCTCGCGGTGGCTTCCTCCGCCCTGTCCTCGGGGTCGGCCTGCATCGACTTCTCGAGCTGGTCGATCAGCGTCCAGACATTGGCCATGCGCCGTTCGGCGATGGTCGGGGCGCTGGCGTTCTGGTAGAGCCAGGCCTCGTAGTCCATGTCGCGCAGCATCTCGCGGATCGCGGCGAGGGCATCGCCGCCGTCCATGCGCCGGCGCACGCCATCGATGAAGTGGGTGAAGCGCCCCAGGCGCTCGACCGCCCGCGTGGGCAGCTGCTCGGCCAGCCCCAGCTCGTGGCAGGCGGCGAACAGCGAGGTGCCGCGATCGGTGGCGTAGTTGGCCAGCTTCTCCAGGGTGCCGGGACCGATCTCGCGGCGCGGCACGTTGACGATGCGCAGGAAGGCGTTGTCATCGGCCGGGTTGATCAGCAGCCGCAGGTAGGCCATGGCGTCCTTGATCTCGCCCCGCGAGAAGAAGGAGGTGCCCCCGGAGAGCTTGTAGGGCACCTGGTAGTGCTGCAGCTTGAGCTCGAGCAACCGCGCCTGGAAGTTGCCGCGGTAGAGCACCGCGAAGTCGCGCCACTCGGCCCGCTCCTTGATGCGCCGGGTGAGGATCTCGCTGGCCACCCGCTCGGCCTCGGCCTCCTCGTGACGGTTGACCACCACGCGGATCGCCTCGCCCTGGCCCATGTTCGACCACAGGGTCTTCTCGTAGACATGAGGGTTGTTACCGATCAGGGTATTGGCGGCACGCAGGATGGTGCCGGTGGAGCGGTAGTTCTGTTCGAGCTTGATGACGTTGAGCCGCGGGAAGTCCTCGCCCAGGGTCACCAGGTTCTCGGGGCGCGCGCCGCGCCAGGCATAGATCGACTGGTCGTCGTCGCCCACCACCGTGAAGGTCTGGCGCTCGCCCATCAGCATGCGCACCAACTGGTACTGACTGACGTTGGTGTCCTGGTACTCGTCCACCAGCATGTAGTGGATCTTGCGCCGCCAGCGGGCCAGCGCCTCGGGATCGTCGCGCAGCAGGGTCACCGGCAACAGGATGAGATCGTCGAAGTCCACCGCGTTGTAGGCCTTGAGGTGGCGCACATAGGCCTCGTACACCCGCGCGGCGAACTGCTCGCCGTCGTCGGCGGCATGCGACAGCGCCTGCCCCGGCAGTACCAGGTCGTTCTTCCAGTTGGAGATGGCGGCCTGGACCTGGTTGATCGCCTCGGCATCGACCTGGGCGTCCTTGTTCATCAGGTCGCGCAGCAGGGCCTTGGCGTCCTCGGGGTCGAACAGCGAGAAGCCGGGCTTGTAGCCCAGCGCCTTGAGCTCGCCGCGGATGATGTTGAGCCCCAGAGTATGGAAGGTGGAGACGGTGAGGCCGTGGCCCTCGCGCCCCTGGAGCATCTGCCCCACCCGCTCCTTCATCTCCCGGGCGGCCTTGTTGGTGAAGGTCACCGCAGCGATGCGTCGGGCGCTCATGCCGCACTCCTGCACCAGGTAGGCGATCTTGGTGGTGATCACACTGGTCTTGCCGGAGCCGGCGCCGGCCAGCACCAGGCAGGGCCCGTCGATGGCGCGCACGGCCTCCTGCTGGCGGGGGTTGAGCTTGGCGAGGCGACTGGCGATGCTGGGGGTCATTCGAACTCCCTCGGTTCGGCGGCGGGCTCACTGCCGATAGCTGGATGGTCGGCCCCCGGATGGCCGGCCCCCGGATGGCCGGCCCCCGGATGGCCGGCCCCCACGAAGTCGAGCTGGCGCCAGGCCTCGAAGACCACCACCGCACAGGCATTGGAGAGGTTCAGGCTGCGGCTCTCGGGAAGCATGGGAATGCGCAGGCGCTGCGCCTCGGGCAGGGCATCGAGCAGCGCCTGGGGCAGGCCGCGGGTCTCGGGGCCGAAGACCAGGGCATCGCCCTCGCGGTAGGTCGGGGTGTGGTAGCCGGTGCGCCCGCGGGTCGAGACGGCGAAGACCCGGCCAGGCGCCACGGCGGCGAGAAAGGCCGCCCAGTCGCGGTGCACCCGCACCCGGGCCCACTCGTGGTAGTCGAGGCCGGCACGGCGCAGGCGCTTGTCGTCCAGGGTGAAGCCCAGCGGCTCGATCAGGTGCAGCCGGAAGCCGGTGTTGGCGCACAGCCGGATCAGGTTGCCGGTGTTGGGCGGGATCTCGGGCTGGTAGAGCACCACGTCGAGCATCAACGACTCCTGATATGCTAGGCCGACAACGCACTCGGGCCCCGAACGGGGCCCGAGAAACCGGCTCGGCGATGAGGCCTGGACGCCTCCCGGGCGCAGGGGCCGCTCAGCGCCCGGCCACGCCGTAGCGGTCGCGATAGGCGCGGATGGCCTCGGCATGGCCGCGCAACGCGTCGCCGGCATGCACCTCGAGGTACTCGAGCACCATGTCCAGGGTGACGATGCTGATCACCGGCATGCCATAGGCCGCCTCGACCTGCTGGATGGCGCTGCGCGGGTCGGCGTCGTCGCCGCCGCGCTCCTGGCGGTCCAGGGCCACCACCACCCCGGCGGCGCTGGCACCGGCGGCGTCGATCAGCCCCATCACCTCGCGGATGGCGGTGCCGGCGGTGATGACGTCGTCGACGATCAGGATACGCCCGGAAAGCGTGGCGCCGACGATGTTGCCGCCCTCGCCGTGCGCCTTCGCCTCCTTGCGGTTGAACGCATAGGGCAGGTCGCGGTCATGATGGTCGGCCAGGGCCACCGCGGTGGTGGCGGCCAGGGGGATGCCCTTGTAGGCCGGACCGAACAGGACGTCGGCCTCGATGCCGCTGTCGGCGATGGCCTGGGCGTAGAAGCGGCCCAGCGCCGCCAGGGCGCGGCCGGTCTTGAACAGGCCGGCATTGAAGAAATAGGGACTGACCCGGCCGGACTTCAGGGTGAACTCGCCGAAGCGCAGCACGCCCTGCTCGATGGCGAACTCGATGAATGCCTGCTGGTAGGGTTGCAGGGACGATGCCACTCGCTGATCCGCCACGGAGCCTCCTATCACGTTTATCGACTGACGCCATTTACCCAAACGTCGAAACGTCGGGTATCATACACGCGCGACGCAAAAGGGACCATGTATGAAAATCGCCACCATCAATGTCAACGGCATCCGCGAGGCCGTCGGTCGGGGCTTCCTCGACTGGCTGGCCAACCAGGATGCCGACGTCGTCTGCGTGCAGAACCTCAAGGCCAAGAGTTTCGAGCTCGACGACAGCATCCTCTACCCGGAAGGCTACGAGGGCTACTTCCTCGATGCCGAGCAGGACGGCGTCTCGGGCGTCGGCCTGTATTGCCGCAAGATCCCCAAGGCGATCATGTACGGCCTGGGTTTCCCGCAGTGCGACCATGAGGGGCGCTTCCTGCAGGCCGACTACGACCGCTTCAGCATCGCCAGCTTCCTGATGCCCGATGGCAGCGACCCGGCCGCCAAGCAGAGCTTCATGGCCCAGTATCAGGAATACCTGGCCAAGATGGCCCGCAAGCGCCGCGAGTACATCATCTGTGGCACCTGGCACATCGCCCACAAGACCATCGACCTCGAGAACTGGGCCGACAATCAGACCACTCCCGGCTTCAAGCCCGAGGAGCGCGCCTGGATGGACCAGGTGCTCGGCCCGACCGGCTTCATCGACACCTTCCGCGAGATCAACCGCGATGCCGGCGAGTACACCTGGTGGCCGGCGCTGGACCAGGACCAGTCCCGGGAGCGCCAGGAAGGCTGGCGCATCGACTACCAGCTGGTCGGCCCCAACTTCCGCCGCCACGTGGTGGATGCCTGGATCGATTACGACGCGACCTTCTCCGAGTACGCGCCGCTGATCGTCGAGTACGACCTGACGCTTTGATCGCCTTCCCTTCGTCGCCGTTGCCCCCGCGGCAACGCAACACGCCGGCCTAGCGCCGGCGTGTTGCGTTAGGGCAACGCTGAAGAACGTATACCTCAGGCGCGAATGCCCAGCGCCTCGCGCTGATGGGCGAACAGCGACTCGCCGGCCCGCTCGGCCAGATCGAGCATGGCATCGAGCTCCTCGCGGCTGTAGGTGCCGGCCTCGGCGGTGCCCTGCACCTCGATCAACCCGCCGCCCTCGGCCATCACCACGTTCATGTCGGTGTCGGCGCTCGAATCCTCCGGGTAGTCCAGGTCGACCACCGCCACCCCCTTGAACAGGCCCACCGAGACCGAGCTGACCAGCTGATGGAAGGGATCGCCCTTGATCAGCTTCTCGCGCTGCAGGTAACGGATGGCATCGATCAGCGCCACGCAGCCACCGGTGATGGCCGCGGTGCGGGTGCCGCCATCGGCCTGGATGACGTCGCAGTCCACGGTGATGGTGAACTCGCCGAGCTTCTTGAGGTTCACCACGGCCCGCAGCGAGCGGCCGATCAGCCGCTGGATCTCCAGCGTCCGGCCGCCCTGCTTGCCCCGCGTGGCCTCGCGGCCGCCGCGGGTGTGGGTCGCCCGGGGCAGCATCCCGTACTCGGCGGTGACCCAGCCCTGCTTCTTGCCACGCAGCCAGCGCGGCACGCCGGCCTCGACGCTGGCGTTGCACAGCACGCGGGTGTCACCGAATTCCACCAGCACCGATCCCTCGGCATGACGGGTGTAATCGCGGGTCAGGCGAATGTCGCGGGGCTGGTGGGGGGCGCGTCCGCTGGGACGCCGGATGTCCGAGGACATGGCACCTCTCTCGAAGTCGGGGATGGATGGATTGGCCGCCATTCTACACGGTCTGCCGACAGAATCGTTTACACTGCCTGACCAATCGCCTGCGCATCAGGAGTCCCCCGATGGTCCACAGCATGACGGCCTTTTCGCGGCAGGACCGCGACGCCGACTGGGGCCGGCTGCAGTTGGAGCTGCGCTCGGTCAACCAGCGCTATCTCGAACCCCATTTCCGCCTGCCCGAGGCCCTTCGCGACCTGGAACCCGTCTTCCGCGACGCCCTGCGTGGTCGCCTGGCCCGGGGCAAGGTGGAGTGCCAGCTGCGCTTCGATCCCGCCGATGGCGACAACGGCCTGGCCGTCAACCGCCCGCGCCTGGAAGCCCTGGCCGCCGCCCTCGGCGAGGTTCGCCAGACCGTTCCCACGGCCGCCATGCCCGATGCCCTGGCGCTGCTCGACCACCCCGGCGTGCTGGAGACGCCGGGGCCGGACATGGAGGCCATCAAGGCCGAGGCCAGGACGCTGTTCGGCGCCGCCCTGGACGACCTGGTCGCCGGGCGCGCCCGGGAGGGCGAGCAGCTCGCCACCCTGATCCGCGAGCGTCTCGCGGCCATCCGCGTCCAGGTGGCCGAGGTCCGTCGGCTGTTGCCGGAGATCCTCGAGCGCCAGCGCAGCCAGCTGCTCGAGCGCCTCGAGGCCATGCGCACCGAGCTCGACCCCCAGCGACTGGAGGCCGAGCTGGTACTGCTGGCCCAGAAGGCCGACGTGGCCGAGGAGCTCGATCGCCTGGAGACCCATGTCCTCGAGGTGGAACGCCAGCTCAAGCAGAAGGGCCCGATCGGCCGGCGCCTGGACTTCCTGATGCAGGAGCTCAACCGCGAGGCCAATACCCTGTCGTCGAAATCGGTGGTCGCCGAGTCGACCCGCTGCGCCGTGGAGCTCAAGGTGCTGATCGAGCAGATGCGCGAGCAGATCCAGAACATCGAGTAGGACGCGCATGACCGTGACGTCGAGCGCATCTCCCTTCCCTGGCGTGCCCCGCCTGATGGCCTGGCTGGCGGCAATCCTGGTGCTCGCCGGCCTCGTCGCGGCGCCCGCGACCGGCTGGGGACAGCCGAGTGCCGGCGTGGCCCCCGACAACGCCGGCCGGGTAATCGTGATCGGCGGCGACCACTACCACCCGCCCTACGAGTTCCTCGACGAGGACGGTCGCCCCGCCGGCTACAACGTCGAGCTGACCCGGGCCATCGCCGAGGTGATGGGCATCGAGGTACGCATCGAACTGGGGCCCTGGAGCGAGATGCGCCGCCAGCTGGAGAACGGCGAGATCGACGTGCTGCAGGGCATGTCCTACTCCGAGTCCCGCGCCGAGCACTATGACTTCGCGCCCCCTCACGCCATCGTCCACCAGTCGATCTTCGCCCGCCGCGGCACGCCGCCCGTGGCACGCCTGGAGGAGTTGCGCGGCAAGGAGGTGATCGTGCAGCGCGGCGATATCATGCAGGATCTGCTGATCGAGCGAGAGGTGGGGGCCGAGCTGTTCCCCACCGACACGCATGCCGACGCGCTGCGCTCGCTGGCCGCCGGCCAGCACGACTACGCCCTGGTGGCCAATCTCCCGGCGCTGTACCTCAGCCGCGAGCTGGGGCTGACCAACCTGGTGCCGGTCGCCCGCCCCTTCTCGCTGCGCTACGGCTATGCGGTGAAGGAGGGCAATGCCGACGTGCTGGCCCAGTTCAGCGAGGGCCTGGCGATCCTCAAGAACACCGGCCGTCACCAGGCCATCTACGACAAGTGGCTGGGTCCGCTGGAGCAGGGGGAGGGCCTGCCGTGGAAGCGGCTCGGCCTGATCGGGGCCATCGCCTCGGCGCTGCTGCTGCTGATCCTGGGCGGCATCGTGATCTGGAACCGCCTGCTCAAGCGCGAGGTGGCGAGCCGAACCGAGGAACTGCGCCAACAGCAGCAGCAACTGATCCAGGCCGACAAGATGTCCTCGCTCGGCGTCCTGGTCTCCGGCGTCGCCCACGAGATCAACAACCCCAGCGGCCTGCTGCTGCTCAACCTGCCGGTGCTGGGGGAGGCCTACGACGATGCCCGCCCCATTCTCGAGGCGCACTATCGCCAGCACGGCGACTTCCCGCTCGGCGGGCTGCCCTACTCACGGATGCGCGACGAGATCCCCGCCATGCTCGACGAGATGCTGGAGGGCACCCAACGGATCAAGCGAATCGTCGGCGACCTCAAGGACTTCGCCCGGCAGGGCAGTGCCGATCTCGGCGAACGCCTCGACCTCAACGAGGTGGCGAGCACCGCCGTGCGCCTGGTCGACAACTCGATCCGCAAGGCCACCGACCGGTTCGAGACGCGCTACGCCGAGGCCCTGCCAGCCGTGCAGGGCAACGGCCAGCGCATCGAACAGGTGGTGATCAACCTGGTGCTGAACGCCTGCCAGGCCCTGGAGGGTCGCGACCAGGGCATCCGCCTGACGACCCGCCACCTTCCCGGTGACGGGACCGTGACCCTGGAGGTGCGCGACGAGGGGCGGGGCATCGCTCCCGAGGTGCTCTCCCGGCTGACCGACCCCTTCTTCACCACCCGGCGCGAGTGCGGCGGCACCGGCCTGGGGCTGTCGGTCTCCGCCGGCATCGTCCGCGAGCACCAGGGCCAGCTCGCCTTCGATTCCCGACCCGGCGAGGGCACCACCGTCACCCTGACGCTGCCCGCGGCCCCGGTACGCGACGACGTGCCGACGACCGACACCACCTGGACGCAAGCTGACCGATGAGCATGAACCTCTATCCCGCCTTCGGCCTCCTGCTGGTCGATGACGAACCCTCCTTCCTGCGCAGCCTGAGCATTACCCTGGAGCGCAGCGGCGGCATCAACCACCTCCACCGCTGCCAGGACAGCCGCGAGGTGATGGACATCCTGGCCCGGGAGAACATCGGCCTGGTGACCCTGGACCTCACCATGCCCCACCTGTCGGGCGAGGAGCTGCTGAGGCGCATCGTCGAGGAGCACCCCGACGTCGGGGTGATCGTGATCAGCGGCCTGAACCAGGTGGCGACCGCCGTCGAGTGCATCAAGCACGGCGCCTTCGATTACTTCGTCAAGACCGACGAGCAGGACCGGCTGATCGAGGGCATCAAGCGCGCCATCCGTCTGCAGGAGCTGCGCCAGGAGAATCTGGAGCTGCGTCGGCGCTTCCTCAACGACACCCTGGAACGTCCCGAGGCCTTCGCCGATAGCATCACCGACGACAAGGCCATGCGCTCGGTCTTCCAGTACCTCGAGTCGGTGGCGCCGAGCGGCCAGCCGCTGCTGATCGGTGGGGAGAGCGGGGTCGGCAAGGAACTGATCGCCCGGGCGGCCCATGCGCTGAGCGGCCGCCGCGGCCCGCTGGTCTGCGTCAACGCGGCGGGGCTCGACGACAATGTCTTCGCCGACACCCTGTTCGGCCACCAGCGCGGCGCCTTCACCGGTGCCGACCAGGCCCGCGCCGGCATGATCGAGCAGGCGGCGGACGGTACCCTCTTCCTCGACGAGATCGGCGACCTGAGTCCGGCCTCCCAGGTCAAGCTGCTGCGACTGCTGCAGGAAGGGGAGTACTACCCCCTGGGCAGCGACCGCCCCAAGCGGATGCGAGCCCGGATCGTGGTGGCCACCCACCATGACCTCGACGCGCGCCAGCGGGAGGGGACCTTCCGCAAGGACCTCTACTACCGGCTGCGCACCCACCAGGTCCAGATCCCACCGCTGCGTCGGCGCAAGGGGGACATCCCGCTGCTGCTGGACCACTTCCTCGCCGAGGCCGCCGACGACCTCGGCAAGTCCCGGCCGACCTATCCCCCCGAGCTGCCGGTGCTGCTGGCCAACTACGACTTCCCCGGCAACGTGCGGGAACTGCGCGCCATGGCCTATGACGCCATGAGCGTCCACCGTTCCCGGACGCTGTCCATGGAGGTGTTCAAGCGGGCCATCGACCCGACGCAGGCGCACCCGGCGCCAGCGGACAACAGCCCGGTCGAAGGCGCGGTGTTCACCCCGGACGCGCCCCTGCCGACGCTGCACGAGGTGGCCGACCTGCTGGTGCGCGAGGCCATGCGCCGGGCCGAGGGCAACCAGTCCATCGCCTCGCGCCTGCTGGGCATCTCCCAGCCGGCGCTGAGCAAGCGGCTGAAGAAGATGCGCGGGACGGGGCTGGAACCCCTATAACCTCCCCGGTGACATAACCCAGGTTATAGCCTTCTATGATTCCTTGAATTTCAGCTAATTACAAACGCCTTCATGGCTTGGCCCGCACCGAGGTTATACCCCTTCGCGGCCGCTCACCGCCACCCACATCACAAGAAATACCTTTAAATTCAGCCACCTAAATCATAACCACCCGACTGGCACGCGCCTTGCTCTGGAGTGGGTGGCTCCCCGGCGGGAGCCACCCCAATTCCAAGAGCAAGAGGTTCGACGACCGATGCCAACAACAACGAAGGCGGCCGCCCTGGCCGCGAGCACATCCCGCACCACCGAGAGCGCGCAGCCGGGAGGTGTCGGATGCTGGATCTGATCAATGACCTGCTGTGGGGCAAGGTGCTGATCGCCTTGCTGGTTGCCGTCGGGATCGGCTTCACGGTGGCCTCGCGCTGCGTCCAGTTCCGCTACTTCGGCCGCATGTTCCGCATCCTCGGCGCCAGCCAGGCCTTCAAGCGGGACCAGCACGGCCACCTGAGCTCCTTCCAGGCCCTGCTGCTGTCGGTGGCCGGTCGCGTCGGCGGCGGCAACATCGCCGGCGTGGCCGTGGCCATCACCCTCGGCGGCCCGGGGGCCGTGTTCTGGATGTGGGTGGTCGGCCTGATGGGCATGGCCACCAGCTTCCTCGAATGCACCCTGGCCCAGGCCTACAAGACCGCCGAGCCCGACGGCACCTTTCGCGGCGGCCCGGCGCGCTACATCGCCCGGGGGCTCGGCCGCCGCTGGACCTGGCTGGCCGGCCTCTACTCGGTGCTGCTGCTGCTGACCTTCGGCTTCGCCTTCACCGCCCTGCAGTCCTATGCCGTGGCCACCTCCTTCGGCGATGCCTTCGGCATCCCGGTCCACGTCACCGGCATCGGCCTCGCCGTGGTCGTCGGCCTGATCATCTTCGGCGGCGTCAAGCGCATCGCGCGGGTCACCGAGGTGCTGGTCCCGGTGATGGCGGGGGGCTACCTGCTGATCGCCCTGGTCGTGCTGGGCCTGAACGTCACCCGACTGCCCGACGTCATCGCGCTGATTGTCAACAGCGCCTTCGGCCTCGAGCCGGCCATCGGCGGCGGCATCGGCGCGGCGATCCTGATGGGAGTCAAGCGCGGCCTGTTCTCCAACGAGGCCGGCCTGGGCAGCGCGCCGAACGTCGCCGCCGTCGCCTATGTACCGCACCCGGTCAACCAGGGCATCGTCCAGGCGTTCTCGGTGTTCATCGACACCCTGATCATCTGTTCCGCCACCGCCTTCATCATCCTGCTCGGCGGGGCCTATGACCCGGCCGCCGGCGCCGGGATCGACGGCATTGCCCTGACCCAGGCCTCCCTGGCCGACCATGTGGGGGAGTGGGGCCGCAGCTTCGTCAGCATCGCGCTGCTGCTGTTCGGCTTCAGCACCATCCTCTACAACTACTACCTGGGCGAGAACAGCCTCGACTTCTTCAGCCACCGCAACCGCACGCTGTTCAATGCCTTCCGCCTCGCCATCATCGGCCTGTGCACCTGGGGGGCGACGACCGACCTGGGCACCATCTTCGCCTTCGCCGACACCACCATGGGCCTGCTGGCCCTGGCCAACCTCATCGCCCTGATCCTGCTGTTCAAGCCGGGGCTGCGCTTCATGCGCGACTTCGACGGCCAGATCCAGGACGGGGTGAAACAGCCGATCTTCGACGCCGCCAGGTTCGCCGACCTGAACGTGGTTCCGGCCGCCTGGGAGATCGAGCCCGAGGATCGCGAGCGGGCCCAGCGGGCCGCGGCGGCCGCACCGGCCTCCCGATGAACCGACCCGGGCCCGGCTCAACCGGGCCCTTTCGCCTGTCGAGGTCCCCGAATGACCACTCCTTCCCACGCCGCCCGCCCGCGGCCCGGCGGCTCGCCGGCGCTTCAGGCCTGGGTGGACGAGATCGCCGACCGCGCCAGGTCGCGGCTCGGCACGGGCCGGGTCGCCGACTATATCCCGGCCCTCGCGGACCAGGACCCCGAGCGGTTCGGACTCGCCGTCTGCACCAACGACGGGCAACTCTACACGGCCGGCGACGCCGAGATGCCCTTCTCGATCCAGAGCCTGTCGAAGGTGCTGCTGCTCAGCCTGGCGCTGCGCACCCACGGGGATGCCCTGTGGCAGCGCGTCGGCCTCAACCCCTCGGGCATGCCGTTCAACTCCCTGATGCAGCTGGAGACGGAGCGCGGCAAGCCCCGCAACCCCTTCATCAATGCCGGGGCCATCGTGGTCGCCGACCACCTGGTCGGCGCCTTCGCCACCCCGTCGAAGCACCTCCGGGACATCGCCAGGACGCTGTCCGGCAACGCTGGCATCCTGATCGACCGGCAGGTCCTGGCCTCGGAATGGCAGCATCGCGCCCGCAACGCCGCCGCCGCCTACCTGATGAAGGCCTTCGGCAACCTCGACAACGAGGTCGACGAGGTCCTGGAGGCCTATTTCGCCTGCTGTGCGCTGCGCATGAGCTGTGCCGACCTCGCCATTGCCCTGAACTACCTGGCGGCCGATGGCCGTGCGCTGACCACGGGCGAACGCTTCGTGCCGCCGGCCATGGCGCAGCGCATCAATGCCCTGATGTTCACCTCCGGGATGTACGATGCCGCGGGCGACTTCGCCTATCGCGTGGGACTCCCGGCCAAGAGCGGCGTGGGTGGCGGCATCGTCGCCATCGTCCCCGGCCGGCTGTCGATCTGCGCCTGGTCGCCGGCGCTCGACGCCAGCGGCAACTCGGTGGCCGCCCAGTACGCCCTGGAACGGATCAGCGAGGGGCTCGGTCGCTGGTCCCAGGAGGCCGGCCGGCTCGCCCCGGCATCGGTGTCTTGAACCGTCCCCCACCATGACATTGCCTTTCCGATCGGTGGGGCAACTCTCACGGCAATGTAGTTATATTACATAACAAAACGCATGACTCCTCGCAGAAAGGGCGGAAATTCCTTATCCTTTTGTCTTAAAGTTTAAGTCATTTTCCTCGCTCCCGAGCCCCATGGGGAGCGCCTGTCCAGGGGAGGAGCCGCCATGGCGTCCGCCACACCCAGCGCCGCGGCGCGCAACCCCCGCCTGGCCGAGCTCGCCTTGGCCCTGGGCGGCTTCGGCATCGGCACCAGCGAGTTCGTGATCATGGGCCTGCTGGAGCGGGTCGCCGGCGATCTCCAGGTCGCCGCCGCCGATGTCGGCTACGCCATCTCCAGCTATGCGCTGGGCGTGGTGGTCGGCGCCCCGCTGATCTCGGCCCTGGCCGCCCGGGTGCCGCGCCGCGCCCTGCTCATCGCGCTGATGCTGGTCTTCGCCGTCGGCAACATCGCCAGCGCCCTGGCCACCTCGTTCTGGCCCTTCGTCGGCCTGCGTTTCCTCGCCGGCCTGCCCCATGGCGCCTACTTCGGCGTCGCCGCCCTGGTGGCGGCGGCCGCGGTCCCCATCGAGCAGCGCGCCCGGGCGGTGAGCCGGGTGATGCTGGGCCTGACCAGCGCCATCCTGGTCGGGGCCCCGCTCGCCACCTGGGCCGGCCAGTGGCTGGGTTGGCAGAGCGCCTTCCTCGGCGTGGGCGCGATCGCCCTGACCACCGCCGTGCTGATCCGCCTCTGGGTCCCCAGCCAACCCCACAACCCGGACGCCAGCCCCCGGCGGGAGCTCTCGGCGCTGGTCAAGCAACGGGTGCTGTTCACCCTCGGGGTGGCCAGTATCGGCTTCGGCGGCATGTTCGCGGTGTTCAGCTATGTGGTCCCCACCCTCTCGACCCAGGCCGGCATGGCCGAGTCGGTGGGCCCCTGGGTGCTGGCGATCTTCGGTGTCGGCACCATCCTCGGCAACCTGATCGGCGCGCGCCTCGCCGACAAGAACCTGCTCAAGGCGATCCCGCGCATCCTGCTGTGGTGTCTACTGGTGCAGGGCGGCTTCTTCTTCGCCGCCGACCATTTGATCAGCGGGCTGCTGTTCGTCGGCCTGGTGGGGACCAGCATGGCCCTGGGGCCGGCGCTGCAGACGCGACTGATGGACGTCGCCGGCGACGCCCAGACCATGGCCGCCTCGATGAACCATGCCGCCTTCAACTGCGCCAACGCCCTGGGCGCCTGGCTGGCGGCGGTGGTGATCAAGGGCGGCGCGCCCTGGTCATCGAGTGGTCTGGTCGGCGCCGTGCTGGCCCTCGGCGGGCTGCTGATGTTCTTCACCGGACGCTATCGGGAGCGTCGCCGAGCGACGCTGGCCGTGGCCTGACGGCGGGTGCTGGGGCGACGCCGCCAAGTGTGCGATACTTCGCGCCTTCCCGCAGCCGTCAACTCCGCAGGATCCACCATGCCCCAAGGTACGCTCTTCATCGTCTCCGCTCCCTCCGGCGCCGGCAAGACCAGCCTGGTGCGCGAGCTGATCGAAAGCCTCGACGGCATCCAGGTCTCGGTGTCGCACACCACCCGGCCGCGCCGCGACGGCGAGGTCGACGGCGTGAACTACCACTTCGTCGACAAGGCGGCCTTCGAGTCGCTGATCGAGCGGGGGGAGTTCTTCGAGCACGCCCGGGTGTTCGACAACTACTACGGCACCTCGCGCCGGGCGGTGCAGGCCCTGCTCGCCGCCGGCCAGGACGTGATCCTCGAGATCGACTGGCAGGGCGCCCGCCAGGTCCGCGCGCAACTGCCCGACGCGGTGTCGATCTTCATCCTGCCGCCCTCCCGGGAGGAACTGGAGCATCGCCTGGCCGGCCGCGGCACCGACGAGCATGCGGTGATCGCCGAGCGCATGCGCGAGGCGGTCAGCGAGATGTCCCATCACGACGAGTACGACTACCTGGTGATCAACGACGACTTCACCACCGCCCTGCGCGAGCTGCAGTCCCTGGTCATCGCCCGCCGCCTGACCCTCGAGCGCGTCCAGGCGCGCCACGGGCCGCTGCTGGCGGCGCTCTTGTCAGGGGAGCCGGGGGTCGAGTAATCTATCCCATCTATTCATTGGTGGAATCCCCGGGGCGCAGTGACGTCGGCCGGGGCTTCGCCCGTCAGCATTCAGGAAGGCCTCCATGGCGCGAGTCACCGTCGAAGATTGTCTGGAAAACGTCGAAAACCGCTTCAAGCTGGTGATGATCTCCACCCAGCGTGCCCGTCAGCTGGCCCGCGGTTCCCGCGATGCCCTGCTGCCCTGGGAAAACGACAAGCCCACCGTCATGGCGCTGCGCGAGATCGCCGAGGGCCTGGTCGATTCCAGCGTGCTGGATGAACCCGTCGAGGCCGCGCCGATCCGCCCCCGCCCCGAGGCCGAGCCGGGCATCCCCGCCGAGGAGTGATCCGCCCCACCGGAGTCCCGCCGATGCCTCCCCCAGGGCCATCACGAAACCTTCAGGGCGCGCCGCATGTTCACCATCGATGACCTGGCCGACCGTCTCGGCGGCTACCTTCCCCAGGACGAGATCCAGCAGGTCAAGCGTGCCTTCTACTACGCCGAGCAGGCTCACGACGGCCAGCGCCGGCGTTCCGGCGAGCCCTACGTCACCCACCCCCTGGCGGTGGCGAACATCCTCGCCAACATGCACATGGACCACCAGAGCCTGATGGCGGCCATGCTGCACGACGTGATCGAGGATACCGGGGTGGCCAAGGAGGCCCTCGGCGAGCAGTTCGGCAAGCCGGTGGCCGAGCTGGTCGACGGCGTCTCCAAGCTGACCCAGATCACCTTCGAGGACAAGGCCGTCGCCCAGGCCGAGAACTTCCAGAAGATGGTCCTGGCGATGTCCCGGGACATCCGGGTGATCATCGTCAAGCTGGCCGACCGGCTGCACAACATGCGCACCCTGGGTGCCCTGCGCCCGGAGAAGAAGCGTCGCATCGCCCGCGAGACCCTGGAGATCTACGCCCGGATCGCCAGCCGGCTGGGCATCAACACCATCCGCGTCGAACTCGAGGACCTGTCCTTCCAGGCCCTGCACCCGATGCGCGCCGAGCGCATCAAGCGCGCCGTGGCCAGCGCCCGGGGACATCGCCGCTCGACCATCCGCCAGGTCCAGAACAGCCTGCAGAAGAGCCTCGACGACGAGGGCCTGAACGGCTCGGTGGTGGGCCGCCAGAAGCATCTGCTGTCGATCTACCGCAAGATGCGCGACCAGCGGAAGTCCTTCGCCGAGATCATGGATGTCTTCGGCTTTCGCATCATCACCGAGGACGTCGACAGCTGCTACCGCATCCTCGGGGTGGTCCACAACCTGTACAAGCCGGTCCCGGGCCGCTTCAAGGACTATATCGCCATTCCCAAGGCCAACGGCTACCAGAGCCTGCACACCACCCTGTTCGGCAGCGGCGGCATGCCCATCGAGGTGCAGATCCGCACCCGCGAGATGGAGGCCATGGCCAACAACGGCATCGCCGCCCACTGGCTCTACAAGGCCGGCCAGACCGAGCACCCCATCGCCGAGGGCAGCCACGCCCGGGCCCGGGCCTGGGTCAAGGGCCTGCTGGAGATGCAGCGCCACGCCGGGGACTCGCTGGAGTTCATCGAGCACGTCAAGAACGACCTCTTCCCCGACGACATCTACGTCTTCACGCCCAAGGGCGACATCATGGAGTTGCCCCAGGGCGCCACGGTGATCGACTTCGCCTACAGCGTGCACACCGATATCGGCAACAGCTGCATCGCCTGTCGCATCGACCGTCACCTGGCCCCCCTCTCCACTCGCCTGCAGAGCGGCCAGACCCTGGAGATCATCACCGCCCCGGGGGCCCGGCCCAACCTGGCCTGGCTCAACGTGGTGGTCACCGCCAAGGCGCGCTCGGCGATCCGTCATGCCCTCAAGCACCAGCAGCACACCGAGGCCGTCCAGCTGGGCCGCCGGCTGCTCAATAAGGCCCTCGCCGAGTTCGAGACCAGCCTCGAGGAGCTGCCGGCGAAACCGCTGGACGTGCTGCTCGACGAACTCGAGCTCAAGAGCGAGGATGCCCTGCTGGAGTCCATCGGGCTCGGCACCCGAGTCGCTCATGTGGTGTCGCGCCGGCTGGTCGACCTCCAGCATGGCGAGCCGGTGCCGTCCCGCAGCGAGCGCCAGGCCCAGGGCCCCATCCTGATCAGCGGCGCCGAGGGCATGGTGATCAAGTTCGCCCGCTGCTGCCATCCGCTGCCCGGCGACCCGGTCATCGGCCACCTCTCGGCCGGCAAGGGCATCGTGGTGCACCGGGACGAGTGCCGCAACTTGGCCGAACTCAAGAGCGACCCGGACAAGCTGTTCGCCCTGGAGTGGTCCGACCAGGCCGACGAGGACTTCCCCGTGCCGCTGCGCCTGGAGATCGAGAGCCGCCGCGGCCTGGTCGCCGAGCTGGCAAGCCTGGTCACCGATGCCGACGCCAACATCGAGCGCATCGGCATCGAGGAGCGCGACGCCCGGCTGTCGATCGTCAACCTGACCCTGGCCGTGCGCAATCGCGTACACCTGGCCCGCATCATCAAGCGCCTGCGCAACCTGTCGCATGTCGGCAGGATCACTCGCCTGGGCAATTGAAGCATCCCGACCCCGCCCGTCGCGGTCGCGGCGGGCGGGGTCTGTCATTGGCTGCACCTCACCGCAAACAACACACGGAGCACACCATGAGCAACAAGGCCGTCATCAACACCGACCAGGCACCCGCCGCCATCGGCCCCTACTCCCAGGCCATCAAGGCCGGCAATACCGTCTACCTGTCCGGCCAGATCCCGCTGGACCCGGCGACCATGGAGCTCGTCTCCGACGACTTCGAGGCCCAGGCCCACCAGGTGTTCACCAACCTGAAGGCGGTCTGCGAGGAGGCCGCCGGCACCCTGCAGGACGTGGTCAAGCTCAACCTCTACCTGGTGGACCTGGACAAGTTCGCCATCGTCAACCAGGTGATGGAGGAGTTCTTCCAGGCGCCCTATCCCGCCCGTGCCGCCGTCGGCGTCAAGGCGCTGCCCAAGGGCAGCCAGGTGGAGGCGGAAGCCGTGCTGGTCATTGGCGACTGATATCTCCTTCCCAAGCCCGGCCGGGCAGGAGGCACCGGCCGGCGACAAGCTTTCGCGAGGGCGCTGTGAACCCGTCCCTGGGCGCTTCCGACGCCATCCATGGCGTAGGACCCTCGCTGCACCTTGCCGCCGGCCCCATAGCTTTTGAGGATTTGGGCATGCTGTCTGACGGACAAGGCATCGATTCCATGCGCCTCTTCCTGGCCCTGGTGCCGCCGCCGGCCCTGCGCCGGCGGCTCGGCGAGCTCGCCGAGCGGGCCCAGGCCCGCTGCGGCGGGCGACGCATGCCCGATGACAGCCTGCACCTGACGCTGGCCTTCCTCGGCGAGCAGCCGGAGCCCCGGGCCACGGCGATCGGCGACTGGTTGGCGCGCTTCTCGATCCTGCCGGGGAGCTGGCGGCTGGATGCCTGGGGTCGCTTCCACCGCCCGGGGATCGTCTGGGTCGGCGGGGCCGAGGGGGAAGCGGCCCTGAGAGACCTGCAGCGCCAACTCTGGGACGGCCTCGAGGCGATGGGCATCACCGGACGGCCCGACCGCTTCGCCCCGCACATCACCCTGCTGCGCCAGGCCCGGCGGCCGCTCGGCCCCGATCTGCCGCGCATCGCCATGACATGGGACTATACTCGGGTAGAGCTAATACAGTCGGTCGTAACGCAACAGGGAAGCCACTATCGGCCCCTCGCGCGGACCGCCCCGCCCGAGGAGATGCCATGACGCGCCGGCTCCCCCGCTTCGCGACCACCGCCGCCCTCGCCGCCTGTCTCGGCATCCCGCCGGCCGGCGCCGCCCCCAGCCTCGAACTCGGCACCACCAGCGAGGGCACCCCGTCGCTGAGCGTGAACCTCGACTGGATGCATGACCTGAGCCAGTGGCATCCGGCCCTGGGCCTGCGCCTGGCCACCGGGCTGCTGTGGCTGCCCGGCGACCATCGGCAGGACAACCTCGCCTGGCGACTGACCCCGGCCCTGCGCTATAGCTGTGCTGGCGGCCGGGCCTACATCGAGGTCGGGGTGGGGGGTGCGCTGTTCGTCGAGACGCGGCTCGAGGACCGGGACCTGTCCACCTCCTTCCAGTTCGAGGACCGAGTGGCGGCCGGAATCCGGCTCGGTCAGGGCGGTGAGCTGGGCGTCAGCGCCAGCCACTACTCCAACGCCGGTCTCGACCTGCCCAACAACGGCTTCGAGGTCTACTCGCTAAGCTACCGCCAGTCACTCTGACCACGTCCCCCGCCGCCATCACGGTGCGGATCAGGTGGTCGGCTGCAGAAAGCCGCCCTCGCGCAGCACCTGGGCGTAGCCCTCGCGAAAACTGGGGTAGCGGAAGCGATAGCCGCTCTCGAGCAGGCGGGCATTGTCGCAGCGCTTGCTGGCCCGGCGGCGCAGCGGCGACTGGATGGTCTCGGTGGCCTCGACCTTGAGTTGCCTGGCCAGCCAGGTCATCACCTCGTGGAGCGGCGTGGGCTCGCAGTCGCTGGCCAGGTAGAGCTCATGGAGCGACTCGCCGGCCAGCGCCCGGCCGATCAGGTGGGCCAGCACGCCGGCGCAGTCATCGCGATGGATGCGGTTGGAGTACATGGCCGGGGTGGCCGCGGCGATGCGTCCCTCGCCGACCTGGCGAATCAGCCGGTCGCGGCCGGGGCCGTAGATGCCCGAGAAGCGCACCACGGTGCCCGGCAAGGCGTGCTCGATCAGCGCCTGCTCGGCCTCGCGCATCAGCTGGCCCGAGAAGCCGGCGGAGTCGGCGGGGCTGGTCTCGTCCACGACCTCGCCGTCCTGCTGGGCATAGACGCTGGTGGAGGAGACGAAGAAGACATGCTTCGGCGCCTGGCGGCGGCCGGCATACTCCGCCAGCACCGCCTTGAGGCCATCCGGGTAGGCCGCCCGATAGGCGTCCTCATCGAAGTGGTCCGCACTGACCACGTAGACCAGCAGGTCGGCATCCGGCAACTCGGCGAGCGCCGCAGGATCGCCCAGATCCGCGGCGCGGCCCTCGATGCCGGTGTCGGCCAGCTTGCCGGCATGGCGCCGCACGCCGACGACGCGATGGCCGGCCGCCAGCAGCTCGCGGCCCAGCGTCGTTCCGATATCACCACAGCCCAGAATCAGCGTCGTGTTCTTCACCTTTCCTTCGCCCCCTGATAAAAAGTCCCTATCGTATGAGGGTGCCCTTATCGTGGGGCCCGTGACGCACAAGAGAGGATGCCCCGGCACCAAGATGACTCTAACAGAACTCCGCTACATCGTAACCCTGGCCCAGGAGCGCCATTTCGGCCGCGCCGCCGAGCGGTGCTTCGTGTCCCAGCCCACCCTCTCGGTGGCGGTGAAGAAGCTCGAGGAGGAGCTGGGGGTGGCGCTGTTCGAGCGCTCCAAGTCCACCGTCCAGGTCACGCCGCTGGGCGAGAAGATCGTCGAGCAGGCTCAGCGCGTGCTGGAACAGAGCAGCGTGATCAAGGAGCTGGCCACCGCCGGACGTGACCAGCTGGCGAGCCCGCTGCGTATCGGCGCCATCTACACCATCGGCCCCTACCTGTTTCCCCACCTGGTGCCGGAGCTCACCCGGGGGGCGCCCCAGATGCCGCTGTATATCGAAGAGGGCTTCACCGGCGACCTGCGGCGCAAGCTGCGCAGCGGCGAGCTCGACGCCATCATCGTGGCACTGCCCTTCACCGAGACCGATGTGGTGACCAAGCCGCTCTACGAGGAGGCCTTCGAGGTGCTGGTGCCGGCCGACCACCCCTGGGCCAGCCGCAAGAGCATCGACAAGGAGAACCTCCTCGAGGAGCGCCTGCTGCTGCTCGGCGAGGGGCACTGCTTTCGCGACCAGATCCTCGAGGCCTGCCCGGCCATCAGCCACAAGCTCAACAGCCCCCACAACACCCTCACCGCCGAGGGCGGTTCGCTGGAGACGATCCGCCACATGGTGGCCTCGCGCCTCGGCATCACCGTGCTGCCGCGTTCGGCCATCGGCACCGGTCACTACGAGAGCGGCCTGCTGGTCAGCCGTCCCTTCTCCGCGCCGGCCCCCGCGCGGACCGTGGCCATCGCCTGGCGCGCGAGCTTCCCCCGTCCCCAGGCCATCGATGCGGTGACCGAGGCCATCCAGCGCTGTCGCGCCGCCGAGCCGTCCCCGGCATGAGTGGCCTCGACGCCCCCGTCACGGACCTCAAGGGCGTCGGCGAGGCGCTGGCCCTGAAACTGTCCCGGCTGCGCATCGAGACCGTGACCGACCTGCTGTTCCATCTTCCGCTGCGCTACCAGGACCGCACCCATGTCACGCCCATCGCCACCCTGCGCGCCGGTGGCGAGGCCGTGGTGGAGGGCGAGGTGATGGCCGCCGAGGTGGTGCGCGGCCGGCGACGCAGCCTGCTGGTGCGCCTGCGCGACGGCTCCGGCATCCTCAGCCTGCGCTTCTTCCACTTCTCGCCGGCCCAGCAGCAGCAGTTCCGCCCCGGGGGACGGGTGCGCGCCTTCGGAGAGGCCCGGGCCGGCGCCACCGGGCTCGAGCTCTATCACCCGGAATATCGGTTGCTGGGCGAGGGGGCGCCACCGGTGGAGGATCACCTGACCCCCATCTACCCGACCACCGAGGGCCTGCACCAGACCCGGCTGAGGGCCCTGATCGACCAGGCCCTGGCGCGGCTGGACGCCGCCCCCGAGGCCCTGCCGGAATGGCTGCCCGAGGCACTGCGCCAGCGCTTCGCCCTGCCCGAGCTCCATCACTGCCTGAGCGTGCTGCACCATCCCCCGCCGGAGGTCGACCCCGGGATCCTCGCCGAGGGCCACCACCCCGCCACCCGGCGCCTGGCCCTGGAGGAGCTGCTGGCTCACCAGCTGAGCCTGCGGGAGGTGCGCCTGCGCATCCAGGAAGACGGCGCCCCGCCGCTGCCCGATGGACGCGGGCTGCAGGCCCGCTTCCTCACCCAGTTGCCCTTCTCGCTGACCGCCGCCCAGCGTCGGGTGCTCGACGAGATCCGCGCCGACCTCGCCGGCGAGATGCCCATGCTGCGCCTCGTGCAGGGCGACGTCGGCTCGGGCAAGACGGTGGTGGCCGCCATGGCGGCGCTGTCGGCCATCGCCGGCGGCTGCCAGGCGGCCATGATGGCGCCCACCGAACTCCTCGCCGAACAGCACTACCGCGCCTTCCAGCGCTGGTTCGCGCCGCTCGGCATCGAGGTGGCCTGGCTGGCCGGCAAGCTCAAGGGCAAAGCCCGGCTGGATACCAAGGCGGCGATCCTCGACGGTCGGGCGCAGATGGTGGTGGGGACCCATGCGCTGTTCCAGGGCGACGTGCACTTCCAGCGCCTCGGCCTGGCGATCATCGACGAGCAGCACCGCTTCGGCGTCCACCAGCGCCTGGCGCTGCGCGAGAAGGGCGAGGCCGGCGGCCTGACCCCTCATCAGCTGGTGATGACCGCCACCCCCATCCCGCGCACCCTGGCGATGAGCGCCTATGCGGACCTGGACGTCTCGGTCATCGACGAGCTGCCCCCCGGCCGCACCCCGGTGACCACGGCGGTGGTGCCCGACGAGCGCCGCCCCGAGGTGGTGGCCCGGATCCGCCATGCCTGTGCCGAGGGTCGCCAGGCCTATTGGGTGTGCACCCTGATCGAGGAGTCCGAGGCCCTGCAGTGCCAGGCGGCGGAGGCCACCCGCGACGAGCTGGGGGAGGCCCTCCCCGAGCTCGCCATCGGCCTGGTCCATGGCCGCATGAAGGCCGCCGAGAAGGCCGAGGTCATGGACGCCTTCAAGGCCGGCGAGCTGGACCTGCTGGTGGCCACCACGGTGATCGAGGTCGGCGTCGATGTCCCCAACGCCAGCCTGATGATCATCGAGAACCCCGAGCGCCTCGGCCTGTCGCAGCTGCACCAACTGCGGGGCCGGGTCGGCCGCGGCGCCACCGCGAGCTTCTGCGTGCTGCTCTACCATCCACCCCTGTCGGATCACTCGCGGCGCCGACTGACCGTGATGCGCGAGACCACGGACGGCTTTCGCATCGCCGAGCAGGACCTGGCGATCCGTGGCCCCGGCGAGGTGCTGGGCACCCGCCAGACGGGACTGGCCGCCATGAAGATCGCCGACCTGGAGCGCGATGCCGACCTGCTGCCCTCGGTCTCGCCGCTGGCCGAGGCGCTGCTGGCCAGCCGGCCGGAGGCTAGCCGCCCGCTGATCCGCCGCTGGCTGGGCGAGGAAGCGGGACGTTACGGGCAGGTCTGACAGCTGGAAGCTGGAAGCTGGAAGCTGGAAGCTGGAAGCTGGAAGCTGGAAGCTGGAACACAGGCTCATCCTACGCACGGCGCGATCAAGCCTTTTCTTCAAGCTTCCAGCCGCGAAGCGGCGATCTTCAAGCTTCAAGCTTTCTAAAGGTGCTTGAGCAGGCTCTGCAGCTTCTGCAGGTCGCCGGTATCGCCGACCAGGCGCACCTTGCCGGCCATCATGCCGTCGAGGAAGGCCTTCTGGGTGGGTTTCCCGAGCACCCGCACGGCCGCGCCGGTGTCCTCGAAGCGCAGCTCCAGATCGAGATCCACCGGCAGGCCAGGTCCCGTCTCGATGCCACCGGGCGACATGCGGTAGTAGCGGGCGATGGCCAGGTCCTCCGTGGCGATTCCCCAGTCGAGGCTGCGCATCTCGGCCAGTCGGTCACGGAACCGCGCCTTGCGGCGCAGTGCCCGCTTGAGCAGCACGCCCAGTACCCACAGCATCAATCGCAGCTTCATCGGCGCCCATCCGGGAAAGGTCATCAGGAGGAAAGCGGGCAGAACGTCCGCGGCCCGCCATGGGGCGGGCCGCAGGCGGGGTCAGCAGGCCTTACTGGGCGACAGCATCCTTGAGGCCCTTGCCCGGCTTGAAGGCCACGGTCTTGCTGGCCGGGATGGTCAGCGGCTTACCGGTCTGGGGGTTCTTGCCGGTGCGAGCGGCCCGCTCGCGCACGGTGAAGGTACCGAAGCCGATCAGCGAGACATCCTTGCCATCGGAGACACTGCCCGTGATCTCGTCGAGGATGACATTCAGAACCTGGCTGGCCTTGTCCTTGGATAGATCGGCACGCTCGGCGATCGCCGCGGCGAGTTCTGGTTTGCGCATACAGCCCTCCTGGTTTCGATGAGCTACCGGTGATCCCACCGGCTCGTTGTTCTTCACGGAACATCCGTGACTGCCTCCCTCGCATGCGGCCTGGGGAGCGACATGCGAATGACGCCACTGTGCAACGGGATCTCTGGCGACCCGGCGGCCGGCGACCCGGGGTGCCGTCGTTGACGTCACTAGCCTAGCAACGGCGGTGCAGCCCGCGCCAGTTCGACTTTCCGACGTACGCAGCCGCCTGTCAACGCGAATCCTATCAAACGACCGTCCTCGTCCTCGGCGAAGGCGGTCAGGTCCTGTCCCTCCCCCTCGAGGCGCCAGCGGGCGGGTGGCACGGTGGGGGGCAGCGACACCACCGGCAGCAGTGGCGTCTTGACCAGCACCGGCCAGGGACCATAGCGCACGGGCGTGGGCGTGCCGGTCAGGGTCCTGGCCAGGGCCTTGGCGCCGGCCTGCAGCGGCTGGACATACATGGCATTGAGGCCATCGACGCAGGCCACATCGCCCAGGGCGAAGATGCCGGGGGCCGAGGTGGCCAGCAGGCGGTCGGTGTGGATGCCCGCCGGGCCGACCTCGAGCCCGGCGGCCGCAGCCAGCTCGCTGCGCGGCCGCAGGCCGGTGGCCACCAGCACCAGGTCGGCCTCCAGGCTAGCGCCATCGTCCAGCCCCAGCCCCACGCGGCTGCCGCGGTCCATCAGCTTGCGCACGGTGCGCCCCGTATGCAGCCGGATGCCGGCCGCGACGAAGGCCTCGCCCAGGGCATGACCCAGGGGTTCCGGCAGCAGCCGTGGCAGGGGCGCCGGCTCCGGGGCGACCAGCTCGACCGCGTGGCCGCCGGCGGCCAGGTCGTTGGCGAACTCGCAACCGACCAGACCGATGCCGACGATGGCGATCCGTGCCGGCCGCCCCAGGGCATCCAGCGCCCCATGGAAGCCCCGGTAGTCGTCGAGATCGTTGATGGTGAAGACCCGCTCCGCCACGGCCTCGGGAATCGCGAAGGGGGCGACCGGCGCGGCCCCGGTGGCCAACACCAGCTCCCCATAGGGCAGACGCTCGGCCCCGAGCGTCAGGGTCCGCGCGTCCGGATCCAGGGCCTCGACCCGACTATGGGTGCGCATCACCACCCCCAGCTGGTCGGCCACCTCGAGGGCGGAGCGACTGGCCAGGCGTGCGGGGGGCAGACGCTTGGCGAAGCCGGTGGAGAGCAGTGGCTTGGAGTAGTCGTCACCGCCATCGGCGGTGATCAGGGTGATCGGCCGCTCGGCCTGGCCGGCACGCACCTGGCGTGCCAGACCGAGGCCGGCCATGCCGGAGCCGATGATGGTCAGGGGAGCGGTCATGGAGTTCCTCGCTGGGAGCGGGCGCGGCGGCCCGCCACGGGATAGCGTATCGGCGAGCCATGGTACACTAGCCGCCCTTTGGATTGGACGCGGAGTAGAGCGGTGGATCACGGCCCGGCACTCGCCCCCCGATGGCGCCCCCTGGCGGCGGCACGCCCGGCCATGAGCCCCGCCTGGTGGCACTGGGTCGCCTCCCGCGATTCCCTCACCAGCCGCCTGACCGAGGCCGGCCGCCCCTGGCGCTTCCGGGTCCGCCTGCTCGGCCAGGGCCTCGGCCGGCCACGCCGCGACGAGGCCCTGGCCCTGGGCCTGCCGCTGGGCCGGCGGGCCTGGCTACGCGAGGTGGCGCTGACCCTGGACGACCGCCCCTGGGTGATCGCCCGCTCGGTGGCGCCGCTGGACCAGCCACACGGCCGGCGGCTCGAGCGGCTTGGCGAGCGCTCGCTGGGCCACTGGCTGTTCCGCCAGCCCGACCTGGAGCGCGGCCCCATCGAGGTCAGCGCCGACCCCGCCCCCTTCCACCCCGTCACTGGCCCCTGGGGACGCCGCTCGGTGTTCCGTCATGGCGGCTTCGCCGTGCTGGTGCAGGAATTCTTCCTGGAGGCCATGGTGGATGACCTCGCCCTGCCTTCACGGTAGGCTTGAGCGGCGCGTGTCGGGAGGCGCTCCGCCCCTGGCACCGGCCCCGATCGACCCATGCGAGAGACCCTGATGGACCGTACCCTGATGCGCCCCAGGGGGCTGGCCCGGCTCCCCGACTTCCTGCAGCTGACCCGTCTCGACCGCCCCATCGGCACCTGGCTGCTGATGTGGCCCACCCTGTGGGCGCTGTGGGTGGCCGCGGCCGGCCTCCCCGAGCGCAGGCTGCTGCTGATCTTCGTGGCCGGCGTCTACCTGATGCGCGCCGCGGGCTGCGTGATCAACGACTACGCCGACCGCCACTTCGACGGCCACGTCAAGCGCACCCGGGACCGCCCCCTGGCCAACGGCCGCATCGCCGAGGGCGAGGCCCAGGGGCTGTTCGCGCTCCTGGTCATGACCGCCTTCGTGCTGGTGTGGTTCACCAACCTGTTCACCGTGATGCTGTCCCTGGTGGGGGTGGCGCTCGCCGCCGTCTACCCCTTCATGAAGCGCTACACGCACCTGCCCCAGGTGGTGCTGGGGGCGGCCTTCTCCTGGGCCATCCCCATGGCCTTCGGGGCAGTGCTCGGCCGGGTTCCCGTGGAGGCCTGGCTGCTGTTCGCCGCCAACCTGGCCTGGACGGTGGCCTACGACACCGAATACGCCATGGTCGACCGGGATGACGACCTGAAGATCGGCATCAAGTCCACGGCGGTGCTGTTCGGCCGTGCCGATCGGCTGATGATCGCTGTGCTGCAGGGCGTGACTCTGGGCCTGCTGGCCTGGGTCGGACTGCGCCTCGGCCTGGGGGGCTTCTTCTGGCTGGGCCTCGCTGCCATGGCGGCCACCTTCGTGCACCAGCAGCGGTTGATTCGCCTTCGCGAACGCGAGCGCTGCTTCCAGGCCTTCCTCAACAACCACTGGTCGGGGCTGCTGGTCTTCGCCGGCATCGGCCTCAGCCTGTGGCCGGGACAGGGCGGCTGAAGGGGGCGACAGGCCGGTACTGTCACGGTATTGTCACAAGGACATGCTGTCATCGTCATCGACCCGTCATTGACCTGACCATGAGGCCCCGGGATGACCGCCAAGACCGTACTGATCGTCGATGATGAAGCACCGATCCGCGAGATGATCGCCGTGGCGCTGGAGATGGCCGACTATCGCGTCCTCGAGGCGGACAATGCCCAGAGCGCCCATGCCATGGTCGTCGACCACCAGCCCGACCTGGTACTGCTCGACTGGATGATGCCCGGCACCAGCGGCATCGAACTCGCTCGGCGCCTGAAGCGCGAGGAGAGCACCGCCGAGCTGCCGATCATCATGCTCACCGCCAAGGGCGAGGAGGACAACAAGATTCAGGGGCTCGAGTCCGGGGCGGACGACTACATCACCAAGCCGTTCTCGCCCCGGGAGCTGGTGGCCCGCCTCAAGGCCGTGCTGCGCCGGGCCACTCCCCGCGGCGTGGAGGACCCGGTGGAGGTCGACGGCCTGATGCTCGACCCGGTGAGCCACCGGGTCAGCGTCGACGGCCAGTCCCTGGAGATCGGCCCCACCGAGTACCGGCTGCTGCAGTTCTTCATGACCCACCAGGAGCGCGCCTACACCCGGGGGCAGCTGCTCGACCAGGTCTGGGGCGGCAACGTCTACGTCGAGGAACGCACCGTCGACGTGCACATCCGCCGCCTGCGCAAGGCCCTGGGCGAGCCCCACCAGCAGTTGATCCAGACCGTGCGCGGCACGGGCTACCGCTTCTCTGCCAAGGGCTGACGTGACGCGGCTGTGGCGACGGGAATTGTGGCGGCTGGCGGCCCTGGTGCTCGCCGGCGGCCTGGTCGGCTGGCCCTTCTCGGCCATCGGGGCCGGCGTCGCGGTGGCGCTGGCGTTCTACCTCGGCTACCAGCTGCTCCAGCTGCATGCCCTCCAGCAGTGGCTGACGCACCGTCCCCATGACGAGCCGCCGGCGGCCTCCGGTCTGTGGGGCGAGCTGTTCGACCGCCTCTACCGCTACCAGAAGGGCCAGCGCATCACCCAGCGGCGGCTGCGCGACACCCTGCGGCGCATCCAGGAATCCTCGGAGGCGATGCGCGACAGCGTGGTGATGCTCGACCGCCACGGCGACATGGAATGGTGGAACAGCGCCGCCGAGCGCATGCTGGGCCTGCAACCGGCCCATGACCGCGGCCAGCACATCACCAACCTGCTGCGCGATCCGCGCTTCGTCGACTACCTGCACGCCCGGGACTATCGCGAGCCCCTGACCCTCTCGTCGCCGATCGACGAGCAGATGATCCTGCAGTTCCAGATCACCCTCTACGGCGACGACGAACGCCTGCTGATGGCCCGCGACATCACCCGGCTCCACCGCCTGGAGCAGATGCGCCGCGACTTCGTGGCCAACGTCTCCCACGAGCTGCGTACCCCGCTGACGGTGCTGGCGGGCTATCTCGAGACCTATGGCGACATGGCCGACCAGCTGCCGCCGCGCCTGGGACGAGGCCTCGCCCAGATGCAGAGCCAGACCACGCGGATGCAGAACCTGGTCAACGACCTGCTGCTGCTCTCGCGCCTGGAGATCGACCGGGGCGGCCAGGACGACACCCGTCTCGACCCCGCCACCCTGCTGGAGGCCGTGCGCCGCGATGCCGAGGCGCTCTCCGCCGGGCGTCACCACCTCGAGGTGGCCATCGAGGACCCCCGTGGGCTGCAGGGCTCGGAGAAGGAGCTCCACAGTGCCGTCTCCAACCTGGCCTTCAATGCCGTGCGCTACGCCGGCGAGGGCAGCCGGATCGTGCTGCGCTGGCGGGCCTGGGGCGAGGGTGCCTGCCTGGAGGTGGAGGACGACGGCGAGGGCATCGACCCGCTGCACATCCCGCGCCTCACCGAGCGCTTCTACCGCGTCGACAAGGGGCGCAGCACCGCCACCGGCGGCACCGGCCTGGGACTAGCCATCGTCAAGCACGTGCTGCTGCGCCACGACGCCCGCCTCGTGATCGACTCCCGCCCCGGCGAGGGTGCCACCTTCCGTTGCCTGTTTCCCGCCGCCCGGCTGGTCGATGGCCAGCCACAGCCGGCCTCGCAGCGCGCCTGAACGGGCGGGTCGGCACCCTGAGCAGGCCTCAGCGTGCCCGGGGCGGTGCCGCCTGGCCAAGCGGCGCGAGGTCGCGGTAGTGGCGATCCCACATCAGCACCGCGGCGGCCACCGCGCCGGGCAGCAGGAACAGATTGGCCAGGGGCAGAAAGGTGATCAGCATCACCCAGCCGCCGTAGCTGAGCGTCGGCCAGCGCCGCGCGGCGAGGCGGCGTCGCATGTCGCGGAAGCTCACCTGGTTGTTGTCCATGGGGTAGTCGAGGTAGGTGATGGCCATGGTCCAGGCCGAGAACAGCGCCCAGAGCAGCGGCGCGACCAGGTTCACCACCGGGATCCAGCTGATCACGAAGAGCACCGCCATGCGCGGCAGGATGTAGCCCAGCTTGACCAGCTCGCGCCCCAGGGCATCGACGCCGGCGCGCAGGAAGCCGCGATCGTCCAGCGGCGCCCGGCCGGTCACCTCGCGTTCGACCTTCTCCGCCAGGAAACCATAGAAGGGCGCGGCGATCAGGTGGGTCACCAGGGTGAAGGTGAAGAACACGATCACCACCAGGCTGAGCAGGAACAGCGGCCAGATCAGCCAGCTGAGCCAGTCGAGCCAGGTCGGCACCATGGCCATCCAGCCGTCCAGCCAGCCGCCGAAATGCGCCAGCACGTAGGCCAGCATGCCGGCGTAGACCACCAGGTTGGCGAGAATCGGCAGGAACACGTAGCGACGCAGCCCCCGGGAGTAGACCAGTCGGGTCCCCCGGGACAGCGCCGTGAAGGCATCCAGCATCGGTGTCATTTCCTCCATCACGACGAAAGGGGCCGTCGCCAGGGGCGACGGCCCATCCAGGGACAGCGGGCGTCGGGCGTGGTTCAACCCTCGCCGAGCACGTCCTCGTCGAGATCATCCGGGTCCGTGTGGCGGATGTCGAGTCCCTTGACCAGATAGACCACATACTCGGCCAGGTTGTTGGCGTGGTCACCGATCCGCTCCAGGGCCCGCAGGATCCACATGATGCCGAGCACCGGCGAGATCGCCCGGGCATCCTCCATCATGAAGGTCATCAAGGAACGCATCGCGCTCTGATACTCGCTGTCGACCTGGTCGTCCTCCTGCACCACCTTGAGCGCCAGCTCGGTGTCGAAGCGGGCGAAGGCGGTCAGGGCATCACGCACCATCTTGCGCACGTGCTCGCTGATGATGCGCACTTCGACGAAGCCGCGGGTGCCATTGTTGCTCTCCACCAGCTCCCCGGCGTTGCGGGCGATCTTGCTGGCCTCGTCGCCGATGCGCTCCAGGTCGGAGGCGGCGCGAATCACCGCCAGCACCAGGCGCAGGTCCGAGGCCGCGGGCTGGCGACGGGCCAGCACACGCGTGCACTCGTCGTCGATCTTGATCTGCATGTCGTTGACGGCACGGTCGTTGTCGACCACCTGACGGGCCAGGGTGGAGTCCCCGTCGAGCAGGGCCCGGACGGCATCCTGCACCTGCTTCTCGACCAGGCCGCCCATGGCCATCAGGTGGGTCTTGAGCTCCTCGAGCTCATGATTGAACTGCCGCGAGATATGCTGGCTGTGGATATCGCTGGTGATGTCCATGAGACTCTCCTGGGGGCGCAGGGCGTCAGGCCATGCGTCCGGTGATGTAATTCTCGGTGCGCGCGAGGCGCGGGTTGGTGAAGAGGGTATCGGTGGGAGCATACTCCACCAGCTCGCCGTCCTGCAGGAAGGCGGTATAGTCCGAGACCCGCGCCGCCTGCTGCATGTTGTGGGTGACCAGCACCAGGGTCAGGCTCGCCTTCAGGTTGCGGATCAGCTCCTCGACCTTGAGGGTCGAGATGGGGTCCAGGGCCGAGGCCGGCTCGTCGAGCAGCAGCACCTCCGGCCCCACCGCCAGGGTGCGGGCGATCACCAGGCGCTGCTGCTGGCCCCCCGACAGCGACCAGGCGGAGGCCCGCAGCCGGTCCTTCACCTCGTCCCACAGGGCCGCGGAGCGCAGCGCCCACTCGACGATGTCGTCGCGGCGTCGCTTGCGCAGCCCGCCCTGCAGGCGCAGTCCGAAGGCCACGTTGTCGTAGATCGACATGGGGAAGGGGTTGGGCGCCTGGAAGACCATCCCCACCCGTCGACGCAGCTCCGCCACCGCCACCTCGGGCGCATGGATATCCTGTCCCTCGAGGCGGATCTCGCCCGCCTGCACGACCTCCTCGTTGAGGTCGTGCAGGCGATTGAGGGCCCGCAGCAGGGTCGACTTGCCGCAGCCCGAGGGCCCGATGAAGGCCGTGACCCGATGCCGCGGCACCCGCAGGGTCAGGTCGTTGAGGGCCGGCTTGTCGCCATAGCGCAAGCCGAAGCCGCGAATCTCCAGGCTGGTGGCCTCGGGGGCGAAGTCGATGAAAGCTCCCCTGGTGGAGCGCACTTCCCGCATGACTGGCATCAAGGCTCCTTGCAGCGACGGCAACATCTCGATACGACGAGCTTAATACGACGAGAGAGTACCGTGGCGCGATCTCAGATGGTGACGCAGAAATATTGCAGTCAGGTTAAGCACCAGAATGACCAGCACCAGCAGCAGCGCCGTGCCATATGCTATCGGCAATGCCGCCTGAACGTCGTTGCCGTGGAAGGCCGCATCGAAGATATGGTACCCCAGATGCATGAACTTCCGTTCAAGATGCAGGTAGGGGAAGTCGCCATCCAGCGGCACCTGGGGCGCCAGCTTGGCCACTCCCACCAGCATCAGCGGCGCCACCTCGCCGGCGGCCCGAGCCACCGCCAGGATCATCCCGGTGAGCATCGCCGGCATCGCCATCGGCAGCACCACCCGGCTCAGCATCTCCAGGCGCGTCGCCCCCAGCGCCAGGGCACCCTCCCGCTGGCGGTGGGGAATGCGCGCCAGTCCCTCCTCGGTGGCCACGATGACCACCGGCAGGGTCAGCAGCGCCAGGGTCAGCGACGCCCACAACAGGCCGCCGGTGCCGAAGGTCGGCGAGGGCAACGATGCCTCGAAGAACCACTGGTCCAGTCGTCCGCCGATGCCGTAGACGAACACCCCCAGGCCGAACACGCCGTAGACGATGGAGGGCACCCCGGCGAGGTTGCGCACGCCGATGCGCACCAGCCGGGTCAGGCGCCCCTGGTGAGCCACCTCGTTGAGGTAGACCGCCGCCAGTACCCCGAAGGGCGTGACCACCACCGACATCAGCAGCACCATGAGGATGGTGCCGAAGATCGCCGGCCAGACACCATCCTCGACGTTGCCCACCCGCGGCCCCTCGGAGAGGAAACGCCACACCCTCTCGCCCCAGGCGACGAGCTTGTCGAGACCGGACATGGCGTTGGGACGCCGGGCCCGAACGATCTCGTCCAGGGACTGGATCAGCCGCTCCCCGGACACGCTCTCCAGCACCAGGCGGGCCCCGCCCAGGGAGGCGCGCAGCTCGGCGACCCGGGCCTCGGCCGCCGCCAGCGCCCGCGTGGCCTCGGCGCTCTTGCCCTCACGCTCCAGGCGACGCACCAGCGGCAGGATGGTCCGCTCGCGCAGCTCGCGTATCGCCTCGCGGCCCGCCTCGAGCTCCGCCAGGCGGTCCGTCAGGGCCGACCAGGCTGCCTCGCCCTCGAGGCGGGGGCCCGCCTCGGGCTCGAGGGCCACCAGCCGGCCGATGAACTCGCTCCAGCGCCGACGCTCCAGCACCAGCAGCTCCGGCGGATGGCTCACCTCCCGGATCGCGGCCAGGGCCACCCAGTCCCAGATCTCCCCGTCCAGGTCGCGGTTGCCGGTGCGATAGAGCCGCTCATGACCGCTGCCATCGGGCAGGGGTTGCTCCCTCACCTCCCGGCCGGCCAGCTGTCGACCGTCCTGCAGGGTGACCAGGGCGACATCCCCGGGCCAGAAGTGGCCCAGCCCACGGCTCGCCAGCAGCCCCAGCAGCAGGGCCAGCAGCAGCAGCGACAGCGACACGCTGCCGGCGGACAGCCAGGCCCAGGGCCCCTCCCCGCGGGGCAGGCGAGCGCGCCCCGTCTTGCGATGCCACCCTCTCATGACGGGCCTCCCAGGCGACGATAGCGACGGTGCAGCCGGGTCCGGACCACCTCGGCCAGGGTATTCACCAGGAAGGTGAAGGCGAAGAGCAGCAAGGCCGCCAGCAGCAGCAGGCGATAGTGGGTGCCTCCCGGCGCGGCCTCCGGCAGCTCGATGGCGATGCTGGCCGCCATGGAACGCAGGCCATCCAGGGGATTGGCCGTCATCAGGGCGGTGTTGCCGCTGGCCATCAGCACGATCATGGTCTCGCCCACCGCCCGGCCGGCGCCGATCATCACCGCCGAGAGCACCCCGGGGCTGGCCGCCGGCAGCATGACCCGCCACAGGGTCTGCCAACGGGTCGCGCCCAGGGCCTGGGCCCCCTCGGCGAGGCTTCTCGGCACCCCGGAGAGGGCATCCTCGGCCAGGGCATAGATGCTGGGCACGACCGCGAAGCCCATGGCCATGCCGACGATCACCGCATTGCGGTTGGCATAGTCCAGCCCCAGGGTGACCTCCAGCCAGGCCCGCAGGTCGCCGCCGAACCAGAGGGTCTCGAGGCGTGGTCCCAGCCAGTGGGCCAGGCCCCAGGTCAGCACCAGCCAGGGCATCAGCCACAGGGCCGCCCAGCCCAACGGCAGGCGTCGCTGCAGCCTGGCCGGCAGCTGTCGCCACAAGCCACCGGCCAGCAGCAGGCCGGTCGGCAACAGCAGCAACAGCGCCAGGGCCAGGCCCAGGTGTCGTTCCAGCCAGGGCGCCAGAGCCAGGCCGGCGACGAAGCCGATGACCACGCCGGGCAGGGCCTCCATCAGTTCCAGGGTGGGCCGCAGGCGGGCCCGCAGGCGACGCGACATGAACAGCGCCGAATGGGCCGCGGCGCCCAGGGCCAGCGGCACGGCGATCACCAGCGACCAGGCGGCCGCTTCCAGGGTGCCCCAGACCAGGGGGGGCAAGCTGAACAGGGGACCGCTATCGTCGGCCAGCGAAGGCTGCCAGCGGTACGCCGGGGCGTCCAGCCCCGCCACGTCCTGGGGCAGCCACAGTGCCTCGAGGCGGATCCCGGTGGGCTCGGCGGGCCAGAACAGCGGCACCACCTCGACCACCAGGAAGACCGCGATGCCCATCACCGCGGCGATCACGCCGATCCCCCCGGCGGTGATCAGGGCGGTGGCCAGGCGGTCGCGCCCCTGGCGCAGGCGCTGTCGCATGGGCGAGGTGGAGGGGGATGGCGTCATGGAGTCACTGCCGGGATGAGTGGGCTAGCGGAAAAATACGACATTGTCATGACAATCGAGTGACAACGCTATTCCGCCTCGAGCCCCAGCCGGCGCCGTTGTCGCGACAGCACGGCCCCAGGCAGCGAGACGAAGCCGAGTTCCTCGACGATCGCCTGCCCCTCGGCGGACAGCACCAGCTCGATGAAGGCCTGCTCGGCGGCCGGCAGGGACTCTCCCGGCGGCAGGTTCACGTAGAGGCGCAGGTCCCGGGCCAGCGGGTAGTCGCCGCGGCGCACCGCGCTCGGCTCGGGGGCCCGTTGGACGCCCTCGGCATCCCGCAGGGGGATCGGCCGGACGCTGGGCATCAGGTGATTGAGGCCGGCATAGCCGATGGCCTGGGGGTCCGCGGCCACGGCCGCCACCACGGCGGCCGACCCGGGGTGCTCGTTGACCGAGGGCCGGAAACGGCCGCCGCACAGGGCCTCCCGGCGGAACAGGTCATGGGTGCCGGAGACGGCGTTGCGTCCGTGCAGCACGATGCGACCGGACGGCACCTCGAGCCCCAGCGCCGCCCAGCGACGAAGGCCGCCCTCGGCCCCGCAACGATAGGTCTCCGAGAAGACGGCGTCGAGCTGTTGCCGAGAGAGACTCGACAGCGGATTGTGCCGATGCACCACCACCACCAGGGCGTCCCTGGCCACCACCACTTCCCGGGGCGGATAGCCATAGCGCGCCACGAAGGCCTGGTGTTCGGCCTCGGTCATGGGGCGGGACATGGGGCCCACCAGGGTGGTGCCCGCGGTCAGGGCCGTCGGTGCGCTGGCCGAACCGCTGGCCTGCAACTGGACCCGCATTCCCGGGTGCCGCCGGGCGAGGCGCTCGCCCCAGCGCAGCATCAGTCCTGCCATGGTGTCCGAGCCGACGGTATCCAGGGTCCCGATGCGATGCTCCGCCTCCGCAGGGGCGGCGAACAGCGCGGCCACGATCAAGAGCGCGGCCCAGAATGATGGGGAGCGATAGGCCCGAGTCATGCGTCCTCCAGGGGAACCAGGCGCGAAGGCTCGCGTCGCGTGGCATGATGTGGCAAAGGTGGAGCCCCCGGGGCCATGCCGTTTATCATGAGTTGCCGATCCAGGGGCCAGCGGCACCCTCCCGCCCCCGCTGCCTGACACCGCTCACAACAACAAGCCAGGAAAGCTCACCCCGATGACCGATCTCGACGATATCCCGGCGCCCCGTGGCCAGTTGACGCTCAAGCTGGTGGCGAGCCGCCAGGACACCAACTTCCATGGCGACATCCCCGGCGGCTGGCTGGTCGGCCACATGGATCAGGCCGCCGAGCTGGCCGCCGGCCGCGAGGCGCTCGGCCGCACGGCCACCGTGGCCATCGAGGCCATGGACTTCCTGTGCCCGGTGCGCGTGGGCTCCATGGTCAACATCTTCACCGAAGTCCGCGAGATCGGCCACAGCTCGATCAAGATCGATGTGGAGGTGTGGAGCCGCGCCCCCCACGAACGCGACCCCGATGAACTGCACAAGGTGACCGAGGCACGCTTCGTGATGGTCGCGCTGGACGACAACGGCCGAATCCGCGCGGTGCGTCAGGACGGCTGAGCCGCCCGCCCCTCCTTTCCGTCCTGCGCTGCGGCAAGGCCTCGGCTGGCTCAGGCCAGGCGGTCCCGCGCCTTGAGGTAGGCGAACTCGCCGACGTCGGTGAAGGGCCTGACCTTCTGCTGGAAGTCGCGATAGGCCTCGTATACGCGGCGCGACGCCTCGTCGCTCTCGACCTGCTGGCGAAGGACCCGCTGCGACGAGTCGTGCAGCGCCGCCATAACCTCATCGGGGAAGGCGCGCAGCTTCACGCCGTGCTCGTCGACCAGGGTCCGCAGCGCCTCGGCATTGCGATAGGCGTACTCGCTGATCATCGCCAGGTTGGAGGCCCGGGCCGCCTCGCTCACCACGGCCTTCAGGTCGTCCGGGAGGGCCTTCCAGGCCTCCAGGTTGACGGTGCCCTCGAGGATGGCGCTGGGCTCGTTCCAGGCCGAGGTGTAGTAGTACTCCGCCACCTGGTGCAGGCCGAAGGCCAGGTCGTTGTAGGGGCCGACCCAGTCGGCGGCATCCAGCACCCCGGTCTGCATGGAGGTGAAGATCTCGCTGCCCGGGATGGTCAGGGTGGTCACGCCGATGCCGCTCATCGCCTCGCCGGCCAGCCCCGGCAGCCGCAGCTTGAGTCCCTGCATGTCCTCCAGGGAGTCGATCTCCTTCTTGAACCAGCCGGCCATCTGGGTGCCGGTATTGCCCACCGCGAAGGGCTTGAGGTTGTGCTCGGCGTAGAGCTCATCCCACAACGCCTGGCCGCCGCCATGGTAGAGCCAGGCATTGGTCTCGGTGGTGGTCATGCCGAAGGGCACCGCGGTGAAGAACTGGGCGGCGGCGACCTTGCCGCGCCAGTAGTAGGACGCGGAATGGCCCATCTCGGCGGTCCCGCCGGACACCGCGTCGAAGACCTCCAGGGCCGGGACCATCTCGCCGGCGCCGTGGACCCGCACGCGCATGCGGCCTCCGGACATCCGCTCGATGCGTTCGGCGAGTTCGTTGGCGCCGGTGCCCAGCGCCGGGAAGTTCTTGGGCCAGGAGGTCACCATGTTCCAGGTGATGGGCTCCTGGGCACCGGCGGTGGAAACGAAGGGCGCGGCGACGACACCGGCGGTGCCGGCCCCGACGGTCTTGAGAAAATGGCGACGTTCCATGGCGGGCGCGACTCCTCGATGATCGTTGTACGGCGCGCCGAGGGGCACGCCTGTTCCTTCGGCAGTATGCGTGAAAGCCGAATTCAGCGGCAAGCGACCCGGCGTCTCCCGGCGCACCTATAGCGGCGTGAGCTTGGCGAAGCCCAATACCAGCCACTTGTCCCCCTCGCCCTGGAAGCTGACCTGGACCCGAGCCCGCTCGCCCTCCCCCTCGGCATTGAGGATCACCCCCTCGCCGAAGATCGGGTGGCTGACCCGCTGGCCCAGCGACAGCGACGGCAGGTCGCCGCCCCCGTCGACGGCGTCCTGACGCCGGCTCGGTGTGGGGCGCGAGGCGGTGACCGGGCGCGAGATCTGGCCACGCAGGCGCACCTCCTCGAGGAATTCCTCGGGCAGCTCGCGCAGGAAGCGCGACGGCCGCTGGAAGGTCTCCTTGCCGTGCAGCCGACGCAGCTCGGCGTGGGTGAGATAGAGCTTGCGCATCGCCCGGGTCAGGCCCACATAGCACAGCCGGCGCTCCTCCTCGAGGCGACCGGGTTCCTCCAGGGACATCTTGTGGGGGAAGAGCCCCTCCTCGACGCCGGCGACGAACACCACCGGGAACTCCAGGCCCTTGGCCGAGTGCAGGGTCATCAACTGCACGCAATCCTCGAACTCGTCCGCCTCATGGTCGCCGGCATTCAGCGCCGCCTCGGCGAGGAAGGCCTCCAGGGCCGCCGCACCCTCGCCGGCCTCCACCGGATCGAGGGCCTCGCCCTGGGTGAAGGCCTTGGCGGCGGTGACCAGCTCCTCGAGGTTCTCGACCCGGGCCTGGCCCTTCTCGCCCCGCTCGTTGCGATGGTGCTCCACCAGGCCGGAGCGCTCGTTGACATGGTCGATGATCTCGTGGAGCGCCAGGCCCGCGGTCTGGTTGTCGAGGCGCTCGATGAGGTCGGCGAAGGCCTTCACCGAGGTGGCGGCCCGGCCCCTGAGGGCCCCGTCCAGCTGGGCGTCGTGCAGCGCCTGCCAGAGCGACACGCCGGCCTGTCGTGCCCGCTCCCGCAGCACCTCCACGGTGCGGGTACCGATGCCCCGGGCCGGGACATTGATCACCCGCTCCAGCGAGGCATCATCATCGCGATTGAGCAGCAGGCGCAGGTAGGCCAGGGCGTTCTTGATCTCCAGGCGCTCGTAGAAGCGCTGCCCCCCATAGATCCGATAGGGCACGCCCTGGCGGATCAGCGTCTCCTCGAGCACCCGGGACTGGGCATTGGAGCGATAGAGGATGGCGATCTCGCGGCGGTTGATGCCCTCCTCGACCTTCTCGCGGATGGTGTCGACGATGAAGCGCGACTCGTCGAGGTCATTGAAGCCGCTGTAGACCGAGATCGGCTCGCCCCGCTCGCCGGCGGTCCACAGCTCCTTGCCCATGCGCTCGGCGTTATGGCGGATCAGGGCGTTGGCGGCATCGAGGATGGCACTGGTGGAGCGGTAGTTCTGCTCCAGGCGTACCGTGCGGGTCGCCGGAAACTCCTGCTCGAAGCGGCGGATGTTCTCGATCCGTGCGCCGCGCCAGCCGTAGATGGACTGGTCATCGTCACCGACCACGGTCATCGGCGTGCGCAGGCCGGTGAGCAGCTTGAGCCAGGCGTACTGCAGGGTATTGGTGTCCTGGAACTCGTCGACCAGCACATGGGCGAAGCGCTCCTGGTAATGGGCCAGCAGCGCCGGGTTGTCACGCAGCAGCTCGAGGCTCCTGAGCAGCAGCTCGCCGAAGTCGACCAGGCCGCCGCGCTCGCAGGTCAGCTGGTAGCGCTCGTAGAGCTCGACCATCTGGCCCAGGTAGGCGTCGCCATGGGCATCCACCTGATGGGGGCGCAGGCCCTCCTCCTTGCAGCCGGAGATGAAGGACTGCACCTGGCGCGGCGGGAAGCGCTCGTCGTCGATGCGATGATCCTTCAGCAGGCGCTTGACCAGGCGAAGCTGGTCGTCGCTGTCGATGATCTGGAAGTGCTGGGGCAGGCGGGCGTCCTGCCAGTGGGTGCGCAGCAGGCGATGGCCGATGGAGTGGAAGGTGCCGACCCAGACGTTGCGCAGCGAGATGCCCAGCAGGGCCTCCAGGCGGGTGCGCATCTCCCGGGCGGCCTTGTTGGTGAAGGTCACCGCCAGCACGGCATAGGGCGAGAGTCCCTCGGCCTGCATCAGCCAGGCGATGCGGTGCACCAGCACCCGGGTCTTGCCCGACCCGGCGCCGGCCAGTACCAGCATGTTGCCCTGGGGGGCGCTGACGGCCTCGCGCTGGGCCGGGTTCATGTGGTCGAGAATCGCCGTGACGTCGTCCATAGCGGGAAGGCATCGCTGCTTGGAAAATGGGCCGACAGCTTACCATATCGCGCCCGGCGGAGACGGGTCAGGGCTTGCCTTCCTGCTCGGGGAAGCGCAGCGGGTTGAGGCTCTTCTTCACCGCCTTGAGCTGCTCGGCGAGCTTCGGGCCACGGGCCTTGGCCACGCCGACCGCCAGCACGTCGATCAGCACCAGGTGGGCGATGCGCGAGCTCATCGGCGTGTAGATCTCGGTGTCCTCGTGGACGTCGATGTACAGCGGCAGGGTGACCTCGCCGGCCAGCGGCGAGCCGCTGGGGCAGAGTCCGATCACCGTGGCACCGGCCTCCCTGGCCATGCGTACGCTGGCCACCAGGGCCCGGGTCCGCCCGGTCTGGGAGATGGCCACCACCACGTCGCCATCCTTGAGGGTCGCCGCCGACATGTTCTGCATGTGCGGGTCGGCGTAGGCCGCCGTGGAGATCTGCAGGCGGAAGAACTTGTGCTGGGCATCGAAGGCCACCGCACCGGAGGCGCCGAACCCGTAGAACTCCACCCGGTTGGCCATGCCCAGGGCGTTGATCGCCTTGCTCAGCGCCTCGTTGTCCAGCCGGTCCCGCACCGACAGCAGGGTGCCGACGGTGGAGTCGAAGATGCTGTGGGAGAATTCGGCCACCGAGTCGCTGTCGTTCATGGAGAACTGGGCGAACTGGCTCCCGGTGGCCAGCATCTGCGCCAACTTGAGCTTGAAGTCCTGGAAGCCATTGCAGCCCAGGGCCCGGCAGAAGCGCACCACCGTGGGCTCGCTGACCTTGGCCTCGGTGGCCAGGTCGACGATGCGCATGTGGATCACTTCGTCGGGGTTGCGCAGCACGAAACGCGCCACCTTCTGCTCGGAGCGACGGAAATGCTCCATGCGGCGTCTCATCTCATCGAACAGGCCAAGGCTCACGCGGCACTCCTGGTCGGCGAGTCACGGGGCGCTCGCTCGACGCGCCACGCGACTCCGCGGGTTATGGACCCCATTATGCCCCAAGCGGCCCCCGAGGGGGACTCTCGCGTGCCCTCGCCTCCCGGGCCAGACCCGGCGGCCGGCGCCGGGCAGCGTTGGGCCCTGACGGTCATCATTCTGTCAAGTACGGTATAGTAAGAATTGCAGTGTCGCGGAATCTTTTGGAGAGTGGATCATGCGCAATGTCGAACGGTTAACCTCCGTCAAGAGCGAGCTTCTCGACATCTTCATGAGCATGGAAGTCGCCGAACACGAACAGCGCTCCCGCACCGCGGCGCAGCGCAACCTCCGGGCCCGGCGGGGCATCGAGCTCCATGAGGAGTTCAAGCGCCTCAGCCAGGACATCGCCGACCTGCCGGAGGACGAGGCGAGCGAGGACGAGATGCACTGATCTCGACCGCCCCGGCCCGCTCCCCCGGACATGCAGAGCCCCGCCGCAGCGGGGCTCTGGGGGGCGCTTTCCCTCGATGGTCGCGGGCCTGCCTTACAGGCTGGAGACGAACACCACCGCCACGCCGATGGGGGCGATGAAGCGGGTCACCAGGTGCCAGATGCCGGCAGCGGTGCCCGACAGCCCCAGTTCCCGGGCCACCTCATGGCGATCCAGTTGCCAGGCGGTGAACAGGATCACCCCCAGCCCGGTCAGTGGCAGCATGAACTTGCTGGTCAGCTTGTCGAGCAGGTCGAAGACGTTCAGGCCGAACAGCACCGGCTCGCTCCACAGGTTGAACGACAGCAGCGCCGCGATGCCCAGCCCCCAGGCGGCCACGCCGGCCACCAGGGTGGAGGCCACACGGGACAGCGGGGTGCGCTCCTCGACGAACTCCACCACCGGCTCGAGCAGCGAGATGGCCGAGGTCAGGGCGGCGAAGGTCAGCAGCAGGAAGAACATCAGGCCGACGATGATGCCGCCGCCCATCTTGCCGAAGGCCAGCGGCAGGGTGACGAAGATCAGGCCCGGTCCGGAGGCCAGGTCGAGATCATTGGCGAAGACGATGGGGAAGATCGCCAGGCCGGCCCCCAGGGCGATGACGGTGTCCATGATCACCACGGTGCGGGCGGTCTTGAGCAGGTCGACCTCCCGGCCCAGGTAGGAGCCATAGGCCATCATGATCCCCATTCCCAGCGACAGGGTGAAGAAGGCATGGCCCAGGGCCGCCAGGACGGTCTCGCCGGACAGGGCGCTCCAGTCCGGGTTGAACAGGTAGGTCAGTGCCTGGCCGAAGTGGCCGGTGGTCATGCCGTAGCCGACCAGCACCACCATCAGCACGCCCAGCGCCGGCATCAGGGTGCGCACGGCGCCTTCCAGGCCCTTGGTCACGCCGCGGGCCACGATGCCGATGACCAGCAGCATGAACACCGAATGACCGGCCAGCAGCAGGCCGGGACTGGCCAGCATGGCGTTGAACAGTGCGCCGATGCCGTCGGCGTCCTGGCCGCTGAAGGCGCCGGTGACCGAGTTCAGGGTGTAGTACAGCGACCAGCCGCCGATCACGCTGTAGAAGGAGAGGATCAGGAAGGCGCCGAGGATCCCGCTGATGCCGACCAGCATCCAGGCCCGCGGGCGTCCGGCGCCCTTGGCCAGGTCGGCCATGGCGTTCGCCGGATTGTTCTGGCCGCGGCGGCCGATCAGCCATTCGGCCACCAGGATCGGCAGGCCGATCAGGCCGATACACAGCAGGTAGATCAGCACGAAGGCCGCCCCGCCGCTCTCCCCCACCATGTAGGGAAACTTCCAGATGTTGCCCAGGCCGACCGCGGACCCCGTCGCCGCGAGGATGAAGGCCAGCCGGGACGACCAGTGCGCGTGTTGATGTTGCTTGATGGACATAGATCACCCTGATGGTACGTGTCGTCATCGATCGATCGGATGCGATGACGGCGTTGTGGTTGTAGTCGCCACGTCCGCGCCACCCCGGATCGCGGGATGGTGCATTCAAGGGCATAACGAATGCCGAGCAGGATCGCTGCCGAGGCAACGCTTCCGCCGCCCTCGTGGCGGCGGAAACCTCATGGAGGGATATACGCAGGATCACGCGGGATAGGCGTGAGAATCCGCAATATCCGATGGCAAGTGACGATCGAGCCGTAAAAGTATCCGATCATACGCTTGATGGCCAGCCATCGGCACGAAACCATCCGGCGCCTCGTGGTCGATCAGAACAGTCGCGTCTGCCGCTCGCCGGGGAAGGCCGGCAAGGCGGGGAGATCGGCCCGGACCGCCAGGTCCCGGTAGAGCCGCCGGGCCAGCTCGGGCGCCTGGCGATTGTCGGCGGTATGCACAAAGAGGAAAGGGGTTTTCCCCTGTTTTATCCACAGGGCGAGGCGGTCGATCCAGGGGCCGAAATAGCGGATATTGATCGCTGCGTCAACATGCCCGATGAAGCGCACCAGTGGATGATTCGCCGTGGAAAGCACGTGTAATGGACGTTTCGGCTTTTCCCCCTGGGCCTGACGCATGCCGGGGTGGTCGCCGGCCGGCGTGGAGAACAGCGGCCGGACGTCGAGCATGACGCGGTTCACGCCATGACTTATCAACAATCTGTTGAGAGCCGTCTCGGCCGTGCCCTTGTGGAAAAATTCGCTGTGCCGCACCTCCACGGCACAGGGAATCGCCTTCGGCCAGCGGGACAGCACGGCGTCGAGCCGTGGCAGCTCGTCGGCGCCGAAGTCGCGGGGCAACTGGACCATCACCGGGCCCAGGCGATCCCGCAGGGGAGCCAGGGTCGCCAGGAACGCCTCCAGGTCCGGGGCCACTCCGACCAGGCGGCGCTCGTGGGTCAGGCTCGCCGGCAGCTTGAAGCAGAAGCGGAAGGCCGAGGGCGCCTGGCGCGACCAGGCGGCCACGGTCTCCGGCCGCGGGGCCCCGCTGTAGAAGGTGGTATTGCCCTCCACGGCGGAGAACACCCGGGCATAGTCGGCCAGGTGCCCGTCGCCGCCCCCGTGCGGCGGGTAGAGGCCGCCGCGCCAGTCGGGATTGGCCCACATGGGCAGGCCCAGGTGCAGGGGCGGCGGGGCGTCCGCCGCGCTCACTCCACCGTCACGGACTTGGCCAGGTTGCGCGGCTGATCCACGTCGGTGCCCTTGAGCACCGCCACGTGGTAGGAGAGCAGCTGCAGCGGCAGGGTATAGAGGATCGGCGCCAGCGCCTCGTGCACATGGGGCAGGCGCAGCACATGGACCCCCTCCTCCTCGGCCAGGCCCACCTCGGCGTCGGCGAAGACGAACAGCTCGCCGCCCCGGGCCCGCACCTCCTGGAGGTTGGACTTGAGCTTGTCGAGCAGCTCATCGTTGGGCGCCACCGAGATCACCGGCATCTCGCTGTCGACCAGGGCCAGCGGCCCGTGCTTGAGCTCGCCGGCCGGATAGGCCTCGGCATGGATGTAGGAGATTTCCTTGAGCTTCAGGGCCCCCTCCAGGGCGATCGGGAAGTGCGCGCCGCGGCCGAGGAAGAGGGCATGGTGCTTCTCGCCGAAGGCCGTGGACAGCGCCTCGATGGCCGGGTCCAGGGACAGCACGCGCCGCACCAGCCCCGGCAGGCCGCGCAGGGCCTCGACCAGGCCGGCCTGCTCGTCGGGGTCCTGGCCGCGCAGCCGGCCCAGCGCCAGGGTGAGCAGCATCAGCGCGGTCAGCTGGGTGGTGAAGGCCTTGGTCGAGGCCACCCCGATCTCCGGCCCCGCCCGGGTCATCAGCGTCAGGTCGGATTCCCGCACCAGGGAGCTGCCCGGCACGTTGCAGATCGCCAGGCTGCCCAGGTAATCGCGGTCCCTGGCGAAGCGCAGGGCCGCCAGGGTGTCGGCGGTCTCGCCGGACTGGGACAGGGTGACGAAGAGCGTGCCCTCGGGGACCACCACCCGGCGGTAGCGGTACTCCGAGGCCACCTCCACCTGCACGGGGACCCCCGCATAGCGCTCCAGCCAGTAGCGGGCCACCAGGCCGGCATGGTAGCTGGTGCCGCAGGCCACCAGGTGGATCTGCCGGACGCCCGCGAACAGCGTCTCGGCCTCGGGCCCGAAGCTCTCCACCAGCACGTTGCGATCGCCCAGGCGCCCCTCCAGGGCCGCGGCGATCACCGTTGGCTGCTCGTGGATCTCCTTGAGCATGAAGTGGCGATACTCGCCCTTGCTGGCGGCACCATCGCCGTGCTCGAAGGTCTGGATCTCCCGGGTCACCGGGGTCCCCGCGGCATCGAGGATGGTGATCTCCCCGCCGGCGGCGAGGCGCACCACGTCGCCCTCTTCCAGGTAGATGAAGCGGTCGGTGACGCGCAGCAGGGCCAGGGGGTCGGAGGCCAGGAAGGCCTCCTCGATCCCCACGCCCACCACCAGGGGGCTGCCCTTGCGCGCTCCGATCACCACGTCCGGCTCGTCGGCATGGATCACGCCCAGGGCATAGGCCCCGTCGAGGCGCGCCAGCACCCGCTGCACCGCGCCGAGCAGGTCGCCCTGACGCGCCTCGCGCTCGAGCAGGTGCGCCACCACCTCGGTATCGGTCTCGGAGGCGAAGGAGTAGCCGACGGCCTCGAGCTCGTCGCGCAGGGCCTCGTGGTTCTCGATGATGCCGTTGTGCACCACCGCCAGGCGCTCCCCGGACTGGTGGGGGTGGGCATTGGCCTCGCTGGGCCGGCCATGGGTGGCCCAGCGGGTGTGGGCGATGCCGCTGTGGCCGGCCAGGGGGGCCGCCGCGAGCTTGTCCTCCAGGGCCGCCACCTTGCCCAGGGCGCGGCAGCGCTGCAACCGGCCGTCGTCGGCACGGATGGCCATGCCCGCCGAGTCATAGCCGCGGTATTCCAGGCGCTTGAGGCCCTCGAGCAGGATGCCCTGGACGTTGCGCTGGGCGACAGCGCCGACGATTCCACACATGCCGTTCTCCTCAATAGTCCTTGTGCTTGACCGGTCGCAACCAATCGTCCTTGGTGATCAGCCGCGCCCGGCTCACCGCCAGGGCGTTGTCCGCCACGTCGCGGCTCAGGGTCGAACCGGCCCCCACGGTCGCGCCCTTGCCGACGCTCACCGGGGCCACCAGGGCGGTGTTGGAGCCGATGAAGGCACCGTCGCCGATCTCGGTGTGGTGCTTGTTGGCGCCGTCATAGTTGCAGGTGATGGTGCCGGCACCGACGTTGACGTCTCGCCCCAGCCGGGCATCGCCCACGTAGCTCAGGTGGTTGATCTTGCTGCCCTCGCCCACCTCGGCGTTCTTGGTCTCGACGAAATTGCCGATCCGTGCCCCCACCGCCAGCCGCGAGCCGGGACGCAGCCGGGCGAAGGGCCCGATGCGGTTGTGCCCGGCGGCCACGGCGCCCTCGATGACGCTGTGTGGCTCGACCGCGGTCTCGGCGCCGATATGGCTGTCGCGAATCACGCAATGCGGCCCGATGCGCACCCCCTCGCCGAGCTCCACCTCGCCCTCGAACACGCAGCCCACGTCGATCTCGACGTCGTGCCCGCAGGTCAGGGTGCCCCGCACGTCCAGCCGCGAGGGGTCCAGCAGGGCCACGCCTTGCGCCATCAGCGCCTCGGCGATATCCGCCTGGTGGGCGCGCTCGAGACGGGCCATCTGGGCCCGGTTGTTGACGCCCTCGACCTCCAGGGGGCGCGCCGGCTGGGCGGTGGCGATCTTCACGCCCTCGGCGGCGGCCATGGCGATGATATCGGTGAGGTAGTACTCGCCCTGGGCATTGTCGGCCGACAGCCGGGGCAGCCAGCGACGCAGCTGGGCAGCGGTCATGGCCATGATGCCGGTGTTGCACTCGCACACCGCGCGCTCGGCCTCCGAGGCATCCTTGTGCTCGACGATGGCCACGGCCTCGCCGGCCTCGTTGCGCAGGATACGGCCATAGCCGTCGGGCTCATCGAGGGTCACGGTGAGCAGGCCCAGGTGCTGCTCGTCGACGGCCTCGAGCAGCCCGCGCAGGGTCTCGCGGCGGGTCAGCGGCACATCGCCATAGAGCACCAGCACCTTGCCGTTGCCGAGGGCATCGAGGGTCTGGGCCACGGCGTGGCCGGTGCCCTTCTGCTCGGCCTGCAGGGCGAAGCGCACACGACAGTCGGCCAGGGCCTCGCGCACATGCTCGGCGCCATGGCCGACCACCACATGGGTACGCTCGGCCTCGAGCCCCCGGGCCGTATCGATCACGTGACGCACCATGGGCTTGCCCGCCAGGCGGTGCAGCACCTTGGGCAGGGTCGAACGCATCCGGGTGCCCTGCCCGGCCGCCAGTATTACCACGTCGAGGCTCATCGTGACTCCTTGCCGATCACTCGTTGAATCGGGTCATTCTAGTGCTTACGGGGCCTCGGCTGCCACGTCGCCGACCGCCCCGTCGGCCACCTCGACGCCCATCTCCTCGAGCCTGTCGCGGCCGAAGCGCACCGCGAAGGCCGGACTGGCCAGGCTCACCCAGCCATCGCCGGCCTCGTTGCGCACCAGCACCAGCACGGCCAGGTCGTGCTCGCGGGCCAGGGCCATGCCCTCGTCCTCGCCGAGCACCGAGATGGCGGTGGCCCAGGCATCGGCGCGGGCGTTGGAGGCATCCACGACCGTCACCGAGGCCAGGCGATGCTGGATCGGGCGGCCGGTGCGCGGGTCGATGGTATGCGAGTAGCGACGCCCGTCTTCCTCGAAGTAGTTGCGGTAGTCGCCGGAGGTGGCCACCGACGTATCGTGGAGGGCCAGCACATGCTGGGCCTGGGGCCGGCCGTCCCGGGGAATCTCGACGCCGATGCGCCAGGGTTCGGCCTCGCCGTCGCGGAATCCCGCGACCTCGAGTTCGCCGCCGATGTTGACCAGGTAGTTCTCGATGCCCTGCTCGGCCAGATAGGCCGCCACCCGGTCGGTGGCATGTCCCTTGGCCACCCCGGAGAGGTCGACGAAGACATCCTTCAGGCGGCGCGCGCGCCGCTGGTCCACATCGATCTCCAGGGTATCCATGCCGACCTCGGCGAGCCGCTCGGCGATCAGCGCGTCTTCCGGCACCTCCCGGGGCCGCGCCTCGGGGCCGAAGCTCCACAGGTTGACCAGCCCACCCACGGTGACGTCGAAGGCGCCGCCGCTGGCCTCGCCCACCCGATGGGCGATCGACAGCACCTCGATCAGCGGCGCGGAGAGCGTCTGCCATTCGCCCACCGGGGCCTGGTTGAAGGCCACCAGCTCGGCATCGTCACGGTAGGTGGACATGGAGGCATCGACACTCTCGAGCTCGGCCAGGATGCCTGCCCCGAGGGCGTCGCGCCGCTCGGCGGTGATCGGGTCGGCGAGGTTCACCTGGTAGTAGGTGCCGAAGATATCGCCCTCGAGCCTGACCGGCGTCTCCAGCGTGCGCTCCGAGCAGCCGGCCAGCAGGACGACCAGCAGCAGCGTCAGCAAGGCGAGGCGATGGTGAGGGAGTGACATGAGGACTCCAACAAATAAAGACCGAAGGATGCGCTGATTTATGTCGCGAGCGAAGAGAGGCTGGTTGCCGCCGGAGCGCAGGAACCGGAGTGTAGCCTGCTACATGAGGATTCCGAGCACCGCCGGCGGCCAGGATATCGAGCGCAGCAATAAATCAGTGCTTCCTCAGCCGAACAGCCAGATCAGGGCCACCCCGAGAATGAGTCGATAGACCACGAAGGGCTGCATGCCGATCCGCTTGATGAACACCAGGAAGAAATGGATGCACAGATAGGCACTGATGCCGGACAGCAGCGTGCCCGCCGCCAGGTCGAGCCAGGCCACCGGGACCGGCGATTCGGCGAGGCTCAGCGCCTCGAGCCCGCCGGCCAGCACGATCACCGGGATCGACAGCAGGAAGGAGAAGCGCGCCGCGGCCTCGCGGTTCAGGCCCAGCAGCAGCGCCACGGTCATGGTGATGCCCGACCGCGAGGTCCCGGGAATCAACGCCAGGGCCTGGGCCAGGCCGATCCACAGGGCATCGCGCCAGTGCATGTGGTACTCGTTTCGCGCCCCGCGGTGCCGCCAGTCGGCATAGCCGAGCAGCAGGCCGAAGGCGATCAGCCCGCCGGCGAGCACCAGCGGCGAGCGCATCACCACCTCGATGCTGTCCTTGAAGGCGAGCCCCGCCAGGCCCACCGGCACGGTCGCCAGGATCACCCACCAGGCCAGGCGGGCATCCTCGTCGGTACCGCGCCCCGCCACGCTGCGTCCCCAGCTGCCGACCATGGCGACCAGCTCGTGGCGGAAGTAGAGCACCACCGCGGCGAGGCTGCCCAGGTGCAGGGCCACGTCGAAGGCCAGGCCCTGGTCGGACCAGTCGGTCAACACCGGCAGCAGGATCAGATGGGCGGAACTGGAGATCGGCAGGAACTCGGTCAGCCCCTGGATGAAAGACAGCAGGACAATCTGTAACCAATCCATGGAAGTATCCTGTGATGTGAGACGTTGGGAAACGACGTTCGGGCGGTGCAGAGAATACACGCTCGGGACCTAGCTGTCCGCCCCGCCCGTCAGCCCGCGGACAGGATCAGGGTGGCGAAGCCGAAGTAGATCAGCACGCCCGAGGCGTCGATCAGGGTGGTCACCAGCGGCGCCGAGGCGGTGGCCGGGTCCCAGCCCAGGCGGTCGAGCACGAAGGGCAGGCACATGCCGAGCAGGCTGCCGAACAGCACGATGGCGATCATGCTCACCGCCACCACCAGGGCCACCGCCTCGCCGGCACGGATCACCCCGATGGGCGCCACGGCCAGCGCCATGGTCAGCCCCAGCGAGCCGGCCACCAGCAGTTCCCGCCCCAGCAGCTTGCCCCAGTCCTTGACCCCGACGTCGCCGGTGGCCATGCCGCGCACCATCAGGGTGGCGGCCTGGGCGCCGGCGTTGCCGCCGCTGCCGATCAGCAGCGGCAGGAAGAACACCAGCGCCACCTGCGCGGCGATGGTGTCCTCGAAGTAGGCGATGCCGGCGCCGGAGAACAGGTTGCCGAACACCAGCAATACCAGCCAGGTGACCCGCTTGCGGTACAGGCTGGCGAGCGGCACCCGCCCGACGCCATCCTCCAGCTGGCCGATGGACATCCCCTTGTGGATATCCTCGGTGGCCTCGGACTCCACCACATCCATGGCATCGTCGTGGGTGACGATGCCCACCAGGCGACGGCTCTCGTCGACCACCGGCAGCGCCAGCAGGTCGTAGCGGGCGACGATCCGCGCCACCTCCTCCTGGGGCGTGTCCACCTTGGCATGGATGACGTCGCGGATCATCAGCTCGTCGACCCGGGCCCCCGGCCGCGCCACCATCAACTGGCGCAGCGACATGGTGCCCGCCAGCCGGCCCTCGGGATCGATCACATACAGCTGGTAGACGGTCTCGGCATCCGGCGCCGTCTGGCGCACCCGCATCATCGCCCGGGACACCGTCATGCCGGCGGGGATGGCCACATAGTCGGAGGTCATCAGCGCCCCGGCGGTGCCCTCCTCGTAGCTGGCCAGGCGCTTGAGGTCCTCGCGCTCCTGGCGTGCCATGCGCCGCAACAGCACCTCGCGACGGTCCTCGCCGAGCACCTTGAACAGGTCGGTGCGCTCGTCGGCGCCCATCTCCTCCAGTACCGCCAGCAACACGTCATCGCCCATGGCCTCGGCGATGACGAGCTGCTCCTCGGCGTGCAGGTGGCCGATCACGCTGGCCCGCCGCTCCAGCGGCAGGCAATCCAGCAGGGCGCGCCCGCGCAGCACGTCGTCGTCCTCCAGCAGGTCCTGGAGGATCTCGGCGATGTCGGCGGAGCGCAGTTCGGGCAGCTGGGCATCGAGACGCGCGCGGTCGTCCGCCTCCAGGGCGGCCAGCAGCGCGGTCTTGTGCGGGGTCAGGGAATCATCGAGTGGCATCGGGCTCGTCCTCGCGATGCCCGGGCGGGCAGGCAACGGCAACGAAAACGCCCCCCGACACGAGTCCGGGGGGCGCGATCGTCATGCATGGCAGGAGCCCGGAATCAGCTCCGGCCCACCTTGCGGCGCAGCTGCTGGATGGTGCGCAGCTGGGCCATGGCCTCGGCCAGCTCGGCCGCGGCACGGGTGTAGTCCATCTCCGCGGACTTCTCGTCCATCGCCTTGAGTGCGTGCTGGCGAGCCTCCTCGGCGGCGGCCTCGTCGAGGTCATCGGCGCGGATGGCCGTATCGGCCAGCACGGTGACGACGTCGGGCTGCACCTCGAGGAAGCCGCCCGAGACGTAGAAGTGATCCTCGTCACCTCCCCCCAGGACGATACGGACCGGACCGGGGGCCAGCTCGGTGAGCAGCGGCGTGTGACCGGCCAGGATCCCGAGATCCCCCATGCGCCCGGCCGCCACGACCTGCTCGGCATTGCCGGAGAAGATCGACGCCTCGGCGCTGACGATCTCGCACTTGAAGCTTTTCGTCATGATGACGTCTCCCAGGTGGAGGGATTACTTCATCTGGTTGGCTTTCTCGACGGCCTCGTCGATGGTGCCGACCATGTAGAAGGCCTGCTCCGGCAGCTCGTCGTACTCGCCGTCGAGGATGCCCTGGAAACCACGAATGGTCTCCTTCAGCGACACGTACTTGCCGGGCGCTCCGGTGAAGACCTCGGCGACGAAGAACGGCTGCGACAGGAAGCGCTGGATCTTGCGCGCCCGGGAGACGGCCAGCTTGTCCTCGTCGGACAGCTCGTCCATGCCCAGGATGGCGATGATGTCCTTGAGCTCCTTGTAGCGCTGCAGCACGCCCTGCACACCGCGGGCGGTGTTGTAGTGCTCGTCGCCGACGACCAGCGGATCCAGCTGACGCGAGGTGGAGTCCAGCGGATCGATGGCCGGGTAGATGCCCAGCTCGGCGATGGAACGCGCCAGTACCACGGTGGCGTCCAGGTGCGAGAAGGTGGTCGCCGGGGACGGGTCGGTCAGGTCGTCCGCGGGCACGTACACCGCCTGCACGGAGGTGATGGAGCCGGTCTTGGTGGAGGTGATGCGCTCCTGCAGCACACCCATCTCCTCGGCCAGGGTCGGCTGGTAGCCCACCGCGGAGGGCATGCGGCCCAGCAGCGCCGAGACCTCGGTACCCGCCAGGGTGTAGCGGTAGATGTTGTCGACGAACAGCAGCACGTCGCGGCCTTCATCGCGGAACTTCTCGGCGATGGTCAGGCCGGTCAGGGCCACGCGCAGGCGGTTGCCGGGCGGCTCGTTCATCTGGCCGTAGACCAGCGACACCTTGTCGAGAACGTTGGACTCCTCCATCTCGTGGTAGAAGTCGTTGCCCTCGCGGGTCCGCTCGCCGACACCGGCGAATACGGAGTAACCGCTGTGCTCGGTGGCGATGTTGCGGATCAGCTCCATCATGTTGACGGTCTTGCCGACGCCGGCGCCGCCGAACAGGCCGACCTTGCCGCCCTTGGCGAACGGGCAGACCAGGTCGATGACCTTGATGCCGGTCTCCAGCAGCTCGTTGGTGGCCGCCTGGTCGGCATAGCCCGGCGCCTTGCGGTGGATCGGCATGCGCTCGGCCTCGCCGATCTCGCCCGCCTCGTCGATGGGCTCGCCCAGCACGTTCATGATGCGGCCCAGGGTCTCCTTGCCCACCGGCACGGAGATGGCCGCGCCGGTGTTGGCGACGTCCATGCCACGCTTGAGGCCCTCGGTGGAGCCCATGGCGATGGTGCGCACCACGCCGTCGCCCAGTTGCTGCTGGGCCTCGAGAACGGTCTCCTTCTCGGAGACCTTCAGCGCGTCGTAGACCTTGGGAACATCGTCCCGCGGAAACTCTACGTCAATCACCGCGCCGATGATTTGTACGATACGTCCGCTCATCTTGGTTCCTCTCAAATACCTGCAAATGAAACCTGCTTGCCGGGAGGGCCGCGCCCTCCCCCGGGCTATACGGCGGCGGCGCCACCGACGATCTCGGAGATTTCCTGGGTGATGGCCGCCTGACGGGCCTTGTTGTACACCAGCTCCAGGTCGTCGATCAGATTGCCGGCGTTGTCGGTGGCACTCTTCATCGCGATCATGCGCGCGGCCTGCTCGCAGGCCACGTTCTCGACCACCGCCTGATAGACCTGCGCCTCGACGAAACGCACGAGCAGGCTATCCAATAGCTCCTTGGCATCCGGCTCATACAGGTAGTCCCAGCTACCGGGACGCTTGTGTTCTTCAATCTGCGCATCATCCGCGCTCATCTCGGCGGACAAGGGCAGCAGCTGACGGACCACCGGCTTCTGGGTCATGGTGTTGACGAACTCGTTGAACACCACGTAGAGGCGGTCCAGCTTGCCCTCGTCGTACGCATCCAGCATCACCTTCACGCTGCCGATCAGGTCGTCCTGTGCCGGGGCCTCGCCCAGGCCGCTCTTGGCCGCGACCAGGCTGCCGCCATATTTGCGGAAGAAGGTGGTGGCCTTGCTGCCCAGCGCGCAGAAGTCGAGTTCCGCGCCGCTGTCGCGCCAGGCCTTGGCCTCCCTGACGACGGACTTGAACAGGTTGACGTTCAAGCCGCCACACAGGCCGCGGTCACTGGACACCACGATGTAGCCGACCCGCTTGACCTCGCGCTCATCCATCCACGGATGCTTGTACTCCGGGTTGGCATCGGCGATGTGGCCCACGACGTTGCGGATCTGCTTGGCGTAGGGCTGGCTGGCCTTCATCCGATCCTGCGCCTTGCGCATCTTCGACGCAGCGACCATCTCCATGGCACTGGTGATCTTCTGCGTGTTCTTGATGCTCCCGATCTGGGTGCGTATCTCTTTTGCAGCTGCCATAGCGATCTACCTTTGTTCGTGGCCTCAGAAAGCTCCAGGGCCCGCCCCCTGGCGGGGACGGGCCAACGGGATTACCAGCTCTGAGTCGCCTTGAACTTGTCGAGACCTTCCTTCAGGCCATTCTTGATCTCGTCGCTGTAGTCGCCGGTCTGGTTGATCTTGTCGAGCAGTTCGGCGTACTCGGACTTCATGAAGTCCTGCAGGGCACGCTCGAAGTCCAGCACCTTCTTGACGTCGACGTCCTCCAGGTAGCCCTCGTTGGCGGCATACAGGGAGACGGCCATCTCGGCCACGGACATCGGCGAGTACTGGTGCTGCTTCATCAGCTCGGTGACGCGCTGACCGTGCTCGAGCTGCTTGCGGGTGGCCTCGTCCAAGTCGGAGGCGAACTGGGCGAAGGCCGCCAGCTCGCGGTACTGGGCCAGGGCCAGGCGCACGCTGCCGCCGAGCTTCTTGATGACCTTGGTCTGGGCCGAGCCACCGACACGGGACACCGAGAGGCCGGCGTTGATGGCCGGACGGATGCCCGAGTTGAACAGGTCGGTCTCGAGGAAGATCTGACCGTCGGTGATGGAGATCACGTTGGTCGGCACGAAGGCGGAGACGTCGCCGCCCTGGGTCTCGATGATCGGCAGGGCGGTCAGCGAGCCGGTCTTGCCCTTCACCTCGCCATCCGTGAACTTCTCGACGTAGTCGGCGTTGACGCGAGCGGCACGCTCGAGCAGGCGGGAGTGGAGGTAGAAGACATCCCCCGGGAAGGCCTCGCGGCCCGGCGGACGACGCAGCAGCAGGGAGACCTGGCGATAGGCCACGGCCTGCTTGGACAGGTCGTCGTAGACGATCAGGGCGTCTTCGCCGCGGTCGCGGAAGTACTCGCCCATGGTGCAGCCGGAGTAAGCGGCGAGGAACTGCATCGGGGCCGGATCGGCGGCGCCGGCGGCGACCACGATGGTGTGTTCCATGGCACCGTGCTCCTCGAGCTTGCGCACCACGTTGGCAATGGTCGACTGCTTCTGGCCGATGGCCACATAGACGCAGGTGACGTCCTTGCCCTTCTGGTTGATGATCGCATCGATGGCGATGGCGGACTTGCCGATCTGGCGGTCGCCGATGATCAGCTCACGCTGGCCGCGGCCGATCGGCACCATGGCGTCGATCGACTTGAAGCCGGTCTGGATCGGCTGGTCGACGGACTGGCGGGTGATCACGCCGGGGGCGACCTTTTCCACCGCGTCGGTCATCTTGGCGTTGATGTCGCCCTTGCCGTCGATGGGGTTGCCCAGGGCATCGACCACGCGGCCGCGCAGCTCGGGGCCCACCGGCACCTCGAGGATGCGGCCGGTGCACTGGGCGGTCATGCCCTCTTCGAGCTGCTGGTAGTCGCCCAGCACCACGGCACCGACGTTGTCGCGCTCGAGGTTCAGCGTCATGCCGAAGATGCCGCCGGGGAACTCGATCATCTCGCCGAACATCGCGTCGGCGAGGCCGTGGATCTGCACGATGCCGTCAGACACGCTGACGATGGTGCCCTGGTTACGGGCTTCGGATGCGACATCCAGCTTCTCGATACGCTGCTTGATGATGTCGCTGATCTCGGAAGGATTCAGTTGCTGCATGCCATGTCCCTCAGACTCAGGCGGAAAGGGCCTCGTGGAGGCGGTTCAGTCGACCGCGGACCGACCCGTCGATGACGGTGTCGCCGGCGCGCAGGATGACGCCCCCCAGGAGGGTGGAATCCACCTGAGTGGTAATGGAGATTTCGCGGTTCAGACGCTTGGCCAGCGCGCTCGCCAGCTTTTCCTGCTGCCCGTCGTCCAGCGGGAAGGCGGAGACGATGTTCACGTCCATGCGCTTCTCCTGCTGGGCCTTGAGCAGCTCGAACTGCTCGGCGATGGCGGGAAGGGCCGCCAGGCGCCCCTTCTGGCCGACCAGGCGCAGGAAGTTGCGGACGCCGTCGTCGACGGCGTCGCCGCAGATGTCGACGAGCGCCTCCGCCTTCTGCGCGCTGGAAAGGCGCGGATTGCCCAGCACCCGGCGGCGCAGGTCGTCGTCGGCGACGACCTGCGCCACGATGGCGAGCATGCCGGACCAGTCGGCGAGCGCCTTGTTCTCAACGGCGTGTTCGAAGGCCGCCTTGGCGTAGGGGCGAGCGACGGTTGACAGTTCCGCCATGGGTCACCTCCTCAGAGCTCTTCGGCGAGTTTGTCAACGAGCTTGCCGTGCTGCTTCTCGTCGATGGCGGACTCCAGGATGCGCTCCGCGGCCACGACGGCGAGCCGCGACACCTGGCTGCGCAACTCATCTTTCGCGCGGTTGATTTCCTGCTCAATCTCGGACTTGGCCTGCGTGATCATGCGCTCGCCTTCCTGGCGGGCCTGCTCACGCGCCTCGTCGATCATCTGGTTGGACCGCTTGTGGGCCTGCTCCAGGATTTCGGCCGCCTGCTCCTTGCTCTCGCGCAGCGTCTCGTTGGCCTGCTCTTCGGCCAGTTCGAGATCGCGTGAAGCACGGCTGGCAGCATCCAGGCCATCGGCGATCTTCTTCTGACGTTCCTGCAGGGCTTGCATGACCGGCGGCCAGACAAACCTCATGCAGAACCAGACGAAGAACGCAAAGGCGATAGCCTGGCCGATCAGGGTTAGGTTCAGGTTCACGCCAGCACCTCTCGCGTCACAGGTTTGGGGTTAACGTCACGACGGGTCTTGCGACCGTCGCGATTTAACCGACAAACGGGTTGGCGAAGGTGAAGAACAGCGCGATACCCACACCGATCATGGTCACGGCGTCCAGCAGGCCGGCGACGATGAACATCTTGACCTGCAGCATCGGGATCATTTCCGGCTGACGCGCGGCGCCTTCCAGGAACTTGCCGCCCAGCAGGCCGAAGCCGATGGCGGTGCCCAGGGCACCCAGGCCGATCAGCAGGGACACGGCGATGGCGGTCATACCCAGAACTTGTGCTTCCATGGTGGTCTCTCCAGTTTTCGTCTAGTGGTTAATGGTTAAGGGTGAGTGGGTTAAGGGTTGAAAGGTCAGTGCTTTTCCACCGCCATGGCGAGATAGACGATGGTCAGCATCATGAAGATGAAGGCCTGCAGGGTGATGACCAGGATGTGGAACACCGCCCAGGTGAAATGCAGCGGCAGCTGCCACAACCCGATCATGGCGATCAGGATGAAGATCAGCTCGCCGGCGTAGAGGTTGCCGAACAGACGCAGACCGAGCGAGATCGGCTTGGCGATCAGGGTCACGGTCTCGAGCACGAAGTTGACCGGCACGAACAGCGCCTGCACCAGCTTGTTCGGGGAATTGAACGGGTGCAGGGTCAACTCGCCGATGAAGCCCGAGACGCCCTTCTCGCGGATGGTATAGAAGATGATCAGGGCGAAGACCGACAGCGACATGCCGAGGGTGGCGTTGACGTCGGTGGTCGGCACGACCTTGAAGTAGACGTGGGCGGGATCGGCCCCGAACATGGCACCGATCTTCTGCGCCAGCGTGGGCAGGACGTCCACCGGCACCAGGTCCATGAGGTTCATCAGGAAGACCCAGCAGAAGATCGTCAGCGACAGCGGCGCGATCAGCTTGCTCTTGCCGTGGAAGGTGTCCTTGACCGAGTTGTCGACGAACTCGACCATCAGCTCGACGAAGTTCTGCACGCCGCCGGGGATGCCGGTGGTGGCGCTCTGGGCCACCTTGCGGAACAGCAGCATGAACATCAGGCCGAGGCCGATCGACCAGCCCAGGGTGTCGAGATGGATGGCCCAGAAGCCCATCTCGGTGGCCTCCTCGGCCGAATGGGCGATGCTCCAGCCGTGCTCCGGATGATTCCCGAAGGTCAGGTTCTGCAGGTGGTGCTGGATGTACTCCGTCGGAGTCGGGTTGTTGCCTGCCATGATCTGCCTCGATTTCAGGTGTGTGACGGTCGCCTAAGGAGCCAGGGTCCCAGCCAGTGGACGAACAGCGTCACCACGTAAGCGCCAAAGAAGAAAGCGGGGTTTGAGGGGGGCACTGCAACGAACACCAGGGTGAACAGAGCCGCCGTCAAACCGAACTTCCCGGCTTCCGCACGGTAGAAGCCGTTGACGATGTTCCTGGAATGCCGAGCCCCCTGATAGCGGAAGACTCGCCAGGCGAAATAGGCGTTGGGCAGGAAGGCCACCATCCCCCCCAGCAGCGCCGAAAGCGCGGCGGGAGCGCCTCCCGATCCCGCGGCGAGCGCCGTTGCGAGGCCGACCACCGCAAGCTGCACCAGGAGCAGTCGTCGGACGCTGGGACGCTTGATGCTGGCTGCCATGGGGTCTCCGTGAACTCTGCCGACGCTTGACGTCCCCTCTGCCTCGAGAACCACCGCTCGGGATGCCAACGGCGGGTCCGGCGCGATTATAGGGAAGGCCCACCAAGGCTTCAACCGATCACGAAGCGATTTCGCACGATATCGCGCCAGCTTACGACTAAAAGTCGAGAAAAGATCCGCAGCTTCAGTTAGCTCGCTAATCGCTTCTTTGGATCGCTCGAGCGGGTCGCTCAGCGGATGTGTTCGAGGATGCCATCCAGCTCGTCGAGGCTGGCGTAGCGAATGGTCACTCGCCCCTTGCCGCCGCGGCCGTGCTGGATCTTCACCGGGGCGCCGAGCAGATCGGCCAGGCGCGACTCGAGGCGGGCCACGTCCGGGCTCGGCGACGGGGTCTCGGCCTTCTTCGTCTCGCCGCTGCTCAACTGCTTCACCAGCGCCTCGGTGGCGCGCACGGTGAGATCCTTGTTGACCACTTCGTGGGCGGCCTTGCGCTGCTTGGCCCCGGACAGCGCCAGCAGGGCCCGGGCATGGCCCATGTCCAGGTCGCCGCGCTCGAGCAGGGTCTGCACCTCGGGGTCCAGGGCCAGCAGGCGCAGCAGGTTGGCGACCTGGGCCCGGGAACGACCCACGGCATCGGCGGCCTGCTGCTGGGTCAGCTCGAACTCGTCGAGCAACCGCTTGAGGGCCATGGCTTCCTCGATGGGATTGAGGTTCTCGCGCTGGATGTTCTCGATCAGGGCGAGGGCCAGGGCGACCTCGTCGCTGACCTCGCGCACCACCGCCGGAATGACGTCGAGCTCGGCCAGTTGGGCCGCTCGCCAGCGCCGCTCGCCGGCGATGATTTCGTAACGTTGCTCGTCGATCGGCCGCACCACGATGGGTTGCATGACCCCCTGGGCGCGGATCGAGTCGGCCAGCTCCTCGAGGGCCTCGGGCTGGATGTCCCGACGGGGCTGGTACTTGCCGCGGCACAGCTGGCCCAGCGGCAGGCGCTCGAGGCGTTCCTCGGCGCCGGCGGCCTCGGGTACCGCGCCGTTCAGCTCGCCGTCCTGCAGCGTGGTGTCGACCTCGGGCAGGTCCAGGCTTTCGCGGCGGCGGGCGCCGGCGCCGATCAGGGCATCCAGGCCGCGTCCCAGGGCGCGTTTACGCGTCATCGACAATCCCTCATCACTAAGAGCGGAGTAGGTGCTCGGGTTACAGCGACAGTCGGCGGATCAGTTCCTTGGCCAGCACCCGGTGGGCCTGGCTGCCTCGCGAGAAGCGGGCATACTTGGTCACCGGCAGGCCGTGGCTCGGGGCCTCGGCGACCCGTACGTTGCGCGGGATGGTGGTCTTGAGCAGGGCATCGCCGAAGTAGTCGCGCAGCTGCTTGCTGACATCCCGGGTCAGGCTGTTGCGGGAATCGAACATGGTGCGCAGGATGCCGAACATCTCGAGGCGCGAGTTCACGCTGTCCTTGATCTGCTCCACGGTATCGAGCAGCGCCGAGAGTCCCTCCAGGGCATAGAACTCGCACTGCAGGGGGATCAGCACGCCGTCCGCGGCGGTCAGGCCGTTGACGGTGAGCATGTTGAGCGACGGCGGGCAGTCGATCAGCACCACGTCATACTCGCCGGCCACCTCGGCCAGGGCCTTGACCAGGCTCTGCTCGCGCCCCTCGTCACGATCCAGCAGCTCCACCTCGGCGGCGGTCAGGTCGCCGTTGCCGGGCAGCAGGGCATAGCCCGCCTCGGGGCAGTCGAGGATGACCTCGCTGGAACGGCGCTCGCCGAGCACCACGTCGAGCACGCTGCCATCCAGCTCGTGCTTGTCGACGCCGCTGCCCATGGTGGCATGGCCCTGGGGATCCAGGTCGACCAGCAGCACGCGACGGTCCAGCGCCGCCAGGCTGGCGGCCAGGTTGACGGCGGTGGTGGTCTTGCCCACGCCCCCCTTCTGGTTGGTCAAGGCGATGATCTTGGTCACGGCGACTTCCTTGCGAGTGACGGACGCCTCAGGGGCGGCCCTGGGTGGTATGAGTGCGCTCGAGGATCACGAGCCGGCGGCTGCCGGCCTCGAAGGGCACCTTCAGCTCGTGGCAGGCGACCGGCGCCACGTCGTCGGGCAACCCGCCCAGTTCATCTTCCACGGCAGGCCCCTTCATGGCCAGCCATTGCCCGTCCACGCTCGGCAACGACTCGCTCAACGTCACGAAGTCCCGGAGGCTGGCGAAGGCCCGGGAGATCACCTGGTCGAAGCCTCCCGCGGGCGGCGCGAAGGCCTCGACCCGCGCCTGCACCGGGGTGACGTTGGTCAGCCCCAGCTCCATCACCGCCTGGCGCTGGAAGCGTACCTTCTTGCCGTTGCTGTCGAGCAGCGTCACCCGCAGGTCGGGGGCCAGGATCGCCAGCACCAGGCCCGGCAGGCCGGGGCCGGCACCGACATCGAGGACCGTCGGCCCGCTGACGAAGGGCAGCACGGCGGCGCTGTCGAGGAGGTGCTTGGTGACCATCTCCTCGGGGTCGCGTACCGCGGTGAGGTTATAGGCGCGATTCCACTTGTGCAACAGCCCCACCAGGACCAGCAGCCGGTCGCGGCGGGACTGGTCCACGTCCAGGCCGAGCTCGTCCAGGCCGCCCTCCAGGCGGTTCTTGAGTCGCTTGTCGTCGCTCGTCATCCGTTGGCCACCCGGCTGTCATCGAGCAGGCGACGCTTCTTGAGGTGGATCAGCAGGATCGAGACGGCCGCCGGGGTGACGCCGGAGATCCGCGAGGCCTGGGCCAGGGTCTCCGGCCGGGCCTCGGCGAGCTTCTGGCGGATCTCGTGGGACAGCCCCTCGACCCGGGCATAGTCCAGGTCCTCGGGCAGTCGCGTGGCCTCGTGACGCTTCAGCTTGTCGATCTCGTCCTGCTGCCGGTCGATGTAGCCCTGGTACTTGGCCTGGATCTGCACCTGCTCGGCCACGCGCTCGTCCGCCACCGGCTCGCCCTTCAGGTCGGCCACGTCGGCGTAGCCGAGCTCGGGGCGCTTGAGCAGGTCCATCAGGCTGTACTCGCGGGACAGCGGCTTGCCGGTCTTGGTGGCGACCCGCGCCGCGGCCTCGCTGCCGGGCTGTACCCAGCTGGCCTTGAGGCGGGCGCTCTCGCGCTCGATGGCCTCGCGCTTGCTGCTGAAGTCGCTCCAGCGCGCCTCGTCCACCAGCCCGAGCTCCCGGCCGGCCTCGGTGAGGCGCAGATCGGCGTTGTCCTCGCGCAGCAGCAGGCGATATTCCGCCCGGGAGGTGAACATCCGATAGGGCTCCCTGGTGCCGAGGGTGATCAGGTCGTCCACCAGCACACCCAGGTAGGCCTCGTCGCGACGCGGCCACCAGGCGTCCAGGCCCCGGGCACGCCGGGCCGCGTTGAGCCCGGCCAGCAGCCCCTGGGCGCCGGCCTCCTCGTAGCCGGTGGTGCCGTTGATCTGGCCGGCGAAATACAGGTTGTGGATGAATTTCGTCTCCAGGGAATGCTTCAGGTCCCGGGGATCGAAGAAATCGTACTCGATGGCATAGCCGGGCCGGGTGATATGGGCGTTTTCCAGTCCCCGGATCGAGCGTACCACCTGCAGCTGGACGTCGAAGGGCAGCGAGGTGGAGATGCCGTTGGGGTAGAGCTCATGGGTATCCAGTCCCTCGGGTTCGATGAAGATCTGGTGGCTGGCCTTGTCGGCGAAGCGGTGCACCTTGTCCTCGATGGACGGGCAATAGCGCGGCCCCACGCCTTCGATCGTCCCCGAGAACATCGGCGAGCGATCCAGGTTGGCCTGGATGATCTCGTGGCTGCGTTCGTTGGTATGCGCGATGTGACAGCTCACCTGACGCGGATGCATCTCCCGGCGACCCAGGTAGGACATCACCGGCGTGGGGCTGTCGCCGGGCTGTTCATCGAGGACCGAGAAATCCACGCTCTTGGCATCGAGGCGCGGCGGTGTCCCGGTCTTCAGCCGATCGACCCGGAACGGCAGGGCCCGCAGCCGCTCGGCCAGCGCATTGGAGGGCGGATCGCCGGCTCGGCCGCCGCGGCTGTGGTCGAGACCGATGTGGATAACCCCGCCGAGGAAGGTGCCTGTGCACAACACCACGCCCTCACCGAGGAAGCGCACGCCGGTCTCGGTCACCACACCCCGCACGGTGTCGCCGTCGACGATCAGGTCCCCGGCGGCCTGCTGGAAGAGTGTCAGGTTGGGCTGGTTCTCCAGCATGCCGCGGATCGCCGCCTTGTAGCGGACTCGATCGGCCTGGGCGCGGGTGGCGCGCACGGCGGGGCCCTTGCGGGCATTGAGCACCCGGAACTGGATGCCGCCCATGTCGGTGGCCAGGCCCATGGCCCCACCGAGGGCGTCGATCTCCTTGACCAGGTGACTCTTGCCGATCCCGCCGATGGCGGGATTGCAGGACATCTGGCCCAGGGTCTCGATGTTGTGGCTCAGCAGCAGGGTCCGGCAGCCCATGCGGGCCGAGGCCAGGGCGGCTTCGGTCCCCGCATGACCGCCACCGATGACGATGACGTCGAAGCGGTCGGGGTACTCCAAGGTTCACCTCGTTCGGCGCGACGGCGCCGATATTGCGAATCGGGGGTATGAAATCAGCCAGCCAGTATAACCCTCCTGTGGGTAATCGTCAGGGTTTTCCACACCCGGATGACCAGGCGTCCGTCATCCTCGGGTAGCAGATAAACAAATACATAGAATAAGAAAGAGAAGTTCTGTTGTTGTAGTAATTACTGGTGTGGATACTTTCCGTGGAAAAGCAGGCTTATCTTTTATTTATCAACAGCTTGTACTGTTGACCAAAACAAGGAAAAGCGGCGTGCTGCCTGCGGAGGAGATGTTCGGGAGCTGTGGACGAAAGGCCGAGTTGCCCACAGCCGCGACCGGACACCGCTTGTCCACCGTCCTCTACCGCGCTTGTCACCGCGGCTGTGAACAACCACCGTGTTTCATCCCCAGGCCCGCCATCATGGGCACTGGCGCCGGTTCGACGCGGTTCGGCGGAGAATCTTGTCCACAGGCCAAAAAAAGGCCCTGTCGCGAACGACAGGGCCTTTGTCCAGGGCTCGAGGCGTGGCCTCAGTGCTTCAACACCCGGGCCAGGAAGTTCCGGGTGGCTTCCTCCCGGGGCGAATCGAAGATCGTCTCGGGAGGACCCTCCTCGGCGATTTCCCCCTTGTGGATATAGATCACCCGGTCGGCGACCTCCCGGGCGAAGCCCATCTCGTGGGTCACGATCATCATGGTCATGCCCTCGTTGGCGAGCTCGCGCATGGCATCCAGGACCTCGCCGATCATCTCCGGGTCCAGCGCCGAGGTCGGCTCGTCGAAGAGCATCAGCCGGGGCTCCATGGCCAGGGCCCGGGCCAGGGCCACCCGCTGCTGCTGGCCGCCGGACAACTGGCCGGGATACTTGGCGGCCTGGTCGCTGATGTCGACCCGCTCGAGCAGCCGCTCGGCGATCTCGGTGGCATCGGCCCGACTCCAGCCGCGGACCTTCATGGGCGCCAGGGTCACGTTGTCGAGCACGCTGAGGTGGGGGAAGAGGTTGAACTGCTGGAACACCATGCCCACCTCGGTGCGGATCTTCTGCAGCGCCTTGGTGGCCTTGCCGTAGGGCAGCAGCGGTTTGCCGTCCACCTCCAGGCTGCCCTTCTGGAACTCCTCGAGGCCATTGATGCAGCGGATCAGGGTGGACTTGCCCGAGCCGCTGGCGCCGATGACCACCACCACCTCGCCGGGGCTGACCTCGAGGTCGATGTCCTTGAGGACATGCAGGCTGCCGAAGTGCTTGTTGACCTTGTCCAGGCGCACGATGGGCTCGCCGCCGGACTTGGACGTCTCTTGGTTCATGGCTCGCATTCCTTATTGTCCGACCAGGCCCTTGCGCTCCAGGAAACGCAGCGCCACCGACAGTGATAGGGTGATCACCAGGTAGAGCATGGCGACCATCAGGTACACCTCCAGGGCGTTGAAGGTGGTGGCGATGTAGACCTGGCCCTGGCGGACCAGCTCGCCGACACCGATGACCGAGAACAGCGAGGTGTCCTTGATGCTGATGATGCCCTGGTTGCCCAGCGGCGGGATCATGCGACGGAAGGCCTGGGGCCAGATGATGTAGCGGAAGGTCTGGCGCCGGGACAGCCCCAGGGACAGGCCGGCCTCGCGCTGGCCGCGCTCGATGGACTGGACGCCGCCGCGGACGATCTCCGAGATGTAGGCTCCGGAGTTCACCGCGATCGCCGCGATGCCGGCGACCAGGGCATTGATGGGACCGCCGAGCAGCTGGGGCAGGCCGTAGAAGATGAACAGCACCTGGACCAGGACCGGGGTGCCGCGGAAGATCTCGATGTAGGCCACGGCCGGCCAGCGCAACCAGGAGAGCGGGCTGATGCGCAGCAGGCCGAAGATGATGCCGATGATGAAGCCGATGGCCAGTCCGCCGAAGGAGATCAGCAGGGTGTAGGGGATACCCGTCAGCAGGTGCGGGATGGAGGCGAAGGCCGCCTGCCAGTCGAATTGGAAAGTGACGTCCAAGAGGGATCTCCGTCAGGGTGCGTCATGAAGAAGCGGTGTCGCAACGCCGGGGGCGCAACGCAACGGGGCCGGGTCATGGGACCCGACCCCGTCATCAGGCAATCGTCAGCGTCATTCGTCGCTGGGGCTGCCGAACCACTTGGCGTGGATCTCGTCGTAGGTGCCGTCTTCCTTCATGGCCGCCAGGGCCTCGTTGACGGGCTCCACCCACTCGCTGCCCTGGACGAAGACGATGCCGTACTGCTGGCCCTCGTAGAGCGGCCCGACGACCTTGGTGCGCCCCTCGCCGCGGGTCTGGGAGAAGTAGCCGACGTTCGGGGCATCGTAGAAGACCGCATCGACGCTGCCGCCGAGCAGCGCCATGTACATGTCGCTCGAGCCCGGGTAGGGGGTGATGTCGGCGGACTCGCCGAGGTTCTCTTCCAGGTAGTCGTAGCTGGTGGAGCCGATCTTGGTGCCGATCTTCTTGCCTTCCAGGTCCTCGATGCTGTCGACGCTGTCGTCGCCGGCATTGACCAGGATGCGCAGGCCGCTGTCGTAGTAGGGATCGGAGTAGTCGACGATCTCCGCGCGCTCATCGGTGATGGTGATGCCGGCGATGGCGATGTCGACGTTGCCGGTCTGCACGGCGGGAATGATGCCGTTGAAGTCCATGGTGCGCAGGTTGTAGTCGAAACCGGCCCGCTCGGCGACCTCGGCGATGATGTCCATGTCGAAGCCGACCATCTCGCCGGTTTCCTGGTCCATCATCTCGAAGGGCACGAAGCTTGGGTCGGTGACGACGTCCAGGGTGGTGTCCTGGGCTTGGGCCATGGCGGACAGGCCCAGGGTCAGGCCGAGGCAGGACGCCAGCGAGGCCGCCTTCAGGTGACGTGTCATGTGACTCTCCATGGAAGATTTGTTGTGGAGTACCTAATCAACCATGGCGAGTTGTCGTGAGAGCGTCAAGTTTCGGCAAATGACGCTATGCGGGGGCGTCTCAACGCTCGGCGTCAGACCATGAAGGAGGCGCCACAGCCGCAGGTGGTGGTGGCATTGGGGTTCTGGATCAGGAAGCGGGCGCCGGCCAGGCCTTCCTCGTAGTCGACGGTGGAACCGACCAGGTACTGATAGGACAGCGGGTCGATGACCAGTGCCACCTCGCCGAACTCGACCAGGGTGTCGTCCTCGGCGACGTCCTCGGCGAAGTCGAAGCCGTACTGGAAGCCCGAGCAGCCGCCGCCGGTCACGTAGACCCGCAGCTTGAGGCGGGGGTTGCTCTCCTCCTCGATCAGGGCATGGAGCCGCGCCTTGGCGCTGTCGGAGAGCAGCAAGGGGGTGGGAACGAAGGTTGCGGCACCGCTCATGGGTGACCTCCCCGGAATCGGTGAATGTCGTGCAGGACGACGATTATCCACAACCCCCAGCAAAAGGGTCAACTATTGGGGAGGTCTGGGCGGAGGTATTCCGGGGACAGGCCTCCGCGAGGGCGCTGTGAATACGTCCCTGTACGCTACTTTTTCCTTCCCTGGAAAAAGACCCTCGCTGCACCCTGTCCCCGGACTCCGCCAGTGTGGGATGTGGTGAGATCAGGGCATCATCGCCGGGGCGTCGAGGCCGGCGTTCTCGTCGAGGCCGAACATCAGGTTGAGGTTGTGCACGGCCTGCCCGGAGGCGCCCTTGACCAGGTTGTCGATCACCGCGAGGACCACCACGGTATCGCCGTCGCCGGGGCGGTGGACGGCCAGGCGGCAGACGTTGGCGCCCTTGACGCTGCGCGTCTCGGGATGACTGCCGGCCGGCATGACGTCGACGAAGGGCTCGTCGGCGAAGCGCTTCTCGAACAGTGCCTGCAGGTCGCCCGGCTCGCCGCTGAGGCGCCCGTAGAGGGTGGCGTGGATGCCGCGGATCATCGGCGTCAGGTGAGGCACGAAGGTCAGGCCCACCGGGCCGCCGGCGGCATCGCCCAGGCCCTGGCGGATCTCGGGCAGGTGGCGGTGGCCGGAGGCGCCGTAGGCCTTCATGGACTCGCTGGCCTCGGCCAGCAGCGAGGGCACCTTGGCCCCGCGGCCGGCCCCGGTGACGCCGGACTTGCAGTCGGCGATGACGTGCTCGACATCGATCAGCCCGGCCTCCAGCAGCGGCAGCAGGCCGAGTTGCACCGCGGTGGGATAGCAGCCGGGCACGGCGATCAGCCGGGCCTGGCGGATGCGCTCGCGATGGACCTCGGGCAGGCCGTAGACGGCGTCGTCGAGCAATTCGGGGGCACCGTGGGGCTGACCGTACCAGCTCTCCCATTCGAGCGCATCGCGCAGGCGGAAGTCCGCCGAGAGATCGATCACCCGGGTGCCGCGCTCGAGCAGCTCGCCGGCCAGGGCATGGGCCACGCCGTGGGGGGTGGCGAAGAAGACGGCATCGCAGGCCGCCAGCCGAGCGGGATCCGGTTCGCTGAAGCGCAGCTCGTCATAGTGGCCGCGCAGGTTGGGGTAGAGCTCGCTGACGCCGAGGCCGGCCTCGCTGCGCGAGGTGATGGCCTCGATGCGCACCTCGGGGTGGCGGGCCAGCAGCCTGAGCAGTTCGACACCGGTGTAACCGGTGCCGCCGACGATTCCGACCTTGATCACGATGGACACCTCGTTGTGGGACGCTGGGACCTCTGTGACTGGATATGATACACAAGAGAGGCGTGTTCCACCCACCGCCGGGTGGGCCCTTGTTGCCTGGACGAACAGGAAGGTCAGCTTGCCGCGTCTGCCGTTACCCCTTTACAGCATGGACCGCTTTCGTCGCCGGCTGGCCAGTGTCGATGCCCTCCCCCAGCTGTGCGTGCTCGGGGTGGTGTCGGGGTTGATCACCGGCGGCCTGATGGTGGGCTTCCGCCTGCTGCTGGCCCTCGGGGCCATGACCTTCCTGCCCGACGGCAACCCCGAGGCCTTCGAGGGCCTGGCGCCAACCACCCGGGCGCTGCTGCCGCTGCTGGCGGTGGCGCTGATCGGCCTGTGGTTATGGCGCCAGCCGGTCGCCGGCCGCCAGATCGGCGTGGCCCATGTGATCTCCCGTCTGACCTACCACCAGGGGCGCTTCCCGCTGCGCAACTGGCTGACCCAGTGGTGGGTGGGGCTGATCTCGGTGCTGGGCGGGCTCTCCGCGGGGCGCGAGGGTCCGGCCATCCATCTCGGCGCGGCGGCATGCAGTGGGCTGGGCCAGCGCCTGCGGCTGCCCCACAACAGCCTGCGCGTGCTGGTCGCCTGCGGCACCGCCGCGGGCATCTCGGCGTCCTTCAACACGCCCATCGCCGGAGTCATCTTCGCCATGGAAGTGGTGATGATGGAGTACACCATCACCGGCTTCATGCCGGTGATCCTGGCTTCGACCATGGGGGCGGTGGTGGCCCAGGCGGTGTATGGCTTCGAGCGCCCCTTCCAGGAGACCGGCGTGGCACTGGGCTCGCTGTTCAATCTGCCCTGGATCGTGGTCAGCGCCCTGGTCATCGGCCTGCTGGCCGGTCTCTTCGTGCGGGTGGGCCGCTGCGGCGTGCGGCTCGATGGCCTGCCCATGGCGGCCCGCTTCGCCCTGGCCGGCAGCCTGGTCGGGGCGGTCGCCTGGTGGTATCCCCAGGTGCAGGGCATGGGGTACGACACCCTGGGCCTGACCCTGGCCGGTGAGCTGAGCCTGGACGTGCTGCTGGCGGTGGCCATCGGCAAGCTGCTGCTGACCGCCGGCGCCGTGGCCTGCGGTATCCCGGTCAGCATCATCGGCCCGATCCTGGTGGCGGGGGGCGCCGCCGGCGCCCTGTGCGGGCTGCTCGGTGCCCAGCTGATGCCGGCGCTGGCCGCCGGTCCCGAGGTCTATGCCATGCTCGGCATGGCGGCGATGATGGGCGCCGTGCTCCAGGCGCCGCTGGCCGCGCTGATGGCGCTGCTCGAGCTGACCCACAATCCCAACCTGATCCTGCCGGGCATGCTGGCCGTGGTGGTGTCCGGGCTGACCGCCCGTCAGTTGTGTGGCTGCGACGGCTTCTTCATCAGCGTTACCCGGCATGGCCTGCATCCGCTGCAGCAGCCCCTGATGCAGGCCCTCTCGCGGGTCTCGGTGCCGGCGGTGATGGAGCGTGACCTGGTGCGTACCCGCCGGCGTGTGACTCGGGAACAGGCCAGTGCCCTGCTGGAGGCCAAGCCGGTGTGGGTGGTCATCGAGGGCTCCCGCGACGACAAGCCCGTCCTGGCGCTCAAGGCCGCGGATCTGGCCCGCTGGATGCTGGAGCATGATGACGATGACAAGATCGGCAAGGACGGCAAGCTGGACCTGATGGAGATCCCCGGCCAGCGACTGGACATGGCGCCGATCCATCTGCAGGCCACGCTCTCGGAGGCCTTCACCCGGCTCAACGACAAGGCCGTGGATGCGCTCTACGTCGAGCACGGCCACCGGCCGAAGCAGAAGCGGATTTCCGGTATCATCACCCGGGACGCCATCGAGCGTTACTATCGCTACAGCGACACACCTCCAGCCTAAGGAAGCGACATGTATCCCTGGATCAAGGCCCTGCACCTGGTGGCCGTGGTGACCTGGTTTGCCGCCCTCTTCTACCTGCCGCGGCTCTATGTCTACCACGCCATGGCCCGGGACCGGGGGGAGCGGCAGGCCATCGACTACTTCACCGTCATGGAGCGCAAGCTCTATCGCGGCATCATGACGCCGTCGATGATCGCCGTGCTGGTCCTGGGCGGCGGCCTGCTCTATCTCAATCCGGCCTGGCTCGGGCAGGGCTGGATGCACGTCAAGCTCGCCCTGGTCGTGTTGCTGGTCGTCTACCACCATGCCTGCCTGGTCTATCTCAAGCGGTTCGCCGCCGGTCGTTGCACCCGCACCCAGGGTTTCTTCCGGGTGTTCAACGAATTGCCCGTGATCGCCCTGCTGGCGATCGTCATCCTCGCCGTCGTGAAGCCGTTCTGATGTCGCCGTCCGCCGAAACGCTCCCCCATCTGCCCACGGTGCTGGTCCTCGCCGGCCACGATCCCTCCGGCGGCGCCGGCCTGGTGGCCGATGCCGAGGCCGTGGCGGCCTGCGGCGGCTGGGCGCTGACCATCCCCACCGCCCTGACGGTACAGAACTGTCGCGATGTCACGGCCGTGCAGCCGGTGGCGGCGGACACCATTCGCGACATGGCGTCCGCCCTCGAGGACATCGATGTCGCCGCCATCAAGGTCGGCCTGCTGGCCGCCCCGGAGACCCTGGAGGCCGTGGTGGAAATCATCGTCCGTCGTCCCGGGGTGCCGGTGGTGGTCGACCCGGTCCTGCGGGCCGGCGGGGGCAAGGAGTTGTCCACAGAGGGGCTGGTGGCGGCCTTCCGCCGGCGCATGCTGCCCCTTGTGGATATCCTCACCCCCAATCGCCAGGAACTCGCTCGTCTGGCCGACGCCGATTGCCTGGACGAGACCCAGCGCGCGGTGAACCTGATGCATCTGGGCTGCCAGGGCGTGCTGGTCACCGGCACCGACGACCCCGATGTCCGTACCGCACCCGACCGGGTGGTGAACACCCTCCATGCGCCGGATGGTGACCGCCAGTGGAGCTGGCCGCGTCTGCCCGGCCAGTTCCATGGCTCCGGCTGTACCCTGGCGGCGGCCCTCGCCACCCGCCTGGCACTGGGAGAGTCACTGATCGCTGCCTGCCAGCAGGCTCAGGTCTTCACCTGGCAGGCACTGGCCCATGGCTGGCAGCCGGGACGGGACCAGCGACTGCCGCGTCGGCTGTGGCGCCTGCCGGTGACTCTGGAGGACTGAGGCGAGCCGGGCATGGGCTGGCCATCCGGGGCGTCTGCACCGAGAATAGGACCAGTGGGAGGGTTCCGGGACAAAGCGACGCATTTCGGCGGCATTCACCGTCAGATCACCGGTCGCCAAAAGCTTATCCAGAGAATTATCCACAGGCCGGGGCGCCACGCCTCGGGGCTTTCCGGCCGACGAGACATATTCGTTCAACAGCAAAGGGGTTGACATGATCACATCCGCACAGCTCTTCGAACGGGCCTGCCGACACATTCCCGGCGGTGTCAATTCGCCGGTGCGTGCCTTCAAGGGGCTGGAGCGCGCCCCGGTCTTCATGGAGCGTGCCCAGGGTGCCTATCTGTTCGACGTGGAAGGCAAGCGCTACGTCGATTACGTCGGGTCCTGGGGACCGATGATCACCGGGCATGCCGACCCAGAGGTCCTGGAGGCGGTGCGCGAGCGCCTCGACAATGGCCTGTCCTTCGGCACCCCCACGGCCATCGAGACCACCATGGCCGACCTGATCTGCGAGATGATCCCCAGCATCGAGATGGTGCGCATGGTCAATTCCGGCACCGAGGCCACCATGTCGGCGATCCGCCTGGCCCGCGGCTACACTGGGCGTGACAAGATCGTCAAGTTCGAGGGCAACTACCACGGCCACTCCGACTCCCTGCTGGTCAAGGCCGGCTCCGGCGCCCTGACCCATGGCGAGCCCAGTTCCCCCGGCGTGCCGGCGTCACTGGCCGAGCACACCGTGACCCTGTCCTACAACGATCCGGATGCCGTCGAGGCCTGCTTCGAGGAGATCGGCGACGAGGTGGCCTGCATCATCGTCGAGCCGGTGGCCGGCAACATGAACTGCATCCCGCCACAGCCCGGCTTCCTCGAGACCCTGCGTCGGGTCTGCGACCAGCACGGCAGCGTACTGATCTTCGACGAGGTGATGACCGGCTTCCGGGTGGCCATGGGCGGGGCCCAGGCGCATTACAACGTCGAGCCGGACCTGACCTGCCTGGGCAAGATCGTCGGCGGTGGCATGCCGGTCGGGGCCTTCGGCGGTCGTCAGGCGATCATGGAGAACATCTCGCCGCTGGGGCCGGTCTACCAGGCCGGGACCCTGGCGGGCAATCCGTTGGCCATGGCGGCCGGCATCGCCCTGCTCACCAAGCTGCGCGAGCCCGGCTTCCACGATGCCCTGGCCCAGCGCGTGGAGACGCTCTGCCATGGCCTCAAGACGCGTGCCGACGAGGCCGGCATCGACATGATCACCCAGCAGGCGGGCGGCATGTTCGGCCTGTTCTTCACCGGCCAGAGCCGGGTGGACAACTTCGCCCAGGCCACCGCCTGCGATGGTGATGCCTTCCGCCGCTTCTTCGCCGCCATGCTGGATCACGGCGTGTACCTGGCGCCCTCGGCCTTCGAGGCCGGCTTCATGTCCAGTGCCCATGCGCCCGAGGATATCCAACTGACCCTGGACGCGGCCGAGGCGACCTTCGCGTCGATGCGCCAGGCGTGACCCGCGCCGGTGGCCCAGTGAGGCGCCGGTGGCCAAGTGAGGAGAGTGCGATGAATCAGCGACATCCCCGAGACGCCATGACTGCCGGGGAGGATCTCTCCCTCGAGGCCGTGGTCGAGCGGCTGAGCGGCTGGCACCGCGAGCATCGCGGCCAGGGTCGGGACGCCTCGGCCACCCCGGCGGCAGTCAGTGAGCGCATGGACGCCGAGATCAAGGCCCTGGAGTCGCTGATGGCCGGTGACGAGGACCGCCGGCGCCTGGCCGGGCTGGCTAGCTGGCTGCAGGAGAGTCTCGAGCGACTGACCCCGGTGCTGCAGTCCCGGGGAGAATACCGGCTGCCGCACAGCTGGGCCTGTGACCATCCCCACAGTCGCCTGGTGGAGGAAGAGCGCGTATTGATGGCCAATGCCATCGACCGAGATCTCGAGGGCGTCGGTGCGCAGATCGCGCTGGATCCGGGGGGCGACCTGGCCTCGCTGCTGGTCGGACTCGAGATCCGTGGCGAGTCGCGCCTGGCCAACTGGGCGCTCGATCATTACCTGCGGGTGTCCGGCGACTATGGCATGCCTCGCCTGCTGTCGATGTTCCGGGTGATCGAGACCCTGGCCGGTGCGAGGCGGGCCCTGAGGCGCCGGCAGGATGCCGTTGGCGACGATGAGCAGCCGGCCCTGCTGGCGGAGACCATGGGAGCCTGTCGTTGCTATCTGACGCTGGCCGAGCAGCATGCCGAGTTCCGCTTCCCCCCGCTGGTGATCGGGGTGGGGGTGACCGGTAGCGGCAAGAGTCGCTTCACCCGTGCCCTGGTCGGTCAGTTGGGAGCGGTTCGGGTCTGCTCGGACGCGGAGCGCCGGCGCCTGCATGGAGACTATCCACAGGCGACTCCCGACGAACCGCCTGTGGATATCTTCTCGGAGGCAGCCACCGAGCGCACCTACCGGCGACTGGCCGACTGTGCCGGCAGGCTCCTGGATGCCGGCTTTCCGGTCTGCATCGATGCCACCTGCCTCAAGCGGGAACAACGCAACCGGTTGCGCCACCAGGCGGAGAGCCGCGGCCTGCCCGTCCTGCTGATCAGTTTCGAGGCAGACGATGCCACCCTGGAGCGACGCATCCGCAAGCGGGCCAGCCGACGAGGCGGCGACGTCCGGGACGGTCTGGCCATTCTCCACCGCCAGCGAAGCGGCTTCGAGGATTTCACCGATGATGAACGCCTGCACCTGATTCACCTGGACACCACGGCCGACAATGCTGGCGAGACGCTCGCCGGCCTGATCCAGGAACATGCCCACTGGACCTGACCCCCAGGCCCGGCCCCCTGGCCACCGGTAAGGGAGCATGACCATCGCCGGTCTCTCCCCCTGTTGCCCCCTTCCTCTCAGGCTGAGGGGCCGGATATTACATAGAGTGATAATCCGTAGCGATTGCGTAAACCGTAAATCACCTTACAACACATTGATTTAGCGATTAAAAATGGAAGTGTGTTGGGAGTGTCACTCTTGCAACGGTTTTGTTTCTCCTTGTATCGATAAGTTAATCGATTGATTTTTATTTATTTATCCGGAAAACCCGCGGCATGGTGCTGGCAGCCTGTTTCATGGGCTTAACAGTTCCTGCATGAATCCCTCCCCAAAACCGCATCCCCCGCCGTGCCCCACGGCCATGAACGCGACTTCTCTCCAAGATTATCAGCAGGTTACGCTTTCCTGGCATGCAATATGCCCTAGGTAGCTTGCCTGCGAGCGGGATCTTCGAGGGCTCAAGGTCGACCATCGACGTTGACCAAGTGCAGGCAACCAGAACCGATGCCGTTATCGACCTTCGAATCGGCCCGGTTCGCAGTGGACGAGAATGGTCCAGCCGAATCGAACGGGAGAGTGATCATGAAAGCATATGCAATCGCGGGGACTTCCCTGCTGACCCTGGTCATGGCGATTTCCACCGCCCAGGCCAACCCCAGCGTCGGCGTCGCCGATGACGCCGATCAGAATGTCGACTCCAATGCTGTTGCCGTGGGTGGCAGCAGCGGCAGTGCCGATGGCGGGTCCGGCCTCGGGCTGGGCCTGGGCGTCGGTGGCAGCGGTGGCAACGGTGGCAACACCACCAACGACAACTCCAGCGACTATAACGACTCGAACGATGGTGGTGCCGGTGGTGCCGGCGGTGCCGGCGTCGGCGCTGGCTTGGGGAGCGGCGGCAGCGGCGGCATGACCGGCCGCGGCGGCGATGCCTGGGCCATGAGCGAGTCCTATAACACCTCCGTCAGCGTCATCTCGCTGCAGAAGATGCGCTCGAATGTCAGTGGTTCGTCCATCAATGTTTATGGCGGTAATGGTGCCCGTGGTGCCTCCGGTGCGCCCGGCGGAGATGCCACTGCTACCAGCATCGGCATCGGTGTCGGGGCCCATGGCGGTAACGGTAACGGCAGCCACGGTGGTGATGCCGTCGCAGTGGGTGCCGGCGCCGGCCAGGGCGGAGACGGGACAGGCCTGGGGCTCGGTCTGGGTCTTGGCCTGGGTGTCGGCGGCAGCGCCGACAGCAACGACGGTGGCAACGGTGGCTCTGGCTACGGCTCTGCCAACAACAACGGTGACGACGGCAGCGCCGATAGCAACGATGGCGGCTATGGCGGCAGCGGCTCCGGCGTGGCCGGCAGCGGTGCCGGAGCCGGAGCCGGTAGCGGCACCGGCACTGGCACCGGCGGCGACGGCAGCGGTGCCGGCTGGGCCGGCGCGGTGGCCGGTGACGGCGGCGATGGCTATGGCGGCGGCGGCGGCGGCGGCCAGGGTATTGGCGGCACTGCCCATGCTGTGGCCGGCAACGGTGGCAACGGCGGCAACGGTGGCAACGGCGGTGCGGCCATCCTGTCAACCGGTGCGGCCAGCGTCTCGGTTGCCGCAGGTGGGGTCTACGGGGGTGTCTCCAACATCAACAACTCCACCGGCTTCTACAACTCGCAGCTGTCCGGCACCAGCATCGCTGCCCACAGCAACGTGAGCATCGGCAACTGAGGGAAGGCCCAGGGACGGGCCCGAGTTGTCCCGTCACGGTCGGGAACTGGCGGAGCGAGCTCCGCCGGTTCCTTCCACTGCTTGGGCAAGCTGGAAGGAGGCTAAGAGATGAAGGCAATCATGAGCATCCCGCTGAGGCAGCGATTCATGGTGTCCCTGGTCGGGTTGTCAATGGGACTGGCGGGGATCGGCTATGCCGGTGCCGACGAGGCCGGAAGGGGCATACCGGCGAGCGGGGGCTTCGAGGCCCTGCAGAGCATGGATCTCGAGGCGATGGGGCAGACTCGTGGCCGGGATGGCGTCAATGTGCATCTCGAACGGGTCAATGTCCAGAGCGTCCAGGATATGGACGCCATCACCGTCGGCTCCGGGTTCAATGTCACCAACGGCAACATGATGACCGGCGATATCACCTTTGAACAGGGGGCCATGGGCCACTACAGCGGCACCGGGATCTTCAACAACATCACGGGCAACGCCAACGCCGTCAATAACGCCATCGGCATCAGCGTCTATATCCAGAACCCGTGATCCCCGTGTCGGGGGAGACACTAGCGATCAACAGGCATGAGTCTCTGATGAGGAGTGCTGGAGGTACACAATCCATGATGAAGGATTCACAAGCTCCCCCCCTTCTGCTGGTGGTACTGCTGGCCATGTTGGGGGGCGGTGGGGTCGGTTCCACGGAAGCCGGCCAAGTCAATATATCGAGTCCCTTCGGCTCCTTCCACGTCGAGGCCAAGAGCCTGTCGGAGATCAGTTGGGAGAGAGTGGTTCGGCAGGAATACGACTTCAGCTGTGGCTCGGCGGCAGTGGCGACCCTGCTGACCTATCACTATGATCGTCCAACCACGGAAGGCGAGGTCTTCGAGGCGATGATTCGTGAGGGAGACCGGGATCAGATCCAGACCTACGGGTTTTCCATGCTGGACATGAAGCGCTATCTGGATGCCCAGGGACTCGACTCCGATGGCTTCGAGATTTCCCTGAATGACTTCATGCGCATCGGCGTGCCCGCCATCACCCTGGTCAATACCGGCGGTTACAAGCACTTCGTGGTCGTCAAGGGCGTGGATGACCGGAATGTCCTTGTCGGCGACCCGGCGGCGGGAACCGTCGTGGTCCCGAAGGAGATGTTCGAGACGCTGTGGACCGGTACGGTTCTCGGTGCTCGGGCCGATCTGGACGTGGCTCAGAACCATTTCAACAGCGAGCGTGACTGGCGTGTCCGACCTGTCTCGCCTATCGAGGAAGGGGTTCAGCGCTATAACCTCGGCGCCAACCTGCTCTCGCTACCGGGCAGTATCGAATTGGGTAGGTAATCACCAAGGAGTTACCGACCATGAACGCACAAGCAGTACGACGGCGAGCAGGCTCCCTGGGGGTTCTGTCTGCCGTGCTGTTGGTCGGGGCCGCATCCCTGGCCCCGACGGGGGTATCGCCTGCTTTGGCGGCAACCACCTTCGTCCATGCAGTGCAAGGTGTTCAATCAGACGAACCCGCTATCTACCGGCGTGGCGTGGTTATCCCCGAGGACAGACTGGCCACCCTGCGAGGTGGCTTCAACCTGGGGGGGATGGAACTGGATTTCGGGGCGAAGCTGACCACCCTGATCAATAACACCATTCGTTACGAGACCGAGGTGGCCTTTCGCAACGCCGGTATGGAGGTCCTATCCCAGACCCTGAGCAACGCGGGCAGTAGTGCCGTCACCCAGGTGGGCCCTGGTTCATCCCCAGGAACGACGACCTCTACGTCGACTCGCTCGCCGAGCGACAACTTGGCCGGAAGCAGCATTGGAGGTGGCAGACTCGATCTCTCCGGGCTCACCGACTTCTCCGGTATCGTGATCGATGGTCCGGGAGGTATCGGCAGTACCGCGGTACTGCACAGCATCACGCGCCAGGCCATCGTCAGCACTCTGGCGACCACGGCCTCTGGGCAGAACATCCAGAACAAGGTCGATATCGGGGTATATGTCAACAATATCGGCGAACTGAAAGCGGCACAGCAGAAGGCCAGAATCCTCAATTCCCTGCAGGGTATCGTTCGCTGAGGGAGTGGCTGGATGGCCCCACTGCCACCGGCCAGTAGCAGGTCTTATTGGCAGGAGGGCTGACTAGCAGGAGGTCTGATTGGCAGGATAGGATGCTTCGAATGGGGTTGGCAGGGGCCGAGCCAGCCCCTACCTCCCTACATATGACTACAAGAGCCATGAAACTGTTGCCTGTCTGGATTCAGAAGACGTTCATGCCGAAGGGGGCCCGCAACGTCAGGACGGTATCGGGTGCATCATCGGTAACGCCGAGTTCCAGGCCCACGTTGAGTGCCGCATCCTGGTTGAACTGATAGGACCAGCCCAGCAGCATCGACCCCACGTTCAGACTGCCGGATTCTCCCGTCACTGAATTGCCCGTTTCGCCGGAAAAGGTCGTCTCGGTCTCGTCGATGAAATCGTTCTTGTAGCCTAGGGTGAAAGAGGTCCTGGGATTGATGGAGTAGGCCATGCCGAAGCTCAGTCGAACGGCGTCGCCCGGATCGACCTCCTCGACCTCGGCCTCACCGACTTGCTCGTTGACATCGTCCTCGAGGTGGAACTGGTAGCCCAGGTTGGCGAAGTAGACCGCCGGCGCCGAAGGGTAGAGCACCGTCAGGCTGGGTTCGATGGAATGAAAGCCGGAGCCCGTGGCGAGCTCTTCCTCGATGCCATTGGCGTCACGGTCGACATCAAAGGGACCCTGGCCAGTAGTCGACTTGTAACGCAGGTTACCGACAAAGAAAGGGACTCCATCTTCGCCACTGTTGATCTGGTAATGGGCGGCCAGCTCGATATCGCCGAGATGGTTGCCGGTCCGATTTCGCTCGAGCCTGAATGGAGGTTCCTCAAGCTCATTGGCTTCCGTATCGTCCCGGTAAAGATAAGGGACGCGTAGCTCAAGTTCCAGACGGTCGGTGACCCCCAGGCGGCCGGTGACGGCAGCGGTAAAGGTATCCCGATCGATATCATCGGCGGTCAATAGACCGATTTGCAGGGTCTCGAGGATTTCCACCCCTCGGAACGTCAGGCGGTTGACGCTGGCATGGGAGTACTGGAATTCAGGTTCGAGCACGAGACGGCCCTTGGGCGTCAAGACACCGCCGATATCCGGGATCGCCTGGACTTCGGGTGCCTCCCGTGTGGGCGGTGGACGCTGCCCGACTGGCTGAATGGTGCCCTCTCCCGACGATTGGGCGGTGGCATGGCCCGAGATTGTCAGGGGGATCAGGCTACAGGCGAGGGTAAGCTTCTTGAGATCGAACATCATTATCGCGTTCCCTATTCCCTTGGTTAAAGATAAAAAATTGAAAGTTATTCACGACTCCTTGTCATTTTCGGGTTCACGCACACCGTGATTTTCTAGGGTAGTCCCTCGACGGCACAGGATCGAGCCGGAGATGTCAACTTTTCGGGTCGAGGGGCATTGCCCCCTCATCTGCTACTGCGAGGCCATATGGCTGCCAGGAAGAAACGTCGAGATATTGCTGGTGCGGGAAGGCTGCATTCAACATGCTATGATGGCCCTTTCTTGAGCGAAGAGAGGTGAAGCACATTGGGAGCCTCCCTCGGTGTCCCACCCTCAACTTTTCCTTTTGGTCCTTGAGCCTCGCTTGCCCGGTTGACCTTGTGTTTCTCCATCAAACGATAGAGGGTCACTCGAGATATGCCAAGTTCTCGGGCGGCATGCTGTATGTTGAAGCTGTTCCGAGTCAGCGACGCCAGCACGACGCCCCGTTCGGCGATGTCGCGGGCTTCCTCGAGACTCTCGGCATGCCGTGAAGCACAGTGACGCCTCTCCAGCCCAAGGTCGGTAGGGCGGATCAGGTGATGATCGCACATGATCATGGCACGTCGTACACGATTGATAAGCTCGCGAATGTTTCCTGGCCATTCATACAGGCGCATCAGCGCCAGGCTTTCCTTGTTGAAGCCTGTCACTTGCAAGGACTTTTCATTGGCAAACTGGTGGAAGAAGTGGTGGGCGAGGACCTCGATATCCTCGCCACGCATCCTCAGCGGTGGAATCCTGACCTGCAGGACATTGAGCCTGTGGTAAAGGTCTTCTCGGAAGCTGCCCTTCTCGACGGCTTTCTCCAGGTCCACATGGGTGGCCGCGAGGACGCGAACGTCAACCTCGATTTCCTTCAGGCCACCGACCCGCTGTATCGTATGATTTTCGAGGAACCGCAGCAGGTTTACCTGTAGTTCCAGAGGGAGATCGCCGATCTCGTCGAGGAACAGAGTTCCGCCCTCGGTGTTCTCTATGATGCCGATCTTGCGCTGACTCGCCCCGGTAAAAGCGCCCTTTTCATGGCCGAACAGTTCCGACTGGATAAGGTTAGTAGGCAAGGCTCCACAGTTAACGGCATTGAAGGGATGCCCTGCTCGGGACGATTCGTCATGGATGGCGCGGGCAGTCAGCTCCTTGCCGGTGCCTGATTCTCCCTGGATGAACACCGGAGCATCGACAACAGCCACCTTGTGTATGGTCTTGAAGAGCTCCTTCATGATGGGACTGTTACCCACCATCTGGCACTCGCTTTTCCCTACTTCACTTTGGCAAGATGATGAACTTGCAAGATCAGCAATGTCTCGAAGACTTTCCAAAGTAAAATGGAGTCTATTGATGTCGATTGGTGTCACATGAAATGCGCAGAAAAGCCGCCCGACAGATTGACGTATGTCATTGTTTTTAATTAATTTTATATCAATAATGGCGATCCAGCGTGTCTTGCCTTCATTGATGAAATTTTCGATTTCACTGGATAAATAAGGGGCCTGTGACTCAAAAACAAACAGCCCAACCAGAGGAAGGTCATCCTTGGGGATTTTGGTAGCTGCTCTGATGCATTCTATCTGATGTGGCGACCATCCCAAGCTTGAAAGTTGGCTGATCGTTTTTTCCTTAATCGCCCCTTTTCCTATGATCAAGATGTTGTCTAGTGTCTTCATTACTCATCCTTTGACTTTTCGTCAAGTAAAGGAAAACACGGTTCCGAGCGCAATAGACATCAAAATAGCATCTCTTTTCATCGATGCTTCCATGATTTTTCTGATTGATAAGCATTACTTGCAGTTGGATCGTCGTTCGGTCAACGGAGGGGGGGTCCCCAGGTTCTGTCTTGCCCAGTTGACGGCTTGCAGCCGATTATGTACTTCTATCTTCTTGAAGATATTGTAGAGGTGAGACTTGACGGTATGCTCACTGACGAAGAGCCGATCGGCGATTTCCATATTGGATGCGCCGGACCCGAGCAGGCCGATGATTTCCAGTTCCCGCTGAGTCAGGCCGCAGGCCGGTCGGTAGGCATTGATCTGGTGGCGACGATAGAATTCGAGCATGCGTGCCATCAGCTGCCGTGACATCCATAACTGACCATCCAGCAGAGTGGACAGACCCTTGCAAATCAGGGGAAGCGGGTCATTGCGATAGAAGATGCCCTGGAGGTGCATGCCGGACAGGGTCTCGACAGCATGATCCTCATCCCGCAGGTTGAAGGCAGCCAGGGAAATATTGGGGTGCTCGGCTCGATGGGTCTGCCAGGCCTGCATGGAGGCTTCGTCCATGTGGTCCGCGTCCAGGAGCACCAGGACATCCCCATTGTTTTCCCTGGGCTTCCAGGCCGTGCCTGGTGCCACGACCCCCACAGGGCACTCGAGCTGCTGGTGCAAGTAGTCGGTGAAGAGCTGTGACTGGGGGTTGGACTCGGTCACCAGCAGTATTTGGCGTTTATCCTGGACCATGGTGTAACCTCAGCATCTGTGACGATAACCATCACCTCGACCGATGAATTCCTTGGGCAATGTCGTCTGCCAGTTATGAGTGTCGGATGCAATGTAAAAACATGTAACTAACTTTTCGTTATATGATGTCGCCCGCTTAGTTCTCTTCGATGTTAACTATACTTTTTACTCCATGAAATCAGAAGTTTAAATCAGTTTTTCGCCCCTTTCCACCAGAGATATACTTCCAGAAGCATTAGATAAACCATACCCTTGTGGATAACTTGTCCTACAGTATTTAATCCTTATCCATAGTGAAATTGAACGATTCCGATTCGTACTTGTTCTTTTACGTTCTCCCTCCTCCCTGGTTGCCGGCTCGCGTAGACTTGGCCCGCAACAATCCAACCAAGGTGCTGCCATGATGACGAGACTGGTGCTGGCGAGCGGTAATCCCGGCAAGCTACGCGAATTCGACCAACTGCTTGCCCCCCTTGGCGTCGATGTTCGGCCCCAGTCGGATTTCGCCGTGACCGAGGTCGAGGAGACTGGGCTGACCTTCGTCGAGAATGCCCTGCTCAAGGCCCGTGAGGCCGCCCGTATCAGTGGACTGCCGGCCCTGGCCGATGACTCGGGGCTGGCCGTGGATGCCCTGCAGGGCCGACCCGGTATCCATTCAGCGCGTTTTGCCGGTGAGCCGCGAGATGATGGGCGCAACACTCGCCGCTTGCTGGATGCCCTGAGCGAGGTGCCCGACGCCAAGCGCACCGCTCGCTACTGGTGCGTGCTGGTGTTGCTCCGTCATGCCGAGGATCCCGTGCCACTGATCGTCCAACGCAGCTGGGAGGGGGAGATCCTCACCGCCCCAAGGGGGGAAGGGGGCTTCGGCTATGACCCCGTGTTCTGGATCCGCGAGCTGGACATGACCGCGGCCCAATTGTCCGCCGAGGAAAAGAATCGCCGCAGCCATCGCGGGCGTGCTCTTCGCGCCCTCTGCGAGTCGCTGTCCGCCGGGTCGCTGGCATGAGCACCACGGCCTTGCCACCGCTCGCCCTCTATGTGCATGTGCCCTGGTGCGTGCGCAAGTGCCCCTATTGTGACTTCAACTCTCATGGCGTGGGGCGCGCCACCGAGCTGCCGGAGCGGCCGTATCTGGCGGCGTTGATTGCCGATCTGGACGCGGATCTGCCGCTGGTGACCGGGCGGGAGCTGGTGAGTGTCTTTATCGGGGGAGGCACGCCGAGCCTGATGTCACCGGCCTTCTACCGCGACCTGCTCGACGCCGTCGCCGAGCGGTTGCCGCTGGCCGCCGACATCGAGATCACCCTGGAGGCCAATCCCGGCACCCTCGAGCGTGGCCGTTTCGACGGCTATCGGCAGGCCGGCATCAACCGCCTGTCGCTGGGCGTGCAGAGTTTCCAGGACGCCCAGTTGACCGCCCTGGGGCGTATCCACTCCGGCCACGATGCCATGGTGGCATTCGAGGAGGCCCGTGAGGCTGGCTTCGATAACCTCAATCTCGACCTGATGCATGGCCTGCCCGGCCAGACTCCCGCCCTGGCCCTGGATGATCTGGAGCGGGCGCTGGCGCTTGGCCCGGAGCACCTGTCCTGGTACCAACTGACGCTCGAGCCCAACACCGAGTTCCATTCCCATCCGCCCGTCCTGCCTCGGGAGGAGGTACTATGGGACATCCAGGATCTGGGCCACGAGCGGCTGCAGGCTGCCGGCTTCGCTCGCTACGAGATCTCCGCCTATGCACGTGCCGGATGCCGTGCCCGCCATAACCTGAACTACTGGCGCTTCGGTGATTACCTGGGCATCGGTGCCGGGGCGCATGGCAAGGTGAGTATGCCTGGAACGGGGGGGCATGCCATCGAACGGCGCTGGAAGACCCGTCAACCCGATGCCTACCTGCGTCGACGGCACGACCCTCGAGGCTTCGTGGCGGGCCGTGAGGCGATCGACCCCGAGGAGCTGCCGCTGGAGTTCGCCATGAACGCCCTGCGCCTGACCGAGGGGGTGCCGCTGTCCGACTGGCGGGACACGACGGGACGTCCCGCGCCGGTGCTGCTCGACCGCCTCGCCGCCGCCCGCAAAAAAGGACTTCTCGTGGAAGACGCCACCAGGCTACAAGCCTCCCCCCAAGGTCTATTATTCTTGAACGAGTTGCTGGCCTCGATCGACATGTCGGGCTAGTGCAGGATGCCAATCGTCACAACAAGGAGTCGACGACACCATGAGAAGCTTTCGCCTGATCGCGCCAGTTGCCGCCGCTGTCCTGCTGGTGGGCTGTACCACCACCGACCCCTATTCCGGTCAGACCCAGCGCAGCAAGACCGGTACCGGCGCCGCCATCGGCGCGGCGGTTGGCGCCGCCGCCGGTGCCCTCAGCGGGGATGGTAGCACCAGTCGTCGCGACCGTGCCCTGATCGGTGCCGCCGTGGGTGCCGCCGCGGGCGGCGGCATCGGTGCCTACATGGACAAGCAGGAAGAGCAGCTCCGGCAGGACATGCAGGGCACCGGCATCGGGGTGGAGCGCCGCGGCGACGACATCGTGCTCAACATGCCGAGCAGCGTGACCTTCGGCTTCGATTCCAGTGAGCTGACCACCACGGCTCGCAATGCCCTCAACGACGTCTCCTCGGTACTGACGCAGTACCCGGAGACGCGGGTCAATATCGCCGGCCACACCGACAGCACCGGGGAGGCCGCCTACAACCAGCAGCTCTCCGAGCGCCGTGCCCAGGCCGTGGGCAACTACCTGTCCCAGACCGGCGTCGCCTCCAATCGCCTCTACATGAGCGGCTACGGCGAGAACCAGCCGGTGGCCAGCAACGATACCGAATCGGGACGTGCCCAGAACCGTCGCGTGGAGATCACCCTGAGCCCCATCGCCCAGCGCTGAATCAGCCGTCAGGCGCCACTCGGGCCCGTCACCTTGCCGGTGGCGGGCCTTTTCCTTGCCGAATCACCGATGTGAGAGCCATGCTTTCCTATCAGCACGCCTATCATGCGGGTAACTTCGCCGACGTTCACAAGCACCTGGTGCTTTTTACGGTCGTCGAGCACCTTTTACGTAAAAAATCCGCCATTACGTATATTGATACCCATGCCGGTCGTGGCCTCTATTCCCTCGCGTCCGAGGAGGCCAGCAAGCTGCAGGAGCATCGGGACGGCATCGGGCGGCTGTGGCAGGCTCGCCAGCGCCTCGCCGGCATCCCCCTGCTGGGAGACTGGCTGGCGGCCCTGGCCACGGTCCAGCCGTCGGGAAGGCTCGAACGCTACCCGGGATCCCCCTGGTGGCTGAGCCAGGGACTACGCGCCCAGGACCGGCTGTGCCTGTTCGAGCTGCATCCCGGGGAGCATGGTCATCTGACCCACCAGGCGCTGCCCGCCAATGTGCGACGGATCCATGGCGATGGCCTGGCGGGCCTGCTGCAGGGGTTGCCTGCCCCGACGCCCCGGCTGTGCGTGCTGATCGATCCCAGCTATGAACGCAAGATGGAGTATGGCGAGGTCGCCGAGACCGTGCTGAAGGCCATGCGCAAGGCGCGCCATGCCGTGGTCCTGGTGTGGTATCCGCTATTGCCGGCGGGGCGACATCAGGCGCTGCTCGACGGGCTGCGTGAGGGAGGGCTGCGCAAGATCTGGCGCAGTGAACTGACGGTGGCGAGGCGGGGCAGCGGGCATGGCATGCACGGCAGCGGCATGCTGGTGGTCAATCCCCCCTGGGGACTGGAGGAGCGTCTGGAAGGCGCCATGACCTCCCTCATGCCGCTGCTGGGCGATGCCGGTCGCCATCAGGGGAGTTGGTGGGTCCCGGAGTAGGGCGGAGTGCCTACTTGCCGGTACAGAAGCTGCCGAAGATCTCGCCCAGCAGCCGTCGGATGAGCCGGCGCCCCCAGCGCGACTGCAGGGCAGCCAGGGCAGTGAAATGGCGTTACTTGCCGATGCAGAAGCTGCCGAAGATCTCGCCCAAGAGGTCATCTGCGCTGAATTCGCCGGTGATCTCGCCGAGGGCCTGCTGGGCGTCCCGCAGGTCCTCGGCGAGCAGCTCGCCGGCACCGTAGCCGGATAGCTGGGCCGCCCCGTTGTCCAGTGCCGCGTCGGCCCGGTCCAGGGCGTCCAGGTGACGTCGGCGCGCCGAGAAGCGGCCCTCGGTGGTGGCCGAGAACCCCATCACCGCCTTGAGATGCTCCTTGAGGTTATCCACACCCTCGCCGGTCTTCGCCGACAGTCGCAGCACCGGTGTGGTGGTGGACGAGTCGAGCCCCGGTATCTCGTGGCTGGTGTCGACCTTGTTGCGAACCAGCGTCAGCCGCGAGGGGTCGGCCAGGCGCTCGACGAACTCCGGCCAGATGGCCATGGGATCCACGGCATCCGTGGTGGCGGCATCCACCAGCAGCAGCACCCGGTCGGCCGTCTCGATCTCCGTCCAGGCCCGGGCCACGCCGATCTTCTCCACCGCGTCGGGGGTGTCACGCAGCCCGGCGGTATCGATCACGTGCAGGGGCATGCCATCCAGGTGGATGTGCTCGCGCAGCACGTCGCGGGTGGTGCCCTCGATATCGGTGACGATGGCGGTGTCCTGCTCGGTGAGGGCATTGAGCAGGCTCGACTTGCCGGCATTGGGGCGTCCGGCGATGACCACGTTCATGCCCTCGCGCATCAGGGCCCCCTGGCCGGCGGCCGCCCGTACGTCGGCGAGCTCCGTCTGGATCGTGGCGAGCCTGTCCCCGACCCGGCCGTCGGCGAGGAAGTCGATCTCTTCCTCGGGGAAGTCGATGGCGGCCTCCACGTACATGCGCAGCTCGATCAGTCGCTGCACCAGCCCCTCCACCCGGCGCGAGAACTCCCCCTGGAGGGAGCGCAGGGCGTTCTCGGCGGCGCCGCGGGAACTGGCCTCGATGAGGTCGGCGATGGCCTCGGCCTGGGCCAGGTCGAGCTTGTCGTTGAGGAAGGCCCGCTCGGAGAACTCGCCGGGGCGGGCCAGTCGGGCCCCCAGCTGTACGCAGCGTTCCAGCAGCAGGTCCATGATCACCGGGCCGCCGTGGCCCTGCAGCTCGAGGACGTCCTCACCGGTGAAGGAGTGGGGGCCCGCGAAGTACAGGGCGATCCCCTCGTCGATCATGGCCTTCTCGCCCCGGAAGGGGCCATACAGGGCCCGTCGGGGCTCGGGGTAATGGCCCAGCAGGCTGCCGGCGATCGCCCGGCAGGTGGGTCCCGAGACGCGAATGATGCCCACGCCGCCGCGGCCCGGCGGGGTGGCCAGGGCGGCGATGGTGTCCTGGGGGTAGAGGCTCTCGGCCATCGGTGACTCCTCGGGTGAGACGTCGCTATTGTCCGTGTCGGGGGGGCCAAACGCCAGACCCCCGCCGGAGCGGGGGTCTGGTGCGGTAGCGGGGCCTCGCTACTTGGTCTTCATGCCCTTGCCGATGTTGGGGTCGGCCTCGATCTTGCGGGTGATCACGTACTGCTGGGCAATCGAGGTGATGTTGTTCACCACCCAGTAGATCACCAGGCCGGCCGGGAACCACAGGAAGAAGAAGGTGAAGACGACCGGCAGCATCTTCATGATCTTGGCCTGGGTCGGGTCCGGCGGTGTCGGGTTCAGCAGCTGCTGCACGAACATCGAGGCGCCCATCAGGATCGGCAGGATGAAGTAGGGATCCTTCACCGAGAGATCCTGGATCCAGAACATGAAGGGCGCATGGCGCAGCTCCACGGACTCGAGTAGCATCCAGTACAGGGCGATGAATACCGGCATCTGCACCAGGATCGGAAGGCAGCCCCCCAGCGGATTGATCTTCTCCTTCTGGTAGAACTTCATCATCTCCTGGGACATCTTCTGGCGATCATCACCGTACTGTTCCTTGAGCCGCTGCATCTCCGGACCCAGCTTTCGCATGCGGGCCATGGACTTGTAGGCCTTGGCCGAGAGCGGCCACAGGGCGGCCTTGACCAGCAGGGTCAGGATGACGATGGACCATCCCCAGTTGCCGATCAGGTCGTGGATGTGATCGAGCAGCCAGAACAGCGGGTTGGCGATGAACCACAGCCAGCCGAAGTCCACGGTCAGTTCCAGGTGGGGCGCGACCTCTTCCAGGCGATCCTGCACCTTGGGGCCCATGTAGAGGGTCGAGCCCAGGGCGGCCTCGCCGGCGGCCGCCACGGTGCGGGTGGGACCGGCGAAGGCGGCCACGTTGCGCCCCTGGGAGTCGGTGGTGGCGTAGTAGAGGTTCTGCTGGTCCTGGGGTGGGGCCCAGGCCGAGGTGAAGTAGTGCTGGATCACGGCGACCCAGCCGCCCTCGACGTCCCGATTGGCGAAGTTGCCTTCCTGGATGTCCTCGAAGTCGATCTTCTCGTAGCGGGTCTCCGGCGAGGAATAGGCGGCGCCGAGGAAGGAGCGCATGCCCATCTTGGGGCCGCTGGAGGGGTCGCTGCTGTTGTCGCGGGCCAACTGGCCGATGAAGCGCGCGGTGACCGGCGTCTCGCCGTTGTTGGTCACGAAGTAGTCGACGTCGACGGCATAGCTGTCCCGCGCGAAGGTAAAGCGCTTGAGCACGTCGACACCGTTGAGCGTGGCGCTCAGGTCGACTTCCAGCTGCCCCTCGTCCTCGCCCAGGCGGTACTCGGTCTTCTCCGGATTGAAGGTGATACGGCCCTGATGGCCTTCCAGCTGGAGGCCCGAGCGTGCCACGTAACTCATCGAGGCATTGTCCGCCATCAGCACGAAGGGTTGTTCGGACTCCTGGGCGAACTTGTGCTGGGGCAGGGCCGCGTAGACGATGTCGCCGCCCTCCGGGTCGATGCGCACATCGAGCACGTCGGTGGTGACGGCCACCAGGTCGCGGCTGTTGCCGGCACCGGCTTCGCCCGGCATGGAGCCGGCCATGTCCGACGCCTCGGCGTCGCTGGGGACCGAGAGGTCATCGCTGCCGGTGGTCGTCGGTGACGGGGCGTCGCCGGCGTCACTGGAGATGGCCGGGGCCTGCGGTGCCGTGGCCACCTGGCCGTAATCCTGATTCCACTGCACGACGATCAGGTAGGCGAGGACCGCCAGGGGAATCAGCAATAAGAGTCGTTTTACGTCCATGAGGGTTCTGCCCGATGGGTGGTGAACATTCCGATGGCGCAACGCAGGTCGCCCACCCGACAAACGCGAAAGCCTGCCGAGGGCAGGCTAGCGTTGGTCAGCAGAGCATCTGCTTTCGGCGTGACGGCGTCAAGAAGCGTGGTCATGCGCATGCAGGCTCCGCAGGGTGCCGACAGCGGTTGGCTGGGCGTGTCATCGACGCTCGGTCGCGAGGGCGCCGGTCGATTCTCTCCCTTCCCCCTTCCTCGCGTCCCGCTCCAGTCGTCGCCACATGCCGTGCAACTGGCGATGCACGGTCTCGTTGTCCAGCTCCTGCACCCCGCGTCGGGCGAGCAGCACGATATCCACGGCGGGGAGGCGATGCTGGCGAAGGCGAATGGATTCACGCGCGAGGCGCTTGAGGCGGTTGCGGTCGACGGCGCGCCGGACATTCTTCTTGCTGAAGATGAGCCCGAGGCGAGGATGTCCCAGGGAGTTGGGAGTGGCCAGGGCCATCAACCCCTTGCCGTGGACCTTGAAGGCAGCCGTATCAAAGACACGCCGATAGTCCCCGGCGTTGAGCAGCCTCAGCCGCCGGGGAAAGCCCTGACAGGACACGCGAGGTCCGCGCGTCAGGCGCTCAGGCGCTTGCGGCCCTTGGCGCGACGACGCGCCAGGACGGCACGACCGTTCTTGGTGGCCATGCGAGCACGGAAACCATGCGCGCGCTTGCGCTTGAGAACGCTGGGTTGAAAGGTGCGTTTCATAACTCGTTATTCCCACGTGGTTTTTGGAACAAATCGGCGATTCAGAGGCGCCCGGGTTCCGATGGGGAATCCGGGTAGATTCGGCTCAAGACCGGAAATTGTAGTGATTTCGAGCCGCCAGCGCAATTTTTCCGTGCGCCCCAGGATAGCTGTCGCTGCGCCGGCTCCGCCGCGTAGGCACTATCATTACTAATTATGAAGTTCTATTGAGCCCTGTTATTACTAGTGGGGAAAGTTATTGTGGACAAGTCTGAATATCGTGCTCGATTCAATCATCTATGGAAAAGACAGGGCTGTGGACAGTGGGGGGATGCCCGGTCCGCAACCTGTTGATGAGCGGTGGGTCGATCCGTGAGCTGTCCACAGTCACAGGATTCTTCACGTTCGGCACCCAGATTGTCCCTGAGGCAACGGCAGGTTTTCCACAGCACTTCCCGCCACCGTGCCTCATGTGGATAACCCGGCGGCAGGACGATACAATGTGCGGTCGTTCTTCAACCGAATGGTGAGGTCGCGTGTCGCTCGCTCTCTGGCAACAATGTCTGGATACCCTGCAGGACGAACTGAACTCCCAGCAGTTCAACACCTGGATCCGTCCGCTGCAGGCGGAGGAAGGGGAATCCAACCAGCTGCGCCTGCTGGCGCCCAATCGCTTCGTGCGCGACTGGGTCAGCGACAAGTATGCCAAGCGCATCAGCGAGCTGATGCGGGAGCTGTCGCCGGCCAAGCCGCCCAAGGTCGTCCTCACCGTGGGCAGTCGCCGGGCGGCCGCGCCTGCGCCCCAGCCTCGCGAGCTGGGCGATCCGATCTCCGCCGCGCCCCGGGCGCCGGCCGTGCAGACGCCTCCGCGGGGAGACGTGGCCGATGAGCGCGAGATCGATCAGCTCCGGGGGGAGGGGGAGGGCGCCCGCCGTGCCACGGGAGAGCGCCAGGTCCAGGTGGAGGGCAGCCTCAAGCACAACAGTGGCCTGAATCCCAACTTCACCTTCGAGACCTTCGTCGAGGGCAAGTCCAACCAGCTGGCACGCGCCGCGTCCCGCCAGGTGTCGGAGAACCCGGGAGGCGCCTACAATCCCCTCTTTCTCTACGGCGGGGTCGGCTTGGGCAAGACCCACCTGATGCATGCCGTCGGCAATGCGCTGGCGGGCCGACGCGAGAACGCCCGGGTGGTCTACCTGCACTCCGAGCGCTTCGTCGCCGACATGGTCAAGGCCCTCCAGCTCAACGCCATCAACGACTTCAAGCGCTTCTATCGCAGCGTCGATGCCCTGTTGATCGACGATATCCAGTTCTTCGCCGGCAAGGAACGCTCCCAGGAGGAGTTCTTCCATACCTTCAATGCCCTGCTCGAGGGCGGTCAGCAGATGATCCTGACCTCGGATCGCTACCCCAAGGAAATCAGTGGGGTGGAAGAGCGGCTCAAGTCCCGCTTCGGCTGGGGGCTGACGGTGGCGATCGAGCCGCCGGAGCTCGAGACTCGGGTGGCGATCCTGATGAAGAAGGCCGATCAGGCCAAGGTCGATCTGCCCCATGACGCGGCCTTCTTCATCGCCCAGAAGATCCGCTCCAATGTCCGGGAACTGGAGGGCGCGCTCAAGAAGGTCATCGCCGACTCCCACTTCATGGGCAAGTCGATCACCCAGGACTTCATTCGCGAATCCCTCAAGGACCTGCTGGCCCTGCAGGACAAGCAGGTGGGGGTGGACAACATCCAGCGCACCGTGGCCGAGTACTACAAGATCAAGCTGGCCGATCTGCTCTCAAAGCGTCGCTCGCGCTCGGTGGCGCGGCCACGGCAGGTCGCCATGGCGCTGGCCAAGGAATTGACCAATCATAGCCTGCCCGAGATCGGTGATGCCTTCGGTGGACGTGATCACACCACGGTGCTGCATGCCTGTCGCAAGGTGCAGGCGCTTCAGGAAGAAAGCGCGGACATCCGCGAGGACTACAAGAATCTTTTGCGTATTTTAACCAGCTGATTTTATTGATATTTGATCGACCGGTCGGGTCGCCGGCCTCAATCTCTCCAGGACCAGAAGTGGAGTCGACATGAAATTTTCCATCTCCCGAGAAGCGCTGCTGCGCCCCTTGACGCTGGTGGCCGGCGTCGTGGAGCGCCGCCAGACCCTGCCGGTGTTGTCGAACGTGCTGATCCAGGTCGACCAGGATCAGGTCTCGTTGACCGGTACCGACCTCGAAGTCGAGTTGATCGGGCGCACCGCGGCCAGTCTCGTGGAGGAGGCGGGAGCCGCCACCGTGCCGGCTCGCAAGCTCATGGATATCTGCAAGTCGCTGCCCGACCAGGCGGAGATCCAGCTGTCCCTGGAAGAGGGGCGTGCCGTGCTGCGCAGTGGCCGGTCGCGCTTCACCCTGTCGACCCTGCCGGTGGCCGAGTTCCCGAACATCGAGGATGGCCAGAGCAGCGTCGAGCTGAGCCTGCCGCGGGGCACCCTGAAGCACCTCATCGATGCCACCTCCTTCGCCATGGCGCAGCAGGACGTGCGTTACTACCTCAACGGCATGCTGCTGGAGTTCGGGCCCAACCTGGTACGTACGGTGGCAACCGACGGCCATCGCCTGGCGGTGTGTTCCCGTCCCGCGGAGATCAGTGTCGAACCCGCCCAGAAGTTGATCGTGCCGCGCAAGGGCGTGATGGAACTGGTGCGCTTGCTCGACGACGGTGACGAGCCGGTCAGCCTGACCCTGGGCGCCACCCATGTGCGAGCCCATACGGGGGATTTCACCTTCACCTCCAAGCTGGTGGATGGCAAGTTCCCCGACTACGAGCGAGTGGTACCCCGCGGCGGCGACAAGGTGTTCATCGCCGAGCGGGCCGAGTTGCGCCAGGTGCTGTCGCGCACGGCCATCCTCTCCAACGAGAAGTACCGGGGCGTGCGCCTCAACCTCGAGGAAGGCAACCTGCGCGTGATGGCCAACAATCCCGAGCAGGAAGAGGCCGAGGAAAACGTGGCCATCGAGTACAGTGGTTCGGCCATGGAGATCGGCTTCAATGTCGGCTACCTGGTCGACGTGCTCAACGTGCTCGGGGAGGACCGGGTACAGATGACGCTCGCCGATCCCAACAGCAGTGCCCTGATGGAAGAGCCCGGTGGTGGCGACGCCCTCTATGTCGTCATGCCGATGCGCCTCTGAGCGCGCCGAGCCCGTCATTGGCGAGTAGCTCCCCGGCCATGCCCCTCGATCGTCTCGCCTTCCAGGGCCTGCGCAACCTGCAGGCCCTGGAGCTGCATCCTTCCCCGCGCATCAACCTCTTCGTCGGTGATAACGGCAGTGGCAAGACCAGCCTGCTGGAGGGCATCCATGTGCTCGGCATGGGGCGATCCTTCCGTACGCGCCAGTTGCGCCATGCCATCGCCCACGATGGCGAGAGCGTGACCCTCCATGGGCGACTGGCCGGCGACCCGCCTCTGGGCATCGGCGTGCGACGTCGCCGCGATGCCAGCGAGCTGGAGATGCGCCTGGGCGGCGAGAAGTTGGAGCGTGTCTCCCGGCTGGTGGAGGTGCTGCCACTGCAGCTGATCAATCCGGATGCCTTCCGTCTGCTCGAGGGCTCGCCGGCGGGGCGGCGGGAGTTTCTCGACTGGGGCGTGTTTCACGTGAAACAGGACTTCCTGGGTGTCTGGCGACGCTTCCGGCGCGCGCTGAAACATCGGAATGCCCTCCTCAGGCATGGTAGAATGAGCGATGCTTCACTGAACGCCTGGGAACAGGAACTGGTGCTGTGGGGCGAGCGATTGGACGCTTTGCGCCGGGACTGGATGGCTGCCTTCCAGCCGGTGTTCGCGGAGACGCTGGAGGGGTTGATCAGCCTGCCGGGGTTGGAACTGCGCTACTCGCAAGGCTGGGACCGCAAGCGCCCTCTGGCCGAGGTCCTTCGCCAGGGCAGGGACACCGATCGCCAGATGGGATTCACCCAGCAGGGGCCGCAACGGGCCGATCTCGGGATCCGCCTGGGCAAGCGGCCGGCGGTGGAGGTGCTGTCACGCGGCCAGCAGAAGCTGGTGGTCAGCGCTCTCAAGCTGGCACAGGGCCGCCTGCTGGAGCAGGCCACCGGCCTTTCCTGCGTCTACCTGATCGACGATCTCCCCGCCGAGCTGGACAGCGCGCATCGCCGCATCTTCTGCGAATGGCTGGAGGGCATGCGCTGCCAGGCGTTCATCACCAGCGTCGATCCGGATGCCCTGGCCGACCTGTGGAGTGCACAGACCCCGGTCGCGATGTTTCACGTGAAACAGGCCGGGACGGGGCAGGGGCAGCTGCTGCCAATGGACAGACAGACTTCATGACGGAGTAGTCAATGAGCGAACAGGCTTACGACTCATCGAGCATCAAGGTTCTCAAGGGCCTGGATGCGGTACGCAAGCGGCCCGGCATGTACATCGGCGACACCGATGATGGGACAGGCCTGCACCACATGGTGTTCGAGCTGGTGGACAACTCCATCGATGAATCCCTGGCCGGCCATTGCAGCGAGATCCGGGTGGTGATCCACCCCGATGAATCGATCACGGTGAGCGACAACGGTCGCGGGATCCCCACCGAGATCCACGAGGGCGAGGGCGTCTCGGCGGCCGAGGTGATCATGACCGTGCTGCATGCCGGCGGCAAGTTCGACGACAATTCCTACAAGGTCTCCGGAGGCCTGCATGGGGTGGGGGTCTCGGTGGTCAATGCGCTCTCCGAAGAGCTCAAGCTGACCATCTGGCGTCAGGGCCAGGTCCACGAGCAGATCTACCACCATGGCGTTCCGGCGAGCCCGCTCAGCGTGGTCGGCAAGACCGAGCAGACCGGCAGTCGCGTGCACTTCAAGCCGTCCCCGGCCACCTTCCACAACATCGAGTTCCACTATGATGTGCTCGCCAAGCGGCTGCGGGAACTCTCCTTCCTGAACTCCGGCGTGGCGATCCGGCTGATGGACGAGCGCAGCGGCAAGGAGGAGCTGTTCCACTACGAGGGCGGCCTCAAGGCCTTCGTCGACCACCTGAACACCAACAAGACGGTGCTCAATCCGGTCTTCCACTTCAATGTGGAGCGTGAGGATGGCGTCGGTGTCGAGGTGGCGATGCAGTGGAACGACACCTTCGCCGAGAATATCTTCTGCTATACCAACAACATCCCCCAGCGAGACGGCGGTACCCACCTGGCCGGCTTCCGGGCCTCCCTGACCCGCACGCTCAACCATTACATCGATAGCGAGGGGTTGCTGAAGAAGACCAAGGTGAACACCTCCGGGGACGATGCCCGGGAGGGGCTCACGGCCATCATCTCGGTCAAGGTGCCCGATCCCAAGTTCTCCTCACAGACCAAGGACAAGTTGGTCTCATCCGAGGTCAAGACGGCTGTAGAGCAGGAAATGGGCCGGCAGTTTGCTGACTACCTGGTCGAAAAGCCCAATGAGGCCAAGGCCATCGTCAACAAGATGCTGGATGCGGCCCGGGCCCGGGAGGCGGCGCGCAAGGCCCGCGACATGACCCGTCGCAAGGGAGCCCTGGATATCGCCGGCCTGCCCGGCAAGCTGGCCGACTGCCAGGAAAAGGATCCCAGCCTCTCCGAACTCTTCCTGGTCGAGGGTGACTCGGCCGGCGGGAGTGCCAAGCAGGGGCGCGATCGTCGCACCCAGGCGATCCTGCCGCTCAAGGGCAAGATCCTCAACGTGGAGAAGGCGCGCTTCGACAAGATGCTGTCCTCCGCCGAGGTGGGCACCCTGATCACGGCGCTGGGCTGCGGCATCGGCCGGGAGGAGTTCAATCCCGACAAGCTGCGCTATCACTCGATCATCATCATGACCGATGCCGATGTGGATGGCTCGCATATCCGTACCCTGTTGCTCACTTTCTTCTTCCGCCAGATGTCGCAGCTCATCGAGCGCGGTCATGTCTTCATCGCGCAGCCGCCGCTCTACAAGATCAAGCGCGGCAAGCAGGAAAGCTACCTCAAGGACGAGCAGGCACTGACCGACTACCTGACCACCACGGCGCTGGATGGAGCGCGTCTGCACGTCAATGCCGACGCCCCGGGGATCGGCGGGGAACAGCTGCAGTCGCTGGTCGACCAGTACCGTGACGTCATGCGCCGCATCGACCGCCTGTCGCGGGTCTACCCGGACGTGGTGCTGCGCAAGATCGTGCATGCGGCCCGCCTCGAGGGCGAGACCAGCCTGCGCGATCGCGTGACCATGCAGAACTGGATCGAGTACCTGCAGGCCGAGATGGACGCCATCGTCGCCTACGAGGGCGGGCCCCGCTATACCTTCCGCCTGGAGGAGGACGCCGAGCGCGGTTTCTACCTGCCTGCTGTCAGCCTCACCGCCCATGGTGTCACCACCGACTACGTCTGGGGCGTCGACTTCTTCACCAGCGCCGATTACCGGGCCATCGCCGGTCTCGGCGAGACCCTGGATGGCCTGGTCGAGGAGGGCGCCTTCGTGGCCCGGGGCGATCGCCACAAGCCGATCGGCAGCTTCTACGATGCCCTGGAGTGGCTGATGAACGAGGCCCAGCGCGGCCTGTCCATCCAGCGCTACAAGGGACTGGGCGAGATGAATCCCGACCAGCTGTGGGAGACCACCATGGATCCCGGCACCCGCCGCATGCTGCGTGTCTCCATCGAGGATGCCGTGGCGGCGGACATGATGTTCAATACCCTGATGGGGGACGAGGTCGAGCCTCGCCGCGACTTCATCGAGCGCAATGCCCTGGTGGCCAACCTGGACGTGTGACGCCCGAGAGAGGATGTTTCACGTGGAACATCCGCTCCGTTCGCTATTCGAGAGGGAGGCCGGCTTAACAGCCGGCCTCTTTCTTGCTATGCGCCAGGCAATGGCGCATAGCGCCGTTCAGGCGCAAGCCGGTCGAGCGTGGCGGCTCGCGGGATGTCCTGGGAGGAGGGTCCCCTGCGGACCGCTGTAGCGGGAACCGTTGGCAGCCGAACAGCAGGGGTGTCCGTCGCGAGGTGGAATCCGAAGGAAGCTGTAGGCAAACTCCTGGCCCGACGGCCAGGCACCGCATAGGAGGCAGCCACCCCGGGGCGAGAGGGCCATGGCACTCGAAGCCCAATAGCTATCCCGAAGATGTGGCAGTAGAGGCAGTCGGTAGATGGGGGAAGGTCGTGCGCCTTGCTCTGGGAGGCCGGTTCGCCTGCCACGACACGGTGAGGTGCCGGGGAGGCGAGCAGGCATCAGCTGCGACCTTAGCCGGTTCTCCGATCAGGAGCCGAGGGGAGGCACCTGCACAGCGGATCGTCGACCGCTCCCGGATGAAAGCCGCGAAAGACGCCTCGGAGGGCTCTCGGTAACGGTGGCGGCCAGGGACTGCCAGGCGCTGCTCGCCTTCCACTCAGGGGGTGAATTGAATTTGGCGCAACGCCGCCCAGCCCGGCAATGGGGGCGGCAGGAACCGGGATCCCGTAGCGCAGTGGTGCGAGAGGGGGAAAGGGCAGGCCTCCCCGCCTGTGCGATCGTCGTCCACGGCGAAGATGATTCGTATATAGCTAATGTATCGACCTAGCCCAGCAGCCAGTCGGCAAAGGCGGCGAGGTCCGCGAAGACCCGGGCCCGCTCAAGCCCCTTGCCCTTGGCCAGTGTCCGCTCTCCCTTGCCGGTGCGTACCAGTACCGAATGGCAGCCGACCGCTTCCCCCGCCTGGAGGTCACGCAGGCTATCACCGACCATCCAGGCCCCCTGCAGGGAGGCTATCCCGAGGTCCTGGCGAATCTGCTCCAGAAGGCCCGGCAGGGGCTTGCGGCAGTCACAGTCATCGTCGGGGCCATGCGGGCAGTGGACGATCCGCCGGATCTCGCCGCCCCTGGCCTCGACCAGGGCCTCCAGTCGTTCGTGCATGGCCGCGAGCGTGGCTTCATCGTAGTAGCCCCTGGCAATACCGGACTGGTTGGTGGCGACGGCCACCGTCCAGCCGGCTCGCGACAGGCGGGCGATGGCGTCGATGGCGGAGGGGTAGGGAAGCCACTCATCCAGGGATTTCACGTAATCGTCGGAGTCCTGGTTGATGACGCCGTCGCGATCGAGGATGACCAGCTTGTTGGGTGTGGGCATGGGAGAACCTGAAGCAGGGAAGGAGTAGGCACGAGCGAGTGTTTCACGTGGAACATGCGCTGCCAAGTATCAGGATATATGGGGCGAGGGGCGAGGGGCGAGGGGCGAGGGGCGAGGGGCGAGGCAGAGCGTGTTGTCCGTTCCATGCTGTAGCAACCAGGTTACTACCTTACCCCTTACCCCTTACCCCTTACCCCTTACCCCCATGTTCCACGTGAAACATCGGCAAAAAAGGGCCGGCGAGTCGCCGTGCCGGCCCGGGTCATCGAGTCGCTGTCATTGCTGGAGCTGGGCGATATCCGCGACCTCGAGAAACAGCGCCTGCAGGCTCGCCAGCAGGGCAAGGCGGTTGCGCTTCACCGCCTCGTCCTCGGCCATCACCATCACCTGGTCGAAGAAGGTGTCCACCGGCCGGCGCAGGGTCGCCAGTACGTCCAGGGCGTCGCTGTAGCGCGCCTCGGCGAACAACGGGGCGACCCTTTCCTGGCAGCTCACCAGGGCCTCGGCCAGGGCCTTCTCGGCCGCCTCCTGAAGCAGGGCGGCGTCCACCCGGGCGCTGACGTCATCCCCTTGCTTGGAGAGGATGTTGGAGACGCGCTTGTTGGCGGCGGCCAGGGCGGCGGCCTCCTCGCGGCGGGCGAAGGCATGCACGGCATGGAGCCGGCGGGCGAAGTCCAACGGCTTGGTGACGGGCCGGGCGCGCACGGCCAGGTAGACTTCGGCCTCGATGCCCTCGTCCCGGCCCCAGGCCCGGAAGCGATCGAGCATGTAGGTCAGCACCTCGTCGACCAGGCCCTCGGCGTAAGGCAACTCCTGATGCTGGGCGGCGGCCAGTTCGAGCAGCTCGCGCAGGTCCAGGTCGAGTTCGCCCTTGATCAGGATGTTGAGCACGCCAATGGCGGAACGGCGCAGGGCGAACGGATCCTTGGTGCCGCTGGGACGCTGACCGATGCCGAAGATGCCGGTCAGGGTATCGAGGCGGTCGGCCAGGGCCAGCGCCAGGCCGGTGGGCGTCCGGGGGATGGCGTCACCGGCGAAGCGCGGCAGGTACTGCTCCTCCAGGGCCTGGGCGACCTCGGCGGGTTCGCCGTCATGGGTGGCGTAGTAGCGCCCCATGATGCCCTGCAGTTCGGGGAACTCCAGGACCATCTCGGTCACCAGGTCGCACTTGGCCAGCTCGGCGGCGCGTCGGGCATGGGCCACCTCGCCGTCGATGCGACCGGCGATGAAGGCGGCCACGGCGGCGCTGCGATGGGCCTTGTCGGCCAGGGTGCCGAGCTTCTGCTGGAAGACCACGCTGGAGAGCTCTTCGATGCGCTCGGCCAGCGGCCGCTGGCGATCGGTGTCGTAGAAGAAGGCGGCATCGGCCAGCCGCGGGCGGATGACCTTCTCGTTGCCCTGGATCACCAGCTCGGGCGACTGGCTGTCGATATTGGAGATGGTGATGAACTGCGGCTTGAGCCGACCCTGTACATCCAGCAGGTGGAAGTATTTCTGATTGGCCTTCATCGAGGAGATCAGGCACTCGGCGGGGACCTCGAGGAAGCGCTCGTCGAAACTACCGGTCAGTGCCACCGGCCATTCCACCAGGCCGCTCACCTCGACCAGCAGGTCCTCGTCGATCACCGCCTGGGCCTCCTGTACCTCGGCCTCGGCCAGTACCTGTTCGCGGATGCGCTCGCGGCGCATCCCGCGATCGGCGAGCACCCAGGCCTGCTCCAGGGTGGTCAGGTAGTCGTCGGCATGGGAGAGCTCGATGGGGGCCGGGGCGTGGAAACGATGACCGCGGGTGGTGCGGCCGGCCTCGAGGCCCAGGGCGCTGGCGGCGACGACCCGGTCGCCGTAGAGCATCACCAGCCAGTGGGCGGGCCGGGAGAATTCCACCCGCGAGGCCCCCCAGCGCATGTTCTTGGGCACCGGCAGGGCGGCGATGGCCTTCTCGACGATCCCCGGCAGCAGCGCGGTAGTGGCCTCGCCCTGCTGCTGCTCGCGGTAGCCGAGCCAGGTGCCCTTGGCGGTCTCCAGGTGAATCAGCTCGTCCACCGACACGCCACAGGAACGGGCGAACCCCTCGGCGGCCTTGGTCGGCTGGCCGTCCTTGAAGGCGGCGGCCAGGGCAGGGCCGCGGCGCTCGACCTCGCGGTCCGGCTGCTTGTCGGCCAGCGCCTTGACCTGCACGGCGAGGCGGCGCGGGCTGGCGTAGGCGGTCACCTCGCCGTGGGCGATATCGGCCTCGGCCAGGCCGCGGGTCAGGCCCTCGGCGAAGGCATCGGAGAGGTCGTCGATCGCCCCCGGCGGCAGTTCCTCGACGCCCAGTTCGACCAGAAAGGTATCGGCTGCCATCTCAAGCGTCTCCCTGTTCGGCAAGCAGTTCGTGGCGCAGGGCTTCGGGAGCCAGCGGGAAGCCGGCGGCCTTGCGCGATTCGTAGTAGGCGTGGGCCACTTCACGGGCCATGGTGCGCACGCGCAGGATGTAGCGCTGGCGTTCGGTCACCGAGATGGCATGGCGCGCATCGAGCAGGTTGAAGGTGTGCGAGGCCTTCAGGACCTGCTCGTAGGCGGGCAGCGGCAGGCCGGCCTCGATCAGCTTGGCGCATTCGCCTTCCTGATGGTCGAAGGCACCGAACAGGGCCGGCACGTCGGCGTGCTCGAAGTTGTAGGTCGACTGCTCGCGTTCGTTCTGCAGGAAGACGTCGCCGTAGGTGACTCGGGTGCCGTCCGGGGCGACGGTCCAGACCAGGTCGTAGACGCTGTCGACGTCCTGGACGTACATGGCGATGCGCTCGATGCCGTAGGTCAGCTCGCCGGTGACCGGGTAGCACTCCAGGCCGCCGGCCTGCTGGAAGTAGGTGAACTGGGTCACCTCCATGCCGTTGAGCCAGACCTCCCAGCCTAGCCCCCAGGCGCCCAGGGTCGGGGACTCCCAGTTGTCCTCGACGAAACGGATATCATGAACCAGGGGGTCGAGACCGAGACGCTTCAGGGAGCCGAGATAGAGGTCCTGCAGGTCCGCCGGGGACGGCTTCATCACCACCTGGAACTGGTAGTAGTGCTGCAGGCGGTTGGGGTTCTCGCCGTAGCGGCCGTCGGTGGGGCGACGGGAAGGCTGCACGTAGGCGGCATTCCAGGTCTCGGGACCGATGGAGCGCAGGAAGGTGGCCGGGTGGAAGGTCCCGGCGCCGACCTCCATGTCCAGGGGCTGGAGGACCACGCAGCCCTGTTCGGCCCAGTACTGCTGCAGGGCCAGGATCAGGCCCTGGAAGGTTGTCACGTCTGGCGTCGACTGTGTCATTGCGGAAGCACCGTTGGCCATGAATTCACGAGCCGTCAAGTATACAATCACGGGCAGATCGGTTATAGGCGCAGCCCGGAATACATGGGGCCATCGCCGTCGAGCGAGTGCTCGGGGCTGATCCGTCGACGGGGATGCGAGAGGGCGCTGTGAACCCCTCCCTGGGCGCTACCGACGCCATCCCTGGCGTAGGACCCTCTCTTCGCCCCGTCCCCGGCGCCCCGCGTCATCGGCCAACCGCAATGGTCTCAATCGCATAGAGAGGAATCCTCATGATCGTAGTGACAGGCGGAGCCGGCTTCATCGGCTCGAATCTGGTCAAGGCACTCAATGCCCGCGGCCGCGACGACGTGCTGGTGGTCGACGACCTCCGCGACGGCACCAAGTTCGTCAACCTCGCCGACTGTACCCTCGGCGACTACCTGGACAAGGACGACTTCCTGGCCCGGGTGCGGGCCGCCCTCAACGGCGAGAATCCGCACCTGCCGCCCATCGAGGCGATCTTCCACCAGGGCGCCTGCTCCGACACCACGGAGTGGGACGGCCGCTTCATGCTCGAGAACAACTTCGAGTACTCCAAGGAGCTGCTGCACTTCTGCCAGCTCAAGGGCATTCCCTTCCTCTATGCCTCCTCGGCGGCCACCTACGGCGGCAGCGAGGTGTTCCGCGAGGAGCCCGAGCACGAGAAGCCGCTCAACGTCTACGGCTACTCCAAGCTGCTGTTCGACCAGTACGTGCGCACCCGCCACGACGACTTCGAGAGCCAGGTGGTCGGCTTCCGCTACTTCAACGTCTACGGCCCCCGCGAGCAGCACAAGGGCAAGATGGCCAGCGTCGCCTATCACCACCATACCCAGGTCAGCGCCGGCCAGGACCTCAAGCTGTTCGGTGCCTGGGACGGCTATGAGGCCGGCATGCAGAGCCGCGACTTCATCTACGTGGGCGACGTGGTCGACGTCAACCTGTGGTTCCTGGACCATCCCGAGGCCTCCGGCATCTTCAACCTGGGCTCCGGCCGCGCCGAGCCCTTCAAGGCCATCGGCGAGGCGGTGATCGACTACTACGGCCAGGGCCGGATCGAGTACATCGATTTTCCCGAGGAGCTCAAGGGCCGCTACCAGAGCTACACCCGGGCCGACATCGCCCGGCTGCGCGAGGCCGGCTATGACCACGAGTTCCGCACCGTCGCTGAGGGCGTGCGGGCCTATCTGGAGTGGCTGAATGGCTGAGCCGGGCGAGCGTATCCTGGTCGTCGGCCCCTCCTGGGTCGGCGACATGGTCATGGCCCAGAGCCTGTTCAAGACGCTCAAGGGCCAGGACCCGGCGGCACGCATCGGCGTGGTGGCGCCGGCCTGGTCGCGGCCGATCCTCGAGCGGATGGCCGAGGTCGACGAGGTGGCCGCCCTGGCGGTGGGCCACGGCGAGTTCGGCTGGTCGGGTCGGCGCCGGCTGGCGGCCGGGCTGCGCGGACGCTTCGACCGCGCCATCGTCCTGCCGCGCTCCTGGAAGTCGGCGCTGGTGCCCTTCCTGGCGCGCATTCCCCGTCGTACCGGCTTCCTCGGCGAGCAGCGTTATGGCCTGCTCAACGATCGTCGCGAGCTCGACAAGACGGTCCTCGACCAGACCGTCAAGCGCTTCGTGGCCCTGGGCCTGCCGGCGGACGAGGCCGCGCGGGGCGACTTCGCCGTGCCGCGGCCGGTGCTGCGCCGCGACGACGCCAACCTGGCGGCCCTGCAGGCCGAGCACGGGCTGGGAACGCGACCGGCCATCGCCATGATGCCCGGTGCCGAGTACGGCCCGGCCAAGCAATGGCCGCTGGCCTACTTCCGGGAACTGGCCGAGGCGCTGGTGGCCGAGGGGCATGAGGTGCGTGTGCTGGGCGGCCCCAAGGAGGCGGAGGCCGGGGACGCCATCGCCACTGGCCTCGCGCATGTCCACAACCTCTGCGGCAAGACCCGTCTGGCGGATGCCGTGGACCTGCTCGCCGACTGCCGCCAGGCGGTGACCAACGATTCCGGCCTGATGCACGTGGCTGCCGCGGCGGGCACCCGGATCCAGGCGCTCTACGGTTCCTCCTCCCCGGCGTACACGCCGCCGCTCACCGAGGATGCCGTGATCCACTACCTGGCGCTGGATTGCTCCCCCTGCTTCCAGCGGACCTGTCCGCTGGGCCACACCAACTGCCTCAATCTGCTGACGCCGTCCCGGGTGCTCCGGGCGCTGCTGTCGACCTAGGCGGCGGGATTTCCGCCGGCGGGAAGGGCGGACGGATGTCGACACCCTGCCACAGGCGTTCCTGCAGGGCCGTCTCCTCCTTGAGCCGGGCGTTGAGGGTCTCCAGGCCGTGCTCCTCGACGAGGGTAGGGGCGCCGGCGAACAGCGAGACGCCGAGGCCGGCCCGGTGGCGGTCGAGGGAGAAGCCCATGGCTTCCAGCACCGTGGGCAGCACGTCCATGGTCGAGGCCTCGACCCGGATGCGGCGGGGCGGGAGATCATTGCCGATCAGCATGAAGGTGTTGGCGCGGGGCCCGGCGATCAGCCGGTCCCACGCCGAGACGCGCATGCTCAGGTGGTCGCTGGCGATCACCACCAGGGTATCCTCCAGCAGTCCCTCGGCCTCCAGGCGTCGCACCAGGCGGCTCACCAGCCAGGCCGAGCATTCCACCGAGTAGAGGATATCCACGCCGTCGAATTCCCCCTGCCGCTCGCGGCAGGCGCGCGCCGGGAAGCCGTTGGGCGGATGGGTGCCGAGACTCAGACTGACCAGCCCCCAGGGGCCTCCTTCGGCCTCGAGGCGGCGGACCTCTTCCTCCACGAAGCCGTAGAGGCTGTCATCGAAGAGGCCCCAGCTGTTCAGGTAGTCCGGATCGTCGAGGCGCGGCGCCAGGGTCTCGCGCCCCCGCACCCGATCGAAGCCATGGTCGGTATAGAAGCGCCCCTTGCCGGCGAAACGGGTGCTGGCGCCGCCGAGATAGCTCAGGGCATAGCCCCGGGCATCCAGCAGGTCGCCCAGGCAGGTGACCCCCGGGACGACTCGCTCGAGGGGCTCGAACTGGCGGTCGTGGAGCAGCCCGGCGGGCATCAGCGGCGTGCCGCACTGGCTGGCGATCATGCCGGCCATGGTCCAGCCGGTGTTGTCGAGCTGGCGCACGCCCTCGAAGACTACGCCTCGCTCCCCCAGCGCCGCGAGCGGGGCATAGGCGTCGCCGAAGCGTTCGCGGTTGGCATAGGTACGCTCCAGGCTCTCCAGGTAGAAGATCAGCAGGTTGGGGGGCGTCGGCGGCGCCTCGCGGATCACCGGCGCCACGTACTGGCGATCCAGCCAGGCGCCGTCCTCGGTAACGATGGCCGCCCCACGCTGGCCGAGATCGATCAGCAGGGGGTTGCCGACCAGCAGCGCTACGGCCAGCAGGCGTTCCCGTCGCCGCCAGCGGAAGTCGACGCGCACCAGCCAGGTGAAGGCCGCCAGCACCAGCAGCATGGCCAGGGTAAAGAGCGCGGCGACGACCAGTCGCCCGCCGCCGTGCTCGCTGATGCCCGCCTGGAGATGGAAGAAGACCGCGCCCAGGTCGACGATGCCGAAGCGGTCGGCCAGAAAGACGTAGATGCCCCACAGGATCAGCGGCACCAGCGACCAGGGCCAGACCCGGGCCGGCGGTTCGGGGGGAGGAGGTGCGCCCCAGCGCCACCGTCGAGCCAGGAACAGCCAGCCGGCGGCCAGTGGCACCAGCGTCATGTCCGGCAGGCGGGTGACGGTCACGGCGCTGAAGCCGAGGGCCAGGCCCAGGGTGAGCAGGGCCCACCAGCGCGGTCCACGCAGCCAGGGGGGCAGGGCGAGGTCAGACATGATCGGCGTCGGGGATCGTGCGCTCGTTCTCGTAGAGTTCGTTCAGCTTGGCATACTTCATGTAGGCATGAAATGCCGTGGTCATGGCCACGGTGAAGCCGTCCGGTCCCTGGAGCAGGCCGCCCTTGAGGATCAGCTTGCGGAAGCCGGCGCTGGTCGCGTGCAGGATGGGACGATACCGCGAGGGGGGCTTGCCCCGCTCCTTCATGGCCCAGGCGTCGCGGCTGGAGAGGGCATCGATGCGGATGATCCAGTGGGACAGGTCGCGGTAGGTGAAGTGGCGGATATGCGCCGAGAGGTCCACCACCCTGGGGGCCTGGACCGAGGAATGGGCTTTCTTCGGCAGGTAGCCGGCGTGGGTGCGGTTGTAGAGCCGGGTGACCGGATCGGGGTAGAAGCCCGCGGCGCGGATCCAGTGGTGGCCGGCGAAGTTGCGGCGCCGGAAGCGATAGGCCGTGCGGGGATCGTCCAGGGGCAGGCCGTGGATCGCCTCGACCGCGTCGTCGTCCAGGCGTTCGTCGGCGTCCAGCGCCAGAATCCAGTCGTGTCGTGCCTGGGGCACGGCGAAGGCCTTCTGGGGGCCGTCGCCCAGGTAGGGCTGATGGATGACCCTGGCGCCGGCGGCTTCGGCGAGCGCCACGGTATCGTCCTGGCTGCCGGAATCGACGACGATCACCTCGTCGCAGACCCGTTGCAGGGAGGCGACGCAGTCGGTGACGTTGTCGGCTTCGTTGAGCGTGATGATGATGCCGGTGATGGACGTCATGAATGAGGCTCGCTGATGGGGGAGGGTTGCAGCTGTCGGGCGATGCGCGCCGCGGCGTCGTCCAGGTCGATGGCCGTCATGTCCGCCTCGTGGGCGTCGTCGGGAGGGCAGAAGGCCAGGCGCCGGTCCTCGGCGTTGCAGGTCTGCCAGCGCAGCGGCGTCGCCGAGCGCCGCGAGGGGTAGAAACCGGCGGTGGGGCGGTTCAGGCAGGCCGCGATGTGCAGCGGCCCGGTGGAGCCCGCAATGAACAGATCCGCCGCCGCGAGACGGCGGGAGAAGGCCTCGAGCCCCGGGCTCGGCGGCAGGCGGTGGGCGGCCAGGCCGGCCTCGCGCAGGGTGGCGGCGAGGGCCTCGGCGTGGCCCTCCTCGCCGGGACCGGCGGTCAGCACCCAGGCCGGCGCCTCGCCCGTGGCGCGCAGGCGGGCATCCACGTCCCGCGCCAGGGTCGCATAGGCCTCGGCCGTCAGGTTGACCGCCGAGCCACCGCTGCCGGCATGCAGGAACAGCCAGGGGCACGCGGTCTCGAGGCCCAGGCTCGCGGCGATGGCATCCCGCTGCGCCGCCCGTTCCGCCGCGGACAGCGGCCAGTAGGGCGGTGCCGGCCGGGGCGGAGGCGACAGGCCCAGGGCGTCCACCAGGGCCTCGGCGAGCTCCAGGTTGTAGACGTACTCGGGTTTCTCCGAGCGCGACCTGCGCTGGGGGATGCGGCGGTTGTAGAATAGCTGCGCCCACTTGGTGGCCGGCGCCAGGCGCAGCGGGATGCCGGCTCGCCAGCCCAGCCAGCCGATGCGCGGCGTGGAGAACAGCGTCAGCAAGGCATCGAAGGGCTCGGCCTTCAGGCGGGCCAGCAGTGCGCATCGGGCCTCGCGGCCGGCGCCGTCGCCCGGGTCGAGGATCACCTCGTCGACCCAGGGGCAGGCGCGGGCCAGGGGGGCGGTATAGTCCGGGACCAGCACGCTGACATGGGGCCGCGGCGTGGCGGCCTTGAGGCCGGCCAGGGCCGGCCAGGCCAGCATGAAGTCGCCGAGCTTGTCGTTGCGCACCACCAGCAGGCGCGGCGGCCGTTGATCGGAGAAACTCGTCATCTGGGCTCCCGAGCCCCGACACCGAATGGAGGATGCCTTGAGACCCAAGGTCATGCAGCTCTGCCTCTCGAACGGCTGGGGCGGACTGGAAATGTATCCTGCGCGGATTATACCCGAGCTGGCCCGCCAGGGGTGGCAGGCCCACGGCCTGGCGCTGGAAGGCTCCCGGGTGGCGGCGAGCCTCGAGCAAGCGGGCGTCACGCCGTTGACGGTGCCGTCCCGCGGCCAGGCGCTGTGGCGGGTCGGACGCATACTCGCCTACCTGAAGGCCCACGAGATCGACGTGGTGCACTGCCACAAGTCCAGCGACCTGCGTCTGGGGGCGCTGCTGGCCACGCTGCGCCCGGGACTGCGGCTGTACTTCACCGACCACATGGGCGTCACCCGGCCCAAGCGGGACCCCTACCACCGCTGGGCCTACGGACGGCTGACCCGGTTGTTCTCGATCAGCGAGACCACGCGGGTCCGCAACCTCCGGGCCTTCCCGTTGCCCCCCGAGCGCATCCGCCGGCTCTACCTCGGCATCGACCCGTCGCCCTATGTCGCCGGCCTCGCCGCCGACCAGCGCCGGACACTGCGCGCCGAACTGGGCGTGCCGGAGGGCGCGGTGGCCATCGGGTTGCCGGGACGGATCACCCCGGGCAAGGGACAGGCGGTCTGGGTCGAGGCGTTGGCGCGGCTGGCCGTGGCGCGGCCCGAGCTGGCCTGGCACGGGGTGCTGATCGGCGGGCTCGGCGTCGGCGAGGGCAGCAACGAAGCCTTCGTGGCGGAGCTGCAGGCGCGGGTGGCGGCTCTGGGGCTCACCGAGCGAATCCGCTTCGCCGGCTTTCGAGGCGACCTGCCGCGCTGTCTCGAGGCCCTGGACATCGTCTGCGTGCCGTCGCGCAACGAGGCCTTCGGCCTCACCGTGATCGAGGCCATGGCCGCCGCCAGGCCGGTGGTGGGGGCCGACAGCGGGGCCATTCCCGAGCTGGTCGATGCCACCACCGGGCGCCTGGCCGCCCCGTCGGACCCCGACGCCTGGGCCGCGGCCCTGGGTGAGCTTTCCGCCGATGCTGCGCTGCAGCATCGGCTGGGCCAGGCCGGCCGGGCGCGGGTGCTCGAGGCCTTCACCCTCGCGGCCCATGTGCGTGCGCTGGTGGGAGAATACGCCGGCGAACCCGCCACCTAGCCTTCCCCCGGTGGCGTCTCAGGCAGGCGCGGGGGCCGAGTAGCCCTGGCGGATGTCGCCCATGGCCGCGCCGGCGTCGAACTTGACCAGCGAGCGGGCCAGCCGGTCGAGGTTGGCCTCCCGCCAGGCGCCGGGCGGTCGGCGCCGGCAGCGGTCGAGGTCGATCAGCCAGATACCGTCGTCGGGGGCCACCAGCAGGTTGCGGGCATTGAGGTCGACGTGGTCGAGGCCGGCATCGTGGAACCGGCGCACCGTGCGGCCCACCTCCCGCAGCAGGGCCGCATCGGCCTCGCCACTCGCCAGGCGCTCGGCCAGGGCCTGGGCGCCGGGCAGGCGAACGGTGAGCAGGGCGGCCTCGTAGGTGAGGCCGTGGCGGGTGACGCCGGCGGCCACCGGCCGGGGCACGGGCAGGCCGAGGTCGAAGAGCTCGGCGGTCAGGCGCATCTCGCGGAAGGCGCGGGTGCGTTCCCGCCCGGTCCACAGGTAGCGGGCCTCGCTCAGCCGGGCGACCAGGCCGCCGCGTCGGTAGGGGCGCAGGACCCACTGCTCGGCGCCGGCCTCGAGGAACAGGCTGGCGCCGCGGCCGGGCGCCTCGCCCACCACCCGGCCCGAGCGGCGCCAGTGGTCGGGGTCGAGGCTGTGCGGACCGATTTGTGGCGCCCCATCGGCGTCACATAAACTGTCCGCATCATATAGAATGAAAACCTTTCCCGTTCGATACGTTGCCAATCGCATGAAGCATCCTCTGCCCGCCCGACCCGAGCACATCGGCGTGTTGCGTCTCTCCGCCCTGGGCGATGTCTGCAACCTGGTGCCGACGGTACGTGCCCTGCAGCGCCAGTGGCCGGAGGCGCGCATCACCTGGATCATCGGCAAGGGCGAGCACAGTCTACTGGCCGGCCTTTCCGGGGTCGAGTTCGTTGTCTACGACAAGGCCTCGGGGATCGCCGGCATGCGCGCGCTCTGGCGAGAGCTCGCGGACACTCGCTTCGATGTCTTGCTGCACATGCAGCAGGCGCTGCGCGCCAGCGTGCTCTCGCTGGGCCTCAAGGCGGACGTGCGCGTCGGCTACGACAAGGCCCGTGCCAAGGATGCCCAGCACTGGTTCACCCATCGCCAGCTGGCGCCGCATCCCCGCGCCCATGTGGTGGACTCCTTCCTCGACTTCGCCCGGCTGCTCGGCGTGGAGGAGGCGTCCCCGCAATGGGACCTGGCGATCCCCGAGGCCGCCTTCGAGGAGGCCGCCGGGCTGACCGGTGACGCCCCCTACATGCTGATGAGTCCCTGTGCCAACCCCCGGCTGCGCAACTTCCGCAACTGGTCCGCCGAGGGCTATGCGGCGGTGGTCGAACACGGCTGGGTGCAGCATGGCCTGACGACCGTGCTCACGGGGGGCGGCAGTACCCCGGAGCGCGAGATGGGCAGCCGCATCCAGTCCCTCAGCCAGCCCGGCGCGGTGATCGATGCCATCGGCGCATCCTCGCTGAAGGGCCTGCTGGCGCTGATCGCCCGGGCCCGGGTGGTGGTGGCCCCGGACTCGGGCCCGGTCCACATGGCCAACGCCCTCGACACCCCGGTGGTCGGCCTCTTCGCCACCACCAACCCCGAACGCGCCGGCCCCTATCGCTGGCGCGACTTCGTGGTCAACCGCTATCCCGACGCGGTGACGACCTACCTGCACAAGGATCCCGAGACGCTGTCCTGGGGCCAGCGGGTGCGCCATCCCGATGCCATGTCGTTGATCCGGGCCGACGACGTCATCCGCAACCTCGAGGCGCTGCTCGCCGCCGCCTCGACCCGCAAGGAAACGGAGCCTTCCGATGAAGCTTGATCTGACCGCCCTGGAGCGCTCGCGCCTGCTGGTGGTGGGCGACGTCATGCTCGACCGCTACTGGCATGGTGGCACCTCCCGCATCTCCCCGGAGGCCCCGGTGCCGGTCGTGCGGGTCGACGAGGCCGAGGACCGCCCCGGCGGCGCGGCCAACGTGGCCCTCAACATCGCCTCCCTGGGGGCCCAGGCGGGGCTCGCCGGCCTGGTGGGCTACGACGAGAATGCCGACCGGCTGGAGAGTCGCCTGCAGGATGCCGGAGTGAGTACTCACTTCGCACGCAGCCGCGAGGTGCCGACCATCACCAAGCTGCGGGTCATGAGCCGCAACCAGCAGCTGATCCGCCTCGACTTCGAGCAGGGCCTCGGCGATGTCGATACCAGCAGCCTGGCCCTGCGGGTCGAGGAGGCCCTGCCCCGGGCCGACCTGGTGATCCTCTCCGACTACGGCAAGGGCACCCTGGCCGATGTCGAGGGGCTGATCGCCACGGTGCGCGGTGCCGGCAAGCGGGTCCTGGTGGATCCCAAGGGCGGTGACTTCCGCAAGTACCGCGGCGCCAGCGTGATCACCCCCAACCTGGCCGAGTTCGAGGCGGTGATGGGCGCCTGTCCCGACGATGCCACCCTGGCCACCAAGGGCGAGGCCCTGCGCGCCGAGCTGGAGCTGGAGGCGCTGTTGATCACCCGCAGCGAGAAGGGCATGACCCTGATCCGCGCCGACCACGAGCCCCTGCACCTGCCGACCCGGGCTCGGGAGGTCTTCGACGTGACCGGTGCCGGCGACACGGTGATCGGCGTGCTGGGCCTGGCGCTCGCCGCCGGCCATGGCTTCCCCGAGGCCATGACCCTGGCCAACCTGGCCGCCGGCCTGGTGGTCGCCAAGCCCGGGACCGCCACGCTGTCCATCGCCGAGCTCTACACCGCCCTGCACGGCGACAAGCTGGCCGAGTTCGGCGTCATCGGCGAGGCACCGCTGGGCGAGGCCGTTCGCGCCGCCCAGGCCCGCGGCGAGCGGGTGGTGATGACCAACGGCTGCTTCGACATCCTCCACGCCGGCCACGTGGCCTACCTCGAGCATGCCCGCCAGCTCGGCGACCGGTTGATCGTGGCGGTCAACGACGATGCCTCCATCGCGCGGCTCAAGGGACCCTCGCGGCCGATCAACCCCCTGGCCCGGCGCATGCAGGTGCTGGCCGGCCTGGGCGCCGTCGACTGGGTGGTGCCCTTCGCCGAGGACACCCCCCAGCGGCTGATCGAGGCGGTGCTGCCCGACGTGCTGGTCAAGGGCGGTGACTACCGACCCGAGCAGATCGCCGGCGGCGAGGCGGTGCGTGCCGCCGGGGGCGAGGTGAAGGTGCTCGGCTTCGAGGACGGCGTCTCCACCACGGCGATGATCGCCACCATCCTCGACCGCGAGACCTGATGGCGGGACACCCCTGGACGCGCCGGCTCTACTCCGCCGCCCTGCTGGCACTGTCGCCGCTGATCTGGCGGCGGGTCTGGCGGGAGCAACTGCCCGGCCGTCCCCGGGCCGAGCGGCTCGGCGCCATCCCGACGGCCTCCCCGGGCTCCCGCACCCTGTGGCTGCACTGCGCCTCGGTGGGGGAGGTCCAGGCCGCCCGGCCACTGATCGAGGCTCTGACCCGCGTGTATCCCGACCACCGGCTGGTCGTCACCACCATGACCGCCACCGGCGCCGAACGCAGCCTGGCGCTGGTGGAGAAGGCCGCGGAGCGGCGGGATGGCGGCGAAGTGAGTCATCACTTCGTGCCCCTGGACTTCCCCGGCGCGGCGCGGCGCTTCGTCGACCGGCTGCGCCCGCGGCTGGCGATCTTCTTCGAGACCGAGCTCTGGCCCAACCTGCTGGCGGCCTGCGACCGCCGGGGGGTGCCGGTGGCGGTGGTCAACGGCCGGCTCTCGCCACGGGCCTTCCGTCGCTACCGGCGCCTGGGGCGGCTGATGGCCGAGGCGCTCTCCCATGTGGCCTGGCTGGGAGCCAAGTCCGCAGCGGATGCCGAGCGGTTCCGGGCGTTGGGCATGGCGCCGGACGCCATTCGGGTGACCGGCTCGCTGAAGTTCGATCTGGCTCGCGACGAGGCGGCCCGCGAGGTGAGTGAGCGCTTGCGTCGCGAGCTCGGCGAGCGCCCGGTCTGGGTCGCCGGCTCGACCCATCCCGGCGAGGACGAGGCGGTACTCGAGGCCCATGCCCGACTGCGCGAGACGCGCCCCGAGGCGCTGCTGATCCTGGTCCCCCGCCACCCCCAGCGCTTCGCGGCGGTGGCCGAGCTCTGCGCGGCCCGGGGGCTGGCCACGGCGCGCCGCTCCCGGGACGAGGTCCCTACCGCCGAGACGGCGCTGTACCTGGGTGACACCATGGGCGAGCTCTCGTCCCTCTACGGGGCGGCGGACCTGGCCTTCGTGGGCGGCAGCCTGGTGCCGGTGGGCGGTCACAACCTGCTGGAGCCCGCCGCCATGGGACTGCCCGTGTTGACCGGGCCCGAGCTGGCCAACTTCTCCGACGTGGCCGAGGCGCTGCGCGAGCGGGAGGCGCTGGTGGAGGTCGCCGACGCCGAGGCCCTGGCCGACGAGCTGGATCGCCTGTTCGGCGATGCGGCGGAACGCGAGCGGCTCGCCACCGCCGGCCGGGCGGTGGTCGAGGCCAACCGCGGCGCCCTGGTCCGCACCCTGGCGGGCCTGGAACGCCTGCTCCCCGCGGAGTAAGCGCTTACTGCGGCGTGCGGCGCTCGACACCCTGATCGGTGCCGAGCAGCAGCACGTCGGCGCCGCGAGCGGCGAACAATCCATTGGTCACCACCCCGGCGATGGCATTGAGGCGGGCCTCCATGGCCACCGGGTCGTCGATCATGAACTCGAAGCAGTCGAGGATCTGGTTGCCGTTGTCGGTGACCACGCCCTCGCGGTAGACCGGGTCGGCGCCCAGCTTGACCAGTTCCCGGGCGACGTAGGAGCGCGCCATGGGGATCACCTCCAGCGGCAGCGGGAAGTCGCCCAGCCGTTCGACCAGCTTGGAGGCATCGGCGATGCACACGAAGCGCTCGGCGCAGGCGGCGACGACCTTCTCCCGGGTGAGGGCCGCGCCGCCGCCCTTGATCATCTGCAAGTGAGCGTTCACTTCGTCGGCACCGTCGACATAGACGGGGAGGGTGCCGGTCTCGTTGAGTTCGAAGACGTCGATGCCCTGGCCACGCAGGCGCTCGGCGCTGGCCTCGGAGCTGGCCACGGCGCCGCGGAAGTCGCCGCGCAGGCTGGCCAGCTTGTCGATGAAGCGGTTGGCGGTGGAGCCGGTGCCGATGCCGATGACGACGTGGCGTCCGAGAAGGGGGCGGATCTCGTCGAGGGCGGCGGCCGCCACGGCGTCCTTGAGTTCGTCCTGGGTCATGTCCTGCTCGCTGTTGGTGGGTGGCGAATGCCGCGCCATTATAGGCCATGGCGCGGCCCCGTGCTGGACGCCACGGTGGCCGGAATGCTACCAATAGGGGTTCCCTTCGTGCCGCGTCAGCGGCCCTCTCGCGTCACCCCATTGGGATATCAGGATGCTCGAAGCCACCGTCAAGAAGATTCTCCAGGCCCGGGTCTATGAGGCTGCCCGGGAAACGCCGATCTCCCCGGCCCCCTTCCTCTCTCGCCGATTCAACAACCAGATCCTGATCAAGCGCGAGGACCTGCAGCCGGTCCACTCCTTCAAGATTCGCGGCGCCTACAACAAGATGAGCCAGCTCAGCGACGAGCAGAAGGCCAAGGGCGTGATCGCCGCCTCGGCGGGCAACCATGCCCAGGGCCTGGCCATGGCCGCCAAGCAGATGGGCGTCAAGGCGGTCATCGTCATGCCGCGCATCACCCCCGAGATCAAGGTGGCCGCCGTGCGCGCCCGGGGTGCCAAGGTGGTGCTCAAGGGCGATGCCTTCGCCGAGGCCGCCGCCCATGCCCAGGAACTGATCGCCGAGCACGGCTATACCTATATCCCGCCCTTCGACGATATCGACGTCATCGCCGGGCAAGGCACCATCGCCGTGGAGATCCTGCGCCAGCACGCCGGCCGCCTGGATGCCATCTTCGTGCCGGTGGGCGGCGGCGGCCTGATCGCCGGCGTGGCCGCCTACGTCAAGTACCTGCGCCCCGAGATCAAGGTGATCGGCGTGGAGTCGGAGGACAGCGCCTGCCTCAAGGCGGCCCTGGACAGCGGCGAGCGAGTGATCCTCGACCAGGTCGGGGTCTTCGCCGAGGGCGTCGCCGTGGCCCAGATCGGCGAGGCGCCCTTCGCGGTCATGCGCGACCTGGTGGATGACGTCATCACCGTCAACACCGACGAGATGTGCGCGGCGGTCAAGGACATCTTCGAGGAGACCCGGGCGGTCTCCGAGACCTCCGGTGCCCTGTCGCTGGCCGGCCTCAAGAAGTACATCCAGCAGACCGGCGTGTCGGGCGAGACCCTGATCTGCATCAACTCCGGGGCCAACACCAACTTCGACCGCCTGCAGCACATCGCCGAGCGCACCGAACTCGGCGAGCAGCGCGAGGCGATCCTGGCGGTGACCATCCCCGAGAAGCCGGGCAGCTTCAAGAAGTTCTGCCGCACCATCGGCAAGCGCATGGTCACCGAGTTCAACTATCGCTATGCCGATCCCGCCCAGGCGCACATCTTCGTCGGCGTCCAGGTCAAGCCCGGCGGGGAGGATCGCCAGGCGGTGATCGACAAGCTGCGCGAGGCCGGCTACCCGGTGGAGGACCTCACCGACAACGAGCTGGCCAAGCTGCATATCCGCCACCTGGGGGGCGGGCGGCCCCAGGAGCGTTTCGACGAGGAGGTCTATCGCTTCGAGTTCCCCGAGCGTCCCGGTGCGCTGATGAACTTCCTCACCCACCTGCCCCAGGACTGGAACATCTCGCTGTTCCACTACCGCAACCACGGTGCCGCCTATGGGCGAGTACTGGTGGGCATGCAGGTGCCCAACGGCGACCGCACCCATGTCGAGGAATACTTCGACGACATCGGCTATCGCTACTGGAAGGAATCCGACAACCCCGCCTATCGCCTGTTCATGGCCTGAGGCGAGCCGGGGTGAGCGCTGACATACCCAGGGCGGCGGGCCATGCCTGGCATGATTTGTCTCATGCGTCGAGCATGACGGTTGTCATGTCCAGGGCCTTTCGCTAGGCTTCCGTCGTCGACAGGCGACGACGGTGTCGCCTGATTGCGACCCGAACATCATGGTGGCCGAAGGGAGTCGATGGATGAAGCGCAAGCCCGATCTTGTCACGACGCTGGTATTGATCTTCGGGATCGGGGTGGTGGCGACCGGCTACGCCCAGGCGCTGGCCGGCAACTGAGCCCCGGGCCTGGATGACGAAAGGCGGCCGATGCCCTGCATCGGCCGCCTTTTGCGTTGCCGGGGAATGGCGCCGACTCAGGGCCGCAGGATGCGGGTATCGCTGACGATGGCGTCCAGCGGCACGTCCCAGGGGGCCACGGGCAGCCGTGCGACGCGCTGGCAGTCGTGGGCCAGGCCGATCAGCCTCGGGCGGGGGCCGGGGCGGCGGGTGAAGGCCAGGGTGCGGTCGTAGAAGCCCCCGCCCATGCCGATGCGCTGGCCGTGGTCGTCGAAGCCCACCAGCGGCAACAGGATCAGGTCGAGGGTCCAGGGCGCCCGGCGGCGTGCCCGGTGGGCGCCATGGCGGGTGCAGGGCTCGGGGATGCCGAAGCGGTTGGTCACCATGGGCGTGCCGCGATGGTAGTGGACGAACCACAGGGAATTATGGGTGAGCGGCCGGAGCACCGGCAGGTAGACGCGGGCGTTGCGGGCGTGCAGCCAGCGCATCAGCGGGGTGGGGTCGATCTCGCCGTCGTTGGGCAGGTAGAGGGCCACGCGCTTGGCATGACGGACTTCCGGCAGCCGGCGCAGGCGCTGGCACAGCCGGGCGGCGGCCTCGCGTTGCTGCGTGGCGGTCAGGGCACGGCGACGATGCCTGAGGTCGCGGCGCAGGTGGCGGCGGGCGTCGTCTCGTGTCACGGGTGCGGCGATATCCTGCATGTCGGTCATGTCGGATGAGGTTCCCCAGAGTGCCGCTGTCGTTCTGGCCCTTGAACCCAGCGGTTCAAGGTGGGTGGCCGCAGCCGAACCGTCAGGCTTTCCGTCGCACGGACATGCACACGGGCTCGGCTAGCATTTGGCCCCCTGGGTATTGCTCATAGGCTCGAGGGACTATAACGACTGGCGCACACCCCAGGGAACGTCTCTATCCTAGCAGAGCCGCGGAGCGGGCCAAAGTGAAGAATCCTCAGCGATCGGGGGCATCGGCCAGGGCGCGCTCCAGGCGCTGGGTGAGTTCGCTCAGGCTGTGCTCGCCGGCGCGGCGCTCGTCCAGGGCCTCGAGGAGCTCGTGGGTGATGTTCAGGGCGGCCATGATGGCGATCTTCTCCCGGTCGACCACCTTGCCCTGGGCATGGATGCCCTGCATGGCGCGATCCAGGTAGCGGGCGGCGCGCTCCAGCTTGTCCTGCTCCTCGGGGGGGCAGGCGATGACATACTGGCGCTCCAGCAGGCTGATCTCGGTGGTGGGCCGCGAGGCGTCGGTCATGGGGTCTCCGGCGGGGGCCGCGACACGCGCCCTTGCGGGTGCGCGCCATGGGGCCCCGATGCGTTAACATCGTGGGCATCACGAATATCGAGTCACTATAAGAGAGCCGTTTGCAGGCGGTCAACGCGCCGCGCGGCTCCAGCACGGACGGTTTCCATGTCACTGATCAACGAACGCCAGGATTTTTCCGATATCGCCGACACCTTCCTGCTGCACGGCAGCATGCAGTCGCCGGCCTTCCTCGATGGTCGCCTGTGCGCCTCCCTGGCGCTGCACGACCTCAGCGCCGAGGCCTGGCTGGAGGCGGTCTGCCTCAGCCTGGGGGTCGAACAGCCGCGGGACGAGGCCGCCGCCGAGCGCCTGCTGGGCTGGCGGCGCCAGACCCTGGAAGCGCTGGCCGGCAGCGAGCTCAACTTCGAGCCGCTGCTGCCGGACGAGCTGTTCTCGCTGGCCGAGCGAGCCCGGGGCCTCAAGGAATGGACCCAGGGCTTCCTCGAGGTGATCCAGGATGCCGGCGAGGCCACGCGTCAGGAGTGGTCCGAAGCGCTGCGGGAGGCCATCGACGATCTCCAGGGGCTCTCCGCGATCGACACCGATATCGACGACAGCGCCGAGAACGAGAACGACCTCTTCGCCCTGACCGAGCACGCCCGCATGGCGGCCATGCTGCTCTACACCGAGCAGCACCCCGGCCAGCCCCAGGTGGAGCAGGCGGACGACCCCGGCCCCCAGCACTGAGGCCCGTGTCGCCCCGCCCTGCCACCGTCCATGTCCATCGAGGAGCCGCCATGCCCGCCGATCCCCTGCCCCGCCCCGCCCCCATCGGCCTCGAGGAGTTCCGAGAGCGCCGTTGCCGCCTGATGGCCCAGCTGCCGCCGGAGGCCGCCGTGTTGCTGCCGGGGGCCTCGCTGGTGACGCGTTCCCGGGACAGCGAATTCGCCTTTCGCCAGGACAGCGACTTCCACTACCTGACCGGCTTTCCCGAGCCCGACGCCCTGCTGCTGCTGTTGCCCGGCCGGGAAGCCGGCGAGAGCGTGCTGTTCTGCCAGGATCGGGATCCCGAGATGGAGGCCTGGACCGGCCGGCGTCTCGGCGCCCGGGGGGCCGAGCGCCACCACGGCATCGACCAGGCCTTCGAGAACGCCGAACGCGACACGCGCCTGACCGAGCTGCTGGATGGTCGCGCCACCCTCTACCTGCCGCTGGACGACGGCAAGGCCCTGCGCCTCGCCGAGCGGATTCGCGGCAGCCTGCTGGCCGGGGCGCGTCGCGGGGCGCGGGCCCCGCTGTCCTTCGCCGACATCGCCGGAGCCATTCACGAGCTGCGCCTGGTCAAGAGCGCCGCCGAACTGGCGCTGATGCGCCATGCCGGCGAGATCACCGCCCTCGCCCACCGTCGCGCCATGGGCGCGGCCCGCGCCGGCCGCGCCGAGTACCAGCTGCAGGCGGACCTCGAGCACGAGTTCCGCTGGCAGGGCGGCAGCGGCCCGGCCTATGCCAGCATCGTCGCTGGCGGCGCCAATGCCCGTGTGCTGCACTACATCGAGAATCGCGAGCCCCTGCGGGGCGGGGAGCTGGTGCTGATCGATGCCGGTGCCGAGTTCGATCTCTATGCCGGCGATGTGACCCGCACCCTCCCGGTCGACGGGCGATTCGATGCGGCCCAGCGCGCCCTCTACGAGGTGGTGCTGGAGGCTCAGGAGCGCGCCATCGCGGCCGTGGGTCCGGGCGCCACCCTGGTCGGCATCCATCGCGGGGTGGTGCGGGACCTCACGGCGGGGCTGCTGCGCCTGGGGCTGCTGGAGGGCGAGCTGGAGGCCTGCCTCGAGGCCGATGCCTGCCGCCGCTTCTACCCTCACGCCACCTCCCATTGGCTGGGGCTCGATGTCCACGACGTGGGCAGCTACCGGCTGGACGGCGAGCCCCGCCCCCTGGTGCCCGGCATGGTGCTGACCATCGAGCCGGGGCTCTACGTGCCCGAGGACGAGGACCTGCCCGAGCCCTACCGTGGCCTCGGCATCCGCATCGAGGACGACGTGGCGGTGACGCCCGACGGGCATGAGGTGCTCAGCGACGCGGCCCCCAAGCGGGTGGTCGATATCGAAGCCCTGATGGCGAAAGAATGACCAGCTGACCGATCGGTCGAGCTGTCTTTATGTAATGTACGTTACGGAATAATGGAGGGTGTCGCATGAGCGAGTCGGCCGGGGGCGAGGCCCCGCGTCGCGTGGATATCGCCATCATCGGCGGCGGGCTGGTCGGGGCCAGCCTGGGCTGTGCCCTGGCGCCGCTGATCCGGCGGCTGGGCCTGACGGTGGCGGTGATCGAGGCCGCTCTCCTGCCGGCGGAGCTGGACGCCCCCTGGCAGCCGAGCTTCGATGCCCGCGCCAGCGCCATCGCCCAGGGCTCGGTGCGCCACTTCGCCGAGTTGGGGCTGTGGTCGGCGATGGCCGAGCAGGCCGCGCCCATCCGCTGCATCCATGTCAGCGAGCAGGGACGACTCGGGGCGACCCGCCTGCGCGCCGAGGAACTGGGCGGCGAGGCGCTCGGCCAGGTGGTTCCCAATGCCTGGCTGGGGCGCGTGCTGCACCGCCGCCTCGGCGAGTTGCCCCTGGCCTGGCATTGCCCGGCCCGGGTCGAGGCGATCCGGCCGGTGGCCGGTGGCCATCTTCTGGGCCTGTCCGACGGCGCCTGGCTCGAGGCCGGCCTGACGGTGCTCGCCGACGGTGGCCGGTCGGGGCTCAAGGAACGGCTCGGCATCGAGAGCCGGGAGCGTCCCTACGACCAGGTTGCCCTGATCGCCGGCGTGGAGGTCGACCGTCCCCATGGCGGCATGGCCTTCGAACGCTTCACCAAGGCCGGCCCCATCGCCCTGCTGCCCCTCAAGGGGCAGGCCATGGAGCTGGTCTGGACCCACGCGGCCGGCCGCGAGCGGCCCCGACTGGCGCTGGAGGACGGCGACTTCCTGGCCCAGTTGCAGGCGGCCTTCGGCGACCGGGCCGGCCGCTTCCGCCGGGTGGGCCGCCGGCACGCCTATCCGCTCTCGCTGGTCACCGCCCGGGAGACGACCCGACCGGGGCTGGCGGTGCTGGGCAACGCCGCCCACGCGCTGCACCCGGTGGCCGGCCAGGGCTTCAACCTGGCGCTGCGCGGGGTCATGGACCTGGTGGCGGCCATCGAGGCCGGTGCGACCCGGGCCGAGGCGCCGGGCAGCCCGGCGATCCTGGCGGACTTCGAGGCCCGGCGTGCCGGCGACCGGCACGGCGTCATCCGCTTCAGCGATGGCCTGGTGCGGCTGTTCGGGCTCGACAGCCCCGCGTTGTCCCATGCGCGTGCCGCGGGCCTGGTGGGGCTCAACCTGGTGGGGCCGCTGCGTCGGATCCTGGCCCGGCGGGCCATGGGGGTGGAACGATGAGCGCTTCACGGCAGGAGGAGGCTCCCGCCATGGCGGGCGAGGTGATCATCGTCGGCGGCGGCATGGTCGGCGCGACCCTGGCCTGCCTGCTCGGCCAGGCGGGCGTGCCGGTGACCCTGCTGGACGCCCGGGAGGGGCCCCTCGATGCCGCGGCGGCGGGGTGCGGCCGGCCCGGGCTGCGGGTCAGCGCCCTGACCCCGGTGTCCCAGCGGCTGCTCGACGGGTTGGGGGCCTGGTCCTGGATGCGCGCGCGCCGTGTCACCCCCTATCGCCACATGCAGGTGTGGGACGCCGAGGGCACCGGCGAGGTGAACTTCTCCGCCGACCAGGCGGGGCTGCCGGTGCTGGGCCATATCGTCGAGAACGACGTGGTGGTGGCGGCCCTGGAGGCCCGCCTGGCCGCGCTGCCGACGGTGCGGCGGCGTTTCGGCGCCCGGGTGACCGGCCTGGCGGCCTCGGACCGCGGGCGTGAGGTGGTGCTGGCCGGCGGCGAGCGGCTGGCCGCGCCGCTGGTGGTGGCCGCCGACGGGGCCCGTTCGCCGCTGCGCGAGCTGGCCGGCATCGAGGTCGAGGCCCATGACACCGGCCACGCGGCGGTGGTCACCACGGTGCGTACCGCCCGTCCCCATGGCGGCGTGGCCCGCCAGGCCTTCCTGGCCGAGGGGCCGCTGGCCTTCCTGCCGCTGACCCTGGACGACGATGCCGGCTATTGCTCCATCGTCTGGTCGACCTCTCCCGAGGAGGCCATGCGGCTGACCGGCCTCTCCGCCGAGGCGCTGGGCCAGGCCCTGGCAACGGCGATCGAGGGACGGCTCGGGGCGGTGACGGTGATCGACCGCGCCCAGGCCGTGCCGCTGACTCAGCGGCATGCCCGGCGCTATGTGCTGCCGGGGCTGGCACTGGTGGGGGACGCCGCCCACAGCATCCACCCGCTGGCCGGCCAGGGGGTCAACCTGGGGCTGATGGATGTCGCCGTGCTGGCCGAGGAGCTGCTCGAGGCCCGCCGGCGGGGCGTGGCCCTCGGCAGCGAGGCCTGGCTGGGCCGCTATGCGCGGCGGCGGCGCGGCGACAACGCCGCCATGCTCAAGCTGATGGATGGCTTCCGGCTGCTGTTCGGCGCCCGCCACCCGGCGCTGACCCTGGCCCGCAACCTGGGCCTCGCCGGAGTCGACCGGCTGAGCCCGCTCAAGCGGCTGCTGATGCAGCAGGCCACCGGCCGCCGTGGTCGCCTGCCGGCCTCCTGCCGCTGATCGGAGGTCGGGTAAGCGAGCCTGCGAGCGCCCCCGACGATGCTTGCCGAAGGCAGCCCTCGGCCGACGGGGGCCCCGTCACTCGGCCGGCTCGCGAGCCTCGGTCACCGGGGCATCCCGCTGGCGCAGCACGTTGAGGGCCTTGAGCAGGTTGAGGGCCTCGCCGAGCTGGTAGTCGTCGCGCAGCCGGGCGCTGAGCTCGTCGCGTGCGTCGCCTTCGCCGTTGCCGGTCAGGTGGCCCTCGAGGTCGGCCTCGCGCACCCGCATGCCATTGCCCTCGGCGATCTCCAGGCGGCCGCGGACCACCTCCACATCCGGGACGATCCCCTGGGCCTGGATCGAGCGGCCGTCGGGCGTGAAGTAGAGCGCGGTGGTCAGCTTCAGGGCCTCGCCGTCACCCAGCGGCATGATCTGCTGCACCGAGCCCTTGCCGAAGCTCTCGGTGCCCATGACCACGCCCCGCCGCTGGTCCTGGAGGGCACCGGCGACGATCTCCGCCGCCGAGGCGCTGCCGCCATTGATCAGCACCACCAGGGGCACCGTGGGCGCAGCGGTCTGGGAACCGGCGGAGAAGCGCATCGCGCTGTCCGCGAGGCGCCCCTCGGTGTAGACGATCAGGCCGCTGTCGAGGAAGGCATCGGCCACGTCCACGGCGGCCTGGAGCACGCCGCCGGGGTTATTGCGCAGGTCCAGCACCAGGCCCTCCAACGGGGCGTCCTCGGCCAGCGCCTCGAGGGCCTCGAGGACCTGCTCGCCGGTGCGGGACTGGAACTGGCTGATGCGCAGGTAGCCGTAGCCGGGCGCCAGGCGTTCGTGGCGCACGCTCTGGGTGCGGATGATCTCGCGTTCGATCTCGACGCTGCGGGGCGCATCCTCGCCCTGGCGCATGATGGTCATGCGGAGGGTGGTGCCCGGCTCGCCGCGCATCAGCTCCACGGCCTCCTGCAGCGACAGCCCCTCGGTGGGAGTGTCGTCGATGCGCAGGATCATGTCCTGGGCCTGGAGGCCGGCCCGGGAGGCCGGGGTGTCGTCGATGGGGGTGATCACGGTCAGCTGGCCGTCACGCTTGCCCACCTCGATGCCCACGCCGCCGAACTCGCCCTCGGTGGATTCCCTCAGGCTCTGGTAGGCCTCCGCATCCAGGTAGGTGGAGTGGGGGTCCAGCTCGCTGAGCATGCCGCGGGTGGCGTTGCGCAGCAGGGTCGCATCGTCGACCTCCTCCACATAGGCCCGCTTGATGCGTTCGAAGACCTCGGCGAAGGACTGGATCTCGGCCACCGGGAGGTCGTCCTCGGGGGCCGCGACGGCGGGAAGTGACAGGGACAGCAGGGCGACGACGGGGACCAGCGCCGAACTCAGGCGCCGCAGCGGGGCGGTCAGCCCGGCGGGACGTAAGGGCATGCAGTCTCTCGCAGTTCCGGTATGGGGGCGTCCAGCATAGCGTGGCCGCGTCCGGCAATGGAATAGCGGAGCTCAGCGCCGGGCGACCCAGCCACCGGGATCGATGGGCTCCCCGTTGCGGCGCACCTCGAAGTAGAGGCCGGGGGCGGACTGGCCACCCGAGGCCCCCACCGCGCCCAGGGCGTCGCCCCGGGACACCGCCTGGCCCACCTGGACGGCGAAGTGCTGGAGATGGGCATGCAGGGTCATGACCCGGTCGCCGTGGTCGACGATCAGCAGGTTGCCGAAGCCGCGCATCCAGTCGGCGAACACCACCCGGCCGGCGTGCACCGCCGTCACCGGCGAGCCCTCGGCGGCCCGGATCAGCAGGCCGTTGCGATGCACGCCGCGGCCCCCGCCGAAGCCGGAGACCACCTCGCCCTGCACCGGCCAGGGCAGCTCGCCCCGGGTGGCGGCGATGGCCGTCGACGGTGGCGGTTGCTGCAGCCTTGCCAGGCGCTCCTGCACCTGGCGCAGCACGCGCTCGGCGTGGGCCCGGTCCTGGTCGAGGGCCGCCAGGCGAGACTCCTCGGAGGCGTAGCGCTCTTCGAGCTCGGCCACCAGGGCCTCGCGCTCGTCCATGCGCGAGGCCAGCTCGGCGCTGCGCCGCTCCAGTTCGCCGGCCAGGGCCTCGAGCCGCTTGGCGCGGGCGTCCAGGGCTCGGCGGTTGTCGGCCAGCGCCGCCTCCAGCCGGGCGATCTCGTCCAGCCGCGCATGGCGGGCCTCGGCGAGGCGGTTGAGGTAGGTCTGCAGGCGGTCCAGCCGGGCCGGGTCGTCCTGGTTGAGCAGCAGCTTGAGCTGGGGGGTGAGGCCCAGCCGGTAGAGGGCGTCGAGCTGGTCGCCGAGGGCGGCCAGCTGGTCGTCGTGCTCCGCCTGGAGCGCCTCGCGGCGCGCCTCCAGGTCCGCGATCTCGCGGTCGAGGCTGCGCCGCTCGGCCTGCAGGGTATCCAGCTGGCGATGGGTCTCGGCCAGGGCGGTCTCGACCTCGCGCAGCGCCTCGCTGGCCGCGTCGCGGGCGCGGCCGGTGGCGGAGAGGTCCTCCGTCACCGCCTGGATGCGCTCGCCGATGGCATCGAGCCGGGCCCGGGCCTCCTGCTCCCCGGGCGGTGCGGCCAGGGCCGGGGCCAGGCCCAGCCACAGCAGCAGGGGCAGCAGGCGGGCGGCTCCGACGGGGGGGCGTGACACCGCCCTCACGCGTCGTCGAGCAGCACCCGGCCCGTCATCTCCTCGGGGACCGGCTGGTTCATCAGGGTCAGCAGGGTGGGGGCGAGATCGCACAGCCGGCCGTCGTCGTGCAGCCGGACGGGGCGGGGCCCGACATAGATCAGCGGCACGTCGAAGGTGGTGTGGGCGGTCTGGGCGGCACCGGTCTCGGGATGGACCATCTGCTCGGCGTTGCCGTGATCGGCGGTGATCAGGCAGGCGCCGCCGGCCGTCTCGATGGCCTCGACGACGCGGCCGACGCAGGCGTCCACGGCCTCGATGGCCGCCACGGCGGCAGCGAAGTCGCCGGTATGGCCGACCATGTCGCCGTTGGCGTAGTTGCAGACGATCAGGTCGTGGGCGCCGGACGCGATGGCCTCCACCAGGCGGTCGGTGACCTCCACGGCGCTCATCTCGGGCTTCTCGTCGTAGGTCTTCACGTCCTGGGGCGAGGGCACCAGGATGCGGGTCTCGCCCCGGTACTCCGCCTCGCGACCACCGGAGAAGAAGAAGGTCACGTGGGCGTACTTCTCGGTCTCGGCGATGCGCAGCTGGGTGAGGCCGCGCTGCTCCATTACCTCGCCCAGGGTGTTGGGCAGGTCGGCCGGCGGGAAGGCGGCCGGCGCGGGGATGTCGGCGGCGTACTGGGTCATGGTCACCAGGCTGCCGCCGGCGAGCCGCGGCCGTGCCCGACGCGCGAAGCCGGCGAAGTCGTCCTCGACGAAGGCGCGGGTCAGTTCCCGGGCGCGGTCGGCGCGGAAGTTCATGAACAGCACCGCGTCGCCGTCCTCGACCGCCACCGGCCGGCCGTCGACGGTCACCGCGGTGGCGCCGACGAACTCGTCGGTCTCGTCACGGGCATAGGCCTCCTGCAGGCCCTGCTCGGCGCTGCCGGCGGTGTACTCGCCCTCGCCCTCGGTGATCAGCCGGTAGGCCTTCTCCACCCGGTCCCAGCGGTTGTCGCGGTCCATGGCATAGTAGCGGCCGATGATCGAGGCCACGCAGCCGTTGCCCTCGCCGACCAGCTCGGCGAGGCGGGCGTTGGTGCGCTCCAGGGAGGCCAGGGCGCTCTTGGGCGCGGTGTCGCGGCCGTCGAGGAAGCCATGCACATAGATGCGCCGGGCGCCGCGGCGGGCGGCCAGCTCGGCCATGGCCAGGATATGGTCCTCGTGGCTGTGCACGCCGCCCGGCGACAGCAGGCCCATCAGGTGCACGGCCTTGTCGGCGCTGGCGGCGGCATCGAGGGCGTCGGTGAGGATCGCGTTGCGCTCCAGGTCGCCGTCCTCGATGGCCTTGGTGATGCGGGTGAAGTCCTGGTAGACGATGCGCCCGGCGCCGAGGTTCATGTGACCGACCTCCGAGTTGCCCATCTGGCCGTCGGGCAGGCCCACGTAACGCCCATCGGTATGCACCAGGGCGTGGGGCTGCTGCTCCCACAGCCGGTCCATCACCGGGGTCCGGGCCGCCAGGATCGCGTTGTCGGTGGCGTCGGGGTTGTAGCCGTAGCCATCGAGGATGATCAGTGCCACCGGGCGGGGCGTCGGGGTCGAAGCGTCGGTCATGGGGTAAGGGCCTCTTGTTGGGCGCGACGGCGCGACGGCCGTCACGGGGTCGCGACTTGCATCAGCTTGCGGCATCATATCGCACGGCCCCACCGGGCGTCATTTTGGCCGTCCGCGAAGGCCGTGGGCTTCATGTATACTGGCCGCCCGTCGGCGGTCGCCGGCCCCGTTCACCGTGCACCCGAAAAAGAGTTACCCCAAGCCATGATCGATCAGCTGTTCGAATTCGTGCAGAACCATCCGCTGCTGGTGGGCGCCTTCCTGCTGGTGCTGGTTGCCTGGATCCTCTACGAGGTCCGCAACAGCACCGCCAGCGGCGTGTCCGCCAGCGAGGCCACCCAGCTGGTCAATCGCGAGGATGCCGTGGTGCTCGATATCCGCGAGTCCGGCGACTTCAAGGCCGGCCATATCGCCGGCGCCCGCAACATACCCCAGAGCCGGCTCGACGAGCGCATGCGCGAACTCGACAAGTTCAAGAGCAAGCCGATCATCGTGGTCTGCAAGCACGGCCAGAGTTCCGGCGCCGCCCTGGCCAAGCTGACCAAGGCCGGCTTCGAGCGCGTCTTCAAGCTCCGGGGCGGCATGACCCAGTGGCAGGCCGACAGCCTGCCGGTGGTCAAGAAGTAACCGCGGCCTCCACTTTCTCATCATCGACCCAAAGGACCCTTTCCCATGGCGGAAGACAACAACCAGAGCGGCGGCGCCAACGGCCAGGCCGCCGGCCAGCAGGACAAGCCCCAGGTGCAGTTCGCCCTGCAGCGCATCTATGTCAAGGACCTCTCCTTCGAGGCGCCGAACTCCCCCGCGGTGTTCCAGCAGCCGTTCAAGCCGAAGGTCGGCCTGGACCTGAACACCACTCACCAGAAGGTCGGCGAGGAGCTCTACGAGGTGGTGATCAAGGTCACCGCCCAGGTGACCCACAGCGAGGAAGGCACCACCTCCTTCCTGGCCGAGATCGAGCAGGCCGGCCTGTTCCGCATCGGCGGCATCGAGGGCGCGCAGCTGGACCACACCCTGGGCGCCTTCTGCCCCAACGTGCTGTTCCCCTATGCCCGCGAGTGCATCGACAACCTGGTCAACCGTGGCGGCTTCCCGCCGCTGATGCTGGCGCCGGTGAACTTCGAGGCGATCTACGCCCAGAAGAAGCAGCGCGAGGCCCAGCAGCAGGGCGAGCAGGCCACCCAGTAAGCGCCCGCCCATGAAGGCTCCACGCATTTACGTCGCCGCCGCGCTTGACGCCGGCGGCGACGTCGTCCTGCCGGAAGGCGCCGCCCGCCACGTCGCGCGGGTGCTGCGCCTGGGCGAGGGCGCGCCCCTGGTGCTGTTCGACGGCGCCGGCGTGGAGGCCGAGGCGGTGCTGGTCGAGGCCGGCCGCAAGCGGGTGGTGGCCCGGGTCGAGGCGCTCCACGCCGGCCGCGGCGAGTCGCCGCTGGCGGTGCACCTCGGCCAGGCGATCTCCAAGGGCGATCGCATGGATTACGCCATCCAGAAGGCCGTGGAACTGGGCGTGGCCGAGATCACCCCGCTCCATACCGAGCACGGCGACGTGCGCCTCAAGGGCGAGCGTGAGGCGAGGAAGCTCGCCCACTGGCAGGCGGTGGCCACCAGCGCCTGCGAGCAGTGCGGCCGGGCCACCGTCCCGCCGGTGCACCCGCCCATGGCCCTCGCCGACTGGCTGGCCGGGCGCGACGAGGCGCTGCGCCTGGTGCTGCACCCCGGCACCCCCGGCGTGCTCGATCGCCAGGCGGCGACCGCCTCGGCGGCGCTGCTGATCGGCCCCGAGGGCGGCCTTTCCCCGGCCGAGGTGGAGGCCGCCGGCGCCACCGGCTTCGCGGCCCTCTCCCTCGGCCCGCGCATCCTGCGTACCGAGACCGCCCCGGTGGTCGCGCTGAGCCTGCTGCAGTATCGTTTCGGCGACCTCTGAGAGGGTGTTTACAAACGACTGCGCTCGACCATGCTGCGTTGAAATTAGCCTCAAAATGCTCATTTACAATTCGTAAACTCCGCTTTTTCGGCTGATTTCGCCTTGCCTGGCCGTCGCTCGTCACATTTGGAAATCCCCTCTGATCCGCTTTTCCCGCCCAGGGCCCGCGCCCATAATGGCGGGACACTCTCTCCGGGACCCGCCCCCTATGTCCGACTTCCGTGATCGCCGCGCCGGCACGCCCCGCCGGGAACCCATGCGCCGCGCCCGTGAGCCCAAGGCGCGCATCGGCGAGGTCGCCTACCTGCCGGTGGTGACGGTCAACGACACCGGCGCCTTCCTCGACTGGGGCCACGCCCGGGACCTGCTGCTGCCCTACGGCGAGCAGCGCTTCCGCCCCACGGTGGGCAAGCGGGTGCTGGTGATGATCCGCGAGGACGACCGTGGCCGGCCCTTTGCCTCCCAGCGGCTCGACCGCTACCTGTCCGATCATGCCGAGGGGCTCGCCGCCGGCACCGCCGTGGAGCTGGTCATCGCCGAGCAGACCGACCTGGGCTACAAGGCGGTGGTGGACGGCCGCTTCTGGGGGCTGCTCTACCGCGACGACGTGACTCGGCCGCTGCGCCGCGGCCAGCGCCTGAAAGGCCACGTGAAGCGGGTGCGCGAGGACGGCCGGCTGGACCTGTCGCTGCTGCCGCCGGGGCCGGCGCGCCTCGACGTGGTGGGCGAGGCGGTGCTCAAGGCGCTGCGCGAGAGCGGCGGCTACCTGCCGCTCTCCGACGCCAGCCCGGCCGCCGAGATCAAGGCCCGCCTCGGGGTCAGCAAGAACGCCTTCAAGCAGGCCATCGGCCGGCTCTACAAGCAGCGCGTGATCACCATCGAGGCCGGCGGCATCCGCTTCGCCCCCGGTGGCGACCAGGGCTGAGCAGCATCTTCGAACCGGAGCTTGTCCGGCGACAGACCGGCGAGGGGGCGCTGTGGCCCCCTCTTCGACATGTCCCCGGTGCTTCTCGCCATGCTGATGCCCGCAGGGCCGATCGCCTTGGAGTCCGCTGCGGCCCTGCGGCATACTGCAGGCCTCCATTCCTTGCCGAGCATGCCCGGCGCAGACGAGTAGACCGATGAGCGAACGCCCCCTCAGGGTCGGTGTGGTGATGGACCCCATCGCCGACCTCAGCTACAAGAAGGACTCCAGCCTGGCCATGCTGTGGGCCGCCCAGGATCGGGGCTGGTCGCTGTACTACATGGAGCTGGAGGATCTCTTCCTGCGCGATGGCCGGGCCCATGCCCGCCTCAGCGCACTGGAGGTGTTCCGCGACCCCGAGCGCTGGTTCGCGCTGGGCGAGGCCACGCCGCGCCCGCTGGCCGAGCTCGACGTCATCCTGATGCGCAAGGACCCGCCGGTGGACGGTCACTTCCTGAATGCCGTGCACCTGCTGGGCTTCGCCGAGCGCGAGGGCGTGCTGGTGGTCAATCCGACCCGCGCGCTGCTGGAGTGCAACGAGAAGCTCTTCGCCCAGCAGTTCCCCCAGTGCTGTGCCCCGACCCTGGTCTCCTGCCGAGAGGCCGAGCTGCGGGCCTTCCACGCCGAGCATGGCGACGTCATCCTCAAGCCGCTGGACGGCATGGGCGGCAGCGGCATCTTCCACGTCCTCCCCGACGGCCGCAACCTGGGGGCGATCATCGAGACCCTCACCGAGCGGGGCAGCCGGCAGATCATGGCCCAGCGCTACCTGCCGGAGATCAAGGCCGGCGACACCCGCATCCTGCTGGTGGACGGCGAGCCGGTGCCCTATGGCCTGGCCCGGGTGCCCATGGCCGGCGAGACCCGCGGCAACCTGGCGGCCGGCGGCCAGGGGGTCAGCCGCGAGCTGACCGACCGCGACCACTGGCTGATCGAGCAGGTACAGCCGATGATCCGCGAGAAGGGCCTGATGTTCGTCGGCCTCGACGTCATCGGCGACTACATCACCGAGATCAACGTCACCAGCCCCACCTGCGTACGCGAGATCGACGACCAGCGCGACACCGATATCGCCGGGCTGTTGATGAATGCCGTCGAACATCGCCTCGCCGAGCGCGCTCGGGGCTGACCGGAGGCAAGCCGCCATGGCAGCGCCCGTCAGCGACCCCATCCGCTATGCGCCGGTCACCCGCCCCCACCGGCGCTGGCTGGCGGTGTCGGTGTCGCTGCTGCTGCACCTGGCGATCATCGGCGTGGTGGCGAGCCGCCAGTTCGCGCCGTCGCCGCCGGAGCGCACCAGCCTCGACGTGGTGCTGGTGAGCCGCGCCACCGACGCCCCGGTGGCGGCCGAGGCGCTGGCCGAGGCCGCCCAGCGGGCCGCCGGCGAGGTCGCGGAGTCGCCCCCGGCGGAGGCCCGGGCCGCGCCGATGGAGACCCTGCCCGACCGCCAGGCGGCGGAACGGGCCGTGGATCCCGCCACCCCGGCCGAGGCCGAGACCCCGAGCCGTCAGGCCGACCAGGCGGCTCCCGAGGAGACCGCGCCTCCCGCCGCCGAGCGGCCCAGCGAGGACCGGGTCACCCCCGACCCGCGGGAGAGTGCCCCCCGGCCCGCCGAGACCCCCGCCACGCCGTCGGCCACGGCGCCCTCCGCCTCTGGCCGCGACCTGCTGGCCCAGGCGACCTCCAGCATCCGCGAGCAGGGCCTGTCCGCCGACCATGCCGGGGACGCCGCCGGTCGGCCGCGACCGGCCGCCCAGCAGGCCGCCGAGGCCCGCTACATCGACGATTGGACCCGGCGGGTGGAGGACTACGGCAACCGCGTGCACCCCGCCCCCCGCGAACTCGACGGCCAGCTGCGGATTCGCGTGGTGATCGGTCGTGACGGTCAGGTTCGCCGGGCAGAGGTGATACAATCCTCGGGACATGCCGAGCTCGACCAGGCGGCGCTGGATACCGTCCATGGCGCCGCGCCCTATCGTCCCTTCGATGCGGGCATGGGCGACCTGGACAGCCTGTCCATCACCCGTGTCTGGCGGTTCGGCGAAGGCCACCACTACGGCGTGCACTAGCTCCGCCGGGGAGTCCCATGCAAAGCTTGAAAAACCACTTCCTGATGGCGATGCCGCACCTGGAAGACCCCAATTTCGCCGGCACCCTCAGCTATCTCTGCGACCACGACGACAACGGCACCATGGGCGTGATCGTCAATCGGCCCCTGGAGCTGACCCTGGACGCCCTGTTCGAGCAGCTCGAGCTGGAGAGCGCTGGCAGTCCGCACCTCAACGCGCCCGTCTACTACGGCGGCCCGGTGCACAAGGACCGCGGCTTCATCCTCCACCGCGGCGACAGCGAGGCCTGGGACTCCAGCCTCCAGGTGGCCGATGACATCGCCCTGACCACCTCCCTGGACATCCTCCAGGCGCTGGCCGCCGGGCGCGGCCCCGAGCGGTTCCTGGTCTGTCTCGGCTGCGCCGGCTGGGAGTCCGGCCAGCTCGAGACCGAGCTCAAGGACAACGCCTGGCTGACCGTGGAGGGGCGTCCCGACATCCTCTTCGACGTGCCGCCGGAGCAGCGCCTGGGCGCCAGCGCCAACCTGCTGGGGATCGACCTGAACCTGATGACCCGCGAGGCAGGACATAGCTGACATGTCGGGAACGGCCTGCGCTCGCCCATGCGGCGTTGCCCGGCGACTCGCCATGCTCATTGAGCCCCGCGTCGACTCCGCTGGCTCGTCGCCGGGCGCCTTGCCTGGGCTTCGCTCGGCGCGTTCGCGGGCAGGGTGCCGCGTCGGGGAGTGGTGCCGATGAATGGCCAGCGCCTGATCCTGGGCTTCGACTTCGGTACCCGGCGCATCGGCGTGGCGGTGGGCAACGAACTGACCCGCAGCGCCCGTGCCCTGGAGCCGCTCCCCGCCCGCGACGGCATCCCCGACTGGGAGTGGGTGGCGAGGCTGGTGGACGAGTGGCGGCCGGACCTCTTCGTGGTCGGCCTGCCGCTCAACATGGACGGCAGCGAGAGCGTGATGAGCACCCGGGCGCGCAAGTTCGGCAAGCGGCTGTTCGGCCGCTACGGCATCCCCTGCGAGATGGCCGACGAGCGCGGCTCCACCCGCGAGGCCAAGGCCATCGCCCGGGACGCCGGGCACCGCGGCAACTACCGCGACGACGGCGTCGACGGCCTGGCCGCGGCGCTGATCCTCGAGGCCTGGCTGGCCCGGGCCGAGGGACTGCCGCCGCGTCCCTGAACCCGCCCTTCCCCTGAACGGAACGGGCCGGCGGATCGCCGGCCCGATTCCCTCCTTCCTGCGGGCTCGCCCTTCTGGCGCCGCTCAGTCCCGGGCGTCGTCCACGCCGACGGTCGCCGGCACGAACCAGCGCACGTCGCGCAGGTCCTGTTCGACCTGGTCCTCCACCTGCAGCAGGGTGGCGAAGATCGCCATGCGTACCGGGATGCCGTTGTCGGTCTGGCGGAAGATCGCCAGGCGCGGGTCGCCGTTGAGGTCGACGTCGAGGTCGTTGGCGTCGGCGCGGCTGTCGCGCGGCAGGGGGTGCATGACGATGGTGTGGTCGCTGCAGCGGCCGTCGAGAAAGGCCTTGTCCACGGTGTAGTCCCGGGACAGGCTGAAGCCCTCGCTCATCTCGGCGGTGAAGCGCTCCTTCTGGATGCGGGTGGTGTAGACCACGTCGACATCGGCGAAGTCGCTGGCCAGGCTCTCGCGGGTCTCGACGCGATGGCCGCGGGAGGCGACCAGGTCGATCAGGTGGCGCGGCATCTCCAGGCCCGGCGGCGAGACCAGGGTCAGGCGCATCGGCGCATAGAGCGACAGCAGCTTGATCAGCGAGTGCACGGTGCGCCCGTACTTGAGGTCGCCGGTGAGCAGGACATGGGCCCCGGCCAGCGTCTTGCCGCGCCGGATGAATTCCTTGTCGATGGTGTAGAGGTCGAGCAGCGCCTGGCTGGGGTGCTCGCCGGGGCCGTCGCCGCCGTTGATCACCGGCACGTTGGTGGCCTTGGCGAACTCGGCCACCGAGCCCTGCTCCGGGTGGCGCATCACGATGGCGTCGCAGTAGCCGCTCATCACCCGGCTGGTGTCGTAGAGCGACTCGCCCTTGGCCATGGACGAGAAGGTGAAGCCGGTGGTGTCGCAGACGCTGCCGCCCAGCCGGCAGAAGGCCGCGTGGAAGCTGACCCGGGTGCGGGTGCTGGCCTCGAAGAAGAGGTTGCCGAGCACCGCCCCCTCCAGTACCCGGGTGACCTTGCGGCGTTGAGCGATTGGCTCCATGCGCGCCGCCACGCGCATCAGGTGATCGACAGCGTCTCGGGACAGGGAATCGACGGAGAGCAGGTGAGAACTCATGCGCGGGCCTCGGCTGGCGGCTGGTGGACGGCCGCTAGTGTACCTCCCGTGGCCGCCGGCTTCAGCCTCTCGCGCGGGTGTCGCCACCTCGAGCCGTCCCCGGCGCCCCTCGTGGGCTCGTCTCGCTCGGGCAGGCCCCGTGGCTTACCCCTGTCGCGCCAGGATGTCTTCCTCCGGAGGCATCGGGCCGCACTCGGTGAAGATCCGCTTGTGGCAGCTACGGCAGATTTCCGGATCCAGGCTCGGAGTGGTGGCGCCGATCGCCGCCTCAGGCGTCTCGAAGACGCGCTGCTCGCCGAGGCGGGCCAGATCGCCGCGGTGGCGCAACTCGTCCAGCACCGTGCCCTTGAGCGAGCTGATCATCAGCTCGCCGCCCTGGTCGCGCAGGCGCCGGGCTTCCTGGAGCAGCATCTCGATGCCGGCGGTGTCGATGAAGTTGATGCCCTTGCCGATGATCAGCACTCGGGTGCCCGGCGCGGCGCTGAGCGCCCTGAGGCGGCGCTGCACGTGGTCGGTGGCACCGAAGAACAGCGAGCCGTCGATGCGCAGGATCTTCAGCTGGGGGCACTGGGCGAGGTCGTAGCGCGCGACGTTGCGGATGTGTCGGCGCGGGTGGTCCTGGCGGGGCGCCACCTCCATGACGGTCGGGCGCGAGGTGCGCTTGAGGTAGAGCACCAGCGACAGCAGCACGCCGATGTAGATGGCGAATTCCAGCGCGACCAGCAGGGTGGCGGCGACGGTCGCCGCCAGGATCATCGCCTCGTGGCGGCTGGCGCGCACCAGGTGGGCGATATGGTGAGCGTCGATCAGGTTCCAGGCGATCAGCAGGATGCCGCCTGCCATGGCGGGCAGCGGCAGGTAGGCGGTGATGCCCGGGGCCAGCACCAGGATCAGCGCCAGCAGGGCGGCGGCGAACACCGAGGCCAGCGGGGTGCGGGCGCCGGCGTCGTAGTTGGCACCGGAGCGGGTGAAGGAGCCGGAACTGGCGTAGCAGGAGAAGAAGCCGCCGACGATGTTGGACAGCCCCTGGCCGATGAACTCCTGGTTGCCGTCGATCACCTGGCCCGAGCGCAGGGCGATGGCGCGGGCGATCGACACCGCCTCGATCAGCCCCAGCAGGGCGATGGCGAAGGCGCCGGAGGTCAGGGTGCGCAGGCTGTCCGGCGACAGCTCGGGCAGCGACAACGGTGGCAGGGTGCCGGGCAGGGCGCCGACCAGGGCGACCCCGTGGGCCTCGCCGTCCAGCAGCCAGCAGGCCAGGCTGCCGGCGGCCAGGCCCAGCAGCAGGTGCGGCGAGCGGCGATGGATCCGTCTTGTCACCACCGAGGTCACAAGCGAGATCAGGCCGATGGCCAGGGCGTAGGGATTGGTCTCGGGCAGCGTCTGCACCAGGGCCGCCAGCTCCATCAGGAAGCCCTGGCCGTCGATGGAGACGCCGAGCAGGTGCTTCATCTGGCTGGTGACGATCAGGATCGCCGCCCCCGTCGTGAAGCCGATGACCACCGTGTGGGAGATGAAGCTCACCAGGCTGCCCAGCCGCAGCAGCCCCATCGCCAGCTGGATGACGCCGACCAGCAGGGTGACGGTCAGGGCGGCGGCGAGGTATTCCGAGGGCGTCAACGCGCCCAGGCTGCCGACCACGCTGGCCAGCACGATGGACAGCGCGGCGGTGGGGCCGGAGATCATGTGCCAGGAACTGCCGAACAGCGCGGCCACGCTGGCGGCGACGATGGCGGAGTAGAGGCCGACTTCCGGCGGCAGGCCGGCGATGAAGGCATAGGCGACCCCCTGGGGCAGCACCAGGATGGCGCCGGTGAGGCCGGCCATCAGGTCGGCGCCGAGCATCCGGCGGTCGAGGGTCCGGCCCCAGCTCAGGAAGGGCAGGCTGCGCGAGAGTCTGGACGCCATGGATGACAACCTCGAGGTGAGCGTGGGGAAGCCAGCCTAGGGAAAACCCGCTATCCTGGAAAACAAAATTTTTTGGCCTTCTTGAACAGAAAAATCGAAGGTGACTGCCATGGATACCCAATTGCTGGAAACCTTTCTCGAGGTCGGCCGGCTGCGTAACTTCGGCAAGGCCGCGGAGAGCCTCTGCGTGTCACCGTCGACCGTCAGCGCGCGCATCCGCCAGCTGGAAGAGCACCTCGGGCTTTCGCTGTTCACCCGTGGCCATCACCGCATCGACCTGACCCCGGCCGGGGAGCGCATGGAGCGCCATGCGCGCTTCATCCTCGGCGCCTGGGAGCGGGCCTTCGAAGACACCGCGCTCAGCGAACGGCACCAGCGGCGCCTGGTGGTGGCCGGGGTCGCCAGCCTCTGGGACATCTTCCTGCAGGACTGGCTCACGAGCATCTACCGGGCCTACCCGACGCTGGGCGTGCGCGCCGAGGAGAGCACGCCGCTGCGGGTGGTCGAGAAGCTGGAGCAGAGCATGATCGATGTGGGCTTCCTCTACGACACGCCGCGGATGCGTGGAGTGGGCGTCGAGGAGGTGGCGACCATCCCCCTGGTGATGGTCTCGACTCACCCCGGCATCGACGCCGAACGGGCGGTCGGCGAGGGCTACATCCGGGTGGAGTGGGGGACGGCCTTCGCCAGCGTCCACGAGAGCCATTTCCCGCAGCGCCTGCTGGCCCGGGGACGGGTCAACAGCGGGCGGATCGCCCTGAACCTGCTGCTCGAGTGCGGCGGGGCGGCCTACCTGCCGCGGGACATCGTGGCGCCCTGGTGTCGCCGCGAGCGGCTGTTCGTCGTCGAGGAGGCGCCGTTGATCGAGCTCAAGGCTTATGTGGCCTACCACCTGCACGGCGAGCATCGCGAGCTGATCCGCGAATTGTTGAAGCGGCTGCGCTGAGGCGCATCGAGGCCATGCTGGCGAAGCCGGCCAGGGCGAGTCGTGGTATCCGGTAGGGTGTCACGGTCGCGGTGGAGGTCGGTCTCAGCGCAACCGACGTCCGGCCGGGCCCCGCGAGGGCTCCGGCGCGCGGGGCGTCAGGCCCGGCTCAGGCCGGCAGTTCGTCCGCCTGGGGGATGCGGCCGCCCAGGCGGGCGGTGATCTCGCAGGCGGTCTCGCGAACCAGCTCGCCGAGCTCGATCAGGCGGGCCTCGGGGATCCGCGCCACCGGGCCGGAGACGGAGATCGCCGCCAGCGGGACGCCATGCTCGTCGTGGATACAGGCCGCCACGCAGTGCAGGCCGATGGCGTGTTCCTCGCGGTCGCAGGCGTAGCCCTGGCGACGGATCTCGGCCAGGCTCGCATCCAGGGCCGCGGGATCGTGCAGGGTATTGGTGGTGACCCGCGCCAGGCCGCGTTCCTCGAGCACCCGTGCCAGCTCGTCGTCGGGCAGCCAGGCCATCAGGGCCTTGCCCACGCCGGAGGCATGCAGCGGCGCCCGGGAGCCCAGCCGGGTGATCATGCGCATCATCTGCGGCGACTCGCTCTGGGCCAGGAAGACCGCGGTACTGCCATCGCGTACGCCCAGGTTGGCGGTCTCCCCGGTCAGCGCGGTGAGCCGGCGCAGGAAGGGGCGGCTGGTGCCGACGAAGTCCCGGGCCTCGAGGAAGCTGTTGCCGATGCGGAAGGTCTTGACGTCGATCTTCCACACGCCGAGCTCGGTGTCCTGGGTGACATAGCCCTGGCTCTGCAGGGCCTGTAGCAGGCGGTGGGTGGTCGAGGGGGCGAGCTCGGATTGCTCGGCGATCTCGGACAGGGCCAGGCCGCCGGGGCTGCCCGCCAGGCGTTCCAGCAGGTTGAGGCCGCGCACCAGGGACTGGCTATGGCCACCGCTGCTCTTTCCCGATGCCGGGCGTCCCGCCGTTCTGCGCTTGCCTTCACTCACTGCCTGCTCTCCCGCGTCGATGACTCCCAGGCCCCAGCATACCGTGTCACGGGCGAGCTGTCTTGTCTTCGGAAATGGTTTCCATAGCAGGCGTGGCGGGCCTTGTCGCGGCCCTGCCGGGGGTAGTGGATGGCGTCCGGCATCTGCGCCCCCTGCCGGACCTTCGACAAGTGGCGGCGGCTGTGCCGGGGGGCCAGGACCTCGCGGTGATCGAGGCCCTGGCCACCGGCTTCTGACCGCCCCGGGCGGGGCGGTCGGCGAGTGAGTGAGACGCCTCAGACGTCGTCGCGGAAGGCCCGGTCGTGCTTGGGCAGCACCAGGTTGAGGAGGATGGCGCACAGCGCTCCGGGGATCAGGCCGGACTCGATGATCGCCTGGACGTTCTCGGCGAGCCCGGCATAGAGGCCTTCCTGGGCCGGCAGGCCCACCGCCGCCGACAGCGAGACGCCGATGATCACCATGTTGCGCTTGTTGAAGTCGATGTGGGAGAGCATCTTGATGCCGGCGCTGGCGATCATGCCGAACATGATCAGCACCGCCCCGCCCAGCACCGCGTTGGGGATGCTCGAGACCAGCGCGCCGAGCTTGGGCAGCAGGCCGGCCAGCAGCAGGAAGACGCCGCCGATGGCCACCACGAAGCGGCTGACCACGCCGGTCAGGGCCACCATGCCGACGTTCTGGCTGAAGCTGATCTGCGGGAAGGCGTTGAAGATGGCGGCGAAGACGCTGGCCAGGCCGTCGGCCATCACCCCGCCGGAGAGTTCCTTCTCGGTGGGCTCACGGTCCAGGCCGCCGGCCGTGGTACCGACGATGTCGCCGATCGACTCGGCGCAGGTCACCACCGCCAGCAGCACCACCGGCAGGATGGCGGCCAGGTGGAACTCCAGGCCGATGGTCAGCGGCATGGGCAGCGAGACCCAGTCGGCGGCGGCGATCTCGCCGAAGCTCACCAGCCCGAAGGCCACCGCCGAGCCGTAGCCCACCACCAGGCCGACCAGCGGGGCGGTCTCCGACCAGATGCCGCGGCCGAACTGGTGCAGACCCAGGGTGACGATCAGCACCAGCGCGGCCAGCACCAGATTGTGGGTGGCGCCGAAGTCCTCGGCGCCGAAGCCGCCGCCGGCATAGGCGAAGCCCACCGGCATCAGCAGGGTGCCGAGCATGATCACGAAGGTGCCGGTGACCACCGGCGGGAAGAGGAAGCGCACCCAGGGCAGGAAGAGCCCCACCAGGGCCATGGCGATCCCGCCGCACAGCGCCGCGCCCAGCGCCGCCGGCAGGCCCATGCCCACGGCGATGGGAATCAGCACCGGCACGAAGCCGAAGCTGGTGCCCATGACGATGGGCAGGCGCGCCCCGATCGGCCCCAGGCCGAGGGACTGCACCAGGGTGGCGACCCCGGCCACGAACATCGCGGCCTGGATCATGAAGGCCGTCTGGTCCGCCGGCAGGTCGGCGGCCCCGGCGATGATGATGGGCACGGTGACGTTGCCCACGAACATCGCCAGCACGTGCTGCAGTCCCAGCGGGATGGCCCGGCCGAGCGGCGGCATGGCATTGACGTCGTGGGTGGAGCGCACCTTCGGCGAGGCGGCCTCGGTGGTGGTGTCGGTCGTCGACATGGGTGGTTTCTCCTGTTGTCGTTGTTGGAAACCTGGGGGATGGTCCTGCCGCCCTAGCGGGTGCGCCTCAGCGCCCGGGCGGCCTGGTCATGGCGGGCCAGCAGGGCGTCGAGGTCGACGCCCTCCGGCTGGCCCTCGGTCACCCGCCACTGTCCGGCGACCATGACCCGGTCGGCCCGGTGGGCGCCACACAGCAGCAGGGCGGCGATGGGGTTCTCGGCGCCGGAAAAGCGCGGCTCGTCGAGGCGGAACAGCGCCAGGTCGGCCTGCTGGCCGGCCGCCAGGCCGCCGATGTCGTCGCGGCCGAGGCACGCCGCGGAACCCCGGGTCGCCCAGCGGATCACGTCGTCATGGGTCACCCGGCTCGGCGCGTAGCGCAGTCGGCCGAGCAGCAGCGCCTGGCGCATCTCCTCGGCGAGGTTGGAGTGATCATTGGAGGCGGAGCCGTCCACGGCCAGGCCCACCGGGCAGCCAGCGGCCTCCAGCTCCAGGGTGCGGCACAGCCCCGAGCCCAGCACCATGTTCGACGACGGGCAGTGGGCGATGCCGGTGCCGGCGGCGCCGAGCCGGGCCACTTCCGCGTCGTCGAAGTGGATGCCGTGGGCCAGCCAGGTCCGCGCCGAGAGCCAGCCCACGGCCTCCAGGTAGTCCAGCGGGCGCATGCCGAACAGTCGCTGGCAGTAGGCCGTCTCGTCCTCGGTCTCGGCGAGGTGGGTGTGCAGGCGCACATCCTTCTCTTCGGCCAGGCGGGCGCTGTCCTGCATCAGCTCGCGGCTCACCGAGAACGGCGAGCAAGGCGCCAGGGCGATGGTGGTCATGGCGCCGTCGCCGCGCTGGTGATAGGCGTCGATCAGCCGCGCGCTCTCGTCGAGGATGGTGGCCTCGTCCTGGACCACCGACTGCGGCGGCAGGCCGCCGTCGTCGCGGCCCACGCTCATCGAGCCGCGGGTCAGGGCGGCGCGCACGCCGAGTCGCCGGGCGGTCTCCACCTGGACGTCGATGGCGTGCGCGAGCGCCCCGGAGAACACGTAGTGGTGGTCGGCCACGGTGGTGCAGCCCGACATCAGCAGTTCGACCATGGCCAGCTCGCTGGCCACCGCCAGCTGTTCCTCGTCGAGGTTCGCCCAGACCTCGTAGAGCGTCGTCAGCCAGGGGAAGAGTGCCTTGTTCAGCGCCGGTGAATAGGCTCGAGTCAGCGTCTGGTAGAAATGGTGGTGAGTGTTCACCAGGCCCGGCAGCAGCACGTGCCGGGAGGCGTCGAAGGTGGCGTCGACCGGGGTGGCGGGCGTGGCGCCCGCGGGGACCGCCTCGACGATGCGGTCGTCCCGGACCACCACGCCGCCGGCGGCGCGGGCATCGCTGCAGGCGCAGGGGTGTCGGATCCATAGGGTCTGTTGCTGCGGGGTCATGCCGTCCTCCCGGGTGTCCGCGCGTGGCGGCCCCTGCCATGGGCAAAGGGTTACCCAAGTCTCGCGTCGGACCAGAGCCTTGGTTCAGGTGCCTTCGACGTTGTGTGTACGTGCCGTGTCATCCAATAATCAATATGGATTGTGTACAAAGTGAGAGGGTTTTGCGCCCCTGTCAAGCGCGGCCGTGTCGAGCCGCCTCGTCGGCCTGCCGCTCAGCCCGCCGAGGCGGCCTTGAGGCGAGTCAGCCGATCGCCGAACAGGTAGGCGCCGAGGGCCACCAGGATCAGGGCGGCACCGAGCAGCATCGAGGCCGAGGGCCGTTCCTGGTTCAGCGCCATGCCCAGCCCCAGCGCCAGGATCGGGGTGATCAGGGTCACCAGGGCCACGGTGGCGGCGTGCAGTCGCGAGAGGATCAGGTAGTAGCAGAGGAAGCCGAGCAGCGAGCCGAACACCGCCAGGTAGAGCACCGCCCCGCGGCCCCGCTCGCTGAGCGGGATATGCAGCGGCTCGCCGCTGGTCAGCCACAGGGCGAGGAAGCAGGGCAGGCTCAGCGCCAGGGCACCGACGGTCTGCTCCAGCGGGCCGAGGCCGGCCGCCACGCGCTGCACGGCGATGCCACTGCCGCTGAACAGGGTCACCGCGGCGAGCATCATGGCCAGGGCGCCGAGCTGGCCACCCCCCACCTCGAGGCCGTCGAGGAACACCACGCCCAGCCCCACCACGCCCAGGACGCAGCCGAACCAGTGCCAGCGGCGCAGCTGCCGGGCGCCGGGCAGCGTCTGGAGGATCAGCCCCGAGATCAAGGGCGCCATGCCGAACATCACCGAGAGCAGCCCCGAGGGCAGCTGCTGGGAAGCGTGGTAGCTCAGCGCCATGGCCCCGAACACCCCGGGCACCGCGGCGGCGTAGCTCGCCAGCGCCCGGCGGTCGCGGCGCAGGCCGCGCCTGAGCACGGCCAGGATCAGCGTCCCGACGATCAGGGCGATCAGCATGCGCAGCATCACGCTGCCGATGGGCGCTCCGGCCTCGGCGCTCCACTTGATGCCCAGCGGCGTGGTGGCCCACACCAGCACCACGATGAGATACGCCGGTCCGGTCGGCATGGCAGGATCCTTGAGCAAATGAATCGAAGGCGGGAAAAACGTCGCCGACGAATCATTATCACCAAAAAAACCGCCGCGTCGATGACGCGGCGGCAGCGGGTCCCACGGTCGAGGGCGTGGTTCAGCCCTCGAAGCTGGTCTCGGAGTAGAGCACCCGCACCCGCTTGGTATGGGCGACCCGGCTCAGCGCCTCCAGGGCCTTGGGGCCGTAGTCCTTGTCGACGTCGATGACCACGTAGCCGATGCGCTCGTTGGTCTGCAGGTACTGGCCGAGGATGTTGATGTCGTTCTCGGAGAGCACCCGGTTGATCTCGGACAGCACGCCCGGGACGTTGTCGTGGATGTGCAGCAGGCGGTGCTTGCCGGGGTGGGCCGGCAGGGCCACCTCGGGGAAGTTCACCGAGGTGACGGTGGTGCCGTTGTCGGAGTAGGTCACCAGCTTCTCGGAGACCTCGATGCCGATGTTCTCCTGGGCCTCGAGGGTGGAGCCGCCGATGTGCGGCGTGAGGATGACGTTGGCCTGACCGCGCAGGGGGCTGACGAACTCCTCGTTGTTGCCCTTGGGCTCCACCGGGAAGACGTCGACCGCGGCGCCGTTGAGGCGGCCGGCCTCGAGGGCCTCGGCCAGGGCCTCGATGACCACCACGCTGCCCCGGGAGGCGTTGATCAGGATGGCGCCCGGCTTCATCAGGGCGATCTGCTCCTCGCCGATCATCCAGCGGGTGGAGGGCAGGTCCGGCACGTGCAGGCTGACCACGTCGGCGCGGGCCAGCAGCTCCTCGAGGCTGGCCACCTGGCGGGCGTTGCCCATGCCCAGCTTGGCGACCACGTCGTAGAAGATGACGTCGAAGCCGAGGGATTCGGCCAGCACCGAGAGCTGGGCGCCGATGTTGCCGTAGCCGATGATGCCCAGGGACTTGCCGCGCGCCTCGTGGGCGTTCTTCGCCGATTTCAGCCAGCCGCCCTGGTGGGCGCTGGCGCTCTTCTCGGGGATGCCGCGCAGCAGCATGATGGACTCGGCCAGCACCAGCTCGGCCACCGAGCGGGTGTTGGAGTAGGGGGCGTTGAAGACCGGGATGCCGCGGGCCAGCGCGGCGTCGAGGTCGACCTGGTTGGTCCCGATGCAGAAGCAGCCCACGGCCACGAGCTTCTCGGCGGCCGCGAAGACACGCTCGTTGAGCTGGGTGCGCGAGCGGATGCCGATGAAGTGGACGTCGCGGATCTTGTCGATCAGCGTGGCCTCGTCCAGCGAGGTCGGCAGGTGCTCGATGTTGGTGTACCCGGCGTTGAGGAAATTGTCCACCGCGCTCTGGTGGACGCCCTCGAGCAGCAGGATCTTGATCTTGCTCTTGTCCAGGGACGTTTTGGCCATGGTCGAATCAACCCCTTCTTCGGTGCGCGCCGCTATCGGTTCAGGAAGGTGAGCCCGCAAGCCCGGGAACGTCAGGGTTCTCCGGCAAGGTGTCAGGCTCGAAACAAGGGCCGGTATGTTACCACAGCCCGGGGTGGCCAAGATGAAAATGCTGCGCTGCGGGCATGAGCCCTCTGCATGGCAGGGCCCGGCGGATGCCGCCCCGGCCGTGGCGATGGGGCAGACGACCCCCCCCGGGGAGCGTGTATACTGTCGCCCTCATGGTGGGAGCGAGCGACGAGGGGAGCCATGGCGGGACAGGACAGGCAGCACCAGGGCGACGCCGGCGAGGCGCCGGCGGACTTCGCCGCGACCGTCGAGCGACTCGAGACGCTGGTCGAGCGGCTGGAATCCGGCGAGTTGTCGCTGGAGGGCTCCCTCGAGGCCTTCGAGCAGGGCGTGCGCCTGACCCGCGATGCCCAGCGGCGTCTCGACGAGGCCGAGCTCAAGGTGCGGACCCTGACCGAGGGCGAGGGCGGCGGCGTCGACCTCGAGCCCTTCGCGCCGCCGGCGGAGGACGACGGTGAACGCTGATATGCTGGCGGCCCGACTGGCCGCGGACCGGGCCCGGGTGGATGCCTGCCTGGAGGCCCTCTTCGAGACCCGGCAGGCCCCGGCGCCACGCCTCGAGGCGGCGATGCGCCACGGCGTGCTGGTCGGTGGCAAGCGCCTGCGCCCGGTCCTGGTGTATGCCGCCGGGCGCGCCCTGGGGGCCGCCGACGAGGCCCTGGATGCCCCGGCGGCGGCCCTCGAGCTGATCCATGCCTACTCGCTGGTCCACGACGACCTGCCGGCCATGGACGATGATGACCTGCGTCGCGGTCAGCCCACGGTGCACCGCGCCTATGACGAGGCCACCGCCATCCTGGCCGGCGACGCCCTCCAGGCCCTGGCCTTCGAGGTCCTGGCGGGCACCGCCCACCCCCGGCTGCCGGCGATGGTCGCTGCCCTGGCCCGGGCGGCCGGCCGCGATGGCATGGTCGCCGGCCAGGTGCTGGACCTGGCCGCGGTGGGCGGCCACCCCGACGTGGCGGCGCTGGCCACCATGCATGGCCACAAGACCGGTGCCTTGATCCGCGCCGCGGTGCGCCTGGGGGGGCTGGTCGCGGTGGCCGAGGACGACCCGCGCCTGGCGGCCCTGGAAGGCTATGCCGCCGCCATCGGCCTGGCCTTCCAGGTGCATGACGACGTGCTCGACGTGACCGGCGACACCGCGACGCTGGGCAAGGCCTCCGGGGCCGATGCCGCCCGTGACAAGCCGACCTACCCCACCCTGCTGGGGCTCGAGGGCGCCCGGGCCAAGGCCCGCGAGCTGGTCGAGGAGGGCGTGGCGGCGCTCGCGCCGCTGGGCGCGTCCGCCGCGCCCCTGGCCGAACTGGCCCGATACATGATCGAGCGTGACCACTGAGGAAGCCCGCATCGCCGCGGCTTCCCTGACAGACAGAGCCCACATGAAGCTGTTCGATGACATTCCGGTCGAGCGTCCGGCGACGCCGCTGCTCGACACCCTGGAGACGCCGGCCGCCCTGCGCGCCATGGACGATGCCCAGCTCGCCCAGGTGGCCGATGAACTGCGCGCCTACCTGCTCTACAGCGTGGGCGTCTCGGGCGGGCACTTCGGTGCCGGCCTCGGCGTCGTGGAGCTCACGGTGGCCTTGCACCATGCCATGGAGACCCCCCGCGACCGCCTGGTGTGGGACGTCGGCCACCAGGCCTATCCCCACAAGATCCTCACCGGGCGTCGCGAGGGGATGACGCGGATCCGCCAGTACGGCGGCCTGGCGGCCTTCCCGCGGCGCGCCGAGTCGCCGTACGACACCTTCGGCGTCGGCCACTCCAGTACCTCCATCTCGGCGGCCCTGGGCATGGCCCTGGCCGCCCGCACCCAGGGCGAGCCGCGGCGGGTCTGTGCGGTGATCGGCGACGGTGCCCTGACCGCCGGCATGGCCTTCGAGGCCCTGGCCCATGCCGGCCATGTCGATGCCAACCTGCTGGTGGTGCTCAACGACAACGAGATGTCGATCTCCGAGAACGTCGGCGGCATCGCCAGCTACCTGGCGCGGATCCTCGCCAGCAAGCCCTACACCAGCATGCGCGAGGGTGGCAAGAAGGTGCTCTCGCACCTGCCCGGCGCCCTGGAGCTGGCCCGGCGCACCGAGGAGCACATGAAGGGCATGGTCAGCCCGGCCACCCTGTTCGAGGAGATGGGCTTCAACTACATCGGGCCCATCGACGGCCATGACCTGCCGGCCCTGGTCCACACCCTGCGCAACATGTGCGACATGGAAGGCCCGCAGTTCCTCCACGTGAAGACCCGCAAGGGGCGCGGCTTCCTGCCCGCCGAGGCCGACCCGATCGGCTACCATGCGATCACCAAGCTGGAGAAGAACGACGAGCCGCCGCTGGCCCCGGCGCCTGTCGCCAAGAAGAAAAAGAAGTACTGCAACGTCTTCGGCGACTGGCTGTGCGACATGGCGGCGGCCGACGAGCGGTTGATCGGCATCACCCCGGCGATGCGCGAGGGCTCGGACCTGATCCGCTTCTCCCAGGAGTACCCTGGACGCTACTACGACGTGGCCATCGCCGAGCAGCACGCGGTGACGCTGGCCGCCGGCATGGCCTGCGAGGCCATGAAGCCGGTGGTGGCCATCTATTCGACCTTCCTGCAGCGCGGCTACGACCAGCTGATCCACGACGTGGCCGTGCAGGAACTCGACGTGACCTTCGCCATCGACCGCGCCGGCCTGGTCGGCGAGGACGGCCCCACCCACCACGGCGCCCTCGACCTGTCCTTCCTGCGCTGCGTGCCCGGCCTGGTGGTGCTGGCGCCGGCCGACGAGGCCGAGTGCCGGGCCATGCTCAGTGCCGCCTACCACCATCCCGGCCCCGCGGCGGTGCGCTATCCGCGCGGCACCGGTCCCGGGGTGGCGATCCCCGACCACCTCGAGCCCCTGGCGATCGGCCGGGCCGAGACGCGTCGGCGGGCCGGCGGCGACGGCGCCCGGGTGGCGCTGCTGGCCTTCGGCAGCCTCAACGGCCCGGCGGCGGCGGTGGCCGAGGCCCTGGATGCCACGCACCTCAACATGCGCTCGATCAAGCCCCTGGATCGCGAGGCGCTCCTGGCGGCCGCCGATGAGCATGACCTGCTGGTGACCCTGGAGGAGAACGTGGTCGCCGGTGGGGCCGGCAGCGGGGTCAACGAGCTGCTGGCGGCCGAGGGGCGGCGGGTGAGCGTGCTCAACCTGGGCCTGCCCGATGCCTTCGTCGAGCACGGCAAGCCGGCGGAGCTGCTGGCCGAATGCGGCCTCGACGCCGACGGCATCGAGGCCGCCATCCGGGCGCGCCTGGCGGCCGCCTGAGATTCACGCGATACGGAGAGACGCCATGTTGATGGCCATGCTGATCGGCGCGGTACTCGGCTTCCTGATCGGCGGTCCCCTGGGGCTGCTGATCGGTGGCGGCCTCGGCTACTGGCTGGTGAGGCGGCTGCGCAAGAGCCTGGTGGGCCGGCTGGCCGGGGCCCAGGCGCAGTTCCTCGAGTCGACCTTCGCGGTCATGGGCTGCATGTGCAAGGCCGATGGCCGGGTCACCGAGGCCGAGCTCGAGGCCTCCCGGCAGCTGTGGGATCGCCTGCGGCTCAGCGAGGCGCAGCGGGCCCAGGCTCGGGCGGCCTTCACCCGCGGCAAGGCCCCCGACTTCGACCTGGAGGCGGAGCTGGCCAAGGTCCGCCGGGTGGTGGGCCGCCAGCGCGCGCTGTTGCAGGTGTTCCTGCAGGTCCAGCTCGCGGCGATCGCCGCCGATGGCCGGCTGCATCCCGCCGAGCATGACATGCTGCTGCGCGTGGCGCGGGGCCTGGGCTGCTCCGAGGCCGAGATCGCCCAGATCGAGGCCATGCTGCGCGGCGGCCCCGAGGCGGCGGGCGAGCAGGGCCTCTCCCTGGAGGATGCCTACCGGGTGCTGGGGGTTGGGGCCGAGGCCAGCGATGCCGAGGTCAAGAAGGCCTATCGTCGCCTGATGAGCGAGAACCACCCCGACAAGCTCGCCGCCAAGGGGTTGCCCGAGAGCATGCGCGAGATGGCCAAGGAGCGCACCAGCGAGATCGGCAGTGCCTATGAGCGCATCCGCAAGGCCCGGACCACCGCCTGAGCCGGCGCCGAGCGCCGGCCTGGGCCTGCCCGGCCCCTGACGCCCCGCGCGTCGCCCTCCCTCCCGCCGCGGTCGGCGAGACTTTCGTCTCGTCGGCCGCGGCTTTTCGCGATGGGACATCGCGGTTGCCGGATCGCCCCGGGCGGCCTAGGATGCGCGGCTGCCGCCGCCGCCGGCGGACGCCACTCCCGATGGCGGCCGGCCCCGGCCTGACGGGCCCGCGCACGGTGGTCCACAAGAATTCCCTGGAGATCCCCTGATGACTTTCGGTCTGTTTTCCCTGCTGCCGCCGGTGCTGGCCATCGTGCTGGCACTGGTCACGCGCAACGTGATACCGGCGCTGTTCTGCGGCGTCTGGCTGGGTGCCACCATGCTGGCGGGCGGCAACCCGGCCGCCGGCCTCTACGACAGCTTCGGCGACTTCATCATCCCCAGCGTCGGCGACGAGTGGAGCGTCACCGTACTGATCTACTGCGGCCTGTTCGGGGTGCTGATCGGCGTGCTGCAGCGGACCGGCGGCGCCCAGGCCATCGCCCGCGCCATCTCGGCGCGAGTGGCCTCGCGGCGGGGCGCCCAGGGCGCGACCCTCGGGCTCGGCGTGCTGATCTTCTTCGAGGACTACTTCAATGCCCTGACCGTGGGCAGCGTGATGCGGCCGATCACCGACCGCATGGGCGTATCCCGGGAGAAGCTGGCCTATATCGTCGATTCCACCTCGGCGCCGATGTGCCTGCTGGGGCCGGTCTCGACCTGGGTGGTCTTCGTGATGGGCCTGATCGGCACCCAGCTCGCCGCGATGGACGCCAGCGGTTCCGAGTACCTCATCTACCTGGCCTCGATCCCCCTCAACTTCTATGCCTGGCTGGCGCTGGGGCTGATCGTCTACATCGTCGTCACCCAATGGGACTTCGGCCCCATGGTCCGGGCCGAGGAGCGCGCCCGTTCCACTGGAGCGGTGATGGCCGAGGGCGCCACCCCGCCCTCGGGCCATGAGGTCGAGGAGATGGCCACGGTGCCCGAGCACCAGGCGCGCAAGCGCAACATGCTGGTGCCCATCGCCGTGCTGGTGGGGATGATCCCGCCGTTGTTCCTGTGGACCGGCGGCTTCCCCGAGAACGACCTGGTCACCGCGGTGGGCGAGGCCGATGGCGGCCAGTCGATCCTGATCGCGACCTTCGTGGCCGTGGCCGTGGGCCTCGCCATGGGCATGGCCCAGAGACTGTTCGACTTCCGCGAGGCCATGGACATCGTGGTCGACGGCATCAAGAGCATGACCCTGGTCTACATCATCCTCACCCTGGCCTGGTCCATCGGCAGCGTGACCGCCGAGCTCGGCACCGCCGACTACCTGGTCACCCTCGCCGAGGCCAGCATCGCGCCGAGCCTGGTGCCGGTGCTGCTGTTCCTGATCGGGGCCCTCGTGGCCTTCACCACTGGCACCTCCTATGGGACCTTCGCCATCATGATCCCCATCGCCATGCCGGTGGCCATGGCCATGGAGCTGTCGCTGTCGCTGGCCATCGCCGCGGTGCTGAGCGGCGGCATCTTCGGCGACCACTGCTCGCCGATCTCGGATACCACCATCCTGTCGTCGGCGGGGGCGTCCTGTGACCATATCGACCACGTGCGCACCCAACTGCCCTATGCGATCACCGCCGGCGTGGCGGGCATCCTGGCCTTCTTCGTCGCCGGGCTGTCGGGCAGTGCCCTGGTCGGCGGGGGCGCCGGTGTCATCGCCCTGGTGGCCGCGGCGCTGGCCCTGCGCCTGCTGGGCAACGCCGCGTCCCGCAGGCGGGAGGCGCTGGCCGACTGACTCGCCTCCTCCGCAGCCTGATCCACCAAGCCCCCGACCTCGTCGGGGGCTTGTGCATGGTGCCGGGCTCGCTGGTGCGATCGGCCCGGCCGGAGCCTCAGGGAGAGTAGGGCAGCACGTCGGTGACCACGGCGAAGAAGTGGCAGGTGCTGCCACCCAGCACGCAGAAGTGCCAGATGGTGTGGTTGAAGGGGATCGCCCGCACCGCGAAGAACACGATGCCCAGTGAATAGGCTGCCCCGCCGGCGATCAGCAGGCCGAGGCCGGTGAGGGAGAGGACGTCGTCGAGCTCGCCGGCGGCGACCAGGATCAGCCAGCCCATCAGCAGGTAGACGGCCATGTGCAGGCCGCCGAGCACGAAGGGGCGCCACAGCTTGAGGGCGATCCCGGCCACGGCCAGGGTCCAGATCACGGCCAGCAGGGGCTCGCCCAGGGAGTCCTGAAGGTTGACCATCAGGAAGGGCGTGTAGGTGCCGGCGATCAGGGTGTAGATGGCGCAGTGGTCCAGCACCCGGAAGGCTCGCTTGAGGCGGGGGTGGCGCGTGCCGTGATAGAGGGTCGAGGCGGTGTAGAGCAGCACCAGGGTAGTGCCGTAGAGCGAGACGGCGGCGACCTTGTGGGGCGTGGCCGCCATGCCGCGACTGCTCAGGGCGATCAGCGCCACCATCCCCGCGACGCTCAGGATCGCCCCCAGGCCATGGCTGGCGCTGTGCAGCAGTTCCTCGAGGAGCGAGTAGTCGGGGTCGCCGGGGTGCTCGGGTGGCCGATGCATGACGGGTCCTCCCTTTGTGCTTCGACGTCGGCGTCGAGGGGGAGGTTCCCGTCAGGAGCTCAGGGCTTGCGTTCGATGTCCACGTCGCTGGCCTGGGTGAAATCGCCCAGCGCCATCATGTGGCCGAGCTTGCCGGCCTTGGTGGACAGGTAGTGCTCGTTGTGGGGGTTGAGGCCGGTGGTCAGGGCCACCCGCTCGCTGACGCCGACGCCGGCCCGGGTCAGGGCCGCGACCTTGCGCGGGTTGTTGGTCATCAGCTTGAGCGAGCCGATGCCCAGGGTCTCGAGCATCGGCACGCAGAGGTCGTAGCGGCGCAGGTCGGCGGCGAAGCCGAGCTGTTCGTTGGCCTCGACGGTGTCGGCGCCCTGGTCCTGGAGGTGGTAGGCGCGGATCTTGTTGAGCAGCCCGATGCCCCGGCCCTCCTGGCGCAGGTAGAGCAGCACCCCGCGGCCCTCCTCGGCGATGCGCTTGAGGGCCTCCTGGAGCTGGTAGCCGCAGTCGCAGCGCATCGAGAAGAGGGCGTCGCCGGTCAGGCACTCGGAGTGCACTCGCCCCAGCACCGGCTCGCCATCGCCGACTTCGCCCAGGGTCAGGGCGATATGGTCCTTGCCGGTGGCCTCGTCCTCGAAGCCGTGCATGGTGAAGGTGGCCCAGGGGGTGGGCAGCCGGGAGGCGGCGATGTAGCGAATCGTCACGATGTACCTCGATGGAAGACCGGGCGTGGCCGTCGGATTCCGCTCATTCTATCAGGAAGCCGGGGCGGGCTCACGACCACAGTCCCTACCGCCGTGATGGGTTACAATGACGCCGACATTTTCCGTGGACGAGCGCCCGCATGGAACTCAAGAACGATCGCCTTCTGCGCGCCCTGGCGCGTCAACCCGTGGACCGCACGCCGGTGTGGATGATGCGACAGGCCGGCCGCTACCTGCCGGAGTACCGCGAGGTGCGTGCCCAGGCCGGCAGCTTCATGGACCTGTGCCGCAACCGAGACCTGGCCTGCGAGGTCACCCTGCAGCCGCTGGAGCGCTATCCGCTGGATGCCGCCATCCTCTTCTCGGATATCCTCACCATTCCCGACGCCATGGGGCTGGGGCTGTATTTCGAGACCGGCGAGGGGCCGAAATTCCGCAAGCCGGTGCGCACCCCGGAGGCGGTCGCGGCGCTGGCCGTGCCCGATGCCGAGCGCGACCTCGACTACGTGATGAATGCCGTCTCGACCATCCGCGGCGAGCTGAACGGCCGGGTGCCGCTGATCGGCTTCTCCGGCAGCCCCTGGACGCTGGCCACCTACATGGTCGAGGGCGCCTCGAGCAAGGACTTCCGCCACGTCAAGGCCATGCTCTACGACACCCCGGACACCATGCACCAGTTGCTCGATACCCTGGCCCAGGCGGTGACCGACTACCTCAACGCCCAGATCCGCGCCGGCGCCCAGGCGGTGCAGATCTTCGACACCTGGGGCGGGGCACTGTCCACGCCGGCCTATCTGGAGTTCTCGCTGCGCTACATGGAGCAGATCGTCGCCGGCCTGATCCGCGAGCACGAGGGCCGCAAGGTGCCGGTGATCCTGTTCACCAAGAACGGCGGCCAGTGGCTCGAGGACCTGGCCGCGACCGGCGCCGACGGCCTGGGGCTGGACTGGAGCACCGAGCTCTCCGGGGCCCGGGCCCGGGTCGGCCACCGCGTCGCCCTGCAGGGCAACCTCGACCCCAACGTGCTGTTCGCACGGCCCTCGGCGATTCGCGCCGAGGTGGCCCGCATCCTCGACAGCTACGGCGAGGGGCCCGGGCATGTCTTCAACCTCGGCCACGGCATCAGCCAGTTCACCGACCCGGACCGGGTCACGGCCTTCGTGGAGGCCCTGCACGAGCTGAGTCCGGCCTACCACCGCGGTATCGCCCATGCCTGAGCCGGGCTGGCTCAAGCGCTGGCACGACCGGCGCCGCCTGTGGGCCTGCCTGGCGGTGGCGGCGGCCCTGGTCGTCGCCTGGGGCAGCCTGACGCCCGCCAGCGAGCTGCCCGAGGTCCTGCCCTGGGACAAGGCCAGCCACTTCCTCGGCTATGCCGGGCTCGCCGGCCTCACGGGGCTCGCCGGGCTGCGCCTGCCGCTGGCCTTCCTCGCCGCCGTCCTCTTCGGCGTGGCCATCGAGCTGGCCCAGATCCCCGTGGCGGGGCGCTTCGGTGGCGATGTCACGGACATCCTGGCCAACGGCCTGGGGGCGGCGGTCGCCGTGCTGGCGCTCGCCGGAGTGCGTCGGGGCTTTCTTCCCGAGCGTTCTTAGGCTACCTTGCCGGCCGCCGCTCCCGTGGCGGCCACGGCACTCCATACGTCACCTTGAGGGTCCCCGATGAGCACGTCTCTCGATTCCGGCTGGTTCACCGAAGTCTTCGACAGCCATGGCAGCGCCTTCTCGCTGAAGGTCACCGAGACGCTGCACGAGGTGCAGAGTCCCTATCAGCACCTCGCGGTCTATGCCACCGAGACGTTCGGCAACCTGATGGTGCTGGATGGCTGCGTGATGCTGACCGACCGCGACAACTTCCTCTACCACGAGATGATCGCGCATCCGGCGCTGTTCACCCACGCGGACCCGAAGCGCGTGGTGATCATCGGGGGCGGTGACTGCGGCACCCTGCGCGAGGTGCTGCGTCATCCCGGTGTCGACAGGGTCACCCAGATCGACATCGACGAGGAAGTGACCCGGGCCGCCGAGCGCTTCTTCCCGTCGCTCACCGCGTCCAACGACGATCCCCGCGCGGAACTGCTGTTCGCCGACGGCGTGAAGTGGATCGAGGAGGCGGCCGACGACAGCGTCGATGTGCTGATCATCGACTCCACCGACCCGGTGGGGCCGGCCGAGGGGCTGTTCAAGACCGACTTCCTGCGCCGCTGCCATCGCGTGCTGCGTGCCGGCGGCGTGCTGGTACAGCAGAGCGAGTCGCCGCTCTATCACAGCGGCTCGATCATCCGCGAGCTGCGCCGCGACATGGGCGAGGCCGGCTTCGACAGCGTGGCCACGCTACCCTTTCCCCAGCCGGTCTATCCCTCGGGCTGGTGGAGCGTGACCCTGGCCGGCAAGGGCGCCGACGTCACGAGCTTCCGGGAGGCCGCCGTGGTGGCCACCGAGATGCCCCTCGAGTACTACACCGCCGCGGCCCATCGCGGGGCCCTGGCGCTGCCGCCCTTCATGCGCCGACTGCTCGAGGACTGAGCGAGCCCGCGGGCAGGACGAGAACGACGAACCCCGGCCTTGGCCGGGGTTCGTCGTCCCGGGGCTCACAGTCGCGGTTCGCGTTCCGGCGCCGGCTCCGCCTGGCCACCGGCCAGGTCGAGGGTCGGCTCGTCCTGGGGACGCGGCGCCGTGCGGCTCACCCGGGCGCTGCCGAGCACGGTGTCCTCGGTCGCCATCGGCTTCGCCGCCGAGGTCCAGGCCTGCTCGGCGGCGTGGACCGCGGGGCGGCGCTCGAAGGAGCGGGTGACCACGGCGGCGGGGGCGAAGCCGGCGCGCTGGCCGGCCAGGTGGTACGGCAGCAGCCACAGTTCGGCGAGCAGGCGCAGCCCGACGATGGCCAGCAGCAGCGCACTGCCGCCCAGGGCGAGACGGGGGGCGGCGTCCTGCCAGCCGGTATCGGCGAGCCAGGGGGTCTGGGCGGCCAGCCACAGCCCGCCGGCCATCAGCAGGCCGATCTGGAGGGCGGCGTGGCAGAACAGCAGGGTGCGTCGCGGCAGGGGGTGTCGAGGAAACAGGAAAGACCGCATGGGGAATCCTCCGGGGCGGCGGGATGGGCGTGCCGGGCGATGGCACCGGCGATCCGGGCCGGTGGGCGGGCATCCTACCCCAGTCGACGGCCCGGCGGCAGTGTCCGCGGACGCCGACGCCGGGTGTCGCTCGACGCCGCCAGTTGACGCTCCGGGGGTGCCTTGCCAATGTTGAGAAGGCAGGCGGAGAGTCCTTCGCGTGCCTTCCAGCATCAAGGAGCGACTATGACGACCTATATCGTGGTGGCCGATGCAGCCAGGGCCCGGGTCTTCACCCGGGATGCACTGAAGCTTGAAGAGAAGGATAGCCTGGTGCATGCCGAAGGGCGGCTGCACGAGGGCGATCTGGTGACCGACCGCAGTGGGGATGTCCACGAGTCGACATCCACGACGGCGCGCTCCGCCGGCGGCGAGAGCGTGGCGACCCAGCATCACGAGACGATCTTCGCCCGGGAAGTCGCCGATCGCCTCTATCGCGCCCGGGTCGAGAACACCCTGGATAAGCTGATCCTGGTCGCCCCCCCGCGCTTTCTCGGCCAGCTGCGTGACAAGCTCGACCCCCCCACCGCCAAGCGGGTGATCCACACCCTGTCCAAGGATCTCACCAAGGCCAGCCTGGCCGATATCCAGGAGGCGGTGAGCGACCTGCGCTGAACCGCCCTCCCTTCCCGCCACGGGGCCGCCCGGCCCCGCGACGGGATTGCCCGCCCGGGGGCCGATGCCCTCGCGGTGGCGCGGGGCCCCGGCTCGGCCCGTCCGGCAGGCTCAGGAGTAGGGGGGCAGGTCGATCTGGTCGCTGCGGCGGATGCCCTCGGTCATCTGCCGGCAGAGCTTGAGAAACTCGCGCATGCCGGGCGCCAGGTACTTGTGACGGTGCCAGATGAAGGCGAACTGTCGGCTCAGGTCCAGATCGGGGGTCGGAATCGGTACCAGGCTGCCGCGGCGGAAGGCATCGCGCAGGGCCAGCTTGGAGACGCAGCCGATGCCCAGCCCCGACTCCACGGCGCGCTTGATGCCCTCGGTGTGTTCCAGCTCGAGCAGGGTGTTGAAGCGGCCGCGCCGGTGGCGTGCGGCCTGCTCCAGGGTCAGGCGGGTGCCGGAGCCCTGCTCGCGCATGATCCAGGCCTCGCGCAGCAGCCGGTCGAGCTCCACCGGTCCCTGGTCGGCCAGGGGGTGGCGGGGCGAGCAGAACACCGCCAGCTCGTCCTCGACCCAGGGCTGGGTGATGACGTCGTCGTCCTCGCACTGCCCCTCGATCAGGCCCAGGTCCAGCTCGTGGTGGCGGACCCCCTCGATGATGGTGCGGGTGTTGCGCACCTGGAGGCGGATACGGCTGCCCGGGTGATGCTGCATGAAGTCGCTGATCAGCAGGGTGGCCAGGTAGTTGCCGATGGTCAGGGTGGCGCCCACGTCGAGGGTGCCGATGCCCTGCTGGCCACGCAGCAGCTCCTCCACCTCCTCGGCGCGGTCGAGCAGGGCCACGGCCTTGGGCAGCAGCTGGAAGCCCAGTGCATTGAGCTTGAGGCGCTTGCCGATGCGGTCGAGCAGGCGGCAGTCGAACTGGCGCTCGAGCTCCGCCAGGGCGGTGCTGGCCGCGGACTGGGACAGTGCCAGGGCGCGGGCGGCATGGGAGACGCTCTCGTGCTGGGCCACGGCCACGAACACCTCGAGCTGGCGCAGGGTATAGCGCATCCGGCGATCTCCACGGGGGTATATCGGCAGTATAGATAAGCTTTATCCATACAACCCATTTAACAGATATTGTCGCGTCTCTTAGAATCCCCTGCAAAGACACATCGACGCATTTATGCGTTTCTGGAATATATGGGAGCCGGCATGAGCAAATTCGCCCTGGAAGAAGTCCTCAGCGTCCATCACTGGAACGACACCCTGTTCAGCTTCAAGACCACCCGGGAGCGCAGCCTGCGCTTCAAGAACGGCCAGTTCGTGATGATCGGCCTGGAGGTGGATGGCAAGCCGCTGATGCGGGCCTATTCCATCGCCAGCCCCAACTACGAGGATCACCTGGAGTTCTTCAGCATCAAGGTGCCCGACGGCCCCCTGACCTCGCGCCTCCAGCACCTCAAGGTCGGCGACCAGATCATGGTCAGCCGCAAGCCCACCGGCACCCTGGTCACCGATGACCTGCTGCCGGGGCGCAACCTCTACCTGCTCTCCACCGGCACCGGGCTGGCCCCGTTCATGAGCCTGATCCAGGATCCGGAGGCCTACGAGCGTTTCGAGAAGATCGTGGTGGTGCACGGCGTGCGTAACGTGAGCGAGCTGGCCTATGCCGACTTCATCACCCAGGAACTGCCGGCCCATGAGTACCTGGGCGAGGAGATCAGCGAGAAGCTGGTCTACTACCCCACGGTGACCCGGGAGGAGTTCCACACCACGGGGCGCCTGACCGACCATATCCGCAGCGGCAAGCTCGCCGAGGACACCGGCCTGCCGGCGCTGGACCCCAAGCAGGATCGCGCCATGATCTGCGGCAGCCCGGCGATGCTCGACGACACCAGCGACTTGCTCGACGAGCTCGGCTTCAACATCTCGCCGCGCATGGGCGAGCCCGGCGATTACGTGATCGAGCGCGCCTTCGTCGAAAAATAAGCGAGCCGGCTTCGCCGGGAGCGATAAGCCGTCAGCTTGAAGCGGGAAGAACAACCCTCCGAGGCATCACCTCGGAGGGTTTGACGTTTCAAGGGAGGAGCTCGGCATACTACTTCGAGCTTCGAGCTTCGAGCTTCGAGCTTCGAGCTTCGAGCTTCGAGCTTCGAGCTTCGAGCTTCGAGCTTCGAGCTTCGAGCTTCGAGCTTCGAGCTTCGAG
>NZ_JACHXR010000003.1:0-85552 GCF_014192275.1 Halomonas stenophila | reverse complement strand
CTCGAGCTTATGGCCCCCGGCCAAGCCTGCTAGAATTCCCGCCTTCATGTCCCCTACAAGGCATTGCCGTGCTGTCCCTGCTGGTCGATCGCATCTCCCGACACCTCGAGCAGTCCCCCAGGTCACCCAAGTATCTGTGCATGCGTGATGCCATCATCGAGCTGATCGTCGAGGGATGGCTACCGGAAGGGACGCGGCTGCCCACCGAGCAGGAACTGGCCGCCGCCCTGCCGCTGAGCCTGGGGACCGTGCAGAAGGCCCTGCGCGACCTGGTGGAAAGTGGTGAGCTCTATCGTCAGCGTCGCCTGGGCACCTTCGTCGCCGGCGGCGACCATCGACGCGAGATCACCACCCCGGCCTTCGGCTTCCTGCGTCCCGATGGAACGCGGGTCCGCATGGTCTTCATCCGGCTACTCAAGCGTGAGCGGCTCACCCGCCAGGGGGCCTGGAGCGAGCTGCTGGGCGACGGCCCGAGCGGCCACGTGCGCCTGGTGCGGCAGGACCGCATCGACGGGGCCTTCGACTGCCATACCGAGATCTACCTGCGCGGCGACATGGCCGGCTCCCTGCTCGAGATGCCGGCTGAGGCCCTGGAGCACGAGAGCGTGCTGCCCCTGCTCGAGGCCCGGGGGCGGCTGACGGTCAGCCACGCCGAGAACCGGGTGCGCCTGGTGCGCCTGCCCAAGGCCGCGGCCCGGGTCATGCTGCCCGACCTGGCCGAGACACCGCCCCTGGGGTTGCGCCTCGAGACCCTCTATCGCCTGGCCGATGACATCACCGTCGCCTGGCAGATCATGCACATCCCCGCCAACGACTACCGCCTCTCCCTGCGCACCCAGCTGCGCTAGCCATGTAACCCCCTCGCGTCACGGGACCGTTTCGTCTCTCGGGCCGATGCTCAGGTGGGCGGGCCCGGGTGTATCGGGCTGCCCGTCAAATACTATATAGTATTGACAGGATGAGTGGCCCGCCTATACTGGGGCGCATTGGATCAAATAATAAATATGGTTTCTTATTTGAGCCGACCAGGGATGACCCATCACTCCCCGATCGATGAGGAACACGTCATGAGTTGGACCCCCGTCTGCAAGACCGACCAGGTGCAGGAAGACTTTCCCTATTCCGCGAAGATCGATGGCAAGGAGATCGGCGTCTACGTGCTCGATGGCGAGTACTACGCCCTCGAGGACGTCTGTCCCCACGCCTATGCGCTGCTGTCACAGGGCTTCGTCGAGGATGGCCAGGTGGAGTGCCCGCTGCACGAGGCGACCTTCGACATCAAGAGCGGCAAGTGTCTGCGCGAGCCGGCCGAGCGCGATCTCCACGTCTATCCGGTGCGGATCATCGATGACGAAGTACAACTCCAGACCAGTGAGGAGAGCTGACCCATGGCCCAGCAGGACTACAACCCCCAACTGAAGACCTGGCAGCGCATCATTCCCTCCAGCGAGCCCGGCCAGGGCCACATCGAGGCGCCGGGCGGCTTCGCCAACCCCGTCTGGCAGACCCGTCCCAGCGCACCGGGCCCCTTCGAGCTGGAGCTGGTGGCGGCCCTCGAGGAGGTCTTCGCCGAGGGCGTGACCGAGCTGGACGCGCTGGTCGACGGCCTCAATGCCCGTCATCGCCATGATCGCAATGGCCGGCCCTGGACCCAGGAAAGCTTCCTCCAGGAGATGGCGGTCCTGGGGCAGTAAGTCGCCGGTTGCCGACGTTCACGTCTTCTCACAACCCACAACGAGGTCGAGCCATGACTAGTGCATCCTCCGTCGACAGCGCCGTTCAGGACTACCTGGACTGCGGCCTGCGTTCCCTCTGGTATCCCGTCGCCGCCAGCTGGGAGGTCGGCAGCAACCCCGTCGGCATCACCCGCCTGGGCGAGAACCTGGTGCTGTGGCGTGGCTTCGACGGCACCCTGCATGCCGTCGAGGACCGCTGCCCCCACCGCGGCGCCCGCCTGTCCAAGGGCTGGAACCTGGGCGATCGCCTGGCCTGCTGGTATCACGGCGTCGAGGTCAACGGCGAGGGTGAGGTCTGCGACGTGCCGGCGATCAGCAACAGCCCGCTGGTCGGCCAGCCCTGCGTGCGCCGCTATCCCATCCAGGAGGCCCACGGCGCGATCTTCGTCTACTTCGGCACCACCCCCGACGAGGAACCGAGCGAGCTGGAACTGCCGGAGCAGCTCACCGACACCGAGAGCTACGGCCACTTCCTGTGCACCGCCACCTGGCAGTGCAACTACCAGTACGCCGTCGACAATGTCATGGACCCCATGCACGGCACCTACCTGCACTCGGATTCGCACTCCATGGCCGAGGGCGACCGCCAGGCCGAGATGGCCCTCGAGCCCACCGAAAGCGGCTTCATCTTCAAGAAGACCGGCCAGACCGGGGTCAACTTCGACTGGGTGGAATACGGCAACACCGGCGCCCTCTGGTTGCGCCTGTCGATTCCCTACCAGCAACGCTTCGGCCCGGGCGGTCCCTTCTGGATCGTCGGCATGGCCGTGCCCGAGGACAGGGACAACACCCGGGTGTTCTTCTGGCGGGTGCGCAAGGTCGACGGCTGGCAGCGCCAGGTGTGGCGCTTCTTCTACCGCACCAAGCTCGAGCGGCTGCACTGGGACGTCCTGGAGCAGGACCGCATCATCCTCGAGAACCTGGCGCCGGACGCCCGTCATCACGAGAACCTCTACCAGCACGACGTGGGCCTGTCGCGGCTGCGCCGGGTGATGCTGAAGATGGCCAAGAAGCAGCTGGCCGAGCGCCAGCAGGCGGCCTGACATGGCGCAGATGCTTTCCGGCAAGCGCATCCTGGTGACCGGCGCCGCCCGCGGCCTGGGGCGTAGCGTCGCCGAGGCCGCCGCCGCCGAGGGCGCGCGGCTGGTACTCAGCGACATCCTCGAGGCCGAGCTGGAACGGACCGCCCAGGCGCTGCGCGACGGTGGCGCCGAGGTGGAGGCGCGGGTCATCGACCAGGCCGACCCCGCCTCCATCGAGGCGGGCCTGGCCAAGGTCGCCGAGGGCGGCGCCCTGGACGGCCTGGTCAACAACGCGGCCATCGCCACCGGCGTCGGCGGCGAGACCCTGATGGACTACGACATGGCCCTCTGGGATCGGGTGATGACGGTCAACGTGCGCGGCCCGTGGCTGATGACCCGGGCCGCCGTGCCGCTGCTCGAGGCCGCCGGCGGCGGCCGGGTGGTCAACCTGGCCTCGGATACCGCCCTGTGGGGGGCCCCCAAACTGATGGCCTATGTCGCCAGCAAGGGGGCGGTGATCGCCATGACTCGCTCCATGGCCCGCGAGCTCGGCGAGCGCGGGATCGGCGTCAACGCCGTGGCGCCGGGGCTGACCCACTGCGAGGCCACCGAATACGTGCCCCAGGAGCGCTACGACTTCTATGCCCAGGGCCGAGCCCTGAAACGCGAACAGCAGCCCGACGACGTGGACGGCACCATCCTCTACCTGCTGTCGGACTGGTCGACCTTCGTCACCGGTCAGGTGATCCCGGTCAATGGCGGCTTCGTCTTCAACTGAGGAGTGGCGAACATGGCAAGCGATATCCAGCGCATCGTGGTGATCGGCGGCGGCCAGGCCGGCGGCTATGCCTGCAAGGCGCTGCGTGGCGAGGGCTTCGAGGGCCGGCTGACGGTGGTCGCCGACGAGCCCCACGACTTCTACGAACGACCGCCGCTCTCCAAGGGCGTGGTCACCGATGACGAACCGCTGCCGCGGCTGTTTCCCGAGGAGAGCCTGGCGGCCCTGGACATCGACTGGCGGCGCCCGCGCCGCGCGGTCGAGATCGATCGCGCGGCCGGCGAGGTGGTGCTCGACGACGGCGAGCGGCTGCCCTACGACCGCCTGCTGATCGCCACCGGCAGCCGGCCCCGCATGCCGGTGGCCAATTGGGCGGAGATCGGCAATGTCATGACCCTGCGCACCTGGGACGATGCCGCCCGGCTCAAGGCCCGGCTCGAGACGAGCCGGCGCATCGGCATCATCGGCGGCGGCTGGATCGGCCTGGAGGTCGCCTCCAGCGCCCGCAAGCTGGGCGTCGAGGTGGACGTCTTCGAGCGGGCCCCGGCGCTGTGCGGGCGCAGCGTGGGGCCGGAGGTGGCCGAGGCCATCCGCGAGCTCCACGAGCGCCACGGCGTGGGCCTGGCGCTGAACCGCCAGGACATCCAACTGAGCGAGGAGGGCGACAGCCGGGTGGCGATCGCCGCCGATGGCGAGGCCCACGAGCCCTACGACCTGGTGGTGGTGGGCGTCGGCGTCGAGATCAACCAGGAGCTGGCCCGTGATGCCGGGCTCAGGACCGAGCAGGGCATCGTCATCGATGCCGCCGGGCACACCTCGGACCCGAAGATCTTCGCCGCCGGCGACGTGGCCCAGCATCCCCATCTGGGGCTCTGCCTGCAGTCCTGGGCCTATGCCCAGAACCAGGCCCGGGTGGTGGCCGATGCCATGCTCGGCAAGGAGGCCCACTACGACGAGCCGGCCTGGCTGTGGTCCGACCAGCACGGCGTCAACATCCAGATCCTCGGCGTGCCGAGCGGCGAGCTCCATTGCGTGGTCCGCCCGGACCCGCAGGGGCCGGTGTTCTTCTATCTCGACGACGAGAGTCGCCTGGTGCAGATGGTGGCCTTCGACCAGCCGCGGGCTATCAAGCTCGGCAAGCGCTGGCTGGCCGCCGAACGGGTGCTCGACCCCGAGGCCCTGGGCGACCCCGACTACAACCTGATGCAGCTGCGCTGAATCGGTCTCCCCCGACGACGCACGACACAACGATAAAGGTGAACCGATGTCCGATACCGCCGCCCCGGCCCTGACGGCCGGGGCCTTGCCCGATGCCGGGGCATCGAGTGGCGCGCGGCGCTGGCTGGTGCCCCTGGCCCTGCTGGCCTGCGTGATCCTGTCGTTCTTCGACAAGATCAGCGTCGCCGTGCTGATCTCGAGCCCCGCCTTCCAGGCCGACCTGGGCCTGGAGGGCGAGTCGACCCGCCTGGGCCTGCTGATGACCGGCTTCCTGCTCTCCTACGGGGCCTCGTCGATGTTCCTGGGCTTCCTCGGCGATATCTTCAGCCCCCGGAGCTGCCTCTACGGCATGCTGATCCTCACCGCCAGCATCATGGCGGTGATGGGATTCGTCGACGATTTCGGCCTGATGCTGGGCCTGCGGGTGTTGCTGGGCATCGCCGAAGGGCCGATGTTCGCGGTGGCCTATACCATCGTCAAGCGGCTCTTCCCGCCGCGCGAGCAGGCCCGGGCGACCATGCTGTGGCTGCTCGGCACGCCGATCGGCGCCACCCTGGGCTTCCCCTTCACCATCTGGGTGATCGACCAGTTCGGCTGGCGGGCCAGCTTCTTCGCCATCGCCCTGCTGACGCTGCCGGTGATGCTGCTGGTCTACCTGGTGTTCCGGCGCCTCGACGTCAGCACCCGCTCCCCGGCACTGCAGCACAGCGACGGGCAGCACGTGCCGCTGGCCACCCACCGCGCCGCGACCGGCCGGCTGCTGAAGCGTTGGTCGTTCTGGGCGATGTGCCTGTTCAACGTCGCCTTCCTGGCCTATCTCTGGGGGCTCAACAGCTGGCTGCCCACCTATCTGGTGCAGGACAAGGGCATCGATCTCGACCAGGCGGGGATCTTCTCCTCGCTGCCGTTCATCGCCATGCTGCTGGGCGAGGTGATCGGCGCCGTGGCCTCCGACCGCTTCGACCGACGCGCGCTGATGTGCTCGATCGCCATGCTCGGGGCCGGCCTGGGGCTGGCGCTGGTGCTGTCCATCGAGGGCTCCAACTGGGCGATGATCGCCGCCATGTCGTTCAGTGCCGCCATGTGGGGCGTCGGCGCGCCCAATGTCTTCGCGCTGCTGGCCAAGGCCACCCCCTCCGATGTCAGCGCCACCGCCGGCGGCATCTTCAACGGCCTGGGCAACGTCTCCGGCGCCCTGGTGCCGGTGCTGATCGGCGCGCTGATCGGCGCCACCGGCGACATGACCGCCGGGCTGATGTTCATGATGGCCATGGCCTTCCTGGGCGCCATCGTGCTCCTTCCCCTGATCCGCCGCTACTGAGCGGCCAGCGCCGGCTCGCACCGGGTCGGCGCCTCTCTTCGATCACGTATCTTGTTGATTCATTGAGGGCCTTTCTTCGGCTTCGCATGATTCCCCGGGCGACGTTTGACAAAGCCCGGTGGCGGGCCTACATTGCTAGCATCAAATAATAAACAGAGTTTCAAATATGGCACGTCGAGCGGCGCGCCGTCTGGGATGGCAACAAAGGTAAGAAGAGCATGACAAGCCTGAAGATTGGTATCTGCGGTGGGGGTGTCGGCGGTCTCTGTGCGGCGCTGGCGCTGCGTCAACGGGGCCACGAGGCCATCGTCTTCGAGCGCGCCAGGCAGTTCCTGCGCATCGGTGCCGACGTCAACCTGACCCCCAACGCCGTGCGCGCCCTGGATCGCCTGGGCGTGGGCGAGGTGCTGCGCGAGACCGCGGCGCGCCCGACCCATCGCATCAGCCGCACCTGGGACAGCGGCGAGGAGACCTCGCGGCTGCCCATGAGCGAGGCCGCCGAAGAGCGCTACGGCGCCCCGCAGCTGACGATCCACCGCGGCGATCTGCTCCAGGCCCTGGAGAAGGCCCTGCCCGACGAGGCCATCCATCTGGGCAAGCAGGCCGAGCGCATCGAGCAGGGCGAGCCGATGCGCATCCATTTCGCCGACGGCAGCCACGCGGACGTCGACCTGGTGGTGGGCGGCGACGGCATCCATTCCGCGGTGCGTCGCGAGCTGTTCGGCGAGGACCAGCCCGAGTTCACCGGCCTGGTGTCCTATCGAGCGGTGGTGCCGCGCAGCGCGGTGCCGGAGGTCGAGAACCTGGATGCCTTCACCAAGTGGTGGGGCCCGAGCGCCGACGTGCAGGTGGTGGTCTTCCCGCTGACCCGCGGCGAGGAGGTGTTCGTCTTCGCCACCACGCCCCAGGACGACTGGCGCGAGGAGTCCTGGACCCTGCCCGGCGACGTCGAGGAGCTGCGCGAGGTCTACCGGGACTTCCATCCCGACGTACGGGCCCTGCTGGCCGCCTGCGACGGCGTGACCAAGTCGGCGCTCTACGTGCGTGAGCCCATGGAACGCTGGTCGGTGGGGCATGCCACCCTGCTCGGCGACGCCGCCCACCCCATGGTGCCCTTCATGGCCCAGGGCGCCTGCATGGCCATCGAGGACGCCGTGGTGCTGTCGCGCTGCCTGGAAGGCGTCGATCGCGACGGCCTCTCCGCGGCGCTGGCACGCTACGAAGCGGCCCGCAGGGCGCGCACCGCCAAGGTGCAGCGCGGCTCCCGGGCCAACGACTGGCTCAAGGGCGAGGGCAATGCCGACTGGGTCTACGGCTACGATGCCTGGGGCGTGGCACTGACCTGACACCGGCCCCCCGACTCCCCGATCGCTTCAATAACAACACCCGAGGAAATCCCCGACATGAGCAAGCAACTCCTGACCAAGTCCCTGCTGGGCCTGGCCCTGACCGCCGCGGCCGGCGCCGCCCAGGCCGAGGCCATCACCCTCAACGCCGTCTCTTTCACGCCCAAGACGGCGGTGGTCTCCCACGGCTTCGAGGCCTTCGTCGAGGCCATCAACGAGGAGTTCGAGGGCGAACTGCAGATCAACTGGCGCGGTGGCCCCGAGGTGATGCCGCCCTTCCGCCTGGCCGATGCCGTGCGCAACGGTTCCATCGACATGGCGCTGACCAGCCCCAGCTACTATTCCGGGCTGGTGCCCTCGGCCACCGCCTCCAACCTCTCCTTCAAGACCTACGAGGAGATCGCCGAGACCGACTACCTGGAGCGCATGACCGAGGTCCACGCCGAACGGGGGCTGCACCTGCTCGGCGAGATCCCGGCCAGCCCGGTGAAGTTCTTCCTGTTCTTCAAGGAGGAGGTCACCGGCCTCGACGACCTCGAGGGCAAGCGCATCCGCGTCTTCCCGACCATCCTGCCGTTCGTCGAGGCGTTGGGCGCCGAGCCGCTGGTGCTGCCCATGGGCGAGATCTACACCGCCATGGAGCGCGGCGTCATCGACGGCTTCGCCCAGAGCAACCTGGGCTGGGTCGACCAGTTCGAGGACGTGGTCAACTACTACATCACGCCGCCCTACTACCGGGCCGGCTTCAACGTGCTGGTCAACCCGGAGGCCTGGAGCGAGCTGCCCGAGGACCTGCAGGCCCGGGTGCAGGCCTACCTGCGCGACGAGCTGGCCCCCGAGATCGACGACAGCTGGGAAGAGATCATCGCCACCGGCTACCGGCAGATGGACGAGGCCGGCTTCCAGGAGGTCGCGCTGAGCGGCGAGGCCGCCGACGAGTACATCGCGACCGCCATCGAGGCGGCCTGGAACCATCTCTCCGAAGACGTGGATCCCGAGCTGCATGCCGACCTCAAGGCCATGCTGGTCGAGTGATCCCTCCTGTGCCCGGCGTTCGCCTCCGCGGGCGCCGGGCCCTGACCACCTATCGGGGCCTTCGCTATGGCTGACTCCCTTTCCGCCGAGTGCCTGCCGTCCAATACCTTCATGCGTGGCATCAGCCGGCTCAACCTGTGGCTGGCCTGGCTCAGCGGCCTGGTGCTGGTCGTCGCCACCGGGCTGGTGTTCCTGGAGATCCTCTCGCGACTGATCTTCGACCACTCCCTGGTGTGGGTCATCGAGCTCAGCGAATACTCGCTGCTCTACATGACCTTCCTCGGCGCGCCCTACCTGCTCGAGAAGCATCGCCACGTGGCCATCGACCTGGTGACCGACGCCCTGCCCGAGTGGCCACGCCGCCTGCTGGTCGCCCTGATGAGCGCCCTGGCGGCGGTGGCCTGCGGCTACTGCGCCTGGGTCGGCGGCCTGGTGACCCTCGACCAGCTCGAGTACGGGATGCGCGAGACCACCCTGATGCGACCGCCGAGCTACCTGATCACCCTGGTCTTCCCGCTCGGCATGCTGCTGCTCGCGATCCAGTTCGTGGCGCAGACCCTCGACAGTTTCAAGCGCTGAGCTCGCCGGGCTCACGCACGGACAACACTCTCCCCTGGAGGCTGATATGGACTGGTGGCTGACGCTGCTTCTGCTCATGGGACCGCTCCTGCTGCTGATGATGCTCGGCATGCCGGTGGCGTTCGCCTTCCTGGTCGTCAACCTGGTCGGCGCCTATGTGCTGCTGGGCGGCATGTCGGGCGTCGAACAGCTGGTGATCAACACCACCGGCGCACTGACCAGCTTTACCCTGGTACCCATCGCCATGTTCATGATCATGGGCGAGGTGATGTTCCGCTCGGGCATCGCCAACGATCTGCTGGATACCCTGGACAAGTGGTTCGGCAAGCTGCGCGGTCGCCTGGCCTTCATGGCCGTGGGCGGCGGGGTGCTGTTCTCCACCCTGACCGGCAACAGCATGGGCTCCATCGCCCTGCTGGGCTCCAGCCTGGTGCCGGAGATGGAGAAGCGCGGCTACCAGAAGCCGATGTCGCTGGGGCCGATCCTCGGCTCCGCCGGCCTGGCGATCATGATCCCGCCGAGCTCGCTGGCGGTGGTGCTGGGGGTGGTGGCCGAGCTGCCCATCGGGCGGCTGCTGATCGCCATCATCCTGCCGGGCCTGTTGATGGCGGTGCTCTACACCATCTACATCCTCGGTCGCTGTACCCTGCAGCCGGAGGTGGCGCCATCCTTCGACGTCGCGCCAACGCCGATGCGCGTCAAGCTCGAGGCCGGGGCACACAACATCCTGCCGATCGGGATCATCGTCTTCGCCGTGGTCGGGGTGATCTTCCTGGGCCTGGCCACGCCCACCGAGGCGGCGGCCTCCGGCGCCGTGGCCACGGTACTGCTGGCCCTGCTCAAGCGCCGCCTGAACCTCGATATCTTCAAGAGCTCGATGTTCGAGAGCGCCGCCATCTCGGTGATGGTGCTGCTGATCGTCGCCGGGGCCATCGCCTTTACCCAGCTGCTGTCCTTCACCGGGGCGACCTTCGGCCTGATGGACGCGGTGCTCGGCCTGCCGTTCGGCGACAAGACCATCGTGCTGGCCATGGTGCTGACCATCGTGGTGCTGGGCATGTTCATGGGGCCGTTGCCGATCATGATGATCACCCTGCCGATCTTCGTGCCGGTGGTGGAGCAGTTCGGCTTCGATCCGCTGTGGTTCGCGGTGCTGTTCCTGATCGCCATCGAGACCGGCTCCACCTCGCCGCCGCTGGGCGCCGCGCTGTTCGTGATGAAGGCCGTGGCGCCCCAGGGCACGGGCATGGGCAGCATCTACAAGGCGGCGGTACCCTTCCTGGTCTGCGACTTCCTGGCCATCGCCATCGTCTTCGTCTTCCCCGAGATCGTCACCTGGCCGGTCGGACTGATGTTCGACTGAGCCGGCGACCCTGAGCGAGGAGGCCGAGATGCGACGCCCGAACTTTATCGTCTTTATCACCGACCAGCAGCGCGCCGACCACCTGGGCTGCTACGGCGACCCCACCGTGAGGACGCCGCACCTGGACGGCCTGGCCGCCGCCGGGGTGCGCTTCACGCGCTTCCACGTGGCGACCCCGATCTGCCAGCCCAACCGCGCCTGCCTGGTCACCGGCCAGCAGCCGTCGGTCAACGGCGTGCGCCAGAACGGCATCCCGCTGGACCTGGATAGCGAAACCTTCGCCGACGTACTGCGCGGGGCCGGCTATCGCACCGGCTATATCGGCAAGGCGCACTTCCAGAATGTCACCGATATCCCGGCGCCGGAGCGGCGCCAGGGCGGCGAGGGCGAACCGCTGCCCGCGGCGCTGGGGCACAGCCTGCGCCGCCAGCGCGACGGCGATGCCTACCGTTGGGAGGTGCGCCGGCGCTGGGCCGAGACGCCGGATCTGGAACTGTCCACCCCCTACTACGGCTTCGATCACGTGCGGCTGTGCATCGGCCACGGCGACCGGGTCGAGGGTCACTACACCGCCTGGCTGCGCGAGCGTCACGCCGATCCGGACGCGCTGCGCGGGCCGGCCAACGCCCTGCCCGACGAGACCGTGACGGCGCCCCAGTGCTGGCGCACGGCGCTGCCGGAGGCTTCCTATCCGACCGCCTACGTGGCCGAGCAGGCCTGCGCGTTCCTCGACGAGCAGGACGACGACACGCCCTTCGTGCTGGTGGTGTCCTTTCCCGACCCGCATCACCCCTTCACGCCGCCCGGGCGCTACTGGTCGATGTATGACCCGGATGAGGTGGTGCTGCCGGCCACCGCCGGTCGCTCCGTCGAGGCCATCCCCGGCCTGCCGGATTCGGCGCTGGCCGCCTATCGCTGGGGACGCGACGAGCCCGACAGCCACTGGCCGCTGAGCCTGTCCGAACGCCAGCTCCGCGAGATCATCGCCCTCAACTACGGCAGCATCTCGATGGTCGACGACGCCGTGGGCGAGGTGCTGGCCCGACTCGAGGTCAGGGGGCTCGCCGACGACACCGTGGTGGCCTTCACCTCGGACCACGGCGACTACATGGGCGATTACGGCACCGTGCTCAAGCTCGGCCTGCACTTCCGGAGCGTGGTGCGCGTGCCGCTGATCTGGCACGACCCGCGTTCGCCCGAGCCGGAGGGACGCGTCTCGGCGCGGCTCGGCAGTGCCATCGATCTGGCGCCGACGCTGTTGCAGCGGGCCGGCCTGAAGACGCCCGTCGGCATGCAGGGGCGCGACCTGTTCGACGCGAGTCGGCCGGCGCCGCCGGTGCTGATCGAGGACGCCGGCATCCAGGTGTTCCGCGACGCCGACGCCGACAGCGGCATCACCACCCTGGTCACCGAGGACTGGCGGCTCAGCCTGTTCGAGGGCGAGGCGGGTGGCGAGCTCTATCACCTGGCCGACGATCCCCAGGAGACCCGCAACCTGTGGGCCGATCCGGCCCACCTGGGCACCCGGGCGAGGCTGCTGGAGGGGCTGGCGCGACGCATGGCCGAGCTGCGCGACAAGCGGCTATCGCCCACCGCACGGGCCTGAGGACGCGATGCCGTCGACGATGGGCGCTCCGGTCGCGGGGCGGCCCGAGAGGGGGCTTTTTCCCCTTTTAAATCAATGGACTGAAGGCGTTGTCGAACGCGATGAACGGGCCTTGACAAACCGCGGCCCGGCGACTATCTTCAACTCGTATCAAATAAGAAATACAGTTTAATATTTGAATTGCCGGTGGCTCGAGCCGCCGGGGAAGCCGAGGCGCAATCGGCTCCCGGGTCCCGATCCGGTATCGTAGGTGCGAGGGCGCCAGGGCTCCGCGAGGAGCCCGCCAGCCGGCGCGGAAACCGACCCGACACCAAGAGGCGATGACGCGATGAGCGACACCGAGAAGGACGCAAGGAAGTACCTGATCCCGGGCCTGGAGCGTGGTCTGATCATCCTGATGGAGCTGAGCCGCAGCCATCGGGAGATGAGCTTCGCCGAGATCGTCAAGCGCGTCGACATCCCCAAGGCCACGGCCTACCGCGCCATCCAGACCCTGGAGTACATGGGGTTCATCCGGCGCCATCCGTCCACCGGGCTGTATTCGCTGGGGGTCAACGTGCTGCGGCTCGGCTTCGAGTACGTCGCCTCCCTGGACGTGGTGCAGGTCGGCCAGCCGGTGATCGAGTCGCTGCGCGACAAGACCGGCTGCTCGAGCCATATCGCCATCCGCGACGGCCGCGACGTGATCTACGTGGCCCGGGTCAGCGCCGCCAACGCCACCATCCGCCGGGTCAGCGTCGGCACCCGCCTGCCGGTGCATCGCACCTCGCTGGGGCGGATGCTGCTGACCGGCCTGAGTCGCGAGGCATTCGAGGCGCTCTATCCGGAGCCGGCGCTGCCGGACACAGAGCCCGGTGCCCCCGCCGATCGGGAGGCGCTGTGGGAACTGGTGGAGGAGGACCGCGAGCGGGGCTACGTGATCGGCGAGTCTTACTTCCAGTTCGGCATCTCCTCGATCGTCTATCCGCTGTTCAACCACGACGGCGAGGTCGAGGGGGTGGTCAGCATCATGGTGCCGGTGCACGAGATCCCGGAGGCCGACCGCGACCGCCTGCGGCTCGAGGTCGCCGAGGCGGCCGGCACCATCTCCAATCTGCTGGGCTACCAGGGCAGTGCCGGAGGGCAGCGCCAGATGAGATGAACATGCCCTGATCCATTCCGCCGGGCGTTCGACCAGCCTGCGCCCGGCTCGAGCCGACACGGCAACCAGACGACTGTCGCGAGGCCTTCGCCTCGCGAGCGGGGACCCCTTGTGTCCGTGACGTCCCGAAAGCGACGGTCGAGGTCACATTCAGCAGGAGATCGACATGAGTATCGTGGGTATCGAAGCATTGGAGTTCGGCGCCGAGGACGTCGAGGCCGGCAAGCAATTCGTCGAGGACTTCGGCCTGGCGCCGGTCGACGGCGAGGACGGGGCCGCGTCCTTCGAGACGCTCAACGGGGCTCGCCTGGTGGTGCGCCCCGTCGACGACCCGGCGCTGCCCCCCGCCTTCGAGGAGGGCTCGACCCTGCGCCGCATGACCTGGGGCGTGGCGGACGCCGAGGCCCTGGAACCGCTGCGCGAACGCCTGCGTGACCAGCCCGGCTTCGTCGACCACGGCGATCGCCTGGAGTGCCGCGACCCCAACGGCCTGACCGTGTGCATCCGGCCCTCCCGGCTCAAGGACGTCGAGCTGGAGGTCACGCCGATCAACCAGTGGGGCGACATGCGGCGGGTCGACCGGCCGAGCCCCGTCTACGAGCGGGCCACCCCGGCGAGCATCGGTCACGCGGTGTTCTTCGTCGACGATCTCGAGGCCAGCGAACGCTTCTATCGCGAGCTGCTGGGCTTCTCGGTTTCCGATCGCTACATCGATCGGGCCGTCTTCCTGCGCATGCAGTCGCGCGGCGGCCACCACAACCTCTTCCTGCTCAAGCTGCCGCACCGCGGCGCGGGCCTCAACCACGTGGCCTTCACGGTGCGCGACATCCACGAGGTGATCGGTGGCGGCCTGGCCATGAACCGTCGCCAGTGGAGCACCTTCATCGGGCCGGGGCGCCACCCGATCTCCTCGGCCTACTTCTGGTACGTCAATAGCCCCCTGGGCGGCGCCTTCGAGTACTACACCAACGAGGACTACCTGACCGAGGCCTGGGAGCCGCGCGAGATGCAGCACTCCCTGGAGTCGTTCACCGAGTGGGCCATCGAGGGCGGCATTGACGCCGAGACGCGACGCCAGAAGAAGGCCGACGCCTGATCCGCGCCCCACGGGGCCCGATACGCAAGACCTGGACCACCATGCCGACGCCTCGAGGGGCGCCGGCCAGGGGAGCCTTTGTCCCGAATCCGGCCCCGGCCGTGCGCACCGCGCAACGAGGCCTCCCCACATCCGACAGCCAAGCGTGATCCCGAGGAGAGACACCATGTCCGAACCGTTCGCTACCTGGAAGAAGCCCGACGACCTGTCCTTCGAGGACTGGATCGAGTCGCGCATCGCCCGCTTCAAGGGCCGCAAGTATGACTGGAACGCCCTGAAGTTCCAGGCCGACTACGACCCCAAGTACCGTCGCGCCCAGATGCGCTACATCGGCACCGGCGCCACCGGCGTGGCCAACGACACCAACACCATCCCGGCCGAGCACTTCACCTTCTCGACCATGGTGCTGCCGTCCAAGTGCGAGGGCCCGCTGCACGTCCATGATGACGTCGAGGAAGTCTTCTTCGTCCTCAAGGGGTCGATCCGTCTGTTCCTCAAGGACGGCGACCACTACACCGAGACGGTGCTCGAGGAACGCGACGTGGTCTCCATCCCGCCGGGCGTCTATCGCGGCCTGCTCAACGAGAGCGAGGAAGAGGCCCTGATGTGCGTGATGCTGGGCACGCCCAAGCCGCAGATTCCCACCTACCCGGACGATCACCCGCTGTCCAGGGTCAAGCGCAACGGATGAGTGGTGAGGCCATGACACCCCGGACAATGACACCCAGGCAACTGAGGCTCGATGCCGGCCCCCAGGCCTACCACGAAAGCGGCGCGGGCCCCGCCATCGTGCTGCTGCACGGCATCAGCTCCGGGGCGGCTTCCTGGGCACCGCTGGCCCTGCACCTGGCCGGCTATCGCCTGCTGGCCTGGGACGCCCCGGGCTACGGCGACAGTCAGCCGCTGGCCGCGGCCGAGCCCACGGCCGCCGACTATGCCGCGCGCCTGGACGCCTGGCTCGACGCCCTGGGCATCGAGCGCTGCGTGCTGGTCGGCCACTCGCTGGGGGCGATGATGGCCAGTGCCTATGCGGCCCGCCGGCCCGAGCAGCTGACCGGGGTGATCCTGGCCGACCCCGCGCTGGGCTACCGCGACGCCGACGAGGCCAAGCGCGACGAGGTCTATCGCAGTCGCTGGACGCGGCTCGCCGAGCAGGGCCACGAGGCCTATGCCGCGGCCCGCGCCCCGCGCCTGCTGCGCGACGACGCCGACCCAGGCGACGTCGCCCGGGTCCGCGAGGGCATGCGGCGCCTGCACGTCGAGGGCTTCGCCCAAGCCAGCTGGATGCTGGCCCACGACGCCCTGGAGGCCTATGCGCCCGCGGGCCTGCCGGTGCCGGCCACGGTGCTGTGCGGCGACGCGGACGCCATCACCCCGCCCGAGGCCTCCCGGGCCCTGGCCGGGCGGCTGGGACTGCCCTATCGCGGCATTGCCCGCGCGGGCCATGCCAGCTACATCGATGCGCCCGAGGCCTTCGCCGCGGCCGTCGCGGCCTTCGCCGAGCCGCTGCTGACGCCATCCACGCGAACCCGAAAGAGGACGACACCATGAGCTTTCTGATCGAAGACCGGGTCGCGGTGGTCACCGGCGGCTCCTCCGGGATCGGCCTCGAGACCGTGCGCCTGCTGCTCACCCACGGCGCCCGGGTGGCGCTGTGCGGCCGCAACCCCGAGCGCCTCGAGGCGGCCCGCGCCGGGCTCGAAGAGGAATTCCCCGCCGCCGAGCTGCTGGCCGAGACCTGCGACGTGCTCGACGAGGCCTCCTGTGCGGCCTTCGCCGCGGCCGTGCGCGACCGCTTCGGCGGCGCCGACATGCTGATCGCCAACGCCGGCCAGGGCTACGTGGCCCACTTCGACGATACCCCGCGGGAGGCCTGGCTGTCCGAGGCCAACCTCAAGCTGTTCGGCGTCATCAATCCCTTGAGTGCCTTCCGCGACCAGCTGGCGGCCTCCGACATCGGCTCGCTGACCTGCGTCAACTCGCTGCTGGCGCTGCAGCCCGAGCCGCACATGATCGCCACCTCGGCGGCCCGCGCCGCCCTGCTCAACATGACCCACTCGCTGTCCCACGAGCTGATCGGCGACGGCATCCGCGTCAACTCCATCCTGCTGGGCATGGTCGAGTCCGGCCAGTGGCGCCGCCGCTTCGAGCAGCGCGACGACCCCTCCCAGAGCTGGGAGCAGTGGATCGGCGCCATCGCCGCCAAGCGCGGCATCCCCATGGGCCGCCTGGGTCGCCCCGAGGAGCCGGCGCGTGCCCTGGTCTTCCTGGCCTCCCCGATGGCCTCCTTCACCACCGGCGCCGCCCTGGATGTCTCCGGTGGCTTCAACCGCCACCTCTAAGGCAACGGAGATTTCCCCGATGACCCAACGACTGATGATGATCGGCTACGGCGCCATGGGCAGCGAGGTGCACCGCCTGCTCCCCCTGGGCATGGAACTGGCCTGGGTGATGGTGCCGGAGGCCCATGCCGCGGCGACCCGCGACCGCCTGGCCGGCCGCGCCGAGGTGCTGACCGCCATCGAGGCGTGCGCCGAGCGTCCCGACCTGGTGGTGGAGTGTGCCGGCCAGCCGGGCCTCGCCGAGCACGGCGAAGCGGTGCTGCGCCGCGGCCTGACCCTGGCCGTGGTGGCCACCGGCGCCCTGGCCGACGAGGCGCTCTTCGATCGGCTCGCCACCGCGGCCCGCGAGGGCGGCGGGCGCATGCAGCTGCTGTCCGGCGCCGTGGCCGGCATGGACGGCCTGGCGGCGGCCCGGGAGGGGGGCCTCGATGAGGTCACCTACGAGGCCTGCAAGGCGCCGCGCAGCTGGAAGGGCAGCCACGCCGCGCAGCTCATCGACCTGGACGCCGTCAGCGAGAAGACGGTGTTCTTCGAGGGCGACGCCGGCGAAGCCGCACGGCTGTTCCCGGCCAACTCCAACGTCGCCGCCACCATCGCCCTGGCCGGCGTGGGCATGCGCGACACCCGGGTCCAGCTGATCGTCGATCCGGCCACCCGCCGCAATACCCATCGTATCCATGCCAAGGGACGCTTCGGCGAGTTCACCATCGAACTCAACGGCCATCCCCTGGAAAGCAATCCCAAGACCTCGACCCTCGCCGCCCTCTCGGTGGTGCGCGCCTGCCGCCAGGCGCTCGAGCCGGTCTCGTTCTAAGCGGAGGTGTCCGAGATGACCCTGAAGATCTTCATCGCCGGTGAATGGCGCGAGGGCCGCGGCGACCCCATGGTGTCGCGCTTCCCCGCCGACGGCTCGATCAACGCCGAGCTCAACGCCGCGGGCCTCGAGGACGTCGAAGCGGCGGTCGAGGCCGCCGACGCGGCCTGGCGCGCCCCCGCCTGGCGGGACCGTATGCCCCACGAGCGGGCCGAGGTGCTCTATCGCGTCAGCGAGCTGATCAGGTCGCGCAGCGAGGAGCTCGCCGCCCTGCAGACCCGCGACAACGGCAAGCCGCTGGCCGAGGCCCGTGGCCTGGTGGCCAGCGCCGCCGGTACCGCCCGCTACTTCGCGGCGGCCTGCGAGACCCTGGAGGGCGAGCTGCCCACCCAGCGCAACGCCGACTTCATGACCCTGAGCCAGTACGAGCCGCTCGGGGTGATCGCCGCCATCACGCCCTGGAACTCGCCGATCGCCAGCGAGATGCAGAAGGTCGCCCCGGCGCTGGCCGGCGGCAATGCCGTGGTGCTCAAGCCCGCCGAGGCCACCCCGCTGATGGCGCTCAAGCTCGCCGAGCTGTTCGAGGCGGCCGGGCTGCCCAAGGGCCTGCTCAGCGTGCTGCCGGGCCGCGGCAGCGTGATCGGCGAGGCCATCGTGCGTCATCCCAGGGTGCGCAAGATCTCCTTCACCGGCGGCACCAACACCGGCCGCCACCTGGCCCACGTGGCCGCCGACAAGCTGATCGGCACCTCCCTGGAGCTGGGCGGCAAGTCGCCGACCATCATCTGCGAGGACGCCGACCTGGAGCAGGCGATCAAGGGCGTGGCCTACGGCATCTTCAGCTCTGCCGGCCAGGCCTGCATCGCCGGCTCGCGGCTGTTCATCCACCGTAGCCGCTACGAGGAGGTCATGGCGCGGCTCGAGGCCATCGCCCGCGAGCTGCGCGTCGGCCATCCCGAGACCCCCGGCGTCCATCTGGGCCCGCTGATCAACGAAGGGCACCGCGACGGCGTGGCGGCCTACGTCGAGCGGGCCCGGGAGGAAGGCGGCCGCGTCCGTGCCGGCGGCGAGATCCCCACCCAGGGCGAGCTGGCCGCGGGCAGCTTCTACCCGCCGACGATCATCGAGGGGCTGCCCCACGCCAGCGCGGTCTGCCAGGAGGAGATCTTCGGCCCGGTGCTGGTGGCGCTGCCCTTCGAGGACGAGGACGAGCTGGTGGGACTCGCCAACGACAACGTCTACGGCCTGGCGGCCGGCATCTGGAGCGCCGACTACCGCCGCGCCCTGCGCCTGGCCGGCAAGCTCGAGGCCGGCACGGTGTGGATCAACACCTACAAGAAGTTCTCCATCTCGACGCCCTTCGGCGGCTACAAGGAGAGCGGCCTGGGCCGCGAGAAGGGCCGCCAGGGCATCCAGGCCTACATGCAGCAGAAGAGCCTGTACCTGGGCCTCGACGCGAACCCCATGAACTGGTGCGACTGAACGCCCACGGTCACCGAGGAAAAGCATCATGACGACCATCACCGTGGGCGACGCCGTCGCCCGCACCCTGGAAGCCTACGCGGTCTCGGCCGTGTACGGCGTGATCTCCATCCATAACCTGCCGATCGCCGACGCCATCGGCCGGCGCGAGCGGGTGCGCTTCGTGCCGTCCCGCGGCGAGGCCGGCGCCGTGACCATGGCCGACGGCCATACCCGCGTCGGCGGCCTCGGCGTGGCCCTGACCAGCACCGGCGCCGGCGCCGGTAACGCCGTGGGGGCCATGCTCGAGGCGCTCAACGCCGGCACGCCGCTGCTGCACATCACCGGCCAGGTCGAGAAGGCCTACCTGGATCGCGACGCCGGCTTCATCCACGAGACCCGCGACCAGATGGGCTTCCTGACGGCCTGCTCCAAGCGCGCCTACCGCGCCTGCACCCCCGAGCAGGTGGTGCCGCTGCTGCACCGCGCCATCCAGGAGGCCATGACCCTGCCCCGCGGCCCGGTGAGCCTGGAGATCCCCATCGACATCCAGGCCAGCCAGGTCGAGTGGGTCGAGACGGCGCCGGCGAGCCCCGCGGCCCCGGCCCGCGTCGGCGAGGCCGAGATCGAGGCCCTGGCCGAGCGCCTCCTGGCCGCCAGGCGTCCGGTGCTGTGGATCGGTGGCGGCTGCCTGGAGGCCGGCGAGGCCGTGCGCCGCCTGGCCGACGCCGGCATCCCGGTGGTGTCCAGTACCCATGCCCGCGGCGTGCTGCCCGACAGCCATCCGCGCAGCCTGCGGGCCTTCCACAGCGCCCCGGCGGTGGAGGCGCTGTTCGCCCGGTGCGACCTGATGCTGGCGGCCGGCTCGCGGCTGCGCAGCAACGAGACCCGCACCTTCTCGGTGGCCCTGCCGCGGCCGCTGGTGCAGGTCGACGTCGACCCGGCGGCGGCCCACCGCAACTACGCCGCCGATGCCTTCCTGTGCGGCGAGTGCGGCGACGTGCTGTCGCGCCTGGCCGATCGCCTCGAGGGACGGCGCACGCCCGATGCCGAGGTCGACCGCGAGGTCGCCGAGGCCGTGCAGGCCGCCGAGCGGGCGCTGCGCGACCAGGTCGGCGAGTACGCCAGGCTCTGCGACGCGGTGCGCGAGTCGCTGCCCGCGGACGGCATCTTCGTGCGCGACATCACCGTCTCCGGCAGCACCTGGGGCAGCCGGCTGCTGCCCATCGAGCGCCCGCTGACCAACATCCATTCGCTCGCCGGCGCCATCGGCCAGGGCCTGGCCACCGGCATCGGCTGCGCCGTGGGCGCGCAGGGCCGCAAGGTGGTCACCGTGGTCGGCGACGGCGGCCTGATGCTGATGGTCGGCGAGCTGGCGACGCTGGCCCAGGAAGGCCTGGACATGACCCTGGTGGTGATGAACGACGGTGGCTACGGGGTGATGCGCGGCATCCAGGACAAGTACTTCGAGGGTCGCCAGTACTACAACGACCTGCTCACGCCGGACTTCCAGGCCATGGCCGATGCCCTGGGCCTGCCGCGCTGGAAGGTCGGCCGGGGCGATGACTTCCAGGCCGTGCTGGGCGAGGCCGTGGGTAGTGCCGGCCCGGCGCTGGTCGAGGTCGACATGGCAAGCGTCGGCCCGCTCGAGTTCGCCGGCCCGCCGCAGAAGACCCTCTACTGATGCCCGCCGTCACCGGCTCGCCGGTGGCGTCTCATACCACTGCCGAGGGAGGAGACGCCAGGGATCATCGAGAGAACCTGAACGAAAAAAACAATCCTTTTTCTTCCGTTTCATAACAACGAATCAAGAGAGATCCACATGCAAGCCAAGAAAACCCTGATGCTGGCCCTGCTGCCGGCAGGCATCCTTGCGGCCCAAAGTTCCTTGGCCTTCGACGTGGTCGAGGCGGGCCAGCCGGTGGTGACCGGCGAGCCGAGCCGGGTGGGTGCGCCCTGGAACCACCGCAGTACTTTCAACATCCCGGGCACCAACACCGACGTCGCCTTCGGCGGCTACGTCAAGCTCGATATGCTCTATGACTTCGACTACGACCTGGGCGAGATCACCGATCCGCTGAGGGCGGCGGATCCCGGCAACGAGACCGACGGCAAGACCCGCTTCACGGCCCAGGAATCGCGGCTCAACTTCCGCACTCAGACGCGTTTCGGCGACGAGATGCTGCGCACCTATGTGGAAGGCCATTTCGCCCCCGACGACAAGTTCAACCTGCGCCACGCCTACGGCGAGTACGGGCCCTTCCTGGCCGGCAAGAGCTGGACCAACTTCATGCATTTCCTGGGCACGCCGCGTATCCTCAAGCTGGGTGGCCCGATCGGTTACGCCACCGGGCGTCCCGAGCAGCTGCGCTACACACATCAAGCGGGGGCCAATACCTTCGCCGTGGCGCTGGAGAACGCCGACCAGTTCTCGGTGTCGCCGGTGGGCGGCGACCTCGACACGGAGACGCCGCTGCCGGACCTGACCCTGCGCTATCGCTACAAGCGCAACTTCGGCGTCTCCGGGGTGGTGCGCCGGTTCGCCAGCAACGAGGCCACCAGTGGGGTGGACGAGGAGGTGACCGCCTACGGCATCGCCGCCCAGGGCGCCCTGCCGCTGGGGGGCAGCACCACCCTCAAGGGTAACCTGATGGCCGGTACCGGGCTCGGCAACTACCTCGACTATGTCCCGCCGATCGGGGCGCGCTTCCGGGCTCCGGATGCCTTCCTGGATGCCGGCGGCTCGCTGGAGACCGTCGACCTGCAGAGCTATGGTATCGCCCTCGATCACCGCTGGAACGCCGACTGGTCGAGTTCCATCGGCACCTCGCTGGTCAACCAGGATCTCCCGAAAGAGGTGGCCGGTTTCCAGGACCTGGCGGAAACCGTGCAGTTCTCCCATGTCAACCTGATCTGGGACATCAATGATCGCCTCTCGGTGGGCGCCGAGTACCAGTACGTCGACCTCGAGAAGGTCAGTGGTGAGGAGGTGGATGCCAGCCGCGTGATGGCCAGCGCCCAGTTCCACTTCTGAGCCAACCGGCTTCGCCGGGAGCGATAAGCCGTAAGCTTGAAGCGGGAAGAAAAACCCTCCGAGGTGATGCCTCGGAGGGTTTGACGTTTCAGGGGAGGAGCTCGGCATTACTGCTTCGAGCTTAGACCGCGTCCTTGTTGGTCTCGCCGGTACGGAGGCGGCGGTGCGGCGTTCCGCTGACCTGCTCCAGGGCGGTGACGAAGATCTTGCCGTCGCCGATCTTGCTGAAGGTGTCAGTGCCACCTGGGTGATCAGACCGCGTCCTTGTCGGTCTCGCCGGTACGGAGGCGGCGGTGCGGCGTTCCGCTGACCTGCTCCAGGGCGGTGACGAAGATCTTGCCGTCGCCGATCTTGCGGCAGGTATCGGCGCCACCTGGGTGATCAGACCGCGTCCTTGTCGGTCTCGCCGGTGCGGATGCGGATGACCTGCTCCAGGGCGGTGACGAAGATCTTGCCGTCGCCGATCTTGCCGGTGTTCGCCACCTGGGTGATGGCATCGATCACCTGCTCGGCCATGGACTCGTCCACGGCCACCTCGAGCTTCACCTTGGGCAGGAAGTCGACCACGTACTCGGCGCCGCGGTAGAGCTCGGTGTGGCCCTTCTGGCGGCCGAAGCCCTTGACCTCGGTAACGGTGATGCCCTGGACGCCGATCTCGGAGAGCGATTCGCGTACGTCGTCGAGCTTGAACGGCTTGATGATGGCGGTCACCAGCTTCATGGTCATGTCCTCGCGTTGTCCGTATCCGATGGCGGCGTGCGCCATCCCTGTCGGGGGTCATTGTGCCAGAGCATACACCCCCTGCGGGAGGAATAAAAAAATGGCCCCGCGAGGGGCCATCGTGATGCCTGCTGCCATCGGTGTCATTCGGTGCGGGGGCTCATCTGCGGCTGGCTCAGCCCTTCGGCCCGGCTGCGGCCGGCGCCACCACCGTGCACCTTGGAGACGGTGAACTCGGGGTAGGCTTCGAGACCGCACTCGGCCAGGTCGACGCCCTCGTATTCCTCTTCCTCGCTGACCCGGACGCCCATCACGGCCTTGATGATCAGCCACACGGCCAGGCTGGCGATGAACACCCAGGCGAAGATGCCGAGGATGCCGATGATCTGGGCACCGAAGGAGGCACCGTCGTTGGAGAGCGGCACTACCAGCACGCCCCAGAGGCCGGCCACGCCGTGGGCGGAGATCGCACCCACCGGGTCGTCGAGCTTGAGCTTGTCGAGGCCGACGATGGACACCACCACCAGCAGGCCACCCACGCCGCCGATCAGGGTGGCGCCCAGGGCGCTGGGCGACAGCGGGTCGGCGGTGATGGACACCAGGCCGGCGATGGCGCCGTTGAGGGCCATGGTCAGGTCGGCCTTGCGGAACCACAGCTTGGCCAGGATCAGCGCGGCGATCACCCCGCCGGCGGCGGCGGCGTTGGTGTTCACCAGCACCTGGGCCATGTTGTTGGCCGAGCTGACGTCGGACACCTTCAGCTCGGAGCCGCCGTTGAAGCCGAACCAGCCCATCCACAGGATGAAGGTGCCGAGGGTCGCCAGCGGCAGGTTGGCGCCGGGGATGGCGAAGATGCTGCCGTCCTTGCCGTACTTGCCCTTGCGCGGGCCGAGCACCAGCACGCCGGCCAGCGCCGCGGCCGCCCCGGCCAGGTGCACGATGCCGGAGCCGGCATAGTCGGAGAAGCCGACCTCGGCCAGCCAGCCGCCGCCCCAGGTCCAGTAACCGGAGACCGGGTAGATGACGCCGGTCATCACCACGGTGAAGGCCAGGAAGGCCCACAGCTTCATGCGCTCGGCCACGGCCCCGGAAACGATGGACATGGCGGTGGCCACGAACACGACCTGGAAGAAGAAGTCGGCGCGCATGGAGTAGTAGGGCGCGTCGTCGCCGCCGGCGGTCACCGCGGCCACGGTATTCTCGCCGCCCAGCAGGAAGCCCAGGTTGGGCAGGAGGCCGCCCGCGGAGCCGGAGTACATCAGGTAGTAGCCCAGCAGCAGGTACATGGTGCTGGCGACGGCGAACAGCGCGATGTTCTTGGTCAGGATCTCGGCGGTGTTCTTGGAACGCACCAGGCCGGCCTCGAGCATCGAGAAGCCGGCGGCCATCCACATCACCAGGACGCCACAGATCAGGAAGTAGAAGGTATCGAGCGCGTAGCTCAGCTCGGTCAACTCAGTCATGACGGTCACTCCTCATGAAGGGGGATGGGCGGTCGCTTCAGACGGCGTCGCCGCCGCGCTCTCCGGTGCGGATACGGATGACGTCTTCCAGGGGGGTCACGAACACCTTGCCGTCGCCGATCTTGCCGCTGTTGGCGGCGGTGCAGATCGCGTCCAGCACGGGGTCGAGTCGACCGTCGTCCACGGCGACCTCGATCTTGACCTTGGGCAGGAAGTCGACCACGTATTCGGCGCCGCGATAGAGCTCGGTGTGGCCCTTCTGGCGGCCGAAGCCCTTCACTTCGGTGACGGTGATGCCCTGCACGCCGTTATCGGCGAGTGCCTCGCGCACGTCGTCGAGCTTGAATGGCTTGATGATGGCGGTGATCAGCTTCATCCCTAATCTCCCCTGCAGGTGATGAGAGCGGCATGGTGCCGCACGGTGCATGTCCCGCAATCCTTGCGCAATCCATGCCAATGCCAGCGTTAAAGTTGTCAATTCATGGGGTTGGAGGAAGCCAGAAGGGGTGGTCATACGGGCTCCGGGTCATGGGGGGCACCTCGATGCACCGTCTTGGTGCCGATCTGCGGCGGGGCTGCGCCATGAAGCAGCGAGCGTGGGGGAATGCGCACCGCGCGCGCCTTGCGTATCCTGTCGGACAGCCATCCCACCACCGTTCAGGAGAGACACCATGGTCAGCCAAGATCGCATCAGTCGACTGGCTCAGCAGATCGGCGAACGCCTGCAGGGCGCCTCCCAGGCCCCCGAGGAGGTGCAGAAGGGCATCCAGCAGGTCGTGCGGGGCGCCTTCGACCGCCTGGAGCTGGTGTCTCGGGAGGACTTCGACATCCTGATGGACGTGCTGCAGCGCACCCGTGGCCGGGTCGAGGCCCTGGAGAAGCAGGTCGCGGCCCTGGAGGAGGCGCTGGAGACCTCCCGGCCGGCGGCCGACCGCGAGGCGCCGGCCCCGGCCATCGAGGCCCCGGAACCCCCTGCCGCGCCCGAGGAGGGTGCCGGCGCCGGCGAGACCGGCCGCTGAGCCATCGAGCGGTCCCGTCGGCGCTGGTCTAGCCTGAGGGCAGACAACGTGCGAGGGACCGCCGATGACGCTGGCAATCATACGCACCCGGGCCGGCCTCGGCCTCGAGGCCCCCGAGGTCCTGGTGGAGGTGCACCTGGCCAACGGTCTGCCCGGCATCACCCTGGTCGGGCTGCCGGAGGCGGCGGTCAAGGAGAGCCGCGAGCGGGTGCGCAGTGCCTTGGTCAATGCCGGCTTCGACTTCCCCCTGCGACGCATCACCCTCAACCTGGCGCCCGCCGACCTGCCCAAGGACGGCGGGCGCTTCGACCTGCCCATCGCCCTGGGCCTGCTGGTGGCCTCCGGGCAGGTGCCCGCCGAGGCCCTCGAGGCCACCGAGTGCGTGGGCGAGCTGGCCCTGGACGGGGCCCTGCGGCCGGTGACCGGCGTGCTGCCCCTGGCCCTGGCGGCGCGGCGCGCCGGTCGCCGACTGATCGTGCCCGTCGCCAACGCCGACGAGGCGGCGCTGGCCGGCGAGCTCGAGGTGCTGCCCGCCGCCCATCTGCTCGAGGTGGTGGCCCACCTGCTGGGCCAGGCGCCCATCCCCGCCCACCGGCTGGAGCGGCCAGCGATCGGCGAGGCGCCGGGGGCCGACCTCTGCGAGGTGCGCGGCCAGCACCAGGCGCGTCGCGCGCTGGAGGTGGCGGCGGCCGGGGGCCACAACCTGCTGTTCGCCGGCCCGCCCGGCACCGGCAAGACCATGCTGGCCAGCCGGCTGCCGGGCATCCTGCCGCCGCTCGGCGAGGACGAGGCCCTCGAGGTGGCGGCGGTGCGCTCGGTGAGCGGCCTGCCGCTGCGCGAGCAGTGGGGCCGCCGGCCCTTCCGCGCGCCGCACCACACCGCCAGCGCGGTGGCCCTGGTCGGTGGCGGCTCGCGACCGCGTCCCGGGGAGATCTCCCTGGCCCACCACGGGGTGCTGTTCCTCGACGAGCTGCCGGAGTTCTCCCGCCAGGTGCTGGAGGTGATGCGCGAGCCCATGGAGTCCGGACGGATCCACATCGCCCGGGCCAACCACGAGCGCTGCTACCCGGCGCGCTTCCAGCTGGTGGCGGCGATGAATCCCTGCCCCTGCGGCCACCTGGGCGACCCCCGACAGGCCTGCCAGTGCACCGCGGCTCAGATCCAGCGCTATCAGGCGCGCCTGTCGGGACCGCTGCTGGACCGCATCGACCTGCAGGTGGAGGTGCCGGCGCTGCCGCCCGAGCAGCTGACCTCCCGGGAGGCCGGGGAGGGGTCGGCGACGGTACGTGCCCGGGTGCTGGCGGCCCGCGAGCGCCAACTGGCCCGGGGCGCGCTCAATGCCCACCTGGCGGGGGGCGAGCTGGAGCGCGCCTGTGCCCTCGACGCCGGCGACCGGGCCTGGCTGGCCGGGGTGCTGGAGCGGCTCCGGCTGTCGGCCCGGGCCTACCACCGGGTGCTGCGGGTGGCCCTGACCCTGGCCGACCTGGCCGGGCTGCCGCGCCCCGGCCGCGAGCAGTTGATCGAGGCCATCGGCTATCGCCAGCTCGACCGGTTACTCAGCGGCGGCTGAGGGCGCGGGGGGGCGCTCAGAGCGCGGAAGCATCCAGGGCGCCGTCGATGGTGGACTCCCAGAGCGCCGTCCCGCTGCCGGGGCGGCGCAGGGTCAGCTGCAGCCGGTAGGGCAGCAGCTGCCGGTCGGACAGCGTCAGGCGCGGGCCGGTGGCGATCAGTCGGCTATCCAGGCGCCACTGGTTGCGGCCGGCGCCCTCGGACAGGGCCGGCCGCCAGTCGAGGACCTGGGGCCCCTGGTCGATGCCGAGCAGGGCCCGGGTCAGGCTCTCGAGCAGGCGCGAATCGCCCAGCGGGAGGTCGGGGTCGACCTCGGGCATGGCCAGCAGCAGGACCTGGTCGGCGCTGGGGCGGGGCAGGGGCGATGCCGTTGCCACCTCCTCGGCGGCCCGCTTGCCGAGCCCCAGCAGCGCCTGGCGCACGGTCTGGGGGGCGTCCGGGGCGTCCCAGGTGCCGGCGCAGCCGACGAGCAACAGGAACAGCGGGAGCAGGAGCAGCAGGCGTCGCGTCATGGGGCCGAGCGCCTCCGACTCGGCGGACGCGCCGGTCGGTCGACGCGATGGGGCTCGAGGCCGGCGATGAAGCCTTCCAGCGCCTCGAACAGCACCCGTCGGATCGGCTCGGCCTCGTTGACCAGGTGGTGGCGGGCCTCGGGGTGGCGATGAACCACGGCGTTGGGAAACTTGCGCTCCAGTACCTCGAGATTCCACTCCCAGTCCACGGTCAGGTCCTGTTCGCCCTGCAGGATCAGGGTCGGCACGGGGCTGGCCGGCAGGGACAGCAGCTGGGGCATCCAGCGCCGCATGGCGTCCACCCATTCCATGGCCAGGCGGTCCGGCTGCAGCGGGTCACCCTCGCGCAGGAAGGTGGAGAAGTCGCTGTCCGTGGAATTGTCGCGGAAGCGGCGCGGGACCGAGCGGAGGAAGGGGCCCACCAGGCGGTGCAGCCAGCTCGACTGGGACCAGCCCCAGGGGCGCACCAACGGGGCGAGCAGGGCCAGGCCGGCCCAATGGCCGTCATCGCCCCGGCGCAGGGCGTCGGTGGCCAGTATCGCCGCCCCGGTACTCTGGCCGATGCCGAGCCAGGGCTGGGGCACCAGGTCCTGGGCCGCCAGGTGGTGTTGCAGGCTGCGCAGGCAGTCGCCGTATTCGTCGAAGTCGCCGATGGAGGCCCGCGCGCCGCTCGACAGCCCGTGGCCCGGCAGGTCCCAGAGCACCACCCGCCAGCCGCGATCGAGCAGGCACTCGAGCAGGTGACGATAGAGCCCCAGGTGGTCATAGTAACCATGTACCACGAAGGCCGTGCCGATGGGGGCCGGTGGGCTCCACACCTGGGTCCAGAGGCGGAAGCCGTGGGCGTCCACGTAGCCCACATAGAGCCCCACGTGCTCGGCCAGCAGCGGCGCCAGGCCATAGTGCCCGAGGTAGCGCTCGAGATCCTGGCCGGTCCGGTCGGCGGGCGCAATCGGGCCCAGGGCCTGTAGGGGGCTGAAATCGCTCATCGAGTCCTCCGCAATGACTGCCCATGCTAGCGTCTTGCCGAGGGCGGAACCACTGTTCATTAATGTCGGGAGTCAGACTACCGGCTCTCGTCTTTTGGTCTACCCTGCGGGGATGTCCGCCGGTGTCGGGTTTACATGTGGAAGCAATTTCCACAAAATTGTCATCACGCAGTCACCTTGCCCTGTCCGGCTGTTCGGTGCCAGGGGACGCCGGATCGCCACGCATAGGAGAACGACCCCATGACCCAACGCATCACCCGCCACCGTCTCCAGGTGGCCGCCGAACTGGACCGTTTCATCAACGAGCAGGCCCTGCCGGGCACCGGGGTCGACCCCGACGACTTCTGGCGCGGCGTGGACGCCCTGTTTCATGATCTGACACCGAAGAACCGTGAACTGCTCGCCGAGCGCGACCGCCTGCAGGGCGAGCTCGATGCCTGGCACCGCGAGAACCCGGGCCCGATCCGCGACATGCCAGCCTACCGTGGCTTCCTCGAGCGGGTCGGCTACCTCGAGCAGGCGCCCGCCAAGGTCCAGGTCACCACCACCGATGTCGACCGCGAGATCGCCGTGCAGGCCGGCCCGCAGCTGGTGGTGCCGGTCAACAATGCCCGCTATGCCCTGAATGCCGCCAACGCCCGCTGGGGCAGCCTCTACGATGCCCTCTACGGCACCGACGCCATCGCCGAGGAGGACGGCGCCGAGAAGGGCGAGAGCTTCAATCCGAGGCGGGCGGAGAAGGTCATCGCCTACGCCCGTGGCGTGCTCGACCGCGCCGCGCCGCTGGCGACCGGCTCGCACCGCGAGGCGGTGAAGTACGCCCTGCGTGACGGCCACCTCACGGTGACCCTGGACGGCGGTCGCGAGACCGGCCTCAAGGAGCCGGGCAAGCTGGTCGGCTACCAGGGCGAGGCCGCCGCGCCCTCCGCCATCCTGCTGGTCAACCATGACTTGCACCTGGAGATCCAGGTCGATGCCGGGCATCCCATCGGCAAGACCGACCCGGCGGGGGTCAAGGACGTGGTCGTCGAGGCCGCACTGACCGCCATCATGGACTGCGAGGATTCCGTGGCCGCGGTGGACGCCGAGGACAAGGTCGGCGTCTACGCCAACTGGCTGGGCCTGATGAAGGGCGACCTCGAGGAGCAGATCGAGAAGGGCGGCAAGTCCTTCACCCGCCGCCTGCACGGCGACCGGACCTGGACCGACCCCCGGGGCGGCGAGGTGACCCTGCCGGGCCGCGCCCTGCTGTTCGTGCGCAACGTCGGTCACCTGATGACCACCCCGGCGGTGCTCGATGCCGAGGGCAACGAGCTGCCGGAGGGCATCCTCGACGGCATCCTCACCAGCCTGGTCGCCCTGCACGACCTCCAGAAGGGCGCGGGGCAGCCGCGCAATTCCCGCCAGGGCTCGGTGTACATCGTCAAGCCGAAGATGCATGGCCCCCGGGAAGTGGCCTTCGCCAACGAGCTGTTCGGCCGCGTCGAGGACCTGCTGGGCCTGTCCCGGGACACCCTCAAGATGGGCATCATGGACGAGGAGCGCCGCACCTCGGTCAACCTCAAGGCCTGCATCAACGAGGCGACCTCGCGGGTGGTGTTCATCAACACCGGCTTCCTCGATCGCACCGGCGACGAGATGCACACCGTCATGGCCGCCGGGCCGATGATCCGCAAGGGCGACATGAAGAACAGCACCTGGATCGGCGCCTACGAGCGCAGCAACGTCCAGGTCGGCCTGGCCTGCGGCCTGCGCGGCCATGCCCAGATCGGCAAGGGCATGTGGGCCATGCCGGACCTGATGGCCGCCATGCTGGAGCAGAAGATCGGCCATCCCAAGGCCGGCGCCAACACCGCCTGGGTGCCGTCCCCCACCGCCGCCACCCTGCACGCGCTGCACTATCACCAGGTCAATGTGGCCGAGGTGCAGCGCGAGCTGGAGGCCCAGGGCGAGCGTGCCCTGCGTGAAGAGCTCCTCGACGACCTGCTCACCGTGCCGGTGGCCGAGAACCCGGCCTGGTCCGACGAGGAGATCCAGCAGGAGCTCGACAACAACTGCCAGGGCATCCTCGGCTACGTGGTGCGCTGGGTCGAGCATGGCGTGGGCTGTTCCAAGGTGCCGGACATCCATGACGTGGGCCTGATGGAGGACCGCGCCACCCTGCGCATCTCCAGTCAGCACGTGGCCAACTGGCTGCATCATGGCGTGGTGGGTGCCGACCGGGTCCGGGCGACCCTGGAGCGCATGGCCAGGGTGGTGGACCAGCAGAATACCGGGGATCCGGACTACGCGCCGATGAGCGCCGACTTCTCCGCCTCCCACGCCTTCCAGGCCGCCTCGGACCTGATCTTCAAGGGGCTCGAGCAGCCCTCGGGCTACACCGAGCCGCTGCTGCATCACTGGCGGGCGGTGCACAAGGCGGGATAATCGTTCGAGGTTCGAGGTTCGAGGTTCGAGGTTCGAGGTTCGAGGTTCGAGGTTCAGGCTGAGGGGTGAGGACTTTGGGCATAGACTATTCCTCGCCCCTTGAGGCGACTGTGCGCGGCCGGCCAGCTGGGCTATCTTGGGGACCATCGTCCACTGCCGCAGGGAGCGCCCCATGACCGTGATGACCGCCGCCGCCATCGAGGACTTCCTCGACGAGGTCTTCCCCCAGCGTTCCGGCACCATCGAGGGCATCGACGAGATGCGCGCCACCATGAGCCTGGCCATCGAGGACGAGCACCTGCGTCCCGGCGCCAGCGTGTCCGGTCCCACCCTGATGGGGCTCGCCGATGTCTGCCTCTATGTGGCGATCCTGGCCCAGGTCGGTCCCGAGCCGATGGCCGTGACCAGTGACCTGCACTGTCGCTTCCTGCGTCGCCCGCGGGGCGACCGCGACATCATCGCCAACGCGCGGCTGCTCAAGCTGGGACGGCGCCTGGCGGTGGGCGAGGTCCAGCTGTTCTCCGCCGGCGACGAGGCCCCGGTGGCCCTGGTCACGGCGACCTATGTGCTGCCGGACGGCGACTGAGCCCGGCCCGCCGTCGCGGCCAGCGCCAGCCAGCCGCCGATCAGCAGCACCCCGCCCAGCGGCGTGACCAGGCCGAGGCCCGCCAGTCCCGACAGGGCCAGGGCATACAGCGAGCCCGAGAACAGCAGCATGCCCGCCGCCCACAGGCCCAGGGCCAGGCGCTGACCGGGGCGCGGGCAGGCGGCGCGCCAGGCCAGCACCCCGAGCATCGCCAGGGTGTGCCAGGCCTGATAGCGCACCCCGGTCTCGACGGCCGCCACCAGCCGCGGGGCCAGGCTGCCCTCCAGGGCATGGGCGCCGAAGGCCCCGGCCATCACCATCAGGGCGCCGGACAGCGCCGCCGCCAGCCACCAGGGTCGGTCCTGCATCTCGGTCTCCTGCGATCGTCTCGTGGTTACCGTACCCGGCCCGGCCCTGAGGCGCTACAATATGGGCCCGCGAATCCGCAGCCCCGGAGAGGATGCCATGCAGATCCAGCTCAATGGCGAGGCCCGCACCCTGGAGGCCGATGCCTCGGTGGCCCGGCTGGTCGAGTCCCTCGGCCTGACCGGCCGCCGCATCGCCGTGGAGGTCAACGAGGAGATCGTGCCCAGGAGCGTCCACGCCGAGACGCGCCTGGCCGAGGGGGACCGGGTCGAGATCGTCCACGCCATCGGTGGCGGCTGACGCGCCGAGGCGGTCCCGCGAACCCGCACACAGGAGCACGACAACCATGACCGACATCTTTCAGGACGCGCCGTTGCGCATCGCCGGCCGCGAATTCACCTCGCGCCTGCTGGTGGGCACCGGCAAGTACCGCGACTTCGACGAGACCGGCGAGGCCATCGCCGCCAGCGGTGCCGAGGTGGTGACCTTCGCGGTGCGGCGCACCAATCTGGGGCAGGACGCCGCGGCGCCGAACCTGCTCGACGTCGTCTCGCCGGAGCGCTACACCCTGCTGCCCAACACCGCGGGCTGCTATACCGCCAAGGATGCGGTGCGGACCTGCCGGCTGGCCCGCGAGCTCCTCGACGGCCACAACCTGGTCAAGCTCGAGGTGCTGGGCGACGACACCACCCTCTATCCCAACGTGGTGGAGACCCTGGCCGCCGCCGAGACGCTGATCGACGACGGCTTCGACGTGATGGTCTACACCAGCGACGATCCCATCGTCGCCCGCGAGCTGGAGCGCCTGGGCTGTTGCGCCGTGATGCCGCTGGGCTCGCTGATCGGCTCCGGCCACGGCATCCAGAACCCCTACAACCTTCGCCTGATCGTCGAGCGGGCCGGCGTGCCGGTGCTGGTGGATGCCGGCATCGGCACCGCCTCCGAGGCGGCCTTGGCCATGGAGCTGGGCTGCGACGGCGTGCTGATGAACTCCGCCATCGCCCACGCCCGGCAGCCGCTGTTGATGGCCAGCGCCATGAAGCAGGCCGTCCAGGCCGGCCGCGAGGCCTTCCTGGCCGGGCGCATGCCGCGCCGCCAGAGCGCCGACCCGTCCTCGCCGCTGGCCGGCCGCATCAACGCCTGACGCCTTCACCCCCTGAGCCACGAGATCCGACGCCGCGCATGAACGCACCGCACCACGACGACACCGCCTCGACCACCGGCCCGGAAGGTCCCGACGCCTCGCTGCACCGCCGGGGCATCAAGAGCTATGTGCTGCGCGCCGGGCGCATGACCGCCGCCCAGACCCGGGGCCTCGAGGAGGTCTGGCCGCGGCTGGGGCTGACGCTCGCCGACGGCCGCCAGGACCTCGAGGCCCTCTTCGGCCGCCAGGCTCCCCGGGTGGTGGAGATCGGCTTCGGCATGGGCGCCTCGCTGATCGAGCAGGCCGAGACCCATCCCGACACCGACTTCATCGGCATCGAGGTGCACGCTCCCGGGGTCGGCAAGCTGCTCGACGAGGCCGACAAGCGCGGCCTGACCAACCTGCGCGTCTATCGCGAGGACGCCCTGGCGGTGCTCGAGCAGTGCCTGCCCGAGGCCAGCCTCGATACCCTGCAGCTGTTCTTCCCCGATCCCTGGCCGAAGAAGAAGCACCACAAGCGGCGCATCGTCCAGCCGGCCTTCGTCGTCCTGGTGCGCACCCGGCTCAAGCCCGGCGGCACCCTGCACATGGCCACCGACTGGGAGGCCTACGCCGAGTGGATGGCCGGGGTCATGGACGAGGCCCTGGGCTATGCCAACACCGCCTCGCCGGAGACCGCCCCCTACGTGCCGCGTCCTGCCTTTCGTCCCCTCACCAAGTTCGAGGCCCGCGGCGAGCGGCTGGGGCACGGGGTCTGGGATCTGATCTACCGCCGCGTCGACTGAGCGGGCTTCCGGTGCCGGCGTGGCCGCTGGCCCCGCGCCCCCGGCGCCGACCCGCGACCAGGGCGGCCCCGGCGCCGAGCAGTCCCAGGCCCATGCCGGCGGCGCCGAGCCCGCCCGGCAGCTCCCCGAACAGCAGGGCCGTCCAGCCCAGGGTCACCGCCGGTGTCAGGGCGACCAGCGCGGCGCTGTGGCTCACCCCGAAGCGGCGCAGGCTCTCGATGAAGAAGCCGTAGCCGCCGAAGGTGGCGAGCAGGATCAGCCAGGCCAGCGCCGTCAGCGTGTCCGGGGTGAGGGGCGGCGGCGCCGGCCAGTCTCCCTGACGCGCCACGGCGGCCAGCCAGAACACCACCGTCGCCGCCCCCAACTGGCTGGTCAGCCGCGCCTCCATCCCCAGGGCCGCCGGTCGCCGGACGCCCAGCACGCTGCCCAGGGTCACGGCCGCCACCGCCAGCAGTGGCAGGCCGTAGGCCCAGGCCGGCGCACCGCCCACGCCCTGCAGGTCATCCAGCACGCTCAGTCCGGCCCCCAGGGTCGCCACCGACATGCCCAGCCACTGGGCCGGACGCGTGCGCTCGCCCAGCCACCAGCCGGCCAGGGTGGTGGCCGCCAGGGGTTGCAGGGCGCCGATCAGGGCCGCCACGCCGGCGCTGACGCCGGCCTCGACCGCCAGCAGCATGGCCAGCAGGTAGGCGCCCACCGTCAGGCTGCCGACCAGGGCCTCGCGGGCCAGGGCGCGGGGTGACAGGCCCGGTCCCCGGCGCCGGGTGGCCCGCAGGGCCCACCAGAGTCCCGCCAGCAGGGTGGCCAGCGCGAAGCGCCAGGCATAGAGCGACAGGACCGGCGTGTCGACGGCCACGGCCAGGCGGCTGCCCACGAAGCCGCTGCTCCAGCACAGCACGAAGCCGACGGCCACGGCGAGGCCGCCCAGTGGCGCGGCGCCCGGCCGTGGCCAGCCGGTTAGCGACAGGCGTGTGAAGGCGCGCATGGGACCTCCCCGAGACATCCGGTGACTTGTGGGGGGAGTCTGGGGCGCCTAGAGTCTTTCGGGAATCGAAACTTTTTTCAGGGAGCGTTCAATATGGCTGAAGTCTCCTCGGAAACCCTGGACCTGGAGGCCCTGCGCAGTTTCGTCGTGGTGGCACGCCTCGGCTCCCTGGCCGCGGCCGCCGAGCAGCGCCATCGCACGGTCAGCGCCCTGAGCATGCAGATCAAGCGGCTCGAGGCGCGGCTGGGTACGCGCCTGCTGCTGCGTGGGCCCCGCGGCATGACGCCCACGGCCGCCGGCGAGACGCTGCTCGGCGAGGCCCGGGAGTTGCTGCGCCACCATGATGGCCTGGTGGCCCGGATCAGTGGCCGGGGCCTGAGTGGCCGGGTGCGCTTCGGCCTGCCGGAGGACTATGCCAGCCGACTGGTGGGACGGCTGCTGCCGGACTTCCTGGCCCGCCACCCGGACGTGGTGCTGGAGGCGGTGACCGCCACCAGCGGCGACCTGGCGAGGCGGCTGAAGCGGGGCGAGCTGTCGCTGATCGTGGCCCTGGATCGCCCGCACCGGCTGGTCGGGGGGGAGCCGCTGTGGCGCACCACGCCGGTCTGGGCGGGGGCCCGGGAGCTGGTCCTGGCGCCGGATCAGCCCTTGCCGCTGGCCCTGCACCCGGTGGACTGCCCCTATCGTCACCTGGGGGTCGAGGCCCTGGAGGCCATCGGTCACTCCTGGCATGCGGTGTTCACCAGCACCAGCATTCATGCGCTGGAAACGGCCGTGGAGGCCGGGCTGGCCGTGAGCATCCTCGAGCGGGACCGGCTGACGCCGGCCATGCGCGAGATGGGCGAGGCCGAGGGCCTGCCGCCGCTGCCGGCCTGCGAGGCCCAGCTGCATTACGGGCGCCAGGTGGCCGCCGCCTCCTGGCCGGCGGTGGAGGCACTGGGCGAGTTGCTGAAGCAGCGCCTGGGGCGGCGCGAGTGAGGAAAAAAGAAGCCGCCCCGGAGGGCGGCGAAAAGACCGTGACTAGCAATGAGGAGGAGAAACCGGGACCAGGGGCTGGCAAGCTCCCTGACCGGGATGGCGCCTCATCAACGCCATGGGCCAAGAGTAAATCGTTCTCATTCATCTCGTCAATGTAAACGAGAACTTTTTTTATTTGCCTAGCCGGCGAGGCGCAGCCAGAGCGGCAGGGTGAGCATGGCGAGCAGGGTCTGGCCGGTGATCAGGGCGGCCATGAGCTCGGCATCGCCGCCCAGCTGGCGAGCCAGGATATAGGCCGAGGTGGCGGTGGGCAGGGCGGCGAACAGCAGGGCCACGTCGCGGCTCACGGGGTCGAGGCCGAGCAGCAGCGCCAGGGCCAGCACCGCCGCGGGCATCAGCACCAGCTTGACCAGGTTGGCGGCCCAGACGCCCCGGTCACGGCGCAGCAGGGCCGGGGGACGCAGGGCGACGCCGACCGCCACCAGGCCAAGGGGCAGTGCCGCCCGGCCCAGCAGGGCCACCGTGTCCTGGCTCCAGCCGGGCAGCCCGATGCCGGAGAGGTTGAGGGCGATGCCGGCCAGGCAGGCCAGGATCAGGGGGTTGCGTGCCAGGGCGGCGAGACTGGCCCCGAGCCCGGCCGCTCCCAGGGTGCCGGCGGCGATGAAGGCCGCGACGCACAGCACGTTGATCACCGGCACCATCAGCGCCACGGCCACCGCGGCCACCGTGGCGCCGGCCTGGCCATGCAGGGCCGCGGCCCCGGCCACGCCCACATAGGTGTTGAACCGCAGCCCCCCCTGGAAGACCGAGGTGAAGGCCGGTGCGGCCAGCCCCAGGCGATGGCGCAGGCACCACAGCGACAGGCCGAGCACGCCGATGGCCCCGAGCAGCACCAGGGCGAGCCGGCCCACCGGGACCTGGCGGATATCGGCCTCGGCCAGGGTGGCGACCAGCATGGCGGGAAACAGCAGGAAGTAGATCAGCCGCTCCATGCGTGGCCAGAAGTCGCCGCCGGGTTGCTGGAGCCGGGCCAGCACCGCCCCCAGCAGGATCAACAAGAACAATGGCCCCAGGGCCTGTGCCACGCCGTCCATGACGCCTCCTCGTCGACTCGGCCCTGCGACATCCGTGCACACGGCGGCTCGGGCGAATGCTGATAAGATCCAGTCTATCCCGTCACCGATGGAGGCGTCGCTTCACCGCCATGGCCCCTTCCGCCCCTGCCGGACGCGCCGCCTCGCGGCCGCCGCTGCTGCGCCTGTTGATCGTCACGACTCTGCTGACCCTGGGCGTGATGCTGGGGTACCTGGTGCGGCATTCCCTGGACGGTGACGATGTCCAGTGGACACCGCCATCGACGCCCTGCGATCTCCAGGCCGGCCCCTGCCGGACCGAGCTCGGGGAGGGCGTCACGCTGACGTTGGACCTCGCCGGCAAGGGGCCCATCCACGCCCTGACGGTGCTGCCCCTCGAGGTGCAGCTGGCGGGAGCGCCGGCCGAGGCCGCGGTGGTGACCTTCGTCGGCCGCGACATGGACATGGGGCTCCACCGCTTTTCCCTCGCGGCGGCCGGTGGTGGGGTGTTCCGCGGCGATGGGCAGGTCGCGCTGTGCAGCGAGGCGGCGATGCGCTGGCGCGCCCGGGTGGTGGTGGACACGCCCGGGGGGCGCCTGGGAAGCTGGTTCGACTTCGAGGTAACGAGGAAGGCAACATGACACGACGATGGCGAAGCGTGATGGGGGCGGGGGTCGCCCTGCTGCTGGCGGTCGGTGGCCTGTGGGCCTACCAGCAATGGGTCGGGCGTGACGAGGGCCTGCCCGCCGGCGGGCCCATCGAGCTGCCCTCGACCCGGGGCGACTTCTCCCTGAGCCAGCTGGAGGACGACCAGCTGGCGGTGGTGTTCTTCGGCTATACCTGGTGCCCGGACGTCTGTCCCATGAGCCTGGCCGTGGTGCGCCAGGTGCGCCAGCGGATGTCCCCCGAGCGGCGCGACCGGGTGGTGCCGCTGATGGTCTCCGTGGACCCCGAGCGCGACACCCTGGCGAGGCTGGAGGAATACCTGGCCTACTTCGGCGAGGACTTCATCGGCGCCACCGGCAGCCGGGCCCAGCTCGAGGAGATCGCCGAGCGCTACGGCGTGGTGTGGCGCAAGGTCGAGACGCCGGAGTCGGCCATGGGCTATACCGTCGACCACAGCGCCTCGCTGTACCTGGTGGATCGCGACGGCGAGATTCACCGCCGGGTCCTGCATTCCCCGACTCCGGGGCCTCTCCAGGCGGCCCTCGCGGCGGAGCTCGGCGAGGGCTGAGCCGCGGTCTGGCGTCAGTCGGCGTCCGGGGTGGCCTGCAGCCGGTCGACCATGCCCATCAGGGCCTCGATCTGGCTGCCCCGGCGGGAGTCATGCAGCGGGTCGAGCTGCCAGGCGCTCTCGGCGTAGCCCCACCAGTCCCAGCAGGCCTTGGGGTTGGCGAGGCTCGCCTCCACCTGGGGGTAGAGCACCACCCGCCGGTCGGCGGCCGCCCGGTGGTTCAGGCCGCTGTAACGGACGAAGGCCTCGTCGCCCTCCGCCGCGCTCATCTCGCAGCCGTGCAGGGCCACGGTCAGCGCGCAGCCACCCGCCTCGCAGCCCGCCGGAACGAACAGGTAACCGCTATCGGCGAGTCCCCGGGCAGCGAAGTCCGACTGGTCGAAGCGCACCAGCCGGCCGCCGGTCTCGCCCGGCTCGCCGGCCGCCGGCGCGCCGTGCAGCCAGGTCAGCGCCGCCTCGGCGATGGCCGGCTCGCAGGCCAGCAGGTGGCTGCCGCCGCCCTCGCCGCAGTCCGCCAAGGCGTCCGTCGGAGCGTCGCTCCCGGCGCCGACCGGCCAGCCATGGGCCGCGCCCTCGCCTTCCCGGAAGCGAAGCTGCCGGTCCGGTGTCGCCAGCCAGCCCTCGAACTGCTTGACCAGGGACCGGCCCAGGGATGGATCGACGGTTGGGTCGGCGTCGCCGTGCCAGACGAAGACGCGCAGGTCGGCCAGTGCCTCGGGGGCACCGACCAGGTCGCGGGACAGGTAGTCGCGGTGGCGTGCCTGGATGGCCGCCAGGTCGGGAGGGCCGAGGCGGGTGAACATGCACTGGCCCAGGGCGCGGCCGAGCTCGCCCCGGGCACAGGCCCAGGGGCCGGCCGCCACCACGCCGAGGCCGCTGAAGCGCGACGGCCAGGCCACGGCGAGCTGGGTGGCCATGTAGCCACCGGCGGAGACGCCGATCACGCTCGTCGCCTCGGTGCTGGCGGCCAGGGCGGGCAGCGCGGCCGGCGTTTCCTGGGCCTGAAGCGGGGTGGCCAGCCCCAGGCCGAGGCCGGCCGCCAGCAGCAGGGCGGTAACGCTCATCCGCGCTTATTCGTCGTCGGCGGGCGTCACGTCGAGGAGCTCGACCTTGAACACCAGGGTCTCGTGGGGACCGATGGGGCCCTGCCCCTGGGCACCGTAGGCCAGCTCGGAGGGGATCACGACCTCCCAGGTGTCGCCCACGCTCATCAGCTGCAGGGCTTCCTGCCAGCCCTCGATGACCTGGCCGACCCGGAAGCTGACCGGCTCGCCGCGCTCGTAGGAGCTGTCGAAGACGGTGCCGTCGATCAGTTGGCCCTCGTAGTGGACCTCGACGGTGTCGTCGGCGCCGGGCGTGGCGCCGTCGCCGGACTCGAGCTCGCGATACTGCAGGCCGGAGTCGGTGACGGTCACGCCGTCCTGCTCGGCGTTCTCGGTGAGGTAGGCCTGGCCCTCGGCCTTGTTGGCCTCGGCCTTCTGCTCGGCCTCGGCGGCGCGGGCCTCCATGGCCTGCTGCTGGAACTGGCTCAGGGCGGCGGCCATCTCCTCGTCGCTCATGGCCAGCTCGTTGCCCTCGAAGACATCGCGGATGGCCTGGGTGAAGGCATCGATGTCCAGGTCCTCGACATCCTGCTGGATGCTCTTGCCGAGGGTCACGCCGAGGCTGTAGCCCAGTCGCTCATCGTCGGTCTCGGGGGCGGCGGCCAGGGCCAGCGGGGCGGCGGTCAGCAGGGCCGTCAGGGAAGCGGTAGTCAGCAGTCTCTTCATGAAAGAACCTTGGGCTCCGGCGCCTCGGCGCCATGGGTGTGAGGAATCTCTGGGACTCTAACAGGGCCGGGCCGGTTCCGCATCCGTCGCAAGGGAGCGCAACCGGCCCGGCCTCGGGGCAACGATGGAGGCAAGGACTCAGACGACCAGGGTGGGGCAGTGGGCAGAGCCGGCGACCCGCTGGGCGACGCTGCCCAGCAGCAGCCCCTTGTCGCCGTTGGTGCCCTGGGCGCCGATCACGATCAGGTCGCACTCCCGCTTGCGGGCGAAGCGCACGATGGTACGGGAGGGGCGGCCACCCTTGACGAAGGCGCGCAGCTTGTCGGCGGGGACGCCGAGCTCGGCGGCGTGGGCCTTGGCCTGCACCGCGATCTCGGTGGCGTACTCCTTGAGGGCGTCGTCGGGCAGATCGAGCTTCTCGGGCCGCACCATGGACAGCGAGGCCTCCAGCAGGCTGTGGTGCTTGAACACGCACAGCAGATAGAGCTCGGCGCCGGTGAGCCGTTGCAGGCCGACGGCCTTGTCCAGCGCCTTGATGGCGCCCTTGGAGCCGTCGACCGGCACCATGATCCGATGGAACATCGTCGCCTCCCTCCTACGCTTTGTCTGAAAACTGCCTGCGCTCGCCCATCCGGCGTTAAAAATCGGCTCAAAATACTCATTTACACCGCGTAAACTCCGTCTTTTCTCCGATTTTTGCCTTGTCTGGCCATCGCTCGCCGACTTTTCAGACAAAGCTTCAGGGTCAGCTACCGAAAGGCCAGATCGCGCAGGAACAGGGCGATCTGCGGGAACATGATCAGCAGGGCCGCGGCCAGGATCAGCAGGAAGACGAACGGCGGCGTCCCCTTGATCACGTCCAGGTAGGGCCGCTTGAAGATGGCGATGGCGGTGAAGATGTCGCAGCCGAAGGGGGGCGTCGCCGAGCCGATGGCCACCTGCAGGGTGATCAGGATGCCGACCAGCACCGGGTCCAGGCCGGTGGCTTCCACGGCGGGGGTGAAGATCGGGGTCAGCACCAGGATCACCACGATGGGGTCGACGAACATGCAGGCCACGAAGAAGGCGATACAGATCGCGATCAGTACCCCGGTGGGCCCCGCCTCGTTGATGCCCACGGCCTCGAGGATCGTCTGGGGGATCTGGGCGAAGGAGATGATCCAGGAGAAGCCGTTGCCCACCGCCACCAGGATGAACACCACGGCGGTGATCAGGCCGGTGGACTTGGCGATGGCGTAGATGTCGCCCATCTTCAGGGAGCGGAAGACGACGAACTCCAGCAGGGTGGCGTAGAGCACGCAGGCCGCGGCCGCCTCGGTGGGGCTGAAGATGCCGCCATAGATGCCGCCGACGATGATCACCGGGAAGCCCAGCGGCCAGAGGGCCATGCGCACCGCACTCAGGCGCTCGCGCCAGTTGGACCTGGGCTCGGTGGGCACGTCGCGCACCACCGCATAGATCACGCAGTAGACGGCGAACATCAGCAGGATCAGCAGCCCCGGCCCGATGCCGGCGATGAACAGCTCGCCGATGGAGGTGCCGGAGATGACCCCGTAGATGATCATGCCGATGCTGGGCGGGATCAGAAAGGCGATATCGCTGGCGTTGATGATCAGCGCCAGGGTGAAGGAGTCCGAGTAGCCGGCCTTGAGCATTTTCGGGCGCAGCGGGGAGCCCACCGCCACCACCGTGGCCTGGGTGGAGCCGGAGACCGCCCCGAACAGGGTGCAGGACGCCGCGGTGCTGACCGCCAGGCCGCCCTTCACGTGGCCGATGAAGGACATCACCATGTTGATCAGCCGGTCGGCCGAGTGGCCGCGGGTCATGATGTCGGCGGCGAGGATGAACATGGGTACCGCGATCAGCGAGGCCGGCCGGATGCCCGCCATCATCTGCTGGATCAGGGTGTCCATCTGCCCCAGGCCGTTGAACATCATGTAGAAGCCGATGACCGCCGCGGAGATCAGCGGGATCATCATCGGAAAGCCCAGCAGCAGCAGGGCGATCATGGTCACAACCATTACTGTCGTCATCTAGCGTTCCCCCGGGTCAGCAGCCCTGCGTCAGACTTCCGTTTCCGTATCCTTGTAGCCGTCGACGACCGTGGTCGACAGGTAGACATCGTGGGATGTCATGTTCTTGATGGCGGTGAGCAGGTACTGGATGCCGGTGATCAGGAAGCCCAGGGGGACCCAGACATAGATGATGAAGATGGGGAAGCCCAGGGCCGGCAGGATGCGCCCCCTGCCGTAGAGATCGAGGATATAGATGATGGAATAATAGAGCAGGAAGAACATCACCAGGGAGGTGAACAGCGAGATCACGATCATCAGGGCCCGGCGGCCGCCCACCGGCAGGGCGTCGTAGATCGCCGACATGCGGATATGGCGGCCGTGGCGCGCCGCATAGCCGATCCCGGCGAAGGTGATCATGATGATCAGGATGCGATTGATCTCCCCGGAGAAGAAGATGCTGGAGCCGAAGACGAAACGGCCGATGACATTGGCGATGGTATTGGTGGCCATCAACAGTACGCCCATGGCGAGGATGACCGCCTCGACCTTGCTGATGAAGGTATCGATGGTGCCGAGGAATCCCGGCAGTCCGGAGCGGTAGTGCTTCTCGGAATCTTCGTCGGTCATGGCCGTACTCCCTTGCAGCGGACATGGCGGAAAACCGGCATCCCTGTCGAGCAGCGTAATGGCTCGCGTCGTGTCGGGGCGCCCGTGGGATCAACGTTGCGTGAACGCTGATGGACGGGGGCCGGAAACAAAGCGGGGGCAGCTTGGCTGCCCCCTCCCGTGGGTGCTGGCGGCCGTGGGCCGGGATCAGCCCTGATCCTGCCCCTCCACGGCCTCGAGATCGGCCTTGAACTGCTCGAGCAGCGCCTTGCCGTCCTCGCCGGTCATCTCGAGGAACTTGTCCTCGACCCGGGGCGCGCGCTCCTTGAAGGCCTGGATCTGCTCGTCGGTGAGGCGCGTCACGGTGACCTCGTCGGAGGCCTCCTGGATCTTGGCCAGCGATTCCTCGGCCAGGCCCTGGATATGCTCGATGGTGTGGTCATAGGCCGCGTCGGTGGCGTCCTGCACCAGCTGCTGGTCCTCCTCGGAGAGCCCCTCGTAGAAGTCCAGGTTGGCCATCATGGCGGTGGTGAACCAGCCATGCCGGGTGAAGGTCAGGTGCGGGGAGACCTCGTAGAGGCCGCCGGACTCGATCCAGAAGATCGGGTTCTCCTGGCCGTCGATGATGCCGGTCTGCAGGCCGCCGTAGACCTCGCCCCAGGGCAGCGGCGTGGCGGTGGCGCCGAAGGCGTTGTAGGTCTCGGCGAGCAGCGGGTTGGTCATCACGCGGATCTTCTTGTTGTTGAAGTCCGCGGGCTCGGTGATCGGCTCGTCGGCGGTGACCACCATCTCGCCTTCCGGATACATCTGGAGCAGCTTCAGGCCATGCTCGGCGTAGAGCTCGGGGAACATCTCGTTGATGGCCTTGCTCTCGTCGAAGAACTGAAGCACCGTCTCCATGTCGGTGGGCATCAGGTAGGGAATGAAGAAGATCTGCGCCGCCGGGATGAGGGCGCCGGTGAAGCCGGGCGACTGATTGACGAACTGCAGGATGCCGCTCTGGGTCTGCTCCATGATGTCGTCGGACTCGCCGAGCTCACCGAAGCGGTAGACCTGCACGCTGTGGTCGGAGTTTTCCTCCACATAGCGCTTGAATTCCTGGGCGAAAACGTCCTGCACATCGCCCTCGTACTCCTCATGGGCATAGCGCCAGTTATCCGCATAGGCGGCGGTGGACATGCCCAGCACCACGGCGCCGATGCCGGCGGTGGCCAACAGCTTGTGTGACGTCTTCATATAGCTTCCTCTGCTGATATGGCCGGAGAATCAAGGTGATATCGCCCGGCGCAAACGATGGTCTTATTGTTGCAGGTGAATTCAGGCTAGCTGGGGGGTCAGGAGGGGTCAAGCTGGCCTTCCAACGCTCTCAAGGCAAAAAGATGCGATTTTTTCTGTAGTTGCGAGACAAGAGGCAGGACGGTTTCCAGTCCCGGGGCGGGGCTCGACAGGGGGCGCAGGGCGTGGCCGGCGAGGCTGTGTTCCTCGAGGCGCGCGAGCGCCTCGCGCTCGGCATCGAGTTCGCACGCCTTGAGGCGCTCGCGCAGGGCGGCGACCCCCTTCCGGTGAGGCGCCTCGTCCTTCAGGGCGCGGCGTAGCCGGCGCAGCGGTGCCGTGACCTCGGCCTGCCAGCGGCTGACCGCCGCGGGCGCCTCGCCGGTCGCCAGGCCGTGGCGATAGAGCCAGCAGCGCCAGAGCAGCTCGGTCACGTCGATACCGGCATCGTCCTGGAGGTGCAGGCAGGCGGCCTCGACGCCGGGACGGCCATAGAGGGCCAGGGCGAAGTCCCACAGCGGCGCGGCGGCCAGGCGGGACCGCAGAGTCGACGGCAATTCGGTAGAATCGTCGGTCATGACACGGTTGTCGTCGCGATGGCGGCAGCCTCACGTATCGGAGTGGAGCCTGCATGATCGCACTGCGCCAAGTTTCCCTGCAACGCGGCACCCAAGCGCTGTTCGAGGACGCCGACCTGACCCTGCACGCCGGCCACAAGGCGGGCATCGTGGGGCCCAATGGCGCCGGCAAGTCGAGCCTGTTCGGTCTGCTGCTCGGCGCGCTCGCCCCGGACCGCGGCGAGCTGGAGATGAGCGGCGGCCAGCGCATCGCCCATATGGCCCAGGAGGTGGAGGCCCTGGAGCGCAGCATTCTCGATTACGTGCTCGACGGCGACCGGGCCCTGCGCGACACCGAGGCGGCCCTGGCGGCGGCCCGGGCCCGCGGCGACGATCATCGCGAGGCGGAACTGCACGGTGCCATCGAGGCGCTGGACGGCTACAGCGCCCCGGCCCGGGCGGCTCAGCTGCTGGTCGGGCTGGGCTTCGGCCAGGCCGACCTGGACCGCCCGCTTTCGGACTTCTCCGGTGGCTGGCGGATGCGCGTCAACCTGGCGCGCACCCTCTTCATGCCCTCCGATGTGCTGCTGCTCGACGAGCCCACCAACCACCTGGACCTCGACGCCCTGCTGTGGCTGGAGCAGTGGCTGACCCGCTATCCCGGGACCCTGCTGCTTATCTCCCACGACCGCGACTTCCTCGATGCCGTCTGCGACCATATCGTGCACTTCGATCGTCGCCGCCTGGTGCTCTATCGGGGCAACTATTCGACCTTCGAGCGCACCCGCGCCGAGAAGCTGGCCCTGCAGCAGGCCGAGGCCGACAAGCAGCAGGCCCGCAAGGAGGAGATCGAGCGCTTCGTGGCGCGCTTCCGCTACAAGGCCACCAAGGCCCGCCAGGCCCAGAGCCGGCTGAAGATGCTCGAGCGCATGGGCGACATCGCCGTGGCCCATGCCGACTCGCCCTTCCACTTCACCATCCCCGCCGCCGACAGGACCTCCCACCCCCTGCTGGTGCTGGACGAGGCCGCGCTCGGCTATGCCGGCGAGGATGGCGACACCGTGCAGCTCGACCACGTCAGGCTGGCCCTCCAGCCGGGCCAGCGCATCGGCCTGCTGGGGCCCAACGGCGCCGGCAAGTCGACCCTGATCAAGTCGCTGACCGGCGAGCTGCCGCTGCTCGCCGGGCGCCGGGTGCCCGGCCAGCACCTGGCCATCGGCTATTTCGCCCAGCACCAGCTGGAGGGCCTGGATCTCTCGGCCACCCCCTTCATGCACGTCCAGCGGCTCTCCCCGCGGGCCGCCGACCTCGATATCCGCAATTTCCTGGGCGGCTTCGGCTTCCACGGCGACGACGTCTTCGCGGACGTGGCATGCTTCTCCGGCGGCGAGAAGGCCCGGCTGGCGCTGGCCCTGGTGGCCTGGCAGAAGCCCAACCTGCTGCTGCTGGACGAGCCTACCAACCACCTGGACCTGGAGATGCGCGAAGCGCTCACCGAGGCGCTGGCGAGCTTCGAGGGTACGGTGATCGTGGTCTCCCACGACCGGCACCTGCTGCGGGCCACGGTGGACGAGTTCTGGCGGGTGGCCGACCATCGCGTCACCCCCTTCGACGGCGACCTCGACGACTACCGGGCCTGGCTCAAGACGCGCCTCGAGCAGCAGCGCCGCGAGGCGCGGGTGGAGAAGGCCGAGCGCCAGGAAGCCGTCGAGGCGCCCCGGGAGGATCGCAAGGCGGCGCGTCGGGCCGCCGCCGAGCTGCGCGAGCAGCTCAGGCCCCTCAAGCGCGACCGTGACCGGGCCGAGCGTGAGATGGAGACGGTACAGCGGCGGCTCGCCGTGGTAGAGGAGGCATTGGCCGAGGCCGAGCTCTACACCGACGAGGCACGCAAGGACGAGCTCACCGCGCGCCTCGCCGAGCAGGGGGAACTGGCCGCGCGGCTCGAGGCGCTCGAGCAGGAGTGGCTGGCCGCGGAGGAGGCCCTGGAGCGGCTCGCCGCCGAGCTCCAGGCGCCCTGACAGGAAGCGGTGCGGCTCAGGACGAGGCCTGGCGCGCCTCGCCTACGACCACGGTCGGGGTCAGTGGCTCTCCAGCAGGAAGGTCACCGGGCCGTCGTTGACCAGCGCCACCTGCATGTCGGCACCGAACTCGCCGGTGGCCACCCGTGGCCAGGTGGCCCGGGCCCGCTCGACCAGCCGCCGGAAGAGGCGCTCACCCTCGGCCGGGGGGGCGGCACTGGAGAAACTGGGACGCAGTCCCTTGCGGGTATCGGCGGCCAGGGTGAACTGGGAGACCAGCAGCAGGCCGCCATCGACCTGCTGCAGGTTGCGATTCATCTTGCCGTCCGCATCGCCGAACACCCGGTAGTGCAGCAGCTTGTGCAGCAGCCGCTCGACCTGGGGCTCGTCGTCGCCTTTCTCGACGCCGACCAAGGCCAGCAGGCCGTGGTCGATGGCGCCGGTCTCGCGATCGTCCACGGTCACGCTGGCATGGCGCACGCGCTGGATCAGGGCTTTCATGGGGGCTCCCTCGTTGGCTGAAGCCGGGAGCCTAGCATGGCCCGGGCTCAGCGCCCCAGCAGGGCGTCCCGGAAGGCCTCGCCCAGGGACCACCGCGGCCAGGGGACGACCAGCAGGCGGGGAGAGCGCCTCGCGCGATCGGCATGGGACACCGCCACGTGGGAACGGTATCCCGTGATGACAGCGCCTCTGTAGGAGTTCTGTATAGGGCGTGGCCGCCCTACCAGGCGCGGCAGAGCATGATGTCGCAGTGGGGTTCGGCCAGCAGCCGCTCGGTGATCTGGCTGTGGCGGCCCAGCTGGCCGCGGCTGCCCAGGGCCAGCAGGTCGGGAGGCTGGCGCCGCAGGTGGGTCATCAGCACGTCGAGGGGATCGCCCTGTTCCAGCACCAGCTCCAGGTCGGGCACGTCATCGAGCTCGCTCATCAGCTGCTCGGTCTCCTCTTCGAGGTGGCGGCGCAGCTGCTCCACCTCGCGATCCCGCCAGCGCGCGTAGTCGGTATCGGAGCCCAGCTCCCGCTCGCCGGGGATGTTCCAGGCATGCAACAGCGTCAGGCGGCCCTCGGGGAAGCGCTTGAGGGTCTCGCGCAGGGTGTGCCGGGAGGTCAGCGAGAAGTCCACCGGCACCAGGATGTCGTGCCACTCCTGGGTGGGCGGGTGGCTGACCGAGAGCACCGGGCAGGGGGCGCTGCGCAGCACCCGGGCCAGGGTGGTGCCGGCGACCAGGTCGGGCTGACCGCGCTTGCGATGGGCGCCGAGGATGATCATGTCGGCCTCGCGGTCATGGGCCTCGCGGATGATCTCGGCATAGGGCTCGCCGGCCACCGTCTGGATCAGGCTGGCCGGCTCGTCCAGGGCATAGTCCTCGCGGATGTCGGTCAGGGTGGCGGCGATGTCCGCCACCACCGCCTCCTCGAGGTCGTGCAGCACCCGACGCGGCAGATAGGGGTCGAGCACGTGGACGATGTCGAGGCGGGCGCCGCTCTGGTTGGCCAGGCGGATGGCCCGGGCGAAGGCGGCGCGGTTCTCGGCCGAGAGGTCACAGGCAAACAGCAGGGTGCGGGACATGGCACAACCCTCAGGACGCCGGAGATCACCGTCTCAGCATGGGCGGCCCCGGCGCGGGGCGCAAGCCGGATGCGCTACCACCAGGCGTGGAAGTGATGCACGGGGCCCCGGCCCTGACCCACGGCCAGGCGCCGGCTGGCCTCGAGGGCCGCATGCAGCCAGCGCTTGGCCTCGCCGATGGCCTCGGCGATGGCCTCGATCGAGGCGTCCGGCGGCAGGTGGGCGAGGCGGGCGGCGATGGCCGAGGACAGCGCGCAGCCGGTACCGTGCAGGTTGTCGGTGGCGATGCGCGGCGCCGGCAGCCAGGCGCTGCCCGCGGGCGTGGCCAGCAGGTCCGGGCAGCCCTCGCCGCTCAGGTGGCCGCCCTTGAGCAGCACGTAGGGCGCCTTCAGGGCCTGCAGGCCGGGCAGCATGGCCTCCATGGCATCCGGGGTGCGCGGGGCCTCGCTGTCGAGCAGTACGGCGGCCTCGGGCAGGTTGGGGGTGATGACGTCGGCCAGCGGCACCAGCACATCGCGCACCGCGGCGATGCCGGCGGCATCCACCAGGATGTCTCCGCTCTTGGCCACCATCACCGGGTCGAGCACGATCCAGCGCGGCCGATGCCGGCGCAGCGCCGCCGCGATCGCCTCGGCCACCTCGCGGTCGGCGACCATGCCGATCTTCACCGCATCGATATGCACGTCCTCGAGCAGGTTGTCGAGCTGCTCGGCGATCACCGGCGCCGGGACCGGGTGCACCGCGGCCACGCCCCGGGTGTTCTGGGCGATCACCGCGGTGATGACGTTGGTCGCATAGGTGCCCAGCGCCGAGAGGGTCTTGAGATCGCCCTGCAGGCCGGCGCCGCCGGAGGGATCGGAGCCGGCGATGGTCAGGGTATGGGGAATGGAGGACATCGTCTTGTCATCTTGTCGTCATGAACCGGCGCTCAGCATACTGCAGCCGGCCGGGACTCGGCCATGTTGAGCCTGTTCCTGGTGGCGCTGGCCAGCGCCACCCTGCTGCCCGGCGGCTCCGAGGTGTGGCTGGCCCGGCAGTGGTGCCAGGACCCGAGCGGGCTCGGGCTGTGGGCGGTGGCCACCGCCGGCAACAGCCTGGGCAGCCTGATCAACGTGGCCCTGGGGCGCTATGCGCGCCACTCCCAGGCGCGACGCTGGTTCCCCGTTTCGCCGCGGGGGCTGGCGCGGGGCGAGCGCTGGTACCACCGCTACGGCGAGTGGAGCCTGCTGCTGGCTTGGGCGCCGGTGATCGGCGATCCGCTCACCGTGCTGGCCGGGATCTTCCGCCTGGCCTGGTGGCGAGCGGCGGCGCTGATCGTCGTCGCCAAGGGCGGCCGCTACGGCGTCGTGCTGTGGCTCGCCGAGGCCTGGCTGGCGCCGTTGTGCCGAGCATGAGACGCGCGCCGGCCTCGCGCAAAACCCCGAGCATCTTCTAGGCTTGTCGATACGGCGCGGCCACGCCGGGCGACGGTGGGCCGCGGTGAATGATCGGGGCCGGCGCTGACTGACCGGCCAGGGATCCGGCGGCGAGGGCCTGCCATGGAGCAAGACGCCACAGCACTGGTTGCCGAGCACTGGGCCATCGGGCTCTTCCTGCTTGCCGTGGTCACCCTCTGTGCCCTGATGATGGGGCTCTCCAGCCTGCTCGGCGGCCGCAGTCGCGGCCCCAGCAAGACGCTCCCCTTCGAATCCGGCGTGACGGGCGTCGGCAGCGCCCGTCACCGCTTCTCCGTCAAGTTCTACCTGGTCGCGATGCTGTTCGTGATCTTCGATATCGAGGCCGTCTTCCTGTTCGCCTGGGCCGTGTCGGTGCGCGAGGTGGGCTGGGCCGGCTTCTGGGCCGCGGCGCTGTTCATCGTCGTGCTGCTGGCCGGACTGCTCTACGACAGCCGGGTGGGAGTGCTGGACTGGGCGCCGAAGGGACGGGGCCGTCCCGCCCCGACGCGCCGGCCCGACGCCTGATCCGTTCCATGATGTCGCCATGACCCGGCCAGGCGGCCGGGCAGAGGGAGGTGCCCGATGCAGTACACCTTGACGCGCGCCGAGGCGGACGAGCCGCCTGACGGTGCCCGCTACCCCTTGGGCGAGAGTCGCTCGACCCCGGATCCCCTGCGCGAGCAGGTGCACCGCAGCGTCTTCACCGGCCGGCTCGAGGAGATCCTCCATTCGGCGGTCAACTGGGGGCGCAAGAACTCGCTGTGGCCCTACAACTTCGGCCTGTCCTGCTGCTACGTGGAGATGACCACGGCCTTCACGTCCCCCCACGACATCGCCCGCTTCGGGGCCGAGGTCATCCGCGCCTCGCCGCGGCAGGCCGACGTCATGGTCATCGCCGGGACCTGCTTCCTCAAGATGGCACCGGTGATCCAGCAGCTCTACGACCAGATGCTCGAGCCCAAGTGGGTGATCTCGATGGGCTCCTGTGCCAATTCCGGCGGCATGTACGACATCTACTCGGTGGTCCAGGGAGTCGACAAGTTCCTGCCGGTGGACGTCTATGTGCCGGGCTGCCCGCCGCGCCCCGAGGCCTTCCTGCAGGGCCTGATGCTGCTCCAGGAGGCGATCCAGCAGGAGCGGCGCCCGCTGTCCTGGGTGGTCGGCGACCAGGGCGTCTACCGGGCCGAGATGCCCTCCCAGCGCGAGCGCTGGCGGGAGCAGCGCATCCAGGCCACCGAGCTGCGCTCGCCGGACGGCATCTGAGCCGAAGGCCACCCCATCACCGAGACGGGAGGATCCACCGCCATGCGCGTCGCGCCGCCATCGAGTCGCAGCGAGGCCGACCCCGCCGTCGAGACCCTCAGGCATCGCTTCGGCGACCGCGCATGGGTCGAACCGGCGAGCCAGGTTGGCATGCCGGTGCTGTGGCTGGACCGGGGCTGCCTCCTCGAGGCCCTGGCGGCGCTGCGTGACCTGCCGGCGTCCTTCGCCATGCTGTTCGACCTCTCGGCGGTGGACGAGCGCCTGCGCGACCATCGCGAGGGCCTGCCGGCGGCGGATTTCACGGTCTTCTACCAGCTGCTGTCGGTGGCGAGTAACCGCGATGTGATGCTCAAGGTGGCGCTGGACGGTGCCGACCTCGAGGTGCCCAGCTGTGTCGGGGTGTTCCCCAACGCGGCCTGGTACGAGCGTGAGGTGTGGGACATGTTCGGCATCCGCTTCGCCGGGCACCCGCACCTGACGCGGCTGCTGATGCCGCCGACCTGGCAGGGCCACCCGCTGCGCAAGGACCACGCGGCCCGCGCCACCGAGTTCGATCCCTACACCCTGACCGTGGCGGGCCAGCAGCGCGAGCAGCAGGCCCTGCGCTTCGACCCCGAGGCCTGGGGCATGCGCCGCCAGCGCGAGGACACCGAGTTCATGTTCCTCAACCTCGGTCCCAACCACCCCTCGGCCCACGGCGCCTTTCGCATCATCCTGCAGCTCGACGGCGAGGAGATCGTCGACTGCGTGCCGGACATCGGCTACCACCACCGCGGCGCCGAGAAGATGGGCGAGCGCCAGACCTGGCACAGCTTCATCCCCTACACCGACCGCATCGACTACACCGGCGGGGTGATGAACAACCTGCCCTACGTGCTCGCGGTGGAGACGCTGGCCGGCATCGAGGTGCCGGCGCGGGTGGCGACCATCCGCGTGATGATGGCCGAGCTGTTCCGCATCTCGAGCCACCTGCTGTTCCTGGGCACCTACCTCCAGGACCTGGGGGCCATGTCGCCGGTGTTCTATACCTTCACCGATCGCCAGAAGGCCTACGAGGTCATCGAGGCGATCACCGGCTTTCGCATGCACCCGGCCTGGTATCGCATCGGCGGCGTCGCCCAGGATCTGCCGCGGGGCTGGGACACCCTGATGCAGGGCTTCGTCGACTGGATGCCGAAACGCCTCAGGGAGTACGACCGGTCGATGATGGACAACGCCATCGTCCGCGAGCGCACCCGCGACGTGGCCGCCTTCGACGGCGCGGAGGCCCTGGCCTGGGGCGTGACCGGCCCCAACCTGCGGGCCACCGGGCTGGACTTCGACCTGCGCAAGCGCCGCCCCTATTCCGGCTACGAGCAGTTCGACTTCGAGGTGCCCCTGGGCAGCCGCGGCGACGCCTTCGACCGCGGCCGGATACGCATCGAGGAGATGCGCCAGAGCCTGCGCATCCTCCAGCAGTGCATCGACCACATGCCCGCCGGCGACTACAAGGCCGACCACCCCTTGACCACGCCGCCGCCCCGGGAGCGCATGCTCGCGCACATCGAGACCCTGATCACCCACTTCCTGCAGGTCTCCTGGGGGCCGGTGCTGCCCCCCGGCGAGTCGCTGGCGATGGTCGAGGCCACCAAGGGCATCAATGGCTACTACCTGACCAGCGATGGCGGCACCACCAGCTACCGGACCCGCATCCGCACGCCCAGCTTTCCGCACCTGCAGCAGATCCCGGCGCTGATGCGCGGCGGCTTCGTGCCGGACCTGATCGCCCATCTGGGCAGCATCGACTTCGTGATGGCCGACGTGGACCGCTGATCATGGCCGAGACCCCGACACCCCCACCCCGCGCTCCCATCGCCTCCGACGGTGACGGCTTCGTGCTCGACGCCGCGGACCGCCGCGCGATGCGCCGCGAGCGCGACCACTACGAGCAGCCCCAGGCGGCCTGCATCGAGGCGCTCAAGATCGTCCAGCGCCGCCACGGCTGGGTGCCCGACGGCGCCATCCCGGCGATTGCCGAGGCGCTGGGCATCGGCGTCGCCGACGTGGAAGGCGTGGCGACCTTCTACAGCCTGATCTTCCGCCAACCGGTGGGTCGTCACGTGATCCTGCTCTGCGACAGCAGCTCCTGCTTCCTGTGCGGCTTCGCCGAGCTGCGGGCCGCCCTGGAGGAACGGCTGTCGATCGGCCTGGGCCAGACCACCGCGGACGGCCGCTTCACGCTGCTGCCGGTGTGCTGCCTGGGCGCCTGCGACGGGGCGCCGGCGCTGATGATCGATGACGACACCTACGGGCCGCTGGCCCCCGACGACCTCGACGCGTTGCTGGAGGGCTATCCATGAGCGTCGCGCCCCGCTACCACAGCCGGCTGCGCCAGGCGCCCGCCGAGCGCCGCGCCGAGACCCATCCGCTGACCTGGCGGCTGCGCGAGGATGGCCGGCGGGTCGCCCTCGACGACTACCTCGCCGGGGACGGCTACGCCGCGGTGCGCGAGGTGCTCGGCGAGCAGACGCCCGAGACGGTGATCGCCACCCTGAAGGCGGCCAACGTGCGCGGCCGGGGCGGGGCCGGCTTCTCCGCCGGCACCAAGTGGAGCCTGACGCTGACCGGCGGCGACCTGCCCCGGGGCTACCTGGTGTGCAACGCCGACGAGATGGAGCCCGGGACCTTCAAGGATCGCCTGCTGATGGAGCAGCTGCCCCATCTGCTGATCGAGGGCATGATCCTGGCCGGCTTCGCCAACCGCTCGCGGCAGGGCTACATCTTCCTGCGCGGCGAGTACCGCGAGGCCGCCCGGGCCCTCGTCCTGGCCCTCGACGAGGCCCGCGACGCCGGCTGGCTGGGCCCCGACATCGCCGGCAGCGGCTTCGACTTCGACATCGCCCTGCATACCGGCGCCGGGCGCTACATCTGCGGCGAGGAGACGGCGCTGATCAGCTCCCTGGAGGGGCATCGCGCCAACCCCCGTGCCAAGCCGCCCTTTCCCGGCCAGTCCGGGGCCTGGGGCAAGCCCACCGTGGTCAACAACGTCGAGACGCTGTGCAACGTGCCGGGGGTGATGCGTCACGGCGCCGACTGGTACCAGGCGCTGTCCGGGGGGCTCAGCGAGGACGGCGGCACCAAGCTGTTCGGGGTCTCGGGCCGGGTCGCGCACCCGGGGCTCTGGGAGCTGCCCATGGGCACGCCCGCCGGCGAGCTGCTGGAGCGCGCCGGCGGCCTGACCGGCGGGCGCCGCCTCAAGGCCTGGCTGCCCGGCGGCGCGAGCACCGGTTTCCTGCTGCCGGAGCACCTCTCGCTGGCGCTGGACTTCGACACCATTGGCGACGCCGGCAGCCGCCTGGGCACCGGCCTGTTGACGGTGGTGCCCGACGACCAGCCGATGGTGCCGCTGCTTGGCAACCTCGAGGCCTTCTTCGCCCGGGAATCCTGCGGCTGGTGCACGCCCTGCCGCGATGGCCTGCCCTGGACGGTGAGGCTGCTGGCGGCCCTGGAGCGCGGCGAGGGCGAGCCGGGCGATATCGAGCTGCTCGAGGACCTGGCCCGGGATCTCGGCCCCGGCCGCACCTTCTGTGCCCATGCCCCGGGGGCGGCCATGCCGCTGGCGAGCGCCCTGGCCCACTTCCGCGACGAGTTCGAAGCCGGCATCGCCTCGTCGCGCGCCCCGCGCCCCGTCGGCGAGGAGGGCTGAGCATGGCGACGATCCACGTGGACGGCCAGGCCTACCGGGTCGACGGCGACGACAACCTGCTCGCCGCCTGCCTGTCGCTCGGCCTCGACCTGCCCTATTTCTGCTGGCACCCGGCGCTCGGCAGCGTGGGCGCCTGTCGCCAGTGCGCGGTCAAGCAGTACCGCGATGCCGACGACGACCAGGGCAGCCTGGTGATGGCCTGCATGACTCCCGCCGCCGACGGCACCCGACTGTCGATCGACGACGCCGAGGCCCGGGCCTTCCGGCGCGGGGTCATCGAGTGGCTGATGCTCAACCACCCCCACGACTGCCCGGTGTGCGAGGAGGGCGGGCATTGCCACCTGCAGGACATGACGGTGATGACCGGCCATGCCCGGCGGCGCTACCGCTTCACCAAGCGGACCCACCGCAACCAGGACCTGGGGCCCTTCCTCGGTCACGAGATGAACCGCTGCATCACCTGCTACCGCTGCGTGCGCTTCTATCGCGACCATGCCGGCGGCGAGGACCTCGGCGCCTTCGGCGCCGGCGACAACATCTACTTCGGGCGCCACCGCGACGGCGTGCTGGAGAGTCCCTTCGCCGGCAACCTCAGCGAGGTGTGCCCCACCGGCGTCTTCACCGACCGCCCGCCGGACGATCACTACACCCGCAAGTGGGACCTGCAGTTCGCCCCGAGCGTCTGCCACCAGTGCGCGGTGGGCTGCAACATCAGTCCCGGCGAGCGCTATGGCGAGCTGCGCCGGGTGGAGAACCGCTACCACGGCGAGGTCAACCGTTTCTTCCTCTGCGACCGCGGGCGCTACGGCTACGGCTACGTCAATCGCGACGACCGCCCGCGGCTGCCCGAGTGGCGCGAGGCCCCCGGGGCGGCGACCGTGACCCTGGAGGTCGACGCCGCCCTGGACCGGGCGGGCGACCGGCTGCGCAGTGCCCGCCGGGTGATCGGCATCGGCTCCCCCCGGGCGAGCCTGGAGAGCAACCATCGGCTGCGCGAGCTGGTCGGGGCGGAGCACTTCTCGCTCGGCGTCACCGCCGTCGAGGCGGCCTGCCTGGCGACCATGGCCCGGCTCCAGCGGGAGTGCGGGCTGCCCTCGCCGAGCCTGCGCGAGATCGAGGCCCATGACGCGGTACTGGTGCTCGGCGAGGACCCCCTGCAGAGTGCCGCCCGGCTGGGGCTCTCGCTGCGCCAGGCGGTGCTCGGCCGCCGCGAGGCGCTGGCCGCGGAGCGCGGCATCCCGGCCTGGAACGCCGAGGCGGTCAAGACCCTGGCCCAGGACCGGCGCCACCCGCTGTTCATCGCCTACCCGGCCGCGACCGGCCTCGACGCCATCGCGGCCGGCCACTGGGCCCTGGCGCCGGACGACATCGCCCGCCTGGGCGCCGCCGTGGCCCATGCCCTGGACCCCGCGGCGCCGGCGGTGGCGACCCTCGACCCGAGCCTGGCGGCCGAGGCCCGGCGCATCGCCGCGGCCCTGCTCGCCGCCGAGCGTCCCCTGGTGGTCAGCGGCGATGCCCTGGGCTCGACGGCGGTCCTCGAGGCGGCCGGCAACGTCGCCCGGGCCCTGGCCCGTCGGGCCCGCCCGGGCGGCCTCGGCCTGATCCGCGCCGAGACCAACAGCACCGGGGTGGCGATGCTCGGCGGCGAGCCCCTGGAATGGGCCCTCGACGAGATCGAGGCGGGCCGCGCCGACGCCCTGGTGGTGCTCGAGAACGACCTGCATGCCCGGCTGCCCGGCGAGCGGCTCGAGCGGGCCCTGGACGCCCTGACGACCCTGGTGGTCCTGGATCACCAGCGCACCGCCGTCTGGGCCCGGGCCGGGATCGGCCTGCCGGCGGCGAGCTTCGCCGAGGGCGACGGCACCCTGGTCAGCCTGGAGGGCCGCGCCCAGCGCTTCTTCCAGGTGTTCGAGCCGCGCGTGCTGCGCCCCGAGAGCCGCATCCGCGAGAGCTGGCGCTGGCTGCATGCCCTGCAGGGGACGCTGCAGCGCCGTCGGGTCGGGGACACCCGCCTCGACGCCGAGACCCGGGACTGCGCGCGACACCATCCGGCGCTGTCGGCCATCGTCGAGGCCGCGGACCATGCCGACCATCGGGTGCAGGGGCTGCGTCAGGCCCGCGCGCCGCACCGCTACAGCGGCCGCACCGCGCTGCGTGCCCACCTGGCGGTCGGCGAGCCGCGCCCGCCGCAGGACCCGGACTCGCCCTTCGCCTTCTCCATGGAGGGCTATGCCGGCCCCGGGCGACCCCAGCGGGAGAATGCCTTCGCCTGGGCCCCGGGCTGGAACTCCCCCCAGGCCTGGAACAAGTTCACCGACGAGGTCGGCGGCCATCTGCGCGGCGGCGATCCCGGGCGGCGCCTGCTGGGCCCCGTGCCCGGTGGCTACGCCTACGCCCGGATCGTTGCGGAGGGCTTCGTCCGGCGTGACGGCGAGTGGCAACTGGTGGTGCTGCCGAGGCTGTTCGGTGGCGAGGAGACCTCGCGGCGGGCGCCGATGATCGCCGCCCGGGCGGCGGCCCCGGCGCTGCAGCTGGCGGCGGCGGATGCCGCGCGGCTGGGGCTCGCCGAGGGCGACCGGCTGGCGCTGGTCACCCCGGTCGGACGGCTGAGCCTGCCGCTGTCCTGCTCGGCCGGGCTGGCGCCCGGCCTGGTCGGCGTGCCGGCCGGCCTGGTGCCGGGCCTCGCCACCGGCCAGTGGGGCCGGCTCGAGCCCGCCGGCGAGGGGAGGCGCCCATGACCCTGCTCACCCCCGAGGTCGTCGCGGTGCTCGTCGCCATGCTCCAGGCCCTGGTCATCCTGCTCGGGGCGGTGCTGCTGGGGGCGGTGCTCACGGTGGTCGAGCGGCGCCTGCTGGGGCTCTGGCAGGACCGCTACGGGCCCAACCGGGTGGGGCCGGGCGGTTCGCTGCAGCTGGTCGCCGACATGATCAAGATCTTCTTCAAGGAGGACTGGATCCCGCCCTTCGCCGACCGTGGCCTCTTCGTGATGGCCCCGGCCATCGCCATGGCCTCGCTGCTGCTGTCGTTCATGATCATCCCCTTCACCCCGGACTGGGGGGTGGCGGACTGGCATATCGGCCTGCTGTTCTTCCTCGCCATGGCCGGCATCAACGTCTATGCGGTGCTGCTCGGCGGCTGGTCGAGCGGCAACAAGTATGCGCTGATCGGCGCCATGCGGGCCTCGGCGCAGACACTCTCCTACGAGGTGTTCATGGGCCTGGCGCTGATGGGCGTGGTGGCCATGGCCGGGTCCTTCAACCTGCGCGAGATCGTCGCGGCCCAGCAGGGGCTGTGGTTCATCCTGCCGCAGTTCCTCGGCTTCGCGACCTTCCTGATCGCCGGCATCGCGGTGACCCACCGCCATCCCTTCGACCAGCCCGAGGCCGAGCAGGAGCTGGCCGACGGCTACCACATCGAGTACGCCAGCATGAAGTTCGGGATGTTCTTCATCGGCGAGTACATCGGCATCGTGCTGGTCTCGGCGCTGATCGTGACGCTCTTCCTGGGCGGCTGGCTGGGCCCCTGGCTGCCGCCCTGGCTGTGGTTCGCGATCAAGACGCTGGTCCTGGTGACGCTGTTCATCCTGTTGCGCGCGGCCCTGCCGCGGCCGCGCTACGACGGCGTGATGCGGTTCGGCTGGAAGGTCTGCCTGCCGCTGACCCTGATCAACCTGCTGGTGACCGGGGCGGTGATCCTGCTCGTCGCGCCGAGCTGAGAGGAGGAAAGACGATGCTGATGTGGCTGATCAAGGGCACCGTATCGCAGCTCAGGACGCTGTACATGATCTTCCTGCACGGCTTCCGCCGGCGCGAGACGGTCCAGTATCCCGAGGAGGCGGTCTACCTGCCGCCCCGCTACCGGGGGCGCATCGTGCTGACCCGGGACCCGGACGGCGAGGAGCGCTGCGTGGCCTGCAACCTCTGCGCGGTGGCCTGCCCGGTGGACTGCATCGCCCTGCAGAAGGGCGAGAAGGACGACGGGCGCTGGTACCCCGAAACCTTCCGCATCAACTTCTCGCGCTGCATCTACTGCGGGATGTGCGAGGAGGCCTGCCCCACCTCGGCCATCCAGCTGACGCCGGACTTCGAGATGAGCGAGTACCGAAGACAGGAGCTGGTCTACGAGAAGGCCGACCTGCTGATCGACGGTCCCGGCAAGGATCACGACTACCATTTCTACAAGGTGGCGGGCCTGGCGATCGCCGGGAAGGGCAAGGGCCAGGCCAGCGACGAGAGGGACCCGGTGGACGTCAGGACCCTGCTGCCCTGAGCCACCGCCATCCGCCACGGGAGATAGCCATGGAAATCGCCTTCTACCTGAGTGGTCTGGTCGCCATCCTGGCGACGCTTCGCGTCATCACCCACACCCATCCGGTGCACGCCCTGCTCTACCTGATCGTCTCGCTGATCGCCGTGGCGATGGTGTTCTTCGCCCTCGGCGCGCCCTTCGCCGGGGCCCTGGAGATCATCGTCTATGCCGGCGCGATCATGGTGCTGTTCGTCTTCGTGGTGATGATGCTCAACCTCGGCGGTGCCGCCGTCGCCCAGGAGCGCGCCTGGCTGCGGCCGTCGACCTGGCTGGGGCCGGCGCTGCTGGCCGGGCTGCTGCTGGGCGTGCTCGCTTTCGAGCTCTGGCGAGGCGATGGCGGCCGGACCATCGCGGGCGAGCTGCTGACCGCCAAGGCGGTGGGCATGACGCTGTTCGGCCCCTGGCTGATCGCCGTGGAACTGGCCGCGCTGCTGCTGCTGGCGGCCCTGGTCACCGCCTCCCATGTGGGCCGCCTGGCGAGCCGGGACGGCGCCGGCTCGCCGCCGGGGGAGGACCGCTCATGAGCGGCGTCCCCATGGCGCATGGCCTGGCGCTGGCGGCGACGCTGTTCGCCCTGGGTCTGGCGGGACTGATGATGCGGCGCAATATGCTGTTCGTGCTGATGAGCCTGGAGATCATGCTGAATGCCGCCGGGCTGGCGTTCATCGTCGCCGGGACCGCCTGGGGACAGCCCGAGGGTCAGGCCATGTTCCTGCTGGTGATCACCCTGGCGGCGGCCGAGGCCAGCGTGGGCCTGGCCTTGCTGATCCAGCTCCAGCACCGCTTCCGGACGCTGGATGTCGATGCGGCCAATCGGATGCGCGGATGATGGAGGCCCCGATGGCGCTGCTGCCCCTGACCTTCCTGCTGCCCCTGGCCGGCACCCTGGTGCTGGCGCTGTGGCGTCGCGGCCCCGGCGAGCGGGCCTGCGCCTGGGTCGGGGTGACCAGCGTGGGATTGGCGGCCCTGGTCACCGCCGGGCTGGCCGCGCGCTTCCTCGAGGACGGAGCCGCCGGCCTGACCCTGTGGACCTGGATCGCCGTCGGCGACTTCCGTCCGACCATCGGCCTGTGGCTGGACGGCCTGTCGCTGACCCTGCTCGGCGTCATCACCGGCGTGGGCTTTCTGATCCACCTGTTCGCCGCCTGGTACCTGAGCGGCGAGGGCGGCAGCCGGCGCTTCTATGCCTACATGAACCTGTTCGTGGCCAGCATGGTGCTGCTGGTGCTGGGCGACAACCTGCTGCTGCTGTTCCTCGGCTGGGAAGGCGTGGGGCTGTGCAGCTACCTGCTGATCGGCCACTACTACCGGACCGCCGCCAACGGCTGGGCGGCCTTCAAGGCCTTCATCGTCACCCGCATCGGCGACGTTTTCCTGGCCCTCGGCCTGTTCCTGCTGTTCCACGAGCTGGGCACCCTGGACATCGCCGAGCTCCTCCGCCGGGCCCCCGAGGCCTGGACGCGGGGGGATCCCGTGGCCTCGCTGGCGGCGCTGCTGGTGCTGGGCGGGGCGCTCGGCAAGTCGGCCCAACTGCCGCTGCATACCTGGCTGGCCGACGCCATGGCCGGCCCCACCCCGGTGTCGGCACTGATCCATGCGGCGACCATGGTCACCGCCGGCGTCTACCTGATCGCGCGCCTGCATGGCCTCTTCGTGCTGGCCCCGGCGGTGCTCCTGCTGGTCGGCGTGATCGGCGGCCTGACGCTGCTGATGGCGGGCGTCGCCGCCCTGGCGCAGACCGACATCAAGCGGGTGCTGGCCTACTCGACCATGAGCCAGATCGGCTACATGTTCCTGGCCCTCGGCGTGGGCGCCTTCGAGGCGGCAATCTTCCACCTGATGACCCACGCCTTCTTCAAGGCGCTGCTGTTCCTCTCCGCCGGGGCGGTCATCGTCAACTGCCACCACGAGCAGGACATGCGCCGGCTCGGCGGGCTGTGGCGGCGCCTGCCGCTGGCCTACGCCGGCTTCCTGGTCGGCGGGGCGGCCCTGGCCGCGCTGCCGCTGGTCAGCGCCGGCTTCTACAGCAAGGACGAGATCCTCTGGCAGGCCCTGGCCGCGGGACGGGGCGGGCTGCTGCTGGCCGGCCTGCTGGGGGCCCTGCTGACCTCCCTGTATACCCTGCGGCTGATCGTGCTCACCTTCCACGGCGAGGCGAGAAGCGATGCCGCGCGCCAGGCCCGGCCGGGGCGGGGCCTCGTCCATGGCCTGCCCCTGGTGGTGCTGGCGGTGCTCTCGACCGCCGTCGGCGCCGGGATCGCCCCGCCCCTGGCGGGCCTGTTCCCGGCGAGCCCCGGGGTGGACGCCCATGGCGGCCACGGCCTGCTGGAGGCGGCCGCCTCGGCGACGGCGCTGGCGGGCCTCGCCCTGGGGGCCTGGCTGTGGGGCTGGCGCCGGGACTGGCTCGGGCGCATCGTCGCCCGGGGCTGGGGCGCCCGGCTGTGGCACTGGTGGCACCAGGCCTGGGGCTTCGATGCGCTCTTCGAGGCGCTGCTGGCACGGCCCTACCGCGGACTGGTGCGCCGACTGCACGGCGATGTCATCGACGCCGGCTGGCAGCGCCTCGCCGCCCAGGCCTGGTGGATGCACCGCGGCCTGTCACGGACCCAGAGTGGCCGGTTGCGCCGCTATGCCACCGTCATGGTGGTCGGCGCGACCCTGGTCCTGCTGGGACTGACCGTCGGCCACTGAGGAGCGCGACTTGAGGCATTCACGCAAGGAACGAGCACGCCCATGACCCTGGTCTGGCTGATCCTGATCCCCTTCATCGGCGGCCTGCTGTGCTGGCAGGCCGAGCGCGTCGGCGAGATGGCGCCCCGCTGGCTGGCGCTGGCGGCCATGGCGCTCGAGCTGGCGATCACCCTGGCGCTGTGGTGGGGCGGCGACTACCGCCTGCCGCAGGTGGAGGCCGGCCCGGCCTGGGGGCTGGAGTGGCGGGCCCCCTGGATCCCGCGCTTCGGCATCGAGGTGCACCTGGCGCTGGACGGCCTGTCGCTGGTGCTGATCGCCCTGACCAGCCTGCTCGGGCTGCTGGCGGTGCTGTGCTCCTGGCGGGAGATCGTCGGTCGGGTGGGCTTCTTCCACCTCAATCTGCTGTGGATCCTCGGCGGGGTGGTCGGCGTCTTCCTGGCCATCGACCTCTTCCTGTTCTTCTTCTTCTGGGAAATGATGCTGGTGCCGATGTACTTCCTGATCGCCCTGTGGGGACACAGCGGCGCGCCGGGCAGGACCCGCATCCGGGCGGCGGTCAAGTTCTTCATCTACACCCAGGCCAGCGGCCTGTTGATGCTGGTGGCCATCCTCGGGCTGGTCTTCGCCGAGCATGCCCACAGCGGCGAGTATTCCTTCAGCTATGCGGTGCTGCGCGAGACGCCGCTCTCCGATGGCCTGGCGATGTGGCTGATGCTGGGCTTCTTCGTCGCCTTCGCGGTCAAGCTGCCGGTGGTGCCGCTGCACGGCTGGCTGCCCGATGCCCACGCCCAGGCCCCCACCGCCGGCAGCGTCGACCTGGCGGGGATCCTGCTCAAGACCGCGGCCTACGGCATGCTGCGCTTCGCCCTGCCGCTGTTCCCCGAGGCCTCCCAGGCCTTCGCCCCGGTGGCCATGGGGCTGGGCCTGGTCGGGGTGGTCTACGGCGCGCTGCTGGCCTGTGGCCAGCAGGACATCAAGCGGCTGATCGCCTATACCAGCATCGCCCACATGGGCTTCGTGCTGATCGGCATCTATGCCGGCACCCAGCTGGCCCTGCAGGGCGTGGTGGTGATGATGGTGGCCCATGCCTTCTCGGCGGCCGGGCTGTTCATCCTCAGCGGCCAGCTCTACGAGCGGCTGCATACCCGGGACATGCGCGAGATGGGCGGCCTCTGGGGGCGCCTGGGCAGCCTGCCGGCCTTCACCCTGTGCTTCGCCGTGGCCTCGCTGGGCATGCCGGGCACGGCCAACTTCGTGGGCGAGTTCATGATCCTGTTCGGCAGCTTCCCGGTGGCGCCCGGCGTGGTGGTGGTCGCCAGCGCGGGCCTGGTGCTGGCCGCCATCTATTCCCTGCTGCTGATGCAGCGGGTGCACTTCGGCGCTCCCCGGGGCGAGGGCAACTGGGCCGACCTCGACCGCCGCGAGTATGCCATGATGCTCGGCCTGGTGGCCCTGGTCCTGCTGTTCGGCCTCTACCCCCAGCCGTTGCTGGATACCACCGGGGACGCCATGGGCGCGGTCGAGCGGCTGTTCGAGGCCGGCGCGACGTGGCCGGCCCTGGCCGGGGAGGTGGGCCCATGAGCCCGCCCGCGCTGCTGGCCCTGTCGCCCCTGGCCATCGTCGCCGCGACCCTGCTGGGGGTGCTGCTGGGGATCGCCTGGCGGCGCCGGCATGCCGCGACGGCGGTGGCCACCGTGATCGGCCTCGGCCTGGCGCTGGCGGTGCTGCCGCTGGCCTGGCGGGTCGCGCCGCTGGCCACCCCGCTGCTGGTGGTCGACGGCCTGGCGCTGTTCGCGGCGGCCCTGATCCTGGTCGCGGCGCTGGCCTGCGCCACCCTGGGGCATGCCTACCTGGACCACTATCGCGGCGCCCGCGAGGAATTCTACCTGCTGCTGCTGAGCGCCGCCGCGGGGGCCATGGTCCTCGCCATGAGCCGCCACCTGGCATCGCTGTTCCTGGGCCTCGAGCTGCTGTCGATGCCGCTCTACGGGATGCTGGCCTATGCCTACCACGAGCGCCGCTCGCTGGAGGCCGGGATCAAGTACCTGCTGCTCTCCGCGACGGCCTCGGCCTTCCTGCTGTTCGGCATGGCGCTGCTGTATGCCCAGACCGGGCAGCTGGAGCTGGCCGCCCTGACGGCGGGCCTCGCCGACCGCCCGGGGGCCTGGGGGCTGGCCGGGGCCGGCCTGATGCTGGTGGGGCTGGGCTTCAAGCTGTCGGTGGTGCCCTTCCACCTGTGGACGCCGGACGTCTACGAGGGCGGGCCGGGCCCCGCCGCGACCTTCCTGGCCACGGCGAGCAAGGTGGCGGTCTTCGTGGTGATCCTGCGCCTGGTGACGACCGCCCCGGTCTTCCGGAGCGAGGCCATGGGCGCCATCCTGGCGGGGCTGGCCCTGGCCAGCATGCTGGTGGGCAACCTGCTGGCGCTGCGCCAGGCCAACCTCAAGCGCCTGCTGGGCTACTCCTCGATCGCCCATTTCGGCTACTTGATGCTGGTGCTGGTGGTCGCCGGCGACCTGGCCGTGGAGAGCGGCGGCGTCTACCTGGTCACCTACCTGGTGACCACGCTCAGCGCCTTCGGCGTGGTGACCCTGCTGTCGAGTCCCCACGGCGGCGAGGATGCCGCCGCGCTGCACCACTACCGTGGCCTGTTCTGGCGCCACCCCTACCTGGCCGGGGTGCTGACCGTGAGCCTGCTGTCGCTGGCCGGCATCCCCTTCACCGCCGGCTTCATCGGCAAGTTCTACCTGCTGGCCCTGGGCGTCGAGGCCCAGCGCTGGTGGCTGGTGGCCGGCATCGTGCTGGGCAGCGCCATCGGGCTCTACTACTACCTGCGGGTGATGGTCACCCTCTACCTGGTGGAGCCGGGCATGCGTCGCCGCGATGTCACGGCAGACTGGGGCGTGCGGGCCGGTGGCCTGGTGGTGGCGGGGCTGGCCCTGGTGACCCTGCTGCTGGGCGTCTATCCGGCGCCGATGATCGACTGGGTGCGGGGGCTCGGCATGCTGACCGGCGGCTGAGGCGAGGGGGCCCCCGCGGGCCCGTCGAGCGGGGCCGCGGGGGCGCTCGGCGATCACTCGCCGCTGGTGGGGGCGCCCTCGGGGTTGCGGGCGTTGTAGTAGGCCTGCTCGGAGATGGCGTGGTAGTTCACCACCTTGTCCTGGAAGGCGCGATAGGAGTCGTGGATCTTCCGGGCCATCTCGCTGGACTCGGCGAGCTCGGCGACCACGTCTGCGGAGTGCTCCTTGGCCTGGGCCAGGACATCGTCCGGCAGGCGACGCAGTTCCACGTCGTGCTCGTTGATCAGCGTCTCGAGGGCGTCGTTGTTGCGGGCGGTGTACTCGTCGAGCACGTCGGCGTTCACGTCACGCACGGCGGTGCGCAGGATCGCCTGCAGGTCCGCCGGCAGCGAGGCCATGGCCTCCTCGTTGACGATGGCCTCGAACATCACCGTCGGCTCGTGCCAGCCGGGGTAGTAGTAGTAGTCCGCCGCCTGGTGCAGGCCGAAGGCCAGGTCGTTGTAGGGGCCGATCCATTCGGTGGCGTCGATGGCGCCGGACTGCAGGGAGGTGAAGATCTCGCCGCCCGGCATGTTGACGATGGCCACGCCCATGCGGCTCATGACCTCGCCGCCGAGCCCCGGCATGCGCATCTTCAGGCCCTCGAGGTCGTCGACGGAGTCGATTTCCTGATTGTACCAGCCACCCATCTGCACGCCGGAGGCGCCGGCGGCCATGACGTCCACGCCGAAATCGTCGTACAGCTCGTTCCACAGCTCCAGGCCACCGCCGTAGTGCAGCCAGGCGTTCATCTCCTGGGCGTTCATGCCGAAGGGCACGGCGGCGAAGAACTGCGCCGCCGGTGCCTTGCCCTTCCAGTAGTAGGACGCGGAGTGGCCCATCTCGGCGGTGCCCTCGGCGACGGCGTCGAAGACCTCGAAGCCGGGCACCAGCTGGCCGGCACCGAATACCTCGATGGTCAGGCGGCCATCGGACATCTCGTCGACCAGCTTGGCCAGCCGCTCGGGCCCCTGGCCCACGCCGGGGAAGTTCTTCGGCCAGGAGGTCACCATCTTCCACTCGTGGGTGTCCTGGGCCTGGGCGGTGCCCGCGGCCAGCATCAGGCCGGCGGCGGCGCCGCCGATGGCCATGGCGAGTGCTTTCGGATGCATGCGATTCCCTCTCGTTGTGTGCCTTGTCGGGATGTGGCCCGCGTCGGGCCGGTCGGCAGGGGAGGGCATCCGCCCTCCCGGTGAAACTCGAGTCACGATAGACGGCTGATTCCACGTGCCGTCAGAACTGGTCCGGCAGCCAGGTGGCGAGCCCCGGGAACCAGGACAGCGCCAGCAGCATGCCGAGCTGCAGCACGATGAAGGGGATGACCCCGCGGTAGATCGACGAGGTGGGCACCGACTCCGGCGCCACGCCGCGCAGGTAGAAGAGCGCGAAGCCGAAGGGCGGCGTGAGGAAGGAGGTCTGCAGGTTGATGGCGATCATGATGCCCAGCCAGATCGGATCCAGGCCCATGGCCAGCAGGATCGGCCCGACGATGGGCACCACCACGAAGGTGATCTCGATGAAGTCGAGGATGAAGCCGAGCAGGAAGATCACCAGCATCACCACCAGCGTCGCGCCGATCACCCCGCCGGGCATGCTCTCGAAGACCTCGGTCACCAGGTGCTCGCCGCCATAGGCGCGGAACACCAGCGAGAACAGCGCGGCGCCGATCAGGATCAGGAACACCATGGTGGTGACGTTGACGGTGGAGCGCAGCGCTTCCTTGAGGGTGGCGACGTCCAGGCGGCGATAGGCCAGGGCCAGCATCAGGGCGCCGAAGGCCCCCACGGCCGAGGCCTCGGTGGGCGTGGCGAAGCCGCCGAGGATCGAGCCCAGCACCACCACGATCAGCACGATGGGCGGGACCAGCCCCTTGAGCAGCAGCAGGCCGAGGCCGCCGTGGTGGCCGAGCTCCTCCATCAGGTCGCGGCGATCGACGGCCGGCGCGGCGCCGGGCTTGAGCCAGGCGATAATCGACACATAGACGATGTAGAACACCACCAGCAGCAGGCCGGGTACCAGGGCGCCCATGAAGAGGTCGCCCACCGACACCGTCTTGGGGCTGAAGATGCCCATCGACAGCTGGGCCTGCTGGTAGGCCGAGGAGAGCACGTCCCCCAGCAGCACCAGCGCGATGGAGGGCGGGATGATCTGGCCCAGGGTGCCGGTGGCGCAGATGGTGCCGGTGGCCAGCGGCATGCTGTAGCCCCGCTTGAGCATGGTCGGCAGCGACATCAGGCCCATGGTCACCACGGTGGCGCCGACGATGCCGGTGGAGGCCGCCAGCAGCATGCCGACCAGGGTCACCGAGATGCCCAGCCCCCCGCGCAGCGAGCCGAACAGCAGGGCCATGGCCTCGAGCAGGGTCTCGGCCACCCGCGACTTCTCCAGCAGCACGCCCATCAGCACGAAGAGCGGCACCGCCAGCAGCGTCTGGTTGGTCATGATGCCGTAGAGGCGGTTGGGGAAGGCCGACAGGTAGCCGGCATCGAAGTGGGCGTCGATGCCCATGGCTTCCAGGCCTGTGCCCAGTCCGGAGAAGGCCAGGGCGGTGCCGGCCAGGGACAGCGCGACGGGGTAGCCGGCCATCAGGACGGCGCAGATCACGGCGAACAGCACCAGTGGCATGAACTCCAGCATCACAGGTGCTCCTCGTGGTGTTCTTCTTCTTCCTTGGGGGCGATGCGCCCGGTCATGACCAGCACGTTGCGCCAGGCCTCGACCAGGCCCTGCAGGAGCATCAGGCCGGCGAACAGCGGAATCAGCGTCTTGAGCAGGAAGACCCCGGGGATGCCGCCGGAGTCCGGCGAGCCCTCGAGGATGCGCCAGGACTTGCCGACGTAACCGAGGCTGACGAGGATCACGAAGATCATCATCGGCATCAGCAGGAAGAGGTGACCGAGCAGGTCGACCAGCGCCTGGCGCTTCACCGGCATGGCCCGATAGAAGATGTCCACCCGCACGTGCCCGTCGTGGCGCAGGGTGTAGGCCGCGGCCAGCATGAAGACCGTGGCGTGCATGTACATCACCGATTCCTGCATGGGGATGCTGTTGACACTGAAGGCATAGCGCAGCACCACGATCAGGAACTCGATCAGCATCATCAGCAGGACCAGCCAGGAGAGGCTCCGGCCGAGCCACTCGGAGAGGCGGTCGAGCCGGTCGATCAGGCTCGGAAGCTCGTGGGATTGGGGCATGGAGAATTGCTCGGGGTTGCTTTGACGTCAAGACGTTGGCGCCACGCGTCCGCGGCGCGGTCTCCCAGACTATACGGGAATCGTTCAGCGTCTGTTACAACGATGGGGCCGACAATGGTCTTACCCCTTGGCCAGGGTGGCGTGGCAGGCCTCGGGCAGGCTGACGTCGATGGCCACGGGCAGGTGGTCGGAGAAGAGGTGTTCCAGCACCTGGACCCGGTGGGCCTCCAGGGAGTCCGAGAGCAGGATATGGTCCAGGGCCCGGCGGGGTTGCCAGGACGGGTAGCTGAGCGGCGGGCGCACCGGGTGCAGCGGCAGCGAGTCGCGGAATCGCGAGTGGGCGTGGAGCTGGTCCGGGGTGCAGTTGAGGTCGCCCATCACCACCACATGGCGCAGCGGGGTAATGATCTCGCTGAGGTAGTCGAGCTGGCGCACCCGGCCACGATGGCTCAGCGCCAGGTGGGCGACGAACAGGTGCAGGGCGTCGGGCCCCTCGCCGAAGCGAGCGTGGATGGCGCCGCGGCCGGGCAGGGTGCCGGGCAGGCTGTGCTCCTCGACCCGCGCGGGCGGCAGGCGTGACAGCAGCCCGTTGCTGTGCTGGGCGAGGTGGCCCAGGTTGCGGTTGAGCTGCTGGTAGTGGTGCGGAAAGCCGGCACGAGTCGCCAGGTACTCCACCTGGTTGACCCGGCCGGAGCGGAAACTGCCGCCGTCGACCTCCTGGAGGCCGACGATATCGAAGCGCCCCAGCACCTCGCTCATCATGTCGAGGCGCTTGAGGCGTCGCGGGTGGGGCAGCAGGTGCTGCCAGCTGCGGGTCAGGTAGTGGTGGTAGGCCGATGTCTGGATGCCTACCTGCAGGTTGAAGGTCAGCAGTTTCAGGTGGTCGCGCTCGCGGTGCGGCCACCTGACATCGGCCAGCGACGAAGTCATCTCAGTCCTTCCGTTCCTCGCGCACCTTGTCCACCAGGGCGCCGGCGACCTGCGGCATGTTGTCGAGGCTGCCGGCGGTGCTCGGGGTCACCACGTAGCGGCCATCGACGATCAGCGCCGGTACCCCCATCAACTGCATGTTGCGCATGCGAGCATGGGCCTGGTTGACCTGGGACTTGACGCCGAAGGAGGTCAGTGCCTCGCTGGCCTCCTCCTCGCTGACACCGTAGTCGCTGAAGAAGGCCGCGATGTCCTCGACCTCGGTCAGGCGCTGGCCCTGCTCATGATAGGCGTCGAAGAAGTCGTCGTGCAGGTCCTCCTGGATGCCCAGCTGCTTGGCGGCGTAGAAGGCGGTGGCGTGCTGGTTCCAGGCGCCGCCCATGGTGGCCGGCATGCGCTGGAAGACCACGTCCTCGGGCAGCTCCGCGACCCAGGCGTTGAGCGGCTCCTCCAGGTTGTAGCAGTGCGGGCAGCCGTACCAGAAGGCCTCGGTGACCTCGATCTTGCCCTCCTCGACCTGGGTCTTCACCGGCTCGTCGAGGACGGTGTAGTGCTCGCCCTCCACCAGGTTGGCGGCGGAGGCGAGCGTGGACAGGCCCAGGCCTGCCAGGGCGACGATCAGGGACTTGAACATGAAGGGGCTCTCCTTGAGTGAGTCATGATCCAGGTGGGGCGCCATCGGCACGGCACCGCCGAGTTGGAGTGTGGCCGGGCGTTCGGGTTCCCGGAGACGCCGAGGGCGGCCCAGGGCCGCCCTCTTCGCATGCCGGTGGCCGGGAGGCGCTCAGTGCAGGCCGAGCACGTAGTTGGCCACGGCCTCCATGTCACGGTCGCTCATCTTGGTGGCGATGTCGCGCATGATGGCGTTGGGGTCGTTGGTCCGCTCGCCGGCGGCGAAGGCCTGCAGGGTCGCGACCACGTATTCGCTCTTCTGGCCGGACAGTGCCGGATACACGGCGGTGCCGATGCCCTGGCCGGTCGGGCTGTGGCAGGCGGAACAGGCCGGCAGGCCCTTGGCCAGGTCGCCGGCCCGGTACAGCTCGCGGCCGTGCTCGACCAGGGCCGGCTCCGGGTCCGCCTGGCCGAGGGCCGGCTCCTTCTCGGCGAAGTAGGTGGCCACGTCCCAGGCGTCCTGGTCGGAGAAGTTGTCCACTTGACCGGCCATCTGCGGCACGTTGCGGTTGCCGTCGCGGATATCCATGATCTGCTTGGCGAGATAGGAGGCTTGCTGGCCGGCCAGGTTGGGGAAGGCGCCGGACGGGCTGATGCCTTCCTGGCCGTGACAGGCGGCGCAGGGCTGTGCCTTCTCGCGGCCGGCGGCGGCATCCGCCTCCGACTGGAGGTCCGCGTGGGCGGCGCCGACGGCGCTCATGGTGATTGCCAGGCTTGCCAGTAGCTTTCTCATCGCTGATCCACTATGCCGTTATGTTGTTGACCGGTACGTAGCCCGGGTGCCGCCCGAGAGACGCCGGGCGAGCCTTGCTGCCGGAAGCCGTCGACGCACCCGGATCGGTCGCTGCCGGCGGGAGCACGGTGGTATACTTGCGCGCCCCGGGTCGCAGACAAAAGTCACTGCATTATAACGGAACACCCGTGCTGCGGGAATGCAAGCCGCGGCACCCTTGATCAACGTCAGGAAACCCCCGCCATGTCGCGACTCAACTACCAGGCCGCCCGCTTCCTCATCAGTGCGCCGACCCTGGCGAAATGCCCGTCGGATGGCGGCGCCGAAGTGGCCTTCGCCGGGCGTTCCAACGCCGGCAAGTCCAGCGCCATCAACGCCCTGACGCGCCAGAAGGCGCTGGCCCGGACCTCCAAGACCCCCGGCCGTACCCAGCTGATCAACTTCTTCGTCCTGGGCGAGGACACCGACCACCGACTGGTCGACCTGCCGGGCTATGGTTACGCCAAGGTGCCCGAGCAGGTCAAGCTCGAGTGGCAGCGCCACCTGGCGGACTACCTGCGGCGACGCGCCTCCCTGCGTGGCCTGGTGCTGGTGATGGACGTGCGCCACCCGCTCTCCGAGTTCGACCAGACGATGCTGGGCTGGGCCGACGACCAGGACATGCCGGTGCACATCCTGCTGACCAAGGCAGACAAGCTGAAGGCCGGCGCCGCGAAGAATGCCCTGCAGCAGGTGCGCTCGCGGCTGCGCGAGTGGGAGGACCTGGTGAGCGTCCAGCTGTTCTCGGCGCTCAAGAAGCAGGGCCTCGAGGAGGTGCATCAGCGCCTGGACGACTGGCTGCTCTCCAGCGCTGACTGAATCCGCTCGGGACTTTCCTCCCAGCGTCGGGCCCGGAGGCAAGGCGCAGCGAGGGTCCTACGCCATGGGTGAGGAGCACCGCTCCGAACGGGCTGGCCATGGATGGCCAGCACCGGCCCTGCGAGCGGAGCAGGGCGCGAGAGCGCCCAGGGATGGGTTTACAGCGCCCTCGCGAAGGCTTGTCCCCGGGCATCCACTCTCCCTTGCTGAGTCACTCCATTAGACGGCTGCCATGCCGTGATGGATTACTCCTGCCCCAATCTCTCCAGCAGCGCCGGCAGCTCGCGGATATGTTCCAGGCGATGGACGCCCTCGGGCAGTGGTGCGCCGTGGGGCGTGTCGCCGGCGATCCAGGCCGCTTGCATTCCCAGTCGGATCGCCGGCAGGACGTCTTCCTTCCAGGAATCGCCGATATGCATCGCCCGGGCGGGCGACGCGCCGAGCTTGGCCAGGGCCATCAGGAAGGGGCGGGGGTCGGGCTTGGGCGCATGCATCTCCCCGGCGGCGATGGCCACCGCGAAGTGGCGGCGCAGGGGCAGGCGGTCGAAGGCCAGGTTGCCGTTGGTGATGGAGCCCAGCCGGTAGTGCGTCCCTAGCTCGCTGAGCAGCGGTTCCACCTCCGGGTAGGGCGAGACCCGCACGCGCAGCTCATGGAAGCGCTCCATGGCGCGCGTCGCCCAGTGCCAGGCCGCCTCATGGGGCAGGCCGAACTCCCTCAGCAGCGAGGCCAGGGCATGCTCGCGGATCCAGGTGAAGTCGCCGCGGCGCAGCGGGTGGCGCTCGGCGAGTTCCTGCCGGCGCCGCTGGTAGGCCGTGATCGGCACCCACTCGGCGAAGCGCCCCAGGTGCTGCTCGCCTCGCGCGGCGAGCCATTCGGCCAGGGCGTCATCGAGCCAGGCGTAGTGGCCCTGCTCGGTACGGGTCATCACCTCGCGGTTGTCCCAGAGGGTGTCGTCGAGGTCGAAGGTCAGGGCCTGGAGGCGCAGTCGGGTCATGGGATCAGTCACTGTCGTCGGAGCGGCGGCGTCGGGCGCGGGGGTGGGCGGCGTCGTAGCTGGCCGCCAGGTGCTGCCAGTCGAGCCGGGTGTAGACCTGGGTGGTGGCCAGGTTGGCATGGCCGAGCAGCTCCTGGACCGCCCGCAGGTCCTGGCTGGACTCCAGCAGGTGGCTGGCGAAGGAGTGGCGCAGCCGATGGGGATGCAGGTGCTCGGCCAGGCCGCGTTGCCGGGCCAGGGCCGCCAGGCGCTGCTGGATGGCCCGGTGGCCGAGCCGGGCGCCGCGTACCCCCACGAACAGTGCCGTCTCGCCGTCAGCGGCCAGGGCGCCGCGGACGCCGAGCCAGGTCTCCAGCGCCGCCCGGGCGCGCCGGCCCACCGGCACCTGGCGTGGCTTGCCGCCCTTGCCCAGCACCCGCACCCGTTGGGGCTGCAGGTCGGCGAGGGCCAGGGCGGCGAGCTCCGCGAGACGCAGGCCGCTGGAATAGAACAGCTCCAGCATGGCCTGGTCGCGGCAGGCCAGCGGCGAGCCGTCGTGGGGCGTGTCGAGGAAGCGCGCCAGGGCGTCGACGTCCACCGGTCGCGGCAGGTCCTTGGGCAGGCGCGGCGTGCGCACCAGGCTGGCCGGGTTGTGGTCCAGCACGCCGGCGGCGCGCAGGTGGTCGGCGAAGCCGGAGATGGCCGCCCGGCGCCGGGCCAGGCTGCGGGGTGCCAGGCCCCGGGCCCGTTCGCCGCCGAGGAAGCGACGCAGCAGGGCGGCGTCCAGGGCGGCGCCGTCGTCCACCCCCTGGTCGGCCAGGAAGTCGCCCAGCGCGGCCAGGTCGCGGCGATAGGCCGCCACCGTGGCCGGGCTGGCGGTGCGGGCCAGGGCCGCCAGGTAGGCGGCCAGCTGGTCGCCGAGCCGGGTCGGCTCAGCCATGGCGGGGCGGCGCCAGGCGCACCAGCAGGCGGGCCACCACGTCGCCGACGTACTCGGTGAACAGGGTGTCCATGCTGGCGCGGAAGTGGTCGGGGTCGGGGCTCGCCAGCACCAGGTAGCCGAGCGGCTCGCCCAGGGTCAGCCGGGCCAGCGCACAGGAGCCGGCCTTGTCCGGTGCCTTGGCGTGGGGCAACAGGCGCTTCCAGTCGGTGGGCGTCAGCCGGGTGCAGCGACTCGCCCGGCCGTCCAGCAGGGCGGCCAGGCGCTGGGCCACGTGGTCGTCGAGCACCTGGCGGGGGGCCTGGGGCGGCTGCGCCTCCCGGTCGGTGAGGCTGGCCGGGCACCACAGGGCCAGCGCCGGGGTCTGGAAGCGCTCACTGAACTGGGTGGCCAGCGCCTGGCCCAGGGCGTCGCCGTCTTCGGCCTCCAGCAGGGCCAGCACCAGCTCCCGGGTCCGGCGGTACTGGGCCTCGTTGTGGCGGGCCGATTCCAGCAGCTGCTCCAGGCGCCACTCGGCCTGCTCGGCGCGGGTGCGCAGGTCCGCCACCAGGCGTTCCAGCAGCGAGGTGGCGCCGCGGGCCTCGGGGTGGGGCACCTTGAGCTGCTGGAGCAGGCCCTCACGGCCGACGAAGAAGTCGGGGTGACGGGCGAGCCACTGGGCCACGACGTCCGGGTCCAGGGTCTTGAGTGGCTCGGGGGCGGCTCGGGTCATGCGCTTCTCCTCGGTTCGACGCTCAGTTCAGGGGCACGCGGCCCTCGAAGACTCGCTCGGCGGGGCCGGTCATGATCAGGCTGGCGTCACCGCCGGGCCAGGTGATCTCCAGGTCGCCACCGGGCAGGTGCACGGTGACCGGGCTCTCGAGCCAGCCCAGGCGGATGCCGGTGGCCACCGCGGCGCAGGCGCCGGTGCCGCAGGCCAGGGTCTCGCCGCTGCCCCGCTCGTACACGCGCAGGCGGATCTCGTGGGGCGAGACCACCTGCATGAAGCCGGCGTTGACCCGCCGCGGGAAGCGCGGGTGGGCCTCGATGGCCGGTCCCAGGGTGGCCACCGGGGCGGTGTCCACGTCGTCCACCCGCAGCACCGCGTGGGGGTTGCCCAGGGACACCACGCCGACCTCGAGGCGCCGGCCCTCGACGTCCAGGGCGTGCAGGGCCCGGTCCTCGTCGGCCGCGAAGGGCAGCGCCTCCGGGGCGAAGCGCGGCGGCCCCATGTCCACGTTGACGCGGTCGTCGTCGCCCACCACCAGGGTGAGCGGGCCGCCGGCGGTCTCGACGTGGATCTCGCGCTTGTGGGTCAGCCGCTGGTCGCGCACGAAGCGGGCGAAGCAGCGTGCCCCGTTGCCGCAGTTCTCCACTTCGCTGCCGTCGGCGTTGTAGATGCGGTAGCGAAAGTCCATGTCCGGGTCCCGGGGCGGCTCGACCACCAGCAGCTGGTCGAAGCCGATGCCGAAGCGCCGGTCGGCCAGGGCACGGATCTGCTCGTCGCGCAGCCGCGCCCGCTGGGTGATCAGGTCGACCACCATGAAGTCGTTGCCGAGCCCGTGCATCTTGGTGAACTGCAGCAGCATCAGGGCGTCTCCGCGCCGTCGTCGGGCAGTGTGGCCTCGCCGGCCCAGAGGTCCGCCAGGCGCTCGCGGCGACGCACCAGGTGGGTGCGGTCGCCGTCCACCATGACCTCGGGTGGCCGCGGGCGGCTGTTGTAGTTGGAGGCCATGACGAAGCCGTAGGCGCCGGCGGAACGCACCGCCAGCAGGTCGCCGGCGGCGATGGCCAGCTCCCGGTCCTGGCCCAGGAAGTCGCCGGTCTCGCAGACCGGGCCGACCACGTCATAGGTGCCGCTCTCCCGCGCCTGGGTGGTGTCCACCGGCAGGATGGCCTGCCAGGCCTGGTAGAGGGCCGGACGGATCAGGTCGTTCATGGCCGCGTCGACGATGGCGAAGTTCTTGGTCTCGCCGGGCTTGAGGAACTCGACCCGGGTCAGCAGAACGCCGGCGTTGGCGGCGATCGAGCGTCCCGGCTCGAAGAGCAGGGTCAGCCGGTCGCTGCCCGGCCAGCGCGACAGCCGCTCGAGCAGGGCGGTGGCGTAGTCGAAGGGCTGGGGCGGGCGCTCGTCGTGATAGGGCACGCCCAGGCCGCCACCGAGGTCCAGGTGCTCGATCTCGATGCCGTCCTCGCGCAACCGGTCGAGCAGTACCAGCAGGCGGTCGAGGGCGTCGAGGAAGGGCGCGGTCTCGGTGAGCTGGGAGCCGATATGGCAGTCGAGCCCCACGACTCGCACGTTGTCCATGGTCGCCGCCTGGCGGTAGACCTCCCGGGCCTCGTCCACCGCGATGCCGAACTTGTTGGCCTTGAGCCCGGTGGAGATGTAGGGGTGGGTGCCGGCGTCGACGTCGGGGTTGACCCGCAGCGAGACCGGGGCGACCCGGTCCAGGCCGCGGGCCACGGCGTCGAGCCGCTCGAGCTCGGCCCGGGACTCGACGTTGAAGCACTTGATGCCCACGGCGAGGGCGCGGGCCATCTCGTTCTCCTGCTTGGCCACGCCGGAGAACACCACCCGGGCGGGGTCGCCGCCGGCGGTCAGCACCCGCTCGAGTTCCCCCACCGAGACGATGTCGAAGCCGGCGCCGAGGCGGGCCAGCAGGCCCAGCACCGCCAGGTTGGAGTTGGCCTTGACCGCGTAGCAGATCAGGTGGGGATGGCTGCCCAGAGCCTCGGTATAGGCCCGGAAGTGGCGCGCCAGGGTGGCCTTGGAATAGACGTAGCAGGGCGTGCCGAACTCCTCGGCGATGCGCGCAAGCGGCAGCTCTTCGGCGTGCAGCACGCCGTCGCGGTACTCGAAATGATCCATGCCTAGGTATCGTCCTCGTCGGCGGGGCGGGTGGCGTCGTCGGCGGCGGCGTCCGACGCCTCGGCGTCCGGTGCGTCGTCGTCGCTGGTTTCGGGGTCGCGGGGGCCGTAGCGCTCCTCCGCCGCGGTGTCGCCGGGCAGGTAGAGCGGCCCCTTCTGGCCGCAGCCGGCCAGCAGCAGGGGCAGCGCCAGCAGCGCGAGCAGGGCGGCGAGGCGCATCAGCCCCGGCTCCCCTGGCCGTCCCGGGAAGACAGCGCCGCCAGGGCCTCGCGGGCCCGCTGGGCGGCGGCGCGCACCTGGTCCGGGGCGGTGCCGCCGATATGGTTGCGCGCGGCCACCGAGCCCTCCAGGGTCAGCACGGCGAAGACGTCCTCGTCGATGGCGTCGGAGAACTGGCGCAGTTCCTCGAGGCTCATCTCCGAGAGGTCCTTGCCCTCCTTGATGCCGAAGGCCACCGACTGGCCGACGATCTCGTGGGCGTCGCGGAAGGCCACGCCGCGGCAGACCAGGTAGTCGGCCAGGTCGGTGGCGGTGGAGAAGCCCTTGCGGGCCGCCTCGCGCATGTTGTCGGCCTTGGCCTCGATGGCCGGCACCATGTCGGCGAAGGCCTTCAGGCAATCCTGGACGGTGGACAGGGCATCGAACAGCGGCTCCTTGTCCTCCTGGTTGTCCTTGTTGTAGGCCAGCGGTTGGGACTTCATCAGCGTCAGCAGGCCCATCAGGTGGCCATAGACCCGGCCGGTCTTGCCGCGCACCAGCTCCGGCACGTCCGGGTTCTTCTTCTGCGGCATGATCGAGGAGCCGGTGCAGAAGCGGTCGGGCAGGTCGATGAAGTCGAACTGGGCGCTGGTCCACAGCACCAGTTCCTCGCTCATCCGCGACAGGTGCATCAGCAGCACGCTGGCGAAGGAGGTGAACTCGATGGCGAAGTCGCGGTCACTGACGGCGTCGAGGCTGTTCTCCGCGGGGCGGTCGAAGCCCAGCAGCTCGGCCGTCACATGGCGGTCGATGGGGTAGGTGGTGCCGGCCAGGGCGGCGGCGCCGAGCGGCAGCACGTTGACTCGCTTGCGGCAGTCGAGGAGCCGCTCCTGGTCGCGGGCGAGCATCTCCTGCCAGGCCAGCAGGTGATGGCCGAAGGTCACCGGCTGGGCGGTCTGCAGGTGGGTGAAGCCGGGCATGATGGTATCGGCCTCGCGGTCGGCCAACGCGATCAGCCCCTCGCGCAGCCGAGTCAGTTCGGCGGCCACGCTGTCGATCTCGTCGCGCAGGAAGAGGCGGATGTCGGTAGCCACCTGGTCGTTGCGCGAGCGCCCGGTATGCAGCTTCTTGCCGGTGATGCCGATCTTGTCGGTGAGGCGCGCCTCGATGTTCATGTGCACGTCCTCGAGCGCCACCGACCAGTCGAAGGTGCCGGCCTCGATCTCGGCCTGGACCTCGTCGAGGCCCTCGAGGATGGCGTCGCGCTCCGCCTCGGTGAGCACCTCGACCCGGGCCAGCATGGTGGCGTGGGCCCGCGAGCCCTGGATGTCGTGGAGGGCCAGGCGCCGGTCGAAGTCGACCGAGGCGGTGAAGCGGGCGACGAAGGCATCGGTGGGCTCGCTGAAGCGGCCGCCCCAGGACTGGTTGGTGCGGTGGTTCGTCGGGCTTGGGCTCATCGGGCTGACATCCTGCATGGCTGGTCGGTGGGTGAGGGCCGGCGGTGTGCCGCCGCAGCTCGGCGAGGCCGCGCTGGCTTGACATGCGGGAAAGTGTACCAGAGTCCACGGGCCAGGCGAGGGGCCCCGGGCGGCGAGAGGGCCGGGACGTGACGATTTTTCCTGGCCTCCCGGGTCCTTTATGATGGCAGCAAACCAAGACATCACCGGGCGCCGGCGCAAGGGGCGCCGAGTGCAAGCGAACCGGGACGGGGAGAACCACGTGCAAGCCATCGAAACGCTGCGTATCGCCACGCGCAAGAGTCAACTGGCCATGTGGCAGGCCGAATATGTCCGCGACCGCCTGATGGCGACTCATCCGGGGCTCAAGGTCGAACTGGTGGCGATGGCCACCCGGGGCGACAAGATCCTCGACACGCCGCTGGCCAAGGTCGGCGGCAAGGGGCTGTTCGTCAAGGAGCTCGAGGAAGCGATGCTCGACGGCCGTGCCGACATCGCCGTGCACTCCATGAAGGATGTGCCCATGCATTTCCCCGAGAGCCTCGGCCTGTCGGTGATCCTCGAGGGGGCCGAGCCCACCGACGCCTTCGTCTCCAACCACTACGCCTCCCTGGACGCGCTGCCCGAGGGCGCGCGCATCGGCACGTCCAGCCTGCGTCGCGGCCTGCAGATGCGCGAGGCGCGCCCCGACCTCCAGGTGCTCAACCTGCGTGGCAACGTCCAGACCCGGCTGGGCAAGCTCGATGCCGGCGAGTACGACGCCATCCTGCTGGCCACCTCGGGCCTCAAGCGACTGGGCCTCGAGGCACGCATCACCATGGAGCTGCCGCCGGAGGTCTGTCTGCCGGCCTGCGGCCAGGGCGCCCTGGGCATCGAGTGCCGCATGCATGATGCCGAGCTGATCTCGCTGCTGGCGCCGCTGGATGACCCGGCCACCGCGACCCGGGTCCGCGCCGAGCGGGCCATGAACACCCGCCTCGAGGGCGGCTGCCAGGTGCCCATCGCCGGCCATGCGGTGTTCGAGGACGATGGCGAGACCCTGTGGCTGCGCGCCCTGGTGGGCAACCCGGAGGGCACCGAGGTGCTGCGCGCCGAGGGCCGCGGCTCCATCCACGAGCCCGAGGCGCTGGGCATCCGCGTGGCGGAGGAACTGCTGGACATGGGCGCCGGCGAGATCCTCGCCGAGGTCTACGGCGCCGGCTGATGGCGACCCCGCCGGTACTGATCTGCCGTCCCGGGCCGAGGGCCGCGGCGCTGGCCGAGGCCATCGCCGAGGCGGGCTTTGCGGTCGAGCGGGGCGAGGCCATGGCCCTCGAGCCGCTGCCCGAGACCCCGCAACAGCGTGCCGCCTGGCTGGACTTCGACCAGTTCCGGCGGGTGGTGGTGGTGAGTCCCTTCGCCGCCGAGTGTCTCGCCGAGGCGCTGGACCGCTACTGGCCACAGCTTCCCGTGGGCATCGACTACTATGCCGTGGGCGCCGCCACGGCCGCCAGCCTGCATCGCCTGCTGGGCGTGCGGGTGCACCTGCCGCCGGCCGGCGGCGAGGACACCAGCGAGGCGCTGCTCGCGCTCGGCTCGCTGCAGCGGCTCGCCGGGCAGCGCCTCCTGCTGGTGGCCGGCGAAGGGGGGCGCGCCCTGATGGCCGAGACCCTCGCCGCCCGAGGCGCCCGCCTGACGCGCCTGGCGGTCTACCGGCGTCGCCTGCTCGAGCCCTCGCCGACCTTGCGGCGTCGGCTGGCGGGCGGCGACTATCAGGCGTTGGTGGTGAGTAGCGGAGAAATCCTCGAACATCTGGCAAGATGGTGCTCACAGGCCGCCTTGAACCAACCGCTAATCGTGTCCAGTACCCGGTTGGCGACACTGGCCGGCACACTGGGGTTTCGTCTTCCCGTCGTGGCGTCGGGCGCCACGCCCGACGCGTTGGCGGCCGCCGTGGCCAGGGCCAGGGACCCGGAGAGGGCCGATGTCGATCATGACGATCTCGAAAAGGGCTAGCGACACATGAGCAAGCAACGACACGATCAGGACGAACAGCAGACGCCGTCCGGCGACGCCCAGGGCGGCGCCGGCTCGGCGACGACGGGAGCGGGCGCCGAGGCCGGCAAGGGCGGCGGCTCATCGTCGCGCCGCTCGCGGCGTCGCGGCAAGGGCAGCGCCTCGTCGGCGAGCCAAGCCGCCGAGGCGAAGGCCGACGCCAAGCCCTCCTCGACGACGTCCACGACCCAGGCCCAGGCCACCCCGGGCAGGGCCGCGGCCGGCGGCGAGCCCGCCGAGACGGGCCAGCCGGCCGCGGCGGCCAAGGCCGACCCCGCCAAGGGCGATGCCATCAAGGAGAGCTCCGCCAAGGGCGAGGCCGGCAAGGCGACCGATGCCTCGGCGTCCTCCGCCACGGCCGCCGGCACCGCCGCCGCCGAGACCCGGAGCACGTCCGGCAAGGCCTCCGATAGCGCCGCCACCAAGCGCGATACCGCCAAGAGCGCCGCTTCCTCCTCCGCCTCCACCGCCAAGGCCTCGTCCGGCAAGGCGTCGGGCGGCAAGGCGTCGGGCGGCGACGCCAAGGGCCAGCCGGCGTCCGCCGGCCAGGGCGCCACCGGGACTCCGGGCGGCGGCCAGGGCGGCTCCGGCAAGGGCGGCAAGACCGGGGCAGTCGCCCTGGGCCTGGTGGTCCTGCTGGGCGCGGGCGGCGCGCTGTTCGGCTGGCAAGTCTGGCAGAAGCTGGATACCCAGCAACAGCGCCTGGCCGCCCTGCCGGCCCAGGTGGCCAGCCAGTCGGCGCTGGACGACCTCGCGGGGCGCCTGGAGAGTGGCGAGCAGCAGCGCAATGCCGCCCTGGACGAGGCCGTGAGCACGCTGCGCAGCGACTTCTCCGACTATCGCCAGGACGTCGACCAGACCCTGGACAAGGTGCTCCAGGAGCTGTCCAGCGAGCAGCAGACCGACGAGCGCGACTGGCTGCACGCCGAGGCCGCCTACCTGCTGCGCCTGGCCAACCAGCGCCTGCAGCTGGAACGCGACGTCCAGGGGGCCGCCGCCCTGCTGCGCACCGCCGACGAGCGGCTGCGCGAGGCCGACAACCCGGCGCTGATGCCGGTGCGCCGCGAGATCGCCTCCGAGCTGGCCGCGCTGGAATCCGTGCCCCGCGTCGACCGCACCGGCCTCTACCTGGCGCTGAACGCCCAGCAGGAGCAGATCGCCGGTCGCCCGCTGGCCCAGGACATTGAGGAGATCGCCGCCGACTCGACCATCGAGGAGGCGCCCTCCGGCGGCTGGCAGTCGCAGTTGGCGCGCTTCGGCGGCGAACTCAAGGACCTGGTCACGGTCCGCCAGCACGACGAGGCGCTCGAGGCGCTGATCTCGCCGGAGCAGGAGTCCTACCTGCGCCAGAGCGTGCGCCTGGTCCTGGAGCAGGCCCAGCTGGCGCTGCTCAAGGAGGAGCCGCCGCTCTATGAGGCCAGCCTCGACAAGGCCCTGACCCTGATCCAGGGCTACTACGACACCGGCGACAGCGGCGTCCAGGCGGTGCTGTCGCGCCTCGAGGAGCTCAAGGGCCGCGCCATCCGCCCGGAACTGCCGGACATCAGCGGCTCCCAGCAGGCGCTGGCGAGCTTCATCGAGCACCGCTTCGAGGCCGGCAACGGCGGCCAGGGAGATGAGGCATGAGAAAGCTGATCCTGCTCGTGGTCCTCGGCCTCGCGATCGGGGCCCTGTTCGGCCAGCTGATGATGTCGGTGCCCGGCTACTGGCTGGTCCGGGTGGGCGATACCTCGGTCCAGACCTCCTTCTGGTTCGGCCTGGTGCTGCTGCTGGCGGCCCTGGTGGTGGTGCATTTCGGCCTGCGGCTGCTGATGCGCCTCTCGCGCCCGGTGACCCGCTTCAAGGTGTGGAACAGCCGCTCGCGCAACCGCACCGCCATGCGGCGCACCGTGCGCGGCCTGGTGGCGCTGGCCGAGGGACGCTGGAAGCGCGCCGAGAAGGCCCTGGTCAAGGCCGCCGACGACTCCAGCACGCCGCTGGTCAACTACCTCTCCGCCGCCCTGGCGGCCCACTACCAGGGGCGCTACGAGCAGGCCGACACCCTGCTCAAGCGCGCCCACCTCAGCACCGAGGGGGCCGACACCGCGGTGGGCCTGATGCAGGCCCAACTGATGCTGGACCGCCAGCAGTACGAGGAGGCCCTGGCGATCCTCACCCGCCTCGATCGCCACCTGCCCAACCACCCGCAGGTGCTCAAGCAGCTCAAGCAGGCCTATATCAGCCTCAGCGACTGGGACGGCCTGCGCCGGCTGATGCCGCGCCTCGGCGCGCAGCACCTGATCTCCCGGGAGGAGCGCGAGCAGCTCGAGCAGCGCGCCTATCGCGAGCTGATCTCCCAGGAGGCCCGCCAGCCCGGTGACATCGAGCGGGTGCGCAACCTCTGGGCCGACATGCCCGACCACCTGCGCGGCAACGTCGACCTGATCGTGCTCTATGCCGAGGCCCTGGTGCGCGGCAACGAGCAGGGCATCGCCGAGCGGCTGCTGCGTCACTCCCTCAAGGAGCACTGGGACAGCCGCCTGGTGCAGCGCTACGGGCTGCTCGAAGTGGAGGCGGCGCGCCAGCTGGTGGTGGCCGAGAAGTGGCTGCAGGAGCGGCCCAACGACCCGGATCTGCTGCTCACCCTGGGCCGGCTCTCGCTGCGCAACGCCTACTGGGGCAAGGCCCAGGAATACTTCGAGGCCAGCCAGCGCCAGCGGCCCAGCGGCGTGGTCTGCGCCGAGCTGGCCCGGCTCTATGCCAACCTGGGCGAGCACAACAAGAGCCAGCTGTACTACCGGCAGAGCGTCGAGCTGCTTGACCGGTCGCTGCCCTCGCTGCCCCAGCCCACCGAGCCGGAGGACACGCCGGCGAAGACGGCCCAGGCGGCGTCCTGAGCGTCGCCCGCGCCCGACCCAGCATGCAAGAGGGGCTGCCGAATGGCAGCCCCTCTTGCATTGGCGTGGGTGACGGTGGTTACGTCTCGCCGTCGTAGTCTTCCTGGTTGTGGACCTCCTGGGGGGCCTGGGTGTCGGTGGCCACCGCGGGATCCTCGTCGGCCGAGGCGGCGGCGACTTCGCGCGCCTGCTGGCGGATGACCCGCACGTTGGCCGGCGGGGCGCCGCCGTCCTTGTCCTCGCCGAAGTAGAGGGTGGTATGGGGGAAGGGGATCTCGATGCCGGCCGCGTCGAGGTGCAGCTTGACCAGGCGGTTGTAGGCGCGGCCCACGGCCCACTGGTCCCCCGGCGTGGTCTTGATGCGCACGCGGATGTTCACGGAGCTGTCGGCCAGCGCGATCACGCCGGCGACCTCCAGCGGCTCGAGCAGCTTGCCCTTGTGCTCCTCGTCCTCGCGGAGCGCCTCGAAGGCCTCCTGCAGCGCCTGGATCGCCTCGTCGATGTTCTCGCGATAGGCGATGCCGTACTCCCCGACGTGGTAGGCGAAGTCGCGCATGTAGTTGGAGACGGTGTCGACGCTGGAGAAGGGCACGATGTGGTAGGTGCCGCTGAGGTCGCGGATGCCCACCGAGCGGATGCTGAGCTTCTCGGCCACCCCGGTGATGCCCCCCACGGTGATCACGTCGCCGGTGTTCATGGCGTTCTCCACCTGGATGAAGACCCCGGTGATGATGTCCTGCACCAGCTTCTGGGCACCGAAGCCGATGGCCAGGCCCAGCACCCCGGCACCGGCGATCAGCGGGCCGATGTTGATGCCGATCTCGGCGAGCACGATCATCGCCGTCAGGGTGATCAGGGCGATGGCCAGGGCATTGCGGAACAGCGACAGCAGCGTCTGGGCCCGGGCCGAGGGCACGCCGCCGCCGGTCTCGGGGTTGAGCTTGTGCTCGATCAGGCTGGCCAGTCCCAGCCAGACGGCGGCGGCCACCACCAGGATCACGAACACGCTGAGCAGCTTGCCGACCAGGCCACGTCCCGCCTCGGAGGCATACCAGCCGGCCAGGTCGAAGGCGCCCCAGGCGCTCAGCACCACCATCACCACGGCGATCAGGATCACCGCGCGTATCACTCGCAGGGCGGTGGGCACGTAGCGGTTGAGGCGCGCCTCGAGCATCGGCAACTTGCGGCGCAGGTCGTCACCCAGGCGGATGCGCCGGCCGATGGTCTGGGTGAGCAGGGAGGACACCAGCATGCCCACCAGGACCGTGACCAGGGTCTGCAGGGTGGCCAGCAGCACGAAGGGCAGGGCGTCCTCGGGACGGGTCAGGGTCAGCACCAGCACCATGGTGAAGTAGGCCAGGGCGAAGAGGTGCCAGGTCCGGGCGAACAGCTGCAGCGATATCCGGCTGGCGGCCATGGTGGTCTGGCCAGCCTTGCGGTTCAGGGCGTCGCGCAGCCGCTTGCGGTTCTTGAGCACCACGACCACGGCGTAGACATAGGCGCCGATCATGATCAGGGTGCCGATCCCCTCGCCGAGGGCCGGCGACAGGTAGGCGTTGACCAGCGGCACCACCACCATCAGGCCATAGCCGGCCAGCCCGATCAGGCGTGCGATCCAGCGGTTCCAGTAGGCGGCGTAGGCGGCGGCGATGGGCAGCAGGCGCAGGCCCTCGTAGCGGGAGGCGAAGAGCATGCGCACCGCGGCCTTGAGCAGCTCGATCACCAGGAAGGCGTTGAGGAACAGCGAGGCGCGGGTCGACAGCTCACCGCTCTCGCCCACCGCGAAGGTGGCGACCAGGTTGCCGCCGACATAGGCCAGCGCGACCACCAGGGCATCGATCAGTACCGCCACGCCCACGCTGAGCACCAGGCGCAGCAGCGGCTGGAGGCCCTTGCCGGTCAGCGACCACTGGCTGAGGCGGGTGAACAGGGGCCGGGCCAGGCGGCGAACGGCGATGAACAGCACGACCGTGGCGAGGATCACCAGCCCGAGGTTGATGGCCGCGCTGGTGAAGGCGGGCAGGTCGAAGGTGCTCGGGGAGGCCGCGAGCAGGCCGCTCACGGCATCGAGGACCTGGCCGAGCTGGCTGCCCAGCTCGCCGACGATGCGGCTGGTGGTCTCGGCCAGCTGGCGGGGCAGCGACGGCGACGCCGCCTCGCTCGCGGCGGCCTCGGCACCCGACTCGCTGGCCGCCCCGCGCAGCTGGTCGATCAGCTGCTGGCGCGTCTCGGGATTCTCGAGGAGATTGGCCAGGGTGGCATTGGCCGGGGCCTGGCCTCCCCCGTCGGTCGCTTGGGCCATGGCCGGGAGGGGGGCCAGCATCAGGATGGCCAGCAGCCAGCCGCTGGCCAGGGAGAGGAGTCGTCTGGTGCGCACGCTTGGGCCTCCGTGTCTGGGCGTGGATAGGGCGAGGATGTCGTCGTCAGGCTACCATGGCCGGAGGTGTCGGGCCTCGATGAGTCTTCAGGGTAGTGTACGAGAATTGTACATGATCGGGATATTGTGTCATATTTTCTGGCAGGCATTGCCTGAATGCCTCCTATACCCCTGCAAGGCAAGCATGAACGCTCGCCACCCGGTCCCGGGTGGCGTTTTTTGTGGCCGGCACCCGGCTCGGCTAGCATCGACGCGAAGGCGTCAGGGAGGCAGACACATGGGGCTGGCAAGCCTGGGACTGGTGGCGGTGGGCGGGGCGCTGGGCGGCATGGCGCGCCTGGCCGTGACCGAGCTGACCGCGCGATGGCTGGGGCGGGCCTTTCCCTGGGGCACCCTGATGGTCAACCTGAGCGGGACCCTGGCCCTCGGCGCGCTGGCCGCGCGCCTCGGCTGGCCCCCCGGCGATTCGCCGGCCTGGCTGGGCCTGGCGGTCGGGGGCCTGGGAGGCTTCACTACCGTGTCCTCCTTCAGCCTGCAGACCCTCGGCCTGTGGCAGGCAGGCCGCACAGCGGCGGCCCTGGCCAATGGCCTGGCCACCCTGGGGCTGGGGGTGATCGCCGCGGCCGCGGGCTGGTGGCTGGCCGGAGGCGGTGCATGACGAGCTGGCAGGGCTATCTGGCGGTGGGGGTGGGCAGTGGCCTGGGCGCGGTGCTGCGCTACCTGGTCTCGCTGGGCGTGCTGCAGTGGCTCGGCAGTGCCTTCCTGTGGGGCACCCTGGCCGTCAACCTGGTCGGTTCCTGGCTGATCGCCGCCTTCGTCGCCCGGGCCTCCCATCGCATCACCGGGCGCGCCGCCCGCTGGCAGCCCTTCCTGGTCGCCGGCTTCTGCGGCGGCTTCACCACCTTCTCGCTGTTCGGGCTCGAGACGCTCTATCTGCTGGAGGCCTCGCGCCCCTGGCTGGCCCTGGTCTATGGTCTGGGCAGCGTGCCGCTATGGCTCGCCGCCGCCTGGTGGGGGCAGCGGGCCGGGCGCCCGGCCCGCTGAGGCGCGGCCCGACGGCTCAGGAGGAGGCCTTGCGCCGCTTGCCCCTGGGCTTGGCGGCGTCGGGCGTTGGGGCCTCCTGCGGCGGGGCTTCTCGCGTCGCGGTGCCGTGACCGGGGAAGTGCGCGCGGACCAGCTCGAGCAGGCCCTGGGTGGAACCGTCGAAGTCCTGGCTATGCTCGTCGATGCGGCTGCTGATCTCGCCGGCGATGCGCTTGCCGAGCTGCACGCCCCACTGGTCGAAGGAGTTGATGTTCCAGATCACCCCCTGGACGAACACCTTGTGCTCGTACAGCGCGATCAGCGCGCCGAGGTTCCTCGGCGTCAGCTCGTCGAGCAGCAGGGTGCTGGAGGGGCGGTTGCCCGGGCAGCTGTAGGGGTCGAGGTCGCTGCCGCCCTGGCTGCCCTCCATGAAGGCGTTGGCCTGGGCCAG
>NZ_JACHXR010000002.1:456329-549683 GCF_014192275.1 Halomonas stenophila | reverse complement strand
CTCGTTTGACGAGTCGCTTGCCTTGATATTCAGTGACTGGTCACCGACATCTCGACAAGCGCCCACATGAATTACCTGATCGATTGTTAAAGAGCATCTTGCGTTGCCGTGCCGTCCGGCCCGGCGCCCTGCAAGGAAGGCGTATTCTACGTGATCGGCGCGTCGCGTCAAGCCCCTTGTCGACGGCTTCCGAGGAAGCGATCCGGCTGACCGAGCCGTCATCCCGTGTCGCGATGACTGCCGATGGAGCCCTCAGCGGGCCTCCGTAGCGAGTGGCGAGCATTCTACCGTTTCCGGCGAGCCTGTCAACCGAGCCTTTTCAAAAACTCTCGAAGAAACAAGCACTTCTGCCACTCATCACCGCCTGCAACGTTGCCCGTCGCCGGCAGCGGATGCGTACTTTACGGATTCTCCGCGGGCAACGCAAGCCCCTCCCATCGAAAAAATATAGACCACGCTCTCGCGCCCCACCAAGACCCGTTGGTTATGAGATGAGCAGTGTCGAAACGCTTTGGACATAGGCCGCTCGCCATCGAGCGCCCGGACACGGTGAGCCGTCGTGGTTTCAGATCACGAAGAGGTCGACGAACCGGTTCACCGCGGTTCCCTCCAGGCGTGCCTGGTCCTTGCACAGCGTGAAGATCGTCTCGCAACGAGCACGCGGGAAGCGGGTGGCCAGGTTGCGGCGGAACTTCTCCTCGAGCACCGGGATCCCCTCGTCCCGCCGACGGCGATGGCCGATCGGGTATTCGACCACCACCCGCTCGGTGGCGCTGCCGTCCTGGAAGAACACCTGGATGGCATTGGCGATCGAGCGCTTGTCGGGGTCATGGTAGTCACGAGAATAGCCCTCGTCCTCGACGACCTCCATCTTGCTGCGCAAGGCGTCGATCCGCGGATGGGCCGCATGGAAGGCATCCTCGTAATGCTCGGCGGTCAGGCTGCCGAAGATCAGTGGCACCGCGGTCATGTACTGCAGGCAATGGTCACGGTCGGCCGGATTGGCCAGGTCTCCCTCCTTGGAGATGATGCGGATCGCGGACTCGTGGGTGGTCAGCACGATGCGATCGATCTCGTCGAGGCGATCCCTGACCTGTGGATGCAGGGCCACGGCGGCCTCGCAGGCGGTCTGGGCATGGAATTCGGCGGGGAAGGAGAGCTTGAACAGCACGTTCTCCATCACATAGCTGCCGAACTCCCGCTGGAAGGTGAACCGGCGCTCGTCCTCCGGCTTGGTGGCCAGGTCCTTGTTGGTGTGGCTGAAGAGCACGTCGTAGAAGCCCCACTGGGGCGCGGAGAGCGCGCCGGGGATGCCCATCTCGCCGCGCAGGGCGATGTCGGCCAGCCTCACGCCGCGAGACGTCGCGTCCCCCGCCGCCCAGCTCTTGCGGGAACCGGCATTGGGCGCGTGGCGATAGGTGCGCAGGCTCTGGCCATCGACCCAGGCATGGGACAGGGCGGAGAGCAACTGCTCGCGGTCGGCGCCCATCAGCCTGGCGGCCACGGCGGTGGAAGCCACCTTGACCAGCACCACGTGATCGAGACCGACCCGGTTGAAGGAATTCTCGAGCGCCAGCACGCCCTGGATCTCGTGAGCCATGATCATGGCCTCGAGGACCTCGCGCATGGTCAGCGGCGCCTCGCCCCGGGCGACCCGAGCCTGGGAGAGATGATCGGCCACCGCGAGGATGGCGCCGAGGTTGTCGGAGGGATGCCCCCACTCGGCCGCCAGCCAGGTGTCGTTGTAGTCGAGCCAACGGACGATGGCGCCGATGTCCCAGGCCGCCTTGACCGGGTCCAGGCGAAAGGAGGTGCCCGGCACCCGTGCCCCATGGGGGACGACGGTGCCCTCCACGAGGGGCCCCAGGTGCTTGGTGCACTCGGGGAAGCGCAGTGCCAGCAGGCCACAACCCAGGGTGTCCATCAGGCAGTGGCGGGCGGTGTCCAGGGCCTCGCCACTGTCGGGGGTGAAACCTAGCACATAGTCGGCGATCTTCTGCAACTCGCTGTCGTAGTCCGGTCGTACATTGGCTTCCACGGTGCTCATGCTTCCCTCCTGTCACCATCTCGGGTGAGTGCCTGGTGAACGCTTGCAGCTGGGCCCGGGATCGATCCGGCGAGGGGCTCCGGCGCCTCTCGCTCCGGGAATCCCCTGGCGTGTCCTTCACTATAGGAAACGCCCCGGTCCGGAGACACGAGGCGCTTTTGCATCCGGCGGTTTCCGCTCAGACGGTGCCGTCGGGCACGCGCACCCAGCCTTCCATCAAGACCCGGGCGCTGCGGCTCATGATCGCCTTGGTGGCGGTCCATTGGCCATCGACCTGGCGGGCCTCGGCACCGACCCGCAGCGTGCCGGAGGGATGGCCGAAGCGCACGGCCGTGCGCTCGCCGCCGCCGGCGGCCAGGTTGACCAGGGTCCCCGGCACCGCCGCGGCCACACTGATGGCGACGGCCGCCGTGCCCATCATGGCATGGTGCAGCTTGCCCATGGACAGGGCCCGCACCAGCAGGTCCACCTCACCGGCCTCGATCGTCCTGCCGCTGGAGGCCGGGTAGTCGGCCGGCGGTGCCACGAAGGCGACCTTCGGGGTGTGCTGGCGACTGGTGGCCTCATCGGCATGGCCGATCAGCCCCATGCGCACCGCACCGTGGGCGCGGATCGCCTCGAAGCGGGCCAGGGCCGCGGCGTCGCCGTTGATGGCCTCCTGCAGTTCGGTGCCCGTATAGCCGATGTCCGCGGCGTTGACGAAGATGGTCGGGATGCCGGCGTTGATCAGGGTCGCCGGCAGGGTCCCCACGCCCGGCACCTCGAGTTCGTCGACGACGCGGCCGGTGGGGAACATCGCCCCCTCGCCGTCGGCCGGGTCCATGAATTCGACCGGCACCTCCGCCGCGGGGAAGGTCACGCCATCGAGCTCGAAGTCCCCGGCCTCCTGGACGGCGCCGTCGGTGATGGGCACCCGGGCGATGATGGTCTTGCCGATATTGGCCTGCCAGATACGCACCTCGGCGACGCCGTTGCGCGGGAGGCGCGCGTCATCGACCAGGCCGTTGCTGATGGCGAAGGGCCCCACGGCCGCCGAGAGGTTGCCGCAGTTGCCGCTCCAGTCGACGACGGGCGCGTCGATGGCCACCTGGCCAAACAGGTAGTCGACATCGTGGTCGGGGCTGTCGCTTTTCGACAGGATCACCGTCTTGCTGGTGCTCGAGGTGGCCCCGCCCATGCCGTCGATCTGCTTCTGATAGGGATCGGGGCTGCCGATCACCCGCAGCAGCAGGGCATCGCGAGCCGGTCCCGGCGCGCGGGCGGCCTCGGGCAGGTCCTCCAGGCGAAAGAACACGCCCTTGCTGGTCCCGCCACGCATGTAGGTGGCGGGCACCCGGATCTGGGGTCGATGGGTCATATGGCCTCCTCAGGCGACCTCGCTGGATTCGAGAAAGTCCTGGGCGAAGCGCTGCAGCACGCCGCCGGCGGAGTAGATGGAGACCTCCTCGGCGGTATCCAGGCGACAGATCACCGGCACGCGCTCGGTGTCACCGCTCTGGCGGTGGATCACCAGGGTCAGCGTGGCGCCGGGGTCGGGGGCGCCCTCCACGTCATAGCTCTCGGTACCATCGAGCTGCAGGGTGTGACGGGTGGTGCCCTCCCGGAACTGAATGGGCATCACGCCCATGCCGATCAGGTTGGTGCGGTGGATGCGCTCGAAGCCCTCGGCGACGATGGCCTCCACGCCCGCCAGCGCCACGCCCTTGGCCGCCCAGTCCCGCGACGAGCCCTGGCCGTAGTCGGCACCGGCGATGACGATCAAGGGCTGGCCACGCGCCATGTAGGTCTCGATGGCCTCCCACATGCGGGTGACGCGGCCTTCCGGCTCAAGGCGCGCCAGCGAGCCTTGGATCACCTCGCCGGCCTCGTCCCGCACCATCTCGTTGAACAGCTTGGGGTTGGCCAGGGTGGCCCGCAGGGCAGTGAGATGGTCGCCGCGGTGGGTCGCGTAGGAGTTGAAATCCTCTTCCGGCAGGCCCATCTTCGCCAGGTACTCGCCCGCGGCGCTGTCGGCCATGATGGCGTTGGACGGTGACAGGTGGTCGGTGGTGATGTTGTCCGGCAGGATCGCCAGCGGCCGCATGCCCTTGAGCGCGCGCTCGGCCGCCATGTTGCCTTCCCAGTAGGGCGGACGACGGATATAGGTGCTCAGCGGACGCCAGTCATAGAGCGGGCTCTCGGCGCGTTCCGCCGCCTCCAGGTCGAACATCGGGATATAGACCCGCTGGAACTGCTCCGGCTTGACGTGCTCGGCGACGATGGCGTCGATCTCCTCATCGCAGGGCCAGAGGTCCTCGAGGGTGATCGGCTTGCCGTCCGGGGCGTGGCCCAGCGCGTCCTTCTCGATGTCGAAGCGCACGGTACCGGCGATGGCGTAGGCGACCACCAGCGGCGGCGAGGCCAGGAAGGCCTGCTTGGCGTAGGGGTGAATGCGGCCGTCGAAGTTGCGGTTGCCGGAGAGCACCGCGGTGGAATAGAGGTCGCGGTCGATGATCTCCTGCTGGATCGTCGGATCCAGGGCACCGGACATGCCGTTGCAGGTGGTGCAGGCGTAGGCCACGATGCCGAAGCCGAGCGCCTCCAGTTCGGGCAGCAAGCCGGCCTCTTCCAGGTAGAGGCGTGCCACCCTGGACCCCGGCGCGAAGGAGGACTTCACCCAGGGCTTGCGCACCAGCCCCAGCTCGTTGGCCTTCTTGGCCAGGAGGCCCGCGGCCACCACGTTGCGCGGATTGGAGGTGTTGGTACAGCTGGTGATGGCGGCGATGATCACCGCGCCGTCGGGCAGCTTGCCCGCCGCCTCTTCCGCCTGGGCCTTGGCGCTGTCCTTGGCTGAGCGTACGGCGATGCCGCGTTCGACAAGCGCCGAGGTGGGCAGGCGACGGTGCGGATTGGAGGGACCCGCGAGGTTACGCTCCACGGTGGAGAGGTCGAACTCCAGCACTCGCTCGTACCGGGCGCCGGCCAGGTCGTCGGCCCACAGGCCGGCCTGCTTGGCGTAGGCCTCGACCAGCGCCACCTGCTCCGGCTCGCGGCCGGTGATCTTCAGGTAGTCGAGGGTCTGGTCATCGATGTAGAACATCGCCGCCGTCGCCCCGTACTCCGGGGTCATGTTGGAGATGGTGGCCCGGTCGCCGATGGTCAGGCTGGCGGCTCCCTCGCCGAAGAACTCCAGATAGGCCCCCACCACCCGCTCGCGGCGCAGGAACTCGGTGATCGCCAGCACGATATCGGTGGCGGTGATGCCGGGCTGGCGCTTGCCGGTCAGCTTGACGCCGACGATATCGGGCAGGCGCATCATGGAGGGGCGCCCCAGCATCACGGTCTCGGCCTCGAGGCCGCCCACGCCGATGGCGATCACCCCCAGGCAGTCGATATGCGGGGTGTGGCTGTCGGTGCCCACGCAGGTATCCGGGAAGGCCACGCGCTTTCCATTCTCATCGGGGCGGGCCTGCACCACCGGCGACATCTTCTCCAGGTTGATCTGGTGCATGATGCCGTTGCCGGCGGGGATGACATCGACATTCTCGAACGCCGTCTTCGTCCACTCGATGAAGTGGAAGCGATCCTCGTTGCGGCGATCCTCCACCGCCCGGTTCTTGTCGAAGGCGTCCTTCTCGAAGCCGGCGTGCTCGACCGCCAGGGAGTGGTCGACGATCAACTGGGTCGGCACCACCGGGTTGACCTTGGCCGGGTCGCCGCCGCGCTCGGCGATGGCGTCACGCAGGCCGGCCAGGTCGACCAGGGCGGTCTGGCCGAGGATGTCGTGGCAGACCACCCGGGCCGGGTACCAGGGGAAGTCCAGGTCGCGCTTGCCGTCGATGATCTGCGCGAGGGCGGCGTCGCGCAGGCCCGGCTCGCAGCGGCGCACCAGCTGTTCGGCCAGCACCCGGGCGGTGTAGGTCAGGGTGTCATAGGTGCCGGGGCGGAGCGCCTCGACCGCCTCGCGGGTATCGAAGTAGTCCAGCCCGGTGCCGGGCAGGGGCTTGCGGTAATCGGTATTCATGGCGTGGCCACCATCGGGTCGTGGACAGAAGAAAGAGGCGGCAGCAGAGGCTACCTGGCCGGCGGCTCTCCCGCAGGACTTGCCGGCGACAAGCCCCGGGGAGCCGGCCCTTCGCGAGGGCGCTGTGAACCCATCCCTGGGCGCTACCGACGCCCTGCGGCGCTTTCGCATCCTGCGCCGCTTGCAGGTCCTGGGTTGGCCATCCATGGCCAACCCCTTCGGCGGGAAGAACATCCACTGGATGTTCTTCGTTTTCCGCCTCACCCATGGCGTAGGACCCTCGCTTCACCTTGTCCCGGCACCCGTCATGACGGGTGATCAGGCAGGAACGTCAGGCGCGCTGCTCGAGCGGCACCCATTCGCTGTGCTCCGGACCGACGTAGTCGGCGCTGGGACGGATGATGCGGTTGTTCTCGCGCTGCTCGAAGACATGGGCACACCAGCCGGTGACCCGCGAGCAGACGAAGATCGGCGTGAACAGCTTGGTGGGGATGTCCATGAAGTGGTAGGCGCCGGCATGGAAGAAGTCGGCATTGCTGAACAGCTTCTTCTCGCGCCACATCACCGCCTCGACCCGCTCGGAGACCGGATACAGCACGCTGTCACCCACGTCCTCGGCGAGCCGCTTCGACCACTGCTTGATGATGGCATTGCGCGGATCGGACTCGCGATAGATGGCGTGCCCGAAGCCCATGATCTTCTCCTTGCGCTCGAGCATGCCGAGAATCTCGCGCTCGGCTTCCTCGGGCGACTGCCAGTTCTCGATCATCGCCATGGCCGCCTCGTTGGCGCCGCCATGCAGCGGCCCACGCAGCGAGCCGATGGCGCCGGTCACGCAGGAGTGCATGTCGGAGAGGGTCGAGGCGCAGACGCGGGCGGTGAAGGTCGAGGCGTTGAACTCGTGCTCGGCGTAGAGGATCAGCGAGACGTTCATCACCCGGGCATGCAGTTCGGAGGCCGGCGCATCGCGCAGCAGGTGCAGGAAGTGGCCGCCCACCGAATCGTCGTCGGTCTCGGTGTCGATGCGCACCCCGTCGTGGGTGTAGCGGTACCAGTAGCAGATGATGGAGGGCAGGGCCGCCAGGAGACGGTCGGAGACGTCCTGCTGCTCCTCGAAGCTCTGCTCGGTCTCGAGGTTGCCCAGCATGGAGGCGCCGGTGCGCATCACGTCCATGGGATGGGCGTCGGCCGGGATCTGCTCCAGCACGGTCTTGAGCGCCGGGGGCAGGCCCCGCAGCCCCTTGAGCCTGGTGACGTAGTCATCGAGCTCGGCCCGGTTGGGCAGCTTGCCCTTGAGCAGCAGGTAGGCCACTTCCTCGAAGCGCGCCTTGTCGGCCAGTTCCTTGATGTCGTAGCCGCGATAGGTCAGCCCGGCGCCGCTCTTGCCGACGGTGCACAGGGCCGTGGAACCGGCGCTCTGGCCGCGCAGGCCGGTGCTACTGACGGGATTGTCTGCCATGGTCGTGTCTCCTGTCGTGTGCTTGTTATGGGTCTTGTTCAGGTGTCGTCGCCCTGCTCGGCGAAGAGGGCGTCGAGCTTGCGTTCGAAGTCGTGGTAGTTGAGGAAGTCGTAGAGTTCCTCGCGGGTCTGCATCGACTCCACCACGTCGCGCTGGTGCCCCTTGTCATGGATGCTCTGGTAGACCTTGAGTGCCGCGGCGTTCATGGCGCGGAAGGCGGACAGCGGGTAGAGCACCATGCGGCAGCCCGCCTCGGCGAGCTCGTCCTGGCTGAACAGCGGCGTGGCGCCGAACTCGGTGATGTTGGCCAGGATCGGCGCATCGAGGCGCTCACAGAAGGCCCGGTAGTCATCCAGGGTGTGGACGGCCTCGGCGAAGATGGCGTCGGCGCCGGCCTCGAGGCAGGCGTTGGCGCGCTCGATGGCGGCCTCCAGCCCTTCCTTCTGGAAGGCATCGGTGCGGGCGATCAGGGTGAAGTCGGGGTCGAGGCGCGCATCGGCGGCGGCCTTGATGCGGTCCACCATCTCACCCTGGGAGACGATCGCCTTGTTGGGGCGGTGCCCGCAGCGCTTCTGGGCCACCTGGTCCTCCAGGTGCACCGCCGCCACGCCGGCCCGCTGCATCTCCTTGACGGTTCGCGCGATGTTGAAGGCGCCGCCCCAGCCGGTGTCGATGTCCACCAGCAGCGGCACCTCGGTGGCCCCGCAGATGCGGTGAGCGTCCTCGACCACGTCGTTCATGGTGGTCATGCCCAGGTCGGGCAGGCCGAAGGAGGCATTGGCCACGCCGCCACCGGACAGGTAGATGGCCTGGTGGCCGACCCGCCCGGCCATCATGGCCGTGTAGGCGTTGATGGTGCCGACGATGGGCAGCGGGCGGTTGGCCTCGAGGGCGGCACGGAAACGGGCGCCGGGCGTGAGTCGGGTCATGGGGTCTCTCCAGTGGGTCGGCGGGGCATCCTCAGGTGGACGCCTCCTGTTCCTGTTCGAGGGAGGCGGCGTAGCGTTCGACGACATTCTCCCGGGAGGCGCTGACATGGCGACGCATCAGCAGTTCGGCGAGTTCGGCGTCCCCGGCCTCGATGGCATCGACGATGCGGTGGTGCTCGACGAAGGCCCGCTGGGGACGGGTGCCACTTGCGCTGAATTGGGTGCGATACAGCCTCACCAGGTAGTAGAGGTCGTCACACAGCAGACCCATCAGCATCTTGTTGTGGCTGCCCTGGACGATGCGGTAGTGGAAGTCCAGGTCCCCCTCACGCTGGTAGTAGGCCTCGCCACGGCGCAGGTCGGCCTGACGCTCGTGGACCGCCAGCACCTCCCGCAGGCCGTCGATCTCCTCGGCACTCATGTGCTCGGCGGCCAGCCGCGCGGCCATGCTCTCCAGCGCCTCGCGCACGTCGAACAGCTCGAGCAGTTCCTTCATCGACAGCTTGACCACCCGGGCCCCCACATGGGGCACGCGCTCGATCAGCCGGTGCGCCTCCAGGCGGCGCATGGCCTCGCGAAGCGGCCCGCGTGAGATGCCGTAGCTCCGGGACAGTCCCGGCTCGGTGATCTTGCTGCCCGGTGCCAGCTCGCCCCGGACGATGGCATCCTGGAGCTGCTGGAAGACCCGTTCCGCCAGGGTGCGGACCTCGGGGGGTGTGGCCGATTCGGTCAGTGCGTTCGTCATGGCAATTGTCGACAATCAGGGCTTGAGGGAAACTGTAGACAGTGCCTTCCTTCGGGTCAATATGCCAGCCTGGCCGACTCTCTCCCCCTTTGGTTGTAAACAACCAAGCATTTGCTAGGCAGGATGTCGACAATAGTCGGGCTGCGTTGACCCGGCGTCGCGGCCGCTGCCCTGCCGCTGGCGACAAACCCCGTCGCGGCGCCTAGAATGTGGCGCCTGTTGAGGGAAGGCACCATTGATGACATCACCACTCGAGATCACCCCCCTGAGCTATCGGGAAGACCCCCTGGACCTGTTCGCGGCCCTGCGCCATCGCCCGGCGGCCGTGCTGCTCGACAGCGGCCGGCCGGTCGCCCCCGGCGGCCGCTACGACATCCTCTCCAGCGACCCCTTGAGCGTGCTGGACATCGATGCCCGGGGCCGGGTCCACGGGGATGCCGCCCTGCCGGACGGCCTCACGCCCTTCGCCGCCCAGCAGGCGCTGCTCGACCGCCTGGACGATGCGGTGCCGGACAGTCACCTGCCCTTCCTCGGCGGCCTGATCGGGTTCTGGAGCTACGATCTCGGCCGCTGCCTGGAGCCGGTGCCCGGCCGGGCGACACCGGTCGCCGACCTCCCGGCCAGCCGCGTCGGCCTCTACGACTGGGCGATGATCCTGGATCACCAGCGCCGCGAGGCCTGGCTGGTGGCGACCGCCGAGCGCCGCGACCAGGTGCTCGGCTGGCTGGCGGTGCCGCCCCCGGCGAGCGGGGACTTCCGCCTGACCGGCGACTTCCTCCCCGAGCTGGCCCGGGAGGACTACCTGGCGCGCTTCGACGCCGTCCAGCGCTACATCCGCGAGGGCGACTGCTATCAGATCAATCTCGCCCAGCGCTTCAGCGCCCCCTATGAGGGTGACCTCTGGTCGGCCTACCGTCGCCTGCGCCGGGCCACCCCGACGCCCTTCTCGGGCTTCATCGCCTGGGACGATCACGCCATCCTGTCGCTGTCCCCCGAGCGCTTCCTGCATTGCGCCCGGGGGCGGGTCGAGACCCGGCCGATCAAGGGCACCCGCCCCCGTGGCCGGACCCCGGCGGAGGATCGCCGGCTCGCCGAGGCGCTCGCCGCCAGCGTCAAGGATCGCGCCGAGAACGTGATGATCGTCGACCTGCTGCGCAACGACCTGGGCCGGGTGTGCCGCCCCGGCAGCGTGCGGGTCCCGCAGCTGTGCGGCCTGGAGAGCTACGCCAACGTGCATCACCTGGTCAGCGTGGTGACCGGCGAGTTGGACGAGCGCCACTCCCCCCTGGACCTGCTGGCCGCCGCCTTTCCCGGCGGCTCGATCACCGGCGCGCCCAAGGTGCGCGCCATGCAGATCATCGACGAGCTCGAGCCCTCGGCCCGCAGCGCCTACTGCGGCAGCCTCGGCTATGTGGACGTGAGGGGTCACATGGACACCTCCATCGCCATTCGCACCGCCGTGGCCGACCGGGGCCGGCTGCACCTGTGGGGCGGCGGCGGCCTGGTCGCCGACTCCCGGGGCGAGGACGAGTATGCCGAGACCCTGGACAAGATCCGGCATCTGATGGCGGCACTCAGCGACCCCGCCTGACGATCGACCCCACGGGCGAGGAGATCGTCGCCCACACGGCACGCCCCCTGTGCCGCGATGGATCCGGCATGACCGCTGGCCGGGTGATAAGCCGCCATGGAATAACGAAAGCAATCTGTTAATACTTAGCGGCATAAACATCCAATCAATCGGTATTGGGGCCGCTCACTCGGGCTCTGCTAGGGTAGCGCCACCGAGACACCTTTCTGGGAGGCGCTCATGGAGCCGCAACTCGACGCCATCAACCGTGACCTGGGCCAGGATCCCGAGGCCCTGATTCGCTGGGCCCTGGAACAGGGCAGCCGGCCGATCTGCACCACCAACTTCCGCCCCTTCGAGGCGGTCATCCTGCACATGGTGACGCGGCAACGGCCGGACATTCCCATCGTGTGGATGGACCACGGCTACAACACCGAGGCCACCTATCGCTTCGCCGACGCCGTGGTGAAGCAGCTCGACCTCAACCTGATCAGCTACATCCCGCGCCGCACCCGGGCCCATCGCGAGGCGGTCGACGGTCCCATGCCGGACATCGACGACCCGCGCCACGCGGCCTTCACCGAGGAGGTGAAGCTCGAGCCCTTCGGCCGGGCGCTGCGCGAAATGGCACCGGACGTCTGGTTCACCGCCCTGCGCGCCGAAGACACCCCCGAACGGGCCCGCATGGACGCCGTCTCCCGCAACGCCGACGGCCTGCTCAAGGTCGCGCCGCTGCTGCACTGGAGCGCACGCGACCTCTACCAGTACCTGCAGGCTCACGACCTGCCCAACGAGTTCGACTACTTCGATCCCACCAAGGTGGAAGCGAAGCGGGAATGCGGGCTGCATCTCCAGCACTGAGGCACCCAGGCACGCCATCGCCCGTCCGAGAGGACGGGCGATGGCGTTTTTCGTCGAGACCGAGGTCGGGGGCGCTTCAGCGAACGGGCAGTTCGATACCCTGGAAGAGCCCCTGTTCGTGGCGGGGGCCGGCCACCAGGGCGGCATCCACCAGATCCCGCTCCAGGTGATCGGCGAAGCCCTGCAGGAAGTCGTACATGTAGCCGCGCATGAAGGTCCCGCGACGGATGCCGATCTTGGTGGTGGAGCTCTCGAAGAGATGGCTGGCGTCCAGGGCCACCAGGTCGGTGTCCAGCTCGGGGTCCACGGCCATGTGGGCGACGATCCCCACCCCCATGCCGAGGCGCACATAGGTCTTGATGACATCGGCATCCGCCGCCGTCAGCACCACATTGGGGCTGAAACCGTGGGCCCGGAAGGCATCGTCGAGCTGGGAGCGACCGGTGAAGCCGAAGACATAGGTCACCAGCGGATACCCGGCCAGGGCCTCCAGGGTGAGGGTCGGCATCTCGGCCAGGGGATGTCCCTTGGGGACCAGCACGCAGCGATTCCAGCGATAGCAGGGCAGCAGCACCAGGTCGGTGAACAACTCCAGGGACTCGGTGGCGATGGCAAAGTCGGCCTGCCCCTCGCTGACCATCTGGGCGATCTGCCGCGGCGTGCCCTGCTGCATGTGCAGCGCCACGTCGGGGTACTTGCGGGTGAACTCGCGAATCACCGGCGGCAGCGCATAGCGCGCCTGGGTATGGGTGGTGGCGATGGACAGGCTGCCGCGCCGCTCGTCGCTGTGCTCCTGGGCGACATGCTTGATGTTCTCGGTGAGCCGCAGCACCTGCCCGGCGAGATCGATGATCGCTTGCCCCGCCGGCGTGACCCGGGTCAGGTGCTTGCCGCTGCGTGCGAAGATCTCGACCCCCAGCTCGTCCTCCAGCAGACGAATCTGCTTGGAGATGCCGGGCTGAGAAGTATAGAGGCTCTGGGCGGTGGCCGAGACGTTGAGATTGTGACGCGAGACTTCCCAGATGTACCTCAGCTGCTGGAGCTTCATGACCGCTCCCTCCCCCTTCCTGTGGCGGGATTAAAAGACCATTGGGCAATAAGGATATGTTTCATGATTACTTTATAGCATATCATGGGCGCGCCCACATACCTCCCGGGCAGGCCGTCGAGGTCGCACGGGGATTTGCCAGCAAGTGGGTCGCCCGCTAACATCGGGCGACCAAGCATGCATTCATGCCTGACCATCCGCGCGATGCAGCGCAACGTAGTAACTGGAGAATCCCATGGCCAATAACGTCGATGTCACCAATGCCAACTTCGAGCAGGAAGTCCTCAATGCCGATACCCCGGTCCTGCTGAAGTTCTGGGCCCCCTGGTGCGGTCCCTGCAAGGTCATGGCACCGGTGGTCGACGAGGTCGCCGATGAACGCGAAGGCAACCTCAAGATCGTCAGCATCAACGTGGATGACGCCCCGGAAATCGCCGCTGAGCAGGGAGTGCGCGGCGTGCCCACCGTGATGCTGTTCAAGTCCGGCGCCAAGGTCGCCTCCCTGGTCGGCGCCCAGTCCAAGTCCCAACTGACCCAGTTCATCGACCAGAACGCCTGAGTCGACCGAGCCCGGTCACGCCCGTGACGCCCCGGCCAATGGCATTGGCCGGGGCGTCGTCGTTGTGGACCGGCTCACTCCTCGTTCTTGCGTTCCAGGGGCGGTCTGTCGGCCTTTTCCAGGGGGGCGGTGCCCGGCCCCAGCAGGTGGGCGATCCAGCGTGTCTGGGGATGGCTGTCCAGGGCGATCTTGAGCGTCATGGTCAATACCACCGAGAGCAGCATCCCCACCGCGCCGAAGATCCAGCCCCAGACCACCAGCGAGAGAAACGCCACGAAGGTGGACAGGCCCAGGGCCCGTCCCATCACCCGCGGCTCGAGCAGGTTGCCCAGCACGAAGTTGACCCCCAGGTAGGCCCCGGAGAGCACCAGCGCCTTGAACAGGCCGCCATCCGGCGAGACCAGCAGCAGCAGCACCGGGGGAATCGCGGCGATGGCCGAACCGATGTTGGGGATATAGTTCAGGGCGAAGGCCAACACCGCCCAGAGCAGCGGGAACTCCACCCCGACCAGCTTGCAGGACAGCCAGATCAGGGCCCCGGTGGCCAGGCTGATCAGTGTCTTCACCGCCAGGTAGCGCTTCAGCGTCAGGCTGAACTCGCTGAAGCGGCGCAGGCTGGGGGCGGGATTGGCCAGCGCCCGGGAGACCTTGTCGCGGAAGTTGAGCGTCTCGAACAGCAGGAACATGACCAGCAGGGCCACCACCACGCTCTGCATCATCAGGTTGCCGAGCTGGCCGATCAGGGCAGGAATCCAGTTGCTGAACTGCTCGGACTGCAGCAGCTCGCCCAGCCGATCGGTATCGATGGCCAGCCCCAGGCCGGCCAGGCTGTCGAGCACGCCGAGGTAGTACTCGTAGAGCTTCTGCTCGATGCCCGGCAGGGCATCGATGAAGGTGCCGAAGCTGTTGACCAGCAGCAGCCCGAGCAGCGACAGCAGGCCGCCGATCACGATCAGGGTCAGCCACACCGACAGGCGCAGGCCCACACCCAGGCGATGCAGCCAGTGGACCGGGGCGGTGCAGACCACCGCGATGAACAGCGACAGCAGCAAGGGCACCAGCAGGCTGGAGCCGGCCCGCATCCCCGCGATGATGATCACCAGAGCAGCCAGTGCCAGGGTCAGGTTCAAGGGGATGCTGCTCTGGGTATCGTCTTCGGGTCTCGCCATGCCCGCCTGCTCCGCCGTTTCAGGGTGTCGTCATGATGCCGCCTGATGACTCAGGGTACAACGCGACGTCCCTCGGCACCGGGAGGGATCGTGCAACCATTGCACAAGCGTCGCTCGCCGTCGCCGGCCGGGGAACCCTGCCGGGCCGCGTCGCTCCAAGCCGACACCTCCATCGCGAAAAGGAAAGCGCCATGTCCCTGTCATGCCTCCGACCCCGCCTGCCCGCCAGCCTGCTCGCCGCCCTGCTCCTCACCGCCCCGCCGATGGCGAGCGCCGCCGATGCCCCGCCCGCGCCTCGCCTGGACGTCCAGGCCCGGGCCGAGCTCCAGGTGGTGCCGGACCAGGCGACCCTGAGCGCACGGCTGTGGGAACGCACCCCGGCCATCGCCCAGCGCGACGATACCCGCACCGACCCCGAGGCCCTGGCCGAGGCGCGCCGTCGGCTCGAGGAGCGGGCCGCCACCCTGATCCGCACCCTCGAGACGGCCGGGCTCGAGCGCGAGACCATCCAGGCCGGCTCGCTGCGGGTCCAGCCCGAGGTCCTGCATGACCGGACCGGCAAGGAGGGCGAACCGACGCCGCTGGCCCGAACCCGCCTCGAGCGCCCCTTCGAGGTCGAGATCAAGGATCTCGAACGCCTGCCGACGATCCTCGACGCCCTCACCGAGGCCGGCGTCAACGCCCTGGATGGCGTGACCTATGACCTCGCCGACCGCGAGGCGGCCACCGACGAGGCCCTGACCCAGGCGCTCGTCCGTGCCCGCCACAAGGCCGAGCTGATGGCCGAGACCCTGGGCATCGCCCTGGGGCCGGTGCACGCGGTGAGCGAGCAGCAGGCGCCGGTGTTCCAGCCGCGCATGATGGCCATGAGTGCCGATGCCCGGGAGAGCGGTGGCGCCACCGAGTATCGACCCGGCACCCTGACCATCGATGCCGCGGTCAATGTCAGCTGGGAGATCGAAGGCGAGAGGAGTGAAGAGTGAGCCGGCATTTCACCGGCCCTCAACGACACAACCCCACCATCGGTGGGGTTGTGTCGTTTCTTCCATCTTCCAGGCGCGAAGCGCCGCTCTTTGCTCTTCGAGCGACGCAGTCGCGTTCTTCCGGGCGCCGCCCGGTCAGACGTTGATCTTCTCGACCCCGCCCATATAGGGCCGCAGCGCCTCGGGCACGCCGATCGAGCCGTCGGCGTTCTGGTGGTTCTCCATCACCGCGATCAGGCAGCGGCCCACCGCCAGGCCGGACCCGTTCAGGGTGTGCAGCAGCCGGGGCTTCTTCTGCTCCGGTTGGCGGAAGCGCGCCTGCATGCGCCGGGCCTGGAAGTCCTCGCAGTTGGAGACCGAGGAGATCTCCCGGTAGGTCTCCTGGCTCGGCAGCCAGACCTCCAGGTCGTAGGTCTTGGCCGCCCCGAAGCCCATGTCACCGGTACACAGCGTCACCACCCGGTACGGCAGCTCCAGGGCCTGCAGGATCGCCTCGGCGTGGCCGCGCATCTCCTCCAGGCTGTCGTAGCTGGTCGCCGGGTCGACCAGCTGGACCATCTCGACCTTGTCGAACTGGTGCTGGCGGATCATGCCGCGGGTATCCCGACCATGGGAGCCGGCCTCGCTGCGGAAGCACGGCGTATGGGCGGTGAGTCGCACCGGCAATTGCTTGTGCTCGAGGATCTCGTCGCGGGCGAAGTTGGTCAGCGGCACCTCGGCGGTGGGGATCAGCCGATAGCCGCGCTCGTCCTCCAGGCGGAACAGGTCCTCGCCGAACTTGGGCAGCTGGCCGGTGCCGTACAGCGAGTCGTCGTTCACCATGTAGGGGACGTAGCACTCCTCGTAGCCATGCTCGAGGGTCTGCTTGTCGAGCATGAACTGGGTCAGCGCCCGGTGCAGCCGAGCAACGCTGCCGCGCATCACCGCGAAGCGGGCCCCGGTCAGCTTGGCGGCCAGGTCGAAGTCGAGCTGGCCGGTGAGCGCGCCCAGGTCGACGTGATCGCGGACCGCGAAGTCGAAGCCGCGCGGCGTGCCCCAGCGATGCAGCTCGACGTTATCGTCCTCGCTGTCGCCCTGGGGGACGCTCTCGTGGGGCAGGTTGGGCAGGCCGCTGACCTGCTCGTCCCACTCCGCCTGCACCTCGGCGAGGCGCGCCTTGGCGGCATCCAGGCGCTCGCCCAGGTCGCTGACCTCGTCGAGCAGCGGCTGGATGTCCTCGCCGGCGGCCTTGGCCTTGCCGATGGCCCTGGAGCGGGTGTTGCGCTCGTTCTGCAGGCGTTCGGTCTCGGCCTGCAGCTCCCGGCGCCGGGACTCCAGGGCGGCCAGACGCTCGCTATCGAGCACGAAGCCCCGCTTGGCCAGTCGTTGGGCGACCCCGTCGAGGTCGCTGCGCAGCAGTTTGGGATCGAGCATGGAATCCTGTCCGTCGGTATCGGTGAAAGCAGGGCGCTCATTGTAGGCAAAAGCCCGCCCCGGTGCTATGCATGCCGGCGCCGTCGGGATGCGCCTCGTGGCCGTCCCGGGGTACAGTAGGGGCCTCCTTCTCCAGCTGCCCGCCCCGCGGCAGCGACAGCGACCGAACCCGATATCATGATCGCACGACTGGACACCGCTCACGCGAGCACCCACGGCCACGCCGACACGCCCTACCGGCACTTCCTCGAGGCCCTGGCGGACGCCGGCTTCGAGGGCGAGATCGCCCCGGACTACGCCAACCGCACGGTGCTCGCCACCGACAACTCCCTCTACCAGCGCCTGCCCCAGGCGGTGCTCTATCCCCGGGGCGTGGCCGACCTGGAGCGCATCGCCCGCCTGGCCGGCCGCGAGGCCTTCCGCCGGGTGGTGCTGGCGCCCCGCGGCGGCGGCACCGGCACCAACGGCCAGTCGCTCACCGACGGCCTGGTGGTCGACGTCTCCCGGCACATGACCGCCATCCTCGACATCGACGTGGCGGCGCGTCGGGTGCGCGTCCAGGCCGGGGTGGTCAAGGACCAGCTCAACGCCGCGCTCGCGCCCCACGGGCTGTTCTTCGCCCCCGAGCTCTCCACCTCCAACCGGGCGACGATCGGCGGCATGATCGCCACCGACGCCAGCGGCCAGGGCAGCTGCGAGTACGGCAAGACCCGCGATCACGTGCTCGAGCTCGACAGCGTGCTGCTCGGCGGCGAGCGCCTCGTCACCCGGCCGGTCGATGAGGCCGAGCTCGACGCCCTGTGCGCCCGCGACGACGCCGTGGGCCGGGTGCATCGGGTGGCTCGCGAGATCCTCGACAGCGAGCGCGAGCGCATCCGCGAGACCTTCCCGCCGCTCAACCGCTGCCTGACCGGCTACGACCTGGCGCATTTGAGAACGGCGGAAGGAAAGTTCGACCTCAACAGCGTGCTGTGCGGCGCCGAGGGCTCGCTGGCCTTCACCAGCGAGGCGGTGCTCAAGGTGCTGCCGATCCCGGCCCACTCGACCCTGGTCAACGTGCGCTACGCCGGCTTCATGGATGCCCTGCGCGATGCCAAGGCGCTGATGGCCAGCCGTGCCGCCCCGACCTCCATCGAGACGGTGGACGACACGGTGCTGGGCCTGGCCCGGCAGGACGTCGTCTGGGACGGCGTCGCCGAGTTCTTCCCGGCTGGCGATACCCCGACCCACGGCATCAACCTGGTCGAATTCAACGACGACGACCCCGAGCGCCTGGCCGAGCGCGTCGCCGCCTTCTGCCGTCACCTGGAGGACGACACCAGCGTCACCCGCCTGGGCGAGACCCGGGCGGAGGGCCGCGAGGCGATCGCCCGGGTCTACGGCATGCGCAAGCGCGCCGTGGGCCTGCTCGGCAACGTCCAGGGCGAGAAGCGCCCGCTGCCCTTCGTCGAGGACACCGCGGTGCCCCCGGAGCACCTGGCCGACTACATCGCCGAGTTCCGCGCCCTGCTCGACGCCCGCGGGCTGGCCTACGGCATGTTCGGCCACGTCGATGCCGGGGTGCTCCACGTGCGCCCGGCGCTGGACATGAAGGACCCGGCCGACGAGCGGATGATCCGCGAGATCTCCGACGCGGTCGTCGCGCTGACCCGGAAGTACGGCGGCCTGCTGTGGGGCGAGCACGGCAAGGGCGTGCGCTCCGAGTACGCCCCGGCCTTCTTCGGTCCACTCTACCCCAGCCTGCGTCGCCTCAAGGGCGCCTTCGACCCGCATAACCAGCTCAATCCGGGCAAGATCGCCACACCGCTTTCCAACCCGCCCGAAGACGCGGGTAAAGCCCAGGATCCCGACTCCGAGCAGGGAACACGGGACGATGACGAGCAGGCCGTGAAATGGGTCGACCCGGGACTCTTGACCATCGACGGCGTGCCGACCCGCGGCCAGTACGACCGCCAGATCGACGAGCGGGTCTGGCAGGCCCACGGCGACGCCGTCTACTGCAACGGCAACGGCGCCTGCTACAACTACGACCCGAATGACGCCATGTGCCCGTCCTGGAAGGCCACCCGCGAGCGCGTCCACTCGCCCAAGGGCCGCGCCAGCCTGATGCGCGAATGGCTGCGGCTGCAGGGCCACGCCGGCGTCGACGTGGTCGAGGCGGCACGCCGGCAGCGGGCCGAGGGTGCCTGGGGCGCCGTCAAGGCCTTCCCCGGAAAGCTCAGGAACACCCTGGCCCGGCGCCGCGGCGAGGCCGACTTCTCCCACCAGGTCTATGACGCCATGGCCGGCTGCCTGGCCTGCAAGTCCTGCGCCGGCCAGTGCCCGGTCAAGGTCAACGTGCCGACCTTCCGCTCGCAGTTCCTCGAGGTCTACCACGGCCGCTACCTGCGCCCGCCGCGCGACTACCTGATCGGCGGGCTGGAGTTCCTGGTGCCGTATCTGGCTCCCGTGGCGCCGCTCTACAACGCCGCCCTGGACAACCGCTGGGTGAACCGCCTGCTGGCCGGCCCCATCGGCATGGTCGACAGCCCCCGGCTGTCCCGGGCGCGCCTCGACAAGCAGCTCGCCGCCTGGGGCGTGGCCCCGGCCACGCCGACGACGCTGGGCCGGCTCACCGCGGCCCAGAAGGCGCGCAGCGTGGTGCTGGTGCAGGACGCCTTCACCAGCTACTTCGAGGCCAAGCTGGTGAGGGACGTCGTCGAGCTACTCGAGCGCCTCGACGTGCGGGTGTTCGTGGCACCCTACGCGCCCAACGGCAAGCCGCTGCACGTGCAGGGCTTCCTCGGCGCCTTCGCACGCACCGCGGCCAGGCAGGCCAAGCGGCTCGAGAGTCTGGCCGCCTTCGGCGTGCCGCTGGTCGGCATCGACCCGGCCATGACCCTGACCTACCGCCAGGAGTACGTGACGGCGCTGGGCGCGGACGCCGTGCCCGAGGTGCGGCTGCTGCCGGAGTGGCTGGCCGAGCGGGCGCCGGAGCTGGCGCCCGCGGGCCTCGACCTCGACGATCCGGGCTATCGGCTGCTCGCCCACTGCACCGAGACGACCAACGCCCCGGGCACGCCCAAGGCCTGGCAGCGGCTGTTCGCCGCCTTCGGCCTCGAGCTCGAGGTGCTGGCCACGGGCTGCTGCGGGATGTCCGGCACCTACGGCCACGAGGCACGCAACCGCGAGACCTCGGCGACCATCTACGCCCAGTCCTGGCGGCTCAGGGTGGAGGATCCGGTCAACGCCGGCCGCCTGCTGGCCAGCGGCTATTCCTGCCGCAGCCAGGCCAGGCGGCTCTCGGACGCCGCCCTGCCGCATCCACTGCAGGGCCTGCTCGAGGTGCTGCGCCGCGCCGGCTAAGGCCCGAAGGAGGCGAGATGTCGAAGACGCTGATCCTTATCGGCCTGCTGCTGGTCGCCGCCGGACTCCTCTGGCCCTGGCTCGGCAGGCTGCCCCTCGGGCACCTGCCGGGCGATATCCTGATCCGCCGGGGCAACACCACCCTCTACTTCCCCCTCACCACCATGCTGCTGATCAGTGCCGCGCTCTCGCTGATCCTGTGGTGGTGGCACCGCTGAACCGACATCGACATCGCTCATCGAGCCAATGGATTGCATGTGACGGCCGGTGACGCTAGGCTTCGCGCCCTTCCACCCGATGGAGCGCGACGACGATGGAGCATGCCGGCCTCGACCTGGCGGCGATCGGCCTGCTGGCGCTGATCTGCCAATGGCTCGCCTGGCAGCTGAAGCTGCCGGCGATCCTGATGTTGCTGGTGGCCGGCATCGCCGCGGGGCCGGTGACCGGGCTGCTCGACCCCGATGCGCTGTTCGGCGACCTGCTGTTCCCGCTGGTCTCCCTGGCGGTGGCGGTGATCCTCTTCGAGGGCAGCCTGACGCTGAACTTCCGCGAGCTCGGCGGCCACGGCCGCACGGTGCGCCGCCTGGTGACCTGGGGCGCCCTGATCACCGGGGTGATCGCCACCGTCTCGGCACACTTCCTGCTGGCGCTGTCCTGGGAGATGGCCAGCGTGCTGGGGGCCCTGCTGGTGGTCACCGGTCCCACGGTGATCCTGCCGATGCTGCAGACCCTGCGCGCCCGGGAACACCTCACCCAGATCCTGCGTTGGGAGGGCATCCTGATCGACCCGGTGGGCGCCATCGGGGCGGTGCTGGTCTACGAGTTCGTGGCCCTGGGCTCGGGCAGCGAGGCCGCCACCCAGACCCTGCTGCTGTTCGGCAAGACCGCGTTGATCGGCTTCGGGCTGGGCATCGCCGGCGGCCACCTGTGGGGCCAGGTGTTGCGCCGCCACTGGCTGCCCCGCCAGCTGCACAGCTTCGGCACCCTGATGATGATGCTGGCCCTGTTCTCGCTGTCCAACCTGCTGTTCCACGAGTCGGGGCTGCTGACCGTGACGGTGATGGGCGCCTGGCTGGCCAACATGCGGGGCGTGCCGACCCGGCCGATCATCGAGTTCAAGGAAACCCTGTCGGTACTGCTGATCTCGGGCCTGTTCATCCTGCTCGCCGCGCGGCTGACGGTGGAGCAACTGGCGCTGCTGGGCTGGCCGGCCTGGGCCTTCCTCGCCGTGCTGGTGGGAGTCGCCCGCCCGCTGGCGGTATGGCTGTGCACCCTGGGCAGCCGGCTGGAGCTGCGCGAGAAGGCGCTGCTGGCCTTCATCTCGCCGCGAGGCATCGTCGCGGCGGCCACGGCCTCGCTGTTCGCCCTGCGCCTGGAGGAGATCGGCGTGCCCGGTGCCGAGATGCTGGTTCCGGTCACCTTCCTGGTGATCATCAGCACCGTGGTGAGCCAGAGCCTGCTGTCGCGGCCCCTGGCCCGCTGGCTGGGGGTCCAGCGGCCCTCCCCCGACGGCGTGCTGATCATCGGCGCCAACCAGGTAGCGCGCGCGGTGGGCAGCCAGCTGCAGGCGGCCGGGGTCAGCGTGGTGCTGGCCGACAGCAGCTGGGACGCCATCCAGCTCGCCCAGCGGGCGGGCCTGACTACCTACTACGGCGACCCGCTCTCGGAACACGCCGCCCAGCACCTGGAGCTCAGCGGCATCGGCTACCTGCTGCCGCTCTCCCCCTATCGCGAGCTCAACGCCCTGGCGGCGCTGCACTTCGAGCACCTGCTGGGCCGCGACCGGGTGTTCCGGCTGGCGGTCGATGAGGGGCACCGCGCCAACCGTCCCCATGCCCAGGCCCTGGACCACCTGCCGCTGCTGTTCGGTCGCGAGGTGACCTTCGCCAGGCTGTCGCGGCTGGTGGAGGAAGGCGGCGAGGTACGCCGCGAGCGCTGCGGCGAGAAGTTTCGCATGGAACCCCTGCGCCAGGCCCACAACGGCCATTGGCTGCCCATGCTGTGCATCGGACCCTCGGGGCGGTTGCGCCTGGCCACCGCCGAGGGCGGCCTGACCCCGAGGCGGGGAGATACCCTGGTCAGCCTGATCTTCGCGGACTCCCCCGCGCGTCGGGCCAGGGCGGCGAGCTGAGCCTCTCCCCGGCCTGGAACGGGATCGCCCCGGCCGGTGCCAGCCGGGGCGATCGGTGGAGGGCGGGAGAGAACCGCCGACTGACTAGAAGAACAGCTCGCGCAGGGCCTCGCCGGGGTCCTCGCGCCGCATGAAGGCCTCGCCCACCAGGAAGCCGTGGACATCGTGCTCGCGCATGCGCAGCACGTCGCCACGGGTGTGGATGCCGGATTCGGTGATCACGGTCACCTCGGGGGGAATGCGCTCGAGCAGCTCCAGGGTGGTCTCGAGCCGGGTGTCGAAGGTGTGCAGGTCGCGGTTGTTGATGCCCACCAGGCGCAGGTCCAGCGCCAGGGCCCGCTCCAGCTCCCGGGCATCGTGGACCTCGACCAGCACGTCCATTCCGAGCTCGGTCGCCTGGCGGTGGAGCGCCGCCAGGCGCTCGTCGTCCAGGGCGGCGACGATCAGCAGGATGCAGTCGGCGCCGATCGCCCGGGCCTCGCTGACCTGGTAGCCGTGGGTGATGAAGTCCTTGCGGATCACCGGCAGCGCGCAGGCTTCCCGGGCCTCGATCAGGAAGTCCTCGTGGCCCTGGAAGAAGTCGGCGTCGGTGAGCACCGACAGGCAGGCCGCCCCGCCGGCGGCATAGCGCTCGGCGATCTCGCCGGGGCGGAAGTCCTCGCGGATCACCCCCTTGGAGGGCGAGGCCTTCTTGATCTCGGCGATGACGCCGGGATCGCCGTCGCGGATGCACGCATCCAGGGCCGCGACGAAGCCCCGCGGAGCGGATTGCTCGGCGGCCAGACGCAACAGCTCGGCCTCCGGCACGGCCCTTTGGCGCTCGGCGACTTCCTCGTCCTTGCGCGCCAGGATGCGGGTCAGGATGGTCGGGGTCTCGGAAGATGCGGTCATGTCGGTGTCCTGAGTGGCGGCCTACTGGGCGAAGACGCGGGTGAAGTTGGTCAGTTCCTTGAGCTTCTCCAGGGCCAGCTTGGCATCCTGGGCATCCTGGGCCATGGCGACGCCCTCCTTGAGGGTGTCGGCGACCCCGGCGGCATAGAGGGCCGCCCCGGCATTGAGCGCCACGATGTCCGCCGCCGGCCCCTCGCCCACCAGGGCCTGCTGCACCAGGCGCAGGCTGTCCTCGGCGGTCTGCACCCGCAGGGCGTCGAGGTCGTGGCGGGCGATGCCGAAGTCCTCGGGGGCGATGGTGTACTCGCGGATCTCGCCGTCCTTGAGCTCCGCCACCCGGGTCGGCGCCGCCAGCGAGATCTCGTCCAGGCCGTCCTCGGCACAGACCACCAGCACGTGCTCGCTGCCCAGGCGACGCAGCACCTCGGCCATCAGCGGCAACAGCGAGGCCGAGTAGACGCCCAGCAGCTGGTTGGGGGCACCGGCCGGGTTGGTCAGCGGCCCGAGGATGTTGAACAGGGTCCGCACGCCCATCTCGCGGCGCGCCGTGATGGCATGGCGCATGGCCGGATGGTGATTGGGCGCGAACATGAAGCCGACGCCGACCTCCTCGATGCAGCGCTCGACCTGTCCCGGGTCCAGGTCCAGGTCGATGCCAGCCACGGCGAACAGGTCGGCGCTGCCCGAGGACGAGGACACCCCGCGGTTGCCGTGCTTGGCCACATGGGCCCCGCCGGCGGCGGCAACGAAACTCGCCGCGGTCGAGACATTGAACAGGTTGGCGCCGTCACCGCCGGTGCCGACGATGTCCACCACGTTCTCGGCGTTCAGCGTCACCGGCGTCATCAGCTCGCGCATCACCTGGGCGGCGGCGCTGATCTCCTCGGCGGATTCGCCCTTCATCGCCATGCCCATCAGGAAGGCGGCGACCTGGGCGTCGGTGGCCTCCCCGGTCATGATGGTCATCATCACCCGGTGGGTCTGGTCGAAGCTAAGGTCCTCGCGGCGCATCACCGCGCCGAGGGCTTCGCGCATCTGCATGGCCGTCTTCTCCTTTGGCAATGGCACGTATCAACGACGCTCAAGAAAGTTGGCCAGCAGCTCGTGGCCCTGGCGCGTGAGGATCGATTCGGGGTGGAACTGGACGCCCTCGATGTCCAGCTCGCGGTGGCGCATGCCCATCACCAACCCGGGGGTGACGTCATCGGCGTCGGTCCAGGCGGTGACCTCCAGGCAGTCCGGCAGGCTCTCGCGTTCCACCACCAGCGAGTGGTAGCGGGTGACCTCCAGGGGATCCTCGAGGCCGGCGAAGACCCCCACCCCGAGGTGGCGGATCCGCGAGGTCTTGCCATGCATCACCTGGGGGGCGCGCAGCACCTTGCCGCCGTAGACCTGGCCGATGGCCTGGTGGCCCAGGCAGATGCCGAGGATCGGCAGGCGGCCGGCGAAGTGGCGGATCGCCGCCATGGAGATCCCCGCCTCGTTGGGCGTGCAAGGGCCCGGCGAGATCACCAGGTGGCTCGGGGCCAGGGCCTCGATCTGCTCCAGGGTGATGGCATCGTTGCGGTAGGTGGCCACCTCGGCCCCCAGCTCGCCGAGGTACTGCACCACGTTGAAGGTGAAACTGTCGTAGTTGTCGATCATCAGCACGGACATGGCAATAGCGTCCTGTTCTTACTGCGTTGACTTTGGCATCTTGCCTGGCGTTACCCAGGGGCCTACCCGGATCGGTCTAAGGGCATGCGCCAGCCGTGCAGGGATGCGCAGACACAAAAATGCCGCCCTGACGGCGGCATTTCCTTCGGTCGCAAGCGTGCCGCCCCTCGCTCAGGAGCGCCACCACGGGTTCGGACCGACTGTGTATCGCGATGCGTTCATGAGGCAATAGTGCTGTCCGACGGCGATCCCTGTCAAGGCGACTCCAGGTTGTCCAGGCCGTGCTCGGCCATGGCCACGGCGCGGAACAGCGCCCGCCCCTTGTTGAGGGTCTCCTGCCACTCGAGCTCGGGCACCGAGTCGGCGACCACCCCGGCGCCGGCCTGGACGTGCAGCTCGCCGTCCTTGATCACCGCGGTACGGATGGCGATGGCGGTATCCATGTTGCCGTGCCAGGAGAGATAGCCCACGGCCCCCGAGTAGACCCCGCGCTTGACCGGCTCCAGCTCGTCGATGATCTCCATGGCGCGGATCTTCGGCGCCCCGGAGAGGGTCCCCGCCGGGAAGGTGGCACGCAGGGCATCCATGGCAGTGAGCCCCGGCTTGAGACGGCCGGTGACGTTGGAGACGATGTGCATCACGTGGGAATAGCGCTCCACCACCATCTGGTCGGAGACCTTCACCGAGCCGGTCTCGCTGATGCGGCCGACGTCGTTGCGGCCCAGGTCGATCAGCATCAGGTGCTCGGCGACTTCCTTGGGATCGGCCAGCAGATCGGCCTCCAGGGCGCGATCCTCCTCCTCGTTGCGGCCGCGCACCCGGGTGCCGGCGATCGGCCGCACGGTGACCTCGCCATCCTCCAGGCGGGTGAGGATCTCCGGTGAGGAGCCCACTACCTGGTGGTCGCCCAGGTTGAAGTAGAACATGTAGGGCGAGGGATTCAGGCTGCGCAGCGCCCGGTAGAGGTCCAGTGGGGGCGCCTGGTAGGGGATCGACATGCGCTGGGAGGGCACGCACTGCATGATGTCGCCGGCCAGCACGTACTCCTTGATGGTCTCCACCGCGGCCTTGAAGCCCTCCTCCGTGAAGCCCGAGGTGAAGTGCCCTTCCTCCACCGCGGCCCGGCCGGTGCCGGGGCTGCCGGCCTGGATGGTCGTCTCGCGCAGCGACGCCTCGAGCCGCCCCAGCCGGGTCACCGCCTGGCGGTAGGCCTCCGGCTCGGCGGGATCGGCATGGGTCCACAGGGTCAGGCGGCCGGAGAGGTTGTCGAACACCACCAGGTCGTTGCACACCAGCAGCAGGATGTCCGGCACGCCCAGCGGATCCGGCTTCTCCACGCCGCGCAGGCGCGGCTCGATATAGCGGATGGTGTCGTAGCCGAAATAGCCGACCAGGCCGCCATCGAAGCGCGGCTGGTCGTCGAGGCGGGGCACCTTGAAGCGCGCCTGGAAGTCCTCGATCCAGGCCAGCGGGTCGGCGACCTCAACGGCCCCCTGCTCATGGCCGTCGACGATATGGTTGACGGTGAATCCCCGCACCTCGATGCGCTCGTGGCTGGGCAGCCCGATGATCGAGTAGCGCCCCCACTTCTCGCCGCCCTGCACGGACTCCAGCAGGAAGGTCCAGGGGGCGTCGGCGAGCTTGAGGTAGGTGGACAGCGGCGTGTCGAGATCGGCCAGCACCTCGCGGGTGACCGGGATGCGATTGTAGCCGGCCTCGGCCAGCTCGCGGAAACGTTCGGGAGTCATCATGGGCCCGGGTCCTCGCAATGGGAAAGACGATGGTCAGTCGAGCGACACTCCTGGGGAGCGTCCGGTCAGGCGAGCGTCACCATCGCCAGCCGCCGGTCAGGCCAGGGCATGCGGGAGAACGGGTGGCGGTGCGGCGGGAAAAGGCATCCAGCGTCATGCGAGTGTCCATCGACGGAGATCGCGAGATCCGTTATAACGAAAAACTATTGACATCACGCCTTATTATAGCGCAATCCAAATCACCCTAAACGAGTTCCGCGAGCGATTCAACTGTGCCATCCGGCCGGCTCAGGCTCACCGGCTCCCCGTGGTTGTAGCCGTAGGGGACCGCCAGGGTGCGAAAGCCTGCCGCCTTGCCGGCGGCGATGTCGTGACGGGAATCGCCGACCATCAGGCCGTGACGCGGCGACACCGCCAACCGGCTGGCGGCGTGGGTCAGCGGCAGGGGGTCGGGCTTGCGGCGTGGCAGGCTGTCGCCGCCCAGGCAGAGGGCGAAGTGCGTGGCCAGGCCGAAGCGCTCGAGGATCGGCGCGATGAAGGCCGCGGGCTTGTTGGTCACCAGCACCAGCGAAAGCCCTGCCTCGCGCAGGCCGTCGAGTGCCGTCCGCACGCCGGGATAGAGCCGGGTGCGCTCGCAGGGCGCGCGGCCATAGTGGGCCAGGAAGCCGGCGTGGACCGCCTCGAGCCGCGCCGCCGAGGGCGGCTGGCCGAGGGCGTCGTGCAGGGCCCGCTCCATCAGCACCCGGGAGCCGTTGCCGACCCAATCGCGCACCCGGGCCTCGCCCGGCGCGGCCAGCCCCTCGTCACCCAGGGCGGCGTCCACCGCGGCGGCCAGGTCGGGCACGGAATCCACCAGGGTCCCGTCGAGGTCGAAGGCGACCAGCCGGATATCGGCCAGGAGTGGGTGCATAGCGGTTTCCTCGGGACAGCGAGTAACGGGTGGAGGGCGGCGGTGACGTCGCCCCATGCATGTAATATTACGAAAAAAATATCCACCCTACCCTAATGAGGGCATAGGCAGGGGCGTGCAAGAGGCATATCCTAGGGTCAGCCGTCGCCGCTAACCGGCCGGAGCCCTCACGATGCCATGGCTGCCTCGCAGGCCATGACAGCGAACGAGACCCCCGGCCTGACCCAGGCGACCCATTTAGCCCTTTTCCCATCCTCTTTTCAGGAGTCTCCCATGACCCTACCACGTATCGTGGTGGTCGGCGGTGGCGCGGGCGGACTCGAGCTGGTGACCCGGCTCGGCCGCAAGTTCGGCAAGCGTAAGCGTGCCGAGATCGTGCTCGTCGACCGCAATTCCACCCACATCTGGAAACCGCTGCTGCACGAGGTCGCCACCGGCGCCCTGGACTCCGGCCTCGACGAGATCTCCTACCAGGGCCACGCCCGGGTCAATGGCTACCGCTTCCAGCTCGGCACCCTGTGCGACCTGGACCGCGAGGCCCGCACCCTGACCCTGGCCCCGGTGCTCGACGACGACGGCGAGGAGGTGCTGCCCTCACGCACCCTGGCCTACGACGAGCTGGTGATGGCCGTCGGCAGCGTCAGCAACGACTTCGGCACCCCCGGGGTGAGCGAGCACTGCCACTTCCTCGACAGCCCCCAGCAGGCCGAAGCGTTCCGCAAGGCCATGCTCAATGCCTTCCTGCGCTACAACGCCCCCCGGGAGTCGCCCTCGCGCATGGTGGTCGGCATCGTCGGGGCCGGTGCCACCGGCGTGGAGCTCGCCGCCGAGCTCCACGGCGCCTCCCAGATGCTCAACAACTACGGCTTCACCACCCTGGACAGCGAGCACCTCGAGGTGCACCTGATCGAGGCGGCCCCCAAGGTCCTGCCGGTCCTGCCCGACCGCATCAGTCAGGCGGTACACGCCGAGCTGGAGCGGCTGGGCGTCGGCGTCCATGTGGGCACCCGGGTCACCGAGGTCGAGCCCCACGCCATCGTCACCGCCGACGGCGAGCGCATCGAGACCGACCTCAGCGTCTGGGCCGCCGGCATCAAGGCGCCCGCCTTCCTCTCGACGCTGGGCCTGTCCACCGAACCCAACCATCGCCTCAAGGTGACGGAGACCCTGCAGAGCGTCGACGACGAGCACATCTTCGCCTTCGGCGACTGCGCCAGCTGCCCCCAGCGGGACGGCTCGACCGTCCCGCCGCGGGCCCAGGCCGCCCACCAGCAGGCGACCCGGCTCTACCGCAACCTGGCGGCCCGGCTCGAGGGCCGGTCGCTCAAGCCGTTCGTCTTCCGCGATCGCGGCTCGCTGATCTCGCTGGCCCACTTCGACGCCATCGGCAGCCTGATGCGGGGAGCCTCGGCGCGCAGCCTGTTCGTCGAGGGGCATCTCGCCAAGCTCTTCTATGCCTCGCTCTATCGCATGCACCAGCGCGCCATCCACGGCGCCCTCAAGACCGGCCTGATGGTGGTGGTCGACGGCCTCAACCGCTTCATCAAGCCGCGCCTCAAGCTGCACTGAGCCCCGCTCGACCCTGCACGAGACGGGGCCGCCGGCCATCCGGCGGCCCCGTTTCGCGCAGGCGGGACGGCTCAGCGCTCGAGGAGCGCCGCGCCGCGCGCCTCCCCCGCCTCGGGATGGTGGTAGACATGCACGTCGCGCTGGGGAAAGGGAATGCTGATGCCCTCGGCGTCGAAGCGACGCTTGATCTCCTCGGTCATCTCCCAGTGGACGTCCCAGTAGTCCTCCGCCTTGACCCAGGGCCGCACGATCCAGCTCACGCTGGAGTCGCCCATGGCGCTCATGCGGATGTTCGGCGCCGGATCCTCCAGCACCCGGGGATCGTCGGCCACCACGCCCTGCAGCACCCGGCGCACGGTATCGATGTCGTCGTCGTAGCCGACGCCCACCACCAGGTCCAGCCGCCGGGTGGCATGGCTGGAGTAGTTGGTGATGGCGCCGCTCATCATCTGGCCGTTGGGCACGATGACCTTGCGGTTGTCGGCGGTCTTGAGCTCGGTGGTGAAGATCTGGACGTCATCGATCACCCCGGCCACGCCGCCGGCCTCGACGTAGTCACCGATCTTGTAGGGGCGGAAGATGATCACCAGCACCCCGGCGGCGAAGTTGGCAAGCGACCCCTGCAGGGCGAGGCCGACGGCCAGGCCGGCGGCACCGATCACCGCGATCAGCGAGGTGGTCTGGATGCCCACCTGGCTGATCGCCGCCAGCACGACGAAGATCATCAGCAGGGCATAGAGGATGTTGCCGAGGAACGTCACCAGCAGCGGGTCGAGCTTGCCGCGCTGCATGGCCTTGAGCGAGAGCCGGTGCACGAGCTTCACCGCCCAGCGCCCGACCACGAAGATGGCGGCGGCCGCCACCAGGTTGATGACGAAGTTCGTGCCCTGCATCTGGACGACATCGGTGATCCATTGGCTATCCATGGGTGCTCCCTGTGCCGGCGAGGCCGGGCCCCGCCTCCGTTGTGGTCATTCGCCGGCCCGGCGACGGGCCAGCCACTGCCGCTTCGCCGCGGCGGAGAGACGCTTGACGGCGGCCTCCCGTCGCAGCGCCTCGCCGCGCTCGCCGACGCGTTCGTGATATAGCAGAACCAGCGGCCCCTTGCCACGCAGGGCCTTGGCCCCGCGCCCGGTGCGATGCTCGGCCAGGCGTCGGGTGACGTCGGTGGTGATGCCGGTATAGAGCGCGCCGCTGGCCGTCTCGATCACGTAGAGGTGCCAGTCCGCTGGCGCCGTCCCGGCCATCCTCAGACCTCGGCCAGGGCCCGACGGAAGTCGCGGATGACGCTGTCGTAGCGGTGCGGGTCGGCGGTATTGCGCGCCTTGAACACCGCCGAGCCGGCCACGAAGGTGTCCGCCCCGGCCCGGGCGATCTCGGCGATGTTGTCCAGCTTGACGCCACCATCGATCTCCAGGCGGATATCCCGGCCCGAGGCATCGATGCGGCGGCGCGCCTCGCGCAGCTTGTCCAGGGTCCCGGGAATGAACGACTGCCCCCCGAAGCCGGGGTTGACGCTCATCAGCAGCACCATGTCGACCTTGTCCATCACGTGGTCGAGGAAGGACAGCGGCGTGGCCGGGTTGAACACCAGCCCCGCCTTGCAGCCGCCGTCGCGGATCAATTGCAGGGAGCGGTCGATGTGCTCGGAGGCCTCGGGGTGAAAGGTGATGTAGGTGGCCCCGGCCTGGATGAAGTCGCCGATCAGCCGGTCCACCGGCCTGACCATCAGGTGGGCGTCGATGGGCGCGGTCACGCCATGCTTGCGCAGGGCCTCGCAGACCATGGGGCCGATGGTCAGGTTGGGGACATAGTGGTTGTCCATCACGTCGAAGTGGACGATGTCCGCGCCGGAGGCGAGCACGTCGTCGACCTCCTCGCCGAGGCGGGCGAAGTCGGCGGAAAGGATGGAGGGGGCGATCTGGAAATCGGGTCGGGAGTCGGTCATGGCGACGATCGGTCCTGTGAGAGTCGATGGGCACGATGGGCGGCATTCTAACAGCATCCGGGGGCCCCTCGTGTGCCTTGCGGGATCGCCGCTCCCGGCCGATAGTGAGGGCTCGTGCCCATCCGCGACAAGGAGACGTCATGATGCCCCAGCGATTTTCCCGCCCCCTGGGCGCCGCCCTGCTCACCGGCACCCTGCTCTGCGCTCCGCCGCTGCTCGCCCAGCCGGCGATCCTCGAGGGGGAGCGCTTCCACCCCGAGGAAGGGTCCCGGGGCATGGTGGCCACCAGCCACTTCCTGGCGTCCCAGGTCGCCCGCGAGGTCCTCGCCGCGGGCGGCAACGCCGTGGATGCCGCCGTGACCGCCGGCTTCGCCCTGGCGGTGACCCAGCCCCGCTCGGGCAACATCGGCGGCGGCGGCTTCATGCTGATCTCCGACGAGGACAGCGGCGAGGTCATCGCCATCGACTACCGGGAGACCGCCCCGGCCGCCGCCACCGAGACCATGTTCCAGGACGAGGACGGCAACGCCGTCTCCGAGTGGTCGCGCTTCACCCACCGGGCGGCCGGGGTGCCCGGCACCGTGGCCGGCCTGTCGCTGGCCCTGGAGCAGTACGGCACCCTGAGCCTGGCCGAGGCGCTGGCCCCGGCGATCCGCCTCGCCGAGGAAGGCTTCGCGGTCCCGCAGCGCTTCGTCGATGGCGTGAGCGAGGCCAGCGAGCGACTGACCAAGTGGGACTCGACCCGGGCGATGTTCTTCAAGGAGGACGGCAGCCCCTACGACGTGGGGGACACCTTCCGCCAGCCGGACCTCGCGGCGACCCTCAGGCGCATCGCCGAACAGGGCCCCCGGGAGTTCTACGAGGGCGAGACCGCCGAGCTGATCGCCGCCGAGATGGAACGCCACGACGGCCTGATCACCCTCGAGGACCTGGCCGGCTACCAGCCGGTGATCCGCGAGCCGAGTCACGGCAACTACCGCGGCTACGACGTCTACGCCATGAGCCCGCCCTCCTCCGGCGGGGCCCATATCGTGCAGATGCTCAACATCCTCGAGGCCTATGACATCGGCCAGATGGGCTTCGGCGCGGCCAATACCATGCACGTGATGGCCGAGGCGATGAAGCGCGCCTATGCCGACCGCTCGGAGTACCTGGGCGACACCGACTTCGTCGAGGTCCCCCTCGAGGGCATCACCTCCGAGGGCTATGCCGACGAGCTGCGCGCCCAGATCGCCATGGACCGGGCCACCCCGAGCGACGGGATCGCGCCGGGCAACCCGTTGCCCTTTGAATCCAACGAGACCACCCACTTCTCCATCGCCGACGACGACGGCCTGGCGGTTTCCAACACCTACACCATCAACTTCAGCTATGGCTCGGGCATCGCCGTCGACGGCGCCGGCTTCCTGCTCAACAACGAGATGGACGACTTCTCCGCCAAGCCCGGCGTCCCCAACGCCTATGGCCTGATCGGCGGCGAGGCCAACAAGATCGCGCCGGGCAAGCGCATGCTGTCGTCGATGACGCCCACCATCGTCAAGCGCGACGGGAAGAACTTCCTGATCACCGGCAGTCCCGGCGGCTCGCGGATCATCACCACCACCCTGCAGGTGCTGATGAACGTCATCGACCACGACATGAACATCCAGTCGGCGGTCAGCGCCCCGCGGATCCACCACCAGTGGCTGCCCGACGAGCTGCGCATCGAGGCCGGCTTCAGCCCCGACACCCGCGCGCTGCTGGAGGGCAAGGGCCATACCGTCAGCCAGGAGTCGGCGATGGGCGCCGCCCAGTCGATCGTGATCGAGGACGGCCGCTTCTACGGCGGGGCGGACCCGCGCCGCTCCACCTCCTCGGCCATGGGGCTCTAGCCGGCCCCGCCCGGGCCACCAGCCGGCGCGCCTCAAGCGCGGCCGCGACCGCTGCGGCGGCGGGTCCAGATCATCAGGGTCTCGGGCTCGCCGCTGGCCGAATCCTCGGTTTCCAGGTAGGCATGGAACCCCAGCCGCCGGTAGAAGGAGACGGCGCGCACGTTACGCGACAAGACCCGCAGGGTGATGCGCTCGCTGAGCGCCATGACGTGGGCCATCAGTTCCGAGCCATGCCCATAGCCCTGAGCCTTGGGATCCACGAACAACGCCTCGAGGTGCTCGCCGCGCATGGCCGCGAAGCCGACCACCCGACCGCCGGCGTCCAGCACCTGGATCCGGCAGTCGGGCAGGCACTGCCGAGTCATCTCCTCGGCACGGGCGGCCCAGGCGTCCTCGTCCAGGAAGGGATGGGCCAGGCGGGAGGCACGCCGCCAGATATCGACGATGGCCGGCATATCCTCCGGTATGGCGGGTCGGATCATGACGACTTTCCTGTGCTGATGCTTGCAGTGTATGCCGTCCTGCCCCGCTCGGCCTACCCAATGCTGCAGGCCGCGGCACGGGGACGATATACTCGAGGCTCACTTGTTTCGGGAGAATCGCCCATGCCACGCCGCTTCCTGCGCGCCTCGATGATCCTGCTGGCGACCGGCTGGCTCGCCGGCTGCGCCGGCCCCCACTATCTCCAGCCCGCGCCCGAGCGCACCGTCGCCGTGCCGGTCACCGGCCAGGGCCAGGCCGTGACGGTGACCGCCGTGGACAGCCGTGACGAGGCGGTGATCGGCACCCGCAGCGGCAGCGCCATGTCCACCGCGGTGATCATCGTCGATCCGGCGACCCTGGAGCCCCGCCTGCAGGCCGAGGCCGAGCGGGCCGTGCGGGAAATGGGCTTCTCCCCCACCCGGGAGGCCGCACCGGACCGCCCCAGCCTGACCCTGACCCTGGCTCACCTGGGCTACGAGCGCGGCGACAGCCCGCCGCTGGTCGGCAGCGCCCGGCTGGAGGCCGTACTGGTGGCCGAGGCCCACAACGACGGCACCACCTACACCGGCACCTACACCTCGCGACGCACCCAGCAATACGCGGTACGCCCGAACCAGGAGGCCAACCTCGAGATGATCCAGGGACTGCTCTCCGACGGCCTCGACCGAGCCTTCAAGGACCCTGAGCTCGGCCGACTACTGGCCCGCTGAGCCCCCGCGCAGACGCCGAGGGCGCCCCATGGGGCGCCCTCGGCGATGGTTCCCGACGATACTGCGCCCCTAGCCATGCCTGAAAAGTCGACGAGCGAAGGCAAGACAAGGCAACCATCATTAGTGAAAATGCGGAGTTTACAGTTAGTAAATGAGCACTTTTGAGCTAATGTTTAACGCCGTATTGCCGAGCGCAGACACTTGTCAGACATTGCTTAGACCTTGGGGCCGCGGCGGGTCAGTGCCCAGACGCTCTCCCGGAAGCCGCTGCCGGGCTCGGGCGCCCCATCCTCGAGGTGACGAAGCTCGAAGTTCGGCGAGAAGAGTGCGTCCAGCTCGTCGGCATGGACGCTGTAGGGCGGCCCCCCCTCGTCGCCCGGCGCCCGGGTCAGGCTGATCAACAGCCCCCGGGCCCCCGGGGGGAGCAGCTGGGCCAGGTGGAAGGCGTAGCGCTGGCGGGTCGCCTCGGGCAGGGCGATCAGCGCCGCCCGATCATAGAAGGCCCCGACCTCCGCCGCCTGCTGGATATGGAAGTGGAAGAAGTCCCCGCACCACAGCTCCACGCTGCCCTGGCGGCACACCGCGAAGCTGTCGTGATGATACCGGGATACCTCGCCCACGCCCTCGGCCAGGAACTGCTCAATGGCCGGCTCGGCGAGCTCGATGCCGAGCACCGGATGGTCGTGGCTGGCCAGCCAGCGCATGTCGAGGCTCTTGCCGCACAGCGGCACCAGCACCTTGGTGTCGGCCTGGATGCCGAGGCCGGGCCAGTGCCGCTTCAGCGCGGGATGCACGGCATCCCGGTGGAAGCCGAGGCGCCCTTGCCGCCAGCGCTGCAGCCATTCGTTGTCCATGGGCCGGGCCCCTCAGAACCAGCGGTCGCGCTTGCGACGCCGCCGCGGCAGGTGCGGCACGATCAGGCCCACCAGCAGGCCGGCACCGGCCACTCCGCCGCCATACATGAAGTAGCGCATCAGCAGGTCTTCCTCCTGGGTATCCAGGCGGGCCTGGAGCTCGCGAAGGGTGCCACGGGAGTGTTCGGTTTCCGCCTCGAGCTCGTGGTTGCGCGCCTCGAGCTGGGCGATGCGCTGCTCCCGCACGTCCAGGGTCTCGGACATCGAGGCCATGCGGCTCTCCCAGGTCTCGTTGATGCCGGACAGCTCCTCGGACAGCGCCTGGACCCGCGCCTCGAGCTCCGGCAGGCGGACCTGGGCACTGGGGCTGTCCTGCAGCTCGCTGCTCGGCACCCAGACCACGTCGCCGCTCTCGCTGCGCACCCGGGTATAGTCGCCGCTGGTCTCGAGGACCTCCACCGGCGCACCGGCGGTCAGGGTGCCGACGATCCGGTAGCCGTCGGTGGGACCGCTGCGCACATAGGTGGTGAGTTCATCGGAGACCCAGCGGGTGGCGTCCGCGGCCTCGTTCTCCTGGGCCTGCAACGGCAGGGCCAGGGCCCCGAGTAACACGCCCACTGTCAGTGTCTTGCATCGTTGCATCGTCATGCCATCTTCCTGGCTGTCCAAGGCTCTGTTTGCGCTGCTCTTCGCCAATGGCGGCGGTTGGTCGGCCCTCCCGTTCCAGCAACGGCCGCGATGAAGGCGGCCCTCCCGCCCGTCGTCCACAGCTTCTGTGGACAAGTGTCGGGAAAACCGCTGGAAACCGTCGGCCAGGGGGCATGGCTATCGCCGCCGCGACACTTCGGTCACTCGCTGACCAGTCGACGGCCCGTGCCGCGCCCCCGGCGGCGCCAAGGGTACCACAGTCGGCCGCCACCGGCGGCGGTCGGCCCTGGCCCCTCCCGCCGGGGGTGCGTATAATCGATGCCCTCATCGGAAGGCCTGTCGGCCTCCTGCCTGCGAACGTCCATCCACCGGTGCATCCGTCGGGCCAAGACGCCACGACCTATTCTTATGGCGAAGAAACTCTTCATCAAGACGCACGGCTGCCAGATGAACGAGTACGATTCCGCGCGCATGGCGGATCTGCTCGGCGAATCCCATCAGCTGGAGCTCACCGACGACGAGCGCGAAGCCGACGTCATCCTGCTCAATACCTGCTCGATCCGCGAGAAGGCCCAGGAAAAGGTCTTCCACCAGCTGGGCCGCTGGAAGAAGCTCAAGGAAGCCAACCCCGAGTTGGTGATCGGGGTCGGCGGCTGCGTGGCCAGCCAGGAGGGCGAGGCGCTGCGCAAGCGTGCGCCCCACGTGGACATGGTATTCGGTCCCCAGACCCTGCACCGGGTGCCGTCGATGCTCGACGCGCGCCGGGACGACCAGATCTCGGTGGTCGACGTCACCTTTCCCGAGGTCGAGAAGTTCGATCACCTGCCGCAGCCGAGTTCGGACGGCGCCACCGCCTTCGTCTCCATCATGGAGGGCTGCTCGAAGTACTGCACCTTCTGCGTGGTGCCCTATACCCGCGGCGAGGAGATCTCGCGGCCCTTCGAGGCGGTGATGGACGAGGTCATCCACCTGGCCGACCAGGGGGTTCGCGAGATCAACCTGCTGGGCCAGAACGTCAACGCCTACCGCGGCGAGAACCAGCTCGGCGACGAGATCGACCTGGCCGAGCTGATCGCTTGCGTGGCCGCCGTGGAGGGCATCGACCGGATTCGCTTCACCACCTCCCATCCGGTGGAGTTCTCCGACAGCCTGATCGAGGCCTACGACGAGGTCCCGGAGCTGGTCAGCCACCTGCACCTGCCGGTGCAGGCCGGCTCCGACCGTGTCCTCGCCGCCATGAAGCGCGGCCACACCGTCGAGGAATACGTCGAGAAGCTGGAACGCATCCGCGAGCTGCGCCCCGATATCAGCTTCTCCTCGGACTTCATCGTCGGCTTTCCCGGCGAGACCGAGGAAGACTTCGCGGCGACCATGGCGCTGATCGGCCGCATCGGCTTCGACGTCTCGTTCAGCTTCGTCTACTCGGCGCGCCCCGGCACCCCGGCGGCGGCCCTGCCGGACGAGACCCCGGAGTCGGTCAAGAAGCAACGCCTGGCGATCCTCCAGGAGCGCATCAACCAGCAGGCCATGCAGATCAGCCGGCGCATGGTGGGCAGCACCCAGCGCATCCTGGTCACCGGCTTCTCGCCCAAGGATCCCGGCCAGCTGTCCGGGCGCACCGAGAACAACCGGGTGGTCAACTTCCGCGCCGCCAACCCCACCGAGCTGATCGGTTGTTTCGTCGACGTGGAGATCACCGAGGCGCTGCCCAACTCGCTGCGCGGCGAGCTGGCCGCCCCGCAACGCTTCTGACCGCTGCATCTTGCATTGCCCCGGCGGCTGCCGGGGCAGTAAGCTGACCCCGACACTCATCAACGCACGGACCCGCCTGTCTTGAGCCAGCCATCCACTCCGGCCAACCGCATCATCACGCTGAACCTCGAGCCCAATGACCCGCGCCGCCTGGCCAACCTGTGCGGCCAGCGCGACGAACACCTCAAGCTGATCGAGGCCCGACTCGGCATCACCCTGCGCAACCGCGGCAACGCCTTCCAGCTGGCCGGCCCCGGCCACCGGGTCAAGGCCGCCGCCAACGTCGTCGAGCACCTGTACCGCGAGGCCGAGGCCAGCGACCTGACGCCGGACACCGTGCATCTGTTCCTCCAGGAATCCGGCCTCCAGGCGCTGGAGGAGGACGAGGGCTCGGGCGACGACGACGAGGTCCTGCTGCGCACCCCCAAGATGCTGATCAAGCCGCGCGGGCTCAACCAGCAGAGCTACGTCTCGAGCATCCGCGCCCACGACATCAACTTCGGTATCGGTCCCGCCGGCACCGGCAAGACCTACCTGGCCGTGGCCGCCGCGGTGGAGGCGCTCAACCAGCAGGAGGTGCGCCGCATCCTGCTGGTGCGCCCCGCGGTGGAGGCCGGCGAGAAGCTCGGCTTCCTGCCCGGCGACCTGGCCCAGAAGATCGATCCCTACCTGCGCCCGCTCTATGATGCGCTCTACGAGATGATCGGCTTCGAGCAGGTGGCCAAGCTGATCGAGCGCCAGGTGATCGAGATCGCCCCCCTGGCCTACATGCGCGGGCGTACCCTCAACAACGCCTTCATCATCCTCGACGAGAGCCAGAACACCACCCGCGAGCAGATGAAGATGTTCCTGACCCGCATCGGCTTCGGCTCGACGGCGGTGATCACCGGCGACATCACCCAGGTGGACCTGCCGCGAGGCCAGACCTCCGGCCTGATCCAGGTGCTCGAAGTGCTCAAGGACACCCCGGGGATCGGCGTCACCCACTTCGCCGCCAAGGACGTGGTCCGCCACCCGCTGGTCCAGCGCATCATCGAGGCCTACGACCTCTTCGAGGCCGAGCAGGAGGCCGAGGAACGCGCCCGGCGCGAGGCCCGGGAGCAGGAGCGCGAGGCCCTGCGCCAGGAAAGACAGTTGGGCCAGGAACGCCGCGACCGCCCGAACGGTGGCGAGGAGCGTTCATGAGCGAGATCTGCGTCGATCGCCAGGCGGCCCTGGAGGCCGAGGGCCTGCCCGGGCAGGCCGAACTCGAGGCCTGGGTGGCGGCCGTGCTGGCGCGCCACCCCGGGGAGTCGCGCCGCGAGCTGACGGTGCGCTTCGTCGATGCCGGGGAGAGCCGAACCCTGAACCGGGACTACCGTGACCGCGACCGGCCCACCAATGTGCTGTCCTTTCCCTTCGAGTGCCCTCCCGGGGTGACGCTGCCGCTGCTGGGCGATCTGGTGATCTGCCATCCCGTGGTGCTGGCCGAGGCCCGGGATCAGGACAAGAGCCTCGCGGCTCACTACGCTCATATGGTGGTCCACGGCACCCTGCACCTGCTGGGCCATGACCATATCGAGGACGACGCGGCCGAGGCCATGGAAGCCCTCGAGCGTGACATCCTGGCGGGCCTGGGCATCGCCGACCCGTATCTCACCCCCAGCCCTCCGCACCGCGATTCCGATACCGAGGACGAGAGAGCCGACGCATGAGCGAAGACCGATCGAACGGCCAGGCCAACAAGTCCTGGCTCGATAAGTTGTTCAGCGCCCTGTCCAGCGACAGCGACGAGCCCAGCTCCCGGGACGAGCTACTGGAATTCCTGCGCCAGGCGGCGACCCGGCTCAAGCTCGAGCAGGACGCCATGATGATCATCGAAGGCGCCCTGAACATCAGCGACCAGCAGGTCCGCGAGGTGCTCATCCCGCGTTCCCAGGTCAACGCCATCGCCCTCGACCAGCCCCTCGAGGAGTACCTGCCGGTGATCCTGGAAACCGGCCATTCCCGTTATCCGGTGATCGGCGAGAACCTCGACGAGGTGAAGGGCATCCTGCTGGTCAAGGACCTGCTTCCCCTGCTGCGCAACGGCAAGGACAACGGCCTGCCCTTCCAGCTCGAGGAGGTGCTGCGCCCGGCGATGTTCGTGCCCGAGTCCAAGCGCCTCAACAGCCTGCTCAAGGAGTTCCGCGATACCCACAACCACATGGCGGTGGTGGTGGACGAGTACGGCGGCACCGCGGGCATCGTGACCATCGAGGATATCCTCGAGGAGATCGTCGGCGACATCGAGGACGAGCACGACACCGACGAGGAAGAGGATATCCGTGAACTGGGCGACGCGCGCTACGCGATCCGTGCCCTGACGCCCATCGAGGACTTCAACGAGCGCTTCGGCACCCGCTTCTCCGACGAGGAGTTCGACACCCTGGGCGGCCTGGTGATGCAGCGCTTCGGCCACCTGCCCGGCCGCGGCGAGCATACCGAGCTAGGCGGCTGGCGCTTCACGGTGCTCAATGCCGACAACCGCCGCATCCGCCTGCTGGAAGTCGAGCCCGACACCGAGAGCCTCGAGGACTGACGCTCTCCCGACCATGGAAGGCCGCATGACGATCTCTCGCCCTCGCCGGGCCCTGGGCAACCTGGCCGCCGTGGCGGCCGGGGTCCTGACCACCCTGTCCGCCGCTCCCTTCCAGCTCTGGTGGCTGGCCCCCGTGGCCGCCGGCCTGGTCTATGCGGGCCTGCCGTCCCTGACCGCCCGCCAGGCCGCCTGGCGGGGCTGGTGCTACGGGCTGGGGCTGTTCGGGTCGGGGGCCTCCTGGGTCTATGTGTCGATCCACGACTACGGCTACACCGGCGTGCCGCTGGCCCTGGCCCTGACGACCCTGTTCGTCGCCGCCCTGGCGCTGTTCTTCGCCGTCACCCTGGGCCTCTACCGGCGCCTCTGCGGGCCACGCCTGTCCGTGCTGAGCTTCGCCGGGGCCTGGGTGCTCGGCGAGGCCCTGCGCACCTGGCTGTTCACCGGCTTTCCCTGGCTGCTGCTGGGCAGCGGCCAGATCGATGCCCCCCTGGCGCCCTGGGCGCCGGTCGGCGGCGTCTACCTGCTGTCGCTGGTCGTCGCCCTCTCCGGCGCCCTGGGCGTGGCCTTCCTGCAGCGCCGCTGGTGGGCCGCCCTGCCGCTGGCCGCCCTGTGGCTGCTGCCGCTGGCCCTGCCGGGCCAGTGGACGCGACCCGCCGGCGAGCCCGTGCAGGTCGCCCTGCTGCAGGGCAACCTGCCCCAGCTGATCAAGTGGACCCCCGAGGGTCAGCGCACCGCCATCGACACCTACCTGACGATGACCGCCGCGCTGGAGACGGACGTGGACCTGGTGATCTGGCCCGAGGCGGCGCTGCCGATGTTCGCGGACCAGGCCGCGCCGGTGCTCGAGCAGGCCCGCCGGCTGCTGCCGGGCACCAGCACCCTGGTCACCGGCATCCTGCAGCGCGATGGCCAGGGGCACTACTACAACAGCGTGATCGTGGCGGCCCCATCGTCGGGCGAGTACCGCAAGCGCCACCTGGTGCCCTTCGGCGAGTACCTGCCGCTGGAGAGCCTGCTGCGGGGCGCCATCGCCTTCTTCGATCTGCCGATGCCGGCCATGACCCCGGGCCTCGACGACCAGGCGCCGCTGGAGGTGGCCGGCACCCGCATCGGCAACGCCATCTGCTACGAGATCATCTACGCCGACCTGGTGGCCGAACAGGCCAGGCACTCGGGGGTGATCCTGACGGTCTCCAACGATACCTGGTTCGGCGCCTCCATCGGCCCGCTGCAGCACCTGCAGATGGCCCGGCTGAGGGCGCTGGAGAACGGTCGGCCGGTGATCCGCGCCACCAGCAACGGCGTGACCGCGCTGATCGACGCCCAGGGCCGCATCCTCCAGCGGGCGCCCCAGTTCGAGAAGGCGACCCTCACCGGCGAGATCACGCCCCGGGAGGGGCTCACGCCCTTCACGCGCACCGGCAGCTGGCCGGTGTGGGCCCTGGCCGCGCTGCTGGTGCTGCCCGGCCTGCAACTTCGCCGCAAGCCGTAAGCTCGAAGCTCGAAGCTCGAAGCTCGAAGCTCGAAGCTCGAAGCCAGATATCCTCGTCTCCACCGATGCAGAAAACCCCCGTCGCCAGGCGACGGGGGTTTTCTCTTCCAGCTTCGAGATCCCGGCTGCGCCGGGCGGGCTTCAGGCTCCCGACGACGTCGGGGTCTCGCCCAGCACCTCGGGGATGGTCATGCGGACATAGCGCCCCGGGGCCGGCTCGAGGATATCCAGCTCCCCGTCGCCCGGCTGGCGGGCCGGCACCATCTTCTCGGCGTCGGCGTAGCCGTTGTCGGTCATCCAGGCCTGCCAGTGGGGCCACCAGGAGCCTTCGTGGCCCTCGGCGCCTTCCAGCCATTGCTCCGGGGTCGCCGGCAGCTCGTCGTTGGTCCAGAAGCCGTACTTGTTCTTGTGGGGGGGATTGACGATGCCGGCGATATGACCGGAGCCCCCCAGCACGAACTTGACCGGCCCCTTGGGCAGCAGCGCACCGTAGTAGGTGCTGTTCCACTTGGCGATATGGTCGTCGCGGGTGGAGATGAAGTAGCTGGGCGTCGAGATCTTGCGCAGGTCGATCTTCACGCCGTCCAGCTCGATGCCGCCGGGCTCGACCAGGCGATTCTCCAGGTACATGTGACGCAGGTACCAGCCATGGGTCCCGGCCGGCAGGTTGGTGCCGTCGGTGTTCCAGTAGAGCAGGTCGAAGGGCGCCGGGAGCTCGCCCTTGAGGTAGTTGTTGATGTAGAACGACCAGAAGAGGTCGTTCTCCCGCAGCAGGTTGAAGGAGTAGGCCATGACCCGCCCATCCAGGTAGCCGTCCTGCTCCAGCTTGGCCTCGATGCCCTTGAGCACCGGCTCGCTCAGGAAGACGCCGAGCTCGCCGGGGTCGCGGAAGTCGAGCAGGCTGGTCATGAAGGTCGCCGACTTGACCTTGCGGCCGCGGCGGGTACTGGTGAGGTAGGCCAGCGTGGACCCGGCCAGGGTGCCGCCGATGCAATAGCTCAGCAGGTTGACGGACTTCTCGCCGGTGGCCTGCTCGATGGCCTCCATGGCGGCGATGGGACCGAGCTGCATGTAGTCGGCCCAGGTCAGGTCGCGCTGCTCGGGGCCCGGGTTGCGCCAGGAGATGAGGAAGACGCTGTGTCCCTGGTCCACCAGCCACTTGACCTGGGAGTTGTCCTCGCGCAGATCGAGGATGTAGTACTTGTTGATCCAGGGGGGAACGACCAGCAGCGGGGTCTTGTAGACCTGCTCGGTGCTGGGGGCATACTGGATCAGCTGCATCAGCTCGTTCTCGAAGACCACCGAGCCCGGCGTGACGGCGATGTTCTCGCCGACCGCGAAGGCGCTGCGGTCGGTCATGGTGACATTGAGCCCCTCGGCGGAATTGGCCAGGTCCCGGCGCAGCCGGGCCAGGCCCTCCACCAGGTTCTCGCCCTTGGTCTCGATGGTGCGTCGCATGACCTCCGGATTGGTGGTCACGAAGTTGGTCGGCGACATGGCGTTGACCAACTGGCGGGCGTAGAAGGCCAGGTTGCGCTTCTGGTCGGCGGTGAGGCCCTGCAGGCGGTCGATCAGGTCCTCGACCAGCCGCGAGAACAGCAGGTACTGCTGCATGATCGCCAGGTAGTAGGGATCGTTGGTCCAGGCCTCGTCCCTGAAGCGCCGATCGCCCTTGGCGGGCGTCACCAGGGGTGCCACCGACTCGCCGGCCATGGCCTTGAGGCCGTTCTGCCAGAGCTGGTACTGGTCCTCGAGCAGGCGCGCCTGGGTCTGCCACAGCAGGGATGGATCCTGCATCAGCGACTCGGCCCCGGCCCGGAAGGCCTCGCGCATGTCCGCGTAGATGGTTTCCGCGGCATCATCCGGCACCATGCGGGGGAGCAAGTCCTCCATCAGGGCCTGGTACTCCTCGCCGATCGCCTTGAACTGCTCGTTCCAGACCTCGAGCTCGGCCTGAGACGGTGCTTGAAACCCTGGCTGCATTGACCCCTCCTGTAACGCTGCCATCGACACGCGACCACCGCCGTCTCGCATGACGAGACGGCGGTGGTCAGATGAGAATCCGGGTGATCAGGTACGCTTGCGCGCCGCCTGGCTGGTGCTGGTCGCCTTGGCCGCGCCCGGTGACTTGGTCGCGGCCTGGGGCTTGGGCTCCTCCTGGGCGGTGCCGGTGGCGCTCTCGGTGGCCTGCTGGGCCTGCTGGGCCTGCTGGGCCTGCTCGGCCAGTTGCTGGCCTGACTCGGCGTAGAGCTTCTCCAGCTCGGCCTTGAACTGCATGCTCATCTCGCCGAGGGCGCGGGCATCCTCCAGCATCTGCTTGGACAGCTCGTTCATCATCTCGGCCTGGCGGGTGCCGAAGTCACGCAGGTCCTCGGCGTCCTTGACCTCGGTGGCGTCGCGCATGCGCTCGGTGCCCATCTGGCTGTAACGCTTCATGGACTCCATCTGATACTCGGTCATGCGCTCCATACTGTCCAGCATCAACGAGTTGAGCTTGCGCATCGGCTCGAAGAACTGGCGGGTCTGTTCGTTGAAGTTCTCGATCATCTTGTCTTGCATGGCCAAATCCTCTCATAGGGACAGGTGACAACAATCGTGCTGCGCTGCACAAATCGTAGTCTCGCACGACGCTTGTTGCAAGAAAGTGACGAGGGGCTAAGCCAAAGGTCGCATGCCAGCCTCAGCCGTCCCCCTTCCGGCGTGAGCGGGCACTCGCCGAGCCCGCCTTGGCGGCGCCCGACTTGCCCGCGTTGCCCTCTTCGGCCGAGGCCGAGGAATCGCCCGCCTGGGTGCCGGCGGAGGAGGCGGCACGGGTGAGCATGTCCAGCATCATCTGCTGGTAGTTGCCGAAGCTGGACAGGCCCTGGGACAACCCCTGCTGCAGCATGGGCTGCTGCAGGAAGGGCTGCATCAGGCTCATGGGATCATAGCCCTCGACGCCGGACTCCATCTGCTTCTGGATCCGGCCCAGCAGGTCCTGCTGGAAGGCCTCCACGTTCGGCAGGCCCAGCGCCTGGCGGAACTCGTCGGGGGTCAGGTCGAATTCGACGTTGATCTTCATGGGAGGACCGCCTTGTCGAAGAGAAATGAGAGGATGCCGGTCAGTGTAGCAGCCCTGGCGCTCACGGCAGCCGCGGGGTCGTCACGGTGACGTCCTGGTTCTGGCCGCGGTGGCGCAGCAGGTGATCCATCAGGGTCAACGCCATCATCGCCTCGGCGATGGGCGTGGCGCGGATGCCCACGCAGGGATCGTGGCGCCCCTTGGTGACGACCTCCACCGGCTGGCCCTTGACGTCGATGGAGCGCCCGGGGGTGGTGATGCTGGAGGTCGGCTTGAGCGCCAGGTGGGCGATGATCGCCTGGCCGCTGGAGATACCGCCCAGCACGCCGCCGGCGTGGTTGGAGAGAAAGCCCTCGGGCGTCATCTCGTCGCGGTGCTCGCTGCCGCGCTGGGCCACCGAGGCGAAGCCGTCGCCGATCTCCACGCCCTTGACCGCATTGATGCTCATCAGGCCATGGGCCAGCTCGGCATCCAGCCGGTCGAAGACCGGCTCGCCCAGTCCCGGCGGCACGCCCTCGGCCACCACCGAGATCCTGGCCCCGACGGAGTCCTGATCGCGACGCAGCTGATCCATGTAGGCCTCGAGTTCCGGCACCCGTTCGGGGTCGGGGCAGAAGAAGGGATTGGCCGTCACGGCGTCCCAGTCGCGAAACTCGATGGCGATGGGCCCGAGCTGGCTCATATAGCCGCGGACCCGGATGCCCCGGGTGGCCAGGTACTTCTTGGCGATGGCCCCGGCGGCCACGCGCATGGCGGTCTCCCGGGCGCTGGAGCGCCCCCCGCCGCGGTAGTCGCGGATGCCATACTTGTGATGGTAGGTGTAGTCGGCATGGGCCGGCCGGAAACGGTCCTTGATCTTCGAGTAGTCCTTGGAGCGCTGGTCGGTGTTCTCGATCACCAGGCCGATGGCGGTGCCGGTCGTCACGCCCTCGAAGACCCCGGAGAGGATGCGCACCCGGTCCGCTTCCTGGCGCTGGGTGGTATGGCGCGACGAGCCCGGACGGCGACGATCCAGGTCGTGCTGCAGGTCCTCCTCGCAGAGCGGCAGGCCCGGCGGGCAGCCGTCGACGATGGCGCCGAGCGCGGGGCCATGACTTTCGCCGAAGGTGGTGACGGTGAACAACTTGCCGAAGGTATTGCCGGACATGGGCGTTCTCCTATGACTGCTCAGCTGAAGGACGCCGCATGGGCGTCGAGTTCCGCGGCGGTGAGGGCGAACACGCCCTGGCCGCCGCGCTCGAATTCCAGCCACAGGAAGGGCACCTCGGGGAAGGCGGCCTCCAGATGGTGGTCGGAGTTGCCCACCTCGACGATCAGCACGCCGTCGTCGCTGAGGTGCGCCCGGGCCTCGCGCAGGATGCGCCGCACGATATCCAGGCCGTCACGGCCGGCGCCCAGGGCCAGGCCCGGCTCGTGGCGGAACTCGGCCGGCATGGTGGTGAGGTCCCGGGCATCCACGTAGGGCGGGTTGGAGACGATCAGGTCGTAGCGCCGGCCGGCCAGGCCGTCGAAGACGTCCGACTCGACGGCCCGGACCCGGTCGCCGACGTCGTGGCGGGTGATGTTGATGCGTGCCACCTCCAGCGCCTCGGGGCTGATGTCGGCCAGGTCGACCTGGCAGGTGGGCAGATGCAGGGCCGTGGCGATGCCGATACAGCCCGAGCCGGTACACAGATCGAGGACCCGCGCCGGGGGCTCGACCGGGAACCAGGCGCCGAAGCCATGCTCGATGAGCTCGGCAATGGGCGAGCGCGGAATCAGCACCCGCTCGTCCACGCGGAACGGCACCCCGGCGAAGAAGGCCTCACCGAGCAGGTAGGGCAGCGGCCGTCGCGTGGCGATGCGCTCGCGCACCAGGCCGACGATCCGCGCCCGCTCCATGGGCAGCAGCCGCGCGTCCTGCACCCCCGGATCGACATCCCAGGGCAGGTGGAGGGCGCCGAGGGTCAGCGCCACGGCCTCGTCCCAGGCGGAGTCGGTGCCATGACCGTAGTGCAGGCCGGCCAGGTGGAACTCGCTGGCGGTCCAGCGCAGGCAATCCCTCAGGGTGACCAGGCCCTCGACGAGGGCGTCATCGGTGAGCGCCAGGGAGGAGGAAGACGGTGAAGCGGGAGATTCGGCCACGGGACATCCTGTGGTTGACGGTTGCGAGGAGCGGCGTGCGGCCACCGATTGTACCCTCGGCGGCGGTTCACAGCCACGCCAGGGTCGGTATACTGACCCCTCCCCGCCGACCCACGAGAGAGCCATGAGCCAACGCCGCCAACGCCCGGACGCCGACGAGATCAGTGCCTTTCGTCAGGCCCTGAGCGAGGCCGGCGTGCGCCCGATCCACAGCAACCGGGCCGATCCGGGACGCCCCCGGCGCGCCGACGAGGCGGCCCGGGAGCGCCGTGCCGCGGCCACCGCCGCCCGCGAGGGCGTCGCCGGCGGTCGCACCTCCGATGGCCGCGTCGAGGCGGTACGGCCGTCCGAGTATCTCGACTTCGCCCTGCCCGACCTACCCTACCGCACCCGCAGCCAGCTCAAGCGCGGCCAGATTCCCTGGGCGGCCGGCCTCGACCTGCACGGCCACACCCTGGAGGAGGCACGCAGCGAACTCGAGGCCTTCCTGGCCGACGCCCTGGCGGCCCAGGCACGCTGCGTGCTGGTGGTCCACGGCAAGGCCTGGGGCAGCACCGCCGACTACCCGGTGATCAAGAGCCACGTGAATGCCTGGCTGCGCGAGTGGCCCAGCGTGCTGGCCTTCTGCTCGGCCAGCGAGGTCGACGGCGGTACCGGTGCGGTCTATGTGCTGCTGCGGCGTCGCCGTGGCGAGGGCTAGGGCGCGTTAACAATCGTCCGCCGATGGCGTTGCTGTCTCACCAGGCGTCAGGCCAGGCGACGGCCGCCGTCAAGGGTGGTTCCCTTGACCAGGCCGTCAACGCCGCATGACGCCTGGTGAGGCGCAACCCGAAGGGCCGGGCCGGTGGCTGCGCAGCTCTTTGTTGTTCACGACTCACTTGGCAGCACCAAGCCACGTCGTTCACGCCGCGATCTGCACAACCACCGGCTCCGGCGCAACGTGCGTGCGATTGTTAACGCGCCCTAGGCCCGGTCGTCCGGCGCCACCGTCTCGGTGCCTGTCTCCTCGATCCGCAGCGGCTCGTCGTCCGCGGCATCGGCCCTCGGCTCCACCACCAGGCTGCTGCCGGCGAGGCCTACCCCCTCCTCGCGTCGATCCAGCGCCTCCTTGGCCAGGTGGCGCCCCAGCAGGATCAGCGCCTCGGCACGATGGAACTCGTAGGCGCCGCAGACCGTCTTGGGCACCTCGATCAGCACATCCGGGGGATAGCCCGCCAGCTTGTACTTGGCCAGCGCCGCCTGGGTGATGTCGAAGGAGGCCAGCATCATGTCCAGCCGCCCCCAGGCGCGGCGCCCCCGGGCCAGGCTGTCGTCCTCGTCGCCCTCGGCGCCGCCGCCGAAGCCCTCGAAGAGCCGCCGGGTCGCGCCTTTCACCCCATCCATCCAGCCGCCGAAGTCCACCGCGCCGCCCCGGTCGCGGGCCTCCTCCCTGGCCTGCTCCTTGGCGGCCTCGTCCGGGGACAGCAGCGACTCCAGGCTCACCGGCTCGGGGCTGTGGGCGGTCACGTTGACCGCCATGACGAAGTCCGCCCGGGTCGACACCGTCGGCGTGATGGGCAAGGGGTTGAGCAGCCCACCGTCCACCAGCACCTGCTCGCCCTGGTGGACCGGCGTGATCACCCCCGGCACGGCGATGGAGGCGCGGATCGCCTCGAGCAGGGACCCGCTCTGGAACCACACCTCACGCTGCCGCACCAGGTCGGTCGCCACGGTGGTGACCGGGATCGGCAGATCCTCGATGCGGATGTCCCCGACCAGCTCGTCGAGCTTGTTCATCACCTTGCTGGCCTTCATGGCCCCCATGGGACTCCAGGTCACATCCACCAGGCGCAGGACGTCGAAGTAGTCCAGCTGGCACACCCAGTCGCGATAGCGGTCGAGCTGTCCCGCCGCATGCACGCCGGCGACCAGGGCGCCCATGGAGCACCCGGACATGGCCACGATCTCGTAGCCCCGGGCCTCCAGCTCCTCGATCACCCCGATATGGGCATAGCCTCGAGCACCGCCACTGCCCAGCACCAGCGAGACCCGCCTGCCCTTGCGGTTGGACTTGCGCATGTCGCCTCCCCTGTCAGTCGCGGAACCAGGCCACGATCGCCTCGGCCACCGCCCCCACCGCGCCCGGCTCCAGGTGAAGATGGTGCCCACCCGGCAGGACCCGGCGTCGCAGCCCGGCGATGGCCCGCCGGGCGGACGCGGCCCCCGGACGGCCGGCGAGGATGCCGCCCTCGCCCTCCACCAGCAGCACCGGGCAGCGAATCGCCTCCAGCATCGCCATCGCCTGCTCCGGCGTGAAACGCACCGGCGAGGGCCTCAGCAAGCGCGGATCCGATCTCAGGCGGCAGTGGCCATCCGGCTCCCCGACGAGGCTGCGCCGCACCAGCGGGCGCGCCGTCTCGCCGTCGATGGGCGTGGCCCCGCCGGCCACCCGGGACGCCACGGCGCTCTTCTCATCAGGATAGCGCGGTGGCGTCGAGAGGGCGCGACGATGGGCACGCAGCCCCTTGCGCAATTGCCCGGGGGCGGCGGCCGCCTCGGTGGTCAGCGCCCCCAGGCCATCGATCAGCGTCAGTGAGGCGACCCGCTCGGGCAGCGCGGCGGCGAGCAGGCAGGCCACGCCGGCGCCCATCGAATGCGCCAGCAGCGGCGCGCGCTCGAGGCCAAGAGCGTCCAGGGCGTCGAGGACATCGTGGCAATAGTCCCAGAGCGCATAGTCGCCGGCGAGATGCCGAGACTGGCCGTGGCCGGCGAAGTCCAGCGCCACGATCCGGATGCCCAGTGCCTCAACCAGGCGTGGCGCCAGTCGCGAGAAGCTGGCGGCATTGTCGAGCCAGCCATGCAACGCCAGCCAGATGGGGGCGCCCGCCTCGCCCCAGGCCAAGCCGGCCAGACGCCCCTCGGCGAGGTCCAGCGGGCGGGGAGTGGTCACGGCACCTCCAGCAGCGTGTCGAGCATCAAGAGCAGCGCCTGGCGGGTCGCCTCGGGCTGCTCCATGGGAAACATGTGCCCCCCGGGGACCTTGGCGAGGCGTACCCCGCGTCGCCGCAGCCGGCGCCGGCGACGCGCGGTGAGCACGTCGGACTCGCTGCCCGCGAGTACCCCCAGGGGGACATGCACCCGGTTGGGCAGGTCGTCCAGGTGGTCGGGCAAGTGGCGGAAGACCGCCACCTCGATGTCGGGGTCGTAGAGCAGCACCACCCGGCCATCGTCGAGCTCACGGCTACCGCCATCCACGTAGTCGTCGAGGGCCTGGTCGGTGAAGCGCCGGAACAGCCCCCGGCGTCGCAGGTAGTTGCGCATGGCCTGGCGATCCGGCCAGTTGTCGCGCCGCCCCAGGGTGCGCCCCGCCGGGGTGAGCTGGTCGACGAAGCCCAGCCGCTTGGCGGCCTTCATCGCCAGGGCATCGAACCCCAGCATGAGCGGCGGGTCGAGCATCACCACGCAGTGGAAACGCGCCGGTATCCGCTCCGCGGCCATGGCCATCAGCACCCCGCCCATGGAGTGGCCGACACCGATCACCGGAGTGTCGAAGCGAGCCAGGTGCTCGAGCAGTTCGTCACGCAGCGCCAGCCAGTTATGGCCCACCGGAAAGTCGGGATGATGACCGAGACGGTCCAGCGGCTGGAGATCGAACCGCACGGCCAGCGGCGACAGGAAATTGCGGTAGCTCTGGCCCGGGAAGCCGTTGGCATGGGCGAAGACCAGTGGGAGGGGGACGGGGGTGTCGGTTCGGCGCATGGCATCATCCGGTTGAGGCAGAAGGCCGCGAGTGGTGGTAGCAGGCTAACGGGGATACCATGGGCCGCCAAGTCGTCTTTCCGCCACCCGCTCAACGGAGTCTCGCGTGTCCTCCCACAAGCCGCCCCGCGATACCCGCGCCCGCAACCGCATCTTCTTTCTCACCGTGATCGCCGCCGTCGCCGTCGGCCTGTGGGTCGCCCGCTGAGGGCCATCGAGAGGCGTCGCGCCCGTCGCGGTGCTCAGGCATCCCGATAGCGGGCGTACATATCGCGGGAGCGCTCGAGATGCTGCTGCATCGCCGCCCGGGCCGCCGGGCCATCCCGCTCGAGGATGGCCTCCAGGATCCGGGTGTGCTCCTCATGCACCAGCTCGAGGTAACGCGCCGTGGAGCGAGGATCGATATCGATACTGAGCAGCTTGGCACGGGGGATGATGCTGTCGCTCAAGGGTTCGTAGAGACGATCGAAGCAGGCGTTGTGGGTGGCCTTGATGATCGCATGATGGAAGGCGAAATCCTCGCGGCGCGCCTGTGACTTCTCCGCCTGGGCCTGGACGAACTCGGCATGCCGGGCCTCCAGGCGCTTGCGGTCCTCGTCGTCGTGCCGCAGGGCGGCCAGCTCGGCCGCCGGGGGCTCCAGGGTCAGGCGCAGCTCCAGGACCTCCAGGATATCCTCCACGGTCCGGGGACTGATGTGCACGGCAGGTCGCGGCTCGGCCGTGTCGTTGCGCAGCACCGTCGTGCCGACGCCGCGCCGGGTCTCGACCAGCCCCAGCGACTTGAGGTGGGTGATGGCCTCGCGCACCACCGTGCGACTGACCCCGAAGACCTCGCACAGCTCACTCTCGGTGGGCAACTTGCTGCCCACCGGCACCTCCCCGGACGCAATACGGCGCTCGAGCTGCTCCACGACCGCCTGGGACAGGCTGCCCGCACGGTTGACGCGCTGGACCTCCCACGAACTCGATATCGCCATATCAGCCCCCTTTGCCATCCATTCCATCAATACTGCCATGCACCGACGGCAGACAGGCACACCGTCGGCTATTAATAATACATCACACTACAAGTCTTCACATGAACCTGCCCGGCCTCCGGGGCAGGCGTCGACGTTCAGTCATCGGGATGCCCGAGAGCCACGAACTTGCCCCCCTGATACACGACCGCGGGGTCGTCCGGGTCGATGGGGCCCGCCTCGGCCTCGACCTCGGCCCGCCACGGTTCGGAGCTGTCGCGGGGCACCCAGCCGAGAAACGCCGCTGGGCTGTTGTCCCACCAGCTCTCGGCATTGGCCGAGGCCCCGTAGACCACGGTGTGGTCCAGCTTGGGGGCCACGAAGGCGCGCTCGAGCAGGGCGACGAAGTCCTCGACGCTCAGCCAGGTTGCCAGCATGCGGGTATCCGCCGGCTTGGGAAAGCACGAGCCGATGCGCACGCTCAGCGTCTCGACGCCGAACTTGTCGTGATAGAGGCTGGCCAGGTCCTCGCCGAAGCACTTCGAGACCCCGTAGAGGGAGTCGGGACGGTGCGGCACCCGAGTGTCGATCCGGGTGGTGCGCGGATAGAAGCCGATGGTGTGGTTCGAGCTGGCGAACACGATGCGCGGCTTGCCCAGGTGGCGCGCCGCCTCATAGAGGTTGTAGACCCCGATGATGTTCGACTGGAGGATTCCCTCCCAAGGCTTCTCCACCGATACGCCGCCCAGGTGGACGACGCCGCGGCAATCCGCCACCAGGGCGTTGACCGCCCGGGCATCGGCCAGGTCGCAAGGCACGATCTCCTCGTGCTCGGCCGCCTCGCCCAGGTCGGCAACGTCCGACAGCCTCACCCGATGGGCGAGACACGCGAGATGGGGACGGATGGCCTTGCCCACGCCACCGGCGGCGCCGGTGACCAGAATCCGATTCAGCATCACGTTATCTCCTTCGATATCGAGGGCCCCTGCGTCCAAGCGCCTCAGGGCATTGGGGAATGATGGGCCCGCCAGGTTCGACCTGGATATGCCCGTCGGTCGCCCTCCAGGGGTGGCTGACGCGCCGACGATGCCCCCTGCAGGGGGCGGATGTTGGCGGGAACCTCGGACACCATCACGCCTCCTTCAGCGCATACTTTTGCAGGGCATCACGGTCGATGGTGATGCCCAGCCCCGGCCCATCGGGGATGCGAATGACACCCTTCCGGTGCGCGATCGGCGTCTCGACCACGGCCTGGCGGAAGGGGTTCTTGGTGCGGTCGAACTCCAGGATCGGCTCGATCGGACGCCGGCGCGGCGGATCGGGCGGCAGAGCCGCCATGAACTGCAGGCTGGCGGCGATGCACACCGCCGTGCCCCAGACATGCGGGACCAGGCGCACCCCGCACATCGCCGCCATGTCGGCGACGCGGCGGATCTCGCTGAAGCCGCCCACACCGCAGACGTCGGGCTGGACGATGTCCACCGCCCGCGTCGACAGCGGCTCGAGCATCGCGTAGCGCCCGTGCCAGTTCTCGCCGCCGGCGACGGGGATCGGCTGCCCCTGGCGCACGGCACGATAGGTGTCGATCTGCTCGGGCAGTACCGGCTCCTCGAACCAGTCGATCCCGAAGGGCGCGGCCCGCTTGCCGACCTCGATCGCCTCGAGCAGGTCGTAGCCATGGTTGGCATCGATCATCAACCGCCGTTCGGGGCCGATGGCCTCGCGGACGGCGGCGATGGCGCGCAGGTCCTCCTCGACGTCGAAGCCGATCTTGATCTTGACGCCATGGAAGCCCTCCCGGGCATAGCCGGCCACTTCCTCGGCGACGTCCTGGACCCGGTCCCCCCTGTCGCGGCGGAACGAGCCGGTGGCATAGGCCCGCACCTCCTCGCGGAAGCGCCCGCCGAGCAGTTCGCTGACCGGGGCGCCGTAGCACTTGCCCTTGATGTCCCAGAGCGCGATGTCGATGCCGCTCAGGGCGGTCATGGTCAGGCCCCGTTGCCCCTGATCGCGCAACCGGTTGTAGAGCTCCAGCCAGAGCTTCTCGGTCTCCAGCGGATTGGCCCCGATCAGGGCACCGGCATAGAGCCCCACGATCGTGGCGTTGGCCTTGGCCGGGCCCAGGCACTCCCCCCAGCCCACGGTGCCGTCGTCGCAGACGATCTCGACCAGGCAGTGCCGGCGCCGCTCGAAGCGCATCGAGGCGCTCTCGAAGGCCTCGTCGAGCTGGTAGTCCAGAAGGTGCGTAAGCACGTGTTCGATCTTCATCGTTGGGTCCTGCCTGACCGATGTGCGTGGGAGCCTTACTGGAAGATAGCTGGCCACAGCAGTGACGCGGTTCCAGAGCTGCCGCTTGGCTACATGCGCCTGGGGCACAGCTCGAGTTCTCGCTGCAGCTGATCCCGGCGACCACTACTGGCTTCCTGCGGGGGACGCTGGCTACCGGCTTTCCCCCTCTGACGACCTTGCGCGACGGGCACCTCGGTCGGGAGCGGGCCTTGCGAGGCACCATAAAAAAGGCGGCCGAAGGCCGCCAAATGCTTACTGCTTGCCAATCTGAACGTCTTGCCTCAGGCCTCGCGCTTGCCGTCGACCAGGCGGCTGACGCCGGCCGGGTTGCCGTCACGCAGTGCCTCGGGCAGCAGGCCCTGGGGCAGGTTCTGGTAGCACACCGGGCGCAGGAAGCGGTGGATCGCCGCGCTGCCCACCGAGGTGGTGCGGCTGTCCGAGGTGGCAGGATAAGGGCCGCCGTGGACCATGGCGTGGCACACCTCGACGCCGGTGGGCCAGCCGTTGGCCATCACCCGGCCGGCGCGGCGCTCGAGGATCGGCAGCAGGCCGCGGGCGGTCTCCAGGTCGCCGTCGTCCATCTGCAGGGTGGCGGTCAGTTGGCCTTCCAGGTGCTCGGCCACGCGCTTCACCTCCTCCTGGTCGGCACACTCGACCACCAGGGAGGTGGCGCCGAAGACCTCGGCCTGCAGCGCCTCCTCACGCAGGAAGTCCTCGGCCGAGGCCACGAACAGCCCGGCCTGGCAGGCGTGGGGGCCCTCGCCGGCCGGGCCGCGGGCCACCTCGCGGGCCTTGTTGCTGGCCACCAGGCCATCGACGCCCTGGGTGTAGGCGTCATGGATGCCCGGGGTCAGCATGGTCTGGGCCGCGGCGCCCTTCACCGCCTCGCCGGCGGCGGCCACGAAGGCATCCAGGCCCTCGCCCTTGACGCCGATCACCAGGCCCGGGTTGGTGCAGAACTGGCCGGCGCCCAGGGTCAGCGAGCCAACGAAGGCCTCGCCGAGTGCCTGGCCGCGGGCGGCCAGCGCCTCGGGCAGCAGAAATACCGGGTTGATCGAGCTCATCTCGGCGTAGACCGGGATCGGCTCGGGGCGCGCCTGGGCCGCCTTCAGCAGCGCCGTGCCGCCGCCGCGCGAGCCGGTGAAGCCCACAGCCTTGATGCGCGCATCGCGCACCAGCGCCTGGCCCAGCTCGCGGCCGGCGCTGTAGAGCAGCGAGAACACGCCCTCGGGCAGCTCGCACCTGGCCACGGCGCGCTGCACGGCGCGGCCCACCAGCTCGGAGGTGCCGGGGTGGGCGGCGTGCGCCTTGACCACCACCGGGCAGCCGGCGGCCAGCGCCGAGGCGGTGTCGCCGCCGGCCACCGAGAAGGCCAGCGGGAAGTTGGAGGCGCCGAACACCGCCACCGGGCCCAGGGCGATATGGCGCTGGCGCAGGTCGACCCGCGGCATCGGCGCCCGCTCGGGCAGCGCCGGGTCGAGGCGCACGTCCAGCCATTCGCCGGCGCGCACGACATTGGCGAACAGGCGCAGCTGGCCGCAGGTACGGCCGCGCTCGCCCTCCAGCCGCGCCCGGGGCAGGCCGGACTCGGCCATGCCGCGCTCGATCAGCGCATCGCCGATGGCCTCGATCTCCTCGGCCACGGTCTCCAGGAAACGGGCGCGTTCCTCGAGACCGCTCTCCCGGTAGGTCGCGAAGGCCGCCCAGGCCAGCTCGCAGGCTTTCTCGACCTCGGGCTTGCCGCCCGCGGCATAGGCCGGCTCCAGACGCTCGTCGGTGGCCGGGTTAACCGCGTGGATGGGGCTGCCCTGGGCCGTAACGGCCTGGGCACCGATCAATTGCTTGCCTTCCAAAATCATCGGGCGTCTCCTCATTGGCGCGACACCAGTGTCGGCGTCGCTTGGGGTTAGAATGTGGCGGCCGAGAAGCCTCAACGAACCAGGGCGGGACGCTTGGGATCGAACTCCCAGCCCTGGATCAGGTACTGCATGGCCACGGCGTCGTCGCGCTGGGTCACGTCGAGGCGCTGGTACTTCTGGTGCGCCTCCATGAGCTTGTCGTCGTCGAGTTCGACGCCGAGCCCCGGTGTGGTCGGCACCTTCAGCTTGCCGCCCTGGATCTTGAACGGCTCCCTGGTGATGCGCTGGCCGTCCTGCCAGATCCAGTGGGTGTCGATGGCGGTGATCTCGCCCGGGCAGGCCGCGGCCACGTGGGTCATCATCGCCAGCGAGATGTCGAAGTGGTTGTTGCTGTGCGAGCCCCAGGTCATGCCCCACTCGTGGCACAGCTCGCCCACGGCCACGGCGCCCTGCATGGTCCAGAAGTGGCAGTCGGCCAGCGGGATATCCACCGCGTTGAGCTGTACGGCCAGCTGCAGCTGCTTGTAGTCGGTGGCGATCATGTTGGTGGCGGTGGGCAGGCCGGTGCGCTTCTTGAATTCCGCCATGGTCTCGCGGCCGGAGAAACCGCCCTCCTGACCACAGGGATCCTCGGCGTAGCTGAGCAGGTGCTTGATCGGCTCCAGCACCCGCACGGCCTCGTCCAGCTTCCAGGCGCCGTTGGGGTCGAGGGTCAGGCGCGCCTCGGGGAAGGCCTCGTGCAGCGCGCGGATGCAGTCGGCCTCTTCCTCGCCGCGCAGCACGCCGCCCTTGAGCTTGAAGTCCTTGAAGCCGTAGCGATCAAAGGCGGCCTTGGCCAGGTTGGCGACGGCCTCGGGCGTCATGGCTTCGCGGTAGCGCACCTCGTCCCAGGCATCGACCGGGTCGGTCACCCTGGGATACGGCAGGTCGGTCTTGTCCGGGTCGCCGAGCAGGAACAGGTAGCCCAGGGCCTCGACCTCGTCGCGCTGGCGACCGTACTGGCCCAGCAGGTCGGCCACCGGCATGCCCAGCGCCTGGCCGAAGAGGTCGAACAATGCCGACTCGATGGCGGTGATGACGTGGACCGCCACCCGCAGGTCGAAGGTCTGGCGCCCTCGCTCCTCCGGTCCTCCCTGGGCCAGCAGGTCCCGGGCCCGGCTAAGCACCTGCTTGACCTCGTTGACCCGGGCGCCCTCCACCAGCCCCCGGCACTTCTCGAGCCCCGTCAGGATGCCTTCGCTGGAGGGAATCTCGCCGACCCCGCGGTTGCCGGACTCGTCTTCCAGCACCAGCACGCAGCGGATGAACCAGGGCGCATGGCCGCCGCTCAGGTTGAGCAGGAAACCGTCCTCGCCGGCGACCGGCACGATGTTCATCCTGGTGATCTTGGGAAACATGGCATTGCCTCTTGTAACGGTCGAAAGAACAATCGAAAGGGGTTCAGGTCACCGGCGCGGGATTGAACAGCACCAGATCGTTGGAAAGGCCCAGCCGGTCGGCGGCGACTCGGCGACGGCCACTGGCCACTTCGAGAATCAGCTGGAACAGCTCCCAGCCCAGATCCTCGATGGACGCCTCGCCGGTGGCGATGCGCCCGGCGTCGAGGTCGATCAGGTCGTGCCAGCGTTGTCCCAGGGCGGAGTTGCTCGAGACCTTGATCACCGGGGTCATCGGCAGGTTGTAGGGCGTGCCGCGCCCGGTGGTGAAGACCTGCAGGTTCATGCCCGCGGCGGCCTGGAGGGTGCCGCAGATGAAGTCGCTGGCCGGGGTGGCGGCGAAGGTCAGGCCACGCTTGCGCAGCCGCTCGCCCGGGCCGATGACATCGACGATCGGCGAGTTGCCGGACTTGATCACCGAGCCCAGCGCCTTCTCGACGATGTTGGAGAGCCCCCCCTTCTTGTTGCCGGGCGAGGTGTTCGCGCTGCGATCCGCCTGGCCCTGGGACAGGTAGTCGTCGTACCAGGCCATCTGGTCGACCAGCGCCTGGCCGACCTCAGGGTCCACGGCCCGGGGCGTCAGCAGGTGGATGGCATCGCGCACCTCGGTGACCTCGGAGAACATCACGCTGCCCCCGGCGCGCACGATCAGGTCGGTGGCGAAGCCCACCGCCGGGTTGGCGGTCAGCCCGGAGAAGGCATCGCTACCGCCGCACTGCATGCCCACCACCAGGTCGGACACCGGGCAGGTCTCGCGACGCCGCCGATCGAGGCGTTCGAGATGGCGCTCGGCCATGGCCATGATGCCCTCGATCATCTCGCCGAAACCCACGAAGGACTCGTCCTGCAGGCTCAGCACGTTGGCCTCGGGATCGGCGGCCTCGGTATTCTCGTAGACCCTCACCGGACGATCCTCGACCAGCGTCGAGGGCTGCAGTTTCTCGCAGCCGAGCCCGATGACCATCACCTCGTTGCCGAAGTTGGGGTTCAGGGCCAGGTTCTTGAGGGTGCGAATGGGCACCACCGCGGCCGGGGCATTGATCGCCACGCCGCAGCCATAGCTGTGGTTGAGCCCCACCACGTCGTCGACGTTGGGGAAGCCCGGCAGCAGCTCGCGCTTGATGCGCTGGACCACATGATCGACGGTGCCCGCCACGCACTGCACGCTGGTGGTGATGCCGAGCACGTTCTTGGTGCCGACGCTGCCGTCGGCATTGCGGAAGCCCTCGAAGGTGTACCCTTCCAGCGGCTCCGCCGGCGGCGCCGGACGCGTCGCCAGCGGCAGATCCTCCAGGGCCGGCGGGGTCGGCATGTGCAGATTGGTCTCGTTCACATGGCCGCCCCGGGGGATGGGCGTGGCGGCCGTGCCGATGACCTCGCCGTAGCGGATCACCTCATCGCCTTCCGCCAGCGCCACCAGCGCGACCTTGTGCCCCTGGGGAATGGTCGCCTGGAGCTCGATCCCGTCGTCGAGGCGCTCACCGGCGGCCAGGCCTCCCTGGCCGACGACGACGGCGACGTTGTCCCGGGGGTGGATCCGGATCAGCCGAGGAGTCGGCTTCGGCTGTGTCATGCGTGCACCTCGCGTACGTTCAGGTAGGCGGAACTCATTGGGAAGTCTCCAGGCGACGCTTGACATGGCTCTTCAGCCCCATCGCCACGGAGAAGGCCACCGAGGCGGCGATCAACAGCCAGAGCACCACGGCGATGGGGCTCTTGGTGAAGAAGATCGAGTAGGTGCCGAAGGACTCCAGGCTCTTGACGAAGTAGACCTCCGCCTGGCCACCGAGGATGAAGCCGATGATCAGCGGCGCCACCTCGAGACCGACCTTCTGGATCAGATAACCCAGCACGCCGAAGATCAGCAGGGTCCAGACGTCGAACATGATGCCGTAGTTGATGGCATAGGCGCCGACCACGCACATCATCACGATGATCGGATAGAGGATGTACTGGGGCACCAGTACCACCTTGGCGATGTGCTTGATGGCATAGAACATCAGGAAGAACATCACGACATTGGCAAACACCAGGGCGGTCATCATCACGTACCAGGTGTCGGCATTCTCCGGGATGAACAGGGGACCGACCTGGATGCCCTGCAGCGTGAAGGCACCGATCAGCACCGCGGTGGTGGAGTCCCCCGGGATGCCGAGCGACAGCAGCGGGATCAGCGCGCCACCGGTCAGCGCATTGTTGGCGGATTCCGAGGCGATCAGTCCTTGGGGCGCCCCCTTGCCCATCTCGCTGGAGTCCCGAGACAGGTTCTTCTCCTGGGTGTAGGCCAGCACCGAGGCCGCACTCCCCCCGACCCCCGGCAACATGCCGACGAAGGTGCCGATGAAGGAGGAACGCACCAGGTTGGTCAGCCGCCCCTTGAAGATGCCGAAGGAGAAGCCGCCGCCCTTGCCGATCTTGATCTCCTTGCCGGACAGGCCGCTCTTCACGCCGTCTTCGGCCTCCAGCAGGATGGTGGCGATGCCGAAGATGCCGATCAGCACCGGCAGCAGGGAGAAGCCCTCGAACAGGTACGGCTCGAGGAAGTCGAACATCAGTCGCGTCTTGCCGTTGCCGCCGTCCGAGATGCTGTAGGTGCCGATCAGGCTCAGCCAGATGCCGATCACGCCGCTGAAGATACCCACCAGCATGTTACGCGACATGGAGGCGATGACGGTCAGCGCCAGCAGGATGATCAGGAACTTCTCCACATAGGAGAACTTGATCGAGAACTCGGCCAGCAGCGGCGCAAAGAGAAAGAGAATGGCGGCACTGACCAGCCCTCCGACTACGGAGGCCACCACGCTGACGCGCAGGGCGCGCTCGCCCTCGCCCCGCTGGGCCATGGGGTAGCCGTCGAAGGTGGTGGTGATCGAGGATGGCGTGCCGGGAATGTTGAGCAGCACGGCCGGCACCATGCCACCGGAGATCCCTCCCACGTAGAGCCCCAGCAGGAGCGCCAGGCCATGGTGGAGTCCCAGGGCGTAGGTGAGCGGCAGACACACCGCCACGGCCATGGTGGCGGTCATCCCGGGGATCGCCCCGAAGATGATGCCGATCAGGGCACCCAGGGCCGCCAGCAGGAAGAAGCTGATATCGAGTAACGACAGTATGTCCAGCATCGGGAACGACTCCGCTACGGCAGGGTGATCTGGAACAGCTTGGCGAGGATGAACCACGCCAGGCTCGGCGCCACGATGGCGTTGATGGCGGCCGTCACGACCTTACGCGTGGTCCTGGTGTGCATGTACATCAGCGACATCAGGAAAACGAAGACGATCGAGACGAACAGAAAGCCGTAGCCCGTGTAGGGAAAGAGGTTGCCGACCACCGCCATCAGGTAGAAATAGCCGGCGATCAACGCCAGGGAGCCGAAGAAACGGAACTTGTCCATGGACTCGCCCAGGATCGGCAGCGTCCTTTCCCCTCGCCTGACGGCGGCGAAGAAGGGCAACACCCTAAGCACCAGAACCAGTGCGAAGAGCCCTCCCATCAGCCAATGGATAATGCGCGGAAAAAACAAGTGAGAGGTCTCGAAATCGATCGAAACACTGAGCAGGGATGTCAATCCTGATTCCATAGCGGCTCCGATAAAGGCTTTCGTTCAAGCGAGCCTTTCGACGTTATCGGGGGTTGAACAACGGCGGATCATGCCGGCGAGAGTTTCCCGCCGGCGACCACCTCTTACTGGATATTCTCGATGATGCCCTCGTAGGCGGACATCTTGTTCTCCAGGTACTCCGCCGCTTCGTCGGACGGCTTGAAGTTGGGGATGAAGAAGGAGTTCTTCTGCACTTGCTGGATCTCGCCCTCGGCATAGATCTCGGTCAGTGCCTCGTCGATCTGCTCGACGATCGCCGGATCCATGTCCTTGTTGTAGAGGAAGAAGAATTCCTTATCGAAGGTGAAGTTCTCGTCGCCCATGGTGACGGTCACGTTGGGCTCGACGTACTCCAGCAGCTGCTCGCGGCTGGTCTGGCCCAGGCCCTCTTCCGGCGCCTCCTCGATGGTGCTCTGGCGGGCGGTCAGCCACACGAAGCGCATGGCCTTCTGATCGTCCTCGGGCAGGCGAGTATACTGCTCGTTGGCCTGCACGGTGCCGTTGATCAGGTCCGCCTGGTCATCGAAGAGCTGCTGGTTCTTGTCCGCCTGGGAGCCGGTATTGACGGCCACCAGGTTGTCTTCACTTCCCGGGTGTTCGATGGCGATGGCATTCTTCAGGGCACTGAAGCCGATCTCGGAGACACCGCCCGGCTGGATCGCCACGCGCACCTCTTCACCGTCGCCCACCGCCGCGATGATCTGGTCGAGGTTCTCGTAGGGAGAGTCCTTGGGCACCAGATAGGCGTTGCCGGGGTTGATGGCGACAGTCGGGCCGATGGTGTATTTCTCGAAGATATTGTCATACCCCTCGACGCCGTACAGGTACCCGAGGTAGGACTGATCGTGGAAGATCATCAGGGTATTACCGCGCGGATCGCGATCCAGGAAACGGAACGCCGAGCTGGCACCGACGGCATCCACCTTCATGTTGAGATCGAGCTTTTCGGCCAGGGCATCGACGACGATGCTGGAGTTCTGGTAGGTGTCGCCTCCGGTCGAGGTCGAGCCGATCACCACGCGGACGTTGCCGCGCAGGGGGCCATCGGCGGCCAAGGCGGCAGCGCTGCCGAAGGCCATGCCGACCATCAGGACGGAGGCTCCAAGGGTCTTGGGAACGTTGGGCATGCTCATGGGTTCACCTCTTCGCTGTCGTTGTTGAGGGTGGGTGAAGGACAGGCTTAGATGCCTTTGGCGATTTCGACCAGGGCTTCCAGTCGAGCCCGCTCCTCGGCACTGGGCATCTCGAGCGGCGCGCGAACGCTGCCGGCGGGACGCCCGATGATCTCGGCGCCGGCCTTGATCAGGCTGACCGCATAGCCGGCCTTGTGGTCGCGCAGCTCGACGAAGGGCAGGAAGAACTCGCGGGTGATGCGGCGCACGGTGTCGGTATCGCCGGCCCGCAGCGCCTTGTAGAAGGTCACCGCCATGTCCGGCACGAAGTTGAACACCGCGCTGGAGTAGGTGTTCACCCCCATCGCGAGATAGGCCTCGGCGATGATCTCGGCGGTGGGCACGCCGCCCACGTAGGCCAGGCGGTCACCGACGGTCTTGATGATCCGGTTCAGGGCCTGCATGTCGCCCTTGCCGTCCTTGAGACCGATCAGGTTGGGGCAGGCATCGGCCAGGCGCTGCACCGCCGCCGGCTGCATGATGCCGTTGCCGCGATTGTAGTAGATGACGCTGATGGAAGTGGAATCGCAGATCCGGCGCGCATACTCCACCAGGCCGTCCTGGGGACACTCGGTCAGATAGGGCGGCATCAGCAGGATGCCATCGGCCCCCTCCTCCTCGGCGATACGCGCGAAGGCACTGCCGGCGGCCACGCTGAGGCCCGCACTGGCGATCACCGGCAGCTTGCCGTCGACGGTCTTGACCGCCAGCCGCACGATCTCGCGAAACTCGTCCTGGGACAGGTTGAAGAACTCCCCGGTCCCCCCGGCGACGAACACCGCCGAGATCTCGTGGCTGATGAACCACTCCAGCCGCCGGCGATAGCTCTCGGCATCGAAGCGCCCCTGAGCGTCGAAATCGGTGACCGGGAAGGACAGCAGCCCGTCACCGATCGCCTTCTTGACATCTTCGCGTGTAAAGCTCACCTGATCGTCCTCTTGCTCGTCTAGGGCAACGCGAGGGACTCCGGCCCCTCATGTCATACATCATACAAATGACAACTTAGCCGCCCATCACCAGACTGACAAGAGCCGCCATGGTAGATTCAGACTAAAGTTGCACTGCCCCGAGGCAATGCCTTCACCGGACCCGCCGAATGCCGTTCGGCCTGCCGGCGTCACGGCGATGCCCACGGCCCCTCAGGACGCACAAATGTCATTGATCGACATCTTTCTCTCGACGCTGAACATCACCCTGCCGGTGTTCGCCATGGTCTTCATCGGCATCGGCCTGAAGCGCCTGCGCTGGATCGACCAGGCCTTCGTCAACACCGCCTCCCGACTGGTCTTTCGCGCCACCCTGCCGACGCTGCTGTTCTTCGCCCTGGCCGATGCCGACCTGGCAGCGACCCTCGACCCCTGGATGCTGAGCTTCTTCGCCCTGGCCACCCTGGCGAGCTTCGCCGCGGTCTGGGGCTGGGCCATGCTGCGCGTGCGACGCCCACTGCGCGGCGTCTATGTCCAGGGCGCCTTTCGCGGCAATTGCGGCATCGTGGGCCTGGCCCTGGCCGCCGGCATGTATGGCGACGCGGGGCTGTCGCTGGGCGGCCTGCTGCTCGGCGTGGTGATCCTGAGCTACAACGTGCTCTCGGTGATCGTGCTGGCGGCCTACCAGCCCCGCGAGGAAGGGGCGCCGAGGGGCATCGACTGGCGCAGCATCTTCCGCCACATCCTGACCAACCCGCTGATCCTGGCGGTGGTCGTGGCCACGCCCTTCGCCGTGCATGAAGTGTCACTGCCGCCCTGGCTCACCACCACCGGCGATTACTTCGCCTCGCTCACCCTGCCCCTGGCGCTGATCTGCATCGGCGCCACCCTCTCCACACGCGCCCTCAGGAAGGGCTATCGCACCGCCCTGAGCGCCAGCCTGGCCAAGATGGTGGTCGTGCCCGCGCTAGCGACGCTGCTGGCCCTGGCGGCGGGCTTCAGCGGGCCGGTGCTGGGCGTGATGTTCCTGTTCTTCGCCAGTCCCACGGCGGCGGCGGCCTTCGTCATGGCCAAGGCCATGGACGGCGACGAGATCCTCACCGCCAATATCATCGCCCTGACCACGCTGATGGCCAGCCTCACCGTGACCCTGGGGGTCTTTGCGCTGCGTGCCGCAGGGCTCATCTAGCGGCCCCGACAACACCGACGGCGCCCCATGGGCGCCGTCGATGATCGGGCAGAGGCGTGCGTGAAGACGAGCGATTATCGCGACGCCCCGGCGACGGTCCCTTCGACCACCTCGAACTGCTCGAGGCCGCCGCCCTCGGCGGTGGCCTCCACCGGCAACGGGTCGGCGTGGGCACGCTTGAAGTCGTCGCTGCCCACCCAGGCGCGGAAGGCGTCCTGGCTTTCCCACTCCGTCTCCACCATGTAGGGTGCCTGGTTGCCCTGGGGGCGCAGCACGCGCATGGCTTTGAGCCCGGGCTGCTTGTCGATCTCCCCGGCGCGAGCCCGGAAGCGGGCCTCGAACTCGTCGGCATAGCCGGGATTGACGAACACGCGGTTATTGACGATATAGCTCACCTTCCCTCCTGGCCGGCAATATCCGCAGGCGCGGTGACGCGAGTCAGCCGGGCGCAGCCGGCGGCACGCACCTCGGCGGCAAGCTCGGCGATGGCGGCGGTGGGAAAGCCAAGGCCGCGGTCGGCACGGCCCTCCACCAGCAGCCCGGTGAGCGACCCCACCAACGGCATGTGGCTGACCAGCATCAGCGGCCGGTCGTCCGCCTGGTCGAGCAGCCAGTCGACCACGGCCTGGGGCGGGTCGTCCGGGGTGATCAGCGGCAGCGTCTCCACCGCGAGGCCCAGGGCCTCGGCCACCCTATCGGCGGTCTGGCGGGCTCGCCGATAGGGACTCGCCAGCAGGCGCAGCCGGCTCAGGTCCAGGTCGCGACGGGCCGCCAGCCAGGCCCCCATGCGGGCCGCCTCGCGCTCGCCTCGCTCGGTGAGCCGGCGGTCCGGGTCGGGGCTGCCGGCTCCGGCCTGCCCGTGGCGCATGATCAGCAGCGGCTCAGCCATCGGGGCCTCCCGTCTCCCGGTGATCCTGCTGGACGTCCTCCCGGGAGAGCACGAACTCCACGTCGCTGCTCTGCTCGCCCTGCATCAGCAGGCGCGCCATCTGGCGGGCCGGCACGCCCTCGAAGAGCACCTGGTAGAGCCCCTCGGCCAGCGGCATGTAAACGCCCTCCTGGCGCGCCTTGTCGCGCACCAGACGCACGGTGTTGACGCCCTCGGCCACCTGGCCCAGCGCCTCGACGGCCTCGTCCAGGGTACGCCCCTCGCCCAGCGCGAAGCCGACCCGATAGTTGCGCGAGAGCCGTGAGGAACAGGTGACGATCAGGTCTCCCACTCCCGCCAGGCCGAGGAAGGTCATGGGATTGGCCCCCTGGGAGACGGCGAAACGGCTCATCTCGGCGAGCGCCCGGGTCATCAGCATGCTGCGAGTGTTCTCGCCCATGCCCAGGGCCGCGGCCATGCCGGCGGCGATGGCATAGAGGTTCTTCAGCGCGCCGCCCAGTTCGACGCCATAGCGATCGTTGCTGGCATAGACCCGGAAGTAGTCGCAGCCCAGCGCGGTCTGCACCCGGGTACGGGTCAGCGGATCGTGGCTGGCGATCACGGTGGCGGTGAGCTGACGCTCGGCGACCTCGGAGGCCAGGTTGGGCCCGGACAGCACGCCGATATGCACGAAGCCGGTCTCCTCCTCGAGGATCTGGCTCATCAGCTTGAAGCCCTCCTCCTGGATGCCCTTGGTGGTGCTGACCAGGATCTGCTCGGCGTCGAGCCAGGGCCGTGCCTGGCGCACCACATCGCGGAACGCCGCGGAGGGGATCGCCACCAGCACCAGGCCGGCGCCCGGGAGCACCTCGCCGAGGTCCGTGGAGGCCTCGACGGCGGGGTTGATGGCGTAGTTCGGCAGGTAGCGGCCGTTACGGTGTTCGCGGTTGATCTGCGCCGCCAGCGCGGGGTCGCGCAGCCACTGGCGTACCGCGAAGCCATTGTCGGCGGCGATGCTGGCCAGCGCGGTGCCGAAGCTGCCGCCGCCGAGCACCGCCACCCTGTTGCGATCATCGGACATGGTCGCCCCGGAAAGTGGATTGGTTCGTGGAGTGTAACGAAAAACGCCCCGAGTCGGGGCGTTTGTAGGTAACGGTGGGGCCGGCCGCGCCGGCCCGGTCGCGTTCAGTCGATCATCGGCACCAGGGAGTCGATGCTATTGCGGGCATCGCCGTAGAGCATCCGGGTGTTCTCCTTGAAGAACAGCGGGTTCTCGATACCCGAGTAGCCGGTCCCCTGGCCGCGCTTGCAGACGAACACCTGCTTGGCCTCCCAGACCTTCAGCACCGGCATGCCGGCGATCGGGCTGTTGGGGTCCTCCTCGGCGGCCGGGTTGACGATGTCGTTGGAGCCGATGACGATCACCACGTCGGTCTCGGCGAAGTCGTCGTTGATCTCGTCCATCTCCATGACGATGTCGTAGGGCACCCGGGCCTCGGCCAGCAGCACGTTCATGTGCCCCGGCAGGCGCCCCGCCACCGGGTGGATACCGAAGCGCACGTTCTTGCCGGCGCTGCGCAGCTTGCGGGTCAGCTCGCTGACCGCGTTCTGGGCCTGAGCCACCGCCATGCCGTAGCCGGGCACGATGATCACGCTGTCGGCGTCGTTCAGGGCGCTGGCCACCCCGTTGGTGTCGATGGCCACCTGCTCGCCCTCGATCTCGGCGGCCGGGCCCTTGCTGCCGCCGAAGCCTCCCAGGATCACGTTGACGAAGTTGCGGTTCATCGCCTTGCACATGATGTAGGAGAGGATGGCACCGGAGGAACCCACCAGCGCACCGACGACGATCAGCAGGTCATTGGACAGGGTGAAGCCGATGGCCGCCGCCGCCCAGCCGGAGTAGCTGTTGAGCATCGACACCACCACCGGCATGTCGGCGCCGCCGATGCCCATGATCAGGTGCCAGCCGATGAAGAAGGCCAGGGCCGCCAGCAGCAGCAGGGTCCAGAAGCCGGCGCCGTTGAGGTAGAGCATCGCCAGCACCACCGACAGGCCGGCCGCGGCGGCATTGAGCAGGTGGCCGCCGGGCAGCTGACGTGGCTTGCCGTCGACCTTGCCGGCCAGCTTGCCGAAGGCGATCACCGAGCCGGTGAAGGTCACCGCGCCGATGAACACGCCCAGCACCACCTCGATCTGCAGGAAGGTCAGCTCGGCCGGCGTCTTGTGCGCCACCAGGGCGGCGAAGGCCGAGAAGCCCTCGGCGCCCTGCTCGGCGAGCTGGCTGGCCAGCACGCGGCGACGCTCGAGATCGGCGTTGAAGCCGACGAACACCGCCGCCAGGCCGACGAAGCTGTGCAGCGCCGCCACCAGCTGCGGCATCTCGGTCATCTCGACCTTCTTGGCCACGTAGGCGCCGATGACGGCCCCGATGATCATCATCGGCACCATCCACCAGTAGCCGCCGATGCCCGGCCCGAAGGCGGTGAAGAACACCCCCACGGCCATGCCGATGATGCCGTACCAGACGGCTCGCTTGGCCTTCTCCTGGTTGCTCAGTCCCCCCAGGGAGAGGATGAACAGCACGCTTGCCGCGATCGAGGCGGCAGATACGAATCCTTGTCCCAACATCTAATAATCTCCGCCGCTCAGGATTTCTGGAACATGGCGAGCATCCGGCGTGTCACCTGGAAGCCCCCCACGATATTGATGGAAGCGATCAACACCGAGATCGCCGACATCAGCACCACCAGGAGGCTGCCCGAACCGATCTGCAGGATCGCCCCGAGAATGATGATGCTGGAGATGGCGTTGGTCACCGCCATCAGCGGGGTATGCAGCGAGTGACTGACGCCCCAGATCACCTGGAAGCCGACGAAGCAGGCCAGGGCGAAGACGATGAAGTGCTGCATGAAGGAGGCCGGCGCCACCTGGCCGAGCAGCAGCATCAGCGCCCCGCCGACCCCGAGCAGGGTGGCCTGGCGCTTGGTCTGGGCGACGAAGGCGGTGTGCTCGGCGGCCTTCTTCTCCTCCGGCGTGGGCTCGGGCTCCTTGGGCTTGGGCTTGGCCGCGGCGATGGCCTGGACCTTGGGCGGCGGCGGCGGGAAGGTGATGTCGCCCTCGTGGGTCACGGTGGCGCCGCGGATGACGTCGTCGTCCATGTTGTGGTCGATCCGGCCGTCCTTGTCGGGCGTCAGATCGGTCAGCATGTGACGGACGTTGGTGGCATACAGCAGCGAGGCCTGGGTCGCCATCCGCGACGGGAAGTCGGTGTAGCCGACCACGATCACGCCGTTGTCGGTGACGATGCGCTGGTCCGGCACCGTCAGGTCGCAGTTGCCGCCCTTCTCGGCGGCCAGGTCGACGATCACCGAGCCCGGCTTCATGGCCTTGACCATGTCCTCGAGCCACAGCTTGGGCGCCGGCCGACCGGGAATCAGCGCCGTGGTGATGACGATGTCGATGTCCGGGGCCTGCTCGCGGAACAGCGCCAGCTGCTTCTCGCGGAACTCGGGGCTCGAGGGCGCCGCATAGCCGCCGGTGCCCGACCCGTCCTGGCTGTCCTCGAAGTCGAGGAACAGGAACTCGGCGCCCATGGACTCGATCTGCTCGGCCACCTCGGGACGCACGTCGAAGGCCCGTACCACGGCGCCGAGGCTGGTGGCGGTCCCGATGGCGGCCAGGCCGGCCACGCCGGCGCCGACCACCAGCACCTTGGCCGGCGGCACCTTGCCCGCGGCGGTCACCTGGCCGGTGAAGAAGCGCCCGAACTGGTTACCGGCCTCGATCACCGCCCGGTAGCCGGCGATATTGGCGGTGGAGGACAGGGCGTCCATCTTCTGGGCTCGCGAGATCCGCGGCACCATGTCCATGGCGATGACGCTGGCGCCCTTGTCGCGGCACTGCTCGAGCAGGGCCTCGTTCTGGGCCGGCCAGAAGAAGGAAATCAGGGTCTGTCCGTTGCGCAGATAGCCGGCCTCCTCCTCGGAGGGCTCGCGGACCTTGATGACGACGTCGGCCGCCTCCCAGAGGGCCTCGGCACCGTCGATGACGGTGACGCCGGCGTCCCGGTAGGCGGCGTCGTCGAAGCCCGCGGCCTCACCGGCGCCGGCCTCGACCAGGCATTCGTGTCCCAGCTTCTGGATCTGCTGCGCGCTCTCCGGGGTCAGCGCGACACGCGCCTCCCCGGATGCACGCTCCTTGGGTGCACCAATCTTCACGATGGATCTCCCGCTATAGTATTTAGATTTTGCATAAACCAGGCCGGACAGTGATACCTGAGATGCTAAGGATTCTCAAGCCGTATGACGGTGGCGGTCGCGTCGGAGACGTCGTCGTTATCGTCCTGAAAACCAACGCCAAGGTTGACGCGAACGTCAAGGGGCATTGTCTTGCGAGGCCCGGCGGCGATCCCCGAGGCCCGCCCTGGGGCAGGTATCCAGGCGATCCGGGGACCGCCGGGGAGGCGCGGGAGTACCGGGGCTCGTGCGAGACCCGGCGTCACGGCGACGGGAACGCGCCCTGAACGCACGCCGGCCGCCCCTGGGGGCGGCCGGCGGCAAGGAGGGGACGCCATCGGTGGATGGCGTCCCGGGCGGGGCCTTCAGGCGCTCAACAGGGCGTTGAGGCGCCGCACGTAGGCGGCGGGGTCGTCGAGGTGGCCGCCCTCGGCGATGATCGCCTGATCGAGCAGGATCCGCGCCAGGTCACCGAAGCCGTCGCCCTCGACGCTCTCCAGGCGCGCCACCAGGGCATGCTCGGGGTTGAGCTCGAGGATCGGCTTGACCTCGGGCAGCGGCTGGCCGGCAGCCTCCATGATGCGGCGCATCTGGTAGCCCATCTCGTGCTCGGGCAGCACCACGCAGGCCGGGGAATCGGTCAGGCGATGGGTCACCTTGACCTCCTGGACCTCGTCGCCCAGGGCCTCCTTGACGCGCTTGACCAGGTCCTGCTTGGCCTTGGCGGTCTCCTCCTGGGCCTTCTTCTCGTCCTCGTCCTCGATCTCGCCGAGGTCCAGGTCGCCCTTGGCCACGTCGACGAAGGACTTGCCCTCGAACTCGGTGAGGTGACTCATCAGCCACTCGTCGATGCGGTCGTGGAGCAGCAGCACCTCGATGCCCTTCTTGCGGAAGATCTCCAGATGCGGGCTCGACTTGGCCGCATTGAAGCCGTCGGCGACGATGTAGTAGATCTTCTCCTGACCGTCCTTCATGCGCGAGACGTAGTCGGCCAGCGACTGGTCCTGGGTGGCGCTGTCGGTGTGGGTGGTGGAGAAGCGCAGCAGGCCGGCGATCTTCTCGCGGTTGGCGTGGTCCTCCGCCGGGCCTTCCTTGAGCACGCTGCCGAAGGTGTTCCAGAAGGTCTGGTAGGCCTCGCCGTCCTTGGCCAGCTTCTTGAGCATGTCCAGGGCGCGCTTGGTCAGCGCCGACTTGATCTTCTCGACCTGCGGGTCCTGCTGCAGCAGCTCGCGGGAGACGTTCAGCGACAGGTCGCGGGTGTCCAGCACGCCCTTGATGAAGCGCAGGTAGAGCGGCAGGAACTGCTCGGCGTCGTCCATGATGAAGACGCGCTGCACGTAGAGCTTGACCCCCCGGGCGCCGTCGCGCTCATAGAGGTCGAAGGGCGCCCGGCCCGGCACGTAGAGCAGGCTGATGTACTCGAGCTTGCCCTCGACCTTGTTGTGGCTCCAGGTCAGCGGGTCCGAGAAGTCGTGGGCCACGTGCTTGTAGAAGGCCTTGTACTCCTCGTCGGTGAGCTCGCTCTTGGGGCGTACCCACAGCGCTGTGGCCTCGTTGACGGTCTCCCAGGTCGTGGTCTCGCTGCCCTCGATCTCGTTGCCCTCCTCGTCGCGCGCCTTCTCGACCTTCGGCATGCGCACCGGCACCTCGATATGGTCGGAGTACTTGCGCACCAGGCTCTGCAGGCGGAAGTCGTCGGCGAACTCGCGGGCATCCTCCTTGAGGTGCAGGACGATCTCGGTGCCGTGGACCTCGCGCTCGAGATCGGCCACGGTGAACTCGCCCTCGCCCCTGGAGTGCCACTCGACACCCTCGCCCGGGTCGGCGCCCGCCTTGCGGGTGCGCACGGTGATGTCGTCGGCGACGATGAAGCCGGAATAGAAGCCGACGCCGAACTGGCCGATCAGCCGGGCATCCTTCTGCTGCTCACCGGAGAGCTGCTTGAGGAACTCGGCGGTACCGCTGCGGGCGATGGTGCCGAGGTTCTCGATCACCTCGTCGCGGCTCATGCCGATGCCGTTGTCGCGCACGGTGACGGTGCCGGCCTCGGCGTCGTGCTCGATCTCGATGCGCAGCTCGCTGTCACCCTCGTAGATGGCGTCGTTGTCCAGGGCCTGGTAGCGCAGCTTGTCGCAGGCATCCGCGGCATTGGAGATCAGCTCGCGCAGGAAGATCTCCCTGTTGGAGTACAGGGAATGGATCATCAGGTGGAGCAGTTGCTTGACCTCGGTCTGGAAGCCGAGGGTCTCTTCATGGGTGGCAGTGGTCATGTGTCTCGGACCCCTTGTCGACGAAACGGCGGTGGCGAGGCCACCGGTGATTGGCTTCCGTCGATATGGGGACCGCCGCGGTTTTTTCAAGCATCGCCCCCCGCCGCGTCGTCGTCGCCCTCCTTCCAGGCGCGATAGTCGGCCAGGCTGCGGTCGACGCGGGTCAGCAGCCAGCCGACCACCACCACGTCGTCCGCCAGGCCCAGCAGCAGCAGGACATCGGGAATCAGGTCCAGCGGCGAGAGCAGGTAGGCCAGGGCCGCGAGCATCCACAGCAGCGCCGACCAGGGCACCGGCCGGTAGCGGCCGCGGACCACGTCGGCCAGCATCGGGCCGAACAGGCGCAGGGCGCGGCGCATCTGCCCCAGCGCCCGGGAGCGCTGCTTGAGGCGCTGGAGCAGCGCCAGACCATTGAAACCAGCCATCTCGTTCTCCTTGCCGGCAACGGGGATTGCCGCTAAACGATAAGAGAGTCGCCGGGCGTCGGCCAGCGACGACACTACTCAAGCCTCCCGCCATGGGCGACCATGGTGGCCCCGTCCACCGGACCACGCCAGCACAACCCACGAGGCGACACGATGCCAAGGTACCCCCTTGTTCCCTGGAAGTCCCTGCTGACCGCCGCCCTGCTCTGCCTGCCAGCGGCCGTCCACGCCGAGCCCGGCGACCGCGCCATGCGCGATTCGCTCCAGGCGGCGCGCCAGCACCGCTGGTCGGCCATCGACCGGGCCGCCATCGAGGACCATGTCCTGGCCGGCTATGTCGACTACCATCGCCTCAAGGCGCGCCTGCCCGCCGCCGAGCCCGGCGAGGTGGGGGCCTTCCTCGAGCGCCATGCCGACTCGCCGCTGGCCGGCTGGATGCGCGGACAGGCCATCTCGGCCTATGGCGAGGCCGGCCGCTACCGGCGCCTGCTCGCCGTGGCCGACGGCGAGCCCTCGGGCACCGCACGCCAGTGCCATTACTATATCGCCCTGCTGGACGAGGCGCCCCAGGCGGCCGCCGAAGGTGGCCGCCGGCTGTGGGCGGTCGGCCGTTCCCAGCCGGATGCCTGCGACCCCCTCTTCGATACCCTGCGGGCGAGGGGCGAGATCGGCCCGGAGGACATCTGGGAGCGCCTGACCCTGGCCTGGCAGGATGGCGAGACGGGCATGGTGAGCTACCTCGGGGGCCTGCTCGGCGATGACTGGGACGACGCCCGGACCGCCCTGGATCGCCTGCAGGGCGACTTCTCGGCGATCACCCGGGTGCCCGCCTGCCTCGGCCCCGAATGCCGGGGCAGCGGGGCGCTGTTCGCCGCCGCCATGCATGGCTTCACCCGCGCGGACACCGAAGCGGCCCTGGAGGCCTGGCGCAAGGTGGCGCCGAGCCTGACCATCGACGACACGCACCGCGAGGCCATCGAGCATGACCTGGCCTTCTACTCCCTGGTCCGCGATATCGATCAGAACCGCGGCTGGGTCGACGGCGTCCTGCCGCGGCTGGCCGACAGCGAGCTGTTCGAGCTGCGCACCCGGGTGGCGCTGACCGACCGCGACTGGGCGGGCGTGATCGACTGGATCGCGCGGCTCCCCGAGGCAGCGCGCGGCGAGGCCCGCTGGCAATACTGGCTGGCCCGCGCCCACGAACAGCGCGGCGACGATGCCACCGCCCAGGCGGCCTATCGGCGGGCCGCCGGGGAGCGCGACTTCTACGGTTTCGCCGCCGCCGACCGGCTCGGCCAGCCGTATGCCCTCAACCTGGAGCGCAACCACTTCGACGCGGCCCGGCGTCGGGCCATCGCCGACTGGCCGCCGGTCAGACGCACCGAGGCCCTGCTGCGGATCGGCGAGCCGGGACTGGCCGCCAGCGAATGGTACGCCGCGGCGGCTCGGGCCACCCTCGAGGAAGCTCGAGCCATGGCCGATTATGCCCAACGGCAAGGCTGGCACGCCCGCCTGGTGCAGACCACCATCGCCGCGAAGCTGTGGGATGCCCTGGAGTGGCGCTTCCCCGAGGCCTACCGCGACCACTTCCTGCGCTGGGGCGAGGTCACCGGCGTCGATCCCTACCTGCTGATGGGGATCGCCCGCCGCGAGAGCGCCTACAACCCCGAGGCGCTCTCTCCGGCCGGCGCCCGGGGCCTGATGCAGCTGATGCCGGCCACCGCCGCCCAGGTCAGCCGCCGGCTGGGCCTCGACGACCCGGGGCCCTATGGCGTGCTGGAGCCGGCCGTGAATATCCGCCTGGGCAGCACCTATATCGGCGAGATGCTCGCCCGCTACCGCGGCAATCGCCTGGCCGCCACCGCCGCCTACAACGCCGGCCCGCATCGGGTCGACCGCTGGCTCAAGGAAGCCCCCGAGGCCTTCGACCTGTTCGTCGAGAGCATTCCCTTCCGTGAGACGCGCCACTACGTGCAGGCGGTGCTGACCTACCGGGTGATCTTCGCCAGCCTGGCCCAGGGTGGCGCGACCCAGGGGATCTCCCTGCTGACCCCGGCGGAGCAGAGCATGCGCTACGACGGCTCGCTGCTGGCCCGCCACTAGGACCACCGTCCCCTCAACGCGACGGCCCCGGCAGATGCCGGGGCCGTCAGGGTATGGGGCAGGCACGACCTCAGCCGGGGGCGCGCGTCATGGCCAGCTTGACCCCGAAGGCCATCAGGACCCCGCCGGTCACCGCATTGAGCCAGCGAGAGAAGGCCGCGCTCGCCAGCCAGCGTCCGGCGCGTCCCACCAGCACCGCCACGGCGACCTGCCACAGGTTGGCGACCAGGAAGTGGATCCCGGCCAGCCACAGCGACTTGGCCAGCGCCGGGTCCCCCGGGGCGATGAACTGGGGCAGGAAGGCCATGTAGAAGACCACCGTCTTGGGGTTGAGCACGTTGGACAGCAGCCCCTCGCGCAGCGGTCGCCAGGCGGGCACCCGGGCGGACTCGCCGACGACCCCCGCCACCGGCAGGCCCTGGCCACGCCGTGCCGCGCGCAGGGCGCCCACCCCCAGCCAGATCAGGTAGCCGGCGCCGGCGAGCTTCAGCATCCCGATGGCCCATGCCGACTGCAGCAGGATCAGCGAGATGCCCAGCGCCGAGACGGCGGCATGCACGAACAGGCCGCTGCAGATCCCCAGACTGGTCAGCACGCCGTCCCCCGGCCCGCCCCGGGCGGTATTGCGGATCACCAGCAGGGTATCCACGCCCGGCGTGATGCTGAGCAGGGTGATGGCCACCAGGAACGGCCAGAACTGGCTGTCGAGGAGCATGGCCGGGGGCCTCAGTCGTTGAAGATGCCGCGCCGGGTGTGGCGCATGGAGATCTGGTCGTTGAGGGTCCAGAAATCATAGAGCACCCCCAGGCCGAACAGCCCCAGGGTGCACAGGTAGACGAGGCCGGTAAACCACTTGCCGAGATAGAAACGGTGGATGCCGAAGACCCCGAGGAAGGTCAGCAGCAGCCAGGCCAGGGTGTAATTGGTCGGCCCGGCCTGGAAGCGCAGATCCGCCTGGCGGTCCATGGCGGGGATCAGGAACAGGTCGATCAGCCAGCCGATCCCGAGCAGCCCCAGGGTGAAGAACCAGATAGTGCCGGTGACCGGCTTGCCGTAGTAGAAACGGTGGGCGCCGAGGAAGCCGAAGAGCCACAGCAGGTAGCCGACCACCTTGCTGTGGGTGTCCTGGAAAGCGATGCGGGTGTGGGTCATGTCGAGTCTCGTCTTATGCCGTTCCGGTCTCCCCGGTCGCTGGACGACCGGGGGCTTTCGATCTACAGTGACCTTGCGGGCGGAAGCACCAGTCTCCCTGCGGCACTCGGTTGACGCAACCCTGGCGCTGATGCACTATCCGCTGCGTTGGTCAGCAAGCAGAAAAGTCGTCAGTTGTACTTCGATTCCTTCGATATACCCGGTGCGCACTTCTTCCTTGTCTTGCCCACGCACTACGGGCTCGCGGTGCGGTCCCTCGACCGGGCCGGCCCAGCACCATCATTTAGTTAGTTAAGGAAATCGACAATGGCAACTGGCACTGTCAAGTGGTTCAACGACACCAAGGGCTATGGCTTCATCTCTCCGGACGACGGCGGTGATGACCTGTTCGCTCACTTCTCCGAGATTCAGGCTGAAGGTTTCAAGTCCCTGCAAGATGGTCAGAAGGTCACCTTCGAGGTCACCCAGGGCAAGAAGGGCCTTCAGGCCTCCAACATCCGGGTCACCGACTGAGGTCGTGATACCGCGTTGACGCCCGGCGCCGATCTCCAGCATCGGCACCAGGAAAGGCCCGCCATCGGCGGGCCTTTTTCATGGGCGGTCGCTCAGGGCGTCGACTCCCCGGTCGCGGCCTCCCCGTCGGAGGCGCTCCCGTCGTCGTCCTGCGTCGCGGAGTCCTCGACGTCGGTGGACTCGCGAATCTCGCTGGGCACTTCCTGCTCGGCCTGCTCGAACTGCTCGTCGATCTTCTTGCTGGCCTCCTGGAAGCGTCGCTCGGTCTCCTCGAGGATCTTCTGTACCTCGGGATCCGAGGACCCCTCCAGCTCGTCGAAGTCCGACATCTCGGCATCGTCCGACAGCGCCTCGTCGAGCTCGGAACCCTCGGCCGGCTCGGAGGCCGCCTCGGGTGTCTGGCGCTCGACCTCCTCGAATTGCTCGTCGATCTTGCGCTGAGCCTCCTCGAAGCGACGATCGGTCTCCTCCAGGATCTTGTCGACATCTTCGCTGCTGGCCTCGCCGGGCAGCGCGGCCTCCTCGCTCAAGGTGTCGGCGGCCGGCGCGTCGTCCAGGGCGGCCTCGTCCGAAGTCTCGCCCTCGGTCGACGTGGCACTTGCCGCCTCGCCGTCGCTCTCATCCGCCGTGGCGCTTGCCGCCTCGCCGTCGGTCGGGGCGGCCTCGGGAGACTGCGCGGGGGCAGCCGGGCTCTCACTCGACGCCTCGGCGGGAGTGCTTTCGTCATCGCCATCGCCACAAGCGGCGAGGCCGACTGCCAATGCCAGGACAACCGGCATCCAGGGTTTCATGGTCATCCTTCTCTCCCTTGAGTGGAGGGTTATTCCACCAGAGCGACATCGCCACCGCAAGGCGAGTTCACCGGGCGAACAGCTGCCCCTGGATATCCCGGAAGGCCTTGAACTCGAGGGCGTTGCCGCTGGGGTCACGGAAGAACATCGTGGCCTGCTCGCCGGGCTCGTCGCGAAAGCGGATGTACGGCTCGATCTCGAAGCGCACGCCCGCCGCGGTCAGGCGGTCGACCAGCGCCTCCCAGGCGGGCATTTCCAGCACCACACCGAAGTGCGGGACCGGCACCCCATGGCCATCGACGGGGTTGCGATGACCCGCCTGGGGCGCCTCGCCGAGGGCCGGGTCGAGGTGGCAGACGAACTGATGGCCGAACAGGTCGAAGTCGACCCAGGTATCGCTCGAGCGCCCCTCGTCGCAGCCCAGCAGTTCGCCATAGAAGCGGCGGGCCTCGGCCAGGTCACGCACCGGCACGGCGAGATGGAAGGGAGTCAGCATGACACGATCTCCGGATGTCGATGGACGAAGGCTTCATGATGCCGCGGCGGCCCGCGGCTGGCCAGCACTCCCTGAGGCAAGCAGCGGGCAGTCTGCCGGCACCACCAGGTCGAGGGCACCGGCGTCGACCTCGACGCGGAAGCCCTGGCGCTGGCAGGGCTCGCCATCCAGCGTCAGCGGCAGCGACCGCTCGCCCTCGAAGCTCAACCAGGGGGTGCGGAAGGCCTCGACGAAGGCACCCTCGGCGGGTCGCACCTGCAGTTCCTGGCGCATGCGCCACATGTCGTGCAAGGAACGGAAGTCGCGCAGCACCAGCACGTCCAGCAGGCCGTCGTCGATCCTCGCCTCGGGAGTCAGCCGCTGGCCACCGCCGGAACGGGTGCCGTTGCCCATGGCCAGCACGAACAGGGAGGCCTGGCGCTCGCCACCGGCCCAGCGCAACCGCCCCGGGTAGGGTTGATACTGCCAGGCCTTGAGCGCACCGATCAGCGAGTAGGCACCGCCGCCCAACAGGCGCTTGAGGCTCTTGGGGGTCGATGAGGTGACCTCGGCGCCGAAGCCGCCGGTGGCCATGTTGAGGAAGTGGCGGCCGTCCAGGTGCGGCACGTCGATGGGCCGCGCCGCCTCCTGCAGGGCCACCCGCAGCGCCGCATCGACCTCCAGCGGCAGCCCCAGCGCGGTCGCCAGGTCGTTGGCGCTGCCCAGCGGCAGGATGCCGAGGGCCGGTCGCCGCTGCCGCGGCAGGCGCATCAGCCCGCTGGTGACCTCGTTGACGGTGCCGTCGCCACCCGCGGCGATCACCCGGTCGACGCCCGCCTGACCGGCCCACTCGGCCAGGCGGGCGGCATCACCGGCCTCCCAGGTGACCCAGACCTCCAGGGCCAGCCCCGCGTCGCGACAGGCGAACACCGCCTCGCGTACCGCCGACAGTTGGGCCGACTTGCCGTTGAGGATCAGCGTGGCCATCGCATTCCCGCTCCCTTGCTTCCTGCCGCGGTCATGCACGCTTCACGCGAGACCGGCACGGTGAAAAGATGAATGCCATTCACTTTATGACTTCCTTACACTATCCGTCTTCCCGGGACATCCGGCACAGGGAGACGTCATGATCGATCCGGCCTTCATTCTCGCGGCCTTCCTCGGCGGCCTGACCGCCATGAGCCTTCGCCTGCCGCCCCTGGTGGGGTTCCTGGCCGGCGGCTTCGTGCTCAATGCCCTGGGATATGATGCCACGCCACTCCTCGACATCCTGGCCGATGTGGGGGTCACGCTGCTGCTGTTCAGCATCGGCCTCAAGCTGGACATTCGCACCCTGCTGCGCAACGACGTCTGGGGAGGCGCCTCACTGCACATGCTCGCCTCGACGCTGTCGATGATGGGCCTGTTCTCGCTGCTCAAGTGGCTGGGCCTGCCGCTGCTGGCGGATACCGGCTGGCAGACCCTGGCCCTGCTCGGCTTCGCGCTGTCCTTCTCCAGCACGGTCTTCGTGGTCAAGGTACTGGAAAAGCGCAGCGAGACCCAGACCGCCTATGGCCGCCTGGCCATCGGCGTGCTGATCATGCAGGACATCTTCGCGGTGGTCTTCCTCACCGCCTCCACCGGCTCCCTGCCGAGCCCCTGGGCCCTGGCCCTGGTGCTGCTGATCCCCCTGGCGCCGGCCCTGCGCGCCCTGCTCGACCGCCTGGGACACGGCGAGATGCAGATGCTGTTCGGCATGCTGCTGGCCCTGGTGCTGGGCTATGCGCTGTTCGAGGCGCTGGGCGTCAAGGGCGACCTCGGCGCCCTGATCATCGGCCTGCTGCTGGCTCCCCACCCCGCCGCCCAGACCCTGGCCCGCTCGATGTTCAGCCTCAAGGAGCTGCTGCTGGTCGGCTTCTTCCTGAGCCTCGGCCTGACCGCGATGCCCAGTTGGGAACTGCTCGGCATCGCCCTGCTGCTGGTGCTCCTGCTGCCGCTGAAGAGCCTGCTCTACCAGTGGGTCTTCCTGCGCTTCCGCATGCGCCACCGGACCTCGGTGCTGTCGACGCTGAGCCTGACCAACTACTCGGAATTCGGCCTGATCGTGGCCGCCATCGCCGCCAGCAACGGCTGGCTGCCGGCCAACTGGCTGGTGGTGCTGTCGCTGGCGGTGGCCCTGAGCTTCGGCGCCTCGGCGATCCTCAACGGCTTCAGCGAACGGATCTACCGCTGGGTGGAACCGCGCCTGCCGGCCATCGACATCAGCGAACTCTCGCCCAGCGACCGGCCCATCGAGGTCGGCGATGCCGAGGCGGTGGTGCTGGGCATGGGCCGCATCGGGCGCAGCGTCTATCGCCGCCTGCAGAAGGAGTACGGCCTGCAGGTGCTGGGCATCGACAGCAACCCCAAGAGCGTCAAGCGGCTCACCGCCCGCGGCTTCAACGTGCTGGAGGGGGATGCCGTGGATTCCGACTTCTGGGACAAGCTGCTGATGTCGCCGGACGTGCGCATGGTGGTGCTGGCCATGCCCCACCATTCCGGCAACCTCTTCGCCCTCAAGCAGCTGCGCTCGCGCCGCTTCCAGGGGCGGATCACCGCGGTGGTGGAGTTCCCCGAGGAGATCGAGCCGATCCGCGAGCTCGGCGCCCACGCCGTCTTCCACGTCTACGACGAGGCGGGCCGGGCACTCGCCGACAGCGCCGCGGAGGAGGCCGGCATCGCCTCGCGGACCAGCCAGCTGGGCTGAGCCCCGCCTTGCCTTGCGGGAAGCCTTGTCGCGATACTTGAACCTCGATCCCGGGGCCGGCGGCCACCCTGCCGCCGGCCCCCTGCTGCCACAGGACCCCAGACTCCATGCAAGACGCCTTCGACTTCATCGGCCAGGCCTTCGGCCAGTTCATCCGCTACCTCGTCGACGCCCTGCTCGGCTTCTTCGGCGGCCTCGACGAGGCCGTGAGCGGCTTCATCCAGGGCACCTCCGACACCCTCGGCATCGCCCCCTCGCTGCTCAGCCTGCTGGTGCTGGCCTTCGGCCTCTGGCTGTTGTGGAAGGCCCTGCGCGCGATCATGCGCCAGGCCATCATCGTCGCGTTGATCTGGGCCTTCCTGGGGGCGACCGTCCTCAGCTGGCTGATCCACTAGTGGGACGGGCCGACACGACGACGCCGCCCCGCGGGGCGGCGTCGTCGTGTCCGGGGTGAGCCGACGGGTCAGGCCAGCGCCTTCTCGATCACCTCATAGACATTGGGCGAGAGCGCCTCGCCGCGGATGCGCTCGAGCTCGGCCTTCATCAGGGTCTGGCGCGCCTCGTCGAAGCGCTGCCAGCGGGTCAGCGGCGTGACCAGCCGGGCGGCGATCTCCGGGTTCAGGCGATTGAGTTCGATGACCACATCGGCCAGCAGCTTGTAGCCCTCGCCGTCGAGGCGGTGGAAGTTGACCCGGTTCTGGGCGAAGGCACCGATCAGCGCCCGCACCTTGTTGGGGTTGGTCAGCGAGAACGCCGGGTGATCCATCAGGAACTTGACCCGATCCAGGGCATCCGACTGCGGGCGCATCACCTGGATGCTGAACCACTGGTCCATGACCAGCGGGTCATGGGCCCACTTCTCGCCGAAGGCCCGCAGCGCCGGGTCCGCGAGGTCGCCGCGGCTGCTGTGGGTCAGCAGGGTCAGGGCCTGGCGAACGTCGCTCATGTTGTGATCCGCCTCGAACTGGCGACGGGCCAGCTCGATGCCTTCCTCGTCCTCGATGCTCATCAGGTAGGACAAGGCGACGTTCTTCAGGCTGCGCGCGCCGATCTGCTCGGGCTCCGGCGCGTAGGGCGCGTCGAGGCGGTTCGCCTCGTAGACCCGCAGGAAGTCGTCGCGCAGGGCCAGCGCCAGGGACTGCTTGACGAAGAGACGGGCCGCGTGGATGGCATCGACGTCGACCAGCGGCTGCTGCTCGGCGATATAGGCCTCGGAGGGCAGGGTCAGCATCTCCGCGAGCACCGCCTTGTCGTCGGTATCGGTATCGAGCAGGGCCCGGAAGGCCTCCACCACCCGCGGGTCCATGACCTTCTCCACGCCGTTGCGATGGGCGGCGATCAAATCATCGAGGGCCAGCAGCGCCAGGCGCTGCCCGGCATCCCAACGATTGAAGCCATCGCTGTCGTTGGCCAGCAGGAAGGCCAGGTCTTCACGGGAGTAGGGGTAGTGCAGCTTGACCGGCGCCGAGAAGCCGCGCAGCAGCGACGGCACCGGGGCCTCCTCCACGTCGGTGAAGACGAACTCCTGCTCGTCCTCGCGCAGGTGGATCACCGCATCGCGGCCCAGCGCCTCGCCGTCCAGGGTCAACGCCAGGTCGCGCCCGGTCTTGGTGCCGACCAGACCCAGCCGGATCGGGATGTGCAGCGCCTGCTTGTCGGGCTGGCCCGGCGTGGCCGGGGTGCGCTGGCGCAGCACCAGGCGATAGACGCCGTTGGCGTAGTCGTACTCGCCGTGGGCGTCGATCTCCGGGGTGCCGGCCTGGGAGTACCAGCGCATGAACTGGTCGAGGTCCTGGCCGGAGGCCTCCGCCATGCAGCCCACGAAGTCCTCGATGGTCACCGCCTGGCCGTCGAAGCGCGCGAAGTAGCGGTCGGCGCCGCGGCGGAAGGCCTCCCAGCCCACCAGGTTGCGCAGCATGCGCACGATCTCGGCGCCCTTCTCGTAGATGGTCAGGGTGTAGAAGTTGCCGATCTCGATGTAATGGTCCGGCCGCACCGGATGGGCGGTGGGCCCGGCATCCTCGGCGAACTGGGCGGTGCGGAAGAAGGAGACCTCCTCGATGCGCTTGACCGGCGCCGAGTTGGTGTCCGCCGAGAAGCACTGATCGCGGAAGACGGTGAAGCCTTCCTTGAGCGACAGCTGGAACCAGTCGCGGCAGGTCACCCGGTTGCCCGACCAGTTATGGAAGTACTCGTGGGCGACGATGCCCTCGACCCGCTGGAAGGCGGCATCGGTGGCGGTCTGGGGATGGGTCAGCACCGCCGCCGAGTTGAAGATGTTGAGCCCCTTGTTCTCCATGGCGCCCATGTTGAAGTCGTTGACCGCCACGATCATGAACAGGTCGAGGTCGTATTCCCGGCCGTAGGTCTCCTCGTCCCAGCGCATGGCGCGCTTCAGGGAGGCCATGGCGTGATCGGTCTTGCCCAGGTTCTCTTCCTCGACCCAGATCTGCAGGCTGACCTCACGGCCGCTCAGGGTGATGAAGCGGTCCTCGACCTTCTTCAGGTCGCCGGCCACCAGGGCGAACAGGTAGCTGGGCTTGGGGTGGGGATCCTCCCAGGTCACGAAGTGACGCTCGCCCGGCAGGCTGCCCCGCTCCACCGGATTGCCGTTGGAGAGCAGCACCGGCAGGCTCGCGGCATCGCCGATCACCGTGGTCGAGAAGGTGGCCATGACGTCCGGGCGATCGGGATAGAAGGTGATGCGGCGAAAGCCCTCGGCCTCGCACTGGGTGCAGAACATCCCGCTCGACCGGTAGAGCCCCTCGAGCGCCGTATTGTCCTCGGGGGCGATCTCCACCTCGGTATCCAGCAGGAAGCGCTCCGGCACCCGGTCCACCCGCAGGCCGCGCTCGGTGAGCGCATACTCGTCCGCCCCCAGGGGCTGGCCGTCGATGGCGATGGCCTTGAGGTCGAGCTGCTCACCGTCGAGCTCCAGCGGCTCGCCGGCCTGCCGCTCGGGGTGACGCTCGAGGTGCAGGCGGGCCTTGACGCGGGTGGCGGCGGGATCGAGGTCGAAGGTCAGCTCGGTATGGGTGACCCGGTAGGCGGGAGCACGGTAGTCGCTCAGGTAGGTCGGTTGCGGTTCGGACATCGAGGATGGCTCCTGTCGAGAATTGCCGGCCATTGTACGGCGCTCCCGGCCCGGACCTCAAAGTGGCGACGGCGGCAACCCCTCAGGACTCGACGACGGGCTCCGGCCGGGTGACGATCCACAGGCCCACCAGCGTGAGCCCGGCGATCAGCCCCAGCTTCAGCCACAGCTGGCCGACGGTGAGGGCCAGCACCAGCATCGAGACGACCAGCATGGCGCCGGCCAGCCACTTGGCATGGCGGGGAATCGCCCGCTCTCCTTCCCAGGCCGTCACCGCCGGCCCGAAGCGCGGATGGCGACGGATCCAGCCGGCGAATCGCGGCGAGCCCCTGGAGGCCGACCAGACCGCCAGCAGCATGAAGCAGGTGGTGGGCAGCAGGGGCAGGAAGGCGCCGATCACGCCCAGCAGGAAGCTGATTCCGGCCAGGGTCATGAAAGCGGCACGGCGTGCATGGGACATCGGGCGCTCACTCCCTGTGGCGACGTGGCGACGAAGGCGCGTCACCCTCATTGAAGCGCATCGCCCTAGCGCCTGCCAATGACCTTCGTCAATGGCCACGGCAAGTCGGGCCTATGGCGGGCGATGCGCGGCGGGCGCCCCTCGGCGCCCGCCGCGGGCCTCAGCCGTTGATGGGGATCTCCCGGCGAGAGGCCCTGGCCTCGCCGCTGCGCGGGACGGTGATCTTGAGCACGCCCTTGTCGAAGGCGGCCTCGATGCCGTCGAGCCGGGCATCCGCGGGCAGGTCGAGCAGACGACGGAAACTGCCGTAGGAGCGCTCCACCCGCTGGTAGCGATCCTCCTGGCTGGTGGTCTCCTGGCGCTTCTCGCCCTCGATGACCAGGCGATTGTCAGCCAGGCTCAGCGTGATGTCCTTCTCCTCGACGCCGGGCACCTCGACGGTGATCAGGTAGTCCTGGTCGCGCTCGGCGATATCCAGTCGCGGGCGCAGCAGTTCCGGCATCTCGCCAAACCGCGTGGCCAGGGGGGGCATGCCGAACTGGCGCATCATGCCGTCCATCCAGCGGTCGAGTTCCTGATGCATGTTGGTGAGCGGTGCCAGCTCACCGCCACGGGCCTCGCCCGCGGCCGGAGCCTCATGGCCCTCGCTGCGGAACCAGTTCCAGGGAGAGAATTTCTGCAGGTCCATACGCCACCTCCTCGTTCGACGTGACGCAGAGCACAAGCGATGATTGCCTTGCGACACTAACAGAACTGGTGGCGCCGGCGCGGTTTTCAAGGCCGCCCGCCGCGGCCTTGACCGGGGTCAGGTTCCGCCCGGGTCAGTCGCGGAAGTTGTCGAACTGCAAGGGCAGGTCGGGGCCTTCCTCGCCCTTGAGCAGGGCCATGACGCGCTGCAGGTCGTCGCGCTTCTTGCCGGTGACCCGCACCTGCTCGCCCTGGATCTGGGCCTGGACCTTGAGCTTGGTGTCCTTGATGCGCTTGACGATGTCCTTGGCCTCCTTCTGCTCCAGGCCCTGCTTGAGCAGTACCGTCTGGCGGGCGCGGACCCCGGAGAGCTCCGGCTCCTGGATATCCATGCAGCGCGGGTCGATCCCCCGGGCGATCAGCTTGTTGCGCAGCACGTCGAGCATCTGGCGCAGCTGGAAGTCCACCTCGGCCTCCAGGGAAACGCTCTCGCCGCTGAGCTCGAAACCCGCGGTGACGCCCTTGAAGTCGAAGCGGCCCTGCAACTCGCGGTTGGCCTGGTCGACGGCGTTGCTGGCTTCATGCTTGTCGAATTCGGAGACGATGTCGAAGGAGGGCATGGGGACTTCCCGGTGGTGGAGGTATCGCCATTCTAAGGGCCCGGGACGCCGTCGCCTAGCGGCCGGGTTGACACTAGCCCGCCTGGGCCAGGCCCAGCGGCTTGACCATGCGCCAGCCGGCACAGCCATCCTCGTAGTAGTCCCCCAGCCAGTCCGAGGGGGCGAAGCCCATGCCGCGGTACAGCGCCAGGGCCGGCGTGTTGTCGGCTCGCACCTCCAGGACCAGCCAGTCGCGGCCACGCCGGCCGGCGGCGTCCTCGAGCCACTGCAGCATGCGACGCCCCAGGCCACCACCGCGGGCCTCGGGGTGCACGCAGAAGGAGTACAGCCGCGCCCGGCCACTGCCGTGGCGGAACAACAGGGTCCCGTAACCCAGCAGCCGGCCGTCGGCTGCCTCGGCCACCAGGGTCAGGGCATTGGCACGATTGAGCAGGTGCCAGAGCTGGCGTCGGCTGAAGCGGTCGCCGCTGAAGGCGACCTGCTCGAGACGGTAGAGCGCGGCGAGGTCACGGGTCTCCGCGGGGCGCAGGATCATCAAGGGGTCGACTCGATTCGCTAGGCCTGTCCGGATTCTGGCGAGCCCATGGGCACCTGTCAGCGGCTCTCGTCATGAAATATTTTCACTCATGTAGCGTATTGCCTGCCAATTGCCTCAGGCGCATGCTGAGGCCGTTTCCCTGCCAGGTCACCTCCCCATGCGTTCCCTGCGTATCGTCGTCGACCGCCTCGACGACTGGCTGCCCTACCATCCCAGCGACGACCTGATGGCCGCCGACACCTTCCTCGCCCTGGACGCCCGGCCAGGCCTGCCGGGGGAGGCCCTCCGCGACCGCGGCGGCCATGTCATCAACCTGTGCAGCGAGCTCGATTACCTGGACACCGGCTATTACGTCTCGCTGCTGGCCCAGGCTCGGGGGCTGCGGGTCCGGCCCGGCGTCGACACCCTCAACGCCCTGTCACGCAAGGCCACGACCGACCTGCAGCTGGCGCCCCTGGCCCCCCTGCTGGACGAGCTGTCACGCCAGGATGCGCTGGCCGGCGATGTCCATACCCTGCGGGTGCTGTTCGGCGAATGCCGGGGCCCGGCGCTCGAGCGGCTCGCCCGGCGGCTCTTCGAGCGCCTGCCCTGTCCGCTGCTCGAGGTGCGCCTGGAACGCCGCCGGGGAAGCTGGCGGGTGGCGCGGGTCAAGCCATGCCGGCTGCGCGACCTCGAGGGCGAGGAACAGGATCTCTTCGCCCGGGCCCTCAACCGCCACTCCCGCCAGGTCTGGCGCACGCCGCGGGCACGGCGCCGCTATCGCTTCGACCTGGCGATCCTGGTCAATCCGGACGAGGCGCTGCCGCCCAGCAATCGCGGCGCCCTCAAGGCCTTCATCCGGGCCGGTCGCCGCCAGGGCATCGACGTCTCCCTGATCACCCGCCGTGACGCGGGTCGGCTGGCCGAGTTCGACGGCCTGTTCATCCGCGAGACAACGGCCCTGGACCACCACACCTGGCGCCTGGCCCGCCAGGCCGAGCATGAGGGCCTGGTGGTCATCGATGCCCCGGAGGACATCCTGCGCTGTACCAACAAGGTCTACCTGCACGCCCTGCTGCGGGCCCGCGGCGTGCCCGCCCCGGAGGGCCTCCTGCTGCGGCGCGGCGACCGCCACGGCCTGCCGGCATTGGCCGCGTCGCTGCGCTTCCCCCAGGTGCTCAAGGTGCCCGACGACTCCTTCTCGCGGGGCGTGGTCAAGATCGCCTCCGGCGAGGCCCTCGTCCAGGAGGCCTCACGGCTGTTCGCCGACTCGGCGCTGCTGCTGCTCCAGGAATGGCTGCCTACCGAGTTCGACTGGCGCATCGGCGTGCTGGACGGGCAGGTGCTGTTCGCCAGCCGCTACTACATGGCGCGGGGCCACTGGCAGATCTACGATCATTCCGCGAAGGGGGTGAGGAGCGGCGGCTTCACCACCCATGCCCCCGAGGCGGTCCCCGCCGCGGTGGTCCGGACGGCGCTTCGCGCCACGCGGCTGATCGGCCGGGGCTTCTATGGCGTCGACCTCAAGCAGGTCGATGACCGGGTGCTGGTGATCGAGGTCAACGACAACCCCAACGTGGACGCCGGCATCGAGGATGCGGTGCTGGGGCCCACCCTATACGAGCGCATCATGGCGGTCTTTCTGTCACGCATGGAGGCGCGGCGCCGGGGTGGCTGACGACGGGGGACGGCTGGCGTAAGCTGCCCCTGTCATGTACCGCACCGGGAGTCGAGATGAGCGACCGCGAGACCCGCCACCGCCAGGCCATGCAGAAACTCAAGTCCCACGTCGACGACAGGGTGGCCCGGGCCACCGAGCAGCGCGGCCAGCTGCTGGTGTTCACCGGCAACGGCAAGGGCAAGACCACCGCCGCCTGGGGCACCGTGACTCGTGCCCTGGGCTACGGCTACCGGGTGGGGGTGGTGCAGTTCATCAAGGGCGTCTGGGAGTGCGGCGAGCGTGAGCGCCTGGCCGAGGACCCCCGCCTGGAGGTGGCGATCATGGCCACCGGCTTCACCTGGGAGACCCAGAACCGCGAGGCCGACACCCAGGCCTGCCGGGCGGTCTGGGCCGAGGCCGAACGCCTGCTCGCCGACCCCGAGGTCTATCTGGTGGTGCTCGACGAGATCACCTACATGCTCAAGTTCGGCTACCTGGATATCGCCACCGTCAAGCGCGCGCTGGAGCAGCGGCCGGCCGAGCAGACGGTGATCGTCACCGGGCGCAACGCCCACCGGGACCTGCTGGCCATGGCCGACACCGTCACCGAGATGCAGGAGGTGCGTCACGGCTTCAATGCCGGCCTCGAGGCGCGCCGCGGCATCGATTACTGATCAGCTCCAGATCGTGCCCACCGGCGTCTCGGGACTGTAATGGTGGGCGATCTGGGCCTGCAGCAGTTCCGCGGTGGCCAGCGCATCGGTCAGCGCATGGTGTCCCTGGTAGGGCGGCAGGCCATAGCGGGTCCGGCTGTCGTAGAGGCGGATGGAGGCCGGCGGGTGTCCGATCCAGCGCTTGAAGCGGGCCAGCAGCGACTGGCGGTGGATACGCGCCTCCAGGGACATGGTATCGATCACCGGGAACCTCACCCCCTCGCCGAGTCGCGCCTTGACGGCCACGTTCAGGAAGGGGCGCTCGATATGCCGGTAATGCACCACCACGATGCGACCGGCCAGGGCATCGAGCAGGTCCTCCAGGACATCGTCGAACTCCGGTGCCCCGGCGATATCGGCGTGGGTGATGTGGTGAAAGGTCACGGACTTGGCGTTCAAGGTTCGCCTCGGCCGCACGATCCAGTAGCGGCGCTCGCGGAGGAAGCTACGTTCCAGCGTGAAGGGCACCAGCCCGATGCTGACGATGGAGTTGCGCCGGGGGTCGAGGCCCGTGGTTTCCATGTCCAGTGCCACCAGCGGCGCCTCGGCGATGGGCGTCTCCGGCGCCGGTGCGCCGGCGGCGAAGAAACGCGCCAGGCGCCTGTCCCGGGCGACACCGGCCCGGCTCGCCAGATAGCTCGTCCAGTCGGGAATCTGCGTCCTGCGGGGGCGTATCAGCATCCACAATGCCTCGTTCACTTGGCCCGTGAGGGCATGGGATAGCGGAACTTGAGGAACTTCTGGGCATGACTCAGGACCTGGAAGGCATCCTTGAGGTTGTGGCGCTCGGAGCTGGTGACGTTCTCCGGCTCGATATTGTTGTCCGGCGTCTGATCGTGCTGGATGTCGAAGACCTGGTGGTGGATGCGCGACATCGACAGGAACTCCAGGGCATAGCGCAGGCGGTCGCTGACCCCGGGGGCGAGCAGTTGGGTGCGATCGATGTCGTCGAGACGGTCGAAGCTGTTCTGGGCGTTGGAGCCACAGGCCAGCGCATGCACCCGGATCAGGTCGACCATGGGGGCGGTGCCGCGACGCTTGAGGTTGATCGAGTTGTTGTGCTTGCCGTCCTTCTCCATCACGAAGGTGCGGAAGAAGCCCAGCGGCGGCGTCCGATTGAGGGCATTGCGGGCCATGGCCGCCAGGAAGAGCGGATGGGTCGCGGCCTTCTGCGCCACCAGATCCTGCAGCTGCTCGACCAGCACGTTCTCGCCATGGACCGGGTCCAGGTCGAAGAAGATCGAGCTGTGCAGCAGCCGCTCGGGGTTGGGTTGCTCGATCCACTCGCTGAAGTAGCGCTTCCACACCGACAACGGCTGTCGCCATTGCTCGTTGGTGGCCATGATGTCGCCCTTGCAGTAGGGGTAGCCACAGGCGTCGAGGCCATCGCTGACGATCTTCGCCATCTCGCGGAAGTAGCCATCGTGCTGCTCCGGGACGAAGTCATCGGACAGCACCAGGGCATTGTCCTGATCGGTGACGATGGACTGCTCGTTGCGCGCCATGGACCCCAGCGCCATGAAGCAGTAGGGCACCGGAGGGGGGCCCAGGCGGTCCTCGGCCAGCTCCAGCAGACGGCGGGTGAAGCTGCGCGCGATGGTCGACAGGGCACTGCCCACCATCCGCGAGTCGGCCCCCTCCTCGACCATCCGCACGAAGGTCGCGCTGACGTCAGGCGCCAGCCGGGCCAGCCCCTCCATGCTGGGTTGGTGGAAGATATTGCTGACCAGATAGAGGCTGCTCTGGGTCTCGTAGCGGATGATGTCGGAGAGGTGCACGATGCCCACCGGCCGGCGACGATACATGACCGGCAGGTGATGGATGTTGTGGCGCAGCATGCACAGCATGGCCTCGTGCACCGACTCGTCGGACTGGATGGCGATGACGCGCTCGCCGATCACCTCGCCGACCGGCGTGTCCGGCGAGCGGCCCTCGGCCACCACCCGTTTACGGAAGTCGCTGTCGGTGAGGATGCCGCGCAGCTGCCAGGCGCGGTCCTCGCTGTCACGGAAGGTGAAGCGGGGATTGTCGCCAGGGGCATCCAGCACCAGCACCGCCGAGGCCTGGTAGTCGGTGATCTGGCGGGCCGCCTCCTGCACCGTGGTGGAGGCCTCCACCATCACCGGGTAGCGCGTGACCAGCTTGCGCACCCGGGTGATCATCATGTCGTTGTTCTTCTTCTGTTGCTCCACCGCACTCTCGAGTCGGGGACGCAGCAGTTCGACGAATTCGGCGAAGTTCTCGTCGACCTTGCAGAGATGATGGAAGACCGCCTCGGGGATGAAATAGATGAGGGTGTCTTCCATCGCCCGCACGGGATAGTGAACCCGATGATTCCGGAGCAGGCTGAACTGGCCGAAGATGTCGCCCTCGCCACGGCGGTTGTAGAGCTCGCCGCCACGCCGGAAGACCTCCACGGCGCCGCTGCGGATAAAGCACAGCTCGTGCAGCTCCTGCCCCAGGGTGAGGATATCCGTGCCCGCCTTGAAATAGGCCACCTCGACCTGGCTGGCCACCTCGTCCAGCAGCTCGTCGGAGAGCCCCTCGAAGGGCGGGAAGCGCCCCAGGTGCTGACGGATCTCCAGCAGTTCCACGTCCATGCCCTTGCTCCCGCACGTTGAGGATGTGCCCAGTCTGTAATGCCCCATCCCCGCTGTAAAGCCGGACGTGGCCCAAGCCTGGGCAAGGCCGCTGGCCTTGACGGGGACACCAGTCACGAGGCGAGGAAGGGAGCCTTGCCATGGATGACCGGAGGAGCACCCACGGAAGGAGGGCGCGGCGGCTCCTCGCCGATCCGTCGTTCGCTTGGCCTCGTGCGACGGCACTGACCATGTCCGGCTCATGATCGCCATTGACACGACCGCGCGATTCATATTTAGATAGAACGGTCTATATAAGGAGTCAGACGATGCCCGCATCCAAGCGCGACCAGCTGCTCGCCACGGCCGAGCGACTCTTCTATGAGCAGGGATTCCATGCCACCGGCATCGACCGCATCGTGGCCGCGGCCGGGGTGGTGCGCATGACCCTCTACAACCACTTCGCCTCCAAGGAGGCCCTGGTGGCCGCCGTCCTGCAGGCGCGCCATGCGCGCTTCATCGCCAGTCTCGAGGCGGCGACGGCGAAGGCTCCACCGGGCCACGCGACGGAGGCCCTGGTCGATGCCCATGGCCGCTGGCTCGAGCTTCACAGCCGGCATGGCTGCATCATGGCCAAGGCCATGGGCGAGTTCGCCGAGCACAGTGCCGAGCTGCATGCCCTGGCGGCCGCCGCCAAGGCCGACCTGCTGGCCCGCATCGAGGCCGCCGTGGCACGCGACGGGCTGGACCATGAGGACGGCCTGGCGCGACGGCTCTTCGTGGTACTGGAGGGCAGCAACACGACGGTGGCCCTGCTGGGGCCGCAGACGGCCCTGTCCGATACCCGGGGGGTGATCGACGCCCTGCTCGCCGCGGTCCGGAGCCGGCACCCATGAGGCCCCTGACGCCGCTTGGCATGGCGACCCTCGGCAGCGGGCTCATCGCCATCACCTACGGGCTGGCCCGCTTCGTGTTCGGGCTCTTCCTGCCCGCGATTCGCGAGGAGATGGTGATCTCGCCGAGCATGGCCGGGGTGATTGGCGCCCTGCCCTTCCTGAGCTTCGTCGTTGCGATCCTGGCCGCCCCCTGGTCGACGCGTCGTGCCGGGGTCCGGGCCACCGCGGTGAGCGCCGCCGGCCTCGCCGCGGTCGGACTGCTGACCATCGCCTATGCGCCAGTGCCGCTGCTGCTCGCCGTCGGCGTGCTGACGTGCGGGATCAGTACCGGGCTGTCCTCGCCGGTCATGGCCGAGGCGGTGCACCGGGTCATCCCGTCCGCGCTGCGCGGCCGGGTCAACGCCACCATCAATGCGGGCACCAGCCTGGGGATCGCGCTGGCCATGCCCGCCGTACTGGTGTGGGCGGACGCCTGGCGGAGCGCCTATACCGGGTTCGCGGCCCTGGCAGCCCTGGGCGCCCTGGCCGCCCTGTTATTTCTGCCTCGGGGCAACCGCCTCGCCACGGCCTCGTGGTCCCGATCTGAGGCCCCACAGGCGAGCCGGACGCAATGGCTGGGGGTCATCCGGCTGAGTGGCCTGGCCGGGCTCATGGGCTGCGTCAGCGCCGCCTACTGGGTGTTCGCCCCCGACGCGGTGATCACCGGCGGGGGACTTCTACCACGCCAGACCGCCTGGATGTGGCTGGCGGTCGGCCTCGGGGGGCTGACGGGCGCTGGCGCCGGCGACCTCATCTCGCGCTTCGGGCCGGCCCTCAGCCATGCCGCCGGCCTGATGGTCATGGCCGCCGCGATCGCGCTGCTGGCCGTCGCACCCGGACACTTTCCCCTGGCCCTGGCCTCCGCGGCGCTGTTCGGCGCCGGCTACATGACCCTGACCGGCTTCTACCTGGTCCGGAGTACCCAGATCATGGTCGATGCCCCCTCATTGGGGCCGGTGTTGCCGCTGCTCGCCACCTCGGTCGGCCAGGTCGCCGGTTCCCCGCTGGCCGGCGGGTTGATCGGGAAAGAGGGCCATGGCACCACCTTCCTGCTCTTCGCCGGCCTGGGGCTTGCCGTCGCCCTGCTGTCGGGGTGGTTGCGCGAGGATCGGGAAGCGTCACCGCGCCTGACCCAAGGCCAGGCCTGAGGGCCATCGCCGCCAGCGAGTCGTCCGGCCCAACGAGAAGGCCACCCCGTGGGGTGGCCTTCTCGATGGTTACCGTCGGCCCGGGCGTGACCCGGGACTCGCCTCAGGAGCCCTGGCCTTCGGCGCTGCCCTGGGCCATCTGCTGCACGCGCTGCATCAGCTCGGGATCCTGCTGGATCGCCTGGCCGATGGCGTTGAAGGTATCCACCTCGAGACCGCTGTTTTCCACCGCCTCGACCATCTTCTCGTTGGCTTCCTGGCGCACTGATTGCTGTGCCTCGTCGCCCTCGGCTTCCTGCAGCTGCTTGGTATAGTCCTGGGAGATCACGGCGATCTGCTTGGAGGCATCGGCGAACTTCTGCAACTGGGCATCGGAGAAGTTCTGCGCCTGGGCCTCGGCCGGCGCCTGCTCGGCGGTGCCGGCGGTGTTCTCCTGGGCGTGGGCCATGGAGCCCATCAGGCCGGCACTGAGCAGGGCCGCGGAGAACAGGGCGGTGAATCGTTGCATGAATACCTCCAAAAATACGTTGGGATGCGTCGGTGAATGCCTCCCTGTGACGGGCATTCCCTCCGAGGGTTCACCACGAAGATGTTACGGTTTGTAAGACCTGCACCCTTGGTGGACTGGCCAGCGGCGCCCATTCACGCGATGATGCCTCCTCGCCCTTCGCGCCAGGAGCCTCTCATGACGAGGGAACGTCACCGGCGAGCCTGGCTGGCCGCCATGCCCCTGCTGTTCGTCGTCCTGTGGAGCACCGGCTTCATCGGGGCCAAGTTCGGCCTGCCCTATGCCGAACCCTTCACCTTCCTGTCCGTTCGCTTCGTCCTGACCCTGTTGCTGCTGGTGCCGCTGGTGCTCCTGCTGGGCGGCGACTGGCCGCGCAGTCCCGCGCTCTGGGGGCATGCCGCCGTCTCCGGCCTGCTGGTGCATGGCGCCTACCTGGGCGGGGTCTTCTACGGCATCGCTCTGGGCATGCCGGCCAGCCTGGCCGCGCTGCTGGTGGGGCTGCAGCCCCTGCTGACGGCGGCCCTCTCGGGCCCGCTGCTGGGCGAGCGGCTGGTGCCTCGGCAGTGGCTGGGGCTGGTGGTGGGGTTGGTCGGGGTCGCCCTGGTGCTGGGCGGCAAGCGGGACCCTGGCGCGGCCCTCTTCGAGGGGTTCGGCATGGCGGCCCTGGGCGCGGTGCTGGTGGCCCTGGTGGGGATCTCGCTGGGCACGCTCTACCAGAAGCGCTTCTGCGCCGGCATGCCCCTGCTGGGCGGTACCGTGGCGCAGTACCTGGGCGCCGGTGCGCTGCTGGGACTGGGCGCCCTGGCCTTCGAGACCCGGGAGATCGACTGGACGCCGACCTTCCTGCTGACGCTGGGCTGGCTGGTGCTGGTGCTGTCGATCAGCGCCATCCTGCTGCTGATGACCCTGATCGAGCGCGGCGAAGCCTCCCGGGTGGCGAGCCTGTTCTACCTTGTGCCGCCGGCCACCGCCCTGGAGGCCTGGTGGCTGTTCGATGAGCGGCTCCCGGCGATCTCGCTGGTCGGCATGGCCGTGGCCATCGCCGGGGTGGTGATGGCGGTGCGGGGCCGCCCCTAGCGGGTGAACACCACCGTGCGGCGCTTGTGCAGGAAGGCCCGCCGCTCCACGTGGTAGGCCACCGCCCGGGCGGCAGGGGCCAGCGGCACGCGAC
>NZ_JACHXR010000002.1:406586-456232 GCF_014192275.1 Halomonas stenophila | reverse complement strand
GACGACGCCGCCTCTCTGCCCTAGCGGGTGAACACCACCGTGCGACGCTTGTGCAGGAACGCCCGCCGCTCCACGTGGTAGGCCACCGCCCGGGCGGCAGGGGCCAGCGGCACGCGACGACGCCGCCTCTCTGCCCTAGCGGGTGAACACCACCGTGCGACGCTTGTGCAGGAACGCCCGCCGCTCCACGTGGTAGGCCACCGCCCGGGCCAGGGTCAGGCACTCCACGTCGCGGCCCTTGGCCACCAGGTCCTCGGGGTAGTCGGCATGGCTGACGGGCTCCACGCCCTGGGTGATGATCGGTCCCTCGTCGAGGTCGTCGTTGATGTAGTGAGCGGTGGCCCCGACCAGCTTGACGCCCTTCTCGTAGGCCTGGTGATAGGGCTTGGCGCCCTTGAAGCCAGGCAGCAGCGAATGGTGGATGTTGATGGCCCGGCCGGCGAGCTTCTCGCACATCTCGCTGGACAGCACCTGCATGTAGCGGGCCAGGATCACCAGCTCGGCGCCGGTCTCCTCGATCACCCCCCAGACCCGCGCCTCCTGCTCGGCCTTGGTGTCCGCGGTGATCGGGAAGTGGTAATAGGGCAGCCCATGCCAGCTGGCCAGGGACTCGAGGTCCGGATGGTTGGAAACCACCGCCCGGATGTCGATGGGCAGCTGACCGGTGCGGTAGCGATACAGCAGGTCGTTCAGGCAGTGATCCGCCTTGGAGACCATGATCACCACCGGCATCCGCGCGTCCGGGGCGGTCAGCTCGAAGACCATCTCGAACTCCCCGGCCCGGGCGGCGAAGGCGGCCTGGAAGGCCTCGGCGTCGAAGTCGGCGTCCTGGGGGTAAAACTCGGTGCGGATGAAGAAACGCTCGGCGTGGCGGTCGTCGAAGGACTGCTGCTCGGTGATGTAGCAGCGACGCTCCTTGAGGAAGCGGGTAACCACGTCCACGGTGCCCAGCCGGCTGGGGCATTGGGCCGTGAGGATCCAGGTATCGGCATTACGGCTCATGGGATGTCTCCTGACGAAGCAGGCCGGGGCAAGCCCCGGCCTGGAAACGCACGTGAGGGAAGCGACCGGGATCAGCGCTCCACGCCGATACCGTACTCCTCGCCGGCATCGAGCAGCCAGCGATAGGTGTAGTCGGCGAAGCTGCGGCGCACTACCAGCTCCCAGCGGTCCTCGGCGGGCCGGCGCAGGATCACCGTGGTCTTGGCGAAGACCGTGGTCACGCCCTTGCCCACCGGGAAATGGCTGGGATGGACGTCGTAGATCACCGACTTCATCAACAGCTCCCGGGCGGCCTCGCCCTCGAGCTCGACCAGGGTCTGGCCGCCGCTGGCGTTGCTGATGGCGAAGTGGGCATCGCCCAGGGCCGCGCGCAGCCGGTTCTCCAGCTCGAACTCCTCGCCACCGGGCACGATGACCAGCCACTCGTCCGGCGACAGCCACTGGATGCTGCGCTCGCCGTCGGCGTCCTGCACCAGGCCCTGGGGCTCACCGGGCAGCGAGACGCCGAGCACCTCGCGCACCGCCTCGTCGAGGACGATGGCGCCACCGCGCAGGATCAGGTGGCCGAGGAAGGGCCGCTCGCGCAGCACCACCCGGCTCTTGCCGGTGGGGGCCGGGGCCCCCGAGCGACGGTAGGAGTAGGCCAGCGGCGACTCGACCGGAATCTTGGCCTCGGTACGGGTATCGAAGGTTGCGACGTTAGACATTCTGACGCTCTCCCTTGGGGTCGAGGAAGATGGGGCTGACGATTTCGGCCTCATGGACCTGGCCGTCGGCCATGGGCAGATAGACGGTCTCGCCCATCTTCTGCTGACCGCCCTTGACCACCGCCAGGGCGAAGCCCGAGTCCAGGGTCGGGCTGTAGTAGCTCGAGGTCACGTGCCCCACCATGGGCATGGGGATGGCGTGTTTCGGATCGAAGACGATCTGCGCGCCCTCCTCCAGCACCACCTTGGCATCCCTGGGCTTGAGGCCCACCAGTTGCTTGCGGTCGGTGCGCGCGGTATCCGGCCGGGTCAGCGCCCGCTGGCCGATCCAGGAGAACGGCTTGTCGTAGCCGACCGCCCAGTGCATGCCCAGGTCCTCCGGGGTCACCGAACCGTCGGTGTCCTGACCGGCGATGATGAAGCCCTTCTCGGCCCGCAGCACGTGCATGGTCTCGGTGCCGTAGGGCGTCAGGCCGTACTTGTCACCATGGGCGAACAGCGTCTCCCAGACGTGCAGCGCATAGTTGGCCTGGACATTGATCTCGTAGGCCAGCTCGCCGGTGAAGGAGATGCGGAACACCCGCGCCGGCACGCCGGCCACGCTGCCCTCGCGCCAGTCCATGAACTTGAACGCTTCCTTGTCCAGGTCGATGTCGGTGATTTCCGACATCAGCTTGCGCGCCTCCGGCCCGGTGACGGTCATGGTCGCCCAGTGATCGGTCACCGAGGTGAAGTAGACGTCGAGCTCCGGCCACTCGGTCTGGTGCCACAGTTCCAGCCACTCCAGCACGCCGGCCGCGCCGCCGGTGGTGGTGGTCATCAGGAAGTGGTTCTCGCCCAGGCAGCTGGTGGTGCCGTCATCGAACACCATGCCGTCGTCCTTGCACATCAGCCCGTAGCGCACGCGACCCGGGGCCAGCTTGGCCCACTTGTTGGTGTAGACCCTGCCCAGGAATTCCCGGGCGTCCGGGCCCTGGATGTCGATCTTGCCGAGCGTCGAGGCATCGAGAATGCCCACCGCCTCGCGCACCGCCCGGCACTCCCGGGCCACCGACTCGTGCATGGTCTCGGTCTTGCCGTTGACCTTGCGCGGGAAGTACCAGGGGCGCTTCCACTGGCCCACGTCCTCGAACTCGGCGCCGTGCTCCACGTGCCACTGGTGCATGGCGGTGTAGCGCTCGGAGTCGAACAGCTCGCGGCAGTGACGGCCGACGATGGCGCCGAAGGTCACCGGGGTGTAGTTGGGACGGAACACCGTGGTGCCGACCTCGGGGATCGAGCGCCCCAACAAGCGGGCGGCGATAGCCATGCCGTTGATGTTGCCGAGCTTGCCCTGGTCGGTGCCGAAGCCCATGGCGGTATAGCGCTTGACGTGCTCGATGGACTCGAAGCCCTCACGGGTGGCCACCTCGATGCCCGCCGCGGTGACGTCGTTCTGCAGGTCGACGAACTGCTTGGGCCCGCGCAGGGTCGGCTTCTCGTGGGGCACCTGATAGAGCGCACAGGCCGCACCGTCGCGACGCGCTTCGACCTGGGGCAGGGTGACCCCTGCCGCCTCGAAGCCGGCTTCCTGGGCGGCACGGACGCCGGCATCGCCCCCATCGGCCAGCACCTCGCCGGTGGCATAGACGCCCTGGGCACCGCCGGCTGCGCTCACGCCCTTCACCAGGGTGGGCACGAAGCCGAGGATATCGTCGCGCCAGGTCGGCCGACCGCCGGTGTGGGAGGCCAGGTGGATCACCGGGCTGTAGCCGCCGGAGCTGGCGATGGTGTCGCAATCCAGGGTCTCGGCGGCGCCGGCGACCCGGAAGCCATCCAGGTCGACCTTCGCCACCCGCGCGCCGCTGACCCGGCTCTCGCCCTTGGCCTCGATCACCGCCGCGCCTGCGATGATGCGGATACCCAGGGCCCGGGCCTGCTCGACCAGCTCACCGTCCGGGTTGGCGCGGGCGTCGGCGATGGCCACCACCTCGCGGCCGCTCTCCAGCCAGTCCAGGGCGGCGCGATAGGCATGGTCGTTGCTGGTGGAGAGCACCAGCTTACGGCCCGGCACGACGCCGTAGCGACGGACATAGGTCGAGACCGCACCGGCCAGCAGGTTGCCCGGCACGTCGTTGTTGCCATAGACCAGCGGTCGCTCGTGGGCGCCGGTGGCCAGCACGACACGGCCGGCGCGCACGCGGTGCATGCGCGAGCGCACCTGGCGCCGACCGCCCTTGAGCGGGGCGGTGTCGGCGAGATGCTCGGTGCGACGCTCGTGGAGGGTCACGAAGTGGTGGTCATGGTAGCCGTTGGCGGTAGTCCGCGGCAGCAACGTCACGTTGTCCAGGTCATCCAGCTCCTGGAGGACCTCGGCGACCCACTGATCCGCCGGCTTGTCGTCGAGCAGCTCACGGGTATCCAGCAGCGAGCCGCCCATCTCCTCCTGCTCGTCGCAGAGGAGCACCCGGGCGCCGCTGCGCGCCGCGGTCAGGGCCGCGGCCAGCCCGGCCGGGCCGGCGCCGACCACCAGCACGTCGCAGTGCTGGTGCAGGTGGTCGTAGATGTCCGGGTCGTTCTCCATGGGGCTGCGCCCCAGGCCCGCGCTCTTGCGGATGTACTTCTCGTAGGTCATCCACAGGGAGGCCGGGGCCATGAAGGTCTTGTAGTAGAAGCCCGGCGGCATGAACTGGCCGCCCAGCTTGCCGATCACGCTCATCAGGTCGCGCTGGACGTTGGGCCAGCCGTTGGTGCTGCGCGCCTCCAGACCGTCGAACAGCGCCTGCTGGGTGGCCCGCACGTTGGGCACCTGGCCCGCCTCGGTCTTGCCGAGCTGGACCACGGCGTTGGGCTCCTCGGCGCCGGCGGCGACGATGCCACGGGGCCGCGAGTACTTGAAGCTGCGGTTGACGATGTCGATGCCATTGGCGAGCAGCGCCGAGGCCAGGGTATCGCCGGCATGGCCCTGATAGCGCTTGCCGTTGAAGGTGAAGCTCAGCTTGCGGGAGCGGTCGATGCGCCCGCCCCGGGCGAGACGATTGAGCTGACTCATGCGCGGACTCCTTCACGAAGCGATGCCTGTTCGACGCCGTCCTGGGACGGCCGTCCCTCGGGATGCTCGGCGGTGAACCTCGGCTGCTCGCCCATCTTGTAGGTCTCGAGGATCTCGTAGGTCACGGTGTGACGGGTGATATTGAAGAACTTGCGGCAGCCCACGGCGTGGACCCACAGCTCGTGGTGGATGCCGCGGGGGTTGTCGCGGAAGAACAGGTAGTCGCCCCATTCCTCGTCGCTGCAGGCCGCGGGGTCCGCGGGGCGGGCGATGTGCGCCTGGCCCTTGGGATGAAATTCCTCCTCCTCCCGGAGCTCGCCGCAATAGGGACAATGGATATAGAACATGGCGGAATCTCCTTAGTGGGCCACGCCGGCGGCGCCGTGCTCGTCGACCAGCGCTCCGGTGTTGAAGCGATCGATGGAGAACGGCTCGGCGATCGGGTGCATCTCGCCCTTGGCGAGGCTGGCGGCGAACACGTGGGCCGATCCGGGGGTGGCCTTGAAGCCGCCGGTGCCCCAGCCACAGTTGAAATACAGCCCCTTGACCTGGGTCTTGGAGAGGATCGGGCAGGCATCCGGACAGGTGTCGACGATGCCGCCCCACTGGCGGTTCATGCGCACCCGGGAGAAGATCGGGAACATCTCCACGATCGCCTGCAGGGTGTGTTCCACGGTGGGGTAGCTGCCGCGCTGGCCATAGCCGTTGTAGCCGTCGATACCCGCGCCGATGACCAGGTCGCCCTTGTCGGACTGGCTGATGTAGCCGTGCACGTGATTGGACATCACCACGGTGTCGAGCACCGGTTTCAGAGGCTCGGAGACCAGGGCCTGGAGCGGATGCGACTCCAGCGGCAGCTTGATGCCGGCCATGCCGGCCAGCACCCCGGAGTTGCCGGCGGTCACGCAGCCGACGGTCTTGGCCTCGATGTCGCCGCGGTTGGTGTGCACCCCGTAGACCTGGCCGTCACGGATCTTGAAGCCGGTGACCTCGGTCTGCTGCAGGATATCCACGCCATGGGCGTCGGCGGCACGGGCGAAGCCCCAGGCCACGGCGTCGTGGCGGGCCACGCCGGCCCGCGGCTGCCAGGAGGCGCCGAGCACCGGATAGCGGGCATTCTTCGAGCAGTCCATGATCGGCACCAGCTCCTGGACGCCCTTGGCGTCGAGCACCTCGCCGTCGATGCCGTTCAGGCGGTTGGCATTGACCCGGCGCTGGATGTCGCGCATGTCCTGCAGGGTATGTCCCAGGTTGAGCACGCCGCGCTGGGAGAACATGACGTTGTAGTTGAGGTCCTGGGACAGGCCCTCCCACAGTTTCATGGAGTGCTCGTAGAGGGCCGCCGCCTCGTCCCACAGGTAGTTGGAACGGACGATGGTGGTGTTGCGGGCGGTATTGCCGCCGCCCAGCCAGCCCTTCTCGATCACGGCGACATTCTTGATGCCGAATTCCTTGGCCAGGTAATAGGCGGTCCCCAGGCCATGGCCGCCGCCACCGATGATGATGACGTCGTACGCCTTCTTGGGCGTGGGGTTGCGCCACTGGCGCTGCCAGTTCTCGTGGTGGCTGAGTGCATGCTTGACCAGCCCGAAGCCTGAATAACGTTGCATAGAAATCTCCTCGAGGGTCCCGCCGGGGTCCGGCGGGAGCGAGCTCACGCGGTGGCAGTGCCGGACTGCTCGGCGGCGGCCTTGGCATAGACGGGGTGACGGTCGCACAGCTCGGCGACCTTGCCACGCACCTCGGACTCGACCTCGGTAGTGTCGGCCTCGGCGGCCAGGGTGTCGAGGATGTCACAGATCCAGCCGGCCAGGGCCTCGCAGTCGGCCTGGCCGAAGCCGCGGGTGGTCACCGCCGGGGTGCCGATGCGCAGGCCCGAGGTCACGAAGGGGCTCTGGGGATCGTTGGGCACGGCGTTCTTGTTGACGGTGATATGGGCCCGGCCCAGGGCGGCATCGGCAGCCTTGCCGGTCACGCCCTGCTTGATCAGCGAGACCAGGAAGAGGTGGTCGTCGGTGCCGCCGGAGACCACGTCGAAGCCGCGCTCGACGAAGACGTTGGCCATGGCCCGGGCGTTGTCGATGACCTGGGCCTGGTAGCGCACGAAATCCTGGCTCATGGCCTCGCGGAAGGCCACCGCCTTGGCGGCGATGGCGTGCATCAGCGGGCCGCCCTGCTGGCCCGGGAAGACCGCACCGTTGAGCTTCTTGTAGAGCGTCTCGTCGCCGCTGGCGGAGAGGATCAGGCCGCCGCGGGGACCGCGCAGCGTCTTGTGGGTGGTGGTGGTGACCACATGGGCGTGGGGCAGCGGGCTCGGGTAGTGGCCGGCGGCGACCAGGCCGGCGACATGGGCCATGTCGACCATCAGCCAGGCACCCACGGCATCGGCGATATCGCGGAAGCGACGCCAGTTGATGACCCGGGAATAGGCCGAGAAGCCGGCGATGATCAGCTTGGGCTGGTGCTCGTGGGCCAGGCGCTCGACCTCGTCGTAGTCGATCTCGCCGGTGTCCGGGTTCAGGCCATACTGGACGGCATGGTAGTACTTGCCGGAGAAGTTCGGCGCCGCCCCGTGGGTCAGGTGGCCGCCGTGGGCCAGGCTCATGCCCAGCACGGTGTCGCCGGGCGAGACCATGGCCATGAAGGCCGCGGCATTGGCCTGGGCGCCGGAATGGGGCTGGACATTGGCGTAATCGGCACCGAACAGCGCGCAGGCGCGCTCGATGGCCAGGCGCTCGACCACGTCGACATGCTCGCAGCCACCATAGTAGCGCTTGCCGGGGTAACCCTCGGCATACTTGTTGGTCAGCTGGCTCCCCTGGGCTTCCATGACCTGTGGGCTCGCATAGTTTTCCGAGGCGATCAGCTCGATGTGGGCTTCCTGGCGTGCCACTTCATCGGCGATGGCGGCGGCGATCTGGGGATCGATCGTTGTAAGGTTGTTGGCGTTCATCTCGTCACCCTGGGGATTGGCTTCACAACGTTAAGAAAAAGTGGAACGCTCGGTATCCTGGAAACGACACCGACATCCTCGCGGAAGACAACCGGCCGATCCTGGCCGCCGCGTTCTCACCCTGGCTGTCATTGATAGCCAATCCTGCCCCGTAAAGATTGAACGTTTGCGACATCTTTCACGTAACGTTCGCGACATCCCATAATAACCTATTGTTAAATAAGAACTTTTACCATCAGTGGCTTTTGTATTTTCCCCGCCACCCGCCTAAAAAAAAGCCGACGCCCCGGCGCCGGCCCCGATGCCGCTGATCACCCCGCCGTCTAGCCGCTCGCGGGCCGAGCCTCGATATGCAGGAAGAAGGGATCCACCGCGTCGCCATTGCCCTCCCCCGCCGACTTGCGCACCGCCGACGGGGTGGCGCCGAAGGCGTCGCGGAAGTGCCGCGAGAAGTGGGCGGTATCGGCGAACCCGCAGCGCTCGCCGATCTCGGTGATGCTCTTCGCCGTATAGTGCAGCAGCCACAGGCCGTAGCGCAGGCGCAGGTCCCGGGCGAACTTGCGGGGACCGATTCCCAGCGCCTCGCGAAAGCGCCGCTCCAGGTTGCGCCGCGAGGTGCCGAGCCGCTCGGCGAGGGCATCCACGCCGAGCGGCTCGCCGAGGTGCTGCTCCAGGATGGCGATGGCGCGACGCACCAGCCGGTCCTCGACCTTGTCGAAGACCACCGGCTGAGGCTGGGGATGCTCGCCGCGCCGCGCCTCGTCGATGAGCATGATATGCAGGCTCTTCATGGCCCAGGCCTTGCCCAGGTGGCGCTCCACCAGGTGCGCGGCCAGGTCGGCGGAGGCGATGCCCCCCGCACAGGTCAGCAGGTGGCCGTCATCGATGAACAGGCGGTCGGCCACCGGCTCGATATCGGGAAAGCGCCGGGTGAGGTCGCCATGGTGATACCAGCTGACACAGCAGCGCCGGCCGTTCATCAGCCCGGCCTGGATCAGCGCGAAGACGCCGGTGCAGAGCCCCACGAGGGGCACGCCCGCATCGGCCGTCCGGCGCAGATAGGCGATCGCCGTCTCGTCGACGGCGTCATGCTCGTCCTGGACCCCGCCGATGACCACGATGTAGTCGAACTCCGCCGGCTCGCGGAAGGGCGTGCAGGGGGTGACGGCCGCCCCGCAGCTGGAGATGGCGTCCTGGCCGGCGCTGGTCATGAACACCCAGTGGCAGCGCAACTGGCGGCTGCGGTCGCCCTCGTCCGCCGCCAGGCGCAGGCAGTCGACGAAGGCCGCGAAGGGCAGCATGGTGAACCGACGCAACAGGACGAAACCGATGGACAGCGGCGCGCCCTCGTGGGGATGACTCATGGGATCGGTGCTCTTCACTCTCGCTCGGTGACGTAGGGGACCAGTGTCCGGCAGCCCGGGCCGGAAAGCAAAGCCCCGGGCGGCGACGGGATCGCCCCCCAGGGCTATCGCAGATAGCGGTATCTCTCGGGGCTGATCCGTCGACAAGCCTGCGAGGAGGCGCTGTGAATACCTCCCTGTACGCTACCGACGCCTTCCCTGGCGTAGGACCTCCTCTTCGGCTTGTCCCCGGCGCTCCCTCGTCAGACTCAACTGCGATAGCCCTGGATCGACGCCCGGTTCGCCGTCCACGTCGCGCCCGGACTGCTATTGTGAACGAGACCGGTGACCAGGCCGCGACAGGGAGACGCCTCATGATGCCCGCCGCCCCGCTTCGCCCACGACCCGACGCCACCCCGACGCCCCCTCGTCATCGCGGCGCCTGGTGGCTCGCCGGCCTGCTGCTGGTCGCCGGCGGCCATGCCCCGGCCGCCACGGTGATCGCCGAGCGGATCGACGGCACGGTCCATGACGTCCGCCTGGTGCGCCTGGCCGAGGGCCTCGAGCACCCCTGGTCGGTCGCCTGCCTGCCCGACGGCCGCTTCCTGGTCAGCGAGCGGCCCGGCCGGCTGGTGTTGATCGATGGCCAGGGCCATACCCGCCGCGTCGACGGCGTGCCCCGGGTGGCGGCCCGGAGCCAGGGCGGGCTGCTCGACCTCGCGCTGCACCCCGAATACGGCGATGGCGAACATGACTGGCTCTACTTCAGCTATGCGCGGTCCGGCCCCGGCGGCACGGGCACGGCGGTGAGCCGGGCGCAGCTGTCCGGCACCCGGCTCAGCGAGGCCGAGGAGATCTTCGCCCAGGCGCGCTTCTCGTCCCCCTCCCACCATTACGGCGGGCGGCTGGCCTGGCGGCAGGACGGCACCCTGTTGCTGACCATCGGTGATCGTGGCGAGGGGCCGCGCGCCCAGGACGGCGGCGACCATGCCGGCAGCGTGATTCGCCTGACCGAGACCGGCGGCATCCCCGCCGACAACCCCTTCGTCGACGACCCGCAGGTGGCCGATGCGGTCTACACCCTGGGCAACCGCAATATCCAGGGCCTGACCGTGGCGACCGACGGCACCATCTGGGCCAGCGAGCATGGGCCGCGCACCGGCGACGAGATCAACCGCATCGAGGCGGGGGTCAACTACGGCTGGCCGGAGGTGACCCTCGGCAGGGACTACGCCACCAACCAACCGATCGGCCGCGACAGCGCCCCAGGCATGCGCGACCCGCTGTTTGTGTTCGCGGGGCGCTATGCGCCATCGGGGCTGACCCATGTCGACAGTCGGCACTTTCCCGGCTGGCGGGGCGACCTGCTGGCCGGCGGCCTGCGCAGCCAGCGGCTCGTCCGCCTGAGCGTGGAGGGCGATGAGGTGCGCAAGGCCGAGGTGCTGCTCGACGGCCAGATCGGGCGCATCCGCGACGTGCGCCAGGGCCCGGAGGGATACGTCTACCTGCTCAACGACCGGCCCGACGGCGGGCTCTTCCGGCTCGAGCCCGCCGACTAGCGGCGGGCTCGTCGAGAAGCGCGATCAGTAATCCACCACCACGTCACCCTTGGGCTTGCTGCAGCAGGAGAGGATGTAGCCCTCGGCGACGTCCTCGTCGGTGATGCCGCCGTTGTGGTCCATCTCCACCTCGCCGGAGGTCAGTTGCACCCGGCAGGTGCCGCAGATGCCCATGCCGCAGGCCTTGGGGATATGCAGCCCCAGCTTGGCGGCGGCGGCATGCACGGTCTCATCGGGCTTGATGTACGCGCTCTTGCCGGTCGAGCTGAACTCGACGCTGATCAGGTCGGCGGCGTCGAGTTCCTCGGCCTCCACCTCGGCCTGCTCGGCATGCTCCAGAGCCTCCTCCTTCACATCGGCCGGGGTCTCCCCGAAGGACTCCTCGTGGTAGCGGCTCATGTCGAAGCCGTTCTGCTCGAGTAGCTGCTTCACCGCCTTCATGTAGGGCGTCGGGCCACAGCAGAAGATCTCGCGATCCATGAAGTCCGGGGCCATCAGCTCCAGCATCGGCTGGCTGATATAACCACGGAACCCCGACCAGGCCTCCCCCAGCTCGTCGCTGCGCTCGCAGACGATATGCAGCTTGAACTCGGGAATCCGCGAGAAGATGTGCTCCAGTTCGCGATGGTAGATCACGTCCTTCGGCGTACGGGAGCTGTGGATGAACTCCACGTCCACGGCGGCGTTGGTATCGAACAGCCAGCGCACCATGGACATCAGCGGCGTGATGCCGACGCCGCCGGAGAGCATCAGCACCTTCTCCGACGGATAGTCCATGAGGTTGAAGTTGCCCACCGGGCCGTGCACCGCCAGCTCGTCGTTGATCTTGAGGTTGTCGTGCAGCCAGTTGGAGACCCTGCCGCCCGGCATGCGCTTGACGGTGATCGAGAAGCTGTAGGGCACCGACGGCGAGCTGGAGATGGTGTAGGAGCGCATGATCTGCTCGCCATCGATCTCCAGCTCCAGGGTCACGAACTGACCCGGCTTGAAGAAGAACATGACCGGCTGCTCGGCCATGAAGCAGAAGGTACGGGTATCCCAGGTCTCCTGGATCACCTTGACGCAACGCACCAGGTGACGACCGTTGGTCCAGGTCTGGGTAGTGACGGGGTTCAAGAAGCTCATTGTCATGATTAGTGTCGCCTGGGGTGCTGCATGAAGGTCTCCGACCGCGGTGACTCCGCCTGCCGTTGAGCGAATTCTGCGCACCCCCGCCGCATGCCACTTGCCTGTCTGCGACATGGGCATGCCCATCGCGTCCAACCCCCCCACTTTTCGTTGTGGTTAGCGTCGCTGACGCATCACGATGCGTCGCCAGCAGACAACTTCCCCACTAGACGCTGTTTCAAACTCACCTCACCGCCGCGGAGCCCACCGGGGCGTGGCCCGCTAGACCTTGGCTCGCCTGTCAACAATCCCGAGGCTGCCGCAACAGCCCAGTAATGAGGAAGCGTCCCACCATGGATTCACTGTCACCTGCCCGCCTGGATGACCCCCTGGCCCCGGCACGCGAGGCCACCGCCGAGATGCTGGCCAACCGCCCGCAGAACTACTCGCTGCCCCAGCCCTTCTACAACGACGAGCGGCTGTTCGCCCTCGACATGCAGGAGATCTTCGAGAAGGAATGGCTGTTCGCCGGCATGACCTGCGAGATTCCCGCCAAGGGCAACTTTATCACCCTCGAGGTCGGCGACAACCCGGTGGTGATCGTGCGCGGCAACAATGGTGAAGTGCACGCCTTCCACAACGTCTGCCGTCACCGCGGCTCGCGGCTGTGCGTCACCGACAAGGGCAAGGTGGCCAAGCTGGTCTGCCCCTACCACCAGTGGACCTACGAACTGGACGGCCGCCTGCTGTTCGCCGGCAGCGACATGGGCAAGGACTTCGACCTCGCCGCCCACGGCCTCAAGCCGGTCCACGTGCGCACCAGCGGCGGCTTCATCTTCGTCAGCCTGGCCGACGAGGCCCCGGAAATCGACGGCTTCCTCGAGACGCTGGATCACTACCTGGCGCCCTACGACATGGAGAACCTCAAGGTCGCCGTGGAGTCCAGCATCGTCGAGCAGTGCAACTGGAAGCTGGTGCTGGAGAACAACCGCGAGTGCTACCACTGCAACGGCGCTCATCCGGAACTGCTCAACTCCCTGCAGGAGTTCGACGACACCGACGACCCCCGCGCCACCCCGGCCTACAAGGAACTGGTCGCGCGCAAGCAGGCCGACTGGGAAGCCCAGTGCGTGCCCTACAAGCTCACGCGCCTCGACCGTCGTAACCGCCTGACCCGCACCCCGCTGCTGGACGGCGCGGAGTCGATGACCATGGACGGCAAGCGAGCCTGCCAGAAGCTGATGGGCAACCTGCAGAGCGCCGACCTGGGTTCGCTGCGCATCCTGCACCTGCCGAACTCCTGGAACCACTTCATGGGCGATCATGCCATCGTCTTCCGGGTCATGCCGATCGGTCCGCAGCAGACCGTGGTAACCACCAAGTGGCTGGTGCACAAGGATGCCGGGGAGGGCGTCGACTACGTCCCCGAGCAGATGCGCAAGGTGTGGGACGCCACCAACGACCAGGACCGGCGCCTGGCCGAGGAGAATCAGCGGGGCATCAACTCCAAGGCCTACCAGCCGGGCCCCTACTCCGAGACCTACGAGTTCGGGGTGATCGACTTCGTCGGCTGGTACAGCGAGCGCATGCTCGAGAACCTGGGCCACAGCGCACCGAACCTCCAGCTGACCTAGAACCGAGTCTCCACCCTGACAGACAAGGCCCCGCCGATGGCGGGGCCTTTTTCGTGTCGGTATCGCCGCGACGCCCCATGGCAAGACGCCGCACCCGAGACGCCCCGCCCGCGGCGGCGGGCGGGGCGCGAGATCAGCGCAGGCCGGGCAGCAGGAAACGCTCGATCGCCGCGCGCACCGACGGCAGCATGACATCGGTGTGGGTCATCAGCTCGCGCACCAGGTCCTGCAGGCCCGGCACCCCGACCTCCATGTGCTTGAGCAGCGCCATGCGCGCACAGGTCTCGGGGCAGGCGCCCTCCGGAATGCGGATGCCCAGGGCGACCAGCCGGTCGCGGAAGTCATCCCCATCGATGAGGTCGACGATCATCATGGTGGTTTCCTCCATTGTCCGCGCCGCGTTCAGGACAGCGCCTCGACGGCCGCCGGCGCCAGCCGGCAGGCGGCATACTTGAACTCGGGAATCTTGCCGTCGGGGTCCAGCGCCGGGTTGGTCAGCACATTGGCCGCCGCCTCGGCATAGCAGAAGGGCACGAACACCATGCCCTCGGCCATCTCCGGATCGACTCGGGTCCTGAGCGTGATCTCGCCACGTCGGGTGATGATGGTCACCGGCTCGCCGGGAGCGAGGCGGAGACGACGCAACTCGCCCGGGGCCAGGCTGGCCACGGCCTCCGGCTCCAGGTCATCGAGGACCCGTGCGCGCCGCGTCATGGACCCGGTATGCCAGTGCTCGAGCTGGCGACCGGTGGTCAACACGGTGGGGTAGTCACCGTCGACGGGCTCGTCCGGCGGCAGCGGCAGGGTCGGCGTGAACTTCGCCTTGCCGGAGGCGGTGGGGAAGGCCTCGCCGAACACCACGTCCTCGCCCGGCGAATCGTCCGACGGACAGGGATACATCACCGACTCTTCGCGCTCCAGGCGCTCCCAGGTGATGTGGTCGAGGGACGGCATGCCGCGGGTCATCTCGGCGAAGACCTCCCGGGGATGCCCGTAGTCCCAGGCCAGGCCGAAGCGCCGGGCGATCTCCTGGATGATCCACCAGTCGGGCCTGGCCTGCCCGGGCAAGGGCATGGCCTGGCGGCCCAGCTGCACCTGGCGGTTGGTGTTGGTCACGGTGCCGTCCTTCTCCGGCCAGGCCGAGGCGGGCAGGATGACGTCGGCGAACTGGGCCGTCTCGGTGACGAAGAGGTCCTGCACCACCAGGTGCTCGAGCTCGCCGAGCGCCTGGCGGGCGTGCGCCAGGTCCGGGTCGGACATGGCCGGGTTCTCGCCCTGGATGTACATGCCCTTGATGGTGCCGGCATGGATGGCGTCCATGATCTCCACCACGGTGAGGCCCGGCCGCTCCTCCAGCGGGGTGGCCCATAGCTCCTCGAAGGCGGCGCGCACCTGGGCGTCGCCCACCGGCTGGTAGTCCGGCAGCACCATGGGAATCAGACCCGCATCCGAGGCGCCCTGGACGTTGTTCTGGCCGCGCAGCGGGTGCAGGCCGGTACCGGGCCGGCCGGTATGGCCGCAGGCCAGGGCCAGCGAGATCAGGCAACGGGCGTTGTCGGTGCCGTGAACGTGCTGGGAGATGCCCATGCCCCAGAAGATCATGGCACGATCGGCCTGGGCATAGAGCCTCGCCACCTCGCGGATCTCCTCGGCAGACACGCCACAGCTCGGCGCCATGGCCTCCGGGGTCAGGTCGCGGACGTGCTCGGCCAGGGCGGCGAAGCCCTCGGTATGCTCGGCGATGTAGTCGTGGTCGACCAGGTCCTCGGAGACGATGACGTTGAGCATGGCGTTGAACAGCGACACGTCCGCCCCCGGGGTGAAGCGCAGGGTCTTGTGGGCATAGGCGCTCATGGCCTGGCCCTTGGGATCGAGGATGAGGAACCGGGTGCCCCGCTTGGCGGCCTGCTTGAAGAAGGTCGCCGCCACCGGATGGTTCACCGCCGGGTTGCAGCCGGTGAGGATCACCACGTCGGCCTGGCTGGCCTGCATGAAGGAGGCCGTGACCGCCCCGGAGCCGATGCACTCCATCAGCGCCGCCACCGAGCTGGCGTGGCACAGCCGGGTGCAGTGGTCGACATGGTTGGAACCGAAGCCGGTGCGCACCAGCTTCTGGAACAGCCAGGCCTCCTCGTTGGAGCACTTGGCGCTGCCGAAGCCGGCCAGGGCGTCGGGGCCGTGGGCCGCCTTGAGGTCGATCAACCCCTTGGCCGCCAGGTCCAGGGCCTCCTCCCAGCTGGCCTCGCGGAAATGGGTGGTCGGGTCGGCCGGATCGAAGGCCGGATCGAGCCCCTTGGGCACCCCGGGCTTGCGGATCAGCGGGGTGGTGAGCCGCGAGGGATGCTTCGGATAGTCGAAGCCGAAACGCCCCTTGACGCACAGGCGGTTGTGATTGGAGGGCCCGTCACGACCGGAGACGTGCAGGATCTCGTCGTCCTTGACGTGATAGGTGAGCTGACAGCCCACGCCACAGTAGGGGCACACCGAGTCGACCTGGCGATCGGCGACCTGCGAATCGCCGCGCCCCGCCTCGTCGACCAGGGTGGCCGGCATCAGGGCGCCAGTGGGACAAGCCTGGACGCACTCGCCACAAGCCACGCAGGTGCTGTCGCCCATGGGATCGTCGAAGTCGAAGACGACCTTGGCGGCACTGCCGCGGTTGGCGAGGCCAATGACGTCATTGACCTGGACCTCGCGACAGGCCCGCACGCAGAGGTTGCACTCGATGCAGGCGTCGAGGTTGACGGCCATCGCCGAGTGGGAGCGATCATGAACCGGCGAGGCGTCCCGTTCGGGGACGTGATGGACGGTGGGCGTCGCCCGCTCGTCGCGCGACGGCAGCCACTGGCGCACCGCGTCGGCGTCGATGGCCAGCTGGTCGGCCATGTCCCAGAAGTGGCTCGAGCGGTCGGGGCCGGCCTCGCGGTCCGGCTGGTCGGCGACCAGCAGCTCCAGCACGCCCTCCCGGGCAGTGCGGGCCCGCTCCGAGGAGGCGCTCTTGACCACCATGCCGGGGCGCGCCTCGCGCAGGCAGCTGGCGGCCAGGGCGCGCTCGCCCTCGATCTCCACCATGCAGGCTCGGCAGTTGCCGTCGGCCCGGTAGCCGTAGGCGTCCTTGAAGCACAGGTGCGGGATGGTCTCGCCGGCCCGCTTGGCCACCTGCCAGAGGGTCTCCCCGGGCCAGGCGCTGACGTCCACGCCGTCCAGGGTCAGGGTAAAGGTCTCGGTCGTCATGGTATGTCTCCCTACCCTTTCACGATCACGTTCTGCGCGGCGAGCTCGTCGCGGAAGTCCCGGAGCAGTCCCAGCACCGGGTTGGGCGCGGCCTGGCCGAGACCGCAGATGGAGGCGTCCATCATCACCCGGGAGAGCCGCTGCAGGTCCGCGGCCTGCCAGGTATCACGCTCGAGCAGGGTCAGCATCTTCTCGGTGCCCACCCGACAGGGCGTGCACTGGCCGCAGGACTCGTCGGCGAAGAAGGCCAGCAGGTTGGTGGCGGCGGCGCGCAGGTCGTCCTGGTCGGAGAGCACGATGATGGCCGCCGAGCCGATGAAGCAGCCCTCGGCCTGCAACGTATCAAAGTCGAGGGGAATATCCGCCTTGGAGGCCGGCAGGATGCCGCCGGAGGCCCCGCCGGGCAGGTAGGCGGCCAGCCGGTGGCCCGCCGGCAGGCCGCCGCAGTATTCCTCGATCAGCTCGCCCAGGGTGATGCCCGCCGGCGCCAGGTGGACGCCGGGGCGATTGACCCGACCGGAGACCGAGAAGCTGCGCAGCCCCTTGCGCCCGTGGCGTCCCTGATCGGCGAACCAGGCCGCGCCGCGGGCCCAGATCGTCGGGATCCAGTAGACGGTCTCGACGTTGTTGACCAGGGTCGGGCGATCGAAGAGCCCGCGCTGGGCGACGAAGGGGGGACGATGCCGGGGCTTGCCCGGCTTGCCCTCCAGCGACTCGATCATCGCCGACTCCTCGCCGCAGATGTAGGCCCCGGCGCCGCGGCGCATCACGATGTAGCCCGGTGCGGCCAGGCCGGCGGCCTCCAGCTCGGCGATCGCCTCGTGGAGCACCCGGTGCAGGCCGGGGTATTCGTCGCGCAGGTAGATGTAGAGCGCCTCGGCCTCCACCGCCCAGGCGCTGACCAGCGCGCCCTCCAGGAAGCGATGGGGCTCGCGCTCCAGGTAGTGGCGGTCCTTGAAGGTGCCGGGCTCGCCCTCGTCGGCATTGATCGCGCAGTAGCGCGGTCCCGCCTCGGCCCGCACGAAGTACCACTTCTTGAAGGTCGGGAAACCGGCGCCGCCCAGGCCGCGCAGGTTGGCGGCCTCCAGGGTCTCCATCAGGCGTTCCACGCTCACCCTGCCGGCCCGGCAGTCGGCCAGCAGGCGATAGCCGCCGGCGTCCCGGTAAGCCTCGAGCCGCTGCCAGAGGATGGCCTCGGGATGGAAGTGGCCGGTATCCACCACCGCCTCCACTGCCTCCTGGGTGGCATGGTTGACGTGGCGGTGGCCCACCTCGACCACCGGGGCCATCTCGCAGCGGCCCATGCAGGGCGCCCGCAGCACCCGGACCCGCGCCGGATCGGCGCCGGCCTCGAGCTCGGCCTTGAGGGTGGCGGCGCCGGCCAGCTGGCAAGACAGCGAGTCGCAGACGCGCACCGTGATCGCCGGCGGCGGGGCCTGGTCGTCGTGGACCACGTCGAAGTGGGCATAGAAGGTGGCGGTCTCGTAGACCGCCGCCATCGGCAGGTTCATGTAGGCGGCCAGCGCACGCAGGTCGGCCAGGGCCAGATGCCCGCGGTCGTCCTGGAGGACGTGGAGATGCTCGATCAGCAGGTCACGGTGGCGGCGTTCCGGCTCCTCGCGCTCGTCACCCAACAGCCGCCGCAGCGCGTCGAGCGCGGCGGGGTCGAGCTCACGGCCTCGGGGCTTGCCGCGGAAGCGGCGCTTGGGGGTCACGGTCTGGACGGTCATGGGACTCTCGTTGTGATTTTCATCGGCGTGCTTATCGCATGGTGGCACCACCCCCGGGGGCTGACAACGCCGGGAATGGCCGCCGGTGTCGCCAATGGCATGCCGATGTCGCAATCGGCTAAGCGCAAAAGGCGACGGCGCCCCATGAGGGCGCCGTCGGTGGGGCGGGCGGCGCGAGCCGTCGGCAGCTGAGGCCTGTTAAGCCGCCACGCTGCCGTGGGGGCGATCCCCGAACTGGCTCGCCGCGCCGCCCTTTAAGCGGCGACGCTGCCGTGGGGGTCGATGACGAATTTCTTGGCCGCACCGCCATCGAAGTCGGCATAGCCCTTCGGCGCCTCGTCCAGGGTGATCATCTGGACGTTGACCGCATCGGCGATGTTGACCTTGCCGAACAGGATCGCCTGCATCAGCGGACGATGGTACTGCATCACCGGGCACTGGCCGGTGTGGAAGCTGTGCGACTTGGCCCAGCCGAGCCCGAAGCGCATGCTCAGCGCGCCTTGCTTGGCCGCCTCGTCGGCCGCGCCCGGGTCCTCGGTCACGTACAGCCCCGGGATGCCGATCTGGCCGCCGGCGCGGGTCAGCGACATGGCGGAGTTCAGCACGGTGGCCGGCGCCTCCTTGCCGTGGTTGCAGCCGCAGGCGTGGGCCTCGAAGCCGACGCAGTCGACGAAGGCATCGACCTCGCGCTCGCCGAGGATCGCCTCGATCTTGTCGGCCATGTCGCCGTCCTGGGTCAGGTCGAGGGTCTCGCAGCCGAAGCTGCGGGCCTGGGCCAGGCGCTCCTCGATCATGTCGCCGACGATCACGCAGGCGGCGCCCAGCAGCTGGGCGGAGACCGCGGCGGCCAGGCCGACCGGGCCGGCCCCGGCGATGTAGACGGTGGAGCCCGGGCCGACGCCGGCGGTGACGCAGCCGTGGAAGCCGGTGGGGAAGATGTCGGACAGCAGGGTCAGGTCCTTGATCTTCTCCATGGCCTGGTCGGCGTCCGGGAACTTCAGCAGGTTGAAGTCGGCGTAGGGCACCATGACGTACTCGGTCTGGCCGCCGACCCAGCCGCCCATGTCGACATAGCCGTAGGCGGCGCCGGGACGCGCCGGATTGACGTTGAGGCAGATGCCGGTCTGGCCGGCCTTGCAGTTGCGGCAGCGGCCGCAGGCGATGTTGAACGGCACCGAGACCAGGTCGCCCGGGTTGAGGAACTCGACGTCGCGCCCGCACTCGACCACCACGCCGGTGATCTCGTGGCCCAGCACCAGGCCGGAGGGGGCGGTGGTGCGCCCGCGCACCATGTGCTGGTCGCTGCCGCAGATGTTGGTGGTGACCACCTTGAGGATCACGCCGTGTTCGCACTTGCGGTTGCCGAGGGCGAGTTCCGGGTAGGCGATGGACTCGACGGCGACCTCTCCCGGGCCCTTGTAGACGACTCCGCGGTTGGCTGCACTCATGGCTGGCTTCCTTCGACGTTGTTGTAGGGGGCGGCGGAATTCGCCGCTCCACGACGATAGCCCCTTCTCCCAGCCGGAATGTTCCGAGCGAGTCACCGCCATGCCTATTCGAGACATCGCCCCCGCCATGGTGGCGAGGCGTATCCCGAGGTCGCTCTCGCGACAGCCCCTCCTGTCGGTCGCGCCAAGAATATCCGGCGTCGCCTCCGGGCGATGCGACAACAACAACAGAGGACCTCGCATGACGCATGACGACGACCCGATCCTGACCCCCGGGCAGGACAACAAGCAGATCCTGGGGCTGGACTTCCACAACCCCGTCTTTCCCCTCTCCGCGCTGGCCATCCTGGCCTTCATTCTCTATGCCCTGATCTACCCCGACCTCGCCAACACCCAGCTGACGGCGGCCCGCGGCTTCGCCATCGAGCACTTCGACTGGCTGTTCATGATCGCCGGCAACGTCTTCGTGATCCTGTGCCTGGCGCTGATCGTGATGCCCCTGGGGCGCATTCGCCTGGGCGGCCCGAAGGCCCGGCCCGAGCACTCCACGATCTCCTGGTTCAGCATGCTGTTCGCCGCCGGCATGGGCATCGGCCTGATGTTCTGGAGCGTGGCCGAGCCGGTCGCCTACTACACCGACTGGTACGGCACGCCGCTGGGTGCCGCGGCCGGGACGCCGGAAGGGGCCCGCGCCGCCATGGGCGCGACCATGTTCCACTGGGGCCTGCACCCCTGGGCCATCTACGCCGTGGTCGGGCTGTCGCTGGCCTTCTTCGCCTACAACCGCGGGCTGCCGCTGACCTTGCGCTCGGCCTTCACGCCGCTGCTCGGTGAGCGGGTACGCGGCTGGTTCGGCCACGTGATCGATATCGTCGCGGTGCTGTCCACCATCTTCGGCCTGGCCACCTCGCTGGGCTTCGGTGCCTCCCAGGCCGCCGGCGGCCTCAACTACCTGTTCGACGTGCCCAACACCCTCGGGACCCAGATCGCCATCATCGTCGGCGTCACGATGGTGGCCCTGTTCTCGGTCTGGCGCGGCATCGACGGCGGCGTGAAGCTGTTCTCGAACATCAACATGGTGATCGCCCTGGCGCTGCTGCTGTTCGTGGTGCTGACCGGCTCCACGCTGCTGTTTGTCAACGGCCTGTGGGACACCACCCTGGCCTACGCCAGCCATATCCTGCCGCTGTCCAACTGGATCGGCCGCGAGGATACGACCTGGTTCCATGGCTGGACGGTGTTCTACTGGGCCTGGTGGATCTCCTGGTCGCCCTTCGTCGGCATGTTCATCGCCCGGGTGTCTCGCGGGCGCACCGTGCGCGAGTTCCTGATGGCGGTGCTGCTGGTACCCACCCTGGTCACCATCGTGTGGATGACCGCCTTCGGCGGCAACGCCCTGGCCCAGTCCGCGAGCGGCGTCGGCGCCCTGTCCGATGGCATCGGCGAGGTGTCGCTGGCGATGTTCCAGATGCTCGAGCAGCTGCCGCTGACCACCCTCACCTCCACCATGGCCATCGTCCTGGTGCTGGTATTCTTCATCACCTCGTCCGACTCCGGCTCCCTGGTGATCGACAACATCACCGCCGGGGGCAAGGTCGACTCCCCGCGCAGCCAGCGGGTCTTCTGGGCCACCCTGGAGGGCGTGATCGCCGGCATCCTGCTCTACGGCGGCGGTGACAAGGCCCTCGGCGCCCTCCAGGCGGGGGCCGTGGCCACCGGCCTGCCCTTCACCGTCATCCTGCTGGTGATGTGCGTAGGCTTGGTGAAGAGCCTGAGGGAGGAACATCGCAGCCTGGGGCTCGCCCCGGCCGCCTGAGCCGCACGCCCGCGCGACGCGACGACCCCGGCCCATGCCGGGGTCGTCGTCGTTTGCCGGCCACCCCGATCCCCCGGAGCCCGGCAAAATGCCTAGGCCTATCGCAGTGAGCCGTGTCGCTCGGGGCTGTTCCGGCGACAGGCCTTCTAGGAGGCGCTGTAAACCCATCCCTGGGCGCTACCGACGCCATCCATGGCGTAGGACCTCCTCTCCGACCTGTCCCCGACGCCCCTCGTCATATCCCAATGCGATAGCCCTGACAAAATGCCCTCGGGACTCGACCTCGGGGGGGTCATCGGGGCATGGTAGGGCTTCCCGTCCGGGCATCGCCCGGGAGGCGGCCTCGCCCCCCGTGCCGGGCGCCGGCCGCGGATGCATGACCCGATCGAACGTTCATGGCCACCCACGCCAAGGAGATACCACCGATGCCGAATCCTGTCGCCCGCCGCCTGTGCCTGACCGGCCTGCTGTCGCTGCTGGCCCTGGCGCCCAACGCCTTCGCCCAGCAGGCCTCGTCGGAGCAGGCCCGTACCGATATCACCACCGAGCAGTTCGATGACTGGGAGGTGGTCTGCCCGAGCGACGCCAGCCAGGGCAACTGCACCATGAACCAGGTGGTCACCAACGCCGACAGCGACCAGCCCATGATGCGGGTGGTGGTCGCCTACCCGCCGCAGCTCGAGGGTCGCCCGGCGATGACCTTCCTGCTGCCGCTGGGCGTGCGTCTTGCGCCCGGCCTGCAGTTGAGCGCGGGCAGCGCCCAGCCGGCCCAGTTCCCCTACCAGGTCTGCCTGCAGCAGGGCTGTCGCGCCGACCTGCCGGTGGAGCCGGCACTGCTCCAGGCGCTGCGCTCCGGCAGCAGCGCGACGCTGAGCCTGGTCGACCCCCGCGGCAACCGCATGGACCTGGACATCTCGCTGATGGGCTTCACCGATGCCAGCCAGCGGATCGCGCCCTGACGGCGACGCCATGGCCCCACACGCGAAAGCCCCGGCACCAGGCCGGGGCTTTGCGTTGCGACAGCGGACGCTCTGCGACTAGCGCAACACGCCCTCCTCCTTGAGCAGCTTGAAGATGGCCTCGGCGCCCTCCTCCGGGGTGACATCGGTGAGCACCTGCCCACCGCCGCCCTCGGCCTTGGCCGCGGCGGCCTTGAAGCGATCCCGGGCCGAGGCGGCCTTGACGATCTTCAGGCGCTTGGGCCTCTTGCGCGCCGGCTGTGCCTGCCACTGGGCCATGTCGGCGTCGTCCATCACCGCTGCCGCCTGCACGTCCAGGCAACCACGCCGGGCCGGGCCATAAGCGCTCTGGCGCGGGGCCGGCGCCGCCGCGTCGACGGTGACGATGGCCGGCAGGCGCACCTGGAGCCGGCGACGCTGGCCCCGGGGCAAGGCCTGCAGCAGCGTGGCGACGCCCTCCGCGACGTCTTCCACGGCCGCCAGGCCACTGACCAGCGGCCAGCCCAGGCGCTCGGCGAGCAGGTAGGGCAGCAGGCCCGATCCCTCGCCCTGCTCGGCTCGCTCGCCGGCGATCACCAGCTGCGGCCCCGCCGCCTCGAGGGCCTCGGCCAGGGCGGGCAGCACGTCGCCCCCGGCGGGCTGCTCGAGCAGCGAGAGGGAATCGAAGCCCATGCCCAGGTAGCCGCGCAGGGCCGCTTCGCTGCCCTCGTCGAGGCGGCCGGCGTGCCACAGCTCGACCTCGGCGTCCGTCAGGGTACGCGCCAGTTCCACCCCGCGGGCATCCTGGTCGGCACGCCGACCGCGCCCCGTCAGCGGATGACGCCCCACGGAGACCAGCACGGTCACCGCGAGCGATCCGTTGTGATGAGTATCAGGCCGCATTGCGCTTCTCCTCCCTTGACTGCTCCACCAGGGCGACCAGGGCCTCGAGCACCTTGGCCGAGTCACCGATCACCGCCAGGTCGGCGCGCTTGATCATGTCGCAGCCGGGATCCATGTTGATGGCCACCACCTTGTCGCAGGTCTGGATGCCCTGGAGGTGCTGGATGGCCCCGCTGATGCCCACCGCCACGTAGACCCGGGCGGTGACCCAGGTGCCGGTGGCCCCGACCTGCCGGTCGCGAGCCATGAAGCCGTCGTCCACGGCCACCCGGGACGCCCCTTCCGTCGCCCCCAGCACCTCGGCGGCACGATGAAAGGCGTCCCAGTCACGCACGCCGTTACCGGCGGAGAGGATGAACTCGGCCTCGGACAGCGCCACCCCGGCAGGGTCGACCGCCACCTGGCCGAGGTCCTGGATACGCGACAGCTGCGAGGGCAGGGCCTCGGGCAGCGCCAGGGGCTCGGCGGCATGGCGCGTTTCGCTGACCGGTTCGGCACACTCGGCCAGGGCCAGCACCAGGCGGGGCACGGCCCGCTGGAAATCCAGGGTGCCCGCCGCCCCGCGGGCGATGCAGCGCCAGCCCAGGGGAGCCTCGCCGTCGGCCTCGAGCTGCCAGACGCCGGTGGCCGGGCGCTCGCCGAGCCGGGCCGCCAGGCGCCGACCGAGGTCGGCCCCGCCCAGCTTGGAATCCGGCAGCAGCCAGTGCCGCGGGGTCCAGGCCAGGTCCATGGCGACCAGCGCGCCGAGGCGGGCCTCGGGGGAAAAGCCGTCGAACTCGGGCCCGGTGAGGTGCAGCAGACGGTCGACACCGGCCCCCTCGAAGTCGTCTTCCTTGTGCTCACCGAAGACCACGGCCAGCACCGCGCCGCGGGCCGCCGGGTCGGCATCGGCCAGCTGGCGGGCCAGCCCCAGCAGGTCGCGGTCGTGGCCGGTCAGGCGACCGCCGGCCATGTCCGGCACCACGGCCACCAGGAAGGCCGGCGCTTCGATCTCGACCAGCGGCTTGCGCTCAGCGGCCGACTTGGCGGCCCCGCCGCCGCCAGCCGCGCCCTGCTGGACGCCGCTGCGGTCGATGCGCTTCATGCCGTTGGGGCCGATGAAGCCCACCGCGTGCGGGTTCTTGCGGAGGAGGCCGCTGGGCCCCATCCACTCGCTGGCGGCGCCCTGGCCGAGCTCGGCCAGGACTTCCAGGTGCTGCGGGTGCAGCCGGTTACGGGCGATCCACTCCTTGCGCGGATCGCGACGGACGATATCGCTCATCACACCACCTCCACGGCCTGGGGCCGATCCGATGATTGCCGGGCCGCTCCGGCGGACGCCTCGGGCGCCTCGGTCAGGGCGTTGGCGACCAGTTCGGCGATATCGCGCACTTCGGCGGTGGCATCGACCACGCCCTCGAGCATCGCGGTGCACTGCGGGCAGCCCACCGCCACCAGCTCGGCGCCGGTCTCGCCCACGTCGTTCATGCGCATGTCGGGAATCCGCCGCTCACCGGGGATGTCGGTGATCGGCGCGCCGCCGCCGCCGCCGCAGCAGCGGGAACGGAAACCGGAACGCTCCATCTCGGCGACCTCGATGCCGAGCGCCTTGAGCACGTTGCGCGGCGCCTCGTACTCGCCGTTGTAGCGGCCGAGATAGCAGGGATCGTGGTAGGTCACGCCGCCACCCTTCCAGGGCTTGAAGTGCAGGCGACCGGCCTCATGGAGCTCGGCGATGTAGGTGCTGTGGTGACGCACCTCGTAGCGGCCGCCCAACTCGCCGTATTCGTTGCCGAGCACGTGGAAGCTGTGCGGATCGCAGGTGACGATGCGCTGGAAGCGGTACTTCGACAGGGTGGCGATGTTGCGCTTGGCCAGGCTCTGGAAGGTCGCCTCGTCGCCCAGGCGCCGGGCCACGTCGCCGCTGTCGCGCTCCTCGTTGCCGAGCACGGCAAAGTCGACACCGGCGGCGCGCAGCACCTTGACCAGCGACCTGAGGGTCCTCTGGTTGCGCATGTCATAGGCGCCGTCGCCCAACCACAGCAGCACCTCGGCCGAGCCGCGGTCCGCCATCAGCGGCAACTCGAGGTCGGCGGCCCAGTGCATGCGGGCGTCGGGGGCGAATCCGCCCGGGTTGTCGGTGGCGATCAGGTTGTCGAGCACCTCGGCGCCCTTGTTGGGGGTATTGCCGTGCTCGAGGGTCAGGAAGCGCCGCATGTCGACGATGGCATCGACGTGCTCGATCATCATCGGGCACTCCTCGACGCAGGCGCGGCAGGTGGTGCAGGACCACAGGGTCTCGGCGTCGACCAGGGCCTTGCCTTCGCGCGCCACGATCGGCCCCTGGGGCGTGCCCTGGTGCTCGCCCACCGACTTGCCCGGATAGGGACTGCCGGCGTAGTGGGCGTCGCTGCCCCCGGCCATGCCAACGACCATGTCCTGGATCAGCTTCTTGGGGTTGAGCGGCTGGCCGGCGGCGAAGGCCGGGCAGGCCGCCTCGCAGCGACCGCACTGCACGCAGGCGTCGAAGCCGAGCAGCTGGTTCCAGGTGAAGTCACTGGGCTTCTCGACGCCCAGGGTGGCGTCCTCGTCGTCCAGGTTCAGGGCCTTGAGACCGGTGGAGCGATTCCCCTCGCCGAAGCGTTCGGCACGGCGATGGAAGGCCAGGTGCAGCGCGCCGGCGAAGGCGTGCTTCATGGGCCCGCCCCAGGTCATGCCGAAGAACATCTCGCCCAGGCCCCAGACCAGCACGGCGCTCAGGGCCAGCGCCAGGCTCCAGCTGCCGAAGTCCTCGGGCAGCAGGCCCACGGCGGGCAGGGTAATGGCGAAGACGCTCAGCGAGAAGGCCATCAGGCTCTTCGGCAGCCGCATCCACGGGCCCTTGGAGAGCCGTGACGGCGGGTTGCGACGCCGCCGGGCCACGAAGCAGCTGCCGACGAACATGGTCGCGCTGGCCGCCAGCAGTAGCCAGCCGAGCACGCCCTCGGCCAGGCCCAGACCATGCACCAGGATCATCAGTGCCGCCGCGGCGACGAAGCCGCCGGCGGTGGCCACGTGGGTGTTGGACATCACCTTGTCGCGGGCCACCACGTGGTGGAGGTCCACCAGGTAGCGCCGCGGCATGGCGGCCAGTCCCTTGAGCAGGGGGACCCGTGCGGGACGCCCCTGGCGCCACAGGCGGACACGCCGCCCGGCACCGATCACCGCCAGCGCGAGCGCGGCGGCGATCAGGATCGGCAGGAGGGTATCGAGCATCTCGGCTCACCTCGCAATCTTGGAATTGTTGGGCGACCCGGTCATGGACGACCGGGCCGCAGGGACCACTGACGGCGTCAGGCGCCGCGTCTCCGTGCTCGCCTAGAAGTCCTTGCAGAGGCGCAGGGCGTCGTAGATCGCTGCATGGGTGTTGCGCGGCGCGCTGCAGTCACCGAGCCGGAACAGCAGCGGTCCCTCGCCCTCCTCGCTCAGGCACGGCTGGGGCTGGATGGCGTAGAGGGCCTCCAGGTCCACCTGCCCCTTGTTGCGGGACTGGGGCTTCAGGGCGTAGTAGAGGGCCTCGTCGGGGCGCACGCCGTTCTCGACCACCACCTGGTCGACCACGCGCTCCTCCTGCTGGCCGGTGTACTCGTTCTCGAGCACCGCCACCAGGCCGTCTCCCTCACGGTAGACCTTGTGCAGCATCAGGTCGGAGGTCATGATCACCTCCTTCTGGTAGAGGCTGCGGTAGTAGGTCGGGAAGGTGGTGCCGCCGACCGCCGCACCGGGCTTGATGTCGTCGGTGACGATCTCGACCTTGGCCCCCTTGTCGGCCAGGTAGTCCGCCGCGGACATGCCGGAGAACTCGCAGATGGCATCATAGATCAGCACGTTCTTGCCCGGCTCGACCTTGCCGTTGAGCACGTCCCAGGTGCTGACGACCAGGCTTTCCTCGGGATTCTCGGAGTAACCCCACTCCTCGTGCTGCTCGAGGTACGGATGACCGCCGGTGGCGAGCACCACGATGTCCGGACGCAGGTCCTGGATGGTGGCCTCGTCGGCACGCGTGCCCAGGCGCTGGTCGACGTTGAGGCGGGCCAGCTCGAGCTGGTACCAGCGGGTGATACCGGCGATCTGGTCGCGCTGGGGTGCCTTGGCGGCGGTGGTGATCTGACCACCGAGGGCCTCGGAGGCCTCGAAAAGGGTCACGTCATGGCCACGCTCGGCGGCGACCCGTGCCGCCTCCATGCCGCCGGGACCACCGCCGACCACCACGACCTTGCGCTTCGGCCCCTCGGAGGGCTCGATGATGTGCGGCAGGCCCATGTACTCCCGGGAGGTGGCAGCGTTCTGGATGCACAGCACGTCCAGCCCTTGGTACTGGCGGTCGATGCAGTAGTTGGCCCCGACGCACTGCTTGATCTGGTCGACCTGGTCCATCTTGATCTTGGCGATCAGGTGCGGGTCGGCGATGTGCGCCCGGGTCATGCCCACCAGGTCCACGTAGCCGCCCTCGAGGATGCGCTCGGCCTGGTTGGGATCCTTGATGTTCTGGGCGTGGATCACCGGCGCCTTGACCACTTCCTTGATGCCGGCGGCCAGGTGCAGGAAGGGCTCCGGCGGATAGGCCATGTTGGGGATGACGTTGGCCAGGGTGTCATGGGTATCGCAGCCCGAGCCGACCACGCCGAAGAAGTCCACCTGGCCGGTGGCGTCGTAATAGGCGGCGATCTGCTTCATGTCGTCTTGAGACAGGCCGTCCGGATGGAACTCGTCGCCGCAGATGCGCATGCCGACCACGAAGTCGTCGCCGACCTCGGCGCGCACGGCCTTGAGTACCTCCATGCCGAAGCGCATGCGGTTCTCGAAGCTGCCGCCCCACTGGTCGGTCCGCTTGTTGACGCGCGGGCTCCAGAACTGGTCGATCAGGTGCTGGTGCACGGCGGACAGCTCGACGCCGTCCAGGCCGCCTTCCTTCGCCCGGCGCGCGGCCTGGGCGAAGTCACCGATGATGCGCCAGATATCCTCCTCCTCGATGGTCTTGCAGGTGGAGCGGTGGACCGGCTCGCGGATGCCGGACGGCGACAGCAGGGTCGACCAGTCGAAGCCATCCCAGCGCGAACGGCGACCCATGTGGGTGATCTGGATCATGATCTTGCCGCCATGCTTGTGCACGGCATCGGCGAGATTCTGGAAGTGCGGGATGATGCGGTCGGTGGCCAGGTTCACCGAGCTCCACCAGGCCTGGGGGCTGTCGATGGAGACCACCGAGGAGCCGCCGCAGATGGCCAGGCCCACGCCGCCCTTGGCCTTCTCTTCGTAGTACTTGACGTAGCGGTCGGTGGTCATGCCGCCGTCGGTGGCATACACCTCGGCATGGGCGGTGCTGACCACGCGGTTGCGAATGGTGAGGTTGCCGATCTGGATCGGCTGGAAGATCGCGTCGAATGCCATGGTGATGCCTCCTCAGCCCTGCTGGGTGTCGAGCGGACGGGTGACGAACACCCCGACGTCGCAGCCTTCTTCGGCGGCGCTCTGCGTCTGTTCGGCGACGGTGCGCAAGTCGCTGCCGCGCGCGGCGAGGATCTGGTCCATGGCGCCGGCGAACCAGCCGGTGAACATGTACTCGACCTTGCGGCCCACCTTGCCCAGCTGATAGACGAAGGCGCTGTGCTCGAGCCGCACCCGGCAGGTGCCCGCCTCGAGGTCGATGGCCTCGGTGACGAACTTGCCCCAACCGCGCTGGGACAGACGCTTCATGTAATGCTCGAAGACCGCCTCGCCCTCGAGGCCATGGCATTCGGCCTCCTTCTCGCACCAGTGCCAGGCGCTCTTGTAGCCGGCATCGTAGAGGATCTCGGCATACTTCTCGGCGCCCAGCGCCTCTTCCACGGCCACGTGGTTGTTGATGAAGAAGTGACGCGGCACGTAGAGCATCGGCAGGGCGTCGGTGGTCCAGACGCCGGTCTCGGCATCCACTTCAATGGGCAGTTCGGGGGCCATCTTGGTCACGGTGTCACTCACTCGACTTGTTGTAGGTTTCGGGTTCAGGGGCAAGGGCGATCATTCGCCCCAGACATCGCGCAGCACGCGGACCCAGTTCTCGCCCATGATCTTGCGCACCTGGGATTCGCTGAAGCCACGGCGCGAGAGCGCCTCGGTGAGGTTGGGGAATTCGCCGATGGTGCGAATGCCCTCGGGGTTGATGATCTTGCCGAAGCGGGTCAGGCGACGGGCATAGCCCTTGTCGTGGGTCAGCCACTCGAAGAAGGTCTGGTCGTGGCCCTGGGTGAAGTCGGTGCCGATGCCGATGGCATCCTCGCCGACGATGTTCATCACGTACTCGATGGCCTCGACGTAGTCGTCGACGGTGGCGTCGACGCCGGCGCGCAGGAAGGGCGTGAACATGGTCACGCCGACGAAGCCGCCGTTGTCGGCGATGAACTTGAGTTCCTCGTCGGACTTGTTGCGCGGATGTTCCTTGAGGCCGGACGGCAGGCAGTGGGAGTAGCACACCGGCTTCTCGGAGGCCTCGATGACTTCGGTGGACGTCTTCTCGCCGACGTGGGAGAGGTCGCACATGATGCCGACACGGTTCATCTCGGCGACGATCTCGCGACCGAAGCCGGACAGGCCGCCGTCACGCTCGTAGCAGCCGGTGCCGACCAGGTTCTGGGTGTTGTAGCACATCTGCACGATGCCGACGCCGAGCTTCTTGAAGATCTCGACGTAGCCGATCTGGTCCTCGAAGGCGTGGGCGTTCTGGAACCCGTAGATGATACCGGTCTTGCCCTCTTCCTTGGCCCGGATGATGTCCGCGGTGGTCCGCACCGGACGCACCAGATCGCTGGATTCGGCCATCAGGGCGTCGGTCTTGACGATGTTGTCGACGGTGGCCTGGAAACCTTCCCAGACGGACACGGTGCAGTTGGCGGCAGTGAGGCCGCCCTTGCGCATGTCCTCGAACAGCTCGCGATTCCACTTGGCGATAACGAGACCATCGATGACGATGGCGTCCTGGTGCAGCTCGGAAGGGGTCATGGCAGGGCTCCGGAATAGTGCATGAACTTGCCGGCAGCATATCCCCCGGCCCCCGGGGCTCGGCGCCTGGAAGCGACCGGGAAAGTTTCAAAAGCGTCATGGCAGTCGCGATCGCGACATGGCGGGACTGGCGCCCGCTTCACAGCCGTTGCAGGTAGGCGGCACCGCCGAGGTTGCGCATCTGGCGGCGGATCCAGGCGCTGCGACCCAGCACATGGGGCCCGGGACGGGAGGCGCTCCAGCCACGGGGATTGGGCAGGATGGCGGCCAGGCGGCTGGCCTGGACGGCGCTGAGCTGCGCTGCGGAGACGCCGAAGTAGTGACGGGCCGCGGCCTCCAGGCCGAAGACGCCGTCATCCCATTCGGCGATGTTGAGGTAGACCTCGAGGATCCGCTCCTTGGGCCACAGCATCTCGATGAGCAGGGTGAACCAGGCCTCCAGGCCCTTGCGCACCCAACTGCGGTCGGTCCACAGGAAGAGGTTCTTGGCGGTCTGCTGGCTGAGGGTACTGGCACCGCGCAGGTCGCCGCCGTTGAGGCTGGCGGTGACGGCGCGGCGCAACTCGACCAGGTCGAAGCCGTGATGCACGGGGAAGCGCTGGTCCTCGGCGGCGATCACCGCCAGCTTGGCCTGGGGGGACAGCGCGTCCCAGGGGCGCCATTCCTGGCGGATATCCAGCGACTCGCCGTCCCGCCAGGCCTCCACCTTGCGCTCGAGCATCACCATGGAGCCGCCCACCGGCACCACCCGGAACATCAGCACCAGCAGGACCGACAGCCCCACCCAGCCCAGCAGGGCGAGTCCCAGGACCCGCGCCGCCCGGCGCCCCCACCCCCGCATCAGGCCTCGCTCATGTTCTGAGCCGCACGCTGGCGTAGGTGGGCTCGCCCTTGGCCTGAGCCAGGGCGTTCATGGCAGCGGAAACCGGCTCGCTGGCGACCGGCTCGTAGGAGGCGGACTGCAGGATGGTCGCCGTCTCCTTGCCCAGGGTCACCGGCAACAGCTCCACGGCACTGCTGCTCAGCCGCTCATCCCGGGGCGGAATGCCGAAGTATTCCCGGTAGCACTTGGAGAAGTGCGGCGTGGAGACGAAGCCGCAGGCCGAGGCCACCTCGATGATCGACATCGCGGTCTGCTTGAGCAGCTGGCGGGCCCGGGTCAGACGCAGCTTGAGGTAGTAGCGCGATGGCGAACAGTGCAGGTTCTTCTGGAACAGCCGCTCGAGCTGGCGACGCGAGACGTCCACGTAATCGGCCAGCTCGTCGAGGCTGATCGGCTCCTCGAGGTTGGCCTCCATCAGGGCGACGATCTCCAGCAGGCGTGGCTGGGTGGTGCCCAGCACGTGCTTGAGCGGCACCCGTTGCTGATCCTGCTCGTTGCGCACCCGGTCGTAGATGAACATCTCGGAGATGCCCGCCGCGAGCTCGCGACCGTGGTCGCGGGCGATCAGGGTCAGCATCATGTCCAGCGGGGCGGTGCCCCCGGAGGTGGTGGCACGGTCGCGGTCGATGGAGAACAGCCGGGTGGTCAGGGCCACCTTGGGGAAGGCCTCCTGCATGGCGGCCAGGCACTCCCAGTGCACGCTGGCCTCGAAGCCGTCGAGCAGCCCCGCCCGGGCGAGCGCCCAGGTCCCCGTGCACACCGCCCCCAGGCGACGCGACTGTCGCGCCTGGGACTGCAGCCAGCTGACATGCTCGCGCTGGACGCTGCGCTGGGGGCCCACCCCGCCGCAGACGATCACCGTGTCCAGTGCCAGGGGCACGGTGGTGGCGGCGTCCGGGGTGATCTGCAGGCCATCGCTGGCCTTCACCGGGGCGCCGTCGAGGCTCAGGGTGAACCAGCGATAGAGCTCGCGACCGGCCAACTGGTTGGCCATGCGCAAGGGCTCGATGGCCGAGGCCAGGGAGATCAGGGTGAAGTTGTCCAACAGCAGGAAGCCGATGGTCTGGGGGGTAGCGGCAGCACGTGAGGCCTGGGGGGTAGTTGTCATCTAGATACTCCGGCGCATGTGTCTTGAGCCCCTATTCGCCTTGTCTTTGCTCTTCGGAATCAGGGCGTTGGGCATGCCGGCCGCATCAGGTGTCGCTGTCAGGCATGCTCATTGCGGAATGTACCCCGCGTGTCGTTTTTCGGCATGTCAAATTTGCCTATCGGATGGTCATTCCCGGTGGACTGAGACAATCACGCCGCTGATGAACATCCGCATGTCGCTCCGGGAAACGCGTCGCCAGGGTAGCATGCCGCCCTGGCGGGCGGCATGTCCCCTCGGCACCCTCAGCGGGTCGCGTGCAGGTGCTTGGCGTGGTAGCGCAGGTGGTCGTCGATGAAGGTGGCGATGAAGAAGTAGCTGTGGTCGTAGCCCGGCTGGCGACGCAGCGTCAGCGGATGGTCCCGCTCGGCGCACACCGCCTCCAGCCGCTCGGGACACAGCTGCTCCTCGAGGAAGTCGTCGGCCTCGCCCTGGTCGATGAACAGCGGCTGGCGGGAGGCGCCCCGGGCGACCAGCTCACAGGCGTCGTACTGGGTCCAGTTGCCGACATCCTCGCCCAGGTAGCCGCCGAAGGCCTTGCGGCCCCAGGGGCATTGGGTGGGATTGACCACCGGCGAGAAGGCCGATACCGAGCGGTAGTGCCCCGGCCGGCGCAGCGCCAGGATCAGGGCGCCGTGACCGCCCATGGAGTGACCGCTGATCGCCTCGCGGCCGTTGACCGGGAAGTGCTGGCGCACCACCGACGGCAGCTCCTCGGCCACATAGTCGTACATCCGGTAGTGGTCCTTCCAGGGCGCCTGGGTGGCATTGACGTAGAACCCCGCCCCGGAGCCGAAGTCGTAGCTGTCGTGCTCGCCGGGCAGGTCCAGCCCGCGCGGGCTGGTGTCCGGGCAGACGATGGCGATGCCGAGCTCGGCGGCCAGCCGCTGGGCGCCGGCCTTCTGCATGAAGTTCTCGTCGGTGCAGGTCAGCCCCGACAACCACCACAGCAGCGGTACCCGCTCGGTCTCGGCCTGGGGCGGCAGGTAGATGGCGAAGGTCATCTCGCAGTCCAGCGCCCGGGAGCGATGGCGATAGCGCTTGTGCCAGCCGCCGAAACAGCGGTTGGCCGAGACCAGTTCGAGGTGTTCGGTCATGGTCATGGGCGACTCCTCATGGGGTTCGCACGGTGCCGGGCGTGCCCCGATCATTGCGGTTCGCGCGGCACCGGGCGCGGATTAATAGTGGAGGACGGTCCGGATGCTCTCGCCCTTGTGCAGCAGCTCGAAGGCCTCGTTGATCTTCTCGAAGGGCATGTCGTGGGTGATGAAGTCGTCGATGTTGATCTCGCCCTTCATGTAGCGATCCACGTAGCCGGGCAGCTCGGTGCGCCCCTTGACCCCGCCGAAGGCCGAGCCCTTCCAGACCCGCCCGGTGACCAGCTGGAACGGGCGGGTGGAGATCTCCTCGCCGGCGCCGGCCACGCCGATGATCACCGACTCGCCCCAGCCCTTGTGGCAGCACTCCAGCGCCGAGCGCATGACGTTGACGTTGCCGATGCACTCGAAGGAGTAGTCGACGCCGCCGTCGGTCATGTCGACGATCACCTGCTGGATGGGATCGGCATGGTCCTTGGGATTGACGAAGTCGGTGGCGCCGAACTGGCGGGCCAGCTCGAACTTGTCGGGATTGACGTCGATGGCGATGATGCGGCTGGCCTTGGCCATCTGTGCGCCCTGGATCACCGCCAGGCCGATGGCACCCAGGCCGAACACCGCCACGGTGGCGCCCGGCTCGACCTTGGCGGTGTTGAGCACCGCACCGATGCCGGTGGTCACACCGCAGCCCAGCAGGCAGATCTTGTCCATGGGCGCCTCCTTGGAGACCACCGCCAGGGACACCTCCGGCACCACGGTGTACTCGCTGAAGGTCGAGCAGCCCATGTAGTGATGCAGCGGCTTGCCCTCCAGGGAGAAGCGGCTGGTGCCATCGGGCATCAGGCCCTTGCCCTGGGTAGCGCGCACCGCCTGGCACAGGTTGGTCTTGCCCGAGAGGCAGAACTTGCACTGGCCGCACTCGGCGGTATACAGCGGGATGACATGGTCACCCGGACGCAGGCCGGTGACCCCCTCGCCCACTTCCTCGACGATGCCGGCACCCTCATGCCCCAGCACCGAGGGGAAGAGCCCCTCCGGGTCGGCGCCGGAGAGGGTGAAGGCGTCGGTGTGGCAGACGCTGGTGGCGGCCATGCGCACCAGCACCTCGCCGGCCTTGGGGCCCTCGACATCGATCTCGACCAGCTCCAGGGGCTTGCCCGCTTCCAGGGCGACGGCGGCGCGTGATTTCATGGTGCGGTCCTCTTCATTCAGGGTTGGATGATGTCCCTGCAGTCTAGGCAAGAGCGCACACTCCGATAAACTGCATCAAACTCATCACATTATTGCCATACAGCAACAATCCATGAAGAGGACGCCACATGCAACGCTGGGACCGCGTCGAGGCCTTCGTCGAGGTGGTACGCCTGGGCGCCTTCAAGGCCGCCGCCGAGCGGCTCAAGGTATCGAGTTCCCATGTCAGCCGACTGGTCAGCCAGCTGGAGAACCAGCTGGGCACCACCCTGCTCTACCGCACCACCCGGCGGATTCGCCTGACCGAGGCCGGCCGCCTCTACTATCAACACTGCCAGCACCTGGTCGAGGGCTTCCACGAGGCAGAGGCCGCCATCAAGGACCTGCAGGCCAAGCCCACCGGCCTGCTCGGCCTGACCTGCGCGACGACCTTCGGCGAGCGTTTCCTGGCGCCGCTGGTCCACGACTTCATGTGCCGCCATCCGCGGCTCGAGGTGCGCATGCACTTCACCAATCGCCAGGTGGACATCATCGATGAGGGCTTCGACATCGCGATCCGCATGGGCACCCTCAAGGACTCATCGCTGATCGCCCGGCGCCTGTGCGAGCGCCGCGAGTACGTGGTGGGCTCGCCGGCCTACTTCACCCGAGTGGCCCAGCCCCACAGTCTCTCGGAGCTGGCCCGGCACCGCTGCCTGGTGGGCTCGCGGGACTACTGGCGCTTCGACGTCGAGGGCGTGCGCCGCGAGGTCCGCGTCGACGGCCCCTGGCACGGCAATTCCGGGCCGGCACTGCTCGATGCCGCCCTCAAGGGGCTGGGGCTGGCCCAGCTGCCGGACTACTACGTCGAGGCACACCTGGCCCGGGGCGAGCTGATCAGCGTGCTCGACGCCTATCGCCACAGCGACACCGCGGTCTGGGCCGTCTACCCCCGCCACCGCCACCGTTCCCCCAAGGTGCGTCAGTTCCTCGATTTCCTGGTCGCGAATATCGACACCGTGCTGCCCGGCCGCCAGTCCGACACGACACGGGGCGCCCCCTAGGTCGTGGCTGGGCCATCGGCCGTCACTTGAAGTTCTTGCGGATGAGCGTCTGGATCTCGCCGACGATGCCGCTGCGAAAGCTCAGCACGCAGATCACGAAGATCGCCCCGAGGATCACGCCGACCCAGTTGCCCAGCGGCGACTGGGCGAGCTGGGTCTGCAGGCTGACCACCAACCCCGCGCCCACCAGGGGACCGAAGAGGGTGCCCACCCCGCCCAGCAGGGTCATCAGGATGACCTCGCCGGACATGTGCCAGTGGGCGTCGGTGAGCGAGGCCAACTGGAAGACCACCGTCTTGGTGGACCCCGCCAGGCCGGCCAGGCCGGCCGAGATCACGAAGGCCACCAGCTTGTAGGCGTCGACGTTGTAGCCCAGCGACACCGCCCGGGGCTCGTTCTCGCGGATCGCCTTGAGCACCTGGCCGAAGGGCGAGTGCACGGTGCGCTGGACGATGGCGAAGCCGATCACGAAGACCGCGAACACGAAGTAGTACATGGCCAGGTTGCTGGACAGGTCGACCAGGCCGAACAGCTGCCCGCGGGGCACGCCGTGCAGGCCATCCTCGCCGCCGGTGAAGGGTGCCTGGATGAAGAAGAAGAACATCATCTGGGCCAGCGCCAGGGTGACCATGGCGAAATAGATCCCCTGACGGCGGATCGCCAGGGCGCCGAACACCAGGCCGAGCGCCACCCCGGCCAGGGTCCCGGCGAGGATCCCGACCTCCGGCGCCAGGCCCGGATGGCTCGACAGCAGAAAGCCGGTGACATAGCCGCCGGTGGCCAGGAAGGCCGCATGGCCGAAGGACAGCAGCCCCGCATAGCCCAGCAGCAGGTTGAAGGCACAGGCGAAGAGCGCGAAGCACAGGATCTTCATCAGGAAGACCGGATAAGCGACGAAGGGGGCCACCAGGCCGATCCCCAGCAGCGCCAGGTAGAGGGCCCCCCGGCGCTGCCGGGCCCGCCGGTGCCGCTTCATGGCGGGCGTGAGAGGGTGCGTCGTGGCCATCATGTCATGCCTCCTTACCGAAGAGCCCCGCGGGACGCAGCATCAGCACCAGGATCATCACCAGGAAGATCACGGTATTGGCGGCCTCGGGGTAGTACACCTTGGTCAGCCCCTCGACCAGGCCCATGCCCAGGCCGGTGAGGATGGCACCGAGGATCGAGCCCATGCCGCCGATCACCACCACGGCGAAGACCACGATCAGCAGGCTCGAGCCCATGGTCGGCGAGACCGGGTAGAGGGGCGCGGCCAGCACGCCGGCGAAGGCAGCCAGCGCCACGCCGAAGCCGTAGGTCAGGGTGATCAGCTGCGGCACGTTGACGCCGAAGGCCTGCATCAGTGCCGGGTTCTCGGTGCCGGCCCGCAGGTAGGCGCCGAGGCGGGTGCGCTCGATGATGAACCAGGTCACCAGGCAGACGACCAGCGCCGCCACCAGCACCCAGCCGCGGTAGGTGGGCAGGAACATGAAGCCCAGGTTGAGCCCGCCCTGCAGCGCCTCGGGCACCGGGTAGCTGGCCCCGGACACGCCGAAGACATTGATCAGCGCCCCCTCGAAGATCAGTGCCAGGCCATAGGTCAGCAGCAGGCCATAGAGGTGGTCGAGATGGGCGATGCGCCGCAGCACGGTGCGCTCGATCACCATGCCCAGGCCGCCCACCACCAGGGGCACCAGCAGCAGCGCCAGCCAGTAGTTGATGCCCAGGTACTGCAGGCCCAGCAGGGCCGCGAAGGCCCCCAGCATGTACTGGGCGCCGTGGGCGAAGTTGATGATCTTCAGCAGGCCGAAGATCACCGCCAGCCCCAGGCTCAGCAGGGCATAGAAGGCGCCGTTGATCAGGCCCAGCATCAGCTGGCCCATGAACACCGCCAGCGGCACCCCGAATATCATCGTCATGGCAGGGTCTCCTCGCCGTCAGGGGGCGGCGGCCGCAGCCGCCGCCGGGTCGGGCTCAGCTCACTGGCTGACCAGGTCGCACTGGCTCTCGCCGAGCGGGCGGTAGGCCTCCTCGGCGGGAATGGTGCTCTTGATCTCGTAGAGGTCCCACTCGCCGGTGGACTCTTCCGGCGACTTCACCTCGGCCAGGTACATGTCGTGGACCATGCGGCCGTCCTCGCGGATGCGGCCGTTGCGGGCGAAGAAGTCCTCGACCGGGGTCTCGGCCATCCGGGCGCGCACCGTCTCGGCATCGTCGGTGCCGGCGGCCTCCACGGCGTTGAGGTAGTGCAGGGTGCTGGAGTAGACACCGGCCTGAACCATGGTCGGCATGCGACCGACACGCGCGAAGTAGCGCTCCGCCCACTCCCGGGACGGCTCGTCCATGTCCCAGTACCAGCCGGTGGTCAGCAGCAGGCCCTGGGTGGCCTCGAGGCCCATGGCATGGACGTCGTTGAGGAAGATCAGCAGGCCGGCGAGTTGCTGGCCGGTCTGGGTCAGGCCGAACTGGCTGGCGGTCTTGATGGCGTTGACGGTGTCGGAACCGGCATTGGCCAGGCCGACGATATCGGCGCCGGAGCCCTGGGCCTGGAGGATGTAGGAGGAGAAGTCGCTGGTCGGGAAGGGATGGCGCACCCCGCCGACGACCTCGCCGCCGCTCTCCTCCACCACCCTGGTCACGTCGCCCTCCAGGGCGTGGCCGAAGGCGTAGTCGGCGGTGAGCATGAACCACTTGTCGCCACCCTGCTCGACCACCGCCTTGGCGGTGCCGTGGGCCAGCGGATAGGTGTCGTAGACCCAGTGGATGTGGTTCGGGGTGCAGTGCTCGTTGGTGATGCTGGAGGCCGCCGACCCCGAGACGATGCCCAGGCCGTTCGCCTCCTCCAGCACCTTGGTCACGGCGATGGTCACCGAGGAGGCCACCATGCCGGCCACCAGGTCGACGTTCTGCTGGTCGATCCAGCCACGCACGGTGTTGGCTCCCACGTCGGCGCTGTTGCGGTCGTCGGCGCTGAACACCTCGATGGGCACCCCCTTGACCTCGCCACCGACGTCCTCGACGGCCATCTTCAGGGCCTCGAGGCCGCCGGGGCCGGCCAGGTCGCGATAGGTGCCGGACATGTCGGCCAGATAGCCGATGCGCACGGCATCGTCGCTCATCTCGGCCTGGGCGGTGCCGGTGGCCAGCACGGTGGCGGCGATGGCGACGGTACTGACGAGACTGCGCTTGTTGAAGGTCATCGTTCTCTCCGTGCCCCGAGGGGCGGTTTGTTGTTGTTGGCTGGCGAGTGGCGGTGTCGGGACGACGGCGACACCGTCACACCCCCAGCAGGGAATTCAGGTGCTCGCGCCGGGCAGGCAGCTCGGCCGCCGAGATCTCCTCGATGATGCGGCCGTGCTCCATGACGAAGTGGCGATCGGCGAGCGGGGCGGCGAAGCGGAAGTTCTGCTCCACCAGCACGATGGTCATGCCGCGGGCCTTGAGCTTGACCAGCACCTCACCCAGCGCCTGGACGATGACCGGCGCCAGCCCCTCGGTGATCTCGTCGAGCAGCAGCAGGCGGGCTCCGGTGCGCAGGATCCGGCCCATGGCCAGCATCTGCTGCTCGCCGCCGGAGAGCCGGGTGCCCTGGCTGCGGCGACGCTCGTAGAGGTTGGGGAACATGGTGTAGATCTCGTCGAGCCCCATGCCGCCGGAGCGTACCGTGGGCGGCAGCAGCAGGTTCTCCTCGACGTCGAGGCTCGAGAAGATGCCGCGCTCCTCCGGGCAGTAGCCCACGCCCAGCCGCGGGATGCGGTGCGGCCGCATGGCCAGGGTCTCGTTGCCGTTGATGACGATGGACCCGGTGCGCCGGCCGACCATGTTCATGATCGCCTTGAGGGTGGTGCTGCGCCCGGCCCCGTTGCGGCCCAGCAGGGTCACCAGCTCGCCGCGCCGCACGTCGAAGTCGACGCCGTGGAGGATGTGCGACTCGCCGTAGAAGGCGTGCAGGTCCCGCACCCGCAGCATCTCGGCGCCGTCGAGGTCGCGGTAGTCGGTGATCGCCTCGGCTGCCTGGCTCATCCGCTGGCCTCCTCTTCCGCCGCCTCGCTGCCCATATAGGCCTCCCTCACGCGGGGATCCTTCGAGACGGACGCGTAGTCGCCCTCGGCGAGCACCGCGCCCCGTGCCAGTACGCTGATGCGGTCGCACAGCCGGCTGACCACGCCGAGATTGTGCTCCACCATCAGCACGGTCCGACCCGTCGAGACCCGGCGGATCAGCTCGACGATGCGGTCGACGTCCTCGGCCCCCATGCCCTGAGTCGGCTCGTCGAGCAGCATCACCGTGGGCTCCAGCGCCAGGGTAGTGGCCACCTCCAGGGCACGCTTGCGGCCATAGGGCATCTCCACGGTGAGCACGTCGGCATCGTCCTGGAGGCCGACCTCCTCGAGCAGCGCCAGGGCCCGCTCGTCGAGGGGCTCGAGGGAGCGCTCGGACTTCCAGAAGTGGAAGGAGGTACCGAGGCGGCGCTGCAGGGCCACCCGCACGTTCTCCAGCGCGGTCATGTGGGCGAACACCGCCGAGATCTGGAAGGAGCGCACCAGCCCGAGGCGGGCGATCTCGTTGGCCCGCATGGCGGTGATGGGCCTGCCGCGATAGAGGATCTCGCCGCGGGTCGGCGGCAGGAACTTGGTGAGCAGGTTGAAGACGGTGGTCTTGCCGGCGCCGTTGGGGCCGATCAGGGCATGGATATGCCCTTCCCGAACCTGCAGGTTGACGTCGTCCACGGCGGTGAAGCCGCGGAATTCCTTGGTCAACCCGCGAGTCTCGAGCACGAACTCCTGGGTCATGGGACGTCCTCTCGGGACCGCCGTGGCGATCCGCCGTTGCATTGCTGTTGTCGTTGTTGTGGTGCCGAGGTGGCGGTGGCCCCACGGGTGGCGTGACCACTTTTACCTTTACGTCAACGTAAGCTAGAGGACGAAACGCAGGGCGGCAACCGCAGAATCACCGAACTCGACCAATGGCGTAGACGCCCGACATCCGTCGCCTGACAATAAAAAAGGCGCGCCACCCGCTCCGGGTCGCGCGCCAGGCAGGGCGGCATCCGCCGCCCGAGAGAGATGGGGTGTCAGCACTCGATGGCGTTGACCGCCAGGCCGCCCTTGGAGGTTTCCTTGTACTTATCCTGCATGTCGGCGCCGGTATCGCGCATGGTACGGATCGCCTTGTCCAGGGAGATGAAGTGCTCGCCGTCGCCGCGCAGGGCCATCTGGGTGGCGTTGATGGCCTTGACCGAGGCGATGGCGTTGCGCTCGATGCAGGGCACCTGTACCAGGCCGCCCACCGGGTCACAGGTGAGTCCCAGGTTGTGCTCCAGGCCGATCTCGGCGGCGTTCTCCACCTGGCCCGGGGTGCCGCCCAGCACCTCGGTCAGTCCCGCCGCCGCCATGGCGCAGGCCGAGCCGACCTCACCCTGGCAGCCCACCTCGGCCCCGGAGATGGAGGCATTCTTCTTGCACAGGATGCCCACCGCGGCCGCGGTCAGCAGGAAGTCGACCACGCAGCGCTCGTCGGCGCCCTCCTGGAACTTCATGTAGTAGTGCAGCACCGCGGGGATGATGCCCGCCGCCCCGTTGGTCGGCGCGGTGACCATGCGCCCACCGGCGGCGTTCTCCTCGTTGACCGCCAGGGCGTAGGCGTTGACCCAGTCCATCGCCGAGAAGGTCGTGGAGATCAGGTTGGTATCGCTCTCCAGCGCCTCCAGGCGACGATGCAGGGCCCCGGCGCGGCGCTTGACGTTGAGCCCACCGGGCAGCACGCCCTCGCCCTGGAAGCCCTGGTTCACGCACTCCTGCATGGCCTCCCAGATTCGCCACAGCCCGGCACGGATCTCGGCCTCGCTGCGCCAGGCCTTCTCGTTTTCCATCATCAGCTCGCTGATGCGCAGGTCATGCAGGCGGCACAGCGCCAGCAGCTCGTCGGCGCTGTTGAAGTCATAGGGAAGCGCCGTGGTATCGGAATCGAGCTCGCCACGGGCGGCCTGATCCTCGTCGATCACGAAGCCGCCGCCCACCGAGTAGAAGACGTTGCGGTAGAGCTCGCCGGCATGGCCGTGAGCCACCAGGGTCATGGCGTTGGGGTGGTAGGGCAGGCTCTCGTCGTGCCACTGCAGGTCCCGGGCCCACAGGAAGGGGATCGCCAGGTGGCCGTCGAGCAGCAGGGTCTGGGATTCCAACAGCTCCTCGATGCAAGGCGTGACGATGGCCGGGTCGATGGAATCGGGCAGCTCGCCCATCAGCCCCATGATGGTGGCCTGGTCGGTGCCATGGCCCTTGCCGGTCGACGACAGCGAGCCGTGCAGGTGCACCTCGACCCGGGCCACCCGCTCCAGCAGATCCTGACGACGCAGGGCCTGGACGAAGTCGTAGGCCGCGCGCATGGGTCCGACCGTGTGCGAGCTGGAGGGGCCGATGCCGATCTTGAAGAGGTCGAAGACGCTGATTGCCATGATGATGCCTCGTGTCTGGGCCGGATCGCTCCGGTGTCCGCCTTGTTGTCAGTCAGGCTAAAGCCATGTGGCTTTCTGCCCCGGTTGGCCCTTATCTTGGGGGCAGTCTCGTGCCCCGGCAATCGAGAAAATCTCGTCGACAGTATAGAATGGCTAAACCATGAGCCGTCTCCTGAATTCCCAGACCCACGCCTGGCTGAAGGTCTTCGTCGTCAGCGCCCGCCACCTGTCCTTCACCCGGGCGGCGGAAGAGCTGCACGTGACCACCGGCGCCGTCAGCCAGCAGATCAAGCAGCTCGAGGACCGCCTCGGCTTCAAGCTGTTCCGCCGCCTGCCGCGGCGCCTGGCCCTCACCGAGGAGGGCCGGCGCCTGGCCAGCGTGGTGGACGAGGCCTACCAGTCGGTGGGGCTGGAGGTGAAGCGCCTGCGCAGCGGCGTGATGAGCGGCATCATCCGGCTACGGGCGGTGCCCTCCTTCCTCAACAAGTGGCTGATGCCCCGCCTGCCCCGCCTGCAGGCCCGCTTTCCGGACATCGAGCTGCACGTCACCGCCGAGGACAGCAGCATCTCCCTGCGGGAGGGCGACTTCGACCTGGCCCTGGACCTCAACGACGGCCACTACCCCGGCCTGGCCATCACGCCCCTGATGGAGGAGACCATCTTCCCGGTCTGCGCCCCGTCACTGCTGCGCGGGCGGCCGCCATTGCGGCGCCCCGAGGACCTGGCCTGGTACCCGCTGCTCCACGACGTCACCGCCTGGCGCGGCAGCCACGACTACGGCGAGTGGGAGCACTACCTGAAGGCCATCGAGGCGCCCCTGGTCAACGTGCGTCGCGGCTACACCTTCAACCGCAATCACCTGACCATGGAGGCGGCCATCGCCGGGATGGGCGTGGCGATCGCCCGCCAGACGCTGATCACCGGCGAGCTGGACAGCGGCGCGCTGATCGCCCCCTTCGATCAGCGGGTCGCCACCGGCATGCACTACGGCATCGTCTACGCCAGCGGCGCCCTGGACGACCGCCGCGTGCGGGCCGTGCATGACTGGCTCATCGAGGAGGCCGGCCGTCCCAGTGGAAGCCGTCGACTGGCGCGCGACGGCCGGGCGAGACAGGTATAATTCGCCCTAGACCTCATGGCTTGCAGTGCAAGCCATGAGGTCTAAACGCTTTACCCTGTTACCACGAGACCATGGATGCCCTCGACATCGCCCCCCGACCGAATCGGCTTTCCCGCCCTCTGCCTGCGCGGCCTGGCCTACATCCTGCTGGTGGGCGCCCTGATGCAGGGCGTACTGCACGAAGCCCTCGGCGTCACCAGCGAGCAGTTCGCCGAGATCGGCTTCACCGAGCTGACCCAATCCCTGCTGCTGACCATCGCCACGGCGCTGGCGCTGGCGGTGCGCCTGCTCGACCATCGGCTGCGCCATGTGGCACTGCTGCTGGTCGGCCTGCTCGGCGCCTCGCTGATCCGCGAGCAGGATGCCCTGCTGGATGCCCACGTCTTCGATGGCGCCTGGCAGACCCTGGTCAGCCTGCTGGTACTGCCGGTGCTGTTCGTGGTGATCCGGAGCCGCCGGGCCTTCGTCGCCGAACTCGAACGCTGCGCCGGGAGCTTCGCCTTCGGCCTGTTCGCCGCCGGCTTCCTGACCACCTACGTGTTCTCGCGGCTCTACGGGCGCAGCGAGCTGTGGCAGGCGATCCTCGGCGAGCACTACCTGCGCACCTTCAAGGATGCCGCCGAGGAAATCACCGAGCTGTTCGGCTACACCCTGCTGGTGCTGGCGATGTTCGAGCTGCTGCTGCTGGTACGCCGCTGGCGGCGCCGGGCCGACATCGCCACGCCCTGACAAACGACGACGCCCGCAGGTGGGCCTGCGGGCGTCGTGGTCACGGGGTAGAGCCGGGCGTCACTCGTCGAGGAAGGAACGCAGCGGCTCCGACCGCGACGGGTGGCGCAGCTTGCGCAGCGCCTTGGCCTCGATCTGGCGAATCCGCTCGCGGGTCACGTCGAACTGCTTGCCGACCTCCTCCAGGGTATGGTCGGTGTTCATGTCGATGCCGAAGCGCATGCGCAGCACCTTGGCCTCACGGGCGGTGAGCCCGCCGAGCACGTTGCGGGTCGCCTCGATCAGGCCCTCGCCGGTGGCCGAGTCGATGGGCAGCAGCATGGTGCCGTCCTCGATGAAGTCGCCCAGGTGCGAATCGTCGTCGTCGCCGATCGGGGTCTCCATGGAGATCGGCTCCTTGGCGATCTTGAGCACCTTGCGCACCTTGTCCTCGGGCATCTCGAGGCGCTCGCCCAGCTCCTCGGGGGTCGGTTCGCGACCCATCTCCTGGAGCATCTGCCGGGACACCCGGTTGAGCTTGTTGATGGTCTCGATCATGTGCACCGGGATGCGGATGGTGCGCGCCTGGTCGGCGATGGAGCGGGTGATCGCCTGACGGATCCACCAGGTGGCATAGGTCGAGAACTTGTAGCCGCGCCGGTACTCGAACTTGTCCACCGCCTTCATCAGACCGATGTTGCCCTCCTGGATCAGGTCGAGGAACTGCAGGCCACGGTTGGTGTACTTCTTGGCGATGGAGATCACCAGCCGCAGGTTGGCCTCGACCATCTCCTTCTTGGCCCGCCGGGCCTTGGCCTCGCCGATGGACAGCCGGCGGTTGACCTCCTTGATCTCGGTCACCGGCAGCAGCACCATCTCCTCCTCGAAGGCGATCTTGCGCTGGGCGCGCTGGATATCGGCCTTGAGGGGCGCCAGACGATCGGCGTACCGGGCGTTGTCGGCCATGAAGTCGTCGACCCAGTCCTGGCGCGACTCGTTGCCGGGGAAGGCCTTGATGAAGGTCTTGCGCGGCACCTTGGCCTTCTTGACGCACAGCTGCATCACCGCCTTTTCCTGGGCACGCACCTGCTCGACGCTGATGCGCACCTGGCCGACCAGGCGCTCGAAGTGCTTGGGCACCAGCTTGATCGGCGAGAACAGCTCGGCCAGCCGCGCCAGCTCGGCCTGGGCCTCGGCGGAGCCGCGGCCATGGGCATCGATGGCCTGGCGCGCCGCCTGGTTCTGCTCACGGATCTGCTCGAAGCGCGCCTTCGCCTCCTCCGGATCCGGGCCGCCGCCGCTGTCATCATCCTCGTCGGCGCTGTCGTCGTCCTCGTCGGCCGCGTCGGCCGTGGGCTCGGGCTCCTCGGGAACCTCCGCCTCGGCCACGCCCGGGATCCCCTCGTCGGGATCGATGAAGCCCGAGAACAGGTCGGACAGGCGCCCCGGGGCCTCCTCGTCCTGGGTGGCATCATAGGCCTCGAGGATGGAGTCCACGGCGCCCGGCAGGTAGGCCAGGGCGGACATCACCTCGCGGGTGCCCTCCTCGATGCGCTTGGCGATCTCGATCTCGCCCTCACGGGTCAGGAGCTCCACCGTCCCCATCTCGCGCATGTACATGCGCACCGGGTCGGTGGTCCGGCCCACGTCGCTCTCCACCGCCGCCAGCGCGGCCACGGCTTCCTCGGCCGCCGACTCGTCGGTGGAATGGTCGGCCATCATCAGGGTATCTTCATCGGGCGCTTCCTCGACGACATTGATACCCATGTCGTTGATCATGCCGATGATGTCTTCCACCTGATCGGGGTCGGCGATATCCTCGGGTAGATGGTCGTTGACCTCGGCATAGGTCAGGAAGCCCTGTTCCTTGCCGCGCGCGATCAACTCCTTCAGACGTGACTGCTGCTGCGCATTTCCAGCCATAGAAACCCTATCTCGACGAAGAAGAATGAAGCACCTGAAGCACTGAGGCGGAGAAAACTCGATAAGCCGAACAGTATAGCGGGTTAGACCGCTCTTTTGCCAGTTCGATGTATTTGCGCGGTCATTCAGGTGTGTTAGGTTGTCAGGTTGCGTCCCGTTCAGGTGACGCTGATGTATATGGTGATGGTAGGAGTAAAATCAACCCCATCGCCACTTTCCCGGCGATCGCCGCGACTCCTCCCTGCAGGCGACGACGAGTCTCACCCCTTGAGTTCCATCAACAGCTCATTCAGCCGCTGACGCTCCTCTTGCGACAGCCGCTCGCCGGCCTGCATCCGGGCCAGCAGGGCGCCGTACTCCTCCTGGGGCGAGCGCTGCCGGCGATGTCGCTGGAAGTAGGCCACCCAGTTGTCCAGCTCCGCGCCTCGCAGTCCCCTCGGGACCAGGGGCTGGCGACGCGCCAGCGTCGCCAGCCGCTCGCCCTCCGGCGTGCCGTGGAAGTGCGCCAGCAGCACCTGGGCGCTGCGGTAACGCCCCGCCTTCAGCAGGCGCACCACCTCGCGACACAGGCCGGCATCCGGGTCGTCCTGGTCGCACCAGTCATCGCTCTCGGGGAGGCGCTCGACCAGCCCCGGGTCGTGAACCAGCAGCTGCAGGGCGCGAGCCATCAACCCGAGCGCCGCCCCGCCGCCGGACGGTCGCCCCGGCGGCGGGGCGACCGTCGCCTCGGGAGGCGCCGTCGGGCCCGCTGACGATGCCGGGACTGCAGCGTCCTCCTTGGCCATCAAGGCCTCGAAGCTCGACGGGTCGACGCCGGTGCGTCGGGAGAGCTCCGTCAGCAGCAGCGACTTCAGCACCCCCTCCGGCAGGCGACCGATGGCCGCCAGCACCTGGCTGGCATAGCGTTCGCGCTCCTCGATCCGTTCGAGGTCGCGCCCCTCCGCCGCCTGCTCGAAGAGGAACTCCGACAGCGGACTGGCACAGGTGATGCGGTCCTGGAAGGCCTCGGCCCCCTCGCGGCGCACCAGGGTGTCCGGATCCTCTCCCTCGGGAAGGAACAGGAAGCGCGCCTGGCGCCCGTCGATCATCTGCGGCAGCACCGTCTGCAGGGCCCGCGTCGCCGCCTGGCGGCCGGCCCGGTCGCCGTCGAAGCAGAACACCACCTCGCCGACCAGGCGGAACAGCCGCGACAGGTGCTCCTCGCTGGTCGAGGTGCCGAGGGTGGCCACCGCGTTGCGGATGCCGAACTGGGCCAGGGCCACCACGTCCATGTAGCCCTCGACGATCACCAGACGCTCGAGGCGCGCCTCGGCCTGGCGGGCCTCATAGAGCCCGTAGAGTTCGCGCCCCTTGTGGAAGACCGGAGTCTCCGGGGAGTTGAGGTACTTGGGCTTGGCATCGCCCAGCACGCGACCGCCGAAGGCGATGGTCCGGCCACGGATGTCCCGGATCGGGAACATCACCCGGTCGCGGAAGCGGTCATAGGTGCGTCCACTGTCCTCGCGATGCACCAGCAGGCCATACTCCACCTGCACCGCCTCGGTAATGCCTCGCTCCCCCAGGTGACGCTTCAGCGTCTCCCAGTCGTCGGGGGCATAGCCGATGCCGAAGGCCTGCTGCACCTCCGGCGACAGGCCACGCCTGGCCAGGTAGTCCCGGGCGCCCTGGCCCTCCGGCATCTTCAATCGCTCGCGAAAGAAGCTCGCCGACAGCTCGAGCAGGTTCACGCCTTCCTTGCGCTTGCGCTCCCGGGCCTGGTGGCGCGGATCGTCGGCGCCCTCCCGGGGCACCTCGAGCCCCAGCCGGGCCGCCAGCTGCTCCACCGCCTCGGGAAAGCGCAGCTTGTCGTACTCCATCAAGAAGCGCAGGGCGTTGCCGTGGGCGCCGCAGCCGAAGCAGTGATAGAACTGCTTGTCGGCGCTGACGGTGAACGACGGCGACTTTTCCTGATGGAAGGGGCAAAGCCCCGAATGGTTGCGCCCGGCCTTCTTGAGCTTCACCCGCTCGCCGACCACTTCGACCACGTCGACACGGGCCAGCAGGTCATCGATGAAGCGCTGTGGAATCTGACCGGCCATCGGGCAATCCAGGCATGGTTGAAGGCGGTGCGCCGAAAAACGGCGCAAAAACAAGCGGCCACCGATTGGCGGCCGCTTGGCGTCCCTCCCGAGACGGCCCGCGAGAACGCCGGCCGACTCCAGTACGGATCAATAGAGCCGTTCGAAACGCTTGCGCTCGCGCTGAAGCTTCTTCGCGTGACGCTTGACGGCAGCCGCCGCCTTGCGCTTGCGCTCTGCGGTCGGCTTCTCGTACTGCTCGCGACGACGAACTTCGGAGAGAACACCGGCTTTTTCACAGGAACGCTTGAAGCGACGCAGCGCGACGTCAAACGGCTCGTTATCACGTACTTTGACAGAAGGCATTAAGCACTCACCTACCTTGGAAAACTTGAGTTCGGTTTGAACGCACGCCTTCCGGAGCCCCATCTCGCTCGATCGAGTGACACCGACATCGCCAGGCGAGCCGGTACGAAACGAGGTAATAACACGGGATGTTGCCCCCGGGCGCACGACCCAGTCTTGCAGCGCACAGCATTCTAGTCGTCGTGAGCGCTCCATGCAAACCGTTTCGCCGACCCGGCCCCTGCCGCCGCCCGGCCAAAAGGCGTAGAATGCCGCCATTTCCGCTGACGGGCCATGACCATGCGTGTACTGGGCATCGAGACCTCCTGCGACGAGACCGGCGTCGCCCTCTACGATACCGAGCGCGGCCTCGCGGCCGACGCCCTCCACAGCCAGATCGCCATGCATGCCGAATACGGCGGCGTGGTGCCGGAGCTCGCCTCCCGCGACCATACCCGTCGCCTGCTGCCGCTGATCCAGCGCGTGCTGGACGACGCCGGCCTGACGCGCTCCCGGCTCGATGCCATCGCCTATACTGCCGGCCCCGGCCTGGTCGGCGCGCTGATGGTCGGCGCCAGCACCGCCCACGGCCTGGCCCGGGCGCTGAACATCCCGGTGCTCGGTGTCCATCACATGGAAGGGCACCTGCTGGCCCCCATGCTGGAGGACGCACCGCCAGCCTTTCCCTTCGTGGCCCTGCTGGTCTCCGGCGGCCATACCCAGCTCGTGGAAGTCGCCGGCCTGGGCCGCTACCGGCTGCTCGGCGAGTCCGTGGACGACGCCGCCGGCGAGGCCTTCGACAAGGCGGCCAAGATGCTCGGCCTCGACTACCCCGGCGGCCCCGCGGTGGCACGCCTGGCCGAGGCCGGCGACCCGACGCGGCTGCGCTTCCCCCGCCCGATGACCGACCGTCCCGGCCTGGACTTCAGCTTCTCGGGGCTGAAGACCCATACCCTGACCGCTATCCGCCGGCTCGAGGCCGAGGGTGCCCTGGACGAAGCGGCCCGGGCCGACGTGGCCCGGGCCTTCGAGGACGCCGTGGTCGACACCCTGGCGATCAAGTGCCGCCGGGCCCTGGAGGCGACCGGGCTCAAGCGACTGGTGGTGGCCGGCGGAGTCAGTGCCAATACCCGCCTGCGCGAGCGCCTGGAGCGGGAGGCCGGCAAGCGCGGCGCCGAGGTCCATTATCCCCGCGGGCGCTTCTGCACCGACAACGGGGCGATGATCGCCTATGTGGGGGCCCAGCGCCTGCTGGCGGGGGAACATGATGAGCCTGGCCGGATGCAGGCGGTGCCCCG
>NZ_JACHXR010000002.1:331679-406488 GCF_014192275.1 Halomonas stenophila | reverse complement strand
CGCTGGCCGATGGAGACCCTGACACCCCCCGACACAGAGGGGCGATGATCGCGCTCTCGAGGGCCACAGCGCCCAGCGCCTGCTGGCGGGGGAACACGACGCGCCGGGCCGGATGCAGGCGGTGCCCCGCTGGCCGATGGAGACCCTGACACCCCCCGACACAGAGGGGCGATGATCGCGCTCTCGAGGGCCACAGCGCCCAGCGCCTGCTGGCGGGGGAACATGATGAGCCTGGCCGGATGCAGGCGGTGCCCCGCTGGCCGATGGAGACCCTCCAGCCTCCGGCAGGAGCGTAAGTCGGGTAAGCGAGCCTGCGAGCGCACCCGACGGACCAGATCGGACGGCTCCCCCACGCCGGATGCGCCTTCGGCTTATCCGACCTACAGCCCCGGCTCGTCGCCGCGCCCCAGCCGCCGGATATTGAGCACATGGCGCACCAGCACCAGCAGGGTGAAGACGATCACCACCCGGACATAGTCCGGCGCCAGCCAGGTGGCGGCCAGCGGGGCCACGGCGGCGCTGGCCAGCGAGGCGACAGCCGCGGTGCGCATCCGCCAGGCCAGCAGGCACCACAGCAGCGCGCAGCACAGCGCCACCCAGGGAGTCAGCAGCAGCATCACCCCGAAGGCGCTGGCCACGCCCTTGCCGCCGCGAAAGCGATACCAGGCCGGGTAGCTGTGCCCCAGCAGCACGCCCAGCCCGACCAGCCCCTGGGCCCAGGGCGGCAGGCCCAGCAGCATCGCCAGGCCCAGCACCGGCATGCCCTTGGTGGCATCCACCAGTAGCGTCGCCAGGGCCAGGCGACGGCCGTGCAGGCGCAGCACGTTGGAGAAGCCGGGGTTGCCGGAGCCCGCCAGGCGGGGGTCGCCCACCCGGGCCAGACTACAGACCGTCAGGGCACCGAGCCAGGTGCCGCTGAGATAGCCCAGCGCCATCAACGGCAGCGTCAGTTCGAGTTGTGCCAGCACGACGGTGTCTCGCGGAGGGTTCGGTCACGATTCTGCCAGCCATGGCCCGGCCGGAACAGCCGGTGCCCGCTGTCGTCGCGCGACGCGCTATCGTACAATCGGTCGCCAATCACCACCGTCCTGCCCACCGGCTCGGGGAGCCCTCGATGGATCTCGTACTGATCGAAGCGCTGAAGGTCGACACCGTGATCGGCGTCTACGACTGGGAACGCACCCTGACCCAGACCCTGGTGCTCGACCTGGAACTGGCCACCGACATCCGCCCGGCCGCGGCGGCCGACGACCTCACGCAGACCCTCGACTACGCCGCGATCAGCGAGCGTATCGCCAAGTTCGGCGCCCAGCACGGCTTCGAGCTGGTCGAGACCTTCGCCGAGCGCCTCGCCGAGACCCTGCGCCAGGAGTTCGCCATTCCCTGGCTGCGCCTCACCCTGCGCAAGCCCGGCGCGGTGCCCGCCGCCGATGCGGTGGGCGTGCGCATCGAGCGCGGCGCGGGGCACTGATGGCCCGGGTCAGCGTCAGCATCGGCAGCAACATCGAGCGGGAGCACCATGTGCGCGTCTGCCTGGACGCCCTGGCCGAGACCTTCCCGGCCCTGCGCATCTCGCGGGTCTACGAGAGCGAGCCGGTGGGCTTCGAGGACGGCCGAAACTTCTACAACCTGGTCGCGGTGTTCGAGAGCGACTGGTCGGTGGGCGAGCTGCAGGCCTGGTGCAAGCGGCTGGAATTCGCCAACGGCCGGCGCCCGAACAGTCCCAAGTTCAGTCCCCGCACCCTGGATGTCGACCTGCTCAGCGTGGATGCCCTGAGCGGCGAGCATGACGGCGTGCCGCTGCCCCGGGCCGATATCCTGCACCACGCCTTCGTGCTCCGGCCCCTGGCGGAACTGCTGCCCGACACCCGTCACCCGGTCACCGGCGAGCGCTATCTCGCGCTGTGGCAGGCCTTCGACGCCGAGCAGCAGCCCCTCTGGCCGGTGTCCTTCGTCTGGCGAGGGAAGGCCCTGTCCGGCGAGGGCTGAGGCTCAGCCCTCGGCCAGCACCTCGTCGATCACCGCCCGGCGCCGCCGGGCCAGCTCCTCGCCCAGCACTCGCCCCTTGTAGCCCTCCTCGACCAGTCCCCGGGGCAGGATCTGCGCGGCCAGGCGCCAGGCCAGCGCCAGATCCGCCGCCAGGCCGGGGTCGTCCATGCTGACCAGGGCAACCAGCGGCGACACCCGCTCGACCCGCCGCCAGGCATCGATGCCGTCGAGCCAGGCCATCACCCTCCCCCCGTCCAGCCGCCCCGCACGGGCCGCCGCGCACAGCGTCCGGGTCAAGGCCGCCTGGTCGGCCAGCCGACGCGGCGCCTTCGGCAGCTTCAGGCGCTCGGCCAGGGCCTCCCGCGCCTCGCCCTCCAGGTGTTCCACCAGGCGGGCCCAGCGCCAGCGCGGCTCCTCCTCCGCGGGGATGTCCTCGGGCAGGCGTGGCAGCCGTCCCAGGGCCGCGTCCAGCGCCGCGGCGTCGGCGGCGAGCTCCGGCATCAGCACCGCCAGGGCCCCGCAGTCATGGAGCACCTGGAAATAGACATCGGGCCAGGGCTCGCCCAGGGCCTTCTCGGTCTCGGCCCAGACCCGCTCGGCCACCAGGTGGGCGAGCTCACCACTGGCCACCAGCTCCCGCATCAGCGCGCGGGTTTCCTCGGCGATGACGAAGCCGAGCCCGGCGTAGCGGGCCAGGAAGCGGGCGGTGCGCAGCACCCGCAGCGGGTCCTCGACGAAGGCCGGGGAGACGTGCCGCAACACCCGGGCCTCCAGGTCGGCGAGCCCGCCGTAGGGGTCCACGAGCTCGCCTTCCGGGGTCTCGGCCATGGCGTTGATGGTCAGGTCGCGTCGGACCAGGTCCTCCTCTAGGGTGACCTCGGGGCTGGCCTGGACCTCGAAGCCGGTGTAGCCGTGCCCCGACTTGCGCTCGGTGCGTGCCAGGGCGAACTCCTCGTGGGTCTCGGGGTGCAGGAACACCGGGAAGTCGCGCCCCACGGGCTTGAAGCCGCGCCGCGCCAGGGTCTCGGGCGTGGCACCGACCACCACCCAGTCGACATCGGTGACCGGCCAGCCCAGCCGGGCGTCGCGCACCGCCCCGCCGACCCGGTAGACCTCCAGCCCCTCGAGGAGGTCGTCACGGCGGCCCGGCATGGCTCAGGCCTCCACTCGCTCGGGATGGCGGTGCTGCCAGCCGGTGAAGCCGCCGTCGAGGCTGTAGACCTCGCCGAAGCCCTGGCCGGCCAGCCAGGCGGCGGCCTGCTGGCTGGAGTGGCCGTGGTAGCAGACCACCACCAGCGGCGTCTCCCGAGGCGTCTCGGCCAGCAGGGCCGGCACACTGTCGTTGTCCAGATGGCGGCTGCCGGGGATATGGCCGGCGGCGAAGCTTGCCGGGTCGCGGATATCGACCAGGGTGAGGGGCCGATCCCCCTCGAGCCAGGTGCCGAGGGTGGGAATGTCCAGGTGCTGGAAGGTCGCGGCGGTCATCGGGGTCTCCGGGTCGGGAAGGGGGAAATCAGTGGCGGCCGGGTACGCTGACCCGCTCGCCGGTCTCCAGGTCCAGGGCCGTCAGGGCCCCGCCCCAGATGCAACCGGTGTCCAGGGCCTCGGCCCGCACCCGGCTGCCCGGGGTGGTGCCCTGGAGGGCGGCCCAGTGGCCGAACAGCAGCCGGGGATCGTCGTCCCGGGGGTACTGGAACCAGGGGGCGAAGCCCGGCGGGGCGCTGCCTGCCCCCTCCTTGGCGGCGAAGTCGAGGCAGCCCCGGGCATCGATGAAGCGCATGCGGGTCAAGGTGTTGACGATCACCCGCAGGCGATCGATGCCGTCCAGGTCGTCGCGCCAGCAGGCCGGCTCGTTGCCGTACATGCCGCGCAGGAAGGCGCCGGACCGCTCGCTGCCCAGAGCGCTCTCCACTTCTCCCGCCAGGCGCTCGGCCTGGTCGAGCTCCCACTGGGGCGGCATCCCGGCGTGGCTCATCAGGGTGTCGCCGTCACGCACCAGCAGCGGCCGGCTCTGCAGCCAGTCGAGCAGCGCCTCCCGGTCCGGCGCCTCGAGGATCGCCGCCAGGGTGTCCTTGCGCTTGGCCTGTACCCCACCCCGGGCCACGGCCAGCAGGTGCAGGTCATGGTTGCCCAGCACCACGCGGGCCGCCTCGCCGAGGGCCTCGACCTCGCGCAAGCAGGCCAGCGACCCCGGGCCCCGGTTGACCAGGTCACCGGCCAGCCAGAGCCGGTCGTGGCGGGGGTCGAAGGCCAGCCGCTCGAGCAGGGCGACGAATTCGACGTGACAGCCCTGCAGGTCGCCGATGGCATAGGTGGACATGGGCCCTCCGTGTCGACAGTGGGTGACGGCTTCAGTGCACCTGGTTGGGGCCGGCCAGGCGAAAGGGCGCGATGGCCACCTCGAAGGGCCGCTGGGTGGCGGTGTCGACGCAGGTAAAGGCGCCCTCCATCACCCCCACTGGGCCGTCGAGGATCGCCCGGCTGGTGTAGCGGAAGGTCTGGCCGGGGCCGATCATCGGCTGCTGGCCGACCACGCCCTTGCCCCGCACCTCCTGCACCTTGCCGCTGCCCTGGGTGATCTTCCAGTGGCGCGCCAACAGCTGCATGCTGTGCCCGGAATGGTTGTGCACCGTGATGGTATAGCTGAACACGAAGCGCTCTTCCTCCGGCGCCGACTCGTCCTCCCGGAAGGCGGGCTCGACGTCGACGCGGATCTCGTCGCCCAGCGATGACGGGGTCATGAGGCCTCCCCTTCCGCGGACAGGTGATTGGCGATACGCACGAATTCCTCCACCGTGAGGGTCTGGGGGCGGCGGCCCGGGTCGATGCCCAGGGCCTCCAGGTCGCCGGTGGCGAGGCGCCCCTTGAGATTGTTGCGCAGGGTCTTGCGGCGCTGGGCGAAGGCCTCGCGCACCAGTTGGAACAGCAGCGCCTCATCCCGGGCCACCTGGGGCAGGGTCGCATGGGGGCTCAGCCGCACGATCGCCGACTCCACCTTGGGCCGCGGCACGAAGGCCTCCGGCGGCACCGTGAACAGCGACTCGACCCGGCAGTGATACTGGGCGAGCACCGAGAGGCGGCCGCGATCGGCCCCGCCGGGCGGGGCGGCGAGCCGCTCCACCACCTCCTTCTGCAGCATGAAGTGCATGTCGGCCACGGCATCGCCGGCCTCGAGCAGGTGGCCGATCAGCGGCGTGGAGATGTTGTAGGGCAGGTTGCCCACCGCCCGCAGCGGCGGCCCGTCGCCGCGCAGGGCCCGGAAATCGACCCTGAGGGCGTCGCCCTCGTGGATGACGAAGCCCGGCCGGTCGAAGAATTGCACGCGCAGCCCGGGGATCAGGTCACGGTCCAGCTCGATCACCTCGAGCTGGCCGCCCGCCGCCTCGAGCAACGGCTCGGTGAGGGCGCCCTGGCCGGGGCCGATCTCCACCAGCCGCTCGCCGGGGCGGGCACCGATGGCCCGCACCAGCCGCGAGATGATGCCGGGGTCACGCAGGAAATTCTGGCCGAAGCGCTTGCGGGCGCGATGACCCTGGGGGCGGGATGCCATGACTGTGTCCTTCTGTTCGATTCGATCCGACGCGCCGCTGCGGCGCCTCAGGCGTGCCCGCCGCGGCGGGCCATGTCGGCGGCCAGCGCCACGGCCACGGCGAGGCTGCCGGGATCGGCCTCGCCCCGGCCGGCCAGGTCCAGGGCCGTGCCGTGGTCCACCGAGGTGCGCACCAGCGGCAGGCCGAGGGTGATGTTGGCGGCGCGGCCGAAGCCGGCGTACTTGAGGACCGGCAGGCCCTGGTCATGATACATGGCCAGCACCGCGTCCACGCCCGCCAGGTGGCGCGGGGTGAACAGGGTATCCGCCGGCAGCGGTCCGTCAAGGGTCAGACCGTCCTGGCGCAGCCGCGCCAGGGTCGGGGCGATGACCTCGAGTTCCTCGCGGCCCAGGTGCCCCCCCTCTCCGGCGTGGGGGTTGAGCCCGCAGACGGCGATGCGCGGCGCCGCCACCCCGAACCAGCGCTTGAGGTCGGCGTCGAGGATGCGCAGGATCCGCGTCAGCCGCTCGGGCGTCACGGCATCGCTGACCTCGCGCAGCGGCAGGTGGGTGGTGGCCAGGGCCACCCGCAGCGCGGTGCTGCCTCGCCACTCGGCGGCCGCGGCATGCAGGGCCCGGTCGGTGGCGAGCATCATCACCACCTCGTCGACGCCGCAGGCGTCGCGCAGGTACTCGGTATGGCCGCGGAAGCCGGTATGGCCGGCCTCGAGGATCACGGCCTTGTGCAGGGGCGCGGTGACCAGCCCCGCGGCCTCGCCGTCGCGACAGCCGCGGATGGCCCGGTCGAGGGTCTCGAGGACATAGTCGGCGTTGCGGGTATCGAGCACGCCCGGCCGGCAGGGCGCGCGCAGGGGCACCGGCCAGACCGGCAGGCGCCCCGGGCAGGGCGCCGGCGGCGCCTCGTGCGGAGCCAGCTCGACCACCTCCAGGGCACGGCCGAGGGCCACGGCCCGCTCGGCCAGCAGGTCGGGATCGCCCACCGCCACGACCCGGTGGTCCGCCGCCCCGGCGGCCGGTGGCTCGGTGGCCAGCATCACCGCGAGCTCGGGGCCGATGCCGGCCGGCTCACCGGTGGTCAGCGCCAGCACCGGTGACGTCCTCATGAGCCGGGCTCGAGACGCTCGTCGATGAAGGCATCGGCGCGGATCTCCTGGATCCAGGCTTCCATCTCGTCGCTGACCTTGCGCTGGAACAGCGCCTCGCGGGCCTGGTCACGGCTGACGTTGCCGCCCTGCTGCTCGATGAAGCGATCCACCTCCCGCTCGGAGAGGTTCACGCGGCTGGCCACGCGACGCTGCTGCAGCTCGCGCATCAGCAGCTCGCGGCGCACCTGGTCGCGGACCACGCCCAGGGACAGGCCGTCGGCCTCCAGGGCGTCGGCGAACTGCTCGAGGGTCATGTTGTTGCCCTCGGCGATGGCCCGCACCTGGCGGTTGAGCTCGGTGTCGTCGACGCTGAGGTTGGCCTCGCGAGCCATCTGCAGCTGGATCTCCTCGACGATCATGCGATCGAGCACCTGCTCGCGCAGCGCCGCCTCGGGCGGCAGCTCGACGCCCCGGGCCCTCAGCCGGTTGCGCGTCTGGGCCAGGCGATCCTCGAGCTGGGAGGCCATGATGGCCCCCTCGTTGACCACCGCCACGATGCGGTCCAGCGGCTCACGCGCCTGGGCCAGGCCGGCCAGGGGCGTCAGGGCGAGGCACAGGCCCAGCATCAGGGTGGCGAGTTGTCGACTGCGCATGTCTGTCTTTCCTCTCATCGGTGTCGGTTGCCTCAGGGTCGGCCGAAGGCAGTGCTGCGATAGCCCGGGATCGCCTCCCGGAAATGGGTGTCCGCCTCGCCACCGACGCCGCCGAGCCCCTTGAACACGAAGCGCAGGAAGAAGCCGCGGTCGGTGGTGTCGTCGGCGATGGTGTTGGCGGTGTCCTCGTCGTCGATCCACTCCCGCCAGACCAGCTGCAGACCATAGCAGCAGTCGTTCCACTGCACACCCGCCAGCTGCTCCAGCATCCGGTCGTTGGTGTTGTCGTAGAGCACCCGGCCGATCACGTCGAGCCTGGGGGTGGCCTTGAGGGCGAAGGACAGGTCGTAGTCCTCGCGGTCATAGCCGCGCACGTCCTCCTCGTCCTCGGCGGGGGAGAAGCCTTCGAGCTCCCAGTTGTAGCCGAGGTTCAGCACGTGGCCGGCATCGGCCCGGTACTGCAGCCCCAGGGAGGTGCGCTCGGTGCGCGACAGGTGGTCGTCGTAGAGCCACTCCCAGCGGGTGCGCCAGTGATCGGTGACCCGCCAGTCGAGGCGGGTGACCCAGGGCGAGCGGTCACGGGTGGCGTCGTAGAAACGCGGGAAGTTCTGTTCGCTGGGCAGGGTGTCGGGATCGCCGCCCAGGTCGATGGTGCGATCCTCGAAGTAGACCGCCTGCCCCACCCCCAGGGAGAGGCGCTCGCGGCCGCTGGCATCCTCCAGCAGGCGCGACTCCGTGCCGTAGGAGAAGCGGTTGAGGTCGCCGATCCGGTCGCCCCCGGTGAAGCGATACGGCGACCACAGCTGGTTCCAGGAGAAGGCCCGCTCCTTGGTGTCGAAGTCGGGAAAGTCGCTCTGGTCCCGGGCCGACACGTAGGCATAGTTCAGGCGCGGCTCCAGGGTCTGGCGGAAGGCGTCGCCGCCCAGCGCCAGGTCGCGCTCGAAGACCAGGCCGCCGTCCAGTGACGCGATCGGCACGGTCTGCGACGGCCCCTCGGGGCGCTCGGTGTCGCGCGCCCCGTAGTCGAGGTCGTAGGCGATATGGGCCACTTCCAGGCGCGGCTCGAGAAAGCCCCAGGTGTCGTCGAAGCGCCAGCCCGTGGCGGGGGTCAGGCGCAGCCGCGCCCCGTTGGCCGCCTCGCGGATCGGGATGCGGCGCTGGCCGCCGGCGAAGTCGTAGAGGCCGTTCTCGTCGCCCTCGATATCGCGCCAGAAGTAGGTCAGGTTGGAGCCCCACTCCTGGTAGAAGCCGCTGTCCTGGCGCCAGCGGGCATCGGCGGTCAGGCTCGGCAGGCGGTAGAAGGGCTTGTCGCCCTCGTCGAGCGGGTCCTCGAGCTTCTGGTAGCCCTGGGCCTTGGCCTCGAGCCGCCAGACGTCGCCCCGGTAGTCGAGACGGGCCAGCCGGGCCAGGCTGTCGGTGTCCTGCTCGCCGAAGGTGAGGCCGAAGTCGTCGAAGTAGGCCCCGTCGCTGGCCGCCCCGTAGCGCAGCCGGTAGCGGGTTCGGGGGTCGAAGCGGCCGGCATGCCGGGCATCGATGTACCAGCGCGCGTCGCCGTTCTCCAGCTCGGACCCCGCCGAGGCCTCCTCGCCGGCCTGGCGGTCGTCGGCGATGTAGGCGCCCTCCAGGGTACCGGCGTCGGACGGGAAGAGATAGCGGTATTCGGCGCCCAGCAACCAGCCGCGGTTGCTGATCCAGCGCGGCGTCAGGGTGGCATCCTGGTTCGGGGCGATGTTCCAGTAGAACGGCTGGGCATAGTCGACGGAGTCGCCGGAAAAGCCCAGGGTCGGCCACAGGAAGCCGGTCTGGCGACGGTCGTCCAGGGGAAAGCGCACCCAGGGCCAGTAGAAGACCGGCACCTTGCCCACCTCGAGGCGGGCATGGGTGGCGGTGCCGTAGCCGCGCCGGCGATCCAGCAGGATGTCGTTGCCGACCAGGCGCCACAGGTCGCTGCCCGGCTCGCAGGTGGTGAAGCTCGCCTCGGTCAGCCGGTAGCGATCCTCGGCCACCCGGGCCAGGCGCACCGCATCGCCGCGCAGGCGCTGCTCGTGGGCCACGTAGTGGGCGGTGTCGATGCTCGCATCGTCGCTCTCCAGCGAGAACTCGGCGGCCGCGCCGCGCACCAGCAGGTTGCGGTCGCGCAGGGCCACCGGCCCCTCGGCGAAGACCCGCTCCCGGGAGGCCGGCAGGCGCACCCGCGGCGCCTCCAACTGGGTGTCGGCGCGGCGCAGCACCACCTCGCCGCTGAGGAGGGTCTCGCCGTCCGCCCCGTACTGGCCACTGTCGGCCTCGCTGGCCACGCGCCCCGCCGGGGGCGGGGCCAGGCGATAGTCCGGCATCACGTAGCGGCCCCGGCACAGGGCGCCCGCGGGGCGGTCCTCGCCCCAGGGCCGCCAGTCGAGCTGCGCCGCCGGCAGCGACTCGGGGGGCGCCGCCAGCAGGGGGGGCGTCATCACGCTGGAGGTCACTAGGCCTGCCAGGGCCGTCCATGAGGGTCGCTTGCCCATGTTCCACGATGTCCTTGGCGGGGGGAATCGGTATTATACAGGCCCCGTGCGACCTGTGCCGCCGACGAGCCCCTGTCATCGCCGACGACGTCGGGCCTCAGCATGCGGCGGCGCCCCGGGGGCGTCAACCGACGCCCCACCACCCGACGACCGAGAGGTGAAGATGCCAGAGGCCGATGCCCTCCCGCGCTCCCAGCGACTGCGCCACTGGGCCGCCGCCCGCCACGGGCTCGCCCCCGAGGCCCTCGACCTGCGCCTGGCCGCCGGCGACGCCAGCTTCCGACGCTACTTCCGCCTGACCCTGCCCGACGGCGACACGCGCATCCTGATGGACGCGCCGCCGGCCCAGGAGGACAGCGCCCCCTTCGTCGCCATCGCCCGGCGCTGGCGGGAGGCGGGGCTGCCGGTCCCGGGACTGCACGGCGTCGACCTCGCGGCCGGCTTCCTGGAGCTCGACGACCTGGGCGACACTCCCCTGCAGGCCTGCTTCGACGGCGACGACGGCCCGGCGACCCTGGCCTGGCATGAGCAGGCCCTGGCGCTGCTCGACGAACTGCAGACCCGCACCCGTCCCGACGGGCTGCCGGCCTACGACGCCGACCTGCTGGGGCGGGAGCTGGACCTCTTTCCCGAATGGTGCCTGGGCCGCTGGCTGGGCCTCGACACCCCGCCGGGCTGGCCGGCGCTGCGCCAGGCGCTGATCGACGCCGCCCTGGCCCAGCCGGTGGTCACCGTGCACCGGGACTTCGATGCCATGAACCTGATGGTCAAGGGCGACCGGCTGTACTTGATCGACTTCCAGGACGCCGTGGCCGGCCCGCTGAGCTATGACCTGATCTCGCTGCTGCATGGCCGCTACTGTCGCTTCGCACCGGCGCGGCGCACGGCCTGGATCGCGGCCTTCCACCGGCGGGCCGTGGCCGACGGCCGGCTCCCCGCCACGCTCTCGCCCGAGGCCTTCCGGGGCCAGGTGGCGGCCATGGCCACCCAGCGCGCCCTCAAGGTGCTGGGCATCTTCTGCCGCCTGACCCTGCGCGATCACCGCGAAGGCTATCTCGCCCGGCTGCCGCACTTCCTCGCCCACCTCGAGGACGCCCTGGCCGAGCTCGACGGCCAGGCGGCCTTCAAGGCCTGGCTCGCCGAGCGCTTCCGCCCTGCGCTGCTGGCGCGCCTCGCCGAGGCCGGGCCCGGCCGGGAGGCGTCGGCATGAAGGCGATGATCCTGGCCGCGGGCCTCGGCACCCGCATGCGCCCGCTCACCGACCACTGTCCCAAGCCGCTGCTGCCGGTGGCCGACAAGCCGCTGATCGTGCACCACCTGGAGCGACTGGCGGCCGCGGGGATCCGGGATGTGGTGATCAATGTCAGCTATCGCGCCGAGCAGATCATCGCGGCGCTGGGCGATGGTCGCGACTTCGGCGTACGCATTGCCTGGAGCCGCGAGGAGACGCCCCTGGAGACCGGCGGCGGCATTCGCCGCGCCCTGCCGCTGCTCGGCGAGGCGCCCTTCTGGCTGGTCAACGGCGACGTCTGGTGCGACGTCACACCGTCCGCCATGGCACCGCTGGGCAATGACCTGGCGCGCCTGGTGCTGGTGGACAATCCCGACCACCATCCGGGGGGCGACTTCCACCTCGACGCCGCGGGGCGGGTCCACGAACGGGGCGAGCCGCGCCTCACCTATGCCGGCCTGGCGCTGCTCGACCCGGCCCTGGTGGCCGACCGGCCCGAGGGCGCCTTCGCCCTGACGCCGCTGCTGCGCGCGGCCATGGCCGAGGGCCGGGTCGGCGGCCACCATCATCGCGGCGCCTGGGTCGACGTGGGCACCCCCGCGCGCCTGGCGGCCCTGGACCGGGCCATCGGCGGGCAGGGCAATTGCAGTTAGCTGTGGCGCTCGGAGCTGGTCCGTCGACAGGTCTGCGAGGGGGCGCTGTGAACCCCTCCCTGGGCGCTACCGACGCCCTGCGGCGCTCTCGCGTCCCGCTTCGCTTGCAGGACCGGTGCTGGCCATCCATGGCCAGCCCGTTCGGAGCAGTGCTCCTCACCCATGGCGTAGGCCCCCTCTTCGACTTGTCCCCGGCGCCCCTCGCCACCCAACTGCGATAGCCCTGCCTCGGCGGGGCAAGGGGCTGAGTCGGCGGCCATCAGCTGCTATGCTGCCTGACCCCATGCCGAGCCATTCGCATCCACCAACGAAGAAGAAGGAATCCCTGCCCATGAAAGCCAGCGTCAAGTGGACCGACGGTCGCCAGTTCGTCGCCGAGGCCGGGAGCGGCCACAGTGTGGTCATCGACGGCCCGCCCGACCATGGCGGCCGCAACACCGGCCCGCGGCCCATGGAGATGCTGCTGATGGGGCTGGGGGCCTGCACCTCCTTCGACGTGCTGGAGATCCTCGAGAAGTCCCGGGCCCCGGTCAGCGACTGCGTGGCCAGCGTCGAGGCCGAGCGCGCCGACAGCGTGCCGAGCGTGTTCACCAGGATCCACGTGCACTTCACCGTCAGCGGCCAGGGCCTCAAGGAGAAGCAGGTCAAGCGGGCCGTGGAGCTGTCCGCCGACAAGTACTGCAGTGCCTCGATCATGCTGGCCCAGGGGGGGGTCGAGATGACGCACTCCTTCACCATCGTCGAGGACTGAGGGGAAACACTGCACCGGCGCCTGCGCGTCGTTACGCGATCGGTGACGCGGGATAAAAAAATGGGGTCCGGCGGGTGCGCTGTCATCGGTGGCTGTGCATAATACGCGCCTTTCGAACGCCTGGGTTCCGGCGCCGCTCGTCGGGATGACATCATCTGCCACAGAGGGAGGCTCGGACGTGACCGACAATCTCCGACTCCACGGGTTCAACAACCTGACCAGCTCCCTGAGCTTCAACATCTACGATATCTGCTACGCGAAGACCGAGGAGCAGCGCAGGGCCTACATCGACTATATCGATGAGCTCTACAACGCCGAGCGGCTGACGCAGATCCTCAAGGATGTGACCAACATCATCGGCGCCCATGTGCTCAACATCTCGCGCCAGGACTACGAGCCCCACGGCGCCAGCGTGACCATCCTGATCGCCGAGCACGAGCTGGAAGAGACCGACCCGGAGCAGCTCGAGCCGGGCCCGGGGCCGCTGCCCGAGACCGTGGTCGCCCACCTGGACAAGAGCCACGTCACGGTGCACAGCTATCCGGAGTCCCACCCGGACAACGGCATCAGCACCTTCCGCCTGGATATCGACGTCTCCACCTGTGGCCACATCAGCCCGCTGAAGGCGCTGAACTACCTGATCCACAGCTTCGATTCCGATATCGTGACCATGGACTACCGGGTACGCGGCTTCACCCGGGACGTGGACGGCAGGAAGCTGTTCATCGACCACGACATCACCTCCATCCAGGACTACCTGGCCGAGGACACCAAGCAGGCCTACCAGATGATGGACGTGAACGTGTACCAGGAGAACATGTTCCACACCAAGATGCTGCTCAAGGACTTCGAGCTGGAGAACTACCTGTTCGGCACCTCCCGGCGGGACATCACCTTCGAGGAGGCCCGGGACATCGAGGGTCGCCTGCGCAAGGAGATGCTGGAGATCTTCTACTCGCGCAACATGGATTGACCCGCCGCTGCGCGGCGGAGCTTTAAGCCGTAAGCCTTGAGCTTGAAGAAAAACCAAAACCCCCATCGGTCAGTACCGGTGGGGGTTTTGGGCATTGGGGTTACTTACCGCTTATAGCTTACGGCTTATAGCTTGTATACGGACTTGGTCATCACCCTGGACGCGAGCGTCATGCCCGCCTTGACCGGCCCCGGGAAGCGGGCACCGCCGGCCTCCAGGGCCTGCTGGGCGTGGTGGGCCTCGTCGATGGCCATCTGGCGCAGCACCGCCCGGGAGCGGTGGTCGCCCGGCGGCAGCTCCGCCATGTGGGCATCGAGATGGCGGCCCACCTGCTCCTCGGTGGCCGCCACGAAGCCCAGGCTGAGGCGATCGCCGACGGCACCGGCCAGCGCCCCGATGCCGAAGGAGGCGGCGTAGAACAGCGGGTTGAGCCGGCTGGTGTGGCCGTCGAGCTCCTGCAGCCGGGCGTCGCACCAGGCCAGGTGATCGATCTCCTCCTGGGCGGCGGCCTCCATCTGCCCGCGGATCTCGGGCAGCTTGGCGGTCAGCCCCTGCCCCTGGTAGAGCGCCTGGGCGCAGACCTCGCCGGTATGGTTGATGCGCATCAGTCCCTCGGCATGGCGCCGCTCCGCCTCGTCCATGGCATCGTCGTGGACCTCCGGCGTGGCCGGCGAGGGCCGCGAGGGCTGGGCGGCGCGGGGCACCAGGGTGCGCAGCACGGCATCGACCTGGCGGACCAGGTCATCGGCACGGGAATACTGACGGTTCATGACACCCCCTTGATCGGTCGTGGCGCCATTGTAACCGAGTCGCCGCTCGCCGAGCAGGCCCCATGAGGCGACGCCGCCCCGAGGGGCGGCGTCGTGGGCATGCACCCCATGCGTCGAGCGCTTGGGTCGCGCGGCGAACCGCAGAGCGCCGGCTAGCCAGCCGGCCAGGTGAAGCGACGACCGCCCATCAGGTGCATGTGGATATGATAGACCGTCTGGCCGCCCTGCTCATTGCAATTCATCACCACCCGGTAGCCGTCCTCGGCGAAGCCGGCCTGCTTGGCCAGCTGGGCGGCGGTGTACTGCAGGCGCCCCACCAGGGCCAGGTCGCCGTCCTCCTCGATGTCGTTGAGGGTGGCGATGTGCCGCTTGGGCACGATCAGCAGGTGGGTCGGGGCCTGGGGGTTGAGATCCTTGAAGGCCAGCACCTCGTCGTCCTCGAAGACGATGTCGGCGGGGATCTCGCGGTCGATGATCTTGCAGAACAGGCAATCCATGGATTCGTGCTCCTCGGCGGTTGGCTCGGATGGCGTTCAGCGGAAGCGCCGCTGGGCCAGCAGGTGGCGCACCAGCGGTCCCAGGATCAGCTCCATGGCCAGCGGCAGGCGCGAGCCCGGGACCACCAGGGTGTGGGGCCGGCTCATGAAGGCATCCTGGATCATCGCCAGCAGGTAGGGGAAGTCCACGGTGGCGGGGTCGCGGAAGCGGATCACCACGAAGGACTCGGCATCGGTGGGGATGTCCTGCACCTCGAAGGGGTTGGAAGTATCCACCGTCGGCACCCGCTGGAAGTTGATATGGGTGCGCGAGAACTGCGGCTGGATATAGCGCACGTAGTCGTCCATGCGGCCCAGGATGGTGTCGATCACCGCCTCCTGGGAGTAGCCCCGGTAGCGCATGTCGCGGTCGATCTTCTGGATCCACTCCAGGTTCATGGTCGGCGCGACTCCCACCAGCAGGTCGACATGGCGGGCGATGTCGTGCTCGGCGGTGACCAGGCCGCCATGCAGGCCCTCGTAGAACAGCAGGTCGGTGCCGGTGGGCAGCGACTGCCATTCCGTGAAGGTGCCGACCTGGTAGCCGGCCTCGATCATCGCCTTGTCCTCGGCGTGGATGTAGTGCCGATAGGTCCCGGCGCCCTTGTCGCCGTACTCCTGGAAGAGCGCGTCCAGGTGGTCGAGCAGGTTGGCCTCCACGGCGAAGTGGGAGAGCTCGTCCTTGCGCTCGGGATCCTCGCGGAAGATCCGCGCCAGCTCCTGGCGGGTGTAGCGATGGAAGGCGTCGCCGTCGACGAAGGCGGCATGCACGTCCTCGCGGGCGAACATGCGCTCGAAGGTGCGCTTGACCGTGGTGGTGCCGGCCCCGGAGGAGCCGGTCACGGCGATGATCGGGTACTCTCGAGACATCAGGCCGCTCCCGTCAGGCAGTCACGCACCGCGCCGGGGATCGACACCGGACGGCCCGCCGCCGGGTCCACCAGCATCAGGTTGAGACGGGCGGTGGCGACGACCGCCGCGTCTGCCTCGCGACGAATGCGGTGATAGACGGTGATCGTGCGGCGCCCCGGCGCCGGGATCGCGGTATCGACCACCAGGGCGTCGGGCCAGCGGGCCTCGGCCTGGTACTGCACCGCGAGGTCCGCGGCCACGCTGGGGTAGCCCCCCATGTCGCCCTCGGCGAGCCCCAGCGCCGCCAGCGCCGAGATGCGCGCCTCGTGGAGCAGCGACACCAGGGCATCATGGCCCAGGTGACGGCCGTAGTTCATGTCGGTGACCCGCACCGTGAGCGGGTGGCGATGGCGAATGTCCGCCTCGGGAAAGGCCAGTCTGACGCGCTCCATGCAGCCTCCTTGTTATTGTCCGGCGGCAGGGTCAGCGTTCGCCGCGCTCGCGGGCGATGGCGCGGTGGGCGATGTCGCGGCGATAGAGGGCCTCGGGCCAGTGGATCTCGGCCACCCCCCGGTAGGCCAGGTCGCGGGCCGCGGAGACGCCGTCGCCCAGGGCGGTGACGCACAGCACCCGGCCGCCGGCGGTGACGACCTCGCCCGGCTCGCCCTCGGCGGTGCCGGCATGGAAGACCTTGCAGCCGGTGGCCTCGGCGGCCTCGAGGCCCTCGATGGCGTCGCCCTTGCGGTAGCTGCCGGGATAGCCGCCGGCGGCCATCACCACGCCCACCGCGGCCCGCTCGTCCCAGTCGCAACCGAGCCCGGCCAGTTCGCCGCGGGCCCCGGCCAGGCACAGCTCGGCGAGATCCGAGGCCAGGCGCAGCAGGATCGGCTGGGTCTCGGGGTCGCCGAAGCGGCAGTTGTACTCGATCACCCGGGGGTTACCCGCCGCATCGATCATCAGCCCGGCATACAGGAAGCCGGTATAGGGATGACCCTCCTCGGCCATGCCCCGCACCGTGGGCCGGATGACCCGCGCCATGATGCGCTCGAAGACCGCGTCGGTGACCACCGGCGCCGGGGAGTAGGCGCCCATGCCGCCGGTGTTGGGGCCGGCGTCGCCATCGAAGGCGCGCTTGTGGTCCTGGCTGGTGGCCAGGGGCAGCACCGTCTCGCCGTCGACCATGACGATGAAGCTGGCCTCCTCGCCCTCGAGGAACTCCTCGATCACCACCCGGGCCCCGGCGTCGCCGAAGGCATTGGCCTCGAGCATGTCGCGCACCGCGGCCGCGGCCTCGTCCTGCGTCATGGCCACGATCACGCCCTTGCCGGCGGCCAGGCCATCGGCCTTGATGACGATGGGCGCGCCCTTCTCGGCGAGATACTCGAGCGCCGGCTCCACCGCCACGAAGGTGCGGTACTCGGCGGAGGGGATGGCATGGCGCGCCAGGAAGTCCTTGGTGAAGGCCTTGGAGCCCTCGAGCTGGGCCGCGCCGGCGGTGGGCCCGAAGATCGCCAGCCCCGCCTCGCGGAAGCGGTCCACCACGCCCGCCACCAGCGGCGCCTCGGGGCCGACGACGGTCAGCGCGACGTCCTCGTCCCGGGCGAAGGCCACCAGGCCGTCCAGGTCGTCGACGCCGATGGCCACGTTCTCGAGTCCCGGCTCACGGGCCGTGCCGGCATTGCCGGGCGCCACGAAGACGGTGTCGACCCGGGGCGACTGGGCGACCTTCCAGGCCAGGGCATGTTCGCGGCCGCCGCCGCCGATGATCAGAACCTTCATCCGCTGCTCTACCTCAATACCTCGGGGAAACATCGCGGCATTATGTCAGAAACCGCTCCCGACCGCCGCCCCGGGTGGCCTCACTTGTCCTCGGAATCGTCGTCCTTCTTGCTGGAGCCGCCGAGGTTCTGCTGCCAGAAGCGCATGTTCTCCTCGGCCAGCTCGCGCATCATCTCCATCGGCGTGTGGCGCATGGCCTGCTGCCATTGGTCCTGCATGCGTTTCTGCTGCTCCAGCATCAGCCGGGTGCCCTGCTCCAGGTAACGCGCCAGGGGCAGCGGCTGAGCCATGTCGTAGACGCGGATGAACTGGGCCAGCAGGTCGTTGGAGAACACCTCGGCATCGCCGCCGGCCTGTTCCTGCTCGATGATGATCGTCAGCAGGATGGTCCGGGTCAGGTCCTCGCCGGATTTGGCATCCTCGACGCGAAAGGGTACCTCGTCGAGGATCAGGCCCCGCAGATCCTCGAGGGTCACGTAGCGGCTCTGTTCGGTATCATAGAGCCTGCGGTTGGCATACTTGCGAATCACGCGCACGGCGCTGCTCCTTGTCATGGCAGGTGGGCGGTCGCCCCCTTATGCAAGTATTGTGCACCGCGCCACCATCCATGCAAGGTAAAAGGCATCACGAGGCCCCATGAATCTGATCCTGCTCTCGCCCGAGGACATCGAGAACGACCGCCTGGCGCGGGTCCGCGACCCCCGTCGCCTGGCGCACCTGACGGAGGTCCACCGGGCGCGGGCGGGCGATGTCATGGCCCTGGGCATCGCCGGCGGCCGGTGGGGACGCGGCGAGTTGCTGACCCTCGACGCGCACCAGGCGGTGTTCGACGTGGCCGGCCTCGACCAGGCCCCGCCGCCGCCGCTGCCGGTGCACCTGGTGCTGGCCTTGCCGCGCCCGCGCATGCTGGCCAGGACCCTGGAACATGTCACGGCGCTGGGCGTGAAGGAGCTGACCCTGCTCAACACCCGTCGGGTCGAGAAGAGCTACTGGCAGTCGCCGGAGCTCGGCGACGACAGGATCCGGCGCCACCTGGTGCTGGGCCTGGAGCAGGCCCGGGACACCCGGATCCCGACGGTGACCCTGGCCAAGGGCTTCCGGCCCTTCGTCGAGGACCGCCTGCCGGCGCTGCTGGCGGGTCGCCAGGGCCTGCTGGCCCATCCCGGCATGGCGGAGGCCTGCCCGCGTGGTGTCGAGGCCCCGACCCTGCTGGTGGTCGGGCCGGAGGGTGGCTTCATCCCCTGGGAGGTGGAGCGGCTGCTCGCCGCCGGCTGCCGGGGCATCCACCTCGGCCCGCGCATCCTGCGGGTGGAGACCGCCGTGACCGCCCTGCTCAGCCGGCTCTTCTAGGTCCGGGCGCGGCTCAGTCCTCGTCGCCCCGGTCGGCCTCGTGGGGCACCCGGGGCGAGTCCTCGTCGCACTCCGCCTCGGTCAGGAAGGTCTCGCGCACGTCCAGCCGACCGAGGTGGCCGATGGTGCGACGCCCCAGCAGCATCGGGTAGGTCATCTCCTCGCGGTTGCGCAGGCTGAATTCCTCCTCGTAGCGGGTGTCCCCCACGCAGATGTCCATCAACACCACCAGCCGCTCGTCGCGCCCCCCGGCACCGCGCACCACCATGTCGCGGTAGAGGGGACGCTCCAGGGTCATCGAGAAGGTCTTGCCGGAGTCCTCGTCCTCGATCATCAGCCGAAAGCGCACCCACTCCTCCCCCGCCTTCTCGAAGGACTCGATGTGGCGGGCGTCCAGGGACGAGGTCAGGGCTCCGCTGTCCAGCTTGGCCTTGACCGCCACGTCCCAGGGCGCCAGCGTCACCGTCTCGATCCAGCCCACCACCCGGTCGGGGGCGGCAGCCGAGGTCAGGGCCGGCCACAGGGCCACGGCCAGCAGCAGGGGGCGAAGGATGGCGGTCATGCGAGGTCTCCTGAGTGTCACGCTGAGGATCAGAGGCTCTGGCGCCGCAGGCGCTCGAGCAGGTCGAGGGTGGCGAAGCCGTCGGGGATCAGGCCGAGCCGGCGCTGGAAGGCGCGCAGGCCACGCCGGGTGTTCGGCCCGAGGATGCCGTCCGGCGGGCCGACATCGTGGCCCAGGGCATTCAGCCGACGCTGCATCTCGCTCACCTGAGCACGCTTCAGCGGCGGCTCCTCTCGGGGCCAGGCGCCTTGGATGGCGTCGCGCCCGGCCAGGGCCTCCGCCAGGCTGGCCACCGCCAGGGCATAACTGGTGGCATTGTTGTAGCGGCGGATGACCCGGAAGTTGTGGCCGACCAGGAAGGCCGGCCCCCGGGCCCCCGCCGGGGCGATCACCGCGGCGGCGGCGAGATCCGGCAGCGGTCGGCCCTCCCGGCCCCGCACGCCGGCGGCGGCCCACTCCGCGCTGGTGCGACGGATCGTCGGATCGGCCAGGCCGTGATCGAAGTCCGCCGGCAGCACGACCTCCGCGCCCCAGGGGTCGCCCTCGCGCCAGCCGGCCGCGTCGAGGTAGTGGGCGGTGGAGGCCAGTACATCGGGAATGCTGCCCCAGATGTCGCGACGTCCGTCGCCATCCCCGTCCACCGCATGGGCCAGGAAGCTCGAAGGCAGGAACTGGGTGTGGCCCATGGCCCCGGCCCAGGAGCCGACCATGCGTTCGGGGGCGATGTCTCCGGCCTCGATGATGCGCAGGGCCGCGATCAGCTCGTCCCGGGCGAAGTCGCGGCGACGCCCCTCGTAGGCCAGGCTGGCCAGGGCCTCGAGGGTCGAGAAGTCGCCGAGATAATCGCCGTAGCTGCTCTCGATGCCCCAGATGGCCACCAGGATCTCGGCCGGCACCCCGTAACGCCGGGCCGCCTCCCGGGCGGCGACCCGATGCTCGGCCAGACGCGCACGACCGTTGCGAATCCGGGACGGGGAGACGGCGCCGTCCAGGTAGGTCCAGATCGGGCGGACGAATTCCGGCTGGCTGCGATCCAGCTCGATGACCCGGGGGCGATAACGCAGGCCGTCGAGGGTCCGCTCCAGGGTCGCCTCCGCGATGCCCGCCGCCCGGGCCCGCGCCCGGAAGGACGCCCGCCAGGCATCGAAGCCGGCCGCCTCCGGCCGCTCGGCGGCCGGCGCGTCGCTCGCGGCGACGGCCACGACATCGGGGGAGGCGGCCCGGGCCTGGCAACCCGCCAGGGCGGTGCACAGCAGGGCGAGGGAGAGGATCCTGGACATCATGGGGGTGGCGTTCCTTGGCGACATCAGGCCGACGATCATCGCGCAGAACGCCGTTTCAGGCCAGCAGCAGCAACCGGGTGACCAGCAACAGGGTGACGGACAGCAGGCGTGGCGGACCGGTCGGCTCAGGAGGGATCGCGTGGGACGGGGGCCGACGGCTCGTCCGACCGTTCCAGGCCGCTGTCGAGGCGGTGCGTGAGGGGGTGATAGTGGGGGCGCAGCTCGTCCTTCACGGTGCCGCTCCACAGCCTTGTGCCGACGAAGTAGCCCGCCCGGCCGATGACATGGGCCGCCACCGGCGCCGTCATCATCAGGAAGAGCACCACCCCGAGCGCCCGGGCGACCACCGCCACCTCGCCGAAATGCAGCGCCACCGCCAGCATGATCAGCGAGACGCCGAGGGTGGCCGCCTTGGTGGTGGCATGCATGCGGGTCAGCAGGTCGGGCAGGCGGACCACGCCGATCGCGGCCACCAGCATGAAGGTGGTGCCGGCGAGGATCAGACCGATCACGAGCCACTCAATCATCCCGCGGCCCTCCCCGCTCCACGAAGCGGGCGAAGCCGATGGTGGCCATGAAGCTCATCAGCGCCATGACGATGGCCGCGTCGAGCAGCAGGGCGATGTCGGTGGCGATGGCCAGCAGCCCGATGATCCCCACGGTGATCGTCGCGAAGAGCTCCAGGGCCACCACCCGGTCGGGCAGGCCGGGCCCGCGAAACAGGCGCAGGAAGACCAGGCCCAGTGCCAGGGTCAGCAACGTCAGGCAGAACAGGATAATGATCGGCATGGCGAACCTCCCTCCCTTGGCTAGCGGAACAGCGCCAGGGCCCGGCGCTCGAGCTCGGCCAGGCTGCGTCGCAGCGCCGGCTCGTCGCCGAGGAACATGGCATGAATATAGAGCACGCGATGGTCGTCGGAGACGTCCAGGCTCAGGGTCCCCGGGGTCAGGGAAATCAGGTTGGCGACGAAGGCGATCTCGAAGTCGCTGCGCGCCGTCAGCGGCATGGCGATCACCCCCGGCTTCATGTACCAGGGCAGCGTGAGGATGTCGTAGGCCACCTTGAGGTTGGCCAGCAGCAGTTGCCGGATGAAGAAGCCGATGAAGGCGATCAGCCGTGGCAGGCGTTGCGCATAGCCCGACAGGGCGGCGATGCGGGGCTGCACCAGCGCCAGGACCAGATAGGCGAAGACCAGCCCGGTCAACAGGTTCGTGCCGCTGAAGTCGCCGGTGAGCAGCAGCCAGCCCAGCCCCAGCAGCAGGTTCCACATCATGCCGATCATGGCGCCCCCCTCCCCTCGGAGCCGAGCACCGCGCGGATATAGCGCTCGGGGTCGAGCAGCTCCTCGGCCGAGGCCTCGGCCAGGCCATAGAGGGGGCCGGCATGCAGGCCGAGGAGCAGCGTGCACAGCGCCAGCCCCACCACCGGCGCCATCATCAACCACAGCTCGCCCCGCCCCACCGGTGCCGGTGCCGGCGTGTCGACGTCCTGCGGGCAGGCCTTCCAGAACACCTCGGCCCAGATCTTGACCATCGAGAACAGGGTGAGCAGCCCCACCAGCAGGGCAATGGCGGTCACCCCGTAGGCTCCTGCCTCGAGGCCGGCCCGGATCACGATGAACTTGGCGAAGAAGCCGGAGAGCGGCGGCATGCCGGCCAGCGACAGTGCCGGCACGAGGAACAGCACCGACAGCCCGGGACGCTGCCGATAGAGCCCGCCCAGCCGCTCGAGACGATAGCTGCCGCGCAGGCGATGGACGATGCCGCTGATCAGGAAGAGGTTGGTCTTCACGATGATGTGATGGACGATGTAGAAGAGCCCGCCGAGCACGGCCAGGGGCGTGAACAGCGCCAGGCCCAGCAGCATGTAGCCGATCTGACTGACGATATGGAACGACAGGATGCGCCGGAACTCGAACTGGGCCGCCGCCCCGAGCACCCCCGAGAGCATGGTCAGGCCGGCCCCCCACAGCAGGACCTCATGGGTATATCCCGGGTTGTGGGGGAAGATCAGCGTGAACATGCGAAACAGGGCATACACGCCCACCTTGGTGAGCAGCCCCGCGAACAGTGCCGAGACCGCCACCGGCGGCGTGTGATAGGAGGCCGGCAACCAGAAGAACAGCGGGAAGGCCGCCGCCTTGATGCCGAAGGCGACCATGAACATCATCGCCAGGGCCTCGACCATGCCGTCCCCCGGGAGCATCGCCACGCGCCGGGCGACATCGGCCATGTTCAGGGTGCCGAGCTTGCCGTAGAGCAGGCCCACGGCGACCAGGAAGATCACCGACGACAGCAGGTTGAGGGTGACGTACTTGATCGCCCCTTCCATCTGGGCCTTCTCGCCGCCCAGGATCAGCAGCGCGAAGGACGCCACCAGCATCACCTCGAACCACACGTAGAGGTTGAACAGGTCGCCGGTGAGGAAGGCGCCCACGACCCCCGCCAGCAACAGATGCATCAGCGGGAAATAGCCGAAGGCCTGGTGCTCTCGGCCGCTGGTCGCCAGCGAGAAGAGCGCCACGGCCAGGCCGATCAGGCCGGTGATGACCACCATCAGGGTGCCCAGCAGGTCGGCGACCAGACTGATGCCGAAGGGCGCCGGCCAGGCGCCCACCTGTACCACCTGGATGCCCTCCTGCCATACCCGATGCAGCAGCCAGCCCCCGGCCAACAGCAGGCCGCCGGTCCCGGCCACGGCGAGCCCTCGCTGCAGCCGTGGCAGGCGCCAGGCCATCAGCGACAGGGTCCCGGCGAGCAGGGGGATCAGCAGGGGCAGCGTGACCGCCGGATTCACGTATCGGTTTCCTTCAGGTGGTCCAGGTCATCGGTGCGCACCACCTCCCAGGCACGATGCACCAGCACCACGGCGAAGGACAGCACGCCGAAGGAGATGACGATGGCGGTGAGCACCAGCGCCTGGGGCAACGGATCGGCCACCGCCCCCGCGGGCACGCTCATCCCCTGGGGTACCAGCGGGGGCGCGTCGCGGGTCAGGCCGGCGGTGACGAAGATCAACAGGTTGGCCGCATTGGAGAGCAGCATCAGGCCGATCACCAGCTTGACGATGGAGCGTCGCAGCATCATGTAGATGGCGGCGGCGAAGAGAATGCCGATGGTCACGGCCAGCACGGGTTCCATGGGACCTCCTCGTCAGCGGATGGCATCGTCCCGGTCGGTCTCCACCAGGGCGGTGATGGCGGTCAGCACGGAGCCGATCACCGCCAGGTAGACGCCGATATCGAAGATCAGCGGGGTCGAGATCTCGAGCCCGATGCCCGGGATCCGCCACCACTGGGCGGTGAACAGGGGCTCGCCCCGCCACCAGGCGGGCAGGGTCGAGAGCACGCCGATCAGCAACCCCAGACCGATCAAGTCGCGGGGTGACACCTTGAGCAGGGCACGCAGGGCCTGGCGCCCGTGGGCGAAGAGGAACAGGGCCAGCCCTCCCGCGGCTACCAGGCCGGCGATGAAGCCGCCGCCCGGCTCGTCATGGCCGCGCTGCAGCAGGAACAGCGAGAACAGCAGCTGCAGGGGCACCAGCAGGCGCGCCGCGACCTCGAGGATCAGGGTGCCGGACTTAACCATGATCGTCCTCCTCCGCTCGCGCGTCCCGCCGGCTCGCGGGGCCCTCGGGACGCAGGCCGAGCATCGCGAAGACGCCGGTGGCGGCCAGGCCCAGCACGATGACCTCGCCGAGGGTATCCAGCGCCCGGAAGTCCACCAGGATGACGTTGACCAGGTTGTGGCCATGCCCCAGTGGCTGTCCGTTGGCGATCATGTACTCGGAGATGCGCGGCAGCTGCTCGCCGCCCAGCACCGACAGCATCAGCAGGCTGATCAGCCCGCCGACCAGGCTCGCCACCACCAGGTCCCGCAGGCGTTGCAGCGGGGTGGAGAGGATGGCGAAGCGCGGCAGGCGAAACAGCACCAGTGCCAGCAGGACCACCGTCATGGTCTCCACCAGCAGCTGGGTGATCGCCAGGTCCGGCGCGCTGAACAGCACGAAGGTCAGGGCGATGGAGAACCCCATGGCCCCCAGGGCGGCGACCGCCGCCAGCCGGGAACGCATCAGGCAGGCCGTCATCGCCCCGGCCACCATCAGCGCGGCGACCACGGCCTCGTGCATCCGGGCCGACGGCCCGGGGGCCGCCAGGGCGCCATTGCGCACGAACAGGGCATGACCGACCAGCCCCAGCAGCACCAGCAGGGTCATCACCAGGTAGCTGCGCAGGTGGCCATTCTGCAGCCATCGGGTCTGCGCCTCGGCGAGACGCAGCCAGCCGCGCATCACGGCCCAGTAGCCGCCCTCCGGGCCGAGGGTCATGAACGGTTCGAGCCGCGCCGACCAGGTCCGCAAACCCTCCCAGTGGCGCACCACCAGCGCCCCCAGCAGCAGGCTGGCCAGCGACAGGCCGAGTGGCAGGGTGAGGCCATGCCAGAGCGTCAGGTGGACCGCCGCCTCGCGCACGCCCAGGCCCTGCACGGTGGCCGTCACCAGGCCCTCGAGCCCGTGCGGCGCGAGCCCCAGCCACAGCGAGAGGCCCGCCAGCAGGGCCGGGCCGGCGAGCATCGCCGGGGAGCCCTCTCGGGGCGGCCGGGGCGTCTCCCTAACGGCCCCGAAGAAGGGACGCAGGACCATCAGCGCCGCCACCGCCAGGGTCAGCAGGGCGGCGAGGAAGGCCAGTGCCAGGATCGCCCCGCGCAGATGGTCGGCCTCGAGCACCGCGCTGAACAGCGCCTCCTTGCCGATGTAGCCCAACAGCGGCGGCAGGCCGGCCAGCGACAGGGCGGCGAGCCCGGCCACCAGGGCGGTCCAGGGCATGCGATGGCGCAGGCCCCCCATGCCGGTCAGGTCCCGGGTCCCGGTGGCCTGGTCGAGGATGCCGGCCACCAGGAACATCGCGCCCTTGTAGAGCGCATGAGCCACCAGGAAGACGACGAAGGCGGCCAGCGCGGCGCGGCTGCCGATGCCCAGCAGCAGGGTCATGGCCCCCAGCGCCATCACCGTGGAGTAGGCCAGCATGATCTTGAGGTGAGTCTGGCGGATCGCCAGGCAGGCGCCCAGGGCCATGGTCAACGCCCCTACCAGCGAGAGGGTGACGACCCAGGCGTCACTGCTGCCCAGCACCGGGTGCAGGCGGGCCAGCAGGTAGATACCGGCCTTGACCATGGTCGCCGAGTGGAGATAGGCCGAGACCGGCGTCGGTGCGACCATGGCGTTGGGCAGCCAGAAGTGGAAGGGAAACTGCGCCGACTTGGTGAAGGCCCCCAGCAGCACACAGACCAGCAAGGGTCCGTGCAGCGCATGCGCCTGGACGGCCTCGCCACGGCCGGCCAGCTCGGTCAGCGACCAGCTGCCCCCGGCCTGGGCCAGCATGACCAGACCGGCCAGCAGCGCCAGGCCGCCACCGGCGGTGACCATCAGGCTCTGCAGCGCCGCCCTGCGCGCCGCCGGATCCTCGTGATGAAAGCCGATCAGCAGGTAGGAGGTCAGGCTGGTGAGCTCCCAGAAGATGAACAGGGTCACCAGGTTGTCGGCCAGCACCAGGCCGAGCATCGCCATCATGAAGGCGACGAGCAGCACCAGGAAGCGGGGCTGGTCGGGATCGTCACGCAGATAGTCTCCCGAATAGACCAGCACCAGGGCCCCGATGGCACAGATCAGCAAGGCGAACAGCCAGGCCAGGCCGTCGAGGAAGAAGGTCAGGGAGACCTCCAGGGCGGGAACCCAGGGCCAGGCCAGCAGCAGCGTCTCGCCGGCGGCGATCAGCGGCCACTGCCAGAGCAGCCACAGCACCAGGCTCGCTGGCAGCAGGGCCATCATCGGCGCCGTCCGGACGCCGAGCCAGCGGTGCAGCAGTGGCGCCAGCCCCGCCATCACGAAACCTGCCAGCACAGCCTGTTGCATGAAGTTCCTCCGCGCCAGACGTGGCCCTCGGCGTGGGTCGGTTTTGCCGGCCCTATCGCTTCACTCTAGTCGAGGCGGGGAGTTGAAAGGCAAGGAGGGCGCGAGACGCCCTCTTTGCGGTAGAGTATGGGGCGAATGCCATTGATGGGCCTGTTCGCCCAGGGACGGATGCGACGCCTTGCCGCTTGCGCGGGGCCGTCCCTCGGCAGGATGGGACCCTTGGCCCAACGCAAACGCGCAGGATGACCGATCGATGACATTGCTGTGGATCGCCTTGTTGCCCCTCCTCGGTGTACTGGTGCCGCCGCTGGTGGCGAACCGGGGGCGTCGTGACTGTTCCCTGGCCACGGCGGCCCTGCCGGCCCTGGCCCTCGTGCTGACCCTGTCCCAGGTGCCGGCCCTCAACGCCGGGGAAGCGCTGCGCTTCTCCGCCGAATGGGTCCCGGCGTTGGGCCTCGAGGTGGCCTTCCGACTGGACGGGCTGTCGCTGCTGTTCAACCTGTTGATCATGGGGATCGGCCTGCTGATCCTGCTGTATGCGCACTACTACCTCGCGCCCGAGGAACCCTACGGACGCTTCTATGCCTACCTGATCCTGTTCATGGCCTCCATGGTCGGCATCGTGATGGCCGACAACCTGTTGCTGCTGTGGATGTTCTGGGAACTCACCAGCCTCTCCTCCTTCCTGCTGATCGGCTTCTGGTCCCACCGCAGCGATGCCCGCAAGGGGGCGCGCATGGCGCTGGTGGTGACCGGCGCCGGGGGGCTGGCGTTGCTGGCCGGCTTCCTGCTGCTGGGTGACATGGTCGGCAGCTTCGAGATGGATCGGGTGCTGGCCGGCAGCGAGACCATCCAGGCCGATCCCCGCTTCCCGTTGATGCTGAGCCTGGTGCTGCTGGGGGCCTTCGCCAAGTCGGCGCAGTTTCCCTTCCAGTTCTGGCTGCCCCACGCCATGGCCGCGCCGACGCCGGTCTCGGCCTATCTCCACTCGGCAACCATGGTCAAGGCCGGCATCTTCCTGATGGCCCGGCTGCACCCGGCGCTGGCCGGCAACGAGCTGTGGACGGTGGTGGTCTCCCTGGTGGGCATGACCACCCTGCTCTACGGCGCCTGGTTCGCGCTGATGAAGACCGAGCTCAAGGGTATCCTGGCCTTCTCCACGGTCAGCCATCTGGGCCTGGTGACGGTGCTGCTGGGCATCGGCAGCCCCATGGCGGTGCTGGCGGCGCTGTTCCATATCCTCAACCACGCCACCTTCAAGGCGGCGCTGTTCATGAGCGCCGGGATCATCGATCACGAGACCGGCACCCGCGAACTGGCACGCCTCGGCGGCCTGGCGAGGGCCATGCCGATCACCGCCCTGCTCACCTCGATCGCCGGCGCGGCCATGGCCGGGGTGCCGCTGCTCAACGGCTTCCTGTCCAAGGAGCTATTCTTCGCCGAGAGCCTGGCCACGCCGGTGCTGGGCGGCCTGAGCTGGCTGATGCCGGTGATGGCGACCCTGGGCGGCGTGCTCTCGGTGGCCTATTCGCTGCGCCTGGTCCATGCGGTCTTCTTCAAACCGCCCCGCCAGTCGCCCCCCAAGTCCCCCCACGAGCCACCCCGGCTGATGCGCCTGCCGGTGGAGATCTTCGCCGTTCTCTGTGTGCTGGTGGGGCTCTTCCCGTCCGCGATGGCCGGGGGCCTGCTCGACCTGGCCACCCAGGCCGTGCTGCTCGAGCCACTGGAGTTCCACCTGGCCATCTGGCACGGCGTCAACCTGCCGCTGCTGATGAGTGCCATCGCGCTCGTCGCCGGCATCGGCCTCTATCATCTGCACCGCTACCTGAGACGCTTTCTGCGGGGCTTTCGGCCGATGGACGCGCGGATGATCTTCGAGGCCAGCGTGCAGCGCCTGGGGCGGCGGTCGGAGAGCCTGCTCGCGCGGCTCGACAATGCCTCGCTGCAGCGCTACATGGGCCTGCTGCTGTTCAGCGCCCTGGCACTGACGGCCCTGGGCCTGGTCATGGTGCCGAGCCTCGCCGGCGACCAGCCCCAGCGCCCGGTGGACGGCGTGCTGCTGACCGGGGCGATCCTGCTTATCTTCAGCGGCCTGGGCACGGTCCTCGCCCACCGCTATCGCCTGATCTCGCTGCTGCTGCTGTCCATGGTCGGGCTGCTGGTCTCGCTGACCTTCGCCCGCTTCTCGGCCCCCGACCTGGCCCTGACCCAGCTGTCGGTCGAGGTGGTCACCATGATCCTGCTGATGCTGGCGCTGTTCTTCCTGCCCCAGAAGACCCCGCGCGAATCCTCGCTGCCACGCAACGTGCGCGACACCCTGCTGGCCGGCGCCCTGGGCATGGCCATCACCAGCCTCAACTACGCCGTGCTGACCCGCGGCACACCGAGCATCTCGGGCTTCTTCCTCGACAACAGCGTGCCGGGCGGCGGCGGCCACAACGTGGTCAACGTCATCCTGGTCGACTTCCGTGGCTTCGATACCCTGGGCGAGATCACCGTGCTGGCCCTGGCGGGCCTGGCGATCTTCAAGCTGCTCAACCGCCTGAGGCTGTTCATGCCCCACAGTGACGGCGAGGGCCGGGTATGGTCGCCGGATCGCTACCCGATGATCCTGACGACCATTTCCCAGGCGCTGCTGCCGCTGGCCCTGCTGGTCTCGGTGTTCATCTTCCTGCGCGGCCACAACCTGCCCGGCGGCGGCTTCATCGCCGGGCTGATCACCGCGGTGGCGCTGATCCTGCTGTACATGGCCCGGGGCGTGGAGTGGGCCCAGGAACGCCTCGACTTCCAGTACCAGCCGGTGGCCATCGTCGGGGTCGGCGTGGCCGCGGTGACCGGGGTGGGCAGCTGGCTGTTCGGCCATCCCTACCTGACCTCGGCCTTCGGCCACTTCCACCTGCCGCTGATCGGCGATCTCGAGCTGGCCACGGCGATGATCTTCGACCTGGGGGTCTACCTGGCCGTAGTCGGCGCCACCCTGATGATCCTGGCCAATCTCGGCAAGGTGACCACGCCGCACCGGCCGGCCAAGAACGAGACCGCCCCCGCCACGACCATCGCCAAGGAGAAACGCTGATGGAAAGCCTCTATGCCATCACCACCGGCGTGCTCAGCGCCTGCGGGCTCTACCTGATCCTGCGGGGACGCACCTTCCCCGTGGTGGTCGGGCTGACCCTGCTGTCCTACGCGGTCAACCTCTTCCTGTTCTCCATGGGCGGGCTGACCACCGATGGCGCGGCGATCATCGACGGCCCCCGCGACTATGCCGACCCCCTTCCCCAGGCCTTGGTGCTGACCGCCATCGTCATCGGCTTCGCCATGACGGCCTTCGCCGTCATCCTGTCGATGCGGGCCCGCGGCGACATGGGCAACGACCATGTCGACGGTCGCAAGCAAGAGGAACGAGAGGAGAACCACCGGTGATGCAGCACCTGATCGTCCTCCCCGTGGTCCTGCCGCTACTGACGGGCCTGTTCCTGCTGCGCGGCCTCCACGGCAGTACCCGCCTCAAGCGCGTGCTCGGCGTGGCCTCGACGGGGCTGCTCGTGGTCATCGCTCTCGCCCTGCTGCTGCGCGCCGCCGATGGCGAGATCGCCTATTACGCGATGGGTGGCTGGCAGCCGCCCTTCGGCATCGTGCTGGTGCTGGACCGCCTCTCGGCGCTGATGGTGCTGCTCACCGCCGTACTCGCCCTCGGCTGCGTGATCTTCGCCTGCGGCGGCGACGACGAGAAGGGCAGCAACTTCCATGGCCTCTTCCAGCTGCAGCTGATGGGCATCAACGGCGCCTTCCTCACCGGTGACCTGTTCAACCTCTTCGTGTTCTTCGAGGTGCTGCTGCTGGCCTCCTATGCCCTGCTGCTGCACGGCGGCGGCAAGTCGCGCACCCAGGCCGCCGTGCACTACGTGGTGCTCAACCTGGCCGGCTCGGCGCTGTTCCTGATCGCCGTGGGAACCCTGTACGGCGCCACCGGCACCCTCAACATGGCCGACATGGCGGTACGCCTCGGCGAGCTGCCCGCCGAGCGCGCCGGCCTGGTCACCGCCGGAGCCCTGATGCTGCTGGTGGTGTTCGGCCTGAAGTCGGCGATCCTGCCGCTGTACTTCTGGCTGCCCCGAGCCTATGCCGCGGCCCCGGCACCGGTGGCGGCGCTGTTCGCGATCATGACCAAGGTCGGCATCTACGCCATCCTGAGGGTCTACTCGCTGATCTTCGGCGAGCATGCCGGGGACCTGGCCGACCTCGAACAGCCGTGGGTCTGGTGGCTGTCGCTGGCGACCCTGGCAATCGCCACGCTGGGGGTGCTGGCGGCCCGCGACCTGCGCCTGCTGATCGCCTATCTGGTGCTGGTCTCGGTGGGCACCCTGCTGGCCGGGGTCGGCATGGGCACCGTCGAGGCCACCGCGTCGCTGCTCTACTATCTGCTGCACTCCACCCTGGTCACCGGCGGCCTCTTCCTGCTCGCCGAGATGATCGGCCTGCAGCGCGGAAAGGCCGGCACCCGCATCGTCAAGGGCAGGCCGCTGACCCAGGGCGGCCTGTTGGCACTGCTGTTCCTGGTCGGCGCCATGGCGGTGGCCGGCCTGCCGCCGCTGTCGGGTGCCATCGGCAAGGCCCTGCTGCTCAATGCGGCCACCCCGGCCCAGCAGCCCTGGCTATGGCCCCTGCTGCTGGCCAGCGGCCTGGGGGCGATGGTCGCGCTGTCCCGCGCCGGCTCGACCTTCTTCTGGCGCAACAAGTCCGGCGAGCGCAGCGGAGAGCGCCTGTCCCGCCACCAGTGGACGGGGGTGGGCCTGCTGCTCGCCGCCTCGCCGCTGCTGGCGGCCCTGGCCGGGCCGGTCAGCGACTACACCCTGGCCACCGCCAGTCAGCTGGCCAACCCGGACAACGTCGTCGATGCCCTGCTGCCCGATGCTGGAGACGCTCCATGATCACCCCCCGTTCCTGGCTTCCCATCCCGCTGCTGTCGCTGCTGCTGCTGCTGGTCTGGCTGCTGCTGGTGCGCAGCCTGACCGTCGGCCACCTGCTGCTGGGCAGCGCCCTGGCGGTCGCCATCCCGCTGTTTACCTATCGCTTCTGGGACGTGCAGCCCCGGGTCAAGCGCCCCGGCCTGCTGCTGCGCTTCATCCTGCGCGTGCTGGGCGACATCATCGTCGCCAACTTCCAGGTCGCCTGGCTGATCATCAACCCCTGGCAGCGCTCCCGCCCCCACTTCGTCGAATATCCGCTGATGCTCGAGGAGCGGTTCACCATCACCCTGCTGGCCAATACCATCAGCCTGACCCCGGGCACGGTGTCGGCCAACCTGCGCATGGACGGCAAGACGCTGCTGGTGCATGCCCTCAACGTGGAGGATGAGGACGCGCTCATCGCCGAGATCCGGGATCGCTACGAGCGGCCGCTCAAGGAGATCTACGAATGCTAGACATCGCGTTGAAGATCAGCCTGGCCCTGATCCTGATGGCCATCGTCCTGAACGCCTTCCGCCTGACGATCGGCCCCTCGATGCCCGACCGCATCCTGGCCCTGGACACCATGTACGTGAACTCCATCGCGCTGATCGTGCTGATGGGGCTCTGGCTCAACACCAAGACCTACTTCGAGGCGGCCCTGCTGATCGCCATGCTCGGGTTCATCGGCACCGTGGCCGTCTGCAAGTACCTGTTGCGTGGCGATATCATCGAATAGGCGAACCGGAGCCATCATGACGACCTTTGTGATCCTCGAGGGCGTGATCTCCCTCTTCCTGATCGCCGGCGGGGCCTTCGCCTTCATCGGCTCGCTGGGCATGGCCCACCTGCGCGACTTCTACATGCGCCTGCACGGCCCCACCAAGGCCACCACCATGGGCATCGGCTGCACGCTGATCGCCTCGATGCTCTACTTCGGGGTGATCGACAGCCAGCCGGTGGTCCAGGAGATGCTGATCACCCTCTTCCTGTTCATCACCGCCCCGGTCAGCGCCCACCTGCTGGCCAAGTCGGGGCTCCACCAGAGGCTCCCCCACGTCGACAAGACCCTCGGACGCCCGGCGGAGCTGCGCCGCGAGGAACTCGGCGACAAACCGGTCCCCCACCCGACCCCGGATCACGAGCACATTACCCACGAGCGATCGCCCCTGCCCCGCCGGACGGCCCGCGAGCAGTCGACGGACGAGGGCTAGGGTCGGCCAGGGCGGCCGTCGCGGCCCCTAGACCCAGCCCGCGAGTTCCTGGCGGGCGATGGCCTCGAGTGCCGCGACATGATCGTCCCGGGCGTTGAGGCAAGGTACATAGGTGAAGGTCTCGCCGCCGGCGGCCAGGAAGGCGTCGCGGATCTCCTGCTGGATCTCCTCCAGGGTCTCCACGCAGTCGGCGGCGAAGGCCGGCGAGATCACGGCGATATGCTTCCTGCCCTGGCGGGCCAGCGCCGCCACCTGGTCGACGGTGGCCGGCCCCACCCACTCCTCGGGCCCGAACTTCGACTGGAAGGCGGTGACGATGGCCCCGTCGGCCAGCCCCATGTGTTCCTTGAGCAGCCGCGTGGTCTTCAGGCACTGGCAGTGATAGGGGTCACCCTCCTCGAGATAGCGCTTGGGCACGCCGTGGTAGGAGGCGACCAGCACCTCGGGCTCCGACGTCGCCGCCTCATAGGCCTCCCGCACCGAGGCGCCCAGGGCGGCAATATAGTCGGGGTGCTCGAAGTAGGCCGGGACCGTGCGGATGGCGGGCTGCCACTTGAGCCGCATCAGGGTGCGGAAGGCCTGGTCATTGGCGGTGGCCGTGGTGGGCGAGGCGTACTGGGGATAGAGCGGGAAGAACAGGAGGCGCTCACAGCCCCGGGCCTGAAGCCGACGCAGCACGCTATCGGTCGAGGGATTGCCGTAGCGCATGCAGAAGTCCACCTCGACCCGCCCGCCATGCTCGGCCTCGAGCCGTGCCGCCAGCTTTTCCGTCTGCTCCCGGGTGATGGTCAGCAGCGGGCTCTCGTCGAGGGCCTCATTCCAGATACTGCGATAGGCCCGGCCCGAGGCGAAGGGCCGCTTGGTGAGGATCACCAGCTGCAGCAGCGGCTGCCACAGCCAGCGGGAATAGTCCACCACCCGCCGGTCGGAGAGAAACTCGCCGAGGTAGCGGCGCATGGACCAGTAGTCGGTGGCATCCGGAGTCCCCAGGTTGGCCAGCACCACGCCGACCTTCCGGCGCGCGACGGGCGGGTGATCGACGGGAGCCTGGGCCAGGCGGTCCTCGCCCGGACGGACGAGGTCGTTGCCGGCGGAATTCTCGTGAGCTGCCATGGTGCGCGGTCCCTGTGGTGGCGTGAAGCGAGTGTCAGCCACCCAAGATACCATCGGCAGGCAGGCAGGCGGAATGCAGTTATACTGAACCCTGAAAATGTACAGCCTTTGGATAATCCTAACCCCGCATTCGGATTCTCGGCGAGGCACCACTTCGCCGACGAACTCCGCGCCCGCTGCGCGGTGCTGGGCTATCGGCGGCGGGCAGGATCAGCGGCCGGCAGGGCTGCCAGAGGCGAGGCATCGCCTCTTCGCCCGCCACCGGGAGCGGCTCGGGCGTCGTTTGAGGTAATGCCGGGGGTGAGGATCAGAAGACCAGCGGCATGCGCGAGGCCAGCGGGTCCGCGTAGTGGGTCTCGCGCCCGACCATCTCGTCGTGGGGCACCTGCTGGACGAGGTAGGCTCGGTGGATGCCGGCGCGCTTGAGTTCGAGGTAGACATCGTCCAGGGCGCGGAACAGCATCGGCTTGCCGCTGCGGGTCAGCATATGGCGCTGGCCCTCCACGTCCTCGAGCTCGACCTGGTAGCAATGGCTGCCCGCATGGCCGATCACGCGGATCTCGAAGTTGTCGTGGTCGGCCACGAAGGCCTTGAGGTCATTGAATTCCATGGATCCCTCCATCAGAAGAGTCGACTTGTCGGATCGGTCACAGCCTGAGGGTGACCGATGACACGCGCATGACCGATCCGTGTCGTAAGTGTGACCGATGGCGGGATCAGGGGTTCCCGGCGCTACTGGTAGTCGGCGGGGTCGATGGCCTTGCCCAGGGAGTTGCGGTCGACCCACTTGCCGGCCTTGGTCTCCTTGTAGCGGAAGACCACCCGGTCGCCGACCCGGACCGGCAGCTCCGAGTCCTCGGTCTGATAGCTGTAGCTCTCGCCGTCCACCACGATGTGGTAGCGGTAGAGGTCCGGCATGCCCAGCCACTCCTTGAACGGGCCTTCCCGCTCCATGGACTGCAGCTCGCCGCGGGCCTCGAGTTTCGGGGTGCGACGACGATTGCCGCGTCGGAATCCGCCTGCCATGGTGTGCCTCCAGTGTGATGTTCAGGGGGTCGGATTATACGGTGACCAGCCGACGGCTCAAGCGTCGCGCCGGCTCACTCGCCGAAGGCCTCGCCGTAGCTGTCCGGCGCCAGGTCCTCGAAGCGGGTGTACTTGCCGATGAAGGCCATGTGCACCGTGCCGATGGGGCCGTTACGCTGCTTGCCGATGATGAACTCGGCCAGCCCCTGATTGTCGGGGTTATCCGGATTGTAGACCTCGTCGCGGTAGACGAACCCGATCAGGTCGGCGTCCTGCTCGATGGCGCCGGACTCGCGCAGGTCCGACATCACCGGGCGCTTGTTGGGCCGCTGCTCCAGCGAGCGGTTGAGCTGCGAGAGCGCCACCACCGGGCAGCCGAACTCCTTGGCCAGGCCCTTCAGCGAGCGCGAGATCTCGGAGATCTCGCCGGTGCGGTTCTCGGAGAAGCCGGGGATCTGCATCAGTTGCAGGTAGTCGATCATGATCAGCGCCAGGTTGCCGTGCTCGCGCACCACCCGGCGGATGCGCGAGCGCATCTCGTTGGGCGACAGCGCCGCGGTGTCGTCGATGAACAGCTGCTTGTCCTTGAGCAGGTTCACCGCCGAGGTCAGCCGCGGCCAGTCCTCGTCCTCCAACTGGCCGGTCCGCACCCGGGTCTGGTCGATACGCCCCAGCGACGAGAGCATGCGCAGCATCAGCGCCTCCGCCGGCATCTCCATGGAGAACACCATCACCGGCTTGTCGCTGGCGATCACCGCATGTTCGACCAGGTTCATGGCGAAGGTGGTCTTGCCCATGGAGGGCCGCCCGGCGACGATCACCAGGTCCGAGGGCTGCAGGCCGGAGGTCATGTCGTCCAGATCGCGAAAGCCGGTGGACAAGCCGGTCATCTCGCCCTGCATGTTGAACATCTCGTCGATGCGGTCCACCGCCTTGGCCAGCAGGTCGCTCATGCCGATGGGACCGCCCTCCTTGGGGCGCTCCTCGCTGATCTGGAAGACCAGCCGCTCGGCCTCGTTGACCAGCTCGTCGGCGGGACGCCCCTGGGGGGCGAAGGCGCTCTCCGCCACCTGGTTGGCGGCGTGGATCAGCTTGCGCAGGGTGGCCCGCTCGCGAACGATGTCGGCGTAGGCGCGGATGTTGCTCGCCGAGGGGGTGTTGCGGGCCAGCTCCGCCAGGGTGGCGAGCCCGCCCACGGTCTCCAGCTGGTCACGCCCCTCCAGGGCCTCGGACAGGGTCACCACGTCCAGGGGGTGGGCCGCCTCGGCCAGCCCGGCCATGACGTTGAAGATCAGGCGATGCTCGTAGCGATAGAAGTCGCCTGCCACCAGGCGGTCGGCCACGCTGTCCCAGGCCTGGTTGTCGAGCATCAGGCCGCCGAGCACCGACTGCTCGGCCTCCAGCGAGTGCGGCGGCACCTTCAGGGCCGCGGTTTCCTTGTCGAGCTCGAGAGCTTCGTTCATGACGGCGAGGACCTTCGCGAAAACGGCCGGCTCATTCTACCCGAAGGGTCGCGCCGACCCCATGCCCCACCGGAAAAACCTCCCCCGGACGATGCCGGGGGACGCGGCTCCCGACATCGAAAAGGGGCGCGAGGATCTCTCCTCGCGCCCCTTGGCAACCGATGCCGACGCCGTCGGGGGCGTCAGGGGGTCGGGCTCACTCGGCCACGACCACCACGCGCACGGTGGCATCGACTTCGGCATGCAGGTGCAGGTCGATGTCGTACTCGCCGGTCTGGCGGATCGGGCCTTCCGGCATGCGGACCTCGCTCTTGGCCACCTCGATCCCGGCGGAGGAGATCGCTTCGGCCAGGTCGCGCGGACCGATGGAACCGAACAGCTTGCCCTCGTCGCCGGACTTGGCGACCAGCGACAGCTCGATGTCGTTGAGCTGTTCGGCGCGGGCCTCGGCCTCGGCCTTGCGCTCGGCGGCCTCGGCCTCGAGCTCGGCACGCTGGGCGTCGAAGGCGGCGATGTTGTCCTTGGTGGCCGGCACGGCGAGGCCGTAGGGCACCAGGTAGTTGCGGCCATAACCGGGCTTGACGACCACCCGGTCACCCAGGCCGCCCAGCTTGCCAATCTTGTCGAGCAGGATGACTTCCATCTCGTTAACCTCTTGTCAATCGCTGCGGCCGAGTCGGGCGCGGAAGTCCGCGAAGGTATCCGTCAGGGCCGCGAGCAGCACGATGAGAATCATGGGCCAGGTGGTGATCAGCAACACATAGAAGGCGACCAGCCACAGCCCGTTCATTCCCTTCAATCCGATGAAACCATGTACCAGGGCGATGCCGGTCACCAGCAGCGGCACCCACAGCAGCATGCCCAGGGAGGGCAGTCCCAGCACCGTGCCGAGCGCGCCGAGCACGAACAGCACCAGCAGCTCGCGGGGCGCCAGCCGCAGGGCATGGAACTCCTCGCGAAAGCCGCCGGGGTTGTACAACCCGGCCTGCCAGCTGCGGGCCAGGGCCAGGCAGGCCACCGCCGCCAGCAGCACCACCAGGCCGGTGATGCCACCGATCAGCAGGCCGGCGATCTGCTCGGTCTGCATGCCCTGCCGGGCAAAGTCGTCGAGCATCGCCGCGACCTCCGGCGACCCCTGGCGGAGCTGCTCCAGCACCGGCCCGGCGCCCCCCGGCGGCAGGAAGACGCCGAGCTGGATCATCGCCGCCCCGGCCAGGGCGCCGACGATCAGCGCCTCGCTCCAGCGCAGCCGAGCCCGCAGCACCACCGCCATCAGCGTGACCAGCAGGATGCTGGCCAGCGGAATGACGTCGCCACGGGTCCACCACCAGCCCGCGGGCACGGCGGCGGCGACGATCACCGGCAGCGCCGGCGACAGGCCGCGCCGCAGGGTGACCAGGGCGGCGATGGCGGCCCCCAGCCAGAACAGCCAGGGGATCACCGTGGCCGCCGCGGCCCCGAGGACCGCCTGCGGTGTGCCGCGCATCAACCAGCGGGCGACGGGCAGCATCACGCCTGCGTCTTACTGGTGGCTATCGGTGTAGGGCAGCAGCGCCAGGTAGCGTGCCCGCTTGATGGCGGTGGACAGCTGGCGCTGGTAACGGGCCTTGGTCCCGGTGATACGGCTGGGAACGATCTTGCCGGTCTCGGTGATGTAGGCCTTGAGCGTGTCCAGATCCTTGTAGTCGATCTGCTTCACGCCTTCTGCGGTGAAACGGCAGAACTTGCGGCGACGGAAAAAACGTGCCATGGGGAGACTCCTTCAGGCGTGCGAGGTGGGCTCAGGCGGACTCGGCGGTGCGTGACGGCTTCTCGTCACGACGGGCGCGCTTGTCTTCCGCCGGCTTCATCATCGGCGAGGCTTCGGTGATGGCTTCCTTGCAGCGCACGACCAGGCTGCGAATGATGGCATCGTTGAAGCGGAAGATGTTCTCGATTTCCTCGAGGGTCTCGCCGCGGCACTCGACGTTCATCAGCACGTAGTGAGCCTTGTGAATCTTGTTGATCGGGTAGGCCAGGTGACGGCGCCCCCAATCCTCGAGACGATGCACGGTGCCGCCGTTCTCGGTGACGATGCTGGTGTAGCGCTCGACCATCGCGGGGACCTGCTCGCTCTGGTCCGGATGGACCATGAAGACGATCTCGTAGTGACGCATGGGTTCTCCTTGCGGTTTGGCAGCTTCCGGTGGAGGCGCGGTGCCTTCCAGGGGAAGCAAGGAGGTGATTATCGAAATGCACGACGCCCGTCCGCGGGACGAACGGGCGCCAGTATTCTAAAGACTGGGCGCCGAGGGCGCAAGCTGCGGGAAGAGGGAAGTCAGGGTTCGTCGGCTTCTTCCCTCTTCAAGGCGCGTAGCGCCGTACTTCTCACTTCCAGCCGTGTAGGTCGGGTAAGCGAGCCTGCGAGCGCACCCGACGCTTCAGGGCGAAGACCTCCAGCACGTCGGATGCGCCTTCGGCTTATCCGACCTACTGAGCTCCGGGCGAAGCCCGGCCGCGCTGCCTGACCGCCTCGAACAGGCAGATGCCGGTGGCCACCGAGACGTTGAGGCTCGAGACCTGCCCGGCCATGGGCAGCTTGACCAGGCCGTCGCAGGCCTCCCGGGTCAGCCGCCGCATGCCCTTGCCCTCGGCGCCCATCACCAGGGCGGTGGCCACGGCGAAGTCGGCATCGTAGATGCTGGCCTCGGCCTCGCCGGCGGTGCCGGTGACCCAGACGCCCAGGTCCTTGAGCTTGGCCAGCGCCCGGGCCAGGTTGGTCACCTGGTAGACGGGCACGCTCTCGGCGGCCCCGCAGGCCACCTTGCGCACCGTGGCGTTGAGCGGCGCGGCACGGTCCTTGGGCACCACCACGCCATGGGCGCCGGCGGCATCGACGCTGCGCAGGCAGGCGCCGAAGTTATGCACGTCGGTGATGCCATCGAGCACCAGCAGCAGCGGCGGGGTCGGCGACGACCAGCCCTGGAGGCGATGCCACAGCGCGGCCTCGGCCTCGAAGGCCAGCGGCGGGCAGAAGGCCACCAGGCCCTGGTGGGCGGCGCCCTGGGCGAGCCGGTCGAGCTCGTCCCGGGGCCGGGACAGCACCCGGGCGCCACCGCGGCGGGCCGCCGCCACCAGGTCGGCCAGGCGCGACGCCGCCTCCCCTTCCTGCACCCAGAGCTCCCGGGGGGCCTCGCCCCGCTCGAGCAGGGCCCGCACCGCGTGGACGCCGTAGACGGCGTCGAGACCACCCGGGGCCTTGGGGCCCCGGCGTTGAGCGTGCTTCTTCATGATGATGACGTCTTGGCGAAGGAGAAAGGGATGGCGCGGGGATCAGCGGCGACGCGGCCCCCGACGACGGCGCTTCTTGCCGCCGTCGTCGTCCCCGCCGGCCTTGCCGCGGGCTCCGGCCTTGGCCGCCTTGGCCGCCTCGGGCTTGCCGGCGGCCCCGCCCTGGCCGCCGCGACGCTTGCGCGGCGCCCGGCGCGGCCGGGGCTTGTCGTCGGCCAGCTCGAAGTCGATCTTGCGGTCGTCGAGATCGACCCGCGCCACCTGGACGCTGACCCCGTCGCCGAGGCGGTAGCTCATGCCGCTGCGCTCGCCCTTGAGACGATGCTTCTCCGGCTCGTAGTGGTAATAATCGGAGGGCAGCGAGGTGACGTGCACCAGGCCTTCCACGTAGACCTCGTCGAGGCGCACGAAGATGCCGAACTGGGTCACCGAGGCGATGGTGCCCTCATAGACCTCGCCCAGCTTGTCGGACATGAACTCGCACTTCAGCCAACCCTCGACGTCCCGGGTGGCGTCGTCGGCACGCCGCTCGGTCATGGAGCAGTGCTCGCCGAGCTCGAGCATCTGCTCGAAGGTGTAGGGACACCACTTGCTCGGCGGCTCCACCGAGGCGCCGTCGGCGCGCAGCACGGTGTTGGTCTGGCGTGGCCCGCGGATCACCGAGCGGATGGCCCGGTGGACGATCAGGTCCGGGTAACGGCGAATCGGCGAGGTGAAGTGGGCATAGGCCGGGTAGGCCAGGCCGAAGTGGCCCTCGTTCTGGGGCGAGTACACGGCCTGGCTCATGGAGCGCAGCATCACCGTCTGGATGATGTCGCTGTCGTCGCGCTCCTTGATGGCCTCGGCCAGGTCACGGTAGTCCTGGGGGGTCGGCTCGTCGCCGCCGCCCAGCGACAGGCCCAGCTCGTTGAGGAACAGGCGCAGCTTGTCGAGACGTTCCGGCGAGGGGCGCTCGTGGATCCGGTAGAGGGCCGGCAGGTCGTGCTTGTCGAGGAAGCGGGCGGTGGCGACGTTGGCCGCCAGCATGCACTCCTCGATGATCTTGTGGGCGTCGTTGCGCGAGCGCGGGACGATCTGCTCGATCTTGCGCTCCTCGTTGAAGAGGATCGCCGTCTCGGTGGTCTCGAAGTCGATGGCCCCACGCTCCACCCGAGCCTCGCGCAGCAGGCGGTAGAGGGCATGAAGGTTCTTCAGCGAGGGCACCAGCTCGCGGTGCTCCTCGCGCAGGGCCTCGCCCTGCTCGCCGTCGTCGTCGAGGATGGTGGCGACCTTGTTGTAGGTCAGCCGCGCGTGGGAACGGAACACCCCCTCATAGAAGCGGTAGCGGCTGATGGCACCGGTCTTGGAGATGTTCATCTCGCAGACCAGCGCCAGGCGGTCCACCTCAGGATTCAGCGAGCAGAGGCCGTTGGACAGCAGCTCCGGCAACATGGGCACCACCTGCCCCGGGAAGTACACCGAGTTGCCCCGGGTGATGGCTTCCTGGTCCAGCGGGCTGCCCGGCCGCACGTAGTGGGAGACGTCGGCGATGGCCACCAGCAGCTTCCAGCTGCCGGACTTGGTCTTCCAGGCGCAGACGGCATCGTCGAAGTCCTTGGCGGACTCGTCGTCGATGGTCACCAGGGGCACGTCGCGCAGGTCGATCCGGCTCTGCTTGTCGCCCTCGGCCACCTCGGCGGACATGCCGGCGATCTGATCGTGGACCTCCGGCGGGAATTCGGCGGGGATCTCGTAGCTGCGGATGGCGATGTCGATCTCCATCCCGGGATCCATGCGTTCGCCGAGCACCTCGGCGACCTCGCCCACCGGCTGCACCCGGGTCTCGGGCTGCTGGGTGATCGTCGCCGAGATCACCTGCCCGTCCCGGGCCCCACCGTTGACCTTGTGGGGAATGATGACTTCCTGGGCGATGCGCGGGTTCTCGGGAATCAGCACGCCGAACTCGGGAGTGTTCTCCCGATAGACGCCGACGATGGTCTGGGTGTTGCGGGCCAGGATCTCGACGATGGTGGCCTCGTCGCGACCGCGGCGATCACGGCCGCTGACGCGCACCAGCACGTGGTCGCCGTGGAAGACCCGCCGCATCTGCCGCGGCGGCAGTACCAGGTCGGGTTTCTTGCCATCATCGCGCAACAGGAAGCCGAAGCCGTCCCGGTGGCCGAGCACCCGTCCCTTGATCAGGTCGAGCTTGTCGATCAGCGCATAGGCGCCACGGCGGTTGCGCAGCACCTGGCCGTCCCGTTCCATGGCGGCCAGCCGGCGACGGACCGCCTCCTGCAGGTCCTCGTCCTCGAGCCCCAGCAGCTGGCTCATCGCCTCGTGGGTGATCGGCTTGCCATGCTCTTCCAGGCGGGCCAGCAGGTATTCGCGACTGGGGGCAGGCTTGTCGTACTTGTGGGCCTCGCGGCTGGCGTGCGTATCGTCGCTGAGCGTCCAGTGATTCATGCAGAGAGCATCCTTGGCAGGGTCGGGGACGGCATGAGGGGGGTGGCGCGCAGGCGCCGCGGGCATGAGATGATGCGGTCGGGGTATCGTGTCATGGCGGCAGTATAGCGCCGCCATGGGCATCACCCAACCATGCGAGGGCACCCACTTCCTCGCCGACGGCAAAAAAATTCGCACCCGCCCCCACGGGAGGCCTTGCATCCGCGCCAGGATTCGGTAACATACGCGCCACTTGCCCAGATGGCGGAATTGGTAGACGCGCTAGCTTCAGGTGCTAGTGTCCTTACGGACGTGGAGGTTCAAGTCCTCTTCTGGGCACCAACGATACCTCGGTATCACCGCTCTTTATCAGCTCGAAATCGCTCGTGTTCGCCCAGGTGGCGGAATTGGTAGACGCGCTAGCTTCAGGTGCTAGTGTCCTTACGGACGTGGAGGTTCAAGTCCTCTCCTGGGCACCATCATCGCTCACGCGATGGCCCGCGACACGACGATATGCATGACGCGCCCAGGTGGCGGAATTGGTAGACGCGCTAGCTTCAGGTGCTAGTGTCCTTACGGACGTGGAGGTTCAAGTCCTCTCCTGGGCACCATTCCGCGTTATGCAGAGTCCTCTCCTACATCGTTACCGCTTCACATCACAGGCCGCACCGAGTTGCGGTTCTTTTGCGTGCGTCTTCGCCGGAAAGGCCCCTCAAGAGCCGGAAACCGGCTGTCAGTCGAAGCGACCCGGCAGGCGCGCCACGGCCTCGAGCCCCCAGCCGTCGGTTTCGACCCGCCCCTCCAGGACATCGGCCGCCGCCGCGGGCAGGTGCGGGAAGAAATCCAGTCCGGTCAGCGCCTCGATACGGTCGATGCTGACCACGAAACGATCCAGGGGCTCGTCGCCGCTCACCGCCTGCGGCATGACGAAGGCCAGCGCACGCGGCCGAGCCCCGGGAACCACCAGGATCTTGTAGAAGGCCACGGGCACCTCGACGAGCCCCACCCGGTGCAGGGCGCCCTGCTGGAAGCGCGACGCGAACACCGGACCGGCGATGACCTGCAGGGCCCCGACACGCGGCACGAAACGATCGATCACCACTTCCTCGAGGCGCTGCCAGAGGCGCCGATTGAGGGATGGGCGCTGGGGCACCATGTTGCTCATCAGGAAGGTGTCGCGCTGGGCGCCACGGCCATGCACGGCGGCGATGGCATAGTTGGGGGCCAGGTGGCCGCGGTCGTAGCCGCTGCCCAGGTAGCTGTCCGGGGTGACCGGCCAGAGGGTGCGCCAGTCGCGGCGAAAGCCGGGACGCTCGCCGATGCGGGCATCCCCGACGGCGGCCAGGCGGTAGCTGACCCACAGCGGGCTGACCCGCACGTCCGACCAGCCCACCAGGTAGCCGTCGTTGCGCAGCACCCGATGCAGGCTCAAGGGCGTCAGCCGCTGCCAGTCGGGCACGCCCATCCAACTGAGACCGTCACGGACCTCGCGCTCCTCGGCATACCACAGGCCGCTGCCCACCGCGGCGAAGAGCACGGCGATGGCGGCCCGACGCATCAGGGGGCGCAGCCGGGACACGGCGGAACGACGACGAGGCGGCATGACCGGGGCGAAACGCGCCGGCGAGCTTACCAGCCCAGCGAGAACATGGTCTCGAGGTCGTGGCGGGAGTGCACCTGCATGGCGTTGAGGGTCTCGGTCTCGCGAATGCCCTCCACCTCGTTGAGGCGCCCGGTGACCAGCTCGGCCAGGCTCTCGAAGTCCCGGGTGCGGGCGATGGCCACCAGGTCATAGCGGCCACAGGTGGAGAACACCTCGCTGATGCCTTCGACATCGGCCAGGCGTTCGGCCACGGCCTTGACCTGGCCCTTTTCGGCATTGATCAGGATCACGGCGTTCTGCATCGGGCACTCTCCGTCTGAAAGGGGCTCTCTCCACGACGGCCAGGGGCCGCCTCTGCCGCGAGTATATCAGCGACGCCGGCCCGGAAGAATCGCCGCCGCCACACGCGACGGGTTGCCGCAGCATTCGCCAGCGCCCGGCCGAGTGACTACCATGAAGCGAACGAACTCCGCGGGCACGACCCTGTCGGATCCAGAGGTGGGCTCACCACCCGACCAGAAGAACGGCCGGACCACCGGCCAGCACGACCAGACCAAGACTGATGATGACAAGGAGAGACCATGGCCAATCACAGCCGTCGTGATTTCATGCGCCACAGCCTGCTGGGCCTCGCCGCCCTGCCCCTGGGTGCGGGCATCCTGTCCAGGTCCGCCTTCGCCCAGGAACTGCCGCCCCTGGACCCGAACAGCGAGCAGGCCAAGGCCCTGAACTACGTGGAGAACGCCAGCGAGGCCAGCGACCACCCGGCCTATGCGGAAGGCGAACACTGCGCCAACTGCATGTTCTACAACGCCGACAACCAGGGCTGCCAGCTGTTCCCGCAGAACAGCGTGGCCCCCGAGGGCTGGTGCCAGTCCTGGACCGCCCAGGCCTGATCCCCTCCCCAGACGCATGAGACCCGCACCTGTCGGTGCGGGTCTCGCCGTTTCGCCACGGCCTGTCACTCCGCCGATGCATCCTCCTCGGGCAGCGGCCAGTGATAACGGCGCACGACTTCCTCGCCCTCGATCGACTCGAGCTTCACCGGGAAGCCCCACAGCTGGTGCAGGTGACGCATCACCGGGTAGACGCTGCGCGCCAGGGGGCGACGGCTGTCCTGGACATGGCGCAGGGTCAGGGAGCGGTCGCCACGGATGTCCGCCGAGTAGATCTGGATGTTGGGTTCGCGCACCGACAGCGCGTACTGGGTGGCCAGCGCCTCACGGATGCGTCGATAGCCGCGCTCGTCGTGGATCGCCGTCACCTCGAGCATCTCGTCCTGATCGTCGTCGATCACCATGAACAGCTTGAGGTCACGGATCACCTTGGGTGACAGGAACTGCTGGACGAAGGATTCGTCCTTGAAGTTGCGCATGGCGAAGTGCAGCGTTTCCAGCCAATCGCTGCCCGCGCTATCCGGGAACCACTTGCGGTCCTCCTCGGTGGGCGACTCGCAGATGCGCCGGATGTCGGTGAACATGGCGAAGCCCAGGGCATAGGGATTGATGCCGTTGTAATGCGGGCTATCGAAGGGCGGCTGCTGGACCACGGAGGTATGGGACTGCAGGAACTCCAGCATCAAGCCCTCGTCGACCAGCCCCTCGTCGAACAGGCGATTCATCAGGGTGTAATGCCAGAAGGTCGCCCAGCCCTCGTTCATCACCTGGGTCTGGCGCTGGGGATAGAAGTATTGGGCGAGCTTGCGCACGATGCGCACCACCTCGCGCTGCCAGGGCGCCAGCAGCGGCGCATTCTTCTCGATGAAGTACAGCAGGTTCTCCTGGGGCTCCGGGGGATAGCGGCCGCCGGCATGCAGGCCCAGGGGGTCCTCCCCCTCCCCGGCGACCGTCTCCAGCTCCCCGTCGACCGGGGCCCGCTCGGGAATGGTCCGCCACAGGGTGTTCACCTGAGCCTGGAGATAGGCCTCGCGTTCCTTCTGGCGACGCGCCTCCTCCTCGGCGGAGATCGGCGAGGGCCGCTTGTAGCGATCGACCCCGTAGTTCTGCAGCGCATGGCAGGCATCCAGCAACTGCTCCACGGCGGTGACCCCATGGCGCTCCTCGCACTCGGCGATGTAGCGCCGGGCGAACAGCAGGTAGTCGACGATGGAGCTGGCGTCGGTCCAGGTTCGGAACAGGTAGTTGCCCTTGAAGAAGGAGTTATGGCCATAGCAGGCGTGGGCCATCACCAGCACCTGCATCATCAGGGTGTTCTCCTCCATCAGGTAGGCGATGCAGGGATCGGAGTTGATGACCAGCTCGTAGGCCAGCCCCATCTGCCCGCGCCGGTAGGCCTGCTCCACGGCCAGGAACTGCTTGCCGAAGGACCAGTGGTGGTACCCCACCGGCATGCCCACGCTGGCATAGGCGTCCATCATCTGCTCGGTGGTGATGATCTCGATCTGGTTGGGATAGGTATCCAGGCGATACTCATCGGCCAGCCGCGCGATCTCGTCCTCGAACTCGTGAAGGATCTCGAAGTTCCAGTCGGAACCGGTGGCGATGGGCTTGCGATCGGTCATGGTGCCTCCTTGACGCCACTCACTGGGTACTGCGACGCCGGAACAGCTCGCGGAACACCGGATAGATGTCGCCGGCCTCGACGATCTGGCGCATGGCGAAGCGCTCGGGATACTCGGCCTCCACCCGCTCGTACTCCTCCCACAGCGCCTGGTGGGCGTGGGGCGTGATCTCCACGTAGGTGAAGTACTGCAGACGCGGCATCAGCGACTTCGCCAGCAGGTCACGACAGGTCAGGGAGTCGTCGTCCCAGTTGTCCCCGTCGGAGGCCTGGGCCACGTAGAGATTCCACTGGGTGGGGGGATAGCGCGCCTCGATGATCTCGTCGACCAGGGACAGGGCGCTGGAGACGATGGTGCCGCCGGTTTCCCGGGAGTAGAAGAATTCCTCCTCGTCGACCTCCTTGGCGGCGGTGTGATGGCGCACGAAGACCAGCTCGACCTTCTCGTAGTTGCGCTCGAGGAAGAGGTAGAGCAGCAGGAAGAAGCGCTTGGCGATGTCCTTGTGGGCCTGGGTCATGGAACCGGAGACGTCCATGACGCAGAACATCACCGCCTTGCTGGAGGGCTGGGGCTGGTCGACCAGGTTGTTGTAGCGCAGGTCGTAGGTGTCGAGGAAGGGAACCGCCTCCAGGCGCTTCTCGAGGCGTTCGATCTCGGCCTTGAGCTCCTCGATGCGCGAGGGATTGCGCAGCACCGGATCCTTGCGCTCCTCGGCCTCCAGCGCCTGCTCGGCCTCGCGCAGGGCGCGACGGATGGGGCCACGCATGGCGATGCGCCGGGCATGGGCCTCGCGCATGGAACGCACGATGTTGATGCGTGCCGGCACCCCTTCGCGGGTGAAGCCCGCCCGCACCGGGCGCACCTCGTCCAGGTCCACGAGGTTCTTGCGCTCCAGGTGCGGCAGCTCCAGGCCATCGAAGACGAAGTCCAGGAACTCCTCCCGGGAGAGGGTGAAGGCGAACTCGTCCATGCCCTCGCCCTGGTTGGAGGCACCGCCCTCCCCGGCGCCGCCGCCGCCGCCACCACCGGGCCGGCGCAGTCGGTCGCCCTCGACGAACTCCTTGTTGCCGGGCGCGATGATGGTGCGCTTGCCGCCCGGGCCGTGCTGGAACACCGGCTCGGAGATGTCCCGGGTGGGAATCGACACCTTCTCGCCGCGCTCCATATCGGTGATGGAGCGCCGATTGACCGCCTCCTCGACGGAGCGCTTGATATGGGTGCGGTAGCGATCGAGGAAGCGCTGGCGGTTGACCGCGCTCTTGCGCTTGGCATTGGCACGACGGTCGATGAAATAGGTCATGCGGACCTCCTCTTGGCGCTGGTCGCGGCGAGGAGGAGCGGCCAATATCGCCGCCCTTCCCGCCCGTAGCCCGTAGCCCGTAGCCCGTAGCCCGTAGCCCGTAGCCCGTAGCCATCAGGCTACTGCGACTTGCGCACCCTCAGATACCACTCGGAGAGCAGGCGCACCTGCTTCTCGGTGTAGCCGCGGTCGACCATGCGGGCCACGAAGTCCTCGTGCTTCTTCTGATCCGCCGTCGAGGCCTTGGCGTTGAACGAGATCACCGGCAGCAGCTCTTCGGTGTTGGCGAACATCTTGTGCTCGATCACGCCGCGCAGCTTCTCGTAGGACTGCCAGCTGGGGTTCATGCCGTTGTTCTGGGCCCGGGCCCTCAGCACGAAGTTGACCACCTCGTGACGGAAGTCCTTGGGGTTGGAGATGCCGGCCGGCTTCTCGATCTTTTCCAGCTCCTCGTTGAGGGACTGGCGGTCGAACAGCTCGCCGGTCTCCGGGTCCCGGTACTCCTGGTCCTGGATCCAGAAGTCGGCATAGGTGACGTAGCGGTCGAAGATGTTCTGACCGTACTCGGAGTAGGACTCCAGGTAGGCCGTCTGGATCTCCTTGCCGATGAAGTCCACGTAGCGAGGCGCCAGGAACTCCTTGATGAAGCGCAGGTAGCGCTCGAAGGCCTCCTTGGGCAGCTGCTCCTGCTCGAGACGCTGCTCGAGCACGTACAGCAGGTGCACCGGGTTGGCCGCCACCTCGACATTGTCGAAGTTGAACACCTTGGCGAGGATCTTGAAGGCGAAGCGGGTGGAGAGCCCGTTCATGCCCTCGTCGACCCCGGCGGCGTCGCGATACTCCTGGATCGACTTGGCCTTGGGATCGGTGTCCTTGAGGTTCTCGCCGTCATAGACGCGCATCTTGGAATAGATGCTGGAGTTCTCCGGCTCCTTGAGCCGGGAAAGGACCGAGAACTGCGCCAGCATGCGCAGGGTATCCGGCGCGCAGGGTGCTTCGGCCAGCGAGGAATGCTCGAGGAGCTTCTTGTAGATGTTGATCTCCTCGGTCACCCGCAGGCAGTAGGGCACCTTGACAATATAGACCCGATCGAGGAAGGCCTCGTTGTTACGGTTGTTGCGGAAGGTCTGCCACTCACTCTCGTTGGAGTGCGCCAGGACGATGCCGTCGAAGGGGATCGCCCCCATGCCCTCGGTGGGGTTGTAGTTGCCTTCCTGGGTGGCGGTGAGCAGGGGATGCAGCACCTTGATCGGCGCCTTGAACATCTCGACAAACTCCATCAGGCCCTGGTTGGCCTTGCACAGGCCGCCGGAGAAGCTGTAGGCGTCCGGGTCGTCCTGGGAGTAGAGTTCCAGTTGGCGGATGTCCACCTTGCCGACCAGCGAGGAGATGTCCTGATTGTTCTCGTCGCCGGGCTCCGTCTTGGAGACGGCGATCTGGTTGAGCCGTGACGGGTAGAGACGCACCACCCGGAACTGGGTGATGTCGCCGCCGAACTCCTTGAGCCGCTTGGCGGCCCAGGGCGACATCACGCTCTTCAGGCAGCGCTGGGGAATGCCGTATTCCTTCTCGAGCAATTCGCCGTCGTCTTCCGGCGAGAACAGCCCCAGCGGGGACTCCTGCACCGGCGAGCCCTTGATGGCGTAGAAAGGAATGTGCTCCATCAGCAGCTTCAGGCGCTCGGCCAGGGACGACTTGCCCCCGCCCACCGGCCCCAGCAGGTAGAGGATCTGCTTCTTCTCCTCGAGACCCTGGGCGGCATGACGGAAGTAGGCGACGATCTGCTCGATCGCCTCCTCCATGCCGTAGAACTCCGAGAAGGCCGGATAGCGCCGGATGACCTTGTTGGAGAAGATCCGCGACAGGCGCGAATCCTTGGCCGTGTCGATGACATCGGGCTCGCCGATGGCCTCCAGCATGCGCTCGGCCGAACTGGCGTAAACCGAGGGGTCCTCACGGCAGAGTTCCAGATACTCCTGCAGGCTCAACTCCTCCTGCTGGATACGTTCATAACGGTTCTGCACATGATCGAAGATGCTCATGGATGCCTCCTTAAAGCCCGGAGCTCCGGCCTGACGGACCAGCCTGCCAGCCGGGATCGGTAGCTTCAGCGTAGTCAGCACAATCGGATCACGGGGTTCCACGCCTTCAACGCATAGCGCTACTACTTCCTATGAACCCCGAAGGCGGGAAGTGTTTCGTTGAAACCTGTACAGATTTTCACGCCCCCCGGCGAGACGCCCCCCTACAGGGCGGCCGCCAGCCGGGTGCCCTGATCGATCGCCCGCTTGGCATCCAGTTCTGCGGGCTCCAGGGCGCCGCCGATGAGGTGCACCGATACGCCGGCCTCACGCAGCGGTTCCAGCCAGTCGCGGACCGATTCCTGGCCGGCACAGACCACCACCGAGTCGACCCTGAGCAGGCGCGGCACGCCGTCGAGACGGATATGCAGCCCCGCGTCGTCGATGCCGACGTACTCGCAGCCCGCCAGGGCCTCCACGCCGCGATGACGCAGTGAGGCGCGATGCACCCAGCCCGTGGAGGTGCCGAGCCCCTTGCCGGGCTTGGAGGTCTTGCGCTGCAGCAGGGTGACCCGGCGCGGCACCGGCGGACGCTGCGGCTCGCGCAGCCCGCCCGGCGAGCTCACGGTGAGATCCACGCCCCATTCATCGCACCAGGCCTCGGTGTCGAGGGCCGGGTGGCCCGCATGGGTCAACAGCTCCGCCACGTCGAAGCCGATGCCGCCGGCGCCGATGATGGCCACGCGGGCGCCGATCCGCTCGGGATGCATGATGGCCATCGGATAGGAGAGCACCTTGGGGTGATCGATGCCCGGCAGGTCGAGCCGTCGGGGCCGCACCCCGGTGGCCAGGATCACCTCGTCGAAGGCCTGGAGATCATGGAGGCTGGGCTCCACTCCCAGGCGCACGCTCACGCCATGCTTGTCTAGCATCACCCGGTAGTAGCGCAGGGTCTCGTCGAACTCCTCCTTGCCGGGAATCCGCCGGGCATAGTTGAACTGCCCGCCGAGCATCGACTGGCGCTCGAACAGGGTGACGGCATGCCCCCGCCCCCCGGCCGTGACCGCCGCGGCGAGCCCCGCCGGCCCGCCCCCGACCACGGCGATGGCCCGCGGCTCGGCGGCCGGCGCGATGATCAGCTCGGTCTCGTGACAGGCCTGAGGATTGACCAGGCAGGAGGCCAGCTTACCCTGGAAGGTGTGATCCAGGCAGGCCTGGTTGCAGGCGATGCAGGTATTGATCTCGGCCTCGCGGCCTTCCCGGGCCTTGGCGATCCAGGCCGGATCGGCGAGGAAGGGACGGGCCATGGAGACCATGTCGGCATGCCCCTCGGCGAGCACCCGCTCCGCCACCTTGGGCATGTTGATGCGATTGGTGGTGATCAGCGGCAGCTTGAGCTCGGCCTTCATGCGCCGGGTCACCTCGCTGAAGGCCGCCCGCGGCACGCTGGTGACGATGGTCGGGACCCGAGCCTCGTGCCAGCCGATGCCGGTATTGATGACATCCGCGCCGGCGGCCTCGATGGCGCGCCCCAGGGCCACCACCTCGTCGTGGGTGCTGCCCTCCTCCACCAGGTCGATCATCGACAGGCGGAAGATGATCAGGAAGTCCGGGCCCAGCGCCTCGCGGATGCGCCGCACGATCGCCACCGGGAAGCGGATGCGGTTGTCGAAGGTGCCGCCCCAGGCATCCTGGCGATGGTTGGTGCGCCGACAGACGAACTGGTTGATCAGGTAGCCCTCGGAGCCCATCACCTCGACGCCGTCGTAGTCGGCCTCTCGCGCCAGGGAGGCGCAGCGGACATAGTCGTCGATCTGCCCCTCGACCTCCGTGTCGCTGAGCGCGTGGGGCTCATGGGGGTTGATCGGCGCACGGATCGGCGAGGGGGCGACCAGCGCCGGGGAGTAGGCATAGCGGCCGGCATGCAGGATCTGCAGGCAGATCCGGCCGCCCTCGTCGTGCACGGCAGCGGTGATCCGGCGATGATCGTCCACCTGCTCGGCACGCTCCAGGGTCGCCGCCCCCTCGAAGACCGCCCCTTCCGGATTGGGCGCGACCCCCCCCGTGACGATCAGCCCGACCCCTTGCCGGGCACGCGCGGCGTAGAAGGCGGCCAGGCGCGCGAAGCCCTCCGGCGCCTCCTCGAGGTTGGTGTGCATCGAGCCCATCAACACGCGATTGGGCAGGGTCAGGCGCCCCAGCTCGAGGGGGCGAAACAGGTGGGGAAAGGCGTTCACGATCTGAATCCTCGCTGTCGGGCGACCAGAATTCGAACAACTGTATGATAGCTAGCCGACATGCGCAAAGGGCGAGTACCCCCTCGTCGAGGATAGCCGATGGGGCCCAACGCGAAAAAGCCCCGAGTCCTGGGACTCGGGGCTTTCGAATTCGTTTGCAGATGGCGGACCGGACGGGACTCGAACCCGCGACCTCCGGCGTGACAGGCCGGCATTCTAACCAACTGAACTACCGGTCCGCGTGGTGGGCGATACTGGACTCGAACCAGTGACCCCCAGCATGTGAGGCTGGTGCTCTAACCAACTGAGCTAATCGCCCACGCGTTACTGCATAGATTGTGTGCGTCATCGTGGCGGACCGGACGGGACTCGAACCCGCGACCTCCGGCGTGACAGGCCGGCATTCTAACCAACTGAACTACCGGTCCGCAAGATGATGCGGCGCAAAAACGTTGGCGGACCGGACGGGACTCGAACCCGCGACCTCCGGCGTGACAGGCCGGCATTCTAACCAACTGAACTACCGGTCCGCAGCGTCTCTGCAACATGATCGGGCATTGCCTGGGCAATGGTGGGTGGTACAGGGATCGAACCTGTGACCCCCAGCTTGTAAGGCTGGTGCTCTCCCGGCTGAGCTAACCACCCCCGGTCACGTGGCGCTGCATTCTACAGGGACCGCGGTCATTGTCAACGCGTTTTTTCGCCCGGGGCCCCTTCGTCCGGGCCGGGGAATCCGCAAGGCTTTCATCCACTTGGGCCCGCTCAGCGGTGGCGGGACATGAAGGCGGCGATGCGTTGCGCGCCCTCGCGCAACAAGCCGGCCTGATCGCGCCCCGAGCCGCGGCGGGGTTTCCAGTCGTGATCGCCGTCCTCGAGCCAGTGCACCTCGGCACAGGCCGGCAGGGCATAGCCGGCCACCTCCGTGCGGGTACCGAAGGGGTCGCGACTGCCCTGCACCACCAGGGTCGGACAGGCCAGGGAGGACCAATGGTCGAGCCGCAGGGACTCGGGGCGGCGCGGGGGATGGAAGGGATAGCCGCAGAGCACCAGACCCGCGGCACCCTCGCGGGCCGCCAGCAGGCTGGCCACCCGGCCGCCCATCGACTTGCCGCCGAGCCAGAGGGGCGAGGGAGAAAACTGCGACATGCGGTCGCACCAGCGAGCCAGTTCCTCGACCAGCCGCTCGACCCGGGGCGGGGGGCGCCGCCGCCCCGCCTCACGCATGCCGCGCAGGTAGTCGAACTCGATCGCCAGCGTCTGCACGCCGGCATCGGCCAACTCCCGACGCAGCGTCACGAGGAAGGCACTGTCCTGCCCGGCCCCGGCGCCATGGGTCAACAGCAGTCGCCCCGCGCGACCATCGCCCTGGACATCCAGGGCCCCCAGGCCATCGATGGCCCAGCGACCCTGGCGGCCATCCCGCAGGGATTCCCCCGGGCTTTCGGGATCGATGCGGGGCAGAGAACAGCAAGAAATATTTGACACTCGGCGGCTCCTTTCGTTCACGATTCCATCCATTCGCTTGTTCAGCTTGACGCAGGCCTGCGCTAGAATCCGGGGTGGTTATTGACCTGCATCATCCTGCGGGCGGTCGACTCGGGGCAGAATGCCGCGGGCTACCCCCAAACCGCGTTCGATGGGAACCTGACATGAGCACAGCACTTGAACACCCGACCTACAATTACAAGGTAGTTCGGCAGTTCGCGATCATGACAGTGGTGTGGGGCATCGTGGGCATGTCCCTCGGTGTCACGATCGCCGCACAGCTGGTATGGCCGGAACTCAACCTGGGACTGCCGTGGACGAGCTTCGGTCGCCTGCGCCCCCTTCATACCAACACCGTGATCTTCGCCTTCGGCGGATCGGCGCTGTTCGCCACCTCCTACTACGTGGTGCAGCGTACCTGCCAGACACGCCTGTTCTCGGACAAGCTCTCCGCCTTCACCTTCTGGGGCTATCAGGCGGTGATCGCGGCCGCCGTGGTGACCCTGCCGCTGGGCTACACCGAGGTCAAGGAATACGCCGAGCTCGAATGGCCGATCGATATCCTGCTGGCCGTGGTGTGGATCGGCTATGCCATCGTCTTCCTGATGACCATCAAGCTGCGCAGGACCTCCCACATCTATGTGGCCAACTGGTTCTTCGCCGCCTTCATCCTCACCGTGGCGGTGCTGCATATCGTCAACAGTGCGGCCATTCCCGTCTCCGCCCTGTACTCCATCTCGATCTACTCCGGTGCGATCGATGCCATGACCCAATGGTGGTATGGCCACAACGCGGTGGGCTTCTTCCTGACCGCCGGCTTTTTGGGGATGATGTACTACTTCGTGCCCAAGCAGGCCGAGCGCCCGGTCTATTCCTATCGCCTGTCCATCGTCCATTTCTGGGCGCTGATCATGGTCTACATGTGGGCCGGCCCCCACCACCTGCACTACACCGCCCTGCCCAACTGGGCTCAGTCGCTGGGCATGATCATGTCGATCATCCTGCTGGCGCCGTCCTGGGGCGGCATGATCAACGGCATGATGACCCTCTCCGGCGCCTGGCATAAGCTGCGCACCGACCCGACCCTGCGCTTTCTGGTGGTGGCCCTGTCCTTCTACGGCATGTCGACCTTCGAGGGGCCGATGATGGCGGTCAAGACGGTCAATGCCCTCTCCCACTACACCGACTGGACCATCGGCCATGTCCATGCCGGTGCCCTGGGCTGGGTGGCGATGATCACCACCGGCTCCCTGTATCACCTGATCCCGCGCCTGTTCGGCCGCACCGAGATGTACTCCGTGGGCCTGATCGCCGTGCACTTCTGGCTGGCCACCATCGGCACCGTGCTCTACATCGCCGCGATGTGGGTCAACGGCATCCTGCAGGGCCTGATGTGGCGCGCCGTCAACCCCGACGGCACCCTGATGTACACCTTCGTCGAGTCCGTGGAAGCCAGCGGCCCGGGCTATGTGGTGCGGATGATCGGCGGCCTGTGCTGGGTGACCGGCATGCTGATCATGGCCTTCAACGTCTTCATGACCGTGCGTCATCAAGAAGGCCTCCGCCAGCCGCTTCCGCAGTCCGCCTGAGCCAACAGGGAACGAAACGCCAATGAGACACGAGATTGTCGAAAAGAACGTCGGCCTGCTCTCCGTACTGGTGCTGGTGGTGATCAGCTTCGGCGGCCTCGCCGAGGTCGTGCCGCTGTTCTTCCAGAAGCAGACGACCGAACCCGTCGAGGGACTGAAGCCGCTCTCCGCCCTGGAGCTGGCCGGCCGCGGCATCTATCGCCGGGAAGGCTGCGTCGGCTGCCACTCGCAGATGATCCGTCCCTTCCGCGCCGAGACCGAGCGCTACGGCCACTACAGCGTGGCCGGCGAGTCGGTCTACGAGCACAACTTCCTGTGGGGCTCCAAGCGCACCGGCCCCGACCTGGCCCGGGTGGGGGGTCGCTACAGCGACGACTGGCATCGCGCGCACATGTACAACCCCCGTGACGTGGTACCGGAATCGGTGATGCCGGCCTATCCGTGGCTGTTCGAGAACACCCTCGACGGCGAGCATATCGCCGACAAGATGCGCGCGCTGCGCGCCCTCGGGGTGCCCTATACCGACGAGCAGATCGCCGGTGCCGGGCAAGAGGTGCGCGGCGAGCGTGAGATCACCGCCCTGGTGGCCTATCTGCAGCAGCTCGGCACCGTGCTCAAGGACACGCGCTGATCATGGATATCGGGACCGTCCGCGGCATCATCACCGGCCTGCTGATCATCGCCTTCGTGGGGCTCGTCTGGTGGGCCTACTCGAAGCGCCGCAAGCCGGACTTCGACGAAGCGGCCAACCTGCCCTTCGCCGACGAGGATGAGCAGCCGAACCGTGACACGCATGCCTCCCGTGAGGCCGATTCCCGAGACGACAAGGGAGACAGGAACACATGAACAATCTTTGGGGTGACTCCCTTTCCGGCTTCTGGAGTACCTGGATCATCGTCATCACGTTGGGCACCATCGCCATCAGCGCCTGGATGCTCTTCGCCAACCGCAAGACCGACAAGACCCCGGATGCCGAAGGCAACGTGGAGACCACCGGTCATGCGGCCGACGAGATCGAGGAATACGACAACCCGCTGCCGCGCTGGTGGTTCCAGCTCTACGTGTGCACCGTGATCTTCGCGCTGGGCTACCTGGTGCTCTATCCCGGCCTCGGCAACTATGCCGGCGTGCTGGGCTGGACCCAGGAAGGCCAGTGGGAGCAGGAGGTGGCCCAGGCCGAGGAGCGCTACGCGCCGATCTTCGAGCAGTACCAGCAGGTGCCCGTCCCGGAGCTGGCCCAGGACGGCGAGGCGATGCAGGTGGCCGAGCGGATCTTCCTCAACAACTGCGCGATCTGCCACGGCTCCAACGCCCAGGGCGGCTACGGCTTCCCCAACCTCACCGATGACGCCTGGCTGTACGGCGGCGCGCCGGAGAACATCGTCCAGACCATCACCAACGGGCGTAACGGCCTGATGCCCTCCTGGCAGCAGCTCGGCGAGGAGAACATCGCCAACCTGACCCAGCACGTCCTGTCGCTGTCCGGCCAGGCCGAGGATGCCGAGCGGGCCGAGCAGGGCGCGGCGGTCTTCGCCTCCGTCTGTGCCGCCTGCCACTCACCCGACGGCACCGGCAACCAGGCCCTGGGCGCACCCAACCTGACCGACGACGCCTGGCTCTATCGCCAGCCCGGCCAGCCCCTCGACGAGGCCATCCGCCAGACCCTGCGCAACGGCCGCAACGGTCACATGCCGGCCCAGGCCGCCTATATCGGCGAGGACAAGGTCCACCTCGTGGCCGCCTATGTCTACAGCCTGAGCCACCAGGAGTAGGCTCGTCCCGCGGGGCCGAGAAAGGGTGTGGCCAGGGGCCACACCCTTTCTCATTGCACGGCCTTCTCGATACAATCGAGACCAGGATCCGGGATCCCGGACCCTGCCTTCCTTGCCTGCCGTGAGCCTGCCATGAGCGAGAAGATCCCCACCCGTGATGTCACCCCGGAGCCCGTGCAGCATCACGAGCCCCAGGGCACCGTCACCCAGGAGATGTACGCCAGCCGGCGCCATATCTATGTACGCGAGATCAAGGGCGTGTTCCAGCGGCTCCGCCGCAGCACCAACTGGGCCCTGATGCTGGCCTTCTTCCTGATCCCCTGGCTGCCGTGGGGCGATCGTCCGGCGGTGTGGTTCGACCTGCCCGGGCGGGAGTTTCATATCTTCGGCGCGACCTTCTACCCGCAGGAGTTCATGCTGCTGTCCTGGCTCTTGATCATCTGCGCCTTCGGCCTGTTCTTCATCACGGTGTTCGCCGGCCGGGTGTGGTGCGGCTATACCTGCCCACAGAGCGTCTGGACCTTCCTGTTCATCTGGGTCGAGCATCGCGTCGAGGGCCCCCGCAACCGCCGCATCAAGCTCGACAAGCAGGCGATGAACGCCGACAAGGCCCGGCGCAAGACCGCCAAGCATGCCGTCTGGCTGGTCATCGCCATCGCCACCGGGGTGACCTTCGTCGGCTACTTCACGCCGATCCGCGAGCTGGTGGTGGCGCTGCCCACCCTCGAGGCCCACGGCTGGTCCTACTTCTGGGTGGGCTTCTTCACCGTCTTCACCTACCTCAACGCCGGCTGGCTGCGCGAGCAGGTGTGCATCTACATGTGCCCCTATGCGCGCTTCCAGGGGGTGATGTTCGACCGCGACACCCTGATCGTCTCCTACGACGCCGCCCGCGGCGAGCCCCGCGGCCCGCGCAAGAGGCGCCTCAGCCACGAACAGGCGCGGGCGGCCGGACACGGCGACTGCATCGACTGCGACCTCTGCGTGCAGGTCTGCCCCACCGGCATCGACATCCGCGAGGGCCTGCAGTACGAGTGCATCTCCTGCGCGGCCTGCATCGACGCCTGCGACAGCGTCATGGACAAGATGGGCTACCCCCGAGGGCTCATCCGCTATACCACCGAGAACGCCCTGGAAGGCAAGCCGACGCATATCCTGCGCCTGCGGCTGCTCGGCTACCTGGCGGCCCTGCTGGTGATGATCGGGCTGTTCGCCTGGGCCGTGGCCGACCGCACGGCGGTGGGCTTCGATGTGGAACGCGACCGCAGCCAGCTGTTCCGGGTGACCCAGGACGGCGAGATCAGCAACGTCTACACCCTGATCGTGCGCAACCTCGACCAGGAGGACCACGTCTATCGCCTGGAGGCCTCCGGGCTGCCCGGCCTGCGCCTGGACACCGAGCGGGTCAGTGTGCCCGCCGGCGAGTCCCGCCAGCTGGTGGTCGAGGCCACGGTTCCGCGTGAGGCCATCGACCGGCCGAGCCACGATATCCTGCTGCGCCTCGAGGCCACCGACGCCGACATCGGCCTCGAGCGCGACAGCCGCTTCATAGGAGAGAGCCGCTGATGGCCGCGGAACACGATATTCCCCCCTGGTACAAGCAGTTCTGGCCGTGGTTCCTGATCGGCCTGCTGGCATCGTCGGTGACCTTCAGCCTGGTCTACCTGGCGCTGTCGATTCATTACTTCGACGGCACCGTGGCCCAGGACTATTACAAGGAGGGGCTGGCGATCAACGAGCAGATCGCCAAGCAGGAGCATGCCCAGCGACTCGGCCTGGCGGCGACGCTGCGGGCCGACCCGCGCACCGGCGACATCGTCGTCGACCTGGCGGGCGAGCGACGCCCCGAGCGGCTGACGCTCAAGCTGATCTTCCCCACCGAGAGCGCCCGCGACCGCACCCTGACCCTCGAGCATGTCCACGACGGCCGCTACGTGACCATGGTCGACGAGCCCCTGCGCTACCGCTGGTACCTGCACCTGCAGCCCCCGGGCGAGGCAGCCGAATGGCGCCTGACCGGCGAGGCGCACTTCCCCAGCGAGGACGAGATCGCCCTGGTTCCGGGGATCTGACGCGCCACCATGACCGCGACGACCCTGACGCCCCCGGCCGAGGCCACCGACTGCTACCACTGTGGCAGCCGGGTACCCGCCGACGCCCCCTGGTCGATCACCCTGGACGACAGCGCCCACCCGCTGTGCTGTCCCGGCTGCGAGGCCGTGGCCCATGCCATCGTCGACGGCGGCCTGGCCAGCTACTACCGCTTCCGTACCGAATTGCCGGAACGCCCGGACGACCGCCAGGCGACCCGCGCCGAGACCTGGGCGGTGTTCGATGACCCCGGCCTGCAGGCCCGCTTCGTGCACCCCGAGGCCGAGGGGGACGGGGTCCACGCCACCCTGGCGGTGGACGGCATCACCTGTGCGGCCTGCGCCTGGCTGATCGAGCATCGCCTGAATGCCCTGGCGGGCGTCTCGGCCAGCGCCGTCAACCTCTTCCACCATCGGGTGCGGGTCAGCTGGGACCCGGCACGCCTCGCCTTCTCGCGGATCCTCGCCGAGATGGCGGCGATCGGCTATCAGGCCCAGCCCTACGAGCCCGACGCCGCCCAGGGCCGGCTGCAACGCGAGGAGCGCATGAACGTGCGCCGGCTGATCGTCGCCGCGGTGGGGATGATGCAGGTGCTGATGTTCTCCATCCCCCTCTACGTGGCGGGCCAGGACGGGATCAGCGCCGACTTCGATGCCCTCTTCCACTGGCTGGCCTTCGCCCTGACCACCCCGGTGGTGCTGTTCTCCGCCCAGCCGTTCTTCGCGGGGGCGCTCCGCGACCTGCGCACCGGCACCCTGGGCATGGACGTCCCGGTGTCGCTGGCCATCGGCTCCGCCTACCTGGCCAGCGCCTGGGCGGTGCTCGCCGGCCACGGCGAGGTCTACTTCGATTCGGTGGCCATGTTCACCTTCTTCCTGCTCTTCGGCCGCTATGTCGAGAGCCGGGCCCGGCGGCGCAGCGGGCGCAGCGGTAACGCCCTGGCCGACGCCCTGCCGCTGTCGGCCATCCGCCTCACCGAGGACGGCGAGGAGCGCATCCTGCCGGCCAGCGAACTGATCCGCGACGACCGTATCCTGGTCAAGCCCGGTCACGGCGTGCCCGCCGACGGCGTGATCGAGAGCGGCACCTCAAGCCTCGACGAGTCGATGCTCACCGGCGAGACCCTGCCGGTGACCCGCGGGGTCGGCGATACCGCCACCGGCGGCAGCCAGAACATCGAGAGTCCGCTGACGGTCCGCGTGACCCGGGCCGGCCGCGACGCCCGGGTGGCGAGCCTGATGGACCTCACCGACCGGGCCTTCGCCAGTCGCCCGCGGCTCGCCCGGAGGACCGCTCGCCTGGCCCACCACTTCGTGGTACAGGTGCTGCTGATCGCCCTGGCGGTGGCCGTGACCTGGTGGTTCATCGAGCCCGCCCGAGCCTTCTGGGTCACCCTGTCGGTGCTGGTGGTGACCTGCCCCTGTGCCCTGGCGCTGGCCACGCCGACGGCGCTGACCGCCGGCCATGGCCGGCTGCACCGCCGCGGCGTGCTGATCACCCGGGCCGACGCCCTCGAGGCGCTCTCCGGGCTCGACCGCGTGGTGTTCGACAAGACCGGCACCCTGACCGTCGGCGAGCCAAGCCTGGAGCGGGTGCTCCCGCTGGACGGCGGGGACCCGGAAAGCCTGGCCGCCCTGGCCGCGGCGCTGGAGGCCCACTCCGAGCATCCCATCGCCCGGGCCTTCCGGCCCCACCGGCGCGGCGGGCGGGTCGCCGAGGACGTGCTCAGCCGGCCCGGCCAGGGCCTCGAGGGACGGGTCGCCGGCCGCCGCTGGCGGCTCGGCAGGCCCGACTTCGCCGCCCCCGACACCGCGCCGACGCCACCCGACGCTGGCCAGTGGCTGCTGCTCGCCGAGGAGGGGCGACCGCGCGCCTGGTTCGCCCTGCGCGACCGGGTCCGCGAGGACGCCGCCGAGGCCGTGGCCGCGCTCCAGGCCCGGGGATTGGCGGTGGAGCTGCTCTCCGGGGACACCGAGGCAGCCACGGCCGCCATGGCCGAACGCCTGGGCATCGCCACCTGGCGGGCCGCGGCCGGCCCGGAGGCCAAGCTGGCCCATCTTCAGGCCCTGCAGGCCCGGGGCGAGCGGGTCGCCATGGTCGGTGACGGCATCAACGACGTGCCGGTGCTGGCCGGTGCCGACGTCGCCTTCGCCATGAACGGCGCCACCGACCTGGCGCGCACCCGGGCGGATGCCGTCTTGCTGGGACCGCGCTTGATGCGTATCGTCGAGGCCGTCGAGATCGGCCGCGCCACGCACCGCATCATCCGCCAGAACCTGGGCTGGGCGCTGGTCTACAACCTGGCCGCCCTGCCGCTGGCCGCCATGGGCCTGGTGCCCCCCTGGCTCGCCGCCCTGGGCATGTCGGCGAGTTCCCTGGTGGTGGTGGGCAACGCCCTGCGCCTGGCCCGGACCAGGCACGCCTCCGCCCCGAGCCCGGTGAACGCATGAGTATCCTCTACCTGTTGATCCCGCTGTCGCTGATCCTGCTCGGCCTGGCCGTGTGGGCCTTCTTCTGGGCGGTCCAGCATGATCAGTTCGACGACCTGGAGGGGCCCGCCCACCGCATCCTCTTCGACGACGACGACAACGACCTGGCCCCGGAGGAGCGCGAGCGACGCCGGGATACCTCCGGTGGCGGTGCCTCGCGGCCCCCCACCCGCGACGGGACGTCAGGCCGCGACTGATGGATCCCACCGGACTCGACCTGCCCCCCCTGGCCGCGGCCTTCGTCTTCGGCCTGCTCGGCGGCGCCCACTGCATCGGCATGTGCGGCGGCATCATGAGCGCCCTGACCTTCGCCGTGCCGCCCAGCATGCGCCATCCCGCGCGTCTCGGCGGCCTGCTGCTGGGCTACAACCTGGGACGCATCGCCAGCTACATGGCCGCCGGCGCCCTGGTGGCCGGCCTCGGCACCCTGATCGGCGTGGCGCCCGGCGCCCGCCTGGCGCTCCAGGTCCTCGCCGCGGTGATGCTGATCCTGATGGCGCTCTACATCGCCGACTGGTGGAAGGGGCTACTCAAGGTCGAAGCGGTCGGCAGGCGCCTGTGGCGCCACCTGGAACCGCTCGGGCGGCACCTGATGCCGGTGGTGAAGCTGCCCCAGGCGATGGCCCTGGGCGCGGTCTGGGGCTGGCTGCCCTGCGGGCTGGTCTACTCGATGCTGGCCTGGAGCCTGGCCATGGCCGAGCCGCTGCGCGGCGCAGCCCTGATGGGGGCCTTCGGCCTCGGCACCCTGCCGGCCCTGCTGGCCACCGGTCTCGCCGCCCGCCAGCTCGGCAGCCTGATCCGCCACCCCGCCACCCGCACCCTCGCCGCCGTGGCGATCATCGGCTTCGCCCTCTGGCAACTGTGGGGCCTGAAGCCCGGCGGCATGGATCATGACACGGCGCACGCCGGCTGGGTGCAAGACGGGGCGCCCGCCGGCATGGAACAGGACGGGGCTCACGCCAGCCATCAATGACGCCGCGCTTGATCCAGCGCAACGCCGGCCTTTCCCGGGGGCACTAGCATGACGGCATCAGCCTCCGGGAATCGCCACATGCCCGTCACTGCCCCTGACCACTTCGGTGCCGACGACTATGCCCAGGCCCTGGCCATCAGTAACGACACCGACCGCCCCTTGTCGCTGCACCTGCGCCTGCCGCTGCGCCCGCCGGAGGCGACGCCCCCCCGCCGGCCCGGAGGCATGGACCCGTTCGAGGTCGACCTGGCGCGGCTCGACCGGGAGATGGTGCTGATTCGACGCTGCCTGTCCGCCGGCCGGCGGATTCAGGCCCTGCAATGGGTGGGCAGTGCGCTGCCCGGCATGAGCCTGGCGCAGATGAGCGAGCTGATCGATCGTCTGGAAGCGCGTTTTTCCCTGGAGACCGGCCGCGATCGTGACTTCACCGTCGAACTCGATCCCCTCGCCACGGACATCTTCGCCCTGCGCCACCTGGAGGCCCTGGGCTTCAACCGCCTGAGCCTGGTCCTCCCGACCCGCCGCGGCAGGCAGGCAACGGCTGACCGCAGCGCCGCGGCCTGCATCGACCCCCTGCTCGACGAGACGCAGCGGGTCGGCTGGCGCTCACTGGAACTGGTCCAGCTCATCGGGCCATGGTGCCAATCCCGCGCCCCCCTGACCGAGACCCTGATCGCGTTGGCCGCCATGGGTCCGCCACGGATCACCCTGCGCCCGGTGGCCTGCCCCTCCGGCTTGCGACTGCGGCATGTGCTGGACGCAGCCGATGCTCTGCTGCTCGCGAGGGGCTATGGCGTGCTGGGCCCCGGGACCTACGCCCGGCGGAACGCCGCCCTGGCGGACGCCCACGCCCAGGCGCGACGCGAGGCCGCTCGCGACCGGCTCGGCCTGGGAACCGGCGGAGTGTCTCGGCTGCCCGATGCCGAGGCCCGCAACACGACGAACCCCTGGGCCTACGCGGCGGCGCTCGACGCGGGACGACTGGCCACGGCCTCGGGGCACTGGCGACGGGCCGACGCCCCCCCACAGGTACGCTGATGCGGCGACGGATCCGCCCTAAGGAGCACTATGCTGAGCCGATGCCCATCCGCCATAATGTGGCATATGCCCTACATCAAGGAGGACAGCATGCCTGACACCGCCGCCGGCCGGCGACGCTCCCTCTTGCAAGAGACCCGCTGCCAGACCTGCAGCCTGAGTTCGCTGTGCCTGCCACTGGCCCTCGAACTCGAGGACATGGATCAGTTCGATGCGATCATTCGCCGCCGCGCTCCCTTGAAGAAGGGCGAATCGCTGTTTCGCCAGGGCAGTCCCTTCACCAGTGTCTATGCCGTGCGCTCCGGGAGTCTCAAGCAGGTCACCACCGGGGGCAGCGGTGACGACCAGCTGACCAACTTCTACCTGCCCAGCGAACTGGTGGGCCTCGACGGCATCGACGAGGAAACCTATCCGGGCTCGGTGGTGGCGCTCGAGACCACCACCGTCTGCGAGATCCCCTTCGACCGGCTCGATGCCCTCTCCGCGAAGTTGCCGGAGCTGCGCACCCAGCTCTACCGCAGCATGAGCAAGGAGATGCGCGACGATCGCCGCATGATGCGCCTGCTGTCGCGCAAGACCGCCGACCAGCGCCTGGCGACCTTCTTCACCAGCCTCTCCGACCGCTTCCGCCGACGGGGCTACTCGGCCTACAGCTTCCGGCTCTCCATGCCCCGGGCGGACATCGGCAACTACCTGGGCCTGGCCGTGGAGACCGTCAGCCGCATCCTCGGCCGCTTCCAGCAGCAGGGCCTGGTGGCCGTCTCCGGTCGCGAGGTCCACATCCTCGACCTGGACGCCCTGATCGAGGTGGCCGAGGAAGAAGGCTGCCGCTGACACGAGAGGGAAGAGGGAAGAGGGAAGAGGGAAGAGGGAAGCCAGACTATCCTTTTTCCCTCTTCGAGGCGCGAAGCGCTGTTCTTCAAGCGGCGAAGCCGCGTCTTGTCGCTACGACTGCTGATGGAGCTCGATGCGATCGGCCAGCATCTTCGCCTGCCTGTCCTCGAGGCCGGCGAAGTCGAACAGCTCACGGTCGGCCAACTGGGACGGCGCCACGTTGGTCACGGCCTTGAACATGCTCTCGAGCCGCCCCGGGTGCCTGGCCTCCCACTCGGCGAGCATCTCCTTGACCACCTGGCGCTGCAGGTTGGGCTGCGAGCCGCAGAGGTTGCAGGGGATGATCGGGAAGTCCATGCGGCGCGAGAACTCGGCGATGTCCGCCTCGCGGCAGTAGGCCAGCGGACGGATGACGATGTTCCTGCCGTCGTCGGAGAGCAGCTTGGGCGGCATCGACTTGAGGCTGCCGCCGAAGAACAGATTGAGGAACAGCGTCTCGAGGATGTCCTCGCGATGGTGGCCCAGGGCGATCTTGGTGGCGCCGATCTCCTCGGCATAGCCGTACAGGGAGCCGCGCCGCAGCCGCGAGCACAGCGCGCAGGTCGTCTTGCCTTCCGGGGTCTTCTCCTTGACCACCGAGTAGGTGTCGCGCTCGAGGATGTGGTAGTCGACGCCGATGCCGTCCAGGTAGGCCGGCAGCACATGCTCGGGAAAGCCCGGCTGCTTCTGGTCCAGGTTCACCGCCACCAGCGAGAAGTCGACCGGGGCATTGCGCTGCAGGCTGCGCAGGATCTCCAGCATGGTGTAGCTGTCCTTGCCACCGGACAGGCAGACCATCACCTTGTCCCCCTCGCGGATCATGTCGTAGTCGATGATGGCGTTGCCCACCTGGCGCCGCAGCCGCTTCTGCAGCTTGTTGAACTCGCGCCTGGCCTGGGCGGCACGGCGCTCGGCGCCGTCGGCGCAAGGCTCGGAGGGGGTATCCTCGGCGGGACGGGGGTCGAACATCACGGCATCTTGCATGGTCACGGCGCTGCCAGGGCATCTGCGGGGGACGGGCGCCTATCCTACCATCCTCCCCGGGGGCTGGCGAAGCCAGGCCCGCCGACCGGGCCCCTCAGGACATCAGCCGCGGTGGCTGGCCCTCCCGGGCCAGGTGCAGATGCATCAGGGCGGTGGTCACCGCCACCCCCAGGGCGCTATGGCGCCCCATCAGGGGCACGCCGAGGCGTTCGGCGACCTGCTCGAAGCGCGGCGGGGTGTCGAGCTGGGGATGGTGGTGTCGCTGGCGGCGCTGGTACACCTGCGCCACGTCGATGCCGGCGTTGGGCAGGTCGAAGCCGAAGCGCGGGCGCAGGTAGCGATTGAGCAGGGCCAGCTCGAAATCCAGCCGCCAGCCCACCAGGGGCCGGTTGCCGACGAAATCCAGCAGCTGTGCCAGGACCTCGTCGATACTCTCGCCATCGTCCAGGTCGATCCCCCGCAGGCCATGCCGGCAGATGGCGCCACCGTCCAGGCTGGCCGGACGCTCCAGGCGGAGGTCGAGGGACTCGCTGGTAAGCACCCGCTCGCGCCGCAGGCGCACGGCGGCGATGGCCACCGGCTCGGCGGTCCGGGCGTTGGCCCCGGTGGTCTGGCAGCCGAGGGCCACCAGCTCGTCGCCGGTATAGGGATGAAAGAGCCAGCCGTAGCGGCCATGAGCGTGTCGCCGGCGGTCGGTCACCCGTCGCCATGTCCTGAGCATGAATGCACTCCTGTGTTGTTGCTGACCACCGGGCCGGGCCTTACGCGTACTCGAGGTGGAAGTGGTGCGACAGGTGCTGCTTGAAGTCCTTGACGATGTGCAGCGCCTCGCGGAGCAGGTCGCGCTCCAGGGAGGACAGCTCCTGGACCACCACCCGGTCGGGCTCGCCGTCCTGCGCCCCCTCCCCGTCGAGCCGCGCCAGCTGCTGCTTGAGCCGCAGCTCGGTGAACAGCGACAGGGCCTCCTCCAGGTCCTCGGCGAAGCGCGCCTCCAGGCGCCCGTCCGCCACCAGGGCGTCCAGCCGATCCAGGGTCGAGGTCACGGCGATGCGTCGCTCGAGGGCCATGACGCGGACCCCGTGGACGATGGGAAAGATCCCGCCCTTCTTGATGTCGATGCCGTGCTGGGGCTTCTTGAGCGAGCCGAACAGGGTCAAGGGCGTGGCGAAGTGCAGTGCCGGCCGCGCGAAGTAGGACAACAGCAGCTGGTCGCCGGCACACAGGCGAAACAGGGCCTCGCGCAGGCGCTCCAGCAGCGACGGATTGCCGGCCACGGCATGGGCGTCGAGCACGATGGCCAGCTTCATCAGGCTGTCCCCGTCCCGCTTCTCCACCCACCGGGCGATGCGCCGCTTCCACTGGCTCTCGGTGCCCACCCAGTCGGGATTGGAGACCATGATGTTGCCCGGACAGGGCGGGTAGCCCAGCTCGAAGAGGGTCTCGGTGAGTCGCTGCATCTGTTCGGCACAGTCGGGCCAGTCCAGGGCATCGTCGAGGATCAGGCCATTGTCCTGGTCGGTCTTGAGGATCTGCTCACCGCGTCCCTCGCTGCCCATCACCATCAGGCAGCTGTCGCGGTGGTAACGCGCCTCGATCAGAAAGCCCCAGGCCTTGTTGATGATCCGACCGTTGAGGGCCGCCAGCAGGCCCATGGCGAAGCGCAGCTTGACGCCCTGGGCCATCAGCGCGCGGACCAGCTCCGGGGTGCGTCGGCTGGCGGCGGACAGCGCCGCCAGGCTGTCCGCCTGCTCGACCTGCAGGCTGACCACGTAACTGCGACTGGAGAAGTAGCTGAGCACATCGGTCAGCTCCACCACGCCCACCGCGGCCTGGCCCTCGGTGACCACCACCCGCTCCACCTGGTGCCGGGTCATCAGTACCAGCACTTGGAAGAGGTACTGGCCCGGCGTCACCGTGACCAGCGCGAAGTGCGCCACCGACTGCACCGGGCTGTCCTGGGGCAGTCCCTCGAGGACCAGGGCGTTGAGCAGGTCGGTCTTGGTGATCATCCCCGGGCCCTGCTCGCCCTCGACCAGCAGGCTGTCGGCATGGCTGTCGTGGAGGGTGGTCACCGCCTCGGCGATGGTCGCCCGGGGGCCCACGCAGAGCGGCTCGCGCATGCACTCGTCGACCCTGGCGAGCATGAAGCCGGCCATGGTCACCCCGCCGGCGGCGCGCTGCTCGGTCAGCAGGCGGGTCTTGTGGGCCAGGGTCTGGCGGAAGAACTCGGCGAACGCCGGATAGTCGTCGCAGAGCTTGAGGAACAGCGCCTTGGGCAGCAGGTAGCAGAGGCTCTCCTGCTCGGCCCGGAAGCGATAGCGGCTCGTGCCGTTGAGGATGCTGATGGCCCCGAAGAGATCGCCGGCGGTGTAGTGGCCGATCCGTTCCCGGGCACCGGGCTGGGTGGTATCGAGTTCCGCCACCTCGCCCTTGTGGATGAGGAAGACGTACTCGCCGGGCTGGCCGGTCTCGAGGATGATCTCGTCGCGATCGAAGTAGGCGAGGTCGATACCGCCACGGACCCGCTCTCGCCCCGCCTCGTCGAGAAAGCTGAACGGCGGCTGAGAGAGATCGACATCGACCATGGCGAGGACCTCGTGTCGGGAAACGGGCATCGTCTGCCGGGAACTCCCCACCGCGGGCCAGGGGCGCCGAGAGGTAAGCCGTTGCACGACAGGTGACAGGATCAGGGTAGCAAAGTCGGGATCGGGTCCAGTATCTAGACCATGGTTCTATGTGGCTCCCGAGTATTGCCATCTCCTCTCACCGAGGCGTTATACCTTGGTACTATTCGCCCCGCGTTTCGACGAAAGTTCAATTCGACACCCCATAGACAATCGTCCTATACACTGAAGGGACACCGGAAACAAAAACCTCACAATTAAATTCAATATAATGATTTCAAAGGAATCTACCAAAACCTTTTAAATCGTTTTCTCCTCATGATACCAAAGTCTGGGATTTATTTTTCCGCTTTATTGACCAGCATTAGCGATGAGTCGTGCAGGGCAATCGCGCGTCGACAGCCCACCTAAACCCAAAGCGCGGACGACCCAGGTCCTGTCACCAGGTAAGGGAGGAAACCATGTCCTCATTGCCAACCTCCTCCAGGCCCGTTGCGCCCCCCGGCACCCCGGCGGCCCGGATCATCGCGGGCTGAATGACTGTCCACGCGCGATTGCCCGGCTGAGTCATGCGAACGCTCGGGACAACTTCCCACCCCCCAACAACAAGTGGAGAGCAACACCATGGCAGATGAGAAATCCAATGCCGAAGCCTACTGGGCGGCCAACCTCCGCCTCATCGCCGGCTGTCTGGTCGTCTGGGCGCTGGTGTCCTACGGCTTCGCCATCCTGCTGCGCCCGCTGCTCGCGAGCATCCCCGTCGGCGGCACCGACCTGGGCTTCTGGTTCGCGCAGCAGGGATCGATCCTGACCTTCATCGGCATCATCTTCTTCTACGCGTGGAAGATGAACCGGCTGGATAAAAAGTTCGGGCTTGGGGAGTAAGCCAGCATGAGTCAATTCGCGATCAACGTCCTCTTCGTGGGCGCCTCCTTCGCCCTCTATATCGGCATCGCCATCTGGGCGAAGGCCGGTTCGACGAAAGACTTCTATGTCGCCGGCGGCGGCGTGCATCCCATCACCAACGGCATGGCCATCGGCGCCGACTGGATGTCGGCGGCGTCCTTCATCTCCATGGCCGGCCTGATCGCCGCCGGCGGCTATGCCAACTCCACCTTCCTGATGGGCTGGACCGGCGGCTACGTCCTGCTGGCCACCCTGCTGGCCCCCTACCTGCGCAAGTTCGGCAAGTTCACGGTGCCGGAATTCATCGGGGATCGCTTCTACAGCAAGAACGCTCGCCTGGTCGCCGTGATCTGCCTGATCGTCGCCTCGGTGACCTACGTCATCGGCCAGATGGCCGGTGCCGGCGTGGCCTTCTCGCGCTTCCTGGAAGTCGACGCCACCATGGGCCTGATCATCGCCGCCATCGTGGTGTTCTTCTACTCGGTACTGGGGGGCATGAAGGGCATCACCTACACCCAGGTCGCCCAGTACTGCGTGCTGATCACGGCCTACACCATCCCGGCGGTGTTCATCTCGCTGGAGCTGACCGGCAACCCGCTGCCGCCGCTGGGACTCTTCTCCGAGCACGACGCCTCGGGCATGCCGCTGCTGACCAAGCTCAACGAGGTCATCACCGAGCTCGGCTTCAACGAGTACACGGCCGACGTGGACAACAAGCTCAACATGGTGCTGTTCACCCTGTCGCTGATGATCGGCACCGCGGGCCTGCCCCACGTCATCATCCGCTTCTTCACCGTGCCCAAGGTCGCCGATGCACGCTGGTCCGCCGGCTGGGCCCTGGTCTTCATCGCCCTGCTGTACCTGACCGCTCCGGCCGTGGCCTCCATGGCACGCCTGAACCTGATGACCACCATCTACCCCGACGGCCCGACGGCCGAGCCCATCCAGTACGACGAGCGTCCGAACTGGGTGCGCGAGTGGGAGGTCACCGGGCTGATCCAGTACGAGGACAAGAACGACGACGGGCGCATCCAGCTCTACAACGACACCGAGGCGTTCGCGCCGACGGCCGAGCAGCGTGGCTGGTCCGGCAACGAGCTGGAGGTCAACCGGGACATCCTGGTGCTGGCCAACCCGGAGATCGCCAACCTGCCCGGCTGGGTCATCGGCCTGATCGCCGCGGGGGGCCTGGCGGCGGCGCTATCGACGGCAGCCGGGCTGTTGCTGGCGATCTCCTCGGCCATCAGTCATGACCTGATCAAGGGCTCGATCAATCCCAGCATCTCCGAGAAGGGCGAACTGCTGGCGGCGCGGATCTCGATGTCGGTGGCGATCGTCGTGGCCACCTACCTCGGCGCCAATCCCCCGGGCTTCGCGGCCCAGGTGGTGGCCCTGGCCTTCGGCATCGCCGCGGCCTCGCTGTTCCCGGCGCTGATGATGGGGATCTTCTCCAAGCGCGTGAACAACAAGGGCGCAATCGCCGGCATGCTCACCGGCCTGGCCTTCACCCTGGTCTACATCTTCGTCTACAAGGGCTGGCTCTTCATCCCCGGAACCAACAACCTGGCGGACGTCCCCGAGAACTGGGTGCTGGGCATCTCGCCGCTGTCCATCGGCGCCGTGGGCGCGATCATCAACTTCGCCGTGGCCTTCTCGGTCTCCAAGGCGACCGCGGCACCGCCGCAGGAAATCCAGGACCTGGTGGAGAGCGTCCGCTATCCCAAGGGTGCTGGCATGGCGGTCGACCACTGAGCCATAATCCCGAACCGGCGCCTCCGCGGCGCCGGCCCCAACCCTTCGTCGGGCTTCCCTCGGGAAGCCCGACTGCTGTCAGGAAGCTGTCCTATGATATGGCACTTGATTGCGGCGGCCTTCGCCGGCCTCGGCGCCGCCGGCATCGGCCTGCTGCTGCGCATGCTCAGCCGCCAGCGCCTGCCCCGCTGGATCGTCCCGGTCTGCGCGGGGCTGGGCATGCTGGGCTACCAGATCAACCACGAGTACGCCTGGTTCGAGCACAAGCGCGCCCAGCTCCCCGCTTCCACCCGGCTGGTGAGCACCGAGCAGACCCCGGTCTTGTGGCGCCCCTGGACCTATCTGGTGCCGCTGACCTCGGGCTTCACCGTGGTGGATCGGGACAACCTGGTGCGCTCCCGGACCAACGACCAGCCGCTGGTCGAGTTCATCCTCTATCGCTTCGAGATGGCCAATGCCGACCGGGTACAGCACCAGGCCTATCTGTTGAACTGCAGCGCCCGGGAGCTGGTGCCGCTGGCCGATGAACCGCGTCGCCCCCGCACCGAGGCGCTGCGTCGGCTCGCGGCCGGTGACCCGCTGCTCCAGGCGGTCTGTCGCGACGCCTGACCCACCCCGCCCCTGCCGTCGCCCCCCGCCTTGCCCTAGAATGGGCGGGAACCCGAGGGAGATACCCCATGTTCGCAGGCTGGCTGCTGATCGTCGTTTCGCTGCTCTACGTCGCGGTGCTGTTCGCCATCGCCTGGCGGGGCGACCGTCAGGCCCGCGAGCGAGGCGCCACCCGCCGGCGACCAGTGATCTACAGCCTGGCGCTGGCCATCTACTGCACCTCCTGGACCTTCCACGGCGCCGTGGGCCAGGCCGCCACCTCGGGCTGGTCCTTCGCCAGCATCTTCGTGGGGCCGATCCTCACCTTTCTACTGTTCTGGCCGGTGCTGGCCAAGATGATCCGCGTCGCCAAGCACCAGAACGTCACCTCGATCGCCGACTTCATCGCCTCGCGCTACGGCAAGACGCAGTCGCTGGCCGCCTTCGCCAGCCTGGTCGCGCTGATCGGCACCCTGCCCTACATCGCCTTGCAGTTGAAAGCGGTATCCACTTCCTTCAGCGTGCTCACCGAGGCCAGCGACATTACCCGCACGCCACTGTTCGGCGATACCGCCTTCTATGTCGCCGCGGTGATGGCGCTGTTCGCGATCCTGTTCGGCACCCGCCATACCGACGCCACCGAGCACCATGAGGGCCTGATCCATGCGGTGGCCTTCGAGTCGCTGGTCAAGCTGCTGGCCTTCCTGATCCTCGGTGCCTATGTCACCTGGGGCATGTTCGACGGCCTCGGCGATCTGCTGGCCTTCGCCGACATCCAGTTGCAGCTGCAGCGCCAGCTCGCCCAGCAGGACTTCGGCCAGAGCTTCTGGGCCCAGACCCTGCTGGCCATGCTCGCCATCCTCTGCCTGCCCCGCCAGTTCCACGTGGCGGTAGTGGAGAACACCCATCGCGACGATGCCGCCAAGGCCCGCTGGCTGTTTCCGCTCTACCTGCTGGCCTTCGCCTTCTTCGTGCTGCCGCTGGCCGCCGCCGGCCTGACCCTGTTCGCCGACGGCAGCGTCGAGCCCGACAGCTATGTGCTGGCCCTGCCCATGGCGGCCGGCAGCGAGTGGCTGGCCCTGCTGACCTTCATCGGCGGCTTCTCGGCCTCCACCGGCATGGTCATCGTCGCCGCCGTGGCGGTATCGATCATGATCTCCAACGAGATCGTCATCCCGGCGCTGTTCCGACTGCGCTGGTTCGACACCAAGGCCCGCGACTACGGCCGCCTGGTGCTGCGCGCCCGGCGCATCACCATCGCGGTGATCCTGGCCATGGCCTACGGCTTCTATCAGCTGATCGGCGAGTTCGGCTCCCTGGCCGCGACCGGTATGCTCTCCTTCGCCGCCGCGGCGCAGTTCGCCCCGGCGTTGATCGGCGGCCTCTACTGGAAGCGCGGCAACCGCCTGGGGGTCATCGTCGGCATGAACGCCGGCTTCGCCATCTGGGCCTACAGCCTGCTGATGCCGGCGATGATCGGCGCCGGGGTGCTGCCGACCACCTGGCTCTCGGGTGGCCCCCTGGGCATCGGCTGGCTGTCGCCCACCTCGCTGTTCGGCCTCAACGTCGGCGACAGCTTCACCCATGGGGTGATGCTGTCGCTGGGCGTGAACCTGGTGGCCTACATCTTCGTCTCCCAGATGACCCCCCAGCGCGTGGTGGAACGCATCCAGGCCTCGCTGTTCGTCGACAGCGTCGAGACCCGCCAGACCTCCGTGAACCGGCCCTGGACCGGGGCCACCACCGTCGGCGACCTCAAGGTGCTGTGCGAGCGCTTCCTGGGGGCCGGCCAGGTCGGCCGCGCCTTCGATGATTACGCCCGCCGCACCGGCAAGCCCCTGGAGGACAACACCCGGGCCTCCATCGACGTGATCCAGTTCACCGAGCGCTTCCTGGCCTCGGTGCTGGGCGCCTCCTCGGCGCGGATCGTCGTCAACTCGGCGCTGCAGGGGCGCGGCATCGGCATCTCCGACGTGATCTCCATCGTCGACGAGGCCTCCCAGGTCCTGGAGTTCAACCGCGCCCTGCTCCAGGCCACCATCGAGAACATCAACCAGGGCATCAGCGTGGTGGATCAGAACCTGCGCCTGGTGGTGTGGAACCAGCGTTACCTGGAGCTGTTCCGCTTCCCGGACCACCTGATCCGGGTCGGCGCCCCGATCGACCGCATCTTTCGCTACAACGCCCACAACGGCGAGTACGGCCCCGGCGACCCGGAGGAGCACGTCCAGCTGCTGCTCGACAACATCCGCGAGGGCCAGCCCCATCGCTACGTGCGCTACCGTCAGGACGGCAGCGTGCTGGAGGTCCAGGGCAACCCCATGCCCGGCGGCGGCTTCGTCTACACCTACCAGGACATCACCCAGCAGAAGCGCATCGAGGAAGCGCTGATCCGCTCCGAGAACAACATCCGCATCTACACCGACAACGTGCCGGCGCTGATCGCCTACTTCGACAAGGAGTGCCGCTACCTCTTCACCAACCGCGCCTACGAGCAGGCCTTCGGCATCGATCGCAACGCGGTGATCGGCAAGCCGCTGCAGGAGGTGATTCCGGAGGAGCTGGCCCTGGAACGCGAGCCGTGGATCGAGCGCGCCCTGGCCGGCGAGCGGGTGAGCTTCGAGGTCTCGCTGCGCCTCGCCGAGGGGCTGCGCTACATGCTGGTCACCTATACGCCCCACTTCGGCGACAGCGGCGCCATCCTGGGCTTCTTCGCCCTCTACCAGGACATCACCGAGCGTCGCCGCGCGGAGATCGCCCTCAAGGAGACCAACGAGACCCTGGAGGAGCGCGTCCGTGAGCGCACCCAGGCGCTCTCCGAGGCCAACGCCGCGCTGCGCCAGGAGAACCGCGTGCGCGCCGAGGCCGAGCAGGCGTTGCGCCAGGCCAAGCAGGTCGCCGAGGACGCCAACGCCTCCAAGACGCGCTTCCTGGCCGCCGCCAGCCATGACCTGCTGCAGCCCCTCAACGCCGCCCGGCTGTTCACCTCGGCGCTGTCCCAGGACATGGAGGCCGTCGACATGAAGCGCACCATCGGCCATATCGACAACTCCCTGCAGGCCGCCGAGGAACTACTCGGCACCCTGCTGGACATCTCCAAGCTCGACGCCGGCGCGCTGACCCCGCGGCGCAGCCATTTCGCCCTGGCCGACATCTTCCGGCCGCTGCGCGCCGAGTTCGAGGTGATGGCCGAGGACCGCGGCCTGGACCTGGTGGTGGTGGCCACCCGCTGCTGGGTCGACAGCGATGCCCAGATGCTCCGGCGCATCGTGCAGAACTTCCTGTCGAACGCCATCCGCTACACCCAGGAAGGGCGGGTGTTGCTGGGCTGCCGGCGCCATGGCGAGCGGCTGTCCATCGAGGTCTGGGACTCGGGCCCCGGCATCCCCGAGACCAAGCAGGCCGAGATCTTCCAGGAGTTCCGCCGGCTCGACCAGGCCTCGCGACACAAGGAGAGCGAGAAGGGCCTGGGCCTGGGGCTATCGATCGCCGACCGCATGAGCCGGGTGCTCGACCACCCGATCACCGTGCGGTCCTGGGAGGGCGTGGGCACCGTCTTCGCGGTCAGCGTGCCGGTGGTGGCCGCCCGCCGCCAGGAAGACGTCGAGGTGGCCACCCCGCGGCGCGCCGGCAACAAGCTGGCCGGCAAGCGCATCCTGTGCATCGACAATGAATCGCTGATCCTCGAGGGCATGAAGGCCATGCTCTCCGGCTGGGGATGCGAGGTGTTCACCGCCACCTCCATCGGCGGCGCCAAGTCGGTGCTGCGTCATCTCGACGACGACCCGGACGCGATCCTGGCCGACTACCACCTGGACAACGAGGTCACCGGCCTGATGGCCATGGAGGCCCTGAGCGAGCGTCTCTATGGCGCCGTCCCCGGCATCGTGATCACCGCCGACCGCACCGAGGAGGTCGCCGAGGAGATCCGCCGCGCCGGCTACCAACTGCTGCTCAAGCCGGTACGCCCCGCCGCCCTGCGCGCCTTGCTGACCCGCACCCTGCAGGCCAGCCGGGCGGCCACCCGGCAAGAGGGGTAGCGCGCTGCGCGCGAGCTGGAAGCTGGAAGCTG
>NZ_JACHXR010000002.1:0-331582 GCF_014192275.1 Halomonas stenophila | reverse complement strand
CTGGAAAGCTGGAAAGCTGGAAAGCTGGAAAGCTGGAAAGCTGGAAAGCTGGAAAGCTGGAAAGCTGGAAAGCTGGAAAGCTGGAAAGCTGGAAAGCTGGAAAGCAGCGTAAATGAAACCGCCTCCGGGGCAAGACCACGGAGGCGTTTTTTCTTCCAGCTTCAGGCTTCCAGGCGCGCAGCGCCGCTCTTCAAGCTACTGACCGGAGGTCAGGACTCGACCTTCGGCGGCTCCACCTCGAGCTTCTGGGCGGCGATCACCGCCTGGGTGCGGGAGTGCACGCCGAGCTTGCGCAGGATGGCGGTGACGTGGGCCTTGATGGTGGCCTCGGAGACATTGAGCTCGTAGGCGATCTGCTTGTTGAGCAGCCCCTCGGTGAGCATGTTGAGCACCCGGAACTGCTGGGGGGTCAGCGAGGCGATGGCCTCGGCGAAGCGGGTCTCCTCTTCGTCGCCCTCGCCCAGGGCGTCGGCCATCTCCGCCGGCAACCACACCTCGCCGTCGAGGATCTCGCCCACCGCCTCGGCGATCAGCGCCAGCGAGGACGACTTGGGGATGAACCCGGAGGCCCCGTAGTCGATGGCCCGGCGCACCACATGCAGCTCGTCGCTGCCGGAGACCACCGCCACCGGGATGTCGGGGGTCTGGCCACGCAGCTGGATCAGCCCGGAGAAGCCATGGGCGCCCGGCATGTGCAGGTCCAGCAGGATCAGGTCGGCATCCGGGTGGCGAGTGACCACCTCGGTGGTGGCCTCCATGGTGTCGGACTCGACGATCTCGGCCTGGGGTGCCAGCTGGCGCAGCGCCTGGGTCAAGGCTGCGCGGAACAGCGGATGGTCATCGGCAACGATGAATTTCTGGGCAAAGGCCATGGATTCTCCTCCGGTTCCGGGAGCAGCGGGACGGGCCGGCCGCCGCCTGCGGGACGCTTTCGTCTTTCACGGCATGTTACCCCATGGTCAAGGTGATGCCCAAGCGCTTGGCAGGCATTGTCGACATTTTTCGATGCGCCATGAAGAAGCCGGCCACACTGGCCGGCTCGGATGACCCACCGATGGGCTGCCCCGGCCAGGCGCGGCAGCCGCTCGCGGTTACTTGATGACGCGATGCGCGATCAGCTCCTCGACCACCGACGGGTCCGCCAGGGTGCTGGTATCCCCCAGGCCATCGCACTCGTTGGCGGCGATCTTGCGCAGGATGCGGCGCATGATCTTGCCCGAGCGGGTCTTGGGCAACGCCGGTGCCCACTGGATGACGTCCGGCGAGGCGATCGGCCCGATGTCCTTGCGCACCCACTGGGTCAGCTCCTTCTTGAGCTCGTCGCTGGGCTCGTGTTCATCGTCCAGGGTGACGTAGATGTAGATGCCCTGGCCCTTGATGTCGTGGGGGAAACCGACCACGGCGGCCTCGGCCACGGCCTCGTGGGCCACCAGGGAGGACTCGATCTCGGCGGTGCCCATGCGGTGGCCGGAGACGTTGAGCACGTCGTCGACCCGGCCGGTGATCCAGTAGTAGCCGTCCTCGTCGCGACGGCAACCGTCGCCGGTGAAGTACATCCCCTTGTAGGCGGAGAAATAGGTCTGCAGGAAGCGCTCGTGGTTCTTCCAGATGGAACGCGCCTGGCCCGGCCAGGAGTCGAGGATCACCAGGTTGCCCTCGGCGGCCCCCTCGAGCAGGTTGCCCTCGTTGTCGACCAGCGCCGGCTGCACGCCGAAGAACGGCAGGGTCGCGGAGCCCGGCTTGAGGTCCATGGCGCCCGGCAGCGGGGCGATCATGATGCCGCCGGTCTCGGTCTGCCACCAGGTGTCGACGATGGGGCACTGCTTGTTGCCGATCACCCGGTAGAACCATTCCCAGGCCTCGGGGTTGATCGGCTCGCCCACCGAGCCCAGCAGGCGCAGGCTGTCGCGCTTGCTGGAATCCATGACGTGGTCGCCGTGGGCCATCAGGGCACGGACCGCGGTGGGCGCGGTGTAGAGGATGTTGACCCTGTGCTTGTCGACCACCTCGCCCATGCGGCCGTTGGTCGGGTAGCTGGGCACGCCTTCGAACATCAGCGAGATGGCGCCGTTGGCCAGCGGTCCATAGACGATGTAGCTGTGGCCCGTGACCCAGCCGACGTCGGCGGTGCACCAGTAGATCTCGCCGTCCTGGTAGTCGAAGACGTACTGGTGGGTCATGGCGGCGTGCAGCAGGTAGCCGCCGGTGGTGTGCTTGAGGCCCTTGGGCGCGCCGGTGGAACCGGAGGTGTAGAGGATGAACAGCGGATCCTCGGCGCCCATCGGCTCGGCCGGGCAGTCGGTGGACTGCGGGTCGACGAGGTCGTGGTACCAGACGTCGCGGCCGTCCTTCCACTCGATCTCGCCGCCGGTACGCTGGACCACCAGCACCTTCTCGGCGACATCGGTGCCCTCGCGGGTCAGGGCCGCATCGACGTTGTCCTTGAGGGGCACCTGCTTGCCGCCGCGCACGGACTCGTCGGCGGTGATCACCACCTTGGAGCCGGCGTCCTTGACCCGCTGGGCCAGGGCGTCCGGGGAGAAGCCGCCGAACACCACCGAGTGGATGGCGCCGATCCGGGCACAGGCCAGCATGGCCATGGCGGCCTCGGGGATCATCGGCATGTAGAGGGTCACGGTGTCGCCCTTGGCGACGCCCAGCGACTTCAGGGCATTGGCCAGCTGGCAGGTCCGATCAAAGAGCTGGCGATAGGTCAGGGTCCTGGAGTCCTTGGGATCGTCGCCTTCCCAGATGATGGCGGTCTGGTCTCCGCGGGTCTCGAGGTGACGGTCCAGGCAGTTGACGCTGGCGTTGAGGGTGCCGTCCTCGAACCAGCGGATGTCGACGTCGTGGGTATCGAAGACGGTGTGCTTGATCCTGGTGGGCGCCTTGAACCAGTCGAGGCGCTTCGCCTGCTCGGCCCAGAAGCCTTCCGGATCATCCAGGGAGCGCTGGTACATGGCCTGATAGGTCGCCTTGTCGACCCATGCCTTGGCGGCGAAGTCCTCACGTACCGGGTAGACGTGCTGCTGATCACTCATGGAAATGCCTCTGTCCTCGGGGTGGCCCCTTCAGGTTGATGAAGCCGGCGGCATTGTGGTTGGTGCCGCCGACGCCATTAGGGTAGTTCCAGCATAAACCGCCCGCGCCCCTACTTCCCCCTAGACATTGGTATGAACAATTTCCTTTTTTATAACAATAGATTAAGACTGTTTTTCAAAGGCCGCCCGACCAACATAGACCAAGGTCTCGGCACACCGCCGGCAGCGATAGGCACGTCCCGAGCGGACCAGTGCATGACGCCGCGTGGTGAAGGCATGCTCCCGGCAGCCACAGCGGTAGCGATGGGGCGCGGGACTGGCGCGGCCGGTATCGAAGCGGTGGGTGACCCGTGGCGCCAGGCCGAACAGCCGGCGCATCACCGCCTGCCACTCATGGCCATGGGGGCGTGCGAGGTGGCCGTCGTCCAGGTGATGGACCAGCCAGTGAGCCATCTCGTGAGGTACCACCTCGACCAGGAAGGCCTGGCGATTCTCGTCGAAGAGCATCGGGTTGAAGCGCAGGCCGCCCCGTCCGAAATGCGCCTGGCCGGCACCCTTGCCGCGCAGGTCGAGCCACACCCGGGGGCGCGGCAGCCCGGGATGTACCTCGCGGCACAGCCGCCAGGCGGCCTCGACCCGCTCATGCAGGGCGTGCTGGCTGGCCGCCCGGTCGAGGGTGGCCAGCCATTGGGGGTCGGGGGTCGGCAGGGCGGGCGTGGTCATGGGATGCTAGAATGGCGTTTCGCGCCCGTGGCGTAAAGGGAGCCCGGCGCGACGAGTGAGCCAGCACCGCACCGGGCGCCACCGGCACGCCGAACGCTCCGATCCCCCATGCCCGACGCCCGAGACAGCCGACGAGAGACCCCATGTCCGACACCGACAAGCCCCAGCCCCAGCCCCTGCTCGATGACGAGGCCCTGGACCGGCTCGACGACTTCCTCGAGTCCGACCGGGTCGATGCCGATGCCCTGGACCTGATCGGGGCCCACGGCTTCCTGGTCGCCCTGGCGGTGGCGCCCCGCGACGTGCCTGCCGCCACCTGGGTGGCGGAGCTGTTCCACGGCGAGCCGAGCTTCGCCGACGAGGCGGAGCGCGAGGCCATGCTCGGGCGGCTCGAGACACTGCGCCGCAACGCCATCGCGGTGCTGGAGGGCGGCGGCCTGCCCGAGCTTCCCTTCGACCTGGCGCTGGGCGGCCTGCCCCCGGAGGAGACACCCATCGGCGACTGGTGTGCCGGCTTCATGGAAGGGGTCTTCCTCGACGAGACGGCCTGGTTCGCCGAGGACGAGGAGGCCGCCGCCACCCTGCTGCTGCCCTTCATGCTGCTCTCGGGGCTGTTCGCCGAGGAGCCGGACATGGCCGAGCTGGCCAACGACGGCGAGCGGCTGGAGGCCCTGGTGGCCCAGCTACCGGAGCTGGTGCTCGACCTCTACCTGCACTACCGGGTGCCGCCCGAGACCCCCAAGCCCAAGCCCCGGCGCAAGGCGCCGGCCGGGCGAGGCAAGCGCAAGAAGTAAGGGGGAAGAGGGAAGAGGGAAGAGGGAAGAGGGAAGAGCAAATTCTATTCTTTTTTTCCCTCTGCCAGGCGCGAAGCGCCGCTCTTCCTTCTTACAGCGGCGCAGCCGCGTTCTCCCGTCATCTCAGCCGGGTCAGCAGCCCGTCCAGGGTGCCGAACAGCCACTCCTTGAGGCGCTGCCAGCGGGGACGGCGCAGCCACATCGCGTGGTGGATCTCGTGGCTGGCAGCGAAGTTGCGCCGGAACAGCGCGGCCACCTCCTCGGCGAAGCGGGCATCCTCCACCTCCTGGTTGGCCTCCAGGTTCCACTGCAGGCTCCAGTGATCGAAGTTGCAGGAGCCCAGGCTGACCCAGTCGTCGGCGAGGGTGAACTTGGCGTGGATGAACGACGGCTGAAACTCGAAGATGCGCACCCCCGCCCGCAGCAGGCGCCCGTAGAAGCGCTGACCGGCATAGCGCACTCCCGGATGGTCATGGCTCTCGCCGGGCAGCAGCAGGCAGACCTCGACGCCGCGGCGGGCGGCCCGCGCCAGGCGCAGGCGCAGGCTCAGGGTCGGCACGAAGTAGGGGGTGCAGATCCAGATGCGCCGCCTCGCCCCACTCACCTGGCGCTGCAGCGAATGGCGGATGGCCTGGTAGCGATAGCCCTGGCCCCAGACCACTCGCCCGCGCATGCCGCCATAACCGTCGTCGCTGGCGGTGGACACGTCCAGGCCGCGCACCAGTTCGGGGGCACCGGCGCCCCGGGTCATCGGCGAGTCCCAGAGCGCGCAGAACAGGCGTGTCCAGTCGGACACCACCGGCCCCTCGATGCGCATCGCCACCTCGTACCAGGCATCGAGGAACTCGTCGACCACGCCGAAACCGCCGGTGAAGGCCACCTTACCGTCCACCACCACCAGCTTGCGATGGTCGCGGGTCAGGTTGCGCGCCAGGGAATGCAAGCCCAGGGGATTGAACCAGCGCAGCGCCACGCCGCCCGCCTCCAGGCGGCGGCGATCCGCCGCCTCGAGCCCCATGGCGCCATAGCCGTCGAGCAGCAGCAGCACGGTCACGCCCCGCTCCACGGCCCGTTGCAGGACCTCGATCAGGGCCGTGGCCAGCCGCCCGGATTCCATCAGGTAGAGCTCGATGAGGATCGAGTGGCGGGCGCCGTCCACCGCCTCGAACATGGCCGGCAGGAAGCGTGCCGCCTCCGGCAGCAGCTGGAAGTGATTGCCGTCTCGCCACATGCCGTGCATGGCCCGCATCCCTGTCCGTCGTGACTGCCGGTATTGACGCACGTTTGCGGCGGCGGGAAAAGCCGGGACGCCTGACCCGCCCGACCCGCCCCGCTATACTGGCCGCTCATTTCCTCGCAGGGGCATCCGGATGGCCTCACCGATCAGCGCACTGCACGCCCCCCTACGGCGACTGCTCACGGCCTGGGTCCAGGTGCGCCGGATCGAGCCGGCCCCGGAGGCGCTGGGCCTCGACCCCGCACTGCCCACCGTCTACGTGCTGCCCCGGACGTCCCTCTCGGATGCCCTGCTGCTGGAATCCCTGGCCCACCGCCATGGCCTGCCGCCGGCGGACGCCCCGCTGCGCCTGGGCGGGCACGAGGTGCGGGCGCGGCTGGCCCTGCCGTCCCTGCGGCGGCGCCTCTGGCGCCGCCCCTATAGCGGGGCACCCTTCGAGGCGCTGATCGCCGCCAGCCACGCCCTGCCCCGGGACATCCAGCTGGTGCCGGTGAGCATCTTCTGGGGGCGCGCCCCGGGCAAGCGCTTCGGCCTCTGGCACCTGCTGGCCGCCGACAGCTGGCGGCTCACCGGCCGCTTGCGCCGCCTGCTCTCGGTGGCGGTCAACGGTCGCGACGTGGAGGTTCACTTCGGCGCCCCGCTGCGGCTCTCCGAACTCGATGATGGCCGCGAACCGGCGCTCACCAACCGCAAGGCGGCCCGCCTGCTACGGACCCACTTCCGCCGCGTCCGCACCCAGGTGCTGGGCCCGGACCTCTCCCACCACCGCACCCTGGTCGAGGGCGTGGTGGGAAGCCCCGAGGTCCGCCGAGTCATCGAGGAGCTCGCCGGCGACGACCCGCGGGCCCGAGCCCGGCTGCGGCGGCGCGCCCGTCGCTACGGCCGCGAGATCGCCTCGAACATGAGTTACCCGGTGATGCGCTTCCTGCACGGCGTGCTGCGCCGGCTGTGGAACCGTCTCTACGACGGCGTCGATGTCCAGGGGCTGGAGGCGATCAAGGCCCTGGCCGGCAACCACACCCTGGTCTATGTACCCTGCCACCGCAGCCATATCGACTACCTGCTGCTGTCCTACGTGCTCTATGACCATGGCCTGATGCCGCCGCACATCGCCGCGGGCCGCAACCTGGACATGCCGCTGGTCGGCCCCCTGCTGCGACGCGGCGGGGCCTTCTTCATGCGCCGCAGCTTTCGCGGCCAGCCGCTCTATGCCGAGGTGTTCAACGGGTACCTGCATCGCCTGCTGGCCGCGGGCCATCCCCTGGAGTACTTCATCGAGGGAGGCCGCTCGCGCAGTGGCCGGATGCTGCCGGCGCGGCCGGGCATGCTGGCCATGACCCTCGATTCCTTCCTGCGCAGCCGCCGCCACGGCGCCCAGCCGCTGGCCTTCGTGCCGGTCTATATCGGCTACGAGCGGGTCCTGGAAGACGTCACCTACCAGCGTGAGCTCGCCGGCAGTCGCAAGCGCAAGGAGACCCCGCTGGGCCTGCTGCGAGTCCTGGGGCGGCTGCGCCAGCCCCATGGACGCGTCGCCGTGAACATCGGCGAACCGCTGGAGTTGGCGGCCTTCCTCGACCGCCAGCGTCCGGACTGGCGGGACGCCGTCGGCGAGGGGCGCCCCTGGCGCGACGAGGTGGTCCTGCGACTCGGCGAGGCCCTGACCCGGCGCGTCAATGCCGCGGCGGCGCTCAACCCGGTCAACCTGGTGGCGCTGGGCCTGCTGGCGACACCCCACCATGCCATCGAGGCCGATCTCCTGGAGCGCCAGCTGGCGCTGCTCGTCGACCTGCGTCGCCCGCGCCCCGGCGGCCCCCAGCGGGGCCTGCCGGCGGGCAGCCCCCGGGACTGGCTCGACGAGGCCCGTGCCCTGGGGCTGATCGCCTACCGTCCCCATCCGCTGGGCGACATCGTCACCGCGGACGAGCGCCAGGCCGGCCTGCTGGGCTGGTACCGCAACAACGTGCTGCACCTCTTCGCCCTGCCCGGGATCACGGCCTTCGCCTTCCGCCACCATGCCTACCATGGCCCCGACGACCTCGAGGCCCTGCTCGCGCCGATCTGGCCGGTGCTGGCCAGGGAGCTTTCCCTCGAGTCGCCGCCCTCGCTGCGCACCGCCCTGGACGAGGTCCTGGCCCAGCTCGGCGCGGCGGGACTGCTCGAGCGCGACGGCGACGGCTGGCGCCGGCCGGCCTCGCTGACCGGCGACGAGCAGCTGCGGATGCTGGGCCGGCTGATGCAGCCCTCCCTGGAGCGGGGCTACCTGCTGCTCTCGGCGCTGCTCGGCGAGCCCCCCGGCCACTTCACCGCCAGGACCCTGGGCGACCATGCCCGCCAGCTGGCCGAGCGCCTGGCCCAGCTCACCGGGCGGGCGGCACCGGAGTTCTTCGATGCCCGGCTGTTCGCCGGACTGGTGGCGAGCCTGGAGGCCGAGGGCTGGCTGTGGATCGACGAGGGACGGCTGCACTACACGCGGGCGCTGCGCGAGACCGCCAGCCGCAGCCGGGCGCTGTTCGCCCCGGCGCTGCGCCATCGTCTGCAACGGGTCGCCCGCCAGAGTGAGGCCTGAGACGCGCTCAGGGTGGGGTCAGGGCACGATGGACATAGAGGTCGTAGCGACTGGTCTTGCCCTCCAGCACATGCCGCGGGGCGGGGCCGGAGATGGGCGGGGCCTTGCGCGGTCGCTTGACCACCACGCGGTGGGTGGCCACGTCCAGCGCCGCCTCGAGCAGCCGGGGCGCATCGGCATCGTCCCCGGCAAGCTCCCGGAACAGGCGCATCTCCTTCTTGACCAGCGCCGACTTCTCGCGGTGGGGAAACATCGGGTCCAGGTGGACGACCTGGGGCGCGACGCCGCCATTCGCCACCAGGGACGCGAGATCCCTTCCGGCGTCGCCATGGGCGAGGCGCATCCGCGCGGCGATCTCGGCGGTATCCGCATCCGCCCGGGCGCGGGCCAGGCCGTCCTCGAGCAGGGCGGCGATGGCCGCGACCCGCTCGATCATCAGCACCTCGGCGCCCAGCGCGGCCAGCACGAAGGCATCGCGGCCGAGCCCCGCCGTGGCATCCACCACCGAGGGCGTCACGCCCCGGGCAAGCCCGCAGGCCCGAGCGATGAGCTGGCCCCGGCCGCCCCCGAAACGGCGGCGATGGGCCGCGCGACCGGCGACGAAGTCCACCGCCAGGGGCTTGCCGTAGGCGCGGGGGTCGCCGGCCAGCACCAGCCGGCCATCCTCGCGGCGCAGCACCAGCGATGCCTCGGCCCCGTCCGGGCTCTCGCGGCCGGGCAACCCCCAGCGGTCGGCCAGGGCGACATCGCCCTCGACCGCCACGCCGCTCATCGGCTCTTCCGCCAGGCGACCCGGTCGCGCAGGTAGACCGGCTGTACCTCATGGGCGGGTCGTCCCTCGCCCGCGGCGAAGGCCTCGACGGCCAGCAGCACCATGTCCTCGGCGGCGGGCTCCATCTCGGGCAGGCACTGGCTCAGGCCGGCCTGGACCTGGGCCGGCATCTGCTCCCACAGGGCCCAGCCGGAGCCGACGCCCACCCAGTCATGGTCGGCATGGTCGGGGGGCAGGCACAGCCGTGAAGGTGGCAGCACCGCCTCCGCCAACAGGGCCTCGACCCGGCCCTCCCGGCAGCGCCAGGCCGCGGCATAGACCTCGCCCATGCGGGCATCCAGGGCGGTGAACAGGTAGCGGTAATGGTGGCGACGGTGGGCGCCCAGGGCCAGCGCCGCCAGGGTCGAGACACCCAGCAGGGGGCGGTCCAGGCCAAACGCCAGGCCCTGGGCGGTGCCGGCGGCGATGCGCAGTCCGGTGAAGGAGCCCGGCCCCCGGCCATAGGCCACCGCATCCAGGTCGGCGGGCGCCACGCCGGCCTCGCCGAGGACCTCGTCGACCATCGGCAGCAACCGACGGGTGTGGGCACGAGGGGTGAATTCGAAGCGGGAGATCAACTCATCGTCGACACCCTCGCGACGCCGCAGCAGGGCGGCGGAACAGGCGCTCGAGGAGGCATCCAGGGCCAGCAGGATCGGCATGGGAAGTCACGCAGTGGCGAAAAGTGTCGGGGCATTATACGACAACGGCCCGCGGATGCGGGCCGTGGTGATCGTCGAGTAGAGCCATCGCCGTTGGGTTAACGAGGGGCGCCGGGGACAGGTCATAGAGGGGGGCCTGTCGACGGATCAGCCCCGAGCGACCACGCTAAAGGCGATAAGCCCTGGGTCGGTTGAGAGCGACTCAGCCCTCCAGGGCGTCGATTACCTGCCTGGTGATGTCATCGACGCTGCCGACGCCCTCGACCCGATGATAGGCCGGCGCGGCGTCCGGGTCCTGCCGGGCCCACTCCTGGTAGTACTCGACCAGCGGCGCGGTCTGGTCGTGGTAGACCGCCAGGCGGTTGCGCACGGTGGCCTCGCTGTCGTCGTCGCGCTGGATCAGCGCCTCGCCGGTGACGTCGTCCTTGCCCTCTTCCTTGGGCGGATTGTGGTCGACGTGATAGACCCGGCCCGAGGCCGGATGGACGCGGCGACCCGCCAGGCGATTGACGATCTCCTCGTCGGGCACGGCGATCTCCAGGACATGGTCGATCTTCACGCCGGCATCCTTCATGGCATCCGCCTGGGGGATGGTCCGCGGGAAGCCGTCGAACAGGAAGCCGTTGGCGCAGTCCGGCTGGGCGATGCGCTCCTTGACCAGGGAGATGATCAGGTCGTCGGAGACCAGGCCACCGGTGGTCATGATCTCCTGGACCTTGAGACCCAGCTCGCTACCTTCCTTGACCGCCGCCCGCAGCATGTCGCCGGTGGAGATCTGCGGGATGCCGAAGCGCTCGCAGATGAACTGGGCCTGGGTGCCCTTGCCGGCACCCGGGGCGCCCAAGAGGATCAAACGCATGGAAATTGCTCCTTGAGGTGATGAAATCGCATAGACGAAGAATAGGATGAAGCGAACGATACCCGGGCCATCTTCGCCAGACAAGCGACGGACTGCCGCAGCGGCCGCCAGGAAGACAAAAAGCCCCTCTGCCTCAAGGCATTAAGGGGCAAATAGAACTTTGGTATCCTCGTCGGGACGGGCGGTCGGCAGAAACGCCGACGGCGCCTCGTGGCGCCGTCGGTCGTGGCTCCCCCGTTCCCGATCAGAGCAGCAGGCGACGGATGTCCGTCAGCACCTGGCCGAGGAAGGCGGTGAACCGGGCCGCATCGGCGCCGTTGACCGCCCGGTGGTCATAGGAGAGCGACAGCGGCATCATCAGTCGCGGCTGGAAGGCCGCGCCGTCCCACACCGGCTTCATGGACGCCTTGGAAACGCCGAGGATGGCGACTTCCGGGGCGTTGACGATGGGCGTGAAGGCGGTGCCGCCGATGGAGCCCAGGCTGGAGATGGTGAAGCAGCCACCGGTCATCTCCTCGCGCTTGAGCTTCTTCGACTGCGCCTTGCCGGCCAGTTCCACGGACTCCTTGGCCAGCTCGATCAGCGATTTCCTGTCGGCGTCGCGGATCACCGGGACCATCAGGCCATCCGGGGTGTCCACGGCGACGCCGATATGCACGTACTTCTTGTGCACCACGGTCTCGCCGTCGCTCTTCAGGCTGACGTTGAACTGCGGGTACTTACGCAGCGCGAAGGCACAGGCCTTGATCAGGAAGGGCAGCGGCGTGAGCTTGGCGCCCTGGGCTTCGGCCTCGGCCTTCATCGACTTGCGGAAGGCTTCCAGTTCGGTGATGTCGGCCTCGTCGAACTGGGTCACATGGGGCAGGTTGACCCAGCTGCGATGCAGGTTGGTGGCGCCCATCTTCATCAGGCGCCCCATGGCCTTCTCCTCGACCTCGCCGAACTGGCTGAAGTCCTGGTCGGGGATCGGCGGGATCCCCGCGCCACCCGCGGCGGCGGCCGCAGGAGCGGCGGCCGGTGCCTGGGCCTTGCCTGCCATGACCTGCTTGACGTAGGCGTGCACGTCCTCCTTGAGCACGCGCTCCTTGGGACCGCTGGGCTTGACAAGGCCGAGGTCGACGCCGAGTTCGCGGGCCAGCATGCGCACCGCCGGACCGGCATGCACCAGCTTGCCGTCGCGGGGCTTGTGGGCGGCCATCTGGGCCTCGGGGCTGGGCCGACCCGCCGGGGCGGCCGCCTGCTTCTCGGCGACGGCCGTGGACGTCTCGGCCGTCGCCTCGGCCTTCGCCGCGCTCTTCTGCGGAGCGGCCTTGGGCGCGGGCTTGGCGCCCACGGTCTCGATATAGCCGATCAGGTCGCCCTCGGAGACGGTGTCGCCCTCCTTGACGGTGAGTTCGACCAGCGTGCCCTTGAAGGGGCTCGGCACGTCCATGGAGGCCTTGTCGGACTCCAGGGTGATCAGCGGGTCTTCCTCGTCGACCGGGTCGCCGACGCTGGCGGCGATCTCGATCACCGGCACGTCGCTGGAGCCGGACAGGTCGGGCACGCGGACCTCGCGCCGCTCGGGCTCGCCACTCGCCGCAGGCTCGGACGCCGCTTCCGCCTGGGGCTCGGAAGCCGGGGTCTCGGCCGCGGGGGTCTCGGCAGGTGCCTCGGCCTCGCCGCCGGCACCTTCGACCTGCATGGTACCGATGACATCGCCCTCGGAGACGGTGTCGCCCTCCTTGACCGTCAGGCTGACGATCTTGCCGGCATGGGGACTCGGCACGTCCATGGAGGCCTTGTCGGACTCCAGGGTGATCAGGGTGTCTTCCTCGGCGACCTCGTCGCCTTCGGCCACCGCCACCTCGATGATCTCCACATCGCTGGAGCCCCCCAGGTCGGGGACGGTGATATCGACGGTGCGGCTGCCGCCGCCGGCGCTCCTGGCCGCCGGCGCCTCGGGCTCGGGAGCCGGCTCGCGCGCGGCGGCCGGGGCCTCGGCGGTCTCACCGGCCTCGCCACCGGCATCACCGCCACCCTCGGCCTCGATCTCGACGATATCGTCCCCCTCGGAGACGGTGTCGCCCTCCGTGACCAGCACCTTCAGCACCTTGCCGCCCTTGGGGGCGGGCACGTCCATGGAGGCCTTGTCGGATTCCAGGGTGATCAGGGTGTCCTCGGGCTCGATGACGTCGCCTTCCGACACCGCGATCTCGATGATTTCCACATCGGTATCGCCACCGATGTCGGGCACTTTGATGATTTCGCTACTCAAGGTCGCGCTCCTTCAAACTCTTGACGGGGGCGGGCCCGACGGACCCGCCATGCCACCGGTCGGTCGACGCCTCACACCTCAAGCGGGTTGGGCTTGTTGGGGTCGATGCCATACTTCTCGATGGCCTCGCCGACGACCTTGCGATCGATCTCGCCGCGCCCGGCCAGCGCCTTGAGCGCGGCCACGGTGACGAAGTAGCGGTTGACCTCGAAGAAGTGACGCAGCTTCTCGCGGGTATCGGAGCGGCCATAGCCATCGGTGCCGAGCACATGATAGTCGGTCGGCACCCAGGCGCGGACCTGATCGGCGTACAGCTTCATGTAGTCGGTGGAGGCGATGGCCGGGCCCTGACGCCCCTCCAGGCACGTCGTGACATGTGGCTTGCCGGGCTCGTCGGCCGGCTTGAGGAAGGCCTGACGGTCGATCTCGAGGGCCTCGCGACGCAGCTCGTTGAAGCTGGTCACGCTCCAGATGTCGGCACCCACGCCCCAGTCCTCGGCGAGCAGCTCGGCGGCGGCCTCGACCTCGCGCAGGATGGTGCCGGAGCCCAGCAGCTGGACGCGTCCCTTGTCGCCCTGAGTCTCGCGCAGCAGGTACATGCCCTTGATGATGTCCTCGGCGGGCACCTCCTCCAGGGCCGGCTGCTCGTAGTTCTCGTTCATCACCGTCAGGTAGTAGAAGCAGTTCTGCTTGTCGGCGAACATGCGCTTCAGGCCGTCCTGGACGATGACCGCCACCTCGTGGGCATAGGTCGGGTCGTAGCTGCGGCAGTTGGGGATCATCGACGCCTGGAGGAGGCTGTGACCGTCCTGGTGCTGCAGCCCCTCGCCGTTCAAGGTGGTGCGACCGGCGGTGCCGCCGACCAGGAAGCCCCGCGCCTGCATGTCGCCGGCGGCCCAGGCCAGGTCACCGATGCGCTGGAAGCCGAACATCGAGTAGTAGACGTAGAACGGCAGCAGGGTGGTGGCGTTGTTCGCGTAGGAGGTCGCCGCGGCGATCCAGGCCGACATGGCCCCGGCCTCGCTGATGCCCTCCTCGAGGATCTGGCCCTTCTGATCCTCGCGGTAGAACATGATCTGGCCCTTGTCGACCGGCTCGTACTTCTGGCCCTCGGAGGTGTAGATGCCGAGCTGGCGGAACATGCCCTCCATGCCGAAGGTACGCGCCTCGTCGGGGATGATCGGCACCACCCGATCGCCGATCTTCTTGTCCTTGACCAGGCCGTTCAGGATGCGCACGAAGGCCATGGTGGTGGAAATCTCGCGGCCCTTGGACCCGCCGGTCTGGGAGGCGAAGGTCTTGTCCTCCAGGGACGGGATCGGCAGCGACTCGAAGTCGCTGCGGCGGCTCGGCAGGTAGCCGCCCAGGCGCTCGCGCTGGAGATGCATGTACTTCATCTCCGGGGAATCATCCTCGGGCTTGTAGTACGGGACCTCCTTGAGCTGCTCGTCGGACAGCGGAATGCCGAAGCGGTCGCGGAACGTCCTGAGCGCCTCGTATTCCATGGTCTTGACCTGGTGGGCCTCCATGGCGGCCTCACCCTCGCCGCCGCCCATGCCGTAGCCCTTGACGGTGTGCGCCAGGATCACGGTGGGCCGGCCGTTGGCGTTCTGGGTCGCCTCGTGGTAGGCCGCGTAGACCTTGAACGGGTCGTGGCCACCGCGGTTGAGCTTCCAGATGTCCTCGTCGGACATGTCCTTGACCATCTCGGCGGTTTCCGGGTACTTGCCGAAGAAGTGCTCCCGGGTGTAGGCGCCGCCGAGGGCCTTGTAGTTCTGGTACTCGCCGTCGACCGCCTCGTCCATGCGCTTCTGCAGGACGCCCTTCTTGTCCTTCTCGAACAGCGGGTCCCACAGGCGGCCCCAGACCACCTTCTGGACGTTCCAGCCGGCGCCGCGGAACACGCCCTCGAGCTCGTCCATGATGCGCGAGTTGCCGCGCACCGGGCCGTCGAGGCGCTGCAGGTTGCAGTTGATGACGAAGATCAGGTTGTCGAGCTTCTCGCGGCTCGCCAGGTGGATGGCCCCCAGGGACTCCGGCTCGTCGCACTCGCCGTCGCCCATGAAGCACCAGATCTTGCGATCGTGCATGTCCTTGAGTTCACGCGAGTGCAGGTACTTCATCACGTGAGCCTGGTAGATCGCCTGGATCGGCCCCAGCCCCATGGACACGGTGGGGAACTGCCAGAAATCCGGCATCAGCCAGGGGTGCGGGTAGGAGGACAGGCCGTCGCCATCCACCTCCTGGCGGTACTTGTCCATCTGCTCTTCGGTCAGGCGCCCTTCCAGGTAGGCACGGGCATAGATCCCCGGCGCCACGTGGCCCTGGATGTACACGAGGTCACCCTCGAAGTCGCCGTTGGGAGCCCGGAAGAAGTGGTTGAAGCCCACGTCGTAGAGGGTCGCCGCCGACATGAAACTGGCGATGTGGCCGCCGAGGCCCGGGTTCGCGCGGTTGTTGCGGATCACCTGGGCGATGGCGTTGTAGCGGATCACCGAACGGATGCGACGCTCCATGAAGAGATCGCCCGGCATCGGCGCCTCGCGGTGCACCGGGATGGTGTTGCGATGCGGCGTCGTCACCGAGAAAGGTACCTGCATGCCGTCGCGGCGCACGCGGTCGGCCAGGCGGGTCATCAGGTACCGGGCGCGGTCCTCGCCCTCGCGATCCAGTACCGATTCCAGGGAATCCAGCCATTCCGTGGTTTCGACCGGATCGAGATCTTCTCGTGTCTCAAGACTCATAGACGTCTCTCCGAATGACGTGGGGGCAACAGCCCCGCAACAAGGGGGTGTAGCGTTTTAATGACGGTCATGAAGGGATCACCTCCAAGCCGTTGTCCTAGGTTGTAGTCGTTTTACAAGTCAACGCGACCCATGTCGGTGGGTGCGCCGAAGATACCGTAAACGCTCGCGGCTGCCAATTAGAGCAGGATTGAAAAATATTTTCAAAAAACCAGCAGACCGCCCAGTCACTGGCCAGCCGGGGCCTCCCGCCGAACGTAGACGCTCGAGAAAGGCCCCGGCCAGGCCGCACCACCCGTGGCAACCGGCGAGGAGCGCACGATATTATGCATGTTTTATTACGCATAAATGTCGGCCGCCACCAACTGCTGACGAAAGTAGGCCCAGTCGAAGGCCGGCCCGGGGTCGCTCTTGCGTAATGGCGCGACATGGGCATGGCTGGTGATGCGCTCGGGCGTGAGCGCCGGATAGCTCGCCTGCAAGGCCCGGGTGGCCGCCGCCAGGGCTCGGTACTGGGCCTGAGTGTAGGGGGACACCTCGTCCCCTTCCAACTCGATACCCACCGCGAAATCGTTCAGCGCCTGGCGCTCGATCCCGCCATCCCGCCAGCACGAGCGACCGGCGTGCCAGGCTCGCGCCTGGAAGGGCACGAATTGCACGCACTCGCCGTCGCGGCGGATCAGCAGGTGCGCCGAGACCTCGAGGCCGGCGATCGCGGCGAAGAAGGGATGCCCGGCCGGATCGAGGCGATTGGTGAACAGCCGCTCGATCGCATCGCCACCGAACCGCCCCGGCGGCAGGCTGATCGAGTGCAGCACCAGCAACGAGACCTCGCCGTCCGGGCGCACATCCTGATGGGGTGACGGCACCCGGCGGGCCCCCTCGAGCCAGCCATCGTGAATCGGCATCTTTCCCCCTGACGTCTGTCCTTGCGTTTCCCCTATAATGGACGTTTCCAGCTTCACAGCACAGAGACAGGCCCGCCATGCACTACCAGGATGCCCTTGCCGAAGAGATCCGTGACAGCGCCGCCCGGCTGCTGGCCGAGGACGTCGGCCCCGGCGACATCACCGCCGAGTTGATTCCCGATAAACAGTGGGCCCGGGCCCGGGTGATCACCCGGGAGGACACCGTGCTGTGCGGGGTGGCCTGGGTCGACGAGTTGTTCCGGCGACTCGACGCCCGGGTCGCGCTGCGCTGGCAGGCCGCCGACGGCGACCGGGTGGCCGCCGGTGACGCCTTCCTCGAGCTCGAGGGACCGGCCCGCGCCCTGCTGACCGGTGAGCGGGCGGCCCTCAACCTGCTGCAGACCCTCTCGGCCACCGCCACCCGCACCCGCCACTACGTGGACCTGCTCGCGGGCACCGGGGTCCGGGTGCTGGACACCCGCAAGACGCTGCCCGGCATGCGCCTGGCCCAGAAGTATGCGGTGACCTGCGGCGGCGGGCACAACCATCGCATCGGGCTCTTCGATGCCTTCCTGATCAAGGAGAACCACATCGCCGCCTGCGGGGGGATCGGGGCCGCCGTGGACGAGGCCCGGCGCATCGCCCGGGACCTGCCGGTGGAGGTGGAAGTGGAGACCTTCGAGGAGCTGGACCAGGCGCTGGCCGCCGGTGCCGACGTGATCATGCTCGACAACTTCTCGCTGGAGGACATGCGCGAGGCGGTGCAACGCACCGGCGGCCGGGCCACCCTGGAGGCCTCGGGCAATGTCGACGAGACCACCCTCAGGGCCATCGCCGAGACCGGGGTGGACTGCCTCTCCAGCGGCGCCCTGACCAAGGACGTCAAGGCCATCGACCTGTCGATGCGGATCGTCGAGCAGGACGCCTGAGCGCTCAGCCATCCGACGCTTCCAGCGACTTCACCAGATGCCGGCGGCACAGCCGCTGGCCACCCCGCTCGACCCACTCCTCGCGCACCCGCCGCCAGCCGCGCCGCTCCAGCGCGTCGGCCATCACCAGGCTGGCGTCGATGCCCAGGCGCGTCGCCCCCTGCTCCCGCAACAGTCGCTCGGCATGCGCCAGCAGGGTCGAGCCGATGCCGCGGCGGGCCAGGGAGGGCCAGACATAGAGGGACTCCACGTAGTGGCGGCGCGGGTCGATCTCGATGAAGCCCACGCAGCGGCCGTCACAGGTCGCCACCAGGGTGGTATAGAGTGCCTGGCGCGCCGCCCAGGCACAGCCCTCGCGGGGCAGCACCGCGGCCCAGGCCTCCCGCGCCGCCAGTGCGTAGTGCGCCATGGCACCCTGCATGACCGCGTGGCGAAAGACCTCGGCCTGGTCGATGCCGTCCTGGACCCGCGCCTGGCGATAGAGGATACGCGGCGGCCGGGGGGTGGCCGGACCGTCCGGGGGCGCCGGGGAAACGGGGTCGGCATGACGCATAAGGGACTTCCTGCGAGAATGGAGACGCCCAGAGATTACCGAAGCCAGGCGCCCGGGCCAATGCCCGACGGCGACCGCCATCAGGACCCGCCATGCACGCCCCCTCTGCCGCCTTGCCCATGACGCCCATCGGGCATATCGCCAGCGACTTTCCCGACAAGTTCGGCATCCCCCGCCAGCCCGGCCTGGCCGAGGCCGCCCGCGCCCGCCTGGTACTGGCGCCCCCCTTCGACGACCCGCTGGCGGTGCGCGGCCTGGAGGCCTTCAGCCACCTGTGGCTGACCTTCGTCTTCCACCTGAGCCCCGAGCGCTGGACGCCCCTGGTACGCCCGCCGCGCCTGGGGGGCAATGCCCGGGTGGGGGTCTTCGCCAGCCGCAGCACCCATCGCCCCAATCGTCTGGGCCTGTCGCTGGTGGAACTCGTCGCCATCGACACGCGCGCCGGGGTGAGCCTGACGCTGCGCGGGGCCGACCTGGTGGACGGCACCCCGGTGCTCGACATCAAGCCCTACCTGCCCTGGGCCGAGGCCCGCCCCGAGGCCCGGGCCGGCTTCGCCCCCGAGGCGCCGGCGGCGCTGCCCGTGCGCTTCACCCGCGACGCCGAGGCCGCCCTCACCGCCCGGACCGACGGCGACTCGCTGCGCGCGCTGATCGCCCAGGTGCTGGCCCAGGACCCGCGCCCGGCCTACCGCCGCGGTGCCGAGGAGCGGGTCTACGGGGTGCGCCTGCGCGACCTGGACGTGCGTTTCCGCGCCCAGGCCGATGCAGAAGGCAATACGCTGCTGGAGGTCGTCGAGATCGTGGCGGTGTAGGAGCCCGACACGACGAAGGGCCCCGCAGGGCCCTTCGTTCGGTATGCCTCGGCGGCTGGCTCAGTCGAAATCGACGCCGATGCGGCGACCCACCTCCTCGTAGGCCTCGATCACCCCGCCCAGGCCCTGACGGAAGCGATCCTTGTCGAGCTTCTCGCGGGTCTCGGCGTCCCACAGGCGACAGCCGTCCGGGGAGAACTCGTCACCCAGCACGATCCGGCCCTGGAAGAGCCCGAACTCGAGCTTGTAGTCCACCAGCAGCAGGCCGCCATCGGCGAACAGCTGCTTGAGCACCTCGTTGACGCGGAAGGTCAGGGCCTTCATCTCGGCTAGCTGCTCGGGGGTCGCCCAGCCGAAGGTCTCGGCCAGGGACTCGTTGATCATCGGGTCATGGAGCTCGTCGTTCTTGAGGAACAGCTGGAAGGTCGGCGGGTTGAGCTCGCTGCCCTCCTCCACACCGAGGGTCTTGACCAGGCTGCCCGCGGCGATGTTGCGCACCACGCACTCCACCGGCAGCATGTCGAGGTTCTTGACCACGCACTCGGTGTCGGAGCGAAGGCCCTCGAAGTGGGTGGGGATGCCGGCCTCCTGCAGCTTGCCCATGATGAAGGCGTTGAAGCGGTTGTTGACCTTGCCCTTGCGCTCCAGCGACTCCATGCGCCGACCGTCGAAGGCGCTGGTATCGTCACGGAAGTGCAGGATCAGGCGATCCGGGTCATCGGTGGCGAAGACCGACTTGGCCTTGCCGGCATAGAGTTCTTGGCGCTTTTCCATGGGAAGCCTCCACAGGCGGTAGGTATAAGAGGATACGGGGATCAGGTGATCGCCTGCCAGTCCAGCCCCTGATCCTGGGCGGCCACCGTCAGGCGCGAATCGTCGCCGTCGAGCAGCGGCACCAGGGCCTCCAGGGCCAGCTCGGGGCGGTTGTTGTGTTCGGACAGGTGCGAGCAGACGATGCGCTGCAACCGCTCCAGCCCCAGCCGCCGGAGCAGCCAGGCGGCCTGGGCGTTGGCCAGGTGGCCCCACTGGCCGCCGACCCGACGCTTGAGGCTCGGCGGGTAGGGGCCAGTCTCGAGCAGGTGGACATCGTGGTTGCACTCCAGCACCAGCGCATCGCAGCCACGGAAGGCCTCGACGACGTGCTCGCTGGGATGGCCCAGGTCGGTGAGCAGGCCGAGGCGTCGGTCGGCGGCGGCGAGGCGGAACTGCACCGGCTCCCGGGCATCATGGGGCACGGTGATCGGGTCGATCTCGAAGCCCTTCACCCGGAAGGGCGACTGGGGGGTGATCCAGTGGCGGTGCGGCACCTCGCCGAGCTTGCCCGACAGCCAGGTGCCCGGCGTCAGGTAGACCGGGACCCGGTGGCGCCGGGCCAGGGGACCGACACCGCGCACGTGATCACCGTGCTCGTGGGTCACCAGCACGGCATCGAGCTGGCGGGGGTGCAGGCCGAAGCGGGCCAGGCGACGCTCGGTCTCCCTGAGGCCGAAACCGCAGTCGACCAGTAGGTGCGTTTCGCCGTCGCTGACCAGGGTCGCATTGCCCTTGCTGCCGCTGCCCAGCGAGGCGAAATGCAGGCGTCCGGCCCCCTCCAGGCTCGGCGACTCCCTCATCAGCCCAGCAGGCCCGCCACCCGCTCGAGGAGTTCACGGCGATCCTCCGCGGAGAGCTCGCGCTCGTCGGCGGGCTCGGCGCGCAGCACGGTGCGCTCGGGCCCGCTGGCCTCCAGCACCAGGCGAATGCGCTGGGGCGATGCCTGGCCCAGGCTGGTCAGGGTGCCGAGCAGCCCCTCACTGCGCTCGCTGAGGGTCAGGTAGTCCACCAGGAAGCGGTGACCGTCGGCGTCCTGCTCCAGCAGCTCGCGGCGCTCGGCCACCGAGAAGTCGGCCTCGAGCTGGTAGCTGAGCTCGGCCCAGGTCCGCTCCAGGTCGAAGGGGATCACCAGGCGCCACTCGCCGGCGCGCTGCTCGAGCAGCGGACGCATGCGCTCCTCGGGGGCACGTTGCACCGCCAGCGACGAGGCGCTGGCGGTGGCACCGCGCGCCTCGAAGCGCCGCTCCAGGGCCCGCAGGCAGCCCTCGAGCGGCGTGCCGGCCTGCTCGCAGCGGACCTCGCTGGCCCCGGGCTGCAGGCCCGGGCGCACGCTGAGGCGTCCCGCGTCCGTCTCCAGCACGCCCCGGCTCGAATCGCGACTCACCACTTGCAGGCCGCGCTCGTCGGCGAAGCGCTCCAGCTCGGACCACACCGCACTGGGCTCGGCACCGACCACCAGCCAGCGTTGCCCGGTCGCCTCGCGGCGAGCCACGTCACCGGCCTCGACGCCACTGCCGGCGCCCAGCGCGCGGGGCGGCGGGGCCTCGAAGTCGTCGCCCTGGGAAGCGAAGCTGCCGGCGGCCTCTGGCACCGGCATGGCATCCCGGTAGCGGCGGGTGTCCCGGCTGTCGGGCAGCACCAGGGGCGCACTCGCCTCGGCCTCGGCATAGTCGACGCGACGGTCGTCGAAATAGCCGTCGCGGGCACAGCCGGCCAGGGCCAGGGCGGCCACCAGGGGCATCCATTTCAGCGCAGCGCTCATGCATCCACCTTGCATCGGGTTGTCCAGGTTGCGGCTCGGGCGCCGCTCAGTCGTCGATCACACCGGCCAGCTGCAGGGCCTCGCTGACGGTGGAGTGGTATTTCTCGGAGAGCCAGGTCAGCGGCAGACGGATACCCGGCTCGATCAGCCCCATGCGGTGCAGGGCCCACTTCACGGGGATCGGGTTGGCCTCGATGCCCAGGTTGGTGTGCAACGGCATCAGCCGGGTGTTGATCTGGTGGGCCTTGTCGACCTCGCCGGCCACGGCAGCGACGCACAGCTCGTGCATGGCCCGCGGCGCGACGTTGGCGGTCACCGAGATGTCGCCATGGCCGCCCATCAGCATGAAGTCGCAGGCCGTGCCGTCGTCGCCGGAATAGAGCATGAAGTCGCTGCCCTTGAGGCGGGCGATGAGGTCCTCGGCGCGCTCCAGGTTGCCGGTGGCATCCTTGAGGCCGACGATATTGTCCACCTCGGCCAGGCGCAGCACGGTCTCGTTGTAGAGGTCCGAGCAGGTGCGGCCGGGCACGTTGTAGAGGATCACCGGCAGGTTGCTGCCCTCGGCCACGGCCTTGAAGTGCTGGTAGAGGCCTTCCTGGGTCGGCTTGTTGTAGTAGGGGCACACCGACAGGCAGTAGTCGGCCCCCACCTCGCTGGCGTAGCGGGCCAGCTCGACCGCCTCGGAAGTGGCATTGGCGCCGGTGCCGGCGATCACCGGGATGCGCCCGCCGACTTCCTCCACCACGGTGCGAATCACGTCGAAGTGCTCGGCGAATGACATGGTGGTCGGCTCGCCGGTGGTCCCCGCCGCGACGATCGCATCGGTGCCGTGGTCGAGATGGAAGTTGACCAGGGCCCGCAGGGCCTCCCAGTCGATATCGCCGTTGACCTTCATCGGTGTCGCCAGTGCGACGATGCTGCCCGTGATCATGCTCTGCTTGTCCTCTCAACTGCCTGCCGGGGTGACCGCTGCGGCCAGGGTCACCGTTCAAGGATCCCGCCCCGCCCGGGGTCTCGATATCAGGGGTCAAATGGTACTCAGGGCTCGAGAGCCTGTACAGCGGCGACTTTACAGTTCGCCCCGGGTTGCGTGTAATCGGGGCCTTTGCCCACCGCGACCCGAGGAGTCCTCCATGACCGTCAGCATCGGCCAGCCCGTGCCCGACTTCACCGCCACCGCCACCGGCGACACCCCCCTGAGCCTCTCGGCGCTGCGCGGCCGGCAGGTGGTGGTGTACTTCTATCCCAAGGCCAGCACGCCGGGATGCACCACCGAGGGCGGCGACTTCCGCGACCGCAAGGAGGCCTTCGAGGCCGCCAACACCGTGATCGTCGGCGTCTCCCGGGACGGCATCCGCGCCCAGGAGAACTTCAAGGCCAAGCAGGGGTTCACCTTCCCGCTGCTCTCCGACAAGGACGAGACGCTGTGCCGGCTGTTCGACGTCATCAAGCTCAAGAAGCTCTACGGCAAGGAGCACCTGGGGATCGAGCGCAGCACCTTCCTGATCGATGCCGACGGCACGCTCGCCCGGGAATGGCGGGGCGTCAAGGTGAAGGGGCACGCCGACGAGGTGCTGGAGGCCGCCCGGGCGCTGCACGCCGGGCAGTGAGGGCCGCGTGTCCGACTCACGGCGGACGCGCTCAGGTCTCGACGGTCTCCTCCTCCTTGGAGACCTCCTGGCGGCGCTGCTGGATGCCCCGCGGCCAGGCATAGACCAGGGCCTTGAGCAGGGTCGCCAGGGGGATGGCGAAGAAGATGCCCCAGAAGCCCCAGACGCCGCCGAAGAACAGCACCGCCAGGATGATCGATACCGGGTGCAGATTGACCGCCTCGGAGAACAGCACCGGGACCAGGACGTTGCCGTCCAGGGCCTGGATGACCCCATAGGCGATGATCACGTAGAGGAACTGGTCACCGAGACCGAAGTGGAAACCCGCCACCGCCGCCACCGGCAGGGTCGCCACGGCGGCGCCGATGTAGGGCACCAGCACCGACAGGCCCACCAGCACCGCCAGCAGGGCCGAATAGGGCAGGCCGAAGAACATGAAGGTGAAGAAGGCCACGCCACCGACGATGATGATCTCGGTGAACTTGCCGCGCACGTAGTTGGCGATCTGATCGTCCATCTCCTGCCACACCCGCGTCATCAGGCCGCGATTCTTGGGCAGCAGCGAGACGGTGAAGCCCACCAGCCGGTCGCGGTCCTTGAGCATGAAGAACACCAGGATCGGCACCAGCACCAGGTAGACGATCAACGCCACCACGTTGCCCAGCGAGGCCAGCGACAGGGTCAGGGCGCGCTGGCCGAGCTGGGTGACCTCGCGGCCGGCCATGCCGATCCAGGCCTGGATCTGGTCCGGGGTCACCAGCTGGGGATAGCGCGTCTGGAGGTCGTCGAGCAGCTCTTGGCCACTGGCGAACATGCGCGGCGTCTCCTGGACCAGGTTGACCAGCTGGTTCCAGATCAGCGGCATGAGGATCAGCGCCATCGCCAGCAGCACGCCGATGAAGGCCAGGTAGACCAGCATCACCGCCAGGAAATGCGGCACGCGTCGCCGGGTCAGTGCGTTCACCGCGCCCTGCAGCAGGAAGGCGATCACCAGGGCGGTGAGGAAGGGCGCCAGCATCTTGCCCAGCCAGATCACCACGGCGAAGCCGAGCACCAGCATGATCAGCAGGATGACCGCCTCCTCGTCGGAGAGGTAATGGTCGACCCAGCCACGGAACACCGACCTCAGGGTCATGGAGCCTGCTCCCCACCCTTGCGAATCCAGTAATGGTAGACCTCGCCGCGCTCCTCACGGGCCGGCATCTCGTGATCGCTCTGGGCGATGAAGGTCTCGAAGTCCCGCCAGGACCCGGCGTCGGTGGCCATCACTTCCAGCAACTGCCCCGGCGCCAACCGGGACAGGGCCTGCTTGGCCTTGAGCAGGGGCAGCGGACAGGGAAGACCCCGTGCGTCGAGCACGTCATCAGGTTGCACAGCCATATTGTCTCCCGGGAGAATGCCAGAGGCATGCCGGGCCCGAGCGGGGCAGGTTGCCGACATGAACTCTTGGGATTTAAAGGCACTTTTCCGGACGAATCAATGTCGGAAGGGAGCCGTCTCGCTCCGTTCCGCTCTCTGACGAGGAAGGCCATGCTGCGTCGCCCCCTGTCCTGTCTCACCGCCCTCGCCCTCAGCCTCGCCGTCGCCGTGCCGGCCCTCGGCCAGTCTGGCGACGATGCCGGCCTGCCCAGCCTGATCAGCGGCGACACCCAGGCCGTCAGCGGCAAGGAGGTACGCCTGGGCCGCGCCTGGCTACGTCAGTTTCGCGCCAAGGCCCCGCAGTGGCAGGACCCCATCGCCCAGCACTACGTGGAATCCCTGGTGGACGGCCTGCTGCCCTACAGCCACGTCGGCGGCATCGACCCGGTGATCACCCTGGTCGCCAGCGAGCGACTCAACGCCTTCGCCGTGCCCGGCGGCGTGATCGGCATCAACGCCGGGCTGTTCGCCTTCGCCGAGCGCGAGGCGCCCCTGGCCTCGGTGCTCGCCCATGAATTCGGCCACCTCTCCCTACGCCACTATGCCCGGGGCCAGGCCCGCGCCGAGCAGACCCAGATCCCGGCCATGGCCGCCATGCTCGCCGGGATGCTGATCGCCGCCGGTGGCGGCGGCGATGCCGGCATCGCCGCCGCCATGGGCTCCCAGGCCGCGCTATTCCAGGATCAGCTGGCCTACTCGCGGCGCTTCGAGCGGGAGGCCGACCGGGTCGGCCTGCAGGCCATGGCCGATGCCGGCTACGACCCCCAGGCAATGGTCGAGATGTTCCGCACCATGCAGCGCAAGATCTCCCTGCAGGGCGGCAACCCGCCGGAATTCCTGCTCACTCACCCGGTCACGGAATCACGCATCAGCGATGCCCAGGCCAGGGCCGACCAGCTCGGCGCAAGCGCGCCCCGGGACGAGTCTATCGAATACCACCTGATCCGTGCCCGCGCCCTGCTGGCGATCCACGACCAGGACCCGCGCCAGGCCGCCACCCGCCTGGCCCGCGGCCAGGCCCCGGAGATGGCCCGTCGCTATCTGGCCGCGCTGGCGGATGCCGAGGCCGGACGCAGCGAGGCCGCGCTGCAGGCCCTGGATGCCCTGGCCCGGCGCCTGCCGGACCTGGCGATGCTCCCCGCCTCGGCCGCCAAGGTGGCCCTCGACGCCGGCCGCGTCGACGACGCCATCGCCCGCAGCCGCCATCAGCTGCGCCTGATGCCCGACTACGTGCCGGCCAGCCTGCTGCTCGGCGAGGCCCTGCTGCAGCGCGATCCCGACGCGACCTACCGGCAGCTCAGCGAGCTGGCCACCCGACGCCCCGAGGATCCCCGGGTCTTCGACCTGCTCGCCGAGGCCGCCGGTCGCAGCGGTCGCCCGGCCTGGGGGCACCTGGCCCGGGCCGAGCACCTGCAGCTCACCGGCCATATCGATCGCGCCATCCGCCAGCTCGAGGTGGCCAAGGACGTGGCGGAAGCGGAACACGACGACAACGCCGCCGGGCGTATCGCCCAGCGGCGCGAGGCCTTCATCGAGTACCGGGAGGCCATGGAGGAGTTTCAGTAACAGTTGGAAGCTGGAAGGCAGCATGTCGCCTTCCAAAGCCCGCATCCAAGGGCTGTCTTCCAGCTTCAAGCTCTAGGCGAAGCCTAGCGATTGAAGTTGAGCATCCGCTCCAGGGGCTTCAAGGCGGCAAGACGCAGGGCATCATCGACGAAGATCTCGCCGCTGCCCTCGCGCAGGGCGGCGGCCATGTTGTCCAGGGCGTTCATGGCCATCCAAGGGCAGTGGGCGCAACTCTTGCAGGTCGCGCCGTTGCCGGCGGTGGGCGCCTCGAAGAGGGTCTTCTCGGGCACCGCCTGCTGCATCTTGAAGAAGATGCCGCGATCGGTGGCGACGATCAGCTTGTCCTGGGGCAGCTCCTTGGCCGCCTTGATCAGCTGGGAGGTGGAGCCCGCCACATCGGCCAACTCGACCACCGAGGCCGGGGACTCGGGGTGCACCAGCACCGCGGCCTCGGGGTACAGGCCCTTGAGGTCCTCGACCCCCTTGGCCTTGAACTCCTCGTGGACGATGCAGGCGCCGTCCCAGAGCAGCATGTCGGCGCCGGTCTGCTTCTGGATATAGCCCCCCAGGTGCTTGTCCGGGGCCCACAGGATCTTCTCGCCACGGGCCTTGAGGTGCTCGATCACGTCCACCGCGATCGACGAGGTCACCACCCAGTCGGCCCGGGCCTTCACCGCCGCCGAGGTATTGGCGTAGACCACCACGGTGCGGTCGGGATGGGCGTCGCAGAAGGCGCTGAACTCCTCGGCCGGGCAGCCCACGTCCAGCGAGCAGGTCGCCTCCAGGGTCGGCATCAGCACGCGCTTCTCCGGGGAGAGGATCTTGGCCGTCTCGCCCATGAAGCGCACGCCGGCCACCACCAGGGTATCGGCCTCGTGGCGGGCGCCGAAGCGGGCCATCTCCAGGGAGTCGGCCACGCAGCCGCCGGTCTCCTCGGCCAGCTGCTGGATGGCGTCGTCGGTGTAGTAGTGGGCCACCAACACGGCATTGTGGGCCTCGAGCAGACGCTTGATCTCCTCGATACGGGCCTCGTCCTCGGCGGGAATACGCGTGGGGCAATAGGTACGTGCCAGCTGATCGCGCAGCTCGGCATGGGAAGTCATGATCGTCATCGTGTCTACCACTGTGACCGGCAGGGGCTCCCCCTGCATTGCACCAGGTGCCGACACGCGTGCACTCCGCACGCCGCGACACGCCAGAGGGTCAACCGTCGCGTCTTCCGCCGTGGCCGACCCGCGTCCATTCTAGACCGGATAACGCGTGATTCATTCACTCCGGGCGAGAAACATGACGCCCGCCGATGATGACGCCGTCTCGGCCGGGTTGCAAGCACAACGGCGCCGGCGCCGCCTGCCCCCGGAACGCAGAACGCCCCTGCCTCATGGGAGGCAGGGGCGCTATGTCTGGTGGGTCGTGTAGGATTCGAACCTACGACCAATTGGTTAAAAGCCAACTGCTCTACCAACTGAGCTAACGACCCGCAACGCATGGCGGCTCAGTCGCCATGGTCTCAGGTTCGGATGGTGGGTCGTGTAGGATTCGAACCTACGACCAATTGGTTAAAAGCCAACTGCTCTACCAACTGAGCTAACGACCCGTCCGAACGGGTGCAGATAATACGGATATGCCCCCGGCCTGGCAAGGACTTTTTTGCCTTCCGGCGCCCGCCTCCCCGGCCGGGGGCAGGCGCCCGCTAACGACGTGCCTTGGGCTTGCGCATCGCCTGCACCGGCCGGCGCTTGTGCTTGTCGCGGCTCCAGCGGTTCTTCTCGTCGGGCGTCAGCTCCGGCACCTTGCGGGGCGACAGCCCGGCCATCTCGGCCAGGTCGTCGATCTCGTCCTGGCTGAGCTCCACCCACTCGCTGGCCTTGGCGCGCTTGTCGAGGAAGATGTTGCCGTAGCGCACCCGCTTGAGGCGGCTGACCGTCAGGCCCTGGGATTCCCAGAGCCGACGCACCTCGCGATTGCGGCCTTCCATGATCACCACGTGGAACCAGGTGTTGATGCCCTCGCCGCCGAACTCCTGGACATCGGTGAAGCGAGCCGGGCCGTCGTCGAGCATCACCCCCTCGACCATGGCCTTGAGCTGCTCCGGCTTGACCTCGCCCATGACCCGCACGGCGTACTCGCGCTCGATCTGGGTGGAGGGATGCATCAGGCGATTGGCCAGCTCCCCGTCGGTGGTGAACAGCAACAGCCCGCTGGTGTTGATGTCCAGCCGGCCGATGGCGATCCAGCGCTCGCCCTTGAGGCGTGGCAACCGGTCGAAGACGGTGCGACGCCCCTCGGGGTCCTTGCGGGTGCACAGCTCGCCCTCGGGCTTGTTGTACATGATCACCCGGCGCGGCACCTCGTCGGCGGCCCGCAGGGTCACCGGCCGGTCATCGAGGGCCACCCGATCGCGGCTCTCGATGCGGTCGCCCAACGTGGCCACCTGGCCATTGACCTTGACCCGGCCGTCGGCGATGGCGGCTTCCATCTCGCGGCGCGACCCCAGGCCCGCCCGGGCCAGGACCTTCTGCAGTTTCTCGGTGGTGGTGCTCATCAGTCGTCTGTCTCGCTGGTAGTGGATTCCGCCCCCGCGGCAGCGTCATCGTCGACGCGGCCCCGGGCACGTTCGGACAGGCGAGCCTCGAGGTCGGCGAAGCTCAGGCCCGTCCGTGCTGACGCCGTCCCGGCGTGGGAATCGTCGGCCGTCCCGGCCGTCGTCTCGCTGGCCGCGGCGGCCTCCCTGGCCTCCGCGGCGGCGGCGTCGCCGCTCTCGGGCGACGTCGCGTCGTCTGGTGTAGCGTCCGCCGCCGGCGTCTCGCCCGATTCCTCCGGCGGGGCATCCGCCTGGGCCAGCAGCTCGTGCTGGGGCGGCGGCGGCTCGTCCTCGAGGCTCTCCTCGGGGGCATCGAAGCCCTTGAGCTCGTGCATCGGCGGCAGCTCGTCGAGGGTCTTGAGGCCGAAGTCGTCGAGGAAGGCCCGGGTGGTGGCATAGACCGCCGGACGGCCCGGCACGTCCCGGTGCCCCACCACCCGCACCCAGCCGCGATCGACCAGGGTGCGCATGATCGACCCGCTCACCGTGACGCCGCGCACCTCCTCGATGTCGCCGCGGGTCACCGGCTGGCGATAGGCGATCAGTGCCAGGGTCTCGAGCAACGCCCGGGAGTAGCGCTGCGGGCGCTCGTCCCACAGCCGCGACACCCAGGGCGAGAGTCGCGGCCGGATGCGCAGCTGGTAGCCCGAGGCGGTCTCGAGCAGCTCCATGGCGCCGCGCTCGTGACGCAACTCGACCCGCCCCAGGGCCTCCCGCAGCGCTCGCCTCGGCGGGCGCTCGTGGTCGTCGAAGAGCGCATCGAGGCGCTCCAGCGAGAGCGGCTCGCCCGCCGCCAGCAGGGCGGCCTCGAGGATCTCGTCCAGGGCATCGGGGAATTCCATGGCGGTCATGCCGGCTCGCTCCCATCGTCGTCCTGCGGCACGAAGGCGCTCTCGCCCTCCTCGCCGGTGTCGTCGAACGCCGCCGCCTCGTCGCCCTCCTCCTCCGCGGCCACCCGGGCCCGCACATGGATCGGCGAGAGTGGCGCGTTCTGCACGATCTCGATCATCGCCTCCTTGGCCAGCTCGAGGATCGCCATGAAGGTGACGACCACCCCGGAGCGGCCTTCCTCGAGGCGGAACAGCGCCTCGAAGGGGGTGTAGTGCTCATGATGCAGGCGCTCCATGATCGCCAGCATGCGCTCCCGGGTCGACAGCACCTCGCGGCTGACCTGGTGGGCCTGATTGAGCTCGGCGCGGCGCAGGATGCCGGCCAGCGCGCCCAGCAACTCGTCGAGTTCCACGTCCGGGTGCACCACCCGCGACTCCAGGGGCGGCAGGGCCGCCCGGGCCGGGAACCAGTCGCGACCCAGCCGCGGCAGCTCGGCCAGCGCCTCGGCGGCGTTCTTGAGCCGCTCGTACTCCTGCAGGCGGCGGATCAGCTCGGCCCGCGGGTCTTCCTCCTCGTCGTCGCCGCCCTCCCTGGGCGGCTTGGGCAGCAGGGTCCGCGACTTGATCTCGGCGAGCATCGCCGCCATCAGCAGGTACTCGCCGGCCAGCTCGATCTCCATGGCCTTCATCAGCTCCACGTACTCGATGTACTGGCGGGTGATGGCGGCCACGTCGATGGCCAGGATATCCAGGTTCTGCCGCCGAATCAGGTAGAGCAGCAGGTCCAGCGGCCCCTCGAAGGCCTCGAGGAAGACCCGCAGCGCCTCCGGCGGGATGTAGAGATCCTCGGGCAGCTGGGTGATCGGCTCGTCGAACAGCCGGCCGAGCACCGCCGCGCTCTGCTCCGCCGCACCGGGCTCGGCCGCGGCGCCGCCGGCCCCCGGCGGGGCATCGGGCGCTTCGATGGACGATGGCGTCTCGCTCACGCGGGGCCTGGCCTCCGGGCTGGTGGGTCGGCGAATGATCGACCGCACAGTCTACCAAGGGCCGCCGCCCAGGGTAAGCCGCGGCTCACTCGGCCTCGGCGGCGAGGCGATGGCGCCCGGTGTAGTCGAAGAGCTTGCGTCGCACCTGCCAGTGCCGACCGACCTGGCGGCCGATGACGAAGTCCGGCGCCCGCAGCCGGCGCTGCTCGCGGACCACCTCCTCCGGCGTGGTCGGCGACCAGCGACTGCCCGGCGCCCGCAGGTGCTCGCGCAGGAAGACCGCGGCGAAGGCGCCGCGCTGGGCCGGGGTCTCCAGGGCGAACCACTCGCTGAGGGTGGCGCCGTCCTCGTCATGGTAGACGACCTTGAGCCGCGGCAGGCCGCGGCCGTTGACGGTGGCCTGAAGTTCCATGCCGGAGACGCGCAGCACCCGGGCGTCGCGCAGCTTGAGCGCCTCGCGCAGCTTGTCGTCGGCATCCACCAGCAGCGCCTCGCAGCCGTGGCAGCGCCGCGCGGCGGTATCGTTCTCGGCGCCGCACTGATCGCAGACCTTGAAGCGAAAGCGGAAGTCGCACTGCCTGAGAGGGGCGCCCGAGGCCGCGCCCTGCCGACCCTCGTCATCTTCCACCAGCCCCTGGCAGCGCCGCCCGAAGTGCTCGATGACCAGCTCGCCGTCGCGCCGCCCCCAGAACAGGTTGGCGTGGCCGCACTGGGGGCACTCGACCTGCACCGGCTCGGTGTCCGCCGCGGGCCTGGGGCTGCCCACCTCGGGGGCATAGAGGTCCCAGGGATTGCCGGCATAGTCGAGGATCAGGCAATCGGCCTTGCCGGGGGCGAGGCGCAGGCCGCGGCCGACGATCTGCTGGTAGAGGCCCACCGATTCGGTGGGACGCAGGATGGCGATCAGGTCCACGTGGGGCGCATCGAAGCCGGTGGTCAGCACCGCCACGTTGACCAGGTACTTGAGCTCCCGGCCCTTGAAGGCGGCGATGACCGCCTCGCGCTCGGCGGCAGGGGTGGCCCCGGTGATCAGCGCCGCCTCGCCGGCCGGCAGGTAGCCGAGGATCTCCTCGGCGTGGGCCACGCTGGCGGCGAAGAGCATCACCCCGGCTCGCTCGGCGCCGCGCGCGACCACTTCCTCGATGATCGACGGGGTCGCGCGATGGCCGGCCACCACCCGGTTCAGCTCCGCCTCCTGGAACAGGTCGCCGCTGCCCGGCGCCAACACAGAGAAGTCGTAACGCTCCACGGCGGCGTCGACCAGGCGGGGGGCGGCGAGATAGCCCTGCTTGACCATCAGCCGCAGCGGCTGCTCGAAGACGCAGTCGCGGAAGAAGCAGTCCTCGGCGCCACGCACCATGCCGTGGTAGTGGCGGTGATAGAGGAAGCCCTGCCCCAGCCGATAAGGCGTGGCGGTCAGGCCCAGCACCTTGAGTCGCGGGTTGCGCTCGCGCAGGTGAGCGATGACCCGACGATAGCTGGAGTCCTCCTCCAGCGAGACCCGATGGCACTCGTCGATCACCAGCAGGGTGAAGGCATCGTCGTCGAAGCGCTCGAGGTTTCTCACCACCGACTGCACCGAGCCGAACACCACCTGACGGGCTGCCTCCTTGCGGCCCAGGCCGGCGCTGAAGATGTCGGCCTCGAGCCCGTAGGCCAGGTACTTGGCGTGGTTCTGCTCGACCAGCTCGCGCACATGGGCCAGCACCAGCACCCGGCCGCGGGCCAGGCGCGCCAGCTCGGCGATCACCAGCGACTTGCCGCTGCCGGTGGGCAGCACCACCACCGCGGGGTCGTCGGTGACGCGGAAGTGCTCCACCACCCGGGCGACTGCCTGGCGCTGATAGGGACGCAGGGTGGGGGTGGCGGCTTCGGTCATGGCGGCACCTCGAGGCATGGGAGCGCCATCTTACCGGCCGCGGGCGGCCGCGTCAGGGGCGCTGCCGCTTAGCAGCGCAGGCTCAGTCTTTCATGCATCCGCCTCACACTCCGTCACGGGCTCCCGGTCCCCATGCCGGCGCCCCGCGGCGCTCTTGCAGACCGCCAGCGGGGTAGCGCAAGCCTTGATGGAAGGATCCTCCATAAGTCGGCATTCAACGGTCGTCACTTGACCAAAACGCGACCAGCCATGATACCTAGGGGTAAGCCCCGGGCGATTGGATCGCCCATCGTCGAGACAGGAGAGGCGCATATGAAAGCGAAGACCCGCCCCGAATGCCCCAAGTGCGGCAGCCGAGTGAAGCGGTTCCCGCCGGGGCGCCATGATCAGTATCACGTCTATTGCGATGGCTGCGGTCACGACTTCGGCCGCCACGACTACTTCCAGGCCCAGTTCCGCCACCTCCTCGATGACCTGGAGGCGCAACTGAAGCGGGAATCGCCCAGCGGTGACGGCGCCTCCTGACCCCGTTTTCCCCTGTCGAAAACGCCGACGCCCGGACCATGGTCCGGGCGTCGGCGTGTCGGCTGGCGCGGGAGATCAGCCCAGCCAGCGCCGGGCGTTGCGGAACAGGCGCATCCAGGCCCCGTCGCGGGTCCACTCGGCCGGCCGCCAGGAGTTGGTCACCGCCCGCACCACACGCTCCGGGTGCGGCATCATGATGGTCACCCGGCCGTCCGGGGTGGTCAGGCCGGTGATCCCCGACGGCGAGCCGTTGGGATTGGCCGGATAGCGGGTGGTGACCTGGCCATAGTTGTCCACATAGCGCAGCGCCACCTGGGCGCTGCCCTGCATGCCGCGCAGGTGGGCGCTGTCGCGGAATTCGGCGCGCCCCTCCCCGTGGGCCACGGCGATCGGCAACCGCGAGCCCTCCATGCCGGCGAGCAGGATCGACGGGCTCTCCTCCACCCGCACCATGGCCACCCGGGCCTCGAACTGCTCCGACTCGTTGCGCACGAAGCGCGGCCAGTCCTCGGCGCCGGGGATCAGCTCCTTGAGCTGGGCGAGCATCTGGCAGCCGTTGCAGACCCCCAGGGAGAAGCTGTCGTCGCGGGCGAAGAAGCCGGCGAACTGCTCCCGGGCACGCGCATTGAACAGCACCGACTTGGCCCAGCCGCCGCCGGCGCCCAGCACGTCGCCGTAGGAGAAGCCGCCACAGGCCACCAGGCCCTTGACGTCCTCCAGAGACACCCGCCCCTCGAGGATGTCGCTCATGTGCACGTCCACCGCCTCGAAGCCGGCCTGGTCGAAGGCCCAGGCCATCTCCAGGTGGCCGTTGACGCCCTGCTCGCGCAGCACCGCCACCGCCGGCTTGGCGGTGTTGACGAAGGGGGCGGCGATGTCCTCGTCGACGTCGAAGGTCGGCACCGCCGAGAGGCCGGGGTCGCGACCATCGAGCAGGCCGTCGAACTCGCTCTTGGCGCAGTCGGCGTTGTCGCGCAGCGCCTGCATGCGATAGCTGGTCTCCGTCCAGGTGCGCTGGGCCAGCAGGCGGGTGGTCTCGAGCAGCGGCTCCTCGAACAGGGTCACCCGCACCTGGTCGTCGTAGCGCGGCCGGGCGATCACGCCGCAGGTCTCGAGGCCCGCCGCGGCGAACTGCGCCAGCACCGCCTCGGTGTACTGCCGCGAGACCTGGATGACCGCCCCCAACTCCTCGGCGAACAGCGCATTGAAGGCCTCGGTGGGCTCGTCGATCAGCCAGTCGAGCTTGATCTCGAGGCCGGCATGGGCGGCGAAGGCCATCTCCAGCAGGGTGACCAGCAGGCCGCCGTCGCTGCGGTCGTGATAGGCCAGCAGCTTGCCGTCGGCGTTGAGGCCCTGAATCACCGAGAAGAAGGCCTTGAGGTCCTCCGGGTCGTCCAGGTCCGGGCAGGCGTCGCCCACCTGGCCATACACCTGGGCCAGCGCCGAGCCGCCGAGGCGATTGCGGCCACCGCCCAGGTCGACCAGGATCAGGTCGGACTCGTCCTGCTCCAGGTTGATCTGCGGGGTCAGGGTGCGCATGGCATCGGTGACCGGGGCGAAGCCGGTGGTCACCAGCGACAGCGGCGCGGTGACGCTCTTCTCCTCGCGCTCGCCCTTGCCGTTCTCTTCCTCCCAGGCGGTACGCATGGACATGGAGTCCTTGCCCACCGGCACCGCGATGCCCAGTGCCGGACACAGCTCCATGCCCACGGCATGCACGGCGTCATACAGCGCCTGGTTCTCGCCGGGATGGCTGGCCGCGCTCATCCAGTTGGCGGAGAGCTTGATGTCGCCGAGCTTGGCGATCGGCGCGGCGGCCAGGTTGGTGATGGTCTCGGCCACCGCCAGGCGGGCGCTGGCCGCGGGGTCGATCAGCGCCACCGGCGGGCGCTCGCCCATGGCCATGGCCTCTCCGGCATGAGTATCGAAGGTCGCCGTGGTCACGGCCACGTCGGCCACCGGCACCTGCCAGGGGCCGACCATCTGGTCGCGGGCCACCTGGCCGGTGATGGAGCGGTCGCCGATGGTGATCAGGAAGTTCTTGGCGGCCACGGTGGGCAGGCGCAGCACCCGGTCCATGGCCTCGCGCAGGTCCAGGTTGTCGAGCATCACGCCGGGCATCTCGCGGCGCTCGCGGGTGAACTCGCGCTGCATCTTCGGCGGCTTGCCGAACAGCACGCTCATCGGCAGGTCCACCGGCTGGGTCGAGAAGTGGCCGTCACGGACCTCCAGGTGGTGAACCTCGATGGCCTCGCCGACCACCGCGTAGGGGCAGCGCTCGCGCCGACACAGGGCGTCGAAGGTCGCCAGGTCCTCCGGGGCCACGGCCAGCACGTAGCGCTCCTGGGCCTCGTTGCACCAGATCTCCAGCGGGCTCATGCCCGGCTCGGCGTTGGGCACCTCGCGCAGCTCGAAGCGCCCGCCCCGCTCGCCGTCCTTGACCAGCTCCGGCAGGGCGTTGGAGAGGCCGCCGGCGCCCACGTCGTGGATGAAGCGGATCGGGTTGTCGCCGCCCAGCGCCCAGCAGCGGTCGATGACCTCCTGGACGCGGCGCTCGATCTCGGGGTTGTCGCGCTGCACCGAGGCGAAGTCGAGGTCGGCGCTGGACGCGCCGGAGGCCATCGAGGAGGCCGCCCCGCCGCCCAGGCCGATCAGCATCGCCGGACCGCCCATCACGATCAGCTTGCCGCCGACGGGAATCTCGCCCTTCTCGACGTGCTCCTCGCGGATGTTGCCGTAGCCGCCGGCCAGCATGATCGGCTTGTGGTAGCCGCGGCGCTCGATGCCCTCACCGCCCAGGGCCTCCTGCTCGTAGCTGCGGAAGTAGCCGGCCAGGTTGGGCCGGCCGAACTCGTTGTTGAAGGCGGCGCCGCCGATGGGCCCCTCCAGCATGATGTCCAGGGCGCTGACGATGCGCTCGGGCTTGCCGTAGTCGAAGGCCTCCCAGGGCTGGACGAATTCGGGGATGCGCAGGTTGGAGACGGTGAAGCCGGTCAGGCCCGCCTTGGGCTTGCCGCCGATGCCGGTGGCGCCCTCGTCGCGGATCTCGCCGCCGGCCCCGGTGGCCGCCCCCGGGTGCGGGGCGATGGCCGTGGGGTGGTTGTGGGTCTCCACCTTCATCAGGATGTTCACCGGCTCCCGATGGGTGCCGTAGACGGCGCGCTCGGCGGCGCCGCCGGTCAGCGGTGCGGCGAAGAAGCGGCCCGCCTGGCTGCCACGAATCACCGCGGCGTTGTCGCTGTAGGCGGAGAGGATGTCGTCCGGCGAGGCCTCGTAGGTGTTCTTGATCATCTTGAACAGCGAGCGCGGCTGGGCCTCGCCGTCCACTACCCAGTCGGCGTTGAAGATCTTGTGGCGGCAGTGCTCGGAGTTGGCCTGGGCGAACATCATCAGCTCGACATCCGAGGGATTGCGCTCGAGCCCCTGGAAGGCCTCGTACAGGTAGTCGATCTCGTCCTCGGCGAGCGCCAGGCCCAGCTCGACGTTGGCGGCCTCCAGGGCGGCGCGACCGCCGGCGAGGATATCCACCTGGCCGAGCGGCGCCGGCTCGTGATGGGCGAACAGCCGCGCGGCATCCGAGGCGTCGAACAGCACCGCCTCGGTCATGCGGTCGTGGAGCAGCGCGGTGACGGTCTCGAAGGCCGCCTCGGAGAGGGTGCCGGCGAAGCTCACCCGGTAGGCGATGCCCCGCTCCAGGCGCCGGATCCGGGTCAGGCCGCAGTTGTGCGCGATATCGGTGGCCTTGGAGGACCAGGGCGACTGGGTGCCGATGCGGGGTATCACCAGGAACAGCCGGCCCTCGCCGGCGGCGGCGTCCTCGTCCCGGCTCGGGCCATAGTCCAGCAACCGCTCGAGCAGGCGCCGGTCCTCGCCGGCCAGGTCGCCCTCGTGATCGACGAAGTGCAGATAGTCGGCGGTGAGTGCCTCGACCTCGGGAACGGCGGCACGCAGGGCGGCCAGCAGCTTGGCATGACGGAAAGCGGATAAGGCGGGCGCACCACGCAGTTCGAGCATATCCTGGGGCCTCTGAAACAAGCGGAATGACGGGGCCGCGGCCGGCGGCAACGAGCGCACATGATACTGGAAAGCACCGGTCGCGAGAAATCGGCATGGATGACAGCCGACCGGCGGCTGGGTAAGGTGGAGCCTCCCGTCGCTGCCCACCGCGCCCATGCCTGCATCCCTGTTCGCCCACCTCCGCCGCCACCGGCGAGGCTACCTGACCCTGTGCGCCCTCCTGCTGCTCGGCCTGGTCCCCGACCCGCCGGACCGCTCGCCGGGGCCGCACCTGGAGGCCGTGCGCGAGCGGGACTTCCTCAGCATCCAGACCCGCAACACCCCCACCACCTATTACGAGGGGCGCGAGGGCCCCACCGGCTTCGAGTACGAGCTGATGCGCCGCTTCGCCGACCACCTGGGCGTCAGCCTGACCCTCGACGCCGACCACAATATCGCCGGCGTCCTGGAGGCGGTCCGCGAGGAGGGGGACCTGGGTGCCGCCGCCCTGCCCCTGGACCCGACCCAGCCGGGCCTGCTGTTCAGCCGGCCGATCATGCCGCTGCAGCCGCTGCTGGTCTATCGCCGCGGGCTGCCGCCACCGCAGGGCATCGACGACCTGGCGGGACTGGAGATCGGCACCCTCAGCGACACCGGGACCGACCGGGTGATGCGCGAGCTGCAGGCCGAGCACCCCCATCTCGGCTGGAAGGAGTCCGACGACATGGAAGTGGCGGCATTGCTGGGCCAGGTGGCCGACGGTCGCCTGGATGCCGCCGTGGTCTTCGAGCACCAGTTTCGCCTCAACCGCCTGTTCTTTCCCGAGGTGGAGGACGGCTTCCGCCTCGGCAAGCCGCTCTCCCTGGCCTGGGCCTTCCCCGCCGGCCAGGGGCTCGGCCTGGTCCGCGAGGCCAATCGCTTCCTCGACCAGCTCCAGGGCAGCGGCCTGCTCGAGCGCCTCGAGACCCGCTACTTCGGCCGCGACAACTACCTGGAGTACGTCGGCGCCCGCACCTTCATCGGCCATGTCCACGCCCGCCTGCCGGACTACACCGCGCTGTTCCGCGAGGCGGCACGGGGCTCGGGCTTCGACTGGAAACTGCTCGCCGCAGTGGGCTACCAGGAATCCCACTGGCGCCCCCGCGCCACCTCACCGACCGGCGTGCGCGGCCTGATGATGCTGACCAACGCCACCGCCGCGGAGATGGACGTCGACAACCGGCTCGACCCGGCCCAGAGCATCGGCGGCGGGGCGCGCTACCTTCGCGGGTTGAAGGACCGCCTGCCCGAGTCGATCACCGGGGAAGACCGCTTGTTCATGGCGCTGGCCGCCTACAACGTCGGCCTCGGCCACCTCTACGATGCCCGCCGCCTCGTAGAGAGCCGAGGCGGCGACCCCGACGCCTGGGCGGACGTGCGCGACGCCCTGCCGCTGCTCCAGGAGCGCGAATGGTTCAGCCAGACGCGGCACGGCTATGCACGGGGCGGCGAACCGGTCATCTATGTCCGCAATATCCGCCGCTATTACGAGATCCTCGCCTACGTGGACCGCAGCCAGCAGCAGTTCCACCAGCTCAACGCCCGGCTCCCCGGAGAGGCCGAGAGCGGCCTCTTCGACCTGGTCCCCCCGAGCAGTTGAGCCGGCGGGGCTCGCCTCCCGCATGACCCGCCGCCGTCAGTCATCCTCCGCGCCGGCGGCCCGGCCGTCACGCCGCGCGGCGAAGAAGCCCTTGAGCTGGCGGGCCACCCGGCCGGCCAGCACCCCGCCGACCACCTCGACCCGATGGTTGTACCAGGGCTGGGCGAAGAGGTTGGCCTTCGACTCGACCATGCCGCTGCGGGGTTCGGCGGCACCGTAGACGACCCGAGCCAGGCGGGCGTGGATGATCGCCCCGGTGCACATCAGGCAGGGCTCCAGGGTCACGAAGAGCGTGCAGCCGTCGAGGCGGTAGTTGCCGAGACGGGCCCCGGCATCGCGCAGCGCGCGGACCTCGGCATGGGCGCTGGGATCATGGCCGGACACCGGGGCGTTGTACCCCGCGCCCACGATGGCCCCGTCGGCGTCCACCACCACCGCCCCCACCGGCACCTCCCCGGCCTCCTCGGCCAGGCGCGCCTGCTCCAGGGCCCGGTGCATGTAGAACTCGTCGCTGCGCATCGCCTTGGACTCCAGTAGACTGACGGGCATGAAACGTTCGTATGACGCCGCGGCCTCGCCCGGGCGTCATGGTCCCTGGAGGATACCCGGAATGCCCGACGCCCTGAACGCCCTGGTGGACCTGCTCGGTCTCGAACCCCTGGAAGAGAACCTGTTCCGCGGTCGCAGCCAGGACCTCGGCCTGCCCCAGCTGTTCGGCGGCCAGGTGCTGGGCCAGGCCCTCTCCGCCGCGACCCACACCGTGGACGCCTCGCGGCGGGTGCACTCCCTGCACGGCTACTTCCTGCGCCCCGGTGACGCCAGCCGCCCGGTGGTCTACCAGGTCGATGCCGTGCGCGACGGCGCCAGCTTCACCACCCGCCGGGTCACCGCCATCCAGAAGGGCCGGCCGATCTTCTTCTGCAGCGCCTCCTTCCACGGCGAGGAGACGAGCCTCGCCCATCAGCCGCGGATGCCCGAGGTGACTCCCCCCGAGCGAGTGGCCCCGGGGGCCGGCCGGGTGACCCGCTTCCCGGGCCACCCCATCGAGTTCCTGCCCCTGGACGACACGGCCGAGGCCGGCCAGCCGGCGCGCAAGCGGCTGTGGTTCCGGCTGGCCGGCGAGCTACCCGACGATCCCGCGCTGCACCGCTACCTGCTCGCCTACAGCTCCGACTTCAACCTGCTGACCACCGCCCTGGTGCCCCACGGCATCCATTTCGGCGACCCCTCGCTGCAGATCGCCAGCCTCGATCACGCCCTGTGGTTCCATCACGACGTCAAGGTCAACGACTGGCTGCTCTACGACATGGACAGCCCCTGGGCCGGCGGCGCCCGAGCCCTCAGCCGGGGCAGCATCTACGACCGGCACGGCCGGCTCGTCGCCTCCAGCGCCCAGGAGGGCCTGACCCGGCTGCGCGGCTGAGGCCCGGCGCCGCCCGTGTGTCGTCCCGGGGAATCCCGGCGTCGCCGGGGGAATGTTGCCCCCCAAGGGCCTACCTACCTTGAGAGTAGCGACGGCCTCCAGGGCGCGGCCGTCGCCTCGCGGGCGCCTCCGGGCGTCCGCCCGCGCGGGTCAGAGTCGTGGGTGACTCGGCGACGGTCTCGGCATGACCGCCCTCTCGCCGCCCACGACTCCGCCCTCAGGCATATGAACGGGCGAGGAGTGCCGAGCCATGTCCAAGCAACCCAACGTCAACTTCCAGCGGTCCATCGATCAGGGCGACCGCCTGGTACCGGTCAACCTCCGCCAGAGCGGCGACCCCGGCATCCAGATGCTGATCTCCAACCGCGTGCGCAAGTCCCCCTACTGGCACCTCTCGGTCGAGGCCGGTTGCTGGAAGGCCACCGTCTACAACCGCATGTATCATCCGCGCGCCTACGTGCGCCCCGAGGACGGCGGTGCCATGGAGGAATACCGGGCGCTGGTCAACGACGTGACCCTGTGGAACGTCGCCGTCGAACGGCCGATCCGCGTCAAGGGCCCCGACGCCGAGGCCTTCTGCAACCATGTCTGCACCCGCGACGTGACCCGGGTGCCGACGATGATGGGCCGCTATGTGGTGCTCTGCGACGAGCAGGGCCATGTGCTCAACGACCCGGTGATGCTGCGCGTCGCGGATGACGAGTTCTGGTTCACCATCAGCGACTCGGACCTGGCCTACTGGTTCAAGGGCATCAACCATGGCCTGCGCTACGACGTCACCATCGACGAGATCGATGTCTCGCCGCTGCAGGTCCAGGGCCCGAAGTCCGAGGACCTGATCGCCGACCTGGTCGGAGAAGGCGTGCGCGAGGTGCCCTACTACGGGCTGATGGCAGGTAGCATCGAGGGCGCCGAGGTGCTCATCTCCCAGACCGGCTTCTCCGGCGAGAAGGGCTACGAGGTCTACGCCTACGACTCCACGCTGCACGCCGAGACCATCTGGAACGCCATCCTCGACAAGGGGGAGAAGTACGGCCTCAAGGTGATCGCCCCGGCCCACCACCGCCGCATCGCCGCCGGCATCCTCTCCTATGGCCAGGACCTGGACCACGAGACCAACCCCTTCCAGTGCAACCTCGGCCACATGGTGCCCAAGGCCAAGGAGGCCGACTACATCGGCCGCGACGCCCTGGAGCGGACCCGCGAGCTGGTCAACCAGGGCCAGCCGCCGTTCACCCACCAGCTGGTGGGGCTCAAGCTGGGCGGCCGGCCCATCGAGGACTATGCCCCGGACTTCTGGCTGGTCGGCCACGACGCCGAGGGCGAGCCCTGCGGCTGGATCACCTCGCCCTGGTACTCGCCGGAACTCGGCACCAACATCGCCATGGCCTATGTGCCGGTGGCGTCGGCGGCGCTCGGCACCGTCCTGGTGGCCTGGCTGCCCGACGAGTTCCTCGACATCCCCGGGCAACCGGTCGATGCCGTGGTCTGCGAGATGCCCTTCCGCGCCTCGGTGAACCCCAGCTCCCGGGAGCGCGCCAAGGCCGCGGGACGCGACCACGCCTTCTGAGCGCCGCGCCCGGGGCCTGGCCCCGGGCGCGCTTGGCAGGCCGGCGTGGTGATCGTATGATGCACGGCACGCCGGTGTAGCTCAGTCGGTAGAGCAACGCACTCGTAATGCGTAGGTCGGGGGTTCGATTCCTCTCACCGGCACCAGAGCACCGCAAAAAACCGCCATCCGGTGCGCTCCGGATGGCGGTTTTTCCATGCGCCCCCTGGCGTTCGCGGCATGATACCGCCCATCCCCCGTTGTCGACCCGCGCCTGTCGCGATCGACCGGTGCGGCACACGCCTCCCCTCGAAACTCGCCCCGCCACGGCGGCCGCTCACCGGCACGGCTCAGCGCACCTTGACCCGCATCAGCTCGTTCCAGCGGGTGGTGTAGCGCGGAGTGCGCCGCTCGCAGCGCAGCGCCCAGGCGGTGTCCTGGCGCGGCAGCCCGAAGCGCACGGTATCGCGGCCCATCTCGCGGTTGAGTCGGTCCACCGCCGTCATCAGGCGCCGATCGCGCCCCCGGGCGGTCTCGTCCCGGGACGCCAGCAGGGAGAGCTGGTGGCACTCGACATCCACCAGGTCCATCAGCATCACGCCGCACTTCTGGTAACGCACGCCCTCGAGGAAGATCGCCGCCAGTCCCCGGCCGGCGGCCTCGAGCAGCGCGCGGCTGTCGTCACTGGGCCCGGCCAGCGGCACCACCACGCTGTTGTGGTACTGGCGCTCACCGAGCCGGTGCGGATCGCTGCGCAGGAACACCAGCACGGCCCGGGCCAGGCTGCCCTGGCGGCGCAGCTTCTCGGCGACTCGGGCGCCGTGCTGGCGCACCGCCTCCTGGAGGTCCCGCCAGTCGCCGGTCAGACGGCCGAAGGAGCGCGAGACCATGATCCGCTGGCGTGGCGCGGCCAGATCGTCCAGCAGGATGGCCGGCCGGCCGCGCAGCTCCCAGACGATGCGTTCGAGCACCACCGAGAAGGCGCGACGGATGCGCTTGGGATCGGCCTCGCGGAGCTGCCAGGCGGTATGAATGTCCATCAGCGCCAGGCGCTCGGCGCTGCGCCGGGCCACGCCCCACAGCGCATGCACCGGCAGCCCCTCCAGCACCCGGCGGGTCGCCGCGGACTCGGCATCGAGGCGGCAGACCCCACCCAGCGCGGGCGACGTCTTGGCGACGCGGTTGGCCGCCTTGGCCAGCACCCGGGTCGGCGCCAGGCCCACGCAGACCGGGATCCCCGTGTCCCGTCCCACGGTCTCGCGCAGCCGACGCCCCAGGGCCTCGAGTCGCGAAGGCGCGTGACCCGCGAAGCCGACGAAACTCTCGTCGATGGAGTACACCTCCACGTCCGGGGAGAACTCGCCGAGCACCAGGTTGACCCGCCGGCTCATGTCACCGTAGAGGGCATAGTTGCTGGAGAGCAGCGTCGCCTGGCGGCGGATTGCCGGCGACAGCAGGTGCATCGGCGCGCCCATGGCCACGCCCAGCGCCTTGAGCTCCGCCGAGCGGGCCACCACGCAGCCGTCGTTGTTGGAGAGCACGCCCACCGGCCGCCCCTCCAGGCGTGGGTCGAAGACCCGCTCGCAGCTGACGTAGAAGTCGTTGCTGTCGACCAGGGCGATCATGGCGCCGCCCCGGGCAGGGCATGCAGCACATGGGTCACCACCCCCCACACCTGGCACTCGCGCCCCTCCAGCGGCATCGGCGCGAAGCACGGGTTGCTGGCCTCCAGGAAGGTCCGCCCGGCACGCCGAGTCAGTCGCTTGACGGTGGGCTCGCCATCCACGGCGATGATCACCACCCGCCCCGGCAGGGGCTCCAGGCTGCGGTCCACCACCAGCAGGTCGCCGTCGTGGATGCCGTCGCCGAGCATCGAGTCGCCCTCGGCGCGCACGAAGTAGGTGGCCGCCGGGCGGCGCACCACATGGGCATGCAGGTCGATCTCCACGTCCAGGTGATCGTCCGCGGGACTGGGAAAGCCGGCCCGCACCCGGCAGCCCAGCAGCGGCTGGCTCGACCCGGCGGGCCGCGGCTCGGCAGCGGCCGGCACGCGAGCGAGAGACGGCCTCGGCGATGACATGGCGCCTCCTGATAGCTGTATGTATAAACAGTATCCAGCAGCCTCACCGGAGAGGCAAGTCACAGGCTGCACCACGGGAGGGCTATCGCAGTTGGGTGGCGAGGGGCGACGGGGACAGGTCGTAGAGGGGGTCCTACGCCATGGGTGAGGAGCACTGCTCCGAACGGGCTGGCCATGGATGGCCAGCACCGGTCCTGCAAGCGAAGCGGGACGCGAGAGCGCCGCAGGGCGTCGGTAGCGCCCAGGGAGGGGTTCACAGCGCCCCCTCGCAGACCTGTCGACGGAGCAACTCCGAGCGCCACAGCTAACTGCAATTGCCCTGTGCACCACGGGGCATCACTTGACGCCTGCGCCGCGAGCTTCCTATACCCAGAAAGTCTGCTCGCCTCCCGCGTCGCACGCCCGCGCAGCGCCGCCGTACAGGCTTCGCGCAGCCTGCGGCACCACCCCCGGCCTCGAGCCGGCCATGGACGACGCCTCACCGGACCGCGGATGAGGCCTTCAAGGAGCAAGGCATGGCCAATACCCAAGTTCCCTCCACCGAGCCGCGCCGTGACCGCATCAACCCCGTGGTGTTCTACGGGTCGGCCATCGGCATCGTCGCCTTCGCGCTGTGGACCATGTTCTTCACCCAGGCGGCCGGCAACGTCATCAACACCGTGCTGGCCTGGATTTCCGACAGCTTCGGCTGGTTCTACTTCCTCGCCGTGGTGGCCTACCTGGTGTTCGTCGTCTGCATCGGCCTGTCTCGCCACGGCAAGCTGCGCCTGGGACCGGCGCACTCGACCCCGGACTTCAACGTCATCACCTGGGCCGCCATGCTGTTCTCCGCCGGCATCGGCATCGACCTGCTGTTCTTCTGCATCGCCGAGCCGGTCACCCAGTTCCTGGCCCCGCCGGTCGGCGAGGGCGGCACCCCCGAGGCGGCCCGCCACGCCATGGAGCTGACCTTCCTGCACTGGGGGCTGTCCGGCTGGGGGATCTACACCCTGGTGGGCATGTCGCTGGCCTTCTTCAGCTATCGTCACGGCCTGCCGCTGACCATCCGATCCGCCCTCTACCCCTTGTTCGGGCGGCGCATCCACGGGCCCATCGGCCACACCGTGGATATCGCCGCCGTGCTGGGCACGGTGTTCGGCATCGCCACCAGCCTGGGGATCGGCATCATCCAACTCAACTTCGGCCTGCACTACATGTTCGATATACCGGAGAATACTGCCACCCAGGCGGCGCTGGCGGTGCTGATCGTGGTCTTCTCGGCGATCTCGGCGGTGACCGGGGTCGACAAGGGCATCCGCCGGCTGTCCGAGTTCAACATGCTGCTGGCCGTGCTGCTGATGCTGTTCGTGCTGTTCACCGGCAAGACGCTGTTCCTGCTCAACGCCCTGGTGATGAACGTCGGCGACTACCTGGCCCACTTCGCCCGCCTGTCGTTCGACACCTACGCCTTCGATCCGCCATCGGACTGGCTCAATGCCTGGACGGTGTTCTTCTGGGCCTGGTGGATCGCCTGGGGGCCCTTCGTCGGGCTCTTCCTGGCGCGCATCTCTCGGGGCCGCACCATCCGCCAGTTCGTCGCCGGCACCCTGATCCTGCCGCTGACCTTCATGATGGCCTGGATGTCGATCATGGGGAACAGCGCCATCGACCTGGTGATGACCGGTACCGCCAGCGTCGCCGACTTCGGCGAGCAGGCCATCAACAATCCCGGCTCGTCCATCTACCTCTTCCTGCAGAGCTTCCCCTGGGTGGGGCTGACCACGGTGGTGGCCACCATCCTGGCCATCGTGTTCTTCGTCACCTCCGGGGATTCCGGCTCGCTGGTGCTCTCCAATCTCACCTCGGTGCTCACCGACCCCAACCATGACGCCCCCTCCTGGATGCGCATCCTGTGGGCGGCGATCATCGGCGTGCTGACCCTGGCCTTGCTGATGGCCGGCGGGCTCGGCGCCCTGCAGAGCACGGTGGTGGTCATGGGGCTGCCCTTCGCCTTCGTGCTCTTCCTGATGATGCTCGGGCTGTTCAAGGCACTGAAGGTGGAAGGGCTCAAGGAAGACAGCCTGCGCGGCAGCATGGCCGGCCACCTCTCGGGGCGCCTGCCCGGCGAGGGCGTGAGCCATCACTGGCGCCAGCGGCTGTCCCGGACCATGCACTTCCCCAACCACGAACAGGTGCAGCGCTGCCTCGGCGAGGCGGTCCGGCCGGCCATGGAGGAGATCCGCGAGGTGCTCGGCGAACAGGGCATCACCGCCGAACTCGTCGAGGCCGAGCACCTCGAGCTCAACGTCGACCTCGGCGACGAGCCGAACTTCACCTACCAGGTGTGGCCGCACCGCAGTGCCATGCCCGCCTTCTCGATCCGCGCCACCCGTGCCGGCACCCACTACTACCGGCTGCAGGTGCATATCGGCGAGGGCGGCCAGGGCTACGACATCTACGGCTACACCAAGGAGCAGGTGATCGCCGATATCCTCGACCAGTACGAACGCCACCTGTTCTTCCTGCACACCCAGCGGGAGCTGCCCGGGGGCGAAACGATCATGCCGGACACGCCCTCCGCGACCGGCCGCTCGACATGACCCCGACCAGGCGAGGAGGGACGCTACGATGAACGATGCCACCTTCGACCGGGTCGTCGACTACGTGATCGTCGGCTCGGGCTCGGCCGGCTCGGTGCTCGCCGACCGACTCAGCGCCGACGTCCAGCATCAGGTGCTGGTGCTGGAATTCGGCGGCAAGGACGATTCGATCTACATCCAGATGCCCATCGCCTTCTCGATCCCCCTCAACAAGCCGCGCTTCGACTGGGAGCTCTACACCGAGCCGGAACCCGGCCTCGGCGGGCGGCGTATCCACCAGGCCCGCGGCAAGGTGATCGGCGGCTCCTCCTCGATCAACGGCATGGCCTACGTGCGCGGCTGCGCCGGCGATTTCGACGAGTGGGTCGAACGCGGCGCCGAGGGCTGGGGCTATGCCGAGGTGCTGCCCTACTTCAAGCGCGCCGAGGACTGCCTCTACGGCGCCGACGACTATCGGGCCAGCGGCGGCCCGCTGGGGGTATGCAACGGCAACAACATGGCGAACCCCCTCTACCGCGCCTTCATCGAGGCCGGTCGCCAGGCGGGCTACGGCGAAACGGCGGACTACAACGGCTATCGCCAGGAAGGCTTCTGCCGCATGGACATGACGGTGCGCGACGGGGTGCGCTGTTCCACCGCCAACGCCTACCTCAAGCCGGCGCTGGCGCGCGACAACCTGACGCTCGAGATGCACGCCCTGACCACCCGGGTGCTGATGGACGGCAAGCGCGCCGTGGGCGTCGAATACCGCCAACGGGGCAAGACCGTGCGGGTGCAGGCCCGCCGCGAGGTGATCCTCTCGGCCAGTGCCTTCAACTCGCCCAAGCTGCTGATGCTGTCCGGCATCGGACCGGCCGAGCACCTCCGCGAGCACGGCATCGAGGTGATCCACGACCTGCCCGGCGTGGGCGAGAACCTCCACGATCACCTGGAGGTATGGGTGCAGCAGAGCTGTACCCAGAAGATCACCCTCAACGGCTGGCTCAACCCCCTGGCGCGGCTGTGGATCGGCGCGCGCTGGTTCTTCTTCAAGCAGGGGCTGGGCGCCAGCAACCAGTTCGAGTCCAACGGCTACATCCGCAGTCGCGCGGGGCTGCGCTACCCCGACCTGCAATACCACTTCCTGGCCGGCGCCATCGCCTACGACGGCTCCAGCGCCGCCGAGGGCCATGGCTTCCAGGTCCACCTGGGCGCCAACAAGCCCAGGAGCCGCGGGCACGTGCGCCTGACCTCCGCCGACCCCGAGGCCCCGCCGTCGATGATCTTCAACTACCTGCAGGACGAGGAAGACAAGGACGACTATCGCCGTGCCCTGCGCCTGACCCGGGAGATCTTCGCCCAGCCTGCCTTCGATCCCTACCGCGGCGAGGAGCTCTCCCCCGGCCCCGGCGTGCAGAGTGACGACGAGATCGACGCCTGGGTCGCCGAGACCGCCGAGACCGCCTATCACCCCTGCGGCTCCTGCCGCATGGGCACCGACGCTCTGGCGGTGGTCGATCCGCAGTGCCGGGTCCACGGCATCGAGGGGCTGAGGGTGATCGACTCCTCGATCATGCCCAGCGTCACCAACGGCAACATCAACGCGCCGACCATCATGATCGGCGAGAAGGGCGCCGATCACGTTCTCGGCCGTGACCCGCTGCCGCCGTCCACGGCGCCGGCCTTCTCACTGGAGGCCTGGCAGGTCAAGCAGCGCGAGGCCACGCCCCAGCGCTCGGCGGAAGAATGAGGCGTCTCTCCCTCGACCCGCGAACGGGCGGCTACTACATCGCCACTTCCGCCGGTTTCACCAGGCGGTCGAAGGCACTGTAGGACAGCTGCATGACCTCCCGGTGGCTGCCGGCATTGAAGGCGATCATGTCGGCCTCGGCCAGGTGTGGCGAGACGAACACCTCCAGGTCGAAGAGGTTGCCGAACGGCGGCATGGCGCCGGGCTCACCGTCGGGGAAGCAGCGCCGGAAGTCGGCCTCCTCCGCCAGCTCGACGGCCTGGGCGCCGACGGACTGGGCCAGCCGTCGCAGGTCGACCCGGTCGGTGGCCGGCAGGACCGCCAGGGCGAAGCGGCCATCGATGGTGACCAGCACGCTCTTGGCGAAGTGCCGGCCGGGCACGTGGACCGCCTCGGCGATCTCCTGGGCGGTATAGGCGGGGGAATGCTGCAGGATCACATACTTGACGCCGTTCTCGTCGAGAAAGCGCGTCACTCGCTCCATGGACATGGGGACCACCCTCTGAAGTGTGTTGTGGAAGGGGGATGCCGCTTCCCCAAGGATAGTCGCCGGTTGCCGATGGCGAAGGTGTCGTCACGACTCCGTCGGCATGGTCCACTCGATCCTCAGGCCAGGTCGGGACTGAACAGCAGGTCCAGGTAGTTGCGGTAATGGCGCAGCTGCTGGGCCACCACCGCCGGCTCCCGGTAGGTCCTGGAGACGATGAAGGCTCCCTCGAAGACCACCGTGATGGCATCGGCCAGACTCTCCAGGTCCACCTCGAGGCGCGGCGGATAGCGTTCGGCCACCCGGCGCAGCTGCTCGCCGAGCCGGCTGCGCCAGGTCCCCATGGTGGCGGTGATGATGCCGTGGATGCCCCGGTCGAACTGCTCCGCCTCATAGCAGTAGGAGGCGAACAGGCATCCCGGATAGGGTTCGGTGAGCGTCGCCGCGGCCTCCTCGAACAGGCCGACGAAGATCAGCAGTAGCTGCAGGGGATCCCGGCTGAGCTGGCGGGCCCGGTGTTCAGCGCGACCTTCTATCCCGCCGAGATCGGCCGAGAGGTGCTGGGCGGCTACCGGGACTTCACCGAGCAGGCCCCCGAATCCGTCAGTTCCTTCGCCATCTGCGGCACCATCCCCGAGGAGCCGGACTATCCGCAAGCGGCCCATGGCAAGCCCTACGTGCTGCTGGCGGCCTGCTACGCCGGCGACCCGGCCGAGGGCGAGCGGGTCACGGCCCCGCTACGCGGCCTGGGCGAGCCGCTGACCGACTTCAGCGGCGTGATGCCCTTCGTCGAGGTCCAGCAGTTGCTCGACGGCGACTACCCCCAGGGCCGGCACTACTATTGGAAGTCCCGCTACCTGCGACGTTTCGACGACGCGGCCATCGAGCGCCTGCTCGAGCTGGCCGCGGAGCGCCCTTCGGCGCTGTCCACCGTGGATGTCTGGCACCTGGGCGGCGCCATGGCGCGGCAGGATGGTGGCCCCACCGCCTTCGAGACCCGCGACGCGCCCTTCCTCCTGGGCGTGGAATCCAACTGGGACGAGCCAGGCGATTCGGCGACCAACATTGCCTGGACTCGGGAGGCCTGCGAGCGCTTCGCCCCCTTCTCCGATGAGCGCGGCTACCTGAACTTCGGGCCCGCTCGGACGGGCCCGATCCTTACATCGCCACTTCCGAGGGTTTCACGAGCCGATCGAAGACGCTGTAGGCGAGCTGCATGACCTCGCGGTGGTTGCCGGCATTGAAGGCGATGATGTCGGCCTCGGCCAGGTGCGGCGAGACGAAGACCTCCAGGTCGAAGAGGTTACCGAACGGCGGCATGGCGCCGGGCTCGCAGTCGGGGAAGCGACCGCTGAACTCGCCCTCTTCGGCCAACTCGACGGCCTGGACGCCGAGCGACTGGGCCAACCGACGCAGGTCGACCCGATCGGTGGCCGGCAGCACCGCCAGTGCGAGGCGGCCGTCGACGGTGATCATGACGCTCTTGGCGAAATGACGGCCGGGCACATGAGCCGCCTCGGCGACCTCCTGGGCGGTATAGGCCGGGGAATGCTGCTGAATGACATATTTCACGCCGTTCTCGTCGAGAAAGCGTGTGACGCGTTCCATGGACATGGGGATCACCCTCCCGCGTGTCGTTCAAGGGCCTTTAGACAAGCCTAGTCAGCCTCGCGCCCGATGGGGAGGCCATCGCGCCCCCGGAACTCGTTCACGCCTCCGCCCGTTTCGCTCGATGGGCCTGGACCAGGGCCTGCTGTACCGCCTCCGGGGCCGGCTCGTAGTGGCTGAAGCGCAGCGTGTAGCGGCCACTGCCGCCGGTCAGGGCGTTGAGACGCATGGGATAGTCGGCGACTTCCGCCAGGGGGACCAGCGCCTGGATGCTGACCTGGTCGCCCAGGGTCCGGGTGTCCTGGATCCGGCCACGGCTGGCGGCGAGATCCGCGGTCAGATCGCCCATCGCCGTCCCCGGGCCCTCGACCTCCAGCTCGACCAGGGGCTCCAGCACCTGCAGGCCGGCCTTGTGCACCGCATCCAGGAAGGCCTTGCGGCCGGCGATGACGAAGGCGATCTCCTTGGAGTCCACGGGATGCGTCTTGCCATCCTGCACCACCACCCGGAGGTCCTGGAGCGGATAGCCGGCGACGGCCCCCTCCTCCATGGCCTGGCGCACGCCCTTCTCCACTGCCGGCAGCAGCGACGACGGGATGGCCCCGCCACGGATGCTGTCCGCGAACTCGAACCCGGCCCCGCGGGGCAGCGGCTCGACGCTCAGGAACACCTCGCCGAACTGGCCGGCACCGCCGCTCTGCTTCTTGTGCCGGCAATGCCCCTCGGCCGGGGCACGGATGGTCTCGCGGTAGGCGATGGAGGGCGGGCGGGTGTCCACCTCGACCCGGTAGCGCTCGCCCAGGCGTTCCAGGGCCATGCGCAGGTGCAGCTCACCCTGGCCGCGCAGCACGGTCTCCCGGGTGGCGGCGTCCTGCTCCACTCGCAGGCCGGGATCCTCCTCGACCAGGCGGCTCAGGGCCTCGGTGAGTTTCTGCTCGTCGCCGTGGCGCCGCGCGCGGATCGCCAGGCCGAACACCGGGGCCGGCACGGCCACCGGACGCAGGTGGATGTGGTCCTCGTCGTGGGAGTCGTGCAGCACGGTGTCGAGACTCGCCTCCTCGACCTTGGCCAGGGCACCGATCTCGCCGGGCCCGAGGCGCTCCACCTCGAGATGCTCCCGGCCCTGGAGGCGAAACAGCGGACCGACCCGGAAGGGCTTGCGGGCCTCCCCGGCCAGCAGCCGGGTATCCCGGGAAACGCTGCCCTGGTGCATGCGGAACACCGCCAGCTTGCCGAGGAAGGGATCGTGCTCGACCTTGACCACGTGGGCCAGCACGTGGGCCTCGGGGTCCGGGCGAGCCCGGTACTCGTGGGTGCCCGTGTCGTCCTGGCGCAGGAAGGGCGGCGGATTGCTCTCCAGAGGATTGGGCATCAGTCGGGCGAAGATCTCCAGCAGCTCGGGGATCCCGGCCCCGGTGGCCGCCGAGGTGAAGCACACCGGCACCAGGTGAGCGTCGCGCAGTGCCGCCTCGAAGGGGGCATGGAGCTGCTCGGGGCTGAGTGCCTCGCCCTGCTCCAGGTAGAGCGCCATCAGCGCCTCGTCCACCTCCACCACCTGGTCGACCAGCTGCTCGTGAGCGGCCTCGACCGACGAGAAGTCCGCCGTCCCCTGGGGCGCAAAGAAGCAGTCCACGACCTGCCGGGCCCCATCCGCCGGCAGGTCGAGGGGCAGGCACTCGCTGCCGAAGGTGTCGCGGAGGTCGTCGAGAAGCGCCTCGAGCCGGGCCGCGGCGACATCGATGCGGTTGATGATGATCAGCCGACACAGGCCGCGCTCTCCGGCCCACTGCATCATCCGCCGCGCCGTGGCATCGACCCCGCTCTCGGCGTCGATCACCACCGCCACCGTTTCCACGGCGGGCAGGATGGACAGGGTGGCGCCCTGGAAGTCCACGTAGCCGGGGGTATCGATGAGGTTGATCCAGGCCTCCCTCCACTCGAGCCCCATCACCGAGGCGGCGATGGAATGCTGCAGCGCCTTCTCCTGGGGGCCGGCGTCGCTGACCGTCGACCCCTTGTCCACGCTGCCGGCGGCACCGATGGCCCCGGCCGCCGCCAGCAGGGCCTCGGCGAGGGTCGTCTTGCCCCCACCCGCCGGGCCGGTCAGGGCGATGTTGCGAATCCCCTCGGGAGAATGCTCGCTCATGATCCCGCCCCCTCTATGACCCCATCGCTCACCGTTACCTCTCCAAGTTAGCAGTCTGCCGTCCGGTGCACGTCGTGTGACGTGACGCACCACTGGTCTTCGACGGGAAGTCCCAGCCACGAACGACGCGCCCCTCCGACACCGCAGGCGGCCGACGCGCCACCCGGGCATCAAGGCCCGGCGTCGGGCGACGCACCAGTGAACCGCGTATCGGCAGGCAATGGCCGATGGCCGGCGTCGCGGCGCAGCCACTGCACGACCCGCCACCGCTCGGCCTCGTCCAGCGGTGCCAGCGTCTCGACCTCGCCGTGCTTCAGCACCGCCTCGGGCGCGCCGTCGCGATACAGCAGGCGGTTGCCCGGCACCGCCGGCAGGCGGCCTCCAGGCGTGAGGATGCCGATCAGGTTGAGCGGGTCGGCGGCCGAGACGGCGATACGGGTGTCGTCCGGCGCCCGCCGGCGCATGGCCTTCAGCGCCCCCACCGCCTCGGGGAGCGCGAACTGCTCGCCGGCGAACTGCGCCACGAAGCGCCCGCCACGGATCTCGCCGCGCGCCTCGAGGCGCCGATAGACGTAAAGCAACTCGCGCCAGGGCGGCAGCGCCGCCTCGCGCTCGAGCACGCGATGGAAGACCACGCCGTAGCGGCGCAGCAGCACCCAGGCGACGCGCTCGAGATGCGCCGGGTCGGTGGTGAAGCGCCGCCCCGGGGCCGGGGCCTCGTGCGCCACCGGCGGCAGGGCGGACCAGCGGCCCGCCGCGTCCACCCCCGGGGCCTGGCGACGGCGGCGCCGGCCGGTCGCGGCGCCGAACGACGGACGCTGGTGGGCGGGGGCGATCAGCGCGCGCAGGCCGTTGAAGGTATCCGAGGTCGCCAGCCCGTCGGCCACCAGTTCGCCCAGCGCCGCCTCCACCTGGGTGCGCAGCATGCCGGTGGCGTCCACCAGGTCGGCGAAGAACATCGCCCCGCCGGCGCGCAGGGCATCGAGCACCCGCTGCGCCCCAGCGGACGGCGCCGGGGCCTCAGCGTCCGCCGCCGTGGCGGTGCGGCGCCAGGGGGCCAGGGCCCCGCGCTCCACCAGGGCGATGGGGGTGTTGCGCAGCGGCCCGGTGCGACGCCGACCGCCGGCGCCCGCCGGTCGCGGCGCCGCCAGGCGCAGCCACACGAAGCGTCCGCTGGCCAGCAGCTGGTCGAGCAGGTGCGGTGCATAGCCCGCCACCCGGGCCGGCAGCACCTCCTGTTCCCAAGCCCCCGCCGCCACCGCGAAGCCCTCCAGCCCGGCCACCGCCGCGGCCAGGGCCTCCGGTCCCTCCGGCCGCTCGCCCAGGCCATGCCAGTCGAGCAGGAAGCGCAGGTAGTCGCGCACGCTGACCGGCTCGATCTCGGCGCGCCGGCGCTCCAGGGCGTAGCGGTGCATCCGCGCCAGCAGGCGCCGCTCGCACCACTGGGGCGCGTCCGCGGCGTCGGTGAAGGCGCCCCGCAGCACGAAGCCCTCGCCTTCCAGGCGCGCCAGCGCCGTCGCCGCCCGCGCCGGCGGGACGCCCAGCGGGGCGGCCAGTGCCGCCGCGGTGACCGGCCCCAGTGCCTCCAGCCGCGAGCGCAGCAGCTCGACCAGGGCCGCGTCGTCGTCCTCGGGGACCGGGCCCAGCGCCGCGATGGGCGGCTCGGGGGAGGCCGATGGCCGAAGCCGCAGCAGCTCGGCCAGCCGCTCGGCGGCCACCCACAGCGTCTCGCCGTCGGCCACATCGACCGCGGTGGCGCGCCGCGCCTCGGCCAGGGCCCGGAACCAGGGCCACCACGCCTCGCCCTCGGCGGCGGTGAGGAAGCCGCACAGCACCAGGGCGTCGTGGAGCTCGTCGGCATCGCGCGGCGCCGGCCAGGTCTCCTCGCGGACCCGCTGCACGATCGCCGGCGCATAGCGGGCCGTGGCCGCGGCCTCCGCCGGATCCAGCGCGCCGCCGCTGCGCACGCTGAGGGTGCGTCGCTCCTCCTGGGCGCCGTCGTCGAGGAAGGCATAGGGCCGGGCGTTGACCACCTCCTCGGCCAGCGGCGAGGGTCGCGCCAGGTCACGGGCGTCGACGGCGATCTCGCCGCCTTCCAGGCGTGCCAGCAGGCGCTCGAGTCCGGCCAGGTCCATGGCCTCCTCCAGGCAGTCGGCGAGGGTCTGGGTGACCAGGGGATGATCGGGGATCTCGCGGGCACCCGCGAGGTTCTCGGCGCAGGCCAGTTGATCGGGGAACACCACCGAGAGCAGGTCCTCGGCGTCCTGGCGCTGCAGCTGGGGCGGGCGCCGCCGGCCGTTGCGGGTGCGCGGCACGGCCAGGGCGACGGAGGCGTTCCAGCGCCAGCGCAGGGCGAACATCGGCGCGTCGAGCAGCGCCTGGATCAGCACCTCGCGCACCCGCGCGCGGCTCAGGTAGTGCCAGACCTCGTCCAGCGGGAAGCTGTGGGCGGGGCCCAGCGACAGCACGATGCTGTCCTCCAGGGCCGCCGCCTGAAGCTCGAAGTTGAACTTGCGGCAGAAACGCTTGCGCAGCGCCAGCCCCCAGGCGCGATTGAGCCGCGAGCCGTAGGGAGAATGCAGCACCAGGTGCATGTCGCCGGCCTCGTCGAAGAAGCGCTCGAGCACCAGCCGCGCCTGGGTGGGCAACGCGCCCAGCGCCGCCCGGGCGGTGGCGAGATAGCCGGCGAGCTGCTCGGCGGCACCGACCGGCAGCCCCTGGGCCTCGGCCAGCCAGGCCCGGGCCGCGGCCTCGCCGCCCTCGGCCAGGCGTGCGTCGACCTCGCCGCGCAGCCGCGAGACCGCCGCCGAGAGCTCGTCGCTGCGCCCCGGCGCCTCGCCGAGCCAGAACGGGAGGCTGGGCGGCGTCCCCCTGGCGTCCTCGACGAACACCCGGCCAGTCGCCACCTTGAGGATGCGATAGCCCTGGTTGCCGAGCTGGAAGACGTCGCCGGGCATGCTCTCGAAGGCGAAGTCCTCGTTGACCGTGCCGACCCTGAGCCCCTCGGGCTGCAGCACCACGTCGTAGTCGAACTGGTCGGGGATGGCGCCGCCGTTGGTCAGCGCGACCAGCCGCGCACCACGCCGCGGGCGCAGCCGGGCGTTGACGCGGTCGCGGTGCAGGTAGGCGCCGCGCCGCCCGCGGCGAGTGGTGTAGCCGTCGGCGAGCATCTGTAGCACGGCGTCGAAGGCCCCCCGGGACAGGGCGCGATACGGCCAGGCCCGGCGCACCCGGGCGTACAGCGCCGCCTCCTCGCACTCGCCGGCCGCGGCGACCTCCGCCACCAGTTGCTGGGCCAGCACGTCCAGCGGCCCGTCGGGGATCCGCAGCCGGTCCAGCTCACCCCGGGCCACGGCGTCGAGCAGCGCCGTGCACTCCAGCAGATCGTCGCGGGTCAGCGGAAACAGCCGTCCCCGGGGCAGGCGACCGACGCCATGACCGGAGCGGCCCACCCGCTGCAGCAGGGCGGCGATGGAGCGCGGCGAGCCAAGCTGGCAGACCAGGTCCACCTCGCCGATGTCGATGCCCAGCTCCAGGGAGGCGGTGGCCACCAGCACCCGCAGTTCGCCGCGCTTGAGGCGCTGCTCGGCCTCCAGGCGGTGCTCGCGGGCCAGGCTGCCGTGGTGGGAGGTCACCGCCGCCGCGCCCAGCCGCTCCGCCAGGTGGCGGGCCACGCGCTCGCAGACCCGCCGGGTGTTGGCGAACACCAGGGTGGTGCGCTGTGCCTCGGCCAGCGCCGCCAGGCGGTCGTAGACCTCCTCCCAGGCCTCGTTCGCCATCACCGCGGCGAGCGGCGCGCCGGGCACCTCGAGACCCAGGTCGCGCTCGCGGGCGTGGCCGGTGTCGACGATGCGACAGGCCTCGCCGCCGGTGAGGAAGTCGGCGACGGCCGCCACCGGTCGCTGTGTCGCCGAGAGGCCGATGCGCTGCGGCGGTCGCGGCGTCAGGCCGGCCAGGCGTTCCAGCGACAGCGTCAGGTGCGAACCCCGCTTGCCGGCGGCCACGGCATGGATCTCGTCGACGATCACCGTGCCGACGCTAGCCAACATGCGCCGGCCCGAGTCCGAGGTGAGCAGCAGATACAGCGATTCGGGGGTGGTGACCACGATATGCGGCGGGCGTCGGCGCATCCGCTCGCGTTCGCCGGGCGGGGTGTCGCCGGTGCGCACCCAGGCGCGGATCGCCGGGGCGGGCAGGCCGGCGGCCTCGAGCCGCTCGGTGATGCCGGCCAGCGGCCGCTGCAGGTTGCGCTGGATATCGTTGGACAGCGCGCGCAGCGGCGAGACATAGAGCACCGCCGGCTCGTCGGCGAGGCCCTCCGCCAGCCCCCGGCGCACCAGGGCATCGATGGCCGCCAGGAAGGCCGCCAGGGTCTTGCCCGAGCCGGTGGGCGCGGCGATCAGCACGTGCTCGCCGGCGCCGATCGCCGGCCAGGCACGCGCCTGGACCTCGGTGGGGTCGCCGAGCTCGCTCCGGAACCAGGCCGTCACGGCGGGGTGAAAGGCATCGAGCGGCATGTCCTCGAACTCCCCGGATATCGGTGAGCGACCGGCGGATCGCTGGCGATGCCCTTCGCCATGCCGGTCACGCAGACCACCGGCGGACGTCTCCCGCCAGCATAGGTCGCGCACGGCATTCTCACCATGGCGCGGCGAGGCGGCTCCCCTCAGCGCGGCGTCAACCAGCGCCCGGCGATGGCGAAGGCCGCCACGTAGCAGAGGATGCCGGCGGCCAGGGTGGTGGACTGGCCGAACTGCACCGAGACCAGCGAGGCCAGCGAGGCTCCCAGTACCGAGGCGAAGCCGTTGATGCCCCAGGCCCAGGGGATCCAGCGGCGCTGGTCGGCGAGCTGGCGCAGTGCCCAGGGGAAGGGACGCCCCATGGCCCAGGCCAGCGGCAACAGCAGTGCGACCAGGACCAGCAGCCGCAGCGGCAGTACCGGCTCGCTCAACAGCCGAACGGCGGCGAAGGGCACCAGGGCCAGGGCGAGACCGCCGGCCACGGCGAGATAGACCGTCCGCCGGCTGGCCCGGGTCGCGCTTTCGGGGGCCATGGCGCTGCCCAGCCCCGAGCCGACCAGGAAGGTGGCGAAAACCAGGGCGGCGGCGAGCACCGGCTCGCCCAGGTAGAGGATCAGGCGCTGGAAGATCACCAGCTCCACCAGGATGTAGCCGAAGCCCAGCGCGGCGAAGTAGCCGGCCACCGAGAGCCGGCGGAAGGGCGGGCGGATCGGCGGCAGCCGTCCCAGCGGCACCAGGATCAGCAGGAAGGCCAGCAGGCTCGCCACCAGGGTGGCGACCAGCGACAGGATCAGCGTCCAGTCGAGGTAGCTCCAGCCCCGGCCGCCCAGCTCCTGCACCAGGCCCGGTGCCTGGGACCAGGCCAGCGAGCGCCACGGATAGGGCCGGTCGAGTTCCGCCGGGGCGGTGTGGAAGCGCCGGGCCTCGGCCGGCAGCGGGCGACCGGCGAAGACGGCCCGGGCGATGTCATGGAAGAGCGGCGTGTCCAGGCGGTGGAAGCGGTTGGTCGCCTCCCGGTCCAGGCCCGGTCGCCAGGCCGTGTCGAAGCGCCAGCGCTCGGCGAAGGCGCTCAGCGTGCCCCGGTCCGCCTCGCTCAGCGCTTGCGGCGAGGCCAGCACCAGCAGCGCCTGCAGGCCGCGCAGCACGGCGACCCGCTCGCCCGGGGCCGGCCCGTCCTGCCGGGCCAGGGCCTCCGTCAGGCTGGCCATCAGGCGCGGATAGTGGCGCGGCGGGTAATCCAGGGGCAGCGGGATGGCCAGCAGGCCGTCGTCCGACAGGGCCGCCAGCGCCAGTGACAGCCCCTCGACCGTCAGCGCATAGTCCTCGCTGGCGGCGTCGCCGCCCGCCCAGGCGCGGTCTAGGGCGATCACGGCGAAGGCGCCCGGTTCGGCGGTGGCGAGAAAGCGCCAGGCGCCCTCCTCCACCAGCGTCATGCCGGCCTCGGGGGCGCCTCGAGCCCGGGCGATGTCGAGCAGCCGGCCGTCCGGCTCCCCCCAGCTCACCGGCCGGCCCTGGGCGGCCAGCGGGGTCTGCCAGGCGCTGCTGCCCAGCACCAGCACCGGGCCCTCGGGACGCAGGCGCAGCGGCAGGCCCGCCAGGGAGGCCGCCAGGTGCTCGGCGGGCGCCGGCCAGGCGCGTGGCAGCGGCACCACCCGGTCGCTGCCGATCACCGCGACGTCCTGGGCCGGCACGCCCCGCGGCCAGCGAAGGCTGAGTCCCGGGGCGAAGCGCAGGCTCTCGGCCCGCAGCACCGTCAGCCGGCCGGCCAGCCCGGGCTCGACCGCCAGGGTCTCGACGCCGGGCAGCTCGCGCAGCCGCGACAGGGCCTTGAAGTCGGACATCGCCGGCGCCGGCGGCTGGAGCACGGCGGCCAACGATATCCCCAGCCCCAGCAGGCCGGCCAGCGCCCCGGCCCGTAGGCGACGCCGGACGGCCCAGAGGCCGGTCAGGGCGAACAACAGGGCGGCGACCACCGCCAGGCCCACCTCCACCGGCGCCACCGCCAGCAGGCCCGCGGCCCCCAGGCTGCCCAGGCCGCCGCCGAGCAGGTCGGCCGCGTAGAGGCGCCGGGTGTGCCGGGGCCAGCGCAGGAAGACCTGGCCGATGGCCAGGCCGGCCCCGAAGAAGGGCAGGAAGGCGACGAAGTCGACCAGCAGCAGCCGGGCCAGCTCGGCGGGGTGCCAGCCGGCCACCAGGGGACGCAGGGCGATCCGGGACTGCAGGCCGAGCAGCAACAGGTAGCCGAAGCCGGTGACCAGCAGGCCGACGAGGAACCAGCCGTCCCCGCGGCTGGCGCGGTGGCGCCCGGCCAGCGCCAGGGTGGTGCCGGCCGCTCCCAGGCCCAGCAGGGCCAGGGAGACCGCCAGGCCGGCGAAGTGGTGCCAATGGCTGAAGGCGAAGAGCCGCAGCAGCAGCACCTCCAGCGCCAGCAGGGCGGCCGACACCCCCGACAGGGCCGCCAGGTCGAGTCGTGTCGGCGCCCCCGTCATCGCCACTCAATGACCGCCGGTGAGCGGCACGAACCGCACCGAGGCCAGGTTGCGGGTACTGATCTCGCCGGCGGCGTCCTTCTCCAGCAACAGCAGGTTCTGGACCCAGAGCATCTGGCCCACCGGGATCACCATGTGCCCGCCGGAGCGCAGCTGGGCCACCAGCGGTGGCGGCACATGCCGCGCGGCGGCGGTGACGATGATGGCGTCGAAGGGGGCCCGGGACGGATGGCCATAGTAGCCATCGCCCTGGAGCACGGTGATGTTGGTGTAGCCCAGGTCGTCCAACCGCTCGGCGGCCTGCGTCGCCAGCGCCGGGATGATCTCGAGGGTCACGACCTCGCGGACGATCTCGGCGAGGATGGCCGCCTGGTAACCGGAGCCGGTGCCCACCTCCAGGACGCGATCGTCGGGCTCCAGCCCCAACCGTTCGGTCATCAGGGCCACGATGTACGGCTGGGAGATGGTCTGGCCGTGGCCGATGGGCTGAGGCTCGTCGCGATAGGCCCGCCGCGGCGGCACCTCCGGCGCGAAGCGGTGTCGCGGCACCCGACGCATGGCGGCGAGCACCGCCTCGTCCTCCACGCCCCGGGCGACGATATGGTCCTGCACCATGGCCTCACGCGGCTCGCCGAAGGGATCGGGGGCGAAGGCCGGCCGCCGCACGGATACCTCCGCCGGCGTGGCCTGGAGCAGGACCTCGGTCTCGGTCTCCTGGGCGACGACCGGCGGGGTTGCCAGACATATGGACAGCGCCGCGAGTCGCACGGTGCCGCCGAGGAATCTGGGCATCATCGCCGTTCCCCTTGCCATCTCGGGGCATCACGCCTCGGGGTGGCGGGATAAGGAATCGTGTCCCCAGCATAGTCCAGACGTGGCGGGGACCGCCCCGAGGCCGGTGCCGCTCGCCCCCGCTGGCCGCCACGGACCGGCTGCTAGACTGACGTCTATAGCGACAGCGACGCGGGAGGCAGGCATGAGTCGGCGCAACGTGACCCAGAAACTGATCGAGTCCCACCTGGTGTCGGGCCGCCTGATCCCGGGCGAGGAGATCGCGCTGACGATCGACCAGACCCTGACGCAGGACGCCACCGGGACCCTGGTGATGCTGGAGTTCGAGGCCATGGGGCGCGACCGCGTGCGCACCGAGCTGTCGGCCCAGTACGTCGACCACAACCTCTTCCAGGAGGACTTCAAGAATCCCGACGATCACCTCTTCCTGCAGAGCGCCTGCCGCAAGTTCGGCGTCTGGTTCAGCCCGGCGGGCAACGGCGTCAGCCACCCGGTGCACCAGGAACGCTTCGGGGTCCCGGGCAAGACCCTGGTCGGCTCGGACAGCCATACCCCCGCCGCCGGCGCCCTGGGTATGCTGGCCATCGGCGCCGGCGGCCTGGAGGTGGCCCTGGCCATGGCCGGCGAGCCGCTGTATCTGGCCATGCCCCGGGTGGTGGGGGTGGAACTGACCGGCACGCTGCCCGACTGGGTCAGCGCCAAGGACGTGGTGCTGGAGATGCTGCGCCGCTACGACGTCAAGGGCGGGGCGGGGCGTATCTTCGAATACTACGGTCCCGGGCTCGACGCCCTGAGCGCCATGGACCGCCACGTGATCGCCAACATGGGCACCGAGATGGGCGCCACCACCTCGGTATTCCCCGCCGACGCCGAGGTCAGGCGCTTCCTCGCCCGACAGCAGCGCGGCGACGCCTGGCGGGCGCTCGAGGCCGACGATGGCGCCGACTACGACGAGCGGGTGACGCTGGACCTGTCGCGCCTCGAGCCACTGATCGCCCTGCCCAGCAGCCCCGGCAAGGTGCGGCCGGTGCGCGAGGTGGCCGGCGAGGCCATCTACCAGGCCTATGTGGGCTCCTCGGCCAACCCGGGACTGCGCGACTTCGCGGTGCCGGCGATGATGGTCGAGGGCCGCCGGGTGCCACCGGGCGTTTCCTTCGACATCAACCCGACCTCGCGCCAGATCCTCGAGAACCTGACGCTGCACAGCTACCTGGCACGGCTGATCCGTGCCGGCGCCCGCCTGCACCAGGCCGGCTGCAACGGCTGCATCGGCATGGGCCAGGCGCCGGCCAGCGGCCGCAACAGCTTACGCACCGTGCCACGCAACTTCCCCGGGCGTTCCGGCACCCCCGAGGACCGGGTGTTCCTGTGCAGCCCCGAGACCGCCACCGCCGCCGCCCTGACGGGTCGGATCACCGACCCCCGCGAGCTGGACATGGACTATCCGCGCTTCACCGAGCCCGAGGACCTGGTGATCAACCGCGAGATGCTGGTGCCCCCTGCCGCAGACGGCGCCGGCGTGGCGCTGGTCAAGGGCCCCAACGTCAAGAGCCTGCCGGACTTCGCGCCGATCCCCGCCGCGTTCCGCGGCCCGGTGCTGCTCCGGGTGGGCGACGACGTCTCCACCGACGAGATCATGCCCGCCGGCGCCGAGGTGCTGCCGCTGCGCAGCAACATCCCGGCCATCGCCGAGCATGTCTTCAAGGCCGTCGACCCCGAGTTCTGCCGACGCGCCCAGGCCCTCGACGGCGACGGTTTCGTCATCGTCGCCGGTCGCAACTACGGTCAGGGCTCGAGCCGCGAGCATGCCGCCATCGCCCCGCGCTACCTGGGGCTACGGGTGGTCTGTGCCCTCTCCTTCGCCCGCATCCACTGGCAGAACCTGGCCAACTTCGGCATCGTGCCGCTGACCTTCGTCGATCCCGACGACTACGCGACCATCGCCCAGGACGACGAGCTGGCCCTGGACGACGCGGTCGAGGCGCTGGCGGCGGGCGAGGAACTCAGCCTGCACAACCGCACCCGCGACCGGCGCTACCGCATGCACCACGGCCTGTCGCCGCGCCAGATCGAGATGATACGCCACGGCAGCCTGATCAACCTGATACGCCGGGAGTGACGACGTTCGACCTGCTTACCACCGAGGCTGCCGGTAGCATCGCCCGCCAAGGCCGACGACGCCTTGCGACATGAAGCGAATGCCAGTCTTTCGAGTTCCAGGCCGTGGCCCGCCCCCTGAGACAAGACGGAGGGGAGGCCGTGGCCTCCCCTCTCGCTTCGCCCATGGCGTTCGGGCGTCAGGCGGCGTGACCGCCGTGGTGCTTCATGTCGACGAGGCTCCAGATGGCATCGCCCCCCACCAGCACGCCCATGATCAGGCTGTTCCACAGCGCCAGCGGGGCAGCGGCGAAACCCAGCGCGAAGGGCGCGACGATCAGGGCCGCCCCGAGCACCACGCTGACCCATTCTTCCCACTCCCGGGGCTTCATGATCTCGGCGACGGCGAACCCGGCCACGATCAGGCCCAGGATGACCGCGCTCCACATGGCCATTCCCTCGGCGACCGCGGTGAAGCCGAGCACGAAAGGCGACACGACCAACCAGGCGCCGAACAGCAGCATCAGCCATTCACGCCAGCGGGACTTCAGTTCCAGCGTATTCATGACTCACCTCCCTACCGGGGTTCCGGTCGTCTGGGTCGTTCTGGCAAGCGTATGGCTGCCTCATCTATAAGTTTATAGACGATTTCCGAGGCTTTTCCACAGGCTGTGGATAACCGACCCAGGCGCGCGACGTCCGATGTCGAGCGCGGAAAGGGAACCTTGCCGAGGCACCTCGACTTCCCCATCCGGCGACGAACGCCCAGAATATGAGCAAGTGTTTCTTCAACGATCACGGATGGCCGAAAGAGGAGCCGCCCAGGCATGGACGAGGTCACCCAGCAGTTCATCGTCGGCAACGAGATGGCCATCCGGCTGGCCGTGGCCCTGTTGCTGGGGGCCCTGATCGGCATCGAGCGAGGCTGGGTCGCCCGGAGGCGGGAGGCCGGCGAACGCATCGCCGGGGTGCGAACCCATGCCCTGGTGGGGCTGCTCGGTGGCATCGCCGCCTTGCTCGCCGACGCCGTGACCGAATGGGCCTTCCCGCTACTGTTTCTCGCCGTGGCCGGCTCCGCCCTGGCGGCCTACCGGGCCCGCATGCCCCTGAGCCAGGACTACAGCATCACCGGCCTGGTGGGGTTGCTGCTGACCTTCTGTTTCGGCGCCATCGCGGTGGCCGTGGACCTGGCCCTGGCCACCACCTGCGCCGTGATCACCGCGGTCATCCTCGACAACAAGCGCGAGATCCACGGCCTGCTGAACCAGCTACAGGCCCACGAGATGGACGCCGGCCTCAAGCTGCTGCTGATCTCGGTGGTGATGTTGCCGCTGCTGCCCGACCGCGCCATGGGGCCCGGAGCGGCCCTCAACCCGTACGAGATCTGGTGGATGGTCGTGTTGGTCGCGGCCATCTCCTTCGTCGGCTACTTCGCCATCCGTGTCGGAGGGCCGGAGAGGGGCATCCTCTTCACCAGCCTGTTCGCCGGGCTGAGCTCCTCCACCGCCCTGACCCTGCACTTCGCCCGGCTGTCGCGGCAACACCAGGAATTCTCGCCACTGCTGGCGGCCGGCATCCTGATCGCCTGCGGCACCATGTTCCCGCGCATCCTGCTCTACTGCCTGGTGATCAACCCGGCCCTGCTCGCGCCGCTGGCGCTGCCGGTGACGGCGATGGCCATGCTGCTCTATGTGGCCGCGCTGCTCATCTGGCGCTCGCACCGCCGGGCGGCCAAGGTCGACCGGCCGGAACTGAACCAGAACCCCCTGGAACTGCGCATGGCACTGCTGTTCGGTGTGCTGCTGGCGGTGATCATGCTGCTCGGCCATTGGCTCCAGGACTGGCTGGGCGATGCCGGGGTCTACCTCCTGGCCGCCACCTCCGGCATGGCCGATGTCGGTGCCGTCACCCTGTCGCTGGCCCGACTGTCCCACGGCACCATCGCCCCGGACACGGTCGTCCTCGGCATCGTCATCGCCGCGGCGGTCAACAACGTCATCAAGGCCGGCATGGCCGCGACCGTCGGCAACCCGGGACTCGGGCGACGGGTTGCCGTGCCCATGGCGGTGTCGCTGCTCGCCGGCCTGGGCCTGGCCTGGGGGCTATAATCCAGGCAAGCAGGCAGCAGCCAGGCCAGCGTCTCGTGGCGGGCCATCGCGAGGCCTCAGGCCTCGGGGAAACGCCCTGCCACCAGCGCCGCCAGGCCGTCCTCGCAGGCCGCCCCCGGGACTCGCGCCTCGTCGCCGGGCCGGTACTTGCCGGAGCGCACCAGGCAGGCCTCGATCCCCAGCTCCCGCGCCGCCGCCACGTCGCAGTCGACGTCGTCGCCGACCATCAACGCCTCCTCCGGCGCGACCCCGGCGTCGTCCAGCACGGCACGGAAGAAGCCCGCGGCGGGCTTGCCGAGCACCGTGGCCCGGGTGTCGGCCGCATACTCCAGGGCACGCACGAAGGGGCCCACGTCCAGGTGCAGGCTGCCCTGCTGGTGGAAGTAGCGATTGGTGCCCACGGTGAGCAGCGGCGCCCCGCGCTGCAGGCACTGGAAGGCCGCGTCCAGGTGCCGATAGTCCAGGCGTGACTCGGCGTCGCCGAGCACCACCGCATCCGGGTCATCGCCGGCGAGGTCCGCGAACTCCGGCTCGAGTCCCTCGTGAATGAGCAGGTAGGGGCGCAGTCCATGCCGTACCAGGTAGTGGCGAACCGCGGCCGGGGCGGTGAAGACCTGCTCGCGCTCCACGTCGAAGCCCATCCCGCGAAGGTCGGCATGCACCGTGTCCCCGGTCTTGCGCGAGGTGTTGGTGACGAAACGCAGCACCAGCCCCGCCGCCTGCAGGCGGGCCACCGCCGCCACGGCACCGGGCAACGCAACGCCGTCCTCATGGAGCACACCGCTGATATCGAGCAATACCGCCTTGAGCATGGGTTCCTCCTCCGTGACGCTCGCATGGCGACTCGGCCATGCTTTCGTCAGCAGGATAGTGAATCCTCGCCCGGCCGGCTCAGTCGACGCCCGTGCCGGCCAATCGGGCGGCACGGGTCTCGAGCGCCCCGGCGAGGTGCTCCATGAATGCTCGGACCCGCGCCACCCGACGCAGATCGGGATGAGTCAGCAGCCACAGGCCGGTAACGAGCTCGGGGATCGGCGCGCCGAGTCGCTCGAGGGCCGGCTCGGCATCGGCGAGGTAACAGGGCAGCACCGCCTGGCCCAGCCCCTCGCGCACCGCCGCGAACATGCCGAGCAGGGTATCGACCCGGTAGGCCGCGCCCGACGTCCGGGCGCCCATCCAAGCCTCCAGGGCGGCGTCGCCCAGGTGACGATCGGGCCCCACCCAGGCGCTCTCGGTCGCCGCCGCACCGCGGCGCACATAGACCGCCTGGGCGATGTCGCCCAGCCGCCGGCCGACCAGGTGCTCCGGTGGCGAGCGGGTCGGCCGCAACGCCAGGTCGGCATCGCGCCGCGAGAGATTGAACAGCTGGTTGGAGACGGCGACCTCCAGATCAATCGCCGGATGTCGCCGACGAAAATCGGCCAGGATCGGCGACACCAGGCCCATCAGCAGGGTATCGGTGGTGGTCAGCCGCAGGGTGCCGGCCAGCCGCAGGTCGCGCCCCGCCAGCCGACGCTCGGCCGCCGCCACCTCAGCGGCGACCCGTGACGCCGTGCCGGCCAGTTCCTCGCCGGCCGGCGTGGGCGCATAGCCGGCTCGTCCGCGCTCGAACAGCCGCACACCCAGCCGCCGCTCGATGGCGCCCAGCCGCCGGAACACCGTGGCATGGCTCACGCCCAGCCGGCGCGCAGCCCCGGACAGCGACCCCGTCTCGGCCACCGCCAGGGTCACCCGCAGGTCATCCCAGCCGAGCGATTGTTCATCCATGCAAACTCCATTTGAAGAAATGGGGAATATTCGTACATCAACGCACAGGCTAGCCTGCCGAGACATCCCCTGCGACCCGGAGACCGCCATGCGAGTCCTGATCGTCCACAGCCACCCCGAGCCCCACTCCTTCAACGGCGCCATGACCGATACCGCCGCCGACACCCTGCGCCACCAGGGTCATGAGGTAGAGGTCGCCGACCTCTACGCCGAGGGCTTCGACCCGGTCGAGCGCGCGACAAACTTCGCCCCGCGGGCCGAGCCCGAATGCTTCTCGGCACTGACCGAGCAGCGCCACCATTTCGAGGCCGGCACCCTCCCCGACCCGGTGCAGCGCGAGCTATCGCGCTTGCTGCGGGCCGAGTTGGTGATTTTCCAGTTCCCGCTGTGGTGGCACGGCCCACCGGCGATGCTCAAGGGCTGGTTCGACCGTGTCTGCGTCTACGGCGGCCTCTATTCCGGCAGCATGCGCTACGACCGCGGGCGCCTGGCCGGGGTGCGGGCGCTATGCGCGGTGACCACCGGCTCGCCGGCCGCGGCCTTCTCGCCGCGGGGCCGCGGCGGCGACATGGCCACCCTGCTGTGGCCAATGCACTGCTCGCTCGCCTATCTGGGCATGACGGTGCTGCCGCCCCAGGTGGTCTATGGCGTCCAGGGCGGCGGGCTGCGCTACCAGGACGAGGCCGGCTTCCGCGCCCGGCTCGAGGACGAAAAGACCGCCTGGGCCGAACGGCTGACGCGGCTCGATACGGAATCGCCGATTCCCTTCAGCGGCTGGAACGACTGGGACGAGGACGGCGTACTGCGCCCCAACCATCCCCTCGCCTGGCGCCCCTGAGCCCGACGGCGGAAGACTGCGGCATCAAGAGGACACCGCTCGTTCCTCGACCAGCGACAGCCATGCCTCCGCCAGCCAGCGCCCGGCCCGCAGGATCTCGTCGTCGCGGGTGCCGGCATAGCCCAGCACCAGCCCCGGACGCCCCGGCGCCGCCAGGTAGTAGCCCGACAGCGGCGACAGGGTGACGCCGTTGGCCGCCCCGCGGGCGACCAGGGTCGCCTCGAGGGCGAGGTCGTCGAGCCAGGCCACCAGGTGCATGCCGGCCTGGCCCTCCGACAGCACGAGCCCCCGCGCCACGGCCGGCGCCAGCGCCCGACGCAGCAGCGCCTGGCGCCCCCGGTAGCAGTCGCGCATGCGGCGCACATGCCGCGAGAAGTGGCCAGCGGCGATGAATTCCCCCAGCGCCGCCTGCACCGTGTACTGCCCCTCGCGGTGCAGGCGGGCATTGGCACGCTGGAAGGGCGCCACCAGGGCCTCGGGCAATACCAGGTAGCCGAGCCGCAGCCCCGGATAGAGCACCTTGCTGAGGGTACCGACATAGATCACCCGAGCCGACTCGGTGAGTCCCTGGAGGGCGGCGATGGGGCGCTGGCCATAGCGAAACTCGCTGTCGTAGTCGTCCTCCACGATCCAGGCGCCGTGCGTCTCGGCCGCCTCGAGCAACGCCAGCCGCCGCGAGAGGCTCATGGTCACGCCGCAGGGATACTGATGGGAGGGCGTCACGTAGATCAGGCGCGGGCCGGCATGGCCGGGGGGAACGCGTCCGGGATCCAGGCCCTCGTCATCCACCGGGACCGGCACCAGCTCGAGGCCGGCGGCATCGAAGCAGGCCTGGGCGCCGCCGTAGCCGGGCTCCTCCATCCACACCACGTCGCCCGGGTCGCCCAGCATCCGCGCGATCAGCTCGAAGCCCTGCTGGGCCCCCTGCACCACGAGCACCTGCTCCGGGCGACAGCGCACCGAGCGCGACAGCCGCAGGTAGTCACAAAGCACCTCGCGCAGCGCCGTCACCCCGCCCTGGGTGCGATAGTCCAGCCACGCCTCGGGGGCGTCATGCTGGTGACGCTTGAGCAGCCGCTGCCAGAGCTCGCGGGGAAAGCGGTCGAGGGCCGGTACCCCCGGCGGGAAGGCGCCGTGATGGCCGCCCGGCGGGGCACAGAACCTCAGCAGCCGCTCGCCGCGCGACGACAGCGACGCCTCCGGTACCTCCCCCGGCACTTCCCCCGATACCGCCTCGACACCGCCGAACGGCAGGTCGGCGACGAAGGTGCCGGCGCCGGGGCGGGTCTCCAGGAACCCCTCGGCGACCAGCTGATCGATGGCCTCCAGCACCGTATTGCGCCCCACCCCCAGATCCCGGGCCAGGCGCCGAGACGACGGCAACCGGCAGCCGCTGGCCAGGCGTCCCGACTGCACCCAGGCCCGCAGCGCCCGATACAGGCGGCGGGCCAGCGGCAGCGAAGAAGTTCGCGTCAGTTCGATACCCAGGGCCTCGCCGACCCAGTCGGCATGAACGGCGACAACCGGTTCCATGATTTTCCCCATAACTGGTCCTTACCAGGGAACCACTATGCCCACAGACTCCGATGGTGTCACCGCTGCCCACAGGGAGGAGATCACCATGCCCATCCGCCATGCCCGGCTCGCCGATGTCGAGGCCCTCGGCGAGCTGCTCGACGCCTATCGGGTCTTCTACGGCCAGGCTTCCGATCCCGTCGCCGCCCGCCGCTTCATTGCCAGGCGCCTGGGGCTGGGCGACGCCCACCTGCTGGTGCACGACGACGAGGGGGTCCTGCAGGGCTTCGTCCAGCTCTACCCGCTGTTCAGCACCGTGCGCCTGGCGCCGCTATGGCAACTCAACGACCTCTTCGTGGCGCCCCATGCCCGTCGCCGGGGCATCGGCCGCGCCCTGTTGCAGGCCGCCCGCGACCTGGCCCTGGCCGAAGGCGTCCGGCACCTGAAGCTGTCCACCGGCATCGACAACCGGACCGCCCAATCCCTCTACGCATCGCAGGGCTGGCAGCGCGATCGAGCGTTCCATCACTACGCCCTGAGCCTCGACTGACGGAGCCCCCATGTACCGACCCCCTGATACCCGCATGTCCCTGACGCAGGCCCAGGCGCTGATCGATGCCCATGGCTTCGCGATGCTCGTGGACGGCAGCCTGCGGGCCAGCCACCTGCCCCTGGTGCTGGAGCGCGGCGAAGGCGAACTGGGCACCCTCTACGGCCATTTCGCCCGCGCCAACCCCCATTGGCGCGAGCTGGGGGGCCAGCGAGTGCTGGCCGCCTTCCCGGGCCCGCATGCCTATGTCTCCCCCCGCTGGTACGCCGCCAGGCCGGCGGTGCCGACCTGGAACTATGTGGCCGTGCATGCCGGCGGCGTCTTCGAGCGGCTCGACGACGATGCCACTCAGGCGGCCTTCGACACCCTGGTGGCCAAGTACGAGCCCGACCTGCTCGACGACGCGGAGATCCTGAGTAACGCCTATCGCCGACGACTGCTCGCGGGGGTCGTCGGCTTCCGGATCCGCCTGGACGATCTGCAGGGCAAGGCCAAGCTGGGATTGAACCGCTCGCGGGTCGACCAGGCCGGCGTCCTGGCCGGGCTGGGCGACAGCGCCGATCCGCTGGCCCGGCAACTGGGGGCCTATACCGCGGCCTATGGCAGGGAGGGCGACGCGCATGACGGCTAATGCGAGGAACGCCGCGCCGAGCGCACTCGGCCCCCATGGCCAGCCCATCGGCGAGGCGATGCCCGACTGGCAGGGAGCGACGCCGCTCCCGGACGCCCCCCTGACCGGGCGCCGGGTCCGCGTCGAGCCACTCGATGCCGGGCGCAATCGCGACACCGCCTGGTTCTCGATCCTCGACGGCGAATGGCCGGCTCTGGAGGCGATCCTCCGGCGCTGGCTGTCACCGGACAACTTCGATGCCCAGGGGCGGCAGCGCCTCTCGCTGTCGGCCCTGACGGCGGGATCGTCCGCCTCCGGCTGAGCTCGCCAGCGATTCCGCAGGCGCCTCGTCTGAGGTGTGGGCTCAGGCCCCGGACACCGGTGCCGACAACGCCGTCTCGGCCTCGCCGTCGCACTCGAGCCCCAGGAAGCCGCCGGACTGGCGCCGCCACAGCGCCGCATAGAGGCCGTCCCGGGCGAGCAGCTCCTGATGGCTGCCGGTCTCGACGATGCGTCCCGCGTCGATCACCACCAGCCGGTCGAGCATGGCGATGGTCGACAACCGATGGGCGATGGCGATCACCGTCTTGCCCGCCATCAGGGCGTAGAGCTGCTCCTGGATGGCCGCCTCCACCTCGGAGTCCAGCGCCGAGGTGGCCTCGTCGAGCACCAGGATCGGCGCGTTCTTGAGCAGCACCCGGGCGATGGCGATGCGCTGGCGCTGGCCGCCCGAGAGCTTCACCCCCCGTTCGCCGACATGGGCGTCCAGGCCACGTCGCCCCTGGGAGTCGACCAGCTCCTCGATGAAGGCATCGGCATGGGCCTGGCGCACCGCCCGGCGGATATCCGCCTCGCTGGCCGCGGGGCTGCCGTAGCGGAGGTTGTCGCGCACCGAGCGATGCAGCAGCGAGGTGTCCTGGGTGACCATGCCGATATGCCGCCGCAGCGACTCTTGGGTCACCCCGGCGATGTCTTGGCCGTCGATCAGGATGCGTCCGCCCTGGAGGTCGTAGAAGCGCAGCAGCAGGTTGGCCAGGGTCGACTTGCCGGCCCCCGAGCGACCGATCAGGCCGACCCTCTCGCCCGGGGCGATGGTCAGGTCGAGCCCGTCGAAGACCGGGCGGGCCTCCCCCACCGCCTGCCCATAGCCGAAGCGCAGCCCCTCGAAGCGGATCTCGCCCCGCGATACCGAGAGCGTCCCGGCATCCGGGGCATCCAGCACCGCCGGGGGGCGGGCGATGGTGTTGATGCCGTCCTGCACGGTGCCGATGTTCTCGAACAGCCCGGCCACCTCCCAGAGAATCCAGTTGGACATGAAGCGAATACGCATCACCAGCGCGATGGCCACCGCGATCGCGCCCAGGGACACCGCCTCCAGGTACCAGGCCCCGATGGCCGTGGCGGCGACAGCGGCCAGCAGCAGCGAATTGAGCAGCGTCAGGGAGAGCGTCAGCTGGGTGGCGAGGCGCATCTGGCGGTGCACCGTGGCCATGAAACGCTCCATGGCGTCGCGGGCGTAGTCCTGCTCCCGCCGGGTATCGGCGAACAGCTTGATGGTCTGGATGTTGCTGTAGCTGTCGACGATCCGCCCGGTCATGCGCGCCCGGGCATCGGCCTGGTCCATGGAGACCCGCCGCAGCCGCGGCACGAACGCCCACATGATCGTCACATAGCCGGCGAGCCAGGCGCCGAGCGGCGCCATCAGCCAGGGCTCGGCCTGGCCCATCAGCAACATGGCGCCGGCGAAGTAGACCAGCACGTAGACCATCAGGTCCATCAGCTTCATCACCGTCTCGCGGATCGCCAGGGCCGTCTGCATGACCTTCTGGGAGACCCGCCCGGCGAACTCGTCCTGGTAGAAGGCCAGGCTCTGGCGCAGCATGTGTCGATGCGCCAGCCAGCGGCCGAGCATCGGGTAGTTGCCGAAGATGCTCTGGTGGGTCAGCAACGACTGGAGCAGGGTCAGCAACGGCAGGCCGATCACCACCAGTGCTGCCATGCCCGCCAGGCGCCAGCCGTACGCGGCGAAGAAGCCCTCGCGCTCGGCATCGGCCAGCCAGTCGACCAGCTCGCCCATGTAGCTGAAGAACAGCACCTCGGCGGCCGACACCAGGGCGGTGACCAGCGACATGGCGACCAGCAGCGGCAGCACCGGGCGGGAGAAGTGCAGGATGAACGGCAGCAGGCCGCGAGGCGGGACCTGCGGCTCTCCCGCCGGGTAGGGATTCACGAGGGTCTCGAAGAAGCGGAACATGCGCGCCTCGGCGTTGGGGCGGGGCCTGCGCCCCAGCAATGCGATTCCGGCAGCTCACTCGTTCGGGTAGGGACGGCTCCAGAGCTTGGCCGGCTCGTGGCGGTTGAGGACCTCCTCGACCTCCCGCTGCGCCGAGTCGCCGATGATCACCTTGAGCTCCCGGGCCTGCTCGTCGAGGAACAGCGACTCGCGGGGGAACCCGTCGGAGACCAGTTCGTCGAAGGCGTTCCGGGCCTTGAGTTCGCTGTCGTAGGCCGCCGTGACGGTCTGCGTCATGACATCCTCCTCCTGCTCGGCTGGATGGCGCCCCGACCGGTGGCGGCGGGGCCCTATCAGCATGGCCCCTGACCCGGCGCGCCGCCAACCACCCGGATCGGCGACGCGCCGGGTCAGGGAACCTCGTGCAGCCGCCAGTCGTTGTCGGTGAGCGGCTCGCCCCCCGCGGGCGTGACCCGCACGGTGTCGCTCAGGCCGATGCCCCACTGCCCCGGCAGGCGCAGGCAGAGCGGCAGGTGGAAGACCATGTCGGCCTCGAACTCGCGGGCCTGGCCGCGGGCGATGTAGCCGCTGCCCTCGACCCAGCTGGGCGGGAACTGGCCGCCCACCGCATAGCCGAACACGCCCGAGAAGAACACCCGGTCGGCGTGGGGCGCCAGCACCGCCTCGGCGGCCCGCGCCGCATCGTCGAAGCTCCGGCCCGGGCGCATCGCCGCGATCAGCGCCTCGTACATCCCCCGGCCGACATCGCGGAGCTCGTGCATCCCGGGGCCGGCCCGGCCGGCCACGGCGGTGCGCATCATCGGCGCCGTGTAGCGCTGGAAGGCCGCGCCGAACTCCAGGAACACCGGCTCGTCCCGGGCGATCACCCGCCGCTTGTGGTTGACGTGGATGGTGCCGCTGCGCGCCCCGCTGGTGACGATGGGCTGCAGGCTCATGAACTCGCTACCCGCCGCCAGCATCGCCCGGGCGCCCTCCGCGGCCACCTCGTTGTCGGTCACCCCGGGGGCGATGGTCGCCATGGCCGCGCGCAGCCCCGCCGAGGTGATGCGCGCGCTCTCGCGCAGGCACTCGAGCTCGAGCGCGCTCTTGACGATACGCAACCGGTCGAGCAGCTCGCCCCCCTCGTGGCGGAAGCGCTCGGCGCCCAGCCGCGCCTGGAGGGGCTGGATCACCCCGAGGCGCAGCCCGGCGCCCATGGCGTCGATGCCGATGGTGTGGAACGGCGACAGCACCTCGGCCAGTGGCTCGACGACCTCCTCGACCCCCTCCCAGCGGTAGCCGAGGATCTCGTCGACCCGGGCGGTGACCACCGCCGGCCCGGTCTCGATGGAGGCGACCTGCAGCACCAGCCGCTCCACCGAGACCACCAGGCAGGCATGCACCGAGACCTCGAAGGTGTGGTAGCCGGTGAGGTAGTGGATATCGGCCGGGTCGGTGAGCAGCAGGGCCTCGAGGCCGGCCTCACGCATGGCGGCACGCAGCCGCGTGCAGCGGGCCTCGAGCTCGGCCTCGGGAAAGGGCAGCTCGCTGCCGCCGAGGGCCTCGGCGAGAACGTGGCGATAGCGGGGGTGATCCATGGGGGCTCCAGGCGCAGGGGACCTCCCGCCAGTGTAGCCGGGACGGGCCGGGCGACCGGGCAAATAAGGCTGTTACCGCACCGCCCGGTTTCGTAGAATCCTGGCACGAGACCAGACGCAACAGGACAAATGCAATGGGCAGGGCCTTCCAGAACCGCAAGGAATCCATGGCCAAGACGGCCGCCGCCAAGACCAAGGTCTACAGCAAGTACGGCCGCGAGATCTACGTCTGCGCCAAGCAGGGCGGCGTCGACCCCAATGGCAACCTGGCCCTGCGCGGGCTGATCGATCGCGCCAAGAAGGACCAGGTGCCGTCCCACGTGATCGACAAGGCGCTGGACAAGGCCAGCGGCGTGGGCGGCGAGGACTACTCCCCGGCCCGCTACGAAGGCTTCGGCCCGGGCAACTGCATGGTCATCGTCGAGTGCCTGACCGACAACCCCAACCGCACCTTCGGCGACGTACGCGCCTGCTTCAACAAGGCCAAGAGCAAGCTCGGCACCCCCGGCAGCGTCAGCCACATGTTCGACCACTGCGCCATCCTGGCCTTTGCCGGCGAGGATGAGGAGGCCACCCTGGAGGCGCTGATGGAGGCCGACGTCGACGTCACCGACATCGAGAACGAGGATGGCCGGATCACCGTCTTCGCGCCGCATACCGACTACGCCAAGGCCAAGCTGGCGCTGATCGATGCCTTCGGCGAGCTCGACTTCGAGGTCGACGAGATCCAGTTCGTGCCCCAGACCACCACCCCGGTGGAGGGCGACGACGTGGCGATGTTCGACAAGCTGCTCGACAGCCTCAACGAGCTGGACGACGTCCAGAACGTCTACCACAGCGCCGAGCTGGACTGACGTCCGCCTCGCCGACCACGCCCATGACGCCAGCGGCCGCCCTTCGGGGCGGCCGCTGGCGTGGCGAGGCACGGCTCAGGTCAGGTGGCGCACCACGAAGCGGGCCAGCAGCCGGCCCCGCGCATCGTAGAGCTCGAGATGGTCGGCCAGTACGCGGTAGCCGGCCGTGGCCTCCAGGGCGGCCAGGAAGCGCGCCTCGAGGGGGGCCGAAGTCCCGCAGGCCATGCGGGTACCGGCCAGCGTGCCGAAGCGCAGCGCCTCGCCCCTCAGCAGGTAGGCACCCGCCAGGCGGTTGCAGCCGGTGGCGCCGGCCACCCGATTGTCCTCGCCATGCAGGACCAGGTGCGGCTCGCGCCCCTCGGCCGGCACCGTCACCGGGGTATCGCCGAGGCGGACCAGCTTCCAGTAGGTGTCCTCCAGGGTCTCGGTCACGAAGGCCTCGGTGCGCCGCAGCCGATAGTCCAGCTCGGAGTCGATCTCGCGCCCCTCCAGGTCGAGCAGTTCGAGGGTGTCGGCATCGCGCAGGCGCCACAGCCGCGGTCCCTGGTCGCCGCCCACCAGGGTGAGGGTCTGGCGGCTGCCATCCAGCGACCACTCGCCGCGCTCGTGGAAGCGGCGGCGGTCATCGGCTCCCAGGTAGGCCGTGGTCAGGGTATAGACCCCATCGGGGAACAGCGAGAGGTGATAGCGGATGCCCTCGCAGTCGGCACAGGGCAGTTCACCGCGGAAGCTTGCCGGCAGCTCGCCCAGCGCCGGCTCGTGCTTGCCGGCGCGCTCGAGCGCCGCACAGCCCACCAGGAAGACGGCGGTCAGCAGGAAATAGGCAAAGAGAAACATCCTTTTCATCGGGGAACATCCTGTCGCACGGCGGTCGAGTACGCGCTTTGACCACAGGACGCGAAAAGGTTCGGCGCGGCCGACGGCCGCGCCGGGACATCACTCCACGGTGATGGTGATCGGATCGGAGACCACCGGCGGATCGAAGCTCAGGTGGCGATGGTCCATGAACAGCAGCTGCAGGGTGTGCTCGCCAGCGGGCAGCTCCAGGGTAGTCTGGGTCTGGCCGCCGCCGAAGTGACGGGTCTGGTCGGAGGAAGGCAGCGGGGCCGAGAGATCGACCTCCGCCAGCGGCGTGTCGATCAGCAGGTGATGGTGGCCGGTGTTCGGGGCCTCCATGCCGGCCGGGGCCACCCCCATGCCCTCGAGCCCCATGCGGACGGTCAACGGTCCCGAGACGCTGGCGTCGTCCTGTGGCGCGATGATGTCGACCTCGGCTCCCTCCGGCGGCGCCTGGCGCGGCATCTCCTCGGCCAGGGCCGGCGAGGCCAGCAGGGTGCCGCCGAGCAGCACGGCGGCGATTCCGGGAATGGAACGGCGCATGACGATACCTCCTGTATCTTTCTTGAGCTCCATGACGGGCCCCTTGGCCCATCGCGAACGTGCCCGGGCGGCGGGCACGACAGGCCCCAGTGTAGCAAGGCTCGCCCCGCCTGCCGGGCTACTCCTCGTCCTGCGCTTCCCGCGCCAGGCGCCAGGCCTCCTGTTCCCGGGCATCCTCGATGAGGGTGACCAGCTCGTCCACATCCACGGCCGTGGTATCCCCCGCGAAGCGCCCGGTCAGGGTGCTGTCCGGATGCAGCTCACCGGCCTCGTAGAGCGCCCAGATCTCCCTGCCATAGTCGGTGTCGTGCAAGGCCGGGGCGAACCGCCCGAAATGGGCCCGCATGTTGTCGACGTCGCGCCGGAGCAGCATGGCGGCGCTATTGTTGCCCGCGGCATCCACCGCCTGGGGCAGGTCGATGATCACCGGCCCCGCGGCATCGAGCAGTACGTTGAACTCGGAGAGGTCGCCATGCACCAGGCCGGCACACAGCATGCGCACGACCTCACGGATCACGGCATGGTGATGCGCCACCGCCTGCTCGGCGCCCAGGGTGACGTCATCGAGGCGCGGCGCCGCCAGGCCGTCGGCGCCGGTGATCATCTCCATCAGCAGCACGCCGTCGACGAAGCCCAGCGGCGCCGGCACCCGGACCCCCGCCGCCGCCAGCCGCTGGAGCGCCTCCACCTCGGCATTCAACCAGGCCTGCTCCTGTTCCCGCTGGCCATAGCGGGTCTTCTTGGCCATGGCCCGTTCACGGCGGCTGTTGCGCCCCCGGCGGCCCTCCTGGTACTGCACCGCCTGCTTGAAGCTGCGCTGCCTGGCCTCCTTGAAGACCTTGGCGCAGCAATGCTCCTCGCCACGGCGCACCACGTAGACCTGGGCCTCCTTGCCGCTCATCAGCTGGCCGAGGACCGCGTCGATCAGGCCGTCATCGACCAGCGGCTGCAATCGCCTGGGAATCTTCATTGCATCACTCCAGAGGCGCGAGTGGGGTAAGCGGCGTCAGGCATCAACGGCGGACACGACGGGCGCGGAAGGTGCGTCCCTTGAGGCGGCCACCGTTCAGCTGCGCCAGGGCGGGCTCGGCGAACTCGCGCTCGACGGCCACATAGGTGCTGCGTGCGAGCACCTTGATCTTGCCGATCCGCGCCCCGTCGAGGCCGCCCTCGCCGGTGAGGGCCCCGAGGATGTCCCCTGGGCGGATCTTCTGCTGCTTGCCGGCGCCGAGCTGCAGGGTCGCCATGGGCGCCCGCAGGGGCGCCGGCGTGCCCCGCAGGCTGGGCAACGCCTCGGTCTCGAGGGCCTGGCCGAGGAAGGCCTCGAGGCGCGCCAGCCGATGCCCCTCGTCCTCGCCGACCAGGGTGCAGGCCATGCCCTGGCCGCCGGCCCGGCCGGTACGCCCGACACGGTGCACATGGACCTCGAGCTCCCGGGCGATCCGGTAGTTGAACACCGCATCGAGATCGGCGATATCCAGCCCCCGGGCCGCCACATCGGTGGCCACCAGCACCGAGGCGCTGCGGTTGGCGAACAGCACCAGCAGCCGGTCGCGGTCCTGCTGCTCCAGGTCGCCATGCAGCGCCAGGGCACTGATGCCCGCCTCGTCCAGTGCCTCGGCGAGTTCGCGGGTCTCCTGCCGGGTGTTGCAGAACACCAGGCTGGAGGTCGGGCGCCGGTGCAACAGCAGCCGGCGCAGGGCCTCGAAACGCGCCGCGTCGTCCGCCACCCGGTAGAAGTGCTCGCGGATGGTGGCGTGGTCGTGGGTCTCGGCGATCGAGATCGAGACCGGGTCGCGGGTCCGGCCCTCGGCCAGCGGACGAACGCCCTCGCCGTAGGTGGCGCTGAACAGCCAGGTCCGGCGATCCTCGGGGGTCGCGGCGATGATCGCCTCCAGGGTCGCCTGGAAGCCCATGTCGAGCATGCGGTCGGCCTCGTCCAGCACCAGGGTGTCGAGGTCCCCCAGCGCCAGGCTACCCTTGCGCAGGTGTTCCTCCACTCGCCCCGGGGTGCCGACGACGAGGTGGGCGCCGTGGGCCAGCGAGGCGAGCTGCGGCCCCAGGGGGGCGCCGCCGCACAGCGTCAGCACCTTGATGTTGGGCAGGCCGCGGGCCAGGCGGCGCAGCTCCTCGGCGACCTGGTCGGCGAGTTCCCGGGTCGGGCACAGCACCAGCCCCTGCACCCGGAAACTCGCCGGGGCGAGCCGCGCCAGCAATCCCAGCCCGAAGGCCGCGGTCTTGCCCGAGCCGGTCCTGGCCTGGGCGATCACGTCGCGTCCGGCGAGCATCGCCGGCAGGCTCTCGGCCTGGATCGGCGTCATGCGCCGGTACTCCAGCGACTCCAGGGTGGCCAGCAGCTCGGCGGCCAGCGGCAGGCGGGAGAAGGCGCCGGCGGCGGCGTCCTGGGAGGGGGCATCAGTCACGGGGCGGACCTGTCTTGAGCGGGCATGGAAGCGGGAGGGGCGACGCTACGCAGTTGCCGGCGCCAGGGCAAGCGAAAAACGGCGCAGGCCCCCTCTTCGGTGTCGGAGGCCGCTTCACGGACTGGCGGTCTCACCGCAGCGGCGCAGCGTGCCGAGCAGCTTGCCGGCGCTCTGGGGTCGGCCGAGCAGGAAGCCCTGCATCTCGTCGCAGCCGAGGTTCTCGAGGAAGTCACGTTGCGCCTCGGTCTCCACGCCCTCGGCGACGACCCGGAAGTTCAGGCTGTGCGCCATGCTGATGATGGCGCCGAGCAGGACCTCGTCATCGACATCGCCGGGCACATCCATGATGAAGCTGCGATCGATCTTGAGGATCTCGATCGGCAGCCGCTTGAGGTAGGTCAGCGACGAATAGCCGGTGCCGAAGTCGTCGATCGCCAGCCCCATCCCCATGGCGCGAATCTGGTGCAGTACCGGCAGCACCTGATCGACGTTGTCCATCAGGTGGGTCTCGGTGATCTCGAGCTCCAGCAGCCGGGGCGGCAGGCCGGCCTGGTGGATCGCGTCCTGGATATCGCGAATCAGCTCGCCCTCGTGAAGCTGACGCGGCGAGAGGTTGACCGAGACCGGCACCGGGTATCCCGCCTCGGCCCACCGAGCGGCCTGGTGACAGGCCTCCCCGAGCACCAGGCGGCCGATGTCGACGATCAGCCGGGAGTTCTCGGCGATGGGGATGAAGGTGCTCGGCGGCACCGGGCCATGTTCCTCGCTCTGCCAGCGCACCAGTGCCTCGGCACCGACCACGCGCCGGCCGGTGATGTCGAAGCGGGGCTGGAAGAGCGCGTAGAGTTCGCCGTTGTCGATGGCCTGGCGAAGGCCCGCCTCGTAGCGCAGGCGCTGCTGGTGACGCTCGTCGATGGACGGGTCGAAGAGTACCACCTTCTGCCGTCCCAGCGACTTGGCCTCGTACATGGCCTGGTCGGCATTGCGGAGCAGCGCCTCGGCGGAGCCGCCATGCCGGGATGCCAGGGTGAGCCCGAGGCTCGCGGTGCTATAGCAGGAGACCATGCCCAGGTCATAGGGCTCGCTCAGGGCGCTCAGGATACGCCGGGCGATGGCCATGGTCTGCCCCTCCTGGGCGATCCCGCGCAGCAGGATGGTGAACTCGTCACCCCCGAAGCGGGCCACGGTGTCACGGGACTGGACACAGCTGCGCAGGCGATCCGCCACCTGGCAGAGCAGTTCGTCGCCCAGGGAGTGACCATGGGTGTCGTTGATGTCCTTGAAATGGTCGAGGTCGATGAAGATCACCGCCGTCCTTCTCGCGTCCTCGCCCTGCAGCGCCTCGCTCAGCTTGAGGGTGAAGAGGCTGCGATTGGCCAGGCCGGTCAGGGGATCGTACCAGGCGAGCCGCTCCAGGCGCTGCTCGGCGACCTTCAGCGAGGTGATGTCACTGAACAGCAGCACATGGCGCCGCTCGCCGTCGGTGGGCGGCAGGCTGGTGACCGAGACCAGCACCGGCAGGCTACCGCCGTTCCTCTGCTGCAGGTAGCACTGGCCCTGCCAGCGGTGGCCACGCCCCAGGTGATGGGCGACCTCGGGATGGCCCCTCAGGAAATCGCGGATCACGGCGGTGGCCCGGGACTCGTCGTGGCCGCTCATCTCCCCGAAGGCGCGGTTGGAGAGCCGGGTGCGCTGGTCGTCGTCGAGCACGACGATCGCCTCGCTGGTCTCGGCGAAGACCTGGTGCACCAGCTGCAACTGCTCCCTGACCTGGGTGATGCCGGTGATGTCGGTGGCGATCCCGCCGACCAGATAGGGTCGCCCCCGGTCGTCGTAGATGGGGAACTTGGTGACCAGGTAGCGATGGACCCCGTCCGGGGTATGCAGGTCCGCCTTGTACTTGACCGGCGCCAGGTCGCGCAGCAGCTGCCGGTCGGACTGCGTGGCCAGGACCACTACCTCCTCGTCCAGGGCGTCTTCCGCCCGGGTCTCGCGCATCGCGTCCGGCGTCGAGTGGAGCGCCCAGGCATAGCGCTCGTTGACCAGCCGATAGCGATTCTCCAGGTCCTTGACGAAGACCAGGTCGGGGGAGTGCTCGAGGATCCCGGACAGGTACTTGTCGCGTTCGCGGATGCGCTTGAGCATGGCCTCGAAGGCCTTGCCGACCCGATTGAACTCCAGGAAACGGCCGCCCTGGAACGGCATCGGTACCCCGCTCTGCGGCACCTGCTCGGCATAGCTCACGAGGTTGCCCAGCGCCCGGGTGGTCAGCTGGCGCAGCACCAGCATCAGCACGATGCCGAAGCCCAGCACCACCAGGGTGGCAGACAAGATGCTGGACAGGTAGGTATCCTGCAGCGCCGCGAAGCTGTCGTCGGGCAACAGCGAGCGCACCCGATAGCGATCACTGCTGCCGACCTGCAGCACATGCTCCCGCATCACCCCCTGAGGGGTCGTCACGATCGCCCCGCCGACACCATCCAGGGCCTCGAGGGCATCGAGTTGCCCCGGGGTCTGGGCCAAAGCGTCCAGCACCGCGCCGTCGTGGCTGAGCACGGTGGCCCGCGCCCCGAACAGCGTCTGCAGGGCATTGGTGATCCAGAAGTTGTCGTTGAGCTGCACGAAGACGTGCAGCCGGCCGACCACCCGGCCCAGCGCCGGCTCGAGGATCGGCCGGGTCAGGCGCAGCAGGCTGTAGTGCCGGCCCTCCAGCCGGGCATTCACCGTGGTCCAGGTCGACAGCGGGGCCGCCCGCCGACTCAGTGCCGCCAGCGGCAAGGGTGTGTCCAGCAGGCTGACACTGGTCGAGACGAAGGTCGCGTCGTCGGTCTCGACCACCAGTGCGTCGATGTGCTGGGCTTCGTAGTCGCCCTGCAGACCGTCGAGGATCGCGGACACCGCCGAGGCATCGCCCTCGCTCAGGGCCCGGCTCAGGCTGCCCAGCTCGACGATGCCCAGGCTGTAGCGCCGGATGTTGCGCAGCTCGGACTCGATCAGGCTCTCCAGCACCCGCTGGTCCCGGGCATGGGCCTGGCGGGCGCCCTGCTGCAGGGCCTGCTGGGCTCCCACGTAGGCGGTGGTCAGCAGGATGACGGCGACCGCCGTCAACAGGGCCAGCTGCAGCCCCAGCACCACCCGCGAGAAGCGCCAGGCCCGCATCAGGGCGCCTCCGGCGACGGCTCGCTGAGCCGGAAGGCGCGTCGCTCGAGCCGCGCGATCTCCCCGGGCGACGTATCCCGGGTGATCAGGGCGATGTCCCCGGCGAAGATATCGGGCACCCGCCGGGCCTGACCCGACAGGTCCAGCTTGATCGCCTCGGCCATGGCGATGCCGTTGTCATCGTTGAGGCGCAGGGCGGTGACATCCAGGCCACCGGCCGCGAGGGCCTCCAGCTCGGCCGTCCCGCCGCCCCAGCCGTTGAGCAGCACCTCGCCTTCCCGCCCGGTCTCGCGCAGCGCGCGCAGGGCCCCCAGGGCCACATCCGTGGCACAGGCGAAGATCATCGTCAGGTCGGGATGGGCCTCGAGGGTCTGCCGGGTGGCGCGGTAGGCCCGTTCGCTGTCGCCGTCGGTGTAGTAGGCCGCCACCTGCTCGACGGCGGGGTATTGAGCGGCCAGGGCGGCGAAGGTGCCGCCGCGCATGCGGCTCACGTAGCCCGGGATGAAGTAGAGCATCAGGTACTCGCCGCGATGGTCGGCACGCTCGAGCATCCAGTCGGCGATCAGCCGGGTGCCCTGGACATGGTCGAAGCCGACGTGCAGGAACGGCAGGTGGCCCTGCCACTCGGCCAGGGGGGTGGTGATGTTCTGCAGGATCAGGCGGGGCTCCCCTCGGGCCAGCAAGCGCTCGATGATGCGCTTGTGCGGCAGGGCATTCAGGGTGAAGACCAGGTAGTCCGGCTCCCAGGCCAGGGCCTCGGCCAGTTGCCTCGCCTGCAGTTCGACGTCCACCGAGGGACGGGAGAAGAAGGCCTTCAGCTCGTGAGGCACCTCGAGTCGGCGCAACCGTGCCGCGAAGGCGTCCAGGCTGCGCCGCCAGTAGTCCGAGGTCTGCAGGCCCGGATAGACGACGGCGATACGCACGGGCGCCTCGGGCGGGGTCGCCAGCGGCACGGCCGGCGCGTGCACCCGTTCGGCAAACTGCGCCATCAGGGCCCGCTGCTCGGGGTGTCGGGCGACATGGTCCGCGACCCGGATGTACTCGTTTTCCGCCCTGGCCGGCACTCCCGCGCCGAGCCCGGCGACCAGGGCCAGGATCAGGAACCAGGCGAACGGGCCGGTGAGTCTCGGCGGGCTACCCTGCATCGCATCGGTCTCCTCATGCGCCAGAAGCGCCGCCGGGGATGGGTGCCCGAACCCCGCGTCCCTGACGGCCCTCCCCGTACGCAACCAGGCTGACCCCCCATCTGGGCGAGCCATCGTTCTCAGTCCTTCCAGTTAAGTTAGTGCTGTTGGAAAACGCAAAAAAGGGGTGTCCCTGAGACAGTCGACTTACGGCGAATCAAGCGATCTCGTACGAGGTGTCCAGCCATTGTCATTCCTTTGCCCGTCCGACGGCCGCCCCGGGGCGGCCCGCACGGCTGGTTCGCCTCCGCCTCGATTCAGCCGAACAGACTATGGCGAGGCCCAGCCGGCCTTCCTACAGTGAGCGTGGACGTCCGGGGAGCCCCTCGCCATGAGCCTTCGCTACCAGAACATCCTCGAGACGATCGGCAATACCCCGGTGGTGCGCATCAACAACCTCGCCCCGCCGGGGGTGTCGCTGTTCGTCAAGATCGAGGCCTTCAACCCCATGGGGTCGGTCAAGGACCGCCTGGCGCTCGGCGTCATCGAGGACGCCGAGCGCCGCGGCGACCTGTCGCCGGGGCAGACGGTGGTCGAGGCCACCAGCGGCAACACCGGCATCGGCCTGGCCATGGTCTGCGCCCAGAAGGGCTATCCGCTGGTGGTGACCATGGCGGAGAACTTCAGCGTCGAGCGGCGCAAGCTGATGCGCTTCCTCGGCGCCCGGGTGGTGCTGACCCCGGCCTCGGAGAAGGGCTCGGGCATGGTCGCCAAGGCCCGCGAGCTCGCCGAGCAGCATGGCTGGTGGCAGTCCCGCCAGTTCGAGAACCCGGCCAACGCGGCGATCCACGAGCGGACCACCGCCATCGAGATCCTTCGCGACTTCGCCGACCTGCCCCTGGACCACTGGGTGACCGGCTTCGGTACCGGCGGCACCCTGAGCGGCGTCTCCCGGGTCCTCAAGCGCGAGAGCCCCCGCACCCGCATCGTGGTCTGCGAGCCCGACAACGCCGCCATCCTGGCCAGCGGCATCCCCCAGGCACGCCTCCCCGACGGCGGCCACGCCCAGAGCCACTCGCAGTTCCGGCCCCACCTGATGCAGGGCTGGACGCCGGACTTCATCCCGCAACTGGTGGAGCCGGTGCTCGCGGAGCATCGCATCGACGAGTACCTGGCCATCAACGGCAAGGACGCCCTGCGCTGCGCCCGGGACCTGGCCAGCCGGGAAGGCATCTTCGTCGGGATCTCCGCCGGGGCCACCTTCGCCGGGGCGCTGCAGGTGGCCGAGCGCTCCCCGGCGGGCACCACCCTGCTGTGCATGCTGCCCGACACCGGCGAGCGCTACCTGTCCACGCCGCTGTTCGAGGACGTGCCCGTCGAGATGACCGAGGAGGAGACCCTGCTGTCCTGCTCGACCCCCGGCTATCGCTTCGACACCGCCCCGCCGGCGCCCGCCGCGGCGGCACCAACGCCGGCCACCGACGGCGAGGCGGAGGCCGAGGTCGACCGGCTGATCGGCGATCCCCACCAGCCGGTGGTGATGTTCGCCCTGGAGTGGTGCGAGTTCTGCTGGTCGGTCCGCAAGCTGCTGCGCCACTACGCCATCCCCTACGAGAGCGTCGACCTGGATGCCGTGGAGTACCAGCAGGACAACCTGGGGGGCCGGATCCGGGCGGTGCTGCGGGCCCGTACCGGCGTGCTGACGCTGCCGCAGATCTTCATCGGCGGCGAATTCGTGGGGGGCTGCACCGAGCTGTTCGACGAGTGCCGGGACGAGCGCCTCTTCGCGCGCCTGACGGCGCTGTGGGTCCCCCACGACACCAGCCAGCCGATCGATCCCTACGGCCTGTTGCCGAGCTGGCTGCACCCGCGCTGAGCGCCGGAATCCGTCCCCGCCCGGGGCGGGCCCGCAGCAACGCCCGATAGCGCCCCTGGTGCGCCTGCTCGAGCATGGAGGGACCCGGCACGTGGCCGGGTCAGGCCAGCCCGCCGAACTCGCCGCCGGCCAGCTGCACGGCGATGATCGCCATCATCACCCCGATGCCGCCGTCGATCACCCGCCAGGCCCGCGGCCGCGACAGCCAGGGCGAGAGCAGCGCCCCGCCCCAGGCGAGCAGGCTGAACCACAGGATGGAGGCGCTGCCGGCGCCGGCCACGAAGGCCCCCGCGCTGTCCTGCTGGGCGCCCACCGAGGGGATCAGCAGCAGGGTATCCAGGTACACCTGGGGATTGAGCACGGTGACGGCGAGGGTGGCCAGCACCACCCGACCGACGCTGCGGCCCCGGGCCTCGGCGACGGCCAGCCCCCGGCGCCCGGCGGTGGCGCGATGCAGCGCCTGGAGGGCCAGCCAGCCGAGAAACGCCACGCCCAGCCAGCGCAGCGCCTCCAGGGCACCGGGCATCGTCAGCAGCAAGGCACTCATGCCGAACATGCCGGCGGCGACCAGCAGCAGGTCGCTGCCCATGCACAGTCCGGCGGACCACCAGTGGTGCTCGCGCCGCACGGCGAGCCCCAACACGTAGGCGTTCTGGGCGCCGATGGCGACGATGATGCCCCCGCACACCACCAGCCCGGTCAGGTAACTCTCCAGCATCGATCGTCCTCCTTGAAGGTGAGGAGGCCAGCCTAGCGGCGAGTCGTTATACTGAAAAATCATCCTCCTAATGTTGCATCAGTTTTGCTTATGCTTGACTACAAGCTGCTCGAGGCGCTGGCCACGGTGATCGAGTGCGGCGGCTTCGAGCGCGCCGGGGAGGCGCTCGGCCTCTCGCAGTCGGCGGTCTCCCAGCGCATCAAGGCCCTGGAGATTCGCCTCGGCCAGCCGGTGCTGATCCGTCATCCCCACCTCGAGCCCACCCCGGCGGGACGGCGGCTGCTCAACCATCACCAGCAGGTCCGGCTGCTGGAACGCGACCTGCGCTCGGCATTGCCGACCCTCGAGGCCGCCTCGCCGCGGCTGCGCATCGCCCTCAACGCCGACAGCCTGGCGACCTGGTGGGCCGAGGCCGTGAGTGCGTTCTGCCGAGACGAGGGGCTGCTGCTCGACCTGGTGATCGAGGACCAGGACGTGGGGCTCAAGCGCCTGCGCGACGGCGACGTTGCCGCCTGCCTGTGCGCCAGCGATCAGCCGATCGCCGGTGCCCGCTGCGTGCCGCTGGGCACCATGGTCTACCATCCCTACGCCACCCCGGCCTATATCGCCCGGTACTTCCCCGAGGGGCCCACGGAGGCGGCCTTCCGCCAGGCCCCGGCGATCGTCTACGGCCCCCACGACCAGCTCCAGCACCGCTTCCTCGCCCAATGCGGCTATCACGGCGCCTTCCCCCACCACCTCTGCCCGTCCTCGGAGGGCTTCGTGCGGCTCGCCGCCGGCGGCATCGGCTACGGCATGATGCCGCGCCTGCAGGTGGCCTCGCTGGTGGCCGAAGGCCGGCTGGCGAGCATCGTCCCGGAGCGCTCCCTGGCGGTGCCGCTGTACTGGCACTTCTGGCGCCACAGCGGTGAGCTGCTGGAGCGGCTGACCCGGGTCCTGGCCGATATCGAGCTGCGCTAGCAGCCTGTCGAGCCCGGCGGGGACGCCGAATCGTCGCTGACGGGATGCGGCGCGGGGCCGGCGGGTCAGTCGGGGGCCGGCCGGGGCGGGGTGTGCCCCGACGCCGGCGTCACGGCGGCCTCGGCGGCCGTGGCCCAGGCGCGTTTGCGGGCCTTGCGGGCGAGCATGCGCGACTCGGCCTGCGCCAACAGCGCCGACAGCGCGGCGGTGTCGTCCGGGGCGATGACCGCCTCGCCCTGGCTGTAGTCGATGACGAAGGACTGCCCTGGCCGGGCATTGAGGGCCTGGCGCTCCCCCTCGAGGCGGGTCAGCAGGCCCGTCAGGTGTTTCGGATGCATGCGCATCAGCACGACGAACTCGTCGCCGCCGAGGCGGGCCACGACGTCGCTCTCGCGGGTGTGGGAGGCCAGCAGCCCGGCGAAGTCGGCGATCAGCCGCGTGCCGGCCTCGTAGCCCAACTCGTCGTTGACCCGCTTGACGCCGTCGAGATCGAAGTAGAGCAGCGACAGGGGCTCGCACTCTCGCCGGGCCAGGCGGCGCAGCTGTTCGCCCAGCACCGCGAAGGCATGCCGGTTGTAGACACCGGTCAGCGGGTCGCTCAGCGAGAGCTCGCGCAGGCGCGCCTCCAGGCGGCCGTTCCAGCCCCCCATCAGCAGCACCGTCACCAGCAGCAGGGTCGCCAGCGAGGCCACCATGAGCGCCGCCGCCAGGGGGCTGAGCGACGCCGGCGCCAACCGGCTCGCCAGGACCACGACGAGGAAGGGCAACAGCACCACCAACGGCCAGCCGCGGCGCAGCAGACGACCGGCGCGGCCCGGCATCGCCAGCAGCGAGAAGAGCCCCGCCCGGGCCTGGTAAGCCAGTTGGGCCAGGGTGAGCATCGCCAGGCCGGCCAGGGTGTGCAGGGCCAGGAGCGGGCCGGCGTCGGGGGCGACGATCCCCGGGGCCGTGAACAGCCGGGCGCCGACGAGGGTCAGCACCAGTGCCAGCTGTGCCACCAGCAGGGCGTCCCGCAGCCCCACCACGGCCCGGCCGCGCGGCCGGGCCAGCAGCAGGGTCAGGCTCGCCAGCAGCAGGTAAACGGCGACCGGCCACGCCATGCGCACGGCATCCGTGGCCAGCAGGCCCTCGCCCCAGCGGGGCCCCAGGTGGCCGACCAGCGCCAGGCCCGCGAGGCCCAGGGCGATGCCGCCTCCCAGGTAGCGGGCCGAGCGGTACGCGACGATCCGCCGGGCGAGCCCCAGCTGGCCGAGCGCCAGCAGCAGGCAGGCCGCCGCGGTGCTGGCCGGCATCAGCGCCCAGCCCGATGGCAGCCAGCGACCGAACGGCGCGAGCCCCCAGCCGAGCAGCACCGTGCCCGCCAGGATCGCCACCATCACCGAGAGGACCGCCTGGAGTCCCGACAGCCGGCCGATCCAGGCGGCGTCCGTCACACCAATCGTGTCGTCTTCGCGCACCTCGATCGCCCTCATGTGTCGTTTCGCTTCCGGGAGCCCCGGACGACTCGCGCCGGGGGTGGAGCGTCTCCGGCCAGCGCCCGGGCCGGCTACGCCTCCGGTGTGGAATCAGTTAAGCGAAATCCCTTGACCCACGCAACGCTGCAATACGGCACGCCCGCGCGAAATCGGGTAGCATGATCGGGCAACATCTTCAGATTACGGAGCAGCAACGACGATCGAGCATTCATTCCAAGCCAGCGCCGGAGGTTCGTATGAGAGTCTACAAACCCGAGTGGCAGTGCACGTTTAGCGTGAACGAAGGTGCGGAAGAATCGGCCAACTGGAAGCAACGGCTCGCCTGGCAGCTGCGGGCGTTCGCCGACCGGCTGGAAGGGAGCGGAAGAACGCTCAGGATCGACTGCAACGTCACACCGGAAGTCAGCCGCGAAGAGGTGGATACCTGCCTGGGCAAGGGCTTCGCCGTGACCCAGAGCCTGCTCACCCAGCTCGCCCACCAGGCCGCCTGCGAGGACGTCATGCGCGACGCCAAGGCCGAACTGTTCGAGGAAGACCCGCAGCATTGAGGGTCGCGATGCCCTGGCATTCGCCCTCACCACACCCCACTGCGCCCCTGGCCAGTGGGGTGTCTTGCGTCTGCAGGCCGCTGCCCGGGAGGCCACCGCGGCCTACCTCGACTGACCACGCCCCCGCTGCCCCACTGCGGTCCCGGCGGCAGGCGCCGGGAGTCCGGGACTTCGCCATCCTCGGATCACGGCCCGCCGTGGCGCGGCTGACGCCGGGGTCGCCGAGACGTCGGCTCGAGGTCCACCGCCGTGCCGGTCACCACGATCCCGCCGCTGGACGGCACCGCCACCTCGAGCCGGCTCGGCCGCCCCATGGCCTCGCCCTGCAGGATCGTCAGCCGGGTGGGCGTGTCGATCAATCCCGCCGCACGCAGGTAGCCGCCCAGCGCCGCCGCCGCGGCGCCGGTCGCCGGGTCCTCCACCACCCCGCCCACCGGGAAGGGATCCCGGGCGTGGAAGCGCATCGCCGACTCGCGCCAGACCAGCTGCAGGGTGGTGAGCCGCTCGCGTTGCATCAGCGCCTTGAGCGCCGCGAAATCGTAGTTGAGCGCATCGAGCCGTTCCCTGGTGGCCACGGCCAGCACCAGGTGCCAGGCCCCGGCATAGGCCAGTGCCGGCGGCAGGGCCGGGTCCAGCTCGTGGGCCTGCCAGCCGAGGCTTGCCAGGGCCGCCTCGACCAGTTCGGACGCGGCGGCCCGGACCGCCGGCGCCACCGAGACCAGCGAGGCCCGCCAGCCGTCGCCGTCCTGTTCCACCGTGACCGGCACCTCACCGACCGACGTGGCCAGCCGATAGGTCCCCGCGCCCTCGAGGCGCCCCAGCAGCACGCCGGCGGCCACGGTGGCATGGCCGCAGAAGCTGACCTCGGCCTCGGGGCTGTAGTAGCGCACCTGGCGGGTCTCGCCATGGCGTGGGGCGAGGAAGGCGGTCTCGGAATAGCCCACCTCGGCGGCGATGCGCCGCATGGTGCCGGGATCGGGCAGGGTCTCGCCCAGCCAGACGCCGGCCGGATTGCCGCCCTTCGGGTCGCGGGTGAAGGCGGAGAGACGGTAGAGGGTGCCGGTCATGGGGGACTCCTGAACGAGGGGGATACCTCGCATTCTGGACTTGGCGGGGGTAACAACAACAATTGCCATATCGGGCTGAACTGGAACCCCATCGGCCACATCCCCGAGGGCATCTGCTCGGTCCCCCACGTCGATGTGTACTTCTATCTCATCGACGAGGCCGAGCGGCAGGCCATCACCTTCCAGGGCCCCGACCGCGAGGCGCGACTCGTCCCGCCGGAGAGCACGCTGGTGTCGGCGGGCTACGTGATCCCGCCCGGCTCGGCCGTCGAGCGCATGGGCGTCCACGGCATCGACACCGACGGCGAGGAGTTCCATGGCCAGCCGTTCACCCGCACCTTCGTGTACGGCTACGATGCCGGCAGGCTGATCTTCCTCGAACCGATGATCGCCCTGGACTACCTTCGGTCACGGCCGGATGCCACCCTGCCGGTGAAGACACCGGCCGCCTACAGCATCCCCGGCGACTATCCCGGCCGCTATCGCGTGGCCTACACGCCCGCCACCGACGAGTACCGGGTCGAACTGCTCGATCTGCGCCCCTTCCCGGCGAGCCCGGCCAAGACCCTCTAGGGCGCCCCGGCACGTCCTCGCCCCCTCCGGCCGGGCCGGAGGGGGCGAGCGTCGGGAAGGGCCCACGATTCCGATTGACGCACCTGCGAAACCGCACTATTCACAGATCATGAGGGCCACACAGAGAGTGCGAAATGGATGTCTCGATGAGCAGCCACGACCTGCCGGAACCGCTGGTGGACCAGCGGCTCACGTCCCCCGACCTCCCCCCTGCCTGCATCGGCTTCGACACCTCCCTGTCCTGCCGCCTGGCCCAGGCCAAGGCCCGCCTCGACCGTCTGGAGCATGACCACCGGTCCCGGGACCATAGCGCCCTGGCGACGGCACGGGTGGAGTTCGCCCTGGCCGCCCGGGCGCTGGCCGATGCCCTGATCGCCCGAGGGGTCCACACCCACCGGGACGCCGACTGAGCGCGCCCCTCCCTGCCGCCGGCTCGCCGCCAGGGCGACTCGCGCGGGCGTGACAGCCGGCGCCATCCTGCCGACAATGCCCTCCTGTCCCTCCGCTCGCCACAGGATCCCCTTGCCATGTCGCTCGCCGTCAGCCTGATCGCGCCCTCGTCCCATACCGCCCCGGCGGCCGTGGCCGCCGGCATCCGCGGCCTGGAGTCCCTGGGCGTCGAGGTGCGCGTCGAGGAGCCGCTGCAGGCGCCCGAGCGCTACCTGGCGGCCAGCCGCGAGCGGCGCCTCGCCCAGCTGCATGCCGCCTACGCCGACCCCGGCACCCAGGCCGTGTGGGCGGTGCGTGGCGGCTACGGCGCCGCCCAGCTGGTGGCAGGCATCGACTGGGACCGCCTGGCGCGCCACCCCAAGCCGCTGATCGGCTATTCGGACGTGACCGTGCTGCTCGACCAGTGCCGTCGCCACGGGCTACCGGCCATCCACGGGCCGGTGGCCAAGGCCGCAGGGGGCCTGTTCGACGCCGACGAGGCGTCCCGCGAGGTGATCCGCCGCCAGTTCGAGGAGACCCTGGCACTGCTCCGCGGACCGGCGCCCCTCGACTACCCGCTGACCGCCCACCGGCCGGCGCCACCGACCCTGCAGGGGCCGGTGGTGGGCGGCAACCTGGCCACCCTGGCGAGCCTCGTCGGCACCCCGGCCGCCTTCCGGGCACCGCCCGGCGCGCTGGTGATCCTCGAGGACGTGGGCGAGCCCTACTACCGCCTGGAGCGCACCCTGTGGCAACTGGTGCATGCCGGTGCCCTGGACGAGGCCGCGGCGGTGTGCCTGGGCACCTTCGAGGGCTGCACGCCCCACGGCGAGACGACCCTGGAGGCCATCGTCGCCAAGACCCTCGCCCCCCTCGCGCTGCCGCTGTTCACCGGCCTGCCCATCGGCCACGGCCTGCACAACCGCCCCTGGCGCTATGGAGCCGCCGGGCGCATCGAGAACGGTTGCCTGCGCATCGCGACATGACGCCCGCCTGCCGGGGCGCCGGGAAGGCTCCCCCTCGCGCCGCCTCAGGCGTCGCGCCCCTTGGGCGCGGGCGCATCCCGGTGGGCGCGGTGCCCTGGCGCCTCGCCGGCAGCGCCGGGAAGATGCGCCTCGAGCAGCTCATGGATCTCATCGAACTCGAGGGTCTCGCGACGCTCCAGCGCCTCGGCCAAGGCATCCAGGGCCTCGCGGTGATGCTCGAGCAGTTCCCGGCCACGCGACTCGACGTCGGTCAGCAGCCGGCGGATTTCCGCGTCCACCAGGCTGGCGGTCTCCTCGCTGTGCTCCCGGGGCTGCGAGAACTCCTTGCCGAGGAAGACATGCTCATGGCTCTGGGTGAAGACCACCGGGCCGACCCGCTCGCTCATCCCCCAGCGAGCCACCATGCGCCGGGCCAGCTTGGTGGCCTGGTCGAGGTCGTCCTGGGCGCCGCTGCTGACCTCACCGAAGACGATGGCCTCGGCCAGCCGGCCGCCGTACATCACGGTCAGGCGATCGCGCAGATAGGCCTCCCCATAGGTGAAGCGCTCCTCGTCCGGCACCTGGGCGGTGACCCCGAGGGCCTGCCCCCGGGGCAGCACGGTCACCTTCTCGAGGGGGTCGGCCTGAGGCAGCAGGTAGGCCAGCAGGGCATGCCCGGACTCGTGATAGGCCACTCGGTGGCGCTCGGCCTCGGACAGGGCGACATCCTTGGCCTCGCCCAGCAGCACGCGGTCGCGGGCATTCGAGAAGCAGGCCCAGTCGATGATCTCCCGCTCCCGGCGCCCGGCCAGCAGCGCCGCCTCGTTGGCCAGGTTGGCCAGATCCGCCCCGGAGAAGCCGGTGGTGATGGCGGCCAGCCGCGCCAGGTCGATGTCGTCGGCCAGCGGCATGTCGCGGGTATGGACCCTGAGGATCGCCTCCCGGGCCTGGCGGTGGGGCATCTCCAGGACGATCTTGCGATCGAAGCGCCCCGGGCGCAGCAGCGCCGAGTCGAGCACGTCGGGGCGGTTGGTGGCGGAGAGCACCACCACCGCATGGTGCGACTCGAAGCCGTCCATCTCGGAGAGGATCTGGTTCAGGGTCTGCTCGCGCTCGTCGTGGCCGCCGCCCATGCCCGTGCCCCGGGCCCGGCCGATCGAGTCCAGCTCGTCGATGAAGATCACCGAGGGCGCCTGCTCCTTGGCCTTCTTGAACAGGTCGCGCACCCGGGCGGCCCCCACGCCGACGAACATCTCGATGAATTCCGAGCCGCTGATGCTGAAGAAGGGCACCCCGGCCTCACCGGCCACGGCCTTGGCCATCAGGGTCTTGCCGGTCCCCGGCGGGCCCATCATCAGGATCCCGTGGGGCACCCTGGCGCCCAGGGCGCGGTAGCGCTCGGGCTGCTTGAGGAAGTCGACCACCTCGAAGATGTCGCGCTTGGCGTTCTCCGAGCCCGCCACGTCCTCCATGTGCACGTCGCTGTCCTCGGCCTTGATCTGGCGCGCCCTGGACTGGCCAACGCCGAAGGGGCCGCCCCCCGACATCATGCGCTGCTGCATGCGGTTCCAGAACCAGAACAGGAAGGCGAGCAGCAGGATCCAGGGCACGGCCAGCATCAGCATGCTCTGCCACCAGGGCGGGTCCTCCGGTCGGGCGATGATCCTGACGCCGTGGGCCTGCAGGTGATCCAGCAGCTGGCGCCCCTCCACCGTCGGCCGGGTGGTGCTGAACCCCTCCCCCGCATCGAGATCGCGCCGCGTGCGAGCCTGCTCGGTGAAGGTGCCCTCCACGGACTGCCCGCGCAGGATGACCTCCTCGACCTCTCCCTGTTCGACCGCCTCGAGGAACTCGGAGTAGGTGAACTCGACCCGGTCCGGCCGTTGCGTCGCCTCCATGAAGTTCGCGACCACCAGGATGGCGATCGCCAGCCACAGGAACATCAGCCATTGCTGCCGCTGGGGACGCAGCGGCGGTGGGCCGGGCGGGCCCTGCCCGCCCCCCTTGGGTGGACGGTCTTGCGGGGCATCGGGGGTGCGATCCGGTCTCGCCATGCTGATCTCGCCACAGGAGGATGGCGCCGCAGGCGGGGGTCACGGCGGTGATCCCCACCCCGGCGGTGATATCCCACAACATAGCCCCTGATGCCCGCCTCCACCGTCTCGCCGGCGCATCGGCCACCGGGAGCCCTCCCTGCTTGCCCCCTTGCCAGCACCGCGCGCGACACCCGCGCATCGTCTGACCCGGTGGGAACCGAGGAAACGCGCCGGGCGTCTACACTGCCCACAGCAAGCCACCCGGGAGGGCCCATGTCTCCGGAATTCCACCGCCTGTCGCGTCGCCGGCTGCTCGGCGGCCTGCTGGCCCTCGCCGCCGGCGCGGCGCTGCCCCCCTTCCCCGCCCGCGCGAGCGAGATCCTGACCCGCGAGGTGCCCGCCACCGGCGAGGCCCTGCCGCGGGTGGGGCTCGGCAGCTGGATCACCTTCAACGTCGGCGACGACCCGCTGCTGCTCGAGGAATGCACGGCGGTGATGGCCGCCTTCTTCGCCGGCGGCGGGCGGATGATCGACTCCTCGCCGATGTACGGCTCCTCCCAGGCGACCATCGGCCACGGACTGGCCACCCTCGACGCCGCCGACCGGGTCTACGCCGCCGACAAGGTCTGGACCTCGAACCCCGCCGAGGGGCCCGAACAGGTGGCGGCCTCGCGGCGCGACTGGGGCCTGCCGCGCTTCGACCTGCTGCAGGTGCACAACCTGCTGGCCTGGGAGGCCAACCTGGACACCCTGCGGGCCATGAAGGCCGCCGGCGAGGTGCGCCATATCGGCATCACCACCTCCCACGGCCGCCGCCACGGGACCCTCGAGCGCATCATGCGCGAGGCCGACCTCGACTTCGTGCAGCTCACCTACAACATCGTCGACCGCGAGGCCGAGGCGCGCCTGCTGCCACTGGCCCGCGAGCGCGGCCTGGGGGTGATCGCCAACCGCCCCTTCCAGCAGAAGCGCCTGATCCGCCGCCTGGCGGGCGAGCCGCTGCCCGGCTGGGCGGCCGAGATCGGCGCCGAGAGCTGGGCGCAGGTGATCCTCAAGTTCATCGTCTCCCACCCCGCGGTGAGCTGCGCGATTCCCGCGACCACCCGGGTCGACCACGTGCGCGAGAACCTGGCCGCGGCCCGCGAGCCGCTGCCCGACGCCGCGCTACGCCGGCGCATGGCCGAGCATGTGCGGGCCCTATGACGGGATGACGCCATGAGCGAATGGTGGACCTACCGGCCCGGGGACTTCTTGATGGTCTCGCTGCGGGTCTACGAGCGGCTGTTCGTGTTGCACAACCAGGCGCTGTGGCCGGCCCAATGGCTCGCCCTGGCCCTCGGCGCGGGCCTGTTGCTGGCGCTGTGGCGCCCCGCTGCCGGACGGCTGCGCCTGGCCATGGCCGTGCTGGCGGCGGCCTGGGGCTTCGTCGGCTGGGCCTTCCTGTGGCAGCAGTATGCCCCCGTCAACTGGGGCATCCGCTACCTGGTGCCGCTGTTCGCTCTCCAGGCGCTGCTGCTGCTCGTCCTGGGTCTGGGGCGAGGCGCGCGCGTGTCGACCTCACGCCGGGAGCCATCGCGGTGGCCGGGCCTGGGGCTGGTCGCCTACGCCGTCTTCGTGCATCCGCTCACCGCCCTGCTCCACGGCCGCGGCCTGGCCGGCGCCGAGGTGATCGGCCTCGCCCCCGACCCGCTGGCCATCGCCACCCTCGGCGTGGCGGTGCTGCTGCAGCCGGCGCGACGCGGCTGGGCACTGCTGGCGATTCCCGCCCTGTGGTGCCTGACCAGTGCCGCCACCCTGCAGCTGCTGGGGGCCCCGGGCGCCTGGCTGCCGCTCGCCGCGGTGGTGATCGCCGTGGCGGCCCGGTGGCTGCCGCCGGGCCGAGGATAGGAAGGGGGCGGCCTGGCGCCCCGCCGATGGCGCGGCGTCGCCCCAGCGGTGGCTCAGTCGGCAATATGGCCGAAGGGATCCGGCCCGTTGGCATCCACGCCCAGGGTCCTGGCCAGCGTCTCGTCGCTGCGGTCCATGGCGAACTCGACCCACAGGGGAAAGTGGTCGCTGACCCGATAGGTCATCTGGAAGAGGCTGAGCTCCTGGAAGACGGCGCCGGCGAAATCCACCTTGCCGGCCCGCCCGGTGGGCCGCAGGGCCATGTCGTCACGGAACCAGGCGATCTGGTCGTAGTGCTTGGGCTCGGTGCCGTAGGTGGAGGTCAGGGTGCGCAGGGCCTCTGGCACCCACAACCCGGTCGCCACGAAGGCATCGAACAGGGGATTCCCCTGGCGCCGGTCGATGTTGAAGTCGCCGAGCACGATCAGGTTCGCCTCCTCGGCGCCGTCCTCCCGCGCGCGGTCGCGGATCTCCCGGGCCACGAAGTGAGCCAGCCGGCGCAGCTCGGGAAGTCGCTCGGCCGGCTCCTCGCCATAGCGGATATGCGCGCTGAGCAGCGCGAAGTGCTCCCCGCCCGCCTGGAAGCCCACCAGATAGGGCGTGCGGTCGAACTGTTCCTGGGGATCGCCGTCGGCGGTGGGCGGCAGCACGATCTCGCCGGCCAGCCCCGACGGCGAGATCCGCCGGCTGTCGAACAGGTAGGCCTGGCGCTCCTGGCGACCCTTGTCCCCCGCGGTGACGTCGGTGAGCATCAGGTTCCAGTGCGGTCCCAGGAAACGCTCCTGGAGCACTCGCAGCGCCGTCGTCTGCCGCTTGACCTCCTGCAGGGCCACCACGTCGAAATGGCGGACGATCTCGGCGATGATGGCCAGTCCCCGCAGGTTTCGCTTGGGCGAGTCCGGGTTCTCGGTCCAGTCATCGAACAGGTCGCCGAAATCCCGGATGTTCCAGGTGCCGACGATGAAGTTGTCGTCGGTGCACCGCGGCGGAATCCCCGCGCGCGCCAGCCGCCGGCGAAGGCGCACGATGTCCTCGACCACGAAGGCCGGGTATTGCGGATAGATCATCGCAGACCTCGCGACGGTTCATAGGCTGGCGCGTTCGTAAAGGGGGCCGAGATCGCCCCGCCACCGGCCATGGTAGCGCGACCGCCAGTGCTCGGCGGGGCTCCGCCCCAGCGCGACGACCGCCTGGAGCGGACGCAGGTAACGCCGCTCGTCCTGCCCCTGGGCGTCCAGGCGGTGACGTCGCTGGAGGCCGGCCTCGGCCAGGGCCAGGGCGCGCTCCAGGGCCTGGGGGAAGGAGTCGGCTGCATAGATGCCCGCGACCGGGATCCGCTCGCTCTCCGCCAGGCCGTAGCGCGGCAGTTCGTGGCGCAGCTGATTGAGGCGGGCGACGTCGCAGTCCGCCACCAGGGCCAGGGCGCCTGCCAGGGCCTGGCGGTCGTAGAGGATGCCGGTCCAGAAGGCCGCCAGCGCCAGGCTGTACTCCAGGCTCAAAGAGTCGTTGCCGCGCAACTCGAGGTGATCCTTCAGGCGCACGTCGTGCATCAGGGTGTTGAGGTGCGCCTTCCAGTCCTGCAGCGTCGGCCGCTCGCCGGGCAGCTCCACCAGGGCCCCGCGCATCATGTCGGGGAAGCGGCGGCCGGCGAGGTCGAGGTGCTCGCCGTGGCGCGCCACCGAGTACATCGGCACCGCCAGTGCCCGGTCCACGAACTCGGCGAAGGACAGCGTCGGCGACAACGCCAGCGGAAGGATGCCGCAGCGCGCCGAGTCGGTATGCAGCCAGACGTAATGGCGGTAGGAGGTCAGGGAGCTGTCGCGGCCATCGGCGAAGGGCGAATTGGCCAGGGCCACCATGACCAGCGGCTGCAGCGCCATGGCCACCCGGAACTTGGCGCGCATGTCCTCCTCGCTGCAGAAGTCGACGTTCAGTTGGAAGGCGCAGCTGCGGGTCATCATGTCCTTGCCGTGCACCCCCACCCTGGGCATGTAGGCGCGCATGATCCGGTAGCGGCTCTTGGGCACCCAGTCCATTTCCCGACGAGTCCACTCCGGCGCGAAGCCCAGGGCCATGACCCCCAGCCCCATCGCCTCGGCGATCTCCGCCAGTTCGCGACGGAAGCCCAGCATTTCCGCCTGCACGCCGTGCAGGTCCGCCCAGGGCGCCCCGGACAGCTCCAGCTGTCCGGCCGGTTCCAGGGTGATGGCAGCCGCGCCGCGGGTCAGGCCGACGAGCCGCTCCCCCTCCCGGCTAGGCCGCCAGCCGAAGCGCTGGAAGGCCTCGAGCACGGCCCGGATGCCATCCCGCCCCGCATAGCGCAGGGGCCGGTGGTCCGCCCGGGTGAACAGGAAGACCTCGTGCTCGATGCCGATCAGGCACCGGTCGACGGCCTTGCAGTGCGCGGCCAGGTCGTCGCAGAGCTGACGAGCCTCGGTGATCTCCGCCATGCTGTGACCTCCTCGCGGGGCGACACGCAGAAACGCGATGAACCGAATGCCCGCGCCGCGTCACGTCCGACAGGCGCCTGGGGGCATACCTAGAGCACGCCTTTCGCCCAGCCGTAGACGGCGCCGATCACCGCGCCGAACACCACATGGGCGAGCAGCATGGAAAGCGGCGCCACCAGCCCGAGGCCCAGGCCGAACAGGCCGGACCCCGCCAGGGGAAAGACCGTGACCATCACCACCAGCCAGCTGGCCACGCCGAACTCCAGGCCCCGCCGCGTGGGCGTGCGCCCCGGCAGGTAGGGCACCAGCAAGGCGAACAGCACGCCCCAGATCAGGGTGCCCACCGCGAAATGGATGCCCCAGGCCAGCATCCGGCTGTCCGGCGTGCCGAGCAGGTCCTGGGCGGCCAGGTTCATGACCTCGATCGGGTCGTACCAGGGGATGATCCCCGCCGCCAGGCGCAGGATCAGGATCATCGAGATGACCAGCGTGGCCACGAACCCGGCCATCATCCCTCTTACCAGGCGATTGCCCATGGCGTAACTCCCGATGGCCGCTGTGCCTTTCAGTGTAGGAGGTCAGCCGCAGACAGGGCCGGGAGGCTTCATCAGGCGGCGGCTGCCCCCTGCTTCCGGAGAGACGGCGCACCGGCACGCCGAGCATGTCTTGAGGCGCTGGCTCTTCGGCCTGATCAACGCGCGTCTGGAAGGGCATGAACGAGCAGTTCCGGGCGGCCATGACATGCGCACGCGCCTATCGTAACGAGGCCAACTTCATGACCATGATCTACCTGATTTGCAGCCCGGTAAGCCACCTTGTGGATCGGGCCAACTCCACATGACGTGACGAAGAAACGTTTCGTTGCGCTCCTTCCTGCACGAATCCCCCCCACCCCGCGTCCCCCGAGCGGCGCTTTTCCCCTGTCGCCGATCGGCCACAAGCGCAATATAAGCTCAGGCAAATGCGGATTGAAGACAACGAATACTTCACGTAGTTTGCAATCCTTTTTCGTACGATGGCCGTCACAAGACACGGCAGAGAGTCTTCACTCAGGGAACGCCGATGGCAGGGCACATCGCAGGCTACATATCACGCGGCATCGGCCGCCTGACGACGCTTCCGGCCTTCCTGCCGGAATTCGCGCGTATTGCTTCGCTGGATACTCTGCCTCGATCCGCCATCGATGCCATCATCGGCTGGGGCCTCAAGTCCACCGCTCAGCGCGCTCGCCAGCTCGCCGAGCACCGCGGGCTACCCTACATCGCCCTGGAAGACGGATTCCTGCGCTCGCTGGGACTGGGCGTCGCGGGCTTCCAGCCGCATAGCCTGGTGGTGGACACCCAAGGCATCTATTACGACGCGTCTCGTCCCTCCGACCTGGAGGAACTGATTCGGACGGCCGATTTCAGCACGGAAGAGCTCGCTCGCTCGCGCCGATGCATGGCGCTGATCGCCCACCATCGGCTGTCGAAATACAACCACGCGCCGGACCTCGCCCTGCCCGACAGCGAACATCCGCGAGTGCTGGTGGTCGATCAGACCCGTGGCGACGCCTCCATCCTCCATGGCGGCGCCGGGACCGAGACCTTCACGGCGATGCTCGAGCGTGCCTTGCGCGAGCACCCCGAGGCCGAAATCCTGGTCAAGGTGCATCCCGACGTCATCGCCGGCAAGAAGACCGGGCACCTGCTGGCGCATGCCGACCATCCCCGCTGCCGGCTGATCGCCGAAGACCTCAATCCCTGGGCCCTGTTCGATGCCGTCGAGACGGTTCACGTGGTCACCAGCCAGCTCGGCTTCGAGGCCCTGCTGGCGGGCAAGCGCGTGGTCTGCCACGGGCTCCCCTTCTTCGCCGGTTGGGGACTCACCGACGACCGTCAGAGCTGTCCCCGGCGTGGTCTGACGCGCTCCCTGGCGCAGCTGTTCGCCGCCGCCTACCTGGGCTACTGCCGCTACGCCAATCCCTACACCGGCCAGCCCAGCACTCTGGAGGCCACCATTGCGCTGATCACCGACCAGCGTCGCCAGCGCGAGCGCCTGGCCGGGGACTGGGTCGCCTGTGGGTTCTCCGGCTGGAAGCGCGGCTTCGTGGGCGACTTCCTCGGCGACGAAGCCCGCTGCCGTCATCGCCGCGGTCCCGCCGCCCTCGAGCACGCGCGCCCCGGTGAACGCCTGCTGTCCTGGTCCACCGGGGTCGATGACCGCCTGCACGATGCCTGCGCACGGGCCAGCGTGCCGCTGTGGCGCATGGAGGACGGCTTCATCCGCTCGGTGGGCCTGGGCGTCGACCTGGCCCGGCCTCTCTCGCTGGTGCTCGACCAGCGGGGCATCTACTACGACCCCGCTCGTCCCAGCGACCTGGAACACCTGCTCGAGCATGGCGAGTTCGATGCCGAGTTGCTCACTCGTGCTGCCGCCTTACGGGAGCGCCTGGTACGGCTGCGGCTCTCCAAGTACAACGTCGCCGGCGCCCAGGCTCTGCCGCCTGCCGACGGCCGGCGGCGTCTGCTGGTGCCCGGCCAGGTGGAAACCGACGCCTCCATCGCCCGTGGCGCCGGCGAGATTCGCACCAACGCCGCCCTGCTGGCCGCCGTGCGCCAGGCCAACCCCGAAGCCTGCATCCTCTACAAGCCACATCCCGATGTGCTCACCGGGGCGCGCCTGGGCGATCTCGCCCCCGCCGACCGGGCGCTCTATGACCTCGACGTGGGTGAGGTCGACATCAGCCAATTGCTGGAGCAGGTCGACGAGGTCCACACCATCAGCTCGCTGAGCGGCTTCGAGGCCCTGCTCAGGGGGCGTGAGGTCACCACCTACGGCCTGCCCTTCTATGCCGGCTGGGGCCTCACCCGCGACCATCGCCACTCTCCACGGCGCCGGCGGCGCCTCACCCTGGATGCGCTGGTCGCCGCGGCCCTGATCCTCTACCCCATCTACGTGGACCCTCGCACAAGGCAGTTCTGCAATGTCGAGACGACCGTTGCCTTGCTGGAGCAACGTCGGACCGAAGGCCAGAAGTTGGGCTGGCGGACACGCCTCTACCGCTGGTACCGCAATGCGTTCATGGGGAGACATTGACGTGAAGTTGCCACGACGCTCGTTTCTCTTCCTGCAGGGTGCCTGTTCCCCGTTCCACCAGCGGCTCGCCGGCCAGCTAGCCGCCGACGGCCACCGTGTCGTCAAGGTACACGTCAATGCCGGGGATCTGGCCTACTGGCGACGCGGTATCGGCCACACCTACCACTTCCGCCAGCGCCTGGAGGCCCTACCGGCCTTCCTCGCCGACCTCTGGCAGCGTCATGCCATCACCGACCAGATCGTCTTCGGCGATCGCCGACCCGTGCACCGAGCCGCCATCGAAGACGCACCGACCATGGGCATCCGTACCCATGTCTTCGAAGAAGGCTATTTCCGTCCCTTCTGGATCACCCTCGAGCGGGAAGGCGTCAACGGCCACTCGCTGCTGCCCCGCGACCCCGCGTGGTTCCAGGCCGCCGCCCAGCGGATCCCGCCGCTGCCCAAGCCGGTACGCTTCCGCACTCCCTTTCGCGAGCGCGCCATCCATGACGTGCTCTACCACCTGGCCGGGCTGGGCAACCCCCTGCTTTATCCCCATTATCGCAATCACGCACCTGTCATCGCACCGGTGGAGTATGCCGGTTACCTCAAGCGCTTCACCCAGCTGCGCTTCTGGAAGCCACGGGACGCCCAACGCATCCGAGCCCTGGCCGAAGGCAAGCACCCCTACTTCGTCTTGCCGCTGCAGCTCAACAGCGATGCCCAGATCCGCGACCACTCGCCGTTCGCCGACATGCAGGAGGTGCTGGACTACGTCATGGGCTCCTTCGCCGAGCAGGCCCCCGGCGACGCCCTGCTGTGCATCAAGAACCATCCGCTGGACATGGGCCTGGTCGACTATGCCCGCATCATCGCCCGGCTCGAACGCGTCTACGGTCTGGAGGGGCGCACCGTCTACCTGGAGTCGGGCGACCTGAACAAGCTGCTCAAGCGCGCAGCGGGGACCATCACCGTCAACAGCACCGTCGGCATCGTCTCCCTGGAGCACACCCTGCCAACCCTGGCCCTGAGCGACCCCATCTACAACATGGCCGGCCTGACCTTCCAGGGCAGTCTGGACGAATTCTGGCAACGTCCCCCCCCACCGAGTGCCGAACTCTTTCGCTGCTTCCGAGATACGGTCATGCACACCGTTCAACTCAATGGCGGTTTCTACTGCCGACCCGGCATCGACCTGGCCGTGGCGAATGCCGTGCAAGCGCTCGAGGCCGAGCGCTCGCCTCTGGAACGTCTGCTGTCGCAAGACAGCGCGCGCGAGCCAGCAGTAAAGCGAAAGCCAGCAGAAGTCGGGCGAGCCCTGTCATGAACACCGTCGAACCGCAGCCCCTGGAAGCGCCCAGAGAGGACTTCGTGGCGATATCACGCACTGTCCTGATCACCGGCGCCACCGGTGCCATCGGTGGTGCCTTGGCGCGGGACTACTCCTCCCCCGGCACGCGCCTGATACTGCACGGTCGCCGCCGAGAGGTGCTCGATACCCTCGCTGCCGAATGCCGCGAGCGGGGCGCCGAGGTCGAGCTCTCCCGCATCGACCTCACCGACGACGAGCAGCTGCACCCCTGGCTGGAGGCCCTGGCCACTCGGTATCTGCCCGACATCGTCATCGCCAACGCCGGCAAGAATACCCAGGTGGGCTCCCATGGCGACCTCGAACCCTGGCAGGAGGTCAGCGACCTGCTGGCCATCAACCTGCGCACTCCCATGGCCATGGCCAGCGTCCTGGCCCCCCGCATGGCCAGACGCGGCAGTGGCCAGCTCGTGCTCATCAGCTCGCTGGCCGCCTGGCACGGTCTCCCCGTCACCCCCGGCTACAGCGCCAGCAAGGCCGGTATCAAGGCCTATGGCGAGGGGTTGCGAGGCCACCTGGCCCCCTTTGGGGTCGGCGTCAGCGTGGTCATGCCGGGCTATGTCCGCTCCGCCATGTGCCACGCCATGCCAGGCCCCAAGCCCTGGCTCTGGCCCCCCGAGCGGGCCGCTCGACGCATCCGGACCGGTGTGGCAGGCAACCGGGCGCGCATTGGTTTCCCCCTCTTGCTGAATATCGGCTGCTGGTGGCTGGCCGTATTGCCGGCCACCGTCTCTCAGCGCCTGCTTCGCCTGATGGGCTACGGGAGTCATTGCCCATGATCGCCACCCTCTGGCTGCCCTTCCTGGCCGGGCTCGGGCTCACCATCGCCATCGAGGCCCTGCTGCGTCCCGCCGTGCCCGCGTTCTGGCGGCGCCCCTGGGCATCGCCGGTCGTGCACCTGGGCAGCTGGACGCTGCTGTTCGCCCTCTTCCTGCTGATGCTGCAGCGTCCCTGGTTCGCCGCCGGCTTCGTCGCCGCACTGCAGCTGGTGGTGGTGCAGTCCAGCAACACCAAGTCACAGACCCTGAACGAGCCCTTCATCTGCCAGGACTTCGAATACTTTCTCGACGCCCTGCGTCATCCCCGGCTCTACGTGCCCTTCTTCGGTATCGGCCTGGCCCTCGCCGCCGGCGCCGCTGGTGCCCTGGCCATCGCCGCCTTCCTGTGGCTGGAACCCTCGCTGGTAACCCGCCAGGGTAGCGGCCCCCTGCTGCGGGCCGTCGCCACCCTGCTGTCGGTCGCCCTGCTCCTGCTCTGGGTGGGCCTGCGCCACCTGCCCCCGGCAACGCTGGAGCCGCAGCGGGACCTCTCCCGCCTCGGCCTGTTCGGCGCCCTCTGGGCCTACGGCCGACAAGCGCTGGTGCCGCTGGACACCGACCACCTGGACTCGCCTTTCGCCACGTTTCCCGACAGGCCTGCCGAGGGACGGCTGCCTGACCTGGTGGTGGTACAGAGCGAGTCCTTCTTCGATCCCCGCGACTGGTGCCCTCGCGTACGCCGTGACCTCCTTCCTCATTTCGATGCCCTGTGTGCCGCGGCCCTGCATCACGGTCGTCTGCGGGTGCCCGCCTGGGGTGCCAACACCGTACGTACCGAGTGCGCCTTTCTCACCGGCCTCGACGAGTCACGGCTCGGCATCCATCGCTTCAACCCCTATCGCCAGCTGGCCCGTCGAGACCTGCCTAACCTGGTGGCCAACCTCCGACATCTCGGCTACCACACCGTCTGCGTGCACCCCTACCCCGCCAGTTTCTACTTTCGCGACCGCGTCATGCCACGGCTCGGGTTCGAACGCTTCCTCGACATCGCGGACTTCGAGCCCAGCGACCGCGATGGCCAGTATATCGGTGACCTGGCCGTGGCCGAGAAGGTGGAAGCGCTGCTGGCAGGCGCGGACGACAGACCATTGTTCATCTTCGTGATCACCATGGAGAATCACGGCCCCCTGCACCTCGAGCGCCCGGTTCCCGACGACGCCTACGCGCTGCTGGCGGCCCCCGAGGCACGCCCGGAAGCGACCGACGACCTGGCGATCTACCTGCGCCATCTGGTGAACGCCGACCGCATGATCGCCAGGTTGCACCGCGCCATGAGCGCGTACTCGCGCCCCAGCCTGCTGGCCTGGTATGGCGACCATGTGCCCATCATTCCTCCGGCCTACCGTTGCTTCGGAATACCGGACGGCCACACGCACTATGCGATCTGGTCGCCCCAGGCCAACACCCGGACGCCTCCACAGGAGCGGCATATTGCCGACCTGGGGCCACTGCTGCAGGAGACACTCCTCGCGGTGGCTGCCGCACGACACCCGATAAGACAACCGAACAGCACGACTGCAGGGAAGATCCAGCACCATCAGGAGCAAGAATGACTAAACGCGTAGCCATCATTGGTGCCGCCCACCGTTTCCCCGGCACCACGCCCGAGACGTTCTGGCAGGATCTTCAGGCCGAAAAAGACTTGGTGACCCGGGTTGCCGAGGATCGCTGGAGCCAGGCGGCCCACCAGCACCCCGACAAGCGCCACCCCGGCACCAGCGTCACCTTCGCCGCCGGCAGCCTGGGTGACATCAGCGGCTTCGACGCCGCCTTCTTCGGCATTTCGCCCCGCGAGGCTGCCCACATGGACCCCCAGCAGCGCCTGCTGCTGGAGCTGGCCTGGGAAGCCATGGAGAGCGCCGGCGTGGCACCCTCGCAACTGCGCGGCAGCCAGTGTGGCGTCTTCGTCGGCCTCGCCAGCCTCGACTACTCCTACCGATTCGCCGACGACCTGGGCGCCATCGACGCCTCCTCGGCCACCGGCAACACCTCGAGCATCGCCTCCAACCGGCTCTCCTACCTGTTCGACCTGCACGGCCCCAGCATGTCGCTGGACACCGCTTGCTCCTCCTCGCTGGTCGCCTTCCACCAAGCCTGCCAGGCGATCCGCAGCGGCGAGACCGACATGGCCCTGGCCGGCGGTGTCAGCCTGCACCTGCACCCCTACGGCTTCATCATCTTCACCAAGTCGAGCATGCTCTCGCCCAGCGGGCGCTGCCAGGTCTTCGACGAAGCCGGCGACGGCTACGTGCGCTCCGAAGGCGCCGGCCTCTTCCTGCTCAAGGAATACGACAAGGCGGTGGCCGACGGCGACCGCATTCTCGCCGTGGTGGCCGGTTCCGCGGTCAACACCGACGGCCACAAGTCGGGCCTGACCGTACCCAATCCCAGCGCCCAGATCGCCCTGATGCGTCAGGTCTATCAGCAGGCCGGCATCTCCCCCGACGAGATCGACTACCTGGAGGCCCACGGCACCGGCACCCCGGTCGGCGACCCCATCGAGACCCGCGCCATCGGCGAGGCCCTCGCCAAGCGGCGTCGTGAGCCGCTGCCCATCGGCTCGGTGAAGAGCAACCTCGGTCACCTGGAGACCGCCTCCGGGGTGGCCGGCCTGGCCAAGGCACTCTACAGCCTCCGGCACCGCGAGGTGCCGGCCACCATCGGCATCCGCAAGCTCAACCCGCGCATCAGGCTCGACGACTGGAACCTGCGCGTGGTCACCCGGGCCCAGTCACTCAAGCCCGAGGGCCGCCTGGTGATCGGCGTCAACTCCTTCGGCTTCGGCGGCGCCAACGCCCACGTCATCCTGGAGAGCCCTCCCGAGGCGCCGGCCCGTGCCCCCGTGACACCCGGCAGGGCGCTGCCGCTGCGCCTGTCGGCCCGCGGCGAGCCGGCCCTCAAGACCATGGCGGGCCAGCTCGCCGAGTGGCTGACCGAGAGCGACGACGACCTCTACGACATCGCCCATACCCTCCACCACCGCCGCGAGCACCATCGCGACGGCGCCCTGCTGTTCGCCGAAAGCAAGCAGGAGGCGGCCCGGCTCCTCGCCGCCTACGCCGACCCCGAGGCCGACGAGGTGCCCGGCGGGCTGGCCCTGGGCCAACGCCTCGACAACGCGCAGGGGCCGGCCTTCGTCTACACCGGCAACGGCTGCCAGTGGGGGACCATGGGACGCGACCTGCTGGCCAGCTCCGCGACCTTCGCCGCCGCAGTGGACGAGGTGGATGCCCTGTTCCAGGGGTACAGCGACTTCTCGCTGCGCGCCGAACTCGAGGGTGCCAACGACCTGGCAAGGGGGGGAGAGGCCCGCTTCGCACGCACCGAGATCGCCCAGCCGGCGCTGTTCGCCGTCCAGGTGGGGCTCACCGCCGTGCTCCGCGACCACGGCATCGAGCCCCGCGCCGTGGCCGGCCACAGCGTCGGCGAAGTGGCCGCAGCCTGGGCCTGTGGGGCGCTCGACCTGGCCGACGCCGTCAAGGTCATTTACTACCGCAGCTACTACCAGGGCCAGACCCGCGGCCAAGGCGAGATGAGCGCCGTGGCGCTGGGTGCCACCGAGATCGCCGAGTGGCTGGCACGTCCCGACTACCAGGGCGTCCACCTGGCCGGCATCAACAGCGCCCGCGGCGTCACCCTGGCCGGCGATCCCGAGGGCCTCGGCCGCCTCGAGGCGACACTGAGCGAGCGGGGCATCTTCGCCACGCGGCTGCCGCTGGATTACGCCTTCCACAGCCCGGCCATGGATCCCATCGAGGCCGGCGTGATCGACGCCCTGGCCGGCATCCGCCCGCGCGCCACCAGGCTGCCCTTCCTCTCCACCGTCACCGGCGCCGCGCTCGACGGCGGCGAACTGGGCGCCGACTACTGGTGGCACAACATCCGTCAACCGGTGCGTTTCGCATCTGCCATCGAAGCGATGATCGACGAGGGCATCAACACCTTCCTCGAGATCGGCTCGCACCCGATCCTGCGCCGCTACCTCAGCGACGCCCTGCGCGACCGCGAACGCGACGGGCGAGTGATCGCGACCCTGGAGCGCGACAGACCCGCCGAACACTGCATGACCCAGTCAATCGGCCAGGCACTGCTCTCCGGCATCGCCGTGGACACCCGCCGCTGGCTCCCGGTGGAAGGCCGCCTCGTCGACCTGCCGCGCTACCCCTGGCAGCGCGAGCGCTACTGGGTCCAGGGCACTGCCGACGGCCAGGGCCTGCTCAACCGCTATTACGAGCACCCACTGCTCGGCTACCGCCTCGCCCAACAGAGCCACGCCTGGGAGAGCCAGCTCGACACCGGCCGTCTACCCTGGCTGGCCGACCATGTGGTCGGCGAAGGTGCCATCTTCCCCGGTGCCGGCTTCGTGGAACTGGCGCTGGCCGCCGCCCGTCACGGCAAGGAGCAGCCGCTGGTCGACATCGAGGACCTCGAGATCCGCGCCCCGCTGCTGCTCGACACCGCCAACGGCCGCCGCATGCGCCTCCAGGTCCAGCCGGAGGACGGCCGCCTGACGATCCACTCTCGCGAGCCGGTCACCGGCAGCGACTGGCAACTCAACGCCGTGGCGCGAGTCATGGAGCAGAGCCGCGGCTTCCTGCTGCGCCGCCAGGCCCCGGCGCGTCCCGCGCGCGACCCCGACGTCACGCTGGAAGATCACCTGGCCATGGCCGAGCGGATCGGGCTCCACTACGGCCCTGCCTTCCAGGCCATCGCCCGCAGCTGGATCGAGGGCGACAGCGTGATCGGCGAGATCGCGCTACCCGAGGCGATCGCCACGGGACTCGATGCCCTGCACCTGCACCCCGGCATCCTCGACAGCGCCTTCCAGCTGTTCATTCCGCTATTGGCCCGCGAGGGGCTGCACGACACGGGCATGGCCTTCGTGCCGGTGCGCGTCGGCCGCCTGCAGGTCCTGCCCGGAGGCGGCGTGCCCGCCCTCGCCCACGCTCGCCTGTACAAGCGCGCGCCGCACTCCTTCACCGCCGATTTCGAGCTCTACGACGCCCTGGGACGTGCCGTGGCGGTGCTCAGCGAGACCCGCTTCAAGGCGGTGCGCCTCAAGCGCCAGCATCACCAGCGCTTCAGCTACCTGGACGTGCAGCTCACCCCGGCCCCGCGCGAGACCGCCGCCGACGCCTTTGACCTGGCCCCCTTGCACGCCGCCGTGCCGCGTCTGATCGACGACTTCGCCGCCCGCACCGGACGGCGGCTCGCCGGCGAGGTCGATCCGCTGCTCGATAGCCTGATGGAGGCCTTCGCCGCCCAGGCCCTGCGCGAGCTGGCCGGCGGCGAGCGACTCAGCCACGCCCGCTATCGCGAGCTGTGCCGCGCCCGTCTCGGCACCCAGCGGCTGCTCGACCAGCTGTTGCGCCTGCTCGGCAACGCCGACCGGCTGGTGGAAACCGACTCGGGATGGGCGCTCGGCGACGACCAGGCGAGCGTGGACGCCGCCACCATCTGGCAGCTGCTGGTCCGCGACTACCCCGATTACTTCGCCCCGATCCAGCGCCTCGGCCGCTTCGGGCTGCACCTGCCGGCGCTGCTCGACGGCCGCGAGACCGCCGCCACCCTTGGCCTCGCCGCCGGTTCCCTTGCCCGGCTCAACCATCAACTGGTGGGCAACGCCGGCTGGCAGGCCCTGGCCGGCGTACTGCACGACGTCCTGCCCGGGATTCTCGCCGGCCTGCCCAACGGACAGCGCCTGCGGCTGCTGGAGGCCGGACCCAGCGCCCCGACACTCGGCGAGCGGCTCTGCGACCTGCTCGATCCCGACCGCTGCGACTACCGCCTCCTGGCAGTGGACGACGCCTCCTGGCACCAGGCCGAGCAGCTCCGGGAACGCCATCCGCTGATCGATATCGAGCGCCTCGACGCCCTGGACGAGCATGCCATGCCGGCCCAGCTCGCCCTGGTCAGCCTCGAGATCGGCCACCGCGTGCGCGCCCGGCGCCTGCTCGACGTCCTGCCCCAGCGTCTGGCACCCGGCGCACAGCTCCTGCTGCTGGGCCTGCACCCCAGCACCTGGCTCGACACCCTGCTGGCGACCCCTGGTCTGGAGGACAACGGCACCCCCCTGTACGCCACCGAGCTGGCCGACGTCATGGCCCAGCTCGAGGCCCTGGGGGCCACCGACCTCCAGCCGATCCCGCTGGAGGAGGACGCACGCGGCGCCTACCTGCTGCATGCCCGGATGCCTGCTGCCACGACACCGGCCGCCGCGCCGCCTCCCCCGGGCTGGATCTTCCAGCTGGTCACCGACGACGCCAGCCGCCCCCTGGCCGAGCGGCTCACCGCCGGGCTCGAGGACCGCGGCCATAGCGCCAGGGTGGTCACCACCTTCGACGCAACCGGCCTCGTCCCCACCACGATCGTCGACCTGCGCCGCCTGGGCGCGCGTTGCGAACAGGCTGCCCGCTGGCCAGCGGACCTGGAGCCGCTCGGCGACCAGGCTGACCTATGGCTGGTCACCCAAGGCGTCGCGGCCATGTGGCAGGACGCGGCCAGAGCCGATACCGAGCATGTCACCGCCGACGCCGCCCTCTGGGGCTTCGGCCGCTCGCTGGCCAACGAGGCCGGCGGCTATACGGTACGCCTGCTCGACCTGCCGGCCGGTGACGCCCTCACCGACGCCGTGCTCGACGCCCTGCTCATCGAGCTCACCGCTCCGGACGCCGAGACGGAAATCGTCATCGACGCCGCGGGACACCGCCTTGCCCCTCGGCTGCGCACCCTGCCGGCTCCCGGCACCGCGAGCGACAGCGACGACCGGCGCAGCACCTTGACGCTCGGCTTTCCGCTGCCCGGCCAATTGCGCAACCTGACCTGGACCCCCACCCCGCTGTCCCCGCCGGGCACCGGCGAGGTGGAGATCGACGTCCAGGCCACCGGCCTCAATTTCCGCGACGTCATGTACACCCTCGGCCTGCTCTCCGACGAGGCGATCGAGAACGGCTTCGCCGGTCCCACCCTGGGGCTGGAGTTCTCCGGCATCGTCGGGGCCATTGGCCCCGGTGTCGAGGGCATCGCCGTGGGTGACGCCGTGGTGGGCTTCGGTCCTGCCAGTTTCAGCGACCGGCTGATCGCCAGCCGGGACTCCATCGCCCCGATCCCCCAGGGGGTGAGCTTCGCCGCCGCCGCCACCATTCCCACCACCTTCTTCACCGTCTTCTACGCGCTGAAGCACCTGGCACGACTCGCCCCCGGCGAGAAGGTGCTGATCCACGGCGCCGCCGGCGGGGTTGGCATCGCCGCCATCCAGATCGCCCAGTGGCTGGGCGCCGAGATCCACGCCACCGTGGGCTCCGACGAGAAGCGCGACTTCCTGCGTCTGATGGGCATCGAGCGGCTCTACGACTCGCGCTCGCTGACCTTCGCCGAGGAGATCCTCGAGGAGACCGGGGGCCAGGGGGTCGACGTGGTGCTCAACTCGCTGGCCGGCGAGGCGATCAATCAGAACCTCAGGGCGCTGCGCCCCTTTGGCCGCTTCCTCGAGCTCGGCAAGCGCGACTTCTACGAGAACACCCACATCGGCCTGCGGCCGTTTCGCAACAACCTCAGCTATTTCGGCATCGACTCCGATCAACTGATGAAGGCGCAGCCTGAGCTGACCCGCCAGCTGTTCAGCGAAATGATGGGGCTGTTCCACGACGGCACCCTGAGCCCGCTACCCTACACCGCCTTCGGCACCCAGCAGGTGGTGGCGGCCTTCCGCTACATGCAGCAGGCCCGCCAGATCGGCAAGGTGGTGGTGACCCACGAGCAGGCGCTCGCGCCGGCCCGTCATGCCGCCCCCCTGCCCAACGACACCCTGGCCCTGCCCGCCGCGGCCAGCTACCTGATCACCGGCGGCCTCGGCGGCTTCGGCCTGAAGACCGCTCGGTGGCTGGCCAGCCGCGGTGCCCGCCACCTGATCCTCGTCGGCCGCAGCGGCGCGGCCTCGGAGGAGGCCAAGGCCGGCGTGGCCGCGCTGCGCAAGGAAGGCGTTCGGGTCGAGGCCGCCGCCTGCGATATCACCGACCGCGAGGCCCTGGCCAGGCTGTTGGCCGAGTGCCGCGAACGGATGCCTCCGCTGCGCGGTGTGGTGCACGCCGCCACCGTCATCGACGACGGTCTGATTCGCAACCTGGACGGCGAACGCATCCGCCGCGTACTCTCCCCGAAGATCGACGGCGCCCGCCATCTGGATGCCCTGACCCGCGACGCGCCGCTGGATTTCTTCGTGCTCTACTCCTCGGCCACCACCCTGTTCGGCAACCCCGGCCAGGCCAACTACGTGGCCGCCAACCACTGGCTCGAGGCCCTGGTGGCCAGTCGCCGCGCCCGGGGACTGCCGGCCACCTGCCTGCGCTGGGGCGCCATCGAGGACGCCGGCTTCCTGGCCCGCAATACCCGCACCCGCGACGCCCTGCAGGAGCGTCTGGGCGGATCGGCACTGCGCTCCGAGGACGCCCTGCGCGTGCTCGAGCAGTTGCTGGTGCACCACGACGATCACCTGGGCGGCCCGAGCCTCGGCGTGCTCGAGCTCGATTGGGGGGCGCTGTCCCGCTTCCTGCCCACCGCCGCGGCACCGCGCTTCCAGGAGATCGCCCGCCAAGCCGATGACGACGGCCAGGCCGACGACGGCAGCGACAGCGTCGCCGCCCTGTTCGCCGAGCTGCCGCCCGAGGAGTTGCATGGCGCCGTGACCCACCTGCTGCGCGCCGAGCTCGCCGGTATCTTGCTGATCGAGGAGGACAAGATCGACGTGCACCGCTCGGTCTACGAGATGGGCTTCGATTCCCTGATGGGCGTGGAGCTGATGACCGCCATCGAATCGCGACTGGACATCCAGGTGCCGGTGATGGTGCTCAGCGAGGCCTCGACCCTCGACAAGCTGGCCGGCGTGCTGATACAGAAGCTGCAGCAGGGTAGCGAGCCCGACGGGGATGACGAACTGGCCTCTCTGGCCGCCCGTCACGACGCGGACGAGATCATGGCAACGCCCGACATTGCCAAGGAGACCCTTGAATGAGTGCTCCCCACGACCCCCGTGCCGACCTCAGGCAACAGTTGCTGTCCCAGGCCCGCAAGCGTCGGCGGCCCGCGCCGCCCGTCGCCCGGCCAACGGAGGGCGAGCAGAATGCCGCCCCGCCCACCGACGTGTCCGAACACCTGATTCGCTTTGACGCCCACCCCGGCTACCAGCAGATCGCCATGATGCGCGAAGGGGCCCGCAGGCTCGGCCTGACGGACCCCTTCTTCAAGGTGCATGACGGCAACGCCGGCGCCAGCTCAGTGATCGGCGGGCGCGAGTGCCTCAACTTTTCCAGCTACAACTACCTGGGCTTCTCAGGCGACGCGCGGGTCAATCGAGCCGCCTGCGACGCCGTGGCCCGCTACGGCACCTCGGTCTCCGCCAGCCGCGTCGTCTCGGGCGAACGTCCCGTCCACCGCCAGCTGGAGCAGGCGCTGGCCAGCGCCTACCGGGCCGAGGACGCCGTGGCCTTCGTCAGCGGTCATGCCACCAATGTCTCCACCCTCGGCTACCTGCTGGGGCCCAAGGATCTCGTCCTCCACGACGAGTACATCCACAACAGTACCCTGATGGGAGCCCAGCTCGCCGGCGCCAGGCGGATTGCCTTCCCGCACGACGACACCGACGCCCTGGATGCCCTGCTGACCCGGCACCGCCACCAGTTCGAACGCGTGCTGATCGTCATCGAAGGCCTCTACAGCATGGACGGCGACGTGCCCGACCTGCCGCGCTTCATCGAGCTCAAGCAACGCCACCAGGCGTGGCTGATGGTCGACGAGGCACACTCCTTCGGCGTGCTGGGCGAGCATGGACTGGGGCTGCGTGAGCATTTCCAGTTGGATAGCACCGCGGTGGACATCTGGATGGGCACCCTGAGCAAGAGCCTGGCCGGCTGCGGCGGCTACATCGCAGGCTGCCGAGCACTGGTGGAGACCCTGCGCTACCTGGCCCCCGGCTTCCTCTACAGTGTCGGCCTGCCCGCCCAGGTGGCAGCTCCCGCCCTCGAGGCCCTCACGCTGATGCAGCAGGAACCCGAGCGGGTGGCTCGGCTGCACGAGATCTCGCGCTACTTCCTCGAGCAGGCCCGAGACCTGGGCCTCGACACCGGACACAGCATCGGTGCGGCCGTGGTGCCCGTCATCGTCGGCAACTCACCGCTCGCCGCCCGACTCTCCCATGGCCTGTTCGAGCAGGGCATCAACGTGCAGCCGATCCTGCATCCGGCCGTGCCCGAGAAGAGCGCGCGACTCCGCTTCTTCCTCTGCTGCGACCACACGCGACGGCAGATCGACACCACGCTTCACACCCTCACGAAAATGCTGAAAGACGCATCGACCCCGCTTGACACCACTTGAACACTGTCCCATGAGCAAAGGGAATTGACATGAAAAAGCAACAGCTTGTCACCGTCATTGGGCTTGCAGGCGCCCTGTTCCATGGCCTCGCCTCGGCACAGGATTTCAGTCTGCCATCGCTCATTCGAATGAATCAGGGCATCGCGGGAATCGGCGTCGACCCCGATGACGGCGAATCGGCCCAGGACGCGACCAGCGGCACCATCATGTTGACAGATGGCTCCACCCTGGCGATCAGCTCACCCGATGGCACCACGCCCCTGTCACAGCTGCTCGACGACAGCAGCGCGACGCTGTTGATCGACGACGCTCCGGCCACCCTCAGCACCAGTGCCCCGAGCCTGGCAAGCCTCAATCAGGCGTCCGGTGATCCCGCCCCTTTCGCCGTCTCCACCACCGTCGCCTCGCGTCCGCTGACCCTGAGCCGGGGGGCCTCGCCGGATGCAGCCCCCCCCTTCGATAGCTTCGATGTCGTGCTCAATGGCGAGCCGTTCACGATCGAATTGCCCGAAGGGACTACCGTCAGCGACTTCTCGGCCAGCACGCCGATCACGATACGAGACGCCGATGGCAATGTCCTGCTCGACGATCGCGCCCTCAATAGCCTCACCACCAGCGAGGCCAACGACATCGCCGCCGGCCTGGGGCTGCTCGACGTCGACATGGCCCTGCGCAGCGCCCAGAAGCAGGCCGTGGCGAAGAATTTCGGCATCATCGCCAACCAGATCGACGCCTCCATGCATCCGCATCAGGACGGCCGCGTCGACCGCGTGAACGGCCGCAACGCCTGGGTCTCTCACGAATACAGCGACATGCAGGGTCAGGCGGGCAACACCGACTATGACGGTGAAGGCTCCGTCTCCATGGTGGGCGTGGACTGGAAAGGGGACAAGCTGCTCGCCGGTGTCGCCCTGGGTCATGGCGAGGTCGAGATCGACAGCAAGCGCGGACGCCTGAATACCGACCTGGGTGGTAACCTCATCGCCCCCTACGGTGCCGTGTCCCTGGCCGATGGCGACCTGGTACTCGACGGTATCCTGATGTACCAGGACCTCGACGGCAGCAGCCGTGCCAGCTATCAGCCGGACCCCGTGGCGCTCGATGGCCACCGTTGGGGTGGGCGGGCAGCGGGCACCTACTTCCTGCCCGAGGTCAACAACCTCCTGTTCGGTATCACCGCCGGGGGCGCCTACATGAAGGATGACATCGAGGGTGCCTACCTGGGCTCCACCAGCGACTATGGCATCGAACTCGGCGAGGTCTTCGCCGGCGCCACGCTGAGTACCGACTTCGCCACGGGTCGACTCTACGGCAGCCTGATCCATCATCACGATGTCACCGCCAACTTCGACGATAGCGCCGAAGTGCTGGACGATGACGACAAGCGCACCGAGCTGAAGATCGGTGCCGCCCACGAACTGGCCGACAACCTGGACGTCAGCCTCGATGGCAGGACCGTCATCGGCAGCAGTGATACGGAGTTCTCCGCTGTTCAGGCCAGTCTGTCCTACCGGTTCTAGCAGCCGGTGGGACCTGGCCGATCGTCACGGGAATGGCGACGGTCGAGACACGTCGATCGATCCGATGAGGCGAATCGCGCGCTGTGTCACGACTCGGATCGAATGAAATGGGCCGCAAGGCCGGGGGCAGGTAATGTCCCAGCGGTGATATCACCCGGGAGATGACGCCTCAGGCTAAGGTGTGAGGGATGAGCCAGGGAGTGGTGACCTATCAGGTGGCGGGAGATGAGGCGGCAAGCCCCGAGGAGCGTCGCTTGGCAGCGAGCTCGCCGTCGTTCTTGCGGCCGCTGCTGGGCAGGGCCTATCAGCGGCGGCGGTTGCTGGCCGGTGGGGTGAACTGGCAGCGGATCCTGTTTGTCGCAGTGGACGGCGAGGTGGCCGGCTACCTGCAGTTCTATCTGCGCGGCGAGGGGCCGCACCGTCTGTCGCTTGCCGAGCTGCGCGCCGAGTTCGGGGCGAGCAACGCGGCCTGGCGCTGGGCGCTGTACCAGCTGGTACAGTGGCGTTTCCGACGCTTCGAAGCCTATCTCTACCGCATCATCATCGATGAGCGGTTCCGCTCTCGGGGCCTCGGCAGGCGGCTGCTGGAGCGCTGGCTGGAGCTGCTGGCTCAGCATGAGGTGCGGCAGGCGGACCTGGAGGTGTGGGGCAATAACCCGCGGGCCGAGGCCTTCTATGCGTCGCTGGGCTACGAGGCGTACCGACGGCGCCGATGGCCGCTGCGAGCGAGTTGGCTGCGCGATCGCGAGCTGACGCACATGGTCAAGCGGTGGTAGCGCGGCCATGTCATCAGTGAACGGCTATGTCGATCGCGTGTGGGCCGGGGGAGTCGCCGGCTGGAGCCTCGCCCCCTGGGTGCTGGTATCGATCAACGGCGCCTCGATTGGCAGCGTCCCCTGTGCGAACAGGCGGCCCGATGTGCAGGCGGCGGGGCTGTCGGCCGATGGCCGCGTCGGTTTTCGCGCCTCGCTGTCTCTCGAGAGTGGGGATATCGTCCGGGTGACCACGCCGCAGGGCAGGCCGCTGCGCCATAGCCCCTGGCTTTACCTGCCTCGGGAGAGCGGGGGCTGGCTGCCGGTGTCGCTGGCTGCCCGCCACCCAGAGTATGCCGAGATCGCGGCGCTCGCCGGACAGCTGTCCCTGAAGCGCTTCCGGCCGCTGTTCGGCCAGCCCGGCCAGGTGGCGGCGGTGAAGCTGGAGGCCGGTGAAGGCTCGAGGGTGGCGCGTTTCGGCGTCGCGCCTCGCGATGCCGCTCACCTGCAGCGCTTCCATGAGCGAGTGCTGGCCCCCGCCGGGGTTGCCTGCCCGGCCCTGCACCAGAGCTTGAGGCTTGGCAGGCGACAGGCGCTGATCTTCGACTGCTTCCCGGGGCGACCGCTGGATTGGCACGGCCCGGGCTGGGAGGCCTGGTTGCCGGCCGTGATGGGCGAGCTGGAGCGCCTGCAGCGATTCGGAGCGCAGTATCGCGCGAGCCTGCCGAGCCGTGCCGGCCGCCGACGCTCCCTGCTCAATCGGCTGCTTCGTCGGGCCTTGGGCGATGCCCTGCGCTGGGATCGCGCCCGGGGCGAGCGGCGCTTCCTGCTCTGGCTGCTGGCCCGGCTGAGACGCCTGCCGAGGGTGCTGTCACACGGTGATCTGCATCGCGAGAACGTGCTGGTGGATGCCGAGCGAGGCGAGATCGCGCTGATCGACTGGGACCGCTGGGGCTACCTGCCCATCGGCGGCGATCTCGCCCTGCTGATGCGCGGCCTGCCGGGCGATACCGCCGAACGCCTTGCCGGTGGCAGCCAGGCCCAGCGCTTCGGCGTGGTGGGCTTTACCTACCTCTTCCAGCGTCTCGATCGACCGGGCCTGGCGGACTCCGAGGAGGGCCGGGCGTTGCGCCGGCGCTGTCGGGAGCTCATGGGGGGCTGATCGAGCCCCCTCATCTCGCGATGCCGACCGCGGCCAGTCGCATGCGGCCTTGAATGGCGTGACCCGGCGCCTTGCGTCGCCCGTGAAGGACGCCGGGCAACGGCTGGGCCCCTCACGGTCCCTGCTCCGTGCCGTACCGGTGCCGAACGCACGCTTCGGGCCCTCTGCGGGTGCCCGAAGCGTCTCCAGTGTCGGCTCAACGTGCCCGCCAGAATTCCACGGCGCCGCCTGCCTCCCCGACCCGTCGGGCGGTGTCGGCCGCCGCCTGGGCCATGCGGCCGGCCTCTTGTGGGTGGTCGAGCAGCCGGGTCAGGCAGCGATACCAGTCCTCCGGCGAATCATCGGCCAGCAGGCCATTGACGCCGTCCTCGACGATCTCGGTGTAGGGAAGCCGGCGCGAGTAGATGCCCACGCCCCCCATGGCGGCAATATCCAGGAACTTGATGAACGACTTGCCGCGGTTGAAGGGCGTATCCAGCAGCGGCGCCAGGCCGATATGGATCCGGCGCTGTCGCTGATACTCGCGGAAACGCGACCAGGGGAGAGGGGAAGGGGCGGTGCAGCGGGCCAGGGCGCCGAGTTCCGCGGGGGTGTGCTGCCCCAGCATGACCTCGAAGCCCACCGAGTCGGTGGCGTCATGCAGGTCCACCAGCGCCGGCGCCACCCGTGACAGGTCGGGCAGGTGAGCGCGGGTGCCGTGGTAGCCCACCCACCAGGGGGCGGCGGCGTCGGGGCGGTGGTCGAAGTGGGTGAGTGCCGGCAAGGGCGCCAGCAGCGGCGGCGTGAGCACCGACACCCGGGGATGGCGCCCGGCGAAGCGAGCCGCCAAGGCCTCGCTCGAGACCACCACCTCATCGGCGAGTGCCAGCAGGCGCGGCTGCAGGCGCGCGACCCGGGCCATCCTGGCCCGGTAGCTCGCGGGCAGGGTGGCCTCGTCCATCGCCGCCGGGATGTCGTCATCCACCAGGTAGCAGATGCGCCCCACGACCTCGCGGTGACGCTCCAGCAGTCGCAGCCAGGCAGGCGCCAGCGCCCGGCAGATGATCAGGTTGGCACCGGCCAGCCGGCGCAGGGCCAGCGCGGCACTGAGCGCCAGGGGCACTCGCCAGCGCCGCGTTGCCAGTCGCGAGACCACGCCCCCCGATGAACGCAACGACGGGGCGGCCGATTCGAGAAAATAGATGTCCTCGGTCGGTCGCGCCCCGTCGCTCAGGACGACCCAGCGATTCGTCATGGCACTCAACACCTACATCCCCTCCTTGGCTCGCCGAAGTGAACGCCGATAAGGCTGCTCACCGCAACGAGAAATCCTCATGCACCAGGGTCAGGTTGGGGTTGTAGGCCGGGTCGTTGTCCAACGCCTTCCCCCAGGTGCGGCGCATGTAATCGGCCTCGCGCAGTGCCCTGGCACGCTTCTTCGGGGTATCGTCGGCGCCCCGGGAGATCGACTCGTGGTGATAGAGCTCGGCATACGGCGTCCAGAGGTTGCGGTAGCCGGCGGCACGGGCCTTCAGACAGAGGTCCACATCGTTGTAGGCCACGGCCAGGTCGGCCTCGTTGAGCCCGCCCACCGCCTCGAAGGTCTCCTTGCGCAACAGCAGGCATGCCGCCGTCACGGCCGACAGGTTCTGCACCACCTTGAGCCGACCGCCATAGCCTTGCTCATCGCGCTGGAAGAATCGGTGCGCATGCCCGGCCACGCCCCCCAGGCCGAGGATCACCCCGGCATGCTGGATGGTGCCATTGGGGTAGTAGAGCTTGGCGCCCACGCAGCCGATCTCCGGCCGGCACGCCTGGCGGACCATCTCGCTCAGCCATTCCCCATCGATCGGCTCCACATCGTTGTTGATCAGGCCGATGACACTGCCCTTGGCCTGGGCGGCACCGAAGTTGTTGATGGCCGAATAATTGAAGGGGTGATCCCAACGCAGCACCCGGACCCTGGCATCGCGACGCGCCACCTCGTCCATGTAGGCCAGGGTGTCCGGACAGCGACTCTGGTTGTCCAGGATCAGCAACTCGAAGTGCCGATACGCCGTGCGCTCGAGGATCGCATCGACACAGGGCCGGAGGATCTCCACCCCGTCGCGGGTCGGTACCAGCAGGCTGACCAGGGGGCCAGGCTCGGGCAGCGGCCAACGCACGCGCACGCTCCCCGGCACCTGCCCCGGGCTCACTTCGGCGCTCTCTCCCACCCCCCGAAGGTGGTGCTCCACCGCCGGCACCCAATGCTCGCGCGGCACACCGGGAAGCGTGCCCGCGGCGTGATAGAGAATGCGCCCGATGTGCACACTTCGCTCGGCCGCTCGCGCGCCCTGCTGCGCCATGAAGCGCAGGGCCAGCGCATGGTTCCAGGCATCCGGCGCCCGGTCGACCGGGAGGTCGAGCCCCGACACGCCTTCCCGCCAGACGTCCCCGCGGAGGAAGACCGCCCGTCCCAGGTAGGGCTGGGAGAGCAGCAGGTCGGGGTTCCAGGCTGGCTTGAAGGAAGGGGCGTAGCGCTCGTCCCGGTCATTCAGCCGATCCTCGTCACCGTAGACCAGCGCCACCCCGGGGCTTGCCTGCACCGCCGTGACCAGGTGATAGAGCGCCCCCTCGGCCAGGCGATCGCCCGGCGCCATGCAGATCACCCACTCGTCCGGCGTCGGCTGGACCGCCGATGCCACGCTCAGCCGCGGCTCCCATGCCGTCAGTTCGGCCAGGCGCTCGCCCAGGCCCGCCGGGTCCGATGCCACGGCCACCGCTCGCCATGTCGTGACGGCCTGCTCACGCAGGCTCGCCAGCGTCGCCCGGAGCGCCGCCGGCGGGGTCGCCGTCGACACCGGTAGCAGCACCCGCGTCGCGGTGGGTGGGAGCGTCGCCAGGACGCGCTGCATCTCCCCTGGGTCGAGTCGTGGCTCCCGTTGCGAAACCCAGCGGCCATAGTTGCGCCGCGAACAGAGACTGACGAAGGTGGTTTCATATTCGCGCAGCGCCACCCGACGCCAGCGTTCGCCTTGCCGGCGAGCCGCGAGCCGCAACCGCTGATCGACCTCGCGAGTCGTCAGATCCCGATAGGCGGCGTGCGTGTTGATCAGCCGGCGGATCAACCTGTCGCGTGCGAACGCTGGTGTCACCCATACCATCCGGAAGTGCCGTAGCCGAAAGCGCCCTTCGGCGTTCATCGGCCGGAAACGGATCCGGCTGACCCCCGGCGGCACATACACCAGCCGCTTGGTGACCTTCCCCACCCGCAGCGGCATATCGATGCAGAAGCTCCGCTGGCCGGCCTCGAAGCACAGCCCCGACGCCACCGTGGTGATGGAGCGCTCGGCGGTCAGCTCGATCATGTACCAGCCGGGCAACCGCAAGCCCCGCCGGGTGTGGAACTCGGCGTCTTCCGACAGGACCTGCCACTCGCCTTCCGCGGCCTGCCAGCGCAGCCGATGGCAGGGCTCGAGCCGCAGCCTGGCGTCGAGTCCCAACGCAACCCTGATATGCGGATGCTGTGTCATGACGCGAACCACCCGGCCGGCAAGGCACGGTCCCAGGTCACCAGCCCCAGGCGCGCCAGCTCCGGCGACACCACCGTGGTCCGCCGATCCGCCGCCATCGGCGCCTCACGCTGCCGCGACTCCTCCGCCTTGTGGGCGATGACATCGGCCAGGGAGAACGTCAGGGTCGGGGCGCGGGCCATGAATCGCGCATTGGTCTGTGCCAGCAGCACATCGGGCGCCAGCGCCTCGACCAGCGCCAGATCCACGCTGCCGGCCGAATGGACGAACGTCAGGCGCCCGAATAGCCGCACCAGGAACTGGAACATCGAGAGGCTCGACGATGCGCCGAACAGCAGGCAGTGCTGCCGCCCATACAGCGCGTCGGGGTTCTCCCATACGATCATCCGGCCCATGTTGGGCAGTCCATTGTCATAACGCTTGCAGGTCTCATGATGGAAGGAGGTCTGGCGCTGGGCCGTCGCCGTTCTCGCCGGCGACAGCTTGCCGCCCAGGTCGCCCTTGATCTGGACAGGCGCATATTCGTCGGCGGCGAACAAGGCGTCGACCGCCTCGCACTCCCGCCCCAGCGCGCGTAGCGTCGCCAGGGTGGCCGCCAGGGCGCCCCGGTGCGTCCAATGGGTATCCGTCACGTAGTAGGCCGCATCACCGAGGGCACGCAGCGCTTCCAGCGGATAGACCAGCAGGGACGTCGGCAACGCCGCCGCCACCTGATCCACCGGGATCGCCTCGGCGGCCGGCAGCGGATGATACTGCTGCATCACGCGCTCCTTGCTGGGCGCCACCAGCAGGGCACAGTCGGCGCCATGGGTCGCGGCGAGGCGCTTGAACGCCTCCGCGAAGACCGACCAACGCCGGAGGCCCGTGGCATTCAGCTGCAGCTGGCCGCAGTGCTGGTGCACGCTGGCGTTGGTATCCTGATCCAGGAACAGCCATCCCTGCCTGCCGACCAGCACGGCGCCTCGCTCCGGACTCGGGGACTCGGCCGCCGCAACGCTCAACCGCCCGAGCTCGATGAGCCGCTCATCCAGCGACAACCGCAGGGCGAAGGTGCCCGCCGCGCGCGGTACCTCCAGGCGGAAGACGGCGCCCTCTCGCCCATCCGGCCGGCGCTCGAGCGCCAGGGAATGGACCAGGTCGCTCTCCTCCTCCCAGGCGACCCGCAGCGCCACTTCCTCCGCGCCATGCCCCGTAGCCAGCACCACTCGCCCCTGGAAGAGCAGCCCCCGCTGGCTGCGAACGACCCACTCCGCCGTCGGCGTCTGCAGTGACCACTCGGACACCGGTGCCGGCGGCGAAGTGGCCGGCGCCGTCCCTTCCCCCGGCAGCAGTCGTCTCAGCGAACGCCACATCCCGGGACGACGCCTCGAGCGCTCCGCCACGGACTGCACGACCGGTAATGCCAGCAACTGGCGGTGCACCTCGGGCGCCAGGCGCTCGGCCAGACGACAGGTCTTGTCGTTGCGGTCGAAACGCTGGAAGTACTCAGGTCCCTTGTGATACCCCGGCGTCGCCGCGCTGCCGCGCGCCGACTTGCCCAGCAGGAACTCCTCCACCGACTTGATGATGTAGTGATTGACCCTGGCACCGGCCCACACCACCTGACGGCTGAGGCCCGGCCGCTCCTCCAGTGGCTCGAGGGGATCTCCCTGGCCATTCACATAGTGGCCGCGGCTCAGTTCGACATGGTGGGGGTTGAGGAACTTCCCGACGCAGTCGGGCCGGACGATGCTCTTGTAGTGGCGATTGGTACGGAAGGTACGCGGCGCGCGCTGCCGAAAGCGTTCGATGACCAGCCCCTCCTCGCGAAAGCGCGCTCCCGAGGAGCCGAAGCAGGCCCAGTTGAGCGCCAGCGCGCCGACGGCCTCATCGGCAAAGACCCCCGCCAGCCACGGCAGCAGGGAAGGCGCCGCCTCCTTGCTGGCCAGTGGCAGCAGGTATTCGTCGGCATCGATGAAGGCCAGCAGTTCCAGATCGGCGGGGCAGCGTGCCAACAGCTCCCGGTAGGCCGGCAGTTGGGGCTTCTCCTCGCCCACCGTCGGCACCTCGACCAGGGTCACCAACCCCAGGGACTCGAGCAGTTGCAAGTACTCGCGAGTCCCGTCGCTGCTCTCGTTGTCGGCGATCAGGAAGTGCGACACCCCCACCGCCAGGTGGAAGGCGAGCCACTCCCGGAGATCGGCCAGTTCGTTCTTGACGATAGCCGCCACGCCCAGCTTGGGTAAATCATTGCTCACTGCGTTGATCGCTTCGTTGTCATGACTGGAAACACCGTCTCGATGGCCTCGCCGAGCGCCCCGGCAAACGCCGGCCGATCGAAATGTGCCAGGGCACGCTCGCGCCCGGCGGCGCCCATGGCGACCAGGCGCTCGGGCCGGGCAGCCAACGCGGCAATTCGGCTCGCGACCGTCGTCGGGTCGCCGAAGGGTACCAGAAACCCCGTGCGTCCCTCTTCCACCAGTTCCGGCAGGGCGCCCCAGGCATAGGCCACCACCGGACGCGCCGCGGCCATGGCTTCCAGCACGGTACGCCCGAAGGACTCCTGGAAGTGTGACAGGCTCACCACCACATCCAGCTCGGCCAAGGCCTCGCGAGGGTCATCCACGTAGCCCCGATGGACCAGATTGCCCGGCCCCTCGCCTGGGGCCCGTCGCGCCAGCAGCGCCTCCAGTTCCGAGGTGGCCTCGCCGAACAGCACGCACTCCGCCGGCACGCCACGGGTCGCCAGAGCGTCGGCCATGGCCGCGAAATCTGCCACCCCCTTCTTGGCCACCAGGCTGCCGAGCATGCCGACCCGCAGGGGCCGATCGCCGGGCACGGCGGGAGGCGGCAGCGCCAGCCAATCGCTCATCTCCAGGGTGTTGGGGACCACCCGCACCTGGCTCGCATGCCTCGCGAAGGCCTGGGCGGTATGACAGGAGTTGGCGACGATCAGGTCGCTGTCCGCCACGACACGCGCCACTACCGCCACGGGGTCGGCGCCAAGTGCCTGGCACAACGCCGGATCGTGATCCGGCAGTTCGCGCACATGGGTGATGACCTTCAGCCCCAGGGTCCGGGCTGCCAGCGCCGGCGCGTCCAGGGTCAGGGTATTGAGATAGACCCCATCGGCGCGACACTCGCGCAGCAGCTGGACGAAGGCCTCGACGCTGGCCTCACACGCCGGCCGCTGGGCCTGCCACCAGGTATAAGGCAGCACCTTGACGGCGTGGCAGTGCGCCAGCAGCGTGGCCAGGTAGGCCGGATGGCTGGCATTGGGCACGCTGACCACCACCTCGCACCCCAACGCCTCCAGGCCACGCACCACATCCAGCAGGCTGCGCTCGGCGCCGAACAGGCGTGGCCCCAGGCTATGCGCGCACACCACCAGACGCGGACGCCCTTGGCTGCGGGCATGGCTCCCGTGGGCCAGGGGCAACGGCTCGGCCCCGCGCCAACGCCCCCAGGCCCAGTAATGCAGCAAGGCCTGCTCGGGCGCCCACCGACCGCGCCCGTAACGCCAGGCATAGCCACTCAAGCTGAGTCGGGGCGAGGGCTCACGCCCCTCCCCCAGCCCGAAGGCGAGGAAGTGGTGCAGCGGATTCAGGCCCGCCTCGGCGACGTCCGGATAGCGCGCCAGATACCACGCCGGATCCAGTAGATGACGCGCCGCCCAAAACAACAAAGGGTGGCGCCAGCCATGCCGACGCCACCCTTTCCGCCACCGCTCAAGCCTCGTCATCATGGGATGCCTCTACCTCTCGCCCTCCCTGAGTCAGATAGTGGCGCAAGACATCGGCCAGCCCTTTCGGCAGCGCCTGCTCGTCCAGCCGGCTCATCTGACCCTCGACCCGCAATTGTGGCACGCGGTCCGGCCAGCTCTCCGGCTCACCGAGCGACTGCACCAGCAGTCGCCGGGAAGTGAGGGCGACGTCGGCATGGGCGATCGCCAGGTCTTCCTCATGGCAGAGTTCCCAGACCTCGCCGGCCACCTGTCGCGTGGCGAAGTCATCGGGCCTCGTCCAAGGGCAGAGCACCACCGTCTGCCCGGCCTGACGGAGCCTGAGCACCCGCTCCAGCAGAGGGAACAATGCGGGGTTACGTGGCGAGAGGTCGGCCAGCACGGCGACATCGAAGGCACTGGATGCCTGGGGCAGGTTTCCCAGAGGCGCAGGAAAGGCCCGGCGACGATGCTCTACATCCAGCGTCGGCACCACCTGGCGTCCATGCCACCAGCGAGCCGCCTGATGGTAGAGCTGACGCACGCCATGCTGCACCGTACGCACGTGCGTGGCCGAGTGCTGTGTCAAGGAATCGGGCTGCACCAGGGAGAACGCCAAGGGCAGCTGCGGACATACCCGCAGCAGCGCCTGCTTGCCGTAACGGCACATCAGGCGGTCGACGAACTCGTTGTCGGCGGCCACGCGAACCGGATCCCACAGCCCCAACTCGTCCAGCACCTCACGCGATACCATCAGTGACGAGGGATTGATCTCCAGCCAATCGCCACACAGGTGCCAGGGGCCGACGATGCGCAGCTGCGAATCGGCTCGCACCCAGAACGACACCGCCCCCTTGGCCTCACGGCTATTCATCAACTCGGTGACCTGCCGCTCGATCTTCTGCGGATGGGACCAGTCGTCGCTGTCATGCACCGTGACATAGGGCCCACGGGCGGCGCGCATGCCGGTGTTGCGTGCCGCGTAGGCACCGCAGTTGCGCTCGTGCCGCAGCAGGCTCAGCCGCGGCTCATAGCGAGCCCGCTGCGCCACCAGTTCGGCCGTGCCATCGCCACTGGCATCATCGACGACAATGATCTCGAGGTGTGGCCAGCTCTGGGCCAGCAGGCTGTCCAGCGCCATGTTCAAGGTGGCCTCGGCATTGAAGGCAGGCACCACCACCGATACCAAGGGCATTTCACGACGCGGCTTGGCGGCGACCCGCCGCGTCTCCAGACTCGCCAACTCGAAGGCCGCTCCCCGACGTATCCGCAGCCTTGCCAGCTTGTGACGTTGATACAGCCGATTCAACGCCTCCAGGCGCCGCACCGCCGGCCGAGACACCAGGCTCGCCTCCACCAGCGCCTCGGTCAGTGGATCGTCTCCCAGATGGCCGGCCGTCATCTCGGCCAGCACGCCCTCCTCATCTCCCAGCCGCGACAGACACTTGACCCTAGCCTGAGCCACATAGGGTGCGAAGGGGCTTGCGGCCAAGGCACGGCCATGCCCAAGGAGGCCCAGTGCCTGCCGATAGCGGCCATGACCGTACGCCCAGCCAGCCAGGTACCAGTACGCCTTGCCATCGCCGGCCTCTGCCAGGGCCCGTAACCGCGGCAAGGCGGCATGGGCATGTCCCTGCCATAACTGACGGTGGTACCAGAGCGCGGTTCCCCGCAGGAAGGGCAAATCGCTGAGCACCCCTTCGGGGGAGGGCCGGCGCCCCTCATGCACGCCGTGGCGCAGGAAATGTACCAGGGGATTGCTCCTGGTCTGGCGCACATCGTCATAGCGGTCCAGATACCACTCGGTCGCGAACCGCGGATCCGGTGCATACCCGAGGCGCCAGCCACTGCGCAGGAAATGCAGTGCCGGACGCCAGGCCAGCAGGCGGCGCCAGGCAGGGAGCTGTGCCAGGTAGAAATGCGGCTGGAACATGCCATGCTGACGTATCAGCCTCAGTTGCCCACGCTCGCCGTGACTGGGCCAGAGCGGCAAGAAACGGCGGACATGCCCGACCCAACGCTTCAGCATGCCGCCCGGGATGATCTTCATCAATTCATGAGTCCTTCCCGCCAAGCCAGGCGCGCCGTCATCATCGCCCGGGTGTGCCGCCAGATGGCACGGGCCACATTACGCGGCTGCCCGACGGCAGGAAAATGATGGCCGCCGATGCCGGGATTGGTGTTGATCTCGAGAACGCAGGCCGCCTTCGCCGCGTCGTCTGCGTCGGGGTCAAGCATGATATCCACCCCAGCCAGCTCCAGGCCAGGAATCGCCGCCACCGCCGCCACGGTGATCGCCTTGATGGACTCGGGCAGATCGTCGGTCACGTCCAGGGTCTCGCCCCCAGCGGAGAAGTTGGCCTCATGACGGAGGTACACCTTCCTTCCCTCCGCTAGCACACTCTCGACGTTGAGCTGCTGTCGTTCGAGGTTGGTGCGAATGTGCTTACGCACCTTGATCAAGCGAGTGGAGAGGTGAGGGTTCTTGGCCCGCTCGATGTTCTTGGCGTCGATCAGTTCGGCGATGCTGGAGCGGCCATCGCCCACCACGTGGGCCGCCTCCTTGCCCAACGCACCCACCACGGCGCCTCCGACCACCAGCACGCGGTACTCGATGCCGGGCATCTGACGTTCGACCAACACCCCGTTATCCGACTTGTTGGCGCGGCGAAATGCCCGCCTGAGCTCTCCGGGTTCCTGAACCCCCACCGAGATACCATACCCCTTGGTGCCGGTCTTCGGCTTGATGACCAGTGGCGAGCCCATCGCCTTCTGCATGGCCTCGACCTTGCTCAGACTCTTGGCCACTCCCCCCGGTGCGACGGGCACACCGGCCTGCTGGAGCAGCAAACGCGTCAGATCCTTACGGCCCGCAAAGGTGGCGGCCACCGTGGTATCCAACGAACGGCTGTCGTGAAACAGGATATCGACCTCATCCACCCGGGCCACGAACATATAGCGTGATAGCCACTTCACCTCGGCACCGTCACCCTCGGCCTCCCTGGCGATCAGCAGCGGTCCCAGGGCCTGGGTCTTCATCAACTTGAAAATCTCGTCATGCGACTCAGGCACCCTGTTCATCAGGGTGCCTCGAGCATTCATCCATAAATTCATTGACCACTTACCTGCGGCAAGGCTTAGAGATGTTGCGCCACCTCGAACATGGCGCCCATATACAGATCGGCGCTTTCTCCGAAGGCATGGTAGGTTCCCGGCTCTGGGGTCAGTTCCCCCAGCACGACACCCTGGCGCGCTTCGTAGAGATCGATGCGACAGAAGGGGGTCGGCAAGACGGCCGATACCCTTTCCGCCAAGGCGAGCATGGCGCCCGGTTCACGCGGCGGCAACAGGGTAGGATCGAGGGCCTCTTCATACTTGCCGGTATGCACCGGCTGCCAGTCGCGATCGTACCAGCGATAGCGTTGCCCTTCCGGCGCCCGGGCCACCTGCAGGATCAGGCCGACACGCCCCCGGAAGGCATAGAACTTGAAATCATCCACCGGACGCAATAGCCCGGAAGGCGGAAGCAGCAGCTCCTCGAGCTGCCAGTGATTAGGGAACTGGTGCTCACGCATGTCCCGATACAAATAGTCGAGAATCTCGACCAGGCGCAGCTCGCGACGCTGCTGTAGACAGGTAAAGGTCACTTCCCCCACCCGGCGCAACGACATCACGCCTCGCGAACTATGCGCCTGCCTGGGCTTGATAACACACTCATCGATGCCCTCCAGTGCCTCTCGCAGGTTCTGCAGGGGGAAGTCGTCACGCAGGATACGGGCAGTGGCGACGCCCAGTTCATCCATGCGCTGCCCGAGCCACCGTCGATCATTGGCGAGCCGATTGAATGGCTGGATACCCGGCATTTTCGCCTCACGCTGATAGCGACGCATCAAGGCATCCATGCCGGCGCGAAACGATGGCGGCTGAGGTGCCGTGCCCTTGCGGGCAGGATGCGCGGCACGTATCCAGGAGAGACAATCCGGTTCCGCCAGGACACGGGTGAAGCTCGGAAACGCCACCAACGGCGCGGGGACGACACGACCGGCAGCCGTACCAGTCGCAGCAAAGGATAGCAGCTGTTTCACATCAGACTCATCGTAAATAACGGATGACAAACATAAGCAACAACACCATCGCCGCCAAGGCAATCACGACAGGTATGGGGAGTTTCCGGATGATCGGCCTTATTAACTGACGAAGAAGTATCCTCAACAGGCGACCGAGTGACATTTACCCGCCCTTGATGTTGTCAGAGACGCTCGAAGCAATTTTTTACTGTACGACGCCACTTCGCTTCTTCTTCAATGGAGAGCGCCATCCGAGACACGGCCTTGTTTTTAAAGTCGATCACCTTCTGTCTTGCCCCAACCGCTACCACTTCAATCTTTCCTTCGGAAGGCGACCTTACAAATCCTAAAATACCATAGCGTTTAGCCAGTCGAGCGACCCTGTCGGATGCCGTAGCAGGGGAAACCCTGGAACATGAAAAGACAAATCGTCTCCGGAGAATGCTGCTGAGCCTGGGGAACGGGCTGATAGACACCTCGTCGATGACGCTTCCTCTCAAGGCATTCCTCACCTTCTGATTATTGAAAGCTATGCGAGTGGAGAATTTCGCGCTCTTTCCTTTCGACTCGGGGAAATAGTGATCCACAAGAAGTGCTGGAACATTCCTGCCCTCCCCTTCCACGGGATACATATTAACACCGATCTGAGCTCTTGTATTCAGCTCGAGAATGCAGTACTCCTCACTCTCCTCATCAAATAAAACATCGACGCCACAGTGTTCAAGTCCGTCTATGGCTTTCACGGCCAGGACCGCCGCATCTTTCACTCTCTGAGGAATACGATCGGTAAAATCAACGGTATCCCCACCTGCCGATGCATTTGCCTTCCCCCTGAGAAATAGCACCTCGCCCTCTGGAAGAACACTGTCAAGACTGTAGCCAGACTTGTTTATGTAATCATGCACTTCTCTATCTTTCTTGATGAGGCCTTTCGACAGGAAGGGGTTGAGTTTCTTGAAGGCGTTCTTCTTGCTGATGAGTTGATCTATCGTGCTCTTCCCATCCCCCTTGACATTAGCAGGAATCCTTTTAACGATAGCGACGGCCTCGTCACCAATGACAAACGCCCTGTAGTCATTGCCGGAAAAATGTTTTTCGACGATTACAGAAGATTCGTTCGCCTCTTCCTTCAGGTATTTATAATAAGTTACAAGCTCTTCATCCGTTGCAATGTTCGTAAAAACCCCATCTCCCAGGCTACCTACCAAGGGCTTTACCACAACAGGGTATCCAATGCTCTTCGCATACGAAAGTGCATCATCCAGGATGGCATCAGGACCAAACACCTCCCCCCGGGGCACATTGACCCCGTATTGGGATAAAAGCTCCTTGACCCTATGCTTATCCTTGGACAACTTTCGTATGCGATTTCTATCCTTTACCAGGAGAGACTTGTTAAACGTCAGCGTCTTATCTTTGCTGGATATGGTATATTTATTATAGTCGGCATGCTTCACCTTAACAGCCAACCCTCTTCTCCAGGCCTCCAGAGATATACAGTAACCACACAAGGGTTTACCATAAGCATCTTTCACGGCAGTTGCTGAAAAGGGTTGCGGCCAGCTAACAAAATCATCCATAAGTCTCTCCTGAAAATTTACAAGTTAAAGCATCAAGCAAACATGCACGTTTGATATATCAGACTTATCCATATTAGATGCCAAAAAATAGAGCACCGATGCTTCTATAGAATGGCATTCCTTTCGTTGCCGTGGATATTATTAGAAACTCATGTCGAATCCTTGAGTCTCTTGACTCTTCTCTAATACCTCAACCTTGTCCACACTGGCTTTTCGTGTCCCTATCCGTGCACAGCTCAAGAGATAGTCAATGGCATTTCTATAGCCTCTGCACTCAAAGTAAACAGAGCCATCTTCCAAGTTTACAATACCACCTTCCACATCATACCTCGAGGCAGCCCTGGCCAGGTATTTCCGATATCCAACCCCTTGAACATCGCCGGAGACCTTGACAAAAACAGCCTCTTTCTTCCGCTTCGTCGTGGGCATCAGGCATCGCTGCATAATATGATCAATAAGCACCCCTGCAGCATCCCTTGGCTCACCCGAGGCAGGGAAGTGATGCATCGCAATTTCCGGATTAGTGTTGACGCCACAAATGGCCCACTCCTGATCCTCGGGCGGCAAAGATATATCTTTAGCCAACAAATTCACCCCGAAGTGAATGCAACTGGCAAACGCCCCATGCACTTTCTTGACGATATCACTCCACGAAGGGTGGACTCGATCTGTCACGTCATGGCTCTCTCCACCATTGCCGATGCTCGCGACACTGGTGACCCGGACTTTCCTTCCCTCATCCACTACTGTATCAGGAGTCAACCCATGCGACTTGAGATACACTTCCATCTCATCGGTGACCACAAACGACTTGGCCCCTAGATAAGGATTACTTCTGCGCTTTCTATCCTTTTGTCTCACCAACTCCCTTATCGAGCTGGCACCATCACCAACAACATAGGCAGGAGCTCGCCTAGCCGCACAGATTATTCTGCCGTTGACAACAAACAGCCCAAAGTTTTCACCCTCAACATGACGCTCGACTATATTGCTGACATCATGATGCCAAGCAGACCTGAAACTATCCTCGTCCTTGATGCTGGCTGTTACCCCCTTCCCTCCAGAGTGCTTGACGACAACAGGAAGCCCAATCGACTTGGCAAAGCTCCAGGCGTCTTCTATGTTTTCCTTTCCGAATGCCTTTCCCTGCGGGACACTAACGCCCAGTGACGACAGGAAAAGCTTTGTAAGATGTTTGCTGTTGGAGATGTAACGATCGCCGTATGTTGTCATCTCTGGCATTGAATTATAGAACCAGACCGTCTCCTCCCCGCCCTCGACTCTAATGAATCTTGAATTATCGCGATAGACACCAAGCCCTCTCGCCAAGGCAGCGTCCACTATCAACTGCTGGTGCAAAGCAGAAGATCGACTAAATAGAGAGCGTCTCTCTCCATAGGAGATCGGCTGGGCAACGCATGCGCCGCTGTATGAATAAAACCCCTTTGACCCATGTAACGACTTGGTGCCATTGTTTAAAAACGGCAAATCAACTTCTTTCTTCAACAACCACTGCAATGTCGTTACTATATCGTCAACTGCTTGCTTTCTTCCAGAAAGGCTTACCTTGATCTTTTCCTCACCAAAATCTACCTCCCCCGCCACTTCGCGTAGTGCAGTTTCCCTTACCAGCAACTCCTCTATCTTGCCCTTATCACTCTTGCTATACTCAAGACTCAAGGTGATGCTTTTTTTATCGTTTATATAAGACGGATAGAAAAGCCCGGATATCGCTGACTTGGCAACATTCCTGGAGGAGTCGAAGTTTCCGAGATTGTGATGAACAATGGAACCGTTGATATTGATTTCAATGAAGCCCCAGTCTTGGCCTTCGGGGGACTTCCTTATATCTTCGGCAATCAGATCAATGCCGCTTGAATAGATCCCGGGAAAGAGAGAGTTTATCTTCGCCGCAATATCACAAAAGGCAGGATGAACAAAATCCGTGACATCAAGATTTTCGCCTCCAGAACTCACATTCCTCACATCTCTTAACTTTACAACCTTCCCCTTCTCAGGAATATTGCCAAGAGTTTCTCCTTGGGCCTTCAAGATATCGACGGCTCTATCATCGATCTTTATAAGCAGCTTTCTCAGCCTGGGATTCTTTCTCCTTTCTTTATTCTTCTTATTTACCAACTCACGCACCGAGTGCTTCCCATCACCAACAACGTGAGCCTCAAACCTTTGACTCACCGCAACAACGCTGCCATCAACGACATACAACCTATAATCGTCGCCAGTTATCTGCCTTTCAATAATAACCGTTTCTGATTCCAGCGCCGCCCTGTCAAAGGCAACTGACAGCTTTTCGTAGTCATCGATATCAAGTGAGATTCCTTTCCCACCGTAGCTAGAGTGAGGCTTCACGACACATGGAAAAAAATCCGAGGTAATCTTGCAGGCCCGCTCTTTCCTATTACCGCGAAATGAATACGACTCAGGCGCATTGATGCCGGCATCTCTGACAATATCGCTTGCGATCTTCTTGTCGCGACACAACTTGGCTGAAACGATCGAATTGATTCCTGGCTCATTGAGCCGGTAAATAACGAACTCATCGTCCTGAGAAAGGATGGAAACTGATTTAGACAGCTTTAGGCATGACACTCCCAATGATGCGGCAACGTTGGAAAACGTGGCATGCACAGGATCCTGAGAAATGATTTTTCCCAATCTCTTGTAATCGTAGTACTCTGATTTCTTCAAGCGGCTAGAATGAATCACCAATACGTTCCTTTATATAGGGTTGAGAGAAGAAAACCTTCACGAGCATCAGCGAGGCCTGACGCTCCACTATCAAGAATCATGTGCTACTCAGAGCAATGATTGCCAGGAATCAAGCATCCTAAGCTCGAACCCCTTGCGGGATCCGTATGCAATAGCTCAAGGCGCTCATGAACAACTGGCGGAAGACCTCTGTCTGCTCTTGCTTCAGATCGATCTCATCTTATTCTTCAAGAATACAGTGACTGACGACATCGATGACGCCCGAATCAGGTTCGTTCTCTAAAGTCCTACTGCCTCCGGGGCACTGATGCTCGCTCGGGATTCAGGTACACGATATCCGATAAGCGCAGAGCACCGAGGCAAGCGGGTTCATGGGAAGGAATATGATGTCTGCAACCGGCAAGGCGATCTCTTTCGCAGCCCCGCATGGCTCATGGCAACGAGGTGGCAAGGAGAACGCCGATGGTCTCTTGCGGCACTACCTGCCGAAGGGCACAGACCTGTCGCTACGGCCAGGAAGAACTCGACGAGATCGTCGACTCACCGAGACCGCCCCCCATGATCCCTTCAAGTCAGCTACCTTATCTCGGATATGACTCTATCCGCAGTCTTGCGAATTCCAGTACCACGAGAGGAACCCTTTATGGCAACCAGATCCCCATCTTCCACCAGTGTCGAAAGCTCACCCATTAACTCATCGGTATCCTGAAGGATTCCATGAAACACCAAACCGTCCAGCCCCGCCATTGCTGGTTTGACTTCATCACCAAGCCCTATTACCAGGTCGGGTGTAAATTCATCAAGCAGTGCAGCGATCTCAGAATAAATATTTCTCTCATGCTCACCCAAGTGAACAAGTCTTCCAAGAACAAAGATTTTTTTACCGGTCACCTTCTTGGCTGAGAGAACTTTCAGGACTTCCTTGACTGAATTGATCGTTGCGTTTTTGGTGTCATCAACGAACTCTATATTCTTGCCAAATAACGCACCGGAGTAGAAATCAAGAACCCTTTTCTCTTTTGGTGATGAGGCGAGACTTGTCGCGGCTTCAGCCAAGTTCAAGCCAAGAGCCTTGCATGCCGACAACACAGCCAATGAATTATAGGCCATTGCTCGGCTTGGCGTAGGTATTGTATACTCGATGATCTCGTCGTCAATGGAGCAGAGAACTTTCCCGCTGCCACCGGCATTCACATCAAAATGCTTTAGCGAAACAGTCGAGTCATCATCACCATAAGACACTGGGTTATTGCTGAAGGCATTTGCCATGAAGGCCAAATGCTGGGAATGTTTTGTATTGTTGCAATATACCGCCCCGCCTTCCTTGCCTAAACCCTCATATATCTTCGACTTATAATATGCCGTTTTCTCCGAAGACTCTATGAGCTCAGGCTGACTCACGTCGATGGATGTGATGATAGAAACATCCGGGGAGATGAGTTTCCCAACATGGTTCTCATACCTATAGAACCCACTCAAGGCTGCTTCAACAACACAAAAATCATAATCATCATTAAGGTTGGACAAGAGCGCCGAAATGCCATAAATCGTATTATGATTACTATCGGTGCTAAGCACCGAAAACCCCATAGACCTCAGCACATGTGACAGCATCAATACCGTACTGCTTTTTCCAGCAGATCCGGTAACCGCCAGGACCTTACCTTTAAACTTCCTTCTCGCCGACTTTCCTGCGTCTAGAAAATATTGCAATGTGTTTTCGACATACTTGACTGGTATTCCTTCCCCATCAAACTCACGACTGGCAATAATCTCCCTGACATTGCTTCTTTTTGCCTTCTCGATGATTTCATGATCATCCTTTCCGTGTTGACCAGAATGAACCCTCCTCCCTTTACTCCAGTTGTCGTCGACGACCACAAGAGCATTGCCATTACGCATTTTTTGCAGGCAATAGTCCATCCCGCTGAATGACTTTTCTTTTTCTGGCGCCTCGTTGCTTCTATCAACTTCGTCGACCACGTATGTCTTGAAGCCCGTTCTTTTATTGTCTGTACATATCTTCTCTGAGCGAATGCTTGACCGCAACATCTCATCGACAGTAAGACTCACGACAAAGCTATATGGTTCCGCCTGCTTAGCCTTATATCTTCCGGGAGAATTGAAGACAAAATTCCCGATTGAATGAAAAATCTTGCCGCCTCTATACGTCTCTACAGCGTCAGCTTTATGCGATCCATGCGCTACCACATGATCCGCACCCGCATCGATGATGGCCCGGGACCACTCTCGATGCTTCTCGCTCGTATCCTGGTAATCGATGCCCTGCCAGTGAGGACAGACGATAATGATACCGTCAGGGTCTGCAGACTTGACTTTCTGGATTTCGCGTGACATTGCCTTGAAGCTCGTGCTGGCAATGCCCGGCTTATCTTTCTTGGCAAAGAAACCGTATCCCATGTAGCGCCTTGTCGAGCGCATACCATTGAATATGTAGAGGTTCTTCACCCCGTCTTCTGCATTCATCTGTATATGATAGGGCTTACGTGCTTCCTCGAGATTCCTGCCGGCGCCAATAACGGCAATGCCATGACTTTTCAGCTTCTCGATCATGGCCAACATCTTGTCTGGCCCGTAATCCATTGTATGATTGTTGGCCAAGGTGACGGCCGTTACCCCTAGCTCCTTGAGAACCTCAATGGTCACATCTGGATCATCACAGCCGGGATATTCCTTACCTTCTATAGGTGCGCCGGGTGCATGACTAAGCACCGTTTCGAGGTTCACGATGACTTCATCGCTTCCGTCGATAAGAGGCCTGACCCCATCAAAGAATGAGATGGGGTTGTCCTGTAAGCGCTCATAAGCCTCGGCATATTTTCTCTTTGACTTCTCGAGATAGTAATACCCCAGACTCGTATCGCCACAAAAGGTGACGGTGAGCGCCTTGGTCGTCACTGGAGGCTTTTCAAAGAATACCAGCGACTCACCTGACCGGTTATGCTCATAGACTCGTTTTGCCAATTCACTGCACCTCACATCATGGCCAAGTTTGAAGGACATTGACTTATCTGTCATATCCACACTGCCGTCCAACCATTCCTCACAGGCTTCAGAAAAGCTGGTGAACGCCCCCTGGCTCAGAGGCCTCTCGACCAAGTTACAAGCAGGAAGGCTTCTTAAACTCTTCGACCTGGAGAGAGAGAGGGCATGATCAACAATCGGTGAAACTATGTTTTTTGGATTACCGTAGCTAGGGTAACAATGGCCACTCAATCCTGGTGCTATATTGCCTTCCAGGACGATATAGCTTTCTCTTGTCGGCACCCCTGAAAAGCTCTTTGATATAATATCCACACCAAGAACAGGGATATTCTTTGCTACCCGAGAGACATGCTCGGCAATCCTGAGATAGTCGGGATGAACGAGATCGCTGATTTCCAGGGTATCGGCACCAGTACTGGCGCCTGCCTTGTGGTCGATGAGCACATAGGTCCCTCGCTCGGGCACGTCATCCAAGGAGAAGCCCTGTGCCTTGATCAGCCCGACCCGATGCTCGTCGAGCTTGATCTGACGTATGACCTGGCCCGGACTTTTCCGCTTCTCCGCATTCTTTTCTTCGATCAGTTCGTCGACGGTCTTTACGCCATCACCAACGACGATTGGCGGAATCCGCCTACAGACACTGACGCATTTTCCACCAACCACGAGGAAGCGAGCTTCAACTCCTCCCGAGAACTGATCTTCTATGAGAATATCGCTCTCGTCTCGATTTTCCTTGACCGCCAGGTCCCAGGCATAATCGAACTGGTCGTCACTTTTGACACCAACAGTGACCCCTTTACCCTTATGCCCACATGCTGGCTTGATGACACAGGCGGTCTGACTCTTGGCAACGAATTGCCTGCCCCCTTCCTTGTCATGCGTGGGCACTGCGACACCCGTCGCGACGCTGATTCCACTTTCTGATAGTGCTCTCTTGAAGACAGCCTTGTCTCGTAATAGACTTATCGCTCCACGAGAATAGCCCCTCAGGTGAGAAAAGGAAAACGAGAGCCTAGGCTCCAGGTCAATCACCTCGAATCTTGACTTCTTCTCCCATACAACGAAATGCCCTCGTCGCTGAAACTCCGCCGCGATCATGAAGGCATTGAGATTCCTTAATTTTTCACTTTGTATTCTCAAGTGCACCGGGCTACTGAACTTATTCAGCTGACCATCCAGGTATTCCCTGATGTCTTCATAATCGAAATGCTCGTTGAGTACTGCCATCTTACCCCCCCCGGCCCGAACGTATCACCTTGACATCTACGCTGGTCGGGATCTCTTCGATCCCCAGGCCGTTGGCATAAGCCCATGTCAAGGCGGAACCCGCCCAGGCCGGCCCCGAGGCATGGAAGCGCACCCGTCCCGTCACCTGATCCAGCTCCTCGATTGCCAGCTCCATCCCCAGTGCCTGAGCGGTGCGCCGCAGTTCCCTTTCGAGACGCTCGCCACGGCTGATACCGGCCAGCACCGCCTCGATTTGCAAGGGGGTTTCCAGGGAGATATCCGGCGAGCAACCTGCCACCAGCTCCAGCAGCCGTTGCGTCACCGCCGGATGCTCGTCATAGAGCTTGTAGCACTTGAGGTGCTCTGATAGGGAAATGACCGCGTGGTTACCCTCCTTGGCTTCGCTGGCCGGATCCTCCACGACCAGGTCGATGCGCAAGAAGGCCATGCCCTGCATGACCTTGGCGACCTTCTCTCCCAGGGCTCGGTAGCTCTCATGCAGGTTATCGGCCGGTTGCCAGGCCTTGTCCTGTAGCGGCTTGTGGAAGGCCGCCGCCAGCTGGCCTTCGGCCATGATCAGGCGCAGGTGTCGACCCGCCAACTGCTTCTCCAGCAGGTAGCGCACACTGAGGGGCAGGAAGCGACGACCATGTTCGTCCACGTGGTCTTCCGAGAGACGCGTCATGGCGTAGGGGGAAGCCGTGAGATCACTGGCCTTGTTCTTCTTGAGCTCACGCGACTTGCGAAAGAGGAACTCCAGTTCGTTTTCGTTGGAGATGTCCGTGATGAACTCTTCGTACAGGGTATTGCGAATCACCGGCTTCAAGACCACCGGATAGCCGATCTTCTTGGCATAGCGCAGGTGGTCGCGCTGCGAGCGCCCAGAAAAGGAAGCCGCCTTGACGACCTTGATGCCGTGGCGCTCCAGGCGGGCACGCCAGGCACGAATGTCCTGGCAGAAGTTCACGGCCGGCAGCAGGTTGCGGCCGCTGACGCCACAGACGAAGCCTGCCGGTTTACCAACGGACTCCCCATCGGCGTGACGATCATAGTAGTAAGCGAGCTGACGAGGCAGCAGCATAGTGCGAGCGCTGGCCGGCAAGCGTTGGGCATGAATCAGCAGCCCTTCCTTGGCGATGCTGGGCAGGCTATCCAGCAGTGCCCGGAAGCTATCGATTCTGACATCCATGGGTCTCTCGCCTTTATCGTATGAGGGTGAAGCCATCGTGCAGAGGCTCCTTGACATGCATGACCCTGACCGAGGTCGGCAAGGCCTCGGAAGGGCCGCGAATGCAGGCGGTGGCGAGTGAGGCAATGGCGACCAGTGAGCCCTGCAAGACGGCCTCTACCGTGCGCTTGTCACGATTCTTCACATAGCCCGTCAGGCCCCCCTTCTGCGCATGGCGGCTCACCCACTTGCGAAAGCCCACTCCCGTGACCCTCCCGCGCACCCTCATCTTCACCGAGACCTGACTGTCGTCCAGCGGCGTCAATGGCATGCCCTGGTTGTGCAGGATCGCCTCGATGGCCTGGCGCGGAACGTTCACGGGCTCACCGAACATCGGGTAGCAAGCGGTCCCGATGGCGGCATGTGCATTGAGCTCGCAGATGCCGATGTCGGTCTCTCCCACCGGCTTGCGGTGATCTTCGATCAGAAAGTCGATGCCGCAGTAATCCAGGCCGGGAACGGCCTTTACCGCATCCTCCGCCACCTTGATGATACTCGGGTGCATCTCGTGGTGAACGTTGACGCTGTCGCCGCCTTGAGAGAGGTTGCAGGAACCGGAAAGGTTGATCCGCTTGCCCAAGGGGGGAACGGAATGCAGCGTATACCCCAGCTTGTCGAGTTGATACTGGGTCGATTCCGTGTAGACGATGGGCCGGGACTTGAGATGAGGGATATTCTGCCGGTAGCGGTTCTTGATCAGGATCAGCTCGGCGATAGTATGTTTGCCGTCGCCGGTCACCGAGGCAGGAGCCCGCAATGTAGCGGCACGCACCTTGCCCCCGATCACCATGATTCGATAATCCTCGCCGAAGATATGCTTCTCGACGATGAAGTCATCGTGTCCCAGCTTGCTGGACTCCAGCACATGGAAGGCGCTCTGCAGCTCCTCATCGCTGCGAATATTCGGTACCACCCCGATGCCGCGAACACCGGTAGCCGGTTTCACCACGACCGGATAGCCGATCAGGTTGGCATAGCGCATGGCGTTATCATGATCGCCGGAAGGAAACATCCTGCCGCGAGGAACCGGGAACCCAAGAGGCGCCAGAAACTCCCGTGTCGCTTCCTTGTGTGTGCACAAGGCGATGGCATCCACCGAGACCAGCGGCGAACGGCTGAGCTTGAAGTAGAAGCGCTGGTCTCCCTTGTCGGCGGTGAAGACTCCCTTGCCGGTCCGCAGCACATTGAAGCCTTGGCGCAGGCACTCGCGCTCCATCAGGTGGCTCTTGGCGTCCATGGTGCCAAGCGGCAGCATCAGTGGCGTATCATCGAAGGCATTGGGGTGAAGCGGTGGAGAGGGCTCCTGTGGAACATCCTTCAATCGCGGCTGGTAGGTATAGGTCGGCGCTTCCGCCTCTGGAAGATAGAGCACCCTCTCGGCGCGGAAGAACAACGCCTCGCTTGCTGAAGTCACCTCCTCCGCCGGCTGTTCGCCATTACCTTCCCGCTGAATCTGTCGAGCGAGATCGGCAAACAGTTGCTTGAGCGCCATGTGAATGCTGTTAACCGCACGCTGGACCTTGACCCACTGGCGCAACTCAAGCGCCTTGGCGTTGTCGATCAGCTCCAGTGTGGGCTCAACCCAGGCTTTAAGGTGTCTGGCCAGTTGCCCCTTGGCCAAGGCCTCGGCATCGAGTTGACTGCCCATCAGCCTGGAGACGACGGTCTCGAGATAATCCCAGTAGCGACCGACCATCGGCTTGTCGGGGCGAAGACCCATCGCTCCCTCTATGGCACTGACAAACTCCCGATCTAGAGCACTGACCGTCACCTTCAGATAGTAATTCACCTCTTCCTTGGCCGCCTTTTTATCGACCGCTGCGGTGAGCCTTTCAGCATGAGGTCTGGAGTAAGCGACCAATTCAATTCGCTTGACTTTACAATTCTCTTGCGGCATGTCGCACCATCGTCAAAAAGCCGGACGGATGATTCCGCCCGGCGCGATCGGTCAGTTGGCGCCTTGCAGCGCCTTGGCCAACGTTTCGTCACTGTACTTGAAGCGCTGACTCTCCACGGATTCACGGCTGAGGAAGCGATCATCGAACACGCTCCTGAGCAGTGACTTGCGCGCCTCGCGCTCAGGCCGGCGCCCCTCTACCCCATAGGCCCGGTGGAACATCAGGCGCCGCTTGAGGGCGGAGCGGCATACATTGGTTGCCCAACCGCTTCCTTCCGGCGCCACCAGTTGAGTGCCATTCCTTTCGGCCCGCGGGTGGACCAGGCGCACCTTTTTTTCCCTCTTGAAGGTGGCCGGGAAGTAGCGACAGTTACTCAGGCTCTTGGCAAGCGCCAGAATGGTCAAGGTGGTGAAGTTGGAGGTATTCTGCAGGTTCCCGAGGAACACCCCACCGTCGAATCCCAGTTCCTTGGCCACGCGCTCGGTTTCCAGCACTTCGTGGAAACCGCCGGCCTTCTGGGGCGTTATCTTGAGATCGACATTGGCCATATAGGGGGCCAGGGTACGCACGGACGCGACACCCCACACCGGCTTGGCCAGCATGATGCGAATCCGCTTGCCCTTGGCATAGGCGAAAGCCTCGCGATAGAAGGCATCGGAAATCTCGGCGAAGGGATCTTCCACCACGACTTCGACGCCCATCTTCTCGGTCAGTCCGCTCAGCGAGATCTCGTCACAGAAGCGCTTCCACTCCTCCAATTGCCAACGCTGGCCGGCATTGAGGATGATACCCTCCAGTGAGTGCTGCTTGTCCTTCAAGGCAAACAACAGCGAGTTCACCAGAGCGCTGGCCTTGTCGGCTCCGATGCGGCGCCCACGCCGCAGCCAGCCTTCCACGGCCTTGCCATCCGCAATGTCGGCGAGTAACTTTTCGGTATTCTTGAGCCGGTCGTTGAACACATTGCGGACAACGGCCCGCTCACTGTTGCCGGATACCAGCTGCGCAACCGATACGCCATGATGCTTGGCGATGATATCCAGCAGGGCACATTCGGCGGCAAAGCAGACCGAGGGGCTGGGACGCTGCTGGGTATTGCCCTCTTCGGTGTAACCGAAGATTTCACTGACGACTTGCTGTACCACTCCATGCACCTGGTGGGCGTAGCCCTGCTCCCCCGCCAGGATGGGTAGCGACTTTCCAGCCAATCCCCGGGCTAGCTTCTTCCCATAGCGAGTCGCGCGAGACAGGGTCTCCGAGCTGATGCTGGAGGGCCTTGCCTCACCCAGTCCGATATACTCCTTCCCTTCCACCTCGGCCACGACCTTGAAGAAGATGGAATACTCCTCGGACTCTCTCCCGTTGAGCTGCTCACCCTGCTCCCTGTCGGCCCGACTGACGGGCTTGTTCTTCAATGTAAAAATATCAACTTGAGTAATCATTGCTGGAGACTCCGTGTCGTTCCATCATTTGCCTTTCTAGAACTCCCCCATTCCTGCCAATAACTTTATTTGTTTTTTCTCACTCATCAATCATGTAACTAGCAACCCCTCACTCTTGTAGAAATCCACCAGCACCTGGTTATCCAGCAAGGGGCTACTCATCTGGAATAATCGAACCTGGCTATAACTATTGCCTTCCAAGACGATGAAGCCATCATCATCAATAATGAGATCGAATCCGCAATATTTTATATACGGGAGATTTTCGAAGAGTCGACATATATCCGCCTTTATATCCTCCCAGTGTGGCACTCTCTTCTCAGAGATTTTCTCGCCGGTGTCGGGGTGGCTTTCCCAGCGCTTCCCGGCATGCTTGCCTTCAGCAGCGACGGCATGACTCAGTTCGCCATTGGCAAGATTGATCTCGGCACTGAGCCCGCCCAACGAAAAGTTGTCGATCGGATAGGACTCGCTAGTCCCGATACGTTGTACGGCACGTATCACCTGTCCTTGGCGCGTCACGGGATGACGGATGACCAGCACCCTGAGCGTATTGACAGTGAGAGGAAACAACGCCTGGGTAAAATCACCTTGCTGTATGTAATCATTGAGAATGAAGGGGACCTCTTGAGCCGCGAGCACTTCGGCGAGCTCGCTGACCTTCACGACGACACGGGCCCCCTCCTCATCGTTGGTCTCTATTACCGCATGATGCCGGTCAGTACGGATGAAATAGACGCTCCCACCACCGCCTCCGCCCAGTGGCTTGGCAACCATCATACGGCCTGAGTCCTGGCCACTGATAATCCGATCCCACAACTCGCCGTAGGGGATCGCTCGGCCATTACGAAAGATGGCGATGATACCGGGCACCCGACAGTAGCGCCCGAAGACCTGTGTGAAGAGCACTTTATTGTTGAAGACGATGCTATAGGGCCCGTTGACCAGCCGCGTCAACCAACGTTGCACGTCGCTAAGATAGAGGTCGATATTGTCACGGTTCAGGCCATAGAGGCGTATCTTTTCCGGGAGAAAGCCCCGCTCATAGAGAAGCTCGGCCTGCTCTTCACTGATCTTCCCCAGGTCGGGGTCGGCATGGAAATCCAGGGTGAAACGTTTGAGCAACGATAGGCGCTCGACCCCACTCAGATTGGCCATGAAGTGGCGATGGTGGTCCTCGGGCAGGTCAGGCAAGGGAGCCGACCCACCGGGATCGCACGCAGTGATGGCAAACTCATTCATGCTTCGTCAGCCTAGATACCAAACTCACGGATGAATTCGATGGCCGCCTCGGAATGCATCAGGGGACCATGTACTTGAAAAGCCGCGCCGCAAGGTCGGCTGCGTAGCTCGATCAGGCGGGGAGCCGTACCGCAGATATCGATTTCCAGCTGGGCGAAAGTGAAGATGGGCTTGTGGGCGATAACGGCCAGGATCTCCTCTCGGCTGCGCTGCCAGAGCTCGAGGTAACGCCGCCGCTCCCATGGCTTCGGGCGTCCGGGGCCGGAGATCACGCCGCCTGCCCGGTAACGCACCACGCTCTTGACCCGACCGCTGTTCAGCGAGAGCCTCAGGCTCATGGCGGGGCGATGCTGGCTCTCGGCCCGAGCCACCACGGCCGCCAGGGGAATCAATCCCGCACGCGCCGGGTCCAGCATCACCAGCACCTTGAGGCGTGGGGCCGAGTCGTCGCCTTCCCCAGGGGGGCGCATGGGGACGCGTCGATTGAACAGCTGAAATTGCAGGGCGGGTGATTCGAGCATCTTGCGGGCATGACCATTGGCCAGTGGCAACAGTTGGGCCTGCAAGTCACTGATGTAGGCATCGGCCTGGGAATTCGGCAAGCCATACAACGACTTCTTGTCCGGCAAGAACCCGCGGTTGTGCAGGTACTCGGCATCGTCGTGGGACAGCCTGGGCGCCGCTCGGCGAAACTCCTGGCTGAAAGTCCGCCAGGCTTCGACGCCCTCCGCCATGTCCAGCCGCTTGACGCGCCCCTCGTGGCTGAGATCGGCGCTGCGCTTGGTGTTGTAGATGACGCGTGAATGGCGTCCCCCGCTCAAGTAGGGCAAGCGCTCGCGGATACCGGCCAGATGAGGCGTGGGGCGCCGCTCTTCATGCCGCCCATGGCGAAGGTAGTGCAGCAGGGGGTTGATACCCGAGTCTCTGACATCCTCGTACTCGTCGAGATACCAAGCCGTATGAAAGCCTGGCCCCGGGCTCAGGCCTTGCCTGGCTCCCTGGACCATGAAGTGCTTGAGCGGGTCGCGGAGTGCCTTGGGGTCTTGCTGAAGCTCCGGGTGATTGGCGAGATACCACTCGGTGTTGAAATAGCCACTTCGCAGGACTTCGGCGCGCTGCTTGGCTTGCGGATGCTTCAGGAGCTCTAGCAACGTCTTTTTGGTCTTGTCGGTCACAGGCGTCGGCATCAGGACTCCAAGCGATTGACATGGCTGGAGATGAAAGGGTCATCGAGCAAGGGGCGGTGGATCTGGTGCGTGGCGAGTTGCCCCTCGCAGGCGGCGAAGAAGCAAGGCCCATCGTCGGTAAGCACGAAGGAGAGGTTGCACGTTCGCAGATAGGAGGCTTCGTCGAAGAAGGCCATCAGCATCCTGCGTATCTCTTGCCAACCGGGCAGCGACTGTCCCACGATGCGGCTACCCGACTGAGGATGAACGGCATAGTCCGTCAAGGCCCGACGGCCCTCATCCAACCCCTTGCAGGCAGTGATCAGGCCCGTTTGGTGGTCGATAGCGGCACTGAGGGCACCCTCCTCGACGCGCAAGGCGGCCTCGCCATCCTTGCCCTGCCGACCGATCAGCAGGGTCGCGGAGGCGAGTTGCGGCCGCCATTCGTGCTGCTCACGCACCAGGAGGACATTCAGCAGGTTCAGGTGCCCGGGCGCCAGGGTTTCGGCGAACGCCCCCTGGGAGACGTGTTCGCTCACCACATAGGCACTCCCATGCTGCCGTGCCTGCTGCTGCAGGTTGCTCACCAACTCGTCGCTTCCGCCTTCCCCCAGGGCCGAATGGAAGCGCCCTTCGCGCAATGCCACCCGCTGATAGGGCATGGCAGCGCCGCTCTGCATGGGGTGGACGATCAATTCTCCCGGGGCATGGTCGTCCTGGTGCCACCAGGGGGCCGCGACCCACTGCACCTCTTCCGCAGTGACCACGCAGTAGATCTCGGGGGCCGGGCAATAGTTGCTCACCACGTGTGAGCACAGCACCCGGTCGGCCATGACCGTCTGATACTTGGCATTGGCCGCCTGCAGGCGCATGGCCTGGAAGTCACTGAGGTAGCCGTCGGCGCCATGTTCCGCCATGTCGTACAGCGCCCAGCGGCTGCGCAGGAAGCCGGCATGGAAGAGCCGTTGCTGGAGGTCCTCGGACAGCCCGAAACCCGGCTCTTCCCAGTAGGCGAGCGAGAAGGACTTCCAGGCCTGCAAGGCCTCACCATCCCGCGCGTTATGGATGGACTGGTGGTATCCGCTGAACATGGCTCAATTGATCTCGCTGGTGTGAAAATCGGCGGCAAGACGATCCTTGGTGGAGAGGGTTGGTTCGCCACCCCAGCTCCAGTCGGCACGCTGCCAATCGATAGCCAGCGCGGGGTCGTCCCAGCGAATGGCGCGCTCACCCCGAGGGGCGTAATAGTCGGTGGTCTTGTAGAGCACCTCGGCCTGCTCGCTGAGTACGAGAAAGCCATGGGCGAAGCCTTCCGGCACCCAGAGCTGTTGGTGCGTGATGGCGGATAGGCGCGCGCTTACCCACTGGCCGAAGGTGGCGGAGTCGCGACGGATGTCCACGGCGACATCGAGGATCTCGCCGGCCAGCACTCGCACCAGCTTGCCCTGGGGCCGCTGTACCTGATAGTGCAAGCCGCGCAGTACCCCCTGACGGGAGCGGGAATGGTTATCCTGCACGAAGGTGGTGCTCACACCGGTGAGGGCTTCGAAATCGCGCTGGTTGAAACTTTCCATGAAGAAGCCACGCTCATCGCCATGGACCTCGGGGGTGAGCAGGATGACATCGCGAATGGAGAGGGGTTGGGCATGCATAGCGGTCTTCGCCCGAGGAATCGGGCGCCTACGGAGTCGGGTTCACAAGGGTCAGGAGGTAGTCACCGTAGCCGGTCTTGGCCAGTGCCTGGCCGCGTCGGACCAGGGCCTCATCGTCGATCCAGCCGTTGCGCCAGGCGATCTCTTCCAGGCAGGCGATCTTGAGTCCCTGGCGGTGCTCGATGGTCTGCACGTACTGAGCCGCTTCCAGCAGGCTGTCGTGGGTACCGGTATCCAGCCAGGCGAAGCCACGGCCCAGGCTTGCCACATGCAGGTCGCCACGCGCCAGGTAGGCGTTGTTGACGCAGGTGATCTCCAGTTCGCCACGGGCGCTGGGCTTCACCCCCTTGGCGATCTCGATGACGTCGTTGTCGTAGAAGTAGAGCCCGGTAACGGCATGCTGGGATCGGGGGCGGGCGGGCTTTTCCTCGATGCTGATCGCGCGACCCTCGCCATCGAACTCCACCACACCGAAGCGCTTGGGGTCCTTGACGTAGTAGCCAAATACGGTAGCGCCCCGCTGCTGCCGGCTCGCCTGCTGGAGCTGTCCAGTGAAGTGTTGGCCATGGAAGATATTGTCACCCAGCACGAGACTCACGGGGTCATTGGCGATGAAACGTTCGCCGATGAGGAACGCCTGCGCCAGGCCATTGGGCGAGCGCTGCTCGGCGTATTCGAGGGATACCCCCAACTGCTCGCCATCGCCCAGCAGGCGCTGAAAGGCAGGCAAGTCGTCGGGGGTCGAGATGATCAGAATGTCACGTATCCCCGCCAGCATCAGGACCGATAGCGGGTAGTAGATCATCGGCTTGTCGTAGATGGGCAGCAGTTGCTTGGACACCCCATGGGTAATGGGATAGAGCCGACTGCCGGTGCCGCCCGCCAGTACGATGCCTTTGCGTTGCATGCTGTCAAACCTCATTTGCCCGATCCATCGGGCACCTGCGAGTGGTTGTCGCCGCGATACCGCATCACTCGAACTGGCCAGCCGCTAGCGCTTCAGCGACTCGGCCAGCGTCGAGACGAGCGGGTCTTCCCAATGCGGCAGCGCCACATCCAGCGCCTCCTCGAGCTTGTCGAGGCACAGGCGCGAGTTGAGCGGGCGAGTGGCGGGGGTGGGGTAGTCGGCCGTGGGGATAGCAATCACCCCGTCGGGAGAGATGGCCAGGGGCAGCCCCTGGGCGATGGCGTGCCGGAAGATCGCCCGGGCGAAGCCATGCCAACCCGTCGCTCCCCTCGGGGCCAGGTGATAGAGGCCACTCTCCAGCCGCCGCTGGAGGGCCTGGGCAGTGACCTTCGCCAGCAGACATGCCGGCGTCGGCGCGCCGATCTGATCCGCCACCACCTCGAGCCGGTGACGCTCCTGCCCCAACCGCAGCATGGTCTGCATGAAGTTGCTGCCATGAGCACTGTAGACCCAGCTGGTTCGGAAGATCAGGTGTTGGCAGCCGCTCAGCTGAATGGCCCGGTCGCCTTCCAGTTTGGTCCGGCCATAGACGTTGAGCGGTTGGGGGACATCGTCTTCTCGCCAGGGCGTATCGCCGTGGCCGGAATAGACGTAATCGCTGGAGAAGTGGACCAGCCGCAGGTCGTGCGCCTCGGCGTAGTCGGCCAGCTGGGCGGGTAGCTCGGCATTCAGGCGCCGTGCCAGGTCCGGTTCGCGTTCGGCTCTGTCGACCGCCGTATAGGCGGCGGCATTGACGATCAGTTCGGGACGGGTTGTCTCGAGCCAGGCGTTGACGGCCCTGGAGTCGGTCAGGTCCAGCTCGGCGCGGCTCGGTGCCAGCACCCTGCCGAGCGGGCTGAGCCGACGTTGCAGTTCGAAGCCGACCTGGCCGCTACCCCCGGTAACCAGAATGTTCATGGCGGTCATCCCTGTCATCAAAGGCGTCGGTCAGGCCGAGGCGCTGTCCCAGATAGCTGCCATCCTGGATACACCGCCACCAGTCCTCGTTGCTCAGGTACCACTCGACGGTCCTGCATAGCCCGCTCTCGAAGGTCTCCTGTGGTACCCAGTCCAGCTCGCGCGCGATCTTGCCGGCATCGATGGCGTAGCGTCTGTCGTGGCCAGGGCGATCGGCGACGAAGGTGATGAGGTCACGGTAACGGGTATCCTGCGGCACCCGTTCCTGCAACAGGTCACAGATCGTCTCGACGACCTCGAGATTGCTCTTCTCGTTGAGGCCGCCGATGTTGTAGGTCTCCCCTGCCCGCCCCTGCATCGCCACCTTGATCAGTGCACGGGCGTGATCCTCCACGTGGAGCCAGTCGCGAATCTGCTGGCCATCGCCATAGATCGGCAGCGGCTTGCCGGCCAGGGCGTTGAGGATCATCAGCGGAATCAGTTTCTCCGGAAAGTGGTAGGGCCCGTAATTGTTGGAGCAATGGGTGACCAGCGTGGGGAGGCCGAAGGTGCGGTGCCAGGCGCGCACCAGGTGGTCGGCGCCGGCCTTGCTGGCCGCATAGGGTGAGCTCGGTGCATAGGGGGTGGTTTCGGCGAACAGCCCCTCCGCGCCATCCAGGTCGCCATACACTTCGTCGGTGGACACATGATGGAAGCGAAAGTCGGCGGCCTTCTCCGGGACGGAGCCCTTCAGCGCCGTCCAGTAGCCGCGCGAGACTTCCAACAGCACCGACGTGCCCACCAGGTTGGTGTGGATGAAATCGGCCGGCCCCTCGATGGAACGGTCGACGTGGCTCTCGGCCGCCAGGTGCATGACCACGTCGGGCCGATGCTGCTCGAAGACCTGCTGCATGGCAGGGACATCGCCGATATCGGCCCGGACGAAGACATGCCGCGGGCTGTCGGCGATGGGCTCCAGCGACGCCAGGTTGCCGGCATAAGTCAGCTTGTCGACGCTGACCACGCGATGGTCGGTGTTGCCGATGAGTTCACGCACCACCGCGGAACCGATGAAGCCCGCCCCGCCAGTGATCAAGAAGGTCTTGGCCATATCAGTCGCGATGATCGCGCACGATCAGGATCAGCATATTGAGGATGAAGGTCACGAACAGGGCGACGATGCCGAACACCGTCGCGTTATACAACCGACGCGGCTCGGTGGCGTATTCGGGGAGCACCGGGCTCTGCAGCACGGAGACCTGCTTGAGTGTGCGGGCCGCTTCGATGCGCGTATTTTCCAGGGCGGCCATGGCACTCGAATAGGTTTCCTGGGCAAACTTGGCTCGCTGCTCCAGGGTCTGGTATTCCGAGGAGACCCGGTTCAGTGAATCACCCGCCACCTGGGCAAGGCGGCCCCGCTCCTTGCCGATCTGCTCGCGCAAGGCCTCTACCTCACTCTCGATGCGCACCATCTCGGCCGACTGGGCACTGTGGAAAGAGGCCAGGGCACTGCGGCGTGCCTCCAAGCGGGCCAGCTCCCCCTCCAGGGTGGCAACGACCTGGTTGAGGTTCTCCACGGTCTTGATCGGCGAGATCAGGCCGTGTTCGTTCTGATAGTCGAGGAGATCGGCGCGGGCCTTATCCAGCCGCCCCTCCAGTCGCCCCAACTGTTGCTCGAGGAAGCGGACCTGCTCCTCGGCGAGGTGCTGCCCCATCTCATTCATATGCTGCTCGCCGGCCTCGAGCAGCAGAGCAGCGAGGTCGTGGGCGAATTGGGGGGTATTGGCCTGCACCTCGATCTTCAGCACCTTGGCATATTCGTCCATGTCGATCTTCACCCGGCGCTGGTAGTAGCGGTGCAGGTCCTCGATGGGGGCATCGGGATCACGTAGCCGCGAGAAGAAATCGCCATGGCTGGAGTAGTGCTCGCGAAGATCCAGCTGCTCCTGTGCCCGACGCAACATGTCGACCGACAGCAGGTGCTCGCGCAACAGCAGCAGATCGCTCGAGCCGCCGCCGCCGAGGATCGATGCAAACGACACCTCCGGAGAGGCGATCTGCGGGCTCTCCAGCACGACCACCGTGCGGGACACGTAGCGATCCGTCGCCCAGAACACCCAGTAGGCGCTCACCAGCACGATCGCGACAATACATAACCCCCAGTAGGAGTTACGCCTAAAGATTGCTTTCATCCAGGGACCTTATCGAAAAGAAACGTCAATCATCGTCATCGGTCGGCTCCTTGAAGGCGGCGAGCGTCGCCTTGTGTTGCCGGAGCTCTTCGCGCTTGCGCTTGATCGATGCCGTCAGGGTATCGAGATGGGCCTGGCTGGCACCCTCGGCTCGTGCCTGGGCATGGTCCGCCTTGGCGGCCCGCAACTCCTTGCGCGCCTTCCAGGTCGCCTTCCTGGCCTCCCGTAACGGCGCCGGATCTGGCATGCCGGAGGTGTCGTGATAGGCGGCTATCGCGTCGTCGATCTCGTCGAACCACTGGGCCCGCCCCTGATGGAGGAAAATGCCAGCCTGGCACATCTCCCGAAGGATGGACTCACCGTGTGAGACCATGATCAAGCTCGCCTTGCCGACTCGATCCCGGAAGGCCTGCTTGGCCTTGGCCTTGAAGGCCCGATCCCCCACCGACGTGGCCTCGTCCGAGAGGTAGACATCGAAGTCGAACGCCAGCGAAAGCCCGAAGGCCAGACGCGAACGCATCCCCGAGGAGTAGGTCTGCACCGGGCGGTCGAAGGCACCGCCGATCTCGGCGAACTCCTCGACGAACTCGATGATTCGCTTGACGCCCTGCCCACCGCCGCCATGCACGCGTGCCACGAACTGCACGTTCTGGCGCCCGGTCATGGAGCCCTTGAACCCTCCGGTCAGGCCGATGGGCCAGGAGACGCGGCAGCGGCGCTTCACCTCTCCCCGCTCGGGCGTATCCATGCCGCCGATCAATCGCAGCAGCGTCGATTTTCCCGCACCATTGGGGCCCACCAGTCCGACGCTCACCCCTCTGGGGATCGTCAGGTTGACGTCCTTGAGCACCCAGTCGTTGTAGCGGTGGTTGTGGTAACGCTTATAGAGCCTGTTGAGTTCGATCATGAGATCACTTGGCCTTCAACTCCTCCGCGAAGCGCAGATGAAGGATCATCCCCAGAGCGATCAGCGCCAGTGCGAACAACCAGACGTACAGCATGCTGATGCCCGGCACGGTCTTGTAACTCTCGAAGAAGCCGAGCCGCAGGAACTCGATGGCATGGGCGATCGGGTTGTAGAGCATCAGTTGCTGGATGTGATAGGGCTTCAGGCTCATCGGGATGATCACGCCGGAGATCAGCATCAAGGGCAGCGAGATCATCTTCACGATGCGCCCTATCTCGGGCACCAGGGCGGCGGCCGCCGATAGGGTGAGCCCCGCCCCGGCTCCCAGGGCCCATAGCGAGAGCCAGGCCCACATCGCGAACATGGGCAGGTCGGCATAGAGGTCGAGGCCCAGCATGACCCCACCCACGATGAAGATCAGGAAGATGAAGGTACGCAGTAGTCCCTCGAGGACGACCCTGATCAGCACCGGGTCGATCGGCAGGACCTGACGATAGGCGAACAGGCCCTGATTGGCTTCGATCGCCCCCACCGGACGGTTCATCCCCTCCCGAAACAGGAAGAACCCCATCAACCCGACGATCAGCCAGGGAATGAAATCGGCGCCGATGACGAAGCGGTCACCGCGGATCATGCTGCGTATCGCGATGAAGATACCGACGAAGGCGACCGGCTCGAAGATCATCCAGAACCAGGCGAAGCGGTCCGCCATGGTGCGCGAGATGGTTTCGCGCATGAACATCGCGAACCAGACGCTGCGCGCGACCTGCCAAGGCGTACGGACACCGTCGGTCGATGAGTTGGATTCGGGCATGTGGCACTACCTTGAGGAGCTCGGCCCCACCGGGCGAACCGCCGCCTCGGGCGGTATCGGCCCGATACGTTAGATATCGAGAGCGACCTTGGCGGCCACGGCGATCTGGTAGAGGATCTGGGTGATGGTGGAGGCGAGCTGCAGATTATTGCTCGGCACCCTGGGCATCACCAGGATCTCGTCGCCGGGTCGCAGGGTAACGTCGTCGGCATTGACCACGGCGCCGTTCTGGCGCGCCACCAGGATATGGTCATCGTCGGCGCGCTGGGTGAAGCCGCCGGCCGCTTCGATGTAATCACGCACGCTCGAGCCAGGGTCGTAGACCGCCGCCTGGGGCACCACGATTTCGCCGCTGACCAGGACGGAGTCGCTGCTCTCGGGAATGGTGATCACGTCCCCGTCCTGCAGTCGGATGTCGCTGATGCGATCACCCCGGGCGACGACCAGGCGGCCAGACGGCTCGACCTCACCGGCACGTTCGACGAAGCGCTCGATCAGCTCGGCTTCCTTGACGCGGGTGCGGGCTTCTTCGTCGGTACGGGTCGGCGCCCCCAGGTAGGTGGTCTCCAGGCGTCGCAAGCTGTCTTCGAGAGACTGTCGCTGCTGCTCGGCGATGCTTTCGCGACGCAGGGAGACGCTGTGCACGGCCGTCATGTCTTCCGGCACGGAGATGGCGTCGAGCAGTTCGCTCAGGCGAGCGTTACGCGGCAGGGCATAGCGGGAGGGTCCATAGTAGCTGCCCTCCACCTGGACGACGATGCTCTCGTCACGCTGGTCGGCGCTGAACGTCACCTCGTCACCGCTGCGCACCGTCTGGCCGTTGAAGTCGTCGAGCGGGAAATAGCGGGCGAAGGGACCGTCAGCGCGGGAACCACGCACCAGCACATGGGACACCCCGGCCTTGAGCCGCGCCAGGTTGGTCACTTCGGCGCCGGTCAGGCGATCGCCGATGAGTTCGTAGCGATACTCGCGCTGCACGTCGCCGACGACGGCCAGGGAGGGGCCGCGCTCTTCCACGATGATGGTGTCACCATCACGGAACTGCGGGCGGGGAATCGCACCATCGATCAGGAAATCATAGAGGTCGACCCGGGCAACGGTCTGGTTGTCGCGCACCACACGAATCTTGCGGTAGCTGCCCAACTCGTTGTCGATGCCACCGGCCTGGTCGAGGAAGTACAGCAGCGAGTCGTTCGGGGTACCGGCATAGCGGCCGGGGTTGTCCACGTAACCGGTCACGAACACCCCCACCGGCTGGACACCCTGCAGGTTGGTGTAGACCTCCACGTTGTCCGGATAGACGTCGTGAATCGCCTGGCGTACGGCGCTGTCGAGCTCCTGACTGTTCTGTCCCTGCACGGCCAGCGGGCCGCTGCTGGGGATGAAGATATTGCCCTGGGCATCGACGGTCAGTACGCGATCGATCTCGACGGCTCCCCAGGCACGCAGAGTGACCTGATCCCCGGGCTTGACGCGATAGCCGGGCGTCAGTCCGTCGGCCATGGTGCCGCGAAAGCCCCCCTCGAAAAGGTTGGCCCCGAAGGGAGGGAGTCGATCGGCGGCCTCGTCGAGGCGGTCCTGAGGGACGGGACCCACGGTGCCACTGCGCCAGTCGACACGCGGCGTGTCATCCACCTCCTCGGACGCGGAGGAGTCCCGCTTCTGCTGCTGCTCCGGCAGGATGCCGCTGGACGGGTTAACCGTCTGGGCTTGGGCCAAGGATCCCAGCAACGCACAGAGCAGACCGATGAGCAGGGGCAAACAGCGTTTCACTTGGAGCATCAGCGAGTACTCCCTGCACTCAGCATGTCGGTAACCAGGCGTTGGGATTCCCAGCCTTCTTCGGTTTCGCAGGCCACCACTCGACGGGTAGCGTCACTCGCCGAGATGACCTGCAGCTTGCGGCACTCACGACCGCTGGCGGCGTGATAGGGCTCGTCCGCCATGACCTCGACGTCACGACCCCAAGGACTCTCGGCCAGCGTGATCACGGCACCGACAGGCGCCTGGGCGAGGAAGCCACTGAGGTTCTCATCCAGGGTTTGCCCCTGGCCACCATCGACGACGCCGCCCGGCTTCGAGCCGGGGAATCCGCCCAAGGCGGCACAGCCACTCAGCAGTAGAGAGCATCCCATGACTGCCAGGCCGCACCGGGCCGGCCGGGAGAGCAGAAGATGGGCAATCGTTGGCATGGTGAGTCTCTATGTCAATGATGACACCTGGAATGGTCTCGATATTCAGGTGTCGGGAATTCGAATAGTAACTATGGTAGGCGAGGGCTAAGGCTTTCAGACACGCTACCGCCCAAGGATTGTAACGGGCGCATTCCCTTGCCCTGACCACATGGATGTCATCCTGACGTCCGGGCCAACACTGAAGGCTGCCCGCTGATCCGGGCTAATCCTACGTAGGAGAAATACCCATCTCCAGCCCAACGGTAACGGATGCACTGATTCCTAAGTTGATCAGTCGTCACTTGCAAACACCTCTGACTGCCAAGACATACATTGGAGCAAACACGCCCGTCTCCTAAGCCAAGATGTCGCCAATTGCCAACATGAAAGTCTGCTAATACATACACAATAAATCGGTCCTTCGTCGTTGGGTGGACGGCGTCTCCCTGAGCGGTGCCTGGACAAGGCCTCTACATGGACAGGCGGCAGGCTCAGGATCATGGAAATGACAAACGTGGCCACGAACCTGGCGTGGCGGACGGCACGCAGCGATGGTTGATACCGACCGGCGCCAGGGGATCGAACTGAATGGTCCCCAGGCGACGGATGACGGTCGCCAGCGGCGCCGGCCGGAAGTGATAGCGCACCAGCAGGCGGCGAGCGTCAGGGTAAAGCGTTGCTGGGCGGTCATCGGCAATCCTTGTCCCGAGGCATATCCCAGCTTTGGTGAACTGCTACGGATTGCCCGATGTCCGGCAGACCTCATGCCCCCATCACGATCAGGGCGATGCCCCGAAGCACGGGGTCAGCCCCGGCATGCCAGCGCTCCGGGATGATGCACCTCGAGCCGGTGTCCGAGTAGCGCCGAAGGCGCCACGAAACCGCGGCCTGGGCCCGGCGCATCGGCCTGCCCCTGGGGGAAGGAGGCGTGGCGGCATCAGGGCCGACGCGGCCGCGCGAAGTCCGGGAGGCGGAAGCGCCGGCGATAGGCGCTCGGGGTGAGGCCGGTGGTGCGCTTGAACAGGCGCCGGAAGAAGGCCGCATCCTCGTAGCCGACCCGCCAGCTGATCTCGTCGACCGAGGCGTCGGAGCGCTCGAGCCGGCGCTTGGCGTCCTCGATGCGCAGGCGCAGGACGTAGGCGATCGGCGTGAGGCCGGTGGCCCCCGCGAAGCGCCGCTTGAAGGAGCGCTCGGCGAGCGCCGAGCGCCTGATCATCTCCTCCACCGGGTGGGCGAGCGCGAAGTGCTCGCCCAGCCACCGCTGTGCCCCCAGGATCTCGGCGTCGCCATGATCCGTCCGGCCCTCGAACACGAGATAGGGCGTGAGGCCGTCCTGATGCCACTGCAGCGCGAACATCCGCGCGACCTCCTGGGCCGTGATCGCCCCGGCGTAGCGCGCGATGAGATAGAGCACCAGGTCGTGCCAGCTCATCGAGGCCCCCGAGCTCACCAGTTCCTCGCGCCGCCCGCCGATCACCAGCACGCGCTCCGGATGGATCGGCACGGCCGGATAGGTGGCCGCGAACGCCGCCGCGTAGCCGAAATGCACCGTGGCATCCTGGCCATCGAACAACCCGGTCTCGGCGAGCAGGAAGACCCCCGAGCAGGCCGAACAGAGCACGGCGCCGCGCTCGTGCATGCGACGCAGCCAATCGACCAGGCCGGGATAGCGGCCCGGCCCCCAGCCCGGCGAGGGCAGCAGCACCGCGGGGACGATCACGATGTCGCTGGTCTCGATGGTGTCGACCGCTCGCTGCACGGTGATCGGGATGCCGCTCGCCAGTTCCAGCGGCCCCACGGCCTCGCCGACGATCTCGATGAGGAACGGTGCCGGGGCATCATGGGGCGTCATGCCCATGAGCGCTATGCTGTTCATCACGTCGAAGATACCGGCCAGCGTGGAAACCGCGGCGTCGGGCAACGCCACCAGGCTGACGTGCCGTGGGCTCGCACCGACTGACGGGGAGTGTCCGCTCATGGCGCATGGGCTTCTCGTGGCGGGGCTTTCAGTGTGGCACGAACGGACCGATTGCGGCGATTCCCGCTCTTCTGCCGGTCGGGTGGCGCGACGATGATGGAGAGGCAGTTGACACCCCCGACCCGTCAAGCCAGGAGCCACCTCATGAACGCCCCCGTGATCGACCAGACGAAACTGGAAGCCTTTGTCACCCGCGCCGTCGATGACCTGTCCGCCGCCTACGGCGGCGTGATGGTCAGCCTCGGCAGCAAGCTCGGCCTGTACAAGGCCATGGCGGGCGCCGGCCCGCTCGGTGCCGCGGAACTCGCCACCCGCACCGGCTGTGCCGAGCGCTATGTCCGCGAGTGGCTGAACGCCCAGGCCGCCGGCGGTTATGTGGGCTATCACGCCGTCAGCGACACCTACGAACTGTCTCCTGAGCAGGCGCTGGTGCTGGCCGACGAGGACAGCCCGCTGTTCATCCCCCACGCCTGGCAGGTGCCGGCCTCGATGTGGTTCGATGAGGCGCGCACCCTCGAGGCGTTTCGCACCGGCCAGGGCGTGGCCTGGGGCGAGCACGACGGGCGTCTGCAGTGCGGCGTGGCGGCGTTATACCGCAACGGCTATCGCGCCAGCCTGGTGCCCGAGTGGCTGCCCGCGCTCGAGGGTGTGGTCGACAAGCTGGAGGCCGGCATCGAGGTCGCCGACGTGGGCTGCGGCCACGGCCACTCGACCGTGCTGATGGCAAAGGCCTTCCCGCGCTCGCGCTTCCATGGCCTCGATGGGCACGCGGCCTCGATCGACGAGGCACGGTGCAATGCCGATGCGGCTGGCGTCAGCGAGAGGGTGAGTTTCGAGCTGGCCCGGGCGACGGACTACCCCGACCGGCAATACGGCCTGATCTGCTTCTTCGACTGCCTGCACGACATGGGCGACCCGGTCGCGGCGGCCCGCTACGCCGCCCGGGTGCTGGCGCCCGGTGGCACGGTGATGCTGGTCGAGCCGTTCGCTCAGGACCGGGTCGAGCACAACCTCTCGCCGATCGCCCGGATGTACTATGCGGCGTCCACCACCATCTGTTGCGCGCATGCGATCTCGGAGGGCGGCACGCTGGTGCTCGGCGCCCAGGCCGGCGAGGAACGCCTCGCCGAGGTGTTCCGCCAGGCAGGTTTCAGCCACTTCCGGCGCGTCGCCGAGACGCCCTTCAACCTGATTCTCGAAGCGCGCCTCGTCGGGTGAAGGGGCCCGGGGTCGCCGCCCGCACCAGGGGCGTCGGGAGCGACGCGGCCAGCGCCGCTCCCGATGCTGGCGCCTGCGTCACCCGCGTCGCTCAGCTCTCGTCCCAGACGGTCACGATGTCTTCCTTGGTCGAGCCGACGATGGCGAGCAATTCCTCGGTCTCGCGGTCGGGCACGCCATGCTCGTCGAGGACACCCTCGAGCAGGGACACCATCTGCGCCCACTCGGCCTCGGTGATGTTGAGATGGGCATGCGACGCCTGCATCGAGCGGCCCTGATACTCGCAGGGCCCACCGGCAGCCTGGCAGACCAGCGAGGTCACCCGATACTTCAGGTAGGGCGCCGGTACGCGCTGCCGGGTCTCGTCGATCGCCGGGTTCGCGTTGAGCACGTCATCCACCACCAGGACGTCGATGAAGTCGCTGACCACTACCGAGATGGGGGGCAGGCCCCCCAAGCGATCGTAGAGCGATGCCTCGGCGTCCTCCTGGGCCTGGGCCAGGCCGGCCGCCATCATCAGGACGATGGCCAGCCCGGCCCCGAGATTCCCGCTGCGCTTGATCATGATCTCCCCCTCTTGCCGGCCGAGGGCCAGGCGGAGAGGGACGCTCGTTGATCCTGTCAAAGCGCCACGCGACGGCAGCTGCCGCCTTCACCGCTGGCGACCTCGGCGCCGTGAAAGCCGCATCCCCGACGCGGCGCCGTATGGCCTCGGGTGGCGTCCCGGCTACCCTTCCCTGCAGTTAAGCCGGCACCGAACGAGTGCGCAACGCGAGAGCCCCGCCGGGGGGCGGGGCTCTCGGGGTCAGGCGTGATCGGGCTGCACCCGATTCAGGGGCCCTCGGGGCACGGGGCGGCGTCGCTGCTCACGGGCTCCGGCGTGGCGATGCGCTCGCCCTCGCTGCGGCCGATCAGCGCGCTGCCGACCAGGTCGCCGGTGACGTTGAGCGCCGTGCAGCCCATGCCGACCAGGGCGTCGATGGCGGTGAGCAGCGCCACGGCCTCGATGGGCAGGCCCACCTGGGCGAACACCGTGGCGATCATCACGATGCCGGCGCCGGGTACCCCGGCGGTGCCCACCGAGATCAGCGTGCCCACCGCGACGATCTGCAGCATGCTCGTCCAGTCCAGCGGTGCGCCCACCACGTTGGCGGCGAACACCGCCGAGATGGCGATGCGGATCGCCGCCCCGTCCATGTTCAGCGTCGCGCCCAGCGGCAGGCTGAAGCCGTAGAGGCCGCGAGACAGGCCCAGGCGGCGCGCGGCGTCCAGGGTCAGCGGCAGGGTGCCGGAGCTGCTCTGGGTGGCGAAGGCGGTGGCCATGGGCGTGCGCGCCTCGCGGAAGAAGCTCACCAGCGGCACGCCGAAGCCCCGCAACAAGCCGAGGTAGACCAGCAGCTGCACGCCCAGCGCCACGTACAGCACGAGAACCATGTCGCCGAGCGACAGCAGGGTCGCCACCCCCTGCTCGGCCACGGTGCCGGCGACGATGGCGAAGACCCCGACCGGCACGTAGTGCAGGATGCCGCCCATCACCTTGAGGGTCATGGCGTTGAGCGCCTCGATCAGCCCATAGAGGCGCTCGCCCAGCGCGGCCTGGGTGTCGGACCGGCGCAGCCGCGCCACGGCCAGGCCGAACACCAGGGCGGTGAAGATGATGCCGAGCAGGTCCTGGTCGGCGAAGGCGCCGACGATGTTGGTCGGCACGATGCCGAGCAGCACCGAGAGGATGCCGGGGTTCTCGGGCACCGATACCGAGGCGGCGTCCTCCAGTGACATGCCCTCCCCCGGCGACAGCAGGGTCGCCACCGCGAGGCCGACGGCGATCGCCAGCGCCGAGGTGGCCAGGTAGTAGAGGAACACCTTGCGGCCGATCCGCCCCAGGCGGCCGGTGGTGCCCTGGTTGAGCCCCGACATCAGGGTGAACAGCACGATGGGCAGGATGATGAACTTCAAGAGCCGCATCAGCAGCTCGCCCAGCGGGGCCAGCCACTCGGCGACGCTCGGCCCGCCGAGCAGGCCGACCGCCACGCCCAGCACCAGGGCGAGGCTCACCCGCAGGATCAGCGAGGCATCGCGATAGCCGTGCCACAGGGTCATCAGCAACGCTGGCATGTCGTCCTCCTATAAATACGAACGCCGCGGCCCCGGGGCCACGGCGTGGATCGCGCCCATCGCCGCGCTCAGGACGTCAGCACGTCCTGGGTCCTGTGGGTGAAGTCGCTGGCGTCGTGGCGCTCGTGGAGCTGCATGGCCGGGTCGCCGAAGGTGCGGTTGACCATGCGCCCGCGCTGCACCGCCGGACGGGCGTCGATCTCTTTCGCCCAGCGCAGCACGTGCCGGTACTCCTGCACCTGCAGGAACTCGGCGGCGTCGTAGAGCCGGCCCAGCACCAGCTGGCCGTACCAGGGCCAGTTGGCGATATCGGCGATGGTGTAGCCGTCGCCGGCGAGATAACGCGTCTCGGCCAGGCGGCGGTCGAGCACGTCGAGCTGGCGCTTGGTCTCCATGGCGTAGCGGTCGATCGGGTACTCCAGCTTCTCCGGCGCGTAGGCGTAGAAGTGGCCGAAGCCGCCGCCCAGGAAGGGCGCGCTGCCCATCTGCCAAAACAGCCAGTTCAGCGTCTCGGTGCGCCCGGCCAGGCTGCCCGGCAGGAACTCCTCGAAGCGCTCGGCCAGGTAGAGCAGGATCGAGCCGGATTCGAACACCCGGATGGGCTCGGCCGGGCCGTGGTCGACCAGCGCCGGGATCTTGGAGTTGGGGTTGATCGCGACGAAGCCGCTGCCGAACTGGTCGCCCTCGCCGATGCGGATCAGCCAGGCATCGTACTCGGCGTCCTGGTAGCCCAGCTCCAGCAGCTCCTCGAACATCACCGTGGCCTTCACGCCGTTGGGGGTGGCCAGGGAGTAGAGCTGGAAGGGATGCTTGCCGACCGGCAGCTCCTGCTCGTGGGTGGGCCCGGCGACGGGGCGGTTGATGCTGGAGAAGGTGCCGCCGCTGGGCTTCTCCCAGGTCCAGACCCTCGGCGGGGTGTAGTCGTTGCCTTGGCTCATGAGGCCTCCTCGATGGCGAATGGCTTGGCTCACACTACTATGTGGGGACACGTTAGCCTGCTATCAAGCTATGACAGGCGATCGCCTGTCTTGGTTTCCTCTTCGAGCCCGCGCCATGGTGGCCCAGGCGGGGGCCTGGCATCCAACCGTCCGCCGGCAAGGCACCACTCCTTGGCGCTGCGGCTAGGAGCTGTAGCCGTCTCCGATGAACTCGATAAGACAGAACCCATGGCCGAAGGGATCGGAGAACGTGATGCATTTCGAGCCTCGCCACTCGATGCAGTCGCTTTCCTGAACGGCGCCACAATTGAGCACACGCGCGGCGGCCTGCTCGATATCCTCGACCACGATGTCGAGATGCACGGGCGTCCAGTGCCGCGAATAGTCCCGATACTTCGCGGGCTCCTTCACGCCCCTCGAGCCACTGGCGTTCTCGAGCAGGTAGATCGTCGATTCGCCACCCGTGAGCTCGGCCACGTCATCATCGAGCAGGCGATCGAGTTCCAGCCCAAAGGCAGCGCAGTAGAACGCGATGGCCGGTGCCAGCTCGGGCACGTCGATATTGATCAGCATCTTCATGGCGCAGACCTCGTTTCTTCACCGATGGATGACCCGGCACCACCCCGACGGCGACCCCTGGCACGGCACCCGGCGAGGGAGGCTCGGCCGCGCGGCGTTTTGACAGCCTCCCGCCACCACCTAGACTGGAACCCATGACAAACAATCGAGAGGTATCAGTATGTTGCACTACAGCATACGCGACCGTCTCGTCGCCCTGCAGGGAACCGGTATCATCCTGAGCGCGATGCTCCTTGCCCTGGCTCCTGCCGCCCTGGCGCAGGACGAGCCGGCCGCTCCCGAATTCCGCACCAGCTATGGTGACATGACCTTCCCCGAGCAGTTCCCCGACGGCACCGCCATCAGCCTCACCCAGTGGAGCCACTTCGTGCCGCGCTACGACGAGTGGTTCCGGGAGTATGCGCAGCAATGGGGTGAGGCGCACAACGTCGAGGTCACGGTGAACATGATCAACATCGCCGACCTGACCTCGACCCTGTCGGCCTCCATCGCCGCCGAGGAGGGCGCCACGGTGTTCGAGATGGTGGCCCCCCCCACCGCCTTCATCGACGGCCTGCAGTCGCTGGCGGACGTCAACCAGGCCGCGGCGGCGGCTTTCGGCGAGCGCAGCGGCACCTGCGAGCGCTCCAGCTACCTGCCCGCTACCGACACCTGGTACGGTTTCTGCCACGGCTGGGTGCCGGACCCCGGCGACTATCGCCGTTCGCTGTGGGCCGACGCCGGCTTCCCCGAGGGGCCCGAGACCTACCAGGACCTGCTCGAGGGCGGCGCGAAGATCTTCGAGGACACCGGCCTCCCAGTGGCGCTGGGCATGTCGCCGGAGATCGATTCCGAGTTCTATGCCCGCGCGCTGATCTGGTCCCACGGCGGCTCGATCCAGGACGAGGACGGCAACGTGACCTTCGACTCGCCCGAGGTGCTCGAGGCGGTGCGCTTCCAGAAGGAGCTGTTCGACAGCGCCATGACACCGGAGGTCTTTTCCTGGAACGCGGCCTCCAACAACCAGACCTTCATCGGCGGCCGCGCCTCCTATATCCAGAACTCCATCTCCTTCTATCGCAGTGCCCAGGAGTCGGCCCCGGAGATCGCCGCGGACACCGGCTTCCGCCCCGGGCTCAAGGGGCCCGGCGGCGAGGTGAAGATGCCCTCCCACGTGTGGTTCATCGACGTGATCCCCGACTACGTCACGGACCCCGACGAGCTGGCCGCGGCCAAGAAGTTCATGCTCGACCTGGAGAACAACTACGCCAGCGCCTCCTACTACGCGAAGTTCTACAACTTCCCGGCCTTCCCGTCGCGCAGCGAGCAGCTGTTCGCCGAGGACGGCTGGCTGAGCGACGACCCCTGGGGCGCCGAGCCGCCGGACAAGCTGGGCCTGCTCAGGACCGCGGAGGAGTGGACGGCCTGGCTCGGCTATCCCGGCTATGCCAACCCGGCGATCAGCGAAGTGTACGAGTCCCACCTGCTCTCCAGCATGATGGCCGACGTCGCCCGCGGCGAGAAGACGCCGGAACAGGCGATCGCCGACACCAACGCCGAGATCGAGGAGATCTTCGCCAAGTGGCGGGAACGCGGGATGATCGGTAGCGGCAGCGACTGACGACCGCGGCCGGCCTGGAACCCTTATGGCGATTCTGACCACGCGGGCACTCAAGAAGCACTACGGCCGCATCATCGCCGTGGACGGGGTCGACATGGAGACCCGCGACGGCGAGTTGCTCGCCGTGCTCGGCCCCTCCGGCTCGGGCAAGACAACCCTGATGCGCATGGTCGCCGGCCTCGAGGAGCCCAGCGCCGGCGAGCTGTTCATCGACGGGCGCTCCATCGTCGGCGTCCCGCCGCGCAGCCGCAACATCGCCATGGTGTTCCAGAACTACGCGCTCTACCCCAACATGACGGTGCGCGACAACATCCTCTTCCCGCTGCGCGCGCGCAAGATGCCGCCGGACGAGCAGCGCCGCCAACTGGACTGGGTGGCCGGCATCCTCGAGATCACCGACCTGCTCGACCGCCGCCCCACCCGGCTGTCGGGCGGCCAGAGCCAGCGCGTGGCGCTGGCGCGGGCCATGGTGCGCACCCCCGACCTCTTCCTGTTCGACGAGCCGCTGAGCTCGCTGGACGCGCAGATCCGCAGCCAGGCCCGCGGCGAGCTGCGCGAGCTCCACGATCGCACCGGCATCACCACCCTCTACGTGACCCACGACCAGACCGAAGCCCTGGGGCTGGCCGATCGCATCATGGTCATGGAGAAGGGCACCGTCCACCAGATCGGCACCCCCCAGCAGCTCTACTACGACCCCGCCGACACCTTCGTCGCCGGCTTCATCGGCGACCCGCCGATGAACCTGCTGCCCCTCGACGGGCGCATCATCGGCGTGCGCCCGGAGCACTTCCACCTCGCCGCCGAGGCGCCGAACGACGAGATCGCCCTGGCGCTCGACATCGAGGTCGAGCACCTGGAGTTCCTGGGGGCGGAATGGCTGATCTACGGTGTGGTGCGCCGCGGGGTGACCGAGCAGCGGCGCCCACCGCGGGTCATCGGCCGCCTGCGCCAGGCCGCCATGCCGACGCTGGCCACCGGCGAGACGCATCACTTCGTGGTGACCCGCCGCGATGCCTGCGTCTTCGACCCCGAGACGGGCCAGCGACTCTCGCAGGCCAAGGTGGCAGTGGCATGACCACCGGGCGCGAGGATTCCGAGCGGCCCGATGGCGCCCTGGCCCGCCTGGCGCTGGCCCTCGAGCGACCCCGGGTGCTGGGCGCGCTGCTGCTCGCGCCGGCGGTGCTCTATGTGGTGGCCTTCGTGGCCGTGCCCTTCTTCATCGCCATCGCCCTGAGCGTGAGCGATGCCACGGTCGGCAAACCGCAGATCGACACCTTCGTCGGCCTGGACAACTTCCTCGCCGTGCTCGACCAGTCGGGCTTTCGCCTGGCGCTGCGCAACAGCCTGCTGATCACCACCCTCACGGTGCTGATCCTGCTGGTGCTGGCGACCACCGCCGTCGAGCTGCTGGCCCGCGACTTCCGCGGCAAGCGGCTGGTGCAGGTGCTGTTCATGATCCCCTGGGCGATGCCGGTGTCGCTGTCGGCGATCACCTGGCTGTGGGTGCTCGACTCCCAGTACAGCCCCATCGACTGGGTGCTGGTGCAGATCGGCCTGCTGGGCCCGGGCGGTACCTTCGGCCCCTCCTGGAACCTCTTCTACCTGGGCCGGGAGGGCCTGGCGATCGCCTCGATCGTGCTGGTCGACGTGTGGCGGACGCTGCCGCTGGCGACCATCATCGTGCTGGCCGGGCGCCTGTCGATCCCCCGCGAGCGCCTCGAGCAGGCGCAGCTCGACGGCGCCGGCTTCTTCCGCATCCTGTTCCGCATCATCATCCCGGCGCTGGCCCCGGTGCTGACCGTGGCGATCCTGTTCACCGCCCTGCTGGTGATCGGCGAGATGTCGACCATCGCCCTGCTGACCCGCGGCGGCCCCGGCCACAGCACCCAGATCCTGCCGCTCTGGGCCTATCTCAAGGGCATCAACAGCGGCGACCTGGGCCAGGGCGCGGCCATCGCGCTGTTCCTGTTCCCGGTGCTGCTGGCGGCAGCGATCGTGGCGCTGCGCTTCGCCTACCGCGCCGGCAAGGACTAGGAGGGCGCCATCATGCGAACCGCCGCCCGCAAGCCCCTCTTCTACGCCGCCATCGTGCTGCTGGTGCTCTTCACCACCCTGCCGGTGCTCTATGCGGTGATCACCATCTTCAAGCGCGAGAGCGAGCTCTATCGCTTCGGCTCCAATCCCTTCCTCTACGAGACCTCGCCGACCCTGGACCACCTGATCTACCTGTTCACCGACACCGCCTTCCCCACCTTCGCCATGAACTCCCTGATCATCGGGCTGCTGGTGGTGGCCATCACCGTGGCGCTGGCCGTGCCGGCGGCCTACGCCCTGGCGCGACTGACCGGCCACTGGGGCGAGCGCTCCGGCATGGCGATCTTCCTGGTCTACCTGATCCCCCCCACCCTGCTGTTCATCCCGCTGTTCCGCATCGTGGTGGCGCTGGGGCTGGCCAACACCATCTGGTCGCTGGTGCTGGTGCTGCCGACCATCACCATCCCCTTCTGCACCTGGCTGTTGCTGGGGTTCTTCCGCTCGGTGCCGCCGCAACTGGACGAGGCCGCGCTGCTGGATGGCTGCACCCGCCTCCAGGCGTTCTGGAAGGTGGTGCTGCCCCAGGCCCTGCCCGGCATCGGCGCCTGCATCGTGTTCGCCTTCTCGCTCTCGCTGTCCAACTACATCTACGCGGTGACCTTCGTCAGCGAATCGGCGGCGCGCAACATCAGCGCCGGGGTGCCCACCGAGCTGATCCGCGGCGACGTCTACTTCTGGCCGTCGCTGATGGCCGCCACCACGGTGGTGGCGATCCCGCTCGGCATCGCCTACGGCCTGCTGTTCGACTACCTGGTGCGCGGCTTCCAGAGCGCCGGCGCCGGCGGGGAGTGACGGCCCGCCGGCCACCGCCAGGCCCATGACGGCACCCCGACGCACCGTCAGGGCGCGCTGCAGCATGCCGCGGAACAGCAGCTCCTCGGCCAGGCAGGTATTGAGCAGGTTGGCCACGGCGAAGGCCCAGCGGGAAATCCGTGTCTGTCCCTCATACCCCTGTCTCGCCCCGCTCTTTGACCAGCCAATATTTCTACTGAAGTCTTTTTATATAGCCCTTTCATCCGCCTTTAGTCTAGCAGCAGGTATTTTTTATCAACTTTATCTCCACGGTTGATAGAATCGCGCCTGCCATGCAGGCGCTCCCTGCCCTGGGCCATCCGCCCGGGCAGCATGGCCGCTCCGTCAGGGTGCTACCCGCGCCAGCGGCGCATCGGCCATGTCCCCGGCAGGGTGGCGTCTGCCACGTCAATTTCCGCTCGAGATACCCTTCATGATCACCACCGTGCACACCCTCGTCCGCCCGCTGCTGCGATTGGGGCTGATCCCCCAGATCGCCATCGGCATCCTCGGCGGCATCCTGCTCGTCACCCTCTCGCCCGAAGCCGCCCAGTCGGTCTCGCTGCTGGGGCAGCTGTTCGTCTCCGCCCTGAAGGCGGTCGCCCCTCTCCTGGTGTTCGTTCTGGTGGCCGCGGCCATCGCCGCCCATCGCCAGGGCCAGCCCACCCATATTCGCGGGGTGCTGATCCTTTATGTGATCGGCACCCTGGTCGCGGCCCTGGTGGCCGTGGCGGCGAGCTTCGTCTTTCCTACTACCCTGGCACTCGATATGCCCGAGGTCGGCGGCAACCCGCCGGGGGGCATCCTGGAGATCCTGCGGGACCTGCTGCTGAACGCCATCAGCAACCCGGTCACCGCGCTGATGGAGGCCAATTTCATCGCCATCCTGGCCTGGGCCATCGGGCTCGGCCTGATGCTGCGCCAGGCCGGCGAGGGTACCCGCACCCTGCTCGCCGACCTCTCCGACGCAATGTCCAACATCGTCCGGGTGGTGATCCGCTTCGCCCCGCTGGGCATCTTCGGTCTGGTGGCCAGCACCCTGGCGGAAGCCGGCATGGGCGCCCTGCTCGACTACGGCCACCTGCTGGCGGTGATCGTCGGCTGCATGCTGTTCGTGGCGCTGGTCACCAACCCGCTCATCGTCTACTGGAAGACCCGCCGTAACCCCTATCCCCTGGTGTTCACCTGCCTGCGCGGCAGTGCCATCACCGCCTTCTTCACGCGCAGCTCGGCGGCCAACATCCCCGTCAACCTGGAGCTGTGCAAGCGGCTCAAGCTCGACCCGGACACCTACGCCATCTCGATCCCGCTGGGCGCTACCGTCAACATGTGCGGCGCGGCCATCACCATCACCGTGATCACCCTGGCCGCCACTCATACCCTGGGCATTGCCGTGGATTTCCCCACCGCCCTGCTGCTGTGCATCGTCTCCGCGCTGGCCGCCTGCGGTGTCTCCGGCGTGGCCGGCGGCTCGTTGCTGCTGATCCCCATGGCCGCCAGCCTGTTCGGTATCTCCACCGACGTGGCCATGCAAGTGGTGGCGATCGGCTTCGTGATCAGCGTGGTGCAGGACTCCACCGAAACGGCGCTGAACTCCTCCACCGACGTGCTCTTCACCGCGGTCGCCTGCCGCGGCGAGGAGGATCACCAGGCCTGATAGGCGCCGGGAATCGGGGTCCGTCCCCGAAATCCGGTGTCTGTCCCTCATATCATGCCTGTCCCCTGGAGGGTGCCCGACATCGTGATGGCCTCGCGTAGCGTGGGCTTAGCCGTGGAAGCATGCCGGTCAGGGGCCAGGCCAAGAGGGGTCGAGAAATAAATATCACGAATATCTTTGACCCACGCGGCCGGGCGTGACACCGTGGTGCCAGTTGGTTGGCAAGCAGCATGGTTTCAGCAGCATTCGAATCCTTTCGATCGCCTGTAATTGTATTTCTTGTTTTACCCGCTACTCATCTGGGTGACGCCAGGAACTTTGCAAGGCGCTAAGCGCGAGAGGGTTATTCATGACGACTGGTACCGTCAAGTGGTTCAACGATTCCAAGGGTTTCGGCTTCATTTCTCCTGCCGATGGCAGTGATGACGTGTTCGCACATTTCTCCGAAATTCAGGCTGAAGGCTTCAAGTCCCTGCAGGAAGGTCAAAGCGTCTCTTTCGACGTGACTCAGGGCAAGAAAGGCCTCCAGGCTTCGAACATCAAAGCGATCGCCTGATCTCAGGATCACGAACGCTCTCGAACCTCACCGGTTCGATGATCAGGGCCCGCTTAGCGGGCCCTGATTCGTTGTATGCTCGCTCGACCTTCTGGTGCCCGACAAGCGGCCATCACGGGAATCGGGGTCCGTCCCCGACATCCACGTCATCAAGTGGCCCCATCGGTGTCGATATCGCAATCCCAAGGCGCGACATCGCCGCCGAGCCGTTCAACCAGGAAGTCGATCATCGCCCGCAGCAGCAGCGGCTGGTAGCGGCGCGATAGATACACCGCGTGAATAGCCAGCGGCTCCGGCTCCCAAGTCGGCACCACGGGCACCAGCCGGCCTTGGCGTAAGTCATCGGCAACGAAATAGGTCGGCAGCATCGCAACCCCCGCGCCGGCCAGCGCCGCCACGCGCACGACGCCCGTCTCGTTGCTGGATAGTCTCCCTCTCACCGGCGCGGTCACGCTGCGGCCCTCCCGATAAAGGCGGATCTCGCTGCGGCTCACATAAGCGTGTGTCACGCAGGTGTGCCCGGCCAGCTCCTCGGGCGTTTGCGGCACGCCGTTCCGCTCCACATAGCCGGGCGACGCACACAGTACCGAGCGACAAGAACAGAGCCGTCGTGCCACCAGCGACTCATCGAGCTGATTGGTGATGCGCACCGCCAGGTCCACCCGCTCCTCCACCAGGTTGACGGCCCGCTCCAGCACCAGCAGCTCGACCTGCGCCTGTGGATGACCGGCGAGGAATTCCGCCACCGCCTCGGCAAGCCAGGCCTGAGCGAACGACTGGCTGGTGGCGATACGCAGCCGGCCGCGGGGCTCGACACTGCGCACACCGGCGGCAGTCTGTACCTCATCCGCCAGATCCAGCATCTGGCGGCAGCGCGACAGTGCCTCGTGACCGGCGTCGGTCAGCGCGATGCGGCGCGTCGTGCGGTGCAGCAGCCGCGCGCCCAGCCAGCGCTCCAGGCTTTCCAGATAGCGGCTGGCCATCGCCCGCGACATGTCCAAGGCATCGGCGGCCGCGGTCACGCTGCCGCGCTCGGTCACCGCGACGAACACCTGCATGGCGGTAAAACGGTCCATCTATTCGCTCGATCTGGTTGACAAACTATCGATCAGAATAGCGTATATCCAACCACTGCGAACCAATATCCTGTGCACAACCACCCACCTGTTGACTCACCTCCCCAGGATAAGCGCGATGAAACAACTCCTCTCCCCAGTCCGCTGGTTCGCCCTCGCCACTGCGACGCTGGGCCTTGCATCCGCCAACGCCGACACGCAGACCGAAGCGAACGTAGCGGCACCACTGACGCTCCAGGTCTACAACGCCGATGCCGGCAGCTTTCACGTCAATGCCGTGCTGGTGTCCGGCGAGAGCGACGCCGTGCTGCTGGATACCGGCTTTACTCGCGCCGACGCACTGCGCATCGCGGCCATGGTGCTGGATAGCGGTAAAGAGCTGAAAACGATCTACATCAGCCAGGCCGACCCCGACTTCTACTTCGGTATCGACGTCCTCAAGCAGCTTTTCCCCGACGCGGAGGTGGTAGCCACCGAGCCGACGGTGGAGAAGATCGAGGCCACGCTGCCGACCAAGCTGGAAATCTGGGGCCCGCGGCTGGGCGCCAATGCCCCGCAGCAGGTGCCACTGCCCGAGGTGCTGTCCGGCACAACCATCCCGCTGGAAGGCCAGACCCTGGAAATCCGCGGCCTGGACGACAGCCTGCCGCACCGGAGCTATGTGTGGATCCCGTCCATCGGGGCAGTAGCCGGCGGCGTGAACGTATACGCCGGACTGCATGCCTGGACCGCCGATGCCCAGACGGCGGCAGAGCGCGCGGCCTGGGTGGAGAAACTGGACGACATCGCCGCACTGAATCCGACCACCGTGGTACCGGGCCATTCCTTGCCTGACCTGCCGCAGGACGCTTCGCAGTTGGCCTATACCCAGGAGTATCTGCAGCGTTTCGAGACGGAACTGGCCAAGGCCGATGACAGCGCGGCGCTGATCGAGGCGATGCAGGACGCCTACCCGCAGGCGGGCCTCGGCATCGCGCTGGAGATCGGCGCCAAGGTCAACACGGGCGAGATGCAATGGTGAATGACCACACCCCCCCTTCCCGCCCCGGTAGCTCCGGGGCGGTAACCCTGCACTACATTCTCGATCCGCTGTGCGGTTGGTGCTACGCCGTCGCACCGCTGATCCAGGCGGCGCATGAATTGCTGCCGATACAGCTACACGCCGGCGGCATGATGGCCGGCCCCAACCGTCGTCCCGTGACGCCGCAGTTGCGCCAGATGGTGGAACAGCACGACCGGCGGATCGCACGGCTCAGCGGCCAACCGTTTGGAGAAGCCTATCGCGACGGTCTGCTCTGCGACCAAAGCGCGGTGTTCGATTCCGAACCACCGATCATCGCCATACTGGCGGCCGATGAGTGTGCCGGTCGCGGGCTGGATCTGCTGGCACGCATGCAGACGGCCCACTACGTCGAAGGGCGGCGCATCTCCGACCCAACGGTGCTACACGCCTTGGCGTTGGATATCGGGCTAGACGGATTCGCCTTCGACGCGGCCTACGCCACACAGCAGGGCGAGCCGACCAGGGCGCATATCCGCGCCAGCCGGGAACGGCTGGCCCGCGTGGATGGGGCGGGGTTTCCGACACTGGTACTCGAACGCGAAGGCCGCTACGAGGTCATGGACATCATGGGGTATCTCGGCCAGCCGTCGGCCTGGTTGAGCCGTCTCGCAGAAGTATCACGCAGCGACTCATGATTCCAACTCCGCGTGGAGCCGCTTGAGCCAGAACACCGCCCAGGCCCGCCCCGAGGGGTGGAGCCCGGAGAGCGCGACCGAGATAGCACGGCTGGGCGATCCCCTCGAGCTCATCGAGGGACATGTGAAGTTCCGGCTAACCAATGGGCGACCCCGGCCTCACTCGGAAGCCCTTTCTCCGCGACTCTCGCCCTCAGATGGCGGACGCACGCGTGGCTTGTCGCCCTTGGCGATGTCGTGCTGGCTGAGCACCACCACCTCTCGCGGCCACCACTCGGGATGGTTATCGCGAATGAAGGCTATCAGCTTCTCGCGGATGTTCATCTCCGCTATCCAGCCGGCGAAGGGATCGGAAGCCATGAGGTAACAGGAGATGGTCTGCGCCCTCTCGGTCTGCCCCGTCACGTAGCACGCCAGCTTGTGATGCTCGACGACGTTGTCCTCCTCCTCGGCATACTCCAGGAATTTCTCCCTGATGACCTGGGTGTCGGCACTGAGATGGACGGTCAATTCCAGCGTCCGGTACATCTTGGCGCTCTTGACGGAGAGATTCTCGAAGGGATGGGAGACGAAGTACATCACCGGCACGATCAGGCGCCGCTCGTCCCAGCTCCTCAACCGGATGAAGGTGTAGAAGATGCCTTCCACATAGCACCACTGCCCCTCGAACATCACCAGGTCGCCGATACGTATGGGCTTCGCCAGCGACAGCTGGAAGGAAGAGAGGATATTCCCCAGCACCGCCTGACCCGCGATACCCACCAGCACCGCCAGCACGCTGGCTGACGCCAGCAGGGACAACCCCAGCGTCTCGAACAGCTGGATCTGGCTCAGCACATAGACGGAAACCGCCGTCACCACGATCAGGATGATGATCCGGCGCAGCGCGTAGAGCGTGGTGAGCAGCTTGCGCTCGTCCTTGGGCTTGGTGTCGTCGATCTCCCCCACGATGCGCCGCGTCACCTTGAGCAGGATGGTATCGACCAGGCGCAGCGCAATCGTGCCCACCCCCCAGGCAATCAGAAGCATCAACAGGACGCGGATGAAGGTGGTCGCCACGGCGGTAAAGGAGACCACATAGTCGAGCAGAACCTGGGCCGTGAACGCCATGACCAGCAGTGCCATGGGGATCCCGATCCTGCCGGCGAAGATGCTCGGCCAGCCGGAAGGGAACCAGCGCGCCAGCAGCCCAACCAGACCGTGGACGCCCCACCCCACCAGGCCGATGGTCAGCAGGAACAGCGGAATGGCGATCCACTCCCAGACCTCGAGCCAACCTAGCGAGGTTTTGAAGCGATCCGGGATGTACTCCTCCAGTAGCGAGGGTCCGTAAGCCTCGTAGAGTGTGGGGATGGTCGCCACGCTGTCCGGGGTAACCAGCCAGACCGGCTCCTCCTCGTCCACCCGATAACGGCCCAGGCGAATGTCGTAGGCTTCGCCATCGAGCGTGAGCGACGCCAGCTCGATGTCCCGGCGCGGCTTGCCGGTCAAGGGATGCTGCCCCGACGGGTCCTCGATGGCGGCATCCTGGCGCCCGGAAAGATTGGAAACGTTGAGCCACTCGCCACGCCGCAGCACCTCGGCCAGTTGCCTGGCCAACTCAGGCCCCTGCCGCTGCCGCTCCTCCTCGTCCAGCTCGGCAAGGTTGAGTACGTGAGCGGCGGCAGTGAAGTTCTGCTCCTCGGCAAGCGCCTGAAAGCTACGGATCGACTCGCGCGGCGTCAGTCGCTTGACGTCCCCGGGCACCTCGCCCAGCCCAGCATTGAGAGCATCGACCGAAAACCACTGCTCACTCTCCTCGCTCTCTTCCTCCTGCGCTTGCGCCATGCACAGGCCGGAAAAGAGCAACGCCACCGCCAACGTCAGCGGTAGCAGCCACGAGCCGTTTGCTTTCATATACCTCGTTCCTATCGATGCAAAGCCGCTGTCGATTCCTTCTGACAGCGCCGTTCAGACCTGGCAAATCAACGCCAGGTACCAGGCTACCCGGATCAGGGGCAGGTCGAAGTACAGCTTACCGGCTACCGCTTCGTCCAGTCCGGTGAGGCGCCTGGTCTCCACGCTGAAGCGGTCGATGACGTCTCACATCGCGAGTACGACTTCACCGAACTCGGCCACTCCTTCCTCGAACCGATGCAAGCCCTGGTGACCTGGGCCGACACCCACCACCGCACCATCGCCGCGTCGCGGAGGCGTTATCGAGCTCAAGAGAGAGTCATTTGACCGCCCGCTGCCAGGCACGTCGGGCCTCGTGGCCGAGGCCCCTGGGCAGGACGAGACGGGTAGCCCCGAGGTAGGCAAGAAACTCACGGGCGGTCTGCTGAAGGGCCTCGGGCAGGCCCTCGGGAAGCCTGGCCGGATGGATGTCGGGCTCCCAGTGCCAGGCGAGGAGGGTCACGGTGCCCTGCTGGCACTTGGCGTCGAAACGAGCAACGAAACGCTCGCCCCACAGCACCGGCAACACATAGTACCCCCAGCGACGCTGGGCCTGGGGCTTGTAGACCTCCCAGACGTAATCGAAGGCGAAGAGCCGGGCGACACCGCCGCGGTCCCACATCAGCGGATCCAGCGGGGCGAGAAAGCGCATTCCCCGTTGCCCGTCGTCGGGCGCGTCGAGCCCCTCCTCCAGTACCGAGAGGGCCTCGGGCGTCGTCCAGTAGGTCATGCCTTCCACGTCGAGTTCGATCAACTCTCCCCTGGCGATGGCTCGTGCGGCGATGCGATCCCGCTCCGCACGCGGGCAAGGCAGCGACCAGACGGCGCCATCGGCGGAGGGGCGCAGCAGGCCGGCGGCCTGCACGCGCCGAACCACCAGCCGTTGCAGGGCCTCGTCGTCCGCGGCGTCCGTCTCGCTCGCCCCTCTGGGCAGCACGCGCTCGGGCAGGTCGTAGGCATGACGACCGCCCACGCGATGGTGCGTCATCAGGCGTCCGGCGTCCCATAGCGCCTTGAGCAGATGGCGCGAGCGCTTGGGTCCGTACCAGCTGCCGCGCAAGGCGGGGTCCGCCCGCTGGTCGCCGAGCTCGAGGCTGGTGGCGGCGCCATGGCGTTCGACCTGATCGACCAAGGCGAGGGCCTCCGGGGACTCGACGTCCACGCCATGCTGCCGCCAGCGCCGTTCGAACCAGCGATGGAACGGCGCCTGGGCCCACCACTCCTCGGGCTGAATCAGGCTGGCCTGCTTGTCCCAGCCATCGACCAGCAGTCGCTGACCATAGGCCGCATGCAGCCAGTCACCCCGCCGGTAGCCGGGTACCCGGGCCTGCAGCACCAGGTCCGGGTTGGTACCGACCGGCGCCAGGGGATCGAACTGGATGGTGCCCAGGCGGTGGATGGCGCTCGCCAGCGACGCCGGCCGGAAGTGATAGCGCACCAGCAGCCGGCGGGCATCGGCGCGCGTCAGAGTGAAGCGTTGTTGGGCGGTCATCGGCGATCCTTGTCTCGAGGCCTACCCCATCTTAGGTGAACCGTTCTGTTGCGCTCGAGCCCCACGCACATCCGACCGGGCCGGCAACCAGCGACACGAGGAGGAATGAGGGTCTGTCACTCATTTCTCCTGGGCCGGACCCATATCTATCTGGCCGATGACGGCAGTGACACGGCCAAGGCATTCGCCACTCTGATCACGCCCGATCTACGCTCTATCGCGGAGACCAAGACACGGCCAGCCGCCGAAGCCGGCGTCAATCCTCGCCTTCCCGGCGCCGATAGACCGAGATCTGTTCATCGGCGAGCTCGAACCCCTCCATCACCTCCTCCGGCAGCGCCTCCCCGTTTCCCAACACGAGTAGGCCCCCTGGATGCAGGGTACGGTGGAGACGACGAGCGATATCGCACTGCAGCTCCCGGTCGAAGTAGGTAAACGCCAGGTAGCGGCAGGCAATCAGGTGGAAGCGCCGAGCGGGGAACTCCCCGCGAATGTCACGACGCTCCAGCTCGACGGACCGGCGGTATTCGCGCTTGAGGCAGTCGTGCGCGTCACGGTGCTCGAAGGCGGCGCCTTTCAGCGGCCGGGGCAGGTCCTTGAGGGCGCTGGCCGGGTAGCAGGCCAGCTCGGCGCGGGCGAGCTGGTGCGCCTCCACATCCGAGGCCAGGATCGTCAGGCCGAGCCCGGGGCAGCGCGGCTGGAGGCGCTCGCGCCAGAGGATGGAAAAGGTATAGGGCTCCTCCCCGGCGCCGCATCCCAGGCTCCACACCGTCAGGGCAGCGACGCCCTCCTCCCGGGCCCGCCGGGCCAGCTCCGGGAGGAAGCGACACTCGAGCAGTTCGAAGAACCGTCTGTCGCGCCAGAAGCGCGAGATGGTGATGGGCAGGCAGCCATCGAGCACCTGCCACTCCTGAGGCAGGGCCTCCAGGTACCGTCGATACTGGCCGACGTCCTCGATACCGAGCGCGTCCATGCGCCGCTGCACCTTCCGACATACCTGGCGCCGGACCTTGCGAAAGCCTCGCCAGCGCCTGTGGAGGCGCGGCAGGGCCCACTGGAGCAGGTCGACGCAGTCCCGGTCCTTCATGCCAAGGCTACAGCGGGCCTTGACCTTGCGCCCGCTGCCTCAGGGGGAATCTGTACGGTCAGAGTACGCCATGGGTGGTGACCTCACGCAACCCTGGCCAGCCACCAGCAAGCCAACGGCCTCACTCACACTCGATGGTTGGCAGAAATGAGTCTGTCCCTCCATTTCCCTTCGCCTGTGGCCACGGCGCTAAGCGCCGGCCAGGCGGAAGAGCGGCCAGAGCCCGAACCACAGCACATAGCCGAGTGACACCGCCATCAGGCCATCGATGCGTGCAGGCGAGCGTTCCGCACGCAGTCGGCAGATCAACCGCCACGCCAGCCACGCCGCATGGGGCACGACCACCCAGCCGATGCCGGCGAAGGCCCCCGCCCCCAGCCCCGCGAGTCCCCAGGCCACCGCGGTGGCGGCGGACAACAGCGTGCAGAGCAGCGCCACCCCAAGCGCCCCCCGCGGGCCCAGGCGCACCGCCAGGGTGCGCTTGCCCACGGCAGCATCGGCCTCGCGGTCGGGAATGCCCGACAGCGTGATGGACGGCAGGATCGCCAGCAGCAGTGGCAGGCTCAGTAACCAGGGCAAGGGGTCACGCCAGCTGCCGCCGAGGAACACGAAACCGCAGAGCATCACCCCGATGCTGTGGGTGAGGGCAACATCGATTTCTCCCAGGCCGCGATAGCTGAACATCAGGGGCGGGGCAGTGTAGCCGAGGGCGAGGACCGCCAGCGCCCCCAGCACGGCCAACGCCGGCAACGCCGCAGGCACCACACCCAGCAGCCACACCGTGGTGGCGCAGAAGCCCAGCAGAACCAGGACGATCCCCGCCTCGACCTCGCGCCGACCGAGCCGGCCCTCCACCAGCACCCGCGAACCGCCGGTGAAGGTACTGAAGAAACGGTTGCGGCGGTCGCTGCCCAGGTCGACCACCTCGTTGACCAGCACCGTGGCCACTTCCAGCAGGAACAGGCCGAGATAACCGATCCAGAACGCCGGATTGCCAAACACGCGACCATCCGCCGCGGCAGCGAGCGCCCCGACCGCATAAGCCACCCAGGTCATGGGATAAAACTGCAGGCGCAGCGCACGCAGCCAGGCCCCGGCCTTGTCCGTGAGTCGCTCCGCGGGGGTGACCCGGCCGCGCGCCAGCTGCCGCCCCTGGCGGTAGGCGCGTGCCAGCCAGGCCCGGCGGCGGGGGGCATCGGCCGACCTGACCGAACCGAACGCCAGGGCACGCACCGGACGAATGCCGCAGAAGCCCAGGGTCGCCCGCGCCATGGCGTGGCGACCCGGCTGGCGGTAGAGCAGCCGATGGATCAGCGGCGGGGTGTCCATGGTGGTGATGATCTGGGCCGAGCGACCACCCAGCAGCCCTTGGTAACCGATGCCGCCCTCGCAGGTACGGAACGCGAAGCCCGGCGCCAGGAGACGATCGAGGAACCCCTTGAGCAGCGCGGGCATCGTGCCCCACCAGGTGGGATAGACGAACACCAGGTGATCCGCCCACAGGATCAGTTCCCGCGCCCGGCACAGGTCCGCCTCGAGCGGCTGGTCGTTGGGCGAGGGCAGGTGTACGTGCAGGTCGAAGTCGAGGCTCGCGAGGTCGAGTCGGCACAGCTGCACACCGGCCGCTCGGGCCCCCTCGGCGAAGGCGTCCGCCAGGGCGCCGCACAGGCTGTCGGCACGGGGGTGGCCGAGGATCACCAACACCTTCACGGGGCGCGCCCCCCGCCCCCGCCGGCCCTCCCCTGCCGGACGGCAAGAGGACATGCTAGGGTCAAGTGAGGCCGCACCACGGCGGCATCGCCCGGCCTGCGGTCAGTGCATGAAGTGTCCCCCCAGGTGAAATGCATCCCGAATCCTGTCGTCGAAGGGGGCGGCGAAAGCGAGGCGCCCCAATGCCTGTTATCGAACACGAGGCCGAGATTGCGGCCCACCGTGACGCGGTGTTCGCCCTGGTGAGCCAGGTCGAAAGGTTTGCCGACTACAGCGAGGTCATAGACACCATAGAATGCCTCAGCGACGGTCGCTACCGCTGGCGAGTGCGCGTCGCCGGCCTGCGGCTGACGTTCGACATCGCGATCACCGCGTTCGAGCCACCCGAGCGCTTCGCCTGGCGCTCGGTGGGTGGCGTGCCCAATCGCGGCGAATATCGGCTGATGCCCACCGCCAACGGCACCCGCATTCATCTCTGGCTGGAGTACCACCTGGCCAACCGTCTGGCCGAGAAGACGGTGCGCCAGGCCGCCGGGCCTCTGCTGCAACGGCTGAGCCGCGACATCATCGACCGGATGGAGGCAGAGCTCGCCGCCCCCACCGACGACGTGCCGGCCAAGACGCGGCGATGAAGGCGAGTTAGCAGTGCAGGATGCCTACCCGCAAGCGGGCCTGGGCATCGCGCTGGAGATCGGCGCCAAGGTCAACACGGGCGAGATGCAGTGGTGAGCGCCCCGCAACCGACCCGAGTCCGCAGGCACGACCAGACCAATCCTTCCCGCCCCGGCAACGCCGGGGCACAGCCAACTACGTAGAGGCGCACCTCGCCTCCGCATCAGGCGTCGCGGAAGACTCTCTTGAAGAGGGCCGTCCCGGGCCAACGGCCGGGGGCGCGACCCGCGAGGGTCAGTGCGACGCCCACGCCGATCAGCGTCGCCGAGGCGAGGTCTCGAGCGCCCGCCGCCTCATCCAGGGTGACCACACCGAGGCCCAGGGTCACCAGCGGAATCAGGGCCGGGAGAGTCGCGCCCACGACTGGCCCGAGCAACTCGCTGGAGCGATTGAAGGCGAAAACCGCGACGACGCTGACGAGCACGCCCTGGAATAGCGCCTGCATCACGATATCGAGAACCGGGGCGACGGGCAGTTGCGTGGGAAGGGCCGCGACGTAGACCGGCAGGTAGAGGATGGCGGAGCCCACGGCGACGATGGCGGTCGCGTGAAGGGCCGGGATGCCGGCCCTGCGGACGACCAGCGCGTACCCCGCCCACATCATTCCAGTGAAGATCAGGATCAGATGGCCGACCGACGCCGTCTGCGCACCCAGCAGACCCGCGAAGAACGACGCCCCGACCAGGATCGCCACGACCCCGACGATCCGTGCAGGACCGATCCTGTCGCCGAAGAGCCTCCAGCCCAGCAGCACGGAGACGACCGCCATCACCCCGGGATTGAGGGAGCCGGCTGCCGATGCCGGCGCGGTCCCCAGGCCGAGCGAGATGAGCAGGATATACGGCGCCCCGAAGCCGGCCACCATGGCCAGGAGCCCCCTTGCGCCCAGCCGGTCCAGGGCAAAGCCGCGCCGGCAGATGACAGGCGCCAGGACCAACGCAGCGACACCGATGCGAAGCGCGGTCAGGTCATAGGCATTCAGGCTCGTCGTCACGCCGAGCCGCAGCATGACCAGTGACCCGGACCAGATGGCGATGGCGCTCGCGGCCCAGACAAGACCGAGCACGCGCTCTTTCGGTAACGGTGACATTGCCACTCCTCTCGGCTTCGTTTCCGGTAGGAGCGTAGGCTTTGACCAATGTTGAGGAAAACGATATGTTTTCATTCAATGGATCAGGAAATCTCAACCAACCGGCCGAGCGGCGATCCGCATCCCGCCACCCGGACGCTCAATCTAGACGCCGCCCGAACCTTCGTTGCGATTTGCGAAACTGGGAGTTTTCGGCGCGCCGCGGCGCGCGTGAACCGCTCGCCCTCGGCGGTCAGTCTGCAAGTCGGCAAGCTGGAAGAGCAGCTCGGCGTCCGGCTGCTGCATCGCGATGCGCGCCGCGTCCGCCTGACCGACCAGGGAGAAGTGCTGCTCGGCTTCGCGCGGCGTCTCGTCGGGATCAGCGACGAGGCGATGGCGGTGTTCCACGGCTCACCGTTGTCCGGGAGCTTGCGCCTCGCCGCCCCCCATGACCTCGGTGTTTCTCTTGTGCCGGGGCTGCTCCGACGCCTGGCCGAAACGCATCCGCGGATTCGCGTGGACGTCCGGCTCGACTCCAGTGAAACGGTGCAACGTCTCTTCGTGGAGGGCGATGCCAATCTCGCCCTGTTCAACGAGGCAAGCACGCCGCAGATCCCGGCGCGGGATCTCTTTTCCGAAGAACTCCGCTGGTTGATGCGGGACGGCGGCCGTGCCGTAGAGCAAGACCCTCTGCCGCTTGCCGTGGCCCAGATGGGCTGTGCCTGGCGCGACGCCGCCCTCCGCGCACTGGAGGGAGCCGGGCGGTCCTACCGGGTTGCCTATTCCAGCGACACCTCGATGGGCCAGGTCGCGGCCCTGAGCGCGGACCTCGCAGTGGCGGCCCTGCCCGGATCGCTTGCCGACCGCGATCTCGTCGAAGTCCCGGAGCATTGGGGCCTGCCGCCGCTGGGCCGGACCCATATCTATCTGGCCGATGACGGCAGTGACACGGCCAAGGCGTTCGCCACTCTGATCACGCCCGATCTACGCTCTATCGCGTAGACCAAGACACGGCCAGCCGCCGAAGCCGGCGTCAATCCTCGCCTTCCCGGCGCCGGTAGACCGGGATCTGTTCATCGGCGAGCTCGAACCCCTCCATCTCCTCCTCCGGCAGCGCCTCCCCGTTTCCCAACACGAGCAGGCCCCCGGGATGCAGGGCACGGTGGAGACGACGGGCGATGTCGCGCTGCAGCTCCCGATCGAAGTAGGTAAACGCCAGGTAGCGGCAGGCAATCAGGTGGAAGCGCCGAGCGGGAAACGCCCCGCGAATGTCACGACGCTCCAGCTCGACGGCCCGGCGATACTCGCGCTTGAGGCAGTCGTGCGCGTCACGGCGCTCGAAGGCGGCGCCTTTCAGCGGCGCGGGGAGGTCCTTGAGGGCGCTGGCCGGGTAGCAGGCCTGCTCGGCGCGGGCGAGCTGGTGCGCCTCGATATCCGAGGCCAGGATGGTCAGGCCGAGCCCGGGGAAGCGCGACTGGAGGCGCTCACGCCAGAGGATGGAAAAGGTATAGGGCTCCTCCCCGGCGCCGCATCCCAGGCTCCACAAGGTCAGGGCAGCGACGCCCTCCTCCCGGGCCCGCCGGGCCAGCTCCGGGAGGAAGCGACACTCGAGCAGTTCGAAGACCCGTCTGTCGCGCCAGAAGCGCGAGATGGTGATGGGCAGGCAGCCATCGAGCACCTGCCATTCCTGAGGCTGGGCCTCCAGGTACCGTCGATACTGGCCGACGTCCTCGATGCCAAGCGCGTCCATACGCTGCTGCACCTTCCGGCACACTTGGCGACGGACCTTGCGAAAGCCCCGCCAGCGCCTGTGGAGGCGCGGCAGGGCCCACTGGAGCAGGTCGACGCAGTCCCGATCCTTCATGCCAAGGCTACAGCGGGCCTTGACCTTGCGCCCGCTGCCTCAGGGGGAGTCTAAACGGTCAGAGTACGCCATGGGTGGTGATCTCACGCAACCCTGGCCAGCCACCGTCAGGCCAAGAGCCTCACTCCCACTCGATGGTTGGCAGAAATGAGGGTCTGTCCCTGACGGATCCCCAGGAAATGGGCAACAAAATCAGAAGGATATAATTGAAAAGGCCTGCATGGGCCGGCATGTTGTAAGTCGCCAAACACACAATATGCCGAAGGAGACCCATGCAGGCCCCTCGATTCTTGCATACTCTGCTGACGTCATCACTCCCCTCGATCCATGCCAAACGCCTGCAGGCACTACTCGACATGGTGGGGGCCTTGTTGGGTGAGCGCCGCCTGGGCCTGACCGCCCTGGGCCGCGCCTTGCCGGGACCGGTGGCGACCAAACACACCATCAAACGGGTCGATCGGTTGCTGGACAACCCTCACCTCCACCAGGAGCGGCCGCTGTTCTATTGGCTCGTGGCCACCCTGCTGATCGGCCACACGACGCGCCCGCTGATTCTGGTGGACTGGTCGCCGATCGATGATCGCGGCCAACAGTTCCTGCTACGCGCGACGGTGCCGTTCGCTGGGCGGTCATTGCCGATATTCGAAAAGGTCCACCACAAGGATGGCTGCCAACACTGTGAAGCGTACTTGCTCGCGGCCTTGGCCGAGATCCTGCCGGCCAAGGCAACGCCGATCCTGGTCACCGATGCGGGCTTCCGTAACCCGTGGTTCAAGGCGGTCGAAGCGCGAGGTTGGTACTACGTTGGCCGGGTTCGCAGCCCCACTCGCTGCCAGGTGCCTGGTGACGCATGGCGGCCAGTGACCGCCTTGTTTCAACAAGCGAGCTCGGTACCGCACGCGCTGGGTTCCGTCCAGATCGCTGAGAGCAACCCGCTGACCACCCGCATGGTGCTTTATCATCGGCCGCCGAAGGGGCGCAAACATCGCAATAAGCGAGGCCAGGTCTTTCAGGGTGGCCCCAGTCGGGCGATGGCCCAGCGCCAGAAGGAGCCCTGGGTGCTGGTCAGCAACCTGCCGGAGCGCTCCACGCTGGCGGATAAGCTGGTCGCTATCTACCGGCAGCGCATGCAGATTGAAGAAGGCTTCCGTGACATCAAGAGCCCCTTGCTTGGCCTGGGCTTCGGCATGCACCAATCTCGGCAGGGCAAGCGCATCGAGATCCTGCTGTTGATTGCCATGCTGGCGAACGTAGCCGTGATGGTGGCCGGTCTGCAGGTCCAGGCCAACGGGCAACAGCGGCGCTACCAGAGCAACAGTCTCCGGCACCGGAACGTGCTCTCCGTGTGGCGGTTGGGACTGGAGTGGCTTCGGCGTCATCAGCCGGGTGCCGTGCCCTGGCCCTCCTGGGAAATCCTCCGAGAGATCCTTCGCGAGGAGGTCAGGGAGCAGGCATTATGCGACGAATAGCACAGAACTCGTGGGGATCCGTCAGGGATTTTCCCCATTTTCTATTAATTTCTTACCACCTAATTTCTTTATATATTATGTGAGAAAACTATATATCAGCGAACACCTTGAAAATGGCTGCAGAAGGATAACTCGACAAAGACGCCACACCGTTCGCAAGCTCCACTGGCACCAAGGCACATTCATGTCGATGACTTAGAATAGGTGGCAAAGATGCCAGTATATTCTTTAACCCAAAAAATACATCGAGTGAATAGGAGTCAGTATACCCCCCAGTTGGAATAGATAAAACAAGATGATGGTATGCATCGAATTTCACGAACACCTTGTTTCCATAGTTTGTTCTTGACCCATATGGCTCTGATCGCTCTGGCCGATGCTGGATCTCCTTCCGAATGTACTCATTGGAAGGCGCAAAAACTGAATTTCTTGGTGCGTTGCGGGAAATTAATTCTAAGTGATCAACGAAACCCCCTGTCTTTTCTTGTCCCACAACGTGGACCGAAATATCTCTTGCTTTCGCAAACTCAAAGAAGTTTCTGATCGGGATTGTCAACTTCGAGTACTGACCATTTAATGACAACGGCCCATCTTTGATAAACAGAGAGTTACGAAGAACACTGTATTTACCTACATCCCAAAATATCCTAATACCCGTGAACAACATTAGAGTTTCGTGAATAAGCATGTAGGAAGTAGCCACCGAATCAGGAGCTGCATCTTCACTCATCTCAAGATGAAAGCCTATCATATCGGTAAGGTACAAATGCCCTCCGCAATGCCCACACGTTCCTTCATCTTGGTCGAAGGGAAGCCCTACGACCTCCTCTTGGCAATGCGGACAACTGAAGCTTGGAGAAGGCTTTTTCTGACCACTCCACTTCTCGTAAGCAAGCCACTTTAAAGTTTCATACGGTTCAGCGTTTAGCGACTGATCCCGCATAGAGTCAAAGATAATTCCACGCACTGCGTCGTAATTGTTTTTCCCCTTAACACTTACCCCTTTAAGTGGCAGCACCGTAGCGTGATACATAGCAGAATCTGACATGATATCTCGCAACGCCATCGGGTGTGGTGAAACTGGGTCTAGCTTTGCAATGGCATGCTGGTCCAGCCTAAGAAGAGCCGTCTTTATAAACGAAAGCTCTTTGTATGGAGGCAAGTCAGAACGAATAGTCTGCTTTGATCCATCAACCGCGAAAATCAAGCGAAGCGGTATCCCGTCATCAGGAATTTCAACCCAGCTAGCCGGTGTTTCTACTTGTGTGGGCTCTTGATCTTCAAACTGAGCTATGAGCTCGTTAACCAAGTCACTGTTGACAACATCCAAGTGACCAAGTTTGCTAGCTCGCTCACCAGAAAGTCGCTTTCCTCCTTGATATGGCATAGCACTCTCCTTACTGACCAACCCCAGAAGCAGGACCTGCAGCAGTTGCCTCGAACTTTTTAATTTGAACCGGAATAATGAAGCGATGGGAGAACGTCAACATCCTCATGTATCCGGGCGTTCTGGTCTTCAAAATATCCCGCTGTAGTCCATCGAACTGGACTTGCAGACGAGCCAAAGCCTCAGCCTCGCCCTGGGAAGACATGTGCGCGACAAAGAAATTTTCCGTTTGCGCAAGTAGTTCCTTGTTTATCGTTGATGGAGACTGCGTGGAATAGACCATTCCAATGTGAAACTTGGCTCCTTCCTTGGCGAAGCGGGCATATACGCCAGTGAAATCCTTTTCTTCTTTTGGAAAAAGATTATGGGCTTCCTCGAAATAAAGTTGTACGAAATGGCCCGCAAGTTTGTTATCTGTAAACTTCTGCTCTTGATGAGAAAAAATTGCACGGGACAAGAGATCCGAGAAATACTGACGAATTTCGTCAGATGCATTACCTAGATCAAGAATAACCGTCTTACCGCCATCCAAATAACCAAGTATCTGTTGGACAAAGTGACCTGCTTGAGGGTCGTGGTACATCATATAAGGGCGCAGGATTCTCGGACCGCCACCAATGGTTGGGGCAAAAAACTCAAGAAGCGCTTCATCGTCTGCTTCAAACAACCCCTGAATTGCTGGATCATTTTTATTCTGTTGCCTGAACTGCTCAACCTGCTCAAGATGGGTTTTCAGTTCATCCAGCGTTTTTGGCGGCTGATGGCCTTGTTGCCCGTATACAGCCTTAATCACGCCTTGATTAAAGTGGGGATCAAAATGCGAGGGAGAAGTTCGTCCCCCTCCCGTAAGGCCAAGTTGCCGAAGGCGTTTTTCATCTGCATTGAACCCAGCTTTCTTCAGAATCGCCCAATACATCTGTATCCTGCGCACCGCTCGTATTCTCTGACTACCCGGCGGCAATGCAATGACATCGCCTATGCTGGGCAGCTGCACGCTGGAAAAGCTTCGAACATACTGGGCCGTCTGATTTGCCTGCTCTAGGAGTGTCTTTAGAATTGAAATACACGAATCAGGCTGTTCGTAAAAGTTCAGTTTTAATGGCTTCGACGGTGTATTCGGCCTCGGGGTCAGTGCGTATACCTCACAACGATTAGGATAAGCGCTACGCAGAGACTTGTTTCCATCTTGCGGGTTATCGTTGGCGTATTCACCATTGATGTCAAAAATCAGCTGACCTACGCTATTGTCGTCCTCGTTCGTCTCCAATATACTCTGCGCGATAATCTTTACGACATTACTCTTACCCAATCGGGTCTTGCCAAACATGGCTGTCCTAAATCCACGAAAATCATTTGTCGATACGCAAACATTAGTATCAACTGGATGACTATTCGCAAACGGCAATGAGCATTCTGTGAGTCTAAGCTTCCCTATTGGAAACTGGTTCTCCTGACGAACCGTTCCATTGACAATTATTCTTAGCAATGCTTCGGTAGGTGCATATACCTTGTACCGATGAGCACTGACAATGTTATTGACGTCGCCAGAAAACATTATGTTTCCGGCATCCGACGGATCTGGGAAAAACATCCCCAGTACATCGGCCGACAAGGCCCCCCACTGCAACTCCCCCTTAGTCCATATATCGAGATCCGGCATCGATTTTTTATGCAGCTCGAAGTACGTTTGTTGCACATCACGCGATAACGGAGTTGGGGCGGCAGCGTTTACTCGCAACAACGAGAAATGAGGTGGCATTCCTTCCAGTGAGTCAGGCGCCATGATTAGGAATGAACCGCGAGGCACGCCACCCACAGCTTTCTTGAACGGGTCGGAAGTAATAATCGTTGCATTATCAAAACCAAGATCAAGCACGTAACCGACGAATCGCATATCGGAATATTTACCTGCTTGTTCGTTGCAATATTCCTCTTCGAGAAAATCAGTTATTTCCCGAAGAGGGCTATCCTGATGTTCGGCGTCGCTAAAAAAATCTTTCACTGAGTTTTTCATCCCCGCGCTCCATAAATATTACTAGGTCTTCAAATTTTCTACGTATTTATACTTTTAGGTAATTTTAATACTTCGACTTACGCACATTTTTTTGGAATCTTTATCATAAAAATCGCGAACATTTTTGCATGCATAAAAACCATCGTGCCAGCTGCATAATACTGGTAAAAATTATGCCGCATTTTCCATAATGTCGGCTTTTTTTCGCAATCTGACTTATGCTTTTCTAATTGTCGCTTTTTGAAATTAAAAGCTAATGTTTCTGTGAGCCATTCATAATTGGTATATAGCTTCCATGGTTGATTGCGTATCCAACCACACTACCGTCCGGGGATGACATCCTCTCCCTGAGACCGCCCTACCCCCTTGTTTCTTCTTGCCGTTGCAACCGGCCGTTGCCTCGGCACTTTAAATATAGATAACCTTCGCTGACTTTGTAACGCATTGCAACAAAAAAAGCCTACCGGTAAAGGTAGGCTTTCGTATGAAGCGCAATAATACGAAAGGGATAAGCGTCTCTCAGTCGCCCTTCTCATTCGCTCACTCCCACTCGACGGTCGCCGGCGGCTTGGAGGAGACGTCGTAGGTCACGTGGGAGAAGCCTTCCAGCTCGTTGATGATGCGGTGGGAGACCTTCTCCAGCAGCCTCGTAGGGCAGGTGAGCCCAACGGGCTGTCATGAGATCGATGGTCTCCACGGCGCGAAAGGTGTAGACATATCCCTCATCGCTTTCCACAGAGGAGAATCTAGCCACCATCATCACACTCCCAAGCCTGAATAATTATAATAATGGCCAAAAAACTCACATAAACTCAATCTACCTATCACTAATCCCTTTTAGGCCTTTCTCCAAAAGTTGCCTGTAAAGAAGGCCTGACCCTGAACTACCCGGCAAATAATTCTCACTATTCAGGTCTCTATCGAGTATATCTATGCGAGAAAAAATCTCCGAAAATTCACTTTTTTTCACCACTCTAGGGGCATCGACAATATACAAATAAGCGTCCCTTAGAAACCTAATCAAAGCATTATAACCAGTGGTTCTAGAAAGAATCATCCCCTGCTCATGACTATCCCAGGCACCTGGCCATTTATCACGAACAGCCTCAAAATAATTAGACACAATCAGTAAAATAGAGACAAAATCTTCATCGCGATAGTAATCTACAAAAATTCTATTTTTCCAACTTTCTCTTGGCTCTTTACGACCACCAAAACCAAGTATACTTTTACTCCTTTCTTTTTCTTGATTTTTTGGGAGGTGCCTAAGCAACCCATTCACCACCGTAGCTTGAGCAAGGGTTTCACCACTTACACCTGGCGTTCTTTTACCTAACCTTTTTATCCGATGGTAGAATGGCCCTTCTTTCCTATCCCCACCTTCTTCAAAAGCATCATTATTGAGGGCAACAACAATATCGTGCGCGACCTTGTATGGGCTTTTCTCTTTCGCGTAATCGAGCAAATCATACATCAAGGACTTATTGACTTTTGTCTGAGCCAAGTTGGCACGAGAAAAGATTTCAGCTTGATCCGCAATATCAGCCCCTACAAATATTGAGACATTAACTTCAAATGGTCCTTTTTCATGATTTCTAGCAAGCAAACCAGCAAGACGGTGCTGTCCGTCAATAACAAAAGCAGTTTCACTTAAAGGGATAGGTGGGTTTTCATCATCTCCATCATAACCATTTATTCCTAATGTAAAAAGACCTTGACATCCATCAATCTTTTCAACGTTTACGCACCTCTCATCAATTGCCAGAATAACAGAGGTGGGAAAAGTTGCATAATCAAGGTTTACGTATTCTTTTAGCAAGTTAAGCCTACTGGGAGAAAGCTCTCGCTGAATACCATCAATCTCTCCCGGGTTCCCCTCAGAGAACTCACGTATATCTACTGTGGCAATATCAAGCAAATCTCTACTATCAATTGCACCTATATAGAACTCACCTATAGGCTGATCGACTTTAAGAACATTAAGAACCTTCATTTCGACCACCTTCTATTGATATCTCATGCTTTTTCCGCAACAAAGACTCCGCTCTTTCTTCCGGATTCCCTCGCGACCCATCCATTTTTGATTTAACCGACAATATAAACCATAAAATCAAAATCGCCGCGTAAGACAAAAAACCAAAGCGAATCACTTGCGGATAAAGATCCTGAGTAAACCCTTGGCTTTTCGAAAGTGCGTAGCCACATGCGCTTGCAAGCACAAGCGCTAGAATCCAAGCGGTAAATATCAGAACACCACTTAAAGCACGACTGTTTGTTACTGACAAGGCTGCAACTGCCCCACAAAGTCCAAGAATTGGCAAAGCCAACTCACCGGAAGCCCAAAAGGTCCAAAAATTACTTCCTACTGCCTCGCTGCTTAAATCACCATCACCGCCAGTTAGAGGGATTGAAAGCAGAGCGATAGGGCCAAACGTAAAAATTAATGCAAAAAACACCTCAGCGACAGAGCCCCAAACTGGATGATTCTGCACTTTTCTTATAAATCGCCCTTTAAACATCTATTCCCCCATCACTCAAAGACATATAATGCCTCAGTGGTTTTTCGGCGAGCCGCACTTACTCCTGATATTACTGAAGGCCTATTCACTGAAACATGACCCGACATATCAGAGTAAAGTTCATGAATGCTATTATGGTCCGCATTTGTCAAAAGCACCTTGGCACCTTTTTCTACAGCTTCGCGAATAGAAGCTTTTAATCTTAACTGGTCACCCCAGCTAAATATTTTCTGATTGTACTTTACAAAACCATTGACATTGTGAGCTGTCGTATAGGGTGGATCAACAAAAACCAAATCACCTTTGCAAGCCTTAGATATGGTTTCAGAGAAATCACACGCCATAATATCAGCCGTTTTCAACACATTACTTATTTCAGAAAAATCTTCATCTTCGAAAAGAACCTTGTTCTTTGTACCGATAGGAACATTGAATTCTCCCTTTAGATTTTCTCGGTACAGGCCGTTCCAACAAGTTCTGTTCAAATAAAGAAACTGCGCGGCCCTTTTGTGTAAAGCACGCCGCCTCCTAGACCTCTCTTTATAATAATATTCCTTTGAGTGCCTTTTTTGCATAGTACGCAACTCACTTTCAACTTTCTCCCAGTCATCTCGAATCGCCAAATACACTTCAATTAATTTTTCATTAACATCAGATAGAATAGCGCCCCTGGGTCTAAGATGAAAGTAGACAGCCCCGCCACCCAAAAAAGGCTCAATATACCGTCCTGAGTACTCAGGAACTGAGAAACAAGGATTGGATACCAACCACCTTTTCCCTCCGGCCCACTTAATAAATGGCTTCACCTTTTCTCCACCTCAATTACAAAAACCTTCTTAACACAAACCATTAAGCCTTTTTGGCAAAACAGGGGATTACATACACAAACTATAACGAATCATCACAAGAAAATGCAAAAAAAGGCCTACCCGCGGGTAGGCACTTTTCCAGTGAGCATTGCATTCTGAAGTATTACAACATTTCACTCCCACTCGATAGTCGCCGGCGGCTTGCTGCTCACGTCGTAGGTCACGCGGGAGACGCCGCTGAGCTCGTTGATGATGCGGTTGGAGACCTTCTCCAGTAGCTCGTAGGGCAGGTGCGCCCAGCGGGCGGTCATGAAGTCGATGGTCTCCACGGCGCGCAGGGCGATCACCCACTCGTAGCGGCGGCCGTCGCCGACCACGCCCACCGACCTCACCGGCAGGAAGACGGCGAAGGCCTGGCTGGTCTTGTGGTACCAGCCGGCGTTGTGCAGCTCCTCGATGAAGATGGCGTCGGCCTCGCGCAGGATGTCGGCGTATTCCTTCTTCACCTCGCCGAGGATGCGCACGCCCAGGCCGGGCCCCGGGAAGGGGTGGCGGTAGACCATGTCGTAGGGCAGGCCGAGCTCGACGCCGAGCTTGCGCACCTCGTCCTTGAACAGCTCGCGCAGCGGCTCCACCAGCTTGAGCTTCATGGTCTCGGGCAGCCCACCCACGTTGTGGTGTGACTTGATGACGTGCGCCTTGCCGGTCTTGGCGGCGGCGGACTCGATCACGTCCGGGTAGATGGTGCCCTGGGCGAGGAAGTCCACGCCCTCGATCTTGGCGGCCTCGCTGTCGAACACGTCGATGAAGGTGTTGCCGATGATCTTGCGCTTGACCTCGGGGTCGGCCTCGCCCTCGAGCTTGTCGAGGAACAGGTCCTCGGCATCCACGCGGATCACCCGCACGCCCATGTGCTTGGCGAAGGTCTCCATCACCTGGTCGCCCTCGGCCTTGCGCAGCAGGCCGTTGTCGACGAACACGCAGGTCAGCTGGTCGCCGATGGCCTTGTGCAGGAGTGCGGCCACCACCGAGGAGTCCACGCCGCCGGAGAGGCCGAGCAGCACGTGGCGGTCGCCCACCTGGTCGCGGACGCGGGCGATCTGGTCCTCGATGATCTGCGCCGGGGTCCAGTTGCGCTCGCTCTGGCAGACATCCAGCACGAAGTGCTCGAGGATGCGCTGGCCCTGGAGGGTATGGGTCACCTCGGGGTGGAACTGCACGCCATAGAAGCGCTTCTCCTCCCAAGCCATGGCGGCGATCGGGCAGCTCGGCGTGGAGGCGGTCACGGTGAAGGCGTCGGGCACCCGAGCCACCTTGTCGCCGTGGCTCATCCAGACGTCGAGCAGGCTCTTGCCGGTCTCGTGGTCGATGTGGTCGGCGATGTCCTTGAACAGCGCGGTCTCCTCGTCGACGCGCACCTGGGCGTAGCCGAACTCGCGCTTGTGGGAGCCCTCCACGGCGCCGCCGAGCTGCTCGGCCATGGTCTGCATGCCGTAGCAGATGCCGAACACCGGCAGGCCCAGCTCGAACACGCACTGCGGGGCGCGGGGCGAGCCCAGTTCGGTGACGGATTCCGGGCCGCCGGCGAGGATGATGCCGTTGGGCCGGTACTCGCGGATCTCCTCCTCGGTGATGTCGAAGGCGCGGATCTCGGAGTAGACGCCGATCTCGCGCACGCGGCGGGCGATGAGCTGGGTGTACTGGGAGCCGAAGTCGAGGATCAGGATCTTGTGGGCGTGAATGTCGGTCATCTGGCCTTTCCTTTGGGAAGCAACAGGGCCGAAAACGCGAAAGCTGGAAGCGGCGCGGCCACTTCCAGCTTCAAGCTTCCGGCTTCAAGCTTGAGTTAACCCGCGCGGTAGTTCGGGGCTTCCTTGGTGATCTGCACGTCGTGAACGTGGGACTCGTTGAAGCCGGCCCCGGTGATCTTCACGAACTCCGGCCTGGTGCGCATCTCCTCGATGTCGGTGCAGCCGGTATAGCCCATGGAGGCGCGCAGGCCGCCCATCAGCTGGTGGACGATGGCGCCCATCACGCCCTTGTAGGGCACGCGGCCTTCGATGCCTTCCGGCACCAGCTTCTCGGCGCCAGCGTCCTTGTCCTGGAAGTAGCGGTCGGCGCTGCCCTGGTTCTGGGCCATGGCGCCCATCGAGCCCATGCCACGGTAGGCCTTGTAGGTGCGGCCCTGGTAGAGCTCGATCTCGCCCGGGGCCTCCTCGGTGCCGGCCAGCAGGCCGCCGACCATCACCGCGCTGGCGCCGGCCGCCACGGCCTTGGCCAGGTCGCCGGAATAGCGGATGCCGCCGTCGGCGATCAGCGGGACATCATAGGGCTTGAGCGCCTCGGCGACGTTGGAGACGGCGGTGATCTGCGGCACGCCGACGCCGGCCACCACGCGGGTGGTGCAGATGGAGCCGGGGCCGATGCCCACCTTGACGCCGTCGGCGCCGGCCTCGGCCAGGGCCTTGGCGGCTTCCGCGGTGGCGATGTTGCCGCCGATCACCTGGATCTGCGGGAAGTGTTCCTTCACCCAGGCCACGCGCTCGAGCACGCCCCGGGAGTGGCCATGGGCGGTGTCGACGATGATGGCATCCACGCCGGCCTCGGCCAGGGCGGCGATGCGGTCCGCCGTCTCGGGGCCGGTGCCCACGGCGGCGCCGGCCAGCAGGCGGCCGTCGGCGTCCTTGGCGGCGTGGGGGAAGGTGCGCGCCTTCTCGATGTCCTGGAAGGTGACCAGGCCGCGCAGCTTGAACTCGTCATCCACCACCAGCATCTTCTCGACGCGATGCTCCTGCATCTTGCCCTTGATGACGTCCAGCGGCGTGCCCACCGGCACGGTGACCAGCTTGTCGCGGGACGTCATGATGTCGGCCACGCTGTCGCCGTGGTTCGGCTGGAAGCGCATGTCGCGCTCGGTCACCAGGCCCACCAGGGCCTCCCCTTCCACCACCGGGAAGCCCGAGAAGCCGTATTCCTTGGCCATCGCCAGCAGGTCGGCCAGCTTGGCCTTGGGCCCGACGGTCACCGGGTCCTTGACGATCACGCTCTCGTGCTTCTTGACCTTGCGCACCTCGCCGGCCTGCTGCGCGATGGTCATGTTCTTGTGGATGATGCCGATGCCCCCTTCCTGCGCCATGGCGATGGCCAGGCGGGCCTCGGTGACGGTATCCATGGCGGCGGAGACGAGGGGGATGTTGAGGTAGAGGTCGCGGGTCAGGCGTGTCCGGAGGCTGACGTCCTTGGGCAGGACCTCGGAGTAGCCGGGTACGAGTAATACGTCATCGAACGTAAGAGCTTCTTGGGCCATACGTAGCATAATCGGCAACACCCAGTGCGCTGGTGGGAGGGGAGTGAAGTTAATCAACCATTATAACGGTCAGCCTCCGGATCGGGCAATCCGGGAGCTGCCTGACCGCCCTCAGTCGTTGCGGCGGAACTCGCGGCACCCTCTGCCAGGCCAACGCCCAGCCGATCGGTGTCCACCAGGATGACCGCGCGCGATCAGGCCGAGACGCCATGGCGCGCCCTGAAGCGCTCGACCACCTCGCGCAGCGGGGGGTCGAGCCGCGCCAGGGTCTCTTCCTTCAGATCCTCGGGCAGCCCCCCGTAGTAGGCTTCGGCGATGCCGCCCGCCATGCAGACCATGGTGTCGGCGTCGCCGCCGAGCGAGATGGCGTTGCGGATGGCGGATTCCACATCCTCGGATTCCAGGAAGGCGATGATGGAGGGAGGCACCGAGCCCTGGCAGGAGACGTCGAAGCGATAGCCTGGGCGAATGTCGGCCAGGGACTTCCCCAGGCGATAGCCGAACAGTGCCTCGAGGCGGGCCTTGATCTCGGCCTTGTCGCCCCCCTCACGCGCCAGGTAGATGGCGGCGGCGATCGCCTGGGCACCGCGGATGCCTTCGGGGTGATCGTGGGTGACCGCGGCGCTGCGCCGGGCTTCCGCCAGGGCCTCGTCGAGCGATCGGGCGGCGAAGCCGACGGGACTGACGCGCATGGCGGAGCCATTGCCCCAGCTATTGTAGGGCTCGCGGTCGCGGCGCGCGGCCCAGCCGCGAAAGTGGCCGCCGAAGCCGGCATCGGGGTAGCGGTGGAAGTAGTCGTGGAAGAGGTCGACGTAATCGCCGCCGTGCAGCAGGGCATCCGCCACCGCCACGGTCAGCACGCTGTCGTCGGTGAAGGTGCTGCCGGCGACGAAGAGCGGAAAGTCGCGTGTCTTGGTGCCGGCGCCTTCATGGACCGAGCCGATGATGTCGCCGGCGATGGCACCCAGCATGAGGGGCTCCCGTGGTCTGTTGACTTGCCTTTCGTCAATCCTCCGTCGCCGTCTTGATGCGCGTGATGAACGGCGCGGTCGTGAAGGTGAAGTCCTGGTCGGCGACCTGGCGATGGCACTCGAAGCACGCGTCCATGCTCTGATCGTCCCGCCGGCTGCCGTCGGGTCGGAACCAGGCGTACTCCCACTCGCCGTTGCGCTTGTCCTCGGCGTATTCCTCCCCCCAGCCGGGCTGCTTTTCCTGCACGAAGACGTTGGTGACCTCGTGGGTGGGGATGAAACGCCCGTCGGCGTCGCGGCGCGGCTCACCGTCCTCGGTCAGCTCGGCCTCGTGATCCTCCATGACCACCACGGTGCCGTGCGGCAACGGCTCACCCGGTCGTGCCTTCACCAGGGCGTCGGGATTGATATACAGGAAGCGGATGATGGGCGGGTCGCGATCCGGCTTGTCCACCGTCGTGTAACGCACATAGGTACCGGCATAGTTCGCCGGGAAGTCGACGTTCTCCGGTCCGGCCGTGACGCTGCCGGCCATCAACAGCGCGAAGCCCGCCACCAGGCCCGATACCCGAATGTGCCATGAGTGTGCCATGGTGCCCCTCCGATCGGTGGGCCCGGCCCCGGGCCCGTAATTCTAGGCTTAGGTCAGGGCCTCCCGACCGTCAAACCCCGACCAGCAGGGGAAGCGGCCAGTGGCCGGCCTCGCCCTTGCCGGGACTTCAATCTCAATTGACGGGGATCGGAACGCCGCCGGGCGAGGCGTAGCGGCGAGGGGGAGCCATGGCGGGCCGCGCCGCCCTCAGTCGTCGCGGCGGAACTCGCGGCGCCAGCGGGCCAGGAAGGCGTCGCGGCGCTGGGGGTCGACGAAGGCCAGCAGCGAGGCGTTGAGCGGGATCGGGTAGAGCCGCTCGCCCACCTGGTCGCGCAACCGCGCCGCCGTGTAGGGCCCGACGATATCCGGGCGCACGCTGAACAGCGGGGTCTCGCCGGCCAGCACCCGCTGGCCCTAGCGGCCGAGCAGGAAGTCGACGAAGGCCTCGGCGGCCTGGGGATGCGGCGCGTCGCGGTGGATGAAGGCCATGCGCATCATCACCAGCGAGTAGTCCTGGGGCACCTGCACGATCACCTCGGGGTGATCCTGGGCCCAGACCATGGCGTAGGAGCCCAGCAGGTTGTAGCCGAGCCAGTAGCGGCCCTCGCTGAGGCCCTCGAGCATGGCCCGGGTGCTGGCCTCGAGGCGGGCGTCGACCCGGCCCATGCCGGCCACCAGGTCCCAGAAGCGCGGCGTGTAGCGGGCGTCCTGCTGGAAGAGGGTGTAGCCGACGCCGCTCTCCAGCGGTGAGTAGGTGGTCACCCGCCCCGCCAGCCGCGCCGGCTCGGTGGTCAGCAGGCGGTGCAGGTCGGCGTGGGTCTGGGGCGGCACCATGTGCCGCGAGAGGTCGAGCCGGTAGGCCATGACGATGGGCTCGAAGGTGAAGCCGAACACCTCGTCGCGCCACTTGGCCCAGGCCGGCCAGCGCCGCGCCGCCGGCGAGTCCAGGCGCCGCGCGTAGCCCGCGTTGACCCGGGCCATCTGCCAGGGCATCGCCGAGCTGATCACCACGTCCGGGGCCGGCTCGCCGGCGGCGACCCGGGCGTCGACCTCCAGGGTCGAGCGGTCGCGAAAGTCCAGTTCGATCTCGGGATGGGCCGCGCGGAAGGCGGCCAGCAGCGGCGCCACCACCTCGCGGTCCAGCGCCGCCTCCACCACCAGCGGCGTCGTCTGGGCGCGGGCCGCGCCGCCCGGGGCCATCGCCATCCCAAGCGCCAGCCCCAGGGCCAGCCAGCCCGCGAGGCGGCGGCCGATGCCGCGACGGACGGCGATCATGGCGCCTCCCTCCCCTGGCACAGCGCCAGGTGCAGCGTCACCACCAGGCCATGAGGCTCGCGCCCGCCCAGCACCAGCCGCCCGCCGAGCCGCCGGGCGATGGAGTCGACGATCGCCAGCCCCAGCCCGGAGCCGTCGGTGTCCTGGCGCCCGCCCCGCTCGAAGGGCTGCCTCAGCCGCTCGCGGGCCGCGGCGGGCACGCCCGGGCCGTCGTCCTCGACGAACAGCACCACCTCGTCGCCGTGGGGCGCCAGGCCCAGGGTGATCACGCTGCCCGGCGGCGTGTAGCGCAGGGCGTTGTCGATCAGGTTGCCGAGCAGCTCGCGCACCGCCCAGCCCTCGGCGCGCACCCACAGGGGACCGGGAGGCAGCTCGGCGAGGCCCAGGTCGTGGTGGCGGGCCACCTCGCGCCCGGCCCAGTCGAGCACGGTCTCGCGCAGCACGGTGGCGATATCCAGGGGAGCGATCTCGCCAGTCTCGTCGAGGTGGCGCAGGCGGGCGAGGCTCAACAGCTGGCCGGCCAGGCGGCTGGTGCGCCCGGCGCCCTCGTGCACCGCCGTCAGCGCCGCCTGCCAGTCCGCCGGGTCCTCGCTCTGCAGCGCCAGCTCGCTGGTGCTCTGCAGCCCGGCCAGCGGCGTCTTGAGCTGGTGGCTGGCGTCGGCGGTGAAGCGCAGCAGCGCCTCGCGGCTCTGGCGCTGGCGGGCGAACAGGTGATCGAGGGTCTGGGCCAGCTCGCGCATCTCCTCGGGCACCCGGGCGTCGAGGGGGCGCATGTCGTCGGCGTCACGGTGGCGCAGCTGGCGGCGCAGCCGGCGCATGGGCCCCAGAGCCACGCGCAGGGCCATGGCCATCAGCACCCCGGCCAGCAGCACCATGGCCACGAAGCGGGTCAGGGTGCGCTCGAAGAGCTCGTCGGCCAGCGCCACTCGCCCGCCCCGGGTATGGCCGACCCAGATCTGCACCGGCTCCTGGGAGACCCAGCCCGCCGAGTCGTATTCGCGGCCGTAGAGTCGCCAGGCGGCGCCGTCGAGCCGGGCGGTCAGCGCCATGGGCGCGCTGGCCACCCGCTCGCGCCAGGCCGGCTCGATGGCGAAGGGCAGGTTGGTGGACACCGCCTCGCCGTCGGCGTCGAGCACGGCGTAGAAGACCCGCTCCTGGTGCCGGGTGGCCAGTATCTGCAGGGCCGCCGCCGGCACCTCCACCAGCGGCTCGCCCTGCTGCCACTGCACGGCCTCGGCGATGGTCAGGGCGGCGGCCTCGAGCTGGCTGTCGAAGGCCCGCTCGGCGGCGCGGCGGGTGCTCATCCAGGCCTCGACCATCAGCAGCGCGCCCAGGCCGGTCACGGTGACCAGCAGCCACACCGCCAGGCGGCGCTTGAGCGAGCCGGTCACCTCGATCACGCGTCGTCGTCCTCCAGCCGGTAGCCCAGCCCGCGGAAGGTGCGGATCTGCAGGCCCGTCCCGGAGAGCCGCTTGCGCAGCCGGCTGACATAGACCTCCAGGGCGTTGGAGCCCACCTCGTCGAAGCCGAACAGCCGCCGCTCGAGGGCCTCCCGCGGGGCGATGCTGCCGGCGTGCAGCAGCAGGCCCTCGAGCAGCAGCAGCTCGCGGCGCGGCAGCGTCAGGGGGGTGTCGTCCAGGGTCGCGGCGCCCGTCGCCGGGTCGAAGGCCAGGCGTCCGTAGCGCAGCCGGTTGTCGCTGCGCTGCTGGCTGCGCCGCAGCAGGGCCCGCACCCGGGCCTCCAGCTCGGCCAGCGAGAACGGCTTGGCCAGGTAGTCGTCGGCGCCGTGGTCGAGGCCGCTGACCCGGTCGTCGACGGCGTCCCGGGCGGTGAGGATCAGCACCGGGGTGGTGTCGCCGCGGTCGCGCAGCGCGGCCAGCAGCTCGAGGCCGTCGCCGTCGGGCAGGCCGAGGTCGAGCAGCACCAGGTCGAAGCGGTCGTGGCGCAGCGCGGCCGCGCCCTCGCCATGGGTGGTGAACACCTCGACGGTATTGCCCAGGGGGGACAGCGCCTGCTCCAGGGAGCGGGCGATCAGCGGATCGTCCTCGATGACCAGCAGGCGCATACGACCAATGTCTCAGGGGGTGACCGGGAAGGTGACAGGTTGATGACAGGTGGCGGCCCTAGCATCGCCCTGGCCATCACGCGATGGCGGGCGAGACCCTCGCCCGCCCCGCATAACAAGAGAACAGGAGTTCGTCATGAAGATCAACACGGCCATCCGCCACGCCTCCGGCATCGCCCTGCTCGGCGGCGCCCTGTTCACCGGCCAGGCCCAGGCCGCCGGCGACACCGAGTGCATCGCCCCCGCCAAGCCCGGCGGCGGCTACGACCTGACCTGCCGCCTGGCGGCCAACGGCCTGCAGGAAACCGGGCGCATCGACGCGCCGATGATGGTGACCTACATGCCCGGCGGCATCGGCGCCGTGGCCTACAACCATGTCAACGGCGTGCGCAGCGACGACGAGAACCTGATCGTCGCCGCCAGCACCGGCGCGGCGGTCAACCTGGCGCTCGGCAAGTTCGGCCAGTACGACGCCGACGAGGTGCGCTGGCTGGGTGCCCTGGGCGTCGACTACGGCGCCATCGTGGTCAGCGCCGACGCCCCCTGGCAGACCCTCGACGAGCTGATGGCCGACCTCCAGGACGCCCCCGGCGAGATCGCCTTCGGTGCCGGCGGCACGGTGGGCAGCCAGGACTGGATGAAGGCCGCGCTGACCGCCAAGGCCGGCGACATCGACCCGCGCCAGCTGCGCTACGTGGCCTTCGAGGGCGGCGGCGAGGCGCTGGCCGCGCTGCTCGGCGACCATATCCAGGTCTTCACCGGCGACCTCTCCGAGCTCAAGTCCCAGTTGGAGAGCGGCAAGATCCGCGTGCTGGCCGCCCTCTCCGAGGAGCGCATGGGCGGGCCCTACGCCGAGATCCCCACCGCCGCCGAGCAGGGCTATGACGTCCAGTGGCCGATCTGGCGCGGCTACTACATGGGCCCGGAGGTCAGCGATGCGGCCTACGCCGAATGGGTCGAGCGCATGCAGGCCCTGGCCGAGGACCCCGAATTCGCCGAGCTGCGCGAGGCCCGCGGCCTGTTCGCCATGTCGCGCTTCGGTGACGACTTCGACAGCTACGTGAAGGCCCAGGTCGCCGACTTCCGCTCCCTGGCCGAGGAGGTCGGGCTGAAATGAGCGATCTCGCCAAGCCGGTCGCCGACCGGCTCCTGGGGATCGTGCTGATCGGCCTGGCGGCGTTCGTCGCCGTCCAGGCCATCCACCTCGACGTCCCCTTCAGCTACGAGCCCGTGGGCCCCAAGGCCTTCCCGCTGGGTCTCGCGATCCTGCTCGCCGGCCTGTCGCTGGTGCTGGTGTTCAAGCCGGGCGCCGACGGCCACTGGCCCCACCGCGCCCAGGCCCTGCGGCTGCTGGTGGTGCTGGGCCTGCTGCTGGCCTATGCGCTGCTGTTCACCCGCCTGGGCTTCGTGCCCACCTCGCTGCTGGTGGTGGCGGCCCTGGCCCGGCTGTTCGGTACCACCTGGGGCAAGGCCCTGATCACCGGGGCGCTGATGGCCGTGGGCAGCTACGTCCTGTTCACCGCGGGGCTGGGCATCGGCCTGCCCACCGGCACCTGGCTCGCCGCCATCCTCTAGAGGACCGCCACCATGTTTGATTTCCTGATCGAGGGCTTCGGCGTCGCGCTGAGCCCGCTCAACCTGGGGCTGGCCTTCCTCGGCGCGCTGCTCGGCACCCTGTTCGGGGCGCTGCCGGGCATCGGGCCGATCAACGGCATCGCCATCCTGATGCCGCTGGCCTACACCCTGGGCCTGCCCGCCGAGTCGGCGCTGATCCTGCTGGCCGGCATCTACACCGGCGCCGAGTACGGCGGGCGCATGTCGAGCATCCTGCTCAACGTGCCCGGCGACGCCGGGGCGGTGATGACCACCCTCGACGGCCACCCGCTGGCCAGGAAGGGCCTGGCCGGCCCGGCGCTGGGCCTCTCGGCGGTGAGCTCCTTCGTCGGCGCGACCATCGCCATCCTCGGCCTGACGCTGTTCGCGCCGCTGCTCGCCGAGGTGGCGGTGATGTTCGGCCCCGCCGAGTTCTTCGCGCTGATGGTGTTCGCCTTCGCGTCGATGTCGGTGATGATGGGCAAGGACCCCGTCAAGACCGCCATCGGCGCGGTGCTGGGCGTGCTGATCGCTACCGTCGGCGTGGACAGCGGCACCGGGGTGATGCGTTTCACCTTCGGCATGCCCGAGCTCTACGACGGCATCGACTTCGTGGTGATGATCATCGGCCTGTTCGCGATCAGCGAGATCCTGCTGATGCTGGAGCAGGCCCACCGCCGCGACGTCGACACCGAGATGCCGCCGCTGGGCCGGGTCTTCGTCAGCCTCAAGGAGGTGCTCTACTGCAAGGGGGCGATGGGCCGCTCGGGGCTGCTCGGCTTCATCATCGGCGTGCTGCCCGGCACCGGCGCCTCGGTGGCCGGCGCGGTCTCCTACACCACCGAGAAGCGCCTCTCCGACAAGGACGGCACCTTCGGCCATGGCGACATGCGCGGCCTGGCGGCCCCGGAGGCGGCCAACAACGCCTCGGCGGCAGGCTCCTTCGTGCCCATGCTGACCCTGGGTATCCCCGGCTCCGGCACCACCGCCGTGCTGCTCGGTGCGCTGATGCTCTACAACATCACCCCGGGGCCGATGATGTTCACCGAGCGCCCCGAGGTGGCCGGCGGGCTGATCGCCTCGCTGTACATCGGCAACATCGTGCTGCTGGCGCTCAACCTGCCGCTGGCCGGCGTGTTCGCCCGGGTGCTGACCATCCCCCGCTGGGTGCTGGTGCCGGCCATCGCCATCCTGGCCTTCGTCGGCGTCTATCAGCTGCACTCGGATCTCACCGCCATCTTCCTGATGCTGATCATCGGCGTGTTCGGCTACCTGCTGCGCAAGCTGGGCTTCTCGCTGGCCCCGGTGATCCTCGGCTACGTGCTCGGCGGGCTGATGGAACAGAACCTGCGCCGCGCCCTGTCGATCAGCGGCGGCGACGTCGGTATCCTCTGGCAGTCCGGTATCTCGCTGGGCCTGTGGCTCGCCGCGGCCGCGCTGCTGGTGCTGCCCTGGCTGCTGCCGAAGCTGCTGGCCGGCAACTCACCCCGGGAGGACGTCGAGGACGGCTGAGCGCATCCTCCTTCCCTTCCAGACACCGGGCCCGTCATCACGGGCCCGGGACGTTCGATCAGAGGCCACAGGATAGTGAACGACACCCTCACCGCACGACTGGCCGCCCTGGGCCGTTTCCTGCCGACGCTCGCCCTGGGGCTGGCCGGCGGCGGCCTCGCCTACTGGCTCGACGTCCCCCTGCCCTGGCTGCTCGGCGCCATGTTCGCCACCACCCTGGCGAGCCTCGCCGGCGCCCGGCTGCGCTCGCCGGGGCGTGGTCGCAAGGGCGTGCTGGTGGTGATCGGGGTGATGCTGGGCGCGGCCTTCACCCCGGAGATGTCCGGCGATCTGCCGCTGTGGGGCGCCAGCCTGAGCGTGATGCTGCTGGCCACGGCGCTGATGATGGCCTTCTCGGTGTGGTTCTCGCGCCGCGTGGCCGGCCACTCGCTGGATACCGCCCTCTATGCCGGGGTGCCCGGGGGCGTCTCGGCGGTCACCGGCATGGCGCTGGACTCGGGCGCCGACCTGCGGGTGGTGGGCATGACCCATGCGGTGCGCATCCTGGTGCTGCTGGTCGCCATTCCCCCGGTGCTGCAGTGGGTCGGCCATGTCAGCCTGCAGCCCACCGGCATGGACCTGGCCCAGTGGCTATGGCTACCCGCTCCAGGAGATGCGGCCTGGCTGGCCGGCGCCGGCGTGCTGGGCGCCTGGCTGGGGCACCGGCTGCGCCTGCCCAACGCCTTGCTGTTCGGCCCGGCGCTGGTCTCGGCGGCGCTGCACCTGACGGGGCTGACCCATGCCGCCATCCCGCCGACGCTGATCGCCCTGGCCCAGGTGATCATCGGCGTCTCGGTGGGAGTGCGCTTCACCGGCACCTCGCTGGCCAAGGTCGGCCATACCCTGGTGATGGCCATGCTGCAGGCGGTGTGCCTGCTCGGGATCGCCATCCTCGCCGCCTGGGGCATCCACGCCGCGACGGGGGTGTCGCTGCCGGCGGCGCTGCTCGCCTACATGCCCGGTGGCGCCCCCGAGCTGAGCCTGGTCGCGCTGTCGCTGGGCATCGACCCGGCCTTCGTCACCTCGCACCACCTGCTGCGCATCACGGTGCTGATCCTGCTGATGCCGGTGCTGCTGGGCGCCTGCCGGCGCCTGGGTGCCAGGTCGGGCCGGGGGCCGAGCGACGGGCCGGATCCGTGCTAGGCTGGGCGGCGTTCCGCCCGGAGATGACCCCATCATGGCCCCCAACGACAGCCCCGCCCTCACCGTCAGCGAGCTCAACCGCCGCGCCCGCCAGGCCCTGGAGCAGGACGTCGGCGACGTCTGGGTGGAGGGCGAGCTGTCCGGCGTCTCGCGGCCGTCGTCGGGTCACGTCTACTTCACCCTCAAGGACGAGCGGGCCCAGCTGCGCTGTGCGCTGTTCCGCAACCGCGCGCGCTTCGTCGCCGCGCCGATGCGCGACGGCGACCACGTCAGGGTACGCGGGCGGGTCTCGCTGTTCGAGCCGCGAGGCGACTACCAGCTGATCGCCGAGGCGGTGCAGGCGGTGGGCGAAGGCGAGCTGCTGGCCGCCTTCGAGCGGCTCAAGGCCAAGCTCGACGCCGAGGGGGTGTTCGCCAACGCCCGGCCCCTGCCCTACCCGCCGCGCCACCTGCTGGTGCTCACCTCGCCCACCGGGGCGGCGATCCGCGACGTGCTGGCGGTGCTGGCCACGCGCTGGCCGCTGGTGCAGGTCACCCTGATCCCGGTGCCGGTGCAGGGCCGCGAGGCGGCCCCGGCGATGATCGCCGCCCTGGGGCTGCTCAATCGCCAGTCGGCCCTGGATCCCGCCCGGGATGCCATCCTGGTCACCCGGGGCGGCGGCAGCCTGGAGGATCTCTGGGCCTTCAACGACGAGCACCTGGCGCGGGCGATCTTCCACTCGCGGCTGTCGGTGATGTCGGCGGTGGGCCACGAGGTGGACGTCACCCTGGCGGACTTCGCCGCCGACCGGCGGGCCCCCACGCCCTCGGCTGCGGCGGAGCAGCTGGTGCCGGGCCGCGCCGAGCTGCTCGCCCGGCTGCGCGTGCTGGAGGCCCGCCTGGCGCGCGCCGAGCGGGCGCGGCTCGATACCGAGGCCCAGCGCCTGGACCACCTGCGGGCCAGGCTGCGCCATCCCGGCGAGGTGCTGGGCTATCGGCGACGCCAGCTGAAGCAGCTGGAGGGGCGGCTGGCGCGGGCCATGCGTGCCCGCCTCGAGGCGGCCCGGCAGCGCGAGGGCCAGCTGCGCCAGCGGCTGGCGCTGCGCTCGCCGGCGGCCCTGGTGGCCCAGGCCGAACGTCGCCTGGCGCTGGCCCACCAGCGCCTGCACCAGGCCATGCCCCGGGAGCTGGCCCGCCACCGCGAGCGGCTCAATGCCCTGGCCCGGGAGCTGCAGGCGGTGAGTCCCCTGGCGGTGCTCGGCCGGGGCTATGCGATCCTCGAGAACGACGCGGGCCGGGTGATCCGCCGGGCGGCGGACACCGCGCCCGGGGAGCGCCTGGCCGCGCGCCTCGGCGAGGGCCGGCTGGCCCTGAAGGTGTTGCCCGGGGAGGACGCCGCCGACTGACGGCGCCCGCTCACCTCACGACGCCTCGCTGTGGGCCGATCCGGGCTTGAAGGACGAGGGCTCGAGCTCGTGGCGGGCCAGCAGCTTGTAGAAGTCGGTGCGGTTGCGCCCGGCGATGCGCGCCGCCTGGGTCACGTTGCCCTCGGTGATCTTGAGCACCTTGACCAGGTAGCTGCGCTCGAAGCCGGCCCGGGCATCGTTGAAGGTCGGCAGGGCGTTCTCCTCGGCCACCAGGGCCTGGGCCACCAGCGCCTCGGGAATCATCGCCGAGCTGGTCAGCGCCACGCACTGCTCCACCACGTTGACCAGCTGGCGCACGTTGCCCGGCCAGGCGCTCGACGCCAGCAGGTTCAGCGCCTCCCGGGAGAAGCCCTTGACGAAGGGCTTGTGGCGGGCCGCCGCCTGGGCCACCAGGTACTTGGCCAGCAGCGGCACGTCCTCGGCGCGGTCCTTGAGCGGCGGCAGCTTCAGGTTGACCACGTTGAGCCGGTAGAAGAGGTCCTCGCGGAACTCGCCGTCGTGCATGGCCTGGCCCAGGTCGCGATGGGTGGCCGAGATCAGTCGCACGTCGATGGGCACCGAAGCGGTCGACCCCAGCGGGCGGATCTGGCGCTCCTGCAGGGCCCGCAGCAGCTTGACCTGCAGCGGCAGCGGCATGTCGCCGATCTCGTCGAGGAACAGGGTGCCGCCGTCGGCGGCCTGGAAGAGCCCCCGGTGTTCGCTCACCGCGCCGGTGAAGGCCCCCCTGGAATGGCCGAACAGCTCGCTCTCGAGCAACTGCTCCGGCAGCGCGCCGCAGTTGATGGCGACGAAGGGCTTGTCGGCGCGGCTGCTGGCCTTGTGGATGGCGCCGGCCAGCAGTTCCTTGCCGGAGCCCGAGGGACCGGTGACCAGCACGCTGACGTCCGAGCTCGCCACCATGCGGGCCTGCTCGAGGATGCGTTCCATCTCGGGGCTGCGAGTGATGATGGCCGAGCGCCAGGCGTCGTCGCCCTCGCCGTTGGCGGTAGTGGTCTGGGCCAGGGCCTCGTCGATGGTGGCGAACAGCTCGTCACGGTCGACCGGCTTGGTCAGGAAGCCGAACACGCCCTGCCGGGTGGCGCTGACGGCATCGGGGATCGAGCCATGGGCGGTGAGGATGATCACCGGCAGGCCCGGCGAGCGGCGCTGGATCTCCTGGAACAGCGCCAGGCCGTCCATCTCGTCCATGCGCATGTCGGAAAGCACCAGGTCCGGCCGGGCGGCCTCGAGGCGCTTGAGGGCCTCGCGTCCGCTCTCCGCGGTGGTCACGCGAAAGCCGCGGCTCTGCAGCCGCATGCCCAGCAGCTTGAGCAGACTGGGGTCGTCGTCCACCAGCAGGATGTGAGCGCCTTGATCACCAGTGGCGTAGGGGCGTCCGGTTGGGGTCATGTCGTCTCTCCCGAGTTACTCGGTCTGCTGTCGCGAATTGATGTTCCGCTCGATGGCGGTGAGGGCATCCAGCTTCTCGGTCAGGGCCTCGTTCTCCGCCGCCAGGGCCTCCCGCTCTTGCTGCTCCTCGACCAGCTTGTGGCTCAGGCTGCGCCGGCCTTCCACCTCGTTGAGCCAGTAGCGCAGCAGCGGCTGCAGCCGGGCCGGCGCCGCATGCAGGTCGGCCTTGAGCAGCTCGGAGGCCTCGTCCCACTGGGCCTCGTCGCCCCAGGCCAGCAGCACGGCGCGCCCCAGGCGCTGCTCGGCGTCGTCTCCCTCGAGGGTCAGCAGCATGCCCTCGCGCCAGGCCCGGTCGCCGCGCTGGGAGGCCAGGCCCAGGGCCACCCAGTCATGCAGCAGACAGGCGTCGTCGGCGAAGCTGGGCACCTCCGAGAAGCAGGTGCCGGGGCTCAGCTGCACCCGGGGGTGGGGGTTGTCGCGGGGCCCCTGGAGGTTCTCCGGGAACCCCTGGCAGCCCACCAGCCAGGTCGAGGCCAGGCCGAGGATCAGCGGGCGTAGGTTCATGTCAGTCGTTCCTTTCCTGGACACCCTGCAGGGCGGGTGTCGATACATCGTGCTCGATCGCCGGCGCCCGGCGCGGCAGGGTCAGCCGGAAACACACCGCCAGGCGGGGATCATCCACCAGTTCGAGGGTGCCATCCTGCAGCCGGGCGCAGTCGGCGGCCACCGAGAGACCGATGCCGGAGCCCTTCAGGGCGCCCTTGCGCCGTATCCGCCCCTGGTAGAAGGCCTCGAACAGCCGTGGCCGATCCTCCTCGGGAATCGGCTCACCGCTGTTGGCCACCTCGAGCACCAGGCGGTCATGCTCCACCCGGGCGCCGATCTCCAGTCGACCGGCGTCCTCGCCGTAGGCGATGGCGTTGGAGATCAGGTTATCGAGAATGCGGGCCGTGGCGGTCCGATCGGCCCGCCAGGCCAGGGGGCCATCGAAGCAGTCCACGCGCATCTCCTTCTGCTGCAGCGCCAGGCGATGCTTGGCCAGCACTTCCTTGGCCACGGTGGCGAGGTCCAGCCGCTCGGCCTCCAGCCGGCTGTGCTGCAGCAGGTTGTAGTCGAGCAATTGCTCGATGAGTTGCTGGAGTTCGCTGCCGCTGGCATCGATCAGTTCGAGGATCTCGCGCTGGTGCTCGGAGAGCTCGCCGGCCACACCGTCGGCGAGCAGCGACGATCCCTCGCGCACGCTGGCCAGAGGGGTCTTGAGTTCATGCGACATGTGACGCAGGAACTGCTGCTTCTGTTCCTCCAGTTCCTCGAGCCGCGACGACAGCCAGTCGAGCCGCTCGTCGAGGCTGACCAGCTCGGCGGGGCCCTGGACCGGGGCCCGCCGGGCCTCCTGGCCACCACTGCCGATGCCGAGGATGCGCCGCTCGAGCTGGTGCACCGGACGGATGATCAGCCGGGTGAACAGCAGCATCAGAATCAGACTGGCCGAGACCAGCGCGGCGGTCTGCCACCACAGCCGCCGCTGCACGTCCTCGGCCCGGGTACGGATGACGTCGAGGCGGTCGTCGATGCGCCGGTTGGTGGCATGGCGCATGGCCTCGGTATGCTCGGCGAAGGACAGGAAATCGGTGAGCCGACTCTCGAACTCCTCCAGCGACAGTCCGGGCAACTCGGCGAGCTTGTCCAGCTCGCTGGAGAGCGCCTTCACGTTCGGGTCATCGGGCAGCAGCTCGCTCTGCCGGGCGAGCAGGCGGCGAAACTCCGCCAGCCGCTCGTCGTAGATATCCAGCAGGCTCTCCTGCTCGACCACGGCGTACTGGCGGGCACTACGCTCGAGTTCCAGGGCCAGGGCCCCGAGGGTGCGGGCACGACGCGTCTCCTCCACCGCCTGACGGGCACTCTGGTCGGCCAGTCGCGAGAGTTCGGACAGGGCCTGGCCGGCCTGGAGCATCAGTACGGCAAGCGGCAGCATCACCATGAGGAAGGCGAGCAACACCAGCTGCAGCAGCGAGCGCGGGCGCCAACGACGGGATACGGCTGTGGTCATGGCCAGCGTTCTACCGAGAAGATTGAAGGAAGTGTCCATCGTTCAAGCCCGAGAATACCAGAGTTCGGCCCACCACCTTGCATGCGTCGAGGCCTTCGCTGTGTCTGAAAACTGCCTGCGCTCGCCCATCCGGCGTTAAAAATCAGCTCAAAGTACTCATTTACACCGCGAAAATTCCGTCTTTTCGCCCTTTTCGCCGATTCTTGCCTTGTGACCCACACGGATGTGGGAAATGCCTTGGCCCGTCAGGAACGGGCCTAGCCCTGGCCATCGCTCGCCGACTTTTCAGACAAGGCTCAATGCGCATCGATGAAAAAAAAGGGCCGGCAGAGCCGGCCCAATACGCAGGGAACTGAAGGGTCGAGAAAGCCGCTCGATCGCCGGCCTGGTCCATCCATCGACCGACTTTCCCAGGGCCGTGAGGCCCGCGAAGCCACGGGAACGCCCTTTGCCACCAGGGGCTAGTCATCCTCGTGCGGGTGGCGGACCACCCCGCTTCGTCTGTGGCGTCATCACCCAGGCCTCGGCCGGGCGATGTCGCGCAATTCGTCCCCCGTAGGGGGAGGCATCCTTGCCGGGGCATCCTTGCCCTATCGGTACACTTCCTTGACGTCGTCGGTACCGTCTCATCGCAACCTAAAGTCACACATCGCTGGAGCAGACGTTGATCGCCGCGAGGCCAAAAGGCACAGGGCAGTGTTATCTCGGCCCCCGGCGACCGGAACACGGTTCGAGCCGTTTGAACCGTTTCCGCTTGCTCACCCTGACTGTTGCCAATCGCGTGCCAAAAGCCATACCACCCCTTCAAAATCAAAGAGATAGGATCTTATAAATTGGCAGCCCCCGGACAGATGACGATCCGGCACGGTCGAATCGCCCGATCGACGGGATTTTTCGTCGCCGATTGGCGACATGGATTCAGGTGAGCCGATAAATCCCTTTTAAAACAATTCATTATAACGTCTCCGCCTGGCGACACCCTTTTGTGCGGTGCCGCCAGGCGGCGACAGGGGGTCAGGCGAGGGCCTTGACGAGCACCTTGGACTGGCGGGCGTGGCTATAGGTATCCCGGCGCAGCGGCGGCAGGTCGGCGATATCGGCCTGGCGGAAGCCATGCTCGAAGAACCAGTGGGCCGTATGCGTGGTGAGGGCGAACAGCGACTCCAGCCCGAGCTGGCGAGCACGACGCTCCACCTCGGCGAGCAGCCGGTCGCCGCGGGCCCCGCCCCGGTAGTCGCCATGCACGGCCACGCAGGCGAGCTCGCCCATGCGGGCATCGCCGAAGGTGTGCAGGGCGGCGCAGCCGATGACCATGCCGTCCCGCTCGATGACCGCATAGTCCTCGATCTCGTACTCGAGGCGCTCCCGGGAACGCGGCACCAGCATGCCGCGACGCTCCAGCGGCTCGAGCAGTTCCAGCAAGCCGCCGATGTCGTCGATCTCGGCGGGGCGCAGCTGCTCGTAGCGGTGCTGGGTGATCATGGTGCCCACCCCGTCCCGGGTGAAGAGCTCGCCGAGCAGGGCATCGTGGTCCCGCCAGGAAAGCAGGTGGGTGCGAGCCACGCCATGGCGGGCCGCGGCGCAGGCGGCGCCGAGGTGGCGGGACAGCTCGTCGCCCGGGGCGGTCCGGGCCAGCAGCGGAGCGGCCTCGGCCGGCGTCAGCTGGCGCTGCAGCTGACCGGCATCGTCGAACAGGCCGCTGGCCTCCCCCAGCAGGATCAGCTTGTCGGCGCCGAGCGCCGTGGCCGTGTGTCGCGCCACGTCGGCGGCGTCCAGGTCGAAGACCTCACCGGTGCTCGAGAAGCCCAGCGGCGGCAGCAGCACCAGCGAGCCCTGGCCCAGCAGGCCGCGTATCGCCGCGTCGCGCACCCGGCGCACCTCGCCACTGCGGTCGAAGTCGATGCCGTCACGCACCCCGAGGGGCTTGGCCATCACCAGGTTGCCGGAGACCACGGTCATCTCGACCCCGTGCAGCGGGGTATTGGGCAGCCCGAGCGACAGCCGGGCCTCGAGCCACAGCCGCTGCTCGGCGGCCACCCCCTCGACCCGGGCCATGACCGCCTCGTCGGCCACCCAGCGGCCCTGGTGGCGCCGCGGGGTGATGCCCGCCGCCTCGAGGGCGTCGTGCACCTGGGGACGGATGCCCTGCACCACCACCAGGCGCACGCCCAGGGTGTGCAGCAGCGCCAGGTCCTGGATCAGCTGCTCGCCGCGGCCCTGCGCCACGGCCTCGCCCTCGATCAGGATCACGAAGGTTCGTCCTCGATGCGCATTGATATAGGGCGAGGAATTGCGGAACCAGTCGACGAAGGGGAAACGAGTGTCCAAGGCCGCGCTCCGGCAGCAGGTGAGAGGGGAGGATGAGCATTGACTATATCAGACGGACGAAAACGGCGGCACCTCTGGTCAGGGGCAAGGGGCAAGGGGCAAGGGGCAAGGGGCAAGGGGCAAGGGGCAAGGGGCAAGGGGCAAGGGGCAAGGGGCAAGGGGCAAGGGGCAAGGGGCAAGCAGGATGGTGCGCCCTAAGCCAATGTTGACACCCCCGGTATCTCGGTTCACAGGAGATGGTGCCAGCCTGTCCAGGCAGGCTTTCACCTGCCTGGACAGCAATCACCCGATGAATTGGGCTCCTACACCTCGAACCTCGAACCTCGAACCTCGTGGCGAATTAGCCGAACATCCCCTTCAACATGAAGAAGAACATGATCGCCAGGCCGGCGCCGGCCGGCAGGGTGATCAGCCAGGACATCACGATGGTGCCGATCACGCGCAGGTTGAGCGCCGCCATGCCCCGGGCCAGGCCCACGCCGAGCACGGCACCCACCAGGGTGTGGGTGGTGGAAATCGGCAGGCCGGTGCCCGAGGCCAGCACCACGGTGGTGGCGGCGGCCAGGGTGGCGGCGAAGCCGCGGCTCGGCGTCAGCTCGGTGATGCCGGTGCCCACGGTGGCGATCACCTTGTGACCGTAGGTGACCAGGCCGATGACGATGCCGCCACCGCCCAGTACCAGCACCCACCAGGGCACCAGGGCCTCTCCTCCCACCTGGCCACCGCTCTGCACCACGGTGATCACCGCGGCCAGCGGGCCGACGGCGTTGGCCACGTCGTTGGAGCCGTGGGCGAAGGCCATGGCGCAGGCGGTGAACAGCATCAGCACGCCGAAGACGCGCTCGACGCCGCCGAAGCCGAAGCTGTCCTCCTCGCTACGGTTGCGGCTGACTCGACGCTCCAGGAAGCCACCGAGCAGCATCACGCCCAGGCCGATCAGCAGGCCATAGATCAGGCTCTCGCCGAAGCCGAGGTCCAGGCCGACGTGCTTGAGGCCCTTGGTCAGGGTGACCATGGCGACGATGAAGCCGACCAGGAAGACGTACATCGGCACGTAGCGCTTGGCCGCGGTGAAGGGATCGCGGTTCTCGAAGATCAGGTACTGGACCGACTTGAACAGCATGAAGGCGATGGTGCCGGACATCAGCGGCGAGACCACCCAGCTGGCGGCGATCTGGCTGACCTTGGTCCAGCCGATGGCCTCGAGCCCCAGCCCAGCCATGGCGAAGCCGACGATGGCGCCGACGATGGAGTGGGTGGTGGAGACCGGCCAGCCGCGCATCGAGGCGATCAGCAGCCAGGTCGCGGCGGCCAGCAGCGAGGCCAGCATGCCGTAGACCAGCAGCTGCGGGTCCTCCTGCAGCAGGGCGGGGTCGATGATGCCCTTGCGGATGGTGTTGGTGACCTCGCCGCCGGCCAGCCAGGCGCCGAGGAACTCGAAGATCACGGCGATGAGGATCGCCTGCTTGATGGTGATGGCCTTGGACCCCACCGAGGTGCCCATGGCATTGGCCACGTCGTTGGCACCCACGCCCCAGGCCATGAAGAGGCCGAAGGCACAGGCGAGGATGATGAAGAGGTCGCCGTGTTGCGCGATGATCGACATAGGACGGTGTCCCTTGCTAGCGGTCAGAAGTGGCGGATGTGGATCGGGCCGGGCCCGATCAGTTGGCCGTCATGATCTGAAGGCGGCTACCCACGCGCTCGGCGCGGTCGGACAGTTCACCGACCCAGTCGATGATCTTGTAGAGGAACATCACGTCCACCGGCGGCAGACGGTCCTCGAGCTCGAACAGCTGGCGGCGGACGGCGACCTGCTGGTCGTCGGCCTGGTGCTCCAGGGTGTGCAACTCGCGGATCATCTTCTGCATCACGTCGGAGACGTTGCGCCCGAAGCCGGATTCGAGCAGGTCCTTGAGCTCCTCCAGGGCCTCGCGGGCCTGGGCCACGCAGGCCACCGAGGTGCGCAGGTAGTCGCGCATCGGCTGGGCCAGCTCGTCGGGCACCTGCATCTTGCGGCCGAGCATGATGCCGGTGATGTCGCGGGCCTTGTTGGCGATCTTGTCCTGGACGCTGATCAGGTCCAGCAGGTCGGAGCGCGAGACCGGCAGGAACATGGTATTGGGGAGGTTGAGACGCAGCTCGGTCTTGAGTTCGTCGGCCTCGTGTTCGAGACGGGTGATGGTCTCGCGGTGCTCGCCGGCGCCCTGCCAATCGCCCTCGAGGGTGGCCTCGAGGAACGGCAGCAGTGCCTCGGCACAGTCATTGACCTTGACGATGTGGGCCAGCAGCGGCTGGAATGGCGAGCGGCCGAACATCGCGGAGAAGGGATTGGATGTCACCATGGGGGCATCTGAGCACTTGGAAATGGCGGCGCCAGTATAGTGACTGGGGCGAGCGCCGTCATGAAAAAATCATCGACTGTTAATCAAAATGATAGGAGGGGTCGTGCATGGCAAACGAGATCGAACTCAAGCTGGCCCTGGGCGCCACCGGCCCCGAGGCCCTGCGACACCATCCCTGCCTGGCCGGCCTCGCCCCGCGGACCACCCGACTCGGCAACACCTATTTCGATACCCCCGGGGGCGACCTCGAGGCCGCCCGCATGGCCCTGCGCCTGCGCCATGTCGATGATCGCCTGCTGCAGACGCTGAAGACCCGCGGCGAAGGCAGCGGCGGCCTGTCGAGCCGCGGCGAGTGGGAGTGGGAAGTGATCGGGCCGGGGCTCGACCTGTCGCGTCTCGCCGCCCTGCCCCCCGTGACGGCGCTGGGCGAAGGCGTGCTGGGGAAGCTGGCGCCTCGCTTCACCACCGACTTCGTGCGCGAGACCTGGTGGCTGGAAGACGACAGCGCCACCATCGAGGTGGCGCTGGATATCGGCGAGATCCGCAGCGACGGGCGCGAGGCGCCGATCCGCGAGCTGGAGCTCGAGCTCAAGGAGGGCGACGCGGCCACCGTGCTCGAGCTCGCCGCGCGCCTGGCCGAGGACGTGCCGCTGCGTCCCTCCGACACCAGCAAGGCCGCCCGCGGCGGCGCCCTGCTCGCCGGCCGCTGGACGCTGCCCGAGGGCGGCCCCCCCGAGGCCTGGCTGCATCGCGCCGTGGTGGCCCTGGATGCCCTGGCCGACACCGGCGACGACGCCTGGCGTCACCAGGCCCGGCAGGCCTTCCAACGCCTGGCCGAGCTGGGCGATGATGCCGTGAGCGCCGACGCCCACCGCCTCGCCGAGGCCCTGGCGACGCCGAGCTGGCTGACTCCGGCCTTCGGCCAGCGTGCCCTGGCCCTGGCGCGGCGACTCCCCGGCGAGGTATCGCTCGGCTGAGCCCGGTCACCACAAGGATGACGCCCGTGAACCACCACGACCTCAAGCCCGCCGCGGAAGGACTCCGGACACGCGTCTTCCAGATCATCTTCGAGTCGGACACGCCGCTGGCCAAGGGCTTCGACATCGCGCTGATCGGCATCATCCTGACGAGCGTGCTGGTGGTGATGCTGGAGAGCATCGCCCCGCTGCGCGAGGCCCATGGGGTCTGGTTCTACTGGGTGGAGTGGGGCTTCACGCTGCTGTTCACCGTCGAGCTGGCGGTGCGCCTGTACTGCCTGAAACGGCCCTGGCATTACCTCAAGAGCTTCTACGGCATCATCGACCTGGTCGCCATCCTGCCGACCTGGCTGGCCCTGGTGCTGCCTGGGACCCAGTCGCTGGTGGTGGTGCGCCTGCTGCGCACCCTGCGCATCTTCCGGGTGCTGCGGCTGATGGAGTTCGTCGGCGAGGGCCGCCTGCTGCTGGGAGCGTTGATGCGCAGCGGCCACCAGATCTTCCTGTTCCTGTTCACCGTCTTCATGCTGGTGACCATCTTCGCCTCGCTGGTCTATCTGATCGAGCCCGCCGAGGCCGGCTTCACCAGCATCCCCACCGCCATCTACTGGGCCGTGGTCACCCTGACCACGGTGGGCTACGGCGACATCACTCCGGTGACGCCGCTGGGCCAGGCCATCTCGGTGATGGTGATGCTGATCGGTTATTCGATCATCGCGGTGCCCACCGGGGTCTTCTCCGCCGAGGTGATCCGCTCGATCCGCGCCGATCGCTATTCCGACGAGGCCTGTCCCGGCTGCGGCCACGATCGCCACGAGAAGCGCGCCCGCTACTGCCTGCGCTGCGGGACCTGGCTGGACGAGGAGACCCCCGATCCCCGCACCCAGGACGAAGAAGCGCCCCGGGAGTAGCCCCCGGGGCGCTTCGGTATCTGTCAGCGCGGCTTACTCGACCTCGAGCGTCGCCTCCCAGGCTTCCAGCTCGGCCTCGCTCCAGTCGCCGTAGCCGGCGTTGGGGAAGACGATCCAGTCCTGGCCGAAGCGCTCGGCGTGCTCCTCGACGAGCTCGTGCTGCCCGGCGAGGTCGGCGTCGGCGAACTCGCCGGCGAAGTCATGCAGGGAGTCGCCGAGCTGCATCACCAGGGTATGGTCCTCGAGCACCGTGGCGCGGCGTTCCGCCTTGGGCGGGCCCAGCAGCTTGACGCTGTCCTCGGAGACCTGTGGCAGGTTCAGTGCCTCCAGGGTGGCGATGGTGTCGGCCTCGTTCTCCTGATAGCGGTCGGAGACGTAGTAGATGGCCACGCCGTGCTCGTCGGCGAAGTCCAGGAAGGCCTTGGCGCCGGGAATCAGGCCCGGTTCGCCCTCACGCTCCCAGTGCTTCCAGGTATCCCAAGTGGTGTAGTCGTGGCACTCGGCCATGTCCCGGGCCAGCAGGGCGCTGTTGTCCAGCACCGTCTCGTCGAGGTCGGTGATGATCGCCAAGTCGGCATCCTCGCCGTGGGCCGCGAGCCGGTCCTCGAGACGATAGCGGGCCAGGGCGAAGCCCTGACGCTGCAGCGCGGCGACCTCGGCGGACTGCTGCTGGTAGCGCAGGCCCATGGCATAGGCGGCCTGGCGGCAGATCATGCTGTCGTCGGCGACGGCATTCCCGGACAGGGGCAGGCTCGCCAGGCCGGCCAGCGCGGCGATGGACAACCCCAGGGGGCGGCGAGGAGTCTGCATCCGATATCTCCTTGTTATGGCAGGGAATGCCTCAGCATATTTTATTTTGATTGCTCGTTCAAACAAACCACTCCTCCTCGGCAGTGGAGCGCCCCGGCGAGGTGCCGGGCCGAGCGAGGCGACACGGGCATGCCGTCATTCCTGGAAGGGGGTCACGTCGCCGCGGCCCTCGCGCACCACCCTGGGCGGCAGTTCGCGCAAGTCGATCACGCTGGTGGCCTCGAGATGGCAGGCGCCGCCGTCGATGACCAGATCCAGGTGGGCGCCGAAGCGCTCGCGGATCTCCTCGGCGTCGGTCAACGGCAGCGCCTCGTCCACCGGGATCAGGGTCACGCTCATCAGCGGCTCGCCGAGGGTGTCGAGCAGGGCCCGGGTGATATGGTGATCCGGCACCCGCACGCCGATGGAGCGCCGCTTGGGATGCAGCAGCAGCCGCGGCACCTCGCTGGTGGCCTGGAGGATGAAGGTATAGGGCCCGGGGGTATGGGCCTTGAGCAGGCGGAAGACGGCGTTGTCCACCTTGGCGTAGGTGCCGATCTCGGAGAGGTCCGAGCACACCAGGGTGAAGTTGTGCTTGTCGTCCAGGGAGCGCAGCCACTTGATCCGCTCGACGGCCTTCTTGTCTCCCAGGTGGCAGCCCAGGGCATAGCCGGAGTCGGTGGGATAGGCGATCACCCCGCCGTCGCGGATGATCTGCACCGCCTGGTCGATGAGACGCTTCTGCGGGTTGTCGGGGTGGATCTGGAAGAACTGGCTCATGGGCGTTCCCTGTTCATTGAGGTGGGTTCGACGCGATCACGGCCTCAGGCGGCCGGGGCCGGCTGGCCGAGGCAGGCCGCCAGGCGCGGGTGGGTCCAGACCGGCGCCACCGCGGTGCGCGGCACCGGGCTCATGGTGCCCGGGGCCAGGTGGCCGCCGGGGAAGTGGAAGTCGCTGCCGACCGAGGCCAGAAGCTCGCGCTCCTGGAGTTGGCGGGCCAGGTCGCGGGTGACGTCGGGGTTCTGGAAGCCGCTGACCAGCTCGGCGGCCTGGCCGCCGGCGGCGCGGAAGTCGTCGAGCAGCAGGCCGCGCTTGCGCCGGGTCAGGCCGTGGCACAGCGGGTGCGCCAGCACGGCCACGCCACCGGCATCGAGGATCCAGGCCACCGCCTCGGAGAGATAGGGCCAGTGGGCCTTGATATCGCCGGCCTTGCCGTTGCCCAGATACTTGGCGAAGGCGCTGCCCATGTCGGCGACCAGACCCGCCGCCACCAGGGCCCGGGCGAAATCCGGGCGACCCAGGGGCCGCTCCGAGCCGGCCTGTTCCCGGGCCCGGGCCAGGGCATCGTCGAGGCCGACCTTCTCCAGGCGCTCGGCGATCTTCAGCGAACGGTGCTCCCGGGCCTGGGCCTGGGCGGCGAGGCCGGCCACCAGGTCGCCCCGGGCGCCGTCGGGCAGCAGCCCCACCACATGGATGTTGATGCCGCGCCACTGGGTGGAGAGCTCGGTGGCCGGCAGCACGCAGAGCCCCACCCCGGCGGCGGCCGCCCGGGCCGCCGCGACGCCATCCATGGTGTCGTGGTCGGTGAGGGCCATATGGCTCAGGCCGCGCTCATGGCACAGCGCCACCAGGGCGTCCGGGGTCAGGGCGCCATCCGAGGCGGTGGAGTGCATGTGCAGGTCGATGGTGAGAGGATCGCCCTCGAAGCGCACGGGAAGTGCATTCATTGGCATGACGCCGGCAGGTGACTTTGTCAGAATGATGACCATGGTGCTCGCGAGACCCTACCCGGTCAATGGCGAGCCCGTCGCCCACGCGGCGCGAGCCGCTCTGCCTAGGAAATCCTGCGATGCTCTATGCCATCATCAGTGAAGATGTGAACAACAGCCTGGAGCGGCGCCTGGCCGCCCGTCCCGATCACCTGGCCCGCCTCGAGCAGTTGCGCGACGAGGGCCGCCTGGTGCTGGCCGGCCCGCACCCCGCCGTGGACAGCGAGGACCCGGGCGAGGCCGGCTTCACCGGCAGCCTGGTGATCGCCGAGTTCGAGGACCTGGACGGCGCCCAGGCCTGGGCCGACGCCGACCCCTACATCATCGCCGGGGTCTACGCCAAGGTGACGGTGAAGCCGTTCAAGAAGGCCCTGCCCTAGCCCGGATATTGCATCAGGTGCCGTGATGATCGCGCAGCCAATTGGTTTCACAGGCTTTATCCCGATTAAGCGCCGTACCAGGGTGTACGGTCGAGTGAGGGAGAAAAGCCTGTGGAAGCAAGGGGCAAGCGAGGGCTCGAGCAACTTGGTGGAATATTCGGGCTAGGTGACATGAATCGAAGCTGCCCGGACCGTGCCCTTGCCTTGAGTTATCCACCGGTGGTTTCCCCACAGCATCTGTGGATAACGCTGTTGAAACGCCGCGGACGCCTTGCGCCAGCCCTGTCGCGATGGCGCCGCGGCGACATCGATCAAAGATTGACCAACCGCCGTTCGCCGGAGCCCCGCCGTGACCGCCCCCGATGCCCTGCCGCCGCTCGCCGGCCTGACGCCTGCCCGCCTCGACTGGCGCCGGGACGACAGCGGCGAGACGGCGCCGCATTCCATCGCCTTCGACGATGTCTACTTCTCGCGCCATGACGGCCGCGCCGAGACCGAGCATGTGTTCCTCGCCGCCAACCGGCTGCCCGAGCGCTTCGCCGACTGGCGGGAGGCACGCCCCTTCGTGGTCGGCGAGACCGGCTTCGGCACCGGCCTCAACATGCTCTGCGCCTGGGCCTGCTTCGACGCCCGGGCCCCGGCCGGGGCCCGCCTGCACCTGGTGTCCACCGAGAAGTACCCGCTGGCCCGGGACGACCTGGCCCGGGCGCTCGCCGCCTGGCCGGACCTCGCCGAGCGGGCCGGCGTGCTGCTCGCCCAGTGGCCCGAGCCGGTGGCCGGGGTGCATCGCCTGTGGCTCGACGAGCGGGTCACCCTCGACCTGCACCTGGGCGATACCGTCGAGCGGCTGCGGTTGCTCGACGGCCGGGTCGACGCCTGGTTCCTCGACGGCTTCGCCCCGGCCAGGAACCCCGAGATGTGGCGGCCCGAGCTGTTCGCCGCCATGGCCGAGCGTTCACGCCCCGGCGCCACCTTCGCCACCTTCACCTGCGCCGGGGTGGTCAAGCGCGGCCTCGCGGCCGCCGGCTTCGCCTGGCGCAAGGTGCCCGGCTTCGGCCGCAAGCGGGAGATGCTGGCCGGCGAGATCGCCGTCCCGCCGGCGGACACCCGCCGCCGGGCGACGCCCTGGTACACCCCACCCGCCCCCCGCCCGGCCCGCCGGGTCGCGGTGATCGGCGCCGGCATCGCCGGCACCGCGGCGGCGGCGGCCCTGGCCCGCCGCGGGGTCGAGGTGACCCTGATCGACCGCGAGGGCCCCGGCGCCGGGGCCTCCGGCAACGCCCAGGGCGCGCTCTACGTGAAGCTCGCCGCCGAGACCAACCTGCAGAGCCGCTGCTACCTGGCGGGCCTGCTGCACAGCCGTCGCTGGCTCGCGGCCCTCGACCCCGGGGGCACGCTGTTCACGCCCAGCGGCGTGCTGCAGCTGGCGCCAGACGACCGGGAGGTGCGCCGCCAGGCGCGCTTCCTCGACCACCATTCCCTGCCGGCCAGCGTGGTACAGGGCGTCTCGGCGGCGCAGGCCAGCACGCTGGCCGGGCTGCCGGTCGATCGCGTTGGCCTCTTCTACCCCCAGGCCGGCTGGGTGCGCCCGGACGCCCTGTGCCGGCGCCTGGCGGCCACGCCCGGGGTGACGTTCCGGCAGAGCGAGGTGCAGGCGCTGGTCCCCGGCGCCGGCGGCTGGCGGCTGTCGCTGACCGGCGAGGCCGGGCTCGAGGTCGACCAGGTGGTCATCGCCACGGCGGCCCTGGCCAACCGCTTCGCCCAGACCCGCGCCCTGCCGCTGCAGCCGGTGCGCGGCCAGGTGTCGCGCCTGGCCCTGCCCGAGGGCGCTCCCGCGCCGCGCCGGGTGGTGTGCGCCGGCGGCTACGTCGCCCCGCCGCTCGACGGCTGGCTGACCTTCGGCGCGACCTTCGCGCCCAACGAGGCCGACGGCGAGGTGCGCGAGACGGATCACGCCGCCAACCTCGAGGAACTGGCGCGGACCCTGCCCGGCTATCCGGCCGCCCTGGCAGTCGCGGGCGTGGCCCTCACCCCGGAGCGCCTGGCGGGCCGCGCCGCGGTACGGGCCGCCAGTCCCGACAAGACCCCCTACGCCGGACCGGTCCCCGATGCCGAGGCCTGGCGCCAGGACTATGCGGTGCTGGCCAAGGACGCCACCCGGGTGCCGGCGCTCGCCGGCCGCCATCACCCCGGCCTGTGGATCACCTCCGCCCACGGCTCCCGGGGCCTGGCCAGCGCGCCGCTGGCCGCCGAGCTGATCGCATCGATGATCTGCGACGAGCCGCTGCCCCTGGAGGCCCCCCTGGCCGACCACCTGCATCCGGGGCGTCGGCTGATCGCCGACCTGATCCGCGGCCGCTGAGGCATCGAGGCCTTCCGCGAAGACCGCCCGTCAGCTCGACGGGGGGCAGGATCCTGCTGGCCACGGCAGGATCATGCCGCTGCCGCTCGCCTGACGATCATCCTCTCCCACGAGGTGCCCCTCGGGGCGCCGTGGGCGTGATTCCCCTCAGCCTTCCTCTTCGTCGTCGGCCAGGTCGCGGCCGAAGGCCCGCCACTGGGCCAGGGTCATCACCTCGGTGGTCTCGGTCTCGAGGTCATGGGCGATGATCAGCTCGCTGCGTTCCAGCTGGCGCTTGAGCTCGGCGACCCAGCCGGCCATGCCCGCGCCGGTATCGGTGGTGTCGTAGCCCTGGCGGGTGACGAAGGCCTCGAGCAGGCCGTCCAGGGTCTCCCCGGGCAGCATGCGATACGGTACCTCGATGAAGCGATCACCCATGGTCGCGGTCTCCCTTTTCCCAGTCGGCCAGCCGCTCGAGGAAGGTGGCCTCGTCGATCACCTCGACGCCGAGCTGCTCGGCCCTGGTCAGCTTGCTGCCGGCGGCCTCCCCGGCCACCAGGCAGGCGGTCTTCTTCGAGACGCTGCCGGCGACCTTGGCGCCCAGCGCCTGGAGGCGTGCCTTGCCCTCGTCCCGGGTCATGCTCTCCATGGTGCCGGTGAGCACCCAGGTCTGGCCCTCCAGCGGCGTCGGCCCGCTCTCCACCTCGGCCTCTTCCCAGTGCAGCCCGGCGTCGCGCAGCGCCTGGATCGTCTCGCGGTTGTGGGGCTGGCGGAAGAAGGTGTGCACATGGGCGGCGACGATGGGCCCCACGTCCTCCACCGCCTCCAGGGCCTCCCGGTCGGCCGCCATCAGTGCCTCGAGCGTGCCGAAGTGGCGGGCCAGGTTGGCGGCGGTGGCCTCGCCCACCTCGCGGATGCCCAGGGCGAAGACGAAGCGCGCCAGCGTCGTCGCCTTGGCCTCGTCCAGGGCGACGACCAGGTTCTGCGACGACTTCTGGCCCATGCGGGGGAGCTCGGCGAGGCGTTCGGCCTCGAGGCCGAAGAGGTCCGCCGGGGTCTTCACCCAGTCGCGCTCGACCAGCGCATCGATCAGCTTCTCGCCCAGGCCATCGATGTCCAGCGCCCGCCGGCCGGCGAAGTGCTTGAGGGCCTCCTTGCGCTGGGCGGCGCAGTAGAGGCCCCCCGAGCAGCGCGCGACGACCTCGCCCTCGAGGCGCTCGATCTGGGAGTCGCACACCGGGCAGCGTTCCGGGAAGACGATCGCCCGGGCGTCGTCGGGCCGCTCCTCCTCCTGGACGCGCACCACCTGGGGAATGACATCGCCGGCGCGGCGGATGGCCACGGTGTCGCCGATCATCACCCCGAGGCGGGCGATCTCGTCGGCATTGTGCAGGGTGGCGTTGGACACGGTGACCCCGGCCACCGAGACCGGCTCGAGGCGGGCCACCGGGGTGATGGCCCCGGTGCGGCCGACCTGGAACTCGACGTCGTTGAGCCGCGTGGTCTGCTCTTGGGCGGGAAACTTGAAGGCGATGGCCCAGCGCGGCGCCCGGGCCACGAAACCGAGTTCGCGCTGCAGGCGCAGGTCGTCGACCTTGATCACCGCCCCGTCGATGTCGTAGCCCAAGCCGTCACGCTTCTCGTTCAACCTGCGGCAATAGTCGATCACTTCCTCAGTGCCTTTAACTACCTGCAGCTCGTTACTGACGCGAAATCCCCACTGACTCAGTTGAGCCATCTGCTTGCTATGGGTATTCGCACCGATATTGGCAGGACTTGCATCCCCTCGACTAACTAGCTGATAGGCACTAAATTCCAGCGGTCGGTCGGCGGTGATGCGCGGATCGAGCTGGCGCAGGCTGCCGGCGGCGGCGTTGCGCGGGTTGGCGAAGACCTTGTTGCCCTCCTCCCGGGCGCGGGCATTGAGGGCCTCGAAGCCCTCGTGGCTCATGACCACCTCCCCACGGACTTCGAGCAGGTCAGGCCACTCCTTGCCGCGCAGCCTGAGCGGGATCGACCGCAGGGTCCGCAAGTTGGAGGTGATGTCTTCGCCGGTGCGGCCGTCTCCGCGGGTCGCTCCTGTGACAAGTATGCCCCGCTCATAAATCAACGATACTGCGAGCCCATCAAACTTAGGTTCACAACAAACAGGAAGAGTCTCCCCGTCACGTTCCAACCCCTCACCAATGCGTTTCACAAAAGCTGCCAACTCTGCTTCGTCAAAAGCATTGTTTAGTGACAACATTGGGACTACATGCTCAATCTCGGAAAAACCACCAGCAGGCGGGGCCCCAACCCGCTGGGTCGGCGATTCGGGGGTGACGAGCTCGGGATGTTGGGCTTCCAAGTCCTGAAGCCGCCTCATCAGCTGATCATACTCAGCATCCGTAATTTTAGGGTCATCACGAACGTGGTACCAGTAAATGGCCTCGTTGAGCTGATAGCGCAAACTCTCAACTTTTTCAAACAATGTAGAATCGGCCTGAAGCATGCGTTTATATGTCTCAAAAGTGCATTCGCAAAGAATATAAAACCGCAACCACTTGAATCATATTCTCATTACTTAAAAGGCAACCCCGCGATAACTCACGGGGTTGCCTTTGAACTCTGGTTTCAGTCTAGTTAATCAATACTAATTCACCTGATACCGATTTAGGCGGTTGCGGCGCTCGAACTCCTGGACGCGCTGGCGCGCGAATTCCACGGTCTGGGCGGTCATCACGCTGAGGTGCTCGTCCTTCAGCTCCCCGCCCAGGTGGCGCACGATGACCATGGCGGTCTCGACCATCGCCTCGAAGGACGCCGAGGTATCGGTGGCGCCGGGCAGCGGCATCAGCAGGGTGACCCCCGGGGTGCGGAAGTCGTCCATGGACCGGATGGGGAAGGTGCCCGGCTTGACCACGTTGACCATGGAGAACTGCAGGCGGCTCTCGGGGTCCTCGGTCTCGAAGCGATGGAAGATGCCCATGTCGCGGCCATAGCGCAGCCCGCAGGCCAGCATCAGGTCGAGCAGGGCCGTGCCGGAGAAACCGGCCTCGTCCCGGGACATCACGCTGATGACGATGATCTCCTCGGCCTGGCCGAGGGTCTCCCGGGCATGCTCGGCGGCGACATCGTGGCGCAGCGCCTTCTCCAGCACCGGGTGGGCACGCACCACGCCGTCCTCGCGAGGACTCTCGGCGGCGGGCTCGTCATATGCCTCGGCCTGGCGCGAGTGGGCGAACAGCGGGCCCTCGGCCTCGGCGGCCTCCTGCTCGCGGCGCTCGGCCTCGCGAGCGGCCCGTTCCTCGGCCTGCTGGCGGCGCCGGGCCTCCTCGCGGGCGGCCTGTTCGGCCTTTTCCTGCTCGCGGCGCGCCCGCTCCTGACGCTTGTGGTCGCGACGCTCGTGGAGGGTCTTCTGCAGGGAGGCGCCGAAGCGCTGCATGGAGGAGCCGACTCGCTTCGAGCCGCTCTTCAGGGAATCGCCCATGCCTTCCAGGTCGACCAGGCGATAGTCGTCTTCATCGCCGTAGCCGTCGTGATCGGCAGGGTCGGCCGCCAGGGGCTCGGCGAGATCGGCCTTATCCCGGGGCGGCTCGTCGGGCTGGCGGGCCGCCGGCCGCGTACTTGCGTCGGGGGCCTCGGGTTCGGGGCGCGTCGCCTCGGCACGCGGGGGCTCGGCCGGCGCCGGTTCGGGCGAAGCCGCAGGACCCGCCTGCGGGGCGGCGGACGCCTGCCGAGCCCCGGCGGGAGTGTCGTGATGCTCCTCGCCCTGCTGGCGGCGGAATTCCGACAGCACCCGGGACGGACCGGGGTGGTCCTGCCGCTGCAGCTTGGGCTTGGGTTGCACGTCGCCCTCGGCCGCGGGCCTGACGACTCGCGCCCCTCCGTTGGGCAGTTCCCAGTTGAGTTCGGCCTCGCGGGCCGCCGCCTCGGGGTCCTCGATGGAGCCCGTCGTTTCGTCTCCGGCGTCGTGTCCGGCCGCATCCAGCCGGGGAACACGACGCTGGCGCTGCAGGCGACGCACGCCGTCGATGACGATGAGGGTCACCAGCGCCAGCCCCAGAATGATCAGCCACTCTCTTAGTTCCATGGGTCGTCATGCCTTTCGCTAAGGCGCCATGCCTGATGGTTGTCCGTGAACAGCATAGCGCGATTGCCCAAAAAAGGACCACTTTTTTTGATTGTCAAGCCCGCCGAATTCCTGGCGACTCTTGACCAGGCCCTGCGCAATCGCCCTTCGTGAATCCCCTTGCGTACGTGCAATGCAACATCATTGCCTTCCTTGTTAACCCTTTTGCCGTTTCCGTTCAAGCCCTCAGGCCTCCGCGAGGGCCGCGGCCTCCTCGACGCCTACAGAGACCAGCCGGGAGACGCCAGGTTCCTGCATGGTCACCCCCATGAGGCGTTCCGATGCCTCCATGGCGATCTTGTTGTGGGTGATATAAATGAACTGTACCGAGTCCGACATCTCCTTAACCAGCTTGGCATAGCGCCCCACGTTGGCATCATCCAGCGGGGCGTCGACCTCGTCGAGCATGCAGAAGGGGGCCGGATTGAGCTGGAAGATGGCGAAGACCATCGACAGGGCCGTCAGTGCCTTTTCGCCCCCCGAGAGAAGATGAATGGTGCTGTTCTTCTTGCCCGGGGGGCGCGCCATGATGGCGACCCCCGTCTCCAGCAAATCCTCGCCGGTCAGGGTCAACCATGCGGTCCCGCCGCCGAAGACCTTGGGGAAAAGCGTCTGCAGACCGCTATTGACTCGCTCGAAGGTGTCGCGGAATCGGCTGCGGGTTTCCTGGTCGATGCGCCGGATCGCCCGGTCGAGGGTCTCCAGGGCCTCGGTGAGCTCGGCATGCTGGGCCTCCAGGTAGTCGCGTCGTTCGGCCTGCTGGTCGTACTCCTCGATGGCCGCCAGGTTGATGGCGCCCAGCCGACGGATGCGCTCGCCGACCTCCTCGAGGCGGGTCTGCCAGGCCGACTCGGTGGCATTGGGGTCCAGGGCCTCGGCCAGGGCCCCGGTGTCGTGGCCGAGCTCGCGTAGCTGCTCGTCCTGGGTCTCGGCCTTGAGGGTCAATGCCTGGACCTGCATGCGCGCTTCCTGCAGGCGTTCGCGGATGCCCTCGAGCTGGCGCTCGTGGCCCTGGCGGGCCTGCTCGTCCTCGCGCAGCCGCTCGACCAGGCCGGCGGCGCGGGAGCGGGCCTCGTTGAGCTCGCGCTCCTCCCGCTCGCGGCGATGGAGCAGTTCCTCGAGGCGCTCGCGGCGCTCCTCGTCGGGCTCGTGCAGGCCCTCGCGGGCCTCCTCGAGCTCGGCGCAGCGCTGCTCGAGACGCTCCCGGGCCTCGCCGGCGCGTCCCTGCTGCTCGGCCAGGCCGGCACGCTCGGTGGTCAGCCGCTGGTGCTCGAGGGCCAGGCGCTGGGACTGCTCGGCCAGCGGCCGCTGCCGGGCCCGCAGCTGGGCCAGCCGCTCCCGGGCCTGCTGACGGGCACGCTCCAGTCGCTCGCGGGTCTCGGCGCCCTCCTCCAGCCGCGCCATGGCGGCCTGCCAGTGCTCACGGGTCTCCTCGATGGCCAGGCGCGTCTCCTCGGCGGACTCGGCCAGGCCCTCGAGCTCCTCGGCGAGTTCGCCGGCCCGCCCCTGGAGGTGCTCGAGGCGGCTGGCCAGGCCGCTGTCCTGCACCGCCAGCTGCTGGCGCTGCTGCTCGAGGTCGCGTTCCTCGAGGCGCACCGTCTCGAGGCCTTCCTCGGCCCGTTCGACACGCTCGGCGGCCTCGCCGAGTCGGGCCTCCTGGGCCTCGAGACGCGCCTCCACCGCGGCGAGTGCCTCGCGCACCTCACCCTCACGACGCCGGCTGACCAGCAGCGCATCGGGGCCCTCGTCCTGGCCCCGGTGGCGCGCCCAGCCGTCGCCGACCCAGAGGCCGCAGGCAGTGATCAGGCTCTCGCCGGGCCCCAGAGTGTCGCGCTCGGCCCAGGCCTGCTCCCGGGAGTCGACGCAACGCACCCGGGTCAGCCACTGGGCGGCCGCCCCGGCGCCACGGACCCTGGCCGCCAGGCTGTCGGCGGGCGCCTCGCGCTCCTCGCCCTCGAGCAGGCCGAGTTCGGCGGCGAGCCCCGGGGCGAGGGCCTGCACGGCCCGGTCGAGAGACGCCAGGCGGGCCCGCAGCCAGGGCGCCAGCACCCAGGAGGCGACGTCCTCCCAGCCCGGCGTGACCGCCAGGCGCTCGCCGAGCCGCGGGGCCTCCGCCAGGCCGTGGTCGGCCAGGTGGTCGTCGAGGGACTCGTCATGGTCGGCCAGCGCCGCCTGGATCAGCGCCTCCAGGGAGGCGAGCTCGCCTTGCAGGGTGCTGCGCCGCTGCCGGTCGTCCTCGCGGGCCGCCTCGGCCTCGCGGACCGCCTCCCGAGCGGCGTCGCGGCTGGCCTGCCAGGCCTCGCGGCGCTCCTCGCTCGTCGCCAGTTGCTCCTCGAGCGTCGCCAGGCGCTCCACCACCTCGTCGCGCTGGGCCTGGAGCCCGGCGATGTCCGGCAACTCCTCGCGCTGCTGGCGACGCTTGCGGGCATCGGCCTCGATCCGCTCGAGGCGCGCCTCCTGCTCGCGCAGGCGATCCTGGGAGCGTTCGGCCTCGCGGCTGTCGGTCTGCCAGGTCTCGCCGAAGGCCTCCCAGTCGGCATCGGCCTCCTCGGCCAGGGGCTCGGCCTCCTCGAGGGCGGCCTCCAGCTCGGCGAGGCGCTCGGCGACCTCCTCCTGCTCGGGCTCCAGGGTCTCGAGGCGCTCGTCGAGGCGCATCAGGCGCTCGCCGTCGTCCTCGCCGAGGCGCGCCAGGTCGGCGAGCTCCTGGCGGGCCGCCTCCAGGTCCCGGGCCAGCTGCTGGTCCCGCGAGCGGGTATGCTCGAGGTCCTGCTCCAGGCGGGCGATGGCGGTGGTGGTCTCGTGGAAGCGGTGCTGGTAGCCCTCGAGCTCGCCGGCCAGCCGGTCGTGCTCGGCGCGGGCCTCCTCGAGCCGGCTCTCGCACTGGCGCAGGCCCAGCACCTCGCGCTCCACCGCGGTCTCCAGCTCGCGGACCCGGCCCTCCTCCTCGGCCTGGCTGGCCCGCAGGGCCCGCGCACGCAGCAGTGCCAGCTCGCCCTTGAGCCGATACTCCTCCTGCTTGAGGGTCTGGTAGCGGCGTGCCGCATCGGCCTGGCGCTTGAGGCGCTCGAGCTGCTTGTCGAGTTCCTCGCGGATGTCCTCCAGGCGCTCCAGGTTCTCCTGGGTGCGGCGCATGCGGTTCTCGGTCTCGCGGCGGCGCTCCTTGTACTTGGAGATGCCGGCGGCCTCCTCGAGGGTGCCGCGCAGCTCCTCGGGGCGCGACTCGATCAGCCGCGAGATCATGCCCTGGCCGATGATGGCGTAGGAGCGCGGGCCCAGCCCGGTGCCCAGGAAGAGGTCGGCGATATCGCGGCGCCGGCACTTCTGGCCATTGAAGAAGTAGCTCGACTGGGCCTCGCGGGTGACCTGGCGCTTCACCGAGATCTCGGCGTACTGGGCATAGGGCCCGCCCATGGTGCCGTCGCGGTTGTCGAAGAGCAGCTCGATGGAGGCCTGGCCCACCGGCTTGCGGCCGGTGGAGCCATTGAAGATGACGTCGGTCATCGACTCGCCGCGCAGGGTCTTGGCGGAGGACTCCCCCATGACCCAGCGCACGGCGTCGATGATATTGGACTTGCCGCAGCCGTTGGGCCCGACGATGGCGGTCATGTTGCCGTCGAAGGGCACGCTGATCGGATCGACGAAGGACTTGAAGCCCACCAGGCGGATCGACTTGAGGCGCATTTATTCGATGACCCCGTCGACCACCACCTCGACGGGCTCGCCGTCGGTCTCGCCGACCGCCACCGCCTCATGCCGGCCGACGAGGTCGCCGGGCCGGGGATCGGCCTGGCCGCTCTCGGAGACCCGCACCACCAGCCGGGCCTGCTCGACCTGGGAGAGCCGCGCCATGGGCGCCATGGCATCGCCGTCGTCGAGGGTCAGGGTCAGCGGCAGCTCGCCGACGGTGGTCCGCGCCATCGCCAGCGGCGGCAATTCGCCGGCGAGGTCCCGGGCAACCACGAAGACGGCGGTGTCGTCGGCGACCCGCTCGGCCAGCGCCGGGGCCAGGCGGACCCGCACGCGGATGCCGGGGCCCGCCTCGGCGGTTGCCGGGTCTTCCGCCTCGCCGGATTGGCTCAGGCGCTGCTGGGCGACCCGGATCCCCTGGCGCAGCGCCTCGGCGGAAGCGGGATCGTCCATGCCGGCGATGGCCCGCCGCCAGTTATCGATGGCGGCCTGGTAGTCGCCGTTCTCGAAGGCCTCGATGCCCAGCATGCCGAGCACCGTGGGCTGCCCCGGGTCGGCGGCCAGGGCCTCGTCGACCAGTGCCTGGACGCCCTCGGTCAGCTCGCGGTCGGCGGCGAAGTAGCGCAGTTGGGCCAGCTCGGCGAGCAGCCAGGGCCGGCGCCCCTCGAGCTCGAGCAAGCGGGTGAGGGCCGCATCGGCCTCGGCGACCCGCCCACTGTCACGGTACAGCGGAAACAGCGAACGCCAGACGTTGGGGTTGTCGGGCTGGCGGGCGGCCTGTTCCTCGAGGCGCTGCACCAGCATCGGCAGCGAGGCCTCGGGATCCGCGGCGACTTCCTGCTGGACCCGGTACAGCGCCAGGTCGCCCTCGGCGCCCTCCAGGCGATACCAGAGGACGCTCGCCGCCACCAGGGCCACCATCAGCACCGGCACCAGCAGCTTGCCGGCGGCGGCCGCCTTGAGCGGCGGCCGCTCGAGCGCCGCGGTGTCGTCGAGCAGGCTGCGCTCCAGTTCCAGGCGGTCCTCCTCGAAGCGCGTCGCATCGATCTCGCCGCGGTCGCGGGCCGCCTCCAGGGAGGCCAGGCGACGCCGATAGATGGCCACGTTCTGCTCGGCGGTGCGATCCTGGGTCTCGAAGTCGCGCTGGGCGGCCCGCAGGGCGGCGGCCCGACGCAGGGGCGCCACCATCAGCCACAGGGCCGGCAGCAGCAGCACGGCGAAGGCGAGCCAAAGCAGGGTCATTCGTTCCTCTCACGGTTGATCAGGGCGTCCAGACGGTCGCGCTCGGCGTCGCTCAGGCGACGCGCCGAGGCCTGCCGACGGGAGCGCACCAGCAGCACCACCACCAGGGCGCCGAGCAGCACCAGGGCCACGGGCAGCCCCCACAGCAGCAGGGTACGGCCCTCGAGGCGTGGATTGTAGAGCACGTAGTCGCCGAAGCGGCGCACCATGAAGTCGAGGATCTCCTTGTCCGAGCGGCCATCCTGGAGCTGCTCATAGACCCGGTCGCGCATGTCGCCGGCGATCGGCGAGTCGGAGTCGCCGATCGCCTGGTTCTCGCACTTCGGGCAGCGCAGGGTCGCGGTGAGCTCCTGGTAGCGCCGCTCGGTGACGGGATCGTCGAACTGGCGGATCTCGATGCTGGCGGCCTGGGCCAGCCACGGCAGCAGGATCAGGGCGGCCAGCACGACTCGGATCATTCGCGCCATCTTTCCACCTCCGGCAGGATCACCTCGCGAACATCCTCCGGCCTGATGTAGCCGGTGTGGTGGTAGCGGATCACCCCCTCGGCATCGACCAGGAAGGTTTCCGGGGCCCCGTAGACTCCCAGGTCGAAGCCCAGGGTGCCCTCGGGATCGAAGATATTGACCTCGAAGGGGTTGCCGAACTCGGCCAGGAACTCGCGGCCCTTCTCCCGGGTGTCCTTGTAGTCGACGCCGACCAGGCGCACGCCGCGGTCGGCGAGATCCAGCAGCTGGGGCATCTCCTGCTTGCAGGTCGGGCACCACTCGCCCCAGACGTTGACCAGGGTGACCTGACCCTCGAGCAGCGAGGCGTCGACGGTGCGCTCGGGGTCGGCCAGGGTGCTCAGCTCGAAGGCCGGGAACTCCCGGGCCATCAGCGCCGAGTCCCGCTCGAAGGGATTCATCGACAGCCCCTGGTAGAGAAAGCCGCCCAGCACCAGGAAGCCGACCAGCGGCAGCAGCAGAAGGAGGCGACGCGTCATGCCGTGACCTCCTTCTGCGCGGCCGCGGCGGCCCGCTCGGGATCCCGGGCGGTGGCCGCGCGCCGGTAGCGGCGGTCGATCACCGCCAGGATGCCGCCGGCCGCCATCAGCAGTGCCCCCAGCCACAGCCAGCGCACGAAGGGCTTGTACTGGAGGCGCATGGCCCAGCTGCCGTCCTCGAGGTCCTCGCCCATGGCGACATAGAGGTCGCGGAACAGGCCGGGCCGCAGGGCGACGTCGGTCATCGGCATGCCGCGGGCGATATACAGACGCTTCTCCGGGGTCATCACGAAGCTGCGCTGGCTATCGCCGCGGCGCACCTCGATGCGTGCCACGTCGGCGACGAAGTTGGGGCCGCGACGGCTGCCCAGCTCGGTCATGGTAAAGGTGTAGCCGGCCAACTCGGCGCTGTCGCCCACCGCCATGCGCACGTTGCGGTCGACGGCGTAGTTCGACACCACGGTGACGCCGACGATGGTGACCGCCAGGCCCAGGTGGCCGAGGACCATGCCCCAGTGGGCGAGCGACAGCCGCTTGAGGCCGGCCAGGCGCGAGTCGGCGTTGCGGCTCCTGTCCCAGAGGTCACGCACCAGCGGCAGCACGACCCACAGCGCCGCCACCAGTCCCAGCGAGACCTTGAGGTTCCACTCGCCGCCATACAGCAGCGGGGCGACGGCCCCGATGACCAGGGCCGCGGCGCCGGACAGCCAGGCACGGCGCGCCAGCTCGCGGCCGCTCATGCGCTTCCAGCGGGCCAGCGGCCCCAGGCCCATGAACAGGCAGAGCACCACCGTCAGGGGCACGAACAACGCATTGAAGTAGGGCGGGCCCACGCTGATCTTGCCCAGGTCCATGGCATCGAGCAGCAGCGGGTAGACGGTGCCGAGCAGCACCGTGACCGTCATGATCACCAGCAGGATGTTGTTGACCAGCAGGAGCGCATCGCGGGACAGCCAGCCGAAGCCCACCTGGTGGCTGACGCGGGGCGCGCGGAACGCGAACAGCAGCAGCGACAGGCCCACGGTGATGCCCAGCAGCACCAGGATGAACAGCCCCCGGGCCGGGTCGTTGGCGAAGGCATGCACCGAGGTGAGCACCCCGGAGCGCACCAGGAAGGTGCCCATCAGCGACAGCGAGAAGGTGGAGATGGCCAGCAGCACGGTCCAGCTCTTGAAGGAGCCGCGCTTCTCGGTCACCGCCAGGGAGTGGATCAGCGCGGTGCCGGCCAACCAGGGCAGCAGGGAAGCGTTCTCCACCGGGTCCCAGAACCACCAGCCGCCCCAGCCCAGCTCGTAGTAGGCCCACCAGCTGCCCAGCGCGATGCCCACCGTGAGGAAGGCCCAGGCGACATTGGTCCAGGGCCGGGCCCAGCGGGTCCAGGCGGCGTCCAGGCGGCCGCCCAGCAGGGCGGCGATGGCGAAGGCGAAGACCACCGAGAAGCCGACGTAGCCCATGTAGAGCATCGGCGGGTGGATGATCAGGCCGAAGTCCTGGAGCAGCGGGTTGAGGTCGGCGCCGTCGGCCGGCACCTTGGGCAGCAGCCGCGCGAAGGGGTTGGAGGTGATCAGCACGAAGGCCAGAAAGCCCACGCTGACCAGGCCCATCACGCCCAGTACCCGGGCCAGCATGTCGCGGGGCAGTTCCCGGGAGAAGCGGCTGACGGCGAAGGTCCAGGCACCGAGGATCAGGCTCCACAATAGCACCGAGCCCTCGTGGTTGCCCCACACGGCGCTGGCCTTGTAGTACCAGGGCAGCATCGAGTTGGAGTTGTCGGCCACGTTGGCCACGCTGAAGTCATCCAGCAGGTAGCTGGCGGTCAGGCAGAGGTAGGCGATGACCAGGAACAGGAACTGGCCGGTGGCCATGGGCCGCGCATAGGCCATCCACAGGGGGCGTCGGCTCGCCGCCCCCGCCAGCGGCACGACCGCCTGCACCAGCGCCATCAGCAGGGCGAGGATCAGGGCGAAGTGGCCGAGCTCGGGGATCATCTGGATCAGCATGGTGACTCCGGGTCAGTCCTGGCGGGCGGGCGCCGCCTGGGCGTCCAGCCGCTCCGCCACCTCGGCGGCCTTGGCCTGGTAGTCCTCCGGCGAATAGCCGGCGTCCTCCAGGGCCTGGGCCACCTCGGGGGGCATGTAGTTCTCGTCGTGCTTGGCCAGCACCTGGTCGGCGCGCAGCCAGCCCTCGGGCTGCAGCTGGCCCACCACCACCACGCCCTGCCCCTCGCGGAACAGGTCGGGCAGGATGCCGCTGTAGCGCACCCGCACGTCCTCCACGTAGTCGGTCACGGTGAACGCGACGTCGAGGCCTTCCGCGTCGCGGGCCACCGAGCCCTCCTTGACCATGCCGCCGGCGCGGATCTGGCGCTCGAGGGGCGCCTCGCCGCCGGCGATCTGCACCGGGCTGAAGAACAGGTTGATGTTGCTGCGCAGGGCGTAGAGGGTCAGGCCCACGGCGATGGCGGCCAGGGCGACCAGCCCCAGGATCACGAACAGTTTCTGCTTGCGTTTAGCTCTCACGGGCATGCCTCTCGTCAGGGGATACCGGGGCCGACCCGGCCTGGCGCCGTTCGCGACGCAGCCGCCGGCGCAGGTCGCGCAGCACCCGCCGGCGCTCGGCCCGGGCATGCAGGGTCACCCCCAGCAGCAGCGCGGCGGTGGCACCATAGGCCGCCCACACATAGGGGCCATGGCCGCCCATGGCGAGGAAGGCGGAAAGCGACTCGAAGGCCATCAGCCGCCCTCCCCGAGCAGGTCGCGGACCCAGCGCTTGGACGACTCGCGGCGCAGGATCTCGCTGCGCGTGCGCATCAGGGTCACGGCGATGAAGAAGCTGTAGAAGCCCAGCACCATGATCAACAGCGGCGCCCACATCTCCGTGGGCATCGCCGGCCGCGAGGTGACCGAGAAGGTGGCCGGCTGGTGCAGGGTATACCACCACTCCACCGAGTACTTGATGATCGGGATGTTGATCACGCCCACCATGGCCAGCACCGAGGCCGCCCGGGAGGCGCTGTCACGGCTGGAGAAGGCACCGCGCAGGGCGATCACGCCGATATAGAGGAAGAACAGGATCAGCATCGAGGTCAGGCGGGCATCCCACTGCCACCAGGTGCCCCAGGTGGGCACGCCCCAGACGGCCCCGGAGAACAGCGCCACGAAGGTCATGCCGGCCCCGAGCGGCGCCATGACCGCCGCGGCCATATCGGCCAGCTTGACCTTCCAGACCATGAAGATGACGCCGGCCGCGGCCATGGCGACGAAGATCGACTGGGCCAGGAAGGCCGCGGGCACGTGAACATAGATGATGCGGAAGCTGTTGCCCTGCTGGTAGTCGGCCGGGGCGAAGGCCAGGCCCCAGGCGCCGCCGACCAGGATCAGCGCCACCGCCAGCGCCCAGCACCAGGGCGAGAGCCGGGCGCTGATGCCGTAGAACCACTTGGGGGAGCCGAGCTTGTGTATGAAGGCCCACATGACGTGTCGATTCCTCAACCGTTGATACTGATGCGCAATGACGCCGCGATGGCCCAGGGCGCGAAGATCAGGGCCACCGCCAGCAGCGCGCCGAGGATGGCCAGGTGGGCCGAGACCCCGGCGCCCTGGATGGCCGCCTGGACGGCCCCGGCCCCGAAGATCAGCACCGGGATGTAGAGCGGCAGCACCAGCAGCGAGAGCAGCACCCCGCCCCGGGACAGCCCCACGGTGAGCGCCGCCCCGATGGCGCCGATCAGGCTCAGGCTGGCACTGCCCAGCGCCAGGGACAATGCCAGCACCAGGTAGCTGCCCGCCGGCAACGACAGCATGATGCCGAGCACCGGGGCCATCAGCGCCAGCGGCAGGCCGGTCAGCAGCCAGTGTACCGCCACCTTGGCCAGCGCCAGGGCCGGCAGCGGCTGGGGCGACAGCAGCAGCTGCTCCAGGGAGCCGTCCTCGTAGTCGCTGCGGAACAGCCCGTCCAGCGACAGCAGCGCCGCCAGCAGCGCCGCCACCCAGAGCAGCCCCGGGGCGATGGTCGCCAGCAATGCCGGGTCCGGCGAGATGCCGATCGGGAACAGGGTGATCACCAGGGCGAAGAACACCAGCGGGTTGAGCACCTCGCTGCGCCGACGCAGCAACAGCACCAGGTCGCGCTTCAGGGTCGCCCGAATTGCGACCATGGCGCCTCCCTCGGGTTCCCCGGCCAGCGGCAGCGGCTCGTCGTGCCGGGCGGGACCGGGCTCAGCGTTCGACACCGGCACCCCCTTCGCCCAGGCATACGCTGCGCAGCCCCGCCGAGGCGCGCAGCGCATGATGGGTGGTCACCAGCACGCAGCCACCGCAGCGGGTGTGGGCCTCGAGCCGCGCCTCCAGGGCGGCCACGCCCTCGCGGTCGATGGCGGTGAAGGGCTCGTCCAGCACCCACAGCGGCCGCGGCATCAGCTCGAGGCGCGCCAGGGCCACGCGGCGCTGCTGCCCGGCGGACAGCTGGCCCGCCGGCAGGTCCTCGAAGCCGGCCAGGCCCACCGCCTCGAGGGCCGCCAGGCGGTCGTCCTCGTCGCCGGGGGCCCCGGCCAGCGCCTGGTACCAGGCGAGGTTCTCCAGCGGCGTCAGCGCCGCCTTGACCCCCGACGCATGGCCGAGGTAGAGCAGGTTGGCCAGGAAGTCGCGGCGCACGCGGTGCATCGGCGCCCCCTTCCAGAAGAGCTCGCCCCGATAGTCCGCCAGCTGGCCCGACAGGATCTTGAGCAGGGTGGTCTTGCCGCTGCCGTTGGGGCCCTCGACACGCACGATCTGGCCGGCGCAGAGCTCCAGGTCGAGGTCGTGAAACAACCAACGGTCATCCCGCTCACAGGCCAGCTTTCGGGCTTGCAGGCGCAGGCTCAAGGCACACTCCGGACATGGGGAATCTGGCCCGGAACTCTACACGGAAAGGCCTGGTGTCGCCAGCCGGGGGGCGGGCGTCAGGCCGTCGCACTTGCCTTGCATCACGCCTGCGTGACTTGCCAGATGGCGGGGCCCTGCTATGCTGGCCATGTACTGTATGTATCGACAGTCATTGCCGACAAGGGGACGCCGCGCCATGCCCAGCCTCACGCCACAGTACCTGTTCCGCCAGCCCAACCTGCCCCTGGCCGAGGCCTGGGCGACCATCGATGCCGACGACCTGGTCGCGGTCCCCTTGCTCGGACGGGTCTCGGCCGGCATGCCCATCGAGGCCTGCCTGGACGCCGGCAGCGTCGAGGTGCCGACCCGCATGGTGCGGCGCAACACCTATGCGCTCAAGGTATGCGGCAACTCCATGATCGATTGCAACATCTTCGACGGGGATGTGATCATCATCGAACGCCGCGAGAGCGCCGAGAACGGCGAGACCGCCGTGGTGATGATCAACGACCAGGAGGTCACCCTGAAGAAGCTCTACATCGAGAAGTCCGGCGTGCGCCTGCAGCCGGCCAACGAGGCCATGCCCCCCATCTACCTGAAGAACAGCGACATCCAGGTGCTGGGCCTGGTGATGGGCGTGGTCCGCCAGCCGGACCTGGCGGCCTGATGCGCTACGCCGTTCCCGACCTCGCCCCCGGCGAGTGGCACGAGACCGCGCTGGAAGTGGAGAAGAGCCGATTCCTCGCCTGGGTCTGCCATGCCCCCGACGTCGCGGCCTTCGATGCCCTGCTGGCGGCGGCGCGGCAGGCCCATCCCAATGCCAGCCACCATTGCAGCGCCTTCATCGCCGGCCCGCCCGGCGAGCAACGGGCCATCGGCTTCTCCGACGACGGCGAGCCCGGCGGCACCGCCGGGCGCCCGATGTACCAGGTACTCGAGGGCGCCGGCCTCGGCCAGGTGGGCTGCGTGGTGACCCGCTATTTCGGCGGCACCAAGCTCGGCACCGGCGGCCTGGCCCGGGCCTATGGCCAGGCGGTGAGCGACGCCCTGGTCTCGCTGCCCTGCCGCGAGGTCACCGAGCGCGACGCCCTGCACCTGAAGGTCGAGTTCGCCGGCGAGGCCCAGGCCCGGGCCTGGTGCGCCGAGCACGACATCCCGGTGGAGGGGGCCGATTACCAGGCCGACGGCGTGGTGCTCACCCTGGGCTGGCCGCGGGACACCGCCCGGGACCTGGCCACCCTGACGGCCCGCCTCAAGGGCCGCCTCGAGCTACTCGACCCCGATGCGGCCTGAGAGGAGCAGCACAACGCGAAACGGCGCCCCGAGGGGCGCCGTTCGCGGTCGGGCATGAGCGGTGCCGTCAGCCGAGGTACTTGATCATCACGCCCGCGGCCACCGCCGAGCCGATCACGCCGGCCACGTTGGGCCCCATGGCATGCATCAGCAGGAAGTTGTGGGGGTTGGACTCGAGCCCCACCTTGTTCGACACTCGCGCCGCCATGGGCACCGCCGAGACGCCGGCGGAGCCGATCAGCGGGTTGATCGGCATCTTGCTGACGCTGTTGAGCAGCTTGGCCATGAGCACGCCGCAGGCGGTGCCGATGGCGAAGGCCACCATGCCGAGCCCCAGGATGCCCAGGGTCTCCACCGCCAGGAAGCGGTCGGCCATCAGCTTGGAGCCCACCGACAGCCCGAGGAAGATGGTCACGATGTTGATCAGGGCATTCTGGGCGGTGTCGGACAGCCGCTCGACCACCCCGCATTCGCGCATCAGGTTGCCGAAGCAGAACATCCCCAGCAGCGGCGCGGCATCCGGCAGGAAGAGCACCACCAGGATCAGCAGGCTGAGCGGGAAGACGATCTTCTCCAGCTTGGACACCGGGCGCAGCTGGGTCATGGCGATCTCGCGCTCGTGCTTGGTGGTCAGGGCGCGCATGATCGGCGGCTGGATCAGCGGTACCAGCGCCATGTAGGAGTAGGACGCCACGGCGATGGCCCCCAGCAGCTCCGGGGCCAGGATGCTCGAGACATAGATCGAGGTGGGGCCGTCGGCACCGCCGATGATGCCGATGGCGGCGGCCTGGTTGAGCGTGAAGTCCATCCAGCCCATGGCCGACATGCCCACCGCCCCGAGCAGGGTGGCGAAGATGCCGAACTGGGCGGCCGCGCCGAGGAACAACGTGCGCGGGTTGGCGAGCAGTGGCCCGAAGTCGGTCATCGCCCCCACGCCCATGAAGATCACCAGCGGGGCGATGCCCGAGGCGATCGCCACGCTGTAGAACTGGTAGAGCATGCCGTGGGCATGGCCGGCGTCCATGGCGGCATCGTTGGCGGCGCGGATCAGCTCGGGCGAGGTATCGCCGTGCAGCACCTCGGCGAGGCTGTGGCGCCAGGCCTCGAGGCCGGCACCGGGCTCCAGGGTCAGCTGCAGGGCCGCGGCCATTTGTTCGAGCAGCTCGGGACTCGCCAGGTGGGCCGCCTGCTCGGCGGCGGAGAGCGCGAGGCCCGCCTCGGGAATGTTGGCCAGGATGCCGCCGAAGCCGATCGGCACCAGCAGCAGCGGCTCGAACTTCTTGGCCATGGCCAGCCACAGCAGCAGCAGGCCGACGGCCAGCATCACCGCCTGGCCGAGACTCAGGTTGTAGAGCCCCGAGCCGGTCCAGAGCGTCAGTATCTTCTCGGTCATGGAACCTTCCTTAGAGCACGACGAGGGCGTCGCCGACGGCCACGCTGTCGCCTTCGCTGACCTTGACCGCCGAGACGGTCCCCGCCGAGGCGGCACGCACCTCGGTCTCCATCTTCATGGCCTCGAGGATGATCACCACGTCGCCCTCGGCGACCTGATCGCCGACGCTGACGTTGACCTTGAAGATATTGCCGGCGAGCGGTGCGGCGATGGTCTCGCCCGAGGAGGCGGCCGGCGCGGCCGGTGCCGCCGGTGCCGCCGGGGCGGCGCCCTGCTCCTGGACCTGGCTGATCTCGCCGCCCTCGGCGACCTCGACCACGTACGCCTTGCCGTTGACCTTGATGGTGTAGGTCTCGGGGTCGCCGGCCGGGGCCGCGGCCTTGGCCGTCGTCAGCGCCGGTGCGGTCTCGCTGCCCGGCGCCTGGGGGGCCGGCTCGAAGGCCTCGGGGTTGTCGCGGTTCTTGAGGAACTTCAGGCCGATCTGCGGGAAGAGCGCATAGGTGAGCACGTCGTCGATCTCGCGCTCGCCCTCGGCCAGGCGGATGCCCTCGGCCTTGGCCTTCTCCTTGAGCTCGGCGGTCAGCCTGTCCATCTCCGGCGCCAGGTTGTCGGCCGGGCGGCAGGTGATCGGCTCGCCGCCCTCCAGCACGCGCGCCTGCAGTTCCTTGTTGAGTTCGGCCGGGGCGGCACCGTACTCGCCCTTGAGCAGCCCCTGGACCTCCTTGGAGATGGACTTGTAGCGTTCGCCCATCATCACGTTCATCACCGCCTGGGTCCCGACGATCTGCGAGGTCGGGGTGACCAGCGGGATGTAGCCCAGGTCCTCGCGGACCCGGGGGATCTCCTTGAGCACCTCGTCGAGACGGTCGCCGGCACCCTGCTCCTTGAGCTGATTCTCCATGTTGGTGAGCATGCCGCCCGGCACCTGGGCCACCAGGATGCGGCCGTCGATGCCCTTGAGCGAGCCCTCGAAGGCGGCATACTTCTTGCGCACCTCGCGGAAGTAGGCGGCGATGTCCTCGAGGGCCTCCAGGTCGAGGCCGGTATCGCGCTCGGTGCCCTTGAGCATGGCCACCAGCGACTCGGTGGGGCTGTGGCCGTAGGTCATGGACATCGAGGAGATGGCGGTGTCGACGTTGTCGATGCCCGCTTCCACGGCCTTGAGGGCGGTGGCGCTGGACAGCCCGGTGGTGGCATGGCACTGCATGTGGATGGGAATATCCAGTGTCTGCTTCAGCCGCGACACCAGCTCGAAGGCATCGTAGGGGGTGAGCAGCCCGGCCATGTCCTTGATGGCCAGGGAATCGGCGCCCATGGCGGCGATGGACTTGGCCAGCTCGACCCAGCTGTCCATGGTGTGCACGGGGCTCAGGGTGTAGGAGATGGTACCCTGGGCGTGCCCCTCGTTGGCGCGCACCGCCTGGATGGCCCGCTCCAGGTTGCGCGGGTCGTTCATGGCATCGAAGACGCGAAAGACATCGACCCCGTTGGTCCTGGCCCGCTCGACGAAGCGGTCGACCACGTCGTCGGCGTAGTGACGATAGCCGAGCAGGTTCTGGCCGCGCAGCAGCATCTGCTGGCGAGTGTTGGGCATGGCCGCCTTCAACGCCCGTATCCGCTCCCACGGGTCCTCGCCGAGGTAGCGGATACAGGCGTCGAAGGTGGCGCCCCCCCAGGACTCCAGCGACCAGAAGCCGATCTTGTCGAGCTTCTCGGCGATGGGCAGCATGTCGTCCAGGCGCATGCGGGTGGCGAACAGCGACTGATGGGCATCGCGTAGCACCACGTCAGTGATGCCGAGCGGGCGAGCATTCTCACTCATGAGACGTTCCTTATCGTTATAGGGGATGGAAAGGGACAGGGGGAAGCGGGCCGGCCTCAGCGGCGCTGGCGATAGCGATGCACCGCGGCACCGATCACGGCCATGAGCTCATCGTCCTTGGCCGGCGCGGCGCGCCCGGGCCGGGACGGGGCGGCGGGCGCCGGCTCGGGGAAGAAGCGCCCGATGACCCTGGACATCAGGGTCGTGACGATTACTAGCACGGTAAGAAAAACAAACACGAAGCCCATGCCGAGCCCCATCAGGGCAAAGCCCTCGTTCAATAGCTGCATGTCCTGCATGCGGAAATCTCCTCGCCAATGCAGTCACCTTGCGCGAAAAACACGAGATCAGGATGACTTGCGCGTAAATTCTGATCGCTTAACCTGCCAGACTCCCGACGGATTGCAATGACGCCATGGTGGAAGTCAATGTTGTTAATTTACTACATGAGGGCCGTATCGGCCTAGCCCCCATGGAGGGGGTGATCGATGCGGTGACCCGCGACCTGCTGACGCGCGCCGCCGGCTTCGACTGGACGGTGACCGAGTTCGTGCGGGTGGTGGACACGCGCCTGCCGCCCCGCGTCTTCCTGCGCCACTGCCCGGAACTGGCCGGCGACGCGCCTCCCGGGACTCCCAGCGGGGTGCCCGTCCACCTGCAGCTGCTGGGCTCGGATCCGGCCGCCCTGGCGGCCAATGCCCGGCAGGCCCTGCGCCTGGGCGCCGCGAGCCTGGACCTGAACTTCGGCTGCCCCGCCAAGCTGGTCAATCGCCACGACGGCGGTGCCTCCATGCTGCGCGATCCGCAGCGATTGCACGCCGCCGTGAGCGCCGTGCACGCCGCCGTGGGCGACACCCTGCCGGTGACCGCCAAGATCCGCCTGGGCTTCGCCGACCGCCGACTGGCACTGGCCTGCGCCCGGGCCGCCGAGGACGGCGGCGCCCGTCGCCTGGTGGTGCACGGCCGCACCCGCAACGAGGGCTACCGCCCGCCGGCCCACTGGGAGTGGATCGGCCGCATCCGCCGGCACCTGGCCATCCCGGTGGTCGCCAATGGCGACATCTGGACCCTGGAAGACTACTGGAAGGCGCGCACCCTCTCCGGCTGTCGCGACGTCATGCTCGGCCGCGGCGCCCTGGCCGACCCCGGGCTGGCCCCGCGCATCCGCCACTGGCAGGCCACCGGCGAGCGCCTGCCGGTGACTCCCTGGGCCGAGAAGGCCCGGGTACTGGCCGGATATGCTGCAGTGCAGCGTAGCACACTTCCGGACAGGATCGTGGTGTCGCTCCTTAAACAATGGCTGAACCTGATGCGCGGCCGGGATGCCGAGGCCGCCCGACGCTTCCAGGCGCTGCGCCGGCTCACCGAGCTCGATGCCTTCCTGGACGGCCTCGGGGAACCCCGGGGCGCGCGGCTGGCCGCGCCGGCCTGAATCGGACACGGCATCATGCGCCAAGCCAAAAAAAGGGGCGCTCGTCGCAAAGCGACGGCGCCCCAAACGATCGCGGAGTCGGGGCCCTTCTCTGGGCACGACCGGTCCGGCTAGCGAGAAATCACTGACAGGAAAGCAGAAGACCCGCCCTCGCGAGGAGGGCGGGTCGGAATCTGGCGCGCCCGGGAGGATTCGAACCTCCGACCACCTGATTCGTAGTCAGGTACTCTATCCAGCTGAGCTACGGGCGCGTTCGGCGACAAGCGGGCTCGTCGCGAAGTGATGATCGAGTCACGGGACTCGGCTCATCGCCGATAAAGATGGCGCGCCCGGGAGGATTCGAACCTCCGACCACCTGATTCGTAGTCAGGTACTCTATCCAGCTGAGCTACGGGCGCTGATCCTTACCGTGTCGAGACGTTCATGGCGAACGTGGCGGAGAGGGAGGGATTCGAACCCTCGATGGGGCTATAAACCCCATACTCCCTTAGCAGGGGAGCGCCTTCAGCCACTCGGCCACCTCTCCCTCATCGACAGGTGCGTATCCTACCGATTTGAAAGGCCATTGTCCAGAGCCTCGGGGATTTTTCTGCGCGCCTCCCCGCGACCCCGTCCCTCAGGCCTCGCTTGTCCCGTCATCGGCATCCCCATCCGTCTTCTCGCGCTGAATGCGTTGATAGATCTCTTCACGATGGACGGCGACGTCCTTGGGGGCATTGACGCCGATGCGGACCTGGTTACCCTTGACGCCAAGCACGGTGACGGTGATGTCGTCACCGATCATCAGGGTTTCGCCGACACGGCGAGTCAGGATGAGCATGACTGATCTCCTTCTCAGACTACTGACTTCGGGATGCTCGTCTTCGACAGGCGACGACGTCGCGATGAGGGCCACGGCGTCGTCCCTGGCCACTGGCGTCGACCATGACAACCAATGGGCTCGTTGAAAGGAAGCCCTGTCACGGCGAAGCTCCGGACTTCCCTACAAGCGTAGAAGCTGAAGACGAACTACGACGCCTCATTCGCTTTCGATATCGTCCTTGTCGAGACCGAAGGCCTGGTGCAGGGCGCGCACCGCCAGCTCCATGTGCTTCTCGTCGACCACGACCGAGATCTTGATCTCGGAGGTGGAGACCATGCGGATGTTGATGTTCTCCTCGGCCAGCACGCGGAACATCTTGGACGCCACGCCGGCGTGGGAGCGCATGCCCACGCCCACCAGGGAGACCTTGGCGATCTTGTCGTCGCCCCTGACCTCGCCCTCGCCCAGCTCGGGCAGCACCTGCTCCTCGAGGATCCGGAGGGTCTGCTTGTAGTCGCCCTTGGCGACGGTGAAGGTGAAGTCGGTGTAGTCGCCGGCCGGGGCCACGTTCTGGACGATCATGTCGATCTCGATGTTGGCATCGGCGATCGGCCCCAGGATGCGGGAGGCCACGCCGGGCACATCGGGGGTGTTGAGCAGGGTCAGCTTGGCCTCGTTGGCGGTGAAGGCGATACCGGAGATCAGCGGTTCTTCCATGGAATCCTCGTCTTTGTCGGAGTCTGCGACGATCAGGGTGCCGGGGCCGTCCTCGAAGCTGGACAGCACGCGCAGCGGAACATTGTACTTGCCGGCGAACTCGACGGCGCGAATCTGCAGGACCTTGGAGCCGAGGCTGGCCAGCTCCAGCATCTCCTCCACGGTGATGGTGTCCAGGCGCTGGGCCCGGGTGCAGACACGCGGGTCGGTGGTGTAGACGCCGTCGACGTCGGTATAGATCTGGCACTCGTCGGCGCCCAGCGCCGCGGCCAGGGCCACCCCGGTGGTGTCGGAGCCGCCGCGGCCGAGGGTGGTGATGTTGCCTTCCTCGTCGACGCCCTGGAAGCCGGCGACCACGGCCACCTGGCCCTCGTCCAGGTCCTGGCGCATGTCCTCGGTCTCGATGCGCTGGATGCGCGCCTTGGTGTGGGCGCTGTCGGTCATGATGCCGACCTGGGAGCCGGTGTAGGAGGTGGCCGGCACGCCCAGCTTGTGCAGGGCCATGGTCAGCAGCGAGATGGTGACCTGCTCGCCGGTGGAGACCAGCATGTCCATCTCGCGCGGGGTCGGGTCGTCGTTGATGTCGTTGGCCAGGCCGATCAGGCGGTTGGTCTCGCCGCTCATGGCCGAGACCACGACCACGACCTGATGGCCGGCGTCACGGAAGCCCTTGACCTTCTCGGCCACGGCCTTGATGCGCTCCACGGAGCCCACCGAGGTGCCGCCGAACTTCTGTACGTATAGTGCCATGTGTCGTTATCCCTCGTTTCGAGTTAGCGTTCGAATGAGTGAAGGGTGATGGAGGCCGCAAAGACTGGGGGCCGGAGGCATCGCTGCCTCCGGCCCCCGGAACGGACTAGAGCCGGTCCTCGACCCACACCGGGACGCTCTCCAGCGCCCCCGGCAGGGACGCGACATCACTGCCGCCGGCCTGGGCCATGTCGGGTCGCCCGCCACCCTTGCCGCCGACCTGGGAGGCCACGTGGTTGACCAGCTCACCGGCCTTGACGCGGGCGGTCAGGTCGTCGGTGACGCCGGCGATCAGGCTCACCTTGCCGGCGCTCTCGTCGGCCACGCCCAGCACCACGATGCCGGACCCCAGCTTGTTCTTGAGCTGGTCGAGCATGCCGCGCAGCTCCTTGCCGGACACGCCCTCCAGGCGCTTGGCCAGCACCTTGACACCCTTGACCTCGCGGGCCTCGCCGAGCATGTCGTTGCCGGCGGCGCTGGCCAGCTTGCCCTTGAGGCGCTCGAGTTCCTTCTCCAGGCTGCGGTTACGCTCGACCAGCGTGTCGACCCGCTCCTCGAGCTGCTCGGGCTTGGCCTTGAGGCGTTCGGCGATGCGGCCCACCCGAGCCTCCTGCTCGCGAAAATAGGCCAGCGCGCCCTCGCCGGTGATCGCCTCGATGCGCCGCACGCCACTGGCGATACCGGCCTCGCTGACGATATGGAAGCAGCCGATGTCGCCGCTGCGCGCCACGTGGGTGCCGCCGCACAGCTCCACGGAGAAGCCGTCGGCGCCGATGGTCAGCACCCGCACGTCCTCGGCGTACTTGGCCTCGAACAACGCCGCCGCGCCCCTCGCCTTGGCCTCGTCGAGGGTCATGTGCTCGATGCGGGTATCGGCGTTGGCCAGCACCTGCTCGTTGACCAGGCGCTCCACCTCGGTCAGCTGCTCGGCGGTCATCGGCTCGAAGTGGCTGAAGTCGAAGCGTAGCCGCTCCGGCGTCACCAGCGAGCCCTTCTGCTGGACGTGATCGCCCAGCACCATGCGCAGCGCCTGGTGCAGCAGGTGGGTGGCGGAGTGGTTGCGCACGGTGGCCGCGCGCAGGCTGGCATCGACCCGGGGCGTCACTCGGGCGCCGACCGCCAGCTCGCCCTCGAGCAGCACGCCGTGGTGCAGGTGGTGGCCGGCCTGCTTCTGAGTGTCGGTGACCAGGAAGCGGCCGCCCTCGAGCGTCAGGTAGCCGGTGTCGCCCACCTGCCCGCCGGACTCGCCGTAGAAGGGGGTGCGGTCCAGCACCACCACGCCGCGCTGCTCCGGCACCAGCTTGGCCAGGCCATTGCCTTCGCGGTCGACCAGGGCGGTGACGATGGCGCGGTCCTCCAGCCGGTCATAGCCGGTGAAGGCGGTCTCGCCCTCGAGGTCCAGGGCCGCCCCGTAGTCGGCGTCGAACTGACTGGCCGCCCGGGCGCGCTCGCGCTGGGCCTCGAGCTCGCGCTCGAAGCCGGCCTCGTCGAGGCTGACGCCGCGCTCGCGGCAGACGTCGGCGGTCAGATCGAAGGGGAAGCCGTAGGTATCGTAGAGCTTGAACACCGTCTCGCCGGCCAGCACCTCGCCCTCGATCTCGCCCAGGGCTTCCTCGAGCAGGCCCATGCCGTGCTCCAGGGTACGGGCGAACTGCTCCTCCTCCTTGAGCAGCACGCGCTCGATCTGGTGCCGGGCCTCGCGCAGCTCGGGATAGGCATCGCCCATCACGGCGTCCAGCGCCCCGACCAGCTTGTGGAAGAAGCTGCCCTCGGCGCCCAGCTTGTGGCCATGGCGGACGGCCCGGCGGATGATCCGGCGCAGCACGTAGCCGCGCCCCTCGTTGGAGGGCAGCACGCCGTCGGCGATCAGGAAGGCGCAGGAACGGATATGGTCGGCGATCACCCGCAGCGAGGGCGTGGTGGTATCGGCGTGGCCGGTGGCCCGGGCCGCGGCCTCGAGCAGGTACTGGAAGAGGTCGATCTGGTAGTTGGAATGGACGCCCTGCATCACCGCGGCGATCCGCTCGAGCCCCATGCCGGTATCGATGGACGGCTTGGGCAGCGGGTGCATCTCGCCGCCGGCGTCCCGGTCGAACTGCATGAAGACCAGGTTCCAGATCTCGATGTAGCGGTCGCCGTCCTCCTCGGGACTGCCGGGAGGCCCACCCCAGACCTCGGGGCCATGATCGAAGAAGATCTCGGAGCTCGGGCCACAGGGGCCGGTGTCGCCCATCTGCCAGAAGTTGTCCTCGTCGAGCCTGGAGAAGCGCTCGGGGTCGACACCGATCTCGTCCTTCCAGATGCGCTCGGCCTCGTCGTCGCTGACGTGGACGGTGACCCACAGCTTCTCCCTGGGCAGCCCCAGCACCTCGGTGAGGAAGGTCCAGGCGAAGCGGATGGCATCCCGCTTGAAGTAATCGCCGAAGCTGAAGTTGCCCAGCATCTCGAAGAAGGTATGGTGCCGCGCGGTATAGCCGACGTTGTCCAGGTCGTTGTGCTTGCCGCCGGCACGCACGCAGCGCTGCGCCGAGGTGGCGCGCACGTAGGGCCGGGGGTCGCGCCCGAGGAAGACATCCTTGAACGGCACCATGCCGGCATTGGTGAACAGCAGCGTCGGGTCGTTGCCCGGCACCAGGGAGCTGGACGGCACGATGGTGTGCCCCTGCTCCTCGAAGTACTTCAGAAAGGCCTGTCTGATGTCTGCGCTTTTCATGGGGTATCCGTGGCGATAAGCATGGTGGCCCGCCGGGCGGGTGATCGTCGACACACACCGCGCCGACGCCGGTGTCGGCACGCCGTTGCGCCCGTGGAGTGCCACCCGGGGCATTCGCAAAGGGATCCATTATAGCGCAGTCGTCAAGCGACTAAAGGGCGGAAGGCCTTCGGGAGGGATCAGGCGTCGTCCCAGGCGTGCGCAAGGGCGTGCCTGAGCTGGTCGAAGTCGAAGCCGCGGCCGGCCAGGAAGCGCTCGCGGCGGGCGCGCTCCCGCGGCCCCTCGCCGGGCCCGGGAAAGCGGCGCGCCAGGACCTCGGCGGCCAGGCCGAACCAGTCGACCTCGTCGCCGGCCTCGCGGAAGGCCGCCCGGGCGGTGTCGTCGTCGATGCCCCGCCGCCCGAGCTCGGCGCGGATCTTCACCGGGCCCTGGCCGCGGGCCACCCGGGAACGCAGGAAGCTCTCGGCGAAGCGCGCATCGCTCTGCAGCCCCTGCTCGACCAGGGCGTCGAGACAGGCCTCGATCTCATCGGCCGCGTGCCCCCGGGCGGCGAGCCGCTCGCACAGCTCGGCCCGGGCATACTCGCGCCGGGCCAGCAGGCGGATGGCGTCTTCCCGGGGCGTGGCGTCGGCGGCACGGGGCTCGCGCATGGCCTAGAGCAGGTCGTCGTCGCGCTCGCCCGCGTCGGCGGTGGCCTCGACTGCCTCCTCCCTGGGCTCGGGGGTGGCCAGCAGCTGGGCGCGGATCTGGCTCTCGATCTCCTCCATCACCGCCGGGTTGTCCTCGAGGAACTGGGCGGCGTTGGCCTTGCCCTGGCCGATCTTGTTGCTCTGGTAGCTGTACCAGGCACCGGCCTTGTCGACCAGGCCGCACTGCACGCCGAGATCGACCACCTCGCCGGCGTGGTAGATGCCCTTGCCGTAGAGGATCTGGAACTCGGCCTGGCGGAACGGCGGTGCCACCTTGTTCTTGACCACCTTGACCCGGGTCTCGTTGCCGGTGACCTCGTCGCCCTGCTTGACCGAGCCGGTGCGGCGGATGTCCAGGCGCACGCTGGAGTAGAACTTCAGGGCGTTGCCGCCGGTGGTGGTCTCGGGGCTGCCGAACATCACGCCGATCTTCATGCGGATCTGGTTGATGAACACCACCATGCAGTTGGCGCTCTTCATGTGGCCGGTGATCTTGCGCAGCGCCTGGGACATCAGCCGTGCCTGCAGACCGACGTGCGAGTCGCCCATCTCGCCCTCGATCTCGGCGCGCGGGGTCAGGGCGGCCACGGAGTCGATGATGATGACGTCGACCCCACCGGAGCGCACCAGCATGTCGCAGATCTCGAGGGCCTGCTCGCCGGTGTCCGGCTGGGAGACCAGCAGGTCGTCGAGATTGACGCCGAGCTTCTCGGCGTAGCTCGGGTCCAGGGCATGCTCGGCGTCGATGAAGGCGCAGGTCTTGCCCTGCTTCTGGGCCTCGGCGATCACCGACAGGGTCAGGGTGGTCTTGCCCGAGGACTCGGGGCCGAAGATCTCCACCACCCGGCCGTAGGGCAGCCCGCCGATACCCAGCGCGATATCCAGGCCCAGCGAGCCGGTGGATACCGAGGGCATCACCACGCGCGGGGTGTCGCCCAGGCGCATCACGGTCCCCTTGCCGAACTGCCGGTCGATCTGGGAAAGCGCGGCGCTCAGCGCCTTGGCACGATTGTCGTCCTGAGCCATGAGGGTCTCCTAAGCGGTCGCCGTGGGACACGACGATGACGAAACGGAAGTGGGAATGACGGGCCGAAGGGCCCGGCCGAAAGCACTGTATGACTGCACAGTAGTATGACGAAAAAAGCGGCGCTCGACCAGCCTCATCTGGTGTCGCCGAGCGCCTCGGCGCGGTCGCCCTCCAGGATCCGGATCAGCCCGGCCAGGGCGGCCTTGACGGCCTGCTCGCGCACCGCCCGACGGTCGCCGGGGAAGTGGCGGCGCTCGGCGAGGACACCGTCGGCGCTTCCCCAGGCCAGCCACACCGTGCCCACCGGCTTGTCGGGGCTGCCGCCGCCGGGGCCGGCCACGCCGCTGACGGCCACGGCCAGGTCGGCACCGCTCTCCCGGCAGGCGCCGGCCACCATGGCCTCGACCACCTCGCGGCTGACCGCACCGTGGTCTTCGATCAGCGGCGCCGGCACCCCCAGCAGGCGGGTCTTGGCGCCGTTGGCGTAGGTCACGTAACCGGTCTCGAAATAGTCGGAACTGCCGGCCACCGCGGTGATGGCGTTGGCCACCCCGCCGCCGGTGCAGGACTCCGCGGCGGTGACGGTGACGCCGCGGGCCCGGCAGAGTTCGCCCAGCCGCTCGGCCAGGACGTGTACCTCCCCCGCCTCCCATGTCGCGTTGCTCACCGCCACCTCCTCGTCTACCGGCCTGAGTCGGTCGACAGCTTAGCAGACAAGGGCCCGGCGACGTCATGAATCGCCGGCCGGGGTGGCCGGAAAGTCCTCGAGCACCCGACGGCAGCCCGGCCCGACCGATTCACCGGTCCCCGGCTCGATCCATGGCAGGATCGCCAGCGGCGGCGCGATCAGGGCCCCCAGCACCGAGAGCACCCCGCGCGCCACCAGTTCCCGCGACACCACCTCGACACGCGGATCCTCCAGCGGCCCGCGGAGGGTCACCGGGGAATTCGAGGCAGGCAGGCTGACGTCCTTGGGGTGTGCCTCGAAGACCAACTCGAGGCGCTCGGCATCCAGGTCGATGGCCCCGCCACCGGTCAGGTTGGAATCGTCCGTGTCGATGAACAGTTGCTGCAGGGCCGCCCGCCCGCGGTCGCTGTCGAGGCGGGCGTAGGCACAGCGCATGGCCACCTGCTGGGACTCGCTCAGCGCAGCCAGCAGGGCCTCGCCGACGTCGAGTCCGATGGCCTCGATCAGCAGCATATCCAGACGCCCGCCGGCCATGGCCAGCTCCAGGGTGCCGTCGAGGCTCGCCATGCTCTCGTCGAGCGAGCGACCGCGGAAGCGCAGCGCGCCCTCGCCGCCGAGCGTTCCGGCGGAGTCCCGGGCGACCTCGGGCAGCCCGGCACGCTGCAGCAACGGCTTGAGGTTGACCCGCCGCAGGGCGATAGCGAGATCGCCCTGCAGGGCCTCGCCCCGGGCGTCGAGGCGCGCCCGCCCCGTCACCTCACCGCCACCGAGGCCGACGCGCAGCGGGGCCAGGGTGAGCCGCCCTCGCTCGAGGGCGAGGTCGACGGCCACGTCGGACAGCGGCACATGCCGGGCGTTCACGCTGGCCGCCCGGTACGTCACTTCGGCGTCCATGCGGCGCAGCCCGGCCAGGTTCCAGCGACGATCGGGGAAGACGCCGGGGCGTCGGGCCTGCTGTCGGGCCCGACGCCTCTGCTCCGGCGAGGCCTCCTCCCCCGGCCCGGTGTCGGGCGCCAAGCCGACCAGCGGCCCGAGGTCATCGAGATCGAGGCGCCGCGACATCAGGCGGGCCTGCACACGGTGGCGCTCGCCGAGGTGCAGGCGAAGCTCGCCAGCGAGGTCGCTGTCCCCCACCCGCCCTCGGGCATCGCGCAGGCGGACCCGATTCTCCCGCACCTGCACCTCGCCGCTCAACTCGTAGGGTGGCAGCTCCGGCAGGGTCAGGCCGAGGAGGGGAGTGAGTCGGGACGGACTGGGTCCCGACAGCTGGAAGCGACCGGTGACCGCGGCGAGCTGCAGCGGCTGTTGGATGCTGCCATCCACCCGTAGCCGGGTGTCCCGCGAGGTGATCAGGCCCCGTACCGGATAAGGCCGGTCGGGCGCGTTCAGGTCCAGCAGCGGCCCGACCGTCAGGTCATAGGCGAAGGGTTCGTCGCGGTAGCGCCCGCGCCCCCGCAGGTGTACGCCGGGGACCGTATCACCCGTGACCGGGGCGGTCTCGGCGTTCAGCGTCAGCGCCAGCGACTGCGCCGGGGCGCGATAGTCGAGCGAGGTGTCGTCGAAGGCCAGGGTCGCCTCGGTGATCCGCACCCGCAGGCGCCCGTCGAGGGTGCCCGCCTCGGGATAGCCCAGCGGCGCCAGGAGCTCGCCCAGGTCGAGGCGCGTCACCCGGGTGTCGAGATCGCCGGCGAGGGTCCCGGCGCCGACCTCGAGCCAGCCCCGGGTGGTCAGCGCACTCTGGCCTCGGGCAACATGCAGTCGCTCCAGGTCCAGGCGATTCGCCTCAAGCCGGCCGTCGACGGCGACATCCTCGAGCAGCGTGTCGCCGTAGCCCAGCCGCCCGACTGCCAGCTCCAGCTCGGCGTCGAGGCGACGCAGCGGGGCCAGGAGCTGCGCCCAGCGTCGATTCCAGGTGATCTCCTCGAGCGTCTCCTCGATCTCGCGCTCGGTCTCGCGGCGCTCCTCGGGCCGACGGAGTCGGGTGATGCCCCAGCGTTCCAGGCTCAGGCGGTCGGCCCTGAGCCGCGCCTCGAGGCGGGGCCGCCCCCCCGGGACGAAGGCCAGCGTCCCGGCCACATGGCTCTCCCCCAGGTGACCGTCGATGTCGTCCAGCGCCCAGCGCGAGGGCACAAGGTCCAGGCGCCCGGTGAGATCCAGCGCCGGCAGGTCCAGGCCCGGCCGGCCCACCAGCCCGGCCAGGTCGGCCTCCTCCGCTGCGACCAGTTCGATCCGCCCGACGAGATGCGCCCCGTCCAGGCGACCGTCGAGTCGGGCCCGGACCTGCCCCAGGCGCGCGTCGACGGCCAGCGGGTAGTCGTCCCGGGAGGCCATCAGGTCCTCCAGGGGGGCGCCCCGCCCGCTGGCGCGCAGCGACTGGCCGCGAACGACCCCGCGTGCCGCGATGATCAGCCCGGGAGCCTGGGTACCGTCCCGGCCGGTCTGCAGGGCGACGCTCAGGCCGATGTCCCGGGCCGGGTCATGATAGGTCAGCCGCCCCCGCTCCACACTGACACGCTCGGGTCGCCGCCCCGAGCCGCTCCCGGCTTCCGCCCGCGTCCCCAGGAGACCGGTCCAGTTGCGGCGGCCGTCCGGGTGCCGCCTCAAATGGAGCTCGGGACGGACCAGGGCGAGGCTCTCGAGTTCCACCCGCCCCTGCAGCAGGCGGGTGGTGTCCAGGGCAACGCTGAGCGAGGCCAGGTGCAGCAAACGCTTCTGACGCGCCCAGGCGGAATTGTCGACGCTGACCTCCTCGAGGCGCACCGTCAGCGGCCAGCCCCAGTCGATATCCAGGGCACCGATCGCCACTGCCCGTCCGTTCAGGCGCTGACTGACCTGGCCCTCCAGCCAATGCCGTGCCCAAGGGGACTCCACCAGCAGCATCGTCGCCACCACCACGAGCCCCAGCCCCAGGAGGGCCGCCACCCCGCGCCGAACCGCCTTGGCCACGTCCGCCTCCCATCGCCCCGCCGCTGCCATGCCCCCGGGCCGGCCGAGCCTCACCTTGAGGATAGCCGACGCTGGCCGCCGAGCTGTCATGGCAGCGGCGGTCTGCGCTAGAATTGCCGCTCGCAAATGCCCCGACACAATCAACCCCGTAAGGCGTGACGATGCAGTCAGCTCCCCAACACACGCCCATGATGGCGCAGTACCTGAAGATCAAGCGCGAGCATCCGGAAGTGCTGCTCTTCTACCGCATGGGCGACTTCTACGAGCTGTTCTTCGATGACGCCAAGCGCGCCGCCGCCCTGCTCGACATCACCCTGACCCAGCGCGGCCAGTCGGCGGGCAAGCCGATTCCCATGGCCGGCGTGCCCTATCACAGCGCCGAGGGCTACCTCGCCCGGCTGGTCCAGGCCGGCGAGTCGGTGGCCATCTGCGAGCAGATGGGCGACCCGGCGACCAGCAAGGGCCCAGTGGAGCGCCAGGTGGTGCGCATCGTCACCCCCGGCACCCTCTACGACGAGGCCCTGCTGGACGCCCGCCGCGACAACCTGGTGGTGGCGGTCCACCCCGCCGGCGAACGCTGGGGCCTGGCCTGGCTGGAGCTGTCCAGCGGGCGCTTCAGCGTGCTGGAGGTCGAGGGCGAGGCCGAGATGCTCGCCGAGCTGACCCGCCTGGACCCGGCCGAGCTGCTGCTCCCCGAGAGCCTCGCCCTGCCCCCCGGCCTCGAGGAGCGCCGCGGGCTGCGCCGCCAGAGCGACTGGTTGTTCGACCTCGAGTCCGCCACCCGCACCCTGTGCGACCAGTTCGCCGTTCAGGACCTGCGTGGCTTCGGCTGCGCCCACCTGGAGGCGGCCCTCACCGCCGCCGGCGTGCTGATCGACTACGCCCGGGACACCCAGCGCTCGCGCCTGCCCCATGTCACCGCCATCGGCGTGGAGAGCCGGGACGACGCCGTGGTGATCGATGCCGCCAGCCGGCGCAACCTGGAGATCGACGTCAACCTCGGCGGCGGCACGGACAACACCCTGGCCAGCGTGCTCGACACCACCGCCACCGCCATGGGTTCGCGGCTGCTCAAGCGCTGGCTCAACCGCCCGCTGCGCGACCGCGCCCAGGTGGGCGGGCGTCAGGCGGCGGTGGCCGCCCTGCTCGACCGCGACGGTTTCGAGGCGCTGCGCGACTCGCTCAAGGCCATCGGCGACGTGGAGCGCATCCTCGCCCGGGTCGCCCTCTACAGCGCCCGTCCCCGGGACCTGGCGCGACTGCGCGATGCCCTGGCCGCCCTGCCCGACCTCCAGGACGCGCTGGCCGATTACGCCGACGGCACCGCCCTGGACGAGCTGAAGCGCCATATCCGTCCCTACCCCGAGCTCGCCGACACCTTGGCCCGGGCCCTGGTGGAGAACCCGCCGGTGGTGATCCGCGACGGCGGGGTGATCGCCGAGGGCTTCGATGCCGAGCTCGACGAGCACCGTGGGCTCGCCGAACACGCCGGCGACTACCTGGTGCAACTGGAGACCCGGGAGCGCGAGCGCACCGGCCTGCCCGGGCTCAAGGTGGGCTACAACCGGGTCCACGGCTACTACATCGAGATCCCTCGCGCCCAGGCCCGCGACGCCCCGGTGGACTACATCCGCCGCCAGACCCTCAAGAACGCCGAGCGCTTCATCATCCCCGAGCTCAAGGAATTCGAGGACAAGGCGCTGTCGGCCAAGTCCCGGGCGCTGGCCCGGGAGAAGCTGCTCTACGAGAGCCTGCTGGACGCGCTCAACGCCGAGCTCGGCGCCCTGCAGGCCAGCGCCCGCGCCCTGGCCGCCCTGGACGTGCTGGCCGCGTTCGCCGAGCGCTCCCGGGCCCTGGACCTGGTGCGCCCGACGCTGCCCGAGGCTCCCGGCCTGGCCATCCGCGGCGGCCGCCACCCGGTGGTCGAGCGGGTCAGCGACGCGCCCTTCGTGCCCAACGACCTGCACATGGACGACGAACGCCGCATGCTGGTGATCACCGGCCCCAACATGGGCGGCAAGTCGACCTACATGCGCCAGGCGGCACTGATCACCCTGCTCGCCCATACCGGCAGCTTCGTGCCCGCCGACGAGGCGGTGATCGGCCCGGTGGATCGCATCTTCACCCGCATCGGCTCCTCGGACGACCTGGCGGGCGGGCGCTCCACCTTCATGGTGGAGATGACCGAGACCGCCAACATCCTGCACAACGCCACCGACCACAGCCTGGTGCTGATGGACGAGATCGGCCGGGGCACCTCGACCTTCGACGGCCTGTCCCTGGCCTGGGCCAGCGCCGAGCACCTGACCCGCAGCCGCGCCTTCACGCTCTTCGCCACCCACTACTTCGAGATGACGGCCCTGGCGGATCAGGTGCCGGGGGTGGCCAACGTCCACCTGACGGCGGCGGAGCACCGCGATGGCATCGTCTTCATGCACCGGGTGGAGGACGGCCCGGCCAGTCAGAGCTATGGTCTCCAGGTCGCCCAGCTCGCCGGCGTGCCCCAGGGGGTGATCGCCCGAGCCCGGGAGAAACTCGCCACCCTGGAGCAGCAGGAGGTCGATCAAGGCCAGCGCCTCGACGGCGCATCGCTGGACGGCGCCGCTCCGCCCCAGCAGGCCGACCTCTTCGCCAGCGCCCCGCATCCGGTGGTCGAGAGCCTCTCGGGGCTGCGGCTGGACGAGGTCACCCCGCGCCAGGCGCTGGAGTGGCTGTACCGCTGGCAGGGAAGCCTGTGAGGGTCGACGTCCAAAGGGGGCGGCAGCCCACGGCTTGCGGGACATATGGCGGGGCGACTAGAATGGTTCGACCAAGTTCCACTTATTATAAAAGCAACCGTTTTTATAACCTAAAACTCAACATTCAAGACCGATCGGCCGTGGCGCGCCCCGGCCCCGAGGAAGGGAGACTGACATGACATTCGTCGTCACCGAAAACTGCATCAAGTGCAAGTACACCGACTGTGTCGAGGTCTGCCCGGTGGACTGCTTCTACGAGGGTCCCAACTTTCTGGTGATTCACCCCGACGAGTGCATCGATTGCGCGCTGTGCGAGCCCGAGTGCCCGGCCGAGGCGATCTACTCCGAGGACGAGTTGCCCGAGGGGCAGGAGCCATTCATCGAGATCAATGCCGAGCTCTCGGAGGTCTGGCCGAACATTGCCGAGAAGAAGGACCCGCCGGCCGACGCCGAGGAGTGGGACGGCAAGCCCGGCAAGCTGGAGCACCTGGAGCGCTGATCCCGCCTACCCCCGGACACGACGACGCCGAATGTCTCTCGACATTCGGCGTCGTCGTTTTGCCCTGCACGTGGAGGAGAACACCAGGCAAAAAAGGGCGACCCTGCAGGCCGCCCGCTCCAAGCCATCCTTGAGCGGATCCTTCCGCTCGCCCTCCCTGAGTGACGTCCCTGCGCGGAGGCGACGTCCTGTCACACCGCGCGCACTCGAGACTGCATCCCGTGGCATCCTGCCGGGAGAGACTCCGCTCTCCCTGATCCCGAGTTCATTGTGGCAGGGCCTGACGACTTCTCAACCCTCCCCTCCGCCATCCACGACCCCTGTCCCGTCACGCCGATCATCCAGAAAACCTTTTTAAATCAGCCGGATAAGAAAAGACCGACGCCGAAGCGCCGGTCTTTCTCAGGCTAACTGTGGTCGATGTCGTCGTCGCCTTGTAGGCGATTTCCTACACATCACAACGGCAAAGACAACAGTGTTCGTTTACTGACCCTTGATCGCGGCACGCCCCGGGTAGTCCACCCGCTCGCCGAGCTCCTGCTCGATCACCAGCAGGCGGTTGTACTTGGCGACGCGATCGGAGCGGCACAGCGAGCCGGTCTTGATCTGGCCGGCGGCGGTGCCCACCGCCAGGTCGGCGATGGTGGTGTCCTCGGTCTCGCCGCTGCGGTGGGAGATCACCGCGGTGAAGCCGGCATCCTGGGCCATCTTGATGGCGTCCAGGGTCTCGGAGAGCGAACCGATCTGGTTGAACTTGATCAGGATGGAGTTGCCGATCCGCTCGTCGATGCCGCGCTTGAGGATCCGGGTGTTGGTGACGAAGAGGTCGTCGCCGACCAGCTGCACGCGGTCACCGAGCTTGTCGGTGAGGGCCTGCCAGCCGTCCCAGTCGGACTCGTCCATGCCGTCCTCGATGGAGACGATCGGGTACTGGTCGCACAGCTCGACCAGGTAATCCGCGAAACCGGCGGCGTCGAAGCTCTTGCCTTCGCCGGAGAGCTGGTACTGGCCGTCCCTGTAGAACTCGGAGGAGGCACAGTCCAGGGCCAGGGTGATGTCGGAGCCGAGCGTGTAGCCGGCGTCACTCACCGCCTGCTTGATCACCGCCAGGGCCTCGGCGTTGGAGGCCAGGTTGGGGGCGAAGCCGCCCTCGTCGCCCACCGAGGTGGACAGCCCACGCGCCGAGAGCACCTTCTTCAGGGCATGGAAGATCTCGGCACCCATGCGCAGGCCTTCGCGGAAGCTGGGTGCGCCCACCGGCTGGATCATGAACTCCTGGATGTCGACGTTGTTGTCGGCATGCTCGCCGCCGTTGAGGATGTTCATCATCGGCACCGGCATGCGGTACTGGCCCGGCTGGCCGTAGAGCTCGGCGACATGCGCATAGAGCGGCACGCCCTTGGCGGCGGCGGCGGCCTTGGCGGCGGCCAGGGACACGGCGAGGATGGCGTTGGCGCCCAGCGTGGCCTTGTTGTCGGTGCCGTCGAGCTCGAGCATGGCGTTGTCCAGGCCGCGCTGGTCGCGGGCATCCATGCCGACCAGGCGCTCGCGGATGGTCCCGTTGACGGCGTCGACGGCCTTCAACACGCCCTTGCCCAGATAGCGGGACTTGTCACCATCGCGCAGCTCGAGGGCCTCGCGGGAACCGGTGGAGGCCCCGCTCGGGGCGCAGGCCACGCCTATGGCACCGCTTTCCAGGCGCACCTCGGCCTGGACGGTGGGATTACCGCGGGAGTCGAGCACCTCGAGGGCGCGGATATCGACGATCTTGGTCATGGTGTGTCGTCCTTAGCGAGTCAGCGTTGAGGGAAATCAGGCAATCTCGAGCGGCGGGAACCCCTTCACCAGGTCGTCCAAGGCCTTGAGCTGGGCCAGGAAGGGCTCGAGCTTGTCCAGCGGCAGCGCACAGGGGCCGTCGCACTTGGCGTTGTCCGGGTCCGGGTGCGCCTCCAGGAAGAGGCCGGCCAGCCCCACGGCGACCCCCGCCCGGGCCAGCTCGGCGACCTGGGCGCGACGCCCGCCGGCGCTGTCGGCCCGGCCACCGGGGCGCTGCAGGGCATGGGTGACATCGAACAGCAGCGGGTAGCCGGTCTGCTTCATGTCACCGAAGCCGAGCATGTCCACCACCAGGTTGTTGTAGCCGAAGCTGGTGCCGCGCTCGCAGAGGATCAGCCGGTCGTTGCCGGCCTCCTCGCACTTGCGCAGGATATGGCGCATCTCGTGAGGCGCCAGGAACTGCGGCTTCTTGATGTTGATCACCGCCCCGGTCGCGGCCATCGCCACCACCAGGTCGGTCTGGCGGGCGAGGAAGGCCGGCAGCTGGATGACATCGGCCACCTCGGCGACGGGCCTGGCCTGCCAGGGCTCGTGGACATCGGTGATGATCGGCACGCCGAAGCGCGCCTTCACCTCGGCGAGGATCTCGAGCCCCTTCTCGATGCCCGGCCCCCGGAAGGAGTGGATGGAGCTGCGGTTGGCCTTGTCGAAGCTGGCCTTGAACACGTAGGGCATGCCCAGGCGCGCGGTGACCTCGACATAGGCCTCGGCGACCTCGAGGGCCAGCTCGCGGGATTCCAGCACGTTCATGCCGGCGAACAGGGTCAGCGGCAGGGCATTGCCGACCGGCAGGCCGGCGACGTCGATATGGCGTTCGGGGGCGGTCATCGACCTTACTCCTGCGGGGCGGTCTGGGCACGGGAGCGCACCGCCTTGTGCTCCAGGGCCGCGTTGACGAAGCCGGTGAACAGCGGGTGGCCGTCACGGGGGGTCGAGGTGAACTCCGGGTGGAACTGGCAGGCCACGTACCAGGGGTGGTCGGCCAACTCGACCATCTCCACCAGGGAGCTGTCGACGCTGCGCCCGGAGACCACCAGGCCGGCCTTCTCCAGGGCCTCGACGAACTGGTTGTTGACCTCGAAGCGGTGGCGGTGGCGCTCGACGATCTCGTCGTCGCCGTAGGCCTCGCGGGCCCTGGAGCCCGGCGCCAGGCGACAGACCTGGCCCCCCAGGCGCATGGTGCCGCCGAGGTCTGAGGCCTCGTCGCGCAACTCGATCTTGCCTTCCGGGTTGATCCACTCGGTGATCAGGCCGACCACCGGGTGCTGGGTGTCGTGGGTGAACTCGGTGGAGTTGGCATCGCTCCAGCCGGCCTTGTGGCGGGCGAACTCGATGACCGCCACCTGCATTCCCAGGCAGATGCCCAGGTAGGGGATCTTGTTCTCCCGGGCGAAGCGGGCCGTGGCGACCTTGCCCTCCACGCCGCGCTCGCCGAAGCCGCCGGGCACCAGGATGGCGTCCTTGCCGGCCAGGCGTTCCGGGCCGTGACGCTCGATGTCCTCGGAGTCGATATAGTCGATGTTGACCTTCACCCGGCTCTGGATGCCGGCATGCACCAGCGCCTCGTTGAGCGACTTGTAGGCGTCGAGCAGCTCCATGTACTTGCCGACCATGGCGATGTTGATCGACTTGAGCGGGTTGAGCTTGGCATCGAGCACGCGGATCCACTCGGTCAGGTCGGCCTCGCCGGCCTCCAGGCGCAGCTTGTCGCAGACGATCTCGTCCAGGCCGTGCTCGTGGAGCATCAGCGGGATACGGTAGATGGTGTCGGCGTCCTGCAGCGGGATGACCGCGCGCTCCTCGACGTTGGTGAACAGCGCGATCTTGCGCCGCTCGGTCTCCTCCAGCTCCACCTCGCTGCGGCAGATCAGGATGTCCGGCTGGATGCCGATGGAGCGCAGCTCCTTGACGCTGTGCTGGGTCGGCTTGGTCTTGGTCTCCCCGGCGGTCTTGATATAGGGCACCAGGGTGAGGTGCATGAAGATGGCGCGACTCGCGCCCAGCTCGCTGCGGATCTGGCGGATCGACTCGAGGAACGGCAGCGACTCAATGTCGCCCACGGTGCCGCCGATCTCGACCAGGGCCACGTCGGCGCCCTTGCCGCCCTCGTAGACGCGACGCTTGATCTCGTCGGTGATGTGCGGGATCACCTGCACGGTGCCGCCCAGGTAGTCGCCGCGGCGCTCCTTGCGCAGCACGTGCTCGTAGACCCGGCCGGTGGTGAAGTTGTTGGCCTGGGTCATCTTCGTGCGGATGAAGCGCTCGTAGTGTCCAAGGTCCAGGTCGGTTTCGGCGCCATCCTCGGTGACGAACACCTCGCCGTGCTGGAAGGGGCTCATGGTGCCCGGATCCACGTTGATGTAGGGATCGAGCTTGAGCATGGTGACCTTGAGGCCCCGGGCCTCGAGAATCGCCGCCAGCGATGCCGACGCGATGCCCTTGCCGAGAGAGGACACAACGCCGCCGGTCACGAAGATATATCGTGTCATGGAGAACCTGTCGAAACGTGATCGGTAGGCCCGGCAGGAAGCCGCGCCAGGATGGGACGACAGCGTAGCAGAATACGACCAATGGCTCAATTTGGCGGCCAAGCGGCCAAGCGGCCAAGCGGCCAAGCGGCCAAGCGGAATGGCGCAGCCTCTACAGACACCCGACAAGCGGGGCCGACGAAGCGAGCGGCGCCGGGGACAGGTCTTAGAGGGGGTCCTACGCCATGGATGGCGTCGGTAGCGCCCAGGGAGGGGTTCACAGCGCCCCCTCGTAGACCTGTCGCCGGAAAAGCCGCGTCATCGGCTTCGAGCTTCGGGCTTCGGGCTTCGGGCTTCGAGCAGGATGATTACCCCCCCCGCTCGAAGCCCGTCGCCCGCGGCTTACACGTCCAGAAAGTCGAGGATGCCCTCGCCGGCCTGGCGCCCCTCGTAGACCGCGGTGACCACCAGGTCGGAGCCGCGCACCATGTCGCCACCGGCGAAGATCTTCTCGTGGGTGGTCTGGAAGGCGTGGGCGCCGTGCTCTGGCGCCCTGACCCGGCCGCGCTCGTCGACCTCGATGCCCACCGTCTCGAACCAGGGCGCCGGACTCGGCTGGAAGCCGAAGGCGATGACCACGGCATCGGCGGGCACCACCTCCTCGGACCCCGGCACCACCTCGGGACGCTGGCGGCCGTTCTCATCGGGCTCACCGAGGCGCGTGCGCACCACCTTGACCCCCTCGACGCCGTCCTCGCCGACCACCGCCACGGGCTGGCGGTTGAACAGGAACTCGACGCCCTCCTCGCGGGCGTTGGCCACCTCCTTGCGCGACCCCGGCATGTTCTCCTCGTCACGGCGATAGGCACAGGTCACCGCGGCCGCGCCCTGGCGGATGGCGGTGCGGTTGCAGTCCATGGCGGTGTCGCCGCCGCCCAGCACCACGACCCGCTTGCCCTCGAGGGAGACGTAGTCCGCCGGGTCCTTCTCGAAGCCCAGGCAGTGGTTGACGTTGGCGATCAGGTAGTCGAGCGCCTTGTGCACGCCGGGCAGGTCCTCGCCGGGGAAGCCGCCCTCCATGTACTTGTAGGTGCCCATGCCGAGGAAGACGGCATCGTACTCCTCGAGCAGCGTGTCGAAGGGCATGTCGCGGCCGATCTCCACGCCCAGGCAGAACTCCACGCCCATCTCCTCGAACACCGCCCGGCGCCGCTCCATCACGGTCTTCTCGAGCTTGAACTCGGGGATGCCGAAGGTCAGCAGGCCGCCGATCTCGGGATACTTGTCGAACACCACCGGCTTGACGCCGTTGCGCACCAGGATGTCGGCGCAGCCGAGCCCCGCCGGGCCGGCACCGATGATCGCCACGCGCTTGTCGGACCAGGTGACGCCGGACATGTCCGGGCGCCAGCCCATGGCGAAGGCGGTGTCGGTGATGTACTTCTCCACCGAGCCGATGGTCACCGCCCCGAAGCCGTCATTGAGGGTGCAGTCGCCCTCGCAGAGGCGATCCTGGGGGCAGACCCGGCCGCACACCTCGGGCAGCGAGTTGGTGCGGTGGGAGAGCTCGGCGGCCTCCAGGATGTTGCCCTCGCTGACCAGCTGTAGCCAGTTGGGGATGTAGTTGTGGACCGGGCACTTCCACTCGCAGTAGGGGTTGCCGCAGTGCAGGCAGCGGTGTGCCTGGCTGGCCGCCTCCTGGGGCTTGTACGGCTCGTAGATCTCGGCGAACTGCTTCGCCCGGGTACGGGCCGGCTTCTTCTCGGGGTCCTGGCGACCCACGTCGATGAACTGGAAATCGTTGCTCAAACGGTTGGCCATGCTCTGTGCTCCTCTCTGCGGGCTTACTCGGGACGCCGACGGGATTCTTCCAGCAGGCTGGCGAGGCTCGCCGCCTTGGGCTTCACCAGCCAGAAATGGCGGACGAAGTCGCTGAAGTCCTCGAGGATGTCGCGGCCGCGCTGCGAGCCGGTCTCCGCGACGAACTCCTCGATCACCTCCCTCAGGTGTCGCCGATGGGCCTCCATGGCCTCGGTGTTGATGCGGTGGATCTCCACCAGTTCATGGTTGTACTTGTCGACGAAGGTGCGGTCCTCGTCGAGCACATAGGCGAAGCCGCCGGTCATGCCCGCGCCGAAGTTGACGCCGGTCTCGCCGAGCACCGTGATCAGGCCGCCGGTCATGTACTCGCAGCAGTGGTCACCGGCGCCCTCGATCACCGCATGGGCGCCGGAGTTGCGCACCCCGAAGCGCTCGCCGGCGGTCCCCGCGGCGAACAGCTTGCCGCCGGTGGCGCCGTACAGGCAGGTATTGCCGACGATCGCCGTCTTGTGGCTCTCGAAGCGGCTCTCGCGGGGCGGCACGATCACCACCTTGCCGCCGTTCATGCCCTTGCCGACGTAGTCGTTGGCATCGCCCTCGAGATAGAGCTGCAGGCCACGGGCATTCCACACCCCGAAGCTCTGGCCGGCCACGCCGCGGAAGCGGGCGGTGATCGGCGCCTCCTCGAGGCCGGCCTCGCCGTAGCGCTTGGCGATCACCCCGGAGGCCAGGGCGCCGACGGAGCGGTCGCAGTTGGTGATGGCGAACGCGAACTCGCCGCCCGACCTGTCCTCGATGGCCGCCTTGAGCGCCTCCAGCACCTCCTGGTTCTTGGCCCCCGGGTCGTGGGGCACGTTGCGGCTGACGCGGCAGAACTGCGGCGCCTCGGCCGGCACGAAGTCGTTGGTCATCAGCGCCGACAGGTCGAGCCTGCGCTGGGAGGGCGTCACCCCCTCGATCGCCTCGAGCAGGTCGGTGCGCCCGATCAGGTCGGTGAGCTGGCGCACGCCCAGCATGGCCATCAGCTCGCGCACCTCCTCGGCGATGAAGCGGAAGTAGTGCTTGACCATGTCGACGGTGCCGCGGAAATGCTCGTCGCGCAGGTACTGGTGCTGGGTGGCCACGCCGGTGGCGCAGTTGTTGAGGTGGCAGATCCGCAGGTACTTGCAGCCCAGCGCGACCATCGGGGCGGTGCCGAAGCCGAAGCTCTCGGCGCCGAGGATCGCCGCCTTGATCACGTCGAGGCCGGTCTTCAGGCCGCCGTCGGTCTGCAGGCGAATCTTGTCGCGCAGGCCGTTGATGCGCAGCGCCTGGTGGACCTCGGGCAGGCCCAGTTCCCAGGGGCTGCCGGCATGCTTGATCGAGGTCAACGGGCTGGCCGCGGTGCCGCCGTCATAGCCCGAGACGGTGATCAGGTCGGCGTAGGCCTTGGCCACGCCGGTGGCGATGGTGCCGATGCCGGGCTCGGAGACCAGCTTCACCGAGACCTGGGCGTCCGGATTGACCTGCTTGAGGTCGAAGATCAACTGGGCCAGGTCCTCGATGGAGTAGATGTCATGGTGCGGCGGCGGCGAGATCAGGGTCACGCCGGGCACCGAGTAGCGCAGCCGGGCGATCAGGTCATTGACCTTGCCGCCGGGCAACTGGCCGCCCTCGCCGGGCTTGGCGCCCTGGGCCACCTTGATCTGCAGCACCTCGGCATTGGCCAGGTAGGCCGGGGTGACGCCGAAGCGACCGGAGGCGATCTGCTTGATCTTGGAGCTGCGGATGGTGCCGTAGCGGGACGGGTCCTCGCCGCCCTCGCCGGAGTTCGAGCGCCCGCCGGCCTCGTTCATGGCCTGGGCCAGGGCCTCGTGGGCCTCCGGCGACAGCGCGCCGAGCGACATCCCGGCGCTGTCGAAGCGCGGCAGCAGGTCCTCGACCGGCTCGATCTCGTCCATCGGCAACGGCGTCTCGGCCGGCTTGAGCCTGAGCAGGTCGCGGATGGTGGCCGGGTCGCGGTCGTTGACCAGCGCCGCGAATTTCTTCCACTTGGCGTAGTCGCCCTCCTGCACGGCCTCCTGCAGCGCCTTGACCACGTCCGGGTTGTAGGCGTGGTACTCGTGGCCGTGCACGTACTTCATCAGGCCACCATGGGAGATGCTCTTGCGCGGCTTCCAGGCATCCTTGGCCAGCAGCTCCTGCTGCAGCTGCAGCTCGGCGAACCCGGTGCCCTCGATGCGCGAGGCCATGCCGGTGAAGCACAGCTCCATGACCTCGGAGGCCAGCCCCACGGCCTCGAACAGCTGCGAACCGCGGTAGGAGGCGAGCGTCGAGATCCCCATCTTGGAGAGGATCTTGAACAGCCCCTTCTGCAGCCCCTTGCGGTAGTTCTCCCGGGCATCGGCCGGATTGCCGACCAGTTCGCCGGTACGGTGCATGTCGGCCATGACCTGGTAGGCCAGCCAGGGATAGACGGCGGTGGCGCCCACGCCGAACAGTACCGCCATCTGGTGGGCATCGCGGGCATAGCCGGTCTCCACCACGATGTTGACCCGCGGGCGCAGGGCCAGGCGCCCCAGGTGATGGTGCACGGCCCCGACGGCCAGGGCGGCGTGGATCGGCAACTGTCCCTTCTGAAGCTCGGCATCGGAGAGCACCAGGATCACCTTGCCGTCGCGGGCGGCCTGCTCGGCCTCGCGACACAGCGCCTGGAGGGCGCCCTTGAGGCCGACCGATTCGGGGTCATAGCCCAGCGACAGGGCGTGGCTGGCGAAGGCCGGGTCCTCGTGGGTGACCAGGGCGGTAAACTTGCGCGGCGACAGCACCGGCGTGGTCAGGATGATGCGATGGGCATGCTCCGGGGTCGCCTCGAAGACATTGCGCTCGGCGCCGATACAGGCCTCCAGCGACATCACGATCGCTTCGCGCAGCGGATCGATCGCCGGGTTGGTGACCTGGGCAAACTTCTGGCGGAAGTAGTCGGTCAGCAGCCGATGCTTTCCGGAGAGCACCGCCATGGGCGTGTCGTCGCCCATGGAGCCCACCGCCTCCTGGCCGCTCTCGGCCAGCGGCCGCAGCACCTGGTCGCGCTCCTCGAAGCTGACCTGGAACATCTTCTGCCGCACGGCCAGCGTCTCGGCATCCATGTTCTGGAAACGGGCCAGTTCGGTGAGCGCCGACTCGAGGTAGTTGGCTTCCTGCTTGAGCCAGCGCTTGTAGGGGTAGGCGGACTTGAGCCGCTCGTCGATGTCCTCGGTATGCAGCACCTCGCCGGTCTCGGTGTCCACGGCCAGGATCTGGCCGGGGCCGACCCGCCCCTTGGCGACCACGTCCTCGGGCTGGTAGTCGTAGGTGCCGATCTCGGAGGCCAGGGTGATGTAGCCGTTCCTGGTGATCACCCAGCGCGCCGGGCGCAGGCCGTTGCGGTCGAGCATGCACAGCGCCTGACGGCCGTCGGTCATGACCACCCCGGCCGGGCCGTCCCAGGGCTCCACATGCATGGAGTTGTACTCGTAGAAGGCCCGCAGGTCGCCGTCCATGATCTCGACGTTCTGCCAGGCCGGCGGCACCATCATGCGCACCGCACGATGCAGGTCCATGCCGCCGGTGAGCAGGACTTCCAGCATGTTGTCCATGCTCGAGGAATCGGAGCCGGTGGTGTTGACGATCTCGTCGAGCTCGGCGATGTCGGGCAGCCGTTCGTTGACGAAGTTCTCCTTGCGGGAGTTCGCCCAACCCCGGTTGGCCTGGATGGTGTTGATCTCGCCGTTATGGGCCAGCAGGCGGAACGGCTGGGCCAGCGGCCAGCGCGGCGCGGTATTGGTGGAGAAGCGCTGGTGGAAGACGCAGATCGCGGTCTCCAGACGCGCATCGCCCAGGTCCTGGTAGAAGGCCGGCAGGTCCACCGGCATCACCAGCCCCTTGTAGGAGACGACCTCGGTCGACAGCGAGCAGACGTAGAAGTCCTCGTCGTCGCGCAGGGCCTGTTCGGCCCGGCGGCGCGCCATGAACAGGTCGACATCGAAGGTGTCAACGGTCGCCTCGCCGGGCTCGACGAACAGCTGGCGGATACGCGGCAGGCAGTCCAGCGCCATGGGACCGCAGACGCTCGGGTCCACCGGCACCTCGCGCCAGCCCAGCACCGTCAGGCCACGGGCCTCGAGCTGCTGCTCGAGGACCTCGCGCCCCCGGGCTTCCCGGGCATCGTCGTCGGGCAGGAAGATGGTGCCCACGGCGAAGCGCTCACCGAGCTCGACCCCGAGGGATTCCTTGGCGATCTCGCGCATGAAGCCGTCGGGCATCTTCAGCAGCAGGCCGCAGCCGTCGCCCGTCTTGCCGTCGGCGGCGATACCGCCGCGGTGGGTCATGCAGGTCAGCGATTCGATGGCGGTCTGCAGCAGATCGTGACTGGCCTGCCCCTCCATGTGGGCGATCAGGCCGAACCCGCAGTTGTCACGAAACTCGCCGGGTTGATGAAGACCTCTGTTCATGGGCGTGCCTCAGGTGATAAGGGTGTTTTTATGCAGTTTCTTGTGATATCTTATAATATTTTTCTTTTTCCACGATGCCGATTTCGAGGCATCAAGACTGCATGGCAAAAGGTTGAACAGCATAGCCAGCCAGGCCCCCACCACGCAACGCCTCCCGCCTTCCCTGCGCCCCAAAACCGTCGACAAATCCGTGACTTGCGATCGACAAAAAGAAAAAAACCCCGGCAACTCAACGAGTTGCACAACCTCAAAACGGGCGTTTCATGCCCGAGCGTCACGCACTAGACTTTAGTCTAATTCGCTGCAGGTTCCCCATACCGATACTGCATAAGGCATGCGAATTGATTAAACCCAACCCGCGCATCGGCCGTGCCGGAACCCGGAAACGACGACGCCCGCCGGGACTGGCGGGCGTCGATGCGGGGCGGGCCATGGCTCAGCGGCGTGGAAAGGCCTCGAGCAGGGCGACCAGGCGCTCGGGAGGGGTCCGGTCGTGGACACAGGCCTCGCCCAGGCGCTCGAGCAGGATCAGCCGCAGCCGGTCATCGAGATTCTTCTTGTCGAGGCGCATGATCGCCAGGAAGTCCTCCGGGGTCATGTCGACGGGGGCCGCCAGGGGCAGGTCCGCCGCCGCGAGGATCGCCCGGATCCGCGCCACGTCCGCCGCCTCGAGCCATCCCAGCCGCTGCGAGAGCTCGGCGGCCATCAGCATGCCGGTGCCGACGGCCTCGCCATGCAGCCAGCGCCCATAGCCCTGGTGCGTCTCGATGGCGTGGCCGAAGGTGTGCCCCAGGTTGAGCAGCGCCCTCACCCCCTGCTCGGTCTCGTCCTCGGCGACGATCTCGGCCTTGAGGCTGCAGCTGCGCTCGATCGCCCGGGTCAAGGCCGTGGCCTCGAGCCCGCGCAGTGCCGCCATGTTGGCCTCCAGCCAGGCCAGGAAGTCGGCGTCGCGAATCAGGCCGTACTTGATCACCTCGGCGAGGCCGGCGGACAGCTCGCGCGCCGGCAGGGTCGACAGGGTGTCGGTATCGATCAGCACCGCCCGGGGCTGCCAGAAGGCCCCGATCATGTTCTTGCCGCGGGGATGATTGACGCCGGTCTTGCCGCCCACCGAGGAATCCACCTGGGACAGCAGCGTCGTGGGCACCTGCACGAAGGCCACGCCGCGCTGGTAGCAGGCGGCGGCGAAGCCGACCATGTCACCGATCACCCCGCCCCCCAGGGCCACCAGGGTGCAGCGACGATTGAAGCCGGCCTCGAGCAGGGCATCCCAGATGCGCTCGACGCTGGCCAGGGTCTTGGTGGCCTCGCCGTCCGGCAGCACCAGCTCGCGCACGTCGAGGTCGTCGCCGAGCCCCTGCCTCAAGCGCGACAGGTAGAGGGGTGCCACGGTCTCGTTGGTCACCACCATCACCTGCCGACCGGCCAAATGGGGCGTCAACCACTGGGGATCCCCCAGCAGCCCCGGGCCGATGTGGATAGGATAGCTGCGCTCGCCCAAGGCCACCCGCAGGGTGCTCAGGGCATCGTCCGGTCGTGTCATGGTCTCAGGCCTTGCACTGGAGGGGGTCGATCAACCGCTGCACGCGGCGCACGATCTCGTTGACCACGGCCCGGGGGCCGCGGCGGTCGGTTCTCACGATGATGTCGGCCGTGGCCCGGTACAGCGGGTCCCGCTTGACGAACATCTCGCGCAGCACCTGCTCGCGGTCGTCACGCTGCAGCAGCGGACGGTTTCGATCCTTGGCGGTCCGCCGCAGCTGCTGCTCCACGGTGGTATAGAGATAGACGACGGTGCCGCAGTCGCGCAGCACACGCCGATTCTCCTCGCGCAACACGGCGCCGCCGCCGGTGGCGATGACCACCTTGTCGAGCCTGGCCAGCTCGCGGATCATCTGGGTCTCGCGATCGCGGAAGCCCGCCTCGCCCTCGACATCGAAGATCCACGGGATGTCGGCGCCGCAGCGGGCCTGGATCTCGTGGTCGCTGTCGAGGAACTCACGCGACAGCTCGGCCGCCAAGAGGCGGCCGATGGTGCTCTTTCCGGCCCCCATGGGGCCGATCAGTATCAGGTTGGGTAGTGCCGGCATCAGCGAATCGCCAGGTTGTCATCCAGTATTCGGGGCGTGATGAATACCAGCAACTCTACCTTATCGCTGGTGTCCTCGGTATAGCGGAAGAGGTTCCCGATGGCAGGCAGGTCGCCCAGGAAGGGGGTCTTGAACAGGCTGCGCACCTGTTCGGTGGTCAGGATGCCGCCCAGCACCACGGTCTGGCCGTTGTCCACCAGCACCTGGGTGGTGATCTCGTTGGTGTCGATGGAGGGCACGCCGCCGAACAGTTCGCCCACGGTGTCGTTGTTGATCACCAGGTCCATGATGATGCGGTTGTCCGGGGTGATCTGTGGCGTCACCTCCAGGGACAGCACGGCCTCCTTGAACTCGATGTTGGTGGCACCGCTGGAAGCAGCCTCCTGAAAGGGGATCTCGGTGCCCTGCTTGATCACCGCCGTGCTCTGGTTGGCGGTGATCACCCGCGGCTGGGAGATGGTCTGGCTCTTGCCCTCGCTCTCCAGCGCCCGCAGCTCCAGGTCGAGCAGTATATCGCCGGACAGGTAACCGAAGCTGAAGGCGGTGGACGGATTGACGCTGCTGCCCAGATCCACGGACAGCCCGCCATCGGGCACACGGCCCGTCGCCGCCCCGCCCAGGTCGATATCGCTGCCAGCATGGTGAATGGCGGGGGTGTCCGCAGCAGAAAGCCCCCAGTTCACCCCCAGCTCCCGGGTGGCGCTGTCCCGGGCGATGACGATCCGCGCCTCGATCTGCACCTGGCGTACCGCCACGTCCAACTGCTCCAGGGTCTGGATGATGGCATCGATCTGCTCGGCGGTGTCCTGCACCAGCAGGGTGTTGGTGCGCACATCCACCGCGACCCGCCCCCGCTCGGTGAGCAGCCCGAAGCCGGTGTCGCTGCGCAGCAGCGCGGCCAGGTCCTCGGCCTTGGCGTACTTGACCTGGATGTACTCGGTCTCGAGCGGCGCCAGGGTCTCGAGCTGCTCCTGGGCCTCCAGCTCCTGGCGCTCGAGCTGGGCCAGCTCCGCGGCCGGCGCCACCACGATGACGTTGCCTTCCTGGCGGCTGGCCAGGCCATGGCTCTTCAGCACCAGGTCGAGGGCCTGATCCCAGGGCACATCCTCGAGATTGAGGGTGACGCGGCCGGTGACACTGTCGCTGGCCACCAGGTTGAGGCCGGTGAAGTCGGCGATGATCGCCAGCACCGAGCGCACCTCGATGTCCTGGAAGTTGAGGGTGATGCGCTCGCCGGTGTAGGGGAACTGCTCGCGCACCTGCTGCTCGCGCTCCGCCGGGGTGACCGGCTGGGCCGAGATGGTCAGCTGACGCCCGGTCTGGGTGGAGAGCATGGCGAAGTCGCCGCTGCCCTCGATCTCCAGGGTCACGCCGTCGCTGCCGACCCGGGGGGTGATCCGCCGGAGGGGTGTGCCGAAGTCACTGACGTCATAGACCTGGTTCAGGGAGGCCGGCAGGCTCACGCCCGCCAGGCGGGCCACGATATTGGAGCGGCCGCTCTCGCGGACCCGGGCATCCACGCCGGCCCGGTCGAAGGTGACCACCAGGCGTCCGGCGCCCTCGTCGCCGCGTCGGAAATCGATGTCCTGGATGCTCGGCCCGGCCGCATCGCGAGCGGGCGCGGACGCCGTGGAGGAAGGGCTCGTCGGGGCCGCCGCGGCGACCCCGCCGCCGATGGACAGCCGCAGGCGATTGCCGAGCTGGGTGGTGTCGTAGGGCAGCGGCCCGGCGAGATCGAAGACCAGCCGGGTCCGAGAGCCGGCCTCCAGGGCGGTGACCCGTTCGACGCCGCCGATCCCCAGCTCCTGGCGACGACGCTCCAGGCCGCTGGACGTCTCCATCAGGTCGATGGTCAGGCGAGGGGGATCGTCGAGGCGGTAGCCGCGCACCTCGGGCACCGGCCCGCTGAAGTCGAGATCCACCTCGAGGGCCCCGCCGGCCCCCTGACGAAAATCCAGGTTGGTGAGCGTGGATGCGGCCATGGCGGCGGTGGATATCGCCAGCATGGCCAGCGCCGCGAGCGCGCGTGTCATCGGTTTCATGGTTCCCCTCTCCCCTGCTGCGTACCGCTCATCCGTCCCTGTCGGGGCGGCGCGTTATTATCCAGGCCTCATCTAGCCATCCAGCGTCAGCAGCGTGCTGCGCTCGATCCACCCACCCCGGCCGGTGGGCACGATCTCCACCAGCTGCACCGAGGCCTGAGTGATCCCCACGATGCGCCCGAAATCCGAACCCATGTGATCCCCGACCCGCAGACGATGCACGTTGCCGTTCGGTGCCCGGACCAGGGCGGAGGGCTGCCCGCCCACCATCAGCGTTCCCACCAGGGCCAGATCGTCGAGGCTGTAGGCCTCGAGGGGGTCCCGGGGACGCGAGGTGTCCGGCGCCAGGTCGACATCCGCGACCGGCAGCTCGCGACTCTCGGGCAGGCGTGCCTGGAAGGGGCTGCGGGCGTCGGCGAAGCGATAGTCCACCGAACGATAGACCGGCATCGGCGGCAGCGGCTCGAGGGTCAGCGCCCCCGGGTCGCCGCGCAACTCGGCGAGCTCTCGCTCGAGCCCGGTGAGATCGGGATCACTACAGGCACTCAGGACGACCGCCAGGGGCAGCACGCCCCCCATGCGCAACCAGTTCCTCATTGCGGCCCCTCCTCCTCGGGCGACGCCTCCGGCGGCTGATAGCTATAGGTCCGGGCCAGCATCGACAGCTCCAGCCGGTTGTTGTCCGTCGGCTCGAGCTGGAAGTCGTGCTGCGTGACGATGCGTGGCAGATCCGCGACACCCGCGATGAAGGAGCCGATGCGGTGATAATCGCCGCGCACGCGAATGTCGAAGGGTCGCTCGACATAGAACTCCTGGCTCACCGGGCTGCGCAGCCGAATGAAGTCGATGGTCAGCTGGTTGTCGATGGCCGTCTCACTGATGTCGTCGATCAGCGACGGGATCTCCGGCCCGCCGGGAAGCATCGCCACCAGGGTCGCCAGGCGGCCATCGAGCTCCTCGACCTGCTCGCGCAGGGCCGGCAGGTTCGCCGCCTGGGCCGCCTTGCTGCGGAAATCCCGCAGCAGCTGCTGCTCCTGCTGCCGCGCCTGCTTGAGTTCTTCGGCCTTGGGCGCCGCCAGGTACCAGTACATGCCGGCGAAGGTCAGGCCCAGCACCAGCACGCAGCAGATCAGCTGCAGCAGGAAGGGCCAGCCACCGGACTCCTTGATGTCCAGCTCGCCCCAGTCGAGATCTCGCAGGCGCCGGAATTCCGTGGACAGGTTCATTGCGCCACCTCCTTCGCCGCCGCCCCCGGCATGTGCTGGTCGACGCTCAGGTTGAAGCGCCGGCTGTCCTCGGCGGACTCCACCTCGGACAGCACCGGCACGTCGAAGACCGGTGAGGCCTCGAGCGCGCGCAGCTGGTCGGAGACCCGCCGATTGTCCTCCGCCAGGCCACTGAGCTGCAGCGAATCGCCCTGGCGGGCGAGGCTCGCGTAATGGACCCCCGATTCGAGGCTCTCGGCCAGCGCATTGAAGACATGCACGGTCTGCGGCCGCTCGGCCTGGAGCCGCTGGAAGACCTCGATGCGGCGCTTGAGGATGGCGATCTGCTGCTCGTACTCGCTGACCGCCCGGATATCGCGATCCAGCGCGACGGTCCGCTCGCGGATCAGCGCATGGCGATCCCGCTGGGCCTCCAGCTCCTGCTCGTAGTGCCAGGTCATGCCGTAACCGGCCCCCAGCCCCACCAGGCCGACCAGCAGCAGCGCCATGTAGAATCGCTTGCTGCGCGTCTGGCGCTGCTCCTCGCGCCAGGGCAGCAGGTTGATCTCGATGGTCATGAGCGCACCCTCATCGCCAGGCCGCAGGCCGTCAGCATGGCCGGGGCATCCCCGGCCAGGGTCTGGACGTCGATCCGCGGATTCACTTTCATGCGCCGGAAGGGGTTGGCGATCACCACCTCCATGCCGCTCTCCTCGGCGAGGCGATCCGCCAGGCCGGGCAGCACGCCGGTCCCCCCGGCCAGGATCATGCGGCGCACCTCGTGCTTGCGTCCGGCGGTATAGTAGAGTTGCAGCGAGCGACCGACCTGTTGCACCAGGGTATCGAGAAAGGGATCCAGGACGCTGCGCTGATAGTCTTCCGGCAGGCCGCCGCGCTTCTTGGCCAGCCCGGCCTCTTCCAGGCTCAGGCCGTAGCGGTCGCGGATCTCCTCGGTGAGGGCCCGCCCGCCGAAGACGGTGTCGCGGCTGTAGGTGATGCGCCCGTTGCGCAGCACATGGAAGGCGTTCATGTTGGCGCCGATATCCACCAGGGCGACACAGTCCTCCTGGCCGGCCGCCGGCAGCTGTGCTCCCAGCTCGGTGACGGCCCGCTCCATGGCGAAGGTCTCCACGTCCACGGCGGCCGGCGTCAGGCCGGCCTGGCGCAGCGCCTCGGTCAGCTGCCCGACGTCCTGGTTGCGACAGGCGACCAGCAGCACGTCCTGCTGGTCACCATAGCGGGAATTGAGCCCCAGGCGCTGGAAGTCGAAGGCCACCTCGCTGAACGGAAAGGGGATATGCTTGTCGGAGTCGAGCTGGATTCGCCCCTCGATCTCGTCATCGGCGAGGGAGGCGGGTAAGGTGAGGGTCTTGGTGATCGCGGCGCTGGCCGGCACCGCCGCCGACGCCCGTGTGCTGGAGGGCCGGGCATGATCCACCGCACGCTTGAGGGCATCGACCACCTCGCCCATGTCACGGATCCGCCGCTCGACGACGGCCCCTTCCCGCAGCGGACGGACGGCATAGCTCTCGACCTGATAGCCGGCCCCGACCCGCTTGAGCTCGATGAGCTTGACGGTGGCCGAGGTGATATCGACCCCGATAAGCCCTTTACCGGATGTCCCGATTCGCATCTAGATCATGCCCCCGACTGAAGCTGGCGGCGAGCCGCTCGTTATAATGCCCCACTTCTCCACTGGATGAAGGTACCAGCAGGCCAGGGCCTGTAATTCGAGGTTACATGATATTTCCAAATCTCACACGGCCCGAGTGTCGCCAAGTGTCAACGCTGGTGGTCGTCGAGCCGGATTCCTATAATGGCCGGCGCGTCCCGAGACCCGCGCCTCGTCCCGTCATCGTTCCCGTTCTCAGCATGGATACCGCCCTTTCATGACGTTCATCAGAAAACTGGCTCTCTCGGCCCTGTGGCTGCTGGCATCGCTCTCTGCCGCCACACTGCTGGCCGTGATCGGCGCCGCCCTCTATTTCGCCCCGGGATTGCCGGATGTCCGCCAGTTGCAGGACTTCGAGCTGCAGACGCCGCTGCGCATCTTCACCCAGGACGGCAAGCTGATCGGCGAGTTCGGTGAGGAGCGGCGCCTGCCGGTCGAGTTCGACGAGATTCCCGAGGAGATGGTGCAGGCCCTGCTCGCGGCCGAGGACGCCGGCTACTTCGATCACCGTGGCGTCGATCCCAAGGGCCTGGCCCGTGCCGCCGTGGAACTGGCGGCCAGCGGCGGCGACATCCAGTCGGGCGGCTCGACCATCACCATGCAGGTGGCCCGCAACTACCTGCTGACGCTGGACCGCACCTACACTCGCAAGGTCCGCGAGATCCTGCTGGCGCTGCAGATGGAACAGATCCTCAGCAAGGAGGAGATCCTCGAGCTCTACGTCAACAAGATCTTCCTGGGCCATCGCGCCTACGGCATCGCCGCCGCCGCCGAGGTCTACTACGACCGCCCGCTGGAGGAGCTGACCCTGGCCGAGCAGGCGATGATTGCCGGCCTGCCCAAGGCGCCCTCCGCCCTCAACCCGCTGGCCAACGCCGAGCGCGCCCTGATTCGCCGCAACTGGATCCTGTTCCGCATGCGCAAGCTCGGCTTCATCGACCAGCCGGCCTACGACGAGGCGGTCCAGGCCCCGATCACCGCGCGCCGTCACATCACCCAGGCCGAGGTCCAGGCCGACTACGTGGCCGAGATGGCCCGCCAGTTCGCCGTCGAGCGCTTCGACGACGCCTACACCGGCGGCTATCACATCTACACCACCCTGGACAGCGAGCTGCAGCCGCAGGCGCGCCGCGCCCTGGCCGAGGGCCTGATCGCCTACGACACCCGCCATGGCTGGCGCGGTCCGGAACAGACCGACATCCCCCGCAGTCTGGCCGAGGCTCAGGAACGCACCGACCGCGAGGGGCTCGAGGAGGAGCTCGCCGAGTCCCCCGAGGTGATGGCCACCGCACGACGCGCCGCCGAGCGCAGCCAGAGCGAGGTCGAGGGTATCGACGGCGACGTCAGCAACTGGCTGCAGGTATTGGAACGCACCCCGGTTCTCGGCCCCCTGGAGCCGGCCATCGTGGTAGAGAGCGAGGGGCGCGAGATGCGCGTGCTGGCCCCCGGCGCCGAGGTCAGGACCCTGGGCTGGGAGGGTCTGGAGTGGGCTCGCCCCTACCGCAGCGCCCGCAGCCGGGGAGCGGCACCGGACACCGCCGCCGAGATCGCCAGCCCCGGCGACCTGGTGCGTATCCTCCAGCGCGAGGACGGCAGCTGGCGCCTCTCGCAGCAACCCCAGGCCCAGGGCTCGCTGGTGGTGATGGAACCCGACACCGGCGCCATCCTGGCCCTGCAGGCCGGCTTCGACTTCGACGCCAGCAAGTTCAACCGCGCGACCCAGGCGCGTCGTCAGGCCGGCTCCATCTTCAAGCCCTTCATCTACCTGGCCGGCCTGAACAGCGGCGAGATCAACCCGGCCAGCGTGGTCAACGACGCCCCGGTGGTGATGGAGGATGGCAGCAACGAACTGTGGCGCCCCAACAACTCCAGCGGCGACTTCCTCGGCCCGACCCGACTGCGCGTCGGCCTGGCCCGGTCGCGCAACCTGGTGACCATTCGCCTGCTCCAGACCCTGGGCCTGGAGCACACCATCGGCTTCCTCGAGGACTTCGGCTTCCACCCGGAGCGCCTGCCCCACGGCCTGGCACTGGCGCTGGGCAGCACCAGCCTGACTCCCCTGGAAATGACCCGCGGCTATGCGGTGCTGGCCAACGGCGGCTTCGCCATCGAGCCCTGGCTGATCGAGCGGGTGACCCGTGGCGAGGAGCAGGCCACGGTGGAAGAGGCCGACCCCATGGTGGCCTGCCGGGAGTGCCGCGAAGGCCAGACCCGCGTGGAACGCGACGGCGAGACCTATCGGGTCGCGCCCCGGGTGGCCGAGCCGGCCGCGGTCTACCTGCTGCGCGACATGCTGCGCGACGTGGTCGAACACGGCACCGCCCGCCGCGCCCTGGCGCTGGAGCGCGCCGATATCGTCGGCAAGACCGGCACCACCAACGACCAGCGGGACGCCTGGTTCGCCGGCTTCAACACCGACCTGGCGACCACCGTCTGGGTCGGCATGGACGACAACACCTCCACCGCCGAGTACGGCTCCCAGGCCGCCCTGCCGATCTGGGTCGACTTCATGGGCCACGCGCTGGACGGCCGCCCCGAGGCGCTCCCCGAGCGCCCGGCGAACGTCGTCAGCCGGCGGGTCGATCCAGACACCGGTCGCCTGCTGCATGACGACCAGTCCGGCGGCATCGAGGAGCTGTTCCGCGCCGACCACCTCCCCGACTTCCAGCCACGACGGGTCGACCAGGCGGTGGAACAGGAAAGCGGCTCCCAGGGGACCGCCGCCTACGAGGCCATCTTCTGAACCGGCCCCGGCGGACGAGGCCAACGACGGATCGCCTCGTCCGCCAACCGGTTCGCCGACTTCCCGAACGACAGCGAGACACAGCCATGCGTCTCAGGCGCCTTTCCGCCACCCTGTGGCTGCTGGCCATGGCCGGCAATGCCCTCGCCTCGCCCTTCTATGCGCCGCCCGCGCCGGAGCCGGATGCCCCGCCCTGGAGCGGCGAGAGCGAGCTCGGCTTCACCCACCTGGCCGGCAACACCGACAGCCAGACGCTAATCGCCAAGGGGCGCCTCGTCTGGCTGACCGGCCCCTTGACCCACAGCCTGCGCGGTGAGGTCCGCCACGTGACCCAGGACGACGAGACCAGCGCCGAGCAATACCTGGTGGCCATGCGGGAACGCTACGAGATCCAGGGCCCGCATTACCTGTTCGGCTTCGCCCGCTGGGACAAGGACCGCTTCAGCGGCTACGATAACCAGTTCACCACCATCGCCGGCTACGGCCGGCAGCTCCTCGACAGCGACGCCCAGTCGCTGTCCCTGGAGGCCGGCCCCGGCTATCGCTTCGACAGCGTACGCGACGCCGAGGACGAGCAGCTCGCCGTGCTCTACGGCGCCATGGACTACCGCTGGAAGTTCTCCGACAGCGCGAGTTTCAGCCAGGAGCTGTCGGTCGAGGCCACCGACGACAATACCACCTCCCGCTCGCTGACCTCGCTGACGGCGCGCCTCACCGACCACCTGGCGCTCAAGCTGTCCCACGAGATCGAGCACAACTCCCGCCCCCCCGAGACCGCCACGGCGCGCACCGACCTCACTACCAGCGCCTCGGTACTCTTCGACTGGTAGGCCAGACACGACGCCGCCGGCCCGAGGGCCGGCGGCGTCGTGTCATGGACCGCCCACAGGCGTCAGTCGCCGTAGACATCCTCCACCGTCTTCAGGGGATAGTGGGAGGGATAGGGCTTGCGCGCCACGCCGGAGTCCACCGCCGCCTGGGCCACCGCCGCGGGCACCCGCTCCAGCAGCCGCACGTCCACCGGCGTGGGGATGATGTAGTCGCGCCCGAAGGTCAGGCTGTCCTTGTCGTAGGCATCCAGCACCGCCTGGGGGACCGGTTCCCGGGCCAGGTCCTTCAGCGCATGCACCGCCGCCACCTTCATCTCCTCGTTGATGCGGGTGGCCCGCACGTCCAGGGCCCCGCGGAAGATGAACGGAAACCCCAGGACGTTGTTGACCTGGTTGGGGTAGTCCGAGCGCCCCGTGGCCATGATCACGTCCGGCCGGGTCTCCCGGGCCAGGTCGGGATGGATCTCCGGGTCCGGGTTGGTGCAGGCGAAGACCACCGGGTTCGGGGCCATCTTGCGGATATGCTCGGCGGTCATCAGCCCGGGGCCGGAGAGCCCGACGAAGACATCGGCCCCGTCGATGGCATCGTCCAGGGTGCGCTTGTCCGTCTCGACGGCGAACACGGCCTTGTACTGGTTGAGATCCTCGCGACCGCTGTGGATCACGCCCTTGCGGTCGAGCATCACCAGGTTCTCGGCCCGGGCCCCGCAGGAGACCAGCAGCTTCATGCAGGCGATGGCCGCCGCCCCGGCGCCCAGGCAGACGATCCGCGCACTCTCCAGCGACTTGCCGGCGATATCCAGGGCGTTGAGCATGCCGGCGGCGGTGACGATGGCCGTGCCGTGCTGGTCATCGTGGAACACCGGGATGTTGCACTGCTCGACCAGCGCGCGCTCGATCTCGAAGCATTCCGGCGCCTTGATGTCCTCGAGGTTGATGCCGCCCCAGGTGTCGGCGATGCGCGCCACGGTGTCGATGAAGGCCTGAGGACTCTCGGCATTGACCTCCAGGTCGATGGAGTTGATGCCGGCAAAGCGCTTGAAGAGCACCCCCTTGCCTTCCATCACCGGCTTGCTGGCCAGCGCGCCCAGGTTGCCCAGGCCGAGGATGGCGCTGCCGTCGGAGATGACCGCGACCAGGTTGCCCTTGCCGGTATAGAGGTAGGCGTTTTCCGGGTCACGGGCGATCTCGCGAACCGGCTCGGCCACGCCCGGGCTGTACGCCAGGGCGAGATCCCGAGCCGTGGCGGTAGGCTTGGTCAGCTCCACCGACAGCTTCCCGGGAATGGGTTTCGCGTGATAGTCCAGCGCCGCCTGTCTCTTCGCGTCTGTCATGCTCAGGATCCGGTCCACATTGGGGTTGAGACCAACCAGAGTATAAAAAAAATTTCCATTTCTCAACTTGAGCGACTTTTCCTCGACCTCCCCTCGAGACATCGCGCGTTCGCCGACAATCCCGTCTATTTGCCGGAAGTTATATTTCCACCCCTTGCCATAAACAATCCCTTATTGGTTAACCTTAGTCCCCTCTCGACAAAAAAAGAAACCCGCCGGTCAGGGCGGGTTTCATCATCGATGTCGACGGTTTCGGCGTCGCGGCGCCGAACGACGCATCAGCGCTTGAGCGCGGCACCGAAACGCTTGTTGAAGCGCTCGACGCGGCCACCGGTGGTCGCCTGCTTCTGCTTGCCGGTATAGAAGGGGTGACACTGGGAGCAGACATCCAGGGACAGGTCCTGGCCGGCGGTGGAGCCCACTTCGAAGGTGGCGCCGCAGGAGCAGGTCGCACTGACCGCCTTGTAATCCGGGTGGATACCTTGTTTCATCTTGAGCCTCGTTGAGCGGTATGCCGCCACCTGATCTGCTGCCAGGCACCGCATACGGGTTGTCGGAACGTTCGAACCGGTCGCCCGCGCCCCCTGGAGGGACGCGGAGGCGACGCATTCTAGCAGAGCCGCCCCCGGAGGCCAATTGTCCGAATCATCCACCCGGCCCGCCCCCCGCGTGCTGGGCGTCGCCATCCCTTCGCCGCTGCGCCGCCTGTTCGACTACCGCCCCGGTGGCGAGACGCCGGCCGGTGGCTGGCGGCCGGGCCTGCGGGTCCGGGTGCCGTTCGGGCGGCGCCAGGTGGTCGGGGTGGTCCTCGAGTGCCGCGACGACAGCGCCCTGCCGCTGGCCACCCTCAAGCCCGTCGATGCCTGCCTGGACGACGCCCCGCTGCCGGCGGACTGGCTATGGCTGTGCCGCTTCACCGCCCGCTACTACCAGCACGCCCCCGGGGACACCCTGCATCAGGCGCTGCCCGCCCTGCTGCGCCAGGGGCGGGCCCTCGAGGCCCGTACCCGGGAGCGCTGGCGGGTGACACCCGCCGCCGAGCGGGAACCGCCGCCCGGCCTGGCCCGGGCCCCGCGCCAGGCCGAGCTGCTGGCCATGCTGCGCCAGCACCCTCACGGCCTGGTCACCCAGGCCGTGCTCGCCCAGTCGTTCAGCCGCGACCAGCTCAAGGCGCTGGTCGACAAGGGGCTGGTCGAGCGCCTCGAGGAGCCACGGACCGCCACGCCGACCGGCCAGGCGGGACCGCTGCTGGCCGAGCCGGCCCTGCCGCTCCACCGGGAGCAGGCCGCCGCCCTGGCCGTGCTGCACGAGCGCCTCGATGCCTTCCACCCCTGCCTGCTGCACGGGGTCACCGGCAGCGGCAAGACCGAGGTCTACCTGCAGTTGATCGAGGCCGTGGTGGGGCGGGGGCGCCAGGCCCTGGTGCTGGTGCCGGAGATCGGCCTCACGCCGCAGACCCTGGCGCGCTTTCGCAGCCGCTTCCGGGTGCCGGTGGTCGCGCTGCACTCCGGGCTCACCGACCATGAGCGCCTGGACGCCTGGGAGGCCGCCGCCAGCGGCCGCGCGCCCATCGTCATCGGCACCCGCTCGGCGATCTTCACGCCGCTGGCCCGCCCCGGGGCGATCATCGTCGACGAGGAGCACGACGGTTCCTTCAAGCAGCAGGAGGGGTTGCGCTACCACGCCCGGGACCTGGCGGTGGCTCGCGCCCACCGCCATGGGGTCCCGCTGGTGCTGGGCAGCGCCACGCCGTCGCTGGAGACGCTGCAGCGGGCCCTGGCCGGCGACTATCGCCACCTGCGGCTGACCCAGCGCGCCAGCCGCCACCCGCCGGCGCGCCTGGAGCTGGTCGACCTGCGCGGCCGCCCGCGCCGGGGCGGGCTGATCCCGCCGGTCATGGAGGCCATCGCGTCGACGCTGGCCGCCGGCCACCAGGTACTGGTGTTCATCAACCGTCGCGGCTTTGCCCCGACCCTGGCCTGCCACGCCTGCGGGTGGATGGCCGAGTGCGACCACTGCGACGCACGCATGACCCTGCACCGCCAGCCGCCGCTGCTGGCCTGCCACCACTGCGATCGCCGCCGGGCGCTGCCCGACGCCTGCCCCGACTGCGGCAGCGCCGACCTGCGCCCCCTGGGCAGCGGTACCGAGCGCACCGAGGAGACCCTGGCCGAGCGCTTCCCCGAGACGCCCGTCCATCGCATCGACCGCGACAGCACCCGGCGCCGCGACGCCCTGGAGCAGACCCTGACCGAGGTGCGGCGCGGCGCGCCCTGCCTGCTGGTGGGCACCCAGATGCTGGCCAAGGGCCACCACCTGCCCCACGTCACCCTGGTGGTGGTGGTCAACGCCGATGCCGGCCTCTACTCGAGCGACTTCCGCGCCCTGGAACACAGCGCCCAGCTGCTCGAGCAGGTGGCCGGCCGCGCCGGCCGCGCCGCCCATCCCGGCCGGGTGCTGGTGCAGACCCTGCATGCCGACGACTCCAACCTGCGCCTGCTGGCGGCCCGCGGCTACGATGCCCTGGCCGAGCAGCTGCTGGCGGAGCGCCGCGCCGCGGCCCTGCCCCCCTTCCGTCACCTGGCCCTGCTGCGCCTGGAGAGCCCCCGGGAAGAGGCGGCAAGTGAACTCGGTGGCCGCGCCGCCGACGCCTTGCGTGAGCACCTCGCCGAGCGCAGGCTGGCGGTGGACTGCCTGGGCCCGGTGCCGGCGCCCATGGAGCGCCGCCAGAACCGCTATCACCTGCAGGTCATGCTCGGCGCCGACAAGCGCAGCCGGCTCCACGAGGCGGGCGCCTGGCTCGTCGCCTGGCTCGAGGCCGAGCCGGCAGCACGCCGGGTACGCTGGTCGCTGGATATCGATCCCCAAACCCTTAGCTGAAAGCTGGAAGGCAACAGCTTGCCTCAAAAGCCCGCGTCTTGGGCTTTTCTTCCAGCTTCAGGCTTACGTCCGCGAAGCGGACGATCTTCCAGCTCGCGGCTAAGCCGCGGGCAGGGTTTAAAGCCCACGCGCAATTGTCGATAATGTGCGGCCAAATGCCCGCCGACGGGCGAGCGCCACAAGCCCGCGCCACAGGACATCAGATTCCCCATGAAAGACACCATCATCTCCCTGCTGGAGGGCGCCCTGGACGAACTCAAGCGCCAGGACGTCCTGCCTTCCGAGCTCGCCCCGACCATCAAGGTCGACCCGACCAAGGACAAGGCCCACGGCGACTACGCCACCAACCTGGCCCTGATGCTCGCCAAGCCCGCCGGCAAGACGCCCCGCGAGCTGGCCGAGGCCCTGGTTGCGGCCCTGCCGGAGAGCGACGCCGTGGCCAGGGTGGAGATCGCCGGCCCCGGCTTCGTCAACTTCTTCGCCGCTACCGACGCCGCCGCCCAGGTGGTGCGCCAGGTCCTCGACAACGGCGACGCCTTCGGCCGCAGCCTCACCGGCCAGGGCCGCAAGGTGCAGGTGGAGTTCGTCTCCGCCAACCCCACCGGCCCGCTGCACGTCGGCCACGGCCGCGGGGCGGCCATCGGCGACTGCCTGTGCCGCCTGCTGGAGGCGACCGGCCACGACGTCACCCGCGAGTTCTACTACAACGACGCCGGTGCCCAGATCAGCAACCTGGCCCTCTCGGTGCAGGCCCGCGCCAAGGGCATCGACCCCGAGGACGCCGGCTGGCCCGCCGACGGCTACCGCGGCGGCTACATCATCGACGTGGCCAACGCCTACCTGGCCGGCGAGACCGTCCACGCCGACGACCGCCACGTCACCGCCGAGGGCGACCCGGACGACCTGGACGCTATCCGCGACTTCGCCGTGGCCTACCTGCGCCGCGAGCAGGACCTCGACCTGCGCGCCTTCGGCGTGGAATTCGACGTCTACTCCCTCGAGTCCTCGCTGTACCGCGACGGCAAGGTGGCGGCCACCGCGGCGCGCCTGGCCGAGATGGGCCATACCTACGAGCGCGAGGGCGCCACCTGGCTGCGTACCACCGACTTCGGTGACGACAAGGACCGGGTGATGCGCAAGTCCGATGGCGACTACACCTACTTCCTGCCCGACGTCGCCTACCACCTCGACAAGTGGCAGCGCGGCTTCACCACCGTGATCAACGAGCAAGGCGCCGACCACCACTCCACGGTGACCCGGGTGCGCGCCGGGCTGCAGGCCCTGGAGGCCGGCATTCCCGAGGGCTGGCCGGACTACGTGCTGCACCAGATGGTGATGGTCACCCGCTCCGGCGTGGAGGTGAAGCTCTCCAAGCGGGCCGGCAGCTATGTCACGGTGCGCGACCTGATCGACGAGGTGGGCCGCGATGCCACCCGTTTCTTCCTCGCGGCCCGCCGCGCCGACTCGCAGCTGACCTTCGACATCGACCTGGCCCGCTCCCAATCCAACGACAACCCGGTCTACTACGTCCAGTACGCCCATGCCCGGGTCTGCAGCATGCTGCGCAAGGCCGAGGCCGAGGGCCAGCCCTTCGACCATGCCCTGGCCATGGACAGCCTGGCGCTGCTCGACGCCGACCAGGAGAAGACCCTGCTCAACCGCCTGGCGCGCTACCCCGAGGTGGTCGAGCATGCCGCCGCCGCCCGGGAGCCCCAGCAGATCGCCCAGTACCTGCTCGATCTCGCCGCCGAGTTCCACACCTGCTACAACGCGGTGAAGGTGATGGTCGAGGACGACGCCCGGCGCAACGCCCGCCTGGCGCTGGGCCTGGCCACCCGCCAGGTGCTGCGCAACGGCCTGGACCTGATGGGTGTCGGCGCCCCCGAGGAGATGTAAGCCATGGCCAGCCGCAAGCCTCCCGCCAACCGCAAGCGCGGCGCCACCAGCAGCAAGCGGCGCCCGGCCAGGCCCCAGCGGCACGGACTGCCGGGCTGGCTCTGGGGGCTCGCCGGCCTGGTCGCCGGCTTCCTGATCTCCCAGCACCAGCACGGCACGGCGCCCTGGCAGGACGGGCCGATCACGCCGCTGGCCACGGTGGTGCCCAAGCCCGCGCCCTCGTCCGACGGGTCGAGCGACCGGGGGAGCGCGCCGACGCCGGACGAGCCGCGCATGCCGACCTTCGAGTTCTACACCCTGCTGCCCGAGTCCGAGGTGATCGCCCCGGGCGGCCAGGTGCCGGAATCCACGGCCACCCCGCCGCCGAAACCCGCCGAAGCCGACGAGGAGGAGGCCCGTCCAGCGGTCGCCGTGGACGATCCCATCGCCCAGGTGATCGCCGCCAACAGCGCTCCCACCGAGGCGGCCTCGTCCGCCGACGCCGGAGACGACAAGCGCTACGTGCTGCAGGCGGCCTCCTTCCGGGCCTCCGACGACGCCCGTCGCCTGGCCGGCCGCCTCCAGGACTTCGGCCTGCTGGCCAAGATCAGCGAGGTCCAGACCGGCGACGGCGCCACCTGGCACCGGGTCCAGGTGGGTCCCTACAGCGACCGTCGCGAGCTCAACCGCGCCCAGGACCTGATGGTCACCCAGGGCATCGAGCCGCTGCTGCTCCAGCTGCAATGACGGCTCGCCACGGTTGAATTCCCGCCCGGGCGCCCACACCTCCCCTGAAGTTCACTCACGGCGCCCGGGCCACCCGCGGCGCCGAAAGTCATCGGGAGCCTATCGCTTCCACAAGGAGTCCCCTCCATGACCACGATCGTTTCCGTGCGTCGCGGCGACCGGGTGGCCCTGGCCGGCGACGGCCAGGTCTCGCTGGGCAACACCGTGATGAAGGGCAACGCCAGCAAGGTGCGTCGCCTCTACCGCGGCCAGGTGCTGGCCGGCTTCGCCGGCGGTACCGCCGATGCCTTCACCCTCTTCGAGCGCTTCGAGGCCCAGCTCGAGAAGCACCAGGGCAACCTCACCAAGGCCGCCGTGGAGCTGGCCAAGGACTGGCGCACCGACCGGGCCCTGCGCCGCCTGGAGGCGCTGCTCGCCGTGGCCGACAAGCACGCCTCGCTGATCATCACCGGCAACGGCGACGTGGTGGAACCCGAGCGCGGCATCATCGCCATCGGCTCCGGCGGCAACTTCGCCCAGGCCGCGGCCCGCGCGCTGCTCGAGAACACCGAGCTGCCGGCCCGCGAGATCACCGAGAAGTCGCTGGAGATCGCCGCCGACATCTGCGTGTTCACCAACCACAACGTCACGCTGGAAGAGCTCTGACCATGACCCGGATGACCCCCCGCGAGATCGTCCACGCCCTGGACCAGTACATCATCGGCCAGCAGGACGCCAAGCGCGCCGTGGCCATCGCCCTGCGCAACCGCTGGCGGCGCATGCAGCTCGACGGCGAGCTGCGCCAGGAAGTCACCCCCAAGAACATCCTGATGATCGGCCCCACCGGCGTGGGCAAGACCGAGATCGCCCGCCGCCTGGCCAAGCTGGCCGGTGCGCCCTTCATCAAGGTCGAGGCCACCAAGTTCACCGAGGTGGGCTATGTGGGCCGGGACGTGGAATCCATCGTCCGCGACCTCGCCGAGGCCGCCATCAAGCTGGTCCGCGAGCAGGCCAAGGACGAGGTGCGCCACCGGGCCGAGGACGCCGCCGAGGACCGCATCCTCGATGCCCTGCTGCCGCCGCCCCGCGGCCAGGAGGACCAGCCCCGCGCCGAGAGCTCGACCCGCCAGACCTTCCGCAAGAAGCTCCGTGAGGGCGACCTCGACGACAAGGAGATCGACGTCGAGGTGACCCAGCAGGGCCAGGGCATCGACATCATGACCCCGCCGGGCATGGAGGAGATGACCAACCAGTTGCAGAGCCTGTTCTCCAGCATGGGCAAGCAGAAGACCGAGACCCGCCGCGTGGCGGTGCGCGACGCCTTCGCCCTGCTGCGCGACGAGGAGGCCGCCAAGCTGGTCAACGAGGACGACATCAAGCAGCGGGCCATCGAGGCCGTGGAGCAGAACGGCATCGTCTTCCTCGACGAGATCGACAAGGTCGCCAAGGGCAGCGGCCAGTCCAGCGGTGGCGAGGTCTCCCGGGAGGGCGTGCAGCGTGACCTGCTGCCACTGATCGAGGGCTCCAGCGTCTCCACCAAGTACGGCATGGTGAAGACCGACCATATCCTGTTCATCGCCTCCGGCGCCTTCCACCTGTCGCGCCCGTCGGACCTGATCCCCGAGCTGCAGGGCCGGCTGCCGATCCGTGTCGAGCTCGACGCGCTGACGCCGGACGACTTCAAGCGCATCCTCACCGAGCCCTCCGCGTCGCTGACCCGCCAGTACGAGGCGCTGCTCAAGACCGAGGATCTCGAGGTCACGTTCACCGAGGACGGTATCGCGCGCATCGCCGAGATCGCCTGGAAGGTCAACGAGGGCACCGAGAACATCGGCGCCCGCCGCCTGCACACGGTAATGGAACGCCTGCTGGAAGAGGCCTCCTTCAGGGGCTCCGACATCGGCAGCCCGTTGACCATCGATGCCGACTACGTCGACTCCCAGCTCGGCGAGCTGGCGATGGACGAGGACCTGTCGCGTTACATTCTCTAAGACGCGGCTGCGCCGCTTGAAGAAGGAAGAACGGCGCTTCGCGCCTTGAAGGGAGAAGAGGAACCTCGATCCAGGCTTCCTTCTTCCTTCTTCCCTCTTCCGTCTTTTCTCTCACCGGAGGTGCCTATGTCCGCCCCGATTCCCGTCAAGGTGCACTACCACAAGCAGGCCCGCGAACTGGAGCTGAGCTACGAGGGCGGCGAGAGCCACCGCCTCTCGGTGGAATACCTGCGCGTCTTCTCGCCGTCCGCCGAGGTGCGCGGCCACGGCCCGGATTCCGCCACCCTGCAGGTCGGCAAGAAGCACGTCGGCCTGGCCAACATCACCCAGACCGGCCGCTACGCGCTCAAGCTGCACTTCGACGACGGCCACGACAGCGGCCTCTACAGCTGGGACTACCTGTATGCGCTGATCCGCGACCGGGAGGCCAACTGGGCCGACTACCTGCGGCGGCTGGAAGAGGCCGGTGCCTCGCGGGAGCCGCTGGGCATCGAGATCAAGCAGCTGTAGGGCGGCGTCAAGACAAGGGCGACCGGAGGACGCTACAATGGCGCCCCATCGGCGGAGCCATCCGGCTCCGCCTCCCATGTGCAGCTGACTCGGGAGCCTCCCTCGCATGACCCCCAGCGACAAGCGCACCACGCACTTCGGCTATCAGGAAGTCCCGGTCGACGAGAAGGCCTCCCGCGTGGCCCATGTCTTCCACTCCGTGGCGTCCCGCTATGACGTGATGAACGACCTGATGTCCTTCGGCATCCACCGCCTGTGGAAGCGCCTGACCATCGAGCGTGCCGGGGTGCGCCCGGGCCACAGCGTGCTGGACATCGCCGGCGGCACCGGTGACCTGACGTGGAAGTTCTCGCGACTGGTCGGGCCCCGCGGGCGCGTGGTGCTCGCCGACATCAACGAGTCCATGCTGCGGGTCGGCCGCGACAAGCTCCTCGACCGGGGGGTCGGCGGCAACGTCGAGTACGTCCAGGCCAATGCCGAGACCCTGCCCTTCCCCGACAACACCTTCGACTGCATCACCATCGCCTTCGGCCTGCGCAACGTCACCGACAAGGACGCCGCCCTGCGTTCCATGGCCCGGGTGCTCAAGCCCGGCGGCCGCCTGCTGGTGCTGGAGTTCTCCAAACCCGGCAACCCGCTGCTGACCCGCGCCTACGACGAGTATTCCTTCCGCCTGTTGCCGCGCATGGGCGAGCTGGTCGCCGGGGACGCCGACAGCTATCGCTATCTCGCCGAGTCGATCCGCATGCACCCCGACCAGCAGACCCTCAAGGGCATGATGGAAGCCGCCGGCCTGGAGCGCGTCGAGTACACCAATCTCACCGGGGGCGTCGTCGCCCTGCACCGCGGCATCAAGCTGTGAGGTCGTGATGGCGCTGACACCGACCCTGCTGCTGGGCGGCCTCGAACGCAGCCTCAACGCCCTGCTCGCCCGTGACCCCGCCGCCCCCGCGCGCCTCGCCCGCCTGGCGGGCCAGCGCATCCTGCTGCGCCTCGAGCATCCGCCGCTGGCGCTCGCCGTGCACTTCCATGCCCAGGGCCTGGACCTGCTGCGCCAGGACGAGGTCCCCGAGGAGGCCTACGACGTGGTCGTCGAGCTCGACGCCGAGACCCTCGGCGAACTGCTCGGCGGCGCCCCCGTGGAACGGCTGATGTTCCAGGGCAAGCTGGCGGTGCGCGGCCGCATCCACCTGCTGGAGGCGGCCCGGGACCTGCTGCTGGACCTGGACCTGGACTGGGAGGGCGAGCTAGCCCGCTGGCTCGGCGATATTCCCGCCCACAGCCTGGCCGAGAGCATCCGCAGCCTGGGCCGCTGGGGCCTGCGCACCCGCCAGGAGCTGTGTGCCGACGTCTCGGAGTATGTCTTCGAGGAGGCCCGGCTGCTGCCGGGCCGCCACCAGCTCGAGATCCTGCGCGACCACCTCACCGAGCTGGAGGTCGCTACCGACCGCCTCGAGGCCCGCCTCGAGCGCCTGCGCCGGCGACTGACGGGCCAGGAGGGCCGCGCATGATCCCGCGCCTCCTGCGCATCGGCTGGGTGATCACCCGCTACCGGCTCGACACCCTGCTGCCCCTGGAACGCCTGCCCTGGTGGCTGCGCCTGGCGCTGACCCTGTCGCCACTGCGCCTGGTGCCGATCGGGCCCCGTCCCCGGGGCGAGCGCCTGCGCCTGGCCCTGGAGACCCTGGGACCGATCTTCGTCAAGTTCGGCCAGGTGCTGTCGACCCGCCGCGATCTCTTCCCCGAGGACATCGCCGACGAGCTCAGGCGCCTGCAGGACCAGGTCCCGCCCTTCCCCGGTCGCGAGGCCCGCGCCCTGGTGGAGGACGAACTCGGCATGCCGCTGACCGAGGCCTTCGCCGACTTCGCGCCCGAGCCGCTGGCCTCGGCCTCGGTGGCCCAGGTGCATGCCGCCCGCCTGCACGGAGGCGAGGAGGTGGTGGTCAAGATCATCCGCCCGGGCATCGACCGGGTGATGCGCCAGGACATGGCGCTGATGTACCGGGTCGCCGCCGTCCTCGCGCGCATTCCCGAGGCCCGCCGCCTGCGTCCCGTGGAAGTGGTGCGCGACTACGAGTCGACCCTGTTCGACGAGCTCGACCTGACCAAGGAGGCCGCCAACACCTCCCAGCTCAAGCGCAACTTCAAGGGCTCGCCGCTGCTGTACGTGCCGGGCATCCACTGGGAACTGACCCGCCGGCGGGTGATGGTCCAGGAGCGCATCCACGGCGTGCCGGTGGCCGACACCGCGGCTCTGGCGGCTCAGGGCACCGACCTCAAGACGCTCGCCGAGCGCGGCGTGGAGATCTTCTTCACCCAGGTCTTCCGCGACAACTTCTTCCATGCCGACATGCACCCGGGCAACATTTTCGTCTCCCGGGAAACGCCCTGGAACCCCCAGTACATCGCCATCGACTGCGGCATCGTCGGCAGCCTGACCCGCGAGGACCAGGACTACCTGGCCCGCAACCTGCTGGCCTTCTTCCACCAGGACTACTACGAGGTGGCGGCGCTGCACATAGAATCGGGCTGGGTCGGCGAGGATACCCGGGCCAACGAGTTCGCCGCGGCGGTACGCACCGTCTGCGAGCCGATCCTCGAGAAACCCCTCAAGGACATCTCCTTCGGCCAGGTGCTGCTGGGTCTGTTCCAGACCGCACGACGCTTCAACATGGAGGTCCAGCCGCAGCTGGTGCTGCTGCAGAAGACCCTGCTCAATATCGAGGGCCTGGGCCGCCAGCTGTATCCGGACCTGGACCTCTGGGCCACCGCCAAGCCCTACCTGGAACAGTGGATGAAGGAGCGGGCCGGCGCCCGCGGCTTCTGGGACTCCCTCAAGCGCCAGGCGCCGGAACTCTCCCGCCAGCTGCCGGAACTGCCGGTGCTGGCCCACCAGGCCCTGGCCCGCGCCGAGCATGGCCATCACCAGCATCGCCGCCAGGTCGAGGCGGTCGGCGCCATCCGCCGTCAGCTCGACCGCCAGGGCCGGCGTCACCGCCGGCTGCGCCTGGGCCTTCTTGTGGTGGCGGTGGCACTCACCTGGCAACCGCTGGTCGAATGGGCAGGCGGTCAACCCTGGCCGGTGCTCGGCGCCGTGGTGCTGGGCGGCCTGTTGCTGGCGTGGAACTGACGATCCCCTGTAATGGAACCTTCTCCCATGAGCGATATTCTCGACCGCCTCCATGACGTGCTCGAACAGCGCCGCCAGGCGGCCCCCCAGGACTCCTACGTGGCCAGCTTGCATGACAAGGGCCTGAACAAGATACTCGAGAAGGTCGGCGAGGAGGCCACCGAGACCCTGCTGGCGGCCAAGGATGCCGAGGCCGGTGACCCGGAGCAGCGCCAGGCAGTGATCGCCGAAACGGCCGACCTGTGGTTTCATAGCTTGGTGATGCTCTCGCATCTGGGGCTCGACCACCATCAAGTGCTCGACGAGCTCGCGCGTCGCTTCGGCCTCTCCGGCCATGACGAGAAGGCCGCGAGGAAACGCTAGAATCGACCCTTCCGGGCGAGGCCCCGGACCCGAACCAGAGGAAGTCGCTATGTTAGGTGGTATCAGTATCTGGCAGCTGCTGATCGTGCTCGGCATCATCATCCTGATCTTCGGCACCAAGAAGCTGCGCAACGTCGGCGGCGACCTGGGCGGTGCCGTGAAGGGCTTCAAGAAGGCCATGCACGACGAGGACAAGGGCGAGGATGCCGACGACAAGCCCCAGGCCCAGGTGCGCCATGACGACGAGGGCCATACCTACGACGTCAAGGCCGAGCAGAAGCCCGAGGAACGGGAAGAGCGCAAGTAAGCCGCCATGTTCGACATCGGCTTCCTCGAACTGTTGATCATCGGCGTAGTGGGCCTGCTGGTGCTGGGCCCCGAGCGCCTGCCCAAGGCCGCCCGGACCCTGGGCCTGTGGATCGGCAGGATCAAGCGCACGGTCTCCGGCATGCAGCGCGAGATCAGCGCCCAGCTCGAGGCCGAGGAACTGCGCCAGAAGCTCGACGAGCAGCAGAAGAAACTCGACGAGGGCGTCAACCGGGTCAAGCGTGACGTGGAGGGCCTCGCCGACACGCCATCGCGGGACGCCGCCAAGCCCTCCGCCAGGGACGTCGCCGAGGAGGCGCCCTCCTCGCCGCCTCCCGAGCAGCGCCTCGACGATGCCCTGGCCCGGGCCCGCGAGACGGCCGCCGATGAGCCAGACGCCGACGCCCACAAGGACTCTGCCGCGCGATGAGCCACTCCGACGATTCCCGGGACTCCAGGCAGGCCCAGGCCCCGCTGATCGAGCACCTGATCGAGCTGCGCTCGCGGCTGATGCGGGCCGTGGTGGCCATCCTGGTGATCTTCCTCGGGCTCTACGCCTTCGCCAACGACATCTACGGCTTCGTCGCCGAGCCGCTGATGGCGTTGCTGCCGGAAGGCTCCCAGATGATCGCCACCGAGGTCGCCTCGCCCTTCCTGGCGCCCTTCAAGCTGACCCTGGTGGTGGCGGTGTTCATCGCCGTGCCCTATGTGCTCCACCAGGCCTGGGCCTTCGTGGCCCCCGGGCTCTACGACAACGAGAAGGCCCTGGCGCTGCCGATCCTCGCCTCCAGCATACTGCTCTTCTATGCCGGCGCGGCCTTCGCCTACTACGTGGTCTTCCCGCTGCTGTTCGCGTTCTTCACCCAGACCGGGCCGGAGAACGTGGCGGTGATGACCGACATCAACCAGTACCTGAACTTCGTCCTCAAGCTGTTCTTCGCATTCGGGGTGGCCTTCGAGATCCCCATCGCCACCTTCCTGCTGATCCTCAGCGGGGCGACCACGGTGGAGAGCCTGTCGAAGAAGCGCCCCTACATCATCCTCGGCTGCTTCGTGGTGGGCATGCTGCTGACCCCACCGGACGTGATCTCCCAGAGCCTGCTGGCGGTGCCCATGTACCTGCTCTACGAGGTCGGCCTGCTGTTCGGGCGACTGGTGCGCCGCAAGCGCGAGAAGGACGCCGCCGACGAAGACGAGGCATAAGGAAGAAGGAGACAGGCTATGTCCTTTTCTTCCCTCTTCCAGGCGCGAAGTGCCGGTCTTCCCTCTTGTAGTGGCGCAGCCGCGCTCTTCAAGCTTTCGACTTACAAGTCCATCAGTTCGTCGATGCGATCGACCAGCTTGAAGATGCCGGTGGCCGCCTCGCCGATGCGGGTGGCCAGCATATAGGCCGGGGTGGTGACCACGCGGTGCTCGAAGTCGACCACGATGTCCTCCACGCTGCAGGTGCGGTGCAGGCCGCCCATGCTGCTGATCGCCCCGGCCACGCCCGGGTCATGACCGATGGTCACGGCAATGCCCGGCCCCAGCAGGCGCGGCACCATCACCGGCGCGACGCACATCAGGCCGATCGGCTTGCGATCCTCGTGGAAGGCGGCCAGGGCCTCCACCAGGTCCCCCTGGATCACCATGTCGGCACCGGCCTCGGCGAAGTTGGAGAGATTCTTGGCCGCGCCGAAGCCGCCCGGCAGGATCACCGCATCGAAGTCATCGGCATCGAGCTCGGTCAGCGGCTCGATCTCGCCCCGCGCCAGGCGCGCCGACTCGACCAGCACGTTGCGCCGCTCCCCGTCGGCCACCTCGCCGCTGCGATGGTCGATGACATGGTGCTGGCCGATGTCCGGCGCGAAACAGCGGTAGCCGATGCCCAGCTGATCGAGCCGCAGCAGGGTCAGGGTCGTCTCGTAGATCTCCGAGCCGTCCTGCACGCCGCACCCCGACAGAATGACCGCCACCTGTTTGCTCATGTCCTTCTCCTCGAACGTATCCTGCCGATAGGCGACAGGGCCGGTAACCGTGAAGCCACCACTTTAGAGAGTCGCCCTGGGTGCGACAAGGCGCGTCTTCCGACGCCCGGCCACACTGATATACTCGGGTCATTGTCATCATGCTGTCATCCCCGGCCACCAGACTCTTCGCTGGCGGCCCTGGTCCCGTTTCGGAGAAGATGCCTTGAGTTTCACGACCTCTCGCCAGTATCCCGCCACCCGCATGCGTCGCATGCGCCGTGACGACTTCTCGCGCCGCCTGATGCGCGAGCACACCCTGACCGCCGCCGACCTGATCTGGCCGGTGTTCGTGCTCGAGGGCGAGGGGCAACGCGAGGCGGTGCCGTCGATGCCGGGCGTGGAGCGGCTGTCGCTGGACCTGCTCGTCGAGGAGGCCAGGGAGGCCCATGCCCTCGGCATCCCGGTACTGGCGCTGTTCCCGGTGGTGGACCCCGCGCTGAAGAGCGAGCTGGCCGAGGAGGCCTACAGCGCCGGCGGCCTGGTCCAGCGCAGCGTGCGCGCCCTCAAGGAGGCCGTGCCCGGGCTCGGCATCATGACCGACGTGGCCCTGGACCCCTACACCAGCCACGGCCAGGACGGCATCCTCGACGACGACGGCTATGTGCAGAACGACCGCACCGTGGAGACGCTGCTCAAGCAGGCGCTGTCCCACGCCGAGGCCGGCGCCGATATCGTCGCGCCCTCGGACATGATGGACGGCCGCATCGGCGCCATCCGCCAGGTGCTCGAGCAGGAGCAGTTGCACAACACGCGGATCATGGCCTACAGCGCCAAGTATGCCTCGCGCTACTACGGCCCCTTCCGCGATGCCGTGGGCTCCGCCACGAACCTGGGACGCGCCGACAAGTTCACCTACCAGATGGACCCGGCCAATGGCGACGAGGCCCTCCACGAGGTGGCCCTCGACCTCGCCGAGGGCGCCGACATGGTGATGGTCAAGCCGGGCATGCCCTACCTGGACGTGGTGCGTCGGATCAAGGAGGAGCTCCGGGTGCCGACCTTCGCCTACCAGGTCAGTGGCGAGTACGCGATGCACATGGCCGCCTTCGACAACGGCTGGCTGGATGCCGACAGCGTGATGCTCGAGTCGCTGACGTGCTTCAAGCGCGCCGGTGCCGACGGCATCCTGACCTATTTCGCCAAGCGGGCGGCCAGGCTGCTCGCGGACTAACCGCCGGAGGGGAGTCGCCTCCGGTCCACGACAGGAATCCCCATGGACGAATCGCGCCGCCCCGACACGCCCTCCGCCCCCGAGATAGCGCCCGGCAGCGAGGTCCCCGCCCCGCGACTCAACCAGACCCGCACCGGCATCAAGCCCAAGGCGATGCCGGACCCGGAGGCCGACCTCGGCGACCCGGGGCTGTACTTCAACCGGGAACTGTCGCACCTGCAGTTCAACGTGCGGGTACTGGAGCAGGCCCTGGACGAGGCGCACCCGCTGCTCAACCGGCTGATGTTCCTGCTGATCTTCTCGTCCAACATGGACGAGTTCTTCGAGATCCGCGTGGCCGGGCTGAAGAACCAGGTGGCCCTGGGCGACGAGACCACCGGCAGCGACGGCCGCCTGCCGCGCTCGGTGCTGGCCGAGATCGCCCAGATCGCCCATGAGCAGGTGGAACGCCAGTACCGCATCCTCAACGAGGCGCTGATCCCTGCCCTGGAGACCCAGGGCCTGCGTTTCCGTCGCCGCGGCGACTGGACCGACGCCCAGCGCGCCTGGGTACGCGACTACTTCGAGACCGAGATCATGCCGGTGATCAGCCCCATCGGGCTGGATCCTTCCCATCCCTTCCCGCGGCTGGTCAACAAGAGCCTCAACTTCATCGTCGAGCTGGAGGGCAAGGATGCCTTCGGTCGCGAGGGCGGCATGGCCATCCTGCCGGCGCCGCGCTCGCTGCCCCGGGTGATCGCGCTGCCCGACGACCTCTGCGAGGGCGGCTTCACCGAGTACGTCTTCCTGTCATCGATGATCCATGCCCATGCCGAGGAGGTCTTCCCCGGCATGACGGTGCGCGGCTGCTACCAGTTCCGGCTGACCCGCAACGCCGACATGTCGGTGGATCCCGAGGATGTCTCGGACCTGGCCTCGGCCCTGCGCGGCGAACTGCTGTCGCGGCGCTATGGCAGCGGTGTGCGCCTGGAGGTCGCCGACAACTGCCCCGAGGATCTCGCCGACTTCCTGATCAAGCAGTTCGAGCTGGAGGCGAGCGACCTCTACCGGGTCAACGGCCCGGTGAACCTGACCCGCATGATGTCGGTGCTGGGCGAGGTGGAGCGTCCCGAGCTGTGCTACCGCTCCTTCACCCCCGGCCTGCCCAAGGCGCTGAGCAAGCGCGACAGCGTGCTCCAGGCCGTGGCCGAAGGCGACATCCTGCTGCACCACCCCTTCCAGTCCTTCTCGCCGGTGGAGGAGATGCTCCGCGAGGCCGCCCGGGACCCGGACGTGCTGGCCATCAAGCAGACCCTCTACCGCACCGGGGCCGACTCGCCGATCGTCAATGCCCTGGTGGAGGCGGCGGGCAACGGCAAGGAGGTCACGGTGGTGATCGAGCTGCGGGCGCGCTTCGACGAGGCCGACAACCTGGCCCTGGCCTCGCGGCTGCAGGAAGCCGGGGCCATCGTCATCTACGGGGTGATGGCCTACAAGACCCATGCCAAGATGATGCACATCGTGCGCCGGGAGAAGGGCCAGCTGCGCCACTACGCCCACCTGGGCACCGGCAACTATCACTCCAAGACCGCCAAGCTCTACACCGACTACAGCCTGCTCACCGCCAATCCCACCCTGTGCGCCGACGTGCACAAGGTCTTCCAGCAGCTCTCCGGAATGGGCCGCGCGCGCCAGATCGAGAAGCTGCTGCACGCCCCCTTCACCCTGCACGAGCGGCTGGTGGCGATGATCGACCGGGAGGCCGAGCATGCCCGCAAGGGCAAGCGCGCCCACCTGATCATCAAGTGCAACTCGCTCACCGAGCCGAAGCTGATCCAGGCCCTCTACCGGGCCTCCCAGGCCGGCGTGGAATGTGACCTGATCATCCGCGGCATGTGCTGCCTGCGCCCGGGGCTGCCGGGCATCTCCGAGAGCATCCGGGTGCGCTCGATCATCGGCCGCTTCCTCGAACACAACCGGGTGTTCCACTTCCACAACGACGGCAAGCCCGAGACCTGGGGGTCCAGCGCCGACTTCATGGCCCGCAACATGTTCCACCGGGTGGAGACCTGCTTCCCGCTCCTCGACAAGAAGCTGGCCGCCCGGGTGCGCAAGGACCTGGAGACCTACCTGGTGGACAACTGCCAGAGCTGGCTGCTGCAGGGCGACGGCACCTACGTCAAGCAGGCCCCGGGCGATGCCGCCCCCATCAGCGCCCAGGAGACGCTGCTCTACGCCTACGCCGCCCGCGCCTAGGGCCCGTTGCCTAGCCTCGCTTGAAATCGGCGAGGTCGGCCTCGTCGAGGCCGTCGACCCGTTCCGGCAGGCGGCGGGCCTGTCGGGCCAGGCGCAGCGCCTGGCGCTCGGCCAGCAACTCGGCATCGTCGTCCAGGGTCCGCCCATCGAGCTCGCCCAGTTGGGCCATGCCCTGGTGGTAGAAGGCCAGCACCGCCAGGGCCCGTTCGTCCCCGTCGGCCATGCCCCGGCGCAGGGCGGGCAGGTAGCCACTCACCGTCGAGAGCCGTTGCTTGAGCCGCCAGCCGTAGCGCACCGGGCCCAGCCAGGGCCGGTCGCGCAGTCCGGCCAGCACCAGGCCGGTGGCGCCCAGCCCGAGCAGCACGCCCAGGGCATTGAGCCAGAGACTGGGGGTGAAGGCGGTGCCGAGCAGCTGGGTGAAGACCAGCCCGAAGACGATCAGTTGGCCGGCCATGGCCAGGCCGACCAGGCGTGAGGTCCGACGGTAGGCGTGGGGGTCGTGGGACTCGAAGCGAAACGACATGGGAGGGCCCTGACGGAGGGTGGACGATGCCGGGATTATCCCGGCATCGTCCGGCTGCGTACAGTCGGCGCCGTCGCTGGGCGCCCCGCCTCAGGCTCGCTCGTCGACGCCCGTCTCCCGCAGCCGCTCCGCCGCGGTCGTCAGCAGGTGCTCGGTGGTCTCCCAGCCGATGCAGGCATCGGTGACCGAGACCCCGTAGCGCAGCTTGCCGGGGGCCAGGGGCTGCTTGCCCTCGTGGATATGGCTCTCCAGCATCAGCCCGACCAGGGCGGTGTCGCCGGCCACCCGCTGGCCCAGCACATCGAGCATCACCTCGCTCTGGCGGCGGTGGTCCTTGCGCGCATTGGCATGGCTGCAATCCACCATCAGCCGGGGCGTCAGGCCCGCGGCCTCCAGGGCCCGCCGGCTGGCGACCACCTGGGGCGCCCGGTAGTTGGGCTCGCCGTGCCCCCCGCGCAGCACCACATGGGTATGCGGGTTGCCCGGGGTCTCGCGCACCATCGGCCGGCCGTCCGCGGCCATGGCGAAGTGCTGGTGGGGATGGGCCGCGGCGCGCATGGCATCGATGGCCACCTGCAGTTCGCCGCTGGTGGCGTTCTTGAAGCCCACCACGGCCTCGAGACCGCTGGCCATCTCGCGGTGCAGCTGGGACTCGGTGGTGCGGGCCCCGATCGCCACCCAGGCCAGCAGGTCGTCCAGATAGGGGGCGAGCATGGGCTGCAGCAGCTCGGTGGCCACGGGCAGGCCCAGCCCGGCGATCTCGCGCATCAGCGTGCGTGACAGCTCGAGGCCACGGGCCAGGTCACCACGGCCGTCCAGGTCCGGGTCATAGGCCAGCCCCTTCCAGCCCACGGTGGTCCGTGGCTTCTCCACGTAGACCCGCATCACCGGCAGGATGCGATCCTCGATATGCGGGGCCAGGGCCGCCAGCCGCCGGGCATACTCGAGGGCGGCCTCGGGGTCATGGATCGAACAGGGGCCGACCACCACCAGCAACCGGTCGTCGCGGCCCGCGAGGATCTCGCGGATGGCCTGGCGCTGGCCCTCGATGCCTCGGGCCAGGGCTGGCTCGAGCGGCAGCGCTCGGTGCAGGGCCTCGGGGGTGGGCAGGTGGCTGGCGGCGTCGCGACGGCCTTCGCTCGCGTCGGTCAGTGAAGGGCGGGCAAGGGAAACGGGGGCGTTCATGGGGGTCAACTCCGTGAGCGGGAACATCGGCTAGTCGTCATGCCACCGGCAGTCTCACGGTCGGAGGTGGCGCCCTGGCCCGACCGCGCATCGCTAAATCGCCAACCATAGCCGTAATAGTCCCGTCCCGGGGTGCGGAACTCGGCGTGGGCGCGATGCGGTGCGGTCATGGGGCGTCTCCTGTCGTCGTGTTGCGGGGCCTGCAATGCAGAACCCCCGAGCGGGGTTGCCGTCCGGGGGTTCTGTGTGCGGAGGCAACCCTGGGCGGGCGTGCCTCGCGGCGTGGTCCTTGGCGCTGGGTCAGGACACGGCCGCCGGCACGCCGGCGCTAAACCAGTCACCCGGCCAATAGCGATCGATACCGCCGACGCTGCCTTGACCACGGGCCGCCGTCACCGCCACGGGGGCGGTCTGCGGGTCGCACGGGGTCATGGGTCGGCTCGATGACATGGTCGTCTCCTGAGGTCTGCTGCCATCCTGCCGTCTCGCGGGGCGGATGGCAAGGGCGACGTGCTCACCGGCGGCTCAGCCGGTGGCCAGTTGCACCCAGCCGATGGTCGCCGGCAGCGCGCTCATGCCCACCAGCACCGCCAGGCCCAGGAAGACCGCCAGCAGGCCGCTGTCGTCCTTGAAGTTCTCGTCGTGTCCCGCCATGTCATGTTCCTCTCGGAGTGGTCGTCAGGATGTCCGGCATTCTAGCGAAGATGCCGGCCGCCATCGACCGGCAGGCTGATCCCGGTCACGTCGCGGTTGGGGTCGGGGATCAGGATGAGCGAGGCACTCATGCCTGCCGCTCGCGCACCAGGCTGCCCACGGTCGGCACCAGCGGGTCCCGCGGCGCATAGGCGAAGACGTCGGAGAACACCCGGGACGGCACCAGCCCCAGCGAGGCCAGGACATCGACGCAGGCATAGACCATGCCCGGCGAGCCGGAGAGGTAGACGTCATGGGCGGAGACGTCGTCGAGGTGCTCGGCCAGGGCCTCGTCGATCCGCCCCCGGTGGCCGGTCACCCGTTCGGCATCGAAGCCGGCCTCCAGCGGCTGCTCGCTGACGCCATGGAAGGTCACGCCCTCGTGCCGCTCCGCCCACTCCCGGGCCAGGCGCTCCAGGTAGAGGTCGCGGCGCTCCCGGGCGGCCCACCACAGCGCGACAGGCCGCGAGGGGTCGGCGTGCAGGGCCGCCTCGACGATGGCCTTCATCTGGGCGAAGCCGGTCCCGGCGGCGACCAGCAGCAGGGGGCGCTCGCTGTCGGGATCCAGCACGCAGTCGCCGCCGGGCAGGCGCAGGGTCAGCTGTTGGGCCTCCACCAGCAGCTCGCGCAGCCGGGCGGAGTTGCTGCGCTCCGGCCAGTGCTGGATATGCAGCTCGAGCCGGCCGTCGCCGCCGTGGGCGTTGGCGATGGAGAAGGGCACCCAGGTCGCGTCGTCCAGCTGCATCTCGAGGTACTGGCCGGGGGCGTGGGCCATGGCCTCGGGGCGGCCCTCCAGGTGCACGCGGAAGACGTCGGGGGTGAGGTCCTCGACCTCGACGACCTGGCAGGTCAGGGTCCTTGCCGTCATGAATGCCTCTTGTCGGTGTCAGGGGATTCGATACCCAGCTCGCCCCACCGCTCGCTGACCCGGGCCTTGACGGCCGCGTCCATGACGATGGGCGTGCCCCACTCGCGGTCGGTCTCGCCGGGCCACTTGCCGGTGGCGTCGAGCCCCATCTTGGAGCCCAGCCCCGCCACCGGCGAGGCGAAATCCAGGTAGTCGATGGGCGTGTTCTCCACCAGCACCGTGTCCCGGGCCGGGTCCATGCGGGTGGTGATGGCCCAGATCACGTCCTGCCAGTCCCGGGCGTCCACGTCGTCGTCGAGGACCACCACGAACTTGGTGTACATGAACTGGCGCAGGAAGCTCCACACGCCCATCATCACCCGCTTGGCGTGACCGGGGTACTGCTTCTTCATGGTCACCACCGCCATGCGGTAGGAGCAACCTTCCGGCGGCAGGTAGAAGTCGACGATCTCGGGGAACTGGCGGCGCAGGATGGGCACGAAGACCTCGTTGAGCGCCAGCCCCAGGACCGCCGGCTCGTCGGGGGGACGGCCGGTATAGGTGGAGTGGTAGATGGCGTCACGGCGCAGGGTCATGCGGGTCACCGTGAACACCGGGAAGGTCTCGACCTCGTTGTAGTAGCCGGTGTGATCGCCGTAGGGGCCCTCGGGGGCCGTGTCGTCCGGATGGATGAAGCCCTCGAGGATGATCTCGGCGGAGGCCGGCACCTCCAGCTCGGCATGGCCGCATCTGACCAGCTCGGTGCGCGAGCCGCGCAGCAGCCCGGCGAAGGCATACTCCGAAAGGCTGTCCGGCACCGGCGTCACCGCGCCGAGGATGGTGGCCGGGTCGGCGCCCAGGGCCACCGCCACCGGGAAGGGCTCGCCGGGATGGGCCCGGCACCATTCCTGGAAGTCCAGGGCGCCGCCGCGATGGGACAGCCAGCGCATGATCAGGCGGTTACGAGAGAGCTTCTGCTGGCGATAGATGCCGAGGTTCTGGCGCTTCTTGTGCGGCCCCCGGGTGATCACCAGCGGCCAGGTCACCAGCGGGGCGACATCGCCGGGCCAGCAATGCTGGATGGGCAGGCGGCCGAGGTCGACATCCTCGCCCTCGAGGACCACCTCCTGGACCGGCGCCCGCTTCAGGACCTTGGGCCCCATGCTCATGACCTGCTTGTAGACCGGCAGCTTGTCCAGGGCATCGCGGAAGCCCTTGGGCGGTTCCGGCTCCTTGAGGAAGGCCAGCAGTTCGCCGACCTCGCGCAGGGCATCGACGGAGTCCTGGCCCATGCCCAGAGCGACCCGTTTCGGCGTGCCGAAGAGGTTGCCGAGCAGCGGCATGTCGTGGCCCTTGACGTTCTCGAACAGCAGCGCCGGCCCGCCGGCCCGCAGGGTGCGGTCGCAGATCTCGGTGATCTCCAGATAGGGATCGACCTCGGCGGTGATGCGCTTGAGCTCGCCCTGCGCCTCCAGTGCCGCGATGAACTCGCGCAGATCCTTGTACTTCATGCGGCCTTCCCGTTTCCCGAACGACAAAAAACAAGAGGGGCAGCATAGCATGCCGCCCCTCGAGGATGCTGCGGTGACAAGCGCCGCACGGCACTCGTCATCACGATGCAAAAACCAGACGTGGAGAGCTGTCCGTCGCGAGCGCAGGCGGACCGGGGCGCGCGGCCAAGGCGGAAAACAGCGACAAAGCGTCAGGATGGACGATTCGGGCAGCTCCGCTGCTCGTAGCGCGAGCGACAGGGACGTCGCGAGCCCCGAGCGCGGCGTTGACTTTAGTCAATGAGCAGTCCGATCGGACTGGCGCACCCGCTGTTCTCCCACGCCGTATCGTCGAGCGCAGCAGGACAGCATCAGCGCCGCTTCATGGCCTCGAAGAACTCGAGGTTGGTCTTGGTGTCCTTCAAGCGATCGATGAGGAACTCGGTGGCCGCCACGTCTTCCATGGGGTTGAGCAGCTTGCGCAGGATCCACATGCGCTGCATCTCGTCCTCGGAGGCGATGAGGTCCTCACGGCGGGTGCCGCTGCGGCGGATGTTGAGGGCCGGGTAGACCCGCTTCTCGGCGAGCTTGCGGTCCAGGTGGGCCTCCATGTTGCCGGTACCCTTGAACTCCTCGAAGATCACCTCGTCCATCTTGGAGCCGGTGTCGACCAGCGCCGTGGCGATGATGGTCAAGCTGCCGCCCTCCTCGATGTTACGCGCCGCGCCGAAGAAGCGCTTGGGCTTCTCCAGTGCATGGGCGTCGACGCCACCGGTGAGCACCTTGCCCGAGGAGGGCACCACGGTATTGTAGGCCCGGGCCAGGCGGGTAATGGAGTCGAGCAGGATCACCACGTCCTTCTTGTGCTCGACCAGGCGCTTGGCCTTCTCGATGACCATCTCGGCCACCTGGACGTGGCGCGCCGGCGGCTCGTCGAAGGTCGAGGCCACCACCTCGCCGCGCACCGTCCGCGACATCTCGGTGACCTCCTCGGGCCGCTCGTCGATCAGCAGCACGATCAGGTGGCATTCGGGGTTGTTGCGGGTGATGGAGGTGGCGATGTTCTGCAGCATCAGCGTCTTGCCCGCCTTGGGCGGCGAGACGAGCAGGCCGCGCTGGCCCTTGCCGATGGGCGCAGTGAGGTCGATGATTCGCGCCGTCAGATCCTCGGTGGAGCCGTTGCCGATCTCCATGCGCAGCCGTTCCTGGGGGAACAGCGGCGTGAGGTTCTCGAAGAGGATCTTGTGCTTGGCGTTCTCGGGCTTGTCGAAGTTGATCTCGCTGACCTTCAACAGCGCGAAGTAACGCTCCCCTTCCTTGGGCGGACGAATCTTGCCGGAGATGGAGTCGCCCTTGCGCAGGTTGAAGCGTCGGATCTGGGACGGCGAGACATAGATGTCGTCGGGGCCGGCCAGGTAGGAGCTGTCGGCACTGCGCAGGAAGCCGAATCCGTCCTGCAGGATCTCCAGCACGCCGTCGCCGTAGATGGCCTCGCCGCTCTTGGCGTGCTTCTTGAGGATGGCGAAGATGATGTCCTGCTTGCGGGAGCGTGCCAGGTTGTCGATGCCCATTTCACGGGCGATCTCCAGGAGTTCCGGCACGGGCTTTTGCTTGAGTTCGGTAAGATTCATCGGTGTGTTCAGAAGTTGCTCGTGGAAGCCGGGCAGTCATGCGCCGTATGAGACAGGAGGCGAGACGGTAACGCCGCGTGGATGCGTTCAGAGCCCGGACAGGCTGCCACTCGTCGTGTGCATCGTATGGCCGTGGGCTGACAACCGCCTGAGAAGGGATGCCGGGCCAGTTCGGGAGCGAGGGAGCAGGTTCGTTTTCGCCTGAATCAGCGGCTCGTGGCCGAGGGCCAGGATCGCGGGCTGATGCAGTGGGCTATCTGACGACTTGGAAATGACCGCGGCGCAGTCGCCTTGAGCGGTCGGAAAGCATTCGGAACAGGCGAACGCCTCGATATTAGTCAACGCCGTCAGGAAACGCAAGCCTCGCGGCGTCCCCGGCCATGGCGCAATTGACATGGCCGGGAGGGGCCCGCAACCTTTGGCCAGTCACCCTCAAGGACCCGCCATGACTGCGCCAACGGACCGGTTCGCCACCGCCCTCGCGAGCGAACCCGCGATCGCCCCCGAGCCCCGCCGCCTTGCCGCCATCGACCTCGGCTCCAACAGCTTCCACCTGCTGGTCGCCAACTACCGGGACGACCGGCTGCAGGTGGTCGCCCGGCTCGGCGAGAAGGTGCAGCTGGCCGCCGGACTCGACGACGACGGCTTCCTCGCTGAGGACGCCATGACCCGGGCCCTGGACTGCCTGGCCCGCTTCGCCCCCTTCCTGGAGGGCATCGGCCGCCGCGACCTGCGGGTGGTGGGCACCAACGCCCTGCGCGATGCCGAGAACAGCCAGGCCTTCATCGAGCGCGCAGAGGCCCTGCTGGGGACCCGCATCGAGATCATCGCCGGCCGCGAGGAGGCCCGCCTGATCTACCTGGGTGCCGCCCACGCGGTGGCCGAGGACGGCCGACGGCTGATCGTCGACATCGGCGGCGGGTCCACCGAGTTCATCATCGGCGAGCGCTTCGAGCCGCTGGCCCTGGAGAGCCTGCGGATGGGCTGCGTGACCTTCACCCGGCGCTTCTTCGACACCGGCGAGATCACCGAGAAGCGCATGCGCCGTGCCGAGCTGGCGGCCCTCTCGGAGCTCGCCAACATCCGACGCCCCTACCACACCCTCGGCTGGGCCGACCCGGTCGGTTCCAGCGGCACCATCAAGGCCGCGGCCGCGGTGATCGCCGCCGCCGGCAAGGGCCCCGAGGGGGTGATCACCCGCCAGGGGCTGCTCGACCTGCGCAAGCGGCTGCTCAAGTGCAAGCGCCTGGACAGGGTCGCCATGACCGGGCTCAAGGCCGACCGCGCCCGGGTCTTCGCGGCCGGCATCGCCATCCTCGGCGCCGTCTTCGAGGCCTTCACGCTGGAGGAGATGCGCTATGCCGACGGCGCCCTGCGCGAGGGAGTGCTCTATGACATGGTGGGCCGCCACAGCCCCGAGGATTCCCGCCTCAAGACCCTGGACAACCTGTCGCGGAGCTATGGGGTCGATGGCCGCCAGGCGGACAACGTGGCCAGCACGGCCCTCGGCCTGCTCGACCAGGTCCGCGAGGCCTGGGAGCTGGACGACGACCACGCTCGCTTCCTCGAGTGGGGCAGTCGCCTCCACGAGCTCGGCCTGGCCATCTCCCACAGCCAGTTCCATCGCCACGGCGCCTATCTGCTGGAGCACTCCGACCTGGCCGGCTTCTCGCGACCGGAGCAGCGCCTGCTGGCCTTCCTGGTCCGCGCCCACCGCCGCAAGTTCCCGGCCAAGGAGTGGCAGGCCCTGCCCGCCGCCGAGCAGCGCTCCCATGTCCGGCTCGCCCGCCTGCTGCGCCTGGCGGTGACCCTCAACCACTCGCGCCCGGAACAGCCGCCGGCCCTGCCGGTGCTCGAGGCCGACGGCGAGACCCTGCATCTGCACCTCGACGCGGGCGACGAACCGCCCCTGCTACTCGCCGACCTGGAGCAGGAGGCCGGCTATCAGCAGGCGGTCGGGCTGCCGCTGACCCTCACCACCCACTGAGCCGGCCTCAGGCCTCCTCCCAGCCCTCGGCACGGGTCAGCCAGCGGCCCGGCTGGCCGACCGCCACCACGCGATCCCCGTGCCAGGCGACCAGCAGCCGGTCGCGCTCCCAGGGCGGCACCCCCCACTCCTGCAGCAACCGCTTGAGGTCACGCTGGCCGCGACCGGCCAGCCGCAGACGCTCCCCGCCGCACCGCGGGGCCAGGCGCAGCGCCACCGGCCCGCCCGCCCGGGGGACGAGAGACACCCTCAGCCGGCCCAGCGGCGTCGCCAGGGCCTGCCGGCCATCCCAGTCGGCCCGCCACGCCGGCGCCAGCGGACGCGGCGGGGCCATCAGGTAGAGGCGCTCCCGCCAGCGACGCGCCTCGGCGCCGGGCCAGGCCACCCGCACCACGGCATCCCGGGGAGCACCGAGCTGGGCGAGCAGCGTCGCCAGGCGACGGGCCGGCGGCCGCGGCAGCTCCAGCCGGGCCAGGCAGTGGCGCACCAGCAGGCGCCGACGCGGTGCCGACAGCGCCAGCAGGTCGGCGACGGGCAGCCGGCCGGGGTCGCCGCCCAGCCGGGCCAGGTCCTCGCCGGCCAGTTCCTCGAGCAGCCCCTCGGCCTCGCCGACCAGCGCCGCGCTGCGGGCCAGGCCCTCTCCCGCCCGGGGCCAGCGCCCGGCCAGCAGCGGCAGGACCCGGTGGCGCAGGAAGTTGCGATCCGGCCCCTCCTCGGCATTGCTCGGGTCCTCGACCCAGGCCAGCGCCCGCCGGCCGGCCTCAGCCTCGAGGGCGGCCCGAGAGACGCCGAGCAGCGGGCGTGACAGGCGCGCCCCGGTCAGGCCCTTGCCGAGCCCGCGCACCTCGGGCATGGCGGCGAGGCCGCGGGGACCGGCACCGCGCAGGGCGGCCAGCAGGAAGGTCTCGGCTTGGTCGTCACGATGCTGGGCCAGCCACAGGGTCTCCCCGGGCCGCAGCCTCCGCGCGAAGGCGGCGTAGCGGGCGGCCCTGGCCTCCCCCTCGAGCCCACGGCCCGCCGCCGGGTCGACGCCGACGTGGTCGACGTCCAGGGGCACGCCGAGCCGCGACGCCAGCCATCGGCAGTGGCGCTCGAAGTCGTCGGCGGCGGCCTGCAGGCCGTGATGCACGTGCAGCGCCCGCAGCGGGCGCGGGTGGCGGCGGCAGGCGTCCGCGGCGAGGGTCAGCAGCAGGCAGGAATCCAGCCCGCCGGAGAGCGCCACCCACACGCAACGCCCCGGCGGCGTCTGGGCCAGGGCGTTGTCGATCACGGCTTGCAGGGAAGAGGGCTCGAGGCTCATCGGCAGGAACACCGCTCAGGGGAAGCTACATGCCGCCTGGGGGCGGCCCCAGCAGCGAGCGTCTTTGGAGGAGCCCACCCCCCAGAGGCCTCTTCGAGCGACGATCAGGCCAGGCGGAGAAGACCGAAGCCGCGGAGTTTACCTACGGGTAAATGAGCAGGATGAGGTCTTCTCCAACACCGCCTGATCGAGCGCAGACAGGCCCGGTATCACACCGGGGCGCCGTAGCTCATCAACCGCTCATACCGCCGCGCCAGCAACGTCTCGGTGTCCAGCCCCTCCAGCCGGTCGAGGCTCGCCAGCAGCGAGGTCTTGATGCGCTCGGCGGTGGCCGCCGGCTGGCGATGGGCGCCGCCCAGGGGCTCGGGAATCAGGGTGTCAACGAAACCCAGCTCCTTGAGGCGCTCGGCGGTGATGCCCATGGCCTGGGCCGCGTCGGAGGCCTTCTCGGCGCTCTTCCAGAGGATGGAGGCGCAGCCCTCGGGGGAGATCACCGCGTAGGTGGAGTACTGCAGCATGGCCAGCTCGTCGCAGACGCCGATGGCCAGCGCCCCGCCGGAGCCGCCCTCGCCCACCACGGTGGCGAGGATCGGCGTCTTGAGCCGCGACATCACCCCCAGGTTGTAGGCGATGGCCTCGCTCTGGCCGCGTTCCTCGGCATCGATGCCGGGATAGGCCCCGGGGGTGTCGATGAAGGTCAGCACCGGCATGCGGAAGCGCTCGGCCATCTCCATCAGGCGGCAGGCCTTGCGGTAGCCCTCGGGACGCGGCATGCCGAAGTTGCGACGCACCTTCTCCTTGACGTCGCGGCCCTTCTGGTGGCCGATGACCATCACCGGCCTGTCGTCCAGTCGGGCCACCCCGCCGACGATCGCGGCGTCATCGGCGAAGCGGCGATCCCCGTGGAGCTCGTCGAAGTCGGTGAAGACGTGCTCCAGGTAATCCAGGGTATAGGGCCGCTGGGGGTGACGGGACAGCTGGGAGACCTGCCAAGGGGTCAGGTCCTTGAAGATCGACTCGGTCAGCTTGCGACTCTTCTCCTCGAGCCGGCCGATCTCGTCACTGAGGTTGACCTGGCTGTCGTTGCCGACCAGGCGCAGCTCCTCGATCTTGGCCTGGAGTTCGGCGATGGGCTGTTCGAAATCTAGGTAGTTGGGATTCATGGGCTAGCCTTGTCTCGTCGGCCGAAGAGGCGACCGGGGGGAAGCGTCAAACGGTAAGCATTATCGCACCCTGACACGCCCACGCAAGGCAGCTCACTGACGCAGGCATGCAACCCGCGATGGTCCGACACTTCGGGGCCTGTCGACGGGTTAGCCCCGATGCCTCGGACGGCCCCCGGCAGTGACATTCGCATGCTCAGCGGTACTTGAGGCGTACGCCGTCCTGCCCCTCCACCTCGCGCAGGGCGATCAGCAGCTCGTCGGACGGCATGACCTTCCACTCCTCGGCGAGTTCCAGCCAGCCGGCGGCCTCGGCGTTGCGATAGCGCAGCCGCACCGGCAGGCCGTTGCCGTCGCGGTGGGGCGATAGACTGTCGCGCAGGCTGTCCACCAGGCGGCCGTTGACCCGGGAGCCGTCGAGGGACAGCTCCACGGCCTGGCCGTAGCGGGTGCGGGCATCGACCATGGGGGTGATCTCCTTGCCGCGCAGCCGCAGCCCCCCGGAGTAGTCGTCGCTCTGCACCTCGCCCTCGACGATCAGCACCTGGTCGGTATCGAGACGGCCGCGCACGGCGTCGAACAGCTCGCCGAACAGCGAGGCCTCGATGCGCCCGGTGCGGTCGTCCAGGGTGACGAAGGCCATGGTGTCGCCGCGCTTGGACTTCATGGTGCGCATGCCCACCACCAGGCCGGCGACCCGTTGTGGCTCCCGGGAGGGCTTGAGCTCGCTGATGCGCGTCGACACGAAGCGCTCGAGCTCTTTCTCGTACTCGTCGATGGGGTGGCCGGTCAGGTAGAGCCCCAGGGTGTCCTTCTCGCCGGCCAGGCGCTCCTTGTCCGTCCAGTCGCGCACCCGGCGGTAGTCGGCATAGACGTCGGCGGTGTCGTCTTCCTCGTTCGCGGCACCGAAGGCCTCGCCGAACATGTCCATCATGCCGAGGTTCTGGTTGGTCTGGTTCTGGGCCGCCGCCTTCAGGGCATCGTCCAGGGCCGCCGCGAGCACCGCCCGGCTCGGCCCCAGGGTGTCCAGCGCCCCGGAGCGGATCAGCGCCTCCAGGGTGCGCTTGTTCATGCGCTTGGGATCGACCCGCTTGCAGAAGTCGAAGAGATCGCGGAAGGCGCCGCCGTCCTCGCGGGCCTCGACGATGGCGCCGATGGGGCCCTCGCCGACGCCGCGGATGGCGCCGAGGCCATAGACCACCCGCGCCTCGGCATCGACGGTGAACTTGTAGCCGCCGACGTTGACGTCGGGCGGGGTCACGGTGAGCCCCAGGTGGCGGCATTCCTCGATCAGCGGCACCACCTTGTCGAGGTTGTCCATCTCGGTGGACATCACCGCCGCCATGAAGGGCCCCGGATAATGGGCCTTCAGCCAGGCCGTCTGATACGAGACCAGTCCGTAGGCCGCGGAGTGCGACTTGTTGAAGCCATAGCCGGCGAATTTCTCCACCAGATCGAAGATGTTGCCGGCCAGGTCCTTGTCGATGCCGTTGGTGGCGCAGCCCTCCATGAAGCCGACGCGCTGCTTGGCCATCTCCTCGGGCTTCTTCTTGCCCATGGCGCGACGCAGCAGGTCGGCCTGGCCCAGGGAGTATCCCGCCAGCACCTGGGCGATCTGCATGACCTGCTCCTGGTAGAGGATGATGCCGTAGGTCGGCTCCAGTACCGGCTTGAGCAGCTCGTGTTGATAATCCGGGTGGGGATAGGAGATCTCGGCCCGGCCGTGCTTGCGGTTGATGAAGTCGTCGACCATGCCCGACTGCAACGGGCCGGGGCGGAACAGCGCCACCAGGGCGATCATGTCCTCCAGGGAGTCCGGCAGCAGGCGCTTGATCAGCTCCTTCATGCCGCGGGATTCGAGCTGGAACACCGCCGTGGTCTCGGCCTTCTTGAGCATCTCGAAGGTGGGCGCATCGTCCAGCGGGATGGCGTCGATGTCCAGCGGGCCCTGCCCCTCGACGGCGCGCACCTTGTCGACCATCTCCAGCGCCCAGTCGATGATGGTCAGGGTCCGCAGGCCCAGGAAGTCGAACTTGACCAGGCCAGCGTCCTCGATGTCGTTCTTGTCGTACTGCACCCTCAGGCCGCTGCCGTCCTCGTCGCACAGCAGCGGCGAGAAGTCGGTGAGCTTGGTCGGCGCGATCACCACCCCGCCGGCGTGCTTGCCCGTGCCGCGGGTGATGCCCTCGAGCTTCTTCGCCATGTCCCAGATCTCCTGGGCCTCCTCATCGGCCTCGAGGAAGTCCTTGAGCTGGGGCTCGTCCTCGATGGCCTTGGCCAGGGTCATGCCCACCTCGAAGGGAATCAGCTTGGAGAGCTTGTCGCCCAGCGAGTAGGGCTTGCCCTGGGCGCGAGCCACGTCGCGCACCACCGCCTTGGCGGCCATGGTGCCGAAGGTGACGATCTGCGAGACGGCGTCACGGCCGTAGCGCTCGGCGACGTAGTCGATCACCCGGTCGCGCTTCTCCATGCAGAAGTCGACGTCGAAGTCGGGCATCGAGACCCGCTCGGGGTTGAGGAAGCGCTCGAACAGCAGATCGTGCTTGATGGGGTCCAGGTCGGTGATCTTCTGGGCATAGGCCACCAGCGAGCCGGCGCCGGAGCCGCGCCCCGGCCCCACCGGGACGTCGTTGTCCTTGGCCCACTGGATGAAGTCCATCACGATCAGGAAGTAACCCGGAAAGCCCATCTGCAGGATGATGTCGAGTTCGAAGTCGAGCCGCTGGCGGTAGCGGACGTCGATCTCGGCGTACTCGGCCCCGTCACGCGGGTAGCGCTCGGCGGGGTAGAGGAAGTCCAGGCGCTCGGTGAGGCCGTCGTGGGAGATCTTGCGGAAGAACTCCTCCTGGGTCATGCCCTCGGGGATCGCGTATTCCGGCAGGAAGATCTCGCCCAGGCGCACCTCGACATTGCAGCGCGCGGCGATCATCACGCTGTTCTCGAGCGCCTCGGGAATGTCCGCGAACAGCTCGGCCATCTCCCCGGGGCTCTTGAGGTACTGCTCCTCGGTATAGCGGCGCTCGCGGCGCTTGTCGTCCAGCGCCTTGCCCTCGCCGATGGCCACCCGGGTCTCGTGGGCCCAGAAGTCCTCGCGTGCGAGGAAGCGCACGTCGTTGGTGGCCACCACCGGGGTGCCGGTCTCCACGGCCAGGTCCACCGAGAGGTGCACGCACTCCTCCTCCAGTGGCCGGCCGGTCCGGGTGAGCTCCAGGTAGAACCGCCCGGGGAAGGCGGCCAGCCACTCCTCGAGCAGGGCCCGGGCCTCGTCATGGTGATCGGTGAGCAGGTGCCGGCCGATCTCGCCCTCGCGGCCACCGGAGAGGGCGATCAGTCCCTCGCTCTGGGCGAGCACCCAGGCCTTGTCGAGCAACGCCTGGCCGTGCCGCTGCCCCTCCACCCAGCCGCGGGAGATCAGCTCGGTGAGGTTGCGGTAGCCGACGTCGTTCATCGCCAGCAGGGTGAGCCGGTAGGGGTGGGCCTCGTCGTGAGGGTTGGCCAGCCACAGGTCGCTGCCGATGATCGGCTTGAGGCCTGCACCCTGGGCGCCGGTATAGAACTTGACCAGGGCGAAGAGGTTGGCCTCGTCGGTGAGGGCCAGGGCCGGGGTGCCCTGGGCCACCGCCGCCTTGACCAGCGGCTTGAGACGCACCAGGCCGTCGACCAGGGAGAATTCGCTGTGCACGCGGAGATGAACGAAGGGAGCGGTCATGGCGGACTCGAGGTTCGGTAGTGAGTGGGGCGATGCTAGAAGGGTCTACAGAGTACCGTCTTCAGCACTGTCGCTCGGAGCTGATCCGGGGGCAGGCCTACGAGGAGGCGCTGTGAACCCCTCCCTGGGCGCTACCGACGCCATCCTGGCGTAGGACCTCCTCTACGGCCTGCCCCCGGCGCCCCGCGATGGAGTGCAAGTTGTCAGAACAGGGCCAGCTGGCGTTTCACGGGCGCGAAGGAGCGGCGGTGCTCGGGCAAGGCACCCAGGCGCTCCAGGGCGGCCAGGTGCTCGCGGGTCGGGTAGCCCTTGTGGCGAGCGAAGCCGTAGCCGGGATGGCGGGCATCCAGGGCCCGCATGCCGGCGTCCCGGGCCACCTTGGCCAGTATCGAGGCCGCCGCGATCGCCGGATGGCGGGCGTCGCCCTTGACCACGGCCTGGCCGGGCACATGATGCCCCGGGAGCCGATTGCCGTCCACCAGCAGGTACTCCGCCGCGGGCGCGAGGGCATCGATGGCGCGGCGCATGGCCAGGTGTGTCGCATGGTAGATGTTGTGCTCGTCGACCTCGGCGGCGCTGGCCTCGGCCACCGCGAAGGCCAGCGCCCGGGCGCGGATCTCGGCGTCCAGCGCCTCGCGCCGGCCGGCGCTCAGCGTCTTGGAGTCGGTGAGCCCGTTGATGGGCGCGGCCGGGTCGAGGATCACCGCGGCGGCCACCACCGGGCCGACCAGGGGGCCGCGCCCGACCTCGTCGACCCCGGCCAGCAGGCGCCCCCGGTAGTCGATGACCAGCGGGGGGAAGTCCTCGGCCCTCATGCGCTCTCCCCCCCGACCGGCTCGGGGGCGACGCTGGCGGGCAGCGCCCGGCCCGCCACCAGGGCCTCGAGGGCCTCGCTGGCCCGCCGGCTGGCATCGCGCTGCAGGCCGGCATGCATCTCGGCGAAACGCGCCTCCAGGGCGGCCCGGCCCTCGGCGTCGTCGAGCAGCGCGGCGAGCCGGGCGGCGATGGCCACGGGGCTGGCCGCGTCCTGGATCAGTTCCGGCACCAGGGTCTCGCGGGCGATCAGGTTGGGCAGCGAGATCCACTCGGTCTTGACCAGGCGCCTGGCCAGCCAGTGGGTCACGGGCGCCATGCGGTAGGCGACCAGCATGGGACGGTGGCAGAGCATCGCCTCCAGCGCCGCGGTGCCCGAGGCCAGCAGCACCAGGTCGCTGGCCACCATCGCCTCCCGCGCGCGACCAGCGACCAGGGTCACCCGCCCGCGCAGCGCCTCGCGGCCCTCGAGCAGGGCCTCGAGCTCGGCCCGCCGAGCCGGGGTGGCGGCGGGGATGACCACCCGCAGCGCCTCGCGCTCGCGGCACAGTCGCTCCGCGGTGTCGAGGAAGGTCGCGCCGAGGAAGCGGATCTCGTTGGCCCGGGAGCCCGGCAGCACCGCCAGCAGCGGTCCCGTCGTCGGCAGCCCCAGGGCATCCCGGGCACCCTGCCGGTCGTTGACCAGCGGCAGCTCGTCGGCGAGCGGGTGGCCGACGAAGGCCACGGGCACGCGGTGGCGGGCATAGAAGGCCGCCTCGAAGGGCAGGAAGGTGAGCATGGCGTCCACCGAGCGGGCGATGCCCTTGACGCGCCCCTGGCGCCAGGCCCACACGGAGGGGCTGACATAGTGGGCGGTGGTGATGCCGGCCTCGCGCAGCGCCCGCTCCAGGCCGAGATTGAAGTCCGGGGCGTCGATGCCGACCATGATGTCGGGCCGCCAGTCGAGGGCGTCGCGCTTCAGGGTGCGGCGCACCCGCAGCAGCTCGGGCAGGTGCCTGACCACCTCGACCAGCCCCATCACCGACAGGATCTCCAGCGGGAAGCGGCTGTCCATGCCCTCGTCGATCATGCGCGGCCCGCCGATGCCGCGAAAGGCGATATCCGGGTGACGCGCCTTCAGGGCTCGCATCAGGCCGGCGCCGAGGATGTCGCCGGACAGCTCGCCGGCCACGAGATAGACACGCATGCCCGTGCTCACGATGCCGGGCTCAGCGCACGATGCCGCGCGTCGAGGCCTCGATGGAGGCGGCGAAGGCCTCGGTCTCGGGCAGCGAGTAGCGCGTGCGGATCTCGGTGAGCGCCTGCTCGACGGTCAGCCCCTGGCGATAGACCAGCTTGTAGGCCTCGTTCAGGGCCCGTACGGCCTCGTTGGCGAAGCCGCGGCGGCGCAGGCCGACCAGGTTCAGGCCGTGCACCTGGGCGGGGTTGCCGTTGATCATCACGTAGGCCGGGGTGTCCTTGGTGATGATCGAGCCGCCCCCGGCCATGGCGTGGTCGCCGAACCGGCAGAACTGGTGGATGGCGGAGAGGCCGCCGAGGATCACGAAGTCGCCCAGCTGGACATGGCCGGCCAGGGTCACCTGGTTGGCCAGGATGCAGTCGTCGCCGATCAGGCAGTCGTGGCCGACATGGACATAGGCCATGAACAGGTTGCGCGAGCCGATGGTGGTCTCGCCGCGGTCCTGGGCGGTGCCGCGGTGCAGGGTGACGCCCTCGCGGATGACGTTGTCGTCGCCCATCACCAGGCGGGTCGGTTCGCCGGCGTACTTCTTGTCCTGGCAGTCTTCTCCCACCGAGGCGAACTGGAAGATGCGCGTGCGCGCGCCGAGCACGGTGGGCCCCTTGACCACCACGTGTGGCCCGATGCGCGAGCCGGCGCCGATCTCGACGTCGGCGCCGATCACCGTGAAGGGCCCCACCTCGACGTCATCGGCCAGGCGCGCCCCGGGGTCTACGATGGCGGTGGAATGAATCAAGCGACCTTCCTCTCGGCACAGATGATGTCGGCCTCGCAGGCCACCTCGCCGGCCACGGTGGCCTTGCAACGGAACTTCCAGATGCCGCGCTTCTCGCGGATGACGTCGGCCCTCAGCTCCAGCCGGTCACCGGGCATCACCGGACGCTTGAAGCGCACGTTGTCGCTGCCGACCAGGTAGTAGACATAGCCGTCGGCGGGCAGCTTGTTGACGGTCTTGAAGCCGAGGATGCCGCAGGCCTGGGCCAGCGCCTCGATGACCAGCACGCCCGGCATGATCGGATGGTGCGGGAAGTGGCCATTGAAGAACGGCTCGTTGATGCTGACATTCTTGTAGGCAACGATGGATTCGCCAAGGGCAAGCTCCGTTACCCGGTCCACCAGCAGGAAGGGATAGCGGTGGGGCAGATACTCACGAATCTCGTTGATGTCCATTACCATCGTAGCGACCTCTGAAATGACAGGATGCCCGCCCCGCACGGCGAGCATGGCCGTCGACACCGGGTCGACGGATGGGCGGGGGATTATACCGCCCCGGCGGGTGGCCTCAACCGCCGCGTCCGGCTTTCTCGAGCCGGCTCAGGCGACGGGCGATCTCGTCGAGCTGCTTGAAGCGCACCGCGTTGCGACGCCACTGGGCATTGTCCATGGCGCCGGTGCCGGAGGAGTAGACTCCCGGCTCGTGAATCGAGTTGGTGACCAGGCTCATGCCGGTGACCTGGACCCCGTCGCAGATCGTCAGGTGGCCCGACAGGCCCACGCCGCCGCCCAGCATGCAGTGACGGCCGACCCGGGTGGAGCCGGCGATACCGACACAGCCGGCCAGCGCGCAGTGATCGCCGATCTGTACGTTGTGGGCGATCTGCACCTGGCTGTCGATCTTGACGTCATTGCCGATCACGGTGTCGCCCAGCGCCCCCCGGTCGATGCTCGAGCAGCTGCCGACCTCGACGTCGTCGCCCAGGATCACGCCGCCGAGCTGGGCGATCTTGTGCCAGCCGCCGCCGTCGTGGGCGAAGCCGAAGCCGTCGGCACCGATCACGCAGCCGCTGTGCAGGATGCCCCGCTCGCCGATCACCACCCCATGGTAGACGGTGACGTTGGCATGCAGCCGCGACCCGGCCCCGATCCGGGTATCGGCCCCGACCACACAGCCGGGGCCGATGACGACGTCACCGCCGAGCACGACGCCGGCCTCGACCACCGCCTGGGGGCCGATGGCCACGCCCTCGCCCAGGCTCACGCCCTCGCCGACCACCGCCGAGGGGTGGACGCCGGCGGTCTCTCGGCCGGCGAGAGGATCGAACAACCGCGACAGCTCGGCATAGCCGAGGTAGGGGTTGCCCAGGGTCAGGCAGGCGGTCGGGCATTCCCCGGCATGGTCCGGGTGCAGCAGCACGGCGGCGGCCCGGGTGCCCGGCAGGTCCTTGAGGTAGGCGCGATTGGCCAGGAAACTCACCTGCTCCGGCCCGGCGTCCCGCAGGGTGGCCAGGCCACGGACCCGCCGATTGCCGTCGCCCTGGAGGCCAGCTCCCAGGTGCGCGGCGATCTCGGCGAGCGTCAGGGTTGGAGAATCTTGTGTCATGGGAACCCGGTATCGAAAAGGTCTAGGGCCCGCTCAGTCGAGCATGGCCACCTCGGTGGCCTGGGCCGGCAGGGCGACGGCCCCGGCGAGGCCCAGCAGGAGGACGGCTGTGAGCTGGCGCATGGTCATCGACTCCGTGTCGGGGATCAGAAGGTCTGACCCAGCGAGAACTGGAAGAACTGGGTGTCGTCGCCGTCCTCGGCATTGATCGGCTCGGCGATGCTGAAGGTCAGCGGGCCCACCGCCGTCAGCCAGGACACCCCCAGCCCCACGCTGTAGCGCAGCTCGCCGAGATCCACGCCCGACTCGCAGTTGGCGCGGCCGGCATCCTCGTCCAGCACGGGATAGCAGTCGGTCAGGAAGGTGTTGCCGGCGTCGAGGAACAGCGAGGGCTGGACCGACCGCTTGTCCTCGACGAAGGGCATGGGGAAGATCAGCTCGGCGCTGCCCTCGACCAGCACGTTACCGCCCAGGGTCTTGTCGTCGCCGTCGCCGCGGGGCGTGGTGGCGGGCCCCAGGGTATTGCCGGTGAAGCCGCGCACCGAGCCGAGCCCCCCGGAGAAGAAGTTCTCGTAGAAGGGGTAGGGATCGTCGCCGACGCTGTCGGCGTAGCCGAGCTCGCCGCTGAACTTCAGCGACCAGGTCTGCTCCTCGTTGAACGGGAAGAGCTGGCGGGCCCGCGCCCGCAGCTTGTAGTACTCGGCATCGCTGCCCGGCACCGCGGTCTCCAGCGAGAGCCGCTGGTAGTTGCCGGCAGTGGGCATGACGCCGCGATTGAGGTCGTTGCGGGTCCAGCTGGCGGTCAGCTTCAGCGACTGGGCACTGTCGCCCTGCTCGTCGACGTAGCGCTGGATCTCGGACGCCGTGTCGCTGTAGGTCTCGATGGTAAGGTCCTCGACGTCGGCGCCGAAGTTCAGGCGGGTCAGCTCATTGATCGGGTAGCCGAAGTTGATGCCGCCGCCGAAGGCGTCCGTCGAGTAGGTCGAGATATCGGAGTCCTCGTAGTCGGTCTCGCGGTAGAAGAGGTTGTAGCCGCGGGAGATGCCGTCGAGGGTCCAGTAGGGATCGGTGAAGCCGAAGTTGAGGCTGGTGTAGGTGTCGCTGCGCTGGGCGCCGATGTTCACCCGGTTGCCGGTGCCGAGGAAGTTGTTCTGGGACAGCGAGGCGCCGTAGATGACCCCGGCGCTCTGGGAGAAGCCGATGCTCGCCGAGATCGACCCGGATGGCTGCTCCTCCACGGTATAGGTCACGTCGAGCTGGTCCGGCGCCCCGGGGACCGGCTCGGTCTGCACCTCGACCTGTTTGAAGAAGCCCAGGCGCTCGAGGCGCTGGCGGGACTGGCTGATCGATTCGGTGGAGGCCGGCGCCCCCTCCATCTGGATCATCTCGCGGCGCAGCACCTCGTCCTGGGTGGTGGTGTTGCCGACGAACTCGATGCGCCGCACGTAGGCCCGGCGCCCGGCCTCGACCCGGAAGGTCAGATCGACGGTATCGCCGCCCTGGCGCACCTCGGGGATGCCGTCGACGTTGGCGAAGGCGAAGCCCTCGGCGCCGAGCCGTGAACGCAGCGCCTCGGACGAGGCGGTGACCTCGCTGCGCGAGAAGATCTCGCCGGGCTCCACCTCGAGCAGCTCCCGGGCCTCCCGCTCGGGGATGCGCAGGTCCCCGGCGAAGGTGATGTCGCCGAGGCGATAGCGCTCGCCCTCGGTGACGTTGACGGTGACGAAGATCTTCGACTTGTCCGGACCGATGGAGACCTGGGTGGAATCGATATTGAAGTTGACGTAGCCGCGGTCGAGATAGAAGGACCGCAGCCGCTCGAGGTCGCCGGCCAGGGCCTGGCGGGAGTACTCGTCGCTGGAGAACCAGCCGAAGAACCAGCCCGGGCGGTCCTCCAGCTCGAAGACGTCACGCAGGGTCTCGTCGGCGAAGGCCTGGTTGCCGACGATGTTGATCTGGCGGATCTTGGCGACCGCGCCCTCGTCGATGTCGACATTGACCTGGACGCGCCCCTCGCCGAGTTCCTCGACCTCGGTCGCGATGCTGGCGCTGTAGCGTCCCTGGGACTGGTAGAGCCCGGACAGCTCGCGTTCGATCTCCTCGAGGGTGGAGAGCTGCAGCACCTGGCCCTCGTCGAGGCCGGCCTCGCGCAGCCCTTCACGCAGGTCCTCGTCGGGGATCTGGCTGTTGCCCTCGATATTGAGGCGGGTGATGGTCGGGCGCTCGACCACCTCGATGATCAGCACGCCCCCCTGCCGGGACAGGCGGATGTCCTCGAAGAGCCCGGTGTCGAACAGCTGGCGCGCCGCGGCGGCCAGTTCACGATCGTCGACCCGGTCGCGGGCGCTGACAGGAAAGGCATTGAACACGGAGGCCGCCGAGACCCGCTGCAAGCCTTCCACTCGTATGTCCGTTACGTCGAAGGGTTCCGCCTGTGCCGTACTGGCACTGGCGAGCAGCAACGCCGCCAGTCCGATGGTCTTGATCTTCATGCAGTCGATTCGCTCGCGTTGATCTGCCGTCCTGTCCAGACAGGCACCTTATACATTTGCACGGGTAACTGACAAGCCGAGGCCCGGCTACCAGAGCCGCATCAGGTCGAAATACAGCGCCATCAGCATCAGGGTCCCGACCAGGGCCAGGCCGATGCGCAGCCCCAGGGCCTGGGTGCGCTCCGAGACCGGCCGGCCACGCGCCGCCTCGACCAGGTAATAGAGCAGGTGCCCCCCGTCGAGTACCGGGATCGGCAACAGGTTGAGCACCCCCAGGCTGATCGACAGGTAGGCCATGAAGCTGACGAAGCTCTCCAGCCCGGAGCGCGCCGTATCCCCGGCGATGCGGGCGATGGTGATGGGGCCGGAGAGGTTGGAGGGCGAGATCAGCCCGACGATCATCTTGCGGATGGCGTCGAGGGTCAGCACGGTCATCTCCCCGGTGCGGGAGACGGCCTGCCCCATGGCCGCCAGGGGGCCGTAGCGGATCTCGCGGCGATAGGCGTCGGGCCAGGCCACCGGCTCGACGCCGGCCCCGATGTAGCCGACGGTGGTGCCGTCCTGGAGGGTATTGGCCCGGGGAGTGAGCGATACCTCGCGGGTCTCGCCATCGCGGGCCACCGTCAGGGTCAGGCGCTCCCCGGGGCGGCCCCGCACCAGCGTGACGAAGTGCGACCAGTCCTCCACCGCTGTGCCGCCCACCGCCAGCACCTCGTCGCCGGGGACGAGCCCGGCGGCCGCGGCGGCCTCGCCCTCGGCCACCTGGTCGAGCACCGCCGGCATGGGCGGGCGCCAGGGCGTGATGCCGAGGCTCGCCAGGGGCTGCGGGGGATCCTGGCGCACCAGCCAGTCCTCCACCGGCAGGCGGTGTTCCCGGGCCCGGGGGGTGCTCTCGTCCCGGGCGCTCAGCGTCAGCTCGCCGCTGACGCCGATGGCCGCCACCAGCTTGAGGTTGATCTCCTCCCAGGAGCGCACCGCCTCGCCCTGGACGGCGGTGATCTCCTGACCGGCGGCGAGGCCGCCCCGGGCCGCCGGCGAGTCGGGAGCCACCTCGCCGATCACCGGCACGACGGTGGAGGTGCCGGCGACGAACAGCGCCCAGTAGGCGACCAGGGCCAGCAGGAAGTTGGCCAGCGGCCCCGCCACCACGATGGCGATGCGCGACCAGACCGACTTGCGATTGAAGGCGAGATGCCGCTCGGCCGGGTCGACCGGCCCCTCGCGCTCATCGAGCATCTTGACGTAGCCGCCCAGCGGGATCGCCGCCACGGCGAACTCGGTGCCGTGGCGGTCATGGCGCGACCACAGCGGCTTGCCGAAGCCCACCGAGAAGCGCAGCACCTTGACACCACAGCGCCGGGCGACCCAGAAATGGCCGAACTCATGGAAGGTGATCAACAGGCCGAGAACCACGATCACGGCCAGCACGTTCTGGATCAGGTCCACGGCAGTCTCCTCGTGAATGGCGACAGGGGGTGCGTCAGTGGCGCGTCAGGCAGGCGACTGCCTCCTTCCGGGCCCGGGCATCGGCATCGAGAATGCCTGTCAGCTCGCCGGCCGGCTCCACCGGGCAGGCATCGCGCACCCGGGCCACCAGCTCGCCGATGCCGGCGAAGCCCAGCCGGCCGGCGAGGAAGGCCTCGACGGCCACCTCGTTGGCGGCATTGAGCACCGCCGGCGCCGTGCCGCCCTCGGCCATGGCCTCCCGGGCCAGGCGCAGGCAGGGGAAGGCGACCTCGTCCGGCGGCTCGAAGTCCAGGCGGGCCACCTCGAACAGGTCGAGGGCGGCCACCCCGGCATCGATGCGCTCCGGCCAGGCCAGGCCATAGGCGATGGGGGTACGCATGTCCGGATTGCCCAGCTGGGCCAGCACCGAACCATCGCTGTAGGCGGCCATGGAATGGATCACGCTCTGCGGATGCACCACCACCTGGACCTGGTCGGGACGTGCATCGAACAACCAGCAGGCCTCGATCAGCTCGAGGCCCTTGTTCATCAGGGTGGCGCTGTCCACCGAGATCTTGCGCCCCATCGACCAGTTGGGGTGGGCGCAGGCCTGCTCCGGGGTCACCGCCGCCAGGTCCTTCGCCGTCCAGCCGCGGAAGGGGCCGCCGGAGGCGGTCAGCAGCAGCTGGGTCACGCCGTGACGGGAGAGCCCGCCGCGATGTTCGACGGGTAGACACTGGTAGATGGCATTATGTTCGGAATCGATGGGCAGCAGGGTCGCCCCCGAACGGCCCACGGCCTCCATGAACAGCGCCCCGGACATCACCAGGGCCTCCTTGTTGGCCAGCAGCACCCGCTTGCCGGCGCGCACCGCGGCCAGCGTCGGCAGCAGGCCCGCGGCCCCGACGATCGCCGCCATGACGACATCGACCTCGGGCGCCTCGCTGACCTCGAGCAGCGCCTCGGGGCCGCAACGCACCTCGGTCGCCACCCCCGCCTCGCCGAGCCGCTCGCGCAGCCAGGCCGCATCGCGTTCCCGGTCGAGCACCGCCAGGGCCGGCGCATGGCGCCGACACAGGGCCAGCAGGGCCTCCCGGGAGCGATGGGCGGTCAGCGCATGGACCCGGTAGCGGTCGGGGTGACGGGCGATCACGTCCAGGGTGCTGGACCCGATGGAACCGGTGGCTCCCAGCACGCTGACGCGCCGCGGGGCGGCATCGCTCATGGCCATAGCACTCCCGCCTGCAGCAGCGCGAACAGCGGCACCGCGGCGGTGAGGCTGTCGACGCGATCCAGCACCCCGCCATGCCCGGGCAGCAGCCGGCTGGAATCCTTGAGGCCGCGATGGCGCTTGAGCATGCTCTCGAACAGATCGCCGACCACCGAGGCCAGGGTCACCACGACCGTGGCCGCCACCAGCATCAGGCCCGCGACCAGGCCGAGGCCCTGCCAGGTGGCGAAGCCCACCGCCAGCAGCGCGGTCACGGCGACGCCGCCGGCGACCCCTTCCCAGGTCTTGCCGGGGCTGACCCTCGGGGCCAGCTTGCGCCGGCCCAGGGCCCGGCCGACGAAGTAGGCGCCGATATCGGCGCCCCACACCAGCAGCAGCACGAACAGCAGCCAGGCCGCCCCGGCCTCGCGCAGCACGTTGAAGCCGACCCAGGCGGGCAGCAGCACCCACAGCCCCATGGCCAGGCGCATCCCGGTGCCGTGCCACTGGCCGGCCCGCTCGGGATAGCCGACGACCCAGTAGAGATTGACCAGCCAGCCCGGGACCGCCAGCCACAGCAGCCAGGGCGAGAGGGTCATGCCGGCGGCGTGGAGCCCCGCCATCACCAGGGCCAGGCCGGCGACCGGCGCCAGGCGCCGGGTACCCTCGCTCAGCCCGGCCAGGTTGGCCCACTCCCAGGCCGCCAGCAGCATGACCATCGCGGTGAAGACGACGAAGGCATCGCCGGACAGGCCGAACAGCCCCGCCAGCGCCAGCGGCGCCAACCAGGCGGCAGTGAGGATGCGCTGCTTAAGCACCCCGCGCCTCGACCTGCTCGTCGGTCATCCCGAAGCGTCGCTTGCGACCGGCGAAGTCGGCCAGGGCCTCGTCGAAGGCCTCCGTCCCGAAGTCGGGCCACAGGGTCGGCGTGAAATAGAGCTCGGCATAGGCCATCTGCCAGAGCAGGAAATTGGAGATGCGCCGCTCGCCGCTGGTGCGAATGCACAGGTCAACCGGGGCGTCGCCGGCGAGGCTGAGCTCGGCGCCCAGGGCGTTCTCGTCGATGGCCGAGGGGGCGAGCTCGCCGGCCGCGACGCGCTCCGCCAGGCGCCGTGTGGCCTGGGCGATGTCCCAGCGGCCGCCGTAGTTGGCGGCGATCACCAGGTGCAGGCCACGGTTGTCACCGGTCAACGCCTCCGCCTGGGCGATGTACTTCTGGATCGAGGCGGAGAATCCCTCGCGATCGCCGATCACCGAGAGGCGGATATCGTGCTGGTGGAGCTTCTTGACCTCGCGCTTGAGCGCCATCAGGAAGAGCTCCATCAGGGCATTCACCTCGGCGGCCGGGCGCTTCCAGTTCTCGCTGGAGAAGGCGAACAGCGTCAGGGTCTCGACGCCCCGCTCGGCGGCGCGCCGGATGACCGCGCGAACGGCCTCGACGCCGGCATGATGGCCGCGCACGCCGGACATGCCCCGGGCCTTGGCCCAGCGGTTGTTGCCGTCCATGATGATGGCCACGTGACGTGGCAGGGTATCCCCGTCGGAACGGGGCTGGGGAGACTGCGGTGACGTCATGGTGTCTCGCATGGCGGGTGGGGCGGAATCACTCCATGATCGGCGGCATCGCGGGCGATGCCGCCGGCCCGTCCTTAGACCTGCATCAGGTCGTGTTCCTTGGATTCCAGGGCCTTGTCGATCTCGCCGATGAACTTGTCGGTGAGCTTCTGGATGGCATCCTCGGCCTGGTGCTGCTCGTCCTCGGTGATGTCCTTCTGCTTGAGCAGGGCCTTGATATCACCGTTGGCGTCGCGACGCACATTGCGGACCGCCACGCGGGCATTCTCGGCCTCGCCACGCGCCTGCTTGATGTAGCCCTTGCGGGTCTCCTCGGTGAGCATCGGCATCGGCACCCGGATCACGTTGCCGGCACTGGCCGGATTGAGGCCCAGCTCGGCGGTCATGATGGCCTTCTCCACCTTGGGCACCATGCTCTGCTCCCAGGGCACCACCGACAGGGTGCGTGCGTCCTCGACGTTGACCGAGGCCACCTGGTTGATCGGCACCTGGCCGCCGTAGTAGTCCACGGTCACCGAGTCCAGGATGCTGGAATGCGCCCGGCCGGTGCGGATCTTGTTGAAGTTGTGGTGAAGAGACTCGAGGCTCTTCTTCATGCGGCTTTCCGCATCCTTCTTGATGTCGTCAATCACTGTCTCACCCTCTATCAATCAGCGTGCCTTCCCTGCCGCCCACCACCAGGTTCAGCAGTGCGCCAGGCTTGTTCATGTTGAACACGCGAACCGGCATGTCATGGTCCCGCACCAGGCAGATGGCGGTCAAATCCATGACGCCGAGCTTCTGGTCGAGCGCATCATCATAGGACAGCTGCTCGTACTTGACCGCATCGGCGTGCTTGACCGGGTCCTTGTCGTAGACCCCGTCCACCTTGGTGGCCTTGACCACCACGTCGGCATCGATCTCGATGCCGCGCAGGCAGGCCGCCGAGTCGGTGGTGAAGAAGGGGTTGCCGGTGCCGGCGGAGAACAGTACCACGTCCCCGGAGGTCAGGTAGCGGATGGCGGTGCGGCGGTCGTAGTGCTCCACCACGCCACTCATCGGAATCGCCGACATCACCCGCGAGCGGATGTTGGAGCGCTCCAGGGCGTCGCGCATGGCCAGGGCGTTCATCACCGTGGCCAGCATGCCCATGTGGTCACCGGTGACCCGCTCCATGCCGGCCTCGTGCAGGGCGGCCCCGCGGAACAGGTTGCCGCCGCCGACCACGATCCCGACCTGCACCCCGATGCCGACCAGCTGACCGATCTCCAGCGCCATGCGGTCCAGCACCTTGGGGTCGATGCCGAACTCGGCATCCCCGGTCAGGGCCTCGCCGGAGAGCTTGAGCAGGATGCGCTTGTACTTCGACACCTCGGCGCGGGACTTGTCGGACTTGAGGGGGGCGTGCTCGGCACTGCTCATGGTGTGTCTCCCGGGAACTCGACGAATGCGACGTGGGGTGGCCGGATGCACCGGCCGGATACGCGAAGGCGTGCGCTCTCGCGCACGCCATCTTCACACTGGAACCTGCGACCTCAGCTGCGCTTGGCCTGTTCCATCACTTCCTGAGCGAAGTCGACCTCTTCCTTCTCGATGCCCTCGCCCACTTCGAAGCGGGTGAAGCCGAGCACCTCGCCGCCGGCGGCCTTGACGAACTCGGCGACGGTCTGGTCCGGGTTCTTGACGAAGGCCTGCTCGGTCAGGCTGTTCTCGGCCAGGTACTTCTTCAGGCGGCCCTGGACCATCTTCTCGGCGATCTGCTCGGGCTTGCCGGCCATGTCCGGCTGGGCCAGGATGATCGCCTTCTCGGCGTCCAGCTTGTCCTGGGGCATGTCCTCGGGACGCGCGACGGCCGGGTTGATGGCGGCGACGTGCATGGCCACGTCCTTGGCGGCCTCGGCGGTGGCGCCCTTGAGCACGGTCAGCACGCCGATGCGGCCGCCGTGGACGTATTCGCCCACGCGGGCGCCTTCCGGCGCCTCGACGACGACACTGCGACGCACGCCGATGTTCTCGCCGATCTTCTGCACCAGCTGCTCGCGGGCGGACTCCAGCTCGCCTTCCATGATGGCGGCGACGTCCTCGCTCTTGGCGGCAAAGAAGGCGTCGGCGACCTTGTCGGCGAAGGCCTTGAAGTTGTCGTCACGGGCGACGAAGTCGGTCTCGGAGTTGACCTCGACCATCACGCCGTAGCGGCCGTCCTCGGCGACGCGAGTGACGACGGCGCCCTCGGCGGCGGTGCGGCCGGCCTTCTTGGCGGCCTTGAGGCCGGAATTCTTGCGCAGGTTCTCGATGGCGGTCTCGATGTCGCCACCGGCTTCGGTGAGTGCCTTCTTGCACTCCATCATGCCGAGCCCGGTACGCTCACGCAGTTCCTTGACCTGGGAGGCGCTGATAGCTGCCATGGTAGTTACCTCTGAATGGTTCGACCTGGAATATGGGGCCGGGCCGCAGCCCGGCGAGACCTTGCCCGCCCCGGAGGGGCAAGAAGGGGGCCGGGGCCCCCTTATGCCGGCCCGGCGACCGGCCGGCGCCAAGGCGCGGCACGACCGCCATCCCGGACGGGCCGACGATCACTCGGCGGCGGCGTCGCTCTGGTTCTCTTCGGTGACCTCGACGAACTCGTCGGGACGACCTTCCTTCGCGCGGGCGCAGGCGTCGGCAACGGCCTTGACGTAGATCTGGATGGCGCGGATGGAGTCATCGTTGCCCGGGATCACGTAATCGACGCCGTCCGGATCGGAGTTGGTGTCCACCACGCCGATGACCGGGATGCCCAGCTTGTTCGCCTCGTTGATGGCGATGCGCTCGTGGTCGACGTCGATCACGAACAGCGCATCGGGCAGGCCGCCCATCTCCTTGATGCCGCCCACGGACCGCTCGAGCTTCTCCTGCTCGCGGGTCGCCATCAGCACTTCCTTCTTGGTCAGCTTCTCGAAGGTGCCGTCCTGGTGCATCGCCTCGAGCTCACCCAGGCGCTTGATGGAGACGCGGATGGTCTTGTAGTTGGTCAGCATGCCGCCGAGCCAACGATGGTTGACGAAGGGCTGGCCGACGCGGTTGGCCTCTTCCTTGACGATCTTGCTGGCGCTGCGCTTGGTACCCACGAACAGGATCTTGTTGTTCGCGGCCGCCATCTTCTCGACCACATCGATGGCCTCGTTCAAGGCCGGAAGGGTATGCTCGAGGTTGATGATGTGAATCTTGTTACGGGCGCCGAAGATGAACTTGCTCATCTTCGGGTTCCAGTAGCGGGTCTGGTGACCGAAGTGAGCGCCTGCCTTCAGCAGGTCACGCATATTGACGTGTGCCATGGATGACTCCTGGAAAATCGGGTTAGGCCTCCATGCACCCCATGGATCCGACCGCCGGACGCGCCGGCAGCACCCGGGACCATGTGCCGGTGCATGTGTGTTTTCAAGGCGTTGCGTTAGCATTGACGCTTCCTGACGGCACCGCCACCGAGCCGCACGGGCGGAGACGGGATCGGCGATTGCAGGAAAGCGCGCAGCTTTATACCATGGATCCCCTCCGAGATGAAGTCGCCCGACGCCCTTCCCTGCCGGTTCCGGCGACACCACCCCTGATTCCGAGACTCCATGAACGTACCCATCAAGACGCCCGACGAGATCGAGAAGATGCGCGAGGCGGGCCGCCAGGCCGCCAGCGTGCTGGAAATGATCGCCCCCCATGTCCAGGCCGGCGTCAGCACCGGCGAACTCGACCGGCTCTGCCACGATTACATCGTCGACGAACTGGGCTCGACCCCCGCCCCGCTGAACTACCACGGCTTCCCCAAGTCGGTCTGCACCTCGATCAACCACGTGGTGTGTCACGGCATCCCCGATGACGGCAAGAAGCTCAAGAAGGGCGACATCATGAACCTGGACGTCACGGTGAAGACCGCCGACGGCTACCATGGCGACTCCAGCGTGATGTTCATCGTCGGCGAGACCATCCAGGGCGAGCGCCTGTGCCGCGTCACCCAGGAGTGCCTCTACCGGAGCATCGCCCTGGTGCGCCCCGGCACGCGCCTCTCGGAGCTGGCCCGGGCCATCCAGCAGCACGCCGAGGCCAGCGGCTATGCGGTGGTCCGCGACTTCTGCGGCCACGGCATCGGCGCCGGCTTCCACGAGGATCCCCAGGTGCTGCACTACGACGGCTATGCCCCGGAGGCCGACATCGCTCTCGAGGAAGGCATGTGCTTCACCATCGAACCGATGATCAACGTCGGCGACCATCGCACCAAGGTGCTGCGCGATGGCTGGACCGCCGTGACCAAGGACAGGGGCCTCTCCGCCCAGTGGGAGCATACCCTGCTGGTCACCGCCAACGGGGTGGAGGTGCTCACCGCGCGCAGCGACGAAGACTTCTCCTTCCTCGACCGCTGAGTCGACCATCATGCTGCTGCACCATTACCGTTTCGAGCCCGACCCGACACTGTTCGACGTCGAGGCGTTCCAGGCCGAGCTGACCGGCAGTCGCTCGCCCATCGCCCCGTTCAAGGCGGCGCTGGCCGAGATCCAGGCCCGTCTCGACGAGCGCTTCCGGGCCGGCACCGACATCCGCGACCTGGTGCACGGCCGGGCCTGGTGCCTGGACCAGCTGCTGAGGGTCGCCTGGCGGCAGCATGACTGGCCCGACGACGGCATCGCCCTGCTGGCGGTGGGCGGCTACGGCCGCGGCGAGCTGCACCCCCGCTCCGACGTCGACCTGCTGCTGCTGCTCGAGCATGACGACGACACGCCCTACCGGGAGCCGCTCAGCGCCTTCATCACCTTCCTCTGGGACATCGGCCTGGAGATCGGCCACAGCGTGCGCTCGCTGTCCGACTGCGAGCGGGAGGCGGCCGCCGACGTCACGGTGATCACCAACCTCATCGAGTCGCGCACCCTGGCCGGGGCCGAGCGGCTGCGCGAGGCCATGCAGGCGCGCGTCGCCCCGGAGCGGCTGTGGCCCGCGGACCACTTCTTCGAGGCCAAGTGGCAGGAGCAGATCGCCCGCCACTACCGCTTCAACAACTCCGAGTACCACCTCGAGCCCAACATCAAGAGCTCGCCGGGCGGCCTGCGCGACATCCAGATGATCGGCTGGGTGGCCAAGCGCCACTTCGACACCCAGCGCTACGAGGACATCGTCGACAACGGCTTCATGAACGACGCCGAGCTGCGCATCCTCAGCCAGGGTCAGGCCTTCCTGTGGCAGGTCCGCTACGCCCTGCACATGCTCACCGGCCGTGCCGAGGATCGCCTGCTGTTCGACCACCAGGCCACCATCGCCGAGCTGTTCGGCTACCACGACACCCCGGAGCGGCTGGCCGTCGAGCAGTTCATGAAGCGCTACTACCGGCATGTGACGGCGCTCGCCGGCCTTAACGACATGCTGCTGCAGCACTTCGACGAGGTCATCCTGCGCGGCGGCGAGGCCCTGGAACGGGTGCCGCTCAACGAGCGCTTCGAGATCAAGGGCGGCTACATCCAGGCCCGCTCCCGGGCGGTGTTCCGCGAGTCGCCCTCGGCGCTGCTGGAACTCTTCCTGCTGATGGCGGAACACCCGGAGATCGAGGGGGTGCGCGCCGACACCATCCGCCTGATCCGCGACCATCGCCACCTGATCGACGATCTCTACCGCGACGACCCGCGCCACCAGCGGCTGTTCATGGCGCTGCTGCGCTCCGGCGGCAACGTCGCCCGCCAGCTGCAGCGCATGAACCGCTACGGGGTGCTGGGCAAGTACCTGCCGGTCTTCGGCCAGGCCGTCGGCCTGATGCAGCACGACCTCTTCCACATCTACACCGTGGACGCCCATACCCTGCGCCTGCTCAAGTGCATCCACGGCTTTCGCAAGCCCGAGGCCCGGGAGGCCTTCCCCGTGGCCGCCTCGCTGATCCACCAACTGCCCAAGCTGGACCTGCTGTGGATCGCCGGCCTGTTCCACGACATCGGCAAGGGCCGCGGCGGCGACCACTCGCTGATCGGCGCCCGGGACGTCGAGGCCTTCGCCGCACGCCATGGCCTCACGCAGCGCGACACCCGCCTGGTGGCCTGGCTGGTGGAACACCACCTGCTGATGTCGATGGTCGCCCAGAAACGCGACATCAGCGACCCGGACGTGATCAGCGAGTTCGCCCGCACGGTGGGCGATGAAACCCGACTGGACTACCTCTACGTGCTGACCGTGGCCGACATCACCGCCACCAACCCCACCCTGTGGAACGGCTGGCGGGCCGCCCTGCTGCGCCAGCTCCACGCCGAGACCAAGCGCGCCCTGCGCCGTGGCCTCGAGAACCCCCTGGAGCGCGACGATTCGGTGCGCGAGACCCGCAGCGAGGCGTACTCCCTGCTGGCCACGGTGGGCACCGACATGGACCGCGTCGACCGGCTGTGGGAATCGCTGGGCGAAGACTACTTCCTGCAATACGCCCCCAGCGAGATCGCCTGGCAGACCCAGGGCATCCTGGCCCATGACGGCAGCTCCCTGCCGCTGATCCTGCTCAACGCGCCCACCGACGACATGGCCGAGGGCGGCACCAAGGTGTTCATCCACACCCGCTCGGTGGAGGACCTGTTCGCCGCCACCTCGGCGGCCATGGAGCAACTCGGGCTGTCGATCCACGATGCCCGCATCGCCACCTCCAGCAACGACTGGACCCTCAACACCTTCATCGTGCTCGACGACCACGGCCGGGCCATCCGCGATCCGGGACGCCTGGAGGAGATCCGCCGCCACCTGGTGGAGGAGCTCGACGATCCCGACGACTACCCGCAGATCGTCACCCGCCACACCCCGCGCCAGCTCAAGCACTTCCGGGTGCCTACCGAGGTATCCATCGAGCAGGACACCGCGGGCGGGCGGACCATGCTGGAGCTCACCGCCCCCGACCGGCCGGGCCTGCTGGCACGAGTCGGGCGCATCTTCATGGAGCAGGATATCGCGCTCTCGGCGGCCAAGATCGCCACCCTCGGCGAGCGGGTGGAGGACGTCTTCTTCATCACCGACAAGGCCGGCCGGCCGCTCACCGACCCCGACCGCCAGCAGCGGCTGCGCGAGCGGCTGATCGAGGTCCTCAGCGTCACCGGCTGAGGCCCTCGTTTGAGGCTCCCCCGGCGCTTCCCTATAATCGGCGTCCTGCCCCGCCCGGGACACCGCACGACAACGACGCCGAGCACGGCGCTACTGGACACCCATGAACCCCGATCTCGACGCTCTGAAGCCCTACCCCTTCGAGAAGCTCGCCGCCCTCAAGGCCGGCGTGACGCCGCCCGCCGGGCTGACGCATCTCCCGCTGACCATCGGCGAGCCGCGCCATGCGCCCTATGCCGGCGCCCTGGAGGCGCTGTCGGCCCACCTCGGCGAGATGGCCCGCTATCCCGCCACGGCGGGCACGCCTGAGCTGCGTGGCGCCATCGCCGCCTGGGCCGCCCGACGCTTCGCCCTCGAAGGGCTCGACGCCGAGCGCCAGGTGCTGCCGGTGAACGGCACCCGGGAGGCGATCTTCGCCTTCGTGCAGGCCGCCCTGGACCGCACCCGCCCGGCGCGGGTGGCGGTGCCCAACCCCTTCTACCAGATCTACGAGGGGGCGACGCTGCTGGCCGGCGGCACGCCGCTGACCCTGGACTGCCACGCCGGGCACGACTTCCGCCCCGACCTCGACGCCGTGCCGGTGGAGACCTGGCGCGACGTGCAGATCGTCTTCACCTGCTCGCCGGGCAACCCCACCGGGGCGGTGACCCCGCCCGAAGAACTCAAGCAATTGATTCGATTGGCGGATGAATTCGACTTCATCATCGCCGCCGACGAGTGCTACTCGGAGCTCTACCTGGACGAGGCCGCGCCGCCCGCGGGGCTGCTGCAGGCCTGCGCCGAGCTCGGCCGACACGACTACCGGCGCTGCCTGGTCTTCCACTCGCTGTCCAAGCGCTCCAACCTGCCGGGGCTGCGCTCCGGCTTCGTGGCCGGCGACGCCGAGCTGATCGCGGCCTTCCGGCGCTATCGCACCTACCACGGCTGCGCCATGTCCCTGCCGCTGCAGCATGCCTCCATCGCCGCCTGGAACGACGAGGCCCATGTGCGCGCCAACCGCGACGCCTATCGCGACAAGTTCGCCGCGGTGACCGAGATCCTCGCCCCGGTGCTGGACTTCCCCGCCCCGGAGGCCAGCTTCTACCTGTGGCCGGCGGTACCCGGCGGCGACGACGAGGCCTTCGCCCGTGACCTCTATGCCGAGCAGCACGTCAGCGTGCTCCCTGGCAGCTACATGGGCCGCCCCGGGGACGGCGGCGTGAACCCCGGCGCCGGCCGGATCCGCCTGGCGCTGGTGGACGAGCTGGAGGCCACCACCGAGGCGGCCCGCCGGCTGCGGCGCCACGTCGAACGCCACGCCTGACCAGGAGGTCGACCCCATGATGACGCTGTTCGTGATCAAGAGCTGCGATACCTGCCGTCGCGCCCGCCAGGCCCTGGAGGCCAGGGGCCTGCCCTTCCAGACCCATGACCTGCGCGACGACGGCCTGTCCGCCCCGCTGCTCGAGCACTTCCTCGAGCGGGTGCCGATGATGACCCTGCTCAACAAGCGCAGCACCACCTGGCGCCATCTCGACGAGGCCGACAAGGCGGACATCGATGCCAATCGGGCCCGGGCGCTGATGCTCGCCCACCCCACCCTGCTCAAGCGCCCGTTGCTGGACACCGGCGAGGAGATCCTCGTCGGCTACCGTGACGACCACTACGACACCCTCTAGGCGGCCCACCGGGCCCGACCTTCCCCATCACGCAAGAGGACACACCCCCATGCTCAGCTTTGCACTCGGAATCGGCTCCCAGAACACCCAGGGCGACTGGCTGGAGATCTACTACCCCGCCCCGCTGCTGAACCCGGACGAGGCCCTGGTCGAGGCCGCCGCCAGGGTCCTCGACGCCCCCGCCGGCAACGCCGCCGTGAGCTTCCTGCCGGAACAGTGCGACGCGCTGGCCGCCGCCCTCAAGGCCGCCGGCCACGAGGCCCAGGCCGAGCTCGCCGAGTCCCTGGCCGCGAGCCAGCGCCCCCTGGTGGCCACCTTCCTCAGCGAGGACCTGCCGCCCCAGAGCGCCCCCGAGGTCTACCTCAAGCTGCACCTGCTGTCCCACCGCCTGGTCAAGCCCCACGGCGTCGACCTGACCGGCATGTTCGGCCTGCTGCGCAACATCGCCTGGTCCAGCGAGGGACCGATCGATATCGAGGAACTGCCGGCGCGGCGCCTCAAGGCCCGCCTGGAGGGGCGCACCCTGTCGGTGGACTGCGTCGACAAGTTCCCCAAGATGACCGACTACGTGGTGCCGACCGGCGTGCGCATCGGCGACACCGCCCGGGTCCGCCTGGGCGCCCACCTCGGCGAGGGCACCACCGTGATGCACGAGGGCTTCGTCAACTTCAATGCCGGCACCGAAGGGCCGGGCATGATCGAGGGCCGCATCTCCGCCGGCGTCATGGTCGGCAAGGGTTCCGACCTGGGCGGCGGCTGCTCCACCATGGGCACGCTCTCCGGCGGCGGCAACATCATCATCAAGGTCGGCGAGGGCTGCCTGATCGGCGCCAATGCCGGCATCGGCATCCCGCTGGGGGATCGCTGCACCGTGGAGGCCGGCCTCTACATCACCGCCGGGGCCAAGGTCACCGTGCTCGACGATCAGGGCCAGGTCGCCGATACCGTGGCCGCCCGGGAGCTGGCCGGCCAGGACGACCTGCTGCTGCGTCGCAATTCCCAGAACGGCCGCATCGAGTGCCTGACCAACAAGAGCGCCATCGCCCTGAACGAAGCGCTGCACGCCAACAACTGAGCCCCGTTCCCGGCGCCTGCGGGCGCCGGGGACCGGCCTGCCGGACGCCCGCATGACCTCACCCGAGACCGCTACCGCCCTGTCCCCGACCCTCGAGCTCGCCATGGAGCTCATGCGCCGCCCCTCGGTCACCCCCGATGACCTGGGGTGCCAGGCACTGATGATCGAGCGCCTCGAGCGCCTCGGCTTCCAGGTGGAACGCCTGCCCTTCGGCGACGTGGAGAACTTCTGGGCCGTCCATGGCCACCACGGCCCGGTGCTGGCCTTCGCCGGTCACACCGACGTGGTCCCCAGCGGCCCCGACGTGCACTGGGAATACCCGCCCTTCGAGCCCCGCATCGACGCGGCAGGCATGCTCTGCGGCCGTGGCGCCGCGGACATGAAGGGCAGCCTGGCCGCCATGCTCACCGCGGTGGAACGCTTCGTGGCCGCCCACCCCGACCACCCGGGACGCATCGCCTTCTTGATCACCTCCGACGAGGAGGGCCCGGCGGTGGATGGCACCCGCGCGGTGGTCGAGCACCTGCGCGAGGCCCACGACCGCCTGGACTACTGCATCGTCGGCGAGCCCTCCTCCACCGAGGCCCTCGGCGACGTGATCAAGAACGGTCGCCGCGGCTCGCTGGGCGGGGTATTGCACGTCAAGGGCATTCAGGGCCATGTGGCCTACCCGCACCTGGCGCGCAACCCCATCCATCAGGTCGCCCCCGCCCTAGATGCCCTGGTGCGCGAGCACTGGGACGGCGGCAACACCTTCTTCCCGGCCACCAGCTTCCAGATCTCCAACCTGCGCTCGGGCACCGGCGCCACCAACGTGATTCCCGGCGACGTGGAGGTGGTATTCAACTTCCGCTATTCCACCGAGCTCAGCCACGAGACGCTGCGAAGCCGCACCGAGGCCATCCTCGCGGCCCATGACCTGGACTTCCACATCGACTGGACCCTCAATGGCGAACCCTTCCTGACCGCCGAGGGCGAGCTGGTGGACGCCGCCCTGGGCGGCGTGGAGGACGTGCTCGGCCGGCGGCCGGCGCTCTCCACGGCGGGGGGCACGTCCGATGGTCGCTTCATCGCCACCCTGGGCACCCAGGTGGTCGAGCTCGGCCCGGTCAACGCCACCATCCACAAGATCAACGAGCGCGTCCGCGCCACCGACCTCGATGACCTCTCGCGGGTCTACGAGGCCATCCTGGCGCGACTGTTCGCCGCCGATTCGCCGCGCCCCTGAGGTCGCCATGGAACGCTACCCCGACATCGAGATCTACCTGGCCACCGCCGACCTCGAGGCGCTGAGCCGCTGGCTCGGCGAGACCCTCGGCGCCGAGCCCCTGGCCCCCGCCGGCAAGCAGCGCTGGCGCACCCGCGGGCACGGCGGGGACGACGACATCCCGGTGCTGCTGGTGGCCCAGGCCGCCGACGGCTTCGCCAGCCTGTGGCTCGACAGCCCCCACACCCCCTGGCCTACCGACGCCGACTTCGCCCGCGCGGCCGCCGCGACCCTGGGCTGCGAGGTGCGCTGCTCGCTGGGCGGCTGGCAGCCCGGCGACGACCCCGACCGCTTCCTGCGCGTCCTGCCGGACGGCAGCGAGAGCGCCATCGACTGGCCGGACTCGGGCCGCTAGTCCCGGAAACGCCGACGCCCCGCACGGAGCGGGGCGTCGGTGTTGGGTGGCAGCCTGCTGCCAAATCATCAAACGCAAGCCGGAAAACCGTGCCGAGCGAAGATCAGGGCTAAGCCCGTTCCCTACGGGCTTTCGCATTTCCCACTTCCGTGTGGGTCACAGGCGGAAGGTCGTCGAGAGAGCGGAGTTTACTGGCTGCTAAATGAGCACCTCGAGACGACCTTCCAACGCCGTATGATCGAGCGCAGGCCGGTTTTCAAGTAATGACGGTGACGTCGTCGGCCTGAAGCCCCCGCTCGTTACGCGACACGTGGTACTTCACCTTCTGCCCCTCGGCCAGGGTGCGGTGACCACGGCCGCGGATGGCCCGGAAATGGACGAAGACGTCCTCGCCGCTGTCGCGGGTGATGAAGCCGTAGCCCTTGTTGACGTTGAACCACTTGACCTCGCCGATCTCGCGGTCGTCGTCCTCGACCTCCGCCAGGTTGACCAGTTGCGGAGTCAGGGCGTTGACCGCCAGGGTAGCGACCAGCAACAGCAGGAAGACGGCCACCGCCACGGCGACATAGACCACGGCCACGCCGCCCACCTCGAGGCTGGCGAACAGCTCCCGGGACAGCTGGCCACCGGTGAGATGGATGCCCAGGGCGATCAGCAGCGGCGCCGGCGCGGCCAGCAGCAGGCTGATGATACTGCAGCGAAACACGACCTTTCGATTCATAAACCTTGGATGCTCTCTTGTCATAGTAAGTAAAGGAAGTCTCGGGGCCGAGGTACCTGACGACGCCTGGCGTCGCCCTCGACCCGACTGCACGGGACAGGCCGGTACCACGATGAACGGTGGCACACAGCATAAGGATTCTATCATGCGCAAAGATGACACGCCCTCCACCCTTGACAGCCGGCTGGAGGCTCTGGAGAGCCGCATCGCCCACCAGGAAGACTGGCTCGACACCCTGGACCGGGCGGTCGCCCAGCAGGAGCGCCGCCTGATGCATCTCGAGCACCTCAGCGCGCTGATGCAGGAGAAGATCCGCGAGCAGCAACTGGCCCGCCAGGACGACGAAGCGGCGGCACCTCGTCCGCAGGATGAGGTGCCGCCGCATTACTAGTCGCTTCGCGACAGCTGGAAGCTGGAAGCCACTACCGCTTCCCGGGGTGACTTCCTGCTTCCAGCCGCGAAGCGGCGCTCTTCCCGCTTCTAGCTCATTTCATCCAGATAGCGCTCGGCATCCAGGGCCGCCATGCAGCCGCTGCCCGCCGAGGTCACCGCCTGGCGATAGACGTGATCCATGACGTCGCCGGCGGCGAAGACGCCGGGCACGCTGGTGGCCGTGGCATTGCCCTCGAGGCCGGACTTCACCTTGATGTAGCCGCCGGCCATATCCAGCTGGCCCTCGAAGATGCCGGTATTGGGGCTGTGGCCGATGGCGATGAACACCCCCGGGGCATCGAGCTCCCGGGTACTGCCGTCCCGGGTGGACTTGAGCCGCGCCCCGGTCACGCCGGTGTTGTCGCCCAGCACCTCGTCGAGGGTGTGGCTCCAGATCAGTTCGATGTTGCCGTTCTCCGCCTTCTCGAACAGCTTGTCCTGCAGGATCTTCTCGGCACGCAGGCTGTCACGGCGATGCACCAGGGTCACCTTGGAGGCGATGTTGGAGAGGTACAGCGCCTCTTCCACGGCGGTGTTGCCGCCCCCCACCACCACGACCTCCTGGTTGCGGTAGAAGAAGCCGTCACAGGTGGCGCAGGCCGAGACCCCCTGGCCCATGAACTTCTGCTCGGAGTCCAGCCCCAGGTAGCGGGCGCTGGCGCCGGTGGCGATGATCAGCGCATCACAGGTATAGGTGCCGTTGTCGCCCTTCAGGGTGAAGGGCTTGTCGCGCAGCTCGACCTCGTGGATATGGTCGAACAGCACCTCGGTATCGAAGCGTTCGGCATGGCGCTTCATGCGCTCCATCAGCTCAGGGCCCTGCACGCCGATATCGTCACCGGGCCAGTTGTCCACGTCGGTGGTGGTGGTCAGCTGGCCACCGGCCTGCATACCGGTGATCAGCAGCGGCTTGAGGTTGGCCCGGGCCGCATAGACGGCGGCCGTGTAGCCGGCCGGTCCGGAACCGAGGATGATCAGGCGTTCGTGGCGCGCTTCGCTCATGGGGACCTCACAACTCTGGAAGGGGAAAACGGGGCAACGGGCTCGGCGATGGCGACGGCCGGGTCGGCATCGCCCAGTCCGCTGGGCGGTGAAGCGACGAAGAGGGCGGCCCGCAGGCCGCCCTCCATGACGCCGGCGCCGCGCTTAGAGCGCCTCGGCGTGGCTGCCCAGGTACTTGGCGACACCCTCGGCGGTGTCCTTCATGCCTTCCTGGCCTTCGTTCCAGCCGGCCGGGCAGACTTCGCCGTGCTGCTGGTGGAACTTGAGAGCCTTGACCATGCGCAGCATCTCGTCGACGTTGCGGCCCAGCGGCAGGTTGTTGACCACCTGGTGCTGGACGACGCCGTTCTCGTCGATCAGGAAGGAACCGCGCATGGCGACGCCGGCCTCCGGGTGCTCGATGCCGTAGGCCTGGGTGATCTCGTGCTTGACGTCGGCCACGATCGGGAAGCCGACCTCGCCGATGCCGCCCTTCTCCGGTGCGGTCAGGCGCCAGGCGTGGTGGGTGAACTGGGAATCGATGGACACACCGATCACCTCGACACCGAGCTCCTTGAACTGCGCCAGACGATTGTCGTGGGCGATGATCTCGGACGGGCAGACGAAGGTGAAGTCCAGCGGCCAGAAGAACAGCACGCGGAGCTTGCCGTTGCTGTCGGCGAGCTTGAAGTTGTCGACGATCTCGCCGTTGCCGAGGACGGCGGCGGCTTCGAATTCAGGGGCTTGACGTCCAACCAGTACGCTCATGCAGATCTCCTATGAGGGTTGATGATACCCGATGGTGAAGGGAAGAGGGCCACCTACGCTAGGATAGGTCGACCCGCCACGCCACTAGGACTACTCAATGGCGCGGATAGTGAAAAACTATCGTGATAGATGATGGCCCGGTGAGGGGCGCTCACAGCACGTCGTCGTCGCGGCCCAGGGTCACCGACTCGAGTTCGCCGCTGACCGGCGAGACCTCGATACGCAACTGGATCGGCGCACAGCAGCGCGGACAATCCTCCCAGGTCGCGTGACTGCCCTGGGAGGCATCGACCTGCAGGTCGAAGGCCGTATCGCAGTAGGGGCAGCGGACCGTATGGCTGTCGAGCTCTTCCTCGTGCACGGGACCTCCCGGGCCTGGTGTCACAGCCTGGGAATATGAGGCGTGACGGTCGGCATTTCAAGGGGACGGCCGCGCGCCCCGGTCACGCAGCCGTTGAAAACGGCTTCTATCATGACCATGTAATCTCATCAGGACCAGGATGGTTCGCTCACTCCCCCGCGACAGGAGGACACCATGAGTACCGAATCCACACCGGATACCCTGCAGACCCTCGAGGCCGACGGCACGACCTACCACTACCACAGCCTGGCGAAGGCCGCCGAGGCGCTCGGTGACATCGACCGCCTGCCGATGACGCTGAAGATCCTGCTGGAGAACCAGCTGCGCTTCGCCGACCAGGAGGGTGTCTCCCGCGACGACATGCAGGCCCTGGTCGACTGGCAGCAGGACGCCGCCTCCACCCGGGAGATCGGCTATCGGCCGGCCCGGGTACTGATGCAGGACTTCACCGGCGTCCCCGGGGTGGTGGACCTCGCCTCGATGCGGGCGGCCGTGGAGTCCCTGGGCGAGGACCCGTCGCGCATCAACCCGCTGTCACCGGTGGACCTGGTCATCGACCACTCGGTGATGGTCGACAAGTTCGGCAACCCCAGCGCCTTCAAGGACAACGTCGCCATCGAGATGGAGCGCAACCGGGAGCGCTACGAGTTCCTGCGCTGGGGCCAGCAGGCCTTCGACAACTTCCGGGTGGTGCCCCCGGGCACCGGCATCTGCCACCAGGTCAACCTGGAGTACCTGGGCAAGACGGTGTGGACCCGGGAGGAGGACGGCAAGACCCTGGCCTACCCCGACACCCTGGTCGGCACCGACTCCCACACCACCATGATCAACGGCCTGGGCGTGCTCGGCTGGGGGGTCGGCGGCATCGAGGCCGAGGCCGCCATGCTCGGCCAGCCCGTGTCGATGCTGATTCCCGAGGTGGTGGGCTTCAAGCTCACCGGCAAGCTGCGCGAGGGGATCACCGCCACCGACCTGGTGCTGACGGTGACCCAGATGCTGCGTAGCCACGGCGTGGTGGGCAAGTTCGTCGAGTTCTACGGCGACGGCCTCAAGGACCTGCCCCTGGCCGACCGCGCCACCATCGCCAACATGTCGCCGGAATTCGGTGCCAC
>NZ_JACHXR010000001.1:859477-907490 GCF_014192275.1 Halomonas stenophila | reverse complement strand
GAGTGATTCAATCACCACCCTGCGCTGGATGCTGCACCAAGGGATCATGGCAGCCTTATACAGCGCCTGGCGATGTTTGTGACACAGTAGTACTAGATGATGCCGTGCTCCAGGGCCCAGCTGACCACCAGCTTGAAGACATAGCCGAGCATGCCGGCGCCGAGCACCACGAAGAGCATGATGGTGCCAAAGCGGCCGGCCCGGGACTGCTTGGCGAGGTCCCAGATGATGAAGCACATGAACAGCATCAGTCCGCCGATCATCAGCGGCGTGATCCAGGCTTCGAAGGTCTGTTGCATCTTGCCTCCGGGGCAGAGAGTGGGAGAATCGCGTGCGCCATTATACTCGCTCTCTCGTGCGCCCGCAGGAGGGGCGGGCGCGGCACGCTGTCCCTCCCGCCGGGGTGCGGGGTGGGGCCGCCCCGTGTTAGTATCCGAGTGAAATTCTCAGGTAATTCCACGACATGCCCATGCTGAAGATCTTCGTCGGTACCATGTATGGTGGCGCCCTGGACGTGGCCGAACAGGTCAAGCCGCTGTTCGAGGAGGCCGGCTACGAGGTCGCCATCTATGACCAGCCGACCCTGGACGACCTGACCGGATCGCCCACCGACCTGGCGCTGTTCTGCGTCTCGACCACCGGCAGTGGCGACTACCCCGGCAACATCGTGCCCTTCGTGCGCGAGCTGGAGACCCGGAGTCCCGGCCTCGGCTCGCTGCGCTACGGATTGATCGCCCTCGGCGACAGCTCCTACGTCGACTCCTATTGCGGGGCCGGTCGCAGCCTCGACGAACTGCTCCAGGGCCAGGGGGCGTCGCGCCTGGGCGAGCGCCTCGAGGTGGACGCCATGGAAACCTTCATGGCCGACGACGAGGCCCTGCCCTGGGTCGAGGAGTGGATCGAGGCCCAGCAGCTCAAGGTCGCCTGAGCATGGGCGCCTCGCCGACGCCGGAGCGCCTGAGCCTGCTGGTGGGACTCGCCGCCGTCATGCTGGTCAGCCTGCCGCGCTACCTGATGGAAGGCCAGCAGAGCCGCCTGACCCTGCTGGGGATCGCCCTGGTGGTGGTGAGTGGCGTGGCGCTGGCCCAGTGGCGCCTGCTGGCCGCCGAGGCTCGCGGGCGCCTGCCCGTCTTGCTCCGCCGCCTGGTGGTCTGCCTGGTGGCCGGGGTCCTGGTCACCGCGGGCTGGCAGCTGCTGGCGGCCGGTTGGCGAGGCTGGGCGCTGCTGGTGTCCCATGGCGCCACCGCGGGGTTGCTGCTGCACGCCCTCGGCCTCTGGTGGAAGCCGGTCGACGAGAGATAAGGCGCAAGAGGGAAGGTGTAAGAGGGAAGACGAAACGCGGCGAGGAAGAAGAGCGAAGAGTTGAGAACTGCGATCAGCAGGGTTCTCCTGCCTGCTTCACTCTTCACTCTTCACTCTTCACTCTTCACTCTTCACTCTTCACTCTTCACTCTTCACTCTTCACTCTTAGCCCAGCGTATAGCAGGGCTCGTACCCGCCGGCGAGCTTCATGCGGCCCTGGGCGACGAAGGAGCCCAGCAGTTCGTCCAGCCGGGCCATCAGCTCGGATTCGGCGCTCAGGCGGAAGGGGCCATGGGCCTCGATCAGGCGAATGCCGCGCTCCTTGACGTTGCCGGCGACGATGCCGGAGAAGGCCCGACGCAGGTTGGCGGCGAGCTCGTGCACCGGCTGGTTGCGGTGCAGGGCCAGGCCGGCCATGGACTCGTGGCTGGGCTCGAAGGTCTCCTGGAAGTCCCGGACCACGGTCAGCCGCCAGTTGTAGTAGAAGGCGTCCTGGCGGGCACGGCGGTACTCGGTGACATCGTCGATGCCCTTGCGCATGGTGCGGGCGACCTCGATGGGGTCGTCGATGATGATGCGATAGAGGCGGCGCACCGACTCGCCCAGGGTGTAGACCAGGAACTCGTCGATCCGCTTGAAGTAGTCGGCGGAATCCGCGGGTCCGGTCAGGATCACCGGCAGCTCCATGTCGGCGTTGTCCGGGTGCAGCAGGATGCCGAGCAGGTAGAGGATCTCCTCGGCGGTGCCCACGCCGCCGGGGAAGACGATGATGCCGTGGCCCAGGCGCACGAAGGCCTCCAGGCGCTTCTCGATATCGGGCATCACCACCAGCTCGTTGACGATCGGGTTCGGCGCCTCGGCGGCGATGATGCCGGGCTCAGAGACGCCGAGGTAGCGGCCCTCGTTGCGGCGCTGCTTGGCATGGGCCACGTTGGCGCCCTTCATCGGCCCCTTCATGGCGCCCGGTCCGCAGCCGGTGCAGATGTCCAGCTCACGCAGGCCCAGGTGGTAGCCGACGTGCTTGGTGTAGTCGTATTCCTCGCGGCTGATCGAGTGCCCGCCCCAGCACACCACCAGGCTGGGGTCGCGGCTCGGCTTCAGGGTGCCGGCCTTGCGCAGGATGTGGAAGACCGCATTGGTGGTGCCCTCGGCGGTGGTCAGGTCGAAGCGGTGGTGGGTCTGGATCTCGTTGTAGACGTAGACGATGTCGCGCAGCACCGAGGACAGGTGCTCGCGGATGCCGCGGATCATCTTGCCGTCGACGAAGGCCTCGGCGGGGGCGTTGGTCAGCTTGAGGCGCACCCCGCGATCTTGCTGGAGCACCTCGATGTCGAAGTCGGGGTAGGTCTCCATCAGGGCGAGGCCGTCATCGGTGGGGTTGCCGGAGTTGAGCACGGCCAGGGAGCAGCTGCGCAGCAGCTCATGGAGCCCGCGGCGGGAGGTGTCATGCAGCCGGTTGACCTCGTGCTGCGAGAGGATCTCGAGGCTGCCTTCCGGGGAGATGGTGCTGGAGATGGTGTCGGCCATTCAGGGCGTCCGTGTCACTGGAGATAGAGGCGGGCGGATAGGGCCCGCGGCTTGGCTCGCCGACCCGAGCGGCGATGCCGGTGGATGATGCCCTCATGCTACCACGCCGCCTTGTTGCGGGCAGCGCTGCGGTGCGGGGGGCGAGCTGGTAGAATGGTCGCGCCCGGTCCCCTGCAGCGACGCTCCTGCCATGTTCAACGCCCAGTACTTCCGTACCTTCATCACCCTCGTCGAGACCGGCAGCTTCACGCGCACGGCCCGACGTCTCGAGATGACCCAGCCGGGGGTCAGCCAGCACGTGCGCAAGCTAGAACAGTACCTGGGCAAGCCACTGCTGGACCGCCAGGGGCGGCGTTTCGTGCTCACCGAGGCGGGGCGGCGTGCCTACGATTATGCCCTGAAGCTGTTCGCCGAGCATGAGCAGTTCCGCCACTCGCTGGACGACGAGAGCCTCGACAGCGGCGAGTGCCGCCTCGCCTCGCCGGGCAGCGTCGGGCTGATGCTGTATCCCTTCATCCTGGGTCAGCAGCAGATGCACACCGGGCTGACGGTCAGCTACAGCTTCGCCTTCAATCACGAGATCGTCACCGACGTGCTGGCCGGGCGCCACGACCTGGGCATCGTCACCGAGGCCGTGCGCCATCCGGACATCGACTGCGAGGCCTGGCACCAGGAGCCCCTGTGCCTGGTGGTGCCGGCGGACTTCGCCGGCACCGGCCTGGCCGACCTGATGGGCATCGGCTTCATCAGCTATTCCGATGGCGTCAACCATGCCGGGGTGCTGCTGCGCCACAACTTCCCGGTGGAGTTCCGCTCGATGAGCCACTTTCCCCGCCAGGGCTTCACCAACGAGGTGAGCATGGTGCTGGACGCCGTGGCACGCGGCCTGGGGTTCACCGTGGTCTCGCGGCTGGTGCTGGAGACCTCGCCCTGGCAGCGCCAGGTCAAGGAGCTGTCGCTGCCCCATCCGGTCCACGAGACCCTCTACCTGGTCACCCGGCGAGGCAGCCGCATGCCGCGACGCTACACCCGACTGCTCAAGGCCTTCCGGGAGCACCGTCGCCACGAGCGCTACGGGCACGGCGAGCTGCCGGTGCCCGCGGCCGGCGAGCGTCTGGGCTGAGCCGGCGAGCCCACCCCTCCTGCCAGGAAAAAGCCCCGCCATTGGCGGGGCTTCGCGGTCCGGGGCGCCGGTTCACTCGCGGTAGGCGTCGATGCTCGGGCAGGAGCAGATCAGCTGACGGTCGCCGAGCACGTTGTCGACCCGGTTGACCGCCGGCCAGACCTTGGCGGCCTTGACCGCCTCCGAGGGGAAGGCGCCGAGCTCTCGCGAGTAGGGGCGCTCCCAGTTCGCGTCCATCAGGTCGGCCATGGTGTGCGGGGCATTGACCAGCGGGTTGTCGTCCGCCGGCCACTCGCCGGCCTCGACCCGCGCCACTTCCTCGCGGATGGCGATCATGGCGTCGCAGAAGCGGTCCAGCTCGTAGCGCGACTCCGATTCGGTGGGCTCGATCATCAGCGTGCCCGGCACCGGGAAGGACATGGTCGGGGCATGGAAGCCATAGTCCATCAGGCGCTTGGCGATGTCCTCCTCGCTGATCCCCGAGGCCGCCTTGAGCGGGCGGATGTCGATGATGCACTCGTGGGCCACGGTGCCGTTGGCGCCCTTGTAGAGCACCGGGTAGTGCTCGCCCAGGCGATGGGCGATGTAGTTGGCGCCGAGGATGGCCAGCTCGGTGGCCTCGCGCAGGCCGCGCGCGCCCATCATCTTGATGTAGGCCCAGGAGATCGGCAGGATCGAGGCGCTGCCGAAGGGCGCCGCCGAGACCGCGCCGGCATCCGCCTCGACGCCGTCCAGCGGACGCACCACGTGGTTGGCGACGTAGGGCGCCAGGTGGGCCTTGACGCCGATCGGGCCCATGCCCGGCCCGCCGCCGCCGTGGGGGATGCAGAAGGTCTTGTGCAGGTTGAGGTGGCTGACGTCGCCGCCGAAGTCGCCGGGGCGGGCCAGGCCGACCTGGGCGTTCATGTTGGCACCATCGATGTACACCTGGCCGCCGTGCGCATGGACGATCTCGCAGGCCTCGCGCACGCCTTCCTCGAAGACCCCGTGGGTGGACGGGTAGGTGAGCATGATCGCCGAGAGGGCGTCGCCGTGCTGCTCGGCCTTGGCGCGCAGGTCGGCGAGGTCGATGTTGCCGTCCTCGTCGCACTCCACCACTACCACCTTCATGTGGGCCATGGCCGCCGACGCCGGGTTGGTGCCGTGGGCGGAGTTGGGGATCAGGCAGACGTCGCGGTGCCCCTGGCCCTGGGCCGCCTGGTAGCGACGGATCGCCACCAGGCCGGCGTACTCGCCCTGGGCGCCGGAGTTGGGCTGCATGGAGATATGGTCGTAGCCGGTGATCTCCACCAGGAAGGCGGCCAGCTCGTCGATGATCTGCTTGTAGCCGGCCACTTGGTCCTTGGGCGCGAAGGGGTGGATGCGCGCGAGCTCCGGCCAGGTGATGGGAATCATCTCCGTGGTGGCATTGAGCTTCATGGTGCACGAGCCCAGCGGGATCATGGCGTGGGCCAGGGAGAGGTCCCTGTTCTCCAGTCGCTTGAGGTAGCGCAGCATCTCCGTCTCGCTGTGGTAGCGGCGGAAGGTCGGGTGCGTCAGGAACTCGGACTCGCGGCGGCTGGCCGCCGGGATGCCGCTTCTGCCCTTGGCGATGATCTCGGCATCGAGGGCGGCCACGGACAGGCCATGCTCCTCGCCCAGCAGGACGTCGAACAGCAGGTCGAGGTCGTGGGCGGTGGTGGTCTCGTCGAGGCTGATGCCCACGTCGCCACCCGCGAAGTAGCGCAGGTTGACGTCGTGGGCCATGGCGCGGCCGTGGATCTTGAAGGCATTCGCGCCGGTCAGCCGCAGGGTGTCGAACCAGCTGTCATGGGTCAGGGTGATGCCGCTGCGCCTCAGGCCCTCGGCGAGGATGGTGGTCAGGCGGTGGATGCGCCCGGCGATGGTGCGCAGCCCCTCGGCCCCATGGTAGACGGCGTAGAAGCCGGCGATGTTGGCCAGCAGTGCCTGGGCGGTGCAGATGTTGGAAGTGGCCTTCTCGCGGCGGATGTGCTGCTCGCGGGTCTGCATGGCCATGCGCAGGGCGGTGTGGCCACGGTTGTCCTTCGAGACCCCGATGATCCGGCCGGGGATCGAGCGCTTGAGCTTGTCGGTGGTGGCGAAGAAGGCGGCGTGGGGGCCGCCGAAGCCCATGGGCACGCCGAAGCGCTGGGCGGAGCCGACCACCATGTCGGCGCCCAGGGCGCCGGGCTCCTTGAGCAGCACCAGCGACATGATATCGGCGGCCACGCAGGTCATGATGCCCTTGTCCCTGGCCGCGGCCAGCCGCGGGGCCAGGTCGTGGACCCGGCCGCCGTCGCCGGGATACTGCAGCAGGGCGCCGAACACGTCGTGGGCGGCCAGTTCCTCGGCCGGGCCGACGATCAGCTCGAAGCCGAAGTAGTGGGCCCGGGTGCGCACCACGTCGAGGGTCTGCGGAAAGACATCGTCGGCGACGAAGAAGGCATCGGTCCTGGCCTTCTTGTTGGCGCGACGGCACAGCGCCATGGCTTCGGCGGCGGCGGTGGCCTCGTCGAGCAGCGAGGCATTGGCCAGGCCCATGCCGGTGAGGTCTATGACCATCTGCTGGAAGTTCAGCAGGCCTTCCAGGCGGCCCTGGGAGATCTCCGGCTGGTAGGGGGTGTAGGCGGTGTACCAGCCCGGGTTCTCCAGCACGTTGCGCTGGATGACCGCCGGCAGGTGGGTGTCGTAGTAGCCCTGGCCGATGTAGCTCCTGGCCACGCGGTTCTGGCGGGCCAGGCGATAGAGATAGTCCAGGGCCTCGGCCTCGCTGCGCGGCGGATCCAGGTCCAGCTCACGCCCCAGGCGGATGCCTGCCGGCACGGTGCGCTCGATGAGGCTGGCCATGCTGTCCATGTCCAGCGTCGCCAGCATGGCGGCCACGTCGGCAGCCTCCGGGCCGTTGTGGCGACGGATGAAAGCATCATGATTGGCCAGGTCGGCCAGGCGGCGTTTGTCGAAAGCCATGGAATACCCTGTTTGCGTGTCGTCACCCGAGTCGGGGCAGGAGAGCGGGAAGCCGGGACCCGACCGCCGGTCGGGTCCGCCGGGAGGGATCAGTCGTCGGCGTCGGCCACGGCCTCGTAGGCGTCGGCGTCCATCAGGTCGTCGAGGGCGGCGGCGTCCTCGATGCGTACCTTCATGATCCAGGCATCCTCGTAGGGCGACTCATTGATGGACTCCGGCGCATCCTCGAGGGCCTCGTTGACCGCCACCACTTCACCGGACACCGGGGCGTAGAGGTCGGAGGCGGCCTTGACCGACTCGACGACCCCGAACTCGTCCCCCTTGGCCAGGGTGGCCCCGACTTCGGGCAGTTCGACGAATACCACGTCGCCCAGCGACTGCTGGGCATGGTCGGTGATGCCGATGGTCACGGTGCCGTCACCGTTGTCCAGCACCCACTCGTGACTTTCGGCATAACGCAGGTTGGCGGGGATAGAGCTCATGACGATTTCCTATACGAAAAAGGTTTTCTGAAGCGGGGGCATGCTAACGCCCTCGTGGCCGTTTGGCGAGCCCCGGTAGGCCTGGATTCCCCCGTGGCGGGGAGGATCCACCCCCAGCTTAGGTGCCCGTCGCGGGTCTTGCCCAGTTCCGTGATGGCCCGGTGCGCCGAGCGCGCAAGCCGCGCCGTCCATGGCCGGCCCTTGCCCTGGCGGGGTGCCACGGCTAGAGTGGCAGCGTTTCCGATAAGAAACAAGTTTCTCGGTGGCGCCCCGGAGACCGGTGCAGGCGTTCGGGGCGGCAACCGCGGCCAGGAGGAGCACATGATGATGGCTCGGGGCGCGGCTGTGACTATACTTTGTCCTGCCGGATCGAGGAATCACCAAATTTTCCAATAGGAGACTGGAGCGCCAACGGACGTATCCGCTATGGTACGCGTGTTCGTATCAGCGTGGTTTCACCCGACCGCGAGCACATGCACGTTGGTGCATAACAACAACCAGTATAGGGAGACGAGACGTGGAAACCTTTACCAATCTACTGTCAGCCATCGAGGGGGTCGTATGGGGCCCCTTGATGCTGGTGCTGCTGCTGGGCGTCGGCCTGTATCTGCAGGCGGGCCTGCGCTTCCTGCCCATCCGCAAGCTGGGCATGGGCTTCAAGCTGCTGTGGCAGGGGCGCACCACCGCGAAGGGCGAGGAGGGGGAAGGTGAAGTATCGCCCTTCAACGCCCTGATGACCTCGCTGTCGGCGACCATCGGCACCGGCAACATCGCCGGCGTTGCCACCGCCATCTTCCTCGGTGGGCCCGGGGCGGTGTTCTGGATGTGGATCACCGCCCTGGTGGGCATGGCCACCAAGTTCGCCGAGGCGGTGCTGGCGGTGCGCTATCGCCAGGTCGACGAGGCCGGCGATCACGTCGGCGGCCCCATGTACTACATCCGCAATGGCCTGGGCAGGAAGTGGGGCTGGCTCGGTGGTGCCTTCGCGCTGTTCGGGGCGGTGGCGGCCTTCGGCATCGGCAATACCGTGCAGTCCAACTCCGTGGCCGACGGCCTCGGCCAGTCCATCGGCCTGCCCCACTGGATCACCGGCCTGGTGATCATGGTGCTCGCCGGTGCGGTGATCCTCGGCGGCATCAAGCGGATCGCCAAGGTGGCGGGCAAGCTGGTGCCGATCATGGCCATCGCCTACATCGTGTGTGGCCTGCTGGTGCTGATCATCAACGCCGACCAGGTCGGCAGCGCCCTGGGCATGATCTTCGGTCACGCCTTCACGCCGATCTCCGCCGCCGGCGGCTTCGCCGGGGCCGCCGTGGCCAAGGCCATCCAGTTCGGTGTCGCCCGCGGGGTCTTCTCCAACGAGGCGGGCCTGGGCAGCGCGCCCATCGCCCACGCCGCGGCGCAGACCAAGAACCCGGTGCGCCAGGGCCTGATCGCCATGCTCGGGACCTTCATCGACACCATCGTGGTCTGCTCGATCACCGCCCTGGCGATCCTGACCACCGCCTGGACCTCCGGCGAGACCGGCGCCTCCCTCACGGCCCTGTCCTTCAACGAGGCCCTGCCGGGGGTCGGCCAGTACGTGGTGTCCTTCGCCCTGGCGGTGTTCGCCTTCACCACCATCCTGGGCTGGGCCTTCTACGGCGAGAAGTGCTTCGAGTACCTGTTCGGCGTGGCCTCGATCAAGGTCTACCGGGTGGTCTACATCCTGGCGATCTTCGTCGGCTCCGTGCTGCCGCTGGGCTTCGTGTGGCTGCTGGCCAGCGTGTTCAACGCCATGATGGCCATCCCCAACCTGATCGCCCTGGCACTGCTGTCGCCGGTGGTGTTCCAGCTGACCAAGGACTACTTCGAGGGCCGGCCCGTGCTGCCGGGCGAGGACCTCAACAAGTGAGCGACGGCGTGGCCGGCCCGGGGCCGGCCACGCCCGCTTTCCACTCACGGGAAGGGTGAACCGATCCGATGACCGAACAACGCAAGACCCCGCTTTATGATCTGCACGTCGAACTGGGCGGCAAGATGGTGCCCTTCGCCGGCCATGCCATGCCGGTGCAGTTCCCCCTCGGCGTGAAGAAGGAACATGAGCACACCCGCCAGGCCTGCGGCCTGTTCGACGTCTCGCACATGGGGCAGGTGCTGCTGCGCGGGCCCGAGCCGGCCAGGGCGCTGGAGACCCTGGTGCCGGCGGACCTGATCGGCCTTGCCGAAGGCATGCAGCGCTACGGCCTGTTCACCAGCGAGGAGGGCGGCATCCTCGACGACCTGATGATCGTCAATGCCGGCGACCACCTCTACCTGGTGGTGAACGCCGCCTGCAAGGAGCAGGACATCGCCCACCTGCGCCGCGGCCTTTCCGACCACGAGATCGAGGTGCTGGATCGTGGCCTGCTGGCCCTGCAGGGGCCGAAGGCCGCCGCCGTCATGCAGCGCCTGTGTCCCGACGCCTGCCGCATGGTCTTCATGCAGCACGGCAAGTTCACCATCGAGGGAATCGAGGTGTGGATCAGCCGCAGCGGCTATACCGGCGAGGACGGCTTCGAGATCTCGGTAGCCGCCGAGCACAGCGAGGCCCTGGCACGTCGCCTGCTCGCCGAGGACGAGGTCGAGCCGATCGGCCTGGGCGCGCGGGACTCGCTGCGCCTCGAGGCGGGGCTGTGCCTGTACGGCCACGATATCGACACCAGCACCACCCCCGTGGAAGGGGGCCTGATCTGGGCCATCGGCAAGCCGCGCCGGCGGGGCGGTGAGCGTCCCGGCGGCTTCCCGGGGGCCGACCTGATCCTGCACCAGGTCGCCGAGAAGGACCACCAGCGCAAGCGGGTGGGCCTGCTGGGGGAGGGCCGGGCGCCGGTCCGCGAGGGCACCGAACTGTTCGACGCCGACGGCAATCGCATCGGCGCGGTGACCTCCGGCGGCTTCGGTCCCAGCGTCGGCAAGCCGGTGGCCATGGGCTACGTGACCATCGACCAGGCCGAGGTCGGCAGCACCGTGTATGCCGAGGTGCGCGGCAAGCGGTTGCCGATGACGGTCAGCAAGATGCCCTTCGTGCCGCCGGGTTACTATCGCGGCTGATATTATACCGTTATCTCCAGGTTTCCCTGCCAGCGGCCATCCCGAGAGGGGTGGCCGTTTTCCATGGTCCCGGGGGTGGTTGATGCCCGCGTCCCGTCAGGGAGCGACCGGCGTGATCCAGCGAAAGGTCAGGCTGATGCGCAGGCCGCTGCTGCGGCGCGGCAGCAGGGCATGCTCGAGCGCCGCCTGGGTGCCGGGGCCCATCAGCAGCAGGCTGTCGTGGGGCTGGTCCACATTGAAGGCCGGGGCGCGGCGGTCCTTCCAGCGGAAGCGCAGCGGGCGGTCGGCGCCCAGGGAGACGCCCACGATCAGCGGGGCGGGGCCCAGTTCCGGCTCGTCATCGCTGTGCCAGCCCATGCGCTCCCGGCCGGTGGCATAGCGATTGAGCAGCACGCTGTTGAAGCGGGTCGGGTGACCGGCCTGGGCGAGGCGCTGGATCACGGCATCGCGGATGGCCACGACCGTCGGGTGCCAGGGGGTCGGAAGGAAGTCCCGGCCCGAGTAGCGGTAGCGGGCGTCGCCCATCCAGACCTGGCGTCGCGGGATCGGATGCTCGCGGCCGTAGAGGCGCAGCCGCGGCTGCTGCCAGTCCAGCTCGTGGTCCAGGCGGTCGAGGGCGCTGGCCGCGGCGGGAGCGCCGAGCAGCTCGGTGAACCGGGTCAGTGCCGGCGAGGCCAGCAGCGTTTCGCCGCGGGGAGGGTCGAACGGGGCCATGCCCCGAGGATGCCAGCCCGCCGGCTAGCCGGCCAGGGCCAGGCTCGCCAGGGCGAAGGCATAGCCGATCGCCGCGCCGGCGGCCACGTCGCTGAGGTAGTGCAGCCCCAGGCCGACCCGCGACATCGCGATCAGTGCCACCAGCGGGACCAGGGCCGGCACCAGGGCGGGGCTGTGGGCCGTGACCAGGGTCAGGAACATCACCGCGTGAATGGTGTGCCCGCTGGGGAAGCTGTAGCGGTCCCGGGCCGGCTCCTGGCAGCGGATGGTGGCGAAGGTGATGAAGGGGCGCTCGCGGCACAGGCGGGTCTTGAGCAGGCGGTAGACGACGATGGCCGCCGCGGCCGTCAGGGCATACTGGGCGGCCAGTCGCCAGCCCGCCTGGGGGTGCAGCCAGGGCTGGGCGAGGATCACCGCGACCCAGATCGGCCAGTCGCCGAGCTTGCTGGCCAGGCGCAGGGTGGCCAGCCAGGGCCGGTGGATGCTGAAGCCGGCCAGGCGCTGGCAGAGCTGCCACTCCAGCAGGTCGAGGCGTTCAAATACGGCAGGGGCGCGAGGTTTCATCGGACATCTCCCGGGCAAGGGTCAGGGCGGCGAGGAAGTCGTCGGCGATGGCCGGCCAGCGATAGTGCAGCGCCCGTTCCCGGGCGGCCCGCCCCAGCCGGCCATAGCGGGCCGGCTGCTGGCACAGCGTAACGGCGGCATCGAGGAAGCCGGCCTCGTCGCCGACGGCCAGGCTGACGCCGTTGACGTCATCGTCGATCAATTCGGCGCCGGCGGCGTGGCGGAAGGCCACCGTGGCCAGGCCGCTGGCCATGGCCTCGAGGAGCACGTTGCCCCAGGTCTCGGATATGGAAGGGAAGATGAAGAGGTCGGCGCTGGCATAGTGGCGCGCCAGGCTCGCGGCATCGATGAAACCGGTGAAGTGGACCTCGGGCAGCGCCTTCTCCAGCGCTGCCCGGCCCGGGCCGTCGCCGACCGCGACGAGGGTCATGTCCGGGCGGGCGGCGAGCATGGCCGTGAAGGTGTCACGCAGCAGGTCGAGGTTCTTCTCGGGGGCCAGCCGGCCCACGTAGAGCGCCACCGGCCGATGGGCGTCGCTGCCCCAGGCCTCGCGCAGGCTCGGGTCCCGGTGGCGGGGGGAGAAGTGCTCGCCGTCGATGCCTCGGGCCATCACCCGCACGCGCTCGAAGCCCCGGGCGGTGAGGGACCGGGCCTGGTCCCGGGTGGGGACCAGGGTGGCCCCGCAGCGGTTGTGGAAGTGCCTCAGTCGCCGGGTGACCAGGGAGGACAGCCAGCCGACGCCATAGTCGCGGCAGTAGTGATCGAAGTTGGTGTGCCAGCCGCCGACCACGGGGATGCCGAGTCGCTCGGCCACGCCCAGCGCCGACCAGCCCAGCGGCCCCTCGGTGGCCAGATAGACGACGTCGGGGCGGTCGGCCTTCCAGAGGCGGCGGATGCGGCGTGCCGCGGGCAGGCCCAGGCGCACCTCCCGGTAGCCGGGCACCGACACGCCGCGGACCTGGAGCTCGGCGGCGATGCCCTGGGCGACATGCGGATCCCCGGCGGGGCGCGGACGGATCAGCTGCAGCGTCATGCCGCGCCGCAGCAGGTCGTCGCTGAGGCGTCCCAGGGTATGGGCCACGCCATTGATGTCCGGTGACCAGGTTTCGCTGACCAGGCAGATGCGCATGTCGTCCCTCGTGGCATCGTGGGCCGGGATGGCCCCCGTCAGTCACGACGATGCCCGAGGCGCGTGACAGCGGGGCGACAGCGCGGTGAAGCGGGGATGACAGCCCCGACGGATCAGCGCAGTACCGTGGTCGGGTCGATGGGCTTGCCGCCATGGCGCATGTCGAAGAGCAGCTCATGGCGTCCGCTGGCGGCATGCAGGCCGACCTCGCAGAGCGGCGTGCCGCGACGGACCTCCTTGCCGCTCTCGACCAGCAGCGTCTCGCACAGGGCGTAGACGCTCTGCAGGTTGTCGGGGTGATGGACGATCACCACCCGGCCCAGCTGGCGCATGCTGCCGGCGAAGCGCACCTGGCCATCGGCGACGGCCCTGGCCCGGGTCCCCTCGCCGGTCGCCAGCAGCATCGGCTGGAGGGTGCCGCGGGCATCGGGGCCGTAGCGCCGTGCCACCCGGTAGTCGTCGAGGGGCCAGGGCCAGCCGCTGGCCTGGCGTGGCACCTCGCCGGGGTCCGGCAGGCGGGCCCGCGACGGGCGCGCAGGGGCCGGCGTGGCCATGCCCCGGTCGCCGCCCAACGGCACCTGGATCAGTTGCCCCACCTCGAGGTCGGTGGCCGCGATCCCCGGGTTCGCCGCCGCCACCCGGCCGGGGGCCGTGCCGAAGCGCCGCGCGATGGCGGTGTAGGTGTCGCCGGGGCGCACCTGATAGCGGTAGGGGCCGTCGGAGGGCGCCCGCTCGCGGCGGCTGGGGACCAGCAGACGCTGCCCCACGGCGAGGCGGCGCGGGTCGACGCCGGGGTTGAAGCGGCGCAGGCGGACCAGCGGCACCTCGGCGCGCCGGGCGATCCCGCCGAGGGTATCGCCGCGCTGGATGGTGATCCAGTTGCCGGCCAGCGGCTCGCCGCCCCGCAGGGCGCCCGTGGGCGTTCCGGCACAACCGGCCAGCAGGAGGATCAGCAGGATCAGGGCGAGTCGAGGGCGGCGTCCTTGGCCTGCCACAGGGCGTTGAGCCATGAGTGGAAGCGTTCCTTGTAGGTCGGGTCTTGGTGGTAATCGCCTTGCTGCATCCAGGCCGGCACCGCCAGATGGCGGGCTCGCAGGTGGATGGTTTGCTCGCGGCCGCAGAGGAAGTCCCAGAAGCGGGGCTCGGGATTGTCGTAGCTGATGGTCACGTCGAGGATGCCGCCGAGGCGGTCACCGAGCAGGCCCAGGACCTGGGCGATGCCGCCGGCCCGGGGCGGCAGCAGGTGACGGTAGGGGCTGTGGCGCGCGGCATGCTTGGCCGGTGTGAAGCGGGTGCCCTCGACGAAGTTGTAGATGGCGATGGGCCGCTCCCGGGCATGGCGGCACATGCGCTCGGTCGCTTCCCGGTCACGACGGGCGAGGTGCGGGTGACGCTCCCGCTGCTCCCGGCTCAGGCGCCGCAACATGGGAAATTCCAGGGCCCAGAAGGCCAGGCCGACCACGGGCAGCCAGATCAGCTGGCGCTTGACGAAGAAGTGCGGCATGGGGATGCGCCGGTGCAGGGCCATGAAGAGCACGAAGATGTCGGTCCAGCTGCGATGGTTGGAGAGCACCAGCCACCAGTCGTCCCGGGTCAGGCCGTCCGGCAGCTCCAGGCGCAGGTCGGGCCTTACCCAGTGGCGCATCCACCAGAGGTTGCCGTCGACCCACCAGCGGGCGATGGCGTTGAGCCCGACAAGCACGCGGCGACGCAGGGGACGCCCCGGCGTGACCAGCTTGAGCAGGGTGAGCGCGATCAGCGGCACCGCCCAGAACAGGGTGTTGAGGGTCAGCATCAGCAGACTGACGATCCCCCTGAGGGTCGACATGCCGGTCTCCTTGGTCATCGTCGAGAAAGGCAATGCTAATGGATCGAGGCGAGGGTGCCCAGCGGAGATGGCCAGGAGCAACGACGTGGCGGTGGAAGCCGTCATTCCTGCAGGTCGGGCAGGTCCTCGAAGAGTGCCAGGGCCTCGGGGTTGGCGAGCGCCTCGCGGTTCTTGACGGGCTGCCCGTGGACGACGTTGCGCACCGCCAGTTCCACGAGCTTGCCCGAGCGGGTACGGGGCAGGTCGTCGACCTGGAGGATCTTCGCCGGGACATGCCGCGGCGTGGCGTTGGCGCGGATGGTGTCACGGATTCTCCGGCGCAGGGCGTCGTCCAGGGTCAGCCCCTCGCGCAGGCGCACGAAGAGCACCACCCGCACATCGTCCTGCCACTGCTGGGCGATGCACAACGACTCGAGCACGTCCTCGACCTTCTCCACCTGGCGGTAGATCTCGGCGGTGCCGATGCGCACCCCGCCGGGGTTGAGCACGGCATCGGAGCGGCCGTGGATGATCAGGCCGTCCTCCGCGGTGATCTCGGCGAGGTCGCCGTGGGCCCAGATGCCGGGAAAGGTGGCGAAGTAGGCGTCGTGATAGCGCCTGCCGTCGGGGTCGTTCCAGAAGCCGATGGGCATCGCCGGGAAGGGCCGGGTGCACACCAGCTCGCCCTTCTCGCCGCGCAGCGGCCGGCCGTCGTCGTCGAGGACGTCCACCGCCATGCCCAGCCCGCGGCACTGCAACTGGCCGCGGTAGACGGGGCGAATCGGACAGCCCAGGGCGAAGCAGGAGACGATATCGGTGCCGCCGGAGATGGAGGCGAGCAGCAGGTCGGCCTTGATGTCCCGGTAGACATAGTCGAAGGATTCATGGGCCAGGGCCGAGCCGGTGGAGAGCACCGCGCGCAGCCGCGAGAGGTCGTGGTCCCGGCCCGGCGCGAGGCCTTCCTTCTCGCAGGCCGCGAGATACCGGGCGCTGGTGCCGAACACCGTCACGCCCTCGCGTTCGGCCATCGCCCAGAGGGCGTCGGGAGACGGCGCGAAGGGAGCGCCGTCAAACAGCACCAGGGTGGCGCCGCTGGCGAGTCCCGAGACCAGCCAGTTCCACATCATCCAGCCACAGGTGGTGTAGTAGAAGAAGACGTCGTCCGCGCCCAGGTCGGTATGCAGGCGATGCTCCTTGAGGTGCTGGAGCAGGGTGCCGCCGGCGGCGTGGACGATGCACTTGGGCGTGCCGGTGGTGCCCGAGGAGTAGAGGATATAGAGCGGATGGTCGAAGGGCAGGGCGGCGAAGGCCGGCTCGTCCGCCTCCCCGGCCAGGTAGTCGTCCCAGGCCACCGCGCCCGGGATGTCGCCGAGGTCGGGTCGGTCGTCGAGGAAGGGGAAGACCACCACGGCCGCCAGGCCCTCGAGGGCCGCGGTGACCTGCGCCAGTCGCGGGCGGATATCGATCGCCTTGCCGTTCCAGGTGTAGCCGTCGGCGGCGATCAGCACCTTGGGCTCGATCTGGCCGAAGCGGTCGAGCACCCCCTGGACGCCGAAGTCGGGCGAGCAGGAGGACCAGACGGCGCCGAGACGGGCGGTAGCCAGCATGGCGATCACCGCCGGCTCCGCATTGGGCACCAGGCCGGCGACCCGGTCGCCGGCTGTCACGCCGCTGGCGCGCAGCGCGGCGGCCAGGCGCGCCACCCGGCGATGCAGCTCGTCGTAGCCCAGGCTGCGGCGCCGGCCGCGCTCGTCCAGGGCGACCAGGGCCGGGTGGTCGTCCCGGCGGCGCAGCAGGTTGGCGGCGAAGTTGAGTCGTGCCTCGGGGAACCAGCGGGCGCCGGGCATCGCCTCGGGGTCGACGAGCACCCGTTCGCCGCGGGTCTCGGCGACGATATCGAAGGTCTCCCACAGCAGCGACCAGAAGGCCTCGGGATGGGCGAGGCTCCAGGCGTGCAGGGCCCCGTAGTCGGTGAGGGCATCGCCATGGGCATCCTCGATGCGGCGCATCAGGGCCGTCATCTGGGTGCTCGCGATCGCCTCGGGGGACGGTTGCCAGACTGGAGTGGCCATATGCTTGCCTCCCGCGCCGTGCCGCGATGTCTACCCTGAGCTTAGCACCGGGGTCGACACGGTTTCCTGCAGCACCTCCCGCAGCGCCTGGGCGGCCACCGAGAGGTCATCGGCGCTGGGCGAGAGGATGCCCACCGCCCGCTCGATGACCGGCGCATGCAGCGACAGGCAGCGCGCGCCGAGTTCCTGCATCTGGTGGATGCACAGCGAGGGGACGGCGCTGACGCCGAGGCCGCTGGCGACCATGCGCCCGACGGTGGCCAGATGGTGGCTCTCGAAGGCCACCGGCAGCTCGATCCCCTGCAGGCGCAGCTGCTGCTCGAGGAGCCGGCGGACCATGGAGGGGCGCTGCAGGGTGATGAAGTCCCGGGTCAGCAGCGCCGGCCAGTCGATCGAGGCGCGCGTCGCCAGGGCCGAGTCGGCCGGGACCACGGCGACGAAGCGGTCCCGGTACAGCGGGGCGAAGTGCAGCGACTGGGCGGCCTCGGGCTCGAAGGCGATGCCCAGCTCGACGCGGCCCTGGTGGACCATGTCGATGACCTGCTCGTTGATGACGTCGTGGACGGTCACGTTGATGCGCGGATAGCGCTGGCGGAAGGCCATCAGCACGCCGGGCAGCTGGTTGCCGGCGAAGGAGGGCATGGCGGCCACGGCGACGCGGCCCAGGCGCAGGGTGAAGCGCTGGCGCAACAGCTCCTCGGTGTTGTCCCAGTCGGCCAGCAGGCGCTCGGCGAGCGGGACCAGGGACTCGCCTTCCGGGGTCAGCCGCACGCTGCGGGTGCTGCGGGTCAGCAGCCGTCCGCCCAGGCTTTCCTCCAGGCCCTTGACGGTCAGGCTCAGGGCCGGCTGGGAGAGGTGGAGTCGCTCGCAGGCCTGGGTGAAGCTCAGGGTCTGGGCCACGGCGAGGAAGGCCCGGAGTTGCTTGACGGTCATGGACGGCCTCCACGGCGGCGTCGATTGATTTGAAATATAAAATAATCGATAAGAAAAACAAACTTAACAAATATATTGCCTCCCGCGACACTGCCAGGACCGCGATAACAACCATCCTCCAACCAGTTGAGGCAGCGATATGGCCGGATTCGACAAGCGTGTGAATTCCTATGAAGAGGCGATGGCCGGCATCGAGAGCGGTATGACCGTCATCGCCGGCGGCTTCGGGCTGTGCGGGATCCCCGAGAACCTGATTGCCGAGATCAAGCGGCGGCGCGTCAAGGACCTGACCGTCTACTCCAACAACTGCGGCGTCGACGGCTTCGGCCTGGGCCTGCTGCTGGAAGACCGCCAGATCGGCACCATCCATGCCTCCTACGTGGGCGAGAACGCGCTCTTCGAGCAGCAGATGCTGGAAGGCGAGATCGAGGTGGTGCTGACCCCGCAGGGCACCCTGGCCGAGAAGATGCGGGCGGGCGGCGCCGGCATTCCTGCCTTCTACACCGCCACCGGTTACGGGACGCCCATCGGCGAGGGCAAGGAGGTCCGCGAGTTCGGCGGCCGGCACTACATCCTCGAGGAGTCCGTGGTGGGGGACTTCGCCATCGTCAAGGGCTGGAAGGCCGACCGCTACGGCAACGTCGTCTACCGCGACACCGCCCAGAACTTCAATCCGCTGGCCGCCACCGCGGGCAAGATCACCGTGGTCGAGGTCGAGGAGATCGTCGAGCCCGGCGAGCTCGCGCCGGACCAGATCCACACCCCGGGCATCTACGTCGATCGCATCATCCAGGGCAACTTCGAGAAGCGCATCGAGAAGCGCACCGTCCACCAGGGCTGAGGGTTTCGCTCCATCTCCCGGACATTCGCCGTTGGATAGCGCGAGAGGCGCCGGGGGCAGATCGTAGAGGAGGTCCTACGCCATGGAATGGCGTCGGTAGCGCCCAGGGAAGGGTTCACAGCGCCTCCTCGTAGATCTGCCGCCGGCATTGGCCTCGAGCAGGGTTCACCGGCGCTCATCCCTTACAAGATACAAGAGGCATCAAGATGGCACTGACTCGCGAACAGATGGCAATGCGCGTGGCGCGCGAACTCGAGGACGGCTTCTACGTCAACCTGGGCATCGGCATCCCCACCCTGGTCGCCAACCATGTCCCGGACGACATCGACGTGATGCTGCAGTCCGAGAACGGCCTGCTGGGCATGGGGCGCTTCCCCACCGAGGAGGAACTGGACCCGGACATGATCAACGCCGGCAAGCAGACGGTCACCGCCCGGCCGGGCGCGGCGATCTTCTCCTCGGCGGAGTCCTTCGCCATGATCCGTGGCGGCCACGTGGACCTCACCGTGCTGGGCGCCTTCGAGGTCGACCAGCACGGCAACATCGCCTCCTGGATGATCCCGGGCAAGCTGATCAAGGGCATGGGCGGCGCCATGGACCTGGTGGCGGGGGCCGAGAACATCATCTGCACCATGACCCACGCCTCCAAGCACGGCGAATCAAAGCTGCTCGAGCAGTGCAACCTGCCGCTCACCGGCGCCGGCTGCATCAACCGGGTGCTCACCGACCTCGCCTACCTGGAGATCGAGAACGGCGCCTTCGTGCTCAAGGAACGCGCCCCGGGGGTGTCCGTCGAGGAGATCGTCGAGAAGACGGCCGGCAAGCTGATCGTGCCGGAGCACGTGCCGGAGATGACCTTCGCCGAGTGACGCGGCCCGTCTCGCCCCACCTCGCCTCGGCCCGGACCGCGTGTCCGGGCCGAGGCGTGTCGGGATGCCGAAAATCTGACCATTCCAAGCGACACCTCGCTGCCAGGCCGGTCCCGGACGCTTGTCCGTCACCGGTGCACAGCGTTATCCACAGAATCTGTGGATGGTCCGGTCAGCTGAGCTCGCAGCGGGTATGGTGGGGGAGCAGCAGCTCGACGGTGCGTTCCTGGTTGGCGCTGACCTGCTTCTGGACGAGCGCCAGCCCGCCCAGGGCCAGCCGATGCTCATCGCCCTCGGCGAAGGCTAGCCGACGGGGCAGCGTCGGATAGAAGCGGTAGTCCAGCAGGGGGGAAATCGGCAAGACGCCATGGTGGCGGTCGGCGTCACCGCTCAGGCCATTGTCGCGCAGGCGGGTGTCCAGCCGGCCGATTTCCTCGCCGAGGCGGGCGCAGTCGAAGCCCGGGTGATGCAGCCCGGGCCCCATGACCGCCAGCCAGCCGGCCAGCGGATGGGCCGCCGCCAGGGCCTGGTAGCTCGCCCAGTCGGGCATCGGCCAGGGCCGGGCGCGACACAGCAGGTTCTGGCCACGGGTCGCCTCGGGCGGGGCCTGCGCCACCAACTGCTCCAGGGCCGCCCGGGGGCTCCGCGAGAGGGTGCCGAGCTGCAGCTCGGCGAGTACCAGCCAGGCGCCCTCGTCGGGGGCGGCCAGCAGCGTCACCAGCAGCCCCCGGTCGGCCATGGCATAGCGCTGCACGGGACGGTAGCCGAAGCGCACCAGGGTCGGCAGCAGCGCCTCCATCGACCAGGGGCCATGGTTGAGGGTCAGCAGGGCCAGATATTCCGGTGGGGTCTCCACCGGCCACAGCCGCAGCCCGCCGATATCCGGGTGGTGGTGGACATAGTCCAGCCATAGTTGCTGAACGAACTCTTCACGTTGCATCCTGCCTCGCCCTCTGTGCTGGTGCCCTGTGCGCTGACACTACGCAGTGTAAGCGGCGGGGGTGTGGGCAGATTCAACGAGGCAGGAACGCCGGGGCCCGAAACGCGAGAACCGCCCGTAGGCGGTTCTCGGTGCGCGGCGCCGGAGGCTCAGGCGCTGGCGGTCAGCCACTCCCGGTCGCGGGCGTACTGGTCGAACTCGGTGAAGCCGCCCACGTGGGCCTGGTCGACGAAGATCTGCGGCACGGTCTCGACCGGCTTGCCGATGGTCTTCTCCATATCGGCCTTGGTGATGCCTTCCTCGTGGATATCCACGTAACGGAAGCCCGTGATGGCGCCGGCGCCTTCGAGCTTCTCGGCGAGTGCCTTGGCGCGCACGCAGAACGGGCAGGCGGGACGACCGAAGATAACGACGAACATCAACTACTCCTTGCATCCGTGGATGCGTGAAAGGGGGCGGGAAAAATCTGGCGCCATTGTGAACGAGCACAGCGGATTTGGCCAATAGGCGAGGCCTGATGGGGTCATTGCCGAGGACTATCGGGCGGGCCTCAGAACGTCTCCAGCTCGCTGGCATCGGCGCGGCGCAGCAGGTTGCCGAGATCGTCGTAGAGGGCGGGGCTGGTGACCAGCAGGTTCTCGCCGTAGAGCTCCTCGGGGATGCCGCCGGGACCGGGATAGAGATGGCCGGTGCGGGCCCCGGCCTCCCGGGCGATCAGCAGGCCGGCGGCGAAGTCCCAGGGCGAGACGCTCTCGTAGTAGGCATCGAGGCGCCCGCAGGCCACGTCGCAGAGGTCGAGGGCCGCCGAGCCGTTGCGCCGCACGTCCTGGCAGTGGGTGAGCACGGCCATCAGCCGGCGCATCAGCGGCGGGCGGCTGTCGCGACGGTAGGGGAAGCCGGTCCCCACCAGGCAGCGCGCCAGGTCCCGGGTGCGGCTGGCATGGATCGGTTCGCCGTTGCGCCAGGCGCCGCGGCCGGCCAGGGCCGTGAAGGTCTCGTCGAGGAAGGGCGCGTGGACCACCCCGAGCTTCAGGTGACCGCCGCTCACCCAGCCGATGGAGACGGCCACGTGGCGCAGCCCATGGGCGAAGTTGACGGTACCGTCGATGGGGTCCACCACCCACATGTCCTGGGTGTGCTCGAGGGCCTCGCGGTCGGGGGCCAGTTCCTCGCTGAGGCGATGCTCGTCGGGAAAGCTCGCCTCCAGGCGATCGCCGATATAGGTGTCCACCTCGACGTCGGTATCGGTCACCAGCTCCTGGCCGTGCTTGAAGCGGTGCTCGATGCCGCCTTCCTCGCGGGCCTCGGCGATCAGGCGCCCGGCGTGGCGGGCGATGTCGACGGCGATCTCGAGGCGGTTCTCGGGGCTCATGACGGCTCCTCGGGCTGGGGGAAGGACGCCTTCATGCTAGCAGCTCGCCCGGCCACTGCCGAATGCCGGGCCGAGCCCCTATACTGTCGCCTCGACACCCTTCGGAGGACGACATGCAGGCATTGACGGCCGAACAATACGCTCGGCTGCAGCAGCTGGCCCGGGCCTGGGAGCACCGCCATCTCAGGGCGGCCAAGGCCGAGGCGCGCTACAATCCCCGGCTGGGCGTGGATGCGCTGTGCTTCCAGCCCCATGCCCTGGGGGAGGGGCGCGAGGTGCTGCTCGGCGCGCTGATCACCCCGCTGTCGCTGTCGCTGGCCCTGGTGCCACTCCAGGACGAGCCGCCCGCCGCGCCCGAGGCCCTGCGGCGGGTGTCCCTGCCCTCCGGGGTCTATCCCTTCCGCCCCCTGGTCCTCGAGGGGCAGCCGCGGCTGTGGGTCTGCGAACTGCTCGATGACCTGTCCGATGTCGGCTCGCTGCAGGAAGGCAGCCGCCTGGCCCAGCGGTTGATGGAAAGGGTCATGACGCCGCCGCCCTGAACTGGTGCTGTGCGTGGCGGGCCCTTATGCTGGACGGGCCCATCTCCCGGCAACCCTCAAGGAGTCGACATGACCGCAACTGCCCCCACCCCCCGCGTCGCCCTGGTCACCGGGACCAGCAGCGGCATCGGCGAGGCCGTGGTACGCCACCTCTGCGAGCAGGGCCACCAGGTGTTGGCCGTGGACTTCAACCCCGCCGGCCAGGAGGTCGCCGAGCGGGCCGGGGCCGCCTTCTTCCAGGCCGACCTGACCGACGGCGAGGCCTGCAAGGCGGCGGTTCAGGAGGCCCTCAAGCGCTTCGGCCACCTGGATATCCTGGTCAACAACGCCGGCATCCAGCACGTCTCGCCCATCGAGGACTTCCCCGAGGATCAGTGGCGTCGCATCATCGACCTGATGCTGACCGCGCCCTTCCTGCTGACCCAGGCGGCCTGGCCCTCCATGCGCGAGGGGGGCTGGGGGCGTATCGTCAATGTCGCCTCGGTGCATGCCCAGGTGGCCTCGCCGGGCAAGGCCGCCTACATCAGCGCCAAGCACGGCATGATCGGCCTGACCAAGACCGCCGCGCTGGAGGGCGGCAGCCAGGGCATCACCGCCAACGCCATCTGCCCCGCCTACGTGAAGACGCCGCTGGTCGACAACCAGATCGCCGACCAGGCCAAACTGCACGGCATGGAGGAGCAGGAGGTGGTCGAGCAGATCATGCTCAAGAACGCCGCGGTCAAGCGGCTGATCGATCCCGCCGAGGTGGCCTCGCTGGTCGGCTACCTGGCCTCCGATGCCGCCGGGGCGGTCACCGGCGCGAGCTGGAACATCGACCTGGGGTGGACGGCGCAATAAGACGCGCTGCGCCGCTTCAAGAAGGAAGAACGGCGCTTCGCGCCTGGAAGAGGGAAGACAAGCACCGATCTTGGCTTCCCTCTTCCCTCTGGCGCCTCAGCGCCTTACCGGCCGCTTCTGCAGCTTGCGCTGCAGGGTGCGGCGGTGCATGCCCAGCGCCCGGGCGGTGGCGGAGATGTTGCCGTCGTGTTCCTGCAGCACCTTCTGGATATGCTCCCAGGTCAGGCGGTTGATCGAGGGCGGATGCTCGGCCACCTCGGCCTGGGGGTCGCCTTCCTCCCGGCCCAGGGCGGCCAGCACCTCGTCGGCGTCCGCCGGCTTGCACAGGTAGTTCACCGCGCCGAGCTTGATCGCCTCCACCGCCGTGGCGATGCTCGAGTAGCCGGTCAGCACCACCACCCGGCAGTCCGGGACCAGTTCCAGCAGGTCCGGCAGCAGCTTGAGTCCCGACTCCTGTTCCAGCTTGAGATCCAGGGTGGCCAGTTCCGGCTGGTGCTGGCGGGCCAGGGAGAGGGCCTCGGCGGCATCGTGGGCCACCAGGGCCTCGAAGCCGCGGCGGCTCATGGCGCGATGCAGCACTTGGCAGAACATCTCGTCGTCGTCGATGATCAGCAGGCGTTGGGCGGTGTCTTGCATGGCATCCTCGCGGGGGAGTCGATGACCCTGGCGGCTCAGGCCGCGGGGTCGCTTCGGGGCAGGGTCACCTCGGTCAGGGTGCCACCCTCGGGATGATTGTACAGGCTCACGCCGCCACCGAAGCGGTTGATGGTGGCATGGGTCAGGAACAGGCCGATGCCGAGCCCCTTGCTCTTGGTGGAGACGAAGGTGTCGCCCAGCTGGTCGGCGATGGACAGTGCCACCCCGGGACCATGGTCGCGGATGTCGATCACCACCTCCTCGTCGTTCCAGTCGAGCTGGATGGTGATGTCGTCGGGGTTGGCGTCCGCGGCATTGTTGAGCAGGTTGGTCAGCGCCTGGTCGAGGGTGGCGTCCACCGCCAGCCGGGGCTGGCCACGGCGCCCGGCGATCTCGAGGCGATGCGCCACGTCCGGGCGCAGCACCAGCCAGCGCTGCACCACGGTGGCGAGCCAGTCGCCGGCCTCGCGAACCTCGGGCTGGGCCATGCGGCGACGATCGGCGCTGTCCACCAGGTGGCGCAGGCGTGACTTGCAGGTGTTGACCTGCTGGCGCAGCAGGTCGATGTCCGTCTCCAGCTGGGTGTCGCCCCGGGCGTCCTCGCGCATCTCCTTGAGCAGCACGGCCATGGTCGACAGCGGGGTCCCCAGTTCGTGGGCGGTCCCGGCGGCCTGGGTGGCCACGGCGAGCACCTGCTCGTTGCGCAGCACCGCTTCCCGGGTGCGCGACAGCGCCTGCTCCCGACTGCGCAGGGCCCGGGCCATCTTGTAGAGGAAGAAGGTCACCAGGCCGGCGGACAGCGCGAAGTTCAGCCACATGCCCAGCGTATGCAGGTTGATGGTGGTCTCGGCATGGGGCATGCCGAGCTGGGGCACCGGATGGTAGACGAACATCAGGAAGCTGTAGCCGGCCATGGCCGCGGCGGCGACGGCCCAGGCATGGCGCCAGGGCAGGGTGGCGGCGGCGATGGTCACCGGCACCAGGTAGTAGTTGATGAAGGGGTTGGTGGAGCCCCCGGTGAAGTAGAACAGCAGGGTCAGCCCGCCCACGTCGGCGAGCAGGTGGCTCAGGTACTCCCGGTGGGTGACGGCGCGGGGACGCCCCAGGCGCCACCAGGTGCCGACGTTGATCAGGCCCATCACCAGGATCACGCCGATCACCGCGGGAAGGTCCAGGGCGAAGCCCAGTCCCTCGACGCCGATGACGATGCCGGCCAGGAACCCCGTCCAGGTGATCCCGCGCACGATGGTCAGGCGCACCAGGTTGCGGTTGGGGGTGGACAGCGGCAGGGGCAGGGCGGCTTGCATGGGGACTCCGCAGGCGATCGGTGCCGCGATGATAACCGATTGGCCCGGTGCGCCGCCTCTCCGTCCGCGCGGCGATGTGTCGCCCGGCTGCCCCCGGCGGGCCCAGGCTGTATATTGGAGGTTGCGAATTCTTGCCGATGGGCGCCGTTCGATGCGAAGACTGCTGATCCCGTTGCTGATTCTCGCCCTGGGCGTGGCGGCCTTCGTGGGGCTGAGGGTGACCCGCCCCGAGCCGGCCACGGTGACCCCCCAGGAGCGCAGCTGGCGGGTCGAGACCCTGACCGTGAGGCTCGCCGACCGGGTGCCGGTGTTGCCCCTGTACGGCGAGATCACGGCCCCGGAGCGGGTGACGGTCACCGCGCCGCTCACCGCCCGGGTGGCCGAGCGTCCGGTGCGCGAGGGCCAGCACGTCGCCGCGGGCGAGCTGCTGGTCGCCCTAGACGATGCCGATACCGGTCCCCCGGTGGCGCGTGCCGAGGCCCGGGTTGCGGATCTCGAGGCACAGATCGACGCCGCGCGCATCCGCCACGAGCGTGACCAGGCCGCGCTGGTGCGCGAGCGCGAGCTGCGGGACAACGCCCGGCGCCAGCTGGAACGCAACCGCTCCCTGGTGGCGCGTAACCTGGCCTCGCAGGCGGCCCTCGACGATGCCCGCGATGCCCTGGCGCGGGCTCGGGTCACGGTCAATGCCCGGGAGGGCAGCATCGCCGAGCATCCGGCCCGCCTGCGCGGCCTCGAGGCGGGCCTCGCCGAGGCCCGCGCCGGACTCGCCGAGGCCCGCCGGGATGCCGAGCGTGCCCGGGTCGAGGCGCCCTTCGACGGCATCGTCACCGGCATCGCCGCCGCCCCCGGGGAGCGGGTCAGCGAGGGGGCCGAGTTGCTGTCGGTTTACCCGCGGGAGGGCCTGGAACTCAGGGCCACGATTCCGCGGGCCTACCAGGCCGAACTGTCGGAGGCGCTGGCCGCCGGCCGGCGCCTGGTGGCGCACGGGGAGGCGGCCCGCTTCGTGCTCACCGGGCTGGCCGGCGAGAGCGATCCCGCCGGCGTCGAGGCGATCCTGCGCCTTGAGGGCGCGAACGCGGGCCTGCGTCCCGGCAGCCTGGTGGACGTGCGCCTCGAGCGCCCGGTCGCCGAGGATACCCTGGCCGTGCCGGCCAGCGCCCTCTACGGCGACGATGTGCTCTACCTGATGGACGCCGACGGGCGCATGCGCCGCCTCGCGGTGTCCCGCCGCGGCCAGGTGCCCGGCCCCGACGGGGAGAGCTGGGTGCTGGTGGCCGGCGAGACCCTGGCCGACGGGCAGCGGGTGATCACCACCCACCTGCCCAATGCCGTCCAGGGCCTCAAGGTCGAGCGCGACACCGCCGAGGAGGGGACATGAGCGGTCGCCGGGGGCCGATCGGCTTCTTCGTCCATCATCGCGTGGCCGCCAACCTGGTCATGCTGGTGATGTTGCTGGGCGGTGCCCTGGGGCTGGCGCGGATGAACATCCAGTTCTTCCCGAACTTCGCCCTGGACATCATCAGCGTGCGCACCCTGTGGACCGGGGCCGCCGCCGAGGACGTCGAGCAGGGCGTGACGATTCCCCTGGAGCAGCGCCTGCGCAGCCTCGACGGGCTCAAGCGCATGACCTCCACCTCGGCCCAGGGCGTCTCCAGTATCACCCTCGAGTTCCAGGAAGGCGCCGATCCGGTGCTGGCCCTCGACGACGTCCGCCAGCAGGTCGACGACTTCACCCACCTGCCGGCGGACGCCGAGCCGCCCCGCGTCAGCCGGGTGGCCCATTACGAGCCCGTGGCCCGCCTGCTGATCCACGGTGCGGTCTCCGAGCGGGAGCTGCGCCAGCTGGCCAACCGCTTCGAGGACGCCCTGCTGCAGGCCGGCATCGACCGGGTCGAGACCCAGGGCCTGCCCGAGCAGCAGATCAGCATCGAGGTGCCGGTGGCGCGCCTGCAGGGCCTGCAGCTCAGCCTCGACGAGATCGCCGAACGCATCGACGTGATGTCCCGGGACCTGCCCGCGGGGCTGCTCGGCCAGCAGGACAGCGCCCGCGAGCTGCGCGCCGTGGAGCAGCGCCGCAGCGCCGCCGGCTTCGGTGAGCTGCCGATCCTCAGCAGCGACCGGGTCCAGCTGCGGCTCGGCGACATCGCCACCATTCGCCGGGAATCCCGCGACGGCCAGGTCACCCTCAGCCAGGACGGCCGGCCGGCGGTGGAGCTGCAGCTGCAGCGGGCCGAGAACGGCAACTCCCTGGCCGCCGCCGAGACCCTGCAGCGCTGGCTCGACGAGACGCGCCCGCAACTCCCGCCCTCGGTCCGCCTCGAGGTCCACGACGAGACCTGGCGGCTGATCGCCGAACGCATCGGGCTGCTGATCAGCAATGGCCTGGGGGGCCTGGTGCTGGTGCTCGGGCTGCTCTACCTCTTCCTGCCGGCCCGGGTGGCGCTGTGGGTGGCCATCGGCATTCCCACGGCCTTCCTCGGTGCCATGACGGTGTTCTGGGTGATCGGCGGCTCGGTGAACATGATCTCGTTGTTCGCGCTGATCATGGCGCTGGGGGTGATCGTCGACGATGCCATCGTGGTCGGCGAGGATGCCGACGCCCATTTCCGCCAGGGCGAGGCCCCCCGGCATGCCTCCGAGGGCGCGGCCAGGCGCATGCTCTGGCCGGTGCTGGCCTCGTCGCTGACCACCGTGGCGGCCTTCATGCCGCTGCTGCTGGTGGGCGGGGTGATCGGCAACATCCTCGGCGATATCCCGGTGGTGATGATCTGCGTGCTGATCGCCTCGCTGCTGGAGTGCTTCGTGGTGCTGCCCGCCCACCTGCGCAATGCCTTCGTGCCGGGCCGGGCGCGCCGTGCCGGCCGGCTGTCACGCCCCCGGGAGCGCTTCGAGGCCGCCTTCGACGCCTTCCGCGCAGGGCCCTTCCGGCGCTTCTCGGCGCTGACCCTGCGCCACCGGGCCTCGACCCTGGCCGCGGCGGTGGCCGTGGTGCTGGTCACCCTGGGGCTGCTGATGGGCGGCCGGCTGGCCTTCAACTTCTTTCCCACGCCGGAGCCCACCGTGCTCTACGCCAATGCCAGCTTCGTCGCCGGCACCGACCGGGACCGGGTCGACCGGCTGCTGGCCCGGATGGAGGCGAGCCTCGAGGCCACCGACAAGGCTCTGGGCGGGGGGCTGGTGCAGCACGTGGTGACCCGCCACGGGACGATCCTGGTCGGTGGCGAGCCCTCCCGCGCCGGCGACAACCTGGGCTCGCTGATGGTCGAGCTCACCCCCTCCGACGACCGAACGGTGCGTAACGACGCGTTCATTCGCGCCTGGCGGGAGCGGCTGGCGCTGCCGGCGGGGCTGGAGACCCTGACCATCTCCGAGCGCGCCGCCGGGCCGCCCGGCAAGGACGTCAATGTCCGCCTGACCGGGGAGTCGGCGGAGGCGCTCAAGCGGGCGGCCGGGTCCCTGGCGCGCTCGCTGGCGGAGCTGCCGGGGGTCCACGACACCGAGGACGACATGCCCTGGGGCCGGGAGCAGCTGATCTACCGGGTCAGCCCCCGCGGCGAGGCGCTCGGCCTGACCACCCGGGAGCTGGGCCGCCAGCTGCGCGCCGCCTTCGACGGCCGGCTGGTGCAGGTCTTCCAGGACGGCCCCGACGAGGTCGAGGTGCGGGTGCTGCTGCCCCGCCACCAGCGCGAACGCCTGGAAACCCTGGCGCGCCTGACGATCCGCACCTCGGACGGGCGCTTCGTGCCGCTGGACCAGGTCATGACCCTGGACCATCGCCAGGGCTTCGAGGCGCTGCGCCATGCCGACGGCCGGCTGGCGGTGGAGGTCACCGCGGACGTCGATACCGAGGTCAACAGCGTCGATGGTGTCCTCGCCGGGCTGGAGGCCTCGGTGCTGCCGGCGCTGATGCGCGACCACGGCGTGCGCTACAGTTTCGAGGGGCGCTCCGCCGACCAGCGGGAGACCTTCGCCGACATGCGCGTGGGGCTGGTGGTGGGGTTCACCCTGATGTACGTGGTGCTGGCCTGGGTCTTCGCCTCCTGGAGCCTGCCGCTGATCGTCATGGCGATCATCCCGCTGGCGCTGGTCGGCGCCCTGCTGGGGCACTGGCTGCTGGGGCTCGACCTGACCATGCTGTCGCTGTTCGGGCTCTTCGGCCTGTCGGGCATCGTGGTCAACAACGCCATCATCCTGGTAGCCTTCTACCGCCAGCAGCGCCGCCAGGGGTTGGCCATCGATGCGGCCCTCAACGAGGCGGTGGTGCAGCGGGTGAGGGCGGTGCTGCTGACCTCGCTGACCACCATCGGCGGCCTCACGCCGCTGCTCTTCGAAACCTCGCTGCAGGCGCAGTTCCTGATCCCCATGGCCGTGTCCATCGCCTTCGGTCTCGGCCTCTCGACCCTGCTGGTGCTGGCGGTGATCCCGGTGCTGCTCAGTTACCTGGAGCACCTGCGCTCACGCCTCGGGCGCCATGCGGCGCGGGCGCATGGCGCCGGCCAGGACACCGCCTGACGGCCTCAGGGGCCGTCGGCGTCCTCGGCGAGGCGAGCCAGCAGGGCGGGCTGGCGGGGCACCAGGCCGACCCTCAGGCCCAGGGGGCGAAAGACGCGGTTCATGCTGGCCATGGAGGCGTTGCCGGCGTCCCGCTCGAGATCGGACAGGGTGCGCCGGCTGACGCCCACCAGCTCCGCATAGGCGCCCTGGGACAGGCCCAGCACCTCGCGGCGCAGGTGGCGCAGCACCTGCCCCTCGCTGAGCTCGCCGCGCATCAGGCGCCGGAGCTGATCCAGCAGCGCCGCCTCGCGCTCCTCGGGTGTCATGGGAGTCGGTTTCATGGTGACAGTCCCCAGCGCGTCAACCGTCGGTCGAGATGGCCGAGCCCCACGGCGGGCATGCTCAGGATGCGTTCGGGAACACCACGCGCCGCCAGGCGCTCCCCCAGGCCATGCAGGCGGGTCCCGAGGCGCTCCAGCTCGGCCATCAGGCGGTCCGGCTCGACCAGCTCGCCGAGGGCCCGGGCGATGGCGGGCCAGTCGAAGTCGCCGCCCTGTTCCAGCGGCGGGCCCCACTGGGTAGTGCGCGTCACCCCCTCGGGATCGGCCTTCATGGGGGCGAAGTCGTAGACCGGAGCGTGCCAGATGCCCTCCGGGCGCTTGAGCAGGGCCGCGTTGCGCCCGTGGTTGTCGGAGTTGCCGAAGGCCACGTTGAGCAGGTCGCGCTTGACCCACTCGATCACGAAGCCCGCCCGGTCGAAGGGCTCGCCGAGCTCGCGCACCCGATGCTGGCGCTCGAGCAACGCGACCAGCCGTGCCAGCACCGAAGGGTGGCGCAGGTGGGTTCCCGGGGCCGCCCCGAGCAGGGCATAGACGGACTCCAGGCCGAAGCGGCACAGTTTCCCCTCGCGGGGCTCGACGTCGAAGCGAGGCAGCCACAGCGAGGGGTAGCGCTCTCCCTCGGTCAGCTGCAGGCCCTGGCGGGGCACGGTGTCGACGCCGAGATCGGCCAGTTCCCGGTAGTAGTGGTACTCGGCGCGCAGGATGTCGCAGTCGTCGGCGCTGCGCCGGCCGCGGGGAAACTTGACCAGGAAGTGGGGATCGAGATTGGTCGGGTCGTCCTGCCAGGTGTCGATCCAGACCGCGCCGCCGGGCGTGCGACGCACCAGCAGCTTGGGGGCCTCGCCGCCGGCGCCGGTGGCCCCGCCGCTGGCGGCGCCCATCTGCTGGGCATACTCGAGGAAATCGGTATGGCGATCGATGACATCGCTGAGCGGGAAGCGCTGGGCCTCCAGGGTGCCGCCCGGGGGGCGAGGCGGCACGGCCTCGCGGATGCGCAGATTGCCGACCGGCGCGATGGTGCCCAGGCGCAGCAGCTCGCTGTCCTGCTCGCCGGGGGCCAGGTCCTGGATGCCGAGGTGCTGTATCCAGTAGCGTCGGCTCGCCCCGGCCGGCATGATGTCCTCGAGAAAGCCGAACCAGCGCTCACCGTGGTGCCGCATCATCAGCTCGACCGGCAGGGTCAAGCTGCAGGCGTGCTCGTCGTCATGGGACATCCACTGCAGGGCATGGTCCTGCAGGTAGCCGAGCCGGGCGGGACCGCGCGTGCCGCGTTCCGGATGCGGAAGTTCCAGGCGGGCCGCGTCTTGCCATCGGCCCTGGCGGTAGATCTGGATGGTGAGCTGCATGCTGGACTCGGTGAGCAGGATAATGCTCATAGTCTAGCCTATGATGTAATCGTGAGCAGAAAATTACGCAAAATCTCCCAGGAATCACATTTCTGAGTGAAATATTGCTCAAAGGAGGTGCCCTGATGCCCACCGTCCTGATCACCGGCGCCAACCGCGGCGTCGGCCTGGCCCTGGCCCGGCACTACCATGGCGAAGGCTGGCACGTCATCGGGGCCTGTCGGGCCACGTCACCGGAACTCGACGAAGTGGCCGGGCAGGTGGTCGACGGCATCGATGTGACGTCGCCGGCGGATGTCGCCCGGCTGGCCGCGGCCCTCGACGGCCGGCGTCTCGACGTGCTGATCAACAACGCCGGCATGCTGCACGACGAGGTGCTGGGCGAGCTCGACTTCGATGCCATCCGCGCCCAGATGGAGATCAATGCCTATGCGCCGCTGCGGGTGGTCGAGGCCCTGCTGCCCTGCCTGGGCGAGGGTGCCAGGATCGCCAACATCACCAGCCGGATGGGCTCGATCGCCGACAACGACTCGGGCGGGCGCTATGGCTACCGTGCCTCCAAGGCGGCGCTGAATGCCTTCGGCAAGTCCCTGGCGGTGGATCTCGCGCCGCGAGGCATCGCCGTGGCCCAGCTGCATCCAGGGTACGTGAAGACGCGCATGGTGAACTTCGGCGGCCTGATCGGTCCCGAGGAGGCCGCGGCCGGTATCGCCGCGCGCATCGCCGAGCTGACCCTGGCGACCAGTGGCGGCTTCTGGCACAGCAACGGCGAGCCGCTGCCCTGGTAGGGGGGAGTCGTCGTCGCCTGCCTGCCCCGCAAGTCGGGCCGACACCGGGCTATGGGTCGGCGCCGCCCTGGCCGTCGCGCAGGTAGGCCAGCCAGTAGACGCCGGCCACCAGCAGGGTGCCGCCGACGATGTTGCCGGCCGTCACCAGGCTCAGGTTGAGCAGGGCAGCGGCCATCCCGAGGCCCGGCGGGGCCAGCCAGAGCCCCATCGGCAGGAAGAACCAGTTGGCCACCGAGTGCTCGAACCCCAGCGCCACGAAGGCGCTGATCGGCAGCAGGAGCCCCAGCAGCTTGTCGGTGACGCTGTGGCCCCCCATGGCCAGCCACACGGCCAGGCAGACCAGCACATTGCACAGGATGCCCCGGGCGAAGGCCGCCATGGGGCCGAGGGCGACCTTGGCCAGGGCGATCTCCCTCAGGGTCTCGCCGAGGCCGCCGCCGCCCAGGGCGGCGATGTCCGCCCACACGGCCAGCACGACGGTGCCCAGGCAGCCCAGCACGTTGCCGAGGTAGACCAACCCCCAGTTCCTGAGCAGCTCGCGTCCGCGAATCTCGCCGCTGGCCCAGGCCATGGCCAGCAGGTTGTTGCCGGTGAAGAGCTCGGCGCCGGCCACCACCACCAGCGCCAGACCCAGACAGAAGCTCAGCCCGCCCAGCAGGCGGGTGATCCCGAAGCCCAGTTCGCTACCGGTCACGACCACGGCGAAGAACAGTGCGCCGAGGGAGATGAAGGCGCCGGCGAGGGTCGCCAGCACCAGCAGGGTCAGCGCATCGGCCCGGGCCTTGGCCACGCCCATGCGGGTCACGCGATGGGCGATCTCCCGGGGCTGGTAGGCGTCGCCGAAGAGTGGGTCCCTGTCCATCGCTGCGCTCCCCGTGTCCGCGTGGCGTCCTGTCACTATAGCGTTTCTCTGAAGTGACCCTGGTGGGGCCGCGACGGGGGCGGGACAGGCAGGCACGAGCGGCTGTAGTCGAGGCGATCAAGGCCCGGGCGCCAGGTGGCGGTGTCGTCGGGTCAAGCAGTAATGGGGCTCCCGTCAAGGGCGCTTACGTCGCAAAATTTTCACGCCATCGTCACCTGCCACCCCCCTACAAATGGACTATGTTGAAATCCCACCGAGTCGGGAAGAGGAGGCGGTCAATGCAGCATATCCAGTTGGAGCGACTACCCTGGCAGCACCTCGATCACCGCAAGGCCGAGGCGGCCGACGTGGTGTTCGTCATGCCCCCCGACGAGGAGGTGCGAGGCGTGGGCGTGGACCCCCGCCGAGGCATCTTCCTGCTGCTGAAGTCGAACCTGCGCATCTTTCCCGTCTATGACGGCAGCCACGGCAACGAGCTGTGCGGTCTCCTGCTCCTGGCCGTGGAGGTCGACGACGCCAACGATCGTCGCGTGACCGAGTTCGTCACCGAGCGCCTGTGGCGCGAGACGGGCGTCGCCGCCGGCTAGTCGCGTCCCCCCTGGCGGTGCCGGGCCTCCACCGGCGCCGCCGGCTGTTACCTTCCTGCCTCATTCATGGCGCCCGCGCCATCCGCCCATGTTCCCAGCCCTTGGGGCCGCAGCTCGTGTCGGCCTCGACCGGCGACAGAATCCGTGGCTGACGGTACAATCGACGCACCGACGATACCGACACGCCCCGACCGGCACCGATCCCGGCCGGGGGAGCACCACTCAGCGACGAGACGCAATGTCCAACTCGACCCTCGCCCATGAAACCGGGCTTCGCCGTACCTTCGCGATCATTTCGCACCCCGACGCGGGCAAGACCACCATCACCGAGAAGATGCTGCTGTTCGGCAACGCCATCCAGCTGGCCGGCTCCGTGAAGAGCAAGCGTGACGACCGCCACGCCACCTCCGACTGGATGAAGATGGAACAGGAGCGGGGCATCTCCGTCACCACCTCGGTGATGCAGTTCCCCTATGGCGGTCGCATCGTCAACCTGCTCGACACTCCCGGGCACGAGGACTTCTCGGAGGATACCTACCGCACCCTGACGGCGGTGGACTCGGCGCTGATGGTGATCGACGGCGCCAAGGGCGTCGAGGACCGCACCATCAAGCTGATGGAGGTCTGTCGCCTGCGGACCACGCCGATCCTGACCTTCGTCAACAAGATGGACCGGGATATCCGCGACCCCATCGAGGTGATGGACGAGGTCGAGGAGGTGCTCAACATCCAGTGCGCCCCCATGACCTGGCCCATCGGCATGGGGCGCCACTTCAAGGGCGTCTACCACCTCTACAACGATGTCATCCACCTCTACACCCAGGGGCAGGGCAACCGGATCCCCGAGGACAGGCGCATCGAGGGCCTCGACAATCCCGAGGTCGATGCGGTGCTGGGCGAGGATGCCGCCGAGGAGCTGCGCATGGAGGTGGAGCTGGTGCGGGGCGCCTCCCATGCCTTCGACCACGCGGCCTACCTGCGCGGCGAGCAGACTCCCGTCTACTTCGGCACCGCCATGGGCAACTTCGGGGTCCGCGAGATGCTCGATGGCTTCGTCGAGTACGCGCCGTCCCCCCAGCCCCGGGAGACCGACCGGCGTACCGTCGAGGCGGAGGATGGCAGCTTCACCGGCTTCGTCTTCAAGATCCAGGCCAACATGGACCCCAATCACCGGGATCGCATCGCCTTCCTGCGGGTGTGTTCCGGCAAGTACGAGAAGAACATGAAGATGCGCCACGTGCGCATCGGCAAGGACGTCAAGATCGCGGATGCGCTGACCTTCATGGCCTCGGACCGGGCCCACGTGGAGGAGGCCTGGCCGGGCGACATCATCGGCCTGCACAACCATGGCACCATCCAGATCGGCGACACCTTCACCCAGGGCGAGGACATGCGCTTCACCGGCATCCCGCACTTCGCCCCGGAGCTGTTCAAGCGCGTGCGCCTCAGGGACCCGCTGAAGATGAAGGCCCTGCAGAAGGGCCTGCAGCAGCTCTCCGAGGAGGGCGCCACCCAGGTGTTCATGCCGCTGGACAACAACGACCTGATCCTGGGGGCCGTGGGCACCCTGCAGTTCGACGTGGTCGCCCATCGCCTCAAGCAGGAATACAAGGTCGATTGCCTCTACGAGGGGGTGAACGTCAACACCGCGCGCTGGATCTATTGCGACGATGCCAAGCGGCTCGAGGAGTTCAAGCGCAAGGTGAGCACCAACCTGGCCATCGACGGCGGCGGCTACCTGACCTATATCGCGCCGACCCGGGTCAATCTGCAGATGACTCAGGAGCGCTGGCCGGAGATCCGCTTCAGCCATACTCGGGAACATTAAGCTGGTCAGCGCCGAGCGCCGAGCGCCGAACGCCGAGTGCCGAGGAGGCCATCCCCAGGTGAGCGGCACCGGGGACAGCCCGAAGCGGAGGTCCTATGCCAGGGATGGCATCGGTAGCGCCCAGGGAAGGGTTCACAGCGCCTCCGCGAAGGGCTGTCCCCGGGCAAGCCGCGATTCGTAGCCCCAGAAAGGAGACTCAGGTTCGCTTCCAATATGCTCGTGGATGCCCACTGCCACCTGGACTTCCCCGCCTTCGACGCCGACCGCGAGGCGGTCTTCGCCCGAGCCCGGGCGGTGGGCGTTGCGCATTTCGTGGTGCCGGGCACCACCCGCCGTCGCTGGGGCCGGGTGCTGGCGCTGGGCCAGCGGGACGATGTCAGCCTCTGCCTGGGGCTGCACCCCTATTTCATGGACGCGCACCGGGAGGACGACGTCGAGGCGCTGGCCCGGGCCTTGGATGCCCATCCCGAGGCGGTGGCGGTGGGGGAGTGCGGCATCGATGCGCGCTTCGACGAGACCCTGGCGGCCCAGTGGTCGCTGTTCGATGCCCAGCTGCGCCTGGCCAGGGCGCGTCGCTTGCCCGTGGTCATCCACTGCGTGCGGGCCAACGACCGGGTGGCCAAGCGGCTACGCCAGCTGGCGCTTCCCGCGGGCGGGCTGATCCATGCCTTCGCCGGCTCCCCCGAGCAGGCGAAGGCCTTCCTCGACCTGGGCTTCGTGGTGGGCCTCGGCGGGGCCCCGACCCATGCGCGGGCCAGGCGGCTGCATCGGGCCGTGGCGGCCCTGCCCGACGACGGCTACGTGCTGGAGACCGACAGTCCCGACATGCCCCTGGCGGGGCATCGGGGCGAGCGCAACGAGCCGGCACGCCTCGCCGAGGTGTGCCGGGCGGTGGCCGGGCTGCGCGGCCAGGCCGTCGAGCGGGTGGCCGAGGCGAGCTCGGCCACGGCCCGGCGGCTGTTCGGCCTGCCGGCGGGCTGAGCCGGAGCGCTACGCCTTGCCGGCCAGGCGCTCGGGGTCCAGCCGCTCCAGCGGGTAGGGCAGCTTGAGCGGCTTGAGCTTCTGGCCGGCCACGCGCAGCGGCGGGCTCGGCTCCCGGGTGCTCATCACCGCCAGCACCTCGGCCTCGCCATAGGCATCCAGCTCGGCGCAGAGCACCTCGCCGAGCCGCTTCTCGTCGGCATCCTCGATGGCGCTGCCCGGCTCCGGGATCAGGCCGCCGTCGAGCTGGCCGCGCACCAGGCGCTTCTTCACCTGGCCGCGGAAGTGGGCCCGGGCCACCACCTCCTGACCGGTGTAGCAGCCCTTCTTGAAGCTGATCCCGCCGAGCGCCTCCCAGTTGAGCATCTGCGGCAGGTAGGTGTCCTGCTGGGAGGCCTCCAGCCAGGCGAGCCCCGCCTGGATGTCATGGAGGCGCCAGACGGCGTTGTCCACGGGGCTGGCCTGGGCTGCGAGTGTCTCCCAGGTGGCCGCGGCCCGCTCGACCGGCAGGCAGGCCAGCAGTCGCGGCCGGGGGCCCGGATGGGCCAGGACCTGGAGGTCATCCCGGTTGGCCTGGTGCCAGACCGCGGGCGGCACCACGTCGAGCAGGACCTCCGCCACGGCCGGGACCTCGCGGCCGATCAGGCCGATCAGCGCCAGGTCGTCGCGGGGCGTCAGCGCGGCCTTGTAGAAGGCGGCGAACTTCTGGAGGTGGTCGCGCAGCGAGGGCACCAGGCTCTGGTGCATCAGCAGGCGGTAATGATCGGGCGCCACGCGCCACAGCTGGGCATTGGCCAGCACGCGGCCCTTGGAGGTGCAGAAGCAGGTCAGTGGCGCGAAGTCGCCGTCGGCCAGGGAGACCTGGGCACTGGTCTGGCCCTGCAGGAAGCGTTCGGCATCCTCGCCGGCGACATCGAGGATGCCCAGATGGGCCAGCGGCGTCATCACGTTGGCCTCCATGGCGCGGCGGGCCGGCTCGGGCGTGTCGAAGACGACGCGGTCGGCGCCGTCCCGCTGGCCCCCGAGGTGGGCGATCCAGTCGTTCATGTCAGGGTTCCTTGTCGTGTCCGTTGACGGGCGTTTGTCGGGACATGCGGTCGAGCGGCCCGCATTGCAACCGCTGCCGCGTGTTCGGGCGGCGTGCTAGACTCGCCCCTGTTCGATTCCAGCCGACCAGGAGCCGCCCGATGGCGCACCAGTCTCTCAGTTTCCAGGGCGTCGAGAGCGCCGACCAGGTCAATCGCATCACCACGGCTCTGATGATGCTCGACGGCGTCGAGAGTGTCGAGGTGGGACGCCATGGGGCCGAAGTGGACGGCAAGGTGCGCCGCGAGGCGCTGATCCAGGCCGTGCGGGCCCTCAAGCTCGGCATCGAGGTGACATGATGACCCACGGCATCCAGATCGTCAGCCAGCGCAACCGCATCTTCCGCCAGCGCGTCGAACTCGAGGGCTTCGAGGATCTCTTCGTCGACGTGCCCGAGGCCTTCGGCGGCGAGGACAGCGCCCCGGATCCCCACGACTACTTCGATCTGTCCCTGGGGGCCTGCAAGGCGATCACCGCCCAGATGTACGCGCGCCGCAAGGAGTGGCCGCTGGACGCGGTCAGCGTGGTGGTCAACCGCGATGAACGCGACGAGCGCCATGGGGTCTACCGACTCGACGTGGCCATGACCTTCCATGGGGCGCTGGACGCGGCCCAGCGGGCGCGGCTCGAGGAGATCAGCGACAAGTGCCCGATCCACCGCCTGATGACCAGCTCCACCGTGGAGATCACCACCCGTCTGCGGGGCTGATCCGTCGTTTCCCGCCGGGCGCGATGCCGGCCCGGCGTCACCAGGAGAGCCGATGAGCAAGCCGTTCCGACTGCAAGCGAAGTTCCAGCCCGCCGGCGACCAGCCCACGGCCATCGAGAGCCTGGTCGGGGGGCTCGACGCCGGGCTGGCCCACCAGACCCTGCTCGGCGTCACCGGCTCGGGCAAGACCTTCACCATGGCCAACGTGGTGCAGCGCCTGCAGCGCCCGACCATCGTGATGGCCCCCAACAAGACCCTGGCGGCCCAGCTCTATGGCGAGTTCAAGGCGTTCTTTCCCGACAACGCCGTCGAATACTTCGTCTCCTACTACGACTACTACCAGCCCGAGGCCTATGTGCCGTCCTCGGACACCTTCATCGAGAAGGACGCCTCGATCAACGACCACATCGAGCAGATGCGCCTCTCGGCGACCAAGGCGCTGCTCGAGCGCCGCGATGCGCTGATCGTGGTCTCGGTGTCGGCGATCTACGGCCTCGGCGACCCGGACCAGTACCTGAAGATGCGCCTGCACTTCACCCGAGGCGAGCTGATCGACCAGCGCGCCTTCCTGCGCCGCCTCGCCGAGCTGCAGTACACCCGCAACGACATGGACTTCAAGCGCGGTACCTACCGGGTGCGCGGCGACGTCATCGACATCTTCCCGGCGGACGCCGAGGACGAGGCCGTGCGGGTGGAGCTGTTCGACGACGAGATCGACGCCATCAGCCTCTTCGACCCGCTGACCGGGGAGGTGCGGGGCAAGGTGCCGCGCATGACCATCTACCCGAAGTCGCACTACGTGACCCCCCGGGAGACCATCATGGGCGCCATCGACGCCATCAAGGAGGAACTGGCCGAGCGGCTGGCCTGGCTGCGCCAGCACGACAAGCTGGTGGAGGCCCAGCGCCTGGAGCAGCGCTCGCTCTACGACATCGAGATGATGCTCGAGCTCGGCTACTGCAACGGCATCGAGAACTATTCCCGCTACCTGTCGGGGCGCCAGCCCGGCGAGCCGCCGCCCACCTTCTTCGATTACCTGCCCGCCGATGCCTTGCTGTTCATCGACGAGTCCCACGTCAGCGTTCCCCAGGTGGGGGGCATGTACAAGGGCGACCGCTCGCGCAAGGAGACCCTGGTGGAGTACGGCTTCCGGCTGCCCTCGGCGCTGGACAACCGGCCGATGACCTTCCAGGAGTGGGAGCGGATATCGCCCCAGACCGTGTTCGTCTCGGCGACGCCCGGTCCCTACGAGGCCGAGCATGCCGGCCAGGTGGTGGAGCAGGTGGTGCGGCCGACCGGGCTGCTCGACCCGGCGCTCGAGGTGCGCCCGGCGTCCACCCAGGTGGACGACCTGCTCTCGGAGATCCAGGCCCGGACGGCGGTGGAGGAGCGGGTGCTGGTGACCACCCTGACCAAGCGCATGGCCGAGGACCTCACCGAGTACCTGGACGAGCACGGCGTGCGGGTGCGCTACCTGCACTCCGATATCGACACCGTGGAGCGAGTCGAGATCATCCGCGACCTGCGTCTCGGCAAGTTCGACGTGCTGGTGGGCATCAACCTGCTGCGCGAGGGCCTGGATATCCCCGAGGTGTCGCTGGTGGCGATCCTCGATGCCGACAAGGAGGGCTTCCTGCGCAACGAGCGCTCGCTGATCCAGACCATCGGCCGGGCGGCGCGCAATGCCCATGGCAAGGCGGTGCTCTACGGCGACCGGGTCACCGACTCCATGCGCCGGGCCATCGACGAGACCGAGCGGCGGCGCGCCAAGCAGCTCGCCCACAACGAGGCGCACGGCATCACCCCGGAGACGGTGTCCCGCTCGGTGGCCGATATCCTCGAGGCCGCCCAGGCCCCGGGGCGCAAGGGCAAGGGCCGCAAGGCCGAGCGCAGGGTCGCCGAGGGGGCGGCCATCTACGACCCGGACGAGCTGGGGCCGGCGGAGCTTGCCCGGGAGGTCTCGCGGCTCGAGGACGCCATGTTCGAGGCGGCCCAGGCCCTGGAGTTCGAGGAGGCCGCGCGGCTGCGGGATCGCCTGCACGAGCTCAAGGAGCGCCAGCTGGCCGTCGGGAGGGTCTGAGCGAAGATGCCACCGGGCGGCCGATCCCGTGCCGTCGGCCGGGCTAGGTCTTTTTCCTGTGGCGCCCCAGCAGGCTACGTCCCAGCTGCTTCGCGGACAGCCTGCCATGGTGGGGCGCCGAGTCGTCGCCCTTGAGCATCGAGGTCAGGTAGTGCCTGGCCTGTTCGAGATCGATGTGCGGAGGTAGCGGAGCAACATCGCCATCGGTGTAGGCGTTGATCACTACCGGCCGGTCGGCGGCGAAGGCCTGATCCCAGACGCGCTCGATCTCCTCGGCTCGCTCCAGGCGCAGCCCCTCGAAGCCCAGCAGCCGCGCATATTCGTCGAAGGCGAAGTCGGGCAGGTCCTGCGAAGTCGCGAAGCGAGGATCACCTTCCATCACGCGCTGTTCCCAGGTGACCTGGCTCAGGTCCCGGTTGTTGAGTATCAGGATGATGCACTGCGGGTTTTCCCACTCGTGCCAGTACTTGGCCAGGGTGATCAGGGCCTGGTTGCCTAGCATCTGCATGGCGCCGTCGCCCACCATCGCCACGGCCGGACGGTGTGGGTGGGCGAACTTGGCGGCCAGCAGGTAGGGCACGCCGTTGCCCATCGAGGCCAGGCCGCCGGAGACCGAGCCCAGCATCCCCCGGCGGATCTTCAGGTAGCGGGCATACCAGTTGGTGGCGGAACCCACGTCGCAGCACAGCAGGACGTCATTCGGCAGGCGCGGTGACAGTTCCTGGAACACTCGCTGCGGGTTGATCGGCATGGCATCGGTAGCCGCCCGTTCGTCGGTAATCCGCCACCAGTCGTCGATCCAGCCCTGCAGGCGTTCTCGCCAGCGGTGGTCCTTGTTGCGCGTCACCCGCTCATTGAGCGCGGCCAGGGTCGCCTGGGCGTCGCCGTGCAGGTTGATCTCGGTGGGGTAACGTAGCCCTAGCGCTTGCGGGGCGATGTCGATCTGCACGGCGCGGGCTTGGCCGGACTTGGGCAGGAACTCGGCGTAGGGGAAGCGCGTGCCGACCAGCAGCAGGGTGTCGCACTCCTCCATCATCTTCTCGCTGGCCTCGCTGCCCAGCAGGCCGATCGTGCCGGTCACGCCGGGCGCGTCGTCCGGGACCATGGCCTTGGCGAGAATCGCCTTGGCAATACCGGCCCCGAGACGCTCGGAGAGTGCCAGCAATTCGTCGACGGCGTGCTTGACACCGGCCCCGGCGAGGATCGCCACCCGTTCGCCGCGCTCGAGGATCTCGGCGGCGGCGTCCAGGTCGGCGGGCGCCGGGATTCGCTGCGGCCGGCGATAGCCGACGCCCGAGAATACCGCGCCGTGCACCGCCGGTGGGTCGGCCATCGGCAGGTCCTGGATGTCATTGGGCAGGATCACGCAGGTCACGGTGTTCTCGGCAATGGCAATTCGCAGCGCCTGGTCGATCATGTGTCGGGCCTGGGCCGGCGCGGTCACCATCTGCACATAAGCACCGGCAACGTCCTTGAACAGGCTGATCAGGTCGATTTCCTGTTGATAGTCGGTGCCGAGGCTCAGGCGCGACTGCTGGCCAACGATCGCCACCGCCGGCATGTGATCCTTGCGCGCGTCGTACAGGCCGTTGAGCAGATGCACCGCCCCGGGGCCGGAGGTGGCCACGCAGACCCCTACCCGGTCGCTGAACTTGGCATGACCGCTGGCCATGAACGCAGCGACCTCCTCATGACGCGGCTGGATTAACCGGGGACCCTGCTCGGCACGGCGCAGTGCGGCCATGAAGCCGTTGATGCCATCGCCCGAATAGCCGTAGAGGCGCTCCACTCCCCAGGCACTCAGGCGCGAGACGATGAAGTCGCTGACCGTGGTAGACATGATGCCCTCCCGGATTCATTTGTGGCGCGATGGACCCAATCACAGCTGAAGAACCTGGGTTGCTCAGAAACGTTCGGCGCTGGCCGCCCGCCAGTGCGGCGCGTAGGCCTCGGGGATGTCGTTGCCGAGCAGCTGGCTCGGCGCCAACGGTACGATGCGTTGCTGGTAGGGAGTCGCTGGCGCGAACTGGCTACGGTGTTCGATCATGTCCGGGGTCAGCTTGACCGGGTGCTCGACACCCATCGCTCCGGTCAGGTCGCGGAAGGCCTTGAGGGTGCCCTGATGATACCGGGCGACCCGCCAGGATTTCTCCTCGACGTCGATGGCGCGGCTGCGCTCGGGATCCTGGGTGGTGACCCCGGTGGGGCACTTGTTGGTGTGGCAGCGCCGTGCCTGGATGCAGCCTACCGAGAACATGAACGGTCGTGCGGCATTGCACATGTCGGCGCCCAGCGCCATCTTCACCACCATGTCGAAGCCCAGCGCGACCTTGCCGCTGGCGATCAGGCGCAGGTCGTCGCGCAACCCGGTGCCGATCAGGCACTGGTGGACGAAGGGCAGCGCCTCGTTGATGTAGTTGCCCAGACGGTCCGAGAATTCCTGCGGGGCGGCACCGGTCCCGCCCTCGGCACCGTCGATGGTGATGAAGTCCGGACGGATGCCGGTCTCCAGCATTGCCTTGCAGATGCTCAAGAACTCGCTGCGCTTGCCGAGGCACATTTTCATGCCCACCGGCTTGCCGCCCGACAGGTCACGCAACCGGGCGAGGAACTCCAGTAGACCGGTCGGGGTGTCGAACTCGGGATGCGTGGCGGGCGACTGACAATCCTTGCCCTCCTCGATTTGGCGTATGCGGGCGATTTCGCGGTTGACCTTGGCCGCCGGCAACAGCCCGCCGTGAGAGGGCTTGGCGCCCTGCGAGAGCTTGAGCTCGATCATCTTGACCTGGTCGTCGCCGGCCTTGTCGCGAAACGCCTCGGCATCGAAGCGTCCCTCGCGGGTCCGGCAGCCGAAGTAGGCGGAGCCCAGTTCCCAGATCAGATCGCCACCATGCCGCTGGTGGTAGGGGCTGATCCCCCCCTCGCCGGTGTTGTGGGCGAATCCTCCACGGCGTGCGCCAAGGTTCATGGCGAGTACCGCCGTCGAGGAGAGCGAGCCGTAGCTCATGGCCGAGATATTCAACCGCGAGGCCTGGTAGGGACGCTCGCACTGCGGCCCTCCGACGGTCAGGCGGGTGATGTCCTCGGGTACCTCCTTGGGGACCAGCGAGTGTTCCGCGTAGTCGAATCCGGCGGCCTCGAAGTCGAGCAGGGTGCCGAAGGGTGAGGCGTCTGACCGGCCGTCGGCGCGGGCATTGATCAGGTTACGCTGGGAACGGCTGAAGGGGCGACCGCTCTGTTCGGACTCGAAGAAGTACTGGCGCAACTCGGGACGGATGAACTCCAGCAGGTAGCGCAGATGACCGATGATCGGATAATTGTTCAGGACGTTGTGACGCGAACGCAGGTCATAGGCTCCGAGAAGGGCAAAGGCTAGCCAGACGATGAGCAGGAAACCGGCGGGGTACCAGAAGTAGCCCCAGGCGATGATCCCGGCGAGAACGGCGAACAGAATCGAGAGGAAGTGGTGACGATACATGGACGGCCCTGCAGTGATCGTGGCCTGGTCGCCATCAGGCGCACCATGACCACTCCCCATGGAACGGCCTTCACAGTCTGGGGAGCATTGAGGCGAGTTGCAAAACATTCATTTTATACCGTTATCTTGCCTGTCAAGACCCGGTTGGACCCAAGGCCCCGGCACCGACGCTGCCGAGGGTAGGACGAGTGCGCTATAATGCGCCTCCGTTCGAGCCCGCCGCCGGTGCCCCGGACCGGCTTGGAAGCGGGCGTGTCGACCCAGCCAAGGAGCGTCTTGTCCATGACCGTGATCCGCCAGGATGACCTCATCCAGAGCGTCGCCGATGCCCTGCAGTACATCTCCTACTACCACCCCAAGGACTTCATCGACGCCATGGCGGCGGCCTACGAGCGGGAGGAGAACCCCGCGGCCAAGGACGCCATCGCCCAGATCCTGATCAACTCGCGGATGTGTGCCACCGGCCATCGCCCGATCTGCCAGGACACCGGCATCGTCACCGTCTTCGTGCACGTCGGCATGAACGTGCGCTTCGAGACCGAGATGAGCCTGGACGACATGATCAATGAGGGCGTGCGTCGGGCCTACCGGCTGCCCGACAACGTGCTGCGTGCCTCGGTGCTGGCCGACCCGGATGGCAAGCGCGCCAACACCCGCGACAACACCCCGGCGATCATTCACCACAAGCTGGTGCCCGGCGACAGCGTCGAGGTCCATGTGGCGGCCAAGGGGGGCGGCAGCGAGGCCAAGTCCAAGTTCGCCATGCTCAACCCCTCCGACAGCGTGGTCGACTGGGTTCTCGAGCAGCTGCCCAGGATGGGCGCCGGCTGGTGCCCGCCCGGCATGCTGGGCATCGGCATCGGCGGCACCGCCGAGAAGGCGATGGAGCTGGCCAAGGAGGCGCTGCTCGAGCCCATCGACATCCAGGAGCTGCAGGCCCGCGGGGCGTCCAACCGCGCCGAGGAACTGCGCCTGGAGCTCTACGACAAGGTCAACAGGAGCGGCATCGGCGCCCAGGGGCTGGGCGGGTTGACCACGGTGCTGGACATCAAGGTCAAGGACTATCCGACCCACGCCGCCAACAAGCCGGTGGCGATCATCCCCAACTGCGCGGCCACCCGGCATGCCCACTTCACCCTGGACGGCAGCGGCCCGGCGGCGCTGCCGGCCCCGAAGCTGGAGGACTGGCCGGAGATCACCCGCGAGGCCGGCGACGACGTCAAGCGCGTCGACCTCGATGCCATCACCCCCGAGGAGGTGCGTACCTGGCAGCCCGGCGACACCCTGCTGCTCAACGGCAAGCTGCTGACCGGCCGCGATGCCGCCCACAAGCGCATGGTCGATATGCTCGCCAAGGGCGAGCCGCTGCCGGTGGATCTCAAGGGTCGCTTCATCTACTACGTGGGGCCGGTGGATCCGGTCGGCGACGAGGTGGTCGGCCCGGCCGGTCCCACCACCGCCACGCGCATGGACATGTTCACCCGTACCATGCTGGAGGAGACCGGCCTGCTGGGCATGGTCGGCAAGGCCGAGCGGGGGCCGGCCGCCATCGAGGCCATCCGCGACAACCAGGCCGTCTACCTGATGGCGGTGGGCGGCTCCGCCTACCTGGTGGCGCAGGCCATCAAGAAGGCCCGCGTGGTCGGCTTCGAGGACCTGGGCATGGAGGCCATCTACGAGTTCGAGGTGGAGGACATGCCGGTGACCGTGGCGGTGGACAGCGCCGGCACCTCGGTCCACCAGACCGGTCCCGCCAAGTGGAAGGAGATCATCGCCGAGCGCGCCTGACCGCGCCGCCGGCCGTAGGCCCAGGGCAATCGCAGTCGGGTGGCAAGGGGCGCCGGATCAGCCTCGAGCGATCCTGCTATCTGCGATAGCCCTGGGCGACGGCCCCGCCAACTGGCGGGGCCGTCGTCGTTGCGAGTATGCTGGTGGCGGCGCCGTGTCCGGCGCCGCGGCTTCCTCCCACGGAACGGGGACTGACCATGGCCTCCTGGCTGTTCGGCGTACTGATCCTGGTGATCCATGTGCTCGGTGCCCTCTCGGCGGTACAGGCGCTGCTGTCCAGCCGTACCTCCCAGGGGGCCATCGCCTGGATCATCTCCCTGATCACCATGCCCTACCTGGCGGTACCGGCCTACTGGGTGTTCGGTCGCCCGCGCTTCTACGGCTATGTGTCGGCCCGGGGCGAGCGGGACACCGTGCTCCGGCGCGTGCTGGCCCGCTACCGGGAGCGGGTCTCGCCCTACCTGGCCGATGCCCGGGAGCCCGACGTGCTGGCGGTGGAGAAGCTGGCGATGATGCCGTTGACCAGCGGCAACCGCAGCGAGCTGCTGGTGGACGGGGAGGCGACCTTCGACAGCCTGTTCGCCGGCATCGAGGCGGCGGATGACTACATCCTGATCCAGTTCTTCATCGTCCGCGACGACGCCCTGGGCCTCGAGCTCAAGCACCGCCTGCAGCGCGCCGCCGAGAAGGGCATCCGGGTCTGCTTCCTGTTCGACGAGATCGGCTGCCACAACCTGCCCGAGCGCTACCTGCGCGATCTGCGTGAGGCCGGGGTGGAAGTCAGCGCCTTCCACTCCTCCCGGGGGCTGCGCCATCGCTTCCAGCTCAACTTCCGCAACCACCGCAAGATCCTGGTGGTCGACGGTCGCCAGGGCTGGGTGGGCGGCTTCAATGTCGGGGTCGAGTACCTGGGGCAGCATGCCCGGCATGGCCACTGGCGCGACACCCACCTCAAGCTGACCGGTCCCAGCGTGCTCGGCCTGCAGGAGGCCTTCTGGGAGGACTGGCACTGGGCGACGGGGGAGGTGATCCGCCTCAACTGGGCCCCGGAGGTGACCTGCGAGGAATGCCAGAACGTGGTCATCGTCCCCTCGGGGCCCGCCGATCCCCAGGAGACCGCCAGCCTGCTGGTGCAGCATGCCATTCACAGCGCCCGGGAGCGGCTCTGGGTCACCAGCCCCTACTTCGTCCCCGATCGCAGCGTCCAGGACGCGCTGCGCCTGGCGGCCATGCGGGGGGTCGATGTGCGCATCATGATCCCGGAGCGCCCCGATCACTTGCTGGTGTTCCTCTCGGCCTTCTCCTTCCTGCCCGACATGCTGCGCGCCGGGGTCAAGGTCTACCGCTACCAGCCGGGCTTCCTGCACCAGAAGGTGATCCTGATCGATGAGGAGGCGGCCAGCGTCGGCACCGTCAATCTCGACAACCGCTCCTTCCGCCTGAACTTCGAGATCACCGCCTTCGTGCCCGACCGAGGCTTCGCCGCCGAGGTGGCGGCGATGCTCGAGCGGGACTTCGCCGACTGCCGCCGGGTCAGCCTGGAGGAGATCACCTCGCGCCCCCTGTGGCGCAAGCTGGTGTCCCGGGCGGCCTACCTCTTCGCCCCCGTGCAGTGAAGCGGCTTGGGTCCGCCCCCCGGCTGGGGTACATTAGCAGCCCTCGGCTGGCTCCGGCGTGGGGCCGCTCATGCATCCGTGATCGGGAGTCGTGGTGAACCTCGAGACCAAGTGGCTGGAAGACTTCGTTGCCCTGGCCAACACGCGCAGTTTCTCCGCCTCGGCGCGCCAGCGTCACGTCACCCAACCGGCCTTCAGCCGGCGCATTCGCTCCCTGGAGCAGGCGGTGGGGGTGACCCTGGTCGACCGCTCCACCACGCCGGTCGACCTGACCCCGGAGGGGCAGCTGTTCCTGGTCACCGCCCGCAGCATGGTCGAGCAGCTCAACGAGAGCCTCGGCCACCTGCGCGGCCTGTCCATCGCCAATGAGGCGCTCGACATCGTCGCCGCCCATTCCCTGGCGCTGAGCTTCTATCCCCAGTGGATCTCGCGGTTGCAGAAGGGCGTGGGCGAGCTGCCGACCCGACTGGTGGCGATGAACGTCGGCGATGCCATCCACGTGCTGCGCGAGGGCAACTGCGACCTGATGCTCGCCTACTACGACCCCTACGCCAGCATGCAGCTCGACGCCGAGGTCTTCCCGTCCTTCTCCATCGGCCAGGTGAAGATGCTCCCGGTCAGCCTGCCGGATGCCCAGGGGCGTCCGCGCTTCCCCCTCGAGGGCAACGAGTCGGTGCCCTATCTCTCCTATACCCAGGGGGCCTTCCTGGGCCGCAGCGTGCGCATGCTGCTCAAGAACGACCCGCTGCGCCTGCGCCTGCGCACCGTCTACGAGACCGCCATGGCCGAGGGGCTCAAGGGCATGGTGCTGCAGGGCATGGGCATGGCCTGGATCCCCGATTTCTGCATCCGCGAGGAACTCAAGCACGGTCGCCTGGTGCGGGCCGGCGGCGAGAGCCTCGACGTGCCCCTGGAGATCCGGCTCTATCGCTGCTCGCTGGTCCACAAGCCCGGCGTCGAGAAGCTCTGGCGGCAGATGATGAAGCTGCC
>NZ_JACHXR010000001.1:0-859382 GCF_014192275.1 Halomonas stenophila | reverse complement strand
CTGCCGCGGGATTTCCTCCAGGCCTGAAAAAGGTGTGATTTCCTACTGCGCTCGATAGCTCGGCCACCGGCGCTGCTCGCTATCCTCATGTAGCAGGCCGCGGGATTTCCTCCAGGCCTGAAAAAGGTGTGATTTCCTACTGCGCTCGATAGCTCGGCCACCGGCGCTGCTCGCTATCCTCATGTAGCAGGCTACACTGCGGTAGCTGCGCTGCGGCGGTGACCGACCTAGTCTTCGCTCGCTACGGAAATCTCTACCTTTTTAGGAGATTAAGCATCGATCCTGGCGTCTTGGACTCGACTGTTCCTTTCAGGGCTCGCTGAAGGAGCCGCTCGGCATCAGGGTTCGCTGAAGTCGGCGGGCAGGCCCAGGAAGTTCTGGATGATGAAGAAGTGGTCCTCGAAGAGCCCGTCGGGCTCCAGGTCGGCCAGGGGCACCCAGCGGGCATGGTCACCGCCCTTCACCGGCTTCAGCCGCGGCAACTGCTGCTCGGGGCGCAGGGCGAAGTAGAAGGCCTCGGCCAGGGTCCGGCCGCGCCAGCTGCGATGGGGCTCGTCGAACAGTCGCTGGCCCCTCAGCGAGCCCTTGAGGACGGGCTCCGGTACCTTGAGCCGGACCCGTTCGCGGAGTTCCCTCAGGCAGGCATCGAGCAGGCGTTCATGGGAATTGATGAAGCCGCCGGGCAGGGCATGGAGGCCCTTGCCCGGCGCCGCCGTGCGCCTGACCAGCAGGACGTGTCCCGACTGCACCACCACGGCGTTCACGGTGACGAAGATCGGCGGGTAGGGCGCCAGGGACCAGGCGTCGCGATACTGGTCCAGCAGCTGCTGTTCCTCGACCAGTTGCTGGTAGGGCTCCGTGGCGAAGAACGCCCGGATCTCCTCCACCACCCCCGGGGGCAGGTCATGGGAGGCGCCGGTACTGGCGTAGTCCTTCGCGGCCGCCGGCGAGCGAAACAGTCGCTCGCGGATCTGGCTGGCCGAGATGCCCTCGACCATCGGCACGCTGACCGACTCCCACTGGGGAAACAGCGACAGGTAGTAGCTCGACTGGCCGCGGCTGGCCCCGATCAGCCCGATCCGCGGCAGGCGGGCCTGGCTCGGCGAGGCGATATCGCGCACCTTGCGCTGCACGTCGCGCACCCAGACATCGTTGTTGTAGAGGGCGTCGAGCAGCGGCACGATCTCGAGGCGGGCATTGTCCTCCTCGTCGAAGGCGGTGCGCAGCATGCGGCGCCGCTCGTCGAAGCGCCAGGGGTTGCGCAGCGAACGGGCCTGCCAGGCGGAGCCGACCAGGACGATGACCTGGCGGGCGCGCTTGAGGGCCTCGTGGATGACCGCCAGGTGACCGAGATGGGGAGGCTGGAAGCGGCCGATGAAGACCAGACAGTCGAAGTCGTGGCTGGGGCTGTCGGCGTCCGGGCTCGGACTCATGGGCTCGCTCCGCGCGGTAAAACGCCCATTATGGTGACCCGCTCGGGGCCGTGCAATTCCCGCGACCTGCACGGCGGGCGCGGCTTCGGTATGCTGGCGGACAGGCAAGGGACTGTGAGGCAAGCAGATGATCAAGAAGCACGTGTTGTTCTGGTGGGGCGTGGTGCATGACGCCGTGAAGCTGTGGCTGGAGCGCAACGCCTTCAGCTATGCCGGGTCGCTGGCCTTCTACACCCTCTTCTCGCTGGCGCCGACGATGATCATCGCGGTCACCGTGATCGGGGTTGTCCTCGGCGAGGAGGCCGCCCAGGGACAGATCGTCGCCCAGTTGCAGGGCACCATGGGCCAAGCCGCCGCCGAGGCGATACAGGCCGCCGTGGCCCAGGCGCGCGTCCAGGAATCGGGGCTCTGGCCGACCCTGCTCGGCGTCGGGGCCCTGCTGGTCGGTGCCACCACCGTCTTCGGCCAGATGCAGTACTCCCTGAACACCCTGTGGGGGGTGACGGCGCGCCCCAGCTCCAACAGCCTGCTGATCTTCCTGAAGAATCGCATCCTCTCGCTGGCCGTGGTGCTGTCCATCGGCTTCATCCTTCTCGTCTCGCTGATGCTGGGGGTGGCCGTCAATGCCGTGCTCAAGGCCGCCAACGGCCTGCTGCCGTTCCTCGGCGCCCTGGCCGCCGGCCTGGAGTTCCTGATCTCCCTGGCGGTGGTGGCGGCGCTGTTCGCCACCATCTTCAGGGTCTTGCCGGACGTGGTGCTGAGCTGGCGGGACGTGCTGGTGGGGGCGGTGGTCACCGCGCTGCTGTTCTCCATCGGCCGGTCGGCGATTGCGGCCTATCTGGCCTATACGGCCACGGCGTCCACCTATGGGGCCGCCGGCTCCGTGGTGGTCGTGCTGCTGTGGGTCTATTACTCCTCGCTGATCCTGTTGTTCGGCGCGGCCTTCACCAAGTGTCACCTGCTGGCGCGGGGGCGCGAGGTGGTCCCGCGCAACACCGCGGTGCGGGTCCAGCACGAGCTGCTCGACGAGCCCGTGGCTCAGCGCCCGTCACGCCGGCGCGGCCTGTCCCTCAAGAAACGCCGCGCCGACGAATCCGTTGGTGACGAAGAGGCGTCTCGCGAGGCGCCAAGCCGAGAAGACGCCGAGGGGGCGGAGGTGAAGGCGCCGGGCCACGAGGACGAGGCGGCGGAGGAGGCCGCCTCGCGGACGGGGCGTCGGGACTGATCTCCCGCCGGGCGTCAAGTGGCGCGGAAGCGTTCCCGCGCGAGGTCGTCGGCCACCCGGGCGGGGCTCTGGCCCTCGCGGTCGGCGCGCCGGAAGATCTCGTCGAGGGTAGCCCCGATGCCCTCGATATGGCTCATGACAGCCTCGCGGCGGTAGTCCTCGCGACGCTGCCAGGCGATCTCGATCACCCCGCCGGCATTGGCGACATAGTCCGGCGTGTAGAGGATGCCGCGCTCGGTCAGCAGCCGGGCCACGTCGGGATGGGCCAGCTGGTTGTTGGCGGCGCCGCAGACCACCCGGGCCTTGAGTCGCTCGACCACGGCCGGGGTGAGCGCGGCGCCCATGGCGCAGGGGGCGAAGACATCCACCTCGGCCTCGGCGATGGCCTCGGGGGCGGCGATCTCGGCATCCAGCTCATCGGCGAGCCGCCCCAGCGCATCCCGGTCGACATCGGTCAGCACCAGCTGCGCGCCGGCCGCGTGGAGCTGGCGTGCCAGGTGCGCCCCGACATGCCCCACCCCCTGGATGGCCACCCGCAGCTCGCCGAGGTCATCGCGGTCCAGGCCATGGCGCACGGCGCTCTTCAGCGCGCAGAACACCCCGTGGGCGGTGAAGGGCGAGGGGTCGCCGGAGCGGCCGTCGTGGCCGAGCCCGCCCACATGGGCGGTGCGCTCGGCGATGATCCGCATGTCGGCCTCGCTGGAGCCGGAGTCCTCGGCGGTGATGTAGTGTCCGGACAGCGAGTCGATCAGTCGTCCCATGGCGCGCAGCAGGTCGGGGCTCTTGTCGCGACGCGGGTCGGCGATGATCACCGCCTTGCCGCCGCCGAGGGGCAGGTCGGCCAGGGCCGACTTGTAGGTCATGCCCCGCGACAGGCGCAGGACGTCGGTCAGGGCATCCGCCTCGCTGGCGTAGGGGAAGATGCGCAGGCCGCCCAGGGCCGGGCCGCGGTGGGTGTCGTGAATGGCGATGATGGCGCGCAGGCCGCTCGCCTCGTCGCTGCCGAAGACGACCTGCTGATGGTGGTCGAACTCGGGGTGGTCGAAGACCAGCATGACGTGTCTCCCTTGTGAGGAAGGTTGTTGTGGGGTGGTCCGCCGCGGTAGGCCGGCGAAACCTGGTATCGTCCCGGCTTTTGGCCGAGCGATCGTCTGTATGACACCCTGAAGACTAGTGCATCGCCTGGCCCCGGGGAAGCCTCGCACCTTGGTGGTGAGCGGCCGGGATGCTAGAACGAAGAGCAGGCTCCCGCTCCCTGGCGGGCCGCGGGTCCGCGCATCGACATGGAGGACGCCGAATGGACAGCTACTGTGTGAAGGCCCTGGTGACCGGCAAGGTGCAGGGGGTCTGGTATCGTCGCGCCACCCAGGAACAGGCCCTCAAGGCCGGGGTCACCGGGCATGCCAGGAACCTGCCGGACGGTCGCGTCGAGGTGTTGCTTTGCGGGCGCCGCGAGGCGGTCCGCGATCTCAGCGAGTGGCTGTGGAAGGGGCCGCCGGGGGCCCGGGTCACCCACGTGGAGCTCGAGGTGGTCGAGCAGCACGACCCGGACACCTTCACGACGGCCTGAGGGTCACGCCAGGGTTTCGGTGATCCACTCCACCACGGCCGTGCCGTCCACGCCCAGGCAGACGTCCGCCAGCGGGGTGCGCGACCAGCGTGGCTCGATATAGCCGCGGTTCTCCGGGGCGAAGATGGTCTGGCCCTCGGCATCGCCCTGGGTGGCCACGGTCAGGTGGCCGCGGGCGGTGGTGAACAGCTCCGGCCGGATCAGCCAGGCCAGGGCGCAGCTGTCGTGGGGGCAGCAGCCGTCGATGCCGAGCATGTCCTGGTAGAAGTCGCGGTAGAAGCCGTAGCTGCCGGCCAGCACCTCGCCGAGCTTTCCCTGGCCGGCGGCGATGCGTGCCATGTGCGCCGGGCCGAGCACGCAGCGGTGGGTCACGTCCAGGCCCACCAGGATGAGCGGCCAGCCCGCCGTGAGCACCCGGGCGGCGGCATGGGGGTCGTTGAAGATATTGGCCTCGGCCACCGGGGTCACGTTGCCGCCTTCCCGAATCGAGCCGCCCATCACCACCACCTGCTTGACCCTGTCGATGATGGTCGGGTCGAGTTGCAGGGCCGTGGCCAGGTTGCCGAGCGGCCCGACCGCCACCAGGCTGACCTCGCCGGGGCGGGCATTGACCGTATCGATGATGAAGCGTGCCGCGCTGCGCGGGTCGGCCCGGCCCTGCACCGCCGGCAGCGCGATGTCGCCCAGGCCGTTGGTGCCATGGATATGCGCCGGGGCCGGGTGGCGGGGCTTGACCAGCGGGGCCGCGGCCCCCTGGGCCACGGGCACCTCGCGACCGGCCAGTTCGGCGAGCAGCAGGGCGTTGTGGGTGGCGGTGGCCACGTCGACATTGCCGAAGGTGGTGGTCATGCCCAGCAGCTCGATGGCGGGGTGGCGCAGGGCGATGGCGATGGCCTGGGCGTCATCGACGCCGGGGTCGGTATCGAAGATGATCGGATGGGTCATGGGGCTCCTCGTCGGTGACGGTCAGGGGGCGTCGAGGCCGTGGCGCAGGACCCGCTCCACCTCGGCGGCGTCGGGGATGCTCTCGGTGGCGCCGAGGCGCTGGACGGCCAGGGCCGCGGCCGTGGCGGCGCGCTCGAGGCAGGCCGTCGGCGGCAGGTCGGCCTGGACCGCGGCCAGGTAGTAGCCGATGAAGGTATCGCCGGCGGCGGTGGTGTCCCGGGCGACGACCGGCAGCGGTGGCTGGAAGTGGCGCTGGTCGCCGTACTGGTACCAGGCGCCGTCGCCGCCCAGGGTCAGCACCGTCTCGGTGGCGGGCAGCCGTCGGGCCAGGGCCGCCAGCAGGGCCTCCGCGGGGGCGTCGGTAGCGAGGCCGGTGAGGGCCTCGGCCTCGCCCCGGTTGACGAACAACAACCGGCAGGCCGCCAGGGGCAGTCCGGCGACCTCGTCGGTCATGGGGGCCGGATTGAAGGCGATCTTCACCCCCCGGGCCTGCGCCCGGGCGAACACCCGGGGCAGGGCATTGCATTCGTTCTGGGTCAGTAGCCAGTCGCCGGGGGCGATCTCGGCGATCCGCGCGTCCAGGTCGGCCGTCGTGAAGCCATGGTTGGCGCCCGGAAACAGCAGGATGGCATTCTCGCCCTGGTCATCCACCTGGATGATGGCGTGGCCGCTGGGCTCGTCGACGAGCGCGACGCTGTCGACGGCCACGCCGCTGCGCGCCATGAGATCCCGTGCCCAGGCGTCCTGCCGGCCGAGCCGCCCCCAGTGGCGGACCCGGCCGCCGGCCCGGGCCATGGCCAGCGACTGGTTGGCGCCCTTGCCCCCCAGGCCGACGCGATAGTCGTGGCTGGCCAGGGTCTCGCCGGGCCTGACCAGGTGGGGAACGCGATAGACGTGGTCGAGATTGATCGACCCGAAGTTATGCAGCATGCCGTGGTCCGGGTGAGGCCGAAAAAAGGGTGGTCGGCGGAAGTATCCAGGCCCGACGCCAGGGGTGCAAGCCGGGTGCAGGGACATCACGGCTATTGCAGTTAGCTGTGGCGCTCGGAGCTGCTCCGTCGACAGGTCTGCGAGGGGGCGCTGTGAACCCCTCCATGGGCGCTACCGACGCCATCCATGGCGTAGGACCCCCTCTTCGACCTGTCCCCGGCGCCCCTCGCCAGACCCAACTGCGATAGCCCTGGCAGGGACATGGAGATGATTTATACCGTTATCTTGCATGTCGATTCGATCAAGGCACCCTCCTGGTAGAACCGCAAGCGATCGCCGGCATCCAGTCGGGAGGCCAGGCCACGCGGGGGCCGGCGGGAATCAGCCGGAGGCCAGGAAGGCCGCGAGGTTGTCCGCGGTCAGGGCCACGATGCGCTGGCGAGCCTCGGGGCTGATCCAGGCATTGTGCGGGGTGACGATCAGGTTCAGCGGCTCGTCGAGGGCCGAGAGCAGCGGATGGCCCTCCCGGGGCGGTTCCTGGGGCAGCACATCGACCCCCAGGCCGCCGAGGCGTCCCTCGCGGAGGGCGGCCAGGGCGGCGAGCTCGTCGATGATGCCGCCGCGGGCGCAGTTGAGCAGCAGGGCCTCCGGCTTGAGACTCGCCAGCAGGGTCTCGTCCACCAGGTGGTGGGTCGCCTCGGTGAGCGGGCAGTGCAGGCTGATGGCATCGGCCTCGGGGGCGAGGGTGGCCAGGGAGGGCCGGGAGTCGTCGGCGGTGCCGCCGGGACGGGCGGCGAAGCTGACGCGCATGCCGAAGGCCCCGGCCAGCTCGCCGACCCGCGACCCCAGCTCGCCCTGGCCGACGATCACCAGGTGCTTGTTCACCAGTTGCAGGGTGGGGTGGTCCAGCAGGCAGAAGAAGGGGCTCGCGTTCCAGCGCCCCCGGGCCAGGTCGCGCTGGTAGCGGGGCAGCCGGGCGGCCAGGGCCAGCAGCAGCATCAGGGTGTGCTGGGCGACGCTGGCGGTGCCGTAGGCGGCGACATTGCGCATCGCGATCCCGCGCCGCTCGGCACTCGCCACGTCGATGTTGTTGGTGCCGGTGGCCAGCACGCAGATCAGCCGCAGCGCCGGCAGGCGGCCGAGGGCATCGTCGTCGAGCACCACCTTGTTGACGATGGCGACCTCGGCGCCCACCAGCCGTGATGCCACTTCCCCGGGGGCGGTGTGGTCATGGACATCGAGGCGGTCCAGCTGTGTCTCGATCGGGGCGAGGTCGATATCCTGGCCGAGGCTGGCGGCGTCGAGAATCACGGCGTGCATGGCGGTTTCCTCGTGTGCAGGGCGACGACGGACGCGTGGCCCCGGGGCTGGGCCTCGGGCGGCACGACAGGCTATAATATGCGGCTTTCGAGGCAGGCCTGGAGTTTGCGCAGGCTGCCCCTGTATCGCAGAACGCCAACCGCGACCGAGCCATGTTGCGTCGTCGCTTCGCCCACTGGGACGTCGTTTCAGGGAGACCCAAACCATGCCCATCTACGAATATGAGTGCAAGGCCTGCGGCCACCGGCTGGAGAAGCTGCAGAAGCTCAGCGCCGCGCCGTTGACGGATTGCCCTGCCTGCGACGAGGCCGAGCTCGGACGCCTGGTGTCGGCCGCCGGCTTCCGGCTGGCCGGCGGCGGCTGGTACGAGACCGACTTCAAGTCCGGGGGCAAGAAGAACCTGGCCGGTGACAGCCAGGGGGCAGGGACATCCGCCGACGGCGGCGCCGCGGCCTGAACCGTCAGCACTCTCGCTTTTTCATCACGCAACGAAACAGGATACGACATGCGCAGCCATTATTGCGGCCAGCTGAACGAGACCATGGTGGATCAGACGGTCACCCTGTGCGGCTGGGTACATCGCCGCCGTGACCATGGCGGGGTCATCTTCCTTGACATGCGCGACCGCGATGGCATCGCCCAGGTCGTGGTCGACCCCGATACCGCCGAGGCCTTCGCCACTGCCGACCGCGCCCGCAGCGAGTACGTGCTGCGCATCCAGGGCCGCGTGCGGCTGCGCCCCGAGGGCACCCAGAACCCCAACATGCCCACCGGGCTGATCGAGGTGCTGGCCAAGGACGTCGAGGTCCTCAACACCGCGGCCACGCCGCCCTTCCAGCTCGACGAGCATGGCAAGGTCGGCGAGGAGGTGCGCCTCAAGCACCGCTACATCGACCTGCGCCGCCCGGAGATGATCGACAAGCTGCGGCTGCGCTCGCGGATCTCCCACAGCGTGCGGGCCTATCTCGAGGGCCAGGGCTTCCTGGACATCGAGACCCCGATCCTGACCCGCGCCACCCCCGAGGGCGCCCGGGACTACCTGGTGCCGAGCCGCACCCATGCCGGCAGCTTCTTCGCCCTGCCGCAGTCGCCCCAGCTGTTCAAGCAGCTGCTGATGGTGTCCGGCTTCGACCGCTACTACCAGATCGCCAAGTGCTTCCGCGACGAGGACCTGCGCGCCGATCGCCAGCCGGAATTCACCCAGATCGACCTCGAGGCCTCCTTCGTCGAGGAGGAGGACATCATGGCGATCACCGAGGGCATGATCCGCCAGCTGTTCCAGGAGGTGCTGCAGGTCGAGCTGCCCGAGTTCCCGCGCATGCCCTATGCCGAGGCCATGAGCCGCTTCGGCTCCGACAAGCCGGACCTGCGCATCCCGCTGGAGCTCACCGACGTCGACGACCTGATGAAGGATGTGGACTTCAAGGTGTTCTCCGGGCCGGCCAACGCCGACGACGGCCGCGTCGCGGCGCTCAAGGTCAAGGGCGGTGCCTCGCTGTCGCGCAAGGAGATCGACGAGTACACCAGGTTCGTCGGCATCTACGGGGCCCGCGGCCTGGCCTGGATCAAGGTCAACGAGCGAGCCCGTGGCCTCGAGGGGCTGCAGTCGCCGATCGTCAAGTTCATGGAGGGCGTGGTCGAGCAACTGCTGGACCGGCTCGGTGCCGAGGATGGCGACATCATCTTCTTCGGCGCCGACAAGGCGCGCATCGTCAACGAGGCGCTGGGCGCGCTGCGTGTCCGGCTGGGCGAGGACCTCGACCTCTATACCTGCGAGTGGTCGCCGCTGTGGGTGGTCGACTTCCCGATGTTCGAGGACGACGGTAGTGCCCGCCTGCAGGCCCTGCACCATCCCTTCACGGCACCGTCCTGCGACGTCGAGACCCTCAAGACCCACCCGGCCGGGGCGCTGTCCCGGGCCTACGACATGGTGCTCAACGGCACCGAGCTGGGCGGCGGCTCGATCCGTATCCACGATCAGGCCATGCAGCAGACGGTGCTCGAGGTGCTGGGCATCGACCAGCAGGAGGCCCGCGAGAAGTTCGGCTTCCTGCTCGACGCCCTGCAGTACGGCGCACCGCCCCATGGTGGCCTGGCCTTCGGCCTCGACCGCCTGGTCATGCTGATGAGCGGGGCCCGCACCATTCGCGAGGTCATCGCCTTCCCCAAGACCCAGAGCGCGGCCTGCCTGCTGACCGAGGCTCCGGGCGAGGTCAGTGCCGAACAACTCAAGGAACTCAATATCCGTCTGCGCCAGAAGGCCAGGGCGGACAGCGCCGGCGAGTAAGGCACGCGCTCCGGCACCCCTTCACCGGCGCCTCAGGGCGCCGGTGTCGTTTCTGCCATCCTCTCACCGACGACCCGCGAAGGAGGAATATATGGCTGGCCATAGCAAGTGGGCCAACATCAAGCATCGCAAGGCCGCCCAGGACGCCAAGCGCGGCAAGATCTTCACCAAGCTGATCCGTGAACTGACCGTGGCCGCCCGCCAGGGCGGCGGCGAGCCCGACGACAACCCGCGCCTGCGTGCGGCCATCGACAAGGCGCTGGCCAACAACATGACCAAGGACACCATCCAGCGGGCCGTGGATCGGGGCGCCGGCAACGGCGACGGCGACGACATGGAGGAGGTCGTCTACGAGGGCTATGGTCCCGAGGGCGTGGCCATGCTGGTGGAGGCGATGACCGATAATCGCAATCGCACTGTCTCCGCGGTGCGACATGCCTTCAACAAGCACGGCGGCAACCTCGGCACCGCCGGGTCGGTGGCCTTCATGTTCCACAAGCAGGGGCGCCTGACCCTGCCCCGGGGCATCAGCGAGGAGGCCGCCATGGAGGCGACGCTGGCCGCCGAGCCCGAGGAGATCGAACGCCTGGACGACGGTCGCCTGGAGGTGGTCACCAGCCCCCAGGCCTTCGGGGCGGTGAAGGACGCCCTGGCCGCGGCGGGCATCGACCCCGACGCCAGCGACGTCGGCCTGTATCCCGACAACTATGCCGCCATCGACGACATCGATCTCGGGCGACGCATCATCAAGCTGGTGGACATGCTCGAGGACCTGGACGATGTGCAGAATGTTTACACCAATGCGGACTTCTCGGATGCCATCATGGAAGCACTTGAGGAGTGAGCATGCGCGCCAATGCACGCTTGACCGGCCTCGGATGAGATCATGGAAGCACTTGAGGAGTGAGCCTGGCCACCAATGCACGCTTGACCGGCCTCCGATGACCTCATGGAGGCGCTCGAGGAGTGAGCGGGGCCGCGCGGAGGCGGGCTCGTGCTGATCCTGGGCATCGATCCCGGGTCACGGATCACCGGTTACGGGGTGCTGGATGTCACCGCCTCCACCCCGCGCTACGTGGCCAGTGGCTGCATCCGCACCCGGGGCGACGACCTGGCCCAGCGCCTGGCCCAGGTCTATGCCGGCATCAGCGAGGTGATCGGCCGGCATGGCCCCGGGGAGTTCGCCATCGAGCAGGTGTTCATGTCGAAGAACGCCGACTCGGCGCTCAAGCTCGGCCAGGCCCGGGGCACCGCCATCGTCTGCGCCGCCAACCATGGTCTGCCGGTGAGCGAGTACGGCCCACGCCAGATCAAGCAGGCAGTCACCGGGGGCGGGGCGGCGGACAAGGCCCAGGTCCAGCATATGGTCACCGCCATCCTCGGGCTGTCGGGCACGCCCCAGGCCGATGCAGCCGATGCCCTGGCGATCGCCCTGACCCACGCCCATGCGCGACGGGGCCTGATCACCCGGGGCAGCTTCGGCGGCGGCGGCAAGCGGTCTCGCAAGGGCAACGCCTGGCGGGACTACCGGCCCTCCTGAATGTCGCGGGATGGCGACGCGAGCCCGTTATCGAACGCCGTTTGCCTGGACTGGCATGGCGCGAAGGGGACCAGTATAGTGATCGCGACGCGCCCCGCCGGATTCTTGACCAAGGACAGTGACATACCATGATCGGACGCCTGCGTGGCACCCTGCTGGAGAAACAGCCACCCTGGCTGGTGGTGGACGTGGCCGGCATCGGCTATGAGCTCGAGGCGTCGATGACGACCCTGGTGGCCCTGCCGGGCCTCGGGGAGGAGGTCGCGTTGTACACTCACCTGACGGTGCGCGATGACGCCCACTTGCTCTACGGGTTCGCCCGGGAGCAGGAGCGGGCCCTGTTCCGGGCCCTGATCAAGGTCAACGGCATCGGGCCCAGGCTGGCTTTGGCGATCCTCTCGGGCATGGACGAGGATGCCTTCATTCGCTGCGTGATGGACGACGACGTCAAGGCGCTGACCCGCCTGCCGGGCGTCGGCAAGAAGACTGCCGAGCGGTTGATCGTGGAGATGCGCGACCGCTTTCCCCACTGGGAAGGAGGCGCCGAACTCACGGCCGCCGAGGTCGGGCGCGTGCCGTCGCCGGCGGCCGGTCGCCAGGATCCGCAGGCCGATGCCGAGGCGGCGCTGGTCAGCCTGGGCTACAAGCCCGCCGAGGCCACGCGCATGCTGGCCGGTCTCGAGGAACAGGGCAGTACCGAGGCGATGATCAAGGCGGCACTGGCTCGCCGCATGGCGGGCTAGACCATGCCCTGGCCATCCTTCTCACCCCGGCTCCCAGCGGAGGACCAGCATGCTGGAAACTGACCGCTTGATCGCTGCCGACACCCGCGAGGGCGAGGGCAGCCTCGACCACGCCATCCGACCCAAGCATCTCCACGACTACATCGGGCAGCCCCGGGTCCGCGAGCAGCTGGATATCTTCATCAGCGCCGCCCGCGGCCGCGCGGAGAGCCTCGACCACACCCTGGTCTTCGGCCCGCCGGGCCTGGGCAAGACCACGCTCGCCAACATCATCGCCACCGAGATGGGCGTGGGCCTCAAGTCGACGTCCGGCCCGGTGCTCGAGCGTGCCGGCGATCTCGCCGCCATGCTCACCAACCTGACGCCCGGCGACGTGCTGTTCATCGACGAGATCCACCGCCTGTCGGCGGTGGTCGAGGAGATCCTCTATCCCGCCATGGAGGATTTCCAGCTCGATATCGTGATCGGCGAGGGACCGGCGGCGCGCTCCATCAAGCTCGACCTGCCGCCCTTCACGCTGGTCGGCGCGACCACCCGGGCCGGCCTGCTGACCTCGCCGCTGCGGGATCGCTTCGGCATCGTCCAGCGCCTGGAGTTCTACAGCGTCGAGGAGCTCACCGAGATCGTCGCCCGCTCGGCCCGGCTGCTCGGCGTGGAGAGCGATACGGGCGGCGCCCGGGAGGTGGCGCGGCGCTCCCGGGGCACGCCGCGCATCGCCAATCGCCTGCTGCGTCGGGTGCGCGACTTCGCCGAGGTGCGCGGGGCCGGACGCGTCGACGCCGAGATCGCCGACCAGGCCCTCAACATGCTCCACGTGGACCACCATGGCCTGGACCACATGGACCGTCGCCTGCTGCTGGCGATGATCGAGAAGTTCGATGGCGGTCCGGTGGGCGTTGACTCCCTGGCCGCCGCCATCGGCGAGGAGCGCGACACCATCGAGGACGTCATCGAGCCCTACCTGATCCAGCAGGGCCTGATGATGCGCACCGCCCGCGGTCGGGTGGTGACCCGCCAGGCCTGGCAGCACTTCGGCCTGGCCCCGGACGACCGGGCCCCGAGCCCCTGACGACTCACCCAGTCACGATCGACGAGACGAGGAATCCCGTGAACGACGCCATGTCCATTCCCCACCTGATCATCAACGCCAGCGGCGTGGTCCAGGCGGTGATGCTGCTGCTGCTGCTGGGGTCGCTGCTCTCCTGGGTAGTGATCTTCCAGCGCACCTTCGTGATGCGCCGCGCCCGCAATGCCCATCGCCGTTTCGAGGACCGCTTCTGGTCCGGGGTCGACCTCAACGAGCTCTACCGCGAGACGCCCTCCGAGCAGGAAACCCTCGGCGCCGAACACATCTTCCGCGCCGGTTTCCGCGAATTCAATCGCCTGCTGCCCAAGACCCGCAGTCCCCAGGCGATCCTCGACGGCGTCCAGCGCAGCATGCGCGTCGCCTGGTCCCGGGAGGAGGACCGGCTCAACCTGCACCTGGTCTTCCTGGCCACGGTCGCCTCGTCGAGCCCCTATATCGGGCTGTTCGGCACTGTCTGGGGGATCATGGGCTCCTTCCAGTCCCTCTCCATGGCCCAGCAGGCGACCCTGGCCACCGTCGCGCCCTGGATCGCCGAGGCACTGATTGCCACCGCCATGGGCCTGTTCGCCGCGATCCCCGCGGTGATCTTCTACAACCGGCTCTCCGCCGAATCCTCGCGGCTGCTGGGCAAGTACGAGGACTTCGCCGAGGAGTTCCATTCCATCCTGCACCGCAACCTGCAGGGGCGCGGCGACGCCGCCGCCGGCTGAGGAGACACGCCATGCACGGACCCTTCCATCGCATGGGTCGGCGCAAGCCGATGAACGAGATCAACGTGGTGCCGTTCATCGACGTCATGCTGGTGCTGCTGGTGATCTTCATGATCACCGCGCCGATGCTGACCCAGGGCGTCCAGGTCGACCTGCCCCAGGTCACCTCCGAGCCCATCGAGGACACCGAGGAGCGCGACCCGATCGTCGTCTCGGTGGACCGCGAGGGGCAGCTGTTCATCACCCTGGGCAGCGACACCACCGAGGTGACGCTGGACGAGTTGAGCCAGCGGGTGATCATCCTGCTCGAGCGCCATCCCGGCACACCGGTGCTGGTCGAGGGGGATCGGAACGTCTCTTACGGCCAGGTGGTCACCCTCATGAGTACCCTGCAGACGGCCGGCGTCGAGAATGTCGGGCTGATCTCGGAACCGCCCCCCGGGGACGCCTGAGGAGAGCCCATGGCCAGACACCAACGACGCGTGGGCTATGGACTGCCGCTGTTGCTCGCCATCGCCCTGCATCTCGGGATCCTGGTAATCAGCGTGATCCGCTTTCCCGCGGCCGAGGAGGAACCGCCGAATCGGGCCATCGTGCAGGCGACCCTGGTCAGCACCGAGACCGCCACCGACCGGGCGCAGCGCGCCGAGGAAGCCAAGTCCGCGGCCCAGGCGGCCAAGCAGACCGAGGAAGAAGCGGCGCGCCAGCAGGCCGAGGAGCAGGCCCGGCAGGCCGAGCAGGAGCGTCAGGCACGGCAGGCCGAGGAAACGGCCGACGCCGAGGCCCGTGAGGCGGCCCGTGAAGCGGCCGAGCAGGCCGCCGAAGAGGCGGAGCGGCGCGCCGCCGAGGCCGAGCGCGAGGCGGAACGCCAGCGGGAGGCCGAGGAGCAGCGCCGCCGGGAAGCCGAGGCGGAACGCCAGCGTCAGGCCGAGGAGGAGGCCCGTCGCCAGCGGGAGGCCGAGGAGCAGCGGCGCCGGGAGGCCGAGGAGCAGCGGCGCCGGGAGGCCGAGGAGCAGCGGCGCCGGGAGGCCGAGGCGGAACGCCAGCGCCAGGCCGAGGAAGAGGCTCGTCGCCAGCGAGAAGCCGAAGCCGAACGCCAACGCCAGGCCGAGGAAGAGGCTCGTCGCCAGCGAGAAGCCGAAGCCGAACGCCAACGCCAGGCCGAGGAAGAGGCGCGGCGCCAACGGGAGGCCGAGGAGCAGCGCCGTCAGGAAGAAGCCGCCCGCCGCGCCGCGGAGGCGGCCCAGCAGGGACTGGACCAGGCCATCGCCGGCGAGTCGGAGAGCGTGGCCAACAGCGCCCAGGCCCAGGAGGCCGCCAACGGCTTCATCAACCTGGTGCGTCAGGCGGTCGAGCAGGCCTGGGCGATACCACCCAACGTGACCGGTAATGCCACCGCCGAGATACAGGTGCGGCTGGGGCCCTCCGGGGAGCTGTTCGCCGCCAGCATCGGCCGCAGTAGCGGCGATAGCGCCTTCGACCGCTCGGCGCTCCAGGCGGTCAGGGCCGCGGCACCCTTCGCCGAACTGCGTGAGCTACCTTCATCGGTGCAGCGCCAGTACCGAGAATTCAATCTCAGATTCAAACCGGGGGATATCCGCTGATGAGAGCCTTGATGACTACCTGGCTGGCGGCCGCGCTGCTGTTCTGCGCGCCGCTCGTCCAGGCCGAACTGACCATCGACATTACCCGCGGCAACGAGCAGGCCACGCCCATCGCGGTGGTGCCCTTCGGCGCCGACGGCGGCCAGTTGCCCGTCGACCTGGCCCAGGTCGTCGCCGACGACCTGGAGCGCAGTGGCTATTTCGCCCCCCTCGAGCGGGAGGCCATGTTCGCCACCCCCTCGAGCGGCGACGAGGTCAAGTTCGGTGACTGGCAGGCCCTGGATACCCGCTATCTGGTGGTCGGGCGGGTCCGCCACGAGGCCGGCCGGGTCGAGATCCGCTACGAGCTGATGGACGTCAGCGATGGTTCGCGGATGCTCGGTGAGGTGCTGACCGCCAATGACAGCCAGCTGCGCGCCGCGGCGCACCGCATCAGCGACAAGATCTTCGAGGAGATCACCGGCATTCGCGGTGCCTTCTCGACCCGCGTCGCCTATGTCACCTCCCAGGGGGTGGGCGAACAGACGTCCTACCAGCTGTTCGTCGCCGATGCCGACGGGCGCAACAGCAAGCAGGTGCTGAGCTCCGACGAGCCGATCATGTCGCCGGCCTGGTCGCCGGACGGCCGCAAGCTGGCCTATGTCTCCTTCGAGTCCGGCCGACCGGCGATCTACGTACAGGAAGTGGCCAGCGGCCGTCGGGCGCAGCTCACCTCCTTCGAGGGCCTCAACAGTGCGCCGGCCTGGTCGCCGGACGGTCGACGCCTGGCCATGGCGCTGTCCAAGGACGGTCAGCCGGACATCTATGTCATGGACATCGGTTCGCGCAACCTCGAGCGGGTCACCAGCGGCGACAGCATCGAGACCGAGCCTGCCTGGGCGCCGGACGGGCGTAGCCTGATCTACACCTCGGATCGCAGCGGCGGCCCGCAGATCTATCGCCAGGCGCTGGGCGGCGGCAGCCCCGAGCGCCTGACCTTCACCGGCAACTACAATGCCCGGGGGCGCTTCTCCCCGGATGGCGAGTCCCTCTTCCTGATCCATCGCGGTGGCAATGGCTATCAGGTCGCCCGCCAGGATCTCGATAGCGGGCGGCTCGTCGAGCTGAGCGAGAGCGGCCAGTCAGAATCGCCCAGTGTCGCGCCCAATGGCACCATGGTAATCTTCGCCACCCAGCAGGGAGGCAACGGTGTGCTGGGGGCCGTGACCGCGGATGGACGCGCGTCCTTCCGTCTGCCCGCGGCCCAGGGTGACGTGCGCGAACCCGCCTGGTCACCTTTCCTGAACTGATGTCTCACGCAAGGAGTCTTACGATGCAACTCAAGCCCTATGTCCGCTCTCTGGCCGTCGCCGTGTCGCTGGCCTTCGTGGCCGGCTGTTCCAGCGGTGGCGGCACCCAGGAAGGATCCATGGATGGCATCGCGGGTGGCAACGGCGCCGGTGGCGCCGGCGGGGCCGCCGGCGGCAGCGGCCAGGTGAGTGGCAGCGGTCTTGGCCAGGGGGCCGGCCAGATGGCCGGTGCACGGATCCCCGAGGTGCGCACCATCTATTTCGCCTACGACAGCGATGCGATTCGCCCCGAGTTCCAGTCCGTGCTCGAGTCCCACGCCCGGTTCCTGCAGGGCAACCCCGATGCCAGCGTCGTGTTGCAGGGCCACACCGACGAGCGCGGCACCCGCGAATACAACCTCGCGCTGGGCGAGCGCCGTGCCGGCGCCGTGGAACGCTTCCTGAGCGTCCAGGGCGTCTCGCCGTCCCAGGTGGAAGTCGTCAGCTACGGCGAAGAGCGCCCGGCGGCCCGCGGCGGCAACGAGGAAGCCTATGCCCAGAACCGTCGGGTCGTCTTCGCCTACTGAGCCTGAGCCCGACTTCAACCTCGACAGGGAGCAAGCGATGACACAGGGTCTGAAACGACTGTGCAAGGCGGGGGCCCTGGGGCTCCCGTTGGTCCTGGCGGTGCCTGCGCTGGCCCAGCAGCCGGTAGTGGAGGATCTCTCCGGCGGCGCCTTTGGCTCCGGCGGCGGCAGCTTCTACGAGCAGGCGACCACTCGCGAGGAGGCGGGGGGCCGTCTGCTGCTGTTCAACGAGGTGCAGCGCAACCAGGAAGAGCTCCGCCAGCTGCGTGGCCAGGTGGAGGAACTGCGTTACCAGCTGGAGCAGCTGCGCCGCCAGACCCGCCAGCAGTACATGGATATCGAGGACCGCCTGGCCACGGGCGGCTCCGCCATGTCGCCCGGCGGCAGTCGCGGCCAGCAGGGCCCGCAGGACGTGGCCGCGGGCGGAGACGCCGCGACCGCGTCGGCCGGCCAGCGACCGTCGACCGGCAGCGGTGGCGGCGGCGATGCCGCGGCCCGTTCGGACTACCAGGCCGCTTTCGCCAAGGTCCAGGCGCGGGAGTTCGCGGCGGCCACCCAGGCCTTCGAGGCCTTCGTCGCCGAGCACCCCCACAGCCAGCTGACCGGCAATGCCTACTACTGGCTCGGCGAGCTGCATTCCGCGGCCTCCGATCTGGAGCCGGCCGAGGCGGCCTTCCGTCGCGTCCTCGAGGACTTCCCCGACAGCAACAAGGTGCCCGACACCCTCTACAAGCTGGGCCTGCTGAAGGCGCGTCAGGGCGAGCCGGACGCCAGCCGCGAGCTGCTCGAGCGGGTGCGCGACCAATACCCGGACAGCAGTGCCGCCAGCCTCGCCGGCGATTTCCTGCGCCAGTCGGGCAACTAGAGGAGCCGTGATGCGCTGCAAGATCGACTATGTCCCGCCCGGCGACCTGCTCGCCGATCGGGCGATCCTGGTGACCGGGGCCGGCGACGGCATCGGGCGGGCCGCCGCCCTGAGCTTCGCCCGGCACGGCGCCACGGTGATCCTGCTGGGACGGACCATCGCCAAGCTGGAGGCGGTCTACGACGAGATCGAGGCCGAGGGCCTGCCGCAGCCGGCGATCTTTCCCCTCAACTTCGAGGGCGCCACCCTCAAGGACTTCCACGACATGGCCGAGACCCTGGACAAGGAGTTCGGCCGGCTGGACGGCATCCTGCACAATGCGGGCCTGCTGGGCCGAATCACTCCCTTCGAGCAGTACAACCCCGAGCTCTGGGAGCAGGTGATGCAGGTCAACATCAACGGCCCGATCTGGATGACCCAGGCGCTGTTGCCGTTGCTGACGGCGTCCAGGGACGCTTCGGTGATCTTCACCTCCTCCTCGGTGGGCCGTCGGGGTCGCGCCTACTGGGGCGCCTATGCGGTATCGAAGTTCGCTACCGAGGGCTTCGTCGAGGTGCTGGCCGATGAGGTCGAGCACCTGGGCAGCCTGAGGGTCAACAGCCTCAATCCCGGCGCCACCCGCACCGCCATGCGCAAGAGCGCCTATCCGGCGGAGGACCCGATGACCCTGCGTACCGCGGAGGACATCATGCCGACCTACCTGTGGCTGATGGGGCCCGACAGCCGCGGGCACAACGGCGAGCAGTTCGACGCCCAGCCCCCGAAGCCCTGACGGTCCTGCGTCACCTGGCATGCCGTTGACGCCGTTTGCCGCGCTGCGCTCCCGCCATTACTCGTCGGGAAACGTGCTCCCACCCCCTTCTTGATTGTCACGGCGCGTGCCGGGTTCTTTATAGGCAAGGGGGTCCCCCCTCGCAGCGCCGCACTTGTACTCAACGATGCCCGGCGGCGTATAGCAGGGTCTTATGGTGTTGCGGAGGGTGGAGACATCTTCGCTACTGTTCAGGCCCGCGCGACTTTCGAGAAGGGCAATATGGGCGACGAGGCGACCTTCGTATGTCAAGCAGCGCTGTGGAACGTCCGAGACCCGCCAGTGACGGCCCTGCCAGTGCGCGGAGCCGTCCTGCTCGAGCCGCAACGCTTCGAGGGGAATCAAGGCCTGGAAGAGACGGCTGTTGAGCACCGGCCCGGTCTGACCGATGCGGAGGCCGCCTCGATACTCTCCTTTGGTCAGTGCCTCGATGACGGCCCTGCGTCTCTGATCGCATTGCAGGGTGCCGACTCCACAGAGATGCAGTATGTCGTCATCGATCTGCTTGATGACCCAGACTCGGATCGGAGCCCTGCCCAGCCATTTCAACAGTGTCGATATCGGCCCTGGCGGGGTGGGCGGGCAGTAGCCGGCATTCGTCTCTTCCGGTCGTTCCGAGGGCTTGCTTGCGGGAGGGCCAGGCTCACCCGGATGAGAAGGGAACAAATCCTGCTGGGCGTCGCGACGCAGGGCCTCAGCCGCTGTAAGGGCCTCATCCCGGTTGACGCTGGCCCCGCAATCGATGCAGGCATAGCGGTGGGGGCGCCTGACAAGGCGTTTCCAGAGAGGACGCCGGAGTTTGACGACGCTAAAGCTCTCGCAGTGCGGGCAGCGCTTCCTCATCACGCCTACCTCATGGAACGCCCTGATCGCGGACATGGTGCAAGCGGCGGACGCTTCCACGTCGCGGTACAGGAAGCCCCCGGGGCTCGGCTAGACCCTGTCTTGTAGTGTTGCTCTCCCTCGGCCTGACCGCCAGGCGTCAGGGTGATGGGGGGCCCCTCAGTGCCCGAGCAGTGCCGCTACCAGCGCCTCGGCAGTATCGAACCACCGGTCGGCCGGCCACTGCCGGTAGTCGTCCTCTTCCTCGAGATAGCCATAGCCCACCGCCACGGCGGTCATGCCGGCGGCCCGGGCGGCCTGCATGTCACGCACGTGGTCGCCGATGTACCAGCAGGCCGAGGCCGCCACGGCGAGCCTTCGAGCGGCCTCGTGGAGCGGGGCCGGATCGGGCTTCTTGACCGGCAGGTCATCGGCGCAGAGCAGCGTTCCCGGGGCGAGGCCGAGCTCGCGGACCAGCGGGGCGGCGTAGGCCCGGGGCTTGTTGGTGACGATGCCCCAGGGGCGCCCGGCGCCGCTCCAGCCCACCAGCAGGCGCTCCAGGGGCGGAAAGACGCGGCTGTCCACGGCCACCGCCTCCCCATAGGCCGCCAGCAGGAAGTCGCGGGCCGCCTGGTGCTCGGGGTGCGCCTTGTCGAGGCCGAGGGCCAGGGTCACCAGGGCGCTGCCGCCGTTGGACACCTGGGACCGGATCACCGGGTAGGGCAGAGCCGACAAGCCGTGATGGGCGCGCAGGGCGTTGGTGGCCCGGGCCAGGTCGGGTGCGGTATCCACCAGGGTGCCATCGAGGTCGAACAGCAGGGCCGAAGGGAGGAGCGGCTTCATGTCGTCTCCCGGCGACAGTGCATCAGGTAGTTGACCGAGACATCGGTCGCCGACAGGCGATAGCGACGGGTCAGGGGCTGGTAGGTCAGGCCACTCTGCTCGCACACCGTGAGCCCCGCCTCGCGGCACCAGGCGGCGAGTTCCGAGGGGCGGATGAACTTGGCGTAGTCATGGGTGCCCCGTGGCAGCATGCGCAGCAGGTATTCGGCCCCCAGCACCGCCAGGGCGTAGGCCTTGGGGTTGCGGTTCAGGGTCGAGAAGAACACCTGGCCGCCGGGCTTGACCAGCCGGGCGCAGGCGCGCACCACCGAAGCCGGGTCGGGGACGTGCTCGAGCATTTCCAGGCAGGTCACCACCTCGAATTCGCCGGGGTGGGCCTCGGCCATCTCCTCCACGCTGACGCGCCGGTAATCCACCTCCACGCCGGCCTCAGTGGCGTGCAGGCGGGCCACGGCCAGCGGGGCCTCGCCCAGGTCGATGCCGGTGACCTGGGCCCCGCGATGGGCCATGGCCTCGGCGAGGATGCCCCCGCCACAGCCCACGTCGATCACCCGGCGTCCCGCCAGGCCCGAGCGCGCATCGATGAAGTCGAGACGCAGGGGGTTGATGTCGTGCAGCGGCTTGAACTCGCCGTGCTTGTCCCACCAGCGGTCGGCCAGGGCTTCGAACTTGGCGATCTCCGCCTGGTCGACATTGCCCGCTTGCGACTGGCTTGCCGTCATCTATCGTCTCCGTAGGTGTCGCCGCTCTGCCACGGTGGCAGGCTCGGCCTCGTTCGGTATCATGCCTATTCTACGCATTCCCGGGACCGCATTCCCATCGTCCTGGCCCCGGGACCCATTCGGCACTGAGATGACAGGGACCGCACCATGATCCGCAAGGCTGTTCTGCCCGTCGCCGGCTTCGGAACTCGTTGCCTGCCCGCCTCGAAGGCGATTCCCAAGGAAATGATCACCATCGTCGATCGACCGGTGATCCAGTACGTGGTGCAGGAGGCCGTCGAGGCCGGCATCCGCGATATCGTGCTGGTCACGCATGGCAGCAAGAGTGCCATCGAGAACCATTTCGACAAGCATTTCGAGCTCGAGGCCAGCCTCGAGGCCAAGGGCAAGGAGGAGTTGCTCGAGGAGCTCCGCTCGATCGTGCCCGACGACGTCAACATCATCAGCGTGCGCCAGGCCGAGCCCCTGGGCCTCGGTCACGCGGTGCTCTGTGCCCGCCCCGTGGTCGGTGACGACGAGCCCTTCGCCGTGCTGCTGCCCGACGTGCTGGTCGACGACACCGGCCTCGAGCGCAACGACCTGGCGGGCATGCTCGAGGCCTTCGAGCAGACCGGTCACAGCCAGCTGATGGTGGAGGAAGTCCCCCACGAGCTGGTCTACAAGTACGGCATCGTCGCCCCCCAGGGCGAGCCACCTGCGCCGGGCGGGTTCTGCCCGCTGGCCGGCGTCGTCGAGAAGCCGGCGGTGGAGGAGGCACCCTCCGACCTGGCGGTGATCGGGCGCTACGTGCTGCCGGGTCGGATCTTCCCGCTGCTCGCCGAGACCCCGCCCGGGGCCGGTAACGAGATCCAGCTGACCGATGCCATCGAGACCCTGCGTCGCGAAGAGGGGGTGGATGCCTGGCGCATGCGTGGTCGCACCTATGACTGCGGCCATCAACTCGGTTACCTGGAGGCCATTCTCGCCTATGGCCGCCGCCACCCGCGCTATGGTCAGGGCTTCCGCGAGCTGCTGAGCCGCTACAGCCACGAGGACTGAGCCATGCGTGTACTGGTACACGGCAGTGAACTCGCCGCGGCCACGGCGGCGGCGGCCCTGTCCTGGGTCGGACACAGCGTGGTCTGGCGGCCCCATGCCAGCGAGGACTGGACCACCCTGACGACGAGCGCCTGGCTGACCAGCGAGCCGCAGCTCAAGGAGCGCCTCGAGGAGGCCATGACCACGGGGCACCTGCGCATCCTCGCGGCGGACGAGACCCCGGACGAGGGGGCCGCCTTCGACGTGCTGTGGCTGGCCCTGTCGCCGGAGCAGCGTGGCGACGCCGCCGAGGCGGTGGCGCAGGCGAGTGCCGCGCTGTCCCCCGAAGCGGTGCTGATCAACAACTCGACCTTTCCGGTCGGCGACACCGACCAGCTCGAGGCCGGCTTCGGCGGGCGCCATGCGGTGGCGCTGGCCGACCTGCTCGAGGAAGGCCGCGCCTGGGAGGCCTTCACCCGGCCGTCTCGCTGGCTGCTGGGGTGCGATGACGACGCCGCCGAGCATCAGGTACGCGAGCTGTTGCGTGCCTTCAATCGCCGCCGCGAGGTATTCCAGCGGATGCCGCGCCGGGCGGCGGAGCTGACCAAGCTGGCCATCAACGGCATGCTGGCCACCCGCATCAGCTACATGAACGAGATCGCCGGCCTGGCCGATTCCCTCGGCGTGGATGTCGAGCATGTCCGGCAGGGGATGGGGGCCGATACCCGTATCGGCTACGAGTACCTGTACCCCGGCTGCGGCTTCGGCGGCCCGAACTTTTCCCGGGACCTGATGCGCCTGGCCGACGTGCAGTCGGCCAGCGGCCGGCATTCGGCGCTGCTCGATCAGGTCGTCGACATCAACGAGCACAAGAAGGAAACCCTGTTCCGCAAGCTCTGGGCGCATTACCACGGCCGGCTGGAGGGGCGGGTGGTCGCGATCTGGGGAGCGGCCTTCAAGCCGGGCACGGCGCGTATCGATCACGCCCCGGTACTGACCCTGCTGCGGGCCCTCTGGGCCCAGGGGGTGCGGGTCCGGCTACACGATCCGGCGGCCGTCGTCGCCCTGCGCGAGCGCCTCGGCGAGCATCCGTTGCTCGAGCTGTTCGATGGCGATCCCTTCGAGGCCAGCGAAGGGGCCGACGCCCTGATGCTGGTGACCGAGTGGAAGGCCTACTGGAATCCCGACTGGCCCCGCCTGGCGGGCCAGTTGACCGGTCGCCTGCTGCTGGACGGGCGCAACATCTATGACCCGGCCCACGTGGCCTCCATGGGCCTGCACTATCGCGGGATCGGCCGCCGCGCGGATCCCTGAGCCCGGGGCATCCACGGGCGCCAAGCCAACGAGACGGCCCCGCCATGTGGCGGGGCCGTCTCGTTGGCACTTCCTTGTCGCCGTGCCCGTTCGGGCACGGCGGCTCCGGATCAGCTGAAGTTCTGGGCGATGAAGTCCCAGTTGATCAGGTTCCAGATGTTCTCCAGGTACTTCGGACGCGCGTTGCGGTAGTCGATGTAGTAGGCATGCTCCCACACGTCGATGGTCATCAGCGGCGTCTGGCCGTGGGCCACCGGGGTGTCGGCGTTGCTGGTGTTGACGATGTCGACGCCGCCGTCATCGGTCTTGATCAGCCAGGTCCAGCCGGAGCCGAAGTTGCCCGCGGCCTGGGTGTTGAAGGTCTCCTTGAACTTGTCGAAGGAGCCGAACTTGGCGTTGATGGCGTCGGCCAGGGCACCGGTGGGCTCGCCGCCACCGTTGGGTGACAGGCAGTGCCAGTAGAAGGTGTGGTTCCAGACCTGAGCCGCCTGGTTGAACAGCCCGCCGGAAGAGGTCTTGATGATCTCCTCGAGGGACTTGTTGGCGTTCTCGGTGCCGTCGGTCAGCTCGTTGAGCTTGTTGACGTAGGCCTGGTGATGCTTGCCGTAGTGGTACTCGAGGGTCTCGGCGGAGATGTGCGGTTCCAGCGCGTTCTTCTCATACGGCAGTGCGGGTAGTTCGAATGCCATTTCGGTTCTCCTCGTCGTCAGCGTTGCGGGTCGGCGACCCATGATGCGGTGTTGCACGACGGAGATTCAAGGTCTCGTCGGCCTTCGTTGGCCGCGCCCCGTTCGCTCCGTCGATGAAAAACCTTACACTATCAGCATGCTGTGCCAGCCACCACGGCATCATATCACCCGGGTCCGGGACCGCCAATTCCGATCGTCGTACTCGGACTTGTGGTAGCGTCGACCCCACAGGCCGGCTGGAAGCCGTCACCGCACCGAGCAAGGAGAACGTCATGGCAGAGCGCCCGGAAGACAGCCGGTTCCCCCGACCGATCGTTCCGGACCCCGATGCCAGCCTGTCCGGCCATCGGCATCACGCCGTGCCGCCTGCCCGTCTCTGGCCGCTTTGGCTGCTGATCCTGCTGCTGGTGCTGGCCCTGGCCGCCCTGGCCGCGGTGGGGTGGATGGAGCGACAGCGCGTCGAGCAGCGCCTCGCCCGGCTGGGCGGCGAGGTCTCCAACGTGCATGCCCGTTTCGACGCCGAGGAAGGCCGGGGCGAGGCGCTGGACGCGATCCGGGAGCGCCTGGCCCCCCTGGAAGGCCTGGAGCAGCGTCTCGACGAGCGACGCGAGGCCCGCCTGGCGGCCTGGGAGGAGGAGCACCTGACGCCGCTGGCCGAGGCGCAGTCGGATCTCGAGGCCCGCCTCGCCACCCTCGAGGAGGACGGCGAGGTGCGAGGCACCACCCTCGGGGCCGTTCGCACTTCCCTGGACGCCCTGGAGCGCGCCGGCCAGGAGGGCCGCGCAGCCCTGCGCGAGCGCCTGGCGACCCTCGCGGAGGGCCGCCAGGCGACCCAGTCGCGTCTGGCGAGCCTGGAAGGCGATCGCCGGGCGACCCGGTCGCGCCTGGCAGGGCTGCAGGCGCGACTCGAGCAGCATGCCGACCGCGCCGCCTCTCGCCTCGACGACCTGGAGAAAGACATGACCGCCCTCGGCGACGAGGTTGAAGCCCTGGCGGGGGCGGGCGAAGATGCCCGGGGGCGGGTGGCGTCGCTGGCGGCGCGCCTGGCCGACATGCAGACCGAGCTACGCGATCTCCGCCAGTCCCAGCTGGCCCTGAATGCCCAGCTCGAGGCCCTCCGGGAGTGACAGGACGTCCGCCAGGAACCCATCGCCTTATGGAAAGACACCTAGTGACACGCCTGGGCCCCGCGCTGCTGTGCCTCGGCATGGCCCCCGCCGCCCTGGCGATCGACGCCCGGATCGAGGGGGTCGAGGAGGAACTGGCCGACAACGTCGAGGTCTATCTCGACGAGCTGGACGCCGGCCAGTATCGCCCGGAGCGCCTCGAGGCCGAGGTGCGCCGCCTCAGCCAGGAGGCCCTGCGGGTCTACGGCTACTATTCCCCCCAGTTGCGGGTGCGCTTCGACGATGCCGAGGCGCCCACGGAGGTCACCGTCGACATCGACCCGGGGGCGCCCGTCAGGATCGAGCGCCTGGCATTCCGCCTGGAAGGGGAGGCGGCCGAGGACCCGCCCTTTCGCGAGGCCATCGAGGCCTACCCCCAGGCGGAGGGCGATGTGCTGCGCCATGCGCCCTTCGATGCGCTGCGCCGTCGCCTGGCCAGCCTGGCCCTGGAACGCGGCTATTTCGACTGGCGCTTCGACGAGCGGCGCATGGAGATTCGCCCCTGGGCGAACAGCGCGCGCCTGTCGCTGACCCTGGACAGCGGCGTGCGTCACCGCTTCGGGGAGGTCAGCTTCAGCGGCGAGCACATCGAGGCGGACCGTCTCCAGAACCTGGTGCCGTTCGGCGAGGGCGCTCCCTACCTGGCCAGCGACGTCGCGACCCTCAACCAGCGGCTCGGCGAGACCGAATGGTTCGGCTCGGTCAGCGTGCGGCCCCGTCTCGATGCCGGCATCGCTCGCCTGGCCCTGCCCGAGGCGCCGCTGGGGGTCTATCGCGCCCTGGACGTCGAGGGCGCCGGCCCGCTCCCGGGGCCCGCGCCACGCCTGAGCCGCGAGGCCCTGGCCGCCGCCGGCCAGGTGCCGGCCCCCGCCGTGCCAGCGGTGCCCATCGATGTGACGGTCACCCCGGCGGACCGCCACCAGTTCGAGGTCGGCGTGGGCTATGCCACCGATGTGGGCCCCCGGGCGCGCTTCGCCTGGGACCAGCCCTGGGTCAACCGCTACGGGCACAGCCTTGACCACGACCTCTACATCTCCGGGCCCGAGCAGCAGTTCACCGGCACCTACAACATGCCGCTGGAGGATCCGCGGCGCGACAGCTATCAGCTGCAGTACGGGCTGCGCAACAAGGACAGCGAGGATACCCGCGCCCTCGAGGCCAGTGTCGAATTCGGTCGCCGCTGGAAGTTCGACAACGACTGGGAACAGCTCATCTATCTGCGCAGCACCTTTGAGGACTTCACCCAGGCCGGCGTGTCGAACCAGGTGGTGCTGCTCTATCCGGGGGTGCGCTGGACCCGCACGCGATCACGCAATCCCACCTTTCCCACCTGGGGGGACCGCCAGCAGTTGACGCTCCAGTACTCCAGCGAAATGTGGGGGTCGTCCGCCGAGTTCCTGCGGCTCAACGGCGACAGCCAGTGGATCCGCATGCTGGGGGATGCCAATCGCTTTATCGGGCGGGTCGGGGTGGGGGCGATCGCCACCGACGATTTCGCGGATATCCCGCCCTCGCTGCGCTTCTTCACCGGCGGCGACAACAGCGTCCGCGGCTATGCCTACGAGAGCCTGTCCCCCGAGGACGAGGACGGCGAGCTGCTCGGCGGCGAACAGCGCTTCGTGGCCAGCGTCGAGGCCCAGCGCCGCCTGACCGGCAAGTGGTGGCTGGCCAGTTTCGTGGATGTCGGCGACGCCTTCACCGAGTGGTGGCCCGCCGAGCTCAATACCGGCGCCGGGCTCGGCGTCCGCTGGATCTCGCCCGTGGGGCCCATCCGGCTGGATATCGCCCATCCCTTCGATGCCGAGGATGCCTTCCGCATCCACTTCGCCATTGGCCCGGAATTCTGAGAGGCCGTATCGTGAGAGTCCGCCGTCTGACCTGGGCCCTGGCCCGCCTGTTGATCCTCCTGCCGCTCTGGTGCCTCGGACTGGTCCTGCTACTGCTGGGCCTGGCCCTGTCGCCCTGGGGCACGGGCCTGCTGTTGAGCCAGGGGGAGCGCCTCGGGCTCCTCGAGGTGGGGCGGGTCGAGGGGGCGCCGCTGGACACCCTGCTCATCGACGACCTGCGCCTCTCGGCGGGACCTGCCCGGGTCGCCGTGGCCCGCCTGGAGCTGGCCTGGGCCGAGGATTGCCTGCTCGATGGCCGGCTATGCCTGAACCGGCTCGTCGTGGAGGGCGCGCGCATCCGGCTCGCCGCCAGTGACGCCGTCCCCGAGGAGACGCCCCCCGAGGCGACCAGGGAGGCCCCGCCCGGGGCGCTCCAGCTGCCGTTTCCCATCGAGCTGCGCGAGCTGGCCCTGCGCGACGTGGAGGTGACCCTGGCCGACGGCACCCAGGTGCGCTGGGCGAGTTTCACCTCGGGGGCGGTGGCCGAGGCGGGCACGCTGCGACTCGATCCCACGCGGCTCGTCGGTGCCCGCCTGCGACTGCCGCTGTCGCCCGGTCAGCGGCTCGCCCTCGGCGAGGCCGAGCAGGCGGCGCCGCGGCTCGCCGCGGCGGCCATCGACGCCGCCATCGCCGTGCGCTCGCCGCTGCCGGCCCGGGCCGCGGCGGTGGTCGAGGGCCGCGACCCGATGCCGCCCGAGGAGCGGCCTCGCCTGACGCTGCCCGAGATCACCTTGCCGCTGGCGGTGGAGGTCCCCCGCCTGACGGTCGAGGATGCCGCCCTGGAAGGCGCCATGGCCTATGTGATCGATCGCCTCGACTTGAGCGTCACGGCCCGTGACCAGCGGATCGCCATCGATCCCCTGGCGGTGGCGACCCGGGAGGCCGATGCCGAGCTGATGGCCCGGATCACCTTGCGCGACGACTATCCGCTGCAGGCACGACTGGCCGCCGACTTCTACCTCCCGGAGCGGCTGCCCGCCCTGGCCGGGCAGCGTCTCGAACTGGCCCTGGCGGGCAGCCTGGCCGACCTGGAGGTCGACCTCAGGGCCAGCGGACCGGTCGAGGCGCAGTTCACGGCGCGCCTCGATGCCCTGGATCCGAGCCTGCCCTTCACGGCCAGCCTGCAGAGCCCCGAACTGCAGTGGCCGCTGCCCGGTGTGCCGCCGGCCGAGGAGGGAGACAGCAGCGAGCCGCCCGCGCCCTGGCGCATCGAGGACCTGTCGCTGACCGCCGAGGGCCGGCTGACCGACTACCGGACCCGACTGGCCCTGACCGCCGAGGGCCCGTCGCTGCCGCGCAGCGAGCTGAGCCTGACGGGGAGCGGCAACCTCGAGCACTTCGCCTGGCAGCCGCTGCGGTTGGCCACCGGTGAGGGCATCGTCAGCAGCCGGGGGCGCATCGACTGGTCCGAGGCGCTGTCCGTCTCCGCCCGGCTGGGCCTCGACAACGTCGATCCCGAGCCCTTCGTCGAGGGGCTGTCCGGGCGCCTGGACGGCGAGGCCGAGCTGGCGTTCAGCCAGACCCCCGATGGCTGGCGACTGGGCGTGCCCTCGCTGGCCCTCGACGGGGAGCTGGCCGACCAGCCGCTGGCCCTGCAGGCCCGTCTCTCCGGTGACAGCGGCATGCACTGGTGGATCGACCGCCTGACCCTGCACCAGGGCGACAATCGCCTCACCGCCGAGGGCGAGGTAGCGCCCGAGCGCCTGGCACTCGATGCCGTTCTCGACCTGCCCCGGCTGGACACCCTGTACCCGACCCTGGCCGGCGCGCTGTCGGGGCGGCTCCAGGCGTCGGGGAGCCTGGAGGCGCCCCGGCTCGAGCTGGCCCTGGAGGGCGAGGGCCTGGCGCTGGGCGAGAACCGCCTGGCCCGCCTGTCGCTGGCCGGCGAGGTGGCCGGCCTCGAGGACCCGGCCCTGGATCTGGCGCTCACCGCCAGCGAGGTGGCCGCCGGCGGCCAGCGCCTGGACGACATCAGCCTCGATCTGGACGGACGACTGTCGTCGCATCGCCTGACCCTGGCCGTCGACGGCGACACCGAGGGCCCGCTGTCCCGCCTGGCCCTGGCCCTCGAGGGCGGCCTCGGCGCCGAGCGGCAGCGCTATCGGGGGCGCCTGAGCCCGCTGGAGGCGGAGACCGCCTATGGCGGCCTGGCCCTGGAGCAGGCGCTGGCCTTCGAGGCCGACCTGGCGGCGGGGGCGGCGACCGTCGAGCCCTTCTGCCTGGTCCGAGTCGAGGGCGGAGCCCTGTGCCTCGAGGAGACGCTGTCGGCCTCTGCCGAGCAGGGCCGCGCCGTCCTGGCGATCCGCGATCTGCCCATGGACCTGATCGCCGAGGCCTTGCCGGCCGGATGGGACATCGAGGGCAACAACGCCGGGGATATCGTCGCCAGCTGGTCCCGGGGCGCGGCCCGGTGGCAGCTCGACGCCTCGCTGCAGAGTCGCGCCACCATCGAGGGGGAGGACGCCTATGGCCAGTCCTGGTCGGTACCGGGCACCGGACTGGAGCTCGACCTCGAGGCCAACCAGGCCCGGGCCGACCTGGCGCTGGCCCTGACGCTCGGCGACAGCGGCGCGCTGCGCCTCGACCTCGGGGTGGACGACCCCCTCGGCGCCGGCAGGCTCGACGGCCGCCTGCGGGTGGAGGACCTGCGCCTGAGCCCCTATCGACCGCTGGTCGCCGGCCTCGAGACCCTCGAGGGCGGGCTGGACGGCGAGGTGGGCATCGGCGGCACCCGGACCACGCCGCGGCTCGATGGCCGGGTGGAGCTGGCGGGCCTGCGTGCCGCCGGCCTCGGCCTGCCGATCGCGGTGACCGATGGCCGCGTCACCGTGGCGCTGGCCGGCGAGCGCGCCGACATCGACGGCTTCCTGGCCACCGAGGAGGGACGATTGCTGATCAGCGGCGACGCGCGCTGGCCCTCGCCGGAGGCCTGGCGGGCCGCCATTGACCTGCAGGCACGCGACGAGCCGCTACTGGCCGCACTGCCCGGTGTTGGTCGCCTGCGCCTGGCGCCGGACCTGTCGATCCGCGCGACCCCGGAACGCCTGCGGGTGCGCGGGGACGTGCAGATTCCCTGGGCGCGACTGGAAGTCGGCCAGGTCCCGGCCTCGGCCGTCTCGCCGAGTCCCGATGAAGTGATCCTCACCCAGGAGGAGGCCCGGCAGCTGGACCAGGCGGCCGAACAGGTCGCCGCCGAGGCCCCCGGCGCCTCCACCGCCGAGGCCATGGAGCGTGCCGGCATGGTGCTCGACATTCGCGTCGACCTGCAGCTGGGCCCCGACATGCGCCTCACGGCCTATGGCCTGGAGACCGAGCTGGCCGGCGGGCTGGAGGTTCGCCAGTCCAATGGCCCCCTGCAGCTGTTCGGCGACGTCAACCTGGAGGATGGCCGCTTCCGCGCCTTCGGGCAGGACCTGATCATCCGCGAGGGGATCCTCTACTTCAGCGGTCCCCCGGGGGAGCCACTGCTCAACTTCGAGGCCATCCGCAATCCCGCCAGCACCGAGGACGACGTCGTCGCCGGGCTGCGTGTCACCGGGCCGGCGTCCAGCCCGAGCCTGGAGGTCTTCTCGGAGCCGGCGATGGACGAGGCCCGGGCCCTGTCCTACGTGCTGCGCGGGCGGGCCCCGGATGACACCGGCGGTGCCGACGGCGCCCTCACCTCGGCGCTGATCGGCGTGACCCTGGGCCAGGCCGGCGGCGCCGTGGGGGCCATCGGCGAGGCCTTCGGCATCCAGGACCTGAGCCTGGACGCCGCCGGCACGGGGGAGGAGAGTCAGGTGGTGGTCACCGGGAACCTGACCGACCGCCTGAGCGTCGGCTATGGTGTCGGGGTCTTCTCGCCCATCGCCGAGCTGACCCTGCGCTACAAGCTGTGGCGGGACCTCTACGTCGAGGCGGTATCCGGCGCCGCCCAGGCCGTGGACCTGATCTACACCTTCAGCCTGCCCGGCGATCCCCCCACGCCATGAACCCTATGGAGGAATACGCTATGCCGACACGAGTCGATGACGCCCCCGAGGGCCGCGATACGCCCCTGGCCATTCATGGCGAGCATGCGGTCAGCGGGCAGGCCATGACCCCGCCCTGGCCCGAGGGCATGGAGGAGATCGTGCTGGGCCTCGGCTGCTTCTGGGGCGCCGAGCGGCTGTTCTGGCAGCTGCCGGGCGTGCACGTCACCGCGGTGGGCTATGCCGGGGGCGTGACCCCGAACCCCACCTATCGCGAGACCTGCACCGGGCGGACCGGCCATGCCGAGGTCGTGCGGGTGGTGTTCGATCCCCGACGGATCGACCTCGAGACCCTGCTGCGGCATTTCTGGGAGGCCCATGACCCCACCCAGGGCCATCGCCAGGGCAACGACATCGGCCCCCAGTACCGCTCGATCATCCTCACCACCGGCGAGACCCAGCGCGAGGTCGCCGAACGCAGCCGGGCGGCCTACGCCGAGGCCCTGCGCCGGGCCGGGCGCGGCGAAGTCACCACCGAGATCGCCCCGCTGGAGACCTTCTACTATGCCGAGGACCATCACCAGCAGTATCTCGAGAAGAACCCCGGGGGCTATTGCGGGCTGAAGGGCACCGGCGTCAGCTGTCCGATCGGCTGAGCCGGTCCGGCCTGCTCACGTCTCGGAGATGCGCCAGTCGTTCCCGCAGGCCATCCATCTCGTCGCTCAGGTAGGCGGCGTCGAACGCCGCTTCCTCCAGCAGTCGTGCCCGATCGTAGACCTCCACTCGGGTCCGGTGCTTCTTCAGGAGCCGGTCTCGCTCCAGAGCGGACAGGGTGCGATTGATATGCACCGGTGACAGGCCCAGGATCTCCCCCAGCAGGCGCTGGGTGACGGGAAACGTAAAGCTGTCCAGTGTCACCGGCTGGAGCTTGGCGAGCCGGGTGAAGGTCTCGAGGATGAAGTGCAGGACCTGCGAGCGGGCGCTGTGATGGAGGGTCACCAGCATGCGCTCGGTCAGGATCGCCTCCTGGCGGCCGATGACGGCGAAGAGGGCGATCGCCAGGGGCGTGGAGGCCGCGACGAGGTCGACGATCTGCTCATGGGGGAAGGGGAGGAGGGTGCCGGCGGTGATCATGCGGGCCTCGCTGACGTGCCGGCGAAAGGTGAACTCCCGTAGCCCGATGATATCCCCGGGCAGCAGCACCTCGATCACCTGCCGCTCGCCATCGCCGGTGCGTCGGATGGTGCAGGCCCAGCCGTCCTGCAGGACAAACAGCGACCCGACCCTGTCGTGGGGCAGCCACAGCCGCTGCTCCCGCGCGGCGGGCCGGGCGTGTGACTCGAGGGCGGCCAGGCAGCGCTCCTCCAGCGCCGACAGCGCGACATAGCGGCCCATGGCCGAGGCGAGCAGACTCATGTCGCCGCCCCGGGGGCGTGCTGCATCGCGGCGGGGGCGAGGCGCGTCGCCGCGTGGCGGTCAGCAGGGATGGGCACGGCCCTCGGTGGAAAAGCCCCGTTGCCGGGGAGGTCGCCTGACCGGCGCCAGGCGCGGCGGGTTACCCCTGTGACTTCACTCTAGCCGCGGACCCGGCATCCCACCATGGGGCGCGGCCGCACCGGCAGTTGCTCCAGGGTTTCCTCGAGGATCGTGCACTGGGCTCGGGCTTGCTCCACGAAGGCGCCCAGCAGGCCATCCAGTCCGGCGATGCCGTTGTAGGCCTGAAGTCGCTCGTAGAAGCGACGCGAGCGGTGCTCCTCGAGCAGGGCCCTTCCCAGTTCCCGGGCCGCCAACGCATCATCGAAGATGAAGAAGTGGGACTGTCGCTCCCGGCAGTCCTGCCAGGGGGCCAGCGCGGGATCCCGGAGTCCGGAGGCGCCGGCATCCAGGGGCGCCGACACCTCGATCAAGGCCTGGACCCGTTGTCGGCTCTCGCCGGCCAGGGCCTGCATGAGCTGGCTGATACCGAGGTGGTAGGGCAGGAAGCGCAGGGACAGCCAGCGGTAGCGATGATATTCATGGTGCTCATGGTCATTGGCCAGCGCCAGGAGGTCCTCCGGCAGGGAGAAGCTCGCTGGCTCGAGGCCCGGATGGCGTTCGGTTCCGTGCGTTCTGTTCACGATGTGTCCCACCGTCTTGTTGTCATGGTTGTTCCGCGACGGACCGGCTCGGCACGCCTTGGACAGGCCTCAGCCTAGGGAAGATCGCCGATGGAGTCTGCCAACATGGGTTAAGAACCCGACTTTTTTTACTTCTTTCCATGACGGGCGGAACAGCACGAACAGCGGTGAGGCGAGCCCCGGGGCGGGGCGAACACTCGCCCGGTGGCGCCCCGGCGTCATCGGGCCCTGTCGCCACGAGGGGCGGGGGCCTCGAGGGCCTGCCACAGGGAGGCCACCGCGCGATGGGGAGTGGCACGATGCCGGTAGAGGCGGATCTCCATCGGCACCTCCCAGCGGGGCGCGCCGGCCGCCACCAGCGTGCCGCCGGCCAGGGCGTCCTGGACCGCCCGATGCGGCAGCCAGCCCAGCCCGTAGCCCAGCCCGACCAGCTCACGGATGTTGCTGCTCTGGATGCTCTCGTTGAGCACGCTGAAGGTCGGTGCGTCCCCCTGTTGCCGGAGGTGGCTGCGGATGACGGTATCGATCAGCCCCCGGGGATGGTAGGCGATCAGGGGAACCGGCCGTCGCCCGGCCCCCTCCAGGGAGAAGCGAGGACGCCCGTTGGCGTCCGGCAGGGACACCGGCAGCAGGCGTTCCCGCCCCAGGACCCGGTGCTCCAGGCCCTCGGTATCGAAGGCCAGCGGGCAGGGGATGGCCGGCCAGTAGCAGAGCGCCAGGTCGCACTCGTCCCGGGCCAGCGCCTGGAAGTAGTCGTCGGCGAGCCAGCCGGTGGCCCGCAGGTAGGGAGCCAGCGGTGGGGGCGACGTCCAGCGCGCCAGCCACTCCGGCAGGAAGTGGGCGAGCAGGCTCTGCGGCGCCGCCAGGCGGATGCGGCTGGCACTGGCCTCGGCCAGCTGGAGCAGCCGCTCGCGGGTGGTGGCGACGCGTCGGGTCACGTCCTGGCACAGGGCCAGGAATTCCTCCCCGGCGGGGGTCAGGGAGAGGGGCAGGGTCTGGCGGTTGACCAGGACGGTGCCCATCTCCTCCTCGAGCAGCTTGATGCGCCGCGAGAAGGTCGGCTGAGTGACGTTCTGCTCATCCGCCGCCCGCGAGAAGTGCCGGGTACGGGCCAGGGCGATGAAGTCGTCCAGCCAGCGTAGTTCCATATCAACCTCGTCCCGACGACCGGCCGATGGGGTAACATCGGCCGGCCGCCGCTGGGCGGCGCTTGCCAGCGCCGCATGAACCGACAAGGGCCGGATCACGGCCGCTCATCGGTATTTCAACGCGCGTAGTATGCCAGATCCGGCGGCTCAGCCGATGCGACCTTCTTCCACCCCGTGGCAGGCCACCTGGCCGCCCTCGTCGGTGGCGATCAGCGAGGGCACCTCGCGGCGGCAACGCGCATCGGCGTGGGGGCAGCGGCCATGGAAGACGCAGCCCGAGGGCAGGTGGACCGGGGTGGGGACCTCGCCCTGCAGGCGCAGGTGCTGGGGACGCTCGTCCTCGAGCCGCGGGATCGCCGACATCAGCGCCTGGGTATAGGGATGGCGCGGCGTGGCGAACAGCGTGGCGGTGGGCGCCACCTCGCAGACCCGGCCCAGGTACATCACCGCCACCCGGGTACCGAAGTGCTCGACCACCGCCAGGTCGTGGGTGATGAACAGGTAGGTCAGGTTGCGCTCGCGCTGGGCCTCCATCAGCAGGTTGAGCACCTGGGCCTGGATGGAGACGTCCAGCGCCGAGATCGGCTCGTCGGCGACGATGAACTCCGGATCCACGGCCAGCGCCCGGGCGATGGCGATGCGTTGGCGCTGGCCGCCGGAGAACTCGTGGCCGTAGCGCCCACCCCAGTCGGGGGCGATGCCCACCGAAGCCATGACCTCGGCGACCTGCTCCTCGACCCGCTGGGGCGTCCAGTCCGGGTGGTGCAGGCGGATCGGCTCCTCCAGGGTCTGCTGGATGGTCATGCGCGGGTTCAGCGAGGCATAGGGGTTCTGGAAGATCATCTGCATGCGCCGGCGATAGGGCAGCAGTGCCCTGGTGGAGCGATCGTCGATGCGCTCGCCGTCGTAGTGGATCTCGCCGCCGCTGGGCGTGATCAGGCCCATCACGGTACGGGCGACGGTGGACTTGCCGCAGCCGGATTCCCCCACCACGCACAGCGCCTCGCCGCGCTGGATGTCCAGGTCGACGCCGTTGATGGCATGCACGTATTGCTGTTCGCGGACCAGCTTGCCGCCCTTGAACTTGAGCTGTTCCAGGAAGTCGCCGGACAGCGAGAAGCGCTTCTCGAGGCCGCGCAGCGACAGCAGTGGGCTCGCCTGCTCCGGCGCGGGGGATGTCGCGGTCGCACTCATGAGTCTTGCTCCTCGGCCGGAAGGCGTTCGCGTTCGATCATCTCGGCGACCATGTGGCAGGCCGCCTGGCAGTTGCCGGAGGTCACGAAGCCGGGCTCCTGATCAACACAGGCCTGGCGCGTCGAATCGTCGGGGCGGGTCACGAAGCCGCAGCGCGGGTGGAAGGCGCAGCCGCTCGACAGATTGTTCAGCGACGGCATGCTGCCCGGGATCTGGTTGAGGCGCGAGCCGGGGGTGGCCATCTGCGGCAGGGCGTTGATCAGCCCCTGGGTATAGGGGTGCTGGGGATCGTTGATGATCTCCCGGGTGGGGCCCTGCTCGATGACCCGGCCGGCGTACATCACCAGCATCCGCTGGGTGACCTGGCTGACCACGCCGAGGTCGTGGGTGATCAGCACCAGCCCCACGTTGTGTTCCTCGCAGAGCTCCAGCAGCAGCGCCATGATCTCGGCCTGGATGGTCACGTCGAGCGCCGTGGTCGGCTCGTCGGCGATGATGATGTCCGGGTCGAGCAGCAGGGCGATGGCGATGATCACTCGCTGACGCATGCCACCGGACAGCTCGTGGGGGTACTGGTCGAGGCGCGCCTCGGGAGAGGGGATCTGCACCTGTTCCAGCTTGCGCAGCGAGATCGCCCGGGCGTCCCGCGTCGAGATGCGTCGGTGGGCCCTGAGGCACTCCACCATCTGCTCGCCGATGGTCAGCACCGGATTGAGCGTCATCATCGGATCCTGGAAGATCATCGAGATACGGTGCCCGCGGATCCGGCGCAGGGCGCGATCGCCCAGGCCGATCAGCTCCTGGCCGTCGAAGCGGATGCTGCCGCCGGCGATGTAGCCGGGCTTGGCGATCAGGTTGAGCAGGCTGAAGGCCGCCACCGACTTGCCGGCGCCGGACTCGCCCACGATGCCCAGGCGCTCGCCGCGATCCAGGCGGAAGCAGACATCGCGCAGGGCCTGGACGTCGCCGCGGCGCAGCGCGAAGCGCACGTCGAGGTTATTGACTTCGAGAAGTGACATGAGAATCAGCCCTTGTAGAGACGCGGGTTGAGCACATCGCGCAGCCAGTCGCCGAGCAGGTTGATGACCAGCACCAGGATCACCAGCACCAGGCCGGGGATCAGGGTGATCCACCAGGAGCCGGACTGGAGGTAGTCGAAGCCGGACTTGATCAGCGAGCCCAGCGACGGCTGGGTCTCGGGCATGCCGAGGCCGAGGAAGGACAGCGCCGCCTCGGAGATGATGGCGTTGGCCACCTGGACGGTGGAGATGACGAAGATCGGCGACAGGGTATTGGGCAGGATGTGGCGGAACATGATGCGCCGGCTGGACAGGCCCATCACCCGAGCGGCATCGACGTATTCCTTGCCCTTCTCGGCGAGCACCGAGGCGCGCACGGTGCGGGCGTACTGGGGCCACTCGGCCAGGCCGATGATCAGCACCAGCAGCGGCACGGCGTAGGCGCTGTAGGTGGCGCCGCCGAAGATCGCCTTGAACAGGGCGCCGACCACGATCGCCACCATCAGGGTGGAGAAGGACAGCTGGATGTCGGCCAGGCGCATCAGGAAGGCGTCGACGCGCCCGCCCAGGTAGCCGGCCAGCAGGCCGAAGCACACGCCCAGCGCCGCCTGCATGGCCACCGCGCCGAAGCCGATGATCAACGACACCCGGGCGCCGTAGAGGATGGTCGACAGCAGGTCGCGTCCCTGGGCGTCGGTGCCCATCAGGTAGGCCGGGTCGCTGCCGTCGATCCAGAAGGGCGGCAGCTCCGAGGCCAGGATATCGATCTGGGCCAGGTCGTAGGGGTTCATCGGCGCCAGCCAGGGGGCCAGCACGGCGGCGGCGACCAGCACGATGAACACCGCGAGGCTGACCTGGGCGATCGGGTCGCGCTTGAAGCTGTAGAGCAGGTAGGAGTCGCGCAGGCGCTCCCAGCGGCTCGCCGTGGGGGAGCTCTCGATGGCAGAGGTCGTGGTGGTCATGCGGGCTTTCCTGTCAGCTTGACGGTGGGGTTGACCAGGCCGTAGATCAGGTCGACGAGGGTGTTGGTGATCACGAAGATCAGCCCCACGATCATCAGGTAGGTGACGATCAGCGGAATGTCGGAGCGCTCGATGGCGTCGAGGAACATCAGGCCCATGCCCGGCCACTGGAAGACCGTCTCGGTGAGGATGGTGTAGGCCACCAGGGTGCCGATCTGTACCCCGCCGACGGTGATCACCGGCAGCATGGTGTTCTTCAGCGCATGCAGGAAGTAGATGCGCCGCGGCGAGATGCCCTTGGCCCGGGCGAACTTGACGTAGTCGGACTGCAGCACCTCGAGCATCTCGGCGCGGATCAGGCGGATGAACAGCGGCAGCATGATCGAGGCCAGCGAGATGGCCGGTAGCACCAGGTAGGTGAGGCCCTCGAGGGAGGCGAAGTTGGTCTCCCAGGTGCCGATGACGGGCACCGGGTCGCCGCGACCGTAGGCCGGCATGCCGCCGTCGGTGGTCAGCAGGCCATTGAGCCAGGCGCCCCAGCCGGTGTCGGCGGGGAAGGGGCTCCAGGACACGCCGATGGCGAACAGCTGGATCAGCACGATGGCGGTGAGGAACACCGGGATCGAGATGCCGATGATCGACACGCCCATGAAGACGCGTGACAGCCAGGCGCGCGGCTTGATGGCGCTGTAGACCCCGATGGGGATCGACAGGGCGATGATCAGGAAGGTCGAGGCGGCGACCAGCTCCAGCGTCGCCGGCAGATGGCGCAGGATGACCTCGGTGGTCGGCTCGTTGAAGACGTAGGAGTAGCCGAAGTCGAACTGCACCGCCTTGGCGGCGAAGCGCAGGTACTGGACCGCGAAGGGGTCGTTGAGGCCGAGTTCCTCGCGCAGGGTCTCGCGCTCGCTCTCCGGGACGGACTGGCCGACCATCTGCTGGATGGGGTCGCCCAGGTTGTCCTGGATGGCGAAGGCGATCACGCTGATGACGAACATCACCAGCAGCGCATGGAAGAGGCGCTTGATCAGAAAGGCGATCATGGGTGGCGTCCCGTGTGCAACACGTGGTGACAGGCTCCGCGGAGCCTGTCACGGGGTCAGGTTGGAGGACTCGCCGGCGAGGCCGCCGGCGAGGGAGGATCACTCTTCCGCGATGACCAGGTCCCCGAGGTAGGGGAAATTCATCACGTTGAGGACCGGTGCGATGTCGACCCGGTCGGCGGAGGCCCAGGCCAGGTCCTGCCAGTGCAGGGGGATGAAGGCGGCCTCCTCGTGCAGGGTCCGCTCGACCCGCTGGAGCATCTCGGCGCGCTTCTCGAGGTCGACCTCCAGGTTGGCCTCGGCGACCAGGGCGTCGAGCTCCGGGTTGCAGTAGTTGCCGGCGTTGTACTGGCCGGCCCCGCTGTCGGCATCCGGGCACTGGGTGAGGTACTCGTGGAAGTTGGCGGAGTCCTCGGTGTCGGCGTGCCAGCCGATCATCATCATGTCGGCGACGCGGTCGTCGTACTCGCCCCAGTACTGGGCCTTGGGCAGGGTCTTGAGGTCCACCGTGACGTTGATGCGCGCCAGCATGGCGGCCACCGCCTGGGCGATCCTGGCGTCGTTCACGTAGCGGTTGTTGGGCGCCATCATGGTGATCGCGAAGCCGTCCGCGTAGCCGGCCTCCACCATCAGCTGCTTGGCCTTCTCCAGGTCGTAGCGCGGTTCGAGGCCGTCCACGTGGCCGGCATAGCCTGCCGGCGAGAACTGGGCGGCCGGGGTGGCGAAGCCCTTCATCAGGCGGTCGGCGATGCCTTGCTGGTTGATGGCGTAGGCGAAGGCCTGGCGCACGCGCGGGTCCTGGAAGGCCTCGACGCGCTCCTGGTTCATGTGGAAGAGGATGATCCGGGTGCCGGACATGGTGACCAGCTGGGTGTCCTCGTCCTTACGGATGCGCTCCAGGTCGTTGGGCGGCACCGGGGCGACGAAGTCGACGTCGCCGGAGAGCAGCGCGGCCACGCGGGTGGCGTTCTCGCTGATCGGGGTCAGGACGATGCTGTCGACGTTGCCCGGGGAACCCTCGTCCCAGTAGTCCGCGTTGCGCTCGAAGGCGATGCGCACGCCCTGCTGGCGTTCGGTGACCTCGAAGGGACCGGTGCCGGAGAGGTGGCGTGAGGCGTAGGAGTTGCCGTTCTTGACGATCTCGTCCTTGGGGTCGCCGTCGGCGTCGGTGCCGCTGTAGAACTGGCGGTCCATCGGGAAGATGTAGGTGGCCAGGTTCGGCAGCAGCGGGTAGGGCTTCTCGGTGGTGAACTCCACGGTGTGCTCGTCGACCGCCGTGACGGAGGCGATGGGCTCGAAGATCGCCTTGAAGTCCGGGCTGCGCTTCAAGCGCTCCACGGTCCACACCACGTCCTCGGCGGTGAAGGCGTTGCCGCTGTGGAACTCGACCCCCTCGCGCAGGCTCATGCGCATGGTGGTGTCGTCGACCTGCTCCCAGGCGGTGGCCAGGCGCGGCTCGAACGCGAGGTCCCGGGTCCAGCGGACCAGGGGATCGAAGGTCATGTGGGAGAGCTGCAGGATGCCGCCGGAGAGCTGCTCGTGGATGTCGAGCGAGACCGGGTCGGCGTCGTAGGCCATGCGCAGATGGTTCTCGGCCTGGGCGAACGGAGCGATCGCAGCAGTCGTCATGGCGGCGCCGATGACGCTGGCCAGCAGAGTCTTCTTGATTGTCATGAGTCGTTCCATGCCGGATGGATTGTTGTTCTCCGCCTCGCCGAGGGCGGCGAGGCGAACGACCGTTTATTCCGGTTCAGGCCCCAACATAGAGAGTCCGGCGGCAGGAAGACAATCGAAAAAGTGACAGGCGTCATGCGCCCGGCGAATGAGGATGAGGACTCGCCGGGCGGCGGGGGATCAATCTTCGCTCGGCGGCGTCACGCGATCGATCCGATACAGGGTGGAGACCTGGTCGAGGCCGGTGACGCTGCACTCCAGGTCGGTGATCCGGCCGTCGCTCAGGCCGTAGACCCAGCCGTGCACGGCGAGCGGCTGGCCACGCTGCCAGGCGCGCTGGATGATCTTGGTGCGGCACAGGTTGTTGACCTGGGCCTGGACGTTGAGCTCGCACATGCGGTCGACCTGCTGCTCCAGCGGCAGGTGCTCGAGGTTCGGGCGATGCAGGCTGTAGAGCTCGCGTACCGAGTGCAGCCAGTAGTCGACGATACCGCATTCGCCGCCGGTCACCGCGGCCTTGACGCCGCCGCAGCCGTAGTGGCCGACGATCATGATGTGCTTGACCTTGAGCACGTCCACGGCGAACTGCACCACCGAGAGGGCGTTCATGTCGTTGTGATGGAGCAGGTTGGCGACGTTGCGGTGGACGAACACCTCGCCCGGCGGCAGGTCGATGATCTGGTTGGCCGGCACCCGGCTGTCGGAGCAGCCGATCCACAGGTAATCGGGATTCTGCTGCTGGGAGAGGCGGGCGAAGAAGTCGGGATCCTGGCGGCTCACGCTCTCCGCCCAGTCGCGGTTGCGCTCGAGCAGCTGCTTCATCTCGGTTTTCATGGTGGGGTCTCTTATGAACAGGCCATCTGACCGATAGCATTTTTTATTACCGGCATAGTGCCGGTCAATGGCCGCGGGGCTCCCTGGCGCTGTCGGCGACTGGTATGATCGCTGCCACTTCACGCTCACCCACTTCTCAGGAGATTCCTGTGTCCGAGTACGATTACGATCTGTTCGTCATCGGGGCGGGTTCCGGCGGCGTGCGCGCCGCGCGGACCGCCGCCGCCACCGGGGCCCGGGTCGCCGTGGCCGAGGACCGCTACCTGGGCGGCACCTGCGTCAACGTGGGCTGCGTGCCCAAGAAACTGTACTCCTATGCGGCCCACTTCCACGAGGCGTTCGAGGACGCCGGCGGCTTCGGCTGGCAGCTGTCCGGTGCGCCGGCCTTCGACTGGCCGACCCTGCGTGACAACAAGATCGGCGAGATCAAGCGCCTCAACGGCATCTACGGCCGCCTGCTGGACAACGCCGGGGTGCGGCTGATCAATGGCCGCGCGACGGTGCTCGATCCCCACCACGTCGCGGTGGCCGGGGAGACCATCAGCGCCGAGAAGATCCTCGTCGCCGTGGGTGGCTGGCCCTGGGTCCCGGACTTCCCGGGCAGCGAGCTGACCGTCAACTCCAACCAGGTCTTCGATCTCGACAGCTTCCCCGAGCGCTTCCTGGTGCTGGGCGGTGGCTATATCGCCGTGGAGTTCGCCAGCATCTTCAACGGGCTGGGCAGCGAGTCGCACCTGGTCTATCGCGGCGAACTGTTCCTGCGCGGCTTCGACCGGGAGGTGCGCGAGTACACCCGTGACGAGATGGCCAAGAAGGGCGTCAACCTGCACTTCGAGGTCAACATCGAGGCCATCGAGAAGGTCGCCGGTGGGCTCAAGGTGAGCCTGACCAATGGCGAGACCCTGGAAGTGGATGCGGTGCTCGCGGCCACCGGCCGGCGTCCCCACCTGGAAGGGCTGGGCCTCGACTCGTTCGACCTGGCCACCCACCCCGATGGCAGCCTGCGCGTCAACGAGCGCTTCGAGACCTCGGTGCCCTCGATCCTGGCGCTGGGCGATGTCATCGGCGGTCCCGAGTTGACACCGGTGGCCCTGGCCGAGGCCATGCAACTGGTCGAGCACCACTACGGCGAGACCACGCCGGCGCCGCTGGACTACGCGCGGATCGCCACGGCGGTGTTCTGTCACCCCAACATCGGCACCGTGGGCCTGTCCGAGGAGGAGGCCCGGGAGCAGTGCGGCGAGATCCGGGTCTACACGGCGGACTTCCGCCCCATGAAGCACACCCTGTCCGGCAGCAGCGAGCGCTGCCTGATGAAGCTGATCGTCGATGATCATAGCGACGTGGTGGTGGGCGCCCACATGGTCGGCGAGGAGGCCGGCGAGGTGATCCAGGGCATCGCCATCGCGGTGCGTGCCGGGTTGACCAAGGCCCAGTTCGACCAGACCGTCGGCATCCACCCCACCGGGGCCGAGGAGTTCGTCACCATGCGCAGCCCCTCGCGGCGCTGAGCGCTCCCCGGCCGGCGAGGCCGTCATGTCCTCGTCACTTCGGCGGGCCACCCTCACGAGGGTGGCCCGCTGGCGTTTGGGCGAGGGCATGGCGTACGCCGGGTGGACTAGACTAAAAAATGGTCGTGCCTTCCGGAAAGCCCACGACATACTATAATTTCGTATTATGGTTTGTCGGCAGCAGGATAACCTGCTTTTTGAAAAGGAGGTAAGCGGCTGTTATGATGCCCCTCAAATTCGCTACAGCGAACACCATAATGAACGCAACCACCGAGCCCTTCATTCCCTCCGCCGACCTGGCCAGGCCCAGCGTGGCCGATGCCGTGGTCGGCCATCAGGCCACGCCGCTGTTCATCCGCAAGCCCAGCCCCGACGACGGTTGGGGGATCTACGAACTGGTCAAGTCCTGCCCCCCGCTGGACGTCAATTCCGCCTATGCCTACCTGCTGCTGGCCACCCAGTTCCGCGACAGCTGTGCCGTGGCCACCAACGAGGAGGGCGAGATCGTCGGTTTCGTCTCCGGCTACGTGAAGAGCAACGCCCCGGACACCTACTTCCTGTGGCAGGTCGCGGTGGGCGAGAAGGCCCGCGGCACGGGCCTGGCCAGGCGCCTGGTCGAGGCCGTGATGAGCCGATCGGAGATGGCCGAGGTCCACCACCTCGAGACCACCATCACCCCGGACAACCAGGCGTCCTGGGGGCTCTTCCGGCGCCTCGCCGACCGCTGGCAGGCACCGCTCAACAGCCGCGAGTACTTCTCCACCGACCAGCTCGGCGGCGAGCACGACCCCGAGAATCTCGTCCGTATCGGTCCCTTCCAGACCGACCAGATCTGACCCCGATGTTGCAGCGCCGGCCCCACGCGGGCCGGCACGGCACCCCTTTATCCGCCGCTTTTTCCCGACAGGAGGTCACAATGCAGACCCAGACCCTCGAACGCATGGAATCCGATGTCCGGACCTATTCACGCTCCTTTCCGGTCGTCTTCACCAAGGCGCAGAATGCTCGCCTGACCGACGAGGACGGTCGCGAGTACATCGATTTCCTGGCCGGTGCCGGGACCCTCAACTATGGCCACAACAACCCGCACATCAAGCAGGCGCTGGTCGACTACCTGGCCTCCGACGGCATCGTCCACGGGCTGGACTTCTGGACCGCCGCCAAGCGCGACTACCTGGAGACCCTGGAAGCGCTGATCCTCAAGCCGCGGGGCCTGGAGTACAAGGTCCACTTCCCGGGGCCGACCGGCACCAACGCCGTCGAGGCGGCGATCCGCCTGGCCCGCGTGGCCAAGGGCCGTCACAACATCGTGACCTTCACCAACGGCTTTCACGGCGTGACCATGGGGGCGCTGGCCACCACCGGCAATCGCAAGTTCCGCGAGGCCACTGGCGGCATCCCGACCCAGGGCGCCGCCTTCCTGCCGTTCGACGGCTACCTGGGCGAGGGCACCGACACCCTGGACTACTTCGAGAAGCTGCTCGGCGACAAGTCCGGTGGCCTCGACGTGCCGGCCGCGGTCATCATCGAGACGGTGCAGGGCGAGGGCGGCATCAACGTCTCCGGCCTGGAGTGGCTCAAGCGCCTGGAGGGCATCTGCCGGGCCCATGACATCCTGCTGATCGTCGACGACATCCAGGCCGGCTGCGGCCGCACCGGCAAGTTCTTCAGCTTTGAGCATGCCGGCGTCATCCCGGACATCGTCACCAACTCCAAGTCGCTGTCCGGCTTCGGGCTGCCCTTCGCCCACGTGCTGATGCGCCCCGAGCTCGACAAGTGGAAGCCCGGCCAGTACAACGGCACCTTCCGCGGCTTCAACCTGGCCTTCACCACCGCCGCCGCCACCCTGCGCAAGTACTGGAGCGACGACACCTTCGAGCGCGATGTCCAGCGCAAGGGCCGCGTGGTCGCCGACCGCTTCCAGAAGATCGCCGCCTGGCTCGGCGAGCAGGGCATCGAGGCCTCCGAGCGGGGCCGTGGCCTGATGCGCGGCATCGACGTGGGCTCCGGCGACATCGCCGACAAGATCACCGCCAAGGCCTTCGAGAACGGCCTGGTCATCGAGACCAGCGGCCAGGACGGTGAGGTGGTCAAGTGCCTGTGCCCGCTGACCATCACCGACGAGGATCTCGTCGAGGGACTCGACATCCTGGAGGCCAGCGCCAAGCAGGCCCTCAGCTGATATGCTGATTGGCTACCGGGTCGGTTGCGCCGGTCCGGCGGCCCGCTCATCGGTCGGCCACGGCGGGGCCGTGGCCGACCCGCCATAGACACTACTGGAGAGCCTCCATGATCGTTCGCAACCTCGAAGTCGCCCGCGAGACCGACCGGCTGGTCACCGCCGAGAACGGCAACTGGGACAGCACCCGTCTGTCGCTGGCCGACGACGGCGGCAACTGCTCCTTCCATATCACCCGCATCTACGCCGGCACCGAGACCCATATCCACTACAAGCATCACTTCGAGGCGGTCTACTGCATCGAGGGCGATGGCGAGGTGGAGACCCTGGCCGACGGCAAGATCTGGCCGATCAAGCCGGGCGACATCTATATCCTCGACCAGCACGACGAGCACCTGCTGCGGGCGTACAAGACCATGCACCTGGCCTGCGTGTTCACCCCGGGGCTGAGCGGCAAGGAGATCCATCGCGAGGATGGCTCCTATGCGCCGGCCCACGAGGAAGCCGACGACGAGAAGCCCCTCTAAGCTGTCATCAGGGCGGTCTGATCCCACAAGGCCCCGGGCTCCTGGCCCGGGGCCTTGTCGTGTCCGGACGGAGCGGCAGGCGGCCCCGGGAACGTGGGTCGCAGGCGGCTAGAACAGGCCCTTGGCCAGTTCGGCGGCCTTGTGTCGGTAGGCGTCCTTCTCGTCCCGTACGTAGGCCTCGGTGGTCGCGGAGTTGGCGTGGCCCAGCAGCACCTGAAGCTCGCGTATCGACATGCCCTGTTCGTGCATGAAGGTGGCGAAACTGCGGCGCAGGTCATGCGGCGTGACCGCTTCCCCCAGCAGCTCGGCACAGCGGCGTCTCGCCTTGCTCAGTACGTAGTTGATCACGCCGAGGGTCAGGCCGTTCTCGCCGATGACGGGAGCCGAGCGGTTGTTCCAGTAGGGGCAGAAGAGGGCGCCGCTGTCGTAGCCTCGCTCGGTCTCCAGGTAGTCGAGCAGCGCCCGCCAGACCGGCTCCGGGGGCACCACCAGGCGTTCCTTGTTGCCTTTGCCGTGAATATGGATCTCCTGGCTCCTGAAATCGATGTCCCGGGGGACCTGGATCCTGGTGACTTCCTCCCGGCGAATGCCGAGAGAAGCCATGAAGGTGATGATCAGCGCATTGCGCCGCGCGGTCGGGGTGCCGTCGGAGGCAGCCGCCTGGATCAGGCCACGCAGGGTCGCGATGTCGTGGGCGCGCCCCTTCGGCTTCCTGGGGTTGCTGGCCGGCCGGATCGCCCGGATCCTCTCGAAGGTGTCGGGCGACATGACCTCCATCGCCCAGGATTCCTTCGCGATGCCTTTCAGGGCGGCCAGGTAGGCGTTGCGGGTACTCGCCTTGTAGCCGGCCTCCCGCAGGTGGGCGAGGATGAAGTGGACCACCGGCGCCCGGAGGTCGTGCCAGACGAGATGCTCATGGTCCTCGGCGCCGAACAGGCGAGCCATGTTGTTGAGCAGGTAGAGCTTGCTGCGGGCCCCGGACGAGGAGTTCTGTGTCTGCAGGTGAACGTGGGCGGGATTCTCGAGCCGGGGAATGGGCGCAGGCGTGACACGCATCACGGGCCGCGAGGCATCGACGGCCCCGGGCCGATGCTGGTGAGCGGCGGGCAGGTGCGGGCGATGTCGTGGCGTGGGCTTGCGACCGTCGGCCGGCGCGGTGGAGGGCGGCGGTGCCACCGGGGCGAGACACCCGTCGCTGTCTCGATCGTCCTCATGAAACCCGCTCATGGTGTCGGTCCTTGTCATTCGCTGTGGCAGGGAAGCCTGGGGGCCAGGGGGGGGCATTGGCCTCGATGGATACCTAAGATCATCATTTTACGGATTTTTTCAGCTGGCGCGATGATCCGGTGAGTGCCGTCGCCGATGTCGTCCCGGGGAAGCTGAATGAACCAAATTGATCATAACGTCAATTATGTTCAAATTGATTCATCATGCTGATGGCTGCCCTGTCCTGTGCCGTGTCACCGGCCCGATGCCACGCCTTCCATGCCTCACACGTGCCGACCGTCGATCACGAGTCAAGCATCCGTCGATATACGGGTGAGCGTGAGGCATCGGGCCCCTTGACCGGGCACACGCCCGCAGATCATGCCGTCTCGTCGAGCGCAGGCGCTCTTCTGGCTCCGTTGTACGACGGTCAAGCGACACAGGCGTCTCCTGGCGGTCAGAGAACCAGGATTGCCGTGCGGGTCGTCGATGGGATCCCGTGCCGGAGACGTCCCGGGCGTGGCGAGGAGGGCGTTCTTGGCCGGGCCGACCCCCGCATCGGCGCCGGCCAACGCATATGACCGACATGGCCGGCTTGCCGGGCCGCGACATCGTTACGGCCGCGCCAGTGGGGCTCGCCGGCACGCTGGAAGCGCCAGACCCGACGATCGGTCTCACCATCCGCATCAGGCCTGTCTCGCCAGCAAAGGATTCCGCGCGATCGAGTCGGGGAGTGGTGATGGCCAGGGATGCGAGCCATGTCCGTGGCCGATGATTGTGTTCTCGTGCATTTTCTCGTGACGGCAATGTCCAGACATCCCGCTGGTCCGGAGGTCCGGGTGACGCGAATCAGAGTGGCCAAGCGCGCTTGGCCACGTCACAGTCATGTGTTCGTAGAATATATATTATGTTAAATCAATGGTGAGACAGACGCCCGCATGTCGCACCAACCCCCTCACTCGCCTTGGGCCTGAGGCCGGCACGACGGCTCACCGTGGACAGCCGCGGCCCGCCTCCTTATCATCGCCGCATTCGTTTGCTCGCTCGAACGCCCCGGCGTTCGATTTTCCCCGGTCTGCACAAAGGACGCTTCCGACATGCCGTTACGCCCCCCGTTGATGCTGTCTCTTCTCGGACTGACGTGGCTTGGGGGATGTGCGCTCGTGCCTGCGGATCGCCCCGACCCCCCCGAGCCCCTGACCCCGCCGGCCTTCGAGGCGCGTATCGACCGCCTCGAGGAGACCCTGTCGGCACGCTGCGATGCCCGCCTGGAGATGCTCGCCCAGCATCGTCAGCAGCAGCAGCGGTTGACCACCGATGTCCGCGAAGTGGGAAGCCTGCTGCGCAACCTCCGCCAGGATGTCGCGGGCCTGAGCGCCGATGCCGCCGAGTCGCCGACGGTCGCCGACTGCCCGGCCGGCGATGAGCGCCTGGCCAACAAGGCACTGCTGGGACGCAGCGAATGGGTCGGCTTCCCCAGCGTCGGTACCTATCTCGAGGCGCGCATCGATTCCGGCGCCAACACCTCGTCGCTGTCCGCCACCGAGATCACCACCTTCGAGCGTGACGGCGAGGACTGGGTCCGCTTCAAGCTGGGCCTGAACGACGAGGATGGCGCGGTCGACGCCGTGCGCGATGACTGGATCGAGGCCCCGGTGGAACGCCGCGTGCGGATCGTCCAGGCCAACGGCGAGCAGTCGCGCCCGGTCATCCGCCTGCTGATGACCCTGGGGTCGATCCGCGAGACCGTCGAGTTCACCCTGACCGATCGCATCCCCCTCGACTACCCCGTGTTGCTGGGCCGTCGCTTCCTGATGGACATCGCCGTGGTCGACGTGGCCCAGGAGCATATCCACGAGCGCCCCAGCTTTCCCGACGATGGCCCGGCAACGGAAGACGGCGCCAACGAACCCGACGGTGAAGCCGAGCAGGATAACGGCTCCGCCTCACCCTGATCCCCAAGGAAGACGTAATGTCCCGACTGCCCTTCTACCTGGTCGTCGCCCTCCTGCTGGTCATCGGCATCGGCATGAGCGTGCATCGTCACGTCGAATTCGAGGTGCCCTGGACGCCTGGTGAACAGCGCCAGGTATGGGAGATCGAGGCCCAGGTCAACTTCCGCGCCGACGGCGGCCCCGCCAAGGTGGAGATGGCCCTGCCCTCCACCCAGGACGGCTACCGCGTACTCACCGAGCATACCGCCTCGCCCGGCTACGGGCTGACCTTCCTCGAGGAGAACGGCAGCCGTCGCGCCCGGTGGTCGATCCGTGAGGCGCGCGGCAGCCAGCAGCTCTACTACAGCGCCCAGCTGCTGGTCGCCCCCCAGGCACGGAACGCCGACCGGCCGACGCCGAAGCCTTTGCCGGCGGTGGTCTGGGAGCGTCCCTACGATACCGCGGCCAGCGAGGTCATCGAACGCGCCTGGTCGCGCAGCTCCGACCCGTTCACCTTCGCCCGGGAACTGATCGGCGACTTCACCGAGGACCGCCAGAGCGAGAACACCCGGCTGCTGCTGACCCAGTTCGATCGCGTGCCACTGCTGGTGCGCCTGCTCAACCAGGCCGGCGTAGCGGCCCGCGAGGTGAATGGCCTGATGCTCGAGCATGGCCGCCGCCGACAGAGCCTGACGTCCTGGATCCAGGTATACGACGGCGACCAGCGGGCGCTGTTCAACCCCGCCGATGGCGCCCAGGGCCGGCCGGACAACCTGCTGCTGTGGGAGGCCTCGGGCCAGTCGGTGCTGGAAGTCCAGGGAGGCACCAACTCGCGGGTGACCTTCTCCATGCTCTCCCGCAACCAGCCCGCCGCCGCCGCCGTGCGCAGCCAGCTGGCCAGGGGCTCCGACACCCTGCTGAATTTCTCGATCCACAGCCTGCCGCTGGAGGAACAGGCGCTGTTCCAGACCATCCTGCTGCTGCCGATCGGCGCCCTGGTGGTGGTCCTGCTGCGGGTCCTGGTGGGCATCAAGACCTCGGGCACCTTCATGCCGGTGTTGATCGCCCTGGCCTTCATCCAGACCACCCTGGTGACCGGGCTCATCGGCTTCCTGCTGGTCGTGGCGGTGGGACTGGTGATCCGCAACTACCTGTCCTACCTGAACCTGTTGCTGGTGGCGCGAGTCACGGCGGTGATCATCACGGTCATCGCCATCATCTCGCTGTTCTCGGTGCTGTCCTATCGCTTCGGGCTGAATGCGGGGCTGCAGATCACCTTCTTCCCGATGATCATCCTGTCCTGGACGATCGAGCGCATGTCGATCCTCTGGGAGGAGGAAGGTCCCAAGGAGGTGCTGATCCAGGGGGGTGGCAGCCTGCTGACCGCGGTGCTCGCCTACCTGGCCATGAACAACCCCTGGATCCGGCATATCACCTTCAACTTCCTGGGGGTGCAGCTGATCCTGATGGCGCTGATCCTGCTGCTGGGCAACTACACCGGCTACCGACTGCTCGAGCTGCGCCGCTTCAAGCCGGTGACGGAGGACTGACGCCATGTGGACCACTCCCGCCCGCCTGAAGGCCAAGGGCATCATCGGCATGAATCGCCGCAACATCCGCTATATCGGTCGCTACAACGACCGGCGCCTGTATCCGCTGGTCGACGACAAGCTGAAGACCAAGCTGCTGGCCCAGCAGTACGCGATCACCACCCCGGCGCTGATCGGCACCGTGACCACCCAGTTCGGCGTCAAGCACATCCGCGAGATGCTCATGGGACACGCCGGCTTCGTGATCAAGCCGGCCAAGGGCAGCGGCGGCAAGGGGATCCTGGTCGTCGAGCGGGTCGACGGCGGCGATTACATCAAGCCCAGCGGCAGCCGACTGTCCCTGGAGGACGTCGAGCGGCACGCCTCCAATATCCTGTCGGGCCTGTACTCCCTGGGCGGGTCGCCCGACGTGGCGCTGATCGAGTCGCTGATCAACTTCGACGAGACCTTCGGCGAGTACACCTATGAGGGCGTGCCCGACATCCGCGTCATCGTCTTCAAGGGCTATCCGGTGATGGCCATGATGCGGCTGTCCACCGCCGCCTCGGACGGCAAGGCGAACCTCCATCAGGGGGCGGTGGGCGTGGGGATCGATATCGCCACCGGCACCGCCATCCGCGGGGTCCAGTTCGACCGGGCCCGCCACGACCACCCGGACACCGGCCACGAGCTGGCCAGCCTGTGCATCCCGGGCTGGCAGACCCTGCTGCTACTGGCGGCGGGCTGCTACGAGATGACCTCGCTGGGCTATCTGGGCACCGACATGGTGCTCGATCGTGACCATGGCCCCATGCTGCTCGAGCTCAATGCCCGTCCCGGCCTGGCGATCCAGATGGCCAACGGCGAGGGGCTCCGTCCGCGGCTCGACCTCATCGAGCAGCAGCCCGAGGGCATCGGCGCCGAGGAACGGGTGGCCTTCGCCCAGCATCACTTCGCCCGCCGCAGCGAACTCGCCACCACCGAGGCGCCGCCGGTGGCCGTGTCCAGCGTCTGAGGAGATCGCTGGGCGAGACCTTTTCCTGAGTATTCGAGGGGAAACCTGATCCTCGTCAAGGATTCCCGCTCCCCTGCCGTCTACCCTGCCTCCCATAACAACAACGCCGCCGCCACGGGAGGCCATTTCATGTCACGCCCCGATCCCCACGAGTTTCCCGCCGCCCTGCTGCCCGGGGAGCTCCTGGCCCTGGCCGGCGATCACGAACGCCAGGAGATGGGCCACTATCGCCGCCTGGCCTTTCGCTTCCTGCCCTTCGGTCGCGGTATCAGCCGCCTGATGGCGACCCTGGGCATCGAGTGCGAACGGCGCCTGGTGGACATCCACGGGTCCGTTGGCGAGCTCGACCCGCCACCATCGCGTGTCGCGCCCCCGACGGGACACGCCTGGCAGGCAGGGGCGGAGAGCGGCAAGGCCTCCGGGCTGATCGCCGGTCGCGGCCAGGCGCTCGCCGCGCTGAAGCTGGCCGAGGCCCGGGCCGAGCACGCGGTGCGGGTGGCGGCGCACCTCCAGGAGATCAATGCCACCCCCTTCCTGCAGACGCTGCTGCTCGGCATGCTCGCCCAGAAGCAGGCCGAGCGGCATATCCTCGCCGAGCTGGTGGCGGCGTATGACGGGGAGGATGCCGAGGATGCCCGACTGGCCGGCCGCGACTGGCCACGGGGCTGGCTGGCGGGGGCCAGGCGACTGCCCGGCCTGTCCTCCGGTTGAGGGCAACCATCAGGGCAACGACCAGGGCTATTGCAGTTCTTGGAGTTGGTCCGTCGACAGGTCTGCGAGGGGGCGCTGTGAACCCCTCCCTGGGCGCTACCGACGCCATCCATGGCGTAGGACCCCCTCTTCGACCTGTCCCCGGCGCCCCTCGCCACCCAACTGCGATCGCCCTGGGGCAACGACGCGGTGACTGGCTCCCTTCGGGCGTGGCGCGTAGAATGTGGCCTTCATCCCGAGACCCGCATGGCCAGCATGACCGATTCCCGCGCCCTGATGCACCAGGCCGAGCGACAGTGCCGTCGCCGCGGCGTGCGCTTCACCCCCATCCGCCAGCGGGTGCTGCAGATGATCGCGGACACCCGCGGCGGCCTCAAGGCCTACGACCTGCTGGACCGCCTCGCCACGGAGCATGCCGCGGCACGGCCGCCGACCGTGTATCGCGCCCTGGAGTTCCTGATCGACCAGGGCCTCGTGCACCGCATCGAGTCGCTCAACGCCTATGTCGCCTGCCCCTGCCCCGAGCATGCCCACGGCTTCCAGCTGCTGATCTGCCGCGACTGCGGCCGCGTCGAGGAGCTGCACCTGGATGACATCAACGAGCAGCTGGGCGCGCGGGCCCGGGAGCTGGGCTTCGCCGTCCAGCGCCAGACCATCGAGCTGCTCGGCCAGTGCGATAGCTGCCGCGCGGCCGCCGAGGCCCTCTGACCGTCATTGCCGGAGACCGCATGTCCGATACCTTCAAGGCGCTGGAAGGCGCCGCCCCTGACAGCCGCCACCCGCTGGCCGAGATCCTCGCCGCCATTCGCTTCAATGCCGACGGGCTGATTCCCGCCATCGCCCAGCAGCACGACAGCGGCGAGGTATTGATGATGGCCTGGATGAACCGCGAGGCCCTGGAGGAGACCCTGCGCAGCGGTCGGGTCTGCTACTGGTCGCGCTCGCGCGGCAAGCTGTGGCGCAAGGGGGAGTCGTCCGGCCAGCAGCAGCACCTGCGGGCCGCGGCGCTGGATTGCGATGGCGATACCCTGCTGCTGCAGGTGGACCAGACGGGGCCGGCCTGTCACAGCGGCCGGCGCAGCTGCTTCTACGTGGCCCTCGAGGGCGACCAGGCGCGGGTGATCAGCGCCCCGCTGGTCGATCCCGCGACCCTCTACGGCGCCGGGACGCCTCGCTGAGCCCATGGCGGCGCGGCACGACGGGGGCACGAGGGGCTGGCTCGGCCGGGCGATGATCGGGCTGGTCCGGGGCTATCAGCTCGTGCTGAGCCCCCTGCTCGGCCCGCGCTGCCGCTACTGGCCGAGCTGTTCGCACTACGCCATGGAGGCGATCCGGGTGCACGGCCCGGGCCGTGGCGGATGGCTGGCCCTGCGTCGGATCCTGCGCTGTCACCCGGGCTGCGCCGGGGGAATCGACCCCGTCCCGGGCGGGCCCAGCGAGGCGCTGTGCCGCGACGACCCCGAGCTCGACGAGCATTTTCGCTGCCGCGCCCGGCCGGGGCGAACGGACTGAGCCCCGGGTGTAGTAGTGGGCTACCACCCGTCCCGCGAGCGCCCATGCCAGACTGACCTCTCCGCGCAACGCCAAGAGGAGAACCGCCATGTCCGGCAAGCGAATCCTGATGCTCTGCGGCGATTTCGCCGAGGACTACGAGACCATGGTCCCCTTCCAGGCCCTCCAGGCCGTGGGACACCGCGTCGATGCGGTCTGCCCCGACAAGCGCCCCGGCGACACCGTGGCCACGGCGATCCACGACTTCCAGGGCGACCAGACCTACACCGAGAAACCGGGCCACCGCTTCGCCCTGAATGCCAGCTTCGAGGAGGTCGACCCGGCCACCTATGATGGCCTGGTGATTCCCGGCGGGCGAGCGCCGGAGTACCTGCGTCTCGATGCCCGGGTGATCGAGATCGTGCGGCACTTCTTCACGGCGGACAAGCCGGTGGCGGCCGTCTGCCATGGCGCCCAGTTGCTCGCCGCCGCCCGGGTGCTCGAGGGACGGCGCTGCGCCGCCTATCCGGCCTGTCGCCCCGAGGTGGAGCTCGCGGGGGGCCACTATGCCGATATCGCCGTGGACGATGCGGTGACTGACGGCAACCTGGTCACCGCGCCGGCCTGGCCGGCCCATCCCGCCTGGCTCGCCCAGTTCCTCGAGCGGCTCGGCACCCGCATCGGCCACGCCTGAAGGCCCGGCTTGCCGATCCCCCTGCCAGGCGGCATGCTGTCGCCTGGCACCTCGTGCGGTGCGTCTGGACCATGCCGCCAAGGAGATCGGGACCATGTGCAAGCTTTTCACCGGCGCCGACCCCGCCCTGTGGGAGTCGCAGACCCGCTCCATGCGCCTCGACGGGGTGAGCACCAGCGTGCGCCTCGAGGGGTTCTTCTGGGGCGTGCTCGAGGAGATCGGCCGCCGCGACGACCTGGGGCTGAGCCAGCTGCTCACCCGGCTCTCCCGGGAATGGATCGAGTCGGGACGCGACGTCGACAACTTCGCGTCCTTCCTGCGTGTCTGCTGTGGGCGCTACTACGCCCTGCAGCTCGCCGGGGAGGTGCCGACCCGCCGGGATGCCCCCATCGCCGACCTGGACGCCGAGGCCATCCTGGCCCGGGAGCGCCGCCGTCGCCACGGCGCGACCACGGCCCGTCAGGCCGAGGCCGCTTCCTGCCCGGCCACGCGGTAGATCCGCTCCAGCATGGCGTTCAGGCCGTTGCTGCGGGTCGGCGACAGGTGCTTGTCGAGGCCCAGGTCCTTGAGGAAGTGCGGGCTGGTGGCGCGGATGTCCTCGGGGCGCCGATCGTTGTAGATGCGCATCAGCACGGCGATCAGCCCCGAGACGATGGCCGCATCGGAGATCGCCTGGAAGTGCAGCCGCTCGCCCTCCCGCGCGTGGTGCATCCAGACATTGGACTGGCAGCCCTGGATCTTCAACTCCGCGACCTTCCACTCGTCGGGAAAGGCCGGCAGCTGCTTGCCCATGTCGATGATGTACTGGTAGCGATCCATCCAGTTGTCGAACATCTCGAACTCGTCCAGCAGCTCCTGCTGGGCCTGTTCGGCGGTGGTCTCTGTGTTCATGGGAACTCCTCGATGTGGTGGTCGCGATTATAACGTCCGGGAGCCGCCCTCGTCCGCCCCCTTGCCGGCCTGCTCGACTGACCCGCCGCCCGACAGCCCGTGCCGGGCCTGCTGGCGATGCCACTCCGCGTCCTCGGCATGCAGGTAGCGGGCCGTGGTATCGAGCCGGGAATGGCGCGCCGTCTCGGCGAGGTAGCGCAGCTCGATCCCGGCCTGGGCCTGGTGGGTCAGGGCCGTGTGGCGAAGCCAGTGGGGCGTGGCCCGTCGCAGCTGGGCCACCTCCCGCCCCGCCGCGTCACCGAGTTCGACCGCCAGGGCCACGGCGGCCTCGTCGAAGACGCCGCGCATCAGCCGGTACAGCCGGTTCTCGCCCAGGCCGCGGCGACCGTCCAGCCCCCGCAGCAGCGGCGCGGCCTCGTCCGGGCCGGGCTCGGGGGCGAGGCCGAGGTGGCCTCGCCAGTCGCCGAGCAGGCGCATCATGTCCGGGGGCACCGGGATGCGCGCCGCCTTGCCGCCCTTCCCCACCACGTCCCACCACCAACGCCCCTCGCGCCGCTGGAAGTCACTCATGCGGGCCGCCGCCATCTCCGAGATCCGAGGGGCCAGCAGGTAGGCGAAGCCGAACACCAGGCGGCGGCGCGCGATCTCGAAGCGCGTGCGTGGCGAGGCGCCTTCCGGTGGCTCGCGCGCGAGCCACTGCCAGAGCCAGTCCCACAGCGGGCGTTCCAGGTAGCGCTCGATCCGCGACTGGCGGTTATCCAGGCGACGCCGCTTGTCGCGCATCAGCCGGAAGGGGTTGTGGGCGATCCAGCCCGCCTCGGCCAGCCAGGCGAACAGCCCCTGCAGGATGACCAGGCTCTGGCGCCGGCTGGCCGGTGACAGCGGGCCGCGGAAGGGGCGCCAACGAGGGTCGCGGCGCGGCCGCGTCGCCCCCACCCAGCGCTCCCGGGGCCGGGGGTCGCCGAGGAAGGCCTCGAAGGCGTCGAGGTGGTCGCGGCGCACCTCGGCGAGCCCCAGCTCCCGGGTCGCCAGCCACAGCAGCAGGCGCTCGGCCTCGCGACGGTAGGCGCGCCGGGTATTGGGGCTGGCCCGGTACTCGGCGAGCCACAGGGCCACCGCCTCGATGTCGTCGCGGGCGGCGATATGGCTGGCGCCCCGGGGGGACGACTCGGCAGGCAGGTCGGGCGCCGCCTCGTACAGTCCCTGCACCACTTCCTGCCCCATGACGGTCTCCGACATCCCTCACCTCTCCCTTCTCTCTTTCGTGCTTCCGTGTGCGACACGCTGCCTGACGGCCGGGGACAGTGTCCCCGTGGCGACCCCGAAAATCAAGATAAGCCGCGTAATCTTGATTTTTCTATCAATAGGATAATGTAAATTACGTACAACGTAATATGTAATTATCTTTATTTCCCTGCCGGAGCGGGGTATGCTGCGCCCATCGGCGACGCCTCCGGGGAGGCGAGTCAGCAGGCAAGGAGAACGGCATGGCACGCAGCGGGGTGCAGTACGAGGATGTGCAGCGGGCGATCGACACCCTGATGGCCAGGGGCGAGGCGCCCAGCGTGCAGAAGATCCGCGAGGCGCTGGGCACCGGCAGCTTCACCACCATCAGCGAACACCTCCGGGAGTGGCGCAAGCGTCGCGAGGAGAACCGGGACGTGCCCCCGCCGCGGGGCATGCCGGCCGCCCTGCAGGAGCTTGCCGAGACGCTCTGGCAACAGGCCCAGGAGAGCGCCAACGAGGCACTGGCCCACTATCGCCGCGAGGCCGACGACAAGGTGGCCGAGGCGCGGGAGAGCGTCGCCGCCGCCGAGCGCCGCGCCGAGGATGCCGAGCAGCGGGAGACCGCCCTGTCCGCGCACCTGACGCGCACCGAGGAGCGGCTTACCGAGCAGACCGCCGAGCTCGCTCGCCTGCAGGCCGACCACGATGCCCTCCAGGTCGCCGAGGCTCGCCGGCGCGAGACCCGCGGCCGCCTCGAGACGCGGCTGGACGAACTGCAGGGCGAGCTCGAGCGCCAGGCACAGGCCCATCGCCAGGCGCAGGAAGAGAAGGACGCGGCGCATCAGGCGCGGCTGGCTCAGGAAGAGCAGCGTCACGAAGCCGCCGAGGCGCGCCTGATGGGCCTGGTCGACGAGGCTCGGCAGGAACGGCAGGCCGCCGAGAAGGCCCAGGCGTCGCGCGCCGAGCGCCTGGAGAAACGCCTCGAGGCGGCGCAGGCGGAGCAACAGACGCTGCGCGAGGCGCTACAGAAGGAAGAGAAACGGCGGCGTGGTGAGGAGCAGACGCGCCGAGACGCCGAGACCGCCCGGACGAGCCTGGATCAGGAGCGGGCCCGCCTCGCGGCCCGACTGGAGGATGCCCAGGCGGCCCTGGCCTCGCGTCAGTTCCGCGTGGAGAAGCTGGAGAAACAGCTCGAGGATCGCCTCTGGTCGTCGCTGGAGACGATCCGCGAGACCCAGGCGCAGCTGAGCGACACGACCGAAAACGGCGCGGGCCCCGCTAGCGCGGGGCCCGAGAAGGCAGATAGTGCCGAGAGCTAAGCAAGGAAGCGCTGATTTGCGTCGCGAGCGAAGATAGGCCGGTTGCCGCCGGCGGCCGGCCTATCGAGCGCAGCAGCAAATCAGGGTTTCCTAGCGGTAGTAGGCGTTGGTGGTGTCGGTATGGTCGGTGACGTCGCGGATGCCGGCCAGCTCCGGGATGCGCTCCATCAGGGTCTTCTCGACGCCCTCCTTGAGGGTCAGGTCCACGGCGGCGCAGCCCTGGCAGCCGCCGCCGAAGGCCAGCACGGCCACCTGCTCCTCGGTGAGCTCGACCAGCTTGATCTCGCCACCGTGGGCCGCGAGCCCCGGATTGATCTCGCTGTAGAGCACGTAGTTGACCCGGTCGGCCAGCGGGCTGTCGGCATTGACCTTGGGCATCTTGGCGTTGGGGGCCTTGATGGTCAGCTGGCCGCCCATGCGGTCGGCATTGAAGTCGACCACCGCCTCCTCGAGGAAGGGCAGGCTGTGCTTGTCCAGGTAGACCGCGATCTTGTCGAGCTCGAGGCGCTCGTCGCTGGGCTCCTCCTCGCCGGGCCGGCAGTAGGCCAGGCAGGTCTCGGCATAGGGCGTGCCGGGCTGGGTGATGAAGATGCGCACGGCGATTCCCTCGACGCTCTGCTTGGCCAGCAGTTCGGCGAGGTAGTCCTGGGCACTGTCGGTAATCTGGATGCTGTCGCTCATGATGCTCTCGCTGTTCGAGCCGGGCCGCTGCGGTGCCGACCGCCGCGACCGAAGGCCGCAAATGAGGTGATAGGCCCATGGTAAGCGAGTGGCCTGCGCGAGACAATCCCGAGTGTTTTGCTGGGTTTTAGGGCGCGTTAACCATCGTCCGCCGATGGCGTGCGATGATTAACGCGCCCTAGGCCCCCTGCCGCCGCACGCCGGCTTTTGCTATCATGACGGCTTTGTCCCGGGGCCTCGCCCCGCCGACTCTCGACGGCCGCCTCGAATGACAAGACGCCTCAGGCGCCGCGCCGTCGATGCGCCCCGACGCCTTCACGCTGGAGATTGACCCGACCCATGGCTGCCGTCCCGACTCCCCTGACCGCCACGCTTACCGAACGCCTCGGCCAGCATATCCTGATGCTGGACGGAGGCATGGGCACCATGCTGCAGAACGCGGCACTGTCCGAGGAGGAGTTTCGCGGCGAGCGCTTTGCGGACTGGCCCAGCGACCTCAAGGGCAACAACGACCTGCTGGCGCTGACCTGCCCGGACCTGGTCACGCGGATCCATCGGGACTATCTGCTGGCCGGGGCCGACATCGTCGAGACCAACACCTTCAACAGCACGCGACTGTCCCAGGCCGACTACGGCATGGAGGCGCTGGTCCCCGAGCTCAACCGCGAATCGGCCCGGCTGGCGCGCGCGGCCTGCGACGCCGTGGCCGAGGAGACCGGCGTGCCCCGCTACGTCGCCGGGGTGCTGGGGCCGACCTCGCGCACGGCCTCGCTGTCCCCGGACGTCAACGACCCCGCCAAGCGCAACGTCACCTTCGATGCGCTGCGCGACAACTACCGCGAGGCCGCCGAGGCGCTGATCGAGGGCGGCAGCGACCTGATCCTGATCGAGACGATCTTCGACACCCTGAACGCCAAGGCCGCGATCTACGCCCTCGAGGAGCTCTTCGAGGCCCGCGGCGAGCGGCTGCCGGTGATGATCTCCGGGACCATCACCGACGCCTCGGGGCGCACCCTGTCGGGCCAGACCACCGAGGCCTTCTGGAACTCGGTGCGCCATGCCCGGCCGCTGTCGGTGGGCCTGAACTGTGCCCTGGGCGCCGAGGAGCTGCGGCCCTACGTCGAGGAGCTGGCCAAGAAGGCGGACACCTTCGTCTCGGCCCACCCCAACGCCGGCCTGCCCAATGAGTTCGGCGAGTACGACCAGACCCCCGAGGAGATGGCGACCATCGTCGCCGAGTTCGCCGCCAGCGGCCTGGTCAATATCATCGGCGGGTGTTGCGGGAGCACGCCGGAGCATATCGCCGCCATCCACCGGGCGATCCGCGAGCTGCCGCCGCGGCCGCTGCCGGAGCGGCCCCTGGCCTGCCGCCTGTCGGGCCTCGAGCCGTTCAACATCGAGCACGACTCGCTGTTCGTCAACGTCGGCGAGCGGACCAACGTCACCGGTTCCGCCCGCTTCAAGCGGCTGATCAAGGAAGAGGACTACACCACCGCCCTCGAGGTGGCCCTCGAGCAGGTGGAGAACGGCGCCCAGGTCATCGACATCAACATGGACGAGGGCATGCTCGAGTCCGAGGAGGCCATGGTGCGCTTCCTCAACCTGATCGCCGGCGAGCCCGACATCGCCCGGGTGCCGATCATGGTCGACTCCTCCAAGTGGGAGATCATCGAGGCCGGCCTCAAGTGCATCCAGGGCAAGGCGGTGGTCAATTCCATCTCGCTGAAGGAAGGCGAAGCGGCCTTCCGCGAGCAGGCCACCAAGTGCCGACGCTACGGCGCCGCGGTGGTGGTGATGGCCTTCGACGAGCAGGGCCAGGCCGACACCTTCGCGCGCAAGACCGAGATCTGCCAGCGCGCCTACCGCCTGATGGTCGACGAGATCGGCTTCCCCCCGGAAGACATCATCTTCGATCCCAACATCTTCGCCATCGCCACCGGCATCGAGGAACACGACAATTACGCGGTGGACTTCATCGAGGCCACCCGCTGGATCCGCGAGCACCTGCCCCACGCCATGGTCTCCGGCGGGGTGTCCAACGTCTCCTTCTCGTTCCGCGGCAACAACCCGGTGCGCGAGGCCATCCACTCGGTGTTCCTCTACCATGCCATCCGCGCCGGCCTGACCATGGGCATCGTCAACGCCGGCCAGCTGGCGGTCTACGACGACCTGCCCGAGGAACTCCGCGAGGCGGTCGAGGACGTGGTGCTCAATCGCCGCAGCGACTCCACCGAGCGGCTCCTCGACCTCGCCGACAAGTACAAGGGCGACGGCAGCGGTGGCGCCAGGAAGGAAGACCTCGAGTGGCGCAGCTGGGAGGTCGAGAAGCGCATCGAGCACGCCCTGGTCAAGGGCATCACCGCCTATATCGAGGACGATACCGAGCTGGCCCGCCAGCGGGCCACGCGCCCCATCGAGGTGATCGAGGGGCCGCTGATGGATGGCATGAACGTGGTCGGCGACCTGTTCGGCGCCGGCAAGATGTTCCTGCCCCAGGTGGTCAAGTCGGCACGCGTCATGAAGCAGGCAGTGGCCTACCTGATCCCCTACATCGAGGCGGAGAAGAGCGAGGACACCCAGGCCAAGGGCAAGATCGTCATGGCCACGGTCAAGGGCGACGTCCACGATATCGGCAAGAACATCGTCGGCGTGGTCCTGCAGTGCAACAACTACGAGGTGATCGACCTCGGCGTGATGGTGCCGGCGGAGAAGATCCTGCAGACCGCCCGCGACGAGAACGCCGACATCATCGGCCTGTCGGGGCTGATCACCCCGTCGCTGGACGAGATGGTCCATGTCGCCAAGGAGATGCAGCGCCAGGGCTTCACGCTGCCGCTGCTGATCGGCGGGGCCACCACCTCCAAGGCCCACACCGCGGTCAAGATCGAGCCGGGCTACGAGCACCCGGTGATCTATGTCACCGATGCCTCACGGGCCGTCGGGGTGGCCGGCAAGCTGCTCTCGCCGGGGCTCAAGGAGGCCTATGTGGCCGAGATCCGTGCCGAGTACGAGACGGTCCGCGAGCGCAACGCCAGGCGTCGCCCCAAGGCCGCGGAGATCAGCTATGCCGAGGCGCGTCGTCACAAGCCGGCCATCGACTGGGCGGACTACACGCCACCGCGGCCGGCCCTCGAGGGCCTCCAGGTCTTCGATGACTACGACCTGACCAAGGTGGTCGAGCGCATCGACTGGACGCCCTTCTTCATGAGCTGGCAGCTGGCCGGCAAGTACCCGAGGATCCTCGAGGACGACAAGGTCGGCGAGGCGGCACGCAGCCTGTTCGCCGACGCCCAGGACATGCTGGCGCGGATGATCGACGAGCACCTCATCCAGGCCCGCGGCGTGATCGGCCTGTGGCCCGCCAACAGTGTCGATGACGACGTCATCGAGGTCTATGCCGACGAGTCCCGTGCCGAGGTGGTCGAGCGGCTGCACCATATCCGCCAGCAGACCACCAGGAACCGCGAGGGAGTCTGCTACAGCCTGGCCGACTTCGTCGCGCCCAAGGCCAGTGGCAAGCCCGACTGGATCGGCGGCTTCGCGGTGACCGCGGGGCACGGCGTCGAGGCACTCGCCAACCGCTACAAGGCCGCCGGCGATGACTACAACGCCATCATGGTCCAGGCGCTGGCCGACCGGCTCGCCGAGGCCTTCGCCGAGCACATGCACGAGCGGGTCCGCAAGGAGTTCTGGGGCTATGTGCCCGACGAGACGCTCGACAACGAGGCGCTGATCGCCGAGAAGTACCAGGGCATCCGCCCCGCGCCGGGCTATCCGGCCTGCCCGGACCATACCGAGAAGGCCACCCTCTTCCGCCTGCTCCAGGCCGAGACCCACGCCGGCCTCGAGCTCACCGAGAGCTTCGCCATGTGGCCCTCCGCGGCGGTCTCCGGCTGGTACTTCGCCCACCCCCAGTCGAAGTACTTCTCCACCGGCAAGATCACCCGCGACCAGGTCGAGGTGCTGGCCAGCCGCAAGGGCATGTCGGTCGTCGAACTGGAGCGCTGGCTGGCGCCGGTGCTCTCCTACGACCCCAGCTGATGGCGCGGCGTGTCACCTCGGGCCCCCTGCGCGGGGCCGGCCCCGGTCGTGACGGACGGTGCCATGCTGCCTGAGTCCCCGCGCCGCCGGACCATCCTGCGTCTCGCCCTGCCGATCATCGGCGGCATGCTCAGCCAGAGCCTGCTCAACCTGATCGACGCGGCGCTGGTGGGCTCGCTGGGCGAGGTGCCCCTGGCCGGGGTGGGCATCGGCGGCTACGCGATCTTCTTGATCACCGCCGTGGTGTTCGGCCTGTCGTCCGGCGTGCAGGCGCAGACCGCGCGACGTCACGGCGAGGGGGACTGGGGCCGGCGCGCCTTGGCCCTCAACGCCGGGCTCGCGATCGCCCTGGCCGTCGCCCTGCCCCTGACCCTGCTGTGCCTGTGGCAGGCGCCACGCCTGCTGGCGCTGATCAACCAGGACCCGACGGTGAATGCCGAGGCCGTCGCCTACTTTCGCTGGCGCGTGGTGTCGCTGGTGCCGGTGGCGATGATCTTCTGCTTCCGCGGCTACTGGAACGGCATCCAGCAGACCGGCGTGTACCTGCGCATCATCCTGGTGATGCACCTGGTCAACGTGGTGGCCAGCGTGCTGCTGATCTTCGGCTGGCTGGGGCTGCCCGCCATGGGGGCCGCCGGCGCCGGGGCCGGCACCAGCCTCTCGCTGTATGCGGGACTCGCCATCTGGGCGGTGCTGAGCCTCCGCCGTGCCACCGCCAGCGGCTTCCTGGCGGGGCGGCCCTACCCCCGGACCCTGGTCACCACCCTGCGCCTGGCCGCGCCCCACTCGTTCCAGCAGATCTGGTTCGCGGCGGGCTACGCGGTGCTGTTCTGGATCCTCGGGCAGGTCGGTACCGCCAGCGTGGCGGTGGGCCACGTGCTGGTGAATCTGTCGCTGCTGCTGATCCTGCCCGGGGTGGGACTGGGCATGGCGGCGATGAGCCTGGTCGGCGAATCGCTGGGCCGCCAGGACCATCGCGCTGCCCACCGCTGGGGCTGGGAGGTGGTGCGCCTGGCCTGGCTGTGTCTGGCGCTGATCGCCCTGCCCATGCTCCTGTTCCCCGAGGCGGTGCTCGAGCTGTTTCTCCACGAGCCGGCCCTCACCGCCATGGGGCGGGTGCCGCTGCAGCTCACCGCCGTGATGATCGTGCTCGATGCCGCGGCCCTGGTGTTCGCCCAGGCCTTGCTCGGGGCCGGCGCGAATCGTACGGTAATGACCACCACCCTGACCCTGCAGTGGCTGGTGTTCCTGCCGCTGGCCTGGGGGGTGGGCGTTCACCTGGGCTACGGCCTGGTGGGTATCTGGTGGGTCCAGCTCGGCTATCGCTGCCTGAACTCCGCCTGGTTCGTGATGATCTGGCAGCGACGCCGGTGGCTGAGACTCGCGATATGATGTCGGATGCCACGGCTCATTCCATTTCGAATATAAAGTATGAAGATTTATTCTTTTATAGAATAACCCCGACCCATTAAGGTGGGCGTCAAGCTCCGCCACTTCCAAGTTGCAGGTAAGCGCTGAATGTACCGTTACGACACCCATGATCAGACCCTGGTCGACGAGCGCGTCGCCCAGTTCCGCGACCAGATGCGTCGCTACCTCGAGGGCAAGATCAGCGACGAGGAGTTTCTGCCGCTTCGCGTGCAGAACGGTCTCTATATCCAGCGCTATGCGCCGATGCTGCGCATCGCCATCCCCTACGGGATGCTGGCCTCCTACCAGCTGCGCAAGCTGGGCGAGATCGCGGCGCGCTATGATCGGGGCTACGGCCATTTCACCACCCGCACCAACCTCCAGCTGAACTGGCCGAAGCTCGAGGACGTGCCGGACATGCTGGCGGAACTCGCCAGCGTGCAGATGCACGCCATCCAGACCAGCGGCAACGACATCCGCAATACCACCACCGACCAGTTCTCCGGCGTCGCCGCCGACGAGGACGTCGATCCGCGCGCCTGGTGCGAGCTGATCCGCCAGTGGTCGACCTTCCACCCCGAGTTCGCCTATCTGCCGCGCAAGTTCAAGATCGCCGTGACCGGGGCCGAGGAGGATCGCGCCGCCATTCTGGTCCACGACGTGGGCCTGCGGCTGTGGCGTGACGACGCCGGCGAGGTGCGCGTGAAGGTGCTGGCCGGTGGCGGCCTGGGTCGCACGCCGATGATCGGCGACGTGGTCCGCGAGGACCTGCCCTGGCAGCACCTGCTGACCTACCTGGAAGCGATCCTGCGGGTCTACAACCAGTTCGGCCGCCGCGACAACAAGTTCAAGGCACGCATCAAGATCCTGGTCAAGGCGCTGGGCATCGAGGAATTCCGTCGCCGCGTCGAGGCGGAATGGGCGCACCTCAAGGACGGCTCCCAGACCCTCAACGAGGAGGCCGTGGCGGCGGTGGCCGAGCATTTCGTCGACCCCGAGCGTCGCGAGGTGAGCCAGCAATCCGTCGAGGCCTACGAGCGCCTGCGCGCCGAGAACCGCGCCTTCGCCCGCTTCGTGACCAACAACGTCACCGACCACAAGGTCCCCGGCTACAAGGCCGTGACCCTGTCGCTGAAGCGCCGCGAGCACTCGCCGGGCGATGTCACCTCCGAGCAGATGACCGCGATCGCCGACCTGGCCGATGAATTCGGCTACGGCGAGCTGCGGGTCACCCACGAGCAGAACCTGGTGCTGACCGACGTCCCGGTGGATCGCATCGAGGCCCTCTGGCAGCGCCTCGAGGCGCTGGGCATGGCCAACCCCACCGTGGGCACCCTCGCCGACCTGATCTGCTGCCCCGGCGGCGACTATTGCGGCCTGGCCAACGCCAAGTCGATCCCGGTCGCCCACGCCATCCAGGAACGCTTCGAGGACCTCGACTTCCTCTATGACCTGGGCCCGCTGGAGCTCAACATCTCCGGCTGCATGAACGCCTGCGGCCACCACCATGTCGGCCACATCGGCATCCTCGGCGTCGACAAGAAGGGCGAGGAGTACTATCAGATCTCGCTGGGTGGCAGCCAGGGCAACGGCGCCTCCCTGGGCAAGATCCTCGGCCCGTCCTTCTACCGCGAGGACGTGCCCAGCGTGATCGACAAGCTGCTGCAGGTCTACGTCGGCGAGCGCACCGCCGACGAGACCTTCCTCGACACCTATCGCCGCATCGGCCTCAAACCCTTCAAGGAGCGTGTCTATGCCTGAGCAGACCTCCAGCCGTCCCCTGATCGTCGAGCGTCGTGTGGTGAGTGACGAGTGGGTCCTCTGCGAGTCCGCCGAGGCGTGCCCCGAGGGCCAGCCCGCCATCGTGCCGCTGGAGGCCTGGCAGGCCTCCCACCAGGGGCCGGACATCGCGCCCTGGCTGGCCAGCGACACCGAGATGACCGCGGCGCTGGCCAAGGAGCTCGAGGCCGCCCCCCTGGTCGCCATCGACTTCCCCAGGTTCACCGACGGCCGTGGCTACAGCATCGCCCGGCTGCTGCGGGAGCGCTACGGCTACACGGGGCAGATCCGCGCCGTGGGGGATGTGCTGATCGACCAGCTGTTCTACATGTCGCGCTGCGGCTTCGACGCCTTCTCGCTGCGCGAGGATCAGGAGGTCGAGGTGGCCCTGAAGGCCCTGGACACCTTCAGCCTGAGCTACCAGCCCGGCGTCGACGATCCAGAACCGCTGTTCCGTCGGCGCCAGCGTGAGCCGGGAAAGACTGAGGCGGATCCGGCCATGGCCTGATCCGCAGTCCCCGCATCACCGACGACGAAGCCGGCCCTCGTGGCCGGCTTCGTCGTTGTCACGCCCGCCTCAGCTGCGCCGCTTCTGCTGCCGCTCGCGATTGGCGGCTCGGGCGCGGTTGCTCTTGCGCAGCATCACCCAGGTAGCCCCCAGGCCGCCGTCGGCCTGACTCGCCGAGGCGAAGGCCTGGACCTCCTCGAAGGTCGGCAGCCACTTGGCCAGGTAGGAACGCAGCACATTGGGCGGGCTGTCGATCTCGCGTCCCCGCCCGTGGATGATCAGCACCGAGCGCAGGTCATGCTCCCAGGCCTCGCGCAGGAACGCCGGCAAGGCCCGGCGGCATTCCTCGAGGGGACGCCGAAGCAGGTGGAGGCTGGCCTGCACCGGGTAGCCCCCATGGCGCAGGCGATCCATCACCCCCTGCTGGATGCCGTCGCGGCGAAAGGCCAGCGGATCGAAGGGCGGCACCAGGTCGACGAAGTCATCGGAGAGCATGTCGCGCCCCTCATCGCCGCCGGCGGCACTCTCGCGACGGGCGAGCTGCGCCTCGCTCGGGCCGCTGTGACGCCGACCGGCATCGGCCCGGTCCGTGCCGCGACGCAGCGGACGCACTTCCCCGACGAGGGCCCGAAAGTCCAGGTCGTCATGGCGGGACTGGGTCATGGGACACCTCCGTCGCAGATGATCTCGTTGCCATCCTAGCAAAGCGCGCGGGGGGGGCTTAAGTCCCGGCCCCCGGCATGTCAGGATGGCCCGACTGCCCGGCCCCCATCATGAGCCTTCCCCATGCCGCGCCGCCTGATCACCGTTAGCCTGGTTGCCTCGCCTCTCGCCCTCGCCGGCTGGCTGTGGCTGACCCTGCTCAGTCCCTGGACCTATGAGCGTCCCGAGCATCTGGCGCCGGTGTCCCCGGGGACGCACCAGCTCTTCGTCTACGGCACCCTGCGCCATGCGCCGGTCCGCTGGCTGGTGTATGGCCGCGTCGGTGACCCCGAGCCGGTCAGGGTCGCCGGCTATCGCCGCGAGGGGCTGGACCTGGTTCCCGCCGACGGCGCCAGCGTCGAGGGCCTGCTGCTGCGGGTGAACGCCGAGGAACTCAGGCGCCTCGACCGTTACGAGCGGTTGGGCATCCGCTACCGGCGGGTGCGGATTCGACTCGCCGACGGTCGCGACGCCTGGACCTATCGACGTCTCGACTGACGTTGTCGCGGGAGTCCCGGAAGGGGTTTTGGGCAAATAGAAGATAACGGTATAAATCGGATATGGCTCCCTCCTCCTGACCGGCATCAGGGCGCTCTCGGCGCGGTAAACGAAGCCAAGGAGAGCCCCATGGTGGCCGAAACCATCACCGGCAAGGCGACTGCACCCCATCCCCGCCGCGCCGGTTGTGGCGCCGCTCGAGCACGGCCTACAATGAGCCGCGTTCATCACGACCGACCACAAGGACCCCGCGTCATGATCACCCTCCTGCATAATCCGCGCTGCTCCAAGTCACGCCAGGCCCTGGCGCTGCTGGAAGAGCGCGGCGTCGATCTCCAGGTCCGCCGCTACCTCGACGACCCCCTCGACGAGAAGGAACTGCGTTCCCTGATGGCGCGGCTGGATGCCGACGGTCAGGCCCTGGTACGCACCAACGAGGCCGAGTGGAAGGCCCTCGCTGCCGACTCCCAGGACCCGGATCAGGTCGTTCGGGCCATCGTCGCCCACCCGCGGGTCCTGCAGCGGCCGATCGCCGACGACGGGAGCCGTGCCGTGATCGGACGCCCTCCGGAAGACGTCCTCGCCCTGCTCGACTGATCCGTCCTCTCCCGTACCAGGAAGCCCCATGTCCGTCCCCCTGCCCTATGTCCTGATCCTCTATTACTCGCGTCATGGCGCCACCCGCGCCATGGCCGAGCGCCTGGCCGCCGGCGTCGAGTCCTGCCGCGGCATCGAGGCGCGGCTGCGTACCGTCCCGCCGGTCTCCCCCACCTGCGAGGCCGTCGACCCCGAGATCCCCGCCGAGGGCGCGGTCTACGCCAGCCTCGACGACCTGCGTCACTGTGCGGCGCTGGCCCTGGGAAGCCCGACGCGATTCGGCAACATGGCCGCACCGCTCAAGCACTTCGTCGACTCCACCATCGAGCTCTGGCTGGGCGGCACCCTGGTGGACAAGCCGGCCACCGCCTTCACCTCCACCTCCAGTCTTCACGGCGGCCAGGAGACCACCCTCATCTCCATGCTGCTGCCGCTGCTGCACCACGGCATGGTCTATGCCGGGCTGCCGTACAGCGAGATCGAGCTGATGGAGACCCAGGCCGGCGGCACCCCCTACGGGGCCAGCCACGTGGCCGGCAAGCGCAGCGATCGCCCGCTGGACGACCAGGAGCGTCAGCTCGCCTTTGCCCAGGGCAAGCGCCTCGCGCGGCTCGCCCTGGCCCTCGCCCACCGGCCCGGAGAGCGCTCATGAGACAGTGGCTGGAAGATCTCGAGGCCCGTCGAGGCCTCGACCACCTCACCGCCGGGTCCCGCAAGCTGGTGGTGGCCAGCTATGCATTACTGCTGATGCTGATGGTCTACCGCGGCCTGGCCATCGACAGCGACAACAGCGCCGTCGGCCCCCTGGTGGCCTTCGTCCTGCCCCTGCTGCTGTTCCTGCCGTCGATCCTGGCGCGTCGCGCCCGGGGGCATGCCTGGCTGGCCTTCGTCAGCCTGCTCTACTTCACCCAGGGGGTGATGGTCGCCACCCTGCCCGGCCAGGCTCCCCGCGGAATCATCGAGGCACTGGTGTCCCTGGCGCTGTTCACCGGCTGCATGGGCTATGCCCGCTTCCGCAGCCGCCAGCTGCGACAATGATCCATCATGCCGTCGCTCGCCGCATGACGTCCCCGGGCGTACTCGCCGTCAGTGCCATCTCGGCCTCCCCCAGGGTCGAGTACCTGAGCATGGTCCCGCCGGGCTGGACACCATAGGCTTAGCGAAAAATATCCCCTGGCCGACCCCTAACGGGTGTTGAGGTCGACCCGACAAGCGGCGACCATGAGAGTGAATTCGAGGAGAACGCCATGACACGCGATATCGCCGACATCCGACGCGACTATGAAGGCGGGCGCCTGGAGGAATCCCGGATGCCCGACCAGCCCACCGAGCTGTTCAGCGAGTGGCTGGCCCTGGCCATGGAGGCCGAGGGCGACGATGGCAATGCCATGACGCTGGCCACCGTGGACAGCCAGGGACTGCCCCATGCCCGGGTGGTGCTGCTCAAGGGGACCGACGAGCGGGGCCTGGTCTTCTATTCCAACTACCACAGCCACAAGGGCAGCGAGCTGGCCAACGTGCCCCATGCCGCCCTGGTCTTCTGGTGGCCGTCGCTGTCCCGGCAGGTGCGCGTCGAGGGCGCCGTGGAACGGGTCAGCGAAGAGGAATCCAACGCCTATTTCGCCAGCCGGCCGCGGGCCAGCCAACTGGGCGCCTGGGTCGCCACCCAGAGCGTGGTGATTCCCGACCGGACCTGGCTCGAGGAACGCGAACAGCGCTTCGAGCAGGCCTACGAGGGGCAGGCGATTCCCCGTCCCATCCACTGGGGCGGCTACCGCGTGGTGCCGGAGATGATCGAGTTCTGGCAGGGACAGCCCAGCCGCCTCCACGACCGCATCCGCTACGAGCGCCGCGACGGCCACTGGCAGCGTTTCCGCCTGGCCCCCTGAGCCGCGGGCGAGCCGCCCCGCCGAGGTCCCCCGCCCCTGGGGGGCCGTCAGTCCGGCAGGCTCTCCAGGCGATGCCGCTGCCAGTCGCTCTGCGGCTCGTTCAGGCGCAGCACGGCATCGACCACCTGCTCCTCCATGTTGTAGCGCTGCGTGAACCCCAGGTGCTTCATCAGCGAGCGCATCGGGTGATTGTCGACCATGATCTTGCCGATCATCTCCAGGGTGCCCACGCTCCTGCAGTAGCGGATCATCTTCTCCATCAGCAGGCTGCCGATGCCCAGCCCCTGCAGGTCGTCGCGAATGATGATCGAGAACTCGGTGCGGATGTTGTCCGCATCGTTCCAGACCCGCACCACCCCCAGCATCTCCTTGCTGCCGTCCTCCAGCAGGTGTTCGGCGATGAAGGCCATCTGGCGGTCATAGTTGATGTGCGACAGCATCGACAGGTCCCGCTGGGTCAGGTCGGCCTTGTGGTGGAAGTAGCGAAAGCGGATGCTTTCCTCGGAGAGCCGGGTATGGAAGCGGGTGATCAGGGGCGCATCCTCGGCGCGGATGGGACGCACCTCCACGTCCCAGCCGTTCTTGAGGGTCACCCATTCGCGCAGCTCCTCGGGATAGGGCATGATCGCGAAGCGCGCGGGCCGGCCCAGGTCCATGGCGAAGTCCACCGCCACCAGGCCCTCGCGGTTGAGCAACAGCGGGTTGAGCTCCAGGCCACGCAACTCGATCAGGTCGCTGGCCATCTGCGACAGGGTGACCAGCAGCTTGCCGATGCGCTCGAGGTCCCGCTCGGGGTCGCTGGAGTGCTCGCGGATCAGCCGGGCGGCATGGGTGCGGCCGACCAGGTCGGCCGCCAGGCTGATATTGAGCGGCGGCAAGGCGACCTGGCGATCGGCCAGGATATTGACCTTGTAGCCGCCGATCCCGAACACGATGACCGGGCCGAAGACCGGATCCCGGGTGATGCCGGCACACAGCTGCATGGAGTGCTTGCCCCGCTGCATCGGCTGCAGGCAGTACTCCCGCACGCGAAACTCGGGAAACTTCTCGGCGACCTTGTCGCCCAGCCGGGTGACGCCCTCGGCCACCTGCGCCGGCGTGGTCAGATCCTGCAGCAGGCCGGCCGAGATCTTGTGGGGGTGCTGGCGGTAGCGAAACGGCCGGCAGTTGCCGTCATGGATCACCTTCAGGGCCATGGCCCCCTCGAGGCTCGCCGCCGCGTCGGCGGCCTCCTCCGGCGTGTCGACATAGTGGCGCGGGGCCACCGGGATGCCATAGGCCTCGAGCACCCGGGCGGTCTCGGAATGCAGCAGGCATTCCCGCTGCCGGGAGCGAACCTCGTCGAGCAGGGTCCGGCAACGGCGCCGGATCTCGGGTGTGGTGGCGAACGGCAGGCTCGGCGGCGTCTCCTGCAGCAGGGCCTGGACCCGCTGGTAGTCGACCATGTGCATGAACGCCTTCACCGTCTTCTCGGGCGAGATATAGGTCGGGATGCCGGCGAGGTTGCACTCGTGGCGCGCCGACAACGCCTCCTCGAGCCCCATCCAGCTGGTCAGCAGGTTGCGGCGAAAGCGCTTGCGCGCGGCGATGATCGCCTGGGCGGTGGCTTTCGACGGCGCCAGGCGGGTCGGCGCGTGGACCACCAGCACCGCATCCACGCCGGAGTCGGCGGCCACCAGCGCCAGCGCCTCGACGAAGCGCTCCGGCGTGGCGTTGCCGCCCAGGTCCACCGGATTCTCCCCGGGCTTGCTGATGTCGACGTCGTCCCGGCGCAGCGCCCGGCGGGTCTCCTCGGTGAAGACGGCCAACCGGCCCCCGGCACGGATCAGCTTGTCGATGGCCAGCATGGCCGGCCCCAGGCCGTTGGCGACCACCGCCAGGCGATCGCCGCGCAGCGGCTTCATGCGCGACAACGTCTCGAGGGCATCGAAGAGCTCATCGGAATCATCGACCCGCACCACCCCGGCCCGGGCGAAGGCGGCATCGAAGAGCTGGTCGCGGTTGGCGATGCCCGGGGTCGGCGGCAGGCCCGAGATGTCCGACTCGGCGGTGCGCCCGCTCTTGATGGCCAGCACCAGCCGATGCCGCGAGGCATCACGCAGCGCGGTCATGAAGTGCTGGGCGTCGAGTATCCGCTCGAGGTGCAGCAGGATGGCCTGGGTCGGCGAGAACTGGTTGATGTAGTCGATCAGGTCGGGCAACAGCACATCGACGCTGTCGCCCACCGTCACCAGGTGCGAGAAACCGATGCCGCGGCCGGCGGCCCAGTCGATCATGGCGTTGCCGAGCATGCCGGACTGCCCCAGGTAGGCCACGCGGCCCTTCCTCACCGGCTGGCTGGCGTAGGAGGCATTGAGCCGGCGCCCCGGCACGATCAGCCCCATGCACTCCGGGCCCAGCACCCGGATCCCCGACGCCCGGGCCGCCGCCAGCATCCGCCCGCGGATCGAGCCCTCGTCACCACGCTCGTCGTCCAGGTGGGCGCCGCCGGACAGCACCAGGGCGGCGCGCCCCCCCAGCTTGCCGAGCTGGCCGATCGTCCGCGGGACCGTCTCCACCGGCGAGCAGAGCACCGCCAGATCCGGCGTCTCCGGCAACCTGGAGACGCGGGATACGCAGGGGACGCCATGCACGCGCTCGTAGCCCTTGGGATTGACCGCCCAGATCGTCCCCGGGAAACCGCCCTCCTGCAGGTTACGGATCACCAGTCCGCCCATGGAATGCGGCTTCTCGGAGGCACCGATCACCGCGATGGTGCGCGGCTCGAAGAAGTGGTGCAGGAAGCGGGTGCTCATGGGCTCCTCCATCGGGTTCGGGCAGTCCCCTGTGTACGACTTATTGACACTGTCCTGCAAGGCCCCGCCACGCCTAAGGTGATCGTCATCGACCCGGAGCGCGTGAATGATAACGGCCTACCTTTCCCATCCCGACTGTCAGCGGCACCACATGGGGCCCGAACACCCGGAAAGCCCGCTGCGCCTCGAGGCCATCCGCGCGCGGCTGATGCTCGGCGGCATCCTCCAGCAGACCATGCAGTCGGACGCCCGGGAAGCCACCGAGGAGCAGCTCGCCCGGGTCCATCCCCTGCGTCACCTGCGGGCCCTGGACAAGTGCCTCCCCGACCATGGCCTCGTTGCCCTGGATGGCGACACCCTGATGAATCCCGACAGCCTGCTGGCGGCCCGGCTGGCCGCCGGCGCGGTGGTGCGGGGCGTCGATCTGGTGTTTCGCCACCAGGCCGACAACGTCTTCTGTGCCGTGCGCCCGCCCGGCCATCACGCCGAGGCCAGCGACGCCATGGGCTTCTGCTTCTACAACAACGTGGCGGTGGGCGCCGCCCATGCCAGGGCCAGGTACGGCGTGCGACGGGTGGCGATCCTCGACTTCGATGTCCATCAGTGCAACGGCACCATCGACATCTTCAAGGACGATCCGGGGGTCCTGGTCTGCACCAGCTTCCAGTATCCCTTCTATCCCTGGCGCTACCTGCGCAGCGAGTCCCGGAACGTGGTCAACACGCCGCTGGCCGCCGGTACCGACGGGCCGGCCTTCCGCCGCGCCGTCGAGGACGACTGGCTGCCGGCCCTGCATGCCTTCAAGCCCGAGCTCGTGCTGGTCTCGGCGGGCTTCGATGCGCATCGCCAGGATCCCCTGGCCGAGCTGTGCCTCGAGGACGAGGACTATCACTGGGTCACCCACCTGGCCATGGAGATCGCCGCCCTCTATGCCGACCATCGCCTGGTCTCGGTACTCGAGGGGGGCTACGACCCGGATGCCCTGGGTCGCGGCGCGGAGGCCCATGTCAAGGCGCTGCTCGGCCTGCCGTTCGCCTGACCGACGCCACGGGTTTCCCCGGGGCGGGAAACCTCGCGGGGAGCGCCCCGTCGCCGACGGCTGTCGCCATCGCCCCGAGAGGCGTCGTTTCCGTGGCCGACGGCCGCCGGGGATATGGTATTCTGTGGGAAACCCTGTTTCCGATAGTGAATGCCGCATGCCCGCCAGCAACGATCAGGACGCCGCCCTGCGCATCGCCTCGGGGCGCAAACCCTTCGTCGAGCCCCAGCGCCTCGGGGAACGCCTCCGCGAGATCCGCCTGGCCAACCAGTGGACCCTGGGTGACGTCAGCGAACGCACCGGCCTGGCGCGCTCCACCCTGTCCAAGATCGAGAACGACCAGATCTCGCCGACCTTCAGTGCCGTGCAGAAGCTGATCAGCGGGCTCGATATCGACCTCCCGCAGCTGCTCTCCCAGCCCAAGGCCAAGACGCGCACCATGGGGCGTCGCGACCTGACCCGCCGCGGCGAGGGCCAGTTGCATCCCACGCCCACCTACGAGCACGAGTTGTTGAGCTGCGAGCTGGCCCAGAAGCGCATGATCCCCTTCAAGACGATCGTGCGGGCCCGACGCTTCGAGGACTTCTGCCAGTGGGTGCGTCACGACGGCGAGGAGTTCCTGATGGTGCTCGAGGGCGAGATCCAGCTGTTCTCCGAGTTCTACGAGCCGCTGCGCCTGGCCAAGGGCGACAGCATCTACTTCGACAGCGACATGGGGCACGCCCTGGTGTCGGTGAGCGAGGAGGACGCCGTGGTGCTGTCGGTCTGCACCCCCCGGGATGGCCAGTAGCGGCGACGCTCAATCCCGCCCCTGGCGCGGGCGGTCGCCGGGCCGGCGCGCGGGCATGGCATCCAGCTCGAGGCGCCCCTCGCCGCCGATGGCCTGGAAGTGGCGGCCCTTGGCCCGCGCCACCAGCAGCACCCCGAACCGCTCGGCGAGCTCGACCCCCTTCTGGGTCACGCCGGAGCGTGACACCAGCACGCCGATGCCCATCTGGGCCACCTTGAGCACCATCTCCGAGGTCAGCCGGCCGGTGGTGTAGAAGATGTCCGGCGCCGGCTGCGCCTCCTCGCGGCCCAGCCACTGGCGCCCCGCCAGGGTATCCACGGCATTGTGCCGGCCCACGTCCTCGACGAAATCCAGCACTTCCGCCTGGCGACACAGGGCGCAGCCGTGCACGGCCCCTGCGCTGCGGTAGGTCTCGTTGTAGGCGCCGAGGTTCTCCAGCAACCCATAGAGCACGGACTGACGCAACCGGGTACGCGGCAACGGCGTCAGCGAGGTGGCCTCCAGCAGCCGTCCGAAGACGGTGCCCTGGCCGCAGCCGGTGGTCACCGTGCGCTGACCGAGCCGCTCCTCCAGGTCCTCGGGCAGGTGGCGGGTCACCACGGCGGCGGCCTCCACCTCCCAGTCCACCTGTACCGCCTGGAGATCCTCGAGGCGACCCAGCAGGCCCTGGTTGCGCAGGTAGCCCACCACCAGGGCCTCCGGATCCGCCCCCAGGGTCATCAGGGTGACGATCTCGCGCCGGTTCAGGTACACCGTCAGGGCACGCTCCGCGGCGATCGCCTGGGGACGGGCCTCGCCGAACTCGTCGACGACGGTGATCTCGAGCGTGGCCGGCAGCCGTGCGTGGCTCAGGCTGATGTCGTGCATGGGAGGCCTCCAGCGTTTGCGTTGATGACGATGATGGCATTCCCCGCCCGCCGTGTCTTTACTGGCAGGGAAACCCTCGGGAGTCACGGCATGCCCACCGCCACCACCCGACGCCTCAGCGTTTCCCTCAGGGCCGAGCGCGTCACCAGCAAGGGCTTCACCGCGACCCGCTGGCGAGTCGCCGACCTCGTGTCCGGCGATGGCGGCCCTCACCCCCTGGACCTGCAGCTCACCCTCACCGAGCGTGCCGCCTATCGCTTCAACCTGGCCTCGGACTCGCCGCGGCTGTTCATCAACGCCGGCGATGCCGACGGGGAGCCGCGCCCCGCCTGCATCACCGCCAGCCAGGAGGTGGCCGCGGCCTGGCTGGACGGCGAGCAGCGCGTGCTGGAGGTCGCCATGCCCCTGGCGATCCAGGCCTGGCTCGAGGCCTACCTGGCCCGCCATGGCGAGGCCCCCGACGAGGGACGCAAGAAGCAGCGCAAGGGCGCCGGCCGCGCCCGGGAGCACACCCCATGAACCATTTTCAACGCTGGTCCCGACGCAAGCGGGGCGTCATCGGCGACGACGAGATCGACGACGCGACGGCGTCCGCCGGCCGTGAAGAGGCCAGCGACGCCCCTTCGGCCGAGCCCGTCGCGGCCCCGGAGGCACCGGCCACCGACCCCGAGGCGGAGCTTCCCGACCCCGACAGCCTGCCAGCGGGCAGCGATATCACGGCGTTCATGGCGCCCGGCGTCAGCGCCGGCCTGCGCCGACGCGCCCTGAAGCGGCTCTTCGCCGCGGACCATTACGGTATCCGCGATGGCCTCGATGACTACGACCAGGATTTCCGCCGGACCCTGACCCCGCTGGCGAGCCAGGCCGCGGAGCGCCTGCGACGCTGGCTCGACGAGCCGGTCGGCGGTCGCGATGACGCTGCGGCCGGCGAGCCCCGCGAGGTCGCCGGCGACGCCACGCCCTCCGCGGGTGACGAGCCGCGAGACGACGGGGATGGCGAGAACGTCGCCGCCTCCCAGACGGAGACGCTCCCTGCGAGTGCCGGCGATGCCCCATTAGACCAAGGAGCATTGGCGCAAACGGGAAAACCCATCAAGACTCGATGAATGAGCATTTCATAATAATAAATGACTTCGACCGTGAGGCTGCATGAACCAGCGAATCGACCCGCTGGCGGAGGACGAGGCGGACGAGCCCCGTAACCGCCAGGCGCGCGACCTTGCCCGCCGCCAGCTCTCCTGGCCCGTCAACCTGGCCCCGGAGACCCTGAGCTATGTCAGCGAGGGCCATGCCCTGCTGCTCGGTAACGAACGCCACGTGCGGCGCGCCGCCAGGGCCCTCGCCGATACGGGGCTGGGCTCCCTGAGCCTGCTGTTCACCGAGCCCGTCGCCGCCGGCGAGGACGGCGACGACGATGCCCTGTTGGCCGCCACCGACCATCTCTCGCAGCATTCCCTCACCCGGAACCAGCGCCGTCGGCTGCGCCTGGCAGGCTATCTCGGTCGCTTCACCGCGACGCTGGACACGCCAGAGGGCCCCCTGGACCTGGCCAGGCTGCTGGCCGGCCGCGCCCATTTCGACCTGGTCATCGACCTCGGCGAGGCGCCCTGCCTGGCGCTGGAACTGCCCCCGCCCGGCTACCTCGCCTTCCCCTGGGAGGACGCGGCGCGCGACGCGCGCCTGGCCGAGGCGGCCGACCTGGTGGGCGAGTTCGACAAGCCCCGCTACGTCCAGGTCGACGGCCAGCGCTGCGCCCATGCCGCCAATGGCCAACCGGGCTGTACGCGCTGTCTCGAGGTGTGTCCCGCCGATGCCATCGCCAGTCGCCGGGGCCGCATCGAGGCCTGGGTCGAGATCGACCCCTACCGCTGCCACGGCGTGGGCAGCTGTGCCAGCGCCTGCCCCACCGGCGCCATCGGCTACCGCCAGCCCACCGCCTCGCGCCAGCTCGACACCCTGCTGGGCTGGCTGGCGGCCTACCGGGCGGCCGGGGGACGCACGCCCGTCGTGCGCTTCCTCGCGGCCGGGACGCTGGCCGAGGAGGACAGCGCCGCGGGGCACGTGATCGACATCCCCCTCGAGGAGCTCGGCGCCGCCGGCCATGACCAGTGGCTCGCCGCCCTGGCCGGCGGTGCCGCCGAGGTCCGCCTGCAGTACCACGCCGACATGCCCGAGCGGCTGACGGCCTTCCTCGACGACCAGCTGGCGCTGGCGCGGGGGATGCTCTCGGCCCTGGGCCATGCTCCCGAGCGGCTGGTGGGCCTGACGCCCGGCGACAGCGCCGGCCGCGACGCCTTGCCCGCCCTGGCGCCGCTGACCACCACCCCCCTCGCGCTGACGGGCGACGACAAGCGAGCCCGTCTCGACCAGGCGCTCGACCGCCTGGCCGAGCTGGGCGCACCGGATGGCCGGCGCCATGCCCTGCCGCAGGGCGCGCCCTATGGGTCGGTCGCGGTCAGCGAGGCGGCCTGCACCCTGTGCATGGCCTGCGTGGCGACCTGCCCCACGCCGGCCCTGGGGGCCGGCCGGGACGCCCCGCGGCTCGACTTCCGCGAGGCCGACTGCGTGCAGTGCGGCCTCTGCGAGGCCGCCTGCCCGGAGGACGCCATCCGCCTGGTGCCGGGACTGCTGGCCGACCCGTCGCGCGGCGAGCGGCGCGTGCTGCACGAGGACGCGCCCTTCGCCTGTCTGCATTGCGGCAAGCCCTTCGCCAGCGCCGGCACCATCGCCGCCATCAAGGCCAAGCTGGCCGATCATCCCCACTTCGCCGGCGAGGCCGCCCGGCGGCTGGAGATGTGCGAGGACTGTCGCGTGCGCGATGCCTGGCGGTCCCTGGCCCGCGACCCCGACGCGCAATCGAGGGTATGACCATGACCCAGCAACTGCCAACGGCCGAGCCCGACGACGAGACACGCGCCCTGCGCGCCGATATCTATCGGCTCCTCGGCCGCCTGCTGCGGGAGCCGCCCGACGAGGCGCTTCTCGCCTGGCTGACGAGCCTCGCCCCCGAGGGCGACGGCGACCTGGCCCGCGGCTGGCAGGGCCTGGCCCAGGCCGCCGGCGAGGCCACGCCGGCGGCCCTGGCGCGGGCCCATTTCCGCCACCTGGTCGGCGTCATCGAGGGCGACGTCACCCCCTATGCGTCCTGGTACCGCCAGGGTGCCCTGATGGACGAGGCGCTGGTCGCCCTGCGCCGCGACCTGCGCCGCCTGGGGATCGCCCGCGCCGAGCACAGCCGCGACCCCGAGGACCACCTGGCGGCGGAGCTGGAGGTCATGGCCCTGCTGGTGGAAACCTCCCCCCATGAGGAGGCCGGCTTCTACCGCCGTCACCTGGCCCCCTGGGCGGATCGCTGCCTGGCCGACCTGGCCGCCGTCGACACCCCCTTCCATGCCCGTCTCGGCGAGCTCGGCCGCGCCTTTCTCGCCGAGGAGGCACGTCGCCTGGCGGCGATCGACGGCGAAGCCCCCGTGCGCTTCGTCACCCCGCCCGTGTCCTGAACGAGGAGACTCCCATGTCCACCGAACGCAATCCCCAGCGCCGCCGCTTCCTCAAGACCCTCGGCCTCGGCACCGTCGCGGCCGGGGCGGCCGCCGGCCTCGGCCAGGTGCCGCTGGTGCAGGCCGAGTCCGCCCCCCCGGACACCGTGCGGGACGAGACACCGCGGGGCTACCGGGAGACCGCGCATATCCGCGCCTACTACGCCACCCTGCGCGACTGAGTCCGCGCCCGCCAGGAGACCGACACCATGCGACTGACGCGAAGCTCATCCACTCCCCGGACCGGCGGCCTCGGCATTTCCCGTCGCCAGTTTCTCAAGCGCAGCGGTGCCACCACCGGCGGCCTGGCCGCCGCCGGCTTCATGGGCGCGCCGATGATGCGCCGGGTCGACGCCGCGGAGAAGACGCCCTATTCCGACGCCCCCATCGAGACCCGGCGTACCGTCTGTTCCCATTGCTCGGTGGGCTGCGGGGTCTACGCGGAAGTGCAGGAGGGCGTCTGGACCGGCCAGGAGCCGGCCTTCGACCATCCCATCAACCGCGGGGCCCACTGCGCCAAGGGCGCGTCCCTGCGCCAGCATGGCCATTCCACCCGGCGGCTGAAGTACCCCATGAAGCTGGTCGACGGCGAATGGCAGCGGCTGAGCTGGGAGCAGGCCATCGAGGAGATCGGCGACAAGGTGCTCGCGCTCACCGAGCAGCACGGCCCGGACAGCGTCTACTGGCTGGGTTCGGCCAAGTTCAACAACGAGCAGGCCTACCTGCTGCGCAAGTTCGCCGCCCTGGCGGGCACCAACAACACCGACCACCAGGCACGCATCTGCCACTCCACCACCGTGGCCGGGGTCGCCAACACCTGGGGCTACGGGGCGATGACCAACTCGCTCAACGACATCCAGCACAGCCGGGCGATCATGTTCATCGGCTCCAACCCCTGCGAGGCCCACCCGGTGGCCATGCAGCACATCCTGCTGGCCAAGGAGCGCAACCAGGCCGAGATCATCGTGGTCGATCCCCGCTTCACCCGCACCGCCGCCAAGGCCGACCACTATGTGCGCCTGCGCCCCGGCAGCGACGTGGCCTTCATCTGGGGGCTTTTGTGGCACATCTTCGAGAACGGCTGGGAGGATCGCGACTACATCGCCCAGCGGGTCTACGGCATGGACGATGTCCGCAGCGAGGTCGCGGCCTTCGCGCCGGACGTGGTGGAGAACATCACCGGCGTCCCCGAGGCGACCATGCGCGACACGGCCCGCCGCCTGGCCGAGAACCGCCCCGGCTGCATCGTCTGGTGCATGGGCGGCACCCAGCACACCACCGGCAACAACAACACCCGGGCCTACTGCATCCTGGAGCTCGCCCTGGGCAACATCGGCATCTCCGGCGGTGGCGCCAACATCTTCCGCGGCCACGACAACGTCCAGGGCGCCACCGACCTGGGGCTGATGTCGCACTCCCTGCCCGGCTACTACGGCCTCTCCGAGGGCGCCTGGCGGCACTGGGCCAGGGTCTGGGACCTGGATTACGACTGGCTGGTCGGCCGCTTCGACCCCGCCGAGTACGCGGACGGCAAGCCGATGAACGCCAGCGGCATCACCGTGTCCCGCTGGATCGACGGGGTCCTCGAGGAAGAGGACGCCATCGCCCAGCGCACCCGCCTCAAGGCGATGTTCTACTGGGGGCACGCGGTCAACTCCCAGACCCGCGGCCCCGAGATGCGCCGGGCGATGCAGCAGCTGGAGATGATGGTCATCGTCGACCCCTATCCCACCGTGGCCGCGGTCATGCACGATCGCCGCGACGGGGTCTACCTGCTGCCCGCCTGCACCCAGTTCGAGACCACCGGCAGCGTCACGGCCACCAACCGCTCCCTCCAGTGGCGCGACCGGGTCATCGAGCCGCTGTTCGAGTCCAGGCCCGACCACGAGATCATGTACCTGCTGGCCCGCAAGCTGGGTTTCGCCGAGCAACTCTTCAAGCACATCCGCGTCGAGGGCAGCGAGCCGGTGATCGAGGACATCACCCGGGAGTTCAACCGCGGCATGTGGACCGTGGGCTACACCGGGCAGAGCCCGGAGCGCCTCAAGGCCCACCAGCAGAACTGGCATACCTTCGACTTCGAGACCCTGCAGGCCCGGGGCGGGCCCACCGACGGCGACTACTACGGCCTGCCCTGGCCCTGCTGGGGCACCGCCGAGATGGGCCACCCCGGCACCCCGATCCTCTACGACACCAGCAAGAAGGTGTCCGAGGGCGGCCTGACCTTCCGCGCCCGCTTCGGCATCGAGCGCGATGGCGTGTCCCTGCTCGCCGACGGCTCCTTCAGTCGAAACTCGGAACTGGACGACGGCTACCCGGAGTTCACCGACGCCATGCTCAAGGACCTGGGCTGGTGGGGCGATCTCACGGCGCAGGAGCAGCAGGCCGCCGAGGGCCAGAACTGGAAGACCGACCTGTCCGGCGGCATCCAGCGGGTGGCCATCGCCCACGAGTGCGCCCCCTTCGGCAATGCCAAGGCCCGCTGCAACGTCTGGACCTTTCCCGACCCGATTCCCAGGCACCGCGAGCCGCTCTACACCAGCCGCCGCGACCTGGTGAGCGACTACCCGACCTGGGACGACGTGGCCTCCCACTACCGCCTGCCCACCCTCTACCGCTCCATCCAGCAGAAGGACGTGACCGGTACCTATCCGATCATCCTCACCTCCGGCCGGCTGGTGGAATACGAGGGCGGCGGCGAGGAGACGCGCTCCATGTCCTGGCTCGCCGAGCTGCAGCAGCAGATGTTCGTCGAGATCAACCCGGCACTGGCCAACGACCTCGGCATCGCCGACGGCGAGATGGTCTGGGTCGAGGGCGCCGAGGGGGGCCGCGTGCGGGTCCAGGCCCTGGTCACCCCGCGCGTCGCCCGCGAGGTGGTGTTCATGCCCTTCCACTTCGGCGGCCTGTTCCAGGGCGAGGACCTCCACGACCGCTACCCCGAGGGGTCGGCCCCCTATGTACTGGGCGAGGCCGCGAACACGGCCACCACCTACGGCTACGACTCGGTGACCCAGATGCAGGAAACCAAGTGCACGCTGTGTCGCATCGAGAAGGCCGGCTAACGGCCCACGGGAGGACATCATGGCCACGATGAAATTCATGTGTGACGCCGAGCGCTGCATCGAGTGCAACGGCTGCGTCACCGCCTGCAAGAACGCCAACGAGGTGGAATGGGGCATCCAGCGCCGCCGCGTGGTGACCCTGGACGACGGCGAGCCCAGCGAGGTCTCGATCTCGGTGGCCTGCATGCACTGCGACGATGCCCCCTGCATCGCCGTCTGCCCCACCGAGACCCTCTACCAGCGCGACGACGGCATCGTGCTCCACGACAAGGACCTGTGCATCGGCTGTGGCTACTGCCTCTACGCCTGCCCCTTCGGGGCGCCGCAGTTCCCGCAGCAGAGCGCCTTCGGCGAGCGCGGCAAGATGGACAAGTGCACCTTCTGCGCCGGGGGCCCGGCCGACAGCAAGGAGGAGGAATACGCCAAGTACGGCGCCAACCGCATCGACGAGGGCAAGCTGCCGCTGTGTGCCGAGATGTGCTCCACCAAGGCGCTGCTCGCCGGCGACGCCCAGGAGATCGCGGATATCTTCCGCCAGCGGGTGGTGCGTCGCGGTCACGAGGATGGCGGCTGGTCCGGCAACCCCCGGGCCGAGGCCGATTCGCTGGCCCATGACGCCACCCGGCAGGGCTAAGGAGGCAGACCATGAGCATCGCGATGCGAGACCCCAGGCGGCTCGTGCTGACGGCCCTGCTGGTGGCGCTGCTGGTGGCCGCCCTGGGCCCGGGCCGGCAGGCACTGGCCCAGGAGACCACGCCCGGCGCGGCGAATCCCGGCCAGGAAGCCGCCTTCGCCGTGCCCGCGGTGGATGCCGACACCTGGCGGCAGATCCGCAGTGGCGAGACCGACGCCAACTTCCGCGACAGCCGGGCACAGAGCACCTACAACCTGGTCAATGCCAGTGGCGAGACCTGGCGGCAGATCCGCGACCGCTGGGTATCGCCCTTCGGCGCCATCGCCATCCTCGGCATGCTGGTCGTGATCCTGGTGTTCTACCTCGTCGTCGGCCGCCAGCGGCTCGACGCGCCCCGCACCGGGCGCAAGCTGCTGCGCTGGCCGGTGCTGGACCGCGCCCTGCACTGGAGCGTGGCCAGCCTGTTCCTGCTGCTCGGCCTGACCGGCCTGATGCTGCTCTACGGCAAGGCCCTGCTGCGTCCGGTGTTCGGCGACGGCGCCTGGGCCGGGTTGATGATCGGCACCAAGACCCTGCACAACTACCTGGGCCCGCTGTTCGCCATCCTGCTGCTGCTGGTGCTGGCCCGCTTCCTGCGCCACAACCTGCCCAGGCGCCACGACCTGGCCTGGCTGCGCCAGGGTGGGGGCATGGTCGGCAAGGCGCATCCGGATGCCGGCTTCGCCAACGCCGGCGAGAAGCTCTGGTACTGGCTGCTGGCCAGCGTCGGCCTGGTGGTGGTCGTCAGCGGCCTGGTGCTGGACTTCCCCAACTTCAACCAGGCCCGGGACACCATGCAGTGGGCCAACATCCTCCATGCCCTCGGCGCCCTGGGCCTGACCGCCGTGGCACTGGGCCATATCTATATCGGCACCCTCGGCACGGAGGGCGCCCTGGAGGGCATGACCCACGGCTACGTGGACGAGAGCTGGGCCAGGCAGCACCACAACCTCTGGTACGAGGAGGTCAAGGGCAAGGCCGACCGGGCCGCCCCGGACGAGGCGAAGGGCGACTCGTCATCGGCCTCCCGGCCCCCCGGCTGATCGCGCCTCGTCCCCTCTCACGACACCGCCCACGGGCGGTGTCTTTTGTTAAGCTGGGGTATCGCCCCCGAGGGGCCCGACACCACCATGGAGCCAACACGATGCAACACCTTGACGACAGCACCCGCACCGAACTCGAGGCCGCCGCTTTCCGCCGGCTGCTGCACCACCTGGACGAGCACAAGGAGGTGCAGAACATCGAACTGATGATCCTCGCCGACTTCTGCCGCAACTGCCTGTCCAAGTGGCTGGTGGCCGCCGCCGAGGAGCGCGGCGAGACGCTGGACTACGAGACCGCCCGGGAATACGTCTACGGCATGCCCTACAGCGAGTGGAAGTCTCTCTACCAGGCCGAGGCCACGCCGGAGCAGCAGGCCGCCTTCGAGGCCCGCCAGGCCGCCAAGCAGGAAAAGGGACAATGAGCGAGGCGATGATCCCCCTCTCGGTGGCGGTGCTGACGGTCTCGGATACCCGCACCGAGGACACCGACCGCAGCGGCCAGGCCCTGGTGGAGCGGCTCACCGCCGCCGGCCACCGCCTGGCCGACAAGCGCATCGTCCCCGATGACGTCTATCGCATCCGTGCGGTGGTCGCGGCCTGGATCGCCGATCCCGGCATCCAGGTCATCCTCACCACCGGCGGGACCGGCTTCACCGGGCGCGACTCCACCCCCGAGGCCGTCTCGGTACTGCTGGACAAGCGCATCGAGGGCTTCGGCGAGCTGTTTCGCCAGCTCTCCTGGCACGAGGTGGGCAGTTCCACCGTGCAGAGCCGTTGCCTGGGCGGCCTGGCCAACGCCACCGTGGTGTTCTGCCTGCCCGGCTCCACCGGGGCCTGTCGCACCGGCTGGGACGGGATCCTCGCCGAACAGCTCGACAGTCGGCACAAGCCATGTAACTTCGCCAACCTGGTGATCCCCGAACGAGGCCAGCATGCCTGACAACCACGAGACGGCCGACGGCCGGCACAAGCTATGTAACTCTCTACACCTTCCGGCGAATCTGGTGATCCCCGAACGAGGCCAGCATGTCTGACAACAACGGCGAGTTGCAGCCCGTCGAGGCGGCCCTCGCCGCCCTGCTCGACGGCGTGACCGCACTGCCCGGCGAGGCCATTGACGGCGACGCGGCGGCGGGCCGGGTGCTGGCCCGGGATGTCATGGCCCGCCTCGACGTGCCGCCCTTCGACAACAGCGCCATGGACGGCTATGCCCTGGATCACCGTGAGGCCGGACAGTGGCTGCCGATCGTCCAGCGCATCACCGCCGGCACGGCCGCCGCGCCCCTCTCGCCCGGCGGCTGTGCACGGATCTTCACCGGCGGGGAGCTACCCGCCGGCGCCGACTGCGTGGTGATGCAGGAGCGCGTCGAGGTCGACGGCGACCGGGCCTGGATCCCCGCCGCCATCCCCGCCGGCGACAACCTGCGCCGACGCGGCCGCGATGTGGCCGTCGGCGACCGCCTGCTGGCGGCCGGCACCCGCCTCGACGCGGCCGCCCTGGGGCATCTCGCCGGCCAGGGCATCACCCGGGTCGAGGTGCGACGCCGCCCGCGCATCGCCCTGCTGTCCACCGGCGACGAGATCGTCGACCCCGGTCGCCCGCTGGGCCCCGGCCAGATCTACAACTCCAATCGGCCCATGCTGCGGGCACTGCTGACCCGCTTCGGGGCCGAGGTGGTGCGCGTCGAGACGGTGCCGGACGATGCCGAGGGCACCCGCCGGGTACTGCAGGAGGCCGCCGAGACGGCCGATGTGGTGGTCACCACCGGTGGCGTCAGCGTCGGCGAGGAGGATCATGTCAAGGCCGCCCTGGAGGCCCTGGGCCGGCTCGACATGTGGCGGCTGGCCATCCGCCCCGGCAAGCCGCTGGCCCTGGGGCGCCTGCCCCGGCGAGCGGCGGACGCTGGTGAGGCCCGCTTCGTCGGGCTGCCCGGCAACCCGGTCTCCTGTTTCGTCGGCGCCTGGCTGTTCCTGCGGCCGCTGATCGGGGCACTGCTCGCCTGCCCGGCCCTGGCGGCGCTGCCCCGGCTGGCGGCGCGCGCCGACTTCGAGACCCGCACCGGGCCGCGTCAGCACTACATGCGCGTGTCGCTGGACTTCACCGCCGAGGACATCGTGGCCCGGCCCTTCCGGGACCAGAATTCCGGGGTGCTGTCGTCCTGCGTCAACGCCGATGCCCTGGCGGTCATCCCGCCGGAGACCGACATCGCGCCAGGCGCGGCCATCGACTGCCTGTGGCTCAGGGTCGATTGAGGGACTGGCCCGGGGGCACCCCCAGGGCCTGGTCCACGTCGTCCCAGAGACGGGAGAAGGCGGCCTCCAGCCGGTCGTAGTCGCGCTCCAGCCAGGGCAGCAGTTCGGCCAGGCGATTCGGTCCGGAGAGCCGCCGGCCGATGCCCTCCACGGCGCGGCAGGTGAAGCGGAAGTCGGCATAGCCCCGCAGCCAGTCCTGGCGCACCAGCACCGGCATCATCGCCGCCAGACGGTCGGGGGCAGGTCGCTCCTCCAGCAGCCGGTAACAGCGTCGGACGAGCGCATCCCTGTCCCGGCGCTGCAGCTGCCGCGCCAGGAAATGATCCCAGAGCAGGTCGAGGGCGATGCCGGCATAGCGTCGCTGGCCGTCCGGGGCCAGGGCCCGCGCCTGGCGCACCGCGGGGTGGGAGTCGACGAAGGCATCGACCCGCCGGTGGTGGCGGATGCCCTCGGCGACCGCGGCGCGCCAGGCGCCGAGGTCGTTCCCCTTGACGCCGTCGGCGACGAGGTTGCCGTAGAGGAAGTCGTCGCTGCCTCCCCGGGCCAGCCAGCCGTGGGCCAGAAAGTTCATGTCACAGGCAATTGGTGGGTTTCGGCAGGCCCGCCAGCCGGGCCGCCACCTTGGCCGGGCTCCCGGGGAAGAGCCGCATCAGGTGGATCGAGCGGCCCTTGTCCGGCCCCAGGGCCATGCCCACCGCCTTGACCAGCGGACGCATGGCCGGCGCCATCTCGTAGCGCCCATAGAAGTCGCGCAGCACCCGCAGCACCTCCCAGTGGTCCTCCTCGAGGTGGATCCCCTCCTCGTCCGCCAGCGCCTCCGCCACGCCGGGTGACCACTGGGCGAGGTCGACCAGGTAGCCCTCCGGGTCGAGGCCGATTGCTTGCCCGTCGACGGATAGATAACGGTATATTTCCACGGTTGCCATCAGTACCAGCTCACCGTCTGCTCGGCTTCCTCGGTCAATTGCACGAAGCCATCCACGTCCACCACCTGTACCGAGGCGTCGCAACGACCGACCAGCCCGCGCGCCTCCAGGTCCTCGCGCAGGGCGTAGAGGCGCCCGGGGATGTCCTCGAAGTAGCGGACCAGCTGCGGCAGCGCACCCTGCACGCCGTCCTCGATCAGCAGCAGGCGATCATCCGGCCCCATGGCCGTCACCGCCTGGGCATGCACCTGGCTGCTGGCCGGCGAGCGATTCACGATATGCAGTTTCATTCTCGGACTCCTCGGGCCGGCTAGAAGGTGAGCACCAGCGGATGGGCCGCCACCGCCCGTTCGATGGCCTCGGCGGCCAGCGGGCGAGCCGGTAGCATCAGGTCGTCTTCCGCGAGGCCGAGGCTGGAGAGTGCCTCGGCCTCGACCCACAGGGTCTCGATATCATACATCGCCAGCATCTCGAGTGTCGGCGCGGTGCCCTTCTGGCCCAGCGGGCCCGCCTGTTGTCCGGTCACCAGGGCGCCCACCCCCTCGCCCATGAACAGCAGGGAGACCCGGCGACCGAAGGCGGCGGCCACCAGGGCCGCATCCAGCCCCTCCCGCAGCCAGCTGGTGCCGTGCGGACCGTGACGCAGGATCACCAGCAGCTCGCCGGCCTCGAGGTCGCTGTCGCTCATCATCGCTTCCCTCTCGTTCATCCTCAGGGCCCGAAGGTCACCAGCCGGTCGCTGCGCAACCCGAGATCAACCAGTTGGCCGAGGCCGGTCAGCTCGAAGGGCGCCTCGACGCTGTGGCCCGCCTTGCCATGGCGGCTCGCCTCGCGCGAGTCGAGCAGCCCCCGTCGCAGGGCCGCCGCGATGCAGACCAGCAGCGGCACGTCGTGCTCGGCGCCGAGCGCCGCCCAGGCGTCCACCAGATGAGGCTCGTCCTGGGGCGGCGAGGCCAGCCGCGCGGCGTTGTGCACGCCGTCATGATAGAAGAACACCGCCTCGAGGCGGTGCCCCCGCGCCAGCACGGCGCGGGCGAAGCGCAGCGCGGAGTGGCTGGCCTGATGGCTGTAGGGGGCGCCCATCAACAGGATCGCATATCGCATGGAGGGCCTCGTCGTAAACGTGCTGGCCCCGCCGTAGCGGGGCCAGCCATGCGCGTGCCTGGGGAACCGCGGCGGTCAGTCCTGGCTCATGATCCCCAGCAGGGAGAGCAGGCTGATGAAGAGGTTGTAGATCGACACATAGAGGGTGACGGTGGCGAGGATGTAGTTGGTCTCGCCGGCCCGATGCACGATCTCGCTGGTCTGGTAGAGAATGGCCGCGGAGGCGAAGAGCACGAAACCGGCGGACACCATCAGCGAGAGGGTCGGGATCTGGAAGATCAGCGCCGCGACCATCGCCAGCACCAGCACGATGGCGCCCGCCATCAGGAAGTTGGCGAGGAAGCTGAAATCCTTGCGGGTCACCAGGGCGACGGCCGAGAGACCGAAGAAGGTCAGGCCGGTCAGGCCCAGGGCCGTCATGATCAGCTGGGCGCCATTGGGCAGCGCCAGATAGGCACTGAGGATCGGTCCCAGGGTGAAGCCCATGAAGCCGGTGAAGGCGAAGGTCGCCAGCAGACCGGCCGCGGAGTTGGCGGTCTTGTGGACCAGGAACATCAGGCCGTAGGCGCCGATGAAGAACACCAGGATATTCATCTGCTGAATGCCCAGGGCCATGGCGCCCCCCGCCGTGATGGCGGAGAACAGCAGCGTCATCGCCAGCAGGCCGTAGGTGTTTCGTAACACCTTGTTGGTGCTGACGGCCTGTGTCTGCTGACTCGTCACTCGCGTGTCTTGGTAAGCCATCGATCCAGTGCTCCCTATTTGTGGACCCTTCTCACGACACAGGATGCCGCCTGCCGGTTCCCGACGCAAGCACCGGCGCACCGGCCTTGTCGGGTTTCAACGACAATTCTGCGCCGGCCGCCCCGCCAGCAGCCTCCGGGCAATCTCGGCCGCGGAGCGGCAGACCGTGTCGCCCGCGGCCTCGAGGGCGGCGAGATCCAGCCAGCACAGCGCCTCGGCATCTCCGCCGGCCACCGCCTCGCCGCCCTGCCAGTCGACCCGCAGGACGACGATGACGAAGTGGGCACGGAGGGCTCCCTGGCTGTCGCGGTCGAACACATCCAGCGCCGTCTCCACCTCACGCACCCGTCCCTCGAGGCCGGTCTCCTCGCGCAGCTCGCGCCTCACCGCCTGGTGCAGCGACTCGCCGGGCTCCACCTTGCCCCCCGGCAGGGCCAGGCGCCCCGCGTTGGGGGGATGGGCGCGCCGCACCATCAGGATCCGGCCATCGCGCACCACCGCCGCCGACACCGCCACCCTCGGCCACCGCGTCCCCGTCATGCCCCACCCCCGCGCCAGCGACCGCCCGGCAGCACGGTATTCGGATAACACCTTGATCGCACGACGGTCTTGACCTCCACGGAAAAACTGGTAGGATGCATCGCCGTGAGCCGGAGGGATGGCAGAGCGGTTGAATGCACCGGTCTTGAAAACCGGCGAAGGTGAGAGCCTTCCCAGGGTTCGAATCCCTGTCCCTCCGCCACTTTATATTCAGAATCAAGCGCCTTCGGGCGCTTTTTTCGTTGCCCCAACATTCCCTCCAGCATCCACAAACTACTGGATCTCGGCTCTTCAGGCTGAGGATAGCCGTTTCCCCACTCCCTGAGGAGCGCGCTTGCGGGCGCCAATGGCGGGATTCTCCCGCCTCTGGCCCGGGCCGAGTCCGATTTTCGGACTTGCCGCTCGGCCCGGACCTGAGTTCAGCGCCAGCATTGACGAGTTACTATAGGCCAACCTATTATATCGAAGCTGATATAGGGAAAAGACATCGAGTTCGGCAAGCAGCGCTACAAGGAACTGCCCTGAGACTCGGCGAGGAGAATTACCATGGCCATCGAACGGTATGACAGCGTATGGGATGCCATTGAGGACACCCCCGAAGAGGCCCTGAACATGCGGCTGCGCTCCGAGCTGATGGCACGGATCGCCGATCGCATCAGGGACTGGAATGTCACTCAGGCTGAGGCGGCTCAGCGCCTCGGCGTCACCCAGCCCCGACTCAACGACTTGCTGAAAGGGCGGATCAACAAGTTCAGCCTTGATGCCCTGGTCAACTTGACCGGGCCGGCCCATTTCCACGTCGAGCTGGAAATCAAGGACGAGGAAGACGAATAAGAGAGGCACCCGGGATCTAGCCCTGGCGCGATCCGGACCGGGACAACGCCTGCTGCCCCTTGGCGCTGAGCCAAGTCAGGGCGATCAGGAACAGGCCGGCCACGATGAGCGGGGCAAGGAAGTCACCGAGGCCCTGCGCGGTCTCCCCGTGTGCCATGATCATGCCCGCCGCCAGCGTCACGAAGGCAAGGAAGGCGACCCAGGTGAGAACCTTGAGGGCATACCGGGCGAGGGTCCGAAAGGTCGTTGTCATGTCGACTCTCCTGCGTAGACGGGCCTGTCACCGGCAACGGCCAGGGCGCAGGCCCCTCGTTTTCCATGGTGCTCTTTAATAGGGCTCTTCTGATGTAGCGTGGTCGATGGGCCGGCATCATGCCACACTCTCCTCTCACACCCCGGGAAGGGGCGCCGACTCCTCCTCTTCCCGCTGCCGGCGTCATCCCAGCAGATCCCGGGCCTCGACCAGGGTCAGGCGTCCGGTCAGGAAGGCGCCGGTATCGAGGTAATGCACATTGCCGAGCACCCTGGGGGCCTCCACGATGGTGTGACCGACGACCACGGCATCGATACCGGTCACCGGGGTGGTGTCGCCCTGCCGGATGCGCTCTCGCCCCCATACCAGTGCATGACGGTCGCATTCCTCGATCCGTGCCCAATCCGCCGGCGGCTCGGCGTGTACCAGGCCGATACGCCGCTCGCCCACCCTCACCTCACGGGCAAAGGGCAGATGGTGCAGGGCCTCCTTCAGGACCCGCCTGACCTCATCGAGCGACTCGTCCAGGGCCCAGCCGCCCCCGTTGATCCGCCATAGGGGCATGGCGGCGTCATCGACGCACAGGGCCTCATGCGCCATCACTTCGTGATTGCCGCGCACCCCATGGAACCAGGGCTGACGGGCCAGCCGCAGGCAGGCCAGCGAGGCCGGGCCCCTGTCGATCAGGTCGCCCACCGAGAACAGGCGATCCACGCGCTCGTCGAAATCGACCCCTCTCAGCCGAGCCGACAGCAAGTCATATTCGCCGTGCAGGTCGCCGACGAAGAAGTCACGCCCCCGGCGGTTCATCTCATGGCGAATCATGCCTCTCTCCCTGGTGTGTCGACGCTGGCGGTTGCATCGGCGAGCACGCCCCTCGGCCAGGGCCGATGCAAGCCAGCGACAGGCGCGGAATGAGGAAGGAGCCAGCGATGACCGATGTGCCGAGGGGCACCGCTAGCGATCGGAGGGAGAAGACGGCGAGTCGAGACAACGCCTGACGCTCTAGGTGGGGGGCAAGGCGCTTCCGCCGGCCAAGCCAAGCGACGTGTGCCCCTCGGTCGCCACTCGCGACTCTCCTTCCAGGGGAAATGTGTCGCCGGCCGATGCCGGGAGCTCGGCGACCACCACCGAGTAGGCGTGGCCGTGAACCGCCACCAGCGGGATGGCACGCAGCACGCGTACCGACCGGTCATCGACGTGCAGCACGTCACCGGGGCGCGGTGGCCGGTCGACTGCCAGAGAAACGAGCAGGTCACTGCCCGGCACATAGCTGACCACAATGACGTTCATGGGGACGGTCTCCGAGGCTGCCCACTCGTCACAGTCTCGACCATCCCTCTCGCGCTGTCACGGCGCCCGTCGCTCCCCGACCGGTCAGTAGAGACGCAGCCCCACCCGGGTCACCCGGTTGCCATCCATCTCGCTGACCACCCAGTGGATGCCGTGCCAGTCCACGTCATCGCCCACCACCGGGTGGCCACCGACCCGCAACGAGATGAAATCGGCCAGCGTCATGTCCTGCTCACCGGGGCTGAGCGTGAGCCCGTAGGCATCGGCCACGTCGCCCATGCGCGCCGCCCCGTCGAAGGTGAAGGTGCCGAAGAAGGCCCGTTCGCGCTTGAGGGTGGCATCGCCGTTGAACAGCCGGTTGAGGGCCGGCAGGTCGTCGGTGCGGCCGATCACGCAGAGCACATCGCCGCGACACAGTCGAGTGCTGCCCTTGGGGTGCAGCATCACGCCCTCGCGGAACAGCGAGGCGATCAGGGCTCCCGAGGGGAAGCGCAGCAGGCGGATCGGCACGTCCTCGAGGTCGGCGTTCTCGACCACATAGACGAACATCTCGAAGTCGTTGTCCGTCTGGATCCCCAGGGGCCCACGCCGATTGGGCGCCACCATGGGCGGCAGCTGGACCTTCAGGCACCGGGCCACCCACGGCAGCGTGCCGCCCTGGATCAGCAGCGACAGCAGCACCACCGCGAAGGCGACGTTGAAGTACAGCGAGGCGTTCTCCACCCCGCCGATCACCGGGAAGATCGCCAGCACGATGGGCACCGCGCCGCGCAGCCCCACCCAGGCGATGAAGCCGACCTCCCGCCAGCGGAAGCGGAAGAACGGCTTGATGGCCACCAGCACGGCCAGGGGACGCGCCACGAAGATCAGCGCCAGGGCCACCGCGGTGGCCGGCAGGGCATACTCCAGCATCTCGCTGGGGGTCACCAGCAGGCCCAGCACCAGGAACAGGCCGATCTGGCTCAGCCAGGCCAGGCCGTCATGGACCGGCAGGATGAAGTTGAGATGGCGCCCGGGCCGGTTGCCGATCATCAGCCCCGCCAGGTAGATGGCCAGGAAGCCACTCCCCCCCAGGGCACTGGTCAGTCCGAAGACGCAGAACCCCAGGGCCAGGGCCAGCAACGAGTAGAGGCCCGGCGCCAGGTCCAGCCAACTGATCAGCCGCGCGATCAGCCAGCCCGCCCCGACGCCGATGACGATCCCCAGCCCGAACTGGCGCAGGAAGAAGAGCGCGGTCTCGAGCACGCCGCCGATCTCCCCGACCAGCACCTCCACCAGCATCAGCGTCAGGAAGATCGCCATGGGATCGTTGGTCCCCGACTCGATCTCCAGCGTCGCCCCCACTCGCTCGTTGAGGTTGATGCCGCGGCCGCCGAGCATCGAGAAGACCGCGGCGGCGTCAGTGGAGCCGACGATCGCACCGACCAGCAGCCCCTGGACCAGGGTCAGTTCGAAGACCGCCATGGCGATCGCCCCGACCAGGGCGCTGGTGACGAAGACCCCCAGGGTGGCCAGGGACAGCGCCGGCTTGAAGCCCACCCGGAAGGTCTTGAGCCGGGTGCGCAGTCCGCCGTCGAGCAGGATCATCGCCAGGGCCAGATGGCCGATCAGGAAGGCCAGCGCATAGTCGTCGAACTGGATGCCCAGCAGCCCCTCCTCCCCGGCCAGCATGCCGAGCCCGAGGAAGATCAGCAGCAAGGGCACGCCGACCAGGGTGGAAAGGCGGCTGGCGAGGATGCTCAGGGCGATCAAGAAGCCGCTGAGCAGAAAGAGGGTATTGATCGAATCCATGGCGTCCTGCCTCGGGAGAGGGCCGGGATTATCTCACGACCGTCGGCGGGTCGCGAAGCCCGCGGCAACGTTGAGCGGCAGGCTGGCCAGCCCCTGCCCGGCGCCGATAGACTAGCGCCGGACGTCGCACGACGCGCGTCATGTCGCTGGAGCCTCTGCCATGCTGTCATCTTCCTGCCGCCGGCCGGCCCGGGCCCTGCTGCTGTTCGTCGGCGGCCTGCTCGCCCTCGCGCCCCCGGTGGCCGCGCAGGAGGCCGACGAGGCGCCATCGCGCTTCCCGCCCCTCGATACCGAGGTGATGGTCCCCGACCTGTCGCGGCCGGCCGCGCCCCCTGGCCCGGATCCGCTGGCCGCCTTCCACACCCTGCCCAACGGGCCGGCGGTGGACACCCCGACGCACCCCACCGCGCCCGCCGTGGCCGTGGGGCCGGCGCAGCCCATCGCGCCGCCGCCGGTGCGCCGGCTCGAGGTGATGCTCGACTGGTACCCCAGCCCCCGCCACGCGGCACTCTTCGTGGCCCGGGAGCGGGATCTCTTCGCCCACCGGGGCCTGGAGGTGGAGATCGTCACCCCGGCCGATCCGGACGTGCCCACCAAGCTGCTCGCCGCCTCGCGCATCGACCTGGCCGTGACCCGGCAGCCGCTGCTCCACCTGCTCGTCCATCGCGGCAAGCCGCTGGTGCGGGTGGCCACCCTGGTCGGCGTGCCGCTGACGGCGCTGGTGATGCGCACCGATGCCGACTTCCCCTCGCCATCAAGCCTGACGGGGGCACGGATCGGCCACGCCAACCGGGACGGCGAGGCAATCCTGCTGGCCACCCTGCTGGCCAGCCAGGATGTCGCCCGCGAGGAGATCGACAGCCCCGACCTGCATTTCGGGATGGAACAGGCCATGCGCGAGGCTCGCGTGGACGGGGTGATCGACGCGGGGCGCCACCTGCTGCCGCGGGCGCTGGCCGACGATGGCCTGGCGACCACGACCCGGCCGGTGGAGGACTTCGGCGTGCCGCGTCACGACGGGCTCGTCCTGGTGGCCAACCGGGACCACCTGAGCCGGCAGCGGGACGCCATCCGACGCTTCGTGGACGCCCTCGAGGAGGCGACCGCCTGGATCCTCGAGCACCCCGAGGAGAGCTGGCCGCTGCTGGCGGCGGCCGAGCCGACGCTGGACACGCCGGCCAACCGCGCCGCCTGGCCGGAGATCCGCGCCCGCCTCAGCCTGGCCCCGGCCGCCCTCTCGCAATCCCGCTATGCCGACTTCGAGCGCTTCCTGTTCGAGGCCGGGCTCATCGACGAGCGCCTGCCGGTCGGGCGCCTGGCCGTCGACCCCGGCACCCGGCCGTGAGGGTCAATCGACCTGCTCGTCGAGAAAGGCGTTGACCGCATCCTGGAAGGCCTCGGGCCGCTCGGCGTGCAGCCAGTGGCCGGCCTCCAGGGTCACCACCCGCGCCCCGGGCAACACCTCGTGGAGTGCCGGCAGCATGGCGTCGGTGACATAGTCGGAGCGGGAGCCGCGGATCACCAGGGTCGGCCCCGTGAAGGCGCCCTCGCCGGCCGGCGCCGCCCTGATCGCCTCGTAATCCCCCTCGATCTCGTCCAGGCCGATGCGCAGGCGCAGCTGGCCCGCCTCGGCGCGCTCCAGGTTGGTCGCCAGGAAGAGGCGAACGGGGCGCTCCGCGACATGCTCGGCGAGCAGCGCATCGGCCTCGCCCCGGTTGGCCGGCGCCCCGGCCTCGACCCGGCGCAGCGCGGCGAAGATGGCGTCATGGCCATGGCCGTAGGCCCGGGGGGCGATATCGGCAACGATCAGCGAGGCCACCCGCTCGGGCGCCAGGCGCGCCAGGCTGATGGCCACCTTGCCGCCCATCGAATGGCCGAGCAGGTGGACGCGCGGCACCTCGAGCCGGTCGAGCAGGGCCAGGAGGTCATCGGCCATCTGGGTGTAGGCCATCCCCGCAGCATGCGGGGAGCGGCCGTGGTTGCGCAGGTCCACGGCGATGACCCGCCGCGCGGCCTGCCACTGCTTGACATGGGAACGCCAGTTGTCGGCGCTGCCCAGCAGCCCATGGATGACCACCAGCGGCGTACCCTCGCCGCCGGTGTCGAGATGGTTGAGCGCGATGGTCATCGGGGTCTCCTTGGGAATCAGAGCACCAGGCTGATGCCCAGCTTGATGGCGTAGTCCACCCAGGCGATCTCCGGCCAGTGGGCGGCCATGAAGGGATCGGGACTGCGGTGGGCAGCCGGCGGAAGACGCGCGCATTATACGCAGCCGCCCCGCCCCGGCCAAACCCGCTCTCATGTCATGCAGGCTATCGCAGTTGGGTCTGACGAGAGGCGCCGGGGACAAGCCGAAGAGGAGGTCCTGGTATGGATTGACCTGTCAAGGGACTCGGTTGTCTCTACTGCATGCGGTTGTCCTCAATGCCTACCGGTCAGGGAGCGAGGGGCTATCAGCGACGGTGGATCTCTCTGGTATTCGTGGGTTGGGTACCGACCTGTCATCACTTCGTCGCGGAGCTACCCCGCTCTACGCTCGAGGGTCACCCGGCCCCGGAGGGCGGATGCCTCATAGGACCGCCAGGGGTTCTCCTACCGGCCCGACGCTCCCTGACACGTAGACACTGGGACGCGGCCATTATGCCGTGGCCCGGCTACCGTGCGGCTTGCCCATGGCCTCACAGGCGATGGCCCACAGGAAACCTGCCAGCTCTCGCGCCACCGCGGTGGTGACCTGCTGCTTTAGCTTGCCTGTGGCCGCCAGCCGGCGGTAACGCCCGCACAGGCGTTTCTGGGCCTCCCAGGCCATCGCCTGGACCGTTGGCGAGGTGCGCTCGGCCCGTTGCTGGATGATTCGCGTCTTGCGTGCGGGGAAACGATAGTTCCAGGCAGCCTCCACCAGCACGCGTCGGACATGGCCGTTGCCGGTCTTGGTGATGCCACCCTGACGTCGGCTGCCGCCGCTGGAGTGCTCGCTGGGGACCAAGCCCAGATAAGCCATCAGCTGCCGCGGCGAATCGAAGCGACTGATGTCGCCGAGTTCGGCGAGCACCGTCATCGCCGTGATCAGGCCGATCCCGCGCATCGCCATCAGCGCCTCGACGACCGGCGCCAGCGACCAGCTCGACAGCGCCGCTGCCATCTGCTTTTCCAGGCCGGCCACGCGGCGTTGAGCCTCCTTCACGGCCTCTACGTACTCCTCCAGCACGAGCTGCTGAACCGGGGTGTCGAAGCGGACCGTCTCCAGCCAGCGGAAGTGCACCGGGACCCACTTGCTCTTGCCCCCATAGACCTTGCCATGTCGCAGCAGGAAGGCGCCCAGCCGCTGTCGCGCCTTGAGCTCGATGGCTTTCATGTCCTCCCGGGCTCGCGTCAGGTCACGGATCGCCTCCTGCTCGGGTGTCGGCACCCACACCGGCGTCAGCTCACCGGAACGCGACAGACGCGCCAGCATCTGCGCATCACGGCGGTCGGTCTTGACGCGATCGCCGGCTCGGCGAGGGATCAATGACGGAGCAACGACCTCACAGTCATGGCCACTCGCCTGGACCTGGTGATAGACCCCATAGCCACAGGGACCCGCCTCGTAGCTGAACAGCAGCGGCTGCCCCGCGAAGCGCTCGCTCAGCTGGCGAATCAGCTTGTCGATGGCCTTGGGCTCGTTGGGGATCTCGCCACGGAACTCGGGCGCCTGGCGGCCTGCCTCGGCGATCGCCACGGAGATGCTCGCCTTGTGCACATCCAGCCCGATATAAGCGGCGTGGACATCGCCGGCGGCGTTGAGCCGCTCGGCGACAGTGCGCTCCACAACGGCCTGATGAGTTGCGTTAGACTGTGTCATGACCTGCCTCCCTCAATAGTGGCTCTGTGTTGTTGCCCAACCTCAACGTAACCCACGACGTTGAGGCGGGGCAGGTCAATCCATCATGTCTACGCCATGGGTGAGGAGCACCGCTCCGAACGGGCTGGCCATGGATGGCCAGCACCGGTCCTGCAAGCGGAGCAGGATGCGAGAGCGCCGCAGGGCGTCGGTAGCGCCCAGGGATGGGTTCACAGCGCCTCCTCGATGGTCCGGCACCCCGGGGCTTGTCGACGGATCAGCCGCGAGCGATGCCGCTATCTGCGATAGTCCCACCTCGTCGGGGCCGCGCCGCCCACGCAGCCCCGACGTCGGCCGGTTAGACCCGGCGCGCCTGGTGGGCGTCCCCTACCTCCCGGTTCTTCATGGCCTCGTGGACATCCTCGAGGCTCGCGGGGTCGTCGATGGTCGAGGGAATGCCGAACGCCTGGCCGTCGGCGATATTGCGCAGCAGCTTGCGCAGGATCTTGCCGGAGCGGGTCTTGGGCAGGCGATCCACCACCAGCACCTGCTTGAAGCAGGCGATGGGGCCGATGCGCTCCCGCACCCGGGCGATCAGCTCGTTCTCGAGGGCCAGCTCGTCACCATCGAAGCCGTCCTTGGGGATCACCAGGCCCACCGGCACCTGGCCCTTGAGGGCATCGTGGATGCCGATCACGGCACACTCGGCGACGGCCGGATGGGCACCGACCACCTCCTCCATCTCGCCGGTGGAGAGCCGGTGGCCGGCCACATTGATGACATCGTCGGTGCGCCCCATGATGAACAGGTAGCCGTCCTCGTCGAAGTAGCCCCCGTCACCGGTCAGGTAATAGCCGGGAAAGGCCGCCATGTAGGCGCTGTGGAAGCGCTGGGGATCGCGCCAGATGCCCGCCAGGCAGCCGGGCGGCAGGGGCTGCTTGATCACCACGCTGCCCTGCTCCAGCGCCGGGGCCGGCTGGCCCTCGCGGTTCAGGACCTGCACATCGAAACCCGGCACCGGCACGGTGGCCGAACCGGCCTTGGTGGGCATGGGCTCGAGGCCCTGGAGGTTGGCGGCGATGGGCCACCCCGTCTCGGTCTGCCACCAGTGGTCGACCACCGGCACCGTCAGCAGGTCCTCCAGCCAGTGGAAGGTCGGCGGGTCCAGGCGCTCGCCGGCCAGGAACAGCGCCTTCAGGCAGGAGATATCGTGCTCGGCGAGCCGCAGGCCCTCCGGGTCCTCCTTCTTGATGGCGCGAAAGGCGGTGGGCGCGGTGAAGAAGCTCTTCACCCGGTATTCGGCGATCAGTCGCCAGAAGGCCCCCGCATCGGGGGTACGCACCGGCTTGCCCTCGTAGACCACGGTAGTGCAGCCCCGCAGCAGCGGCGCATAGACGATATAGGAGTGGCCGACGACCCAGCCCACGTCGGAGGCGGAGAAGAACACCTCCCCCGGCGCCATGTCATAGACGACCTCCATGGAATAGTGCAGGGCCACGCCATAGCCGCCGGTGTCCCGCACCACGCCCTTGGGCTTGCCGGTGGTGCCGGAGGTATAGAGCACGTAGAGCGGGTCGGTGGCCTTCACCGGCACGCACTCCGCCGGCGCCGCCCGCGCCACCAGATCGGCCCAGTCATGGTCGATGGCCCCGAGTTCGGCCCGATGCTGCGCCCGCTGCAGCACCACACAGGCCTCGGGCCTGTAGGCACTCTGGGCGATGGCCTCGTCGACGATGGGCTTGTAGGGCAGCACCCGGTCGACCTCGATGCCGCAGGACGCGGCGACCACCACCCTGGGCTCGGCGTCCTCGATGCGCATCGCCAGCTCGTGGGGGGCGAAGCCGCCGAAGACCACCGAGTGCACCGCCCCGAGACGGGCACAGGCATACATGGCCACCAGGGCCTCCGGCACCATGGGCATGTAGATGATGACCCGGTCGCCCTTCTCGACCCCGAGTCCCCTCAGGGCGCCGGCGAAACGGGCCACCTCGTCGCGCATCTCGCGAAAGCTCAGGGTCCGCTTGCCACCGGTGACCGGCGAGTCCCAGTGGACGGCCGGCTGGTCCCCCCGCCCCTGCTCGACATGATGGTCCAGCGCCGCGTGACAGAGGTTGAGCTCGCCGTCCTCGTACCAGCGGGCATGCCCCTGGTCGTCATGGCGCAACACGGTCTGCGGCGGGGTGAACCAGGGGAGCCGCCGGGCCTGTTCGGCCCAGAAGGCCTCGGGCTGCTCGATGGAACGACGGAATTCGCTGCGATATGCGGTCATGGACATCCTGCCTGTTGCACGGGTGGCTCACTGGATTGTTGACACTCTAGAACAGCGAATCGAGAAAAACCTCAGACAAAGGGCTAAGCTTCGACAAAAGAACGACAGGGAGACGGATATTGTCGACAAAGACAGCCTGCCCGCCCGCGGCGATGGCCGCGGTAGGGTGGCGCTCGGTGGGCTATAATTGAGTGATGGCTGAATCAGAGAACGGAGACGAAGGCAGCTACCGGCCAGCAGGAAGCCGAACAATCACGACATCGGGGGGCCGTGCCGGCGAACAGGGAGCACGCGCCACGGGCCCGAACACGCGGGGGTGATAAAGATGAGCGACTCGCAACGCCGGGCATCGCACCTGCTGGAGGGGGGGGACGTGGTGATCGATCAGGCCAGCGCCCTGCTCAAGGCGATGGCCAATGACAACCGGTTACGCATCCTTTGCCTGCTGGAGGGCACGGAGCTGTCGGTGACCGAGCTCAACCGCCGGCTGCCCCTGAGCCAGTCGGCGCTGTCCCAGCACCTCGCCATCCTCCGGCGCGAGGATCTGGTCTCCACCCGGCGGGCCTCCCAGACCATCTACTACTCCCTCAACGGCGAGCGGGCGCGGATCATCCTCGACGCCCTGGACCGGCTCGGCCTGCCGGACTGACCGCGGCGTCCGCCCCGGCTCAGCGCTTCTGCCAGCCGCTGGCATCCAGCAGCTCCAGACCGCGCTGAGCCCCGCGTTCCACGCCGCGGGAGATCGCCAGCCCCAGGCGATCGGCGAGCCCCTGGCGACGCTCCAGGCGCACCGACACCACCCGCGCATCCTCCAGGCGCTGGGCCAGGTAGGCCTCGCTGGTGCCGAGCTCGTCGACCAGGCCACGCGCCAAGGCATCCCGCCCGTACCAGACCTCCCCGGTGGCCACCGCCTCGATGTCCAGCGCCGGGCGGCGCTCGGCCACATGACGCTTGAACAGGCCATGGATGGTCTCGAGGTCCTCGAGGAACTTCTCGCGGCCCTCCTCGGTGTTCTCGCCCAGCACCGTCAGGGTGCGCTTGTAGCGCCCCGCCGTGAGCACCTCCACATCGATGTCGTGGCGCTTCAGCAGGCGGTGCAGATTGGGCAACTGCGCCACCACCCCGATGGACCCCAGCACCGCGAAGGGGGCGACGCGCAGCCGGTCGGCACAGCAGGCCATCAGGTAGCCGCCGCTGGCGGCGACCTTGTCCACGCACACCGTGGTCATAAGCCCCGCCTCCCGCAGCCGATCCATCTCCGCGGCGGCATGGCCATAGGCATGGACCAGGCCACCGGCCGACTCCAGGCGTACGACCACCTCGTCGGCCTCGCCGGCGACATCCAGCACCGCCGAGACCTCCTCGGCGAGCCGTCCGGCGGCACTGGCCTTGAGATCGCCGTGGAAGTCGAGCACCCAGACCGTGGGGGTGGACTCGGTGGGGACATGGCGCTTGCCGCGGGCCTTGTCATCGCGCCGGAAGGCCTTGAGGAGACGCTTCCTCGCCCCCGGCTCACTGGCCGCCAGCTGCAGCCGCCGGCGGCGACGCCGACGGCTGTCGTTGAGCTCCTCGACCCGCAGGCGGACGCGTTCGCCTTCGGCCCCGCGGGCGCGCATCACCACCAGGATCGCCAGCAGGGTGATGCCCACCACGGCCAGCAACTGGGCCAGGAACATGCCGTAATCCGTCAGCCATTCGTTCACCGCTCACCTCCTCCCGATGTCCGCTTCCATCCTGCCCATGGCGGTGTCGGCGCACAAGTCGCCTTGATTAAAACACTTGTTTTAAATAGGCTCCCCTGAACACAAGCCACGACGACCCGCGGAGACCGAACCGATGTCCGACCTCACCCTCGACAAGCTCCATGCCCGTTTCAATGCAGCGGCCGCCCGCGACATGGACGAGATCTTCCAGTTCCATTTCAGCGATGCCGGCGACCACTACCTGGTGGTCAAGGATGGCACCCTCGAGGTCTGCAAGGGCGAACACGAGGAGCCCTCGGTGAGCCTGAGCCTGAGCACCAAGACCCTGCGCGGCGTGATGAAGGGCGAGATCAGCGGCATGAGCGCCTTCATGAGCGGCAAGCTGAAGGCCAACGGCAACATCATGCTGGCCACCCGCCTGGGCAGCCTGTTCCCGGCCAACTGACCCGCCCGTCAGGAGCGCCGGGCGCCGACCTCGGCCAGGTGCGTCTCGATCAGGGCCCGCGAGATGGAATACAGCGGCGGCAACTGGGGGAGCCGCGTCGGCGAGAACCAGGCGGCGTCGCTGATCTCCTGGCCATCGATGCGAATGCGGCGACTGGCCGCCTCGGCGAAGAAGCCCAGCATCAGCGAGTGGGGAAACGGCCAGGCCTGGCTGCGGAAGTAGCGCAACCGCCCCACCGCCAGCCCCACCTCCTCGTGGATCTCCCGCCGGACCGCCTCCTCGGCGGACTCCCCCGGCTCGATGAAGCCGGCCAGGGTGGAATAGCGCCCCGGCGGGAAGCGCGGGCTCCGCGCCAGCAGCAGCGCATCGCCGTGAGTCACCAGGGTGATGATGCACGGCGAGATGCGCGGGTAGTTGCGATGGCCGCACTGCGCACAGTGCATGGCGAACTCGCGGTCCAGGCGCGCGGTGCGGGCGCCGCAGCAGCCACAGAAGCGGTGGTGGCGCAGCCAGGCCCCCACCTGCAGGGCCGTGGAGACCAGCGGGAACCAGGACTCGGGCAGGCGCGCCAGCCAGGCGCGGCCTTCCGGCCAGTCGTCCCCCGCGGCCTCCTCCAGGGACAGCGCCACGGGCTCGTCCCGCCACCAGCACAGCGGCTGCATGGCGGCCGTCCACGGCTGCGCCTCCTGCAGGGGCCCGCCATCCGGCCCGGGCGCGATGCGTCCCTCGGCCAGGCGGATCACCCGCCCCGCGGCCTCGGCGTGGGGCAACTCGCGACGCAGCATCAGTCCGGGGCCTCGGGGCTGGCGGGCCAGCCGTCCAGGCCGTCCCAGCGACACTCGCCGGCGGCCTCGCGGATGCGCGCCAGCTTGTCGCGATGGGCCGCGAGTTCCGCCTCGTCGGGGGCCTGCACCCTCAGTTGGCCCGGCGAGAGCGACAGCCGGCGGATCGCCATGCCGCCGCCGTTGTCGCCCTCGCCCTCGCCGCCGGTGGAGGCATCCAGCGACAGCGCCGTCTGGCCGCCGGTCATCGCCAGGTAGACGTCGGCGAGGATCTCGCTGTCCAGCAGGGCGCCGTGCAGCACCCGGTGACCGTTCTCGATCTCGTAGCGCTTGCACAGGGCATCCAGGCTATTGCGCTGGCCGGGATGCTTGTCGCGGGCCATCCTCAGGGTGTCGAGGATGCGACAGTGGTCGGCCACCGGCCCCAGGCGCGGCTCTCCCCGGGCGGCATTGAGCAGGCCCAGTTCGTGGTCGATGAAGCCCACGTCGAAGGGCGCGTTGTGAATCACCAGCTCGGCGCCCTCGATGAAGGCCCAGAAGGCGTCGGCGATCTCGGCGAAGACCGGCTCGTCGGCGACCCGCTCGTTGGTGATGCCGTGGATCGCCACCGCCTCGGCCTCGATCTCGCGCTCGGGGTTGATGTACTGATGGTAGGTGTTGCCGGTCAGGCGACGGTTGACCATCTCCACCGCCCCGATCTCGATCAGCCGGTGGCCGTCCTTGGGGTCGATGCCGGTGGTCTCGGTATCCAGGATGATCTGGCGCATTGGGTCGCGTCTCGTGCTCGGTGTTCAAGGGGACACCGGGACCGTCAGGCCCCGGCCAGCATCTCGTCGATGGCCTCGTTGGCCAGGGCGTCGGCCCGCTCGTTGCCCGGATGGCCGCTGTGGCCCTTGACCCAGTGCCAGTCGATGACATGGCGGCGGGTCTCCTCGTGGAGGGCACGCCACAGCTCGGCATTCTTGACCGGTTGCCGCGAGGCGGTCTTCCAGCCTCGCTTGATCCAGCCATGGATCCACTCGGTGATGCCGCGGCGCAGGTAATCGGAATCGGTCCACAGCGCCACGCGGCAGGGGCGCTTGAGCTCGCGCAGGGCCATGATGGCGGCCATCAGCTCCATGCGGTTGTTGGTGGTCTCGGCCTCGGCCCCCTTGAGGGCCTTCTCGTGACGACCGCTGAGCAGCAGCGCGCCCCAGCCGCCCGGCCCCGGGTTGCCTCGGCAGGCACCATCGGTATAGATCGTCACCACGCCAAGCGCCTGGTCCTGTGGTCTGTCAGTCACCCTCGGTCACCCTTTCCGGCTGCGGCCCGCACTGCCGCGAGGCATTGCCCAGCGCCGAGCCGGCCAGAGGCCTCGGGAAGGCCACCCGGTCGCGGCGGGTCTGGGCCAGTTGGGAGCGGCGCCGGGCATGGATCATGTAGCAGTCGCCCAGCGGCAGGTTGTGCCGCCGGCCCAGGGTCTCGAGCATGGCGTTATGGGCGGTACCGCCGGGCAGACGAAAGCCGCAGTAGTCTACCCGCTGGGCCTCGAAATCGACAAACGCCAGCCAGTCGCTGAGCCGCCCCGGGGTCCGCCAGCGCCCACGCCAGGGCAGGTGCCGGCGGCGCTCCGGCCACAGGCGGCTCACGCCGGCCACGCCGAAGGGCGCCCAGCCGAACAGGATCAGGTGGCCGTCATCATCGGTCACCCGCGCCGCCTCCTGCAGCAGGTGGTGGGGGTCCGGGGCCACCTCGAGCAGGTGATGGATCACCACCAGGCTCAGGCAGCCGTCGGGCAGGGGCAGGGCATCCGGGGGACAGACCAGGGTCGCGTCGCCCTCCGCCAGCTCGGCGGTGGGCGACCAGCGCAGGGCGTGACGCACCGGGCACATGTCGGCCAGCGTCGGGGCCATGCCGAGTTCGAGTCCGTTGACCCCGAACCAGCGCTCGCACAGCGGTCCCAGGCAGGCGCGCTCGGCGCGCCAGACGCTCCGGCCGCCGGGACTCGCCCAGTAACGGCGCCCCTCCCTTACCAGGCGAGCCAGGGCCATCGCATCCTGCGAATTTGACATGTCGCGCTCTTCTCTCCAAAGTACTCGATTTTGCAGAACATCTATTCAAGGCGCCAGCGGCTCCATCGAGACCAGCCCAGGCGCGAGGACTCCGAGCCCATGTTGAGCGTGACACCGATTCCCGCCTTTAGCGACAACTATATCTGGATGCTTCGGCAGGACACGAATGGCGATGTCTGCGTCGTCGACCCCGGCGATGCCGACCCCGTGATCGAGTGGCTGGAACGCGAGGGGCTCAACCTGGGCTGCGTGCTGATCACCCACCACCACCCCGACCACACCGGCGGCCTGCCGGCGCTGATCCAGCGCTACTCGCCGCGGGTCATCGGCCCCCACAACCCCGATATCCCGGGCATCGACGAGCGGGTCGGCGCCGGGGACGAGGTGCGCGTGATGGGCCGGCTGTTCGAGGTCCTCGAGGTGCCCGGCCATACCCTGGATCATATCGCCTTCTTCACCGCCGGTATCCCGCCGCTGCTGTTCTGCGGCGACACCCTGTTCAGTGCCGGCTGTGGTCGTCTGTTTGAAGGGACTCCCGAGCAGATGCACGCCTCGCTGGCCCGCCTCCAGGGCCTGCCCGAGGACACCCTGGTCTTCGCGGCCCACGAGTACACCCTGGCGAACCTGCGCTTCGCCAGGGCCGCGGACCCGGACAACACCGACGTGGACGCCGCCGAGCAGGAATGCCGGCGGGCCCGGGAGCTCGACCGCCCCACCCTGCCCAGCACCATCGGGCGCGAGCGGCGCATCAATCCTTTCCTGCGCTGCGACGACGCCGGCGTTCGCCGGGCCGCCTCGGCCCACGGCGACACCGACAGCAGCGTCGCCACCTTCGCCACCCTGCGCGCCTGGAAAGATTCCTTCTGAGACACGATACCCGATGGACGCCGCCACCGCCGCAGAGCGGCGGGCCGGCGTGCGCCCAGGAGGCCAGCGAATGACCTATCACACCCGCCGACGACTCCTCGGATTCGCCAGCACCCTCGCCATGACCGGGGCCCTACTGGCCAACGGCGCCTACAGCCAGGCGTCGACCCTGCCGAAGGACCGGCTGGCCGTGGACGCTCCCGCCTACACCAGCAGTCCTCGTGGCAAGCCCGCCGGCGGCCGGCATTTCTGGAACAGTCTCGACCTGGAGCCCAGCGATGCCTGGTCACGCCTGCGCGAGAGCTTCCAGTGGCGGGATCAGTGGCAGGACGACGCCGGCCATGCGCGGGTCCAGCGCTGGATCGACGAATACAGCTCAAGCCCCCACAACATCGTCGAGATCACCGAGCGGGCCCGCCCGTGGCTGGCCTGGATCCTCGAGCGGGTCGAGTCCCGGGGGCTGCCCGGCGAGATCGCGCTGATCCCCTTCGTGGAGAGCTCCTTCGACCCTCGCGCGCGCAGCCACTTCGGCGCCGCCGGCCTGTGGCAGATCATGCCGCGGACCGGCGATGCCCTGGGCCTCCGGCGCAACGGCGCCTGGGACGGACGCCTCGACGTGGTGCGCTCGACCCAGGCGGCGCTGGACTACATCGAGTACCAGGCCGACCAGTGGTACGGGGGCGATATCGAGCTTTCGCTGGCCGCCTACAACGCCGGGGCGGGCACGGTGAACCGGGCGCGGCGCATCGCCCAGTCCCGCGGCCAGGAGGGCCGCTACTGGGACCTCGACCTGCCGGCGGAGACCATGGACTATGTCCCCAAGCTGCTGGCCATCGCCGCGATCATCGCCGAGCCGGAGCGCTATGACGTCGCCCTGCCGGAGATCGACGCCGAACCGGCCTTCGCCCGGGTACGTGTCACCCGCACGATCCGACTGGGCGAGGCGGCCCGCCTGGCCGGCGTGCCCAAGGGCCAGCTCGCCGATCTCAACCCCGGCCTGCGCACCGAGGCGGCCCGCCCCGGCCAGGTCCGCGAGCTGCTGGTGCCGGTGGACGGTGCCGACCCCCTCATGGCGGCATTGGAGGCGGCCAGCCCCGCGACCGGCGGTGGCGACGGGATCCATGTCGTGCAGCGAGGCGACACCCTGTCCGCCATCGCCACCCGGCATGCCGTGGCCATCTCCGACCTGGCCCGCTGGAACGACCTCCAGCGGGTCGACACTTTACAACCCGGCCAGCAGCTGACACTTTCCGGTAGATGATGACGGGCCCCGGCCCCTCCTCGGAACAAGGATCCTCTCCGATGCGATCGACCATGCTGCTGCTGACGGCGCTGGCGGCAGGCCCCGCCCTGGCCGCCAGTCCCGACGAGGTGCCCACTCGCCATGCCCTCGCCCTCTATGGCGAGCCGGCGCTTCCCGCGGACTTCAGCCACTTCCCCCATGCCGATCCCGCGGCACCGGTGGGCGGCACCCTGACCCGGGCCGCCACCGGCAGCTTCGACTCCACCAACCCCTTCATCATCCAGGGCACCCCGGCCACGGGCCTCAACGCGATCTACGACACCCTGATGGTCGCCAACCCGGACGAGCCGTTCACCATGTACGGGCTGCTGGCCGAGGGCATCCGGCTGGACCCGGACCGCCAGTGGATCGAGTTCGACCTGCACCCCGAGGCGCGCTTCCACGACGGCACCCCGGTGACGACCGCCGACGTGATCTTCAGCTTCGAGACCCTCACCGAGAAGGGACAGCCCTTCTACGGGGCCTACTACGCCGACGTCACCGAGGTCCGCGCCGTGGACGAGGACACCGTGCACTTCGACCTGGCCGACAGCGAGTCCCGGGAGCTGCCGCTGATCCTCGGCCAGATGCCGGTCCTGCCCGCCCACTACTGGGAGGGCCGCGACTTCGAGGCCACCACCCGGGACGCCCTGCTGGGCTCCGGCCCCTACCGCATCGCCCGGGTCGACCCCGGCCGGCGCATCGTCTATGCGCGGGTCGAGGACTACTGGGGACAGGACCTGCCGGTGAACCGCGGCCGCCACAACATCGGCCGCCTGGTGTTCGACTACTATCGCGACCAGACCGTGGCCCTGGAAGCCTTCAAGGCCGGCAACCTCGACATGCGCATCGAGTCCAGCGCCCGCAACTGGGCCACCGCCTACGACTTCCCCGCCGCCGAGGCCGGCTTCGTGCAACGCCTGGAGGTGCCCGACGGCCAGCCGGCGGGCATGCAGGCCTATGTCATCAACCTGCGCCGGGAGAAGTTCCAGGACGTGCGCGTCCGTGAGGCGCTCAACCTGGCCTTCGACTTCGAGTGGCTGAACCAGAACCTCTTCTACGGGGCCTACGAGCGCACCCGGAGCTACTTCGAGAACTCCGCGATGGCCGCCGAGGGCCTTCCCGGCGAGGGCGAGCTGGCCCTGCTCGAGCCGCACCGCGAGGCGCTGCCGGAGCGGGTGTTCGAGCAGCCGCTGCCCATCGAGCAACCCCAGGACATGCGCGCCCGCCTGCGCGAGGCCTTGAATCTGCTGCATGAGGCCGGCTACGAGAATCGCGCGGACGGCATGCTCGTCGACGCCCGGACCGGCGAGCCCCTGACCCTCGAGGTGCTGCTGTTCGACACCCAGTTCGAACGCGTCGTCCAGCCCCTGCTGCGCAACCTCGCCCGGCTCGGGGTCCAGGGCGACATCCGCATCGTCGACGTCAACCAGTACCTCAATCGCCTGCGCCGCTTCGATTTCGACGTCATCGTGGGCAGCTTTCCGCAGTCCGCCAACCCGGGCAACGAGCAGCGCGAGTTCTGGGGCAGCGAGTATGCCGACGCCCCCCAGAGCCGCAACCTGATCGGCCTGCAGGACCCGGTGATCGATGACCTGGTGGACCGGCTGATCGCCGCCGACAGCCGCGAGGCACTGGACACCGCCGCCCAGGCCCTGGACCGGGTGCTGCGCTGGGGCTTCCACGTGATCCCCCAGTGGCACCTGGACACGACCCGCATCGCGCTTTGGGACAAGTTCGGCTGGCAGGAGCCCTTCCCCCACTACAACCTGGATCTGGATGCCTGGTGGGTCGATCCCGACCGCGCCGCCGAGATCGAGAACCGACAGCGCAATCGTTGAGCGAAGCAGAGCCGATGATGCAACCGAGTCCGCTCCCATCTGGCAAGATGAGCGCCGGGGACAAGACGTAGCGAGGGTCCTACGCCATGAGTGAGGAGCACTGCTCCGAACGGGCTGGCCATGGATGGCCAGCACCGGACCTGCAAGCGGAGCGGGACGCGAGAGCGCCGCAGGGCGTCGGTAGCGCCCAGGGAAGGGTTTACAGCGCCCTCGCGATGGTCCGGCACTCCGGGCCTTGTCGCCGGGAAAGCTCATCGCCTTATCACACGACGTCTAGAAATGAACGCTAAGGACACGCCGTGGCCGCCTATGTACTGCGCCGCATCCTGCTGATGATCCCCACCCTGCTGGGGGTCATGCTGCTCAACTTCATCATCGTCCAGGCCGCCCCGGGCGGTCCCATCGACCAGATGCTGGCCCGCTTCGAGGGACTCTCCACCCAGGCCAGCACGCGCCTGGAGGGCGGCGGCGGCGACGTCGCCGCGAGCGGCGAGTCGCGGGGCGCCCGGGGCGTGCCCCAGGCGTTCATCGATCGCCTGGAGACCCAGTTCGGCTTCGACCAGCCGCCCCACGAGCGCTTTTTCGGCATGCTCGTCGACTATGCCACCTTCGACCTGGGCGAGAGCTTCTTCCTCGGCCAGAAGGTCACCACCCTGATGCTCGAGCGGCTGCCGGTCTCGATCTCGCTGGGACTCTGGACCACCCTGCTGGTCTACCTGGTGTCCATCCCGCTGGGCGTCCGCAAGGCGCTGAGCCACGGCTCGCGGCTCGATGTCTGGACCTCGGGCCTGGTCATCGTCGGCTATGCGATCCCCGGCTTCCTGTTCGCCATCCTGCTGATCGTGCTGTTCGCCGGGGGCAGCTACTGGGACGTCTTCCCGCTGCGCGGCCTGACCTCGCCGGACTTCGCCGACCTCGGCCCGTGGGGCAAGGTGAAGGACTACTTCTGGCACATCACCCTGCCCGTGGTGGCCTCGGCGATCGGCAGCTTCGCCACCCTGACCATGCTGACCAAGAACAGCTTCCTCGACGAGGTGCACAAGCAATACGTGCTGACCGCCCGCGCCAAGGGCGCCAGCGATCGCCGCGTCCTCTACGGGCACGTGTTCCGCAACGGCATGTTGATCATCATCGCCGGCATGCCCTCGGCGCTGGTCGGCATCTTCTTCACCGGCTCGCTGCTGATCGAGGTGATCTTCTCCCTCAACGGCCTCGGCCTGCTGGGCTTCGAGGCGGTGATGCAGCGTGACTATCCGGTGATCTTCGGCACCCTCTACCTGTACACCCTGATCGGGCTGGTCCTGAAGCTGATCTCGGACCTGACCTACGTGTGGGTCGACCCGCGCATCGACTTCGAGACCCGGGAGTCCTGACATGACACGCCTCACCGCCCGGCTGTCGCCGATCGCCCGTCGCCGCCTCGCCACCTTCCACGGCAACCGCCGCGCCCGGTGGTCGCTGTGGCTCTTCCTGGCCCTGTTCGTGATCAGCCTCGGCGCCGAGCTGGTCGCCAACGACCGGCCGCTGTTGATGCAGTACCAGGGGCAGTGGTACGTCCCGCTGCTCGTCGACTACCCCGATACCGAGTTCGGCGGCTTCCTGCCCACTCCCGCGGACTACCGGGACCCCTATATCCAGGAAGCCATCGAGGCCGACGGCTGGATCCTCTGGCCCCCCATCCCCTTCTCCCACGGCACCCTCGACATGGGCCTGTCGCACCCGGCGCCATCCCCGCCGGACGCCCGGCACTGGCTGGGCACCGACGACCAGGGCCGGGACGTGCTGGCCCGGGTCATCTACGGCTTCCGCCTCTCGGTGGTCTTCGCCCTGGTGCTGACCATCGGCTCGATGGCCCTCGGCGTGCTGATCGGCGGCGTCCAGGGCTACTTCGGCGGCAAGGTCGACCTGATCGGCCAGCGGCTGATCGAGATCTGGTCCGGCCTGCCGGTGCTCTTCCTGCTGATCATCCTGGCCAGCCTGGTCGAACCCAACCTCTGGTGGCTGCTCGGCATCATGCTGCTGTTCTCCTGGCTGGGCCTGGTCGACGTGGTGCGTGCCGAGTTCCTGCGCGCGCGCAACCTGGAGTACGTGCGCGCCGCGCGGGCCATGGGCCTGCCCTCGCGACTGATCATGTGGCGCCACGTGCTGCCCAATGCCATGGTCGCCACCCTGACCTTCATCCCCTTCCTGTTCACCGGCGCCATCACCACCCTGACCGCCCTGGACTTCCTGGGCTTCGGCCTGCCGCCGGGCTCGCCCTCGCTCGGCGAGCTGGTGGCCCAGGGCAAGAACAACCTCCAGGCCCCCTGGCTCGGCATCACCGCCTTCCTGACCCTGGCGGTGATGCTCTCGTTGCTGGTGTTCATCGGCGAGGGCCTGCGCGATGCCTTCGACCCGCGCCATATCCCGCAGGCCGGCGACGCTCGCCAAAGGACGCCCCGCGATGCCTGACACCCCCCTGTTCCGCCTCGATGCGCTGACCATCGCCTTCGACGGCTCGCCGGTGGTCGAGGAGCTGTCCCTGGCGGTGCACCCCGGCGAGACCCTGGCCCTGGTCGGCGAATCCGGCTCCGGCAAGTCGGTCTCGGCCCTCGGCGCCCTGGGGCTGCTGCCCCGCAACGCCGAAGTGCACGGCGGCCGCCACCTCGGCGACACCGACCTCGCCCGGCTGACGCGTCGGCAGTGGCAGGCGCTGCGCGGCGGCCAGGTGGGCTTCGTCTTCCAGGAGCCGATGACCTCGCTGAACCCGCTGCAGACCGTGGCCAAGCAGATCGGCGAGACCCTGCGCCTGCACCAGGGCCTCTCCGGCCCGGCGGCCCGGCGACGCTGCCGTGAGCTGCTCGAGCAGGTCAGGCTGCCCCGCGCCGAGGAACTCCTCGACGCCTGGCCCCACCAGCTCTCCGGCGGCCAGCGCCAGCGGGTGATGATCGCCATGGCCATCGCCAACCGCCCCCGGCTGCTGATCGCCGACGAGCCCACCACCGCGCTGGACGTCACCGTCCAGCGCGAGATCCTGGCGCTGCTCGCCGACCTGCGCGATGCCCACGGCATGGGCATGCTGTTCATCACCCATGACCTCAACCTGGTCCGCCGCCATGCCGATCGGGTCTGTGTCATGCATCACGGCCGTGTCCAGGAGACCGGCGAGGTGGCCGGCGTCTTCGCCGCGCCCCAGAGCCCCTACACCCGGGACCTGCTGGAGGCCGAGCCCGCGGGCCGCCCCGCGCCCGTCAACGCCCAGGCGCCACTGCTCAGCGCGCGCGGCCTCGGCGTGCGCTTCCAGCGCCCCAAGAAACTCTTCAGCCGCCGCCCGCCGGCCTTCGAGGCGGTGAAGCCCCTCGACCTGACGGTGGCCCCCGGCGAGACCCTGGGCATCGTCGGCGAGTCCGGCTCCGGCAAGACCACCCTGGCACTGGCCCTGTTGCGGCTCACCGGCAGCCAGGGCGAGATCGACTTCGACGGCGAACGCCTGGACCGGTTGCATGGCAACGCCCTGCGCCGGCGCCGACGCCGCCTCCAGGTGGTCTTCCAGGATCCCTATGGCTCGCTGTCGCCACGCCTGCCCGTCGCCGACATCGTCAGCGAGGGCCTGCGCTTCCACCACCCGGAGCTGTCTCGGGCGGACGTCGACCGTCGGGTCCGCGACACCCTGCGCGAGGTGGGCCTGCCGGAACAGTGCGCCGCCCGCTACCCCCACGAGTTCTCCGGCGGGCAGCGCCAGCGCATCGCCGTGGCCCGGGCCATCATCCTCGAGCCCGAGCTGCTGGTCCTCGACGAGCCCACCTCGGCCCTGGATCGCACCGTGCAGAAGCAGCTGGTCGCGCTGCTGCGGGAACTCCAGCGGCGCCGCGGGCTGAGCTACCTGTTCATCAGCCACGACCTGGCGGTGGTCCGCGCCATGGCCCACCGCATCCTGGTGCTCAAGGACGGCGAGGTGATGGAGAGCGGCGACTGCCAGCAGGTCCTGGAACATCCCGGCACCGACTATACCCGCGCCCTGGTGGAGGCCGCCGGCCTGACGCCCACCGAGGCCTGACGGGGCCAGTTTCCCGATCCCGGCCGCGTCGGTGGCCGGACGCCTACCATGCCGCCGGACGCCTGGCCTCGAGGCCACGCACCAGAGCAGGTCGAGACGCTTCCCGGCAAGAGAAGATAACGGTATAAACCCTTTCTGGACGCTCCCGCCTGGCGGGGCGTCATCCCCGAGCCTGGCCTATACTTGGCTCCTGTCGACTCCGGCCAGGAGGGACCCATGCGCCGCCCCCCGCTCTCGCTCTGCTGTGCCCTGCTGTGGCTGCTGTCGGCCGCACTGACGCCACAGGCCCAAGCCTCGGTGAAGCCCCTCGAGGCCGGATGGGAGTATCGCTGGGGCGATTCGCCCCGGCTCGCCGACGGCACCCCGGCCTGGACGCGACCCGGCACGGACGAGGCGGCCTGGCAGCCCATCGCCTTTCCCTCCAACCCGCCGGACCGCCGGGACCGGCAGCATGTCTGGTTCCGGGTCCCCCTGCCCGACGGCGCCTGGCGCGATCCGGTGGTCTATATCTACAGCGTCGACCTGATCGTCGAGGCCTACCTCGATGGCGAACGCATCTACCGCCACGGCACCTTCGATGCCGAGGGCAAGGGCCGCTTCGCCGGCTGGCCCTGGCACATGCTCGAGCTGCCCGAGGACTTCGCCGGCCAGGCCCTGTATTTCCGGATCTTCTCCGACTACTCCGACATCGGCCTGTGGGGCGAGGTCAAGCTGATGGAGCGCGCCGAGCTGCTTGGCTACGTCATCGAGCACTCGGCGGCCGACCTGGTGATCAGCGGGGTCTGCCTGTTGCTCGCCCTGCTGGCCGGCAGCTTCGCACTGATCCAGGCCAACCGACACAGCTTCGCCGCCACCGCCCTGTTCTCGCTGGCCACGGGCACCATGATCCTCGCCGAGACCCAGGCCAGCCAGCTGCTGCTGGCCGCTCCCCTGCTGTGGGACACCCTGGCCGCGGCCGGCTATTTCACCCTGCCGATCGCCATCGGCCTGCTGCTGGAGCACTGGTTCGAAGACACCCGCCGACAGCTGATCCGACGCATCTGGCAGCTCCATCTCGGCTATCTGGTACTGGCCATCGGCGCCGCCAGCCTGGGCTGGATCAACCTGTCGAGCACCTTCCCGGTCTTCGACGCCCTGCTGGTGGTCAACCTGACGCTGCTGCTGGCGATCATCGCCCCGCGCCTGCGCCAGCTCGACCGGGGCCAGAAGGCCATCCTCGCCACCTATGCCCTCTTCGGCCTGCTGCTGCTGGGGGACATGGCGGTCGCCCATGGCCTGGTGCCCTGGACCCGGGTGCCCGTCAGCGCCGGCGCCCTGGCATTCGCCCTGGCCATTGTCGGCATCTCGCTGGCCGACTATGCGCGCACCCAGCAGGCCCTGAAGCGACTCAATCAGCGACTCGAGCAGGAGGTCGCCGAGCGCACCGCCCAGCTGCAGCGACTGGTCAAGCGGCTCGAGGTCTTCTCCTATACCGACACCCTCACCGGCCTGCACAACCGCCGCTATTTCGACGAGCTGCTGGAACACGATGCCGCCCAGGCCAAGCGCCACGGTCGTGCCCTGACGCTGATCATGATCGATATCGACCACTTCAAGCACTTCAACGATGACTTCGGCCACGAGGCGGGGGATACGGTGCTGGCCGGGGTGGCGAGCTGCCTGGCCCAGCACTTTCGCGAGGCCGACGTGGTCTGCCGGCTGGGCGGCGAGGAATTCGCGGTGCTGCTGAGCGATGCCGACGCCGACGCGGCCCGGGGCCGGGTCGATGCCCTCATGGCCCGGCTGGCCGGTACCGTCTACCACTACCGGGAAGCGACCCTGGGACCGATCAGCGTCTCCTGCGGCATCGCCTCCTACCCGTTCCATGCCGACGACCCCCTGGCGCTGATCGGGCTCGCCGACAAGGCCCTCTATGCCGCCAAGCACGGCGGCCGGGCGCGGTCCCACGTCTACGCCTGAGCGCGGTTCAGAACAGGGCCACCTCCCGCTCGGTGAGTTCGCGCCACTCGCCGGGCGCCAGCGTCGGGTCGAGACGCAACGCCCCCACCGATTCGCGATGCAGGGCCTCCACATGGTTGCCGATGGCCGCGAACATCCGCCGCACCTGATGGTAGCGCCCCTCGCTGATGCTCAGGCGGGCCCGGTGGGCATCGAGGAGCTCGAGTTCGGCCGGGCGGGTCGCGGCCTCCTCGCCCTCGAGCCACACGCCCTCGGCGAAGGCGGCCACCGCCCGCGCGGCCTCCTCGCCCGCCAGGGGCCGCGCCAGGGTCGCCCGGTAGACCTTGGCACAGGCCCGCTTCGGCGAGGTGACCCGGTGGGACCACTGGCCGTCGTCGGTCAGCAACAGCAGGCCGGTGGTCTCGACATCCAGCCGCCCCACCGGCTGCAGCCGCTCCGCCTTGGGCACCTCGATCAGGTCCACCGCCCGAGGGTACAGGCCCCGGCGGGCGGTGCACTCCACGCCGGCCGGCTTGTGCAGCATGATATGGCGCACGCCCACCAGGGCCAGCGGCACGCCGTTCCAGGTGACGCGGTCCTCGTCGCCGACGTGCCGGGCGCCCTTCTTCTCGGGCTCGCCGTTGACGGCCACCTCGCCCCGGGACAGGGCCCGCTTGGCCAGCCCCCGGGTGAGCTCGGTGCTCTCCGACAGGAAACGATCCAGGCGCATCAGACCCCCACCCCGTCGGCCAGGGCGAAGTGGTCGGCATCGCGCCAGGCCGGGAACTTCTCGCGGAAGGCGGCGAGCTCGTCCAGCGACAGGCGGCCGGTCCTGACGAAGGGGATGTCGCGTGGCTCGTCGATCAAGGCCTCGCCCTTGGCGTCCACCAGCATGGAGTCGCCGGCATAGGCCATGCCCTTGGCATCCTCGCCCACCCGGTTGACGCCGATCACCGGGCACAGGTTCTCGACGGCCCGGGCCTGCAGCAAGACCCGCCAGGGGTGACGCCGCGGGGCCGGCCAGTTGGCCACGCACAGCAGCGCATCGTATTCGAAATGCTCGCCGGGGGCCGGCTGCTGGCGCAGCCACACCGGGAAGCGCAGGTCGTAGCAGACGCTGAGCAGCATTCGGAAGCCCTTCAGCTCGACGATCACCCGCTCATGGCCCATGGCGTAGCGCTCGTGCTCGCCGGCCATGCGGAACAGGTGGCGCTTGTCATAGTGCACCAGGCTGCCATCGGGGCGCGCCCAGATCAGTCGATTGAAGTAGTCGCCATCCTCCACCACGGCCACGCTGCCGGTCACCACGCAACCGCGACGGCGTGCCTGGTCCTGCAGCCAGGCCACGCTGGCGCTGTCGGCCATCGGCTCGGCCATCTCCCGGGAATTCATGGTAAAGCCGGTGGCGAACATCTCCGGCAGGACGATCAGGTCCGTCTCGGCCCCGTCGAGGTCGCCCAGGGTCTCCTCGAGCCTCCGGCAATTGGCCTCGGGGTCTTCCCAGCGCAGGTCGGACTGCACCAGGGTGGTTCGAAGTTCGCTCATCATGGACTCCATCGGGCTCTGGGGAATCTCCCCAGCCTAACCGAGACGCGGCCGCCACGCAGCCATCGCCGGCGGGAGGCCAGGGCTATCGCAGTTGAGTCTGACGAGGGGCGCCGGGGACAGGTCGAAGAGGGGGTCCTGCGCCAGGGGTGAGGAGCACTGCTCCGAACGGGCTGGCCATGGATGGCCAGCACCGGACCTGCAAGAGGAGCGGGACGCGAGAGCGCCGCAGGGCGTCGGTAGCGCCCAGGGAGGGGTTCACAGCGCCCCCTCGCAGACCTGTCGACGGATCAGCCCCGAGAGATACCGCCATCTACGATAGCCCTGGGCGGGAGGCGATCGCCGTGACACGCCACTCGCCGGGTTCGTCGGGGGATCAGGGACGCCGCGTCTCGAGGTGCTCGTCCAGAAACGCGGCGATGCCGGTGGCATACTCCGGCTGGCTGTCGAGGAAAACGGTGTTGTGGCCGCCGCGGATGACCAGCAGTTCCTTGGGCTCGCTGGCGGCCTCGAAGACGGCCTCGCCCTCGCTGAAGGGGATGATCTCGTCATCCCGGCTGTGGATCACCAGCAGCGGGGCCGAGCGCCGGGTCACGTACCGCTCGACATCGTAATCGAAACGCGACAGCCAGCGAACCGGCAGGAAGGGGTAGAGCCGCTGGCCGAGCTTGGGCACCGAGCGAAACGTCGACTCCAGGATCAGCGCCGCCGGACCCTCGTCCGCAGGCAGCGCCGCGGCCAGTTCCGCGGCCACGCCCGCCCCGAGGGAACGGCCGAAGAGCACGATCTCCTCGGCGGCGAGGCCGCGGCGCTCGACCAGCCACTGCCAGGCCGCCCGCGCATCACGCGCGGTCCCTGCCTCCGAAGGGCGCCCTTCGCTCTCCCCGTAACCGCGGTAGTCGACGATCAGCACCGAGAGCCCCAGCCGGTGGAACTGGCGGATCGACGCCAGGCGATGGGAGATGTTGCCGGCATTGCCGTGGAAGAAGAGCAGCGTGGCGCGCGCCGGCTCGGCCGGCACCCACCACGCCGCCAGGGTGAGGCCGTCGCTGGTACGAAGCCTCACCGCTTCCCAGTCGAGGCCGATGTCGGTCGGCGTGCCCATGACCTCGCGCCCCACATGGGGCAGGTAGAGCAGGCGTGCCTGGCAGCCCCAGAGCAGCAGCAGCACCAGGCAATATATGGCCAGCAGGCCAGCGGCTACCCTCAGCATCACGCCTCCCTTCTGCTCGCCGGTCGCGAGGTCAAACGCCACGGGGCGACATCGACCGGCCACTATTCCAATGTAGAATGCCCCGTCCCCTCCATGACCGCTTCCGCACACCGCGGCCGGTGTATGCTAGCCTGGGTTTTTTGTTAGGACGTTAAGCATGATCCCGACCGCCACCGACGCCGAGGCCGCCAAGGGGGTGGGCTTCGGCCTCGCCGCCTACCTGATGTGGGGCTGCTTCCCGCTGTTCTTCGCCCTCTTCGAGGGCGTGCCGTCCTACGAGATCCTCATCCATCGGGTCCTCTGGTCCTGCCTCTTCCTGGCGGGGTTGATCGTGCTGCTGCGCCGCTGGTCACCGGTCCGCCAGGCCCTTAGGCAGCCGCGGCGACTCGGCCGGGTGCTCGGCTGCGCGGTGCTGATCGCCCTCAACTGGGGCCTGTACATCTATGCGGTGGAGAGCCGTCAGGTGCTCCAGGCCAGCCTCGGCTACTTCCTCACGCCCCTGGTCAACGTGGCCCTGGGGATGCTCGTGCTGCGCGAGCGCATGGCGCGCCTGCAGGCCCTGGCGGTGGTGCTGGCCGCTGTGGCCATCGCCCTGCAACTGGCGATGCTCGGCGAACTGCCCTGGATCAGCCTGACCCTGGCCCTGTCCTTCGGCACCTATGGGCTGCTGCGCAAGCAGGTCCCCCTGGATGGCCTGTCGGGGCTGTTCGTCGAGACCCTGCTGCTGCTGCCCTTCGGGCTGCTGGCACTGGCCTGGCTCGGTCAAATCGGCCAATCCCACTTCCTCGCCGACGGCCGCACCACCGCCCTGCTGGTGACCAGCGGGGTGCTCACCGCCCTGCCGCTGCTGGCCTTCGCGGGGGCGGCGCGGCGCCTGCGGCTGGCGACCCTGGGGTTCCTGATGTACCTGAACCCGAGCCTGCAGTTCTTCATCGCCCTGCTGGTGTTCCGCGAGCCGCTGACCTCGGTCCAGCTGGCGACCTTCGGCCTGATCTGGATCGGCCTGGCCCTGTACTCCTGGTCGGCCTGGCAGGGTCGCCCTCGACAGGCCGCCAGGGCCTGAGCGTCGGGTTCCGGAAGCGCCGCCGCCATGGCGGGCCAGGAAGGCGCCGAGCCCGAGGGGACTCGCCTGGCCGGGACCACTCCGCTACCATCGCCCGATGACTCACCATGTCCCGCCCGTCGACCGGGCACCGGTACTGCTGGTCGGCGCCGGTCATGCCCACCTCCACCTGATCCAGCAGCGCCGGCGTCTACCGGCCGCGGACGTCATGCTGGTCGATCCCGGCGGCTTCTGGTATTCGGGCATGGCAACCGGCGTCCTGGGCGGCCAGTACTCCCCGGGGGAAGACCGCCTGGACCCCGCCCACCTCGCCAGGCGCCATGGGGTCCGGCCACTGCGCGGCCGGCTGAGCGGGCTCGACGCCCGGCGCCGCGAGGCGCTGCTCGCCGACGGCCGCCGCCTGCCCTTCTCGGTGCTGTCGCTCAATCTCGGCTCGCGCACGCCCTGCCCCTCCCCCCATCCCCGGGGACCCGCCGTCTGGGCGGTGAAGCCGATTCCGTGCCTGCTGGCCCTGCGTCATCGCCTGGCCCGCGAGTTCACCGCGGGCCATCGGCCACGCATCGTGGTGGTCGGCGGCGGCGCCAGCGGGGTGGAGGTGGCCTGCAATCTGTGGGCCCTGGCACGGCATCACGGCACCCGGGTCGATATCCAGCTGGTGACCCGCGGCCAGCGCCTGCTGGAAGGCGCCCCCGCACGGGCCGCGGCCTGGCTCGCGCGCCTGCTCGAGCGCCGCGGGATCCGGGTGTCCACGGGCCTCGAGGTGCGGGGCCAGGCCGCCGACGGCCTGATGGTCGCCTCCCTCGACCAGCCCTGGGGCGAGGACAGCTTCCGCCACCTCGAGGCCGACCACGTGGTGCATGCCGCCGGGCTGGCCCCGCCCGAGGTGATCGACGGCCTGGGACTGCCGACCCTGGCCGGTCGCGGCCTGGCCGTCACCGACACCCTGCAGAGCCCTCAGGCCCCCTGGGCCTTCGCCGCCGGCGACTGTGCGGCGATGCTCCACCAGCGCCTGCCCCACCTGGGGGTCTACGGGGTGCGCCAGGCCCCGGTGCTGCTGGCCAATATCGCCGCCCACCTGACGGGCGGCTCCCTGCGGCCCTATCGCCCCCAGCCCCGCGCCCTGGCGATCCTCAACCTCGGCCACGGTCAGGCGCTGGCCATCCGCGGCCGGCGCTGGTGGGGCGGCCGGCTCGCCATGGCCTGGAAGGGCTGGCTGGATGCCCGCTTCCTGGCCGGCTACCGCTGAGCCAGCGGCGTGGCCGGGCAGCGCGACCAGGGCTGATGGTCGGCACGACATCGTTTAGTCTGGCATCGACCCCACCCGATAGCGATAGGCCCGGATGCTCAAACGCTACCTGCCGATTCTGACCTGGCTGCCCCACTACAACCGCCGCCTGTGCGGCGCCGACCTGCTGGCCGGCACCATCGTCACCATCATGGTGATTCCCCAGTCCCTGGCCTACGCCATCCTCGCCGGCCTGCCGGCGGTGGTCGGGCTCTATGCCAGCATCCTGCCGCTGCTCGCCTACACCCTGCTCGGCACCAGCCGCACCCTGGCGGTGGGGCCGGTGGCCATCATCGCCCTGATGACCGGTGCGGCGCTGGCCGGCGTGGCCCCCCCCGGCTCGCCGGAGTACCTGCAGGCCGCCCTGGTGCTGTCGCTGCTCTCCGGGGCGATGCTGGCGATCATGGGCCTGCTGCGCATGGGCTTCTTCGCCAACTTCCTGAGCCACCCGGTGATCGGCGGTTTCCTGTCGGCCTCGGGCCTGCTCATCGCCACCAGCCAGCTGTCCCACCTGCTCGGCGTCGACGCCGGTGGCTACGACGCCCTGACCCTGGCGACCCGCCTGGTGCAACAGCTCGCCGAGGTGCATGGCCCGACCCTGGCCATGGGGGGCGGCACCCTGGCCTTCCTGGTCGCCGCGCGACGCTTCGGGCGCCCGGCCCTGACGCGCCTGGGCCTGCCGGCGGGCCTCGCCGGCCTGATCACCCGGGCCGGCCCGGTCTTCGCGGTCGTCGCCACCGCCCTGATCAGCTGGCGGCTGGGGCTCGCCGAGCGGGGCGTGGCGGTGGTCGGCAGCGTGCCGGCCGGCCTCCCGCCGCTGACCCTGCCCCCCTTCGAGGCAGCGCTGTGGCGGGAGCTGCTGGTGCCGGCACTGCTGATCAGCGTGGTGGGCTTCGTCGAGTCGATCTCCATGGCCCAGATGCTCGCCGCCAAGCGGCGCGAGCGCATCTCGCCCAACCAGGAGCTGATCGGCCTGGGCGGCGCCAACCTCGCCGCGGCCTTCTCCTCCGGCATGCCGGTCACCGGGGGGCTCTCGCGCACCGTCATCAACTACGAGTCCGGGGCGCGCACGCCCATGGCCGGCCTCTTCGCGGCCATCGGCATCGGCCTGGTCACGCTGGCCCTGACGCCGCTGCTCTACCACCTGCCGGTGGCGACCCTGGCCGCCACCATCACCGTGGCCGTCCTGACCCTGGTGGACATCCCGCTGATCCGCCAGACCTGGCACTATTCGCGCAGCGACTTCTCGGCCATGGCGGTGACCATGGTGCTGACGCTGGTGGAAGGGGTCGAGGCCGGCATCATCAGCGGCGTGCTGCTGTCGATCATGCTCTTCCTGTATCGCACCAGCCGGCCCCATAGCGCCCTGGTGGGGCGGATCCCCGGCACCGAGCACTTCCGCAGCGTGGTGCGCCACGACACCGAGACGGTCAGCCACCTGGCCCTGCTGCGCATCGACGAGAGCCTCTACTTCGCCAATGCCCGCTACCTGGAAGACACCCTCTACGCCCTGGTGGCGAGCCGCCCCGAACTGGAGCACGTCGTGCTGATCTGTTCCGCGGTGAATCTGATCGATGCCTCGGCCCTGGAGAGCCTGGACGCCATCAATGCCCGGCTGAAGGACTCCCGGGTCACCCTGCACCTGGCCGAGGTGAAGGGCCCGGTGATGGACCAGCTCAAGAAGAGCCGCTTCCTCGATGCGCTCGCCGGACGGGTCTTCCTCAGCACCTATTCAGCGTGGACCGAACTGCACCGCCCGACGTCGTGAGCACGATACCGGGCCCGGGGAGCGTCTCCCTCATGCCCTCGGGCAGCCGCTCGCCGGCGGCATCCCCCGGGCGAAGACGCGGCAGGGCCTTCGCCCTGCCGGCCATGTCCCGGACAATGTCCATCATCTTCCGAGATGCCGTGTATCCTCAGGAAGTGGCGACGATTATCGGGCCTGGCGATGATCGGGTATCATGGGCGTCTACTTCAGGGAACGGCAGTACCATGGACAGCACCCCGAAACAGAACCTCGGCATCAGCGCCTACACCTGGCTCAAGCACGACATCATCCGCGGCGTCTTCCCGCCGGGCGAGAAGCTGCTGATGAGCCGGCTGAAGGAGCGCTACGACCTGGGCGTCGGGCCGCTGCGCGAGGCGCTCTCCCAGCTGGTCGCCGAACGGCTGGTGGTGGCCATCAGCCAGCGGGGCTACCGGGTCGCGCCCATGTCCCGGGAGGAGCTCGCCGATCTCTACGACGCCCGGGCACAACTCGAGGGACTGGTGCTGGAACTGGCCATCGAGCGCGGCGACGACAGCTGGGAGGCGGATATCCTGGCCAAGGCCCATACGCTGGCCAAGGTCATGGAGGTGAGGAGCCCGGACGACATGCTCGATGTCTGGGATGCCCGCCACAAGGCGTTCCATACCGCCATCGCCGCCGGCTGCAACTCGCCGCACCTGATGCAGCTGCGCGAGAGCCTGTTCGACCAGGTCGAGCGCTACCGCCATCTCTGGCTGCAGGCCACCGTGTTCTCCGAGGCGGCCCTCGAACGCAAGCGCCAGGAGCACGCCGCCCTGGTCGAGGTCACCCTGGCCCGCGACGCCAGCCGGGCGCGGCCGATGATGCGGGAACACCTGATGACCCCGGTGCCGATCATCCTCGACATCATGCAGCAGCGAGGACTGGCGTAGCCGCTGTATCGCCGCGTCTCGCGCGAGCACGCCAACGTCGCTCGGCGTCATGGGGCTGTCATGGCGAGGTGCGAGACTCAGGATATTCCCCAGAGGAGAGACCGCCATGCCCATGCCCCACCTGCTGCGCCTGACCCGCGACCAGGAAATCCGCCTCGAGCGCCTCGCCGAGGGCTGCGGGCTGTCCAAAGGCGAGCTGATCGAGCGCCTGGTGGCCGAGGGGCTCACCGCGCTCGAGACCGAGCTGATGATCGAGGGCGCCGGCCTGCGCCGCGCCGAGCGCAGCATCGACCAGCTGCTCCGCGAGAGCGGCCTGGGCGCCTGACCTACCCCGCGTCGCGCGAGTGCCGTAGGCCGGATAAGCCGAAGGCGCATCCGGCGTGGCGGAGACGCTGCCGGTCCGGTCTGTCGGGTGCGCTCGCAGGCTCGCTTACCCGACCTACGGGGCCGAGCGTCACACCCGCTTCAGCCGAAGCGGGCGCGAAAGCGGCGATGCTCGGCCAGCGCCCGCTCGGCGGCGACGGCCGCCAGCCGGACCTCCTGGCCCGGCTGGCATTGCGCCAGCCGGGCGCAGGCCAGCGGCGTCAGCGCCCCCAGCCGCGGGTAGCCGCCGATGGTCTGACGATCATTGAGCAGGGCGATGGGCTGGCCATCGGGGGGCACCTGGACCGCGCCCAGCCCGAGCCCCTCGGAGATCAGCGTCTCTACCCGGCAATGCAGCCGGGGACCGGTCAAACGCACCCCCATGCGATCGGCCCGGTCGTCGACCCGCCAGGCGGTGTTGAAGGCGCGGTAGAGGCTTGCCCCGTCGAACTCGCCGATCTGGGCCCCCGGCAGCAAGGCCAGGCGCGGCACCGCGGCGTAGTCGGGCCGGACCTCGGCCGGCGCCTCCTCGCCGCGGACGCCCGGCGCCGCGGCGCCGACCGCCAGACGATCGCCCGCCGCCAGCGGCCGCCCGTGGCCGTCGTGGCCGCCCAGCCCCTCGCGAACCACACAGGCCGTGCTGCCGAGCACCGGGTCGGCACGAAAGCCGCCGGCCACCGCCAGGTAGGCCCGCAGGCCGGCGACCGGCTGGCGGAAGGCCACCACCTGCCCCGCCCGCACCCGCAGCCCACGCCACAGCGGCAGCGGCGCCTCGTCCAGGGTCGCCCCCAGATCGCCCCCGCAGACCGCCAGCGTCAGGTCGCGCTCCGCCTCGAGCGCCAGGCCGCCGACGGTGACCTCCAGCGCCGTCGTGCCCCAGCCGTTGTCCACCAGGCGATTGGCCCAGGCCCAGCCATGCAGGTCCGCGGGGCCGCCCTGAGTCACGCCCAGCCGTCGCACGCCGAAGCGTCCGGCATCCTGCAGCAGCGCCAGCGGACCTGCCCGGCGCACGCGCCATCCCGGCACCGTAGCCGTCATCGCCTGTCCTCCATGGCCGTATCATCGCCGCCCAGGCGGGTGAACGCCTCCCGCGTCACGGGCACGAAGCGCACCCGGTCGCCCACCTGCAACAGGCTGAAGCCCTCGCGGTCCCGGTCGAAGAGCACCGCGGCGGTGCGCCCGATCAGGTTCCAGCCGCCTGGGGAGACCAGCGGATAGGCCGCCGTCTGGCGCCCGGCGATCCCCACGCTGCCGGCGGGCACGCGCTTGCGGGGCGTCTCGAGCCTGGGGCACGCCAGGCGCTCCTCCACACGGCCCATGAAGGCGAAGCCCGGGGCGAAGCCCAGCGCGAAGACCCGGTAGGTGACAGCACTGTGGCACTCGACGACCTGCTCCACGCTCAGCCCGCTGCGCTCGGCGAGTCGGGCGAGTTCCGGCCCCACCGAGGGGTCGTACCAGGTGGGCAGCTCCCGCAGCGGCGCCCCCTCGGCCGCCTCGTCGGGACGCAGGGACGCCACCACGTCCGCCAGCCGCCGGCGCGCCTCGCCGGGCGAGAGCGACAGCGGGTCGAAGACCACCAGCAGGGTGGTATAGGACGGCACCAGGTCGACGAGCGCCTCGCCGAAAGCCGCCTCGCAGTCCCGCACCAGGGCGGTGAGCCAAGGCATGTTGGCCTCGTCGATCTCGGCGAACAGGCGCACCAACCAGCCGTCGAGGCCGGCGGACTCGAGCCGTGGCAATCGCCTGGCCGTCATCCGGCCCTCCCCGCATCGCGCAAGGCCGCGCGGATGGCCTTGATGGCGGCGATCGACTCGGCGTTGTCACCATGCACGCAGAGGGTGTCGGCCGCCAGCACCAGCTCGCTGCCGTCGCTGGCGATCAGCGGCTCCCCCCGGGCGATGCGCCGGGCCTGGTCGACGATGACCTCGGTGTCGTGATGCACGGCGCCCGGCTCGCGCCGCGAGACCAGCCGCCCCTCGCCATCGTAGGCGCGGTCCGCGAAGGCCTCGAACCACAGGGTCACGCCCTGCTCGTCGGCCAGCGTCCGCGCGGCGGAGGGATCCCGCGTGGCCATGACCATCAGCGGCAGGTCGGCGTCATAGGCCACCAGCGCCCGCATCACGGCGGCGAGGATCTCGGGGTCGCGCATCATGTCGTTGTAGAGCGCCCCGTGGGGCTTGATATAGCCAATGGAGACGCCCTCCGCCCGGCACAGGCCCGCCAGGGCCCCGACCTGGTAGAGCACCAGGTTCTCGATCTCCTCGGGACTGCAGGCCAGCGAGCGACGCCCGAACCCCACCATGTCCGGATAGGCCGGGTGGGCGCCCACCGTCACGCGATGCTGGCGTGCCAGGCGCACGGTCTTGCGAATCACGTCGGGGTCGGAGGCATGAAAGCCGCAGGCCACGTTGGCCAGGTCGACGTGGGGCATGACCTCATGGTCCAGCCCCATCACCCAGGGCCCGAAGCTTTCGCCCATGTCGGCATTGAGGAGCAGGGTCTTCATCGCCACCTCTCATTCAGTTTCATTTTGTCGATAAATTATCAGCGTTTTCCATGCATGACATCACGGTGTTAACCCCAACGACGTTGATGCCCCATCCCAGGGCTGCCTGACCTTCCCGCCGATCCCCCCTATGCTCAAGCCAACGCGACACCGTCCGCGCCACCGCCGCCGGGCGGACCGCCACCACTATAGACCGACCCACGAGAGGAACCGCTCATGACCGTCCGCAACGCCCTGCCCCACCTGGCCGCGGCCGTGGCCCTCGGTGTCAGCCTAGCCACCCTGGGCACCGGCGCCCAGGCGGCCACCGAATGGGACATGCCCACCCCCTACGGCGACCGCACCTTTCACACCGTCAACATCCGCGAGTTCGCCGACGACGTCCGCGAGGCCACCGATGGCGAGCTGGACATCACGGTGCATTCCAACGGCTCGCTGATCGGCCATGCCGAGATCAAGAACTCGGTGCGCCGCGGCATCGTGCCCATCGGCGAGCTGATCATGTCCCGGCTGGCCAACGAGAACCCCATCTTCGAGGTGGACTCGGTCCCCTACCTGGCGGCCAGCTACGCGGATGCCCGCACCCTGTGGGACGCCTCCCGGGAGATCATCGCCGAGGAACTCGCCGAGCAGCAGCTGCGCCTGCTGTTCGCCGTGCCCTGGCCGCCCCAGGGCATCTACACCAACCAGCCCGTCGATGCGCCGGAGGACCTGCAGAACCTCAGCATGCGCGCCTACAACGCCGCCAGCGAGCGGCTGGCCCAGCTGGCCGGCGCCGTGCCGACCCAGGTCGAGGTGCCGGACATCCCCACCGCCTTCAGCACCGGTCGCGTGGACGCCATGATCACCTCGCCGGCCACCGGCGCCGACACCAAGGCGTGGGACTACCTGAGCCACTTCAACCATGCCCAGCTGTGGCTGCCCAAGAACATGGTCATCGTCAGCGAGCGGGCCTTCTCGCGGCTCGACGAGGCGACCCGACAGGCGGTGCTGGAGGCCGCCACCGCCGCCGAGGAGCGCGGCTGGGAGATGAGCCGTCAGGAGACCGACGAGGCCCTGGCGGTGCTCGAGGAGAACGGCATCACGGTGACCACGCCGACGCCGGAGCTCGCCGCCAGACTGGAGGAGATCGGCGCCACCATGACCGACGAGTGGGTCGAGCGCGCCGGCGAGCAGGGCGCCGCCATCCTCGAGGCCTACCGGGCCGCCAAGCAGTGACCGGACGCGACCGGCGGGCAGTGCCGCCGGTCGCCGACGCTCCTTGCCATCACCATCCCGCCGGGCCTCGTCCCGGCAGCTTCGGGTACCCCACATGTCCTATCGACTCAGGCCCCTCTACAACCTCGGCGGCTATCTCTCCGCCACCTGCCTGGTGCTGATCTGCACCCTGATCACCGCCCAGATCGTCGGTCGCCTCATCGACCTGCTGACCACCGCCACCGGCGTGGGCCGCATCGGCCTGGCCATTCCTGGGCTCGCCGAGATCTCCGGCTTCCTGCTGGTGGGCGCGACCTTCCTGGGCCTGGCCTACACCTTCATCCACGGGGCGCACATCCGCGTGACCCTGGTGATCGGCCGGCTGCCGGCCAGATACCGGGTCTTCGTCGAGGTGGCCTGCCTGAGCCTGGCCCTGGTCCTGTGCCTCTACCTGGCCTTCTACCTCTACCGCCTGCTAGCCGACAGCATCGCCTTCGGCGAGACCTCCTACGGCCTGCTCAGCATCCCCCTGTGGCTGCCGCAGTCGGCCATGCTGGCCGGCATCGTGCTGTTCTGCCTGGCGCTGGGCGAGGCCTGGTGGCAGACCCTTGTCACCGCGCTGCGCCGGCCCGGGGACTTCACCATCGACGACCACGGCCAGGAGTGACGAGACCGCCATGCTGATACTGACCACCACGCTCTTCGTCACCCTGCTGGTGCTGCTCGGCAGCGGCGTCTGGGTGGCCTTCTCGCTGCTGGGCCTGGGCTGGGTCGCGCTGAGTCAGTTCACCACCATTCCCACCGGGGACGTCATGGCCTCCGACATCTGGGGCGCCAGCTACAGCTGGGAGCTCACCGCCCTGCCGATGTTCATCTGGATGGGCGAGATCCTGTTCCGCTCGCGGCTGGCCGACGACATGTTCACCGGCCTCTCGCCCTGGATGCAGCGCATTCCCGGCCGCCTGCTGCATACCAACGTGGTCGGCTGCGGGCTGTTCGCCGCCGTCTCCGGCTCCTCGGCCGCCACCTGCGCCACCATGGGCCGGATGACCATTCCCGAGCTGACCCGCCGTGGCTACGACGAGCAGCTGGTGATCGGCACCCTGGCCGGCTCGGCGACTCTGGGCCTGCTGATTCCGCCCTCGATCATCCTGATCGTCTACGGCGTGGCCACCGACCAGTCCATCGCCCGACTGTTCATCGCCGGCATCTTCCCCGGCCTGCTGCTGATCGGCCTGTTCGCCGGCTACCTGATGCTCTGGGCCTGGCGCTATCCCGACAAGGTGCCCGCCGCCGATGCCCGGGTCGGCTGGGGGGAGCGCCTGCGCCGCTCGCGGCGACTGATTCCCTTGCTGGGCCTGATCATCGGCGTGATCGGCTCGATCTATGCCGGTCTGGCCTCGCCCACCGAGGCCGCCGCGGTGGGCGTGGTGCTCTCGCTGCTGCTCGCCCGGGTCCAGGGCAGCATGGACCGGCTGGTGTTCCGCGATGCGCTGCTCGGTGCCGTGCGCACCTCCTGCATGATCGCCTTCATCCTCGCCGGCGCCTCCTTCCTGACCGCCGCCATGGGCTTCACCGGGCTGCCCAGTGACCTGGCCGCCTGGATCGGCACCCTCGGGCTGTCGCCGGTGATGCTGCTGGCGGCCCTCACGCTGCTGTTCATCCTGCTGGGCTGCTTCCTGGACGGCATCTCGGTGGTGGTGCTGACCACCTCCATCCTGCTGCCCATGGTCGAGGCGGCGGGCATCGACCTGATCTGGTTCGGCATCTACCTGGTGATCGTGGTCGAGATGTCGCAGATCACCCCGCCGATCGGCTTCAACCTCTTCGTGCTCCAGGGCATGACCGGCCGCAACATCCTGACCATCGCCTGGGCGGCCCTGCCGTTCTTCTTCCTGATGATGCTCGGCGTGGTGCTGATCGGCCTCTTCCCGGAGATCGTCACCTACCTGCCCACCGCCATGGGGAACCGCTGATGACGCGGCTCAGCCCTGCCGCCCCGCCTCGGCCTCGCGCCGGGCGACGGCCAAGGCGGAGCGAGGGTCGCGGGGGTAGAAGCGTTCCGGCTGGCGGGCCACGTGGGCGAAGAAGCGGGTGTCCTTGTAGGGCATCTTCATGAAGCCCGAGACCCCGAGTCCCTCGATCTGCCCCACGGCGCCGAGGATGTCGTCCAGCCGCCGGCGGAACTCGTCCTCCCGGGACGGGTCGAGCAACCGGTATTGGCTGTGGATCTTGAGGTGCTCGGGCAGCGCCTCGAAGATGATCATGCCGGTGTGGTGGATCTCGTTGAGGGCCTCGAGAGAGATGATGATCGTCTCCGGCAGCACCAGGAACTCCTCCGGGTCGGGCCCGTCCTCGAAGTAGCTGTGCAGCCGCGAGCGATCCTCCAGCTCGGGCACGGCGCTGACCTCGTAGGCCAGGCGCAGGTCCGGCGAGACCACGAAGGGCCGGTCGGGCCCCTCTCGCTCCAGGTGCAGGGTGTCCCGGGCATTGAACAGGCAGCTCTTGAAGATGCCGCGTCGATGGATGGCCCGGGCCAGGGTCACCATGTTGTTGACCGCGGCGATGAAGGCCGGCCTGAGCGCCGGGTCGTGGAGGTTCAGGGAAGTGTCGATGTAGACGCCATCGACCTCCCAGCGCACCGCCAGCCCGCCCACCACCGGGTACTTGCCGAGCCGGCTCACCGCGGCCAGGAAGGCCTTCTCGGTCTCGCCCATGCCCTGCATGAAGTTCTTGTAGTAGCGATCCAGCTGGACGTCGTTGACGTCGTTCAGGGTCTCGCGCACGCCCTCCTCGCGCAGGAAGGATTTCCGCGAGCTGTAGACCACGGTATCGATCTCGCGGTCCGGCGGCCGGCTCCAGACCGGCACCAGCGGCGCCTCCGGGGGCGCCGGCAGGTCGAGCATCACCAGCCGGCCCAGGCGCGGCATCTCGCGGATGAAATGATCCCCGGCCTTGAGGCGCACCCGGGGGTCGGGGTCGAGCATGCCATCGAGCATGCGGGCGAACTCCATGGGCAGGCCGAGCGAGGTCGCCGGCATGGCGCGGTGGCCGAAGCGGCACGACTGGGCCGAGGCCAGGGCATAGAGGGTCCCGGCGGCCCCCTGCTCGTCGAAGCGCGGCGAGGACAACGCGCCGTTGAGCTGTTCCTCGCCGATGAAGTAGACATCGCCGAGGCGGGCATTGGTCTGCTGCAGGTTGTCCGACATCAGCTCCATGACGTTGGCGGCCACGAACTGCTGGTTGGCGTCGAGCTGGGCGAAGACCGAGGAGCCCCAGTCGATCAGGGCGATGGTCTCGTGGCGGTCATCGTAGACCAGGTTGGAGGGCTTGATATCGCCGTGGACGATCGGCTTGCCGGAGGGGCCGGACTCGCGTCGCAGGGCGCGCAGGATATCGGCGAGCTGCTCGGCGATGCGCACGACCAGCCGCGGCGACAGCCGCCCCTCGCGCAGCGAGACCTCCTCGAGGTTGACCCCGGGCGCGCGCTGCATCACCAGGATCGACTGGTTGCGCACCCGCTGGAAGACGATCAGCCGCGGCACCCGGCGGTGGGCGACCTGCTCCAGCATGAAGGCCTCCTCCTCGAGGCGGTCCTGCAGGTGCTGGGGCAGGTTGACCCGGGTGAACTTGAAGACGTACTCCTCGCCCGTGGCGGTGAGGCCGGCGAAGACGAAGCCGTAGGCCCCCTTGCCGATCAGCTCGATGTTGCGATAGCCCAGCTGCTCGAGCTGGGCCCGGCACAGCGCCACCCATTCCTTGAGCTTGCGGGCGTCGTGGTGACTGAGCAGGTAGACCGACTGGTCTTCCGGGATATAGAACTGCTGCAGCGGGGCCTGGGTCATGGGCGTCCCCGGATGGTGAGTGGGAGGCCGGCCGCCGGAGGCGCCATCGTCCCCGGCGGCCGGCCCGGCGCGCCTAGCGCAGCGCCAGCAGCATGGTTTCCGGCGCCTCGAGGTAGCCCTTCCAGGCATTGCAGAACCGCGCGATGGTGCCGCCATCGATCAACCGATGGTCGCCGGCCCAGGTCACGGTCATGATCGCCCGGCGGGTCACCTCGCCCGCCGCGTCGAAGCGCGGCAGCCACTGGGTCTTGCCGATGGCCACGATCGCCACCTCCGGGGCGTTGATGATGGGCGCGGCATAGGTGCCGCCCAGGGCACCGATGTTGGAGATGCTGATGGTGCCGCCCTGGAGGTCGGCCTGGGCCACCCGGCCCTCGCGGGCCTCGCCGGTGAGACGCTGGATCTCCCGGGCCACGTCCAGCACGCTCAGCGTCTCCACGCCCTTGACGTTGGGCACGATCAGCCCCGCCTTGCCGTCCACCGCCATGCCGATGTTGCAGGACGGCAGGTAGTGGATCTCGTCGGCGGCCTCGTTGAGGCGGCTGTTGAGGATCGGGAAGTCCTGGATCGCCAGCGCCATGGCCTTCATGAAGAAGGGCATCAGGGTGAGCCGGGCATCGCGCGCCTCGGCCTCGGGCTTGAGCCGCTCGCGCAGCGCCAGCAGCGCGGTGGCGTCGATCTCCTCGCCGTACTGGAAGTGCGGGATGGTCGTGGCCGATGCCACCATGCGCTTGGCCATGGCCGCGCGCACGCCGCGCAGCGGCTCGACGCGGATCTCGCCCTCCTCCGGGGCCCGGCGGGAAGCCGGCGCCGCCTCCGGGGTCGGCTGGGGCGCCTCGGCGGGACGCCCCCCGCCGCCCTCGACCACCGCCATCACGTCCCCCTTGAGCACCCGGCCGTCCTTGCCGGAGCCGGGGATGTCCTCCAGGCGCAGGTCGTGCTCGCGGACCAGGCGGCGCACCGCCGGGCTCGCCGGGATGCGTCCATGGGCACCGCGGCCGCCACGGCTCGCGGGAGGGGCGCTCGGCGCGGCGGGCTCCTGGCGCACCGGCGCCGGGCTCGCCTCGGCGGAAGCGGCGGCCTCGCCCGTCTCGTGGCCACCCTCGGGCACATAGGCGAACAGCGGCGCATGGACCCTGGCGATCTCGCCCCTGGCGACGTGCAGCCGGCTCACCCGACCCGCCTCGGGGGCGGTGATTTCGACCATGGCCTTGTCGGTCATCACGTCGACCACCGGCTGGTCCTCGGCGATCGCCTCGCCCTCGGCCACGCGCCACTCGACCACCTCGCACTCGACGATGCCCTCGCCGATATCCGGCAGGATAAAGTCCTTGGCCTGGCCTGACTGGGCAGGCGGCTGGCTGCCGCTCGCCGGCGCGGCCTGGGGCTCGGCTTCCGCCTTCGCCTCCGGCGGCTCGCTCGGCATAGCCTCGGTGGCGTCGCCAGCGGACGCGGCAGTCGCCGCCTGGCCCTCGGCCTCGTAGGCGAACAGCGGGGCATGGACCTTGGCGATCTCGCCCTTGCCCACGTGCAGCCTGGTGACCCGGCCCGCCTCGGGGGCGGTGATCTCGACCAGTGCCTTGTCGGTCATTACCTCGACCACCGGCTGGTCCTCCTCGATGGCATCGCCCTCGCTGACGCGCCATTCCACGACTTCGCACTCCACGATACCTTCACCGATATCGGGCAGCTTGAACTCGGTCATGTGATCTCTCCTGTCCTGAGAGAATGCTGACAATTGACTGCGCTCGGCCATGCTGCGTTGAAACCAGCCGCAAAATGCTCATTTACCGACTCGTAAACTGCGCTTTTTTGGCTGATTTCGCCTTGCCTGACCATCGCTCGTGACTTTTGTCAGCATCCTCTAAATCGGCTTAGTAATTCACGCTGGCGCGAATGGCCTCGAAGATCTTGAGGTGGTCCGGCAGGTACTCCTTCTCCAGCGTCAGCGGGAAGGGGGTATCCAGGCCGGTCACGCGCATGATGGGCGATTCCAGGTACAGGAAGCAGCGATCCTGGATGGCGGCGGCGATCTCGCCGGCGAAGCCGCCGGTGCGCGGCGCCTCGTGGGTGACCACCAGGCGGCCGGTCTTGAGCACCGACTCGGCCACGCTGTCCTCGTCCCAGGGCAGGATGCTGCGCAGGTCGATCACCTCGCAGGAGATGCCCTCCTTCTCGGCCAGCTCCACGGCGCGCTCGATGACCTCCATCTGGGCGCCCCAGCCCACCAGGGTGACGTCGCTGCCTTCCTTGGTGACCTCGGCCTCGCCGATGGGCAGTTGGTAGTCCTCCTCGGGCACCTCGCCGGTGGAGGCCCGGTAGAGGCGCTTGGGCTCGAAGAACAGCACCGGGTCCGGGTCGCGGATGGCGGCCAGCAGCAGGCCCTTGGCCTCGTAGGGATTGCGCGGCACCACGACCTTGAGGCCGGGGGTATGGGCGAAATAGGCCTCCGGAGACTGGGAGTGATAGTGACCGCCGGAGATCCCGCCGCCGTAGGGCGCCCGGATGGTCAGCCCGCCGACGTTGAAGAGGTCGCCCGAGCGGTAGCGGAACTTGGCGGTCTCGTTGACGATCTGGTCGAAGGCCGGAAAGATGTAGTCGGCGAACTGGATCTCGGCCACGGGCACCGAGCCCTGGGCGGCCAGGCCGTTGGCGAAGCCGACGATGCCCTGCTCCACCAGCGGCGTGTTGAAGCAGCGCGCCCGCCCGTACTTCTCCTGCAGGTGGCTGGTGGCGCGGAAGACGCCCCCGAAGCCGCCCACGTCCTCGCCGAAGCACAGCACCTTCTCGTCCTCGGCCATGGCGATGTCCAGGGCGTTGTTGATGGCCTGCAGCATGTTCATGGTCGGCATCTCAGGCCCCTCCCTTGTCGGAGGCCGCATCGTCGCCCTGGCTCAGTCCGGGATCCAGGGACCGGGCGCCCCGCGGATAGGCATCGGGGTAGCGGCGGATATGCGCCTTGAGGGCGTCGAGCTGGTGCTGCAGGGCCGGCGTGACATCGGCATAGACGTCCGTGACCAGGCTGTCCAGGGGCGGCGGCGGGCGCTTCTCGGCGCGCTTCATGGTCTCCAGGACCTCGCGACGCAGGCTCTCCTGGAGGGCCTTCTCCTCCTCGTCGTCCCACCAGCCCTGGTCGTCCATCCAGCGCCGCATGCGCAGGATGGGGTCCTTCTCGCGCCAGGCCTCCTCCTCCTTGCGGGAGCGATAGCCGGAGGGGTCGTCCGAGGACGAGTGGGCGGCCAGACGATAGGTCATCGCCTCGATCAGCACCGGCTTGTTGTGCTCCACGGCGATTCGCCGGGCCTCTTGGGTGGCCCGGTAGACCGCCAGGATGTCGTTGCCGTCGACGCGGATCACGTGCATGCGATAGCCGAAGGCCCGCGGCGCCACCCCGTCGGCGGCGAACTGCTCGATGGCGGGCGTGGAGATGGCGTAGCCGTTGTTGCGACAGAAGAAGATCACCGGCACCTCGTGCACCGCCGCCATGTTCAGCGCGGCATGGAAGTCGCCCTCGGAGGCGGCCCCCTCGCCGAAGAAGGTGACGGTGCAGTGGCCGTCGCCGGCCAGCTTCTGGCCATAGGCATAGCCCGTGGCCTGGGGGATCTGGGTGGCCAGCGGCGAGGAGATGGTCATGTAGTGCAGTTTGCGCGAGCCATAGTGGATCGGCATCTGCCGGCCCTTGCCGTAGTCCAGCTCGTTGCCGAACAGCTGGTTCATGAACTCGTCGATGCTGAAGCCGCGGTAGACCAGGGCGCCCTGCTCGCGGTACTGGGCCATGATCATGTCGGCGTCGTCGAGCGCCGCGGTGGCGCCGATCACGGCGGCCTCCTCGCCGGTGCACTGCATGTAGAAGGAGAGACGCCCCTGGCGCTGCGCGGCCATCATGCGCTCGTCGAGCACCCGGGTGGTGATCATCGCCTGATAGATGCGCCGGGCCAGCTCGCGGTCGAGGTCCGGGGCCTCGGCGCCCTCGTAGAGGGTGCCCTCCTGGGTGAGGACCCGATAGGTGGGAATGCTGAACTCGTCCCCGGCCAGGAATTCCGGCACGTGGATATCTCGCGTTGTGGTCATCGTCATGATCCTTACCCCTTTTGAGGGCAGTGTTGTCTCTATTCTTTCGGATCGCCAGGGGATTGCCCCGGCGCCGATCAACGCAGCGATATTGACGTTAACGTAAACTGCGATTATTGGATAGTCCCGATTTGGTCGGTTTCGCCCCCATGGCGAGGCGTCGGTCGGTCGGCTCAGCGAGCCCGCGAGCGCACCCGACGAACGAACCAGACTATCGTGCCTCCGCCATGTCGGATGCGCCTTCGGCGTAGACGACCCACGACAGTGCCTCCCCGCGCTTGCCCGGAATCCCGGAAGATAACGGTATAACACCACCGGGTCAGCGCGGGGCGGCGGGCTGCAGGCGGGCGAAGAGGCTGTCGACGGTGAGCGCCAGCAGGCCGATCAGCACCGCGCCCTGGAGGACATAGGCGGTATTGCCGTTGACGATGCCCGAGATGATCGGGTCGCCGAGGTTGCTGGCGCCCACCGTGGCACCGATGGCCGCGGTGGCGATGTTGATGGTCACCGAGGTGCGGATGCCGGCGAGGATCACCGGCGCCGCCAGGGGCAGCTCGACCTGGCGCAGCAGCTGTCCGCCGGTCATGCCCATGCCCCTGGCCGCCTCGCGCACGCCCGGGTCGATGCCCTCGATCCCGGCCAGGGTATTGCGCACGATGGGCAGCAGGCCGTAGAGCACCAGCGCCACGATGATCGGCAGGGTGCCGAAGCCCAGCACCGGCACGGCGAGCGCCAGCACCGCCACCGGCGGGAAGGTCTGGCCCATCGAGGCCAGCTGGGCCACCAGCGGCAGGAAGTCGCGCCCGCCGCGCCGGGTCACGGCCACCGCGGCCCCGACGCCCAGCAGGATCGCCAGCAGTGCCGCCACGCCCACCACCTGCAGGTGGCGCCCGAGCAGGACGAGGAAGTCGGCTCGGGCGTAGATGACCGCCCGGCTGTCGGGCTCGACCAGGCGGAACAGGCCCTCGAACCGCGCCATGCCCAGGCAGGCGCCCAGCAACAGCAGCAGCCAGAGGGCGGGCGCCAGCCAGCGGCGCCCCGCCCGCACCGCAGAGAGCCTCGCCGGCCCCCTACTCATGGCCCCGGGCTCCCACCAGCCGCCGCAGCGACAGCTCGCCGATGGGGTTGTCGTCGTCGTCAACCACGGTCAGGCGCTCGGCATGCCGCCACAGCATGATCGACAGGGCCTCGCGCAGGCTGGCGTGCTGGCCCACCCGCTCCCGGGCCAGCCCCCGGGGGTCCAGCGGCAGCATTCGCTCGCTCACCGGCAGCAGGGCCGCCTCCTTGAGGCCGCGGTCCTCGCCGCCGAGCAGCGAGGCCACGAAGTCGTCGGTGGGCTCGCGGAGCAGCGCCAGCGGGCGGCCCTGCTGGCGGATGCGCCCCTGGTGCATGACCACCAGGCGGTCGGCCAGGTGCAGGGCCTCGGCCATGTCGTGGGTGACGAAGACGATGGTCTTCTGCAGCCGGGCCTGCAGGGCCCGCAGTTCCTCCTGCAGGGTCTCGCGGGTGATCGGGTCCAGGGCGCCGAAGGGCTCGTCCATCAGCAGGATATCGGGATCCGCGGCCAGCGCCCGGGCCACCCCGACCCGCTGGGCCTGGCCGCCGGAGAGCTGGCTGGGGTACTTGCCGGCGAACTCGTCCACGGCGAGGCCCAGCAGGGCCATCAGCTCCTCCACCCGCTCGCGGACCCGCCCCGTCGGCCACTTGAGCAGCCGCGGCACCAGGCCGATGTTGCGCTCCACCGTCCAGTGCGGGAACAGGCCGGTACTCTGGATCGCATAGCCCATGCGTCGGCGCAGGGTCTCCTCGCGGAAGGCGCGGATCTGCTGGCCATCGATATGGATCTCGCCCTCGCTGTGCTCGATCAGGCGATTGATCATGCGCAGCGTCGTCGACTTGCCGCAGCCGGAGGTGCCCACCAGCACGCAGAACTCGCCCCTGGCCACGGACAACGAGATGTCCTCCACCGCGGTCTCGGCCCCGAAGCGCTTGGTCACGTGGATCAACTCGATCATCTCGCCCCTCCCGGGCGCAGCAGGTCGGTCAGGGCGCCGAGCAGGGCATCGGCGAGCAGGGCCATCACCAGGATCGGCAAGGCGCCGAGCAGCACCAGGTCCATCGCCGCCTGGCCCAGGCCCTGGAAGATGAAGGTACCGAGGCCGCCGGCACCGATCAGCGCGGCCACCGCGGTCAGCCCGATGGCCTGCACCGAGGTGATGCGGATGCCCTCGAGGATCACCGGCAGCGCCAGCGGCAGGCGCACCTGGCGGAACACCTGGCCACGGCTCATGCCCATGCCGCGAGCCGCTTCGATCACCCCGGGATCGACCTCGTCCAGGGCGACGAAGGTGTTGCGCACCATCGGCAGCAGGCTGTAGCCCACCAGCGCCAGCAACGCCGGCGCCCAGCCGATGCCGCTGACGCCGAGGGCCGCCAGCCACTCGACGTTGGCGGCCAGCCAGGCGAGCGGCGCCAGCAGCAGGCCGAACAGCGCCAGGCTGGGAATCGTCTGCAGGAAGTTGAGCACCCCGAAGCCGACCTTCTGGACGCCGGGCCAGTGACGCATGGCCAGGGCCAGCCCCACGCCCAGCACCAGGCTCACCGTCACGGCCACGCCGACCAGCAGCAGGTGCTCGCCGATGGCGCCGAGGAACTGCTCGCTGCGCCCCCGGTACTCCTGGCGCAGGGCCAGGGGCTCGAGCCACAGGGCCAGGCAGGTCGCCAGGCTCGCCAGCGGCGCCAGCAGCAGTGCCCAGCCCAGCGCCCGCGACAGGGCCAGCCGGCTGCGCAACTCGATCACCGCCAGCAGCAGCAGGAAGAGCGCGACCCAGACCCCGGCGCCGATGCCCATGCGGGCCTGAGGCAGCTCGGGGTCGACCCGGTTGGCCGCGGCCAGCGCCAGCCAGGCGGGCAAGGCGGCCAGCATGACCACCACCAGCCCCAGCGCCAGCCGCAGCCTGCCCGGTGTGGGTCGCCCGGCCAGCCAGAGCCCGGCCAGCAGGGGCAGCAGACTCACCGCCAGGCCGGCGAGACCGGCGACCTCCCAGGCGGCGACCCCGCTGCCGGGCACGATGCGGTTGGGCGCGACGCTCACGGCATCCAGGCCGACCCAGGCGACCAGGGTGGCCAGCAACAGGCTGGCGAGGACGATGTTGGGGCGGGTCCTGTCCCGGCGCACCCCGGGCCTCACTCGTCCAGGGTGGCCAGGAAGTCCGCGGCGACCCGGGCCGGATCGCGTCCGTTGACGGCGACGTCGCCGTTGAGGCGCTGCAGGGTGTCGCGATCCAGCGCCGCGAAGACCGGGGCCAGCAGGGACTCGATCTCGGGATGGGCCTCGAGCACGGCCTGCCTGACCACCGGGGCCGGCTGGTAGACCGGCTGCACGCCCAGGCTGTCGTCCATCACCACCAGGTCCAGGGCCTTGAGGCCGCCGTCGGTGCCGTAGGTCATGGCGGCATTGACGCCGCTGGTCTGCTGGGCGGCGGCACGCATGGTGGCGGCGGTGTTGCCGCCGGAGAGCACCAGCAGCTGTGGCTCGGAGAGCGCGAAGCCGTACGCCTCCTGGAAGGCCGGCAGGGCCTGGGGCGACTCCACGAACTCGGCACTGGCGGCCAGCTTGAACTCGCCCCCGCCGTCCAGGTAGGTGGCGAGGTCCTCGAGGCTCTCCAGGCCGTGCTCCCGGGCCAGCTCGCCGCGGACGCTGATCGCCCAGGTGTTGTTGGCATCCGCCGGGGCCAGCCAGACCAGGCCATTCTGCTCCCGATCCTTCTGCTTGACGGTCTCGTAGGCCTGCTCGGCGTCCTTCCATACCGGGCTGTCGGCCATGTCGAAGAAGAAGGCGCCGTTGCCGGTGTACTCGGGGTAGAGGTCGATCTCGCCGGCGGTGAGGGCCCCGCGCACGATGCTGGTACCGCCGAGCTGCAGGCGGTTCTCGACCTCGATGCCGCCGGCCTCCAGGCGCTGCAGGATCAGCTGCCCCAGTACCGAGCCCTCGGTGTCGATCTTGGAGGCGACCACCACCGGGTCCTGGGCCTGGGCCGCGGCAAGGGTCATCAGGGTGCCGGCCGCGACGGCGGCGAGACGCGTCAGTACTGGCTTCATGGTTACCACCCACTTCCTTATTGAAGGTATCCTGAGTGTAAGGCCTGTACAGCTTGGCTGTCAGAACGACATCTCAACGCCGGGAACCAGAGCGCATGCCGCCCGACGGGCTTCACGACATCATCGACCGCTGGCAACACCCGCTGGTACGCGACCTGGCCTGGCTGCTGCAGGCTCCGGACCTGCTCACCCTGAACCGGCCCGGCCGTCCCGAGCCGGCCCAGCTGGGCCTGGGCGGCGACGATGCCCTGGCCGACTACCTGGGTCATCTGGAGGCCCGGCCCGAAGAGTTCGAACACTTCATCGGCGACACCCTGAAGGGCCGCATGGGCCATTATCATGAGCGGCTGTGGCAATTCCTGCTCGACACGGCACCGGCCACCCGCCTGTTGGCCCATAACCTGCCGGTGATCCGCGAGCGCCGCACCCTGGGGGAGCTCGACCTGGCCTATGCCGAGGCACAGGACCCCACCCCGGTGCACCTGGAGGTGGCCATCAAGTACTACCTGGGCCTCCCCGAGGGGCCCGGCGACGATGCCGACCAGGCCCGCTGGATCGGTCCCGGGGGCCTGGACAGCCTGGCCATCAAGCGCGCCCATCTGGAGCGCCACCAGTTGCCGCTGGCCCACTCCCCGACGGCCCGCCAGGCGCTGGCCGAGCGGCTGGGCGGGCCGGTCCCGCACCTCCGGCAGCGCCTGGCGATGCCCGGGGTGCTGTTCTACCCCTTCCATGCCTCGCTACCCCCGCCCCGGGATGCCGCCCCCGACCACCATCGCGGGAAATGGCTGTACTGGCGGGACTGGTCGCGGCTCCACGACGCGCTCCCCGAGGGCACTCGCGGGGCCTGGCTGTGCAAGCCTCACTGGCTCGCCCTGCCGCTCCCGGAGCACCTGACCTCGCTGCCGGTGCTGGAGCACTGCCTGCGGCTGCACTTCGCCGGCGGCGGAGCGCCGGTACAGCTCGGCCTGTGCCTGCCCGGGAAGGGAGCGCCGGCGGAGTGGTGCCGGATCTTCGTGGTCGACGACGACTGGCCCCGCCAGATGCCCCTGCCCCCGGCGGCCGAGGCCCCTTGACCCGCCGTGAAGGACCACGCCCGGCACGGCACCGGCTCTCTTCCCGCCGCCATCCTGTCGCGCCCCTCACCGACGGCAGGCGCACGACAAGGTTAAAGAATGCTATAGTAAGTTAAACGACGTTAAAAAAAGTTACCAAAAGTTACAGCACGCTGTTTACAAACAGCGTTTTTATACTACTCTTGAGGACAAGGGGCCGAGGGTTGGGCCGTCCCGGCACTGGATGAGTGCCTGCCCTCTCGCTCTGATGACCGGCGACCGAGAGTCGCTCCCATGGCCGCCAAGCCGTTCGGAGAAAAGCAATATGAACCAGGTATTGCTGTTGACCCATAACCCCCGAGAGAAACGCCCGATGCGCCGGACCGCACGCACCGGGCAGCTCCCCCGGACGCGCCCCCGCTCTCATCACAGGGGGGACGTCGGCTGCCTCTCCCATGTCCCCACGAGGATCTGGGGCCTGCGGATCCGGCCAACGCCAAGCGCAGACGCGATTGCCACTCGCTCTGTCACGGGCTGGAAGCCCCCACCTGCAGATCTGGAAAGCCCACTGAGCTCTCGCCCGGCACGGGTAGTCAACGGAGGAACGTCCTCATGAACATCGGAACGCCGCTCGCCCCTCGCTGGCGGCATGTCCATGCCGACTGGTGGAGGGACAATCGGGGCAACGACATCCATCGCGTCGAAATCGATGACGATGCGCTCTACCACTGCCATCTCGCCGGATCGCGGCTCCCCTGGAATGCGGTGGCCAGGAGCCTGGACGAGGCCATGGCCGTCGTCGACGAAGGGCCGAACGCCCCGGCCCCCCGTCATACGTCGCGCGAGAAACCGGGGACGGGTACCGATCACGTCGTGTAGGGCGGGCCTCACCCCTCCGACGCCTCGAGCACCCAGGAGGTGCCTTCGCGGCCGTCCTTGAGCACGATGCCGAGCGCGGCCAGCTCGTCCCGGATGCCGTCGGCCCGGGCGAAGTCGCGGGCCTTCTTGGCCTCGGCCCGGGCGGCGATCCGCGCCTCGATCTCGGCCTCGGGCAGCGGCAGCTCGGCCACCCCCCCCTGGAGGAAGGTCGTCGGCGCCTGCTGCAGCAGACCCAGCACCTCGCCCAGCCGCCTGAGCTCGGCGGCCAGCGCCGGCGCCTGAGCCGGGGCCTCCTTCTTGGCCCGGTTGAGCTCCCGGGCCAGGTCGAAGAGCACCGACATCGCCTCGGCGGTGTTGAAGTCATCGTCCATGGCGGCGACGAAGCGCCGGTCGAAGGACGCATCCACCTCGCCCTCCTGCGCCTCCACGTCCGCCAGGGCGTTGTAGAAACGCTCCAGGGACTTGCGGGCATCGGCCAGCGACTCGGGGGCATAGTTGATCGGGCTGCGGTAATGGCTCGCAACCAGCAGGTAGCGCACCACCTCCGGATCATGGTGCGCCAGCACCTCGCGGATGGTGAAGAAGTTGCCCAGCGACTTGGACATCTTCTCCTGGTCCACTCGCACGGCGCCGGCGTGCATCCAGGTGTTGACGTAGGGCTTGCCGGTGGCGGCCTCGCTCTGGGCGATCTCGTTCTCGTGGTGGGGGAAGGTCAGGTCCGGCCCGCCACCGTGGATGTCGAAGGTCTCGCCCAGGCAGCAGGTGGACATCGCCGAGCACTCGATGTGCCAGCCGGGGCGTCCCGCCCCCCAGGGCGACGGCCAATTGGCCTCGCCGGGCTTGGCCGCCTTCCACAGCACGAAGTCCAGCGGGTCCTCCTTGTGCTCGTCGACATCCACCCGGGCGCCGGCGCGCATCTCGTCCGGGTCGCGGTTGTTGAGCTTGCCGTAGCCCTCGAACCGGCGCACCCGATAGTAGACGTCGCCGTTGTCCGCGGCGTAGGCGTAGCCCTTGTCGATCAGCGCCTGGATCATGGCGACGATCTCGTCGAGATGCCGGGTGGCGCGGGGCTCGCTGTCCGGTCGCAGCACCCCGAGACGGCCCTCGTCCTCGTGCATGGCATCGATCATGCGGTCGGTGAGCGCCTCGATGGTCTCGCCGTTCTCGTCGGCCCGCTTGAGGATCTTGTCGTCGATGTCGGTGATGTTGCGCACATAGGTGACGTCATAGCCGCGCGCGCGCAGGTAGCGGGTGATGACGTCGAAGGCCACCATCACCCGGGCATGGCCCAGGTGGCAGTAGTCGTAGACGGTCATGCCGCAGACGTACATGCGCACCTTGCCCGGGTCGATGGGCGTGAAGGTTTCCTTGCGCCGGGTGAGCGTGTTGTAGATCTGCATGTCAGCCCTTCTTCTTGATCTTCGCCCAGGTGTCCTTGAGCCCCACGGTGCGGTTGAATACCAGCTTGTCGGGCGCGGAGGCATGGCGGTCGGTGCAGAAGTAGCCCACCCGCTCGAACTGGAAGCGGCTCTCCGGCGCCGTGCCGGCCAGGCTCGGCTCGGCGACCCCCTGCACGGTGACCAGCGACTCGGGATTGAGGTGCTCGAGGAAGTCGGCATCCCTGTCCTTGTCCGGCTGCTCGACCTGGAAGAGGTTGTCGTAGAGCCGCACCTCCACGGGCACGCCATGGGGGGCGCTGACCCAGTGGATCACCCCCTTGACCTTGCGGCCCTCGGGGTTCTTGCCCAGGGTGTCGAAGTCCACCGAGCAGCGCAGCTCCTCGATCTCGCCGTTCGCGCCCTTGACCACCTCGTCGCAGCGGATCACGTAGGCATTGCGCAGGCGCACCTCCTTGCCCGGGGCCAGGCGGAAGAACTTCTTCGGCGGCTCCTCCATGAAGTCGTCCTGGTCGATGTAGAGCTCCCGGGTCAGGGGGATCCTGCGAGTGCCCATGTCCTCGCGGGCCGGGTGGCCGGCCACCTCGTAGACCTCCTCATGATCCTCGGCCACGTTGGTCAGCACCACCTTGAGGGGCTTGAGCACGCACATGGCGCGCGGCGCGTTGTCCTCGAGGTCGGAGCGCAGGGCGTGGGTCAGCATGGCGATGTCCACCAGGCCGCCGTCGGCCCGGGTGACGCCGATCATCTCGCAGAACTTGCGGATCGAGGCCGGCGTATAGCCACGGCGCCGCATCCCGGAGATGGTCGGCAGGCGCGGGTCGTCCCAGCCGTCGACGATGCCCTCGTCCACCAGCAGCTTGAGCTTGCGCTTGGAGGTCAGGGTGTAGTTGAGGTTGAGCCGGGCGAACTCGATCTGGCGCGGGCGGGCCGGCACCGGCAGGTTGTCCAGGAACCACTCGTATAGCGGCCGGTGATCCTCGAACTCCAGGGTGCAGATGGAGTGGGTCACGCCCTCGATGGCATCCGACTGGCCATGGGTGAAGTCATAGGACGGATAGATCTTCCACTTGTCCCCGCTCTGGTGGTGATGGGCGTGGCGGATGCGGTAGAGGATGGGATCGCGCAGGTTGATGTTGGGGGCGGCCATGTCGATCCTGGCCCGCAGCACCTTCTCGCCCTCGGCGAACTCGCCGAGGCGCATGCGCTCCAGCAGGTCGAGGTTCTCCTCCACGCCGCGCTCGCGATACGGGCTCGGCCGACCCGCCTCGGTCAGGGTACCGCGATACTCGCGCATCTCCTCGGGCGAGAGGTCGTCGACATAGGCCTTGCCCTCGCGCACCAGGTGCTGGGCCCAGGCGTACAGCTGGTCGAAGTAGTCGGAGGCGAAGCGCACCGGCCCCGCCCACTCGAAGCCCAGCCAGCTGACATCCTCCTTGATGGCGTCGATATAGGCCTGCTCTTCCTTCGCCGGGTTGGTGTCGTCGAAGCGCAGATGACAGTCGCCACCGAACTGCTCGGCGAGCCCGAAATTCAGACAGATCGACTTGGCGTGGCCGATGTGCAGGAAGCCATTGGGCTCCGGCGGGAAGCGGGTGACGATCTTCCCCTGCCGGCCGGCCTCGACCTCCTCGCGAATCTGGTTGCGAATGAAGTTCGGCGCGCTGGTGGTCTCGCTGGTCATGTTGATAGGGCAACCTCTGGTTGAACGCGGGCCTGTCGCCGCGACGCCGGCGCCTCCGGGCCCGGCTTCGCGCATCGACGCAAAAGGGCTATTATAGCGCCACGTGCCCATATGGCGCCAAGGCATCCCGCTTCACGACCAGGACAGTCACCGCCGGACTCGACGAGGGGCGCCGGCCCCCTTCCCACGGCGATGGCTCTGGCGACAATGACAGGAAACGAAAGGAAACCATGATGATCATCTTGCAGACCAACTTCGGCGATATCACCATCGCGCTCAACCACGAGAAGGCGCCGAAGACGGCAGCCAACTTCGAGCAGTACGTCCGCGATGGCTTCTACGACAACACCCTCTTCCACCGCGTGATCGACGGCTTCATGGTGCAGGGCGGCGGCTTCGACCACGACTTCAACCAGAAGCCGACCCGCGAGCCCATCGAGAACGAGGCCGACAACGGCCTGGCCAACACCACCGGCACCCTGGCCATGGCCCGCACCCAGGACCCGCACTCCGCCAGCGCCCAGTTCTTCATCAACGTCGCCGACAACGACTTCCTCAACCATCGCGGCAAGAACATCCAGGGCTGGGGCTACTGCGTGTTCGGCGAGGTGGTCGACGGCATGGACGTGGTCGAGCGCATCAAGGCCGTGCCGACGACCCGCCGCGGCATGCACGCCGACGTGCCCGCCGATGACGTCGTCATCCAGCGCGCCTACGTGAAGGACGACGCCGAGGCCTGAGCCTTCATCGCCCCACGCTTCTCACGCACCCGACGCCGCAAGAGCCGCCATGTCCACCCTGCTGATTTCCGACCTGCACCTCCATCCCGGCGCCCCCGCCATCACCGAAGGGTTCCTGGCCTGGCTCGACCGCCGTGCCAGGGGCGCCGAGGCCCTGTACATCCTCGGCGACTTCTTCGAGGCCTGGATCGGTGACGACCTGCTGGACCTCGGCGAGGCCGACCCGACCGGCAATGCCGCCCTGGCGCGGCGCATCGCCGGCGCCCTGAAGGCCCGCGCCGACGACGGCACCGCCATCTACCTGATGCACGGCAATCGCGACTTCCTGCTCGGGGAACGCTTCGCCGACGAGGCCGGGGCTCGGCTGCTGCCCGACCCCAGCGTCGTCACCCTCGGCGACGAACGGGTGCTGCTGATGCACGGCGACAGCCTGTGCACCCGGGACGAGGCCTACATGGCCTTCCGGTCCCGGGCCCGGGACCCGCAGTGGCAGGCGCAGATTCTCGCCATGCCGATCCCCGAGCGACTGGCGCTGGCGAAACAGCTGCGCGACCAGTCCGGCGAAGCCAACTCCAACAAGGCCGAGGACATCATGGACGTCACCCCGGACGAGGTCGTCGAGGCCCTGCGCGAGCACGGCGTGACCACCCTGATCCACGGCCACACCCATCGCCCCGCCGTCCATCAACTGGAGCTCGACGGCACCCCGGCGCGGCGCATCGTGCTGGGCGACTGGCAGCCGGACCGGGGCTGGGAGATCGAGGTCGCCCCCGGGCAGGCGCCGGTACTGCGCGACGTTGCCCTCGCCGGCTGAGCGCCACTAGCCGGAGGCGACCGCGTCCACGTCCGCCTCCGGCGCCTCGGGGTTGAGCTCGGCGGGGTTGTCCCGCCCCGGATACCAGGGCACGCGTCCCTCGAGCACCCCGGTCTCCTCGATGATCCGTGCCACCGTGTGCTCCTGGCGGTAGGCCATGATATGGGCACCGCTCACCCCCTCGATCTCGCGCACCTCGGCGAGGATGTCGCAGCACAGCCGCTCGCCCTCCGCCCGCTGGTCCCGGGCGCCCTCGAGCCGCCGGATCACGGCATCGGGGATATGCACCCCGGGGACGTGCTCACGAATCCAGCGCGCGCTGCGGGCGGAGGCCAGCGGCCCCATGCCCACCAGCACGAAGGCGCGGTCGGGCCCCTCGAGCACGCCCAGGTCCGCGATCTCGGCCATGAAATCGCGCAGCCGTGGGGGATCGAAGCAGTACTGGGTCTGGATGAAGCGAGCGCCGGCGGCCACCTTCTTGGCCAGCCGACGTGCCCGCCAGGACTGCGGAGGCACGAAGGGGTTCTCCGCCGCCCCGAGGAAGATCCGGGGCGGGTCGGTGATCGCCCGGCCACTCTCGAAGCGTCCCTCGTCGCGCATGCGTCGGGCGACCTCCAGCAGCGACATGGAGTCCAGGTCGAAGACCGGTCGGGCCTGGGGATGGTCCCCGGCCTGGACGCCGTCCCCGGTCAGGCACAGCAGGTTGCAGGCGCCCATGGCCGCGGCCCCCAGGATCTCGCCCTGCATGGCGATGCGGTTGCGGTCGCGACAGGACATCTGGAGGATGGTGGCGTAGCCCACCCGGGTCAGCAGCGAGCAGACCCCGACGCTGGACATGTGACAGTTGGCCCCGGAGCCATCGGTGGCGTTGATGGCATCCACATAGCCGTCGAAGATCGCCGCCCGTCGCAGCACCTCCGCCGGATCGGCGGAGTCCGGCGGGTCGATCTCGGTAGTCAGCGCGAAGCGCCCGGCGCGCAGCACGCGCTCCAGGCGCCCGGGCGAGACATGGCCCGGCAGGATCGGCAGCGAATAGCCGGGAACCGGCTCGTCATCGAACTTCATGGATCCCCGACACCTCCCTGGCGTGCTCGCCGCGCATCACCTTGAGCCAGGTGGAACGCCCCTGCTCGGCGGCATCCACCGGCAGCTGCACCACCTGGATACGATCGCCGTGGCGCATGCGCCGGCTGCCCTCCCAGGCCTCCACCCAGACGCAGCGCATCTCGGGCTTCACCTCGCAGCCCCCGTCGGGGCGCACCCCGCCGCAGGGGCCGTTGCGCAGCCGCTTGGGGCAGTTCATCGGGCAAGCCATGCCGGTGGCGCTGAGCACGCAGTGCCCGCACATCTGACAGTCGAACAACAGCCCCTTGATGACCCGCTCGACCGCGGCGACCGGTCGCTCCAGCCGCTGGTGGCCCAGACGGGCCACCAGCGGCGCGAGCGCCTTGAGGACGGGCTCGAAGCCGTCATAGAGGATCTCGAAGGCCCGGGCATGGCGGACCACCCAGCGCCGCATGCGATACATGGGGTTGCCCTCGCCTTGATGCATGGCCTGGCCCCGGAGGGGCCCTTTCGATAGGCTAGGAAGCCTGACGTCGCGGCACTTCCATCAGGGCGACAATGACATAGCGCAGGACGACCGTCGCCGTGGCGATGCGCGGCGTCGCCGTCGGAATAACAGCGAAAGCGTTCTGGCCTAAGCTTTGTCTGAAAAGTCGGCGAGCGATGGCCAGACAAGGCAAAAATCGGTGAAAAGACGGAGTTTACGCGGTGTAAATGAGTACTTTGAGCCGATTTTTAACGCCGGATGGGCGAGCGCAGGCAGTTTTCAGACAAAGCGTAGACTTCCGAGGCAGGTTGAGCCCCCTCCCCCGCAGGGGAATCGCAGCTAAGCGAGGGGCGCCGGGGACAGGTCGAAGAGGGAGGCCTACGATCGACACCAGACGAACGGGAGCGAGATGGCGTTACTGATCGATGGCAAGGCTCAGGCCAGGGCGCTACGCGCGACGGTGGCCGACGCGGTACGCCGCCTCGGCACTCACCAGGGCCTCGTCCCCGGCCTGGCGGTGGTCCTGGTGGGCGACGATCCCGCCAGCCAGGTGTACGTGCGGCGCAAGGGGGAGCATGCCCGGGAGGTCGGCATGCGCTCCTTCGAGCATGCCCTGCCGGCCGCCACCTCCCAGGCGACGCTGCTCGAGCGGATCGCGCGCCTCAACCGCGACCCCGAGGTGCACGGCATCCTGGTCCAACTGCCGCTACCGGCGCATATCGATCCCGAGGCGATCATCCACGCCATCGACCCGGCCAAGGACGTGGACGGCTTTCATCCCCTGAACGTCGGCGCGCTGGCCGTGGGCGGCGAAGGCCTGGCGCCCTGCACCCCGCTGGGCTGCATCCGGCTGCTCGAGTCGCACCTCGGCGAGCTCACCGGCAAGCATGCCGTGGTGCTGGGCCGCTCGCGAATCGTCGGCCGCCCCCTGGCGAGCCTGCTGCTGAAGAAGGACTGCACCGTCACCGTTGCCCACTCGAGGACCCCGAACCCCGCCAAGATCTGCCGCCAGGGCGACATCCTGGTGGCGGCGGTGGGCCAGCCCGGGCTGGTGCAGGGGGACTGGGTCAAGGCCGGCGCCACGGTGATCGACGTCGGCATCACACGCCTCGGAGAGGGCGACAGCAGACGCCTGGTGGGCGACGTGGATGCCGCCTGCGTCTCCCGGGTCGCCGGCGCGCTCACCCCGGTCCCGGGCGGCGTCGGCCCCATGACCATCGCCTGCCTGCTGCACAACACCCTGATTGCCGCCTGTCGCCAGCACGGCCTGCCCGAACCGGACGGGGCGACCGGCCCCATGGCGCCTCGCGACGGGCTGCCCCTGACGCATCCCCACGGGTGACGCCGGCCAGCCGCCGGACCATCAGCAGCCCTCACACGCGACAGCCGGCCAGCTCGGCCTCCAGGGCCTCGGCATCCGGCAGGGTGCCGGGCGCACCGATGAGCTCGAGACGGGAATCGCGCCGCCAGTCGCTGGGCACGGCGGGCTCGTCGCCCTCGACCCGGTTGTAGCTCCACCAGCCATCGGCGGCATGGAAGACGCCCTTGACCCGTACCCCGGCGGGAAGCGCCGCCAGGCACGCCTCCAGCGCCGGGCGCGAGAAGACCTCCTCGGCATGCCAGCGCCAGCCCAGGCTGACGTGATCGAGCGCCCTTCCCGTCTCCCTGACCGGCGCCCCCGGCATCGGTGAGCGCTCGCCGTCTGGCGCGCCCCCCGATGCCTCGAGCAGGGCCCGGTGCGCCGCCGGGCGGTAGACCATGCCTCCCAGCTGGTGGCGGCCGGCCGACGCCGGCCGGCGGGCATCCGGCAGCCGCCCATGGGGCGCCTCCTCGATCCACGCCACCGCCCCGTCCAGCTCGGCGATCCAGCGCCGGGCGGCGGCGACCTGGGCCGCGCTGGCCAGATCGGTCATGGTCAGGGCGACGCCGTCGGCGAGCGCCAGCTGGTCGCGGAAGGTCTGGTGGTGCCTGGCCCGAGGATCATCGAGACGCCGGGGATCGAGCACCGCGATGACCTCCTGGAGCCTGAGCACGTCGGCGAAGGCCTCGCCGCGCAGCAGCTCCAGCAGCCCGCCGGGATGGCCGAGCCCCGAGGGTTCGATGATCAGGCGGTCCGGACGCTCGCGGCGCAGCAGCTCGACCAGCGTCGCCTTCAGGACCACGGCCAGCTGGCAGCACAGGCAGCCGCCCGGCAGCGCCTTGACCACCACGTCGTCGCGCCCGGCCAGCAGCGCCTGGTCGATGCCCACCCGGCCGAACTCGTTGATCAACACCGCCCAGCGCTCGCCCGCGGGCTTGCCGGCCAGCCAATGGCGAATCAGCGAACTCTTGCCGCCGCCCAGGAAGCCGGTGACGACGTGGACAGGAATGTCGGCGAGGGGTGTCGGGGTCATGGCATGCCTCCCTGCGAAACGGTTGACGAAATCGGCCCGGGAGCCGGGAGCGCGTCGGGGCCCGGCGAGCGTTGGAAGCCCATCAAGATAACGGTATAACATCCCGGGACGAAAAAGGGGGCCGCGGCCCCCTCTCTCGCTCCCTGCGAGGCCGGGCCGGCCCTCAGGGCCGGGTGATCTCGGCCTGGTCGCGCAGGTGGTCCAGCAGGCCGGTGATGGCCGCCTGGGAGCGCAGCTGCTCGGCCATGCGCGCCACGAAGGACTCGATCTGCGCGTCGGGCTCGCCCTCGGTCACCTGCTCCAGGGCGATCAGCACCACGCGCTGGCCATCCACGGCGTGGCCATAGACGGTCTCGCCGTCGGCCGGATGCGGCAGGCGGAAGACGCTCTCGATCACCGGCTCGGCCAGGTCGCTGCCGGCCTGGCGGCTCAGGGCGTCCTCACGCTGCCAGTCGAGGTCCAGCGACTCGCCGTCGCGCAGGGAAGCGAGCATCTCCTCGGCCCTGGCCTCGAGGGCCTGGCGAGCCTTGCGCGCCTCGACGGCCTCGACGACCCGCTCGCGCACCTCCTCGAGCGGCAGGGTGGTGGCCTCTCGATGCTCGAGGACGCGCAGCACCATGCGCCGGTCCTCGTCGAGCTCGATCACCTCGCTGTTGAAGCCCTCCTCCAGCACGTCCGGCGAGAACGCCTGACGCATGACGCCGGGCTCGGCCAGCACGCCCTGGGCCCCGTCGCGACCGATCCAGTCGCTCTCGTGCCGCTCGAGGTCGAGGCTCTCGGCCACGCTCGCCAGGTCCTCGGCGGCGAAGCTCTCGTCGATCAGCCGCTGGGCCCGCTCGTTGAAGGCATCGCCGACGCGCTCCATGGCGACCCGGCGGGCCAGGCGATCCCGAGCCTGCTCGAAGGACGGGCGATCCAGCTCGGTAACCTTGACCAGGTGCAGGCCGTTGTCGGTCTCGACGATATCCGAGACCTGCCCTTCGGACAGGGCGAAGGCCGCCTCCTCGAAGGCCTCGCCGAAGAAGCCGCGGCTGATCACGCCCAGGTCGCCGCCGGCATCGCTGGTGGAGGCGTCGTCGGAGAATTCGGCGGCCAGGTCGGCGAACGCCTCGCCCTCGGCCAGCCGCGCCTGGACCTCCTCCAGGCGCGCGACGGCCTCGTCGCGGGTCCGCTGGTCGCCGAAGGTCACCATGATATGCGAGACGCGGCGATCGGCGCCGGCGGCCTCGGCCTGCCAGGCCTCGCGCAGGGCCGCCTCGTCGACCTCCACGTCCTCGGCCATGCGCTGGCGGTCCAGCACCACATAGGCCAGGCGCACCTGCTCGGGACGCTGGTAGTCGCCGGCATGCGCCTCGTAGTAGTCGCGCAGCTCGTCATCGCTCACCGCGGGGGCCGACTCGAGGTCGGACGGCACCAGGGCATGGTGGCGGAAGGTGCGGGTCTGGCGCTGCAGCGCCGCCAGGCGCGCCTGCTCGCTGTCCAGGCTGAACTCGCTCATGGCCAGGCCCTGCTGCAGCTGGCGACGCTTCATGTCGACCCTCAGCTGCTGACGGAACGACAGCGGCGTGAAGCCGGCGCTGGCCAGCCGGTTGCGGAACAGCTCACGGTCGAAGCGCCCCTCCGCGTCCTGGAACTCCGGCAGGCCGACGATGAGCTGGTCGAGCTGTGTCTCGGACAGGTGCAGCCCCCCCGTTTCGGCGTACTGGGTGAGCAGCCGGTCGGTGACCAGGCTATCGAGCATCTGGGCGCGCAGCTGGCGCTCCTGCTCCGGTGGCACCTGGCCGCTGCGGATGGCCCGCTGGACCTCGAGCTCCAGCTGCTGGCGGGTGATCGGCTCGCCGTTTACCTCGGCGACCGTCTCGCCATCGCTGCCCAGCAGGCCGACCAGCGACTCCACGCCGAACAGCGCCATGGTCACGACCACGGCGCCGATGATGATCTTGGCACCCCAACTGGTGGAGCGGTCACGAATACTTTGCAGCATGCAGGCCTCTGCGGATCAAGTGTGTCGGGTCGCGCCACATTATACGCATCCGGGTCGGGGTCGCGACCGTGGAAGGGACGACCCGGAGGCGCAGGGCGCGGCCAAAAAAAGAAACAGGCGCACCGCTTCCGCGGTGCGCCTGTTCTGGATCAGTCGTCAATGACTGGGCAAGCGGCGCTGCCTCAGTTGACGGAATCCTTGAGCGCCTTGCCGGCCTTGAAGCTCGGCACCTTGGCGGCGCTGATCTCGATCGGCTCACCGGTCTGCGGGTTGCGCCCGGTGCGGGCCGCACGCTCCTTGACGGTGAAAGTGCCGAAACCCACCAGGGAAACGCTGTCGCCCTTCTTCAGGCTGTCGGCCACGGTGTCGACCATGGCATCCAGCGCGCGAGAGGCGGCTGCCTTGGGAATGTCGGCAGACGCGGCAATGGCTTCGATCAGCTCGGATTTGTTCACACTTCACCCCTTGACTGTTTCGTAAATTGGCTCTAATCGGCGAGACTTACGGCTGACTGACGCGATCACAGCATGGCGGTAATTTATAGCAATGCGATAAAAGGCCTGTCAAGCAAGCATCCCTGACAATCCCCATCATGCCGGGATTCCTGCCCCGACATGATGGCAAAAAATGTCATCAGTGCGTGCTGATCATCGAGTGAGATGAGGCGACATCTTCCGCTCGAGATTCATCACTTTTCTGGCCCGACTTTTCAGCCAGGGCAACCTCGAGAACCTCATCGATCCAGCGAACAGGCCGAATATCAAGAGCTTCCTTGATGTTATCCGGCACCTCCTTCAAGTCGCGGCGATTCTCCTCCGGGATAAGCACGGTCTTTATACCACCCCGCCTGGCGGCCAGCAATTTCTCCTTGAGGCCACCGATCGGCATCACCTCGCCGCGCAGGTTGACCTCACCGGTCATGGCCACGTCGCAGCGCACCGGCCGGCCCGTGTAGGCGGAGATCATGGCGGTGACCATGGCGATGCCGGCGCTGGGACCGTCCTTGGGCGTGGCCCCCTCGGGCACGTGGATGTGCAGGTCCTCCTTCTCGAAGCGCTCGGGGTCGACACCCAGCGACAACGCCCGGGCCCGCACCACGGTGTGGGCGGCGCTCACCGACTCCTTCATGACATCGCCCAGCGAGCCGGTCTTGTTGATGCGCCCCTTGCCCGGGGTCACCACCGACTCGATGTTGAGCAGCTCGCCCCCCACCGAGGTCCAGGCCAGGCCGGTCACGCGCCCCACCTGATCCTCCTGGTCGGCCAGGCCATAGCTGTAGCGGCGCACCCCGGCATAGGCCTCGATGTCCGCAGCCGACAGGCAGACCGGGGCCTGGGCGCCTTCCTTGCCCTCCTTCTCCAGGCGCTCGCGCAGCACCTTGCGGCAGACCTTGGCGATCTGGCGCTCGAGCTCGCGAACCCCGGCCTCGCGGCTATAATAGCGGATCAACTCGAGCAGCGCGTCGTCGGCGAAGGACAACTCGTCGTCCTTGAAGCCATTGGCCTTGAGCTGCTTGGGCACCAGGTAGCGCCTGGCGATGGCCAGCTTCTCGTCCTCGGTATACCCGGGCAGGCGGATGACCTCCATGCGGTCGAGCAGCGGCCCGGGAATGTTCATCGAGTTGGCGGTGCAGATGAACAGCGTCTCGGACAGGTCATAGTCCAGCTCCAGGTAGTGGTCGCTGAACTTGTCGTTCTGCTCCGGGTCGAGCACCTCGAGCAGCGCCGAGGCCGGGTCGCCGCGGTGATCCATGCCGATCTTGTCGACCTCGTCGAGCAGGAACAGCGGGTTCTTGACCCCGGCCTTGCTCATGCGCTGGATCATCTTGCCGGGCAGCGAGCCGATGTAGGTACGACGGTGGCCGCGGACCTCCGATTCGTCGCGCACCCCGCCGAGCGCCAGGCGCACGTACTTGCGGTTGGTGGCCCGGGCGATGGACTGGCCAAGCGACGTCTTGCCCACCCCGGGCGGCCCCACCAGGCACAGCACCGGCCCCTTGAGCTTCTTGACCCGCTTGTGCACGGCCAGGTACTCGAGGATGCGCTCCTTGACCTCCTCGAGCCCGTAGTGATCCTCGTCGAGGACCCGCTGGGCATGGGCCAGGTCATGGCGCACCCGAGTGCGCTTCTTCCAGGGCACCGAGACCAGCCAGTCCAGGTAGGAGCGCACCACCGTGGCCTCGGCCGAGGACGGCGACATCATGCGCAGCTTGCCCAGCTCCTGCTTCGCCTTGTCGGCCGCCTCCTTGGGCATGCCGGATTCCTCGATGGCCTGCTCGTACTTGTCGGCCTCGTTGGGCACGTTCTCGAGCTCGCCCATCTCCTTCTGGATGGCCTTCATCTGCTCGTTGAGGTAGTACTCGCGCTGGGACTTCTCCATCTGGTCCTTGACCCGCGAGCGGATGCGCTTCTCCACCTGCAGCAGGTCGATCTCGGACTCGATCAGCGCCATCAGGTGCTCGATGCGATCCCGCACCCGGTCCATCTCGAGCAGTTGCTGCTTGTCGTCGATCTTCAGCGACAGGTGCGCGCAGATGGTGTCGACCAGGCGGCTGGGGTCCTCGATGCCCGACAGCGAGTTGAGCACCTCGTTGGGCACCTTCTTGGACATCTTGACGTACTGCTCGAACTGGTTGAGCAGCACGCGGACCAGGGCGTCCTGTTCGCGCTCGGACAGCGGCTCGCTCTCGCGCAGCGCCACCTCGGCGCGGCTGTAGCCGGCGTCGACGGCCAGGATGTCGCGGATATCGGCCCGGGACTCGCCCTCGATCAGCACCTTGACCGTGCCGTCGGGCAGCTTGAGCAGCTGCATGATCTCGGCCACGGTGCCGATGGCGAACAGATCCTCGTTGTCGGGATCGTCCTTGCTGGCCTCGCGCTGCGCCACCAGCAGCACGCGCTTGTCGGCCTCCATGGCGGCTTCCAGCGCCTGGATGGACTTCTCCCGACCGACGAACAGCGGAATGACCATCTGCGGGTAGACGACCACGTCCCGCAGCGGCAAAAGGGGCAGACTCAGGGTCTGTTCGGCGTTCTGCTGCATCGCAGACGTTCCTCAAACGATCAATGGGATACCAGGGGAGTGGGGGCGCCGGCGCGGCATTACAAGGCCGGCGCGGCGGCGGCGCAAAGAAAAGGGCCGCCTGGGCGGCCCCTTTGCTGGGCAGGCTGGCGGGCGCCCCGACGCATCGGGACCGGCGCCGCGTCGGCCTAGCCGTCGGTACCGTCGACCCGCGGCTGCTCCTGCTGGGAATAGATCAGCAGCGGCTCGCTCTCGCCGGCGATCACCGAGGCATCGATCACCACCTTGCTGACCCCCTCCAGGGACGGAATCTCGTACATGGTGTCGAGCAGCACCGACTCGAGGATGGAGCGCAGGCCGCGGGCCCCGGTCTTGCGGGCCATGGCCTTGCCGGCCACCGCGCGCAGGGCGTCCTCGCGGAAGTCGAGCTCCACGCCCTCCATCTCGAACAGCCGGCCGTACTGCTTGACCAGCGAGTTCTTCGGCTCGGTGAGGATCTGGATCAGCGCATCCTCGGTGAGCTCGGTGAGGGTCGCGATCACCGGCAGGCGGCCGACGAACTCGGGGATCAGACCGAACTTGACCAGGTCCTCGGGCTCCACCTCGAGCAGCAGGTCGCCGACGCCCTTGGTCTCGTCCTTGCTCTTGACCTCGGCATTGAAGCCGATGCCGCCCTTCTCGGCGCGATCCCGGATCACCTTGTCGAGGCCGGCGAAGGCGCCGCCGACGATGAACAGGATGTTGCCGGTGTCGACCTGCAGGAACTCCTGCTGCGGATGCTTGCGCCCGCCCTGGGGCGGCACCGAGGCAGTGGTGCCCTCGATCAGCTTGAGCAGGGCCTGCTGCACGCCCTCCCCCGAGACGTCCCGGGTGATGGAGGGGTTATCCGACTTGCGCGAGATCTTGTCGATCTCGTCGATGTAGACGATGCCGCGCTGAGCCTTGTCGACGTCATAGTCGCACTTCTGCAGCAGCTTCTGGATGATGTTCTCGACATCCTCCCCCACATAGCCCGCCTCGGTCAGGGTGGTGGCGTCGGCGATGGTGAACGGCACGTTGAGCAGCCGGGCGAGGGTCTCGGCCAGCAGCGTCTTGCCGCTGCCGGTGGGCCCGATCAGCAGGATGTTCGACTTGCCGAGCTCCACCTCGTCGCCCTTCACGCCGTAGCGCAGCCGCTTGTAGTGATTGTAGACCGCCACCGACAGCACCATCTTGGCGCGGTCCTGGCCGATCACGTAGTCGTCGAGGGTGTGACGAATCTCGCGGGGGGCCGGCAGACGCTCCTCGTCGCTCTCGGCATCGGCATCGAGCACCTCCTCGCGAATGATGTCGTTGCACAGGTCGACACACTCATCGCAGATATAGACGGACGGGCCGGCAATCAGCTTGCGCACCTCGTTCTGGTTCTTGCCGCAGAACGAGCAGTACAGCAGCTTGCCGCCTTCGTCCTTGCCTTTGCCGTCGGCCATTCGCGTACCTCTTTCGCAGCGGCGGCGCAGGGGCCGCCGGGAATCACGTAATCAGAGCGTGGATGATTTCACGCTATCAGGATGTCGGCCGCTTATCCAGCACGGCATCGATCAGGCCATACTCCGCGGCCTGCGCACCGTCCATGAAGTTGTCGCGGTCGGTATCCCGGGCGATGGTCTCGAAGTCCTGGCCGGTGTGGTGCGCCAGGATCTGGTTGAGACGATCGCGGATGCCGAGGATCTCGCGGGTATGGATCTCGATGTCCGAGGCCTGACCCTGGTAGCCGCCGAGCGGCTGGTGGATCATCATCCGCGAGTGGGGCAGGCAGTAGCGCTTGCCCGCCGCGCCCCCGGCCAGCAGCAGCGCGCCCATGCTCGCCGCCTGGCCGATGCACACGGTGGAGACGTCGGGCTTGATGAACTGCATGGTGTCATAGACCGACATCCCCGCGGTGACCGAGCCGCCCGGGGAGTTGATGTAGAGGTGCACGTCCTTGTCCGGGTTCTCGGACTCGAGGAACAGCAGCTGGGCCACCAGCAGGTTGGCCATGTAGTCTTCCACCGGCCCCACCAGGAAGATCACGCGCTCCTTGAGCAGGCGGGAATAGATGTCGTAGGCCCGCTCGCCGCGTGCGCTCTGTTCGACCACCATCGGGACCAGGCCGCCGGCGGATTGGATATCGAACTCGTTGCTCATCTGGGTGATGTCCTTGCATCCGGTGTATGGAAGCGACGCCTGACACCCCGTCCGGCCGCGGGCGACCGAACGGGAGGGCCGGGACGGGGATCAGGCCTGACTGGCTTCACCCTCGGCCTCGTCGGCCTCTTCGGCGTCGCCGCCCTGTTGCTGGGCCGCGGCGAGTGCCTCCTGATAGCCCATCTCGACGTCCTTGACGGTGGCCTGCTCGAGCAGGGCATCGACCGCCTTCTCCTCAAGAATGGCGGACTTGACCTGACTTTTCATCTGGTCGTTGCCCATGTAGTAGTCGACCACCTGCTGCGGGTCCTGATACTGCTGGGCCAGTTCCTCGACCTTGGCCTTGATCTCGTCGTCGGAGGCGTCGAGCTCGCCGGACTTGATCACCTCGGCCAGCAGCAGGCCGATCTGCACCCGGCTCTTGGCCTGCTCGGCGAACAGCTCGTCGGGCAGCTGGCTGACGTCGAAGTCCTCGCCGAGGCCGAATTGCTGGGCCGCCTGGCGCTTGAGGCCGTCGGTCTCCTGCTGGATCAGGGCCTGCGGGACCGGGATGTCGTTGGCCTGCTTCAGCGCCTCGAGGACCTGCTGCTTGACGCGGTTGTCCACCGCCTGCTCGGCCTCGCGCTGCATGTTCCTGGTGATCTCGTCACGGAACTTGTCCAGGTCGCCGTCCTCGACGCCGAACTGCTTGGCGAACTCCGCGTCCACCTCGGGCAGGGCCTGGGCCTTGATCGCATGGACCTTGACCTGGAAGGTCGCCTCCTGACCGGCCAGGTGCTCGGCCTGGTAGTCGTCGGGGAAGGTGACCTTGAGCTCCTTCTCCTCGCCGGCCTTGGCACCGATGAGCTGCTCCTCGAAGCCGGGGATGAAGCTGTCGGAACCGATCACCAGGTCGTGGCCCTCGGCGCTGCCGCCCTCGAACGGCTCGTCGCCCAGGTAGCCCTGGAAGTCGATGGTCAGCTGGTCGCCGTCCTCGGCGGCCCGCTCGACCTCTTCCCAGCCGGCGTTCTGCTTGCGCAGGGTCTCGATCATCTCGTCGACGTCGGCGTCGGTCACCTCGACCACGGGGCGCTCGACCTCGGCGCCCTCGATGGAGGCCAGCTCGACCTCGGGGTACACCTCGAGGGTCGCGGTGAACTCGAGATCCTTGCCGGTCTCGTTGACCTCGGCCTCGATCTGCGGATAACCGGCCGGGTTGAGGTTCTCGTCGGTGATGGCGCGCACGTAGCGCTCGCGCATCACTTCGCCGACCACCTCGTTGCGGACCTCGCTGCCGTAACGCTGACGGATCACCGACATCGGCACCCTGCCCTTGCGGAAACCATCCATGCGCACGTTCTTGGCGGCGTCCTTGAGACGGGCGGCAACGGCCTCATCGATCTCGGCGGCCGGCACCTGCACCTTGATGCGGCGTTCAATCTGGGAGGTCGTATCGACGGAAACTTGCATGAATTGTCCTCTACCGACTGGGGCGTTCTGTGGAATGCGTGAAACGTTCAAAGGAGGGAATTCTATGAATCCCATCGGGCAGTGGCAAGCGCCATGGCTGAACAGATGGGGGCATGCCACCTTATAGACAAGGGGGAGGCGCAGATTCTCCCGCCACCGGCCCGGCGCGGCTCTGCCAACGCGAAAAGCGCCACGCACGAGGGTGCGCCGCGATACGGGTCAACGAGTCACTGCATGGGGAAATAATAGAAGAGGGAGGCAATGGGGTGGATGATGGGGATCGAACCCACGACCACCGGAGCCACAATCCGGGGCTCTACCACTGAGCTACATCCACCACTGCCTGGAGATCGTGTCGAGATGGGGTGGATGATGGGGATCGAACCCACGACCACCGGAGCCACAATCCGGGGCTCTACCACTGAGCTACATCCACCATTTCGACACTGCCCGACCGAACGATCCGAGCGCCGGAAGCCACCACCTGGCGTGGCGCGCCCAGCAGGACTCGAACCTGCAACCTACGGCTTAGAAGGCCGTTGCTCTATCCGGTTGAGCTATGGGCGCATTCTACGTTCCCGAGCGCCTGACCGCAAGCCAATGATGAAATTTATTTCAATTCAATCAATAGCTTGTGGTCGGGGTGGAGGGATTCGAACCCCCGACATCCTGCTCCCAAAGCAGGCGCGCTACCAGACTGCGCTACACCCCGCCGGCTCTTGCACGGCCCTGACGCCGCCGCAGGGGCCTCGTCAAGCGCTGCGTATTCTACGGGACTCTCCGCCCGCGTCAAGCCACAATGCCCACTCATCAGGCGCTTAGCCCGCCGCTTTGCCTGGACGCCCGGTCATGCGAAAATCGCCTTCCTCTTTCATCACCTTCATCACCCGACCACCAGAGGGAAGTTCGATGACCGCCCAACTGATCGATGGCAAGTCCATTGCCGCCCGAGTCCGCCAGCAGGTCGCACGCCAGGTGCAGGCACGCCGCGAGGCCGGCGCGCGCTCCCCGGGACTCGCCGTCGTGCTGGTGGGCGAGGACCCGGCCTCCGCGGTCTACGTGCGCAACAAGCAGCGCGCCTGCGAGGAGGCCGGCATCCACTCGATCAAGCACCAGCTGCCCGCCGAGACCTCCCAGGCCGACCTGGAGCAGCTGGTCGACGAGCTCAATGCCGACCCGAGCGTGGACGGCATCCTGGTCCAGCTGCCGCTTCCCGAGCACCTCGATCCGCGGCCGATCCTCGAACGCATCCTGCCGCACAAGGACGTCGATGGCTTCCACCCCTACAACCTGGGGCGCCTGGCCCAGCGCCTGCCGCTGCTGCGCCCCTGCACGCCCAAGGGGGTGATCACCCTGCTGCAGGAGACCGGGCTCAAGGTGCGCGGCCTGGACGCCACCGTGGTCGGCGCCTCCAACATCGTCGGCCGCCCCATGGCGCTGGAGCTGATGCTGGCCGGTTGCACCACCACCGTGTGCCACCGCTTCACCCGCAACCTCGAGGAGCACGTGCGCCGGGCCGAGCTGCTGGTGGTCGCGGTCGGCCAGCCCGGGCTGGTCAAGGGCGAGTGGGTGCGCGACGACGCCATCGTCATCGACGTGGGCATCAACCGCCAGGAGGACGGCCGCCTGATCGGCGATGTCGATTTCGAGCCCGCCGCCGCCCGCGCCAGCTACATCACCCCGGTCCCCGGCGGCGTCGGCCCCATGACCGTCGCCTCGCTGCTCGAGAACACCCTGCTCGCCGCCGAGATGCACGACGCCATGGCGCTGGGGGTGAAGAGTGAGGGGTGAGGAATAAGTCACACTCCGGTAGAATATCCCGCTTACTTTTCCACCGACTCGCGAGGTCCGTCGATGAGCGACAAGATGAACGTCGAAAGCTTCAACCTGGACCACACCAAGGTGAAGGCGCCCTATGTCCGCCTGGCCGACATCAAGACCGGCGAGCTCGGCGACCGCATCCACAAGTACGACATGCGCATCTGCCAGCCCAACCAGGACCATATGGAGATGCCGGCGCTGCACTCCCTGGAGCACCTGATGGCCGAGCTGTCGCGCAACCATTCCGACAAGGTCGTCGACATCAGCCCCATGGGCTGCCAGACCGGCTTCTATGTCGCCATGATCAACCATGACGACTACGACGGCGTACTCGACCTGCTCGAGGGCACCCTGAAGGACGTGCTGGCGGCGGACGCGGTGCCGGCCTGCAACGAGATGCAGTGCGGCTGGGCGGCCAGCCACAGCCTGGAAGGCGCCAAGGACATCGCCCGCGGCTTCCTGGCCAAGCGCGACGAGTGGACCCAGGTCTTCGCCGAAGAAGGCTGATAGGCAGCCGAACCGGGCTGCCTGGCCACGCCTGACCCCGTACGCCTTACCCTTCACTCCTCACGCCTTACTTCGCGGAGACCCCGGAAGATGAAACGCATCGGTATCATTGGCGCCATGTCCCAGGAAGTCGCCCAGCTGGCGGCCATGCTGGAGGATCGCGAGACCCGCCGCCACGTCGGCTCCACCTTCCATCGCGGCACGCTGCATGGGGTCGAGGTGGTGATCCTGCAGTCCGGCATCGGCAAGGTGAACGCCGCCATCGGCACCACCCTGCTGCTGGACATGTACCAGCCCGAGGCGATCATCAACACCGGCTCCGCCGGCGGCTTCGGCGAGGGGCTCGAGATCGGCGACGTGGTGGTCTCGAGCGAGGTGCGCCACCACGACGTGGACGCCGTGGTGTTCGGCTACGAGCACGGCCAGGTGCCCGACATGCCCGCCGCCTACCGGCCCGACGAGCGCCTGGTGCGAGTGGCCCGGGAGAGCATCGAGTCGATGAACGAGGTGCGCGTGGTCGAGGGGCTGATCGCCACCGGCGACGTCTTCATGGCCTGCCCCGAGCTGGTCGCCCAGACGCGCTCGCGCTTCCCCACCATGCTCGCCGCCGAGATGGAGGCCGCGGCCATCGCCCAGACCTGCCATCTCTACGGCTGCCCCTTCGTGGTGATCCGCGCGCTGTCCGACATCGCCGGCGGCGGCGACAACCACCTGTCGTTCGAGGCATTCCTCGCCAAGGCGGCCGACCACTCGACCCGCATGGTCACCGCCATGGTCGCCAGGCTCGCCGAACCCGCGACCGCCGACGCCGCCGTCGAGGGCTGAGCCGCGCGGCCAGCGGCGTAGGGTGGATAAGCGCCAGCGCATCCACCATGATGCCGGCACCAACCTGGCCTTCCGCTCGATAGCAAGAAACCCCACCAGGGTAGCCCGGTGGGGTTTCGCGTTTCTGCCTCGCTACCTGCCGCCCGTCACCGGGCAGCTTCCCTCTTCACTCTTCGCTCTTACTTCTTCCCTCTTCTGCCTTACGCCTGCAGCTTCCAGTCCAGCGTCTCGCCCGCCTGCAGCGGCACGATGGCCTGGCCGGCCGCGTAGGGCAGCGTCTCCGGCAGCGTCCAGGGCTCGCGCACCAGGGTGACGGTCCCGGTATTGCGCGGCAGGCCGTAGAAGGCCGGGCCATGATGGCTGGCGAAGCCCTCCAGCTGCTCCAGGGCCCCGGCCTGCTCGAAGGCGGTGGCATAGAGTTCGAGGGCCGCGGGCGCGGTATAGGCCCCGGCGCAGCCGCAGGCGCTCTCCTTGTCGCCCTGGGCATGGGGGGCGCTGTCGGTCCCCAGGAAGAACTTGCCGTTGCCGGAGGCGGCGGCCTCGACCAGCGCCTGGCGATGACGCTCGCGCTTGAGGATCGGCAGGCAGTAGTAGTGCGGGCGGATCCCGCCCACCAGCATGCGGTTGCGATTGAACAGCAGGTGATGGGCGGTGATGGTGGCCGCCACGTTGGCCGGCGACGCGGTCACGAACGCGGCCGCCTCGGCCGTGGTGATATGCTCGAACACCACCTTCAGGGACGGGTGGCGGTCCAGCAGCGGCTTCATCACCCGCTCGATGAATACCGCCTCGCGGTCGAAGATGTCGATCTCGGCGTCGGTCACCTCGCCATGCACCAGCAGCGGCATGCCCAGCCGCGCCATGGCGGCGATGGCCGCATCACAGTTGGCCAGGTCGGTGACGCCGGAATCGGAATTGGTGGTCGCGCCCGCCGGGTAGAGCTTGACGGCCTGCACCAGGCCGGAGGCATGGGCCCGCTCGACCTCCTCGGCGCTGGTGCGATCGGTGAGATACAGGGTCATCAGCGGCTCGAAGTCATGCCCCGCCGGGACGGCGGCGAGGATGCGCTCCCGATAGGCCAGGGCCTGCTCGGTGGTGGTCACCGGCGGCTTGAGGTTGGGCATGATGATGGCGCGGCCCATCTGGCGGGCACTGGCGGGCACCACGGCGGGCAACACCTCGCCGTCACGCAGATGGAGGTGCCAGTCGTCCGGTCGGGTCAGGGTAATCGAGTTCACGGCGTGTCCTGTCTCGGCGATTCAGGGAGAGGGTCAGGGACCCGGCGATGGCGCCAGTATACCGGAACCGGCCCCGGCGGCGGGACGCGATTTTTTTGTCTGCCAAGATGGGCCGCCGTTTCAATCGCTGGTACCGGGTACGCAAATTCTTGACATCCTCTCCTCCCTCAACGTCTCAGGACGTTGCCGCCTACGGCGGACATGCCGCGCAAATTCGTCAGCCGGCGTTGATCTGCGTATCATGCGCGCTGATCCACGCGAGGAGACATCATGCCGAAGGTACGCTACTACGCCGATCTCGTCGCCATCCTGGCCGGGCTGATGTGGCTGCTGGTCTACTGGTCGGTGAGCTATTCGGTGCACATCGACAACATCGAGCCGACCCTGGCGGCGCTGTTGATCGCGGGCAGCCTGATCATGATCAGCTTCGTGCACCGCCCCATCCGGGTGCTGCTCAGCCGCTACCACGTGCGCAAGCGCCGCACCGAGATGTGGATGCACATCCTCGCCCTGCCCCTCTCCCTGGCCTTCCTGCTGGCGATCGTGATCGATCACCTGATCACGCCGCTGAACGGCGAGCAGAAGATGCTGCTGTTCAACGTGCTGGCCACCGCCGGCTGGCTGGTGTTCATCGTCACCCTGGCGGTCAAGCTGCTGTACCACCTGATGAGGGAGAAGCGCCGCATCCGCGAGCGGGCTCGCCGGGGCCCCACCAACAGCGCCTGAGGCCGGGCGTCGGCCCGGGCTCTAGATGGCCTAGAAGCGATCCACGCGAAATGGCCACATGGCGATCTCCGGCGTCTCGCCGTCCATCATCTGCGCCAGCAGCCGGCCGGTGGCCGGCCCCAGCGTGAAGCCCTGGTGGCCGTGACCGAAGGCGCACCATAGCCCCGCCTGCCCCTCCACGGGGCCGATGATCGGCTTCATGTCCGGCGTGCAGGGCCTGGCCCCCTTCCAGGGTTCCGGATCGAGGCGCTCCCCCAGGGGATAGAGCTGCCGCGCCTTCTCCTCGGCCGCGGCCAGCTGGCGCAGGTGGGGCGGCGCCTCGAGGCGCTCCAGCTCGGCCCCCGTGGTCAGGCGGATCCCGGCCCGCATCGGCGCCAGCAGGTAGCCCACCTCGGCATCCATGACCCAGTGATTGAGGCGCGCCTTGCCGACGCTGCCGTAGTGCATGTGGTAGCCCCGCTTGACGAACAGCGGCACCAGCAGCCCCAGCCGGGCCAGCCATGCCCGGGACCAGGGCCCCATGGCCATCACCACGTCGCTGGCCAGCAGGCATTCCTCGCCGGCGCTCACCCGCCAGCCGTCGGCGTCGCGGGCCACCTCGCCGACCTCGGCCTCGAGCAGGCGCCCGCCCTCGGCCTCGAAGGCCCGGGCATAGGCCTGGACCAGGCCGCCCGGATCGGCGACGGTCCAGGGGTCCAGCCAGTGGACGGCCCCGGCCAGGCCCTCCACCAGGCTCGGCTCCATGTCGGCGAGGTCCTTGCTGTCCAGGGCACGATAGCGAACGCCGAACCGGGCCTGGTTGTCGTGAGCCTCCTCCAGGCGCGCCTCGAGGGCCTCCCGGGTCCGGAAGACCTCCAGCCAGCCCTCCCGGCGCACCAGCGAGTCGGCACCCGCGGCCTCGATCATGGGGGCATGGGCGTCCAGCGAGAGGGCGATCAAGGAAGCGTACTCGGGGACGATATCCCGGTAACGACGCGGGGAGGAATTCCGCCAGTACTGCAGCAGGGGGACGGCGGCGCTCAGCATGCCACCGGGCCGGTAGCGAATATCGACCTGCCGGTTGGGCAGCACCCGCAGCAGGGTGGCGAGATCCCGGGGGAAGGGATAGGGGCGAACCGCCTCGCGCTGGATGATGCCGGCATTGCCGAAGGAGGTCTCGGAGCCCGGGGGACGGCGATCCACCAGGGTCACCCTGTGCCCCCGCCGGGCCAGGTGCCAGGCCACCGACACCCCCACCATGCCGGCTCCCAGAACGATGATCTCGCGCGCCATCCTGCACCTCCCCTGCCGTGAACGATGAGCGGACCCAACGTGGCGTATCCGCCCTCGATCATACCAGTCGGCGCCCCGCATGGCGCGAGACACCCCTTGAGGTCAGCGGCGAGCGTCCTCCTCCTCGGCGAGCCTGGCGCGCACGAAGTCACCGTGACGGACATGCAGCAGCTCGGCGAGACGGCGGATGCGGTGCTCCTCGAGCGGGTCCTTGTGGCCATCCACCAGGGCCAGGGACCACATCAGGCGGACCAGCTCATAGCGCTCGGCGTAGTCGCAGTGGTCCCGCACGCGGCGCACGAAGCGATGGTGGTCCACCGCCGTATCGACCTCCTCCCGGGCCTGGGCGAGCAGGGCGTCCAGGGCCGATGCATCGAGGGCGAAGCGCTGGTCGAGGACCTCCCTCAGGCGAGCCAGCTCGGCATCATCCAGGTGATAGTCGGCTCGCGCCACCTCGCAGAGCAGCACCGCGGTGGCCAGTGCCAGGGTGGGCTCGCCCTGTTCAGGCGCCTCGCCAGCCGCCATCATGTCCTGGAAGAGCCGTTGCAGGGATTCGATCATCGTGAGCTCCGAGCATGCCTGATATCGCGCCATTCATCGCCCTCGCCGCGGGCCTGGGCGCCGTGGTCGCCGGCCACGGCGCGTGGCGGCGGCGCGACGTCAACCGCTGGCCCAGCGCCAAGGGGCTCACCTATCGATCGGACAATGGCCGCTTCGACGGCGTTCCCTCCTTCACCAGCCGGCAAGCCGCCATCGCCCACGCCGACCGCACGCCACCCGGCACGCTCCTGACGATCCGCCATGACCCGGACAATCCCGAGATCACCCAGTCGGGCGAGTCACGCCTGCCCATCGGCCGGCTCGGCCTGGCAGCCTTCCTGGCGGCCATGAGCGCGCTGGCACTGTGGCTTGCCCTGCCATGATCCCGGGTTGACACATCTAGCCGCCTCGAGCCCCATTGCCCCGCCGCCTCCCCAGCCCGAGAAATCGGGCCAGGCGCGCGACCGCCCGTCGCACGACCATGGCGCCTGCCAGCACGAGATCGATACACCGCCCCAGCCACAGATACCAGCTCCTGCCCTCCTCCAGCGCCGCCATCATGGCCAGGTCGTTGCGATCCTGCAGGTTACGTCTATGGCGCTTCAGCTGCCGAAGCTGCCCGAAGGCCATGATCTTGAAACCATCGACCTCGAAGTGGTAGCGAGCATCGGTGATCATCTCGACCTTGTCGATGCCACACCTTGCCACTTCCGCCTCCTGGGCGATGAAGGGCGACACCGCCTGGGAGACGGTGTCCAGCGCCAGGTAGCCAATCACCCTGCCACGACGGATTCCGTAGAGCTCCAGCACCAGGCAGCCAGCGAATACCACCCGCGATGCCTCGAGCTCCTGACGGGAGAGAAACGCCTGACACTGAGTGATCCTGCCAGGCCATAAGTGCCGATAGCGACGATGCCGGGCATTGACCAGGAAATGTACCCCATGGGGATTGAACAACAAGGCAGACATCGCCTTGACGTCCGGCCAATGCGTCAGCAACAACCAGCCGTCATCGCCGAAGCGCGGCGGCAAGGGCATCCCCGCAGCCAGCACGAGCCGCTTGACGTTGAGGGTGCAGCCCTCTTGCGCCTCGAGTGGCCAGGTGGACGGTATCGGTGCCAGCCTCAAGACCAGGTATCGCCAGGCTCTCGGTGGCAGATGAATCTCTTGCGACTGCAGGACGACACCCGGCGGGGGGAGCGTTTCCCCCCACTCCATGAGCACCGGTTGCAGTGCCAGGATCGTGCTGCCCTCGAGCTGCCCAACGCCCGACTCGTCGGCCTCCTGATCCCCCCCGTCCCCCAGGTTCATCATCGAGACCTCGAGCATTCACCGTTCATCGACCACCTGGCATCAGCCTCGCATCCCCATGGGCCAAGCCAGTCATCACTACGCTGAACGCCCATGGCCACCCCCACGTCTTCATGTCGAGCCTGAAGATCTGAAACGCTCCTGCACAAGCGGCACAACGGCTGATGTCGAAGCCGCCTGCATCACGGGTTCGAGAGGCGACGAAGCATGCTGCGCCTCCCATACCAGATCCACCATCTCGCCTTCGGGCGAATAGCCAAGAGGCGCCTTCACCAGCAGCGCCTGGATTCTGCCATGCCGCGAGGCACTCATGGCCTCATGCAGCTCGACGAGATAGGCCTCCAGTTCGGACCAGGCCCAGGAAAATTCCCGGGATGTCATGATCCTGGGATGGCGCGTCGCCTGAACCTCGCCCCCGATCAGCAGTTCCTCATAGAGTTTTTCTCCCGGTCTCAACCCCGTGAAGAGGATCTCGATGTCCCCGTCCGGATGGTCGTCGTCCTTCACTTCGAACCCGGAGAGTCGCACCATGCTGGCGGCCAGGTCGGCGATGCGGACCGGCTCTCCCATGTCCAGGACGAACACCTGCCCGTCGCTGCCCATGGCCCCCGCCTGGATGACCAGCTGGGCCGCTTCGGGAATGGTCATGAAGTATCGGGTAATCTCCGGGTGGGTCACCTCGAGAGGCCCTCCCCGCTCGATCTGGGTACGAAACAAGGGGACGACCGACCCGCTGGAGCCGAGCACATTGCCGAAGCGCACCATGCAGAAACGGGTCTTGCCATGCCCGAGATCACGACCGGCGAAGGCCTGACAGATCAGCTCCGTCAGGCGCTTCGTGGCGCCCATCACATTGGTGGGTCGAACGGCCTTGTCGGTGGATACCATGACGAAGGTTTCCACCCTCGACTCCACCGCCGCCGTCGCCAGGGCGAGGGTGCCGAACACATTGTTGCGCAAGCCCTCCACCAGGTTGCACTCGACGAGAGGCACATGCTTGTAGGCCGCGGCGTGGTAGAGGGTCTGGACCCCAAAGCTCGACAGGATCTCCCGCATCCGCTCGCCCTGCTGGATCGAAGCCAGGAGTCCGCGCAGGCAGATGCGTTTATCAGACCTTCGTAACCACAGCTGCAACTCCTGCTCGATGGCATAGAGGGCATGTTCCGCATTATCCACCAGGACCAGCACACGCGGTTCCTGCGCCAGGATCTGACGACACAGCTCGGCACCGATCGAGCCCCCCGCCCCGGTGACCATGACCACCTTGTCGCGAATATTGGCGTCCATCAGCTCGGGAAAGGGAGGCACGGGATCGCGTCCCAGCAGATCCTCGACCTGCACATCACAGGTATCCGCGATGCGGGATCGTCCCGATACCAGGTCCTCCAAGCCCGGAATCGTCTGCACCGGGATCGAGAGCCCCTCCAGCCGCTCGAGGATCTGACGCCGACGACAACGCGGCGCGCTGGGAATCGCCAGCAGCACCAGTTCGATGCCCAGGCGCTCGATCCTGTTCTCGAGTTGCGCGGGGCAGTATACCGGCAACCCCTCCACCAAAGAGCCCTGCAGCCCTCGCCAGTCATCGACGAAGGCACGGGGCCGATACTGGCCACCGTGATACAGGGAACGCGCCAGTTCCCCACCCGCGACACCGGCGCCATAGATAATGACCGGCTTGCCTGGATGGTGACGACTCAAGAGATAAAGCTCGAGAAGCAGCAACCTGAGGCCGGAGACCGTGATGATGGCCAGCATGGCGAACACGGGAATGGCCTCCCAGAGCACTGGCCACCCCACCAGCATGTCCATGACGAGGAGACCGATGGACACCAGGCCCACACCCGACACCAGCGAGGCCATGAATCTCAGATGCATGAAGCGCAGGACAACGCGATACACCCCCAGAACCTGGAAGATCAGGGGTGAAGAGGCAACCGCCACGCCGAGCAGCCACCAGCCTCCCTCATCGACCTGGGAGAAATCACGGCCCACCAGCAGCGACGCCACCAGCAGGGAGGAGGCAATCAACAGCGCATCCATCACTCGCAACAATGCGCGCTTCCAGCGGCGAGGCATCCTGATCAACGTCTCGAGTCCCATCATTCCTGTGTCCCCTGCATCAGCCAGCGTCGTGCTTCGAACCTCAAGATGCGCAACCATGTTCAACGCGTCTCTGATCTGGTGCTTGGCTTGCGACGCTGCCGCCCCGGGACCTTCTTCCTTCAGGTAGCTCCTTGCCGCACCGCCGGGTGGTACCACCCCGCACGCCCTGTAGCATGTAGGCACCTTCTGTCACAGAGCGTCACGGGGTGGTTAACTTCAGCTTACGAAGTTACAGAGCGTTCACAGACGGATTCTTCTCCGTCGAGATGGATGGGATATCACCCTCGACCAGGGTGCCAAGATGGACTGAGATAACAGGGGAAAAACAGGAGGCAAGTACCAAAACGAAATGAAAGGATACTCATCCTGAAGGCCCGGCGAGGACGGCTTGGGCGGGGACGGCCGAGTCATCGCATCCGACCATCAACCGTCGCTGCCGGCCGTGCTAGAATACCGGCCTTTCGCGCCGTGGGGACACACGGCGAACACGGATCCCCAGCAGGACGACAGCATGGCCCACAAACGCTTCGCCTTCGTCATCGAGGACCTCTACGGCGGCGGCGCCCAGAAATCGCTGCTCTACACCGCCGACCAGCTGCGCCAGCGTGGCCATGCGGTGAGGGTCTTCACACTGCGCGAGCGGATCGAGCATCGCCTGCCCGAGGGCCTGGACATCGAGGATCTCGCCGTCGTGACCCGCTTCACCAAGGCGACCAGCACGGTGCTGACCGAGAAGTGGCAGGCCTCGCGGATCGCCAAGGCGCTCGAAGCCTGGCAGCCGGACGTGGCGATCTCCTGCTCCTGCGACAAGATCACCCGCCACCTGAAGCATTCGAACCTCTACTTCTGGGTGAAGTCGGACGTCTCGGCCAAGTTCAGCGAGGCGAAGCAGCGCGAGCGAGCCTTCGACAAGGTCCGGCGCTTCTACCGAGGGCGCCAGGTCATCGCCGTCTCCCAGGGCGTGAAAGGCAACCTGGAAAACGTCGTCGGCCTCCAGGCCGAGCGCATCGTGCCCATCTACAACCCCTACGAGCGTGAGCCCTTCGTGGCCATGGCCGACGAGCCGGCGCCGCTACCCGATGGCGAGTACTTCCTGTGCGTGGCGGCCATCGAACCCCGCAAGCGTCACGACCGGCTGCTGCGCGCCTACGCCGAGAGCGGCGTCACCACGCCGCTGGCCATCATGGGCAAGGGCAAGCCCGAACACGAGGCCGAGGTCCGCCAGTTGATCACGACCCTGGGACTCGAGGACCGCGTGCTGTGGCTGGGCTATCACCACAACCCCTACCCCTTCATCCGCCATGCCAAGGCCATGCTGCTGACCTCCGACGCCGAAGGCCTGCCGCGGGTGCTGATCGAGGCCCTGCTGCTGCACACCCCGGTGATCAGCGTGGACTGTCCCAGCGGGCCGAAGGAGATCCTGACCCAGGAGCTAGTGGACTTCCTGGTGGCCCCGGAGAACGAAAAGGGCCTGGCCGATGCGATCGCGCGCATGGACCAGGCCCCGGTGGCCATCGAGCCGCGCCACTACCGGCAGTTCCTCAAGGATACCGTGCTACCGCAGTTCGAGGCGCTCTAGGGCAAACGATACCATGAAGCTGCTGGACCTCCCCTTCGACGATCGCCGCCGCCGCTACCTGGTGTTTCACCCCAGCGAGCTGCCGGGCGAGCTGCGCCTGGCCAGCACCACGACCACCGCGGCCTTCGAGGCGGTGGCCAGCAGCCGCTTCTACCTGAGCGAGGACGGCCATATCCTCGCCAAGGTGGTGCCCGACAAGTTCCACAAGCGCCATCGTCCGCTGGGCTGGGCGTGGCGGGACTACCTCGAGAAGCGCTGCCTGCTGCAATCGGATGCCCGCAAGGAGTTCCTCAGCCTGCGCCTCCTGCAAGGCACGGGCCTGGCCACACCCTACTGCCATGGCTGGGGCGTCTCGCTGAACCCCTGCAACCGCAATGCCTCCTTGCTGCTGCTCGAGCACGTGGCGGATGCCCGAATGGGCGGCGAGGTCTTCGATGCACTCAGCGAGACCGAGCGTGAGCGCTTCCTCGACCGCCTGTGCCAGGAGGTGGCCATGCTGGCCAGGGCCGGCTATGCGCATCGCGACCTGCACTACAACAACCTGCTGGTGAAGGCCGACGGCCAGCTGGTGTGGATCGACGCCCATGTGCGCCGCCTGCCAACGAAAAGAGCCGACCAATGGCCGGCTCTCGAACGTTCCTTGACCGTCAACAAGCTGCGTGGCGAGCGCTACCGCGCCCGGGCGGCGTCGCGCCTGCAGTCGTTAATGGAGTAGCGAACCCTAGGAGGGTCCAGGGTCGAAGCATGGTTATTCCCTTGGCCCATGCTTCAGCCAGGACAGGCCTACACCAGGCTTTGTCTGAAAAGTCGACGAGCGAAGGCTAGACAAGGCAAAAATCGGTGAAAAGGCGGAGTTTACAGGTAGTAAATGAGCACTTTGAGCCGATTTTTAACGCCGTATAGCCGAGCGCAGGCACTTTTCGGACATTGCCTAGATACCACCCTATTCCGGCTTGCCTGAACCGGTCCGCTCGCCGGGCCTCACCTCACGGATCACCCTGGCCGGCACGCCGCCGACCACCACGTCGTCGCCGAAGGCATCCGCCACCACCGCATTGGCGCCGACGATGACGCGATTCCCGACACGTCCCTCGCCGACGAACTTGGCCCCGGGAAAGATCGTGACGTCATCCCCGACGCGCGCCATGAACGGCTCGTGCTCCCGTGGCGCCGCCGCCAGGGTCACCTGCTGGTAGAGCTGGCAGCGCTCACCGATCCTGAGTCCCCTGCCGATCACGATGGAGGTGGGATGGGGCAGTCTCAGCCCCCTGCCGATGACCGTGCGCGGCTCCACATGGATCCCGAAGCGGGTCGTCAGAGTGGCGAGCTGACGCCTGACCAAGGTGTTGCGTCCGTAATGCTCGAGCATCTGCACCAGCCGCACGCGAAGCACGGCCTGGCGCTCCGGCCTGATGGACCACAGGCACTTGAAGAGCCGAAGCCAGGGCAGATGCCCCTTGCCCCCCAGCACCTCGCGGATGCCGTAGTCGACGAACCGCTGCCAGTCCATCTCGAAGCCACGCTCCGAGCTCGCAGCGCCGTCACCCTTCCGTATGCCGGCCTCGCCTTCACGGCTCACAGGAAGGCCTCGGCGACGGTTGCCGGGCGGAAGTCATCCAGCCAGCGCTCCTGAATCTCGGGCTTCTCCGCCTCGGCGGCGTGACGAATGCCCTCCGCCAGGGCATCGACATCATGGGGCACGATGGATGCCTCCAGTTCGCCCTTCAGGATTTCCCGAATCCCGCCCGGGCAATCCACGCTCAGCACGGGGGTACCACACGCCAGGGCCTCGAACAACACGATGCCCATGCCCTCGAAACGCGAACTGAGCACGAACAGCCGGGCATGGTGCATCCACGGATAGGGGTTGTCCCGCTGGCCGGCGAAGACCACCCGATCGGCGATGCCCAGCTCGCTCGCCAGGGCCTGCAAGCGCTGCCGCTCCTGTCCATCGCCCACCAGCACCAGGGGGAGCGAGACGCCGGACTTCGCATAGGCGCGCAGCAGCAGCGCCTGGTCCTTGGCCGGCACCAGGCGTGCCACGTTGACGATATAGGGCCCGGCGGGCAGGTCGGGCTCGGGACGCGTCATCTGCTGGCGAATGCCGGCGACGGGGCACGGGTTGGGGATCACCGTCAGCGAGGCCGGCGTGAATTTCCAGCGGGTCATCCCCTCGCGCACGCTCTCCGCCACCCCCCGGGAGACGGTCACGAGGTGGCGGCGATGGTACAGGCAGCGCGCGAAGAGCCGGCGCGCCCAGCCGGCATTACGGACATGCAGGATGTTCTCGAGAACGTAACGGGCTCGCTCGTCGCGGAACGTCCAGACCAGCTCGAAGGTCCCGATGCCGCGGAAGACGATGCGATCCACGCGCCCGTGGCGGCGTTCGAAGGCCCGCAGCCAGGCCCGGAAGACAATGCCCCCCATCAGCCCCCGCCCGAGAAACAGCGACCGCTTGACCAGAGGGTTCAGAAAGAAGCGCGCCAGTTGCTCGAACAGCAGGCCAAGCACGGTGACCCGGCTCCACCAGCGAAGTGGCAAATGATGGTGCTCGACGTCGGCATGTTCCGGCTTCAGCGGGCATTCTGTCGATCGCAGGCTGAGAAGGTGACTCTCGTGCCCGGCCTCGGCGAAGGCATCGGCCAGGTTCACGGCGACACGCTCCATGCCTCCCATCTTCAGGGAGCGAACCACAACCAGTGTGCGCATCAGGCGGCCTTGCTACGAAGAGCGGGAAACACGCGACGTCCCGTTGCTATCTGCCAGCGCCAGATATGGGTGACCAGGCCACCCGCCACCAGGTTCTGGACATAGACCCCGGTCCAGAAGCTGCCATAGGACTCGAACTGGTTGACGATGGCGTAGAAGACGAAGAAGCCCGCCGCGAACAGCGCCATGTCGCCAGGCATCACACCGGCCCGCCAGGCCTGCCAGGTGCCCAGGCCGATCCAGGCGATCAATGCCAACACCACCGACAACCCCAAGAGGCCATAGCCGACCAGGATCTCGAGGAAGGTGTTATGCAGGTGGCCATAGAGCGCCTGGGTCTTTGCCGGCAACCACTCGGTATGCTCGATGACCAGGCTGCGCCCTTCCTCCCCCCAGCCGATCAGCGGGCGCTCGGCGATCCAGTCCAGCGAGGCCCGCCAGGTGAGCAGACGATTGCCGATGCTGCTGTAGGGAAGCGACTTCCAGTCATTCTCCATGGCCTGGGCAATGATGCGATTCTCGTTGGCCAGCCGCTCGGCCACCGGCTCGTGGAAGGCCACCGCCCCGACCAGCATCACCAGGGCAACCGCACCGAGCCCCCACCCAGCCTTGCGGGACGGCCGGCGCCCTCTCCACCCGGCCAGCACCGCCAGCAACGGCATCACCAGCAATAGCGCGAGCCACACGGCCCGGGTCTGGGTGATCCCGATACCGACCAGACACACGATCAGGGCCAGGCTCCACGCCACACGGCGTCCCCACGCCAGGGCGCCGCTGCCCCGCCAGCACCGCCCCGCGAAGCACACCAGGCCGAGCAGGCCGGTAGCGAACAGCATGGCGTCGTGCTGGGCGTTGCGAATGGTGAACTCGGCTCGCGCGCCCTCTAGCCCCAGCCGCCACTGCTCGAGGCTACCCTCGGGCCAGAAGACCACCACCATCAGCCCCAGCAGCGCGAGCCCCCAGGCGAGCAGGGTCACGCGGCTGCTCCCCCCCAACCACCAGGCCAGGCCGATGAACAGGAACCACTTGGCCAGCCGATCGAGCTGCGGGGTGTCGGTCACCCACTCGGGGTGGTGGAGGTAACCGCCCAGCCAGGAGATCAGCTGCACCGCCACCACCGCCAACAACAGCCAGAGCGCACCACCATTGCGAAGGCCATGCCCCCAGCGGAGAACGGCAAAGAGCCCCAGTACGGCCATCAGGGTGCCGGCGGGCTCACCGACCGGGGGCGCCCATAGCCGCAGGCCGGCATAGAGCAGCACGCACCCCAGGCCCAGCCAACACATCCACGGGGGAGAAGCCCAGGCGGGGGGCGGCCCGCCCGGCTCGAGAAGGGAATAGGGGTGCCTCACTGCCGCGTCACTCTTAGCGTTTCCAAGGAAGCGCGAATGGTAGCAGATTCCCCGCCCCCGACACGACGTCGCCGCGCAAGGCGCGGCAACGTCGGGTGGCAACGGCATGGTGGGGGCTCAGCGTGCCCCGAAACCGGTCCAGAGAATTCGGGAGGTCTTCAGGGCAATCAGCACATCCAGCCACAGCGAGAAGTGCTTGATGTAGTAGAAGTCATACTGCAGCTTCTTGGTCATGCCATCCACCTCGGCGGCATAGCCCTGCTCCACCTGGGCCCAGCCGGTGATCCCCGGGCGGACCACGTGACGGTAACTGAAGAAGGGCACATCCTGCTCATACCACTCGGAGAGCGAGACCGACTCGGGCCGTGGGCCGATGAAGCTCATCTCGCCCTTCAGGATGTTGAACAGCTGGGGCAGTTCATCGAGCCGATACTTGCGGATCACCCGCCCGACCCGGGTGATCCGCGGGTCGTCCTCGGAGATGGTGAAGTCCTCGCCGCTCATGTCATGGTGCATGCTGCGGAACTTGTACATCAGGAAGGGCAGGGCCTTGTAACCCATGCGGGGTTGCAGGAACAGCACGGGGCCCCGGCTATCCAGCTTGATGGCCATCGCGACACCGATCATCACCGGCAACAGCACCGGCAGCAAGAGCACGGCGGCGGCGCTGTCGACCACCCGCTTGAAACCGATATAGACGAGCGGCGGCAGCAGGCTGCCGAACTCGTTCTCCGAGAGGCGATCGATCTGCACCCGCCCGGAGATCGACTCCGACACCTGGCGACTATGGTAGACGGGGATATGGCAGAGCGTGCACCGGGCCAGGAAGGTCTCCCACTCGGGCGGCAGGTCCGCGGCGTGCAGGTCCGCGACCACGCCATCCACCCGTATGCCTTCCAGATCGGGGCCTTCCAGCAAGCGCAGATCCGCCTGGCGGGTGCCCATCAGGCGGTAGACATCACCGAAGGGCACCACCGCCAGCTTGAGCCTGCGGAAACGCCGGCCCAGGAAGAAGCCCAGATAGAACCACATCAGGCTGACCAGGTAGCCACCGAACAGCACCTGACGGGTATAGCCTTCGCGGGTGAAGAACAGCACGGCCACCGCGATCAGGAAGGCGAGGGAGATGGTCGGCAGGATGTTGGCGGCAAGCTGCGCCCCGGGGAAGCGCGCCATGCGCCGCAGCGTCAGCGCCGAGGCGAGAAACGCCAGCGCGATGGCGAACATGGTGTTGTAGCGTACGTCCGGCAGGTAATCCCAGAATCCCCAGCCCCACCGCTCCAGCGCCGGGAGCCCGACGACCAGCGGAATCCCCACCACCACATGGACCGACAGCCCTAACAGCAACACCTCGTACCACCGCGAGTGGCGGCGCTGATACTCACGCTTCATCCATCACCAGTGCCATGATCTCGTTGGCCATCTCATCCATTATCCTGTCTCTGCGCCACCTGGCCACGAACGCGGGCCGCGGGCGTGAGGATACCTCAAGTCGCCCCAGGGCCGCGACGGCCTCGTCGACATCGCATGGTGAAAAACACGCTGCGTTATCAATCTCTTGCTCGACGAAGCGCGCCGCGGCCCCCGACACGCCCGCCCATACCGGGCGGCCGGTTGCCGCATACTCGAAGAGCTTCGAGGGCAGCACGCTCTCCAGCGACGGCAAGCGATTCAGGTGGAGGAAGAGCACGTCGGCCTGGCGATAGGCGTCCAGCAGGTCGTCTCGCGACACAGGCGCCAGGACCTGAACATTGTCGACGCCTTGCTCGGCCAGCGCTCGGCATAGCGGCTCGCGTCCGGCGCCTGCGCCGATCACCCGAAACGCGACGCGACCCTCGAGCCGCCGGGCGAGTGCCGGAAGAATGTGCTCCATGCCCTGCCCGGCCCCCAGGTTGCCGGCGTAGAGCACCTGCAGCGGCTGATCCACCCGCCCTGTCGCCTCCTGCTCGAACATGCCGGACTCGAACGCCGCGACGAAGGGAGCATCGATCCCGTTGGTATGCCAGGAGAAGCGTTGCCCCGGATAGCGCGACTGGAAGTAGGGCTCGAAGCCCCGTGACACCAGGTTGATGCGATCCGCCCTGGCCAACGCCCACCGCTCGAGGCCCCCGAACACCGGGGCGAGCAGGTGACCCGTCCCATGGGGCAACACCGAGGGCAGGTTATCGACGAAGTTGTCGCGAATATCCTGATACAGCCGGGCCCCGCAACGCTTCGCCACCCAGCGACCCAGCACCGCGGTCATCAGCCGCGACGAGGTGGCAATCACCAGATCGAAGTGCCGGTCGCGCGTCAGTTGCCGAACCCGGGCGGCATAGGAGGCAAACGCCCGTGCCTGCGAGGCCATGCCGCCTCCGCCGCCCGACACCTCGAGCCGGGTGATCGTCACCTTCCCCTCGGGCCATTCGGCATCATCCGGGCGCCACTGCCCTTCCCTTCCGAAGCGATTGGGCTCCGTCGTGATCACATCCAGCTCGCTACCCGACGGCAGTCGACGGGCCAGGGCATGGACCAGCGCCTCGCAGCGAAAGGCGCCGGCGCTGATATCGGGGGGATAGTAGAAGCCGAGCAGCAGTACCCTCACCGCCGTCATCGCTGCGTCGCACCGGCACGAGAGGCGGGCAGGACCCGGGCATAGAGATCGATCAGCCCCTGCTCCTGGGATTCCCAGTTGAGTGACTGAGCGGCCGTTGCCGCCTGGTCGCGGTAATGGGCACGCCGCTCGGGATCCTCGACCAGGCGCTGGATGGCCTCGGCCAGGGCAGCCGTATCGCCTGGCGGCACCAGTAGCCCGAGGTCATGCTGCCGCACGACCCTGCTGATCTCCGGCAGCTGGCTCGCCACGACCGGCAATCCCGCGATCACGTACTCGAAGAGCTTGTTGGAGTCGGTCGTGAAATGGTTCAGGCAGGTATTCTCGATGGGCTGGACGCCGATATCGGCCGAGGCCGTATAGGACGGCAGCTCGGCCAACGCCACGGTCGGAATGAAGCGTACCCGCTCGGCCAGGCCCAGCCGCTCGCTGAGCCCGTGCAACTCCCGCTCCTGGCGTCCCCCACCGATGAACACGAAATAGGCGTTCGGCACGCTGGCGGCCCCCTCCACCAGCCGCGGAAGCCCCCGGCCCGGCTGCAGGCCGCCCTGATACAGCACGATGGGCCACGGCTCGGACAACCCCAGCTCCTCACGAATCCGATTGGAGCCCGATGCCTTCACCAGCCGCGGCCGGTTCTGCAAGACCAGCGGACGCGGGATGCCATAGGCCCGCGCGAAGAACTTGGCACGGGCCTCGGTGGTGGTGATGGTCCCGGCGGCCCCGGGCATGAGCGTCTTTTCGATCCAGCCCACCAGCCTGCGGAAGGCCTTGTAGCCTTCCCGGTCGGTGCTGATCTCGTGGGCATCATAGACCAGCGGCACCCGGGCCAGCTTGGCCGCCAACCACGCCGTCGGCAGCACATTCACGTCATGGGCATGGATCGCGGCAGGCCGCGAGCGCACCAGTTGGAAGGCGAGCCCCGCGTGTGTCGAGAGCCTGGCGATCAGCTTCAGCAGTTGCCTCTGGAAGGTTTCCGGCGGTGGCGTTGCCGGCTTCTGCGCTTGCGGAGGTTTCTGTTCCGGATTGGTGGCGGACTTCTTGCCAGCCTCCAGGTACCGGCGCTTGCGAAGCTTCCAGAAGGGATTTTTCGCCACTCGTACGACCTTTACCCCGCCGTCGAGGGTTTCTCTCTCTTGTGTCACTCCGGGAGTATGCAAGGCATGCACAACGACCTGAAAGCCGGAGGATTGCAAGGTCTGAGCTTCCTTCAGCACACGCGCATCATTAAGAAACTCATTCCAGACAATCATGGAAACGGTGCTCAAATCATACTCCTAAACCAGTATCCAAATCAACCTGCAGCCAAGGGGTGGCAACGAGCCTCTTCCAGGGACTCAATTATACGAGGTATGGTATTTATTGCACCCACAAAATTCTGCCTCATATATTGCTTTTCGAGTGAATACACCAAAGCCGAGAGTCGAACGTCCGACTCAAGCAAGCCTCTCAGATCAGGCCTTGATTCCTTTGCTTCACTCAATGCATCAATATGACGATCGAGCTCTTCAGGCAGGATCGGCCAACTTGCGCCAACAGGCTCTAAAGTCCAGCGCCCCCAATGCAGCAAAATATACCGTCCACCCTTATCAACTCGTATCGAGTCGCTTCCCATGTCAGGATTCACAATCATCAGCGGCATATCACTGAGTCGACTGGTAATCTCAACCATGTTTTTCTTAAACATGTTGACATAATCAGAGTGTCTTGGACTGATCATATCAGCCACTGTCAAAAGTCGGTCAATCATCCGTTGATCGATTCGTCGCCACAGCGGCGGCCGTGAACGCTTGAACTGAGATACCAACTGCTTGCTTGGATCAAAGGCAAGCAAGGAAAGTGCCAAATCCTGCTTGGCCTCAGCCATTTTATCTGACGAGACTTTCTTGGCGGGCTGCCAATGCATGATATGACAATGTAGCCCCTCTACATCCTCGACCCCCAAAATGTCTAACGAAGGAAGCTGCCCCTGCTCTGACAAAAGAGTAGCCTCATGCTTGGCATGGGAAACTCGATTTACATTAAAGACTTTAACCAGAAATTCATCAACCACCCCCTCTCTGTCATTCGATGACTTGACATGAAAGGCAGCGACATCCTGAACACCAAGCTGAATCCAGCTAATAGCCACCTTGTCAACTTCATGATCACACCATTGGCTAATGACGTATGGCATCCATCGCTCACAACTGGAGCAATCCAGCAAAGTCCAGAAGCTCACCTCATGCTTCTTTTCCTCTGAAACCAGGACATGGCCATGAAAAAAAAGAGCATTTAGCTTTAGTCGTTGCAAAAACAAGCCTTTTAAATCATTCACAAGCCCGTTAATTCGGGAAAAACCCTGCCGCATTAATATTAATGATATAACTGCGATCAATATCCCTGGAGGGGCTCCCCACAAAAACTGTCCAACCATATACCCAAAGGACAAAAGAAAACCTACGCCTGTTGCACTATTTACATATTTCGGCAGGTCCTCAACAAGTCCCTTCTTGAACCTATTACTCTTGCCATACAAAAAACCAAAGAGAGAAAACACGCAAACAACATACCCAACCAAAAACAACAATAAGCCAGAATAAATAAAGCCTAGAACTGCCGAAACCATCAGCAAGAAAACACCACTTGCCACGCTTCTCGAGTACCGCTGAAAAGCGCGTCTTGCCACTTCTTCTTGATTTTCAAAAAGAGTCATTTTTTGACTCTTCAACAACAAGGCATCAGCCCCACTTCTAGAGATGTTCAAAATAATCCGTTCAGACGTCATGTGTACCACATAAAAGAGCACAGCACACAAGCTAAGCAGCAACACCAGCACATCGCGGCTGAAAACAGAAAAGAATGATGGGAAATAGCCAGGCATACCTGGCGATCCCAACAGCATTATAATCTTGAGGGGCAAGAGAAATGCAAAAAGAATGGACAACTGTGATACAAGTGTCGACGCAATGATAAGCAGTGTTGTGCCAGGCACCACACTAAAAAACTTATTCCCAACCGAAAATGACCACCTTAAGGTGGTCAGGATTTTCTCAAACAAATTACACTTCCTTGGGCAACAGGTCGTCAACTATGCCTTGAATAATAGACAACAACTCATTTCGCAACAATGCCATTACATGAAAATATGCTATTGCTTCTTTAGAATACCCAACCCCTTTTCGAGCTCTAAAAACTCAATAGAAAAACCATACTTTTCACCCCAGGCAGAGCAAATAGTCGATTCTTCCTCACGCGTAGTGTCATCCATCCATACCTGGGCGCCATCTTTTAAGCTACTGACAATGGCTGGCATAGCCGGGTAACGTGAAAACTTGCAAGTTGATGCTGGAGGGCCATCCACCAATAACAGGTCAACATCACAAGCATCTTTCAAACATTCTTGAGAATACCAATACAGCTTCTCTTCAGAACCATCACTTAAATGTTCACCCTCCCAAGGTTCTAAAGGAGCAATTTTCAAGTCAACCCAATCTGACAGCCCTTCCCTTTTCAACATCAACTGAGTTTTCGAGCCATAATGACTCGAATGCTCTAGTGAAATCAGCTTGCCTGCTCCATTTTGCCTCAAGGCATCAGCGATGACTAGAGTGGAGACTCCACTTCCAAGTTCGACCACTAGCTCTGGCTTAGTCGAAAAAATAAAGTCTTGCAACTCCAACAACAAATCAGGTGAAGAGGCCCATCCTCTCAAAGGTGGAAGACGGTGCCGAGTGGTCAGGCCATAGGTTAACCAGTGGAGGCTTTCCATCTGGCGATAGTTTCTGATTTCGGCACTCTTTAGCGAATTGACAACGTAATGCTTGATTGATCTTGCATTTTTCTCACCCTTGGCATCAAGCTCACTTATAGCATCATGTAGCGCGGCAATTTCATTGTCATCATTCGCAACATTATTCTTGATATCACCCAGGAGCCTTTCAATTCTTTTAGCCGAACCAAACCCTGCGAACATTCTTATAGCCCTTCAACCGGATAGAAGCTGCAGAAAACCATCATCCGCAATACATGAATCACGAGCATCCTGTCCTTTATTGGACAAGCTAGCCTCTGATGGCTCTTTCATAGAGAGCATAATCGTCAGAATACAAGTCTTTTATGTGCCGTGATGCACTCGGATCCACCAAGCACTCAAACTTTGGAAGCTCCTTTGTTTTTTCATAAATATCAAACATATCCCTTGACGAGCTATAGGGCGTTGATATCTCCTGCCTCTCTATTTGATGAGTAGAGTTGGATTTTTTCAGGAAATATCTATCTGCAATCTGTTCGCCAAATACTTTTTTTGCATTGCCATGTATCTGAGATATCGGCCAAACATGATGATAGCGAACATCTGCCATGTGTGACCTTTGAGACCAGAAATGAGCATCGACTTTTTCATCACCTATGTCTGTTACATAGGCGTACAAGAAATCATGAAACGTGACATCTTCAGCCCGCTTCCCAGTATGCTGTTCAACAGATTCATGAAGTAATGACCGACGATCAAGACGCATCAAATATTGATTGACAAATCCAGAGAAAAGCCTCTCCGCTGGCTCCCTCACCACAATAATTGATTCCTGTATTGTCTTGAGACCCGCCACTGTCTTTATCTTGTGATACTTACCCATAAACCCTAACAGGTTTTGATATTCTTTAGCATGCTCTCTGTATGGAGATACTCCCGCAAAGAATTTTTTCCAACTCGAGCACGCATTCTTACGTATATAAAGATAGCTTACATTTCGACCATTGACAGTGATCTTGAAATGTAGCTGCCGACTATTCAAAAGCACAAGGACTCCTTATACTAAAGGGTGCGTATAATCTGATTCACGACAAAATCGCGCTTGAAATTTTGCTCAACAAACAAAGCATCTGAGCGTTTTCTGGTCTCTAAGCGTGACACCGGCTCGTTCGCGTGGAGCGAGAGAGAGTTCGACGCAGCGGCAACATTCGAATTCACCCACTGCGAGGGATAAATCTCATCTGCTCCTTCCCAAGGCAGAATCACCGGAGACGCTCCTGCAGCAGCACCTTCTGCCACGGCCAAGTGGAAACTTTCGTGATCACTGACGGACAACACATAGTCGATGCCAGCGTACCACTCGGGCATATCGTTGCCGTGGGGATCGAAAAGCACCGCACCTTTCAGCAGTGAGTCTTCTTCCAGCCGACGGTATTGGGCTTCGTACCAAGCCATTTCTTCCGGGCGGTTGGCCATCCAGACGTATTCTTCCGGGCGCTTGCCCTTGATGCGTAACGTGTAACCGTCGTCTACCTTGCGCAGCTCCCTGAGGATATCCAGTGCGCGATCCAGGCGCTTGCTTTGCGGCACCATGCCCACAAAGCCCAGCACCTTGCCGTTGGTGTCGTTGCGCGGGACGGCTTTCAGTGTTTCCACATCCACGCCGTTGTAGATCACCACGCCGCTCTTTGTCAGTGCAGGGTTGCGCCGCTGGGCATTGCGCAGCATGTGCGGCCCAACGAAGATCACCGTTTCAAACTGCTCGAACGGTACCTTGTCGAACAGCGGGCTGCGTAGTTCCTGGGCGTGCAGCCTCCCGACGAGCTTCTGCCCTTCCCGCTTGTGCTTGCCGTACCAGATGGCGTTGCCCAGCATCCACTCGCAGAACACCGTATCGGCCTGGCGCACCAGGCGCTTGCTGGCCATTTCATTGTGCTGCTTATGACCGCTCCAGAAGTCGAGCAGGAGTCGCATACCCCCCTGGCTGAAGTAGGGATAGAACGGCTTGATAAACTTGAGGTCATGCCCGGCAATCACCACCGTTTTCCTTGGTGGGACATTGGGTGCCTGCTCGTGAGTCTGCGCGGGCTTGCGCAGGGCCAGCGTCGGTTGCTGCGCCGCCCACTCGTCGAGGGCCTCGAGTACCATGCCTGCCGGCGGGCGGATCAGCGCCAAATCGGGAGCAACGGCGTCGCTCTCCAGGGCCACGCCGGGCCACTGGCCTTTTTCGAGGGTAGCGTCACGCCTATAACCGATGCGCGTTTGCGGAGCGTAACGAGTCGGCCAGGCCAAATCTTCCAGATCTTCTGGCTCGAGCGCTTCCAAAGCACGGGGCTCGGCCAGCAGCCAGAGGGCATCGTGTTGGGTGGTCTCGCCATCCGGCGCGGCACATTCGATACCGGCGGCTTCCAGGCGAGCCTGGGTGCCGGCCTGCCAATGGCTGGCGACGACGCGCCGAGGGCGCAGCGTCTGGGCGAGCAAACGTTGGGTGGCAGCCATGCTGATATCTGAAGCCAGGACGCTCAACGCCGGCGGTTCGGGAGCCTTCATCACCAGGCCGGCCGTGCGCAGCATCTGCGTCAACCGCAGCTCGGTGGTGTGCGCGCGCATCACCGCACGGGCACCCTTCAGGGCCATCCGCCAGCGGTAGGCCGGGTGATGCAGCAGGTTCTCCAGCGCTTGTGCGGCGTCGCTCTCGGTGCGCACGACCTGCCCTGCCCCTTCGAGGTAGCGATTCATGCCCAGCGCGGGGCCGGAGATGATCGGCGAACCGCAGGCGGTGGCTTCCATCACTCGGCGCGAGAACATGGTCGGGGAATCCAGCACCGAGTTGACGTTGATCTGCACCGGGTGGGCCTTGTAGGCCTGGATCATCTCATCGTAGGCGAGGCTGCCAGCCACATAACCGCCCAGGCCGCCGGGATACTTGTAGGGGGATGCCGAGTCATCGTGCTGGCGATCGTAGATCGTGAGGCCCAGCGGGGCGGCCGCACTCATGATCTTGTCCATGTACTCGGTGCGCTCGGGGTAGCGTGAACCGTAGTAGGTGCCGCCATAGGCGGCGGTGGGCTGCCATTCGCGGGTGGATGGTAGCAGGTTATGGAGCTTGGGTGAGGCGTAGAACGGGCAGCTGCTGGCCGTCTGGCTCAGCGCACCGGGAGTGGCCAGGTAGGGAATGATCCGACGGCTATCGGTGGTGAAGACGTGATCACACAGGCTCGCCGCCTTGCGGAAGCGCTCGAAGTGGACCGGGTCTTCCTTGTTCCAGAACAGCGAAGGAATGCCCTGACGGCGGCAGTATTCCAGCAGCTCAGTCAGCGGAGCGAATTCTTCGTCGCTGTAGTAGCCCACCTTGCGGTGCCACTGCCCGTCGTTGCCCTTCCATGCCGACTCCACGAACATGGCATCGATGGGCTGCCGGGCGAGTTCCTGTCGCCAGTTGTCCGGCGAGAGAGGCACCACCTTGACGGCGCTGGCCAGGGTATCGGTGGTGAACTGATCGGCGATCAGGCCCAGGGTGATCTGCTCCAGGCGCTTGGCCGGGGCGGCGGGGTGAGCCGGGTCTGGCTGGCGCTGGGTAGTCCGCACGCGCTCCAGACTCTCGGCGTAGAGGCTGGTCACATGGTTCCAGGTGCGCTCCTGCTCGATCCAGGCGCGGGCCGCCTGGCCCAGGCGCTTGCGTTCCGCGGGGCTGTCGATCAGCGCCTTGAGAACGCGGCAGAGGTCATCGGCGCTATCCTTGGTGAACAGCTGGGCGCGCCGATCATCTCCCGCCATGGTCTTGTGGGGGGAGACATCGGAGAGCACCACGGCCTTGCCCATGGCCATGGCTTCCAGGGGCTTGAGCGGCGAGACCATCTCGGTGACGGCAGACGAGAGGCGCGGCACCGGCATGATATCCATGCAGGAGAGGTAGCGCGGCACGGCATCGAAGGGCACCCGCCCGGTAAAGCGGCAGTGGTCCTGAATGCCCAGTCTCTTGGCCCTGGTCTTGACGGTATCGATCACCTTGCCGTCGCCGACCAGCACGAAGACGAAGTCCTGGCCTTGGGCCTTGAGCTGAGCCAGGGCCTCCATCAACAGCTCCAGCCCTTCGTAGGCCACGGCGCTACCGGCATAGCCGATCACCGGCACGCCGGGCTCGAGCTCGAGCTCCCTGGCCACCTCGGCATCGGCTGACATGGGCTGGAAGCGCTCGGCATCGACGGCGTTGGGCACCACCACAATGCGCTCGCGGGCCACGCCCCACGACATCAGCTCATCGGCGAGTTCATCGGTCAGGGTGATCACCAGGTCCGCCTCGCGGGCCGCCTGCTGTTCCAGCTCGCGCATCAGCTGATAGCGCTCGGAGCCGGCCCACTCCGGCTGGGTGGAGGCCTGTGTCACCTCCCAAAGGCCGCGCACCTCGTAAACGAAGGGCAGCCCCAGGCGGCGAGCCGCCAACAGGGCGGGGAGTGCCGTGATATGGTTGGAGGCGGCGGCGATGATTTCGGCGCCACTGGTCTGGGCCTCACGGAGATAGTGATCGGCGGCCTCGGCCAGGTAGTGATCCAGCGGGGTCTTGGCCAGGTTCCAGCCGGCCACGGCGGCGTACGTCACCCCTTCCACTTCGGCCTCGTAGTAGCCCTTGTCGAGCCCTTTGGCGCCGACATCCCAGGGAAAGCCAGGGCGGGTGGTGGCACGCACCTGCCAGCCTGCCTGCTGAAGGCCCGCCGCCACACCGTGGGAGCGGGTCGAGTAACCGTTGGTGGCGTGGGGCACCGACTGGTGCAGGCAGTAAAGGACAGTCTGGCGACGCGTAAACACGCCGGGATTGGGCTGACGCGGGGGGATAGAGGCGCCACCTTTCAGGCGCTCGAGCCCCTGGATGAAACCATATAAATCTTGATGCTTTTGACTGAATGCGACGCCTTTACTCCGAAGGTCGTCCAGGAGTCTCAAGGCACCACTGATATTACCTTGCTTATAGAATGCCTGACTCGCACGTGAGAAGTGGCTGCGATAGGCTTTGCTTCTTGCATAGGAAACCAAGGATTGTGGCGAAGAGGCCAAATCAGCCGCTCTTCGCATTCGCTTTCTTGCAGTCACAAGAGTTGAGTACACACCCAATCTTTCCGCAATTTTCCGCGAGGCTGTTTTTCCTCTTGCCGTCATCCTTAGCTTCATCAACATCGCAATACCTATAGCCTTGTCACCAGAGAATTAGCTTGTCGAGACGGCAGCCTCAGGTCTTTTCCGCCCAAACGCCTCTGGTATCAATCAGGTAGTCGCGACCGGCGTCGTTTACCGTGATGGTCTTGAATGGCTTGTGATCCACCAGCATCACCTTCACATCCGCCGCCCCCAGCGCATCATTCATGTCGACCAGTTGGGCATCGCCTAACTTCCCGACAGGCAGCTCGGCGATATTCGGTTCCACCACCAGAGTCTTGCCGGGATGCTTGGCAACGATGGACTCGGTAATCTTCAGCGCCGGGCTCTCCCGGAGATCATCGATATCCGGCTTGAAGGCCAGCCCGAAGCAGGCAATGGTCACGTCCCTGGCGGTCTTGTCGGGGTTGGCACTCAGGAACTTGCCTACCGCCTCGTTGACCTTGTCAATCACCCACTGCGGCTTGCCATCGTTCACTTCCCGCGCCGTGCGGATCAGCCGCGCCTCGTCCGGGGTTTCACTGACGATGAACCAGGGATCCACGGCGATGCAGTGGCCGCCCACCCCGGGGCCGGGCTGCAGGATGTTGACCCGGGGGTGACGGTTGGACAGGCGAATCAGCTCCCATACGCTGATATCGAGCTTGTCGCAGATGATGGAAAGCTCGTTGGCGAAGGCGATGTTCACGTCACGGAAGCTGTTCTCGGTGAGCTTGGCCATCTCGGCGGTGCGGGCCGTGGTGGTGATGCACTCCCCTTCCACGAAGATCTGGTACAGCGCCGTCGCGGCGGCAGAGCACTTGGCGGTCATGCCGCCGATCACCCGGTCGTTCTCCACCAGCTCGCGCACCACATGGCCCGGCAGGACCCGCTCGGGGCAGTGGGCGATGCGGATATCGGATTCCTCGCCGTGGGTCTGGGGGAAGGTCAGATCGGGGCGTGCCTCGGCCAGCCAGGCCGCCATCTGCTCGGTGGCCCCCACCGGCGAGGTGGATTCCAGGATCACCAGGTCGCCCGCCTTCAGCACCGGCGCCAGCGACTGGCTCGCCGACTTGATGTAGGTGAGATCCGGCACATGGCTGTTGCCGTTCTCGGCCTTGAACGGCGTGGGCACGGCAATCAGGAAGGCATCCGCCGGCTCGGGGCTGGTGGCCGCGCGAAGATACCCCTCCCTCACCGCGGCGTGCACCACGATATCCAGCTCCGGCTCGACGATATGGATGTCACCGCGGTTGATGGTATCCACGGCATGCTGGTTCACATCCACGCCGATGACGCGCTGGCGACGGGAGGCGATGACGGCCGCCGTGGGCAGGCCGATGTATCCGAGACCGATAACGGAGATGGTGTCGTAGTTCATGAATCGATCCAATGACAGTTAACGTATTGTTAGTAAAAGAGTGGCAACGCGGCGCTAGCGCCTAGAGCGTGCCGGCCAGCGTCTCGAGAATACGGCTGCAGGCCTTGCCGTCGCCATAGGGATTGTGGGCATAGCTCATCGCCTCGTAGGCGCTGCTGTCGGTCAGCAGGCTGTGCAGTTCACCGACGATGCGTTCCACATCGGTCCCCACCAGCTTGACGGTACCGGCATCCACGGCCTCGGGGCGCTCCGTGGTATCGCGCATCACCAGCACGGGCTTGCCGAGAGACGGCGCCTCCTCCTGGATGCCGCCGGAATCCGTGAGGATCAGGTGGGCCCGGTTCATCAGGTAGACGAACGGCAGGTAATCCAGGGGCTCGATGAGGTGGACGTTGTCGATGTCCGAGAGCAGCCGCTTGACCGGCCCGAGCACGTTGGGGTTCAGGTGCACCGGATAGACGATCTGGGAATCGGGGTGGGCGGCGGCGGTATCGTACAGGGCCTGGCAGATGCGCTCGAAGCCGCCGCCGAAGCTCTCGCGCCGATGCCCCGTCACCAGGATCAGCTTGCGGTCGGCATCGAGGAAGTCGAACTGCTCGCTGAACTGCTGCTGGAAGGTGCTGCTAGCCTCGAGCTTGCGCACCACATCCAGCAGCGCGTCGATCACGGTGTTGCCGGTGACATGCACCTTGGCCGGGGCGATGCCTTCCTCCAGCAGGTTCCGCCGGGAGCGCTCGGTGGGCGCGAAGTGCAGCTCGGCCAGGGCCCCGGTGAGCTTGCGATTGGCCTCTTCCGGCCAGGGGCTGTAGATGTTGCCCGTGCGCAGGCCGGCTTCCACGTGCCCCACGGGAATCTGCTGGTAGTAGGCGGCCAGGGTGGTGGCGAAGGTGGTCGCCGTGTCGCCATGCACCAGCACGATATCCGGCTTGACCTCGCCCAGCACGCCCTTCATGCCCTGCAGGATGGCCGTGGTCACGTCCGTGAGATCCTGGCCGGGCGTCATGATGTCGAGATCGTGATCGGGTACCAGGTCGAACAGGTCCAGCACCTGATCGAGCATCTCCCGATGCTGGCCAGTCACGCACACTTGGGCCTCGAAGCGATCATCGGCGGCGAGGGACAGGGCAAGCGGCGCCATCTTGATGGCTTCGGGACGCGTACCGAACACGCAGAGGGTCTTGATGGGCATAGTAGGCGGAGGTTGTCTCGGTTGATGAAGGCACGGTCATGCCGGTGGCAGTCTCAAGGCGCCACCGTAGAGGCCGGCAGCCAAGATGCCACACAGTGGCACGGCGATGAGCGGGGGCCGGACGCGGGCACGCTACCGCCCGGGGATTCTCCCGGGCTTGTTCCCACGCCCTTCAGATACAGGGGGATCGCCGGGCGAGCTTCGCTCCCCGTCCCGACACCCGTCGATGGTGTCGCCATTCTACGCAAGTGCTCGTGAGGGCTCTACGCTCACCGCTAACCGTACGCCAAGAACGATGGTCAGGAGCTAAGACGACTTGGATCAGGAAGGATACAGACCCGCCGCCGAGGTCACAACGCGGCAGTAGGGCCTGATAGGTCGAAGGGAGGGCACGAAGCCGCGGCCACCCCAGACAAGACAGGCCAACAGGCCGACCCCGGAGTGGCGTTCAAGCGATCGGCAGCCCGGGCACAGCGGAGTGCTGGGCGAGAAAGGTGTCCAACTCGGCGACCCACGGCTTGGCGGCGCTCTTCGGAGTAGCGAGGCATGAGCGACTCGGATTTTCAAGAGCAGGGTATCATCGGGCACGATACTCATCCTGACACTTAGGATCATCCAGCCCGGTATAGAGCATGGCGGGTGCCCCGCTGATCGGGCCACACATAAGCCAGGCATTCGTTCGACGCCTGTAAGAGCCGATGATAAAATCAACCCACTTTAAAAAATCACTGAGGCAGAGCAGGGTATGCGACTAAACAATAAAGCAACTTTCTCGACAATGGCCTTTATCTTACTGGCTATTACATTCACCTGGCTATACAGCGACAACAAAGAATCACTAGCGATCGATTCCCATTATTCTGGAAAAGTTACCGAGAGAGACATCAACCTTAACGCCAGGCAAGATTATGACGACTTGGTAGAAGAAGGCTTTCAACCACGAGACGATGTTCCCCCATGGCCATTCAACACGCCGGTGGAATGGGGCGCAGATCCTTTTAACGACAGGAATTGGCAATTCCAGCTGCATGCATGGCGAGGCATTGACCCAATCCTCGTCAAATATTACCAAACCAAAGACCCGGCTCTTTTCCACGAAGCCTTAGGCTTCATACTAGACTGGAAGAACTTCCATCAACAAAATGGCGCCGCGAAGTTTTCATGGTATGACATGGCGACAGGACTTAGAGCAATGCGAATTGCTCTTATCCTGGACGACATCTATGAAGGCAAGGTAGAAGTCCCTGAGAGTCAGGTTGCAGCCCTGCTAAAAATGGCAAATCAACATGCAACTCGCTTGCAAGACGAGGAATTTATCAGCCTTGGAAACCATGGAGTATTCCAGGTTTTCGGATTGAGCGTGCTTTGCTCAGTCATTGACGACAGTCCTTCATGTGATAATGGGCAAGACTTTGCACAAAGGATGTTTGAAAAGATAATTGACCACGCATATACAGCTGAAGGGGTCCATAAGGAGCACTCCCCCTTCTACCATCACTTCACCACAGTCGCGATAAATAGATACGACGCCTCAAAATTCAATAGCGATAGAGCTTTATCATTGGTTGAGAAAGCTATAGACGTTCGTCCTTGGCTGGCATGGCCAGATGGTCATTTTGTTGAAGCTGGTGATACCGAAGGCGAAACCACGCCGCTACGCCGGCAAAACAGCCTTCAGTGCTTAAATGATGAGCGTTGTTACGCTGTGGGGGATTACACAGAATCTGGTTATGCCATTATTCGCTCCAACCCAGGAGAGGATGATCAGCCCTCGATGATTTTCGTAACGGGCATGGCATATTCAACAACACACAAGCATGCAGATGGGCTTAGCTTTTCATTACTCGAAAATGGAGAGCATGTCTTTATAGATAGCGGGAAATATGGTTACGAGAGAGACAAATGGTGGGACTACACGAGAAGCGCCGCTGCACATAACACCATCAGCCTTTCAAACCATACAATCAGCAGAGATGACATAAGCATGGATGGCAGTTTGTTGAACTCCATCACCAATGATGAAAGTTCTTTCATTATTTCTGGCCAACTTGAACGACCGGGACTTTTTACGCAACAACGAGAGATAGAGTATACACCGGGGGAAAACCTGGTGATTAAAGACACTGTTTCATCACAGAGCGAACAATCCTTTGTCAGCAGCCTACATCTAGCTCCCAGCCTCACCCCTGAACTGAATGAAAAAGGATTTGAAGTGCGACTGACAAATGGAGAACTGGTTAGCGCAAGACTTCAAGACAATGATTGCGAGATTGACAGCATCCGCGGCCAGGAGGAGCCTGTTTTAGGCTGGAAGAGCGTGGGCTACCTCGATATGCAGCCAACCACAGTGGTGAGAGCCATCTGCTCTGGTACAAGCCGGACTATCACCTGGAACATCAATTTCGGGCAATCTTGATTTCAACGAAAATCAGGGACAGGTACAGATTCCCATGCAACGCCCTGGTTCTTGGCAATTGCCAGCGAGACGGCCCCAGAACCAACGGCATAATCGGGGACCCGGATAACCGGGAACAGGCACCGATAACCGACAGACGGGTGTTCGTGGAAGGCCATATCGCGAGACGACATCTACCGCACCCGCTGCGCGAGAGGCTCCACGCCCTGGCGAGCATGGCGGCGGTAGATCTTTTTGCCGGTGCCGGCGACCAGGCTGCGCTGGCACCTTCAGGCGCCTCGAGGAACCGGGGTAGCGTCAGTGGGTCTCGGTGGCGAGCGTCACCTCCAGGGCGTGCCCCGCCTCCTCGGCCCAGGCCTCGAGGCTCGCCTTCAACGCCCGCTTCGCCTCGGCCTCGCCATGCACCAGACGGATCTCCCGGGGCGAGTGGCGCATGTGCCGCACGAAGGCGAGCAGGTCGCGGCCGTCGGCATGGGCCGAGTAGCCCGCCACGCTCTCGACACCCGCGCGGATCTCGATGCGCTCGCCATCGAGCCTCACCCAGCCACCCCGGGGGCCGTAGCGCTGGATGTCACGCCCCGGGGTGCCGGCGGCCTGGTAGCCGACGAACACCACGGCGTGGCGCGGATCGCCGAGCATGCGCTTGAGGTAGTTGACCACTCGGCCCCCGCTGGCCATGCCGCTGGCGGCGATCACCACCGCCGGCCGGCCGCTCTCGGCCAGGTAGTCCAGGGCGCGCTCGTGTTCCTCGTGGCTGCCCACGGTATACAGGCTGTCGAAGCTCAGCGGGTGGCGGCCATGGTCCAGGCGGCGACGCGCCTCGGCGTCCCACCAGGGCTTGAGCTCGCGATACACCTCGGTGAAACGCGCTGCCAGGGGCGAGTCGACAATGATCTCGAGCGCGCGCCAGCGTTCGCCCCCGTCGCCATGGATCAGGCCCTCCAGCTCGTAGAGCAGCTCCTGGGTGCGACCGATGCTGAAGGCGGGGATGATCACGGTGCCGTCGTTGGCCAGCGCCCCCTCGATGGCGGCACGCAGGCGTGCCCGGCGGTGGCGGCGATCCTCGTGGCGACGGTCGCCATAGGTGCTCTCCAGCACCAGCACGTCGGCCCGCCACGGCGAGCGTGGCGCCGGCAACAGCGGCGAGTGTGGCGCGCCGAGATCGCCGCTGAACACCGTGCGCTGTGCCTGCCCGTCGGCACGATCGAGGGCGTCCACCTCCACGTAGGCGGAGCCGAGGATATGGCCGGCACGCTGGAGCCGCACCCGCAGGCGATGACGGTGGTCATCGAGCAGCGTATGCCAGGCCCCATAGTCCAGCGCCACCAGGCGGCCCTCCACCTCGGCCAGGAAACGTTCGATGAGGGCCGCGTCCCGGGTGAAGCCGATCTTGAGCGCATCCTCGATCACCAGCGGCAGCAATCGCGCCGAGGGCACCGAGCAGAGGATGGGCCCGCGATAGCCGGCGGCGAGCAGGTAGGGCAGCCGGCCGATATGGTCGATATGCACGTGGGTGACCACCAGCGCCAGCACGTCGTCGACGGGGAAGCGCACCCGGTGCCCTTCCAGGCCATCCCGCCCCTCGGCGTCCCGGCCCTGGAAGAGTCCGCAGTCCACCAGCAGCGAACGATCCTCGGCCAAGCGCAGGCGATGGCAGCTACCGGTCACGCCGTCGGCGCCGCCGTGATGCTCGATACTCGGATACGCCATGGCACGGCCTCCCTGCCGGATGATATGCCCGCGATTCCCCGTCAGTGTAGCCCGGTGCGCGCTGGCTCCGCCCCTGATCGGGGACAGGCACCTAAAGACCCGCGCTCATGATCGGGGGCACGCCGCCGGTAGCTATCGAGAACCGCCAGGCCCGCCGCCTAGACGCCAGCGATCAGGCGGCGGCTCGGTCGTCCGTTACGATATTGGGGTCAGAACGGCCATACCACCGGCACCAGCACCACCGCCGTCGTCCCGACGATGAGGCTCAGGGGCGCGCCGAGGCGGACATAATCGAGGAACCGATAGCCCCCCGGCCCCAGCACCATCAGGTTGGTCTGGTACCCCAGCGGGGTCATGAAGCTGGCCGAGGCGGCGAACATGATCGCCACGGTGAACGGCATATAGCTCACGCCGAGCTGCTCGGCCATGGCGATCGCGATGGGAAACATCAGCACGGCCGCGGCATTGTTGGTGATCAGCTCGGTGAAGATCACCGTCATCAGGTACACCAGCGCCAGCGCCAGCCAGGGGGCCAGGTCATCGCGGAACATCAGCCACTGGGCGATCTGGCTGGCCGCGCCCGTCTTGGTCATCGCCGCGCCCAGGGCGAACGAGGCACCGATCACGATCAACACGGAGAGATCCACATAGCGGCGGGCCTTGCTGGCCGGCACGCAGCGTGTCGCCAGCATGGCGCCTCCCGCCAGCAGCGCCGCCTCCAGGATGCTCAGCCAGCCGCTGGCACTGGCCAGCACCATGCTGGCCAGAATCCCCAGTGCCAGGGGCGCCTTGCGGAAGTCCGGCGGCGTGGAGTCGTTGAGGGCGCTGACCAGCAGGAAATCCTTGCGGTAGCGATACTGGTCGACGAAGTCCTGGGCCGTTTCCAGCAGCAGGGTATCGCCCACCTGGAAAGAGATATCGCCCAGCTTGCCCGGGAGCCGCTTGCCGTGGCGGGAGATCGACAGGATGACGGCCTGATAACGCGAGCGGAAGCGCGACTCCCGCACGCTCTGGTTGAGGCCGGCGAAATCCGGCCCGATGACCGCCTCGACCAGACAGCGGCGATGGTGGGCGATGTCCAGCTTGCGCACGTCTCCGCCGGCGGGTCGCAGGCCATGGATGCCACGCAGCTCCCGGGCACACTCGGGCGCCCCGATGAAGATCAGCACATCGCCGGCCTGCAGCTCGGTGTCCGGCGGCACGGCCGTGAGCAGGTGGTCATGCCGCTCGATTTCCGCCAGGTAGCCATGGCTGAGGTTGCGCAGCCCCGCCTCGGCGATGGTCTTGCCGACCAGCGGGCCCTTCTCCAGCACCGACACCTCGACGGCGTATTCCCGCGCGGTCTCCAACTGCTCCAGGGCCCCCTGGCGGTTGGGCAACAAGCGGTCGGCGAACAGATACAAGAAGCCGCCCCCCACGATCAGCAGGGGAACCCCGACCCAGGCCAGCTCGAACATCGCCAGGTGGGTATTCATCTCGCTCTGCAACAGCCCATCCACCACCAGGTTGGTACTGGTGCCGATCAGCGTGCAGGTACCGCCCAGGATGGCCGCGAAGCTCAGCGGCAGCAGCAGCTTGGAGGGAGGCAGGCGGAGGCGTCCGGCCCATTCCTGAACGGCGGGAATGAACATGGCGACCACCGTGGTGTTGTTCATGAAGGCGCTGAGGCCAGAGGCCGGCAACAACACCCGCAGTTGGGCCTGCCGCAGGCGCTGCGGCTGGCCCAGCAACCGATGGGCCAGCCACTGGATGGCGCCGGTCTCCTTGAGCCCCGCCGCCACCACGTAGAGGGTGGCGATGGTCATCACGCCGGGGTTGGAGAAGCCGCTCAGCGCCTCGGCAGGCGTCAACACACCGACGACCATCAGAAACGCCAGGGCCCCGACCAGGATCACGTCGGGCGCGATCCGACTGCAGGCAAGCGTGGCGAGGACCGCGAGCACGGTCCCCAAGGAAAGCAGCATCTGCCAGGTCATGCGTGACCTGGTCCTGCGTCAAGCAAATCCATCATGACCGTCCCTGGCTCAAGGCACATCGAAGAGTGGAAAATCAGAATGTTCGGGCGCATTCCCCTGCCCTCGCCGGCTGGCGCTCCGGCGGCGCGAACACGCATCGAGATACGCCGCCAGGCACTGTTTGTGAGGGCGCCATTCTATATGGTGCACGACACCAAGCTCCAGCCGAGTTGAGCAGACGCGGCCCGGTAATCGGGGACGGGTACAGATTCCCGCGTGGAACCGGGATAGCCTCAGTGGGTCTCGGTGGCGAGCATCACCTCCAGGGCGTGCCCGGCGCTGGCGGCGATCCTCGTGGCGGCGGTCGCCATAGGTGCTCTCCAGCACCAGCACGTCGGCCCGCCACGGCGAGCGTGGCGCCGGCAAAAGCGGCGAGCATGGCGCGCCGAGGGCACCGAGCAGAGGATGGGCCCGCGATAGCCGGCGGCCAGCAGGTAGGGCAGCCGGCCGATATGGTCGATATGCACGTGGCTGACCACCAGCGCCAGCACGTCGTCGACGGGGAAGCGCACCCGGTGCCCTTCCAGGCCATATGGGGGCACCACGGATGACGCTTGGTTGACATTTTTCAACCTGACGGCACGAGATGTATAGAAACGCCCCTGCTCACCGCCTGCCTGGCGACCATCTAGCAAAAACCTGAAATAACAATCCTTTAAGAAAAAGCGCTCGTAACATCCCGTAACAAACCTCTTGCTTAGTGACGCCGAGCCTGCTAATACAAAAGGGCTAGCGGCCATATCACCTGGGTAGCTGGCGGGGTCAGGGCCACCTCGGACGCAAGGGTATTACTATAATGGTAAATAATGATATCCCGGCACACAGGAGCTTGATCAACATTCCTGCTTCCGAATTAAAAATCGGGATGTATGTTGCCGGGTTAGATCGCCCTTGGCTCGAAACCCCCTTTCCATTAGAAGGGGTCCTCATAGCAACCGAAAGCGATATCAAGGAAGTCAGAAAATACGCCAGCACCGTTTATATTTCTGTTGAGGAATCATATAACTTCCCATCCCCCCCTACACGCCACACTGCTTTTAAATTAGAAGGGAAACCGCTCACGGAAACAGGCGACCGTGCCAAAATCAAAGCCAGCCCCTGTGTTGGAAAAGAGATCAGGAGGATAAAAGAAGAACACAGCGGCGCCAAGGGAATGATCAAAAAATTGATGTCAGACAAGCAGAACTGGCACAAGAATATCCCCGAAACCAGAAGGGTCGTGAAAACTTTTGCCGCTTCCATTGCAAGAAACCAAAACGCCCTTTACTGGCTAACCAGAATCAAGAACAAGAACGCGTACACTGCCGAGCACTGCTTGAATGTCGGCATTCTAGCCATGGTATTCGCCAGGCACCTCGGATGGGAAATGCATAGAATTGAAGAAGTGGGTCTATCAGGAATGCTGCATGACGTGGGGAAGATGAACATCCCTCTTGAGATACTGGACAAACCGGGAAAGCTGAACGTTGACGAATACGAAATAATAAAGAAGCATGTCCTGGAAGGCTACAAGATTCTCAGCAGCGACAACACGCTGCCCGAAACAGTCTTGAACACGAGTCGCGATCACCACGAGCGAATGAACGGCCAAGGATACCCCTATGGAAAAAAAGGGGGAGACTTATCCGATGAGGCGAAGCTCATCGCCATTGTAGATACCTATGATGCCATCACAAGTGATCGGGTATACAGCCCAGCCGAACCGCCTACACATGCCCTGAAGGTAATATATGAGAACGCTGGAGAGCTCTTTGACAAGCTCTTGAGCGTTAAATTCATTGAATGCATTGGAATCTACCCTCCCGGATCGTCCGTAGAGCTAGACACAGGGGAGACTGCCATAGTGATCGAACAAGCCCCTGAAAGAAAGCTTCAACCTAAAATCTTCATCCTTCCAAAGAAAGAAACGCAACCCATCTCAGAGGGAACCTTCCTGGACTTGAGCAACCAGAGAAGCTTCTTCGAGAAAAAAATAACCAGAGCAATACCAGAAGGGCATCACGCGACCACTGTAGAAGAAGTTTTCAAAATGATTGAATTTCAACAAAGCAGCGCCGATATCTTGATATGAAAAAAAGATACTGCGCCAAAACAATCGGGGACAGGTACCTAAAATCCACACCCGATTGGCCCGCCAGTGGCCGCGTGCCGTCAAACATTAGAGGTCGCTACGGCACACCCCCAGGCCAAGGCAAATTTCAGGATGCTGGATCAGCGGCCGACGAGCCAAGGCCCAGAAACCAAAACGCCCGATCCAGGAAGGATCGGGCGTTTTGGTTCACTGAGGGATGATCGAGGGCAGCCCCCGAGGCTACAGGGCCACTCGCAGACCACCCCGGCTGTCACTATCGGTTACACGGCCCGTAGTGATGCCCCGCGGCCCACGGCGTAGTACAGCAGCCCGGCCTGCTTGACGGCGGCAGGCTCGTAGAGGTTGCGGCCGTCGATCACCGTTCGTACACACACGAGGAACGATCAGGCGGTTGTCTCGGCGGGCTCGCCGAGGTCCTCGACGTAACCGGCTTCCCTGGCCAGCACCGCGTTGGCCTGCAGCCCGCCGCCAATGTGGCCGCAGTCGAAGGAACGGCCGCGCATCGGGCGCGCCTCGCCGGCCCTGGGCTCGTCGCCACCACAGTCGACGATGCCGTAGCGCTGCACCTCCTCCGGCGCCACCGCCTCGACCATCACCCCGCCCAAACGACAGCACCCGGCCAACCAGAGCCGGGTGCTGTCGATAGGGAGGGGTAAACCGCGTCAAGGAGCGACGACACCCCGCGCCTCAAGGCGGAAAGGGCATCGACGCCATAGGGGTTAGCGTGTCATGATGCCCCTGACCTGAGGGGCTAGGCTCGTTTTGACGCCCTGCCTGCAGGAGACTAGAATATCAAGGAGTTAGAAGCATCACCCAGTCTTTCACTGGTGAACCTATGAAACCCGCTCTCATCAATCGACGCGATTATCCCGAACTCGATGCCATCCTTTGGGACCGTGCCGACGATTATATCAACCCCGAGGTGGCCTTCCATCTCTATGAAGAGAGATGGCGTTTCGTGGCGCAAGATCGCCTACTCGACAACGAGCGCACCCTGATTGCCGAGCTGGCCCGGACTTACGGCCACGGCCATATGCTCGTGGCATGATGTTTACACGCCCCCACCACCAAGCCATTGGTGCGCTCCTCTCCCGGTTTGACCCTGATTTCCTCCGCGATAGCCACATCCTGTTCGGAGGAGATACACGTATTGCACTCGAACTCGACGAATTTCGTGAATCGGTGGATATCGACCTTTTTTGTATCGGCAAGGAGGCTTATCGGGCCGCTAGATCCACAGTGACAAACATCAGCTTTGGCAAGCTACTACGCCAAGGAGAGAAGTTGCCGCTCTGGGACAACCGGGACATTCGTGCTGACCGGGATGCCATTCGTGCCTTACTGGATGGCCCACAGCGCCCCATCAAGCTCGAAATCATCAACTTTGCCAATGACAGGTTGCTGCCCGACACCCAACAGACATGCTTCCCCATCCCCTGCGTGAACCACGAAGGCTGCTTTGCAACCAAATTGACGGCCAATGCCGATAGATATCAGAATCACATCAAGGATATCCTGGATCTATGCATGATGCGTCGCGAATGGGGCCAGATCCCTCCATCGGCATGGGAGATTGCATGCGATGAGTACGGGCAGCGAGTGATTGCCACCGCCTTGGGCGAAGCACTCAGGGATCTAAAGGCGCGTCATCATGCACATATCAAGCATGCCATCGAGTCGCTCCACATGCCTGAACCGCTCGCGAGAGAGCTCATCACAGCCCTGGCACCGGAATGGCTTGATGAGCTCTTAAAAGCGAATATGGCCCAATAGGCGCTGGCTCTCTTCGCTTCCCAGCGAACACTCTGAGACCATCAAGCTCAATCCCACCATACAGACCAAAGATCTCATCAGCAGGCATGCTGAGTAACGAGGGACAGGCACCGATTACTGCTCTCCGGCCAGCGCGACACCTGGCCGGCTCGGCCCCCAGACACGCCGACGCCCGGCTCAGGGCACTGAGCCGGGCGTCGGCGAAGGGGGGCGTGCTCAGGGCGCCATGACGCCGGTCAGCCGCGACACCAGGCGCTCGGTCGCGATATCGCGAACGGTCTCCTCCGGCGCGACGGCCTCTTCGCCGAGACGTCGATAGAGTGAGCTGGCCAGGCGCTTGCCCAGCTCGACGCCGGGCTGGTCGAAGGGGTTGAGCCCCCACAGCAGCGACTGCACGAACACCTTGTGCTCGTACAGCGCCAGCAGGCTGCCCAGGGCCTGGGGCGTCAGGGCTTCCAGCAGCCACACGGAATGCGGCTGATTGCCCCGATACCCCTGGGCGAGAAAGCCTTGCAGGGAGGCGGGAATCGCCTCGTCGCCCAGCGCCAGCAACTGCGACTGCGCCAGGCAGTTGGCCAGCGTCAGGCGCTGCTGATCGCGCAGGCGTGCCACGAGGCGACCGCCCCAGGCCCCATGCCGGTGGGCGACCGCCAACAGCTCGGCGCTGACCGTATGGCTGCCTTGATGCAACAGCTGGTAGAAGGCGTGCTGGGCATTGGGGCCGACCTCGCCCCACAGGATCGGGCAGGTCGCGCTCTCCACCGGCCGCCCGTCCCGCATGCAGCTCTTGCCGTTGGACTCCATCTCCAGCTGTTGCAGGTACGCCGGCAGCGAGGCCAGACGACTGTCATAGGGCAGGATGGCATGGCTGGGAATGCCCAGGAACTGGCTGTTCCAGGCCCCGATCACCGCGCTCAGCACCGGCAGGTTCTCGCGGCTCGGCGCTTCCAGGAAGTGCCGGTCCATGGCATGGGCCCCTTCCAGCAACCCTTCGAAGGCCGGCATGCCGATCCGTACCGCCAGGCTCACCCCGATGGCGGACCACAGCGAGAAGCGCCCGCCGACGCCCTCGCTGAAGGTCAGCTGGTGGGCCTCGGGAATGCCGAAGGCCGCCATGCGCTCGGGATGGGCGGACACGCCGACGAGCTGATGACGCCGGATCTCGGCCTCATCGGTCGCCAGCGCTTCCTCCAGCCAGGTCAGCGCCGTGCGCAGGTTGAAACTCGTATCCGCGGTGGTGAAGGACTTGGAGGCCACCACCAGCAGGGTGGCCGCCGGGTCCAGGCGCTCCATCAGCGGCAGCAGCTGGCCCCCGTCCATGCTCGAGACGAAATGCACCCCGATGGCGCCGGCCGCCCCCGCTTCGGCCAGGGCCTCGCTGACCAGCCGCGGGCCGAGGTCGGAACCGCCCACGCCGATATGCACCAGGTGGCGGATCGGCAGGCCGGTCGCCCCCTGCCAGCGCCCGTTCCGGATGCACGCCACGATCTCCGCCATCCGGCGGTGTTGAGCCTGCGCCTCGGCAACGGCCGCTTCACTGCCGCTCGGCGGCGGGCACTCCCGCCCCCAGCGCGAGGCGGCATGCCAGGCGGGGCGGCCTTCTGAGGGATTGACGATCTCCCCGGCAAACAGCGCCTCGCGCCAGCGATGGAGCTCACGGCTCTCGGCCCAGTCGAGCAGCAGCTGCAGCGTCTCCTGATCCAGGCGCTGCTTGCTGGCGTCCAGCGTCAGCGGGCCCCACTGCCAGCTCAGGGCCTCGGCCCGCGCCCGGCATGCCGGGGAGTCCTCATCGAGCCACATGGCCAGCGGGGTCGATTGCAACGCCTCGGCCTTGTCGGCCAGGCGTTCACGCCATCCCTGGGATTCGCCGGCGCTCGCGCGTGGCGATACGGTCTGTTCGTCCATGTTCACTCCCTTGATCACGAATCCGTCAGATCGATCCACTGAGCGGCAACGGGGTAGCCCTCATGGCCCCCACCGCTCAGTCCGTCACGACCGGATCTACCTCGCCTCCCCGCGGCAGAGGCATCACCGATCGCAAGATGGCGGATGCCACCTGGCGGAGGAATCACACCGCCATCAATGAGTCGCCACGGCCGACGGCGTAGTACAGCAGCCCGGCCTGCTTGACGGCGGCAGGCTCGTAGAGGTTGCGGCCGTCGATCACCACCGGCATGGCCAGTTGCTGCTTCAGCCAGGCGAAGTCGACGGTGCGGAACTCCTTCCATTCGGTGCAGATGACCAGCGCATCCGCGCCCTTCACCGCCTGGATGCGGTCGGCCACCAGCACCAGGTCGTCGCGTTCGCCATAGATCCGCCGGCACTCCTTCATGGCCTCCGGGTCGAAGGCCTGTACCCTGGCACCGGCCGCCCACAGCGCCTCCATCAGGGCGCGACTGGGGGCATCGCGCATGTCGTCGGTGTTGGGCTTGAAGGCCAGGCCCCACAGGGCGATGGTCTTGCCGTTCAGGTCGCCGTCGAAGGCCTGCGCCAGCTTGGCATGGAGGGTACCCTTCTGGCGGTTGTTGACCGTCTCCACCGCGGTGAGCAGCTCGGCGGGGTAATCCACCTCGCCGGCGGTGCGTGCCAGCGCCTGGACGTCCTTGGGGAAGCAGGAGCCGCCATAGCCACAACCGGGATAGATGAAGTGATAGCCGATGCGCGGGTCGCTGCCGATGCCACGACGCACCTGCTCCACGTCCGCCCCCAGGCGCTCCGCCAGGTTGGCGATCTCGTTCATGAAGCTGATCTTGGTGGCGAGCATGGCGTTGGCCGCGTACTTGGTCAGCTCGGCGGCAATGCAACCGCCGCGTCGCAGCGGATTGGAGCGTTCACGTCTTTCCGCTGGCCGGCCGAGTCACGGCACTCGCTACCGACCAGCAATCGTCATTACCTCCACGAGGACACGATCAGGCAGTCGTCGTCTCGGCTAGCTCGCCGAGGTCCTCGACGTAACCGGCTTCCCTGGCCAGTACCGCGTTGGCCTGCAACCAGCCGGCGATGTGGCCGCAATCGAAGGAGCGGCCGCGCATGCGGAAGGCATCCACGCCGCGGGTCTCCTGGATCAGCCGCTCGATGGCGTCGGTCAGCTGGATCTCGTTGCCCGCGCCGGGCGGCTGATCCTCGAGCAGGGTCATGATGCGATACGGCAGGATATAGCGCCCCACTACGGAGAGCCGCGACGGCGCCGCCTCGGGAGCGGGCTTCTCGACCACCCCGCGCATCGGGCGCGCCTCGCCGGCCCTGGGCTCGTCGCCGCCACAGTCGACGATGCCGTAACGCTGCACCTCGTCCCGCGCCACCGCCTCGACCATCACCTGGGCACGCTGCGTGGCCTCCCAGTTGGCCGCCATGGCCTGCAGGTCGACCGCCGTCTCCTGCGGGCGCGGCTTGATCAGCACATCGGGCAGGATCACCGCGAACGGCTCGCCGTCATCCAGTATCCGCGCCGCGCAGTGCACAGCATGGCCCAGGCCCAGCGCCTGGGGCTGGCGGATCACCGTCAGCTTGAGCTCCGGCGGGGCGATGGCGCGCAGCTCGTCGAGCAGGGCCTCCTTGCCCTTGGCCTCGAGGCTCGCCTCGAGCTCGAAATGGGTATCGAAGTGATCCTCCACCGCCGACTTGCCGCCGCGGGTGATCAGCACCACCTCGTTCAGGCCCGCGGCCAGCGCCTCGTCGACCACGTGCTGGATCATCGGCCGGTCGACTACCGGCACCATCTCCTTGGGAATCGACTTGCTGATGGGCAGCAGGCGGGTACCGAAGCCGGCCACCGGGATCACGACCTTGCGTAAGGGATTCATGGGTAAAGCCTCCTATCGAGTGACACTCATCCCGGCCGCCCCCAAGGGCGCGGCCGAGGCATCGAACGCTGCAGGCGATACGCTGGGCTCAATGGGCGGAGAGCGCCGGGGCCTCGCCCATCGCCTCGGTCAGGTTGGCGACGAAGCGCTCGCGGATCCGCGACATGGCCGGCTCGTCCTTGCCCTCGAAGCGCAGCACCAGCACCGGCGAGGTGTTGGAGGCCCGGCACAGGCCCCAGCCGTCGTCGTAGTCGACGCGCACGCCATCCAGGGTGTTCATCACGCCGCCGCCGAAATCGCCCTCGGTGAGGCGAGCGATGATCGCGAACTTGCTCTCGTCGGTGACCGAGACGTTCACCTCGGGGGTGCTGACGTCCTGGGGGTAGCGCGCGAAGAAGGCGTCGGCATCGAGCTCCTGGTTGGCCAGCACCTCCACCAAGCGTGCCGCGGCATAGAGGCCGTCGTCGAAGCCCAGCCAGCGCTCGGTGAAGAAGATATGCCCGCTCATCTCGCCGGCCAGCAGCGCCCCGCTCTCTTTCATGCGCGCCTTGATCAGCGAGTGGCCGGTGCGGTACATCTCGGGCACGCCACCGGCGCGCTCGATGACCTTGGCCAGGTTGCCGGTGCACTTGACGTCGAAGAGGATGCGCGCGCCCGGGTTGCGCGACAGCAGGTCCTCGGCGAAGGCCATCATCAGCCGGTCCGGGTAGATCAGCGCACCGCTGGGCGTGATCACCCCCACCCGGTCGCCGTCGCCGTCGAAGGCCAGGCCCAGGTCGGCGCGGCCCTCCTTCACGCAACGGATCAGGTCCGCGAGGTTCTCGGGCTTGCCCGGATCCGGGTGGTGATTGGGGAAGGTGCCGTCGATCTCGGTGTACAGCGAGGTCAGCTCGCAGCCCAGCCGCTCGAACAGCTGCGGCGCGAGCTCGCCGGTCACCCCGTTGCCACAGTCGATCGCCACCCGCAGCGGCCGGGCCGGCTGGACGTCGTCGAGGATGCGCGTGAGATAGGCCTCGCGGACGTCGAGCTGGCGATAGCCCCCCGCCTCCTCGGCGGCGACGAAGTCGTTGTCCTGGATGCGCTGGTAGAGGGCGGTGATGGCCTCGCCGGAGAGCGACTCCCCGGCCAGCACCGTCTTGAAGCCGTTGTAGTCGGCGGGGTTGTGGCTGCCGGTGACCATCACGCCCGAATCGGTGCCCTCCAGCGTCTTGGCCGCGAAGTACAGGGTGGGCGTGGGCACCATGCCGATGTCGATGACATCGCGCCCCACCGCGCGCAGACCGCGCACCAGCGCCGCACACATTTCCTCACCGGAGAGACGCCCGTCGCGGGCGACGACGACCGTCGCCTCGCCACGCGCCGCGGCTTCCGAGCCGATGGCGCGGCCGATCAGTTCCACCCACGCCGGGCGCAGCGTATCGCCGACGATTCCGCGGATGTCATAGGCTCGAAAGATCGAAGCCGGAATTGGTTCCATGTGTCCTTCCTCCATGATGGATTCACTGCAAGCGGTTCGTTTGGGGTGCGGTGTGCGTGGGGAGTGGAAGAAAGTACGGAGTGTGGAGTGAGGCGTGAGGGGTAAGGGTCCGCCTCGGCAAGCGACCACTCCGTTGGGCGGATTCGGTGCTTACCTTTTGCAAGAGCCCTCTTCCGTCATTCTTCTTCCACATCGTTACAAAAAATGTCAACGAAGGCCTCGAGCCCTGTTCCATCGAGCCAAAACCCTAATGTAACCAAGGCAGGTTCACTGACAGATGGCTTCAGGAGCCAAAATCATGGCGGCCATGGGCGCCCGGTTCACCGGGCGAGTAATGCCCCCAGGCGCCTGGTCAAAACTATGACCACTACCCCTGCTACCGCCCCCGCCAGGTCGAGCCCCATATCGCCCCAACTCGGCTGGCGGCCCGGCACCCACACCTGGGCGACCTCCGCCAGGCCGCCAATGGTCAGCACCACCATGAGTACCACGGCCAGTGGCCAGTACGGCCGGCACCAGCGCAGGCCGGCGGCCATCACGCCACTGAGGAGGAAATGAGCCACTGGCGGCACGGCAAACGGCAGGTGCAGGCGCTGCTCGATGGCGGCTCGCAGCGCGCCGGGAATCAGGCCACCAGCGAGGAACGCCAACAGCGCCAAGCCAAGCAACCACAATGGCCAGCGATTGGCGGGCGTGTCAGTAGGCATTCTTGTTGATGAAGCCCTTGAAGATAGTCAGGAAGATGATCCTGAGATCAAACAGCAGGCTCCACTGACGAATGTACTCGTGGTCGAACTCCACCCGCTTCTGCATCTTCTCGAGGGTATCCGTCTCGCCTCGCCAGCCGTTGATCTGCGCCCAGCCGGTGATGCCGGGCTTGACCTTGTGGCGCAGCATGTAGCCGCGGATCAAGCCTCGGTATTCCTCGTTGTGCGACACCGCATGCGGACGGGGGCCGACGATGGACATCCGCCCCTGCAGCACATTGATGAACTGGGGCAGCTCATCCAGCGAAGTCCGGCGCAGGAAGGCGCCCACGGGAGTGATGCGATCATCACCGCGCTTGGCCTGCACCACCTTGTCGCCGTTCTCCATGACCTTCATGGAGCGGAACTTGTAGACCTCGATCGAGCGTCCATCCAGGCCGTATCGTTTCTGCTTGAAGAACACCGGCCCCTTGGATGTGAGCTTTACCGCCAAGGCGATCACCAGCATGGGTATGGCGATCAGCGAGAGGATCAACGCCCCCACCACGATATCCTCGATGCGCTTCAGGGAACCGGAAGGCCCTTGCGCAGGCGTATCGTAGATGCTGACGGTCAAGACGCCATTGACCGGCTCGATCCGCGAGTACATCAGGTCCGCCACCAGTAGGTCCGGCACCAGATACAGCGACACGGTGCTGTCGGAGAGCGCCTCGATCAGCTTGCGGATATCCGGCTCACGATTCATGCCCCAGGTGATGTAGAGACGATCGATCTTGCCACTGCGCGCATAGTCGATGACTTCCTGCACCTCCCGCAGGCGCGCGAGCCGTTCGCTGGGGCTGTCGCTCTCTCTCTGAAGGGTATGTCGCGTGACAAACTGGCCGGCCACACGGAACCCCATCCAGGGAGCGGCTTCGAAGTCACGGATCAACCGGTCCGCCATTGTCCCACAACCAACGACAGCCACCCGACGAATATTGAAGCCCATCTCGCGCAGTCGGTGCAGGCAGACGCGCAGGGCACTGCGGTAGAACAGCATGCCCAGGCCGACCGCCACGCCCCAGGGCAGCAGGAAGCCATTGATGTGGTGGTATCGGCCGAAAGCGAACAAGGCCAGCGTTACGACCAAGGCAATCACCAGCCCCCACAACATGCCAACCCGGGACAACTCACGTGCCAGTGTATGCACACGCCATGACCCATAGAAATTACTGGTGCCAGCCCCTGCACGGTAGAGGATCCAGCCCAGGCACCCGTAGAGTACTTGCCATTCCAGGCCGATAGCCGTGGAATAAAAACGCCCCATCACCAGTGCCCCGCCGATGATCAGGATCGCATCCAAATGTCGCTGCGCCATTCCCAGGTGTGATGAATGCCGCTGCAGTAGCCCCTTCGCCTCAGATGCACGCAAGGTGTCTCCCGCTGAGAGATAGTCCATCATCAGGCCCTCCTTGTATTATCCTAATTTTGCCTGCCCTGCGCCCTAACGGGTTTTCATAACTGTTAGATGTAGCCGTGGGTTAGCAGGTAATCGATGACGGTGTTGGCTGCCTCCTCCGGCGTGATGCCGTTATTGATCACATGAATCTCGGGCTGCTCCGGCGTCTCGTAGGGTGAGTCGATCCCGGTGAAGTTCTGGATCTCGCCCTGACGCGCCCGCTGGTACAGTCCCTTGGGATCGCGCTGCTCGCAGGTGGCCAGTGGGGAGTCGACAAATACCTCGATGAAATCCCCCTCTGGCATCAGCTCGCGCACGCTGCGTCGCTCGGAGCGGAACGGCGAGATAAATGCCGACAGGGTAATAATGCCGGCATCCACAAACAGGCGGGACATCTCGCCGATCCGGCGGATATTCTCGACACGGTCCGAGTCGGTAAAACCTAAGTCCCGATTCATGCCATTGCGCACATTATCGCCATCAAGCAAATAGGTGCGCTTCCCCATTTCGTGGAGCTTTTCCTCCACCAGACCGGCAACGGTGGACTTACCCGAGCCACTCAATCCGGTGAACCACAGCAAACAAGCTTTGTGGTCATTCAAAATTTCACGGCTGTCGCGGCATACCTTGTGGGCATGCCAAACGGTATTTGACGCCATAATACGATCCCTCGTTACAACTATAAGACAGAAGAAGGAAGAAGGAAGAAGGAAGAAGGAAGAAGGAAGATAAGACGATAACTAGTGGCCAACCGCTACTGTCATCGGGGATATCAAGCGCGTCCGTAGTTATCCTTGAGTCTCACGATATCGTCCTCCCCTAGATAAGAGCCGGATTGCACTTCGATCAGCTCCAGCGGTATTACGCCGGGGTTCTTCAGTGCATGGACCTGGCCAATGGGGATATAGGTGGACTCGTTCTCGCTGACCAGGTAGGTATTCTCGCCATTGGTTACCTCCGCCGTGCCGGAGACCACGATCCAGTGTTCGGCACGGTGGTGGTGCATCTGCACCGACAGCTTGGCCCCCGGCTTGACGGTAATGCGCTTGACTTGGTAGCGCTCACCATTGTCCACGGAGTCGTAGATGCCCCAGGGGCGGTAGACCTCGCGATGATTCACGAACTCCGGCCGCTGCTGCTCCTTCAGCCGCTGGACGATCTTCTTGACGTCCTGGGCCTTGTCCTTGTGGGCCACCAGCACGGCATCCTTGGTCTCGATGATCACCAGGTCATCGATGCCTACCGTGGCCACCAGGCGACTGTCCGCCCGCACCAACGTATTGCGAGTCTCCTCGTGCAGCACATCGCCATGGCAACTGTTGCCGGCATCACACTTGTCGCTGACATCCCACAGCGATGACCAGGAACCGATATCGCTCCAGCGCGCATCCAGCGGCACCACCGCGGCCTTGTCGGTCTTCTCCATCACCGCATAGTCGATGGAGTCATCCGGGCACTTGGCGAAGGCTTGGGCGCAGACGCGGGTAAAGTCCAGGTCGTCTGCGGTATCCCCCATGGCGGCGCGGCAGGCCTCCAGCATCGCCGGCTGATGCTGCTCCAGTTCTTCCAGATAACGGCTTGCCCGGAACAGGAACATCCCGCTGTTCCACAGGTACTCGCCGCTGGCCAGGTATGTGGCGGCGGTATCGGCATCCGGCTTCTCGACGAAGCACTTGACCTTGAAGCCCTGGCCAAGCTCTGCCCCCTGGTGAATGTAGCCATAGCCGGTCTCGGCATGCGTCGGCACCACGCCGAAGGTCACCAGGTGCCCCTGCTCTGCGAGCGGGATGGCCTGCTCGATACAGGCATGGAAGCGCTCGACATCCTGGATCAGGTGATCGGCAGCCAGTACCAACAACAAGGGATCCTTGCCTTGCTGAGTGGCGGCAATGGCCGCCAGGGCAATGGCCGGCGCGGTGTTGCGGCCCATCGGTTCGAGCAGGATGCGCCCGCCTTCACCGCCGATCTGGCGCAATTGCTCCGCCACGAGAAAGCGATGCTCCTCGTTGCAGATCACGATGGGTGACTGCTGATTGAGCCCTTGTAGGCGTGAAAGCGTCTGCTGCAGCATGGTCGCTTCATCAGTAAAGCTCAGGAACTGCTTGGGACGGAGTTGACGCGACAGCGGCCACAGACGCGAGCCGGTACCACCAGCCATGATCACGGGGGTTAACATACTTGGCCTCCTTTCACTCGATGTTCAGCTAGTGCGCCCAGATAGGCGCACGTATTGTCATGGACGTCGGCATTGTTACGCATATCATCCGCCGACCACCAACGGTATCGACCATGTTGCTCCAGCGGGGGGTCACCGCTTCTCCGGCGCCAAGCGCCAGTTGGTAGCCCAACACGACATAGTGGCTGCTGGGATTGCCCGCACTACCAAAGACACTATCCGAATAGTAGTGCTGGTATACTCCCAACAGCCATGAACTATCACGGTAGAAGGCTTCATCCAGCTCGTGCTGGATCAGACGCTCGAAGGCTTGGTCCAGACTTTCGCCTTTGAGGATGCGTCCGCCCGGCACGAACCAGTAACCCTACGCCGGTCGGTTCAATCGCTGGCCAAGAAGAATGTTCTCCTCTTGACTCGCCACGACTAAATCAACGGATACTAAGGGGATGAGCCCACCACTAGCCGGAGTGTTTCGTTATTCAGCCACATTGAGAAACACTAAGGCTGAAAAACTGCTCATAAGCTGATTCAGCTGAGTTTCCAAATTAGGTGACATCAAAAGTTCACAGCTAAATTTTGCGTTCAACTAGCCTTGCTCTTATCAGAATACCCGCGCCTGCTCAACATTGTTGACGTACCAGTCATAGGCATCGCGCAAGCCTTCCTCCAGCGAGACGCTTGCCTGCCAACCCAGGTTCTTGAGTCGCGAAACATCCAGCAACTTGCGGGGCGTGCCATCCGGCTTGCTGGTATCGAAGGTGACCTCCCCCTCGAAGCCCACGACGCGGGCGATGGTTTCCGCCAACTCGCGGATGGTGCAGTCCACCCCGGTGCCGACGTTGATATGCGACAGCATGGGCTGGGTATGCGCCTCGTATGTCGAACCATCGAGCTCCATCACATGTACACTGGCCGCCGCCATGTCATCTACGTGCAGGAACTCGCGCATCGGCTTGCCGCTGCCCCACACCGAGACCTCCGCGTCGCCATTGACCTTCGCCCCATGGAAGCGGCGCAGCAACGCCGGGATTACGTGCGAATTCTCGGGGTGGAAGTTGTCGTGAGGGCCATAGAGGTTCGTAGGCATCACACTGCGGTAGTCGCGGCCATGCTGGCGGTTGAAGCTCTCGCACAGCTTGATGCCGGCGATCTTAGCGATGGCATAGGGCTCGTTGGTGGGCTCCAGCTCACCGGTCAGCAGCGAATCCTCACGAATCGGCTGTTCGGCGAACTTGGGATAGATGCACGAGGATCCCAGAAACAGCAGCTTCTGCACCCCATAACGATGGGCCGCGCCGATGATATTGGCCTCCATCACGAGGTTGTCGTGGATGAAGTCCGCCGGGTAGTTGTTGTTGGCATGGATGCCGCCTACCTTGGCGGCGGCCAGGTAGACCTCATCTACCTGCGCCGTGCTGAAGAACTCGTCCACTGCGGCCTGGGACATCAAGTCCAGTTCATGACGGTCTCGCGTAATCAGCTCGACATCGTCATGTACAGCCAGTTGACGTACGATGGCCGAGCCGACCATGCCTCTATGCCCGGCAACAAATATCCGTTTCCTCTCCATGGTCATGGCATCAAGCCTCCCTGGCGACTTGGACGTCATAGCCATGTGACTTGAGCAGGGCATGGCGCCTCGCAGCGTCGAGGTCACTGGCGACCATCTCGCAGATCATCTCCTCGACGGTGGTTTCCGGCTCCCAGCCCAGTAGTTCCTTGGCCTGGGTCGGATCGCCCAGCAGGGTCTCGACCTCCGCGGGGCGGAAGTAACGCGGATCCACAGCCACGACTACGTCGCCCTTCTTGACCGCCGGTGCCTTGTCGCCAAATACCTGCTCGACGATGGCCTTTTCTTCGACGCCTTCGCCTTCGAAGCGCAGCGTGATGCCCAGCTCTTTTGCTGTCAGACGAATGAACTCACGAACCGAAATCTGCTTGCCGGTAGCGATCACGAAGTCGCGAGCTTCCTCCTGCTGCAGCATCATCCACTGCATCTCCACGTAGTCTCGAGCATGGCCCCAGTCACGCAGTGCGTCAATGTTGCCCATATACAGGCACTGCTCGAGGCCTTGAGCGATGTTCGACAGCCCCCGTGTTACCTTGCGGGTAACGAATGTTTCCCCACGACGCGGCGATTCATGATTGAACAGGATGCCATTGCAGGCATACATCCCATAAGACTCACGATAGTTAACAGTAATCCAGTAAGCATAGAGCTTGGCAACGGCATAAGGAGATCGAGGGTAAAACGGTGTCGTTTCCTTCTGAGGTGTTTCCTGCACTAGCCCATATAGCTCGGAGGTTGAGGCTTGGTAAAATCGCGTTTTTTTCTCCAACCCAAGGAAGCGAATTGCTTCCAACAACCGCAGTGTACCGAGCGCATCGACATCAGCAGTATACTCTGGGGACTCGAAGCTCACTGCCACGTGAGACTGAGCAGCTAAGTTATAGACTTCATCCGGCTTCACTTCCGAAAGAATACGCGTCAAATTTGACGAGTCAGACAAGTCACCATAATGCAACACAAAGTTTCTATTTGAAACATGAGGATCCTGATACAAGTGATCAACTCGATCAGTATTAAAAAGTGATGCACGTCGCTTAATTCCATGCACCTCATAACCTTTGGCCAGTAAAAATTCAGCCAAATAAGAGCCATCCTGGCCTGTAACACCAGTAATAAGCGCCTTTTTGAAAGAACTCATCTTTTACTCCTTAAAGTCACTTCCTTTAAAAACAGGACAAAAAAAACAGGCATAAGAGAGAAATACCTCTTCCCTAGACGTCTCGGTTCTTGCAATAGTCTCCAAACCCACTCCATCCCAACGTTCTGAATCCACGCAGGAGCTCTTGCTTTAGTTCCAGCGATAAAGTCAAAAGACGCCCCAACTCCAAAAGCAACACCAAAATCCATACTCCTCTTGTATTTGTCGATCCAATTTTCTTGTTTCGGAGAACCTAAACCAACAAATAAAAGATGAGGCCTAAAATCATTAATAGCGTTAATTACAAATTTATTCTCATCCACTTTGGACTCAAATCCAAAAGGTGGGAAATATGTCATCACATTATGACCACCCCCATTGGATTCAGATAAAATCTTGGAAGCTGCTTTTTCAGCCACGCCTTTATCCCCGCCAACAAATGCAACCCTGAGGCCTAAGCGCACTGCTTTTAATGACAAGTCATAGGTCAAAGAGGATCCTGTAATACGCTGAAGGGGCTTTTGACTAGAGCAATGAAATAAGAAATTTTTCATCCTATGAGCTAACACTAAAGGGTAGCCATCAGCTACAATGAAATCACTTCTTTTTAAAACCTCTCTGAATTCTTTATCATGGTTGGCTCTAACTATAAAATCGGAATTCGGTGTAAAAACCGTTCGCCTTTTGAGCTTTGCAGCTTCATCAATCACTAAGTCACAAAACTCACCATATTCTCCAGAGAAAACATCAATGCCGAATATTTTTTCACTACCAAACTTATTCACCTTATAACCCCAAGCTTTTTTTTAACACGATGATTCCAATATTGTATGAAACAGACGAAAAATGACTTTAAAAAACCCATGTCATATCTTCTTATTCTTATTAAGGCATCTTCCAGTATTGCCTCAGATCTTTTCTTGTAAGAAACACCACCAAATTCAAAATAACACACCGGGAAATCAATGAAAGAAACATCATCTTTCTCGATTTTTTTTGTAACCTGGATAAAGAAATCGTAATCCGCTGACAATGAATATCTTGTATCGTAAAGAGTCGACTTCGCTAGCCCAGCTTCAAAGAAAGCTGCTTGGTGCTCACAAAACATTCCATAATTCAACTTTTCGATAGATTTTGGTTTTTTTTTGATCTCAGCATTATTACTATATCTTACACTCTCTCCAGCGATAAGCTTTACACTTTTCTTAGATATCACGCTGTCATATACATATAACAGCGTATCATTTGAATAAAAACTATCTCCAGAATTTAAAAAAATTATATGCCCGTCACTTGGAGCTAAACGTAAACCTTTATTCATGGCATCGTAAAGACCAGAATCTTTTTCTGACACAGCTAATATTTTGCCAGAACACTGCACGCTTAGCTCATCTATATACTGTGCTGTACCATCGCTTGAAAGACCATCAACGATAACCCAAAAAAACCCTTGGAAACTTTGACTGATTATACTACTAGCCGTTCTCTTCAATCCTTCAAGATTATTATACGTGACAGTTATTATTGTTATCATATGCTTACCTTTTGGTTATCAAGCTCCTTAATAAGCTCGCCAAAGACGTTATCAATAACACTTATCTGTTCTTCGCTATAAGTTCTTCTCCATTTTTCATCGACGGCCTGTGAACTTCTAACAAAGTCATGAAGCTTATTATTCCTTTCTTTTCTTTCGACGAGCATAGTTTTATCTATATAGCCTAATGCCCGCTCATGACTTTTTATAAAGCCTTTTTTATGCAACAAGCTCACTACTTTCTTGGGGCTATTGCAAAAATCTGAATGAGAAACAATTGCAATATTTTCATTGTACTTATCCATTAAATTCCTGTGCAGATAGTACCACAAAGTTAGAATTTTTGCTTGACTTAAAGAAAACTCTTTTATTAGTTGTCCTTCTAGCTCTTCATGGTAGTACTTATACTTTTCCGAAAAATCCCTTAACTGAACATCCCATTGCTGTCGCTCGATAGAGAACAAGTTTGACAAAGGGTGCTTGTAAATTATTACCACTTGAATATCATGCTCAATCATCAGTGGTGAGAAATTCATCAAGAATGGGTCTTTAATAATCAACCCATTTCCTGCCATTTTTTTAGACGCCCTGACACTTTTTACAAACTCTCCACCTCCAAGCGTTCTACCTAACGTTCGAAAAAAGCTCTCATTGCCATTTTTAGGCCACTTCCTTCTATTAAACTTTAATGAAAAAAGCTTCTCGATAAAGCATGATGGCATATTAATTTCATTAACTTCAGGATACCAATGGTTTATTTCTTTCACTCCCAAGAATTTGTTAGCAGGCTCATGCAATAACCCAAGAGCAGGGTTTGCCACGTGAAGTAGATTACCCAAATGAGTCGTTCCACTCCTATGCATCCCGGAGACTAGAATTTTCATAACTTTTATTCCTTCTAAGCACATAAATCAATGAAAACCAAAGAAATATAGCAAGCCGTGGTTGGTTGATGATCGGGTTAAAGGAAAGGGCTATAAAACTAGATAAAAACAACCCTGAAACCAACAATATATTTTTATCTCCCCTCTTCTCAATAACACATTTGATTGACATCCATATAGATAAAAGCACAGGTTTGGCTATAAAATAATATATTGTGACTATACCCCCTGCAGCAACTATATCTAACAAATCAGAGTGAGAAGGAACCACAATACTCCCTTTTTTAGTAGGCAGCTCAAACAACATGTTCAATGTGAAAAATTCTCCCACAAATGGACTGCTCAAAAACTGATTGAACCTTTCATTATAAGTTACAAGGCGCACCCCAGGAGAGCCTGAAGGCAAGTATTGCGAATAAAAATAAACAACTATGAAGGCGGCACCTGCCATAAAAATAAGCAAAGCACCGATAATATAAGTAACAAATAATTTTTGCTGTTTCTTTGTATACATTAAGACTGCCAGAAAAACGTATACTAAGAGAATCATTAAAGTTAAGTAGCCTGTATTTTTACCCGATAGTCCCAAGGCAACAATAGCTAACAGTACACCCAACACTTTGATAGTGTTGCTTTTTGACAAAAAAGCAAATAGCCCAGCAAAGAAAATGATTGAAACTTCTTCGTGATATATGTTTTTGAAATTTGAAAACCCATTGACATTAAGCTTACTTAAAACAACCATAGATGATATAAAGAACAACGAGTAAAATGACAACCTCCCTAAAAAGCTTACAAGATCATCCAACTGATTAAATGGCAAGTGGAAGAACGATACACAGACAAGCGCTATCAACAAACCTCTTGAAAGAAATGAGGAACTAACTTGGCCATATTCAAAATATGCTAATAGAGAGCCGAACAACATAACAAATGTTATTATGTAGTAAGGGATTTGATATTTTTTTACAGCCTTCCTATTCTGAAGCTCAATATTTTTCAGCGCATTGGCGCAAAAAAACACAAACAAAAACAAAACAGGTGAAAATTTTAGAATAAATATATTATCTGTACCCCAACCTCTTCCTGTTGGGTCAAGGCAATATATAATCGCTAGAAAGAAGGAAGCTTTTGCAAAGAACAAATTATCGATTTTCATATCATATAAAAGGTATTCGGTATCCCGTTTGATACGTTAGGTCTTGACGTCTTTCAGCAACTTCTTTTGCAGGTACACCAGCTACAACCGAATATGCTGCGACATCTTTTGTAACAACTGCTCCAGCAGCAACTACTGCCCCCTCACCAACAGTAACACCTGGCAATATTGTAGCCCTCGCACAAACCCATGCTCTATCACCTATTGTCACTTTACTACCTATAGCTGAGAAGCTTGGACAATTATAATCATGGTGAAGCGTCCAGATCCATACTCCCGAGGAAATGTTTACATTCTTTCCAATTTCAATTTTTCTTCTTCCGTCCAAAAGACATCCTTCGCCTATTATTGAATTCTCTCCAATCGTTATCTTCCATGGATTTCTAATCTCAACACCTGAATATATCACTGACCTTTTACTTTTTTTCAACCTCATGGATTTATAAAAAAAATCCCTGACATGATGACTAGGCATCACCGAAACTAGCTTTAAGGAAATATATATAAGCCCAATTGCATATTTCTTCATCATTCACCTCAGGGCAAACCTCAATTTATTAACAATCACTTCTTTTAAAATAAACGGCTGAAAAATCTTATATAAAACACCATAAACGACCAGCGAGGCATCAAATACCTCATCTCTCGCCGAATACTTTCCATGTATTTTAATACTTTCTAAAACTTCAGCATAACTGTACCCTAATTTCTCCAGCTTGTCGTTTCCGATTCGCCTAATCAAACTTTTCAGCATAGCCACTTTTGTAAATGTATTTATCGTCTTCTTCCATTCACTACTCCTTGTTTTTTCAATTTTACTATATTTATACTGGCCGACAGGATCACCCATCCTGCCTTCAATAACTTCAATTTTTTTATCTTTAAGTTCAGAAAGCCCTATCCCTAAATACCGTGAAACCCTTTCTGTCTCCTGATCTTCGAAACTTAACAAATCTTCATATTTTATTGACAAGCATGCATCTTTACTCATCACCTTTATCATGCAATCAATTCCAAGCATAAAGTCTTGCTCGAAAGCATATATGTTCCACCTCCCTTTACCCCAGGTTGAAATCATAGAACATGCGATTGCTGCAGGGTTTCTAACCAAACATAGATACTTGGCGCCATTTCCATAGATGCTCATAATATCTTTTGCGACAAACAAATTCCTTGGGGTTTTTTCAATGAAAAAACTCTTATCTTTAGCTGCCACTTGGAGCACGTCATTGAAGAAATTTTTACACTTACTATTAAACTCAGACTCCCCAACGTAGTTTTTTATAAAATCGTTGATAGCATTTTTTGCATGCACAGAACTGTAAACAGAATAACTATTTATCAACTCACTTCTACAGGACAGGGTCGTTATGAAAAGCCAACTCTCTGGGGACGTTGCGATTTGATCACTCTTATTGATCAATCTTTGCAACAGTGTAGACCCAGATCTTGGAAGAGAAAATATAAAAATAGGGACCATTATTAGTATCAACTATTAGTCTGCAAATGTACGAAGCTTTAGACCACCAAAACAGCTTTAAGTTAATTCACACTACCTTTCCTAGAGTTTGTCACTCTAATAGGTCATGAATATGCTTTGCTTCCCAGTGAGGGAGATGCTTGCGGATTAGAGCATTAAGGTCAACCTCGAAGGCCTCCCAGTCGACTTTGCCGGCGAGTTGCCCACTGCCCTGCGACACGCCACGGATCATGCCGGCCCCCACGGTGATGTTGCTCAGCCGGTCGACAACTATGAAGCTGCCGGTGCCTGGGCACTTACGGTAGTCGTCCACCGTCACTTCGGCGGTCAGCTCCACCAGGCAGCGGCCGATGGCGTTCAGCTCCAGCCGCTCCGCCTCCTTGTGCGCCAGGGTGTTGACATCGACCTGATGCACAATGGACTGGACCTGCCCGGAGAGATCCCGGGTAGCCAGCTTGAAGTCATAGAGACGGCCTGGCTCCAGCGGTACCTCGTGCATCCATACGATATCGGCCTCGAAAGCGTTAGAGAGAGGTACTTCAGCATCTACAGCGACAATCCAGTCACCCCTGGAGATGTCGAGCTCGTCCTCCAGGGTCATGGTGATCGCCTGGCCGGGATAGGCCGCTTCCAGGTCGCCGTCGAAGGTGACGATGCGGGAAACCTTGGAGGTCTTTTTCGACGGCAGTGCCTTGACATCCTGGCCGGGTCGCAGGATGCCCGACGCCAACGTGCCGCAGTAGCCGCGGAAGTCGAGATTGGGGCGGTTGACGTACTGCACTGGTAACCGCAGGTCGGAGAGATTGCTGTCATGAGCGATCTCGACGGTCTCCAGCAACGAGAGGAGCGGCTCACCATGGAACCAGGGCATCCTGGTGCTTTCGTTGACGACGTTGTCGCCCGCCAGCGCCGAGAGCGGCACGAAGCGAATGTCACAAGCGTTGAGGTTCTCGGCGAAGCTCTGGTACTCGGCGACGATTTCCTCGAAACGTTCCTGGCTATAGTCGACCAGGTCCATCTTGTTGACCGCGATCACCAGGTGCTGGATGCCCAGCAGGTCGGCGATGTAACTGTGCCGGCGCGTCTGGGTCTGCACGCCGTGGCGGGCATCGATCAGGATCACCGCCAGGCTGGCCGTGGAGGCACCGGTGGCCATGTTGCGGGTGTACTGCTCATGCCCGGGCGTATCGGCAATGATGAACTTGCGCTTGTCGGTGGAGAAGAAGCGGTAAGCCACGTCGATGGTGATGCCCTGCTCCCGCTCGGACTGCAGCCCGTCGACCAGCAGCGCCAGGTCCACGGCGTCGCCAGTGGTGCCGCTGGTCTTCGAGGCCTGGGTGATGGCGGCCAGCTGATCCTCGTAGATCATCTTGGAGTCGTGAAGCAGCCGGCCGATCAGCGTCGACTTGCCGTCGTCGACGCTGCCGCAGGTGATGAAGCGGAGCAGGTCCTTGTTCTCGTGCTCGTGGAGGTATTGCTCGATGTTGTCGGCGATCAGGGAAGATTGGTGGGACATGTCATGACCTTAGATATAAGAGAGAAGAGAGATAAGGGAAGAAGGAAGGAAACCCGATCAGCCTGCGTCGAAGTCGGACTGCTTGCGAATCAGTCCTGACAGCATGGCGGCGATTTCCTTGGTTTCAACGACCATTCGCGCGCTTAGAAGTACCCCTCACGCTTCTTCTTCTCCATCGAGCCGGCCTGGTCGTGGTCGATGGCGCGGCCGGAGCGTTCGCTGGTGCGGGTGAGCAGCATCTCCTGGATGATCTCGGGCAGGGTCGCGGCCCTGGATTCCACGGCGCCGGTCAGGGGGTAGCAGCCGAGCGTGCGGAAGCGCACCCACTTCTCCTCAGGGACCTCGCCCTCTTCGAGGGGCAGCCGCTCATCGTCGACCATGATCTGCATGCCGTCGCGCTCAACGACCGGGCGCGGTGCCGAGAAATACAGGGGCACGATGGGGATCGATTCCAGGTAGATGTACTGCCAGATATCCAGCTCGGTCCAGTTGGAGAGTGGGAAGACACGGATCGACTCGCCCTTGTTGACCTTGGCGTTGTAGACGCTCCACAGCTCCGGGCGCTGGTTCTTGGGGTCCCAGCGGTGGTGCTTGTCGCGGAAGGAGTAGACCCGCTCCTTGGCCCGTGAGGCTTCCTCGTCGCGTCGCGCCCCGCCGAAGGCGGCGTCGAAGCCGTGCTTGTCCAACGCCTGCTTGAGCGCCGCGGTCTTCATGATATCAGTATACTTGGCGCTGCCATGATCGAAGGGGTTGATGTTGGCCTCGCGCCCTTCCTCGTTGATGTGCTCGAGGAGGTCCATCCCGGCTTCCGCGGCCATGCGGTCGCGGAACTCGATCATCTCGCGGAACTTCCAAGTGGTGTTGACGTGCATCAGCGGGAACGGGGGCGTTCCGGGGTAGAAGGCCTTGCGCGCCAGGTGAAGCATCACCGAGGAGTCCTTACCGATGGAGTACATCATCACCGGGTTGGCGAACTCGGCGGCCACCTCACGGATGATGTGAATCGACTCGGCTTCGAGTTGTTTCAGATGAGTCTGCCTCTCGGCGGATAATTCAGGCATAACAGTGACCTCAAAAAGTGGATGTATCGGCGATCAGAGGGAAGACGCCGCTTCGCGGCCGAAGAGATAAGAAACACCTTCTCCTTCTTTCTTTTATCTTACTTCTTCAGACTCGCGTGAAGTGCCTCTTCCCAGCGCTCGTCACGCTGTCCACAGACGATGAAGAACGGGTTGAGCACGCTGTCCTGCTGGTTACAGCGCAGCGGCTCGAATGTCTGGGCATTCAGGACTTCCCCGCCGGCAGCGATGACCACAGCCTGGGCGGCGGCGGTATCCCACTCGCAGGTAGGCGCCAATCGGGGATATAAATCGGCCTCACCCTCGGCGACCAGGCACAGTTTCAGCGAGCTGCCCATGGAAACGCGTTCGTGATGTGGCAGACGAGAACAGAATGCCTCGAACTCCTCGGAACCATGGGAACGACTACCCACCACCTTCCATGGTGCCTGCTCGGGATCGGGGAGATCCCGCACCTGTATCGCGGTGGACTGGTTGCCCTGCACCTTCCAGGCGCCCTCGCCTACCTGGCCCCACCAGCTCACCCCGAGTGCCGGCGCATGCACGATGCCGAACACTGGGACGCCGTTTTCGATCAGCGCCACATTGAGGGTGAACTCTCCGTTCTTCTTGATGAATTCCTTGGTGCCATCCAGCGGATCGATCAGCCAGTAGCGCTCCCAGGACTGGCGGGTAGAGAACGGAATCTCGGCGGACTCTTCGGAGAGGGTCGGTAACTCGGGAGTCATCCCCTCTAGCAGGGCCACCAGGGCATGGTGAGATGCCATGTCGGCCTCTGTCAGCGGACTCTCGTCTTCCTTGGTCTCGACGTCGAAGTCTCGGCGGTAAACCTCCAGCACCTTCCACCCGGCAGCTTCCACGCCGGTGAGCAAGGCCTGGCGTTGTTCAAGGTTTGGGCGTTTCATCACAGTGCCTCCTGGCGATCGATTTGCATCCATTTGAGAATATTGGGAATGGGGAGCATCCAGATACCCAGCTTGCGCCACACGAACACCAACGCGGTAAGGTTCTGCAACACCAGAACCAGCGCCAAAGCCACGGCGGCACCCAAGGCACCCAGCAAGGGAATCAGGATAAAGAACATGGCGAGACCCAAGGCATTACAGCTCAGGGCGATGTTCCGCATCAGCTTCTCATGCCCGGTCATATTGAGTAGAAAGCCCACTGAGCCGGTGGCCACGTTGACCAGCTGTGCCATGGCGATGATACGCAGCAGGTTGGCAGCCTCAGAGAACTCTGGACCAAACAGGCCTAGTACCCAGTGTGGCACCAGTAGGCAAACCAGCAGCAAAGGCGAGGCCATGGCCACCCCCAGCAGAGCCCCCTTGCGTGCCAAGGCATTCAAGCCGACAAGGTTGCCCTGCCGATACAAAGTGGCGAATCGCGGGGGGAGTACCGCATTGATGACCAACAAGATAAAGGTGATCAGGAAGGCCGAGCGTTCGGCGGACCGGAAGAGCCCCAGCTCGGCGCTACCCAGCAACCAGCCAGCTATCAAGATGCCGAGGACTTGCTGCATGAACTGGGCGAGGCTCATCACGAAGAAAGCACGAGAACTCTCCGCGAACTCCTGACGCGTTGTCGGCTTGTGTGCAACTTGCAAGCTCTGCTGGGCAAACCAGCGCCGAGCATGCCAGGCGCCCAGCCCCAACACCAGCCAGGCGGCCAGGGCCATGGCCCAGCCGGCATTAGCGATACCCAACGACGAGAGGAGATGCAGAACCAGCACAAGGACGCTAGCAATCAGAGAAATACTGCCGTTTTCCAGTAGGCAGGCTGTAGCAGGTCTACGGATGCCCTTCATGAATCCGCCCAGCACGAAGGCCACGGTGAAGGCCGGGATGGTCAGGGCGATGCCGGGCAGTACACCCGCGAGCATGGGGGCATCGAACCAGGCGGCGAAATGGTTGCGCAGCAGGAAGACCATCACCGCCGCCAATAGGCTCAGACCGAAGGACCGGGTCACGGCCCAGCGCAGGTAGGTCTTGATTGCGCTGGAGGCGTGGTCCTGCCCTACGTAGCGCATCAGGGCGTTGTCCATGCCATAGCGGGCCAGGATGCCGGCACCCAGATAGACACTCTGTGCCAGGGCGAAGACACCGACGCCCACCGGGCCATACAGGCGACCGAGCACCATCAATAGCAGGAGCCCCCCCAGAGCGGCGATGCCACGGGCGATGAAAGTGCGGGCCAGGGGGAGAATCAGGTTGCCCTTAAGGCGTTGTGAGAGCTTGGTTAGCATAGTGGGGTTTGGGGCATGTGGTTTAGTAGGGTTCGGCGTTTGAAGTATGGGGTTTAAAATGCCCAGACCATGGGGATCAGGGCAACGGCGGTGACACCGACCAGCACGCTCAACGGGAAGCCGATACGAAGGTAGTCGCTGAACCGATAACCCCCGGGGCCGTAGACCATCAGGTTGGTCTGGTAGCCCAGCGGGGTCATGAAACTGGCGGAGGCGGCGACCATGATGGCGATGGCGAACGGCATGAAGTCGACGCCCAGTTGATCGACGACAGCGCTGGCGATGGGGAACATCAGCACGGCGGCGGCGTTGTTGGTGATCAGCTCGGTGAACAGCACCGTGAGCGCATAGACCAGCGCCAGTGCCAACCAGGGAGCGGTCACACCGCCTACCAGCAGCGAGGCGATGGATCGGGCCGCGCCGGTCTCGGTCATGGCGGCGCCTAGGGCAAAGGAGGCGGCGATCACGATCAGCACCTGCAGGTTGACGTAGCGACGAGCCTTGCTGGGGGTGATGCATTGGCTAGTGAGCATGCCGCCCGCGGCGAGCATCGCCGCCTCCAGGATACTCAGCACGCCGAAGGCACTCAGCGACACCATCAGCCCCAGGATGCCCAGCGCCAGCGGCGCCTTGCGATAATCCGGCGGCGTGGAGTCATGCAGCGCGCTGACCAGCAGGAAGTCCTTGCGGTAGCGGTACTGGTCGACGAAATCCTGGGCCGTCTCCAGCAGCAGGGTGTCGCCCACCTTCAGCCTGATGTCGCCCACCTTGCCGGGCAGGCGCCGGCCCTCACGGGAGATGGAGAGGATCACCGCCTGGAAACGCGAGCGGAAGCGCGACTCGCGAATCGTCTGGCCCAGGCCGGCGAAGTCCGGGCCGATCACCGCCTCCACCAGGCAGCGCCGATGATGGGCCACATCCAGCTTGTGCACGTCGCCGTTGGCGGGCTTCAGGCCATGCACGCGACGGAGCTCGCGGGCGCACTCGGGGGCGCCGATGAACATCAGGATATCGCCAGCCTGGAGGTCGGTATCCGGCGAGACCACGGTCAGCAGTCTGTCGCCACGCTGGATCTCGGCGAGGTAACCATGGCGCAGGTGGCGCAGCCCGGCTTCCTGGATGCTCTTGCCCACCAGCGGGCCAGCAGATTCGACCACCACCTCCACGCAATACTCGCGGGCCTGGTCGAACTGCTCGATGACACTCTCCCGATCGGGCAGCAGCCGCCCGGCGAACAGCCACAGAAAGCCGCCGCCGATCACCAGCAGCGGCACGCCCACCCAGGCCAGTTCGAACATGCCGAGGGCGATGCCGCGCTCGCTCTGCAGCAGGCCATCGACCACCAGGTTGGTACTGGTGCCTATCAGCGTGCAGGTGCCGCCGAGGATGGCGGCATAGCTCAGGGGGAGTAACAGCTTGGAGGGAGGGAGCTTGAGCCGGTAGGCCCACTCCTGAACGGCGGGAATGAACATCGCCACCACGGTGGTGTTGTTCATGAAGGCGCTGAGGCCGCCGGCCGGTACCAGCATGCGCAGCTGGGCGCGTCGAAGCGTGGCCGGCTGACCGAGCAGCCGGTGGGCGATGAACTGGACGGCACCGGTCTCCTTGAGCCCGGCGGCGACCACATAGAGGGTGGCGATGGTCATCACCCCCGGGTTGGCGAAGCCCTGCAGGGCCTCGACGGGGGTCAGTACGCCAGTGATGGCAAGGGTTGCCAGGGCCGCCATGAGGATCACGTCGGGGGCGACGCGCGTCAGTACGAGCCCTGCGAGTACCGCCACGACGACGGCGATCGAGAGATAAGCGTCCCAATCCATGGGTTATCTATCCAAAAGATGATTGCGCGAAGAATGAGACATAAGCTCGCCACAGGCAGTCAGGCGCGACGCACAAAGTGCGCGACGCCACATGCTCGGCGGGACTCTCCCGACGAGCGCGTTTCGGCTGGCGTGCCTTCGTCCCTGTCTCGCATCCACTCGCATTTATATGGTTTATGTCGCGAGCGTTCTTTCTGTTCTATCTGTTCTTCCCAAGGCCACTGGGCACGAAATGTACCCAGTGGCGAGCCATCCACCTACTTGTAGGAGTAGCTGTAGTAGCCGTAGCCGTAACTGGTGGCGGCCTTGCGCTCCATGGCGTTGAGGATCGCGCCCTTGACCGTGACGCCGGCGTTTTCCAGCCGCTCCCTGGCGATGGTGATCTCCTTGGCCGGGTTGAGCTGGAAGCGCGCCACCATCAGGGTGGTCCCGCACTGTGCGCCGACCACGGAGGCATCCGTCACCGCCAGCACCGGCGGGGTGTCGATGATCACCAGGTCATACCGGGCCTCGGCTTCCTCGAGGAAGGCGGTGAAGCGCTCGCCCATCAGCAGTTCCGAGGGGTTGGGCGGTGCCGTGCCGCGGGCCACGTAATCCAGGCCATCCATCGTGGTGGAGCGGATCTGCTCGTCCGGGGCACTCTTGCCGGAAAGCAGGTCGGAGAGCCCCCCTTCGCTGGGATGACCGAAGGCATGGTGGATATGGCCCTTGCGCATATCGGCATCCACCACCAGCACCCGCTGCCCCGCCTGGGCGCATACGGCGCCGAGGTTGACCGTGATGAAGCTCTTGCCGATACCGGGGCTGGGGCCGGTGATCATCAGGCGCTTGTTGCCCGCTTCCAGCATGGCGAAGTGGAGGCTGGTGCGCAGCCCGCGCAGGGCCTCGATGGAAGTATCGGCCGGGGCTCGCTCAGCGAGCACGGCGGTTGCCACCGCATTTCCATGGCCATCCTTGCGGTGCTTGATGCGCTTGACGAGCTTGCCCTGCTCCTCGGAGAGGGGCACGGTGGCATAGACGGAAAGGCCGGTCTCCTGGATCTGCTCCGGCGCCTCCACGCCACGGTGGAAGGCGGCCCGCAGCAGCACACCGCCCACGGCCAGCATGCCGCCCAGCAGGGTCGCCACCACGACGATCAGTGGCTTGTTGGGCTTGACGGGTTCCGGCAGGGTGGCCGCCTGGTCGAGGATGCGCACATTGCCCACCGTGCTCGCCTCGGCGATCTCCATCTCCTGCACCTTGTTGAGCAGTTGAACGTAGATCTCCTGGCTGACCTCCACGTCGCGCTGCAGGCGCAGGATCTCCTGCTGGGTCTCCGGGAGCCCGTCGATCTGCTCGTTGAGCTTGGCCCGCTCCCGCTCGAGCTGCTGTTTCTTGTCGAGCAGCGCCGCATAGGTCGGGTGGCCCGGGGTAAAGTTCCGGGAGATCTCGGTCTCGGTGAACTCCAGCTCATTGAGCTGGCTCTCGAGGCTGACCAGGCGCTCGAGGACCGCCTGGGTCTCGAGGGAGAGGTCGACGCTGTCCTGGTCGGCACGGTAGGCGTTCAGGCGATTCTCGGCGGCCCGCAGGTCGGCGCGGACCTTGGGGACCTGCTCATCCAGGAACTCGAGGCTCTTGCGCGCCTCCTCGGATTGGCGGCGCACATTCTGGGAGACGTAGATATCGGCCACGGTATTGAGGGTCGTCTGCAGGGCCTCGGGCTGGGGGCCCGTCATCGACCAGTTCAGGATCCCCGTCTCCTGCCCCTGCTCATTGATCGCGATCTGGCTGCGAAGATCGAGAAAGGCGGTCATATGCTTGACGTGGGTGATCTCGAACCGGGCGCCGGGCGCGGCGGCCAGGTCGGTGACCCGCAGCGACACCTCGCCGTTCTCGAAGCTCTCCAGTTGCCCGACCTGCCCCTCGCCAAGGCTCTCGCCGTCGTAAAAGAGGCGGTAGCGGTCACCCTCCAGCACCTCGAGCTCCAGGGGCTCACCGCGCCAGGCATCGGTCACCGGCATCTCGCTGATGGCGATTCGTTCGCCGGCCCAGGTGCTCGCCCAGCCGTCGGCGAAGCCCGGCCGCTCGATATCATGGCGGACCAGGAAATCGCCCACCAGGGGCAACCGCTGCGGCTCGACCACGATATCCAGGTTGAGCAGATTGACCGCGTCCCCCAGCACCATGCGCGAGCGGATGATCTCGATCTCGACCTGGGAGGGCGGTTCGCCGCCCAGCAGGCTGGTCACATCGTCAAGCGGGTTCATGCCGGGAGCTTCCTCTTCCACCTGCACCAGGGCCTCGGCCCGGTACACAGGTGTGGCGAGCAGGGCGTAGGTCACCCCGATCAAGGCAAAGACCAGCGTCGTGCCGGCAATCCACCACTTGTGATCGAGAAGCAGGCCGAAGAGTCGACCGAGATCGATCTCGTCATCGGCAGGAGAAGGGCTACGGGATGCGTCAGACATGCGAATACCGGTTGAAGATGGAAAAAGTGCCAAGTGTAGCGAAGAGCGAGAGGGATTGCGCCAGCATGAACCTATAACTTGCCAACCCAGGATGAGGTTGCCTCAGCTAGCAAGTGGTGCACATGCACGAAGGCCTCGCGGCTCTTGCGGTAGGGATCGGGAATCTCTCGCCCCTGGCCGTCATCGAGCCAGCGCCCGAGCAGCATGGTCTTGCCCAGCGCCGCCGGCGCGAGTTCTGCCACGGCGCGGCGCTGGCCTTCCGTCATCACCAGCACCAGGTCGGCCTCCTGCAGCATGTCCGGGGTCAGTTGCCGGGCCTGGTGCTCGCTCACGTCCAGCCCGTCGGCCTCGGCGAACTCGCGAGCCGTGGGCTCGACGCCCCGATCCACCAGGGCACCGAGTCCGGCGGAACTGATGTCTCGATCCGGCAGGGCACGCCGCAGCCTGGCCTCTGCCACCGGGCTACGACAGACATTGCCGACACACACGACCAGGATGCGCCGGAACATCAGATGTCATCCCGGAGATCGTTGGCATCCCTCGCCGCACGGGTGACCTGGTAGAACGCCGTCACGGTCGGCAGCAGCTGGTTGATCACGCGGTTCCAGCGCCCCAGCGGGGTGGTGGTGACATAGACGACATCGGTGGGCTGGAGCCGGAACTCGGTGCCCAGCACCATGGCCGTGGCGTTGCGAGCATCCAGTTGATAGACCGTGGCCAGCTTGTCACTCTCCTGCGGCTTGCGCCGGATGACGAAGATGCCGCTGGCATCGGCCTGGGCTTCATCGAAGCTACCCGCCTGGGTCAGGGCGTCGGTGAGGCTCAAGCGCGAGCGCCCCATCGGCAGCGACTGCGGCTCGCCCACCTCGCCCATCACGAAGACCTTCTGGTTGCCCAGATCCGGCACATGCAGCACATCGCCATCCTGCAGCAGCAGGTCCTGGGCCAGCTGGCCATCATTGAGCATGTCATAGAGGGAGAGCGTGCGCGTCTGGCCATCCCGGGTCAGCTGCACCTCGTGCCAGTTGGCCAGCTCACGGGGGCCGCCCGCATGGCTGATGGCATCCAGCACGGTCATCGGCACGTTGGTGATGGGCAGGCGCCCGGGCTCCTGGACTTCGCCGGTCACCAGCACCTTCTGCGAATTGAAGCTCGCCACCTTGACCTCCACCTGGGGCTCGGGGATGACCGACCTCAGGTGGCGTGTCAGCGCATCGCGCACCTCCGTCGTGGTCATGCCGGCCACCTCGAGGCGCCCGACATAGGGATAGTAGATAGTGCCATCCTGGTGGACGGTATTGCCGGCTTCCTCGGCGCTGCGCTCTCCTCCGGCGGGAATGGTCAGCTCGGGATGTTCGTAGACGATGATGCTCAGCACATCGCCCCTGCCGATGCGATAGTCGTAATCCTCGAGCGCGGCACGCTGTTCTTCGCCGGCCTGACGCAAGTCTGTGCCGGTGGCGGTCGAACGCTGGGCATTGATCAGTCCGAGCGTGATGGGCTCGACGTCGACCAGGTCATCGATGGGGGCGCTCTCGCTTTGGTAATCCACATGGCTACCGGGCGCGAAGGCGCAGCCGGATAGCCAGGCCGCAGAACACAGGACGAGCAAGAGGGTACGGGGCGAGGAATGACGCATAAGGAAATGCCTGTAGGGTGAAACGCCAGGACGTTCGGGCACGCTACCGCCCCGGGATCCCATGGCTTTCCCCGAGGCCTGTCGCCATATGGCAACGCGCAAGTGTTTGTATCGTATGAAAATGAATAGTTGTTGCCGTGCAGCAACAGTAGCGAGTCTACATGACATTCTCATGTCTGCTCTAGTACTAAAAGCTTAGCGCAGCCCCCCTGTAGGAGATCGCTTACATCAGCGTAAGAAGGTTGATATATTTCATGATGATTTCATGAAAAATCTGGTCCTCGACAAGACATGGACGCGCTGACCGCCTACCATACGAACCGTCGAGAGGTTAGGATTGGCTAGCAGCAGCTCTGGCCGCAACACACAACGCGACGGGAGAAATCAGGATGTTACGTAAAACGTTTGCATTGATCGGTATCGTCGGGATGCTGGGCGCACCGCTGGCGAGCGCCCAGACGGAAGGCGCCGCTGGTTCAGGGAGCACCACCACAACCACCACCAGTGGCGCAGCCGCCGGCGGAGCCGCGTCTGGTGGTGGGGCGGCCGGCATCGGGGCTGCGACCGGCCTCTCCACCGCCGCCTTGACCGGCATTGCGGTCGTGGGGGCCGTGGCCGTCGGCGCCGGCCTCAGTTCCATCGCCTCCGACGATGACGACGGTGGCAGCAGCGGCACCTCCGGTACCACCGGCACCACGGGGACGACCGGCACCTTCTGACCATGCCCAATCGTCCACGTGAAGGCAGATTTCAAGGCCGCCTGCGGGCGGTCTTGTCGTGTGCCATACCGGCAGTATTGCTCGCGGGTTGCGCCAGCGGCGGGACAACGCCGCTGTCGGCATCGCTGGCGGAGCTCTTCCCCGACGACCAGGCCACCGCTCGCCAGGCGACCGAGATCCCCTACGCCTCCCTGTCCGTCCAGTTGGGCGATGTCCGCGGCCTCATGGTCATGGGCAGCCAGGCCGGCGAGATGACCTACTGGCCTTCTCCCGAGGGCGTGGTACTGGAGTTGAGGGACGGCGGGCTCCATGCCACCAGCGGGCTCGAGGCCAACCTGCTCGGCACGCACTACGGGGGGCCACCGCCCTGGCGACGCGAGGCGCCTGCACGCGTCGAGATCACGCGACGCTGGCGCGACGCCGAGGGGCATGTCATCCAGGGCAGCGGACAGGGGCAACTGAGGTGCGATGCCACCGAAATGCTGACCCTGCCCCTCGCCGAGCGAAAGCTGGAGCGCTGCTCCCTCGTGCTCGAGTGGACCGATGGCACGACGACGACCTCGACCCTGTGGCGCGACCCGAGCTCCCACCGGCTGTGGGCCGTCGATGAGACCCCGTGGCCCGGCGCTCCAACGATGCAGTGGCAAGTGGCCCGCCACTGGTGGTAACTCGCAAGGCATCCATTTCATGCGTAACCTGACTCTCGTGGCCCTTGGCTGGCTGGCGATGCTTCCCGGCCTGGCGCAGGCGCAACCCGTCGCCGCCTCCCCCACCTTGCTCGAGGCCTGGCTGGCCTGGCAGGAAGAGCGCCAGACCCGCCAGGCGCCGGCGTTCGACTGGGCCTATAGCTTCGCCCTGAAGGCGAACGATGCCCAAGGACTGGAGCAGCGGCGCAGGCGCCTTGTCGCCGAGCTCGAGGTGCTCTCGAATGCCCTGGCGCTGGCAAGGGATAGCGACACGGCCGATGCCCTGACCGACTGGCAACGGGCCCTGTCTTCCCTGCCGGCACTCCCCGCCCGCTCCCCGAGGCGGCTGGGCCTGCCGCACCTGGCGAGCGACCTGCGCCGCAACCCGGCCATGGGCGACATCGCCGCGCTGGGCACCTGCCAACCGCCCGCCTGGATCGAGACCTGGACGCTCGAGGGCGTCGAGCGGCTCCCCTGGACACCGGGAATGACCGCAGACCAGGCGCTGGCATCACTGCCGGCCGGCGCCACCCGGGGCATCGACCGGGTCACGCTGGTCACGCCACTCGGCGAAACCCGCGACCTCGGCATCGCCGCCTGGAACCACGAGGCCGCCCCCCTCGCGCCCGGCTCACGGCTGGTTTCGCGACTGCCCCAGCGTGGCCTCGGCGGCACGGTGGAGGGTGACCTCGTCAATCGCGAACTGGCCGCCTGGCTCGCCACCCGCCTTCCCGGCGATGACTGCACCATCAGGGATGTGGAATGAAAGGACGGACTCTCCCCTGGGGCATGGCCCCGATGCTGCTATGGATGGCCTCCCCGGCCTCGGCCAATAACCTGGGCAGCGGCCAGAGCGACTTCGGCGGCATCGGCCTGATGCAGACCCCGACGGCCCGCATGGCCCCGGCCGGTGATTTCGCTATCAATGCCAGTCGAACGTCTCCCTACCGACGTTACTCGATCTTCATGCAACCCACCGAGTGGCTGGAGGGCGGCTTTCGTTACACCTCGATCGAGAATCGCTTGTACGGCCCCAGCATCGCAGGCGATCGCGACTACCTGGACAAGAGCATCGATGCAAAGATAAGACTTCATAAGGAAAGCCGTTACCTGCCGGAACTGGCCTTGGGAGTCCGCGATCTCGGCGGTACCACATTTTTCGGTTCCGAGTTCATCGTGGCGAGCAAGCGCTGGCATTCCCTCGACTTCAGCCTGGGTCTTGGATGGGGCTACCTGGGCAACCGTGGCGACATGGACTCCCCCCTCTCGCTGGTGAGTAATCGCTTCAGGAACCGACCAGAAGGCGAAGGTGGCGACCAGGCGGGTGATTTCCAGATCGATCAATTGTTCAGCGGAAACACCGCCTTCTTTGGCGGCATCGAATACCAGACCCCCTGGGACCCGCTGGTGCTGCAGCTCGAATACGAGGGCAACGACTATGCGAACGAGCCGCTGGACAACGACCAGCCCCAGGACTCGCGTTTCAACCTGGGGGCGCGATACCGACTGACGGACAACTTCGAGCTGCATGCCGGCTGGCAGCGGGGCAATACCGCCATGGCCGGGATCACCTTCTCCACCAATCTCGCCGGCTTGAGTCAGGTCAAGCGCGATCCGCCGCCGGCGCCCATCAACGCGCCACCGGAGAAAGACTGGCCGGCCGTGGCCGCCAAGCTGCAGGATAACGCCGGCATCCGGGTGGACGAGATTCGCCAGGATGGCGAGGACTTGATCGTCTCCGGCGAGCCCGTGACCTTTCGCAACCTGGCAAAGAGCCAAGGCCGCGCCGGACGCATCCTGCATGCCAATGCCGACGAGGCCGTGGAGACCTTCCACTATCGCTGGCAGAACCGTGGACTGGGGCTACGCGAGGACGTTCACGACCGCTCGGCACTGGTCGCAGCCACCAGCTCTCAGGAGGCCGAAACCGCCCACCGCTACGGTATCTACTCTCGAGCGCTGCTGAACGAGCCCACCGGCGAGACCCTCTATCAGGATGACCCACAGCGCTTTTCCTGGAGCACGGGGCCGGCCATCGAGCAGAACTTCGGTGGCCCGGATGGCTACCTGTATCGCCTCTCCGCCTTCGCCTCGGCCGAATACACGACGGACCCCAATGGCTGGTTCTCCGGCAGCCTGACCGCCACCCTGGCCGACAACCTCGACGAGTACGAGTACATCGCCGAGTCGGACCTACCTCGGGTACGCACCCATATCGGCGATTACCTGGCCGAGGCCGACGTCGGGATCAGCAACCTGCAATACACCCGCACGGCGCAGCTGGGCGACGACCTGTATGCCATGGGCTATGGCGGCCTGCTCGAGACGATGTACGCCGGCGCAGGGGGCGAGCTGCTCTACCGCCCCTTCAACAGCGACCTGGCACTCGGCCTGGACATGAACTGGGTTCAGCAGCGTGAGTTCGACCAGCAGTTCGGCCTGCGCGACTACGAGACCTGGACCGGGCACGCCACCGCCTACTGGGAGACCGGCTTCGAGGATATGTTGGCCCAGCTCAGCGTGGGCCGCTATCTCGCCGGCGACTATGGCGCCACCCTGGACGTATCGCGAGAGTTCGACAACGGCGTGCGCGTCGGCGCCTGGACGACCTTCACCGACGCCGGCGATGCCTACGGCGAGGGCAGCTTCGACAAGGCCTTCTATGTCTCCATTCCCCTGGATGCGTTCTTCGTGCGCTCCAGTCGTGGCCGCTCCACCATCGCCTGGCAACCCCTTACGCGTGACGGCGGCGCCCGCCTGAGCCGTCAGTACCAGCTGTACGGCATCACCAACGACCGTGACATGGGCCGCTACTGGGAAAACTACCAAGACAGCTGGGATTAATCGGGGACGGGTACATTTCGGCCCCTCAGCAGGAAGAGGATCGAGATTTCGTGATCATACCTTGAGCAGCGCAAGTCGGCGTTGATCTCTCTACGCCGAGGACGAGCCGGCCAACCTGGCCGCGCTGCTCGAGATCGACCCCGAACAGCTGCTGTGGCTCCTGCAGGAGAACGCTTACCGCTGTTGGTCTGGTGAGAGCGGGCCCAACGAGGCCAACCGCGGCGTCATGCTCGCCTAACCCCAGGGCAGCAACCTCGACTGGATCGGCGCCAACTTCCAGGTCGAGCGACGATGGCGCCCCCGACGCCGAACTGGTCCGCCAGGCCGCCGTCGGGGCCATCCAGCAAGTGCTGACCTTGTTCGAGTGAACGAAGTCATCAAGATCTCATCACAACGAGATACCTGTCTCGGCCGACAGCGAGTCACAGCACCACCGCGGCATCGCCACCCACCTCGGCGCCGAGGTGGCCATCACCTATCACCAAGCCGAACCAACGGCGAGATTATCGATTAGGTGCCCACCATGGTTGAACCTATCGAATCCTTGAGGTCCCATCTCAGCGAAGTACGTGTTATCGCCAACAACCTGGCCATCGTCCTTTGAGGAAAGATCAGCCATGGAATTAAAGACATTCTTCGCCCAGAACGTCGACGGCAACGTCATACCTGGGGCCATCGTCTACGTCTATTATCCCGGCACCACCGACTTGGCCACCGGACTCGAGGACGAAGATGGTAACCCCCTTGACAATCCCTTTCAGGCCGACAGTGATGGCCAGATCAAGGTCGCCGCGCCCAATGGCAAGTACGACATTCGCGTCTCGAGCTCGGGTCGGGATCACCGCATCGGGGTGCAGTTCTTCGATGCCAGCGAGGGCGGCACGCTGCCAGTCGACTCGGCCACGGGGACGGAGTCGCTGCAGGATGCCCTGAACCAGCGTCTGATCTCCAAGGACACGCTTGCCGAGCTTCATGCGCTACCGGCCGAGACGCTGAGAATCGGGCAGCCAGGCCGTGTCACGTCGGATGGCGCGAACAACGGCGACTATGTGTTCGATGGCAATGAATGGCGACTGGCCGACAGCATTTGCATCCCCTACCCCTTGAGCGTGCAAACCTTACAGGCCTCCATCAATCAAGCGGCCCTCACGGGAAGGTCGGTCGACGGTGGCCGCGGTGTCGTGGAGTCCCAGGAGGCGCTGTTCCTGGCATCGCTAGCGAAGATCAGTGGTGCCAGCATCAAGAACACCATGGATGAGAGCGAGCCGGACTTTTTCAAGAAGATCGGCCTCATCCCCGGCACCGCCCACCCCTACACCTGGAACCTACTTACCTATCACGGCATCGACGATGCGAATGCCGGCGAGCAACAGGCCACCATGGAGATTCCAGGCGAGGAGTCGAACTACACCATCGGTGATCTGGTAGTCATTCGAGGCGGCGGCTACTACGAAGAGAATGGCCATCGCAAGTACCTCTACCAGATGCTGACGGAGGTGATTGCCGTCGGATCCGGCAGTGTCACACTTCGCGATGCGTTCGATGAAGCTGTCACCGACCTGCAGATGGCCAACATCACCACCGAGACCTTAACGGCACCGGAGGGCGTGCCCTTCTTCATCGCACGCAACACCAAGGTACGCGACATCAGGGTAGAGGCTGCGGTCACCATCGCTCGGGGCGGCGTATACCGGGGAGAGTTCGTCGACATCGAGTGTTCGGGTGGTCGCCAACTAATGGTGATCAACTCGCTGAGCTTCGTCTCCATTCGCAATTTATCCGGCTCAGCAAAAGAGCGTTTCCTAGAACTGGCCAACAACTGTCACGACAGCACGTTCAATGGGGGCAACTGGAGCTATGTCCCAGGAGGACAGTCCGCCCACCAGCTATTGTCTTTCCATGAGAACACACGGAATTGCCACGTCATCCATGTCACGATCAATTGTGGCCCGTTCAATGAAACGACCAGTGTGGTGAAGTTCGGGGCGGGGAGGCGAAACAGTTTCAGCCATTCAACCATCTATGCCTATCAGGCCTCGACGCATCTTCTTCTCTTCCAGGATCAGAATGTATCCGGCGGGACAGGGGCCACCCCGCTCTGTCAGGACAATGGCGTCAAGCACGTAGATTTCTACGGAGGTTCGCTGAACCGGTTCTTCCGCATGCAGCAATCGAACGGGAACATCATCAAGCCGTTCATCGTTGGGTGTAACTTCTATGGTGCAGTCACTGTAGATGCCGGTGAGGTGGACGGCACTGATGGGCGTATCATCGACAATGTCTTCGAGAGCGGCGCACTGAATCTGCTGGCAGGTATCACTGGCTTCGTGGTAACCGGCAACCACATCCCGGGCGGCTTATCCGGCCTGACCGATGACATCCTGCGAAACAACACCATCCATGGGAATACGTCCGATGCATCGCTAGCCGTTTCGGGGGTCAACTTCCATCAGGTGGGGCGCCAGGGGATCAATGTGACCACGCCTTCCAATCCCTTGGCTGTCGCCAATTATCCAGCCGGCAGCCTGAAACCGGGCGATGTGATTCGTGCCCATGCGTCTGGTAATGCCAGTGGTACCGGGAATTCCAAGCGCTTCCAGTTCCGGTTTCAGGGGCAAGGCTTCGGCAGCATCACCATGCCGGCCGGCTACGAAGGACCCTGGAGTGCCACATGCGAGATCGTCGTCGAGAGCGATACGGCGATTAGCCTCAGCGTGACCACCACCACAGATACGGTAGTACCAGATGCGCAACACATATCCGGTCTGGCCAGCCTCAATACCAATGCGGCGCCGCTGCGACTCGAAGGATGGGTGGATGATGCCGCCGATACGCTGTTTGTGAACCGTTCTCATGGCATCGCCACCAAGACTGGATTCACCACCGCCTACGACCACTTGGTGTGAGAGGCCGCCCTTTGGCATTCAAGAAACGAATTGGGGACGGATACAGATCTCCCGCCGGCAGCGCCCTGATCGCCTGCACTGATAACCAACTGCCCAGGCTAAGTTCGACGACGGCAGCGACAAGGCCCACAACAAGATTGCGCCGTTCCTGGCACTCAAACCATCATCACGACCTGACTCCAGGTACCGACTGTGGCAGACTAACAGTATGGATCGACATCGTGACAAGCCAGACCGCGCACCGACCAGCTCGGTACCCACCCTCAGCCGGCGCCGCTTTCTCCAGGGCACCGCTGGCGTAGCGGCGCTTTACCTCACCCCAATCGGCATCGATATCGTCGAGAGGCCACGCAACCTGATTCGGCTGGCAAGCGATGGGAACATCATCGTGCTGACCAAAAATCGATCGTCATGAACAAGACTGACGATCGTAATCGGGGACGGGTACAGCTTTCTTGACGACAAAGGAGGATGCCGGCACAAGGCAGCTCGTACCGGCATCCCGCCAAGGATGATTACTGTTGCTCCTGCTCGGCTGGCTGCTCTTCAGCCTGCTGTTGCTGCTGTTCGGTCTCCTGTTGCTGCTGTTCGGCCTCCTGTTGCTCCTGTGTCTTGAAAGCCGTCGCATTCTCGAGAGCGGCCTTGTCCACGGTCGTATTGACCTGATAGCCAGCACCTTCTTCAGCGCTGGTAATCTCGACGGATTGCCATGATAGGGCGACATGCTTCTCGCCGATGCCCAGAAAACCGCCGACCCCCACGACGATGCCGACCACTTGGCCGTCCTGATCCAGCAGCAGGTCATCGATCTTGCCGATTTCCTCGCCCGAGACGTTGAGGATGGCGCTGCCCACGAGCTGGTCAGAGCGAATCTGGTCACTCGCCTGTTCGGTCATGAACGGTTCACCGCTGGTGGTTGCCGCCTCCGTTTCCTGCTGACCGCCGGATGCTGCTTGCTCCTCCTGCTGACCACCGGATGCTGCTTGCTCCTCCTGCTGACCGCCGGATGCTGCTTGCTCCTGGGATTCTTCCGGTTGGTCCTGGCTGCCACCGTTGGAGCCACCTTGAGCCTTTTCTGATGTCTCGGTGCCAGCCTGCTGTGACGTCGTCGCTTTCTCGGAGTCCGACTCTTGCGCCATGGCAAGGACTGGTAAAATCCATATACAGAACAGTAGCGCTTTCATGGTATTCATGTCGCCCTCCACCTTGAGAATGGGATCCTGGTGCATGTGCCGACTCGTTACAATGCAGAATAACCAACGGCGCACGGCAAATACCGCGCTAAATCCTTGTGGGGTAATAAAAGGATTAGACAATAACCAAGCTCGAGTCAAGAAGGATACAACAAGCTTCACAGCACAGACACATTTACCAAATATCCTGCAAAAACATAACCATACATCACACCCATGCAGGCGAATGGCGATCATCCATCGTAAAAGATTAATCGGGGACGGGTACAGATCTCCCTCTTCCTGTAGGCGATCGCCTACAGGAGGCTCTGCGGTTGACGCCTACGCTGAGGGCATCGAGGGTCCTCGGAGATCATCCCCATGGCACGCCAGGCCCGCCTTCTGCTGCCGGATACGCCGCTGCACCTGATCCAGCGTGGCAACAATCGCAGTGTCTGCTTTGCCGAGGATGACGACTGCCGAAGCTACCTGGACCGGCACCCTCTTCGAGGGGCGCTTCCGCTCCTGCCTGGTGGCAGAGACGCCCTACCTGCTCGCCTGCCACGCCTATATCGAATTGAACTCCGTCCGCGCCGGGATGGTCGCCCACCCCGGCGACTACCGCTGGTCCAGCTATCGCACCAACGCCCAGGAAGAGGCCGAGCGATTGATCACCCCCCATCCCTCCGTCGAAGCGCTCGGGCCGACCCTCGAGCAGCGCTGCGGTCAATACCGGGAACGCTTCCGACACCAACTCGCCCCCGATATGGTCGACCAGATCCGCCAGACCACCCACAGCGGCCTGGTCCTGGGCAGCGAGCGTTTCCAGCAGCAGGTGGCCGACCAGCTGGGCCGCCGCACCACTCCCGGCAAACCCGGCCGCAAGCCTGGAGGGGGGGGGTTAACTGGGGTCTGCCCCCAATTTCCCAAGACTGGCAGGATGCCCTGGGCATGCACGAAGGACAGCTTTCCATCATCAATATCAACCTGGCTCCGCTGCCCCTGTCCCACGCCGTCATCCGTACCGGTCAGGTGCTTCACGCCAACGATCGACTGCGACTCATTCGGGAAGAAAACCGGATCACGTCGATGTGGGAGATCGACCACCTGTATCATCAACGCCACCATGCTTGAAGGGACGGGCCGATCTCACATGGAAATCGAATATATCGATGCGCTGAAGTCACTCGGCATGGTCGTGCCGAGCGATGCACGACAGGCATTCACCAAACTCCAGAGCCTGGGCCATGACAGCAGCGGAACGCCATGGAACAAGGTCATTGGCCTGCGTAACGCCCTGGTACACGACTACCCGAACTTGGATGCCGAAATCGTCAAGGGGATCATTCGCCAACGCGATTACCGCTCGCTTCTCGCGTTTGCCCATGAACAGCTCCAGGCCACACCTTGACACCCATCAGAACCGGGTAGGCCGAGTCTCATTGGGGTCTGTCCCCGATTGTCCGTCATCGGAGTTGCGCCGCCCATGGCCGGAGCGAGCCCATGCCATCGTGGTACACGCACGAGATTGGTGCCGTCGCGTGCGCAAGAGCAGTTTGTCCAGAGTGTCGAGCACTCTGGAATGCGGTTCCACTGGAGCCTCTTCGGTCATCATGTGATATTCAGTCGAACGGCCGCAGTTCAGACATGTCAGTTGATACCGATGTTGTCGCTTTGAGGTAACGTGAAACTCCTCCCAGGTCTTGAGTGATGTCTGCCGAATCTCGGTCGTGCCGCATGGGCACATCATGATCCATCCGCCGGCGCATGGTTCCGGCATCATCACGATCTCATTCATGGGTTACCCTGCACCAGGTGGAGGTGTGGATGTTGAGTAAATGAGAAGCATAGACCGGCGGCAGATGCTCCGCTGTAGGAAAAAACGGACAGTACGGCCCGAATCCTGCCCGAGCGCTAGCCTCCACCAACGCCCAGGGAGAAGCCGGCCGATTGATCACGCCACATCCCACCATCGAAGCGTTCGGGACGCCCCTCGGGCAGCGCTACGATCAGTACCGGGAACGCTTCCGACATCAGATCGCTCCCCGGATGGTCGAGAAGATCCGCCGGCTCCCCCACAGCAGCTTGTCTGGACAGCGAGCGTTTCCAACAGCAGGCGGCCGAGAGGCTCGGCCGCCGCACGCTCCCCGGCTAACCCGGGCGCGAACCCCGAGGCCGCGAGAACTGAAACGTCAAGAAGACGGCCGACACATGCCGACCGTCTCCTTTCACAGGGATCTGTCGTGTCGCCGATTGGCGGCTATCGCCTCACCGCCGAGCGATGATCCAGACCGCATGCACGATGCCGGGAATGTAGCCCAGCAGCGTCAGTAAGATATTGAGCCAGAAATGCAGGCCGAGACCGACCTGGAGGAACACGCCTACCGGAGGCAGAAAAATCGCGAACAGAATGCGGATCACATCCATGAGGTAACTCCTTGAAAAAGCCTATGCGCTCATGTGACTGCTTCCGGAGCGCGAGGTTCACGCAAATCTCCAGCCGCCCATTCCGCCACGCCACCGCCCCATGGATCACCGCCATCACCCCAGAGCCAGGGCAAGGCGGCCGTCGTGGGGTGAAGATAGGTCATGTAGCACGCCACCAGCACCGGGGCCGCCTTGCCCAAGGGCCAGCGCGGCTGCAATCGCGATAGGCATAGCGCTTCCTCAGACAAAGTGCATGGTCAGGCTGACCACCTCATTGAAAGCCCGCCGGGTGGCGGGCTGGGTGGGTTGATCATCAGGGGGCGTCAGGCGCCGGCCAGCACTTCCACCGACCACTCTGCGATCAGCTTAAAACGGAAAGAAAACGGCCGGCAAATGCCGACCGTCTCCTTTAATTGGGGTCTGTCCCCGATTGTTTTCTTGGGGTCTGCCCCCGATTAGCTATTTACCTGCAGCTACCTGGCATCCAAGCTGTCGGAGTACCTGTACATGCCCAACCATCTATATACCCATTGGTTGCATCATTACTGGTTGTTGTACCATCTAGCGAAGTAACATCAGGCGTTAAAGTTACAGTTGTATCGTCAGTTGCATCTTCATCAATATCACCATTAGCGGTAATAACCCCTGCAGCCGTAACATTGACACTTGATACATACTGAGTTCCATCCGTAGTACTACAGGATGTATATGTAGCATTGGCGTAATCGGATTGGTTAAGCTCTGTCACACATGTACGAGCGGAACTTGCTGCCAATACAACTTCAGAAGCCTTGGCCCTGTTTGTATAGTCAAGATACCTTGGCAAAGCTATTGCAGCCAATATACCGATAATTGCTATCACGATCATCAGCTCGATCAGGGTAAAGCCGCCCTGACCCGCCTTGACGTAATGCTTCATGCCTTGCTTCTTCATGATCTTCACCCCTCGCTCTTCCCGCCTGCCCAGGCCGATATCAGATAGTGGTGCAGGCGGACTCGTTGCCAAGCCTCGGGACCCGGTGGAGATACCGCTCGATGGCTGGCCTCTCCTGAGCCCCCGCAGGCGGCAAGAAGGCCGCCCTGACGTTACATTAATTTACAATTCGCCACTTTGCAAGGACACGATATCACATTACGTGACCTCAAGACTGACGGGACTCACACGGACGCTTGCTGGGAAGGATCAGCATAAGGTTGAAAGCCCCGCGGCGGCCCTGCTGGGCGCCCGCCATGCTTACAGGCTAGAATCAAGCAGGAAAGCCATCAGCACCCGCGGCGAGACGATACAACCACATGAATGACTACCGCCCTCCCGGCCCCGAGCAGCCCCACGTACCCGAGCCCACAAGCTCCCCCCTCTCCGGCGCCGCCAACCGCAGCGGGCTGCGCGGGCTCAGCCGGCGCCTGATGCGCGATGGCTACCTGAGCGAGGCCGCCGCCGCCCGCGCCGAGCAGGAGGCCCGGGAGGGCGAGATCTCGCTGCTGGAGCATGTGATCCAGTCCGGCATCGTGCCGGCCCGGCAGGCGACGCTGACGGCGGCCTGGGAATATGGCCTGCCGATCATCGACCTGGATGCCATCCGGCTCGAGAGCCTGCCCGCCGCGGCGGACTACCCGGACAAGATCCTGCGGCGGCTGGGGGTGCTGCCTCTGAACCGGCACGGCCATCGCCTGACGGTGGCGGTGCCCTACCCCTCCACCCTGGCCCAGCTGGATGAGCTGCAGTTCGCCACCGGCCTGACGCCCGAGGGGATTCTCGCCCCGGTGGATCAGCTCGGCCCGGTGCTCGAGGGCTATCTCGCCCGCGGCGAGAACAGCATGCTCGACGACCTGGCCAATGTGGACGATGCCATCGGCGAGCTCAGCTACGGCGAGGACGTTACCGACGTCAGCGACGAGCAGCAGGCCGTGGCCGCCGCCGGGGACGACGCGCCCATCGTCAAGTTCGTCAACAAGATCCTGCTGGACGCCATCCGCCGCGGCGCCTCGGACATCCACTTCGAGCCCTACGAGACGAGCTATCGGGTGCGCTTTCGCATCGACGGCATGCTGCACGACGTGGCCCACCCGCCCTTCGCCATGCGCACGCGCATCGCCGCCCGCCTCAAGGTGATGTCGCGCCTCGATATCTCGGAGCGGCGCCTGCCCCAGGACGGCGGCATCAAGCTGAAGATCTCCAGCACCCGCTCCATCGACTTTCGCGTCAACTCGCTGCCCACCGTCTACGGCGAGAAGGTCGTGCTGCGGATCCTCGATCCGGCCTCGGCGCAGCTGGGCATCGAGCAACTCGGCTTCACCCCCGAGCAGCGCGAGATCTATGAAGACGTGCTGGATCACCCACAGGGGATGATCCTGGTCACCGGCCCCACCGGCAGCGGCAAGAGCGTCACCCTCTATACGGGCATCAACCTGCTGAACGAGGTGGAGCGCAACATCTGCACCGCCGAGGACCCGGTGGAGATCAAGGTGCCCGGGGTCAACCAGGTGAACGTGCTGCCCAAGATCGGCCTGGACTTCGCCAGCGCCCTGCGCGCCTTCCTGCGCCAGGACCCGGACGTGGTGATGGTCGGCGAGATCCGCGACCTGGAGACCGCCGAGATCGCCGTCAAGGCCGCCCAGACCGGCCACCTGGTACTATCCACGGTGCATACCAACTCCGCCGCCGAGACGCTGACCCGCCTGGCCAACATGGGCGTGGCGCCCTTCAATATCGCCAGCTCGGTGAGCCTGATCATCGCCCAGCGCCTGGCGCGGCGGTTGTGCAACCACTGCAAGCAGCCGGCCGATATCCCCCGGGAGGCGCTGCTCAACCAGGGCTTCAGTGAGGCGGAGGTCGAGCAGGCCACCATCTTCGAGCCGGTGGGCTGCAAGCACTGCACCCAGGGCTTCAAGGGGCGCGTGGGCATCTATGAGGTGGTGCCGATCACCACTGCCATGAGCCAGCTGATCATGAAGCAGGGCAACTCGATGGACTTCGCCACCCAGGCGCGAGAGGAAGGCCACCCCGACCTGCGCCGCAGCGGCCTGCTCAAGGTAATGCAGGGGCTGACCAGCCTGGTGGAGGTCAATCGCGTTACCAAGGACTAGAACCAGGACCAGCACCAGAACCATAAAAGCCCGGCATAAGACCGAGGCAGATAACTTACCAGGCAGGGATCAAGACCATGGCCACAGCGACATTACGCAAGACCGAGAAGCTCAAACTGTACCGCTGGCGGTGGACCGGCAAGGGACCCCAGGGCCGAAAAGTCAGTGGCGAAATCATTGCCACAAGGCGCGTCGAGGTCGAAAGGGAACTCGTCGGCCAGAACATCATGATCAAGAACATCCGCCGCAAGAGTGGCCTCGGCGGCGGCATGGGCAAGATCAAGCCCCGCGATATCATGCTGTTCGCCCGGCAAATGGCCACCATGATCCGCGCCGGCGTGCCGGTGCTCCAGGCCTTCCAGGTGGTGGCCGAGAGCCTCAAGAAACCGGCCATGTGCGCCCTCGTCCAGGAGCTGATGAACGACGTGGCAGCCGGCGCCAGCTTCTCGGAGGCCCTGAAGCGCCACCCTCAGCATTTCGATCGCCTGTTCTCCAACCTGGTGGAGGCCGGCGAGCAGTCGGGCTCGCTCGATCGCATGCTCGAGCGCGTGGCCACCTACAAGGAAAAACTCGAGGCGCTGAAGGCCAGAGTCAAGAAGGCGCTCTGGTATCCCGCCGCAGTGATCGCCGTGGGCATCGGTGTCACCGCCCTGCTGCTGATCAAGGTGGTGCCCCAGTTCGAGAGCGTCTTCCACGGCTTCGGTGCCGAGCTGCCGGCCATGACGCGCATGACCATCGAGCTCTCCGAGTTCGCCCAGGCCTACTGGCTATGGGGACTGGGCGGCACTGTCGCCTTTATCTTCCTGATACGGGCAGGAATCAAGCGCTCGGAGGCCTTCGCCTACCGCATGCATGCCCTGTCGCTGCGCATCCCGGTGATCGGCACCATCCTCGACAAGTCCGCGGTGGCCCGCTATTCCCGCACCCTGGCCACCACCTTCGGTGCCGGTGTGCCCCTGGTGGAGGCCCTGGATACCGCCGCCGGCGCTTGCGGCAACAAGGTCTACGAGAAGGCCGTCAACCAGGTGCGCGAGGATGTCTCCACGGGCCAGCAGCTGCACTTCGCCATGCGCATGACCGAGCAATTCCCGCCGCTCGCCGTGCAGATGGTCGGCATAGGCGAGGAGGCCGGCTCGCTGGATGCCATGCTCAACCGGGTGGCGGACTACTACGAGGAGGAGGTCGACAACATGGTCGACACCCTCACCTCGCTGCTCGAACCCTTCATCATCGTGGTGCTGGGGGTGCTGGTCGGCGGCCTGGTGGTTGCCATGTACCTGCCGATCTTCGAGCTGGGTAGCGTGATCTAGGGAACCTCGGCAACGGCGCCTGCAGGGCCCCTTCAACTCGCCTGGCGGACCGCGACCGGCGGCTCCGGCAGGGGGGCATTCATCCCCGCCACGACCACCGGTCGCAGGCGACGCACCAGGTCGCGCACCGTGACGTGCTCGTCGTAGTCCTTCTCGGCGATATCGCGCAGCGCATCCAGGCCCGACAGGGTGAAGATCACCGTGCCCAGCATGAAGTGCAGCCGCCAGAAGCGCTCGGCGTCCGGCAGGTCGGGCGTGGCGCGGCGTACCAGCTCGGTGAAGCGGGTGAAGACGCTGCCGTACTCATCCTGGATATAGCGGCGCAGGTGCCCCTGGGCCTGGCTGTAGGCCAGCCCCAGCAGGCGCATGAACACCTTCAGGCTGTTGCGCTCCGCCGGTACCTCCAGCACGGTGCGCGCCATGGTTTCCAGCAGCTCCTCCAGGGGAATCTCGTCGCCCTCCCCCGCGTGGCGTGCCTCGAGGTCGTCCAGGGCGGTATGGAAGCGTGCCGTGAAGGGATCGAGGTAGCGGGCGAAGACCGCCTGGATCAGCGACTTCTTGGAGCCGAAGTGGTAGTTGACCGCCGCGAGGTTGACCTTGGCCTTGCTGGTGATGTTACGCAGCGAGGTCTCGGCGAAGCCGCGCTCGGCGAACAGCACCTCGGCGGTATCGAGGATGCGGGTAACGGTATCGGGCTGAGCCATGGGGTGCGTCCGGGTTGGAAACATTTGTTTGAATATATGTCGAGTGTATGACAGCCAAGGGCCTCGCCTCAATGCGCACACGGCCAGGCGTTTGAAACGTGCTGGCTCCTGGAGTTGCTCCGTCGACAGATAGGGCCATCCAACTGCGATTGCCTTGGGGACGGCCAGCTGACCTTTTACTGGATGGATACCCATGCTGTATACTTCCCCAATAGACTGGCAGCATGGATGCCATCCACTGGTCCCGCCCCGGAGGTCGCATGACTCGCCCCCTCACCCCGCGTCAGCAGAATGTCTACGACTTCATCGTCAAGACCATGAACGAGTTGGGCTACCCCCCGACCCGGGCCGAGATCTCCCGCGCCCTGGGCTTCAAGTCGCCCAACGCCGCCGAGGAGCACCTGCGGGCCCTGGAGCGCAAGGGCGCCATCCGCATGATCCGCGGCACCTCCCGGGGCATCCGCCTGCCGGCCCAGGAGCCGGAGGCCGCGGCCCCCGATGCCCCCCAGGACGACGCCCCCCAGGGCCTGCCAATCATCGGCGAGGTGGCCGCCGGCAGCCCGATCCTGGCCGCCGAGCATATCGACCGCTATTGCCCGTTGCCCCCCGAATACTTCACGCCCCGGGCCGATTACCTGCTGCGCGTTCGCGGGCTGTCCATGAGGGACGTGGGCATCCTGGAGGGCGACCTGCTCGCGGTTCATCGCACCGAGCGGGTCCGCGACGGCCAGATCGTGGTGGCTCGCCTGGAGGACGACGTGACCGTCAAGCGCTTCCATCGCAAGGGCCACACCGTGACCCTCGAGGCCGAGAATCCCGACTTCGCCCCCATCGAGGTGGACCTGCGCCACCAGGTGCTGGAGATCGAAGGGATCGGCGTGGGCGTGATTCGCGGCGGCAATGGCCAGGCCCTGGGCTAAAACCGGCTGCGCTTATTGCTTGAATTCAGGTTTTACTTCGCAATCCGCCTTGTGATGATGCGCGAGTCGTAATTGCTCCCATGACCCAGAGACTCCGCAAGATCCTGCATGCCGACTGCGACTGCTTCTATGCGGCGGTGGAGATGCGCGATGACCCCAGCCTCAGGGAGATTCCCATCGCCATCGGCCGCTCGCGGGAGCATCGCGGCGTCATCGCCACCTGCAACTACCCCGCCCGGCGCTATGGCATCCACTCCGCCATGCCCACGGCCCGGGCCCTGCGCCTCTGCCCGCACCTGACCCTGCTGCCCGGCGACTTCGACAAGTACCGGGAGGTCTCGCGGCAGATCCAGGCCATCTTCCATGAGCTCACGCCCCTGGTGGAGCCCTTGTCGCTGGACGAGGCCTTCCTGGATGTCACCGACGCGGAAGGCTTCCAGGGCAGCGCCACCTGGATGGCCCAGTGGCTCAAGCAGCAGTGCCTGGCCCGCACCGGCATCACCGTCTCGGTGGGGGTGGCACCCTCGAAGTTCCTGGCCAAGATCGCCAGCGACTGGGACAAGCCCGATGGCCTCACGGTGATTTCCCCCGAGCGGGTCGAGGGCTTCGTCGAGGCCCTGCCGGTGAAGAAGCTGCATGGGGTGGGGCCGGCTACCGGGGCGCGGCTGGAGGCGCTGGACATCGCCACCTGCGCGGACCTGCGCCGGGTGCCGCTGGAGCGGCTGCTCGAGGAATTCGGCAAGTTCGGCCATCGCCTCTACGAACTGGCCAGGGGCATCGACGAGCGGCCGGTCAAGGTGGAGCGCGAGCGCAAGTCGGTGAGCGTGGAGTCCACCTTCGACCGCGACCTGCCCGACCTGGAGAGCGCAAGGGCGGCCCTGGCCCCGCTGTGCGAGCGCCTGGAAGGCCGCCTGGCCCGTCACGGGCACCCGCCGCTGACCGGCATCTTCGTCAAGGTGCGCTTCGATGACTTCAGCCTGACCACGCTGGAGAGCCGAGGGCTTTCGACCGATCTCGCCAGCTACCTGAGCCTGCTGGAGCAGGCCTGGGCCCGGGCCCATCGCCCGGTGCGCCTGCTGGGGGTCGGGGTGCGGCTATTGCCGGAAGATGCCCGACAGCAGCTGAGCCTGCCGATCTGAAGGCTCAGATCCTGCCTGTTGATCCTTTCGCACGATCGATCACGCGGACCTCCTGCAAGGCGACCCCGTGATGAAGGGCCTCGCGGACGATCTCGTCATAGCTCTGCTTCACCGCCAGCCGCCGGATCGCCAGACGGCGGGGAAGAAACAGCAGCTCGACCAGCAGCCAGGCCACCAGGAAGCCGGGGGCCAGTAGCCACTGCCATTCCAACGGACTGAACAGGCGCATGAGATACAGGCTGGCAGGGGTCAAGAGTACGGCGAACCAGAGCTGGTGAAGACCGAAGAAGCGGTTATCTCGCAGCATCTGCTGACGCAGCAGCCTCGGTGAGCGGGCGACAGGGGTAGCGTTGGCGTTCACGAAGTCTCTCGGGGCAACGGCGAAAAGGCCACACTATGCCATAACGAGCCACATTGCATGGCCCGGAAAGCCCACATAAGAACGACCTGATCGACGCCCTGCGACATCACGGGTGTGTTGCTCCTCGGCCCTACTTGGTATCGATATAGCGGTGATCGTTGAAGGTGGCGACCCAGTCGGGGTGATAGACCAGCAGGATGCTCATCAGCATGCCGGTGATGAAGGCCTCCGAGGGCATCAGCAGGGGCAGGAAGCGGGCATACTCCAGCGCCTGGTGCATGGCGCCGGGATCGGTCGCGCCGAGGGCCATCAGCCCCACCGCGGCGCCCCCGGCGGCGAGCGTGGCCAGCGCGGAGCCGAAGAAACACCCGACGAAGAGGAACACCATCAGGTGGTCGGGCAGGCGCCGGTCCACCAGGCGCCAGACCAGGCTGATGACCAGCGCCGGCACCACCCCGGTGACCAGCACGTTGACGCCCAGCAGCGGCCACTCGACCCGCCCCAGTAGCACCATGGCGAGGTTCACCGCGACGATGGAGAGCAGCGCCAGGGGCGCCTTGAAGATCAGCGTCAGCAGGGCGGTGAACATCAGGTGCAGGGTGAGCCAGTCGACCGCCTGGGCGCGCAGCTGCCACAGCAGCATGACCATCACCGTGGCCGCCAGCCAGCGGTGCTGCAGCGCATGGTCGTCGAGCAGCGCCCGCCAGGGGCGTCGGCTCAGCGCCAGCCCGACGAAGGCCAGCGAGACGGCGGCCCCCAGCCACAGCAGCCACGGCGCCAGTACCAGCTCGGAAAACGACATCGCGCCTCCGGTTCAGGCGAAGACCACGGTCTTGTTGCCGTGCACCAGCACGCGATCCTCCAGGTGCCAGCGCAGGCCGCGGGCCAGCACGGCCTTCTCCACGTCGCGGCCGAACCTCACCAGGTCATTGGGCGTATGACAGTGGCTGACCCGATGGATATCCTGCTCGATGATCGGCCCGGCATCGAGCTCCTCGGTCACGTAGTGACAGGTCGCGCCAATCAGTTTCACGCCCCGCTGGTACGCCTGGTGATAGGGCTTGGCGCCGGCGAAGGACGGCAGGAAGCTGTGGTGGATATTGATCACCCGCCCGGCATAGCGCTCGCAGAGGCTCGGCGGCAGGATCTGCATGTAGCGCGCCAGCACCACGCAGTCGGCGCGCGCCTCGTCCACCAGTTGCTGCACCTCGGCGAAGGCCGGCGCCTTGTCGTCGGGGGCCACCGGCACGTGGTGATAGGCGATGCCGTGCCACTCGACCAGGGCGCGAAGGTCGTCATGGTTGGAGATCACCGCGGCGATGTCGCAGTCGAGCTCGCCGGCGGTCCAGCGATAGAGCAGGTCCACCAGGCAGTGACTCTCCCGGGACACCATCAGCACCACCCGGCGCCGCCGGCTGGTGTCGTTGAGCGCCCAGTCCATCGCGAATTCGTCGGCGATGGGGGCGAAGGCATCGCGCAGCGTCTCATGGGACATGCCGATCGAATCGGCGAGGATCTCGTAGCGCATGAAGAAGCGTCCCGACTCGAGATCGGAGTGCTGGCTGGCCTCGGTGATGGAGCCCCCATACCCGGCAATGAAGGTCGACACCCGGGAGACGATTCCCAGGCGGTCGGGACAGGAAACCACCAGTCGATAGTAATGTGACATCGGATGACCGTTGCGGTTGGGCGGACGAGGGAGTTCGCATTGTAGCGAAATCCTGCTCTCGGGTCAGACCCGCAGGCGGCCCGGCCAGGGGTATCGGTGATAGCAGCAACGCTCGGGGCTAATCCGTCGGCAGGCCTTCGAGGAGGCGCTGTGAACCCCTCCCTGGGCGCTTCCGACGCCCAGCGGCGCTCTCGCGTCCTGCTTCGCTTGCAGGACCGGTGCTGGCCATCCATGGCCAGCCCGTTCGGAGCAGTGCTCCTCACCCTTGGCGTAGGACCTCCTCTACGGCCTGCCCCCGGCGCCCTCTCGCTATAGGCAATTCCGATAGCCCTGTCAGAACGGCTGCAACACCCGGATAACGTGAGCCGCTTGATAAGGGGTTCGTTGTGGGCCCGGGCGACGATCCCGTATAGTGAAGGCACATTTCCCGGCCGCCTGCCTCCCTGATGCCCCAACCCCGTGTCCAGATTCGTCCCCGCCGCCGCCCGCCGCTGCACTTCCTGCCGCTGGGCGGATGCGGCGAGATCGGCATGAACCTGAGCCTCTACGGCCACGAGGGAGACTGGATCGCGGTGGACTGCGGCATGATGATCCGCCAGGACCTGCCGGACAGCCCGCTGCAGGTGCCCGATCTCTCGACCCTGGCCACCCTGGGCATCCGGCCCTCGGCGCTGATCATCACCCATGGCCACGAGGACCATATCGGCGCCGCCGCCTGGCTGTGGCCGAAGTGGGGCTGCCCGATCCATGCCACGCCCCTGGCGGCCGGCCTGCTGCGCGCGAAGTTCGCCGAGCGCGGCCTGCGCCCGGATGCCATCCGGGTCATCGAGCCCGGCGAGGCCGTGGAGACGGGTCCCTTCACACTGCGCTACCTGCCGCTCACCCACTCCATCCCCGAGAGCTGCGCGCTGCTGCTCGCCGCCGGCGAGCACCGGGTGCTGCATACCGGCGACTGGAAGCTCGACCCCGAGCCGCTGATCGGCCCGGCCGTGGCCGCCGAGACCTATCGCGCCCTGGCGCCGGTCGACCTGGTGGTGGGCGATTCCACCAACGCCCTCGTGGCCGGGCATTCGCGCAGCGAGGGCGAGGTGGCGCGAGCCCTGGAGACGGCGATCGGCGCCTGCCGGGGCCGGGTGGTGGTCAGCTGCTTCGCCAGCAACCTGGCCCGGGTGCTGGCCATCGGCCGCGCCGCCGAGCGCTGCGGGCGCCGGGTGAGCCTGATGGGCCGCTCCATGGAGCGCATGGTGGGCGTGGCCCGGGGGCTCGGCTACCTGGAGGACTTCCCGCCGCTGGTGCCGGTCTGCGACCTCGGCTACCTGCCCCCGGAGGAGGTGCTGGTGATCGCCACCGGCAGCCAGGGCGAGCCCCGGGCGGCGCTGTCCCGCCTGGCCCGAGGGAACCATCGCCACTTCGAGCTGGAGCGCGGCGACAGCGTGATCTTCTCGTCCCGGACCATCCCCGGCAACGAGCGCCTGATCGAGCGCCTGAAGACCGCGCTGGGGCGCTTCGGGGTCACCCTGATGGACGACGGCAACCACCCGGAGCTGCATGCCTCCGGGCATCCCGCCCGGGACGAACTGGCGACCCTCTATGGCTGGGTGCGCCCCCGGCGCCTGCTGCCGGTGCATGGCGAGCCACGCCATCAGGATGCCCATCGAGCGCTCGCCCGGGAACTCGGCATCGAGGCGCCCCTCACGCCCCAGAACGGCGACCTGATCCGCCTGGATGCCGAGGGCCTGCATCTCGAGGCGCGCCATCCCCAGTCGCCGCGGATGATCCGCCAGGACGAGGTGGCGCCCCTGCCGGGCCTCGGCGGGGAGGAGCGCTCGCGCCATGGGCAGCTTCACCTCGCCTTGACGGTGGCCGCCACCGACCACGGCTGGACGCGCCTCGGCCGCCTGCTGCTCGATACCAGCCAGTCGTCGCCCCTCGACGAGGACGCCTTCACCGACTGGCTGGACGACTGTCTCGCGGAGATTCGCGTCGACACCCTTGCCGACCTGCGCCTCGCCCTGCGCCCGAGACTGCTGGCCTGGATGGGCGAGCACCTGCGCCGGGTCCCGGAAATCCACCTGCAGATCCTCGCCGCCGAGGCGGAACTCCTCTCGAGCCCCTCGGACTGACGGCGGCTCCGGACAAATAAAAGGCTCCCGCCTCAAGGGCGGGAGCTTTTTTCTTTCAATGCGATGTGCTTCGCGATGACCTTCGCGAGGTCACCGCGTGGGCTCAGGCGTTGTCGGCCTTCTTCGGCGGACGGCCGCGCTTGCGTTTCGGCTGTTCGGGCACCAGATCATCGACGGAGAGGCCGGCTTCATTGATCTGCTCACGGATCTCGGCCAGCTTGCGTGCCTTCAGCGCTTCCTCTTCCTGGCGACGACGCTCTTCATCGTTTTTCTGCTCGATGACCTCACCGATCACCTCGGCGAGCTTGTGGAGTTGCTCCATGCTGAGCTGACGAGCCGCAGCACGCGCCACGTTCTTGTTGCGAGCGATGCGCTCCAGGGATTCGTTGGACATTGCCCCCTCCGTATCGGGAATTCTCACGTTCGGTTGCGACCAACCGGGCCATATCGAAAGTATATTCGTCGGTACCCATTTGGCAAGAATAGTCGCGGAAAAATCCCCGCCGTCGTGGATGGGATTCCTCGGCAAGAACAATGAAGAGGGGAAAAAACCGGGAGGGAAACGAAGGGCAGCGGAGCCATGACCCGCCGGGAAAGGAACCACCTTCCCCGGCGGGTGGGGAGGCATCAACCGCCGGTCATGTTCATGAAGCGCACCACCTGGACATCGCCGTCGGTGGTGAAATGGTGGCGCTCCGGCTTGAGCGGCATCGCCTTGACGATGGCCTCCTTGAGGGCATCGATATCCCCGGGGTGCCGGCGCAGCACGGCGCGCAGGTCCACCGAGTGCTCGTTGCCGAGACACAGCAGCAGGCGCCCTTCCACCGTGACGCGAACCCGGTTGCAGGTCGAACAGAAATTATGGCTGTGGGGCGAGATGAAGCCCACCCGGGTCTCGCTGTCCGGCATGCGGAAATAACGCGAGGGCCCGAGCGTGGACTCGGTGGTGGGAATCAGGCTGTGGCGGCGCTCGATGAGGTCCTGCACCTCGTCGCTGGAACAGAAGGTCTCGGCCCGGGAGTGGTCCGAGACGTCGCCCAGGGGCATCTCCTCGATGAAGCTGATATCGACCCCTTCCCCACGGGCGAAGTCGACCAGGTCCACCACCTCGTCGTCGTTGCGGCCCTTGAGGATGACCGCATTGAGCTTGATGCGCTCGAAGCCGGCCTCGCGGGCCACGCGAATGCCATCGATGACCTTGGCCAGCTCGCCGGTGCGGGTCAGCCGGCGGAAGCGCTCGGCGTCCAGGGAATCGATGCTGATGTTGAGTCGCTTCAGCCCCGCCTCACGCAGCCGCGGGGCGAACTTGCGCAGGCTCGCCCCGTTGGTGGTCATGGCGAAGTCCTTGAGCCCCGGCAAGGCGCCGATGTCGTCCACCAGGCGGTCGATGTCGCGCCGGACCAGCGGTTCCCCGCCGGTCAGGCGGATCTTCTCCACGCCCATCTCGGTGAAGGCCCGGGCCACCAGCGCGAGCTCCTCGAGGGTCAGCACCTGGGCCCGCGGCAGGAAGGTCATCTCCTCGCTCATGCAGTACACGCAGCGGAAGTCGCAGCGATCCGTCACCGAGATGCGCACGTAGCGCACTCGCCTGCCGAAGTCGTCGATGAGCTCGTCTTTCATTCTGATGTCTCCCAGCGTCGGGCGTCATGATGATCACCCTCGCGTTCGGCCACCCAGTAGGCACCGCTGGCCGTGTGTTCTTTCTCCCAGAAGGGCGCGCGAGTCTTGAGGAAATCCATGATGAAGTCGCAGGCCTCGAAGGCCGCACGCCGATGGGCACTGGCCACCACCACTAACACGATAGGATCCCCCGGGGCCAGGCGGCCGATGCGGTGGATCAGCCTCACGCCCTGGAGCGGCCAGCGCTGCTCGGCCTCGGCGACGATCTCGGCCAGGGCCGATTCGGTCATGCCGGGATAATGCTCCAGGGTCAGGGCCTGGACCTCGGGCCTTTCGTTGAAGTCGCGCACCAGCCCGGTGAAGCTGACCACCGCGCCGATATCGCTGCGGCCCCGGGTCAGGGCCTGCTGTTCGCGCCCCGCATCGAAGCGCTCCTGCTGCACACGAATCATCACACTAGCCCCCCGTCACCGGTGGAAAGAAGGCCACCTCGTCCTCGGCGGTCAGCGGGGTGGCGTTGCCCGCCATCACCTGATTGACCGCGCACAGCACCCGGCCCTCGTCGAGGCCGGCGAAGCGCGCGTCCATGGAGGTGAGCAGCGCCTTGAGGCCGGCCACGTCGGCGCTTTCCAGCTCGTCGAAGGGCACCGAGACCTCGCCCACGCCGAGCCGCTCGCGGAGCTCGGCCAGGCACTTGACGCGGATGCAGGGCTCGCCCATGGCACAGCGCACGCCCAGCGACACCTCCCCGGTGGCGCCCTCGCCGGTGACGATGGGCGCCGGCTCCAGGGCGGCCGGGCCGCGGTGATAGTCGCCAGACTTGCCGCCGGTCTTGGCCTCCAGGTGGATGCTGCCGATCTCCATGTCCTTGTCCACGGCCTTGCACATATCGTAGAGGGTCAGGCAGGCCACCGACACGGCGGTCAGCGCCTCCATCTCGACCCCCGTGCGACCGGTCAGCCGGCAGGTGGCGCTGACATGCACGCAGGAGGCAGCCTCGTCCAGGCGAAAGTCGACGCTCACCTTGGACAGCGCCAGGGCATGGCACAGCGGGATCAGCTCGTGGGTGCGCTTGGCGGCCTGGATGCCGGCGATACGCGCCGTGGCCAGGACATCGCCCTTGGGCAGGTCGCCATCGGCCAGCAGGGCCAGGGTCGCGGGGCGCATATGGATGACCCCGGATGCCCGCGCCTCGCGGCGGCTCTCCGCCTTGTCGCCGACATCGACCATATGGGCTTCACCGCGGGGATTGAGATGGGTCAGGCTCATCAGTTTTGCGCCTCAAGACAGTCGAAAAAGGGGTTGGATGGTCACCGCCTCGCCGGCCTCGACGCTGTCGCGCCGGGCGTCGAGTTCGATCAGGCAGTCGGCGGCCACCATCGAAGACAGGATGCCGGAGCCCTGCGCGCCGGTGTCGCGCACCCACAGCCGGCCGGCCTCGTCGCAGCGGGTGACCCCGCGCAGGAAGTCGGTGCGCCCGGTGCGGCTGCGCAGGGGCGTCTCGGCCAGCGCCGTCAGTCGCCGCGGGGCCACCTCCGCCCTGCCCTGCAGCCGGCCCAGCAAGGGCACCACGAACTGCAGGAAGGTGACCATGGCCGCCACCGGGTTGCCCGGCAGGCCGAGGAAGGGCACTCGCCGCTCGCCGAGCTGGCCGCAGGCCAGCGGCCGCCCCGGGCGGATGGCGATGCGCCAGAAGGCCAGGCGGCCCACTTCCTCCAGCGCCTGGCGGGTGAAGTCGGCCTGGCCCACCGAGACGCCGCCCGTAGTGATCACTAGGTCGGCCCGCTCGGCACCCTCGCGCAGCGCCGCGATCATCGCGGCCCGGTCGTCGGCGAGGATGCCCAGGTCGAGCAGCTCGGCGCCCTGCTCGCGCAGCAGGCCGGCGAGGCTGAAGCGGTTGGCATCGAAGATGCCGGCCGGGGGCAGCGCCTCGCCCGGGGGCGTGACCTCGTCGCCGGTGGAGAACACCGCCACGCGGGGGCGACGATGGACCGCCACCTCGGCCAGCCCCAGGGAGGCCAGCAGGCCGAGCTCCGCGGCGCCGACCCGGGTGCCGGCGGCCAGCGCCCGCTGGCCACGGGCGATGTCCTCGCCGGCCTGGCGCACGTGCTGGCCGCGCCTGACGCGCTCGGGATGCTGCACGCGAATGGTCTGCCCCGCCGCCTCGAGCTGCTCGCGCATGATCACGGTGTCGGCGCCCGGCGGCAGCGGGGCCCCGGTGGTGATGGCCACGCAGTCGCCGGGCGCCAGCGCCGCGCCATGGGCGCGGCCGGCCAGCACCTCGCCGACCCGACGCCAGGTCTCGGGCGGCGAGCCGGCGACGGGCCAGGCCAGGGCGATGCCGTCCATGGCGGCATTGGTGTTCTGGGGCACGTCGATGGGCGAGATCACGTCCTCGGCCAGCACCCGGCCGTAGAGGGCATCCAGGCCCACCCGCTCCACCGCCAGCGGCGTCGGCACCAGCTCGGCCAGGGCGGCGTCGGCCTCCGCCGGCGAGAGCATGCGCTCACCGAGATCGAAGCAGGAGAGCGTCATGCCGGGCGGCCCTCCCGGCGCGGGTGGCGCGCCTCGGGCCAGCGCGCCGGCCAGGCGGCGACCCAGTCGGCGAGGGCCTCGAGGTCGTTGAGATCCAGGGCCTCGACCCCTGCGGGCAGGGGCACGGCGACGTCGCTGGCCACCGCCATGACCCAGGGGTCCTCGGCCACGCGCAGCGGCTTGCCCACCGCGGGACGATGCAGCTCGAGCTTGGGCAGCGGCCAGGCCTTGAAGCCCTCCACCAGCACCAGGTCCGGCGCCTGGGGGCGGACCATCTCGACCAGCTCGGCGAGGTCCGCCTCGTCTCGGCCCGGGGTCTCCATCATCATCGCGATGCGCGCCCGGGAGGCCACCAGCATCGGCGCGGCCCCGGCCTGGCGCAGCCGATGGCTGTCCTTGCCCGGCTGGTCGACATCGAAGCCGTGGTGGGCATGCTTGATCACCGCCACGCGTAGCCCTCGGCGCCGCAAGGCGGGCAGCAGGCGCTCCAGCAGGGTGGTCTTGCCGGTGCCGCTCCAGGCGGCGATGCCGAGCAGCGGCAGGTCGTCGCGAAGGGTCAGGGAGGCGGGTAGCGAATCGCTCATGGGCGCGCAGACTCCTTGCCGTGCAGCCGCTCCAGGCGCTGCTTCTCGTCGGGGGTGTTGAGGTTGGCGAAGGCGTCGGGGCAGTCGGAGACATCGACGCGGCACCAGGCGTGCCGGGCGTACCAGCGGTCGATCTTGCGCTCGCCCTGGGCCAGGGCCCGGGCCAGGTCGTCGACCAGCGCGCGGCGGATCAGCGCCACCACCGGGTGCAGCCGCTCGCCGTCATCGGCCACGGCGATATCCATCGCGCCGATGCCCGCCACCAGCCGCGCCACCAGGTCGTCGGGCAGCGCCGGGCTGTCGCAGGGCACCACCACCACCCAGGGGGTCCGGGCGGCGTGAAGGCCGCTGTAGATGCCCATCAGCGGGCCCTGGAAGCCGTCCTCGGCATCGCGGATCACCCGGTCGCCCTGCTCGGCATAGGCCTCGAGGTGGCGGTTGGCGTTGATCAGCACTTCGCTCACCCGCCCGACCAGGGGGGCGCAGGCATGGGCCACCAGCGGGCGGCCGGCGAACGGCTCAAGGCCCTTGTCGCGACCGCCCATGCGGCGCCCCTGACCCCCGGCCAGCACCAGCCCGGTGAGGTCGTCTCGGTGGATCATCGATACTCCAGTGGATTGCTCAGGCATACGCTCATGATGCCTTAGCCACGCGCCGGGTGCCATGACCGCCGCTCACGCTCCGCCCTCGCCGTGACGCCGATCAAGCCGCGGCTTATCGAGGCCGTCGCGACACGGTATCATCCGTCAAGAATATTCCACGACCACTCACTTCAGGCTCGCGGCCGATGCCGCCGACAGGATCGACGATGGATGAAGGATTCGACGTGGGCACCCGCCTGCGCCAGCTGCGCCAGGAGCGTGGCCTCTCGCAGCGGGAGCTGGCCAAGCGCGCCAAGGTGACCAACAGCAGCATCTCGCTGATCGAGCAAAACAGCGTGAGCCCCTCGGTGAGCTCGCTGAAGAAGATCCTCGATGCCCTGCCGGTGTCGATCAGCGCCTTCTTCGCCGGCGACGAGCACAGCCAGCCGCGCCCCTTCTACAAGGCCTCGGAGCTCACCGAGATCGGCGACGGGGTGCTGTCCTGGCGGCTGGTCGCCGCGCGTCGGCCGGACCGGCGCATGTCGGTGCTGCACGAGCGCTACCCGCCGGGCGCCGACAGCGGCGACGAGATGCTCGAGCACGAGGGCGAGGAAGGCGGCGTGGTGGTCGAAGGCGAGATCGAGATCACCGTGAACGGCGAGGTCTCGGTGCTGGGGGCCGGCGACGCCTACTACTTCGACTCGCGCCTGCCCCACCGCTTTCGCAACGTCGGCGACCGCGAATGCGTGATCGTCAGCGCCAACACCCCGCCGTCGTTCTCCGATGGCGGGAACGAGCTTCACCACGGCTAGCGGTTGCCAAGGCCCGCGTCCCGCTCGGCAGGGCTATGGCCCCCCTCTTCGACCTGTCCCCGGCGCCCCTCGCCAGACCCAACTGCGATTGCCCTGTCCCGCTCGGCCGCTACGGTTGCCAAGTCTTGACGTCTTCTGTCCAATAGCGCCGTTGTTCAGTCCTTGAGGGATGCCCGTGTCTGATCCTCTTCCTGCGAACGATTCCCTGGCGTTGTTCATCGCCCTTCACCAGCACGATTGGCAGAGCTGCTTCGATCCCGGTGCGTTGCAGCGCGGCAAGCGTTATGCCAGGCAGCGGCGCGTGCCGGGGGCGTTGCGCCTGCAGCGTGAAGACGAGCGGGTGATGCTGACGGGCGAGGTGGAGGGTAGCCGCAAGCGGCCCTACCTGACCGAGGTCGAGATCGATGTCCTCGGCCAGGATGAGGAGCTGTTCACCGATTGCAGCTGCCCGGTGGGCATGGGCTGCAAGCATGCGGTCGCGCTGATCCAGGCGTTCCTTGACCAGATGGCAAGCCCCGAGGCAGTCGCGGCGCGTCGGCCACCTCACCCTGAGCCGACACCAGGAGGGGGCGAGGAGGAGCGGCTCAAGCAGCATTGGGACGACTGGATCGGGCAGTTGGAGAAACCACCCGAACCGGTGCTCGATGACCATCGCGTCGGCGCCGAGTATCGGCTGGGACTCTTCCTGGATAGCGGCGGTCGGCTGGGTAACCAGCCCGTGCTTGCGGTACTCCCCGTGTGGCTGCGTCCGTCCAGGCAGCGGAGCCGCGGTAATGGCTGGGTCTCACCACGCGGGATCGAGGCAGGCCCCTCGGGGGAGCTACTGCCGGCCCCCGCGGAAGGCTGGGTGGCGGAACAGGAGGAGGCGATCGATCAGCTGATGCACGGCGAGGTCGAAATGCCCTGGTCGAGCACTCAGCGCATGTGGGCGCTGGTGTCGCACCCCTTTCAGGCCCGGGCTCTGTGGTCGCTACTGGAGAGCGATGAGCCGCCGCTGTTGTTTTACCGCAAGCAGACCGGGATCCAGCTGGCCCATGGTCCCGCCTGTCGACTGGTGCCCAGCTGGCAGGCGGATGATCAGGGGATTCAGCGCCTGCAGCCGTCAACGGACCCGCTAGGCGTTCTCTCACCCGAAGCGGTCATCGCCAGGGCGGGACGCCAGCTCTGCTATCTCGATCCCGAGCGTGGCCAGTTCGGTCGCATGGACGGCTCTCCCGAGCTGTTGACCAGGCTGCGCCGTGCACCGCCGCTGCCGCCGGAGATCAGTGACTGGCTGGGCGAACGGTTTCGTCAGTCCCCGACGCTGGCCGACCAGTTGCCGGCGCCGAGCCGGGTGGAAGAGCAGACGCTGGAAGACGTGGTGCCGCGAATCAAGGTGACCATGAAGGTGGCCGAGGGGCAGATCGGGTTCCGCCACGGTGCGCCGCTACCGCGCTGGATACAGGCCGGTGCTGCCGTGGTCGGCTTCGACTATGACGGCATCGAGGTGCCGCCCGAGGAAGGCGAGACCGCCAAGGGGTACCGTGATGGGCAGCGGCTGACGATTCGGCGTGACCCCGAGGCGGAGCTGGCCCTTGTGCATTCCCTGCCGCCGGGCATGGTGACTCTGGAGCAACTGAGCGAGATCGATGCGCTGCCCGACTATCTGGAGTTGCCGACCTGGACGTTGCTGCTGCCCATCGATGGCACGCCGCCGGCCAGCGCTACGGAGTGGCCGACCCACCTGGCGGGTCCCGATGGCTGGTGGGAGATGATCGCCCGGCTGCGCCAGGCCGGCTGCCTGGTCGAGTTCGGCGACGACTTCCCCGAGGAACCGATCCTCCTCGAACCGGATACGTGGCACGGCGAGCTCGAGCCGGCCGGCAACGGCTGGTTCGATCTGGCGCTGGATATCGAGGTCGAAGGGGAGCGGCTCAATCTCCTGCCGATCCTGCGTCAGCTGCTCAAGCGTGCGGATTTCCCGCTTGAGCCAGCCGAGGGGGAAGCGGAAGACGCCACCTGGACACTGAGCCTGCCGGACAACCGGCGGCTGGTGCTGCCGCTTGCCAGGCTGCGCGCGCTGATGGCGCCGATCCTCGACTGGCTGGGGGATGAAAGCGATCCCGAGGCGGCGCTCAAGCTCCCGCTGACGGCGGCCGAGAACGTCGCGCCATTGGCCGAGAACGAGCGCTGGACGGGGCGCGAGGATGTGACCGCCCTGGCCCGGCGCCTGCGTGCGTTGCCCGACAGCCTGCCCAAACCACCCGGCTTCGCAGGAGAGCTTCGTGACTACCAGGCGCGCGGACTGGCCTGGCTGCGCTTCCTCTCCGAGCTCGGCACCGGCGGCATCCTCGCCGACGACATGGGGCTCGGCAAGACGGTGCAGGTGCTGGCCCACGTCCTCGATGAGCGTGCCCGAGGCACGCTCGAGAGGCCCACGCTGGTCGTCGCCCCCACCAGCCTGGTCGGCAACTGGTGCACCGAGGCGGCACGCTTCGCTCCTGAGCTCGAGGTGATGGCGTTGCAAGGCGGTCGGGCCAAGCGCGAACGCCAGCTCGAAGAGGCACTCCCCGAGGCCGACCTGGTCGTGACGACCTATGCCCTGTTGATCCGGGATCTGGCGCACCTGCGCGAGCACGACTTCGGCCTGCTGGTGCTCGACGAGGCCCAGGCGATCAAGAATGCCGCCAGCCAGACCGCCCAGGCGGTGCGCGAGCTCAACGCCAGGCGTGCCCTGGCCATGACCGGCACGCCGCTGGAGAACCATCTGGGCGAGCTGTGGGCCCAGCTGGATGCCGTGGCCCCGGGGGCATTGGGCAGCCAGCAGTGGTTTGGCCAGCGTTTCCGCACGCCCATCGAGAAGGAGGGGGATGTCGCCCTTCGCACGCGTCTCACGCGGCGAATCGCGCCCCTGATGCTTCGGCGCACCAAGCAGCAGGTGCTGGCCGAGCTGCCGGAGAAGACCGAGTCTCGCCGTGAGATTACCTTGACCGGCGTCCAGCGCGAACTCTACGAGAGCCTGCGCCTGGCCCAGCACCGGCGCGTGCAGCAGGCGGTGGCCGAGCGCGGCCTGGCCGGCTCAGGCATCGTGATGCTGGACGCGCTGCTCAAGCTGCGCCAGGTGTGCTGTGACCCACGGCTGGTCAAGCTGGACAGCGCCCGCCAGGTCACGCGTTCGGCCAAGCTGGTGCAGCTTCGCGAGCTATTGCCGCCCTTGATCGAGGAGGGGCGGCGCATCCTGATCTTCTCGCAGTTTACCGAGATGCTCGGGCATATCGGCCAGGCTCTGGAGAAGGACGGCGTCCCCTATACCACGCTGACCGGTGATACCCCGGGCAAGACCCGCACCCAGCGGGTGGCGCTGTTCCAGCAGGGCGAGATTCCGGTGTTCCTGATCAGCCTGAAGGCCGGCGGAACAGGGCTCAACCTGACGGCCGCGGATACCGTGATCCACTACGATCCCTGGTGGAACCCGGCGGTGGAGGCCCAGGCCACCGGGCGCGCCCATCGCATGGGGCAGCAGAACCCGGTGTTCGTCTACAAGCTGGTGTGTGCCGGCACCGTGGAGGAGCGCATCCTCGACCTGCAGGCGCGCAAGGCGGACCTGGCGGCGTCGATTCTGGAGGGCGGTGCAGAGCGTCAGGGTGACGGGCCGCTGTTCGACGAGGAGGATCTGGCGTTGCTGTTCGCGCCGGTGGCATGAAGCGTGTTTCCCCGTTTCCACGTCGCCGCCCCGGCCCCTGGCTCAGCAGATACGTTCGATAGAGCATTGCCCCCTCGAGGTGGGTCATAAGCCTTGGCCGGTGCGGGCTCACGTTATTTGGCCATTCATATCGCCGAACGTTTTTTCCTTGACAATAGAATGGCGCCCCATCAGCCATGTCCCGTGTCCCAGGACACGGGACATGGTGACTTGGTGACTTGGTGAGAATATGAAAAGTCAAGATATCGGCCTGCTTTTGAATCTGGTGGCCCTGAGACGCAGGGAGGGCCATGGCCCCGCCAGTCACGCCGGCAAGGGAGCAAAGGCGCTTCCCGATGACTGGCGAGACTGAGCGTTGGATGACGCCGACATCGACTCGCGCCTGCCCCACCGCTCTCGCAACGTCGGCGACCGGGAGTGCGTGATCGTCAGCGCCAACACCCCGCCGTCGTTCTCCGATGGCGGAGAGGCGCTGCACCATGGCTAAGCACAATGTCTGAAAAGTGCCTGCGCTTGGCAATGCGGAATCAAGGATCGGATCGTGGATTCATTCTGATGGCTTTTATGGGTATCCGAAAGATATGCTTGATACAGCTAGAAGCCGACTTCCTTTTGATGACGGATGGTCAACACTACAATGGTGTCACCGTCGATGCGGTATCGGGCGACATAGCCACTGTCACCGTACTCAATGAGCCAGTCCCGGTATACTTGGGGCAAGCCGTCAACGGGACGCCCGATATGTGGCAGCTCTTCGAGTGCCTGGACGCCCTGGATGATGGCTCTTGCGGCTCTCGCAGCTGCTGCCGGGTTTTTCGGTCGCAGAAAATCGCGCAGTCTCTCCAGATCACGGATCGCTGCCGGGGCGAAGATCACTCGTGGCAGGCCGGGACCGGAAGCTCGTTATCCGTTCCCCAGCTTTCCAGCCACTTTTCCACTTCGTCAGCGGGCGCGTGAAGGCCACTAGCCTGGTAGTCCTCCCAGGCCCTGAGCGTGTCTTGCCTGAAAGCTTCTCGCTTTTCCTCGCGATCCACATACTGCTCGATGGCCTCACGCATGAGCCAGTGCGCCGATCGACGGCGAGCATTGGCCAGGTGCTGGAGCCGCCCCTTCAGGTCTTCGTCGAGTTTGATGGATGTTGGCGATGCCACTCCGTCCTCCATAGCTAGAGGTAATACCCATCACTATAGTCCGACCTGGAGTGGCGGTCGACGGTGATGTAGTGCTCAACCATGCTCAGAGCGTTTCTTCGCCGGGATCCTGCCCTCGATTACTCCTCCTCGACCCTGGGCAGCACCCCGTTGAGCACGATGCCCACCAGGGCGGCGAGGCTCACGCCCTGCAGGGTGAACTGCCCGCCGCCGAACTGCATGCCGCCGATGCCGAAGACCAGGATCAGCGATACCACCACCAGGTTGCGCGGCGCGGTCAGCGGCTTGCCGGCGCGCACCAGGGTGTTCATGCCGACCACGGCGATGGAGCCGAACAGCAGCGTCATGATGCCGCCCATCACCGGGCCGGGAATCGTCTGCAGCACCGCCCCGAGCTTGCCGAAGAAGGACAGCAGGATGGCGATGCAGGCGGTGGTCACCATGATCCAGGGATTGAAGGCCCGGGTCAGGGTCACCGCCCCGGTCACCTCGGAATAGGTGGTGTTGGGCGGCCCGCCGACCAGCGCCGCGACGCTGGTGGCCAGGCCGTCGCCGAGCAGGGTGCGATGCAGGCCCGGCGTCTCGAGGTAGTTGCGGCGGGTCACCGAGCCGATGGCCACCATGTCGCCGATATGCTCCACCGCCGGGGCGATGGCCACCGGCAGCATGAACAGCACCGCGGCCCAGTGGAAGCTCGGCGCGACGAACTCGGGCAGCGCCAGCCAAGCCGCCTCGTGCACGGGCGTGAAGTCGACCACCCCCATCAGCACCGAAAGGCCATAGCCCACGACGATGCCGCCCATGATCGGCACCAGCCGGATCAGGCCACGGCTGAACACCGCCAGCACCAGGGTCACCAGCAGGCTCGCCATGGACAGGAAGATCGCCGGGCCGTAGCCGATCGCCTCGCTGGTCTCGCCGGTGGCCATGTCCACCGCCACCGGCGCCAGCGCCAGGCCGATGACCATGATCACCGGCCCCACCACCACCGGCGGCAGCAGGCGATGCAGCCAGGCGGTGCCCTTGAGGCGCACCAGCTGCGAGATCGCCACGTAGACCAGGCCCGCCGCCAGCAGACCGCCGAGGGTCGCGGGGATGCCGAAGTTGGCCACCGAGCCCTGGATCGGCGCGATGAAGGCGAAGGACGAGGCCAGAAAGACCGGCACGCTCACCCGCGTCACGCCATGGAAGACCAGGGTGCCGACGCCGGCGGTGAACAGCGCCACGTTGGGGTCGAGGCCGGTGAGCAGCGGCACCAGCACCAGGGCGCCGAAGGCCACGAACAGCATCTGGGCACCGACCAGCAGGGTGCGCACGGGGGAATCGACCGGCAGGGGGGCGGCCGCCGAGGTATCGGACATGGGGGTAGGCTCCTGGACAGCGGGCAGTGGCATCGCGCGGCATTCTAGCAGCCTCTCCGCCCTTTGGGGCTTTCCAGGAACCGGACGAGCCACGACGCCAGTGACAAGCGACCCCACGGCCTGGCACTTGGACGGTGGGCTTTTCCGGCGACTGGCCCCGGGGTGCCGGACCATCGAGGAGGCGCTGTGAATACCTCCCTGTACGCTACCGACGCCATCCTTGGCGTAGGACCTCCTCTTCGGCCTGTCCCCGGCGCCCATTGCCATTGAGAACCGGCACCGGCGCGTCGGCGAAGTACTCGGCCATGCGGGCCTCGGCCTCGTCGCCGAAGAGGATGTCGCAGGCCTCGCGCAGCCCCGGCGAGGTGCGGATGGTCGCCTGGGGCACCACCAGGGAGATCTTCGAGCGTCGGCGCAGGAAGTCCTCGAGCCGGGTGACCATCTCGCGGCGCCGGGTCAGCTCGAGCTCGCCGCGCAGGTACTCGGTGCCCGCGATCAGCACCTCGCCCTGGCGCGGGTCCTGGCGAATGTCCTCGAGCACCTCCAGGGCCTGGGCGCCGTAGCGCCGCCACAGCCGCAGGCTCAGCGGCTCGGAGGCATGGGCGGCGGTCATGGCGTCCAGCTCCATCAGGCGCGCCTGGTGCATGAAGGTCTCGCGTAACGACGCATCGGGCTCGCCGTACCAGCGATCGTCCGGATAGGGCAGCCTCACCCCCAGCCGCCCCACCGCCTCGACCACCTCCTCGCCGACGTTGAGGCAGTCCGTCAGCTTGCCGCCGAAGATGCTCAGGTGACGGGCCTCGCGGTCGATGTCGATGGCGTGCTTGCGCGAGAGGTTGAGGAAGTCCCGCTCGCCGCCGTTGCTGGACTTCACCGCCAGCGGCCGCACGCCACAGCGGGTGGCGATGATATCGGCGGTACTCAAGGGCGTCGGAAGCGCCAGGCGCTTGTTGATGTTGTCGAGCACGAACTGGATGTCGTCGTCCGTGACCTCGACCTCGGGCGCGTCGACCCGGGTATCGGTGGTGCCGATGCAGGTGCGCGCGCCCATGGGGATGACGAAGAACAGCCGCCCGTCGTCGGCGAAGAAGGCCAGCACCCGACGGTGCTCGGTGAGGCGCGGCACGATCAGGTGGATGCCCTTGGAGAAGAGGTGTCGATGCTCGGTCTGCTGGCCCGAGAGGCGGTTATGCCGGTCGACCCAGGGGCCGGCGGCATTGATCAGCACCTTCGAGCGGACCTCGAAGGTGTCGCCGTGCATGACGTCGCGCACCCGGGTCACCCAGAGGTCTCCCTCCCGCCGTGAGCCCAGGGACTCGACGTAATTGGCGGCCACGGCACCGAAGTCCAGGGCCCCGCGCACGAAGTTGAAGACGAAGCGGGCGTCGTTGTCGTGCAGGTAGGCATCGGAATACTCGAAGCCGCCCAGGGCGTCGTCGGTGTCGATGATCGGCTCGCGTGCCTTGATGTCGGAGGCCTTGAGGAAATGCGGCCGGCGGGTGAAGCCGCTGCCCATCAGCCAGTAGAGCCAGGTGCCGGCCCAGGGATAGAGCGGATGATGGCGAAAGCCCCTGTCGATGGTGGTCAGGAAACGGATCTCCTGCACCGTGGAGGGATAGCTCTCGATCAGGTGATTGCGGCTCTTGCAGAGCTTGCGTACCAGCGCGAAGTCGCCGCTCTCCATGTACTTGATGCCGCCCCACACCAGGTTGGAGGACTGCATGCTGGTGCCGCCGGCGAAGTCGCCACGGTCGATCAGCGCCACCCGCGCCCCCTTGCCGCTGAGCGCGGCGGCGGCGGAGGCCCCGTTGATGCCGGCGCCGATCACCAGCACGTCGAACACCGGCTCGGGCAGCTTGCGAAGATTGGTCTGTCGTAGTTGCATGTCTGGCCCTTCGTGGAAGCAAGGGGCCCCGCCCGGCGTGCACCGAGCGGGTCAGGCAACCGTTCACACGGGTGTCGTTACCCGCCGCCGAGCGGCGGGCCCGATCAACGTGAGCCGGCGGCCATCCACTCCTCCATCATCTCGTCGTAGGGCACGGTGGTCCCCTGCGGCATCTCGTTCTCCAGCTCGGCCTTGGGCGAGCCGTCCCGGGAGAGCCAGTATTCGGGGTCGCGCTCCTCGTTGAGGTTGGGGGCGTAGGTCTCGAAGACCTTGGCCCGCGCCAGGCGCGCCATGATGCTGTCCAGGTCGCCGGCCAGGTTGTCGAGGGCCTCCTTGGGCGAGATGTCCCCGCTGACGGCGGGCGACAGGTTCTGCCACCACAGCGGCGCCATGCGCGGATAGTCCGGCACGTTGGTGGAGGACGGCGTCCACTGGGACTCGTTGGGGCTGCGGTAGAACTCCACCAGGCCACCGAGCCTGGGTGCCATCTCGGTCATCTGCTCGGAGAAGATGTCGGAGCGGCGGATCGGCGTGAGGCCGGCCATCAGCTTCTCCAGCGAGACGGTCTTGGCGACCGTGAACTGGGCGAACAGCCAGGCCGCGGTACGCCGGTCCTCGGGGGTGGAGTCGAAGAAGGTCCAGGCGCCCACGTCCTGGTAGCCGACCTTCATGCCCTCCTCCCAGTAGGGCCCGGTCGGCGACGGCGCCATGCGCCACTTGGGCGTGCCATCGTCCTCGGTGACCGGCAGGCCCGGGTCGGTCATGTCGGCGGTGAAGGCGGTGTACCAGAACATCTGCTGGGCGACGTTGCCCTGGGCCGGCACCGGCCCCGCCTCACCGAAGGTCATGCCGCTGGCCTCGGGCGGGGCGTACTTGTCCAGCCAGTCGACCATCCTGGTGACGGCGAACACCGCGGCCGGCGAGTTGGTGGCGCCGCCACGGCTGACGCTGGCCCCCACCGGCTGGCTCTGTTCGTTGACGCGAATCCCCCAGTCGTCGACCTGATGGCCGAAGGGCACCCCGGGGCTGCCCATGCCGGCCATCGACAGCCAGGAGTCGTGGAAGCGCCAGCCCAGCGACGGATCCCGGCGCCCATAGTCCATGTGGCCGTAGACCTTGGTGCCGTCGATCTCGCCGACGTGCTCGGTGAAGAACTCGGCGATGTCCTGGTAGGCGGTCCAGTTGGTGGGCACGCCGAGGTCGTAGCCGTAGCGCTCGCGGAACTGGTTCTGCAGGTCCTCGCGCTGGAACCAGTCGTAGCGGAACCAGTAGAGGTTGGCGAACTGCTGGTCGGGAAGCTGGAAGAGGCTGCCGTCGGGCCCGGTACCGTACTGCAGGCCGATGAAGTCCTCGAGGTCCAGGGTCGGCAGCGTGTAGTCCGCCCACTCGTTGGCCATGGCGTCGGAGAGGTTGACGGTGGTGCCGTAGCGGATATGGGTGCCGATGGCATCGGAGTCGTTGACGTAGGCGTCGTAGATGTTGCGCCCGGACTGCATCTGGGTCTGCATGTTGTTGACCACATCACCCTCGCCGATGATGTTGTGGGTCACCTCGATGCCGGTCAGCTCGCCGAAGGCCTCGGCGAGCACGTCGCGCTCGTAGATGTGGGTCGTCAGGCCCTCGGCGACGGTGTTGATCTCCATGCCGCGGAACGGCTCGGCCGCCTTGGCGAACCACAGCAGTTCCTCGATCTGCTGCTCGCGGGTCAGCGTCGAGTCCTGGAAGTGCTCATCGACCAGCCGCTCGGCGATGGCGCGGGCGTCGTGATTGTCGGCGTGCAGGGCGGTGCTTGCCAGCATGACACCGGCCGCCAGCAGGGAGCGTCGCATTGTTGTCGCTTGCATATTGACCTCTTCGTTTGTTGTGCAGGGCTATTCGTACGGGTCGTACGGGGCTGGTCCGTCGACAGGTCTGCGAGGGGGCGCTGTGAACCCTTCCCTGGGCGCTACCGACGCCGTCCCTGGCGTAGGACCCCCTCTTCGACCTGTCCCCGTCCCCCTCGATAACCAATTGCATTGCCCTGGATTGATATGGTCGTTCGTCCGTGAACCTTCGGTTCCATGCGTGGCTGTCAGCCCCAGCGCATCAACGCCAGCATCCAGAGGATGGAGGCGCCCAGGGCGATCCAGATACTCAGTGGCGTGAATCCCACCACCAGTAGATGGATGTAGGCGGCGGAGAGCAGGCCGATGAACAGCCGGTCTCCCCGCGTGGTGGCGATCGGCAGGAAGCCCTTGCGCTCGATCGAGGGTGAGGCGACTTCCCAGGCGGTCATCCCGGCCAGCATGGCCGCGATGGCCGAGAAGAAGAGCATGGTCGGCGTGGTCCAGACCATCCATTCCATGGCGTGTCCTCCTCAGGTCCGGCCCAGGGCGAAGCCCTTGGCGATGTGGTTGCGAACGAAGTAGACGACGACGATGCCCGGCAGGATGGTCAGGGTGCCGGCGGCGGCCAGCGCCCCCCAGTCGATCCCCGAGGCCCCCTTGGTCTGGGTCATGACCGAGGCGATGGGCTGGGCATTGGTGGCGGTCAGGGTGCTGGCCAGCAGCAGCTCGACCCAGGAGAACATGAACAGGAAGAACAGCGTGACGCCGATCCCCGAGCTGATCATCGGGATGAAGATCCTGACGAAGAACTTCGGGAAGCTGTAGCCGTCGATGAAGGCCGTCTCGTCGATCTCCTTGGGCACGCCGCTCATGAAGCCCTCGAGGATCCACACCGCCAGCGGAATGTTGAACAGGCAGTGCGCCAGGGCCACGGCGATATGGGTATCGAAGAGCCCGACCGTGTAGTAGAGCTGGAAGTACGGCAGCAGGAACACCGCCGGGGGGGCCATCAGGTTGGTCAGCAGCCAGAAGAACAGGTGCTTGTCGCCGATGAACCGGTAGCGGCTGAAGGCATAGGCCGCCGGCAGGGCCACCACGATGGTGATCGCCATGTTCATCACCACGTAGGTGATGGAGTTCACATAGCCCATGTACCAGCTGGAGTCGGTGAAGATCCTGGCGTAGTGCTCGAGGGTGAAGTCCTCGGGCCACAGGGTCAGCCCGCCGAGGATCTCGGTATTGGACTGGAAGGACATGTTGAGCAGCCAGTAGATCGGCAGCAGCACGAAGACGATATAGGCCGCCATCAGGCCGCGCTTGCGCCACTGGCGAGCCAGCGGGCGCGCCTGGCGACGGCGACGGGCATCGGTGGTCGCCGCGCGCTTGCGCACGGCCTCGGGTGTGGTGGGCATCGAATCGGTCATCTCAGGCCTCCCCTTCCTGCTTGTCTTTCTGCATGTTCATGATCGCGGTGTAGAACACCCAACTGACGAGCAGGATGATCAGGAAGTAGATCAGCGAGAACGCCGCCGAGGGCCCGAGATCCTGCTGGCCGATGGCCATGGTGGTCAGCGACTGGCTGAGGAAGGTGGTCGAGCTGCCGGGCCCCCCGCCGGTGAGCACGAAGGGTTCGGCGTAGATCATGAAGGAGTGCATGAAGCGCAGCAGCACGCCGATCACCAGCACGTTGGTCAGCTTGGGCAGCTGGATGTAGCGGAACACCGCCCACCTGGAGGCGCGGTCGATGCGCGCGGCCTGGTAGTAGGCATCGGGGATCGAGCGCAGGCCGCTGTAGCAGAGCAGCGCGATCAGCGGCGTCCAGTGCCAGACATCCATCAGGATGATGGTCGCCCAGGCATCCACCGGGCTCGCCGTGATGCTGTAGCCGTAGCCCAGCTCGCGCAGGCTCCAGCCCATCAGGCCGATATCGCCGCGGGTGAAGATCTGCCAGATGCTGCCCACCACGTTCCAGGGGATCAGCAGCGGCATGGTCACGAGGATCAGCACCGCCGAGGCCTGCCAGCCCTTCCTGGGCATGAGCAGGGCGATGCCGATCCCCAGCGGGACCTCGATGGCCAGCACCGTCAGCGAGAAGGCGAACTGGCGCAGCACCGCCGCCTGCAGGGCCGGGTCGTTGAGCATCTCCCTGAACCACTCGGTGCCCGTGAAGAAGCGGGTATTGGCGTCGAAGACGTCCTGGACCGAGTAGTTGACCACGGTCATCAGCGGGATGATGGCCGAGAAGGCCACCAGCAGCAGCATGGGCAGGATCAACCACCAGGCGCGGTTGTTCTGGACTTTAGTCATGATCGATCTCCACGCGGTATTCGTCGACGTAAAGGCCGAGGCGATCGTCGGGGAAGCGCAGGTAGGCGCGCCCGGTCGGGGTCGGCTGGTCCTCCTCGATGCGCGCCTTGAGGGCGGTGTCACCGAGCTTGAGGTAGACGATGGAGTAGGTGCCGAGGTCCTGGGCGTGCTCGACGCTGGCTTCCATGCCGCCCTCCACCGGGGTCTCGTGGACCTCGATGAACTCGGGGCGAATGCCCAGCTTGACGTTGCTCGAGCGGGCGCCATCGATGGCCCGGCGCATGCCCTGCCCCACCGCCAAGGCGGTGTCGCCGGCCATCACCCGGCCGTCGCGCAGCGCGACATCGAGGAAGTTCATGCCGGGGCTGCCGATGAAGTAGCCGACGAAGGTGTGGTTGGGGGTCTCGAAGAGCTCGCGGGGCGTGCCGAACTGCACCACCTGCCCCTCGTACATCACGGCGATCCTGTCGGCGAAGGTCGAGGCCTCGAGCTGGTCGTGGGTGACGTAGACCATGGTGATCGCGAAGCGCTGGTGGATCTCCTTGAGCTTGCGGCGCAGCTTCCACTTGAGCTGCGGGTCGATCACGGTGAGCGGCTCGTCGAAGAGGATCGCCGAGACATCGTCGCGCACCAGCCCGCGGCCCATGGAGACCTTCTGCTTCTCGTCGGCGGTGAGGTTCTTGGCCTTGCGCTTGAGCTTGGTCGTCAGCTCCAGCACGTCGGCGACCTCCATCACCCGCTCGTGGACCCGGGCCTCGGGGGTCTTCACGTTGCGCAGCGGGAAGGCCAGGTTGTCGTAGACCGTCATGGTGTCGTAGATGACGGGGAACTGGAAAACCTGGGCAATGTTGCGCGCCTCCGGCGGCAGGGCGTTGACCCGCTCGCCGTCGAACAGCACGTCACCGCTCGACGGCTCCAGCAGGCCGGAGATGATGTTGAGCAGGGTCGACTTGCCGCAGCCGGAAGGCCCGAGCAGCGCATAGGCCCCGCCCTGGTGCCAGACGTGGTTCATCTCGCGGATGGCGTAGTCCTCGGGCGACCCGGGGTCGGCGAGGTAGGTGTGGGCCAGGGACTTCAGGGTGATCTCGGCCATCTCAGAGGCCTCCCAGGTGGGTCGGGATATGCACCACGGCGCCCTGCCGGTCGAAGGCATAGACCTTGTGGGTCGGGAAGTAGAGCGTGACGGAGGCGTCGACCGGGAACTCGTGCACGCCCTCGAGATGCACCGTCATGTGGAAGCTCTCGTTGTGCACGTGCAGGAAGGTCTCGGAGCCGCTGATCTCGGCCAGGTCGACGATCATCGGCACCTCGATGTCGTCCTCGGCCCGGCGGGTGAGCGAGATGTGCGAGGCCCGCACGCCGAAGCGGTATTCCCCGGGGGGCAGCGAGCGCAGGTCGTCGTTGATGGGGAAATGCAGGCGGCTGTCGAAGGTGACCTCCGCGCCGGAGACGATGCCGTCGACGATGTTGATCGGCGGCTCGGAGAACATCTCGGCGGTCAGGATGTCCCGGGGGCGATGGTAGACATCCTCGGTGCGACCGTACTGCAGTAGTCGCCCCTGGTGGAGCACCGCGGTGTTGCCGCCCAGGGCCAGGGCCTCGGCGGGCTCGGTGGTGGCGTAGACGGCGATGCAGTTGCGCTCGCTGAACACCGCGCGCAGCTCCTCGCGGAATTCCTCGCGCAGCTTGTAGTCGAGGTTCACCAGCGGCTCGTCGAAGAGCACGATATCGGCGTCCTTGACCAGCGCCCGGCCCATGGCGGTGCGTTGCTGCTGGCCGCCGGACAGCTCCAGGGGCAGGCGATTCAGGAAGGCCTCGATATGCAGCATCTCGGCGATCTCGCGGACCCGCCGATCGATCTCGCGCTTCTCGACCCTGGCCAGCTTGAGCGGCGAGGCGATGTTGTCGTAGACGCTGAGGCTCGGGTAGTTGATGAACTGCTGGTAGACCATCGAGACGTTGCGCTTGCGCACCGAACGGCCGGTGACGTCCTCGCCATCCATCAGCACCCGGCCCCGGGTCGGGGTGTCGAGACCGGCCATCAGGCGCATCAGCGTGGTCTTGCCGGACAGGGTGCGGCCCAGCAGCACATTGAAGGAGCCGGGCTCGAGCTCGAGGCTCACCCCCGCGATGTGCGTGTCACCGCCGACCACACGATCGATGTTTTCAAGGATCAGGGACATACAGTTCTCGGCTTTCGTTGTTGTTGACGGTATTCGGAAACGACTGAGGGAACCCTAGCCGAGATTCGCATACCGCCACAAATGTTAATAACCGAAAACGGGCAGCGCGCCGTGAAAAATCCCGGACATGATCGTTTAATCCATTGTTTTCAAAAATCTTTGTGCCGACATTGAACTTTTGTCCAAGGCCGTCATCCTGCCGCGCTAGAAAGGCGCGGCCGAGAGACAAATGTTCGCTACTGAGCGTATTCGAACATCAGAAATAAATCATATTGCGGGGAGAGCGACACCGCCGAGGGCAGCGTCGCGAGTTGCGGAAAAGAGGGGGTCGTGGACCGCTTACAGTAGCTGTGGGCCCGAGCCCCGTTCCGAGAGTTCGTCCCAGGGGTTGCGCAACGGGCAGTCCTCCATCGACAGGCACCCGCAGCCGATGCAACCGCCGAGTTGATCCCTGAGCTCGGTGAGCTTGGTAATGCGGGCGTCGAGCTCTTCCTTCCACTGGGCCGAGAGCCTTTGCCAGTCCTCGGCGGTGGGGGTCCGCTGATCCGGTAGCTGTGCCAACGCCTCGCGGATGGTCCCCAGGGGAATGCCGGCTCGCTGGGCCACCTTGATGACCGCGATCCGGCGCAGCACATCCCGGCAATAGCGCCGATGATTGGCCTGATTGCGCCAGCTTCGAATGAGGCCCTTGGCCTCGTAGAAGTGGAGGGTGGAGATCGCGACACCGCTTCGGCTGGCCACCTCCCCCACGCTGAGCTCACGTCGGATCCTGCGCTTGCCCTGGGAAGCCACGACTGCCTCTCGTCTCGAGTGGATGATGCGACGAATCTACCATTCGGCCCTTGACCTCAACAATACTTGAGGTCTTAAAACGACTCCTGCATATCCCCACAAGAGGAGTCGAACGCCATGCAAGAGAAGATCCGAATCGCCGTCATCTACGGCAGCGTGCGTGATGGCCGTATGGCCGATACGGTGGTGAGCTGGGTCAAGAGCCAGCTGAGCGAGTGGCAGGCCTTCGCCGTCGACGTCATAGACCCTGCGGGGCGAGACGCCGAGGACGAGGGCGCCCACGACCACAAGCTGAACGCCGCCGATGGCTTCATCGTGGTCACCCCCGAGTACAACCACTCCTTTCCCGGTGCCCTGAAGAGCCTGATCGACAGCCACTTCTGGGAATGGCAGGCGAAGCCGGTGGCCTTCGTCTCCTACGGTGCGGCTTCCGGCGGCATTCGCGCCGTGGAGCAGTTGCGTGGGGTATTCGCGGAGCTGCACGCCGTGGGGCTTCGCGACGCGGTGATTCTGCCCAACGTGTGGAGCCAGTTCGATGAGGACGGCGCCATGATCGAACCGGAACGCCCGTCCCGCGCCATGAAGACGCTCCTGGCACGCCTGCAATGGTGGGCGAACGCCCTGGCACATGCCCGTCAGGCCCACACTTATCAGGAGGCTGTGACATGAGTGATTTCACGATAACGGGGCATGGCGGTGTCCGGGTATTGGTCCTCGGGCGTGCCCAGGAGGTGATGGAGACGGTGTGCGCCGAACTCGCCGACGCCGGTCTTCAGGTCACCGGGACGGTGGAGCCGGAGGCTGCCGAAGTCCGCTATCACGCCGATGGGTTCGACCTGATCGCCTTCGGAAGAGGGATACCGGCGCGGATCAAGGATCGGCTGAAACGGGTCTACTCGGCGCAGAACCCTTACGTCCGTCTGCTCGACACCTTTGCGCCGCGAGCAGCGTGGCAGATCCTCTCCGCCCTGGAGGATGGCCCTTGCGCGCCGCCGGTGGACCTGGATGCGTATTGCCAGCGTATCGGCTACCGGGGGCCGCGCACGCCGACGCTGAAAACGTTGCACTCGCTGGTGGAGCTGCATTCGGCCGCCATCGTGTTCGAGGCCCTGGACGTGTTGCTCGGACACGGCGTCGACCTCGATCCGGTCGCGGTCGACCGGAAGCTGATCGCCTCCGGGCGAGGCGGCTACTGCTACGAGCAGAACGGACTGATGAAACGCGTGCTGATGGCGATGGGATTCGAGGTCGATGGCCTCATCGCCCGTGTCCGCTGGGGGCAGCCGCCCGGTGCAGCCCCGATGCCGAGATCCCACATGGCCTTGAGAGTGACGATCGACGCCGTACCATGGCTGGTCGACGTGGGATTCGGCGGGTGGGGGCCGTCGGCGCCATTGCGCATGGACACCGTGACTCCCCAGGCCACCCGGCACGAGACCTTCCGGGTGCTCCCCTTCGGGGACAGCCTGATGGTCCAGTCTCGGTCCAGCGACCCATGGTGGTCGCTGTACGAGCTCTCCACCGAGCCGCAGCTGGCCGCCGACTTCGAGCCGTTCAACTGGTATACGGCCACCCATCCAGGCTCGCCGTTCAAGCGCTCGCTGATGGTGGCCAGGACGACCTCGGCGGGGCGATTCACCTTGCTGAACGACCGCCTGACCATTCGCCGGCCGGATGGGGAAATCCATCGGCAGACGCTGGACGTTGACGGTATCGAGGCGACGCTGCGGGAGACCTTCTCCCTGCCCGTCCAGCCGGCGTGGCGGTCGGCGATCCAGCAAGCCGTCGCGAGTGATACGGAACCCGCAGAGGAAGCCTAGCCAGCCACTGCGCCAGGGCGGTCAACAGATGACCGCCCTGGATCTTGCCGCCTTCATCGATCGGCAGCGGGAGGATACCCGAGCCACGCCACAATAGGGGGCACTGGTGATAAGCCCCTCGACGCTCGCTCTCCCACCAGACAGCTGCCCAGGCACTGCGACTACCTCGGAACAGTTGCCGCGGCATATCTCAAGTTACTCGCTCAGCCACCTGCGCCAGCATCCGCTCCAACTCCAGCTTATCGGCCTCCCGCTTGGCCCGTGAACGGCGGGACAGGTTGTGTAGCTTGCGACGCACCCCGGGTAACGCCTGCGCCTGAGGCAATCCGATCAGCCCGAAATCCGGTTGTTCGGATTCCACGGATCGCAGGAAATCGCGAGACGATTCATCCAGCCAGCCAGAAATCCACGCCAATAGCTGGGCTCGAGTCTCCAGGAGACCGTTCGTGCTCGCCGGCACGGCGGTCATCCCTCTGAAGTGGGTATTGAATATCGCCTCGAAATTCTCGGGCTCTCGTGGCGCCAGCATTTCCCAAGCGGGTTTGGGGCTGCAAGTCAGGTAGACCAGGAAGGTGCGCCATAGCGTGGCGTCCGCCCGTTCATCCTGCAGCAGCAACCCGATATCGAATAGATCGCGCGGATGCTGCCGCGACAGCGCAGCCGACAGCTTGCCTGCATAGAGGTCAGCGAATGCGAGAACCTGGCTGCACAGTCCCGCGCATTACCGGTGAAGTCTCGATCTGTACGCGTGCACGATCGCGGCTGACCACCAGTCGGGTAATACCCCGGCCCCCCCGGCTACGCGATAGCTGCACCTGCAACCGAAGCGGGGGAGCCCGCAGGAGGCCAGCCAATGTCTCCAGCGAGTCGGCGATGAGGGCTGAATCCTGGTTGAAATCATGTACCGGCAGCCATGCCAGGTCGATGTCCACCGACAGCCGGGGCAGATCGTGCTCGAATAGGTTGATCGCCGTCCCACCCTTCAAGGCGAAGCGCGGGTCCCGCCCCAACATGGGCAGGATGTCGACCAACAGTTGCACACGGTCGGCATAGCGCCTATCCCAAGTGCTCATCCAAGTCTCCCGGTAGCGTGATCAGATAGGTGGGATGCAGCCGCCCTCCAGGCACCAACGATCGCTTGCCGCGGCCTAGATCCACGTCATCCATCGGGACCCGGGGCAGCCAGGCATGCTCGTGCCTTTCCGCCAGCGCAAGGAACAAGCGCTTGGCTTTGATGCTGTTGCAGTGACGCAGCAGCATGCCGATCCGGCGCGGCCTCAAGGTCGTCATGCTCTGCATCAGCGCATCCGCTTCATAGATCAAGGCTGCGTCCGGAGGGGCATTGCACAGCTCCAGCATGGCCCGCTCTGGCGTGGAGCAGGCGATGGGCCCCTCTCCGAAGCTGGTCTCCCGCCTGACGAAGCCTTGATCAGCTAGCTGACGGTCCGGCACCTCGGATGTGAAACGAAGCGCGGGGAGATCGAAGGGGCCTTTTCCGCATGCCTCGAATCGTTCGGACATCGGGAGTTTGGCAGCCCATCCCGGGAGCCGGTCAGAGCCATACAGTGTCACTACATCTCCTTCGCCTAGGTGCAGGTAATGCTCATACCCCTGCCAGGCAAGTGCGAAGCGTCCGCCCACATGAAGCGACAGCCCTTCCCGGAGTTGGAGAGAACGCACCACGCCCTCCCACAGGAGTCGCCCACCCTTCCTCATGTAGACGCCGCGTGCCGGCGACTCCAGCCAGCCGCTAGCCACATAACGACTGACGAGGCTGCTGGAGTAGCCATGGGCCCTCAGCCAGCGGCTGGAAGCCAGGGTGGTGTCGCCCAGGTTGGCCATCAGGCGGTTTATGCGCCTTGTATATTGCTCACTCATAGTTAGCAATATACGCCTGTCATAAACTCCTGGCAATGCCTGAGGTTTGCGAGAACGCATAAATACTCACTAATAGTGCCTTAGTACGCAATTCGGAAAACCGTGTGACCAGTGGTGAGGCAGGAGTTTGTGGCTCCGGCTGGCGTTCTGCGTCGGCAGCCGAGCCAGCACGTTTTTCAGGTAGGCAGGGGTGTCGCGAGCAACGCTTGCCGTTGCCGATCTGCAGGAAAGCGAAGAGTGGTTCGCATCATCATGATGGCCGCTCGGTCTTCGGCGGTGGAAGCCGGCAGCGACGCAGCATGGCATCACCGTACCTGATGGGTCACGCGCTGACTTCGGTCATTGAGGCCACCGGTGACGGTTGTCGTTATTTACCCTCTCGATCCTTGTCACTCAGGCGAGAATGCCGCAATGCGGCTTGGATGGTATCGGCATAGGAGTCCAGCTTTTCAAGCTCTTCTTCCAGATTGCCATCGGTCGATGAGCGAAGCCTGATGGCAATCAACTCCGTTGCTGCAGATACCGCATGTGCTCGACGCACCTCTGGGCTGACGGATTGGGCGCCTGCAGACATGACATGGTAAGTCAGCGAGTTTTCATCTTGGCACATGGAAAGTTCGCCATTCAAACTTGAAGATCAAGATACTCTCTATCCGGAGAGTCCAGATGGACACAAAGATTTGACCAGAACGATGAAATTCTCAAGCACTCCCCAGGCTCTCCTGGAAGTTTTTACGCATTCTTTATGTCACGAGAGACAGGATGGTTCCTGTTTTTCTCTACGTGGACTGCCCCGTTATTAGCCTGAGAATCTTTACAGAAATTTTATGCCCCCGCGTGTTCTCATGATGGCGACTGGACTTTGTGGAGTATCCAAGTGTCTCGGACGTTGGGCTTTCCTCGTCGTGCCGAAGAACGCACTCGCCACTGGGCGCCCGTGTTCAAGGCGGTATCCGTGCTCTGGCTGGTCCTGGCGCTGTTCATGACCTTGCCTTGGGGGGTGCTGCTGATCGAGGGGGATCCCGACGCCATGGCGTTCGGTCTCTCCATCCTCTTTATCCTCCTCGCGGTGGGCATCACCTGGAGCATGACCTTTCGCACCAGCGTTGAACTCAAGCCCTGGCAGATGTTCGTGCTGACGACCCTGAGCTGGGTGAGCGTCAGCGGTTTCGCCAGCCTGCCGCTCATCCTGGGCGCCCCCCAACTCTCGTTCACCAACGCGGTGTTCGAGTCGGTCTCGGCGATCACCACGACCGGCTCCACGATCCTGGGAGGCATCGACACGCTTTCCGATGGGCTCAAGCTGTGGCGCGGCATCATGCAGTGGCTGGGGGGCATCGGCATCATCGTGATGGGCATCGCCATCCTGCCGTTCCTGAAGGTCGGCGGCATGCGACTGTTCCATACCGAGTCGTCGGACTGGTCGGACAAGGTCATGCCTCGGACCGGCGGCATCGCCAAGGCGACCCTGGGGATCTACTGCGGAATGACGCTGACCGCCATGGTCACGTATTGGCTGGCGGGCATGACGCCCCTGGACGCCGTCGTCCACGCCATGACCTCCGTGGCCACCGGGGGGTTCGCCAATACCGATGCCTCCTTCAGCGCCTACGCCGAGACACCTGGAATACTGTGGCTCGCCAGCCTGTTCATGCTGGGTGGCGCGCTGCCGTTCGTGCTGTATATCCGCATGTTGCGCGGCCACGGCTTGGCCCTGTGGAAGGATCAGCAGGTCAGGGGGCTGCTGTTGGTGCTCACGGTCGTCTGCCTGTTCTTGGCGATATGGCGGATGCAGCTCGGCACGCCCCCCACCGAGGCCCTGACCCATGTGGTCTTCAATGTCATCTCGGTGGTCACTACCACGGGCTATGCATCGGAGGATTACACTCTGTGGGGCCCCATGGCCACGGTCGCCTTCTTCTACCTCACCTTCGTCGGTGGCTGCAGCGGTTCCACGGCGGGCGGCATGAAGATCTTCCGCTTCCAGGTCGCCATCTTGCTGCTGATCAGCCAGTTGCGCTTCCTCACCCACTCCAGCGGCGTCTTCGTGTCGCGCTACAATGGCCAATCACTGACCGATGAGATCACGCGTGGCGTGGTGGCCTTCTCCTTCTTCTTCTTCCTGACCATCGCCGGCGTGGCCCTGGGCCTCTCCCTGTTGGGCCTGGATCTGGTCACCGCGCTCTCCGGGGCCGCCACGGCCGTGGCCAATGTGGGGCCTGGGCTCGGTGACATCATCGGCCCGTCCGGCAACTTTGCGCCCTTGCCGGATGCCGCGAAATGGCTCCTGTGCATCGGGATGCTCATGGGCCGGCTGGAGATCCTCACCGTCCTGGTGCTCCTGACCCCCATGTTCTGGCGTCGATGAACCGCGGGGAGCCAGGTCCAATGATTCATACGTTGCAAGAGGCGTCCTCCATGGCCAGCACGCTGTCCGAAAAACGGGACCACCCGGCGAGTGACCGGACGCAAGGCACGGCCCCGGTATCGCTGCTGGTGGCCTTGAGCGGCGGCGCCCAGGACAGCGACCTGGTGCGGGCCGCGCACCGGATGGCCGCGCGAGATCACCTGCGGTGGCGAGCCGTCCATGTGCAGCCGGCCCGGGATGACAGCGCCCGCCGGCTCCGGGTGGAGCAAGGCTTCGCCCTGGCGACCCGACTGGGCGGTGATACGCGCTGGCTACAGGGCGAGGGATGGGCGGAGGCACTGCTCGACTACGCGGAGAGCCAGAAGGTTCGCACCCTGATCCTGGGCCGGTCGCGCCCCTCCGGCTGGCGCTTCTGGCGGCATTCCCTGCCCGACCGGCTGGCCCGGCGGGAAGGCAGCTTCGACCTGGTCGTCATGTCCGGTGGCGGCGTACGGGAGCGATGGCGCCCCCGAGCCCGCTGGCAGGCCTTGCGATGGCAGGAGCCCGCCATCGCCATCGGGACCACGCTGGTCGCGCTGGGGCTGTCCTGGGGCCTGGAGGCCTGGCTGGAGCTGGCCAACCTGTCGCTGCTCTTCCTCGGCGCCGTCCTGGCCAGCGCCACCCTGGCGGGAACACGGGCGGCCATGGCCAGCGCCATCCTCGGCTTCCTGGCCTTCAACTTCTTCTTCACTCGGCCGCGTTTCTCGCTGGTCGTGGGAGAGCAGGAGCAGCTGCTGACGGTCACCTTCTTCCTGCTGGTCGCCATCGTGGTCGGCAAGCTGGCCGGCAGCGGGCGGCAGCGGCTGGTGGCGCTGAGGGCGAACCGTGAACACACCCACCGGCTGTTGCAGTATGCCCGAGCGCTATCGATCGCGACCGATTGGGGACAGGTACGCCGGGTGGGAGTCTCCACCCTGGAGCGTTGGCTTTCGGTGCCGGTGATCTTTCTGGAGGCCGATGCCCCGCATGCGCCCCTGACCCTCCGTCAATCGCTGCCCGAGGGGGTGTCTCTGGACCAGGCGGCGGAAGACGCCGCCCAGCAGTGCCGCCAGACACGGCAGGCCTGTGGGTTCGACACCGGCGAGCAGAGCGAGCTGCCTTGGCGCTTCATCCCCCTGCATGAGCATGGCCGGCTGCTGGGCGTGGTCGGCCTGAAGCTGGCCGTGCTGCAGCCCTCTCCCACCGCCGACCAGGAGGCGCTGATCGACGCCCTGATCCGGCAACTGACGATGGCCCTGCAACGCACCCGCCTCGTCGACGAGCTGAGCGCGTCGCGGGTATCGGAGGAGAATGAGCGCCTGCGCTCGGCGCTGCTCTCCTCCGTGTCGCATGACCTGAGAACGCCCTTGTCCTCGATCATCGGCTCGGCGAGCTCGTTGCGTGACCTCGATGAACAGCTGGGGGATGACGACAAGCGCGAGCTGCTCGACAGCATCCTGAGCGAGAGTGAGCGCCTGGACCGCTACATCCAGAACCTGCTGGACATGACCCGGCTGGGACAGGGCCGGCTCAAGATCGAGCGCGACTGGATCTCGCTGGATGACCTGGTGGGGTCGGCCCTCCAGCGCCTCGCCCCCGCTCTCGAGGCACTGTCGGTGGCGCGTGACTGGCCTGGAGACCTGCCCTTGCTGCATGTCCATCCGGCATTGATCGAGCAGGCGCTGGTCAACATCATCGACAACGCGGCACGCTATTCCCCGCCGGGGGGCAGGATCGCGATCCACGGCGAGCCCTCCGCGGACCGCGACTGGCTGACCCTGCGCATCACCGATCAAGGACCGGGGATCGACCCGGAACAGCGAGATGCCGTCTTCGACATGTTCGTCACCGGCGGCGAAGGCGACCGCGGGCGTCGTGGCAGTGGCCTGGGACTGGCCATCTGTCGAGGCATGATAGGCGCGCATGGTGGCTCGGTGGCCGCCCTGCCCGGCCCCGATGGTCAGGGCACCACCATCGAGGTCCGCCTCCCGCTGTCGGCGCATGAGGAGGACCCCGATGCCGACTGAATGCCCCCGGGTGCTGGTGATCGACGACGAGCCCCAGATTCGCCGCTTCCTGCGGATCAGCCTGGGTTCCCAGGGTTTCGAGGTCGTCGAGGCCGCTTCGGGCACCATGGGGCTCGACCAGGCGAAGGCGGGCGGTGTCGATCTGGTGTTGCTGGATCTGGGGCTGCCGGACATGGACGGCCAGAGCATTCTGGAGTCCCTCCGGCGGCACAGTGATGTGCCGGTGATCGTCCTGTCGGTCAGGGAACAGGAAGACGAGAAGGTGCGGGCCCTGGACAACGGTGCCAACGACTACGTCACCAAGCCGTTCGGGATTCGCGAGCTGCTGGCGCGTATCCGCGCGGTACTCAGACGCCACCAGAATGCCGCCTCCGTGCCCGAGACGTCGCGTTACCGGCATGGGGGCGTCGCCATCGACCTCGAGAGCCGGCAGGTGCTGCGCGATGGCGCCATGGTGCACTTGACCCCCAAGGAATACGCCGTGCTCGCCCAGCTGGTCCGCCATGCCGGCCGCGTGGTGACCCAGACACAGTTGCTGCGCGAGATCTGGGGGCCCGTGCATGCCCATGACAGCCATTATCTGCGCATCGTGATCAGCAAGCTGCGTCACAAGCTCGGTGACGACCCGCAATCTCCGGCCTTGTTGCAGACGGAAGCCGGGGTCGGCTACCGCCTGCTTACCACCTCGGGAGAGGACGCATGAAGATCATCATCCTCGGTGCCGGTCAGGTCGGCGGGACGCTGGCCGAACACCTGGCACATGAAGAGAACGACATCACGGTCGTCGATATCGATGGGGCGCGCCTGCGGGAGCTGCACACGCGGCTCGATATCCGCACCGTACAAGGCGTCGCGTCCTACCCAGCGGTGCTGCGCCAGGCGGGCTGCGAGGATGCCGACCTGCTGATCGCGGTGACCAATAGCGACGAGGTGAACATGATCGCCTGTCAGGTCGCCTATACGCTGTTTCGCACGCCCACCAGGATCGCCCGGGTCCGCTCCAGCGCCTACCTGACCCGCAAGGGACTGTTCGCCCATGAGGCGGTGCCCATCGATGTGCTGATCAGCCCCGAGCAGGTGGTCACCGACCACATCCGGCGGATGATCCAGTATCCGGGCGCCCTGCAGGTGCTGGAGTTCGCCGGTGGCCTGGTTCAGCTGGTCGCCATCAAGGCGGTCTTCGGCGGGGCCCTGGTGGGACAGGACCTGGGCTTCCTGCGGCGCCACCTCCCGAACGTGGATACCCGGGTGGCGGCCATCTACCGGCAGAATCGGCCGCTCATCCCCCGTGGCGACACCGTCATCGAGGCCGATGACGAGGTCTTCTTCATCGCCGCGCGTCGCGACATCCGCACGGTCACGTACGAGCTGAGTCGTCGCCATGAGGACTTCAGCCGGGTCATCATCGCCGGCGGCGGCAACATCGGCGAGCGCCTCGCGGAGCACCTGGAGCACGACTACCAGGTCAAGATCATCGAGCGCGACCTCGAGCGTTGTGCCCAGCTGTCCGAACGCCTCGATCGCACCGTGGTGCTGCATGGGACCGCGACCAGCAAGCGAGTGCTCGAGGAGGAGAACATCGAAGGGTGCGACATCTTCTGTGCGCTCACCAACGACGATGAGGTCAACATCATGTCCTCGATGCTGGCCAAGCGCATGGGGGCCAGCAACGTGCTCACCCTGATCAACAACGCGGCCTATGTGGACCTGGTCCAGGGGGGCGAGATCGACATCGCCATCTCGCCCCAGCAGACCACCATCAGCAGCCTGCTGACGCATGTGCGCCGCGGCGACATCGTCAACGTCCACTCGCTGCGTCGGGGAGCCGCGGAGGCCATCGAGGCCATCGCTCACGGCGATGCCCACTCCTCCCGGGTGGTCGGGCGTGCCATCGGCGACATCGACCTGCCCAAGGGGGCCACCATCGGAGCCATCGTGCGCGGCGAGGAGGTGCTGATCGCCCACGATGATGTCGTGGTCGAAGCCGAAGACCACGTGATCCTGTTCGTCATCGACAAGCGCCGTATCCGCGATGTGGAACGACTCTTTCAGGTTGGCTTGAGTTTTTTCTGAAGGCGGCGATGGCGTCAAGCACAGCGAGAGTGGGCGCCCGGCCAGCCGGCGGGTGCCGACCGACCGGGCAGGGGGAAGGTCTCAGCGGGTGCCGAAGATCTTGTCTCCCGCATCGCCGAGCCCGGGCACGATATAGCCGTTCTCGTCGAGGTGGTCGTCCACGGCGGCGGTGTAGATCTCGATGTCCGGGTAGGAGGCCTGCACGCGCTCGATGCCCTCCGGGGCGGCCACCAGCACGATCACCTTCATGTGTTTGCAGCCCCGGTCGCGGAGCATGTCGAGGGTTGCCACCATGGTGCCGCCGGTGGCCAGCATCGGGTCGATGACGATGGCCATGCGCTCGTCCAGATCCCCCGCGAACTTGGAGAAATACGGCACCGGCTGGAGGGTCTCCTCGTCGCGATAGAGGCCCACCACGCTGATCCGCGCACTGGGAATCAGGTCGGTCACGCCCTCGAGCATGCCGAGGCCGGCGCGCAGGATCGGCACGATGGTGGCCTTCTTGCCCTTGAGCTGCTGCACGGGGATCGGCTCGCCGCTCCAGCCGGGAATCTCCTGGGTCTCCAGCTCGAGGTCCTGGGTCGCCTCGTAGGTGAGCAGCTTGGCCACCTCGCCGGCCAGTTCACGAAAACTCTTGGTGCTGATGCCGACTTCGCGCATCAGACCCAGCTTGTGCTGGACCAGGGGATGCTGGATGGCATGAACGCTCATGGCGGACCTCTCGGGACATGGGATTCGTCGGCAAGCTTAGACGCACGCGATGCATGTGCAAACTTGGCGATATTCTAACCGCATCCCGGCGCGAGGTTAAGCTGGCCGAGATCCGCCGCCGGGCAATCGCAGTTAGCGGTATCGCTCGGGGCTGATCCGTCGACAAGCCCCGAAGTGTCGGACCATCGAGGAGGCGCTGTGAATACCTCCATGTACGCTTCCGACGCCTTCCCTGGCGTAGGACCTCCTCTTCGGCTTGTCCCCGGCGCCCCTCGTCAGACACAACTGTGATGGCTCTGAGACCCGCCGCTCACGGCCAGCCCGCTCACGGGGTCTCGGGCAGCTGCCAGTCGATCGGCGTGCGGCCTTGCTCGACCAAAAAGGCGTTGGCCCGGGAGAAGTGGTGGTTGCCGAAGAAGCCGCGATGGGCGGAGAGCGGCGAGGGATGCGGCGACTCCAGCACCAGGTGCCGGCGGGTATCCACCAGGGCCTTCTTCTGGCGGGCATGGCTGCCCCAGAGCAGGAAGACCGAGGGGCCGGCGTGCTCGTTGACCGCGGCGATGGCGCGGTCGGTGAAGGTCTCCCAGCCCTTGCCCCGGTGGGACCCGGCGTTGCCCTGCTCCACCGTCAGCGAGGTGTTGAGCAGCAGCACGCCCTGGCGGGCCCAGCTCTCCAGGTAGCCGTGGTTCACCGGGCGGAAGCCCACGTCCGCGGCCAGCTCCTTGTAGATATTGACCAGCGAGGGCGGTATGCGCACCTCGGGGCGCACCGAGAAACACAGGCCGTGGGCCTGGTTCGGGCCGTGGTAGGGATCCTGGCCGAGGATCACCACCTTGACCCGGTCCAGCGGCGTCAGCTCGAAGGCCCGGAACCAGTTCGAGGAGTGCGGGTAGATGACCTTGCGGGCGGCCTTCTCGGTGGCCAGGAAGTCGCGCAGCGCCTGCATGTAGGGCGCTTCGAACTCGTCACCCAGCCACTGCTGCCAGCTGTCGGGAAGCGGACAACTCATGGCTCAGCGCTTGACCTGGTCGGCCAGGGGCTCGACATAGGCCACGCCCATGTCCCAGGGGAACTGGATCCAGCAGTCCTGGGCCACCTCGGTGAGGTACTGGTCGACCAGCGGCCGGCCCTCCGGCTTGGCATAGACGGTCACGAAATGCGCCCTGGGCAGCATCTCGCGCACCTTGCGGGCGGTCTTGCCGGTGTCGACCAGGTCGTCGACCAGCAGCCAGCCGTCGCCATCGTGATCGACGCCCTTCATGACCTCGAGACCGCCCTGCTCCATGCCCTCGTAGCTCTTGATGCAGACGGTGTCGATCAACCGCACGTTGAGCTCGCGGGCGATCAGCGCGGCGGGGATCAGCCCGCCCCGGGTGATGGCGACGATGCCCTTGAAGTCGCGCTCGACCAGGCGATGGCAGAGCTCGCGCACGTCCCGGTGCAGCTGGTCCCAGGACACGGTGAAATGCTGGTGGTAGCGGTGGGTGCTCATGGCGGTGTCACTCGTCCTCGGTGAAGGAGCAGACGGAGAAGACACCGAAGCCTGCCTCGCGGATCTTCCCGGCGCCGCCGAGGTCCGGCAGGTCGACGACGGCCGCGGTCTCCACTACCTGGCCGCCGGTACGGGTGATCAGCTTGGCCGCGGCCAGCATGGTCCCGCCGGTGGCGATCAGGTCATCGACCACCAGGATGCGATCTCCGGCGCGGAAGGCATCGGAGTGCAGCTCCACCTCGGCTTCGCCGTACTCCAGGGTATAGGTCTCGCTGATGGTCTTGAACGGCAGCTTGCCCTTCTTGCGCACCGGCACGAAGCTGCAGCCCAGCTCGTAGGCCAGCGGCGCGCCGACGATGAAGCCCCGGGCATCGATGGCGGCGACGGCGTCGATGTCCATCTCCTGGTAGCGGTGCACGAAGCTGTCGATCAGCTTGCGAAAGGCGGCGCTGTTCTGCAGCAGCGGCGTGATGTCGCGGAAGTTGACCCCCGGCTGCGGCCAGTCGGGGACGGTGCGGATCACGGACTTGATGTAGTCGCCGTAGATGCTCATCGGGATTCTCGGTTGGTCAGTGTCAGTCGAGGAACAGGAACTTGCCGGCGAAGATCAGCGCCAGCACCACCACGGCCGGGTTCAGGTCGCCAAAGCGGCCGGACAGGGTCTTGATGGCCGCGTAGCTGATGAAGCCCAGCGCGATGCCCTCGGCGATGGAAAAGGTCAGCGGCATGGCCAGCGCGGCGATCAGCACCGGGGCCGCCTCGGTGGCGTCGTCCCAGTCGGCATGGGTCAGGCTGCCGGCCATCAGCACCGCCACGTAGAGCAGGGCGCCGGCCGTCGCAAAGGCGGGGATGGAGGCGGCCAGCGGCGAGAAGAACAGGCTGATCAAGAACAGCACGGCCACCACCACGGCGGTCAGGCCGGTGCGCCCGCCGGAGACGATGCCGGCGGTGGACTCGATGTAGCTGGTCGTGGTGGAGGTGCCGAGCGCCGCCCCCGCCATGGAGGCGCCACTGTCGGCCATCATGGCCCGGCCGATGCGCGGCAGCTTGCCCTGCTCGTCGAGCAGGCCGCCGCGATGGGCCACGCCGATCAGGGTCCCGGAGGTGTCGAACAGGTCGACGAACAGGAAGGCGAAGACCACGCTGAACATGGCGATGTCGAAGGCGCCGGCCAGGTCCAGTTGCATGAGGGTCGGGGCGATCGACGGCGGCATGGACATCACCCCGGCGAACTCGTTGTGGCCCAGGATCATCGCCAGGAAGGTGATGCCGAGGATGCCGATCATCACCGCGCCGGTGATGCGCAGGTAGGCCAGGGACGTGATCACGAAGAAGCCGAGCAGCGCGTAGAGGGCCGAGGGCTCGGAGAGGTCGCCGAGCGCCACGTAGGTGGCCGGATTGGCCACCACGATGCCGGCGTTCTGCAGCGCGATCATCGCCAGGAACAGGCCGATGCCCGCGGCGATGCCCATGCGCAGCGACATGGGGATCGCGTTGATGATCCACTCGCGGACGCGGAAGATGCTGAGCAGGAAGAAGGTGAAGCCGGAGAGGAAGACCGCGCCGAGCGCCGCCTCCCAGCTGTAGCCCATGCCGAGTACCACGCCATAGGTAAAGAAGGCGTTGAGGCCCATGCCCGGCGCCAGGGCGATGGGATAGTTGGCCCACAGTCCCATGATCAGGCAGCCGATGGCCGAGGCCACGCAGGTGGCCACGAACACCGCGCCGTAGTCCATCCCCGACTCCGAGAGGATGCTCGGGTTGACGAAGATGATGTAGGCCATCGTCAGGAAGGTGGTGATCCCGGCGATGACCTCGGTCTTGATGTCGGTGCCGTGCTCGGTGAGCGCGAAGTGATTATCCAGAAGGCGTTTCAGCATGGGATTCGTCCTGCGGGGGGACGTCGCGTCCGGGTGCGAGAAAAGCCGCACATGGTAGCGGATGGCGTCCCGGGTTGCGAGACGCCAGCGGGCAACCGGTGCGGCGAGGCTCCCTGATATATAAGTGACTTCTTGGGGCAACGCCAGCCGCGCCGCCAACGCAGACTGAACGCCTCAGACGCCCCGAGCCGCCAGCACCCGCTCCACGGTCTCGACGATGGCCTGGGTCTGGGGGTCGATCTCGATATTGACGTGATCGCCCGGCACCCGATCCACCAGCACGGTTCGCGCCAGGGTCTCGGGAATCAGGTCGACGCAGAAGCGCGGGCCGTGACCGGCCGTCGCCTGGCGCGCCTCGCCGATGGTCAGGCTGGCCCCGTCGACGCCGATGTAGCCCTTGTCGAACAGGAAGCGCCCCAGGGCATGGGGCAGCTCGAACCACAGGCGCCGGTTGTTGGGCGCCTCGTCCAGCTCCACCAGCTCGGCCATGGCGATGATATGGCCGGACATGGCGTGGCCGCCGATCTCGTCGCCGAAGCGGGCGGCACGCTCGAGATTGACCCGGTCGCCCACGGCGAGCTCGCCCAGGTTGGTCACCCTCAGGGTTTCGCGCATCAGGTCAAAGCTCACCCGCTCGCCGTCGATGCCGGTGACGGTCAGGCAGACCCCGTTATGGGCCACCGAGGCGCCGATCTCGAGGCCCTCGCGCAGCGCCGGGGGCAAGGCCAGCACATGGGTGCGGAACGCCTCCGCTTCCTGGATGGCGACCACTTCAGCGGTGCCCTGCACGATGCCTGTGAACATGCCCTCTCCTCTCGTCGCGGGGCCGCCGGGAAAGGCGGCCGGGAAAGCCGTTAGTGTAGGGAAGCTCGGGCCGCCGCGTCCATGCCGGTGCCTGCCACCCCGCGCGGCCCGGCCGGGCGGGACGGCCCGACGGCCGATGGCGACGCAGGCGCCCAGGCCAGCGATTCTTGCTGCCGATAAGGATTTTTCAGTGGAATTTGCCAGTTGATCGCCTATAGAGGCTCAACATGGCCCAAGGCGTTTGACATACGCTTGTTCGAGACCTAGGATTGTCGGCTACATTTTGAAGGCGCCGATTTGTACCCGGATTGCGGGCGCCGACGTCGCGAGGCCCCGTGTCTCGCGACGGGAAGTGCAGCTAAAAGGGTGTGTCCAGCGTTGATGGCCACCCGTCAGGGTGGCCTTTTTTTTGCCCGCTCGCTGCTCGCCCGCGCCGGCCCCGGCGCTACCTCGGTGGCCCAGATGATTCGACTGCAAAACGTTTCCAAGACCTATTTCAGCAAGGGCAAAGGCGCCGGCCCCGGTGGCGTCGAGGCACTGAAGGCGGTCGACCTGCATGTGCCCAAGGGCCAGATCCATGGCGTGATCGGCCTGTCCGGAGCCGGCAAGTCGACCCTGATCCGCTGCGTCAACCTGCTCGAGCGCCCCACCACCGGCAGCGTGACGGTGGATGGCCAGGAACTCACCGGCCTAAGCGGCGACGCCCTCAACCAGGCGCGCCATCGCATCGGCATGATCTTCCAGCACTTCAACCTGCTGACCTCGCGCAGCGTCTTTGCCAACGTCGCCCTGCCCCTGGAGCTGATGGGCATGAAGAAGGCCGAGATCGCCGAGCGGGTCACCCCGCTGCTGGAACTGGTCGGGCTGGCCGACAAGGCGCGCCAGTACCCGGCCCAGCTGTCCGGCGGCCAGAAGCAGCGGGTGGCCATCGCCCGGGCATTGGCCAGCCGGCCGCGGGTGCTGCTGTGCGACGAGGCCACTTCGGCACTGGACCCGCACACCACCGGCTCGATCCTGGAGCTGCTGCGCGACATCAACCAGCAGCTCGGCCTGACGATCCTGCTGATCACCCACGAGATGGAGGTGGTCAAGTCGATCTGCCATCGGGTCAGCCTGATCTCCGGCGGCGAGCTGGTCGAGGAGGCCGAGGTCGGCGACTTCTTCACCGCCCCGCGCACCCGGCTGGGGCGTGACTTCCTCAACGACTTCCTCGAGCTCGAGCCGCCCCGGGCGCTGATCGAGCGCCTCGAGGCCGACCCCGGCCCGCACAGCCACCCGGTGGTGCGCCTGGCCTTTTCCGGCGATGCCGTCTCCACGCCGCTGATCTCGCGGCTGGCCCGGGAGTGCGGCGTCGACGTCAGCATCCTCCAGGCCAAGGTGGAGTCCATCCAGGACCGCACCCTGGGGCTGATGATCGCCGAACTGATGGGCGACGCGGCGGATACCCGCCGCGCCCTGAGCTATCTGGAAACCCACGACCTGCAGGTGGAGGTGCTCGGCCATGTCCAGCGCGATGATTGAACTGATCCTCGAGGCCACCCTCGACACCCTCTACATGGTGGCAGTCTCGGGGCTGATCGCCGCCCTGCTGGGCATCCCGCTGGGGGTGATGCTCTACGTCACCCGCCCCCGGCAGATCCTCGCCCAACCGGCCCTCAACGGTGCGCTGGGCGTGATCACCAATATCGGTCGCTCGGTGCCCTTCATCATCCTGATGGTGGCGATCATCCCCTTCACCCGGGCGCTGGTCGGCTCCTCGATCGGCACCAATGCCGCCGTGGTGCCGCTGACCATTGCCGCGATCCCCTTCATCGCCCGCCTGGTCGAGGGCGCCCTGAACGAGGTCCCGCCGGGCCTGGTCGAAGCGGCGCAGTCCATGGGCGCCACGCCCTGGCAGATCATCGCCAAGGTGCTGCTGCCCGAGGCACGGGGCGGCATCTTCACCGCCCTGACGGTGACCATCGTCACGCTGGTCAGCTACTCGGCCATGGCCGGCGCGGTGGGCGGCGGCGGCCTCGGCGACCTGGGTATCCGCTATGGCTACAACCGCTTCAACCCCACCATCATGCTGATCACCGTGGTGATCCTGGTGGTGCTGGTGCAGGGCTTCCAGAGCCTGGGGGATTACCTGGTGCGCAAGAGCGACCACAAGTGATTCGCCCCAATTGATAACTATAAAGCATTACACATTGACTGCTTATTTCATTAATATCGCGCCCCATTCATCACGACAGCTCGCTAGGGAGACAATGACATGCGCAACGCCCTGATCGGCACCGTGGCCGCCTCGGCCCTGGCCCTGACCGCCGGCTACGCCAATGCCGACCAGCACAGCATCAAGGTGGGCACCGTGGCCGGCCCCGAGACCGACGTCATGCAGGTGGCGGTCGACATCGCCGAGCGCGAGTATGGCCTGGAGGTCGAGCTCGTCGAGTTCACCGACTACGTGACGCCCAACGCCGCCCTGGCCGATGGCAGCCTGGATGCCAACGCCTACCAGCACGAGCCCTACATGCAGTCCATGGTCGAGGACCGCGGCTACGACCTCGCCATCGCCGGTCGCACCTTCGTCTATCCGATCGGCGCCTATTCCGAGAAGTACGACAGCCTCGAGGCACTGCCGGACGGGGCCACCATCGCCCTGCCCAACGACCCGACCAACGAGGGCCGTTCGCTGATCCTGCTCCACAACGAGGGCCTGATCACCCTCAACGACCCGAACAACCTGGAAGCCACCCCGCTGGACATCGTCGAGAACCCGCATGACTTCGACTTCCGCGAGATCGAGGCCGCCCAGCTGCCCCGCGTCCTGCCCGACGTGGACATGGCGTTCATCAACAACACCTTCGCCCAGCCGGCCGGCCTGAACCTGGACGATGCCCTGGTGAGCGAGGGGCCGGAATCGCCCTACGTGAACATCATCGCGGTGCGTGCGGGCGACGAGGATCGCGAGGCCATCCAGCAGTTGGTCGACGCCTACCAGCGCGACGAGGTCGCCGCCAAGGCCGAGGAGCTGTTCAAGGGGGCTGCGGTTCCCGGCTGGGAGTGAGGGCAAGTGGATATGCTATTGCGCTCGACGACCCACATGGAGGTGGGAAGTGCGTTGGTTCGTCGGGAACGAACCTAGCCACCCTGGCCGCCGGCGGTGCTCGCTCTCCTCATGTAGCAGGCTACACTCCGGGAGCTGCGCTCCGGCGGAGACCAGCCTATCTTCGCTCATGACGCATATCCGCATTACCCTCTGCATCAAAGACTGCGGGGCCGGCTCGATGCCGGCCCCTTGCGTTAGAGGAAACTCCATGACCGACTACGCCCTGCTCGCGCGCCAGCTCGATGCCCTGCTCGACGACCGGGACTGGCTGACCAACAGCGCCCAGACCTGCGCCTTTCTGATGCAGGAACTGCCGGCGCTCAACTGGGTCGGCTTCTACCTGCACCGCGAGCCCGGAATGCTGGGCCTCGGCCCCTTCCAGGGCAAACCGGCCTGCCACCCCATCCCCTTCAGCAAGGGCGTCTGCGGCGCCGCGGCACGCACCCGCGAGACCCAACGCATCGATGACGTCCACGCCATCGCCGACCATATTGCCTGCGACAGCGCGTCCAACGCCGAACTGGTGGTGCCGGTGGTGGTCGACGACCGCCTGTGGGGCCTGCTGGATCTCGACAGCCCCCGCCGGGGCCGCTTCACTGAGGCCGACCAGCACGGGATCGAGCGGCTGGTGCGGGCCTTCGTCGCCAACACCGACCTGACCTGAACACACCTCCCCGGCCCAGGGGGATCAGAGGTGCTCGAGCAGCCAGCGGGCGGCGTGCTCCTGCACCTCTTCCAGCTTGCCCGGCTCCTCGAAGAGATGGGTCGCGCCGGGCACCACCACCAGTTCACAGCGCCCCGGGATCCGCTGGCGCGCCAACTCGTTGAGGCGCAGCACCGTCGGGTCGTTTTCGCCGACCAGCAGCAGCGTCGGCGCCCGCACCGCCGCCAACTGGTCGTCGGCCAGGTCGACTCGCCCACCGCGGGAGACCACCGCCCTCACCCGCTCCGGCCTCTCCGCGGCGGCGATCAGTGCCGCGGCCGCCCCGGTACTGGCACCGAAGAGCCCGATCCGCAGGTCACGGGTCTCGCTCGCCTGCCCCACCCAGTCCACGGCGCCGATCAGGCGCCGCGAGATCAGGTCGATATCGAAACGCAGCGCCCGGGTGCGCTCGTCGATCACGTTCTCCTCGGCGGTCAGCAGGTCGAAGAGCAGGGTCGCCATGCCCTGCTCGGCCAGATAGCGCGCCACCTGCCGATTGCGCACGCTGAAGCGGCTGCTGCCACTGCCATGGGCGAAGACGACGATGCCCGTCACGGCGTCGGGCTTCAGCAGCTGTCCTTCAAGGACCGCATCATCGAGTGCCAGCCGACACGGCGTTTCGGAAGGTATCATCGTCGAATTCCAAGCATCGAAGCAGAGGCTTTCGCCTCTCGAAACCCAGGCTGTCCTGACGTGCCCAGGACCTCGGGTTGGTGCCGTGGGGGAGATGAGCCCGCATCCTCACCCACGGGGTCGGAAGTTTCAGACGTAATGCCGGGTACAGCCGACCAGCGCTCGGGCCAGGTCATCGTCCTGGCAATGATCGGCGATGTCACCGATGGTCAGGATGCCTGTCAGGCGCTTTGTATCGGCGCTGTCGAGCACCAGCAGTCTCTGCACCCGTTGTTGCTGCATGTTGGAGAGCACGTCTTCCAGCGTATCGTCCTCGTAGGTGTACAGCGGAGGATCGGTGGCGATATCCCGGGCAGGATCGTCCGCGCCCCGGCCCTCTGCCACGGCACGCAACGCGATGTCCCGATCCGTCACGACGCCGACGATCTTGTCCTGATCGACCAGGGGCTCGAAGCCGGAATTGCGATCGCGCATGTGTTCCGCGACCTGGCGGATGCTGGCCGTACCGTCCAGGAAGTCCGGCCGCCTCGTCATCACCTCTTTTACTAGCATGGCACACCTCCCTTCCCCATAAAGGGCAGTGAGTTGGCTCTTTTCACCTTCATTGAACAGACTAGTCGGTGGCTAGATTCCCTTTCAACCAATGGGCGGCATGAAAATCCCGCCTAAGATCAGCACTCAACATCATGCCTGTACCCTATTCCCAGGGATCCATGTCGAGATGACAAGCCTCAGCCATGGCGAAGATCGAGGGGCAGAGGGTGCCTACCCAAGCGCTTCGCGGACCCGTCTGCCGGTGCCGTGTACGGAAAACGCCCCGAGGCCTGGACGACCTCGGGGCGTTTCGGGAAGCTGGTAGGACCAAGCGGATTTGAACCGCTGACCTCCACGATGTCAACGTGGCGCTCTAACCAACTGAGCTATGGTCCTGCAATTGAAGGTCGTCTGGAAAGCGTTGGTAGGACCAGGCGGATTTGAACCGCCGACCTCCACGATGTCAACGTGGCGCTCTAACCAACTGAGCTATGGTCCTACGTTCCCGGCGGCATTCGCCGTGACAACGGTTGCGTATTCTACTGGCCCGAGCGGAAAATGCAACCCCCTTTTTTCCCGTCACGAGGCCATCAAGTCGCGCCGGATCAGGAACTTGGGGTGCCCTGCCCCGGCGTGCAGCGGACCCGATCCACCGCCTCGAGCCAGCCGGCATACAGCCGCTCCCGCTCTCCCTCGTCCATGGTCGGGGTGAAGCTGCGCTCGCAGTGCCAGAGGGCGGCGATCTCGTCGAGATCCCGGTACCAGCCCAGGCGCAGGCCGGCCAGGTAGGCCGCCCCCAGGGCGGTGGTCTCGAGAATCCCCGGACGGTCCACCTGCACCCCCAGCATGTCCGACAGGAACTGCATGAGCCAGTTGTTGGCGACCATGCCGCCATCCACCCGCAGGGTGCCCGGCGGCGTGCTCATGTCGTCGCTCATGCACACCTGCAGGTCCCGGGTCTGGTAGCAGACCGCCTGGAGCCCCGCGGCGACGATGTCGGCGATGCCGGTGTCCCGGGTCAGCCCGAGGATGGCGCCCCGGGCCTTGGGATCCCAGTGCGGCGCGCCCAGGCCAGTGAAGGCCGGCACCAGGTAGACGCTGTGACCGCTCCGGGTCTCGCTGGCCAGGGTCTCGGTCTCGGCGGCATCGGCGAAGAGCTTGAGCCCGTCCCGCAGCCACTGGACGGTGGCCCCGGCGACGAAGATGCTGCCTTCCATGGCGTAGGTCGGCACGCCGTTCAGACGATAGCCCACGGTGGTCAGCAGCCGATTGCGGGAGACCTCGGCCCGCTCCCCGGTATTGACGATCATGAAGCAGCCGGTGCCGTAGGTGCTCTTGCCCATGCCCGGCGTGAAGCAGGCCTGCCCCACCAGGGCCGCCTGCTGATCGCCGGCGACCCCGGCGATCGGCAGGGTTCCGCCCAGCAGGTCGGCCCGCACCTGGCCGAAGTCGTCACTGGAATCCTTCACCTCGGGGAGCAGGCTCGCCGGAATGTCGAACAACGCAAGCAACTCCGGGTCCCAGCGCTGCGCATGGATGTCGAACAGCGCCGTGCGCGAGGCGTTGGTGGCATCGGTGGCATGCACCCGACCGCCGGTGAGCCGCCAGATCAGGAAGGTGTCGACGGTGCCGAAGGCCAGCTCGCCGCGCTCCGCCCGCTCACGGGCACCCTCGACGTTGTCGAGCAGCCAGCCAAGCTTGGTGGCCGAGAAGTAGGGATCGATGAGCAGCCCGGTGCGCGCCTGGACGAGATCGGTGTGTCCCGCCTCGCGCAGCGCCTGGCAGCGATCGGCGGTGCGCCGGTCCTGCCAGACGATGGCGTTGTGGAGGGGCTCGCCGGTCTGCCGATCCCACAGCAGGGTGGTCTCGCGCTGGTTGGTGATACCGATGCCGGCGATCGCCTCGAGCCCCACCCTCGGGTGCTCGATCACCTCGCGGCAGGTCGCCACCACGCTATCCCAGATCGCCTCGGGATCGTGCTCCACCCAGCCATCGGCGGGGAACTGCTGGGGAAACTCACGCTGGGCGGCCGCGATGCTGTGGCCGTCGCGGTCGAAGAGGATCGCCCGGGAGCTGGTCGTGCCCTGGTCGATGGCAAGCAGGTAAGAGGCCATGGCGATGCATCCTGGTGTCGTTGAGCGGAGGAACACTTTCGTTTTCCACGACGAAAATGTTCGCTTATGATCAAAAGACTACGCTAGTGGCCGATGACGCTCAATTGGCGACACCGCCACCGACCTACGACTTTCGCCGCATGATGATCGGGGAACGCGCCCCTGCAGCGGCCGACGGGATGGCGTAGAATCCCGGCGATCAAGGAGTCCGCATGAACCCACAGCAGCGCCAAGACAGCATCGTCGACCTGGTACGCCGCCAGGGCTACGCCAGCATCGAACAGCTCACCGAACATTTCGCGGTCACCCCCCAGACGATCCGCCGCGACCTCAACCGGCTGTCCGGCGAGGGGCAACTGCGGCGCGTCCATGGCGGGGCCGGCCTCGAGTCGAGCACGGTCAACACCGCCTACGCGATGCGCAAGACCCTCAACCTGGAGGCCAAGCAGCGCATCGCGGCCCTGCTCGCCCGCCATATCCCGGACCATGCCTCGCTGTTCATCAACATCGGCACCAGCAATGAGGTGGTCGCCGAGGCGCTGCTGGACCACCACGGGCTGGAGGTCATCACCAACAACCTCAACGTGGCCGCCATCCTGCAGCGCAAGGAAGACTTCAACGTGATCATCGCCGGTGGCCAGGTCCGTTCCCGGGACGGCGGCATCATCGGCGAGGCCACCATCGACTTCATCAACCAGTTCAAGGTCGACTTCGGCATCATCGGCATCAGCGGCATCGACGAGGACGGCTCGCTGCTGGAGTTCGACTACCAGGAAGTGCGGGTCGCCCAGGCCATCATCCAGAATTCACGTCAGGTCTACCTGGCCGCCGATCATTCCAAGTTCCAGCGCAACCCCGTGGTGCGCCAGGGCAACCTCTCCCAGCTCGACGCCCTGTTCACCGACCGCCAGCCCTCCGAGCGCATCCTGCAGTTGCTGCAGGCTCACGACGTCACTCTCCACCTCGCCTGATCGCCGGCCCGCCCTTGCGGTGGGCCCATCGTCCGCCGGCGCCCCTCGTCAGACTAGCTGCAATAGCCCTGTCCACCGGGCCGCATCACTTGATGTTCGAATTCAATTGCTCTATTTTCGATTTCAAACATTTCGTGATCATCCTCAGACATCCCGGCCTCCCGGCCGGTGCGGAGCACTCCATGGCAACGACGCGTGACCTCCTGGATCTCTTCGTGATAGGTGGCGGCATCAACGGTGCCGGCATCGCCGCCGATGCCGCCGGGCGAGGCCTCTCGGTGGGCCTGTGCGAGCAGGCCGACCTGGCGGGCGCCACCTCGTCGGCCAGCAGCAAGCTGATCCATGGCGGGCTGCGCTACCTGGAGCACCACGAGTTCCGCCTGGTGCGGGAGGCCCTGCGGGAGCGCGAGATCCTGCTGGCCAAGGCGCCGCATATCATCTGGCCGCTGCGCTTCATCCTGCCCCATCGCTCCCACCTGCGCCCGGCCTGGATGCTGCGCGCCGGCCTGTTCCTCTACGACCACCTGAGCAAGCGCCAGCAGCTGCCGGGCTCGCGCGGCATCAGGCTCACGCCGGCCCTGGGCATGAGCCCGGACATCCGCCGCGGCTTCGAGTATTCCGACTGCTGGGTCGATGACGCCCGCCTGGTGATCCTCAACGCCCTGCAGGCCCGGGAGCTGGGGGCCGAGATCCGAGTGCGCACGCGCTGCCTCGACGCCCGCGAGGTCGACGACCACTGGCAGATCGAGCTCGAGGACGTGGATAGCGGCCGGCGCTTCCGGCGACGGGCCCGCGCCCTGGTCAATGCCGCGGGTCCCTGGGTGGAAGGCGTGATCAAGGACAAGGCCCACCGGCCCTCCCGCTACGGCGTGCGCATGATCCAGGGCAGCCACCTGATCGTGCCCCGCCGCAACCGCGACGACCGAGCCTACATCCTGCAGAACACCGACCAGCGCATCGTCTTCGTGCTGCCCTTCGATGAGGACTTCAGCCTGGTGGGCACCACCGACCGGCGCTACGAGGGCGACCCCGCCCGCGTCGAGGCCACCGAGGAGGAGATCGACTACCTCCTCTCGGTGGTCAACGACCACTTCCGCACCCCCCTGACGCGGGACGATGTCATTCGCACCTTCGCCGGGGTCCGCCCGCTATGCGACGATGAATCCGCCGAGCCCTCCGCCATGACCCGTGACTACACCCTGGATCTGGATACCAAGGGCCCGCCGCTGCTGTCGGTGTTCGGCGGCAAGATCACCACCTATCGCAAGCTCGCCGAGGCGGCCATGACCGCCCTGGCCCCGCACCTGCCGGCGATGCAGGGGCCCTGGACGGCCGTGGCGCCCCTGCCCGGCGGCGACATCGGTGACCAGGCGCGCTTCCGCGAACGGCTGGCCGCCGACTTCGCGTTCCTGAGCCCGGCCCAGGTGCGCCGCTTCTCCCGCAGCTACGGCTCGCTGTGCCTGCGCTTCCTGGAAGGCAAGCGCTCCCTGGAGTCGCTGGGTGAGAACTTCGGCGCGGGCCTGACCACCGCCGAGGTGGATTACCTGATGGCCCAGGAGTGGGCCCGCGAACCCCAGGACATCCTCTGGCGCCGGACCAAGCTCGGCCTGCATCTCTCCCCCGTCCAGGTCGCGCGTCTGGCAGACTACATGGCCCGCCGCCGTACCGAGCTCGCGGCCTGAGGCCGGTGGCATTACCCTCGGGAAGCGGGCGCGACAGGAAGCGCACCTGCCGAACGTCATTTCGGGGGGAGAACGCGACATGGTCGAATGGTGGCTCGGTGGGCTGGCCGTCGTCCTGCTGCTGGCCAGCCTGATCGCTCGGGTCCCCGGGCACTGGTGGTGGCTACGGGCCTGCGAGTTCCCGCGTCTGCAGATCGGCCTGGGCGGTGCCGGCTGCGCCCTCGCCTCACCGCTGGCCGACCCGGCCGCGACTCCGTGGATCGCCGCGGCGGGAGTCGCCGTGCTCGCCTTGGAGCTGCGCCATGTCCTGCCCTGGACGCCGCTGTGGCCGGTCCAGGTCAAGACCGCCCGGGACGATCGCCCCGATCGCTGCCTGACCCTGCTGGTGGCCAACGTGCTGACCCCCAATCGCAACAGCGATGCCCTGCTGGCGACCATCCGCGAACAGGATCCCGACCTGGTCCTGACCCTGGAGTCCGATGACTGGTGGGAGCAGCGCCTCGATGAGGGGCTCAACGGCGGCTGGCCTCATGCGGTGCGCATCCCCCTGGACAACCTCTATGGCATGCACCTGTATTCGCGCCGCCCGCTCGTCGATCCCACGGTCAAGTGGCTGATCCAGGACGATATCCCGTCTATCCACTGCGGGGTCGAACTCGAGAGCGGCGACCGGATCCGCTTTCATGCCCTGCACCCCCGGCCACCGGCCCCCAGCGAGAGCGAAGAGTCGCTGTGGCGGGACGGCGAGCTGATGCTGGTGGCCAAGCTGATCCACCAGGAGCCCGACGAGCCCACCGTGGTGGCGGGGGATCTCAACGACGTGGCCTGGTCACGCAGTACCCGGCTGTTCTGCCGGGTCAGCGGCATGCTCGACCCGAGGCGGGGGCGCGGCATGTTCAGTACCTTCCATGCGGACTACCCGCTGATGCGCTGGCCCCTCGATCACGTCTTCGTCAGCGAGCACTTCACGCTGAAGAAGATGCAGCGCCTGCCCCGCTTCGGTTCGGATCACTTCCCGATCCTGGCCACCCTCTGCTATCGCCCCTCCCGGGCCGACGAGCATGAGACCCCGACGGCCACCGATGACGAGCATCGCGATGCCGAAGGCACCGTGGAGGAGGCCAGGGAGCGCGACCAGGACACTTGATCGGCGCGCAGTCACCCTGCGCGGCGATGACACTCGCCGCCCCCCTGGAACATCACGCCGGCTACTCGGGAATCCCGCCCCGGGTCAGCGCCGCGGGGTCGAGGAGTCGCTCGAGCTCCTCGCGGCCGAGATCGGTTTCCTCCTCGGCCACCTCGATGATCGGACGCCCCGCCTGGTAGGCCTTCTTGGCGATGGCCGCGGCGGCGTCGTAGCCGATCACCGAGTTCAACGCGGTCACCAGGATGGGATTGCGCGACAGGGGCTCACGCAGCTGGTCCTCGCGGACCTTGAAGGTGGCGATGGCCCGGTCGGCCAGCAGCCAGGCCGTGTTGCGCATCAGGGTGATCGCGGTCAGCAGGTTGTTGGCCACCAGCGGCAGCATGACGTTGAGCTGGAAGTTGCCGCTCTGGCCGGCCACCGTCACCGCGGTATCGAGTCCGATCACCTGGGCCGCGGCCTGGGCCGCCGACTCGGGGATCACCGGGTTGACCTTGCCCGGCATGATGGAACTGCCGGGCTGGAGGGCCTCGAGCTCGATCTCGCCGAGGCCCGCCAGGGGGCCGGAGTTCATCCAGCGCAGGTCGTTGGCGATCTTCATGACCACGCAGGCAAGGCCGCGCAGCTGGCCGGAGAGTTCCACGGCGGCATCCTGGGCCCCCAGGCTGGCGAAGAAGCTGTCGTTGGGGGACAGCGCCAGGCCGGTCTGTTCGCTGAGATCGCGTGCCATGCGCCCGGCAAACTCGGGATGGGCGTTGATGCCGGTGCCGACCGCCGTGCCCCCCTGGGCCAGCCGACAGAGGCGCAGCATGGCACTGTCGAAACGCTCGATGGCCTGGCCCACCTGGCTGGACCAGCCGCCGAGCTCCTGGCTCATGCGCAGCGGCATGGCATCCATCAGGTGGGTGCGTCCGGTCTTGACCACGCCATCGAGACACTCCGCACGCACGTCGATCGTCTCGTGCAGGCGCACCAGCGCCGGGCGCAGTCCCCGGGTCACCTCCAGGGCGGCGGACAGGTGGAGGGCCGTGGGAATGACATCGTTGCTGGACTGGCCCATGTTGACATGGTCGTTGGGGCCCACCGTGAGATCGTCACCGCTGGCCAGGTTGGCGATGACCTCGTTGACGTTCATGTTGCTCGAGGTGCCCGAGCCGGTCTGGAAGACATCCACCGGAAACTGGTCGTCGTGGTCCCCCGCGATCACCGCCTCGGCGGCCGTCACGATGGCGGCCGCCCGTTCGGCATCGAGCAGCCCCAGGTCGCGGTTGACCCGCGCCGCGGCGAGCTTGATGCGGGCGATGGCATGGATGAAGGCCGTCGGCATGGCCTGGCCGGACACCGGAAAGTTGTTCACCGCCCGCTGGGTCTGGGCGCCGTAGAGGGCATGCGCCGGCACCTCCAGCTCGCCCATGCTGTCGCGTTCAGTACGCTGCTCGCTCATGATCGGCTCCTCGTGGATGGCTGCCCTGTCACCATGGTGTCCGCCGGGGCACCTTGCAAGACAATGACCAGGGCCGACAGTGCTATTGCAGTTCGCCTTGGCGCTCGGAGCTGCTCCGTCGCCCCTCGCCACCCAACTGCGATTGCCCTGTCCGGGCGAAAGAATTTGATCCGACCATGTTGCACTGCACAAACCGCTTTGCTATTGTGCACTGCAACAGACGCGGGAAGGCATCGGCGGACCGCCCAGGCCTTCACCAAGCCAACCCCCCGAGGAGGGTCAGACGATGCAAAACTTCGACACCAAGCAGTTCACCCAGCAATTCGAATCCATGTTCTTCGGTCCGGCTCGCGCCTATGCGACCCTGTCCGTGGACTTCGCCGAGAAGCTGGCCAATGCCCAGCTGGAAGCCGGCAAGGCCTACACCGACACCGGCCTGGCCCAGGCCCGCGCCCTGCTCGACGTCAAGGACGCCGAAGGCCTGCGCAGCTACATGGAAGGCCAGCAGAAGGTCGCCAAGGACCTGACCGAGCGCCTGAAGGGCGACGCCGAGAAGGTCGTGTCCCTGCAGCAGGACTTCGTCCAGCAGAGCCAGAAGCTGACCGAAGACAGCGTCAAGCAGGCCACCGAGACCGCCACCAAGGCCGCTCAGTAAGCCTGACGTCGCCATCGGCGACCGATTGAAAAAGGGGCCACCGCTACCGCGGTGGCCCCTTTTTTGGTTACTCTCTCCCCCGCACAGGGCCAACCCCACCGGGAGAGTGCAATGAGATACCCCATCCTGATCGCCCTGCTGGGCCTGACCCTGTCCGGCTGCCAGATGCTGCCCCCCGCCGGCTTGCCCCAGCGCGAGGAGCCCGCGGAGGTGATCGACATCGGCGAATCGCAGGGCCAGACCCGCGGACGCGTCCCCCGCCAGGTGGCCTTCCCCGCCGAGGAATACGCCGCCCTGGAGAAGAACGGCAGCGCCGCCGTGAGTGGCCGCCTGACCCTGGACAGCGCGGCGGGCACGGTGGTGGGCGCCGGCGAGACCATCTCGGTGGCCCCGATCACCACCTACTCCGCCGAGGCCGCCGAGCAGGCCCTGGCCGGCCGCGCCGTCGAGCGGGCCGACCCACGGGCACGGGCCTATACCCATACCACGCGCACCGATGCCAATGGCCACTTCCTGCTGCGGGGCCTGCCCGCCGGCGAGTTCTATGTCTCGGGCAGCCTGGTGGACCCCGCCAGCGGCAAGCGGCGCGTGGTGATCCACCAGGTCTCGCTGGCCCCCGGCCAGCACCGAGAGCTCCAGCTCAGCCGCTGACCGGCACCCCGTGGCGGCCTCATGCCCTGCCATCTACGCTGAAGGCTGATACAGGCATCTCTTAACGGAGGTGCCGGCTCGAACGGGAGATTCGACATGGACCGCAGTACCGACGGCACCGACCGCCCCCTCTCTGCGCCCTGGGCCCGCTGGACGCTAGCCCTGGCCCTGGCCCTTGCCCCATCTCTCGCCATGGCAGCGACCCTGGCGGAACTCCAGGAGCGTGGCAGCATCCGCGTGGCCGTGGCCAACGAGGTGCCCTACGGCTACCTGGACGACAACGGCGAGGGACGCGGCGCCGGCCCGGAGGTGGCACGGCATATCCTGGGGGAACTGGGGATCGACCGGATCGAGTGGGTAGTCACGCCCTTCGGCGAGCTGATCCCCGGGCTCGAGGAAGGACGCTTCGACATGGCCGCCGCCGAGATGGCCATTCGCCCGGCTCGCTGCGAGCGGGTGCTGTTCTCGGCGCCCAACACCTCCTACGGCGAGGGCCTGCTGGTGCGCGCCGCGAACCCGCTGGAGATCAGCGGCTACGCCGACTTCGCCGAGCGCGACGACATCCGCGTCGCCGTCCTCGCGGGCGCCTCCCAGATCGACATCATGACAGCGCTGGGCGTCCCCGATGCTCGGATGGTCCGGATCGCCGAGAACGCGGCGGCCATCGATACCCTGCTGGAGGGGGACGCGGATGCCTATGCCGGCACCGGCCTCACGGTGAGCCAGCTGGACGACAGCAGCCCGGAGGTCGAGGTGGTGCAGAACTTCAAGGATCCGAAGATCGACGGCCAGCTGGTGCGCAGTTGGGGTGCCTTCACCTTCCCCCCGGAGGCCCAGGACCTGCGCGATGCCTTCACCGAGGAGCTGCTGGACTACCGCAATACCCGAGCCTGGCAGGACACCCTGGAAGCGCACGGCTTCACCCAGGATGACATCCTCAACGCCTTTCGCTTCGATACCGAGTGGCTGTGCAGCGAGCAGGAGCAATGAGCCGCGGCCTCGTCTGAACGCCAGGGCCGGACGAGACCTACCAGCCCAGCGCCTGCTTGACGAAGGGAATGGTCAGCTTGCGCTGGGCCGACAGCGAGGCCCGATCGAGGGTCTCCAGCGCCGCGAACAGCGCCTCCAGCCGCCGGGGCCCGCGGTGCAGGATGTAGCGCGCCACCTCGTCGGGCAGCTGCATGCCACGCACCCGGGCGCGCAGCTGCAGCGCCTCCAGCCGCCCGCCATCATCGAGCCCCTGGACATGGAAGGTCATCCCCCAGGTCAGTCGCGAGGCCAGGTCCGGCAAGGCGACGCCCAACTGCCGCGGCGGCGCGGAGGCGGCGATCACCAGGCGTCGTCCCTCGTCACGCAGGCGGTTGAAGGCATGGAACAGGGCCTCCTCCCAGCGCTTGCGGCCCACCACCCGGTCGAGGTCATCGATGGCTACCAGGTCCAGGCGCTCGACCTCCTCGAGCATCAGCGGCGGAAAGTGGCCGAGCTCCTCCAGCGGCAGGTAGAGTGCCCGGCGATCACGGTCGGAGGCCGCATGGCAGGCCGCCTGGAGCAGGTGGCTGCGCCCCACGCCGTCGCCCCCCCAGAGATAGAGGAAGGGCTCCCCCGCGTCGTCCAGCTGGTGCTGCAGGCGATCGACCAGGGTCGCACTGGGCCCAGGGTGGAAATTGGCGAAGGTGGCATCGTCGCGCAGCCCCACGCCCAGCGGCAGCTGTGCGGGTGCACGGCTCATGGCGACTCCTCGTCCAGGGGCCGGTGGCCCGCGTCATAGAGTGTGCTGTTTTTATAACGCTCGTGGAGATAACGCAACACCACCATCACCACGGCGGCCACCGGCAAGGCCAGCAGCACGCCGGTGAAGCCGAACAGCTGGCCGCCGGCCAGCACGGCGAAGATCACCGCGACGGGGTGCAGCCCGATCTTGTCGCCCAGCAGCTTGGGTTGCAGCAGGGTACTCTCGACGAGCTGGCCGAAGCCGAAGACCCCCGCCACCGCGAGCAGCATCAGGGGATCGCCGAACTGGAAGAACGCCACCAGGCCGGCCACCGAGATGCCCACGATCACCCCCAGGTAGGGGACGATGCTGGCCAGGCCGGAGAGCAGGCCGATCAGCAGGCCGAACTTCACCCCCAGCAGGGTCAGGCCGATGGCGTAGATCACGCCCAGGCACAGCATCACGATCAGCTGGCCACGCAGGAAGGACGACAGCACCTCGTCACACTCGCTGGCCAGGCGTACCGCGGCGGGCTCCCAGCTGCGCGGCAGGGAGCGGCGCACCTTGGCCACCAGGTCATCCCAGTCGAGCAGCAGGTAGAAGGTCACCACCGGGATCAGCGCCAGATTGCCGACCCAGGCGACCAGCGCCAGGCCCGACTTGGACACTTGGGCCAGCAGGGTGGCGGCGAAGGTACCGGTCTCCCGCCAGTTCTCCAGCAGGGCCTGGCGCATCTGGTCGAAGTCGGTGGAGAGGTCGATGCCGGTCAGCGCCTGCAGCCTGGGCAGCACGCTGCCCTGCATCCAGTTCAGGGCCACCGGCATCAGCTCGACCAGTTGGCCGATCTGGCGCCCTAGCAGCGGGATCACCAGCAGCAGGGTCAGCACGATGACCAGCGTCAGCAGCAGGAAGACCACCGACACCGAGAGCCGGCGTGACAGACCATGGGCCTCCAGCCGGTCGGCCAGCGGGTCGCCCAGATAGGCCAGTATCATGCTGACGAAGAACGGCATCAGCACCGGCTCGATGCTGATGAAGAACCACAATCCCAGGGCCGCGAGCGCGGCCACTATCCACCCCTGTCTGCGCATCGCGCTCTCCCTGTGTGATGCCTGGCACGGCGGTGCGAGCCGTGCGTCGTGATGCTACAATTCCTGCCCACGCTTGCCCACCGTGGCGCCCCTGCACGCGGCCCGCCACGGCGTCGGGACGACTCTTCGACAGCAATGTTCACACAGGACAGGTCATGACCGATTCCACCAACCGCCCGAGCGGGGCTTCCCTCAGCTACAAGGATGCCGGCGTCGACATCGATGCCGGCAACGCCCTGGTCGACCGCATCAAGGGCGTCGCCCGCCGCACCACCCGCCCCGAGGTGATGGGCGGCCTGGGCGGCTTCGGCGCCCTGTGCCAGCTGCCCAGCGGCTATCGCGAGCCGGTGCTGGTGACCGGCACCGACGGCGTGGGCACCAAGCTGCGCCTGGCGATGGATCTCGGCCGTCACGACACCATCGGCATCGACCTGGTGGCCATGTGCGTCAACGACCTGGTGGTCGCCGGCGCCGAGCCGCTGCTGTTCCTCGACTACTATGCCACGGGCAAGCTGGATGTGGACATCGCCGCCGACGTGGTGACCGGCATCGGCGAAGGCTGCGAGCAGGCCGGCTGCGCCCTGGTGGGCGGCGAGACCGCCGAGATGCCCGGCATGTACGAGGGCAGCGACTACGACCTGGCCGGCTTCTGCGTCGGCGTCGTCGAGAAGGACGAGATCCTCGACGGCCAGCGGGTCGCCGAGGGCGACGTGCTGCTGGGCATGGCCTCCTCCGGCCCCCACTCCAACGGCTACTCGCTGATCCGCAAGATCCTCGAGGTCTCGGGCGCCTCCCTGGACACCGCCATCGACGGCCAGCCCCTCGGCGAGGCGTTGCTGGCGCCGACCCGCATCTACGTCAAGCCACTGCTGTCGCTGCTCAAGGAGACCGACGTGCCGGTGCATGCGCTCTCGCACATCACCGGCGGCGGGCTCACCGAGAACCTGCCGCGCGTGCTCCCGGAGGGGACGGCCGCGCGCATCGACGTGGCCAGCTGGACCCGCCCGGCCGTCTTCGACTGGCTGCAGGAACAGGGCAACGTCGACGAGCACGAGATGCACCGGGTACTCAACTGCGGCATCGGCATGGTGCTGGTGGTGCCGGCGGAGAAGGCCGACCAGGCCCGCGCCCACCTGCAGGGCCTCGGCGAGACGGTGCATCGCATCGGCGAGATCGTCGCCCGCGGCGAGGACGAGGATGCGGTCCGGCTGGAGAACCTCGAGGCATGAGCGAGACCGGTGACCCGAGCGACACCCTGCAGGACTTCACCCCCGAGCCCGCCGAGGCCCGGCGGGTGGTGGTGCTGATCTCCGGCAACGGCAGCAACCTCCAGGCGCTGATCGACGAGCAGCACCACGACCGCCTGGGCGGCGAGATCGTCGCCGTGATCTCCAACCAGCCCGATGCCCATGGCCTCAAGCGGGCCCGGGACGCCGGCATCGACGCCGTCGCCCTGCCCCACCGCGAGTACGACAGCCGCGAGGCCTACGACGGCGCCCTGATCAAGGTCATCGAGCGCCACGAGCCCGACCTGGTGGTGCTGGCCGGCTTCATGCGCATCCTCACCCCGCGTTTCGTGCAGCGTTTCCTGGGGCGGTTGATCAATATCCACCCCTCGCTGCTGCCGGCCTACCAGGGCCTGAATACCCACGCCCGAGCGCTCGCCGACGGTGTCGCCGAGCACGGCTGCAGCGTGCACTTCGTCACCGAGGAACTCGACGGCGGCCCGGTGCTGCTGCAGGCGGTGGTGGAGGTGGCCGAGGGCGAGACCGAAGAGAGTCTCAAGGAGAAGGTCCACGCCCGAGAGCACCTGATCTACCCGATCGCCGTGAAATGGTGCCTGGAAGGCCGCCTGCAGTTCGCCGACGACGGTGCCCGCTTCGACGGTACTCCCCTGCCCGCTCAGGGGCTACGCATGTCCCACGCCGACGCCGCCGAGGAACTGGACGAGGATCAGGAGCTGTAAGCTGTAAGCTGTAAGCTGTAAACTGTAAACCAGATAGTCAAAAGCGAACCCCACGAGCCTTGTGCCTGTGGGGTTCGCTTTTTCTGCCAGCTTCAAGCTTATGGCTTACAGCTCCCGGGCGTAGCCCGGAGTCAGGTACGCGGCAGGGTCACCCCCCGCTGCCCCATGTACTTGCCGCCACGGTCCTTGTAGGAGGTGGCGCAGACTTCGTCGGACTCGAGGAACAGCATCTGGGCCACGCCCTCGTTGGCATAGATCTTGGCCGGCAGGTTGGTGGTGTTGGAGAACTCCAGGGTCACGTGCCCCTCCCACTCCGGCTCCAGGGGCGTGACGTTGACGATGATCCCGCAACGGGCATAGGTAGACTTGCCGAGGCAGATGGTCAGCACGCTGCGCGGGATGCGAAAGTATTCCACGGTGCGCGCCAGGGCGAAGGAGTTGGGCGGGATCACGCAGACATCGCCCTTGATGTCGACGAAGCTCTTGTCGTCGAAGCCCTTGGGGTCGACCACCGCCGAGTGGATGTTGGTGAAGACCTTGAACTCGTCGGCGCAGCGCACATCGTAGCCGTAGCTGGACGTCCCGTAGGAGATCACCCGCCGGTCGTTCACATAGCGCACCTGGTCGGCCTCGAAGGGCTCGATCATGCCTTCCCGCTCGGCCATGCGGCGGATCCAGTGGTCGGATTTGATGCTCATGGGTCGTCCTGCTGGGTGGATTCGAAACGAAGGGGGCCGCCATGATAGCGGCCCCGGGGTCAAGCGTCACTTCTCGTCGCCTCGGCGAAGGTATTACAGCTAGCCGTGTCTCAGGGGCACGGGGCTGATCCGGTGACAGGTCAATCCATACCAGGACCTCCTCTTCGACCTGTCCCCAGCGCCCTTCGTCATATCCAAAACTGAGATAGCTCTAGCCTCAGTCGCTGAAGGAGATCTCCGGCCCCTCGTCAGCCGCGCCCTTGAGCTGATCGGCCACCTGGCGGGCCATGTCGCGGAAGGTGGCGGTCACCTCGCCCTCCGGCTCGGCCACCACGGTGGGCCGCCCACCATCGGCCTGCTCGCGGATCGACAGCGCCAGCGGCAGGCGACCCAGCACCCGGGTGTCGTATTCGTCGGCGATGCGCTCGCCGCCGCCCTCGCCGAAGATCGGCTCGCTGTGGCCGCAGTTGGAACAGACGTGCAGGCTCATGTTCTCGACCACGCCGAACACCGGCACGTTGACCTTGCGGAACATCTCGATGCCCTTGCGGGCATCCAGCAGGGCGATGTCCTGGGGGGTGGTGACGATCACGGCACCATCCACCGGCACCTTCTGGGCCAGGGTCAGCTGGATGTCCCCGGTGCCCGGCGGCATGTCGATGAACAGCACGTCCAGGTCGTCCCAGGCGGTCTGGGTCAGCAGCTGCTGGAAGGCGCCGGCCACCATCGGGCCACGCCACACCATGGGCTCGCGGATATCCACCATGAAGGCCATGGACATGGCCTGGACGCCATGGGCCTGGAGCGGCTTCATGCGATTCTCGCCGGCGCCCTCCGGCCGCACGCCCTCACCGACGCCCAGCATCTGGGCCTGGCTCGGCCCGTAGATATCGGCATCGAGGACCCCCACGCGATAGCCCTCGGCGGCCATGGCCAGCGCCAGATTGGCGGTGACGGTGGACTTGCCCACCCCGCCCTTGCCGGACGCCACGGCGACGATGTGCTTGACCCCTTCGATCACGACTCGCTCCTTCTGCAGTTGGCGGTGCCGCCCAGGCGGCAACTGGCGCCAGTATACCCGTCACGGCGCGCCCCGATGCAATGCCGCCCCCCTGCCTGGAAGCGACAGGGGGCGCGCCGCGGCGCGCTCCCTGGGCCTGGACAGCACGCGGATGGATCAAGAGTTCGAGGACTCCTTGGGTGCCGTCTCGGCATCATCCGCCGACGCCTCCTCACCGTCGGCATCCTGGTCGACTTCATCGGCCGTCGTGGTCTGTGACGACGTGTCCGCAGAGTCATCGGTAGCGCCGGCGGTTTCCGGGTCGCCTGAAGTGGAGGCCTGGTCGTTGTCGCCAGCCTCGGAGGCACTGCCCGAGGTGGCCCCCGGTTCGCCGGAAGCAGTGGCCTGTTCGCTATCACCAGCCTCGGAGGCGCTGGACGAGGTGGCTTTCGGCTCGCTGGCAGAGGACGCCTGGCTGCCGGCGGCGGCATCGCCGGCCTCGGAGGCGCTGGACGAGGTGGCTTTCGGCTCGCTGGCAGAGGACGCCTGGCTTCCGGCGGCGGCATCGCCGGCCTCGGTGGTGGCTGCCTCGGAGGCCTCGGCACTCTCGGTGACACGGGTATCCAGCTCGGCGAGCTGCTCGCGCCAGGCGTCGAGCTCGGCGTTCAGCAGCTCGAGCTGGCTGCGGCGCGCCTCGACCTGGGACTCGATCTCGGCGAGCTCATCACGGCCGCTCTGGATCGCCACCTTGAGGTTCTCGAACTCGTTGCGCGTCTCGTCGCGCTGGGTCTGCAGGGTCTGCTGCTCCTGGTTGAGCGTCTCCAGAGAGGTCTCGAGCTCACCGATCTGTTCCTCCAGGGCGGTGTTCTCCTTGGTCATCGCCTCCCGCTGGTCGGCGGCCTGCTGGCGAGCCTGCTCGGCCTGCTCGCGGGCGGCTTCGGCCTCGTCGCGGGCCGCCTGGGCCTCGTCACGGGCCTGCTCGGCATCCTCGGCCTGCTGCTGGACTTCGGCCAGGGCCGCCTCGGCCTCGGCCAGCCGGCTCTCGGCACTCTCGGCGTCGGTCCGCATGGTCTCGACCCGAGCACCTACCTCCTCGAGCTGATTCTGGGCACTGCTCAACTCGGCCGTCTTGTCCTCGAGCTCGGCCTGGGCATCCTGTCGGCGGGTCTCCAGCTCCTCGATCGTCGTCTGGAGGCTGTCGACATCGGTCTCGGCCTCGTCCAGCTGGGCGAGCCGCCCGGAGAGCGACTCGTTCTCGGCCAACGCCGTCTCCAGTCGCGCCTGCAGCGACTCGCGCGCCTCGTTGCTGGAGCTCACGCTGGACTGGGCCACCAGGGCCCAGACGATGGCAATCACCGTCACGGCTGCCAGGCCTCTGACGCGATTGTCCTTGAAGAGCTGTCCCATCGAACTATCGGCCATCGGGCATTCTCCCTTGATCATTGGCTGGGGCCAGCGACACCCTGGGCAGGCGCCCCGGCAACCATTCCAGCATACACCCCGAAGCGCCGACGGGTCTCGGCGATTGCCCCGTCGAGGATCGCCGCACGCGGCGGGGGGACACCGCCATGCCCGGCGGCATCCCGCCTCGGCCGGGGCAACGGGGCGAGGATTGACGCAGAAGGCGGCCCTCGGCATATCATGTCGAAAGCCCCCCCGACCGGATTGCCCATGACCGCACCGCCGGACCGCGCCCCCGCCCGTCACCGCATGCTCACCCTTCTGCCACGGGTGTTGCATTTCGCCTGGCGGGTCCTGGCCGCCTTCCTGCGCAATCGGGGCATCCTGCTGGCCGGTGGCGTCGGCTACAATATCCTGCTCTCCATCGTGCCCTTGTTCGCTCTGCTGGTGGTGTTGCTCGCCCAGGTGGTGGACGAGCAGCACCTGCTCGGCGTGCTGGCCATCCAGGCCAGGCACCTGGCACCGGCCCACGCCGAGGTGCTGCTGGATGCCGTGCGCACCCTGCTCGACTCCCGCGATGCCATCGGCATCCTCGGCATCCCCGTGCTGCTGGTGTTCAGCTCCTTCGTCTTTCGCATGCTCGAGGATGCCCTGGCGATCATCTTCCACGCCCCGGACACCCATACGCGTCGCTCGATCTGGGTCTCGGTGCTGATGCCCTATGCCTTCATGGTGGTGCTGGGCGCCGGCCTGCTGGGCCTGACCCTGCTGGTGAGCCTGGCCAGCGCGGTCAATGCGCTATGGATGGCGGTGCTGGGCCGGGAACTGCCCCTGGCGGGGCTCTCCGGCACCGCCCTCAACCTGACAAGCTTCGCGGGTGTCTTCCTGCTCTTCAGCGCCATCTACAAGGTCCTGCCGGTGGTACGCATCGCCGTGCGACGCGCCGTGGTCGGCGGCTTCGTCGCCGCCCTGCTGTGGGAGGGCGTCCGGCTGCTGCTGGTGTTCTACTTCGAGAACCTGTCCTTCGTGAATGCCGTCTATGGCTCGCTCGCGACCCTGATCGTGGTGCTGCTGTCCCTGGAGGTGGGCGCCGTCATCCTCCTGCTCGGTGCCCAGGTCATCGCCGAACTCGAGCGTAATGCCCGCCTCGGCGTGCCCTGGCACCTGGACCCCCGCCACCAGGCCGTCACCCACGTGGATTGAAAGCTCACTCGGCGATCTCGAGTTCCAGGTGCAACACTAATGAGAGGGTGCTCGGACCGGCGACCGATGTCTTGAGCACCTCGGCGTAGATTACCCTCGTATCAGTATTAGAAAAATCATCACCCGCTAACCTCACAAATTGTAACATTCTTCATCGCATCTGTTACTCTTGAGTATGACCTTCGCTATGAAGGCTTGAGGGCTTCAATTCAGTGCGGAATCATCTCACATCCTGTGAGGGAGTTCTCTATGGAACCTCTGGTCAAGAACATATCAACCTCTCCATTGATACCTAGTATAAAACGACTGTACCGGTTGCTGACAGCCGAACAACGCAAGCGCCTTTTCCGCTTGCAATTATTGGTCGCCGCGATGTCCTTCGCAGAGCTCTCCAGCATCGCCGCCATAGGGGGGTTCATGGCGGTAGTCGGGAACATGAGCATCCTCGAGGGGCAGGGAATCCTGGCCAGCTTCTATCGCCTGCACGGCAATGGTGACCCCACCACTTTCCTGTTCTGGCTAGGTTTGGGTGTACTGGGCGTGTTAACCATCGCCGCCATATTTTCTGTCCTCACTACCTGGAAGCTATCACTCTATTCCCAGCAAGTGGGGGCCGAACTGAGCACGCGCCTATACAGGCATTACATGCAACAGGACTGGCTGTTCCATGCCGCCGGAAGCAGCAGTGACCTTACCAACAAGCTCGCCCAGGAGTGCAGGCGAATCAGCGACAACGTCCTGTCGCCCTTGATGCAAATAAACGCCAAAATCTTCTTGACCTTTTTCATTTCGACAGCAATCTTCTTGTTCAACCCATGGGTAGCATTAAGCGGCCTGGCATTATTCAGCTTCATCTATTGGGTACTCTATCGCACTGTCCGTCGCAGGCTGATCCATAATGGCAGCGTGGTGAGCAAGACCAACCGCCTACGCTTTAAATTAATGAACGAAGGGTTTGGCGGCATCAAGGATACTCTACTCCTGGGACGTCAATCTGAGTTCAATCGTCGTTTCGAAAAGTCGAGCCGACAACTGGGGTATGCCAAAGGCACCAACATGGCCCTCAGCCAAGCCCCGCGTTATCTCATGGAACTGGTTGCCTTCGGGGCTGTCATCACGCTGGTTCTTTATTTACTGATCACGCATCAAGGCAACCTGAGCACGATCCTGCCAATTCTCTCCGTGTATGCCATGGCAGGGTTCAAGCTGATGCCGGCCTTCCAGCAAATCTACCGCGGCCTGGCCACGGTGCGTGGCAACATTGCGTCCTTCACCAACCTGCAAGATGACCTGGAGGCCAGTCAGCCCGAGAACGACCAAGGCGAGTCAACGCTTCGGGACGAAAAATGGGTGCCCCATCACTCCATCAGCCTGGAAAACATTACGTTCCGCTATCCAGGCAAGAGGGAAATCACGCTGGAAGACATCAACCTGACCATTCCCGTCAATGGCGTCATCGGTCTGGTTGGTGCTTCAGGCTGTGGCAAAAGCACCATCATCGACCTGCTTCTAGGACTGATTGTGCCTGAAAAGGGGCAGGTTTCGCTGGATGGTCAACCCCTGACACCCGACCGGCGCCGGGCGTGGCAGAACACCCTTGGCTTCGTGCCCCAAAGTATCTTCCTGGCCGATGCCAGCATTCGGGAAAACATCGCCTTTGGCCTGCCCAGGGAAGGCATTGACGATGCGAAGGTCCTGCGTGCCGCCAAGATGGCTCACCTCGAGGAACTGTTGGAACGCTTGCCCGAAGGCCTCGACACTCGGGTCGGTGAACGCGGCATTCAGCTCTCGGGGGGGCAACGCCAACGTATCGGCATCGCGCGGGCACTGTATGATGACGCGGAAGTCCTGGTCATGGATGAAGCGACCAGCGCTCTGGATGGCATTACAGAGCGTTTGGTGATAGATGCCATTCATGACTTTTCGGGAAAGAAAACCATTGTCATGGTTGCCCATCGCCTGGCGACTGTAAAGTCGTGCGGCCGTATCTACCTGTTGGAGGCCGGTCGCGTCATTGATAGTGGAACGTTTGACGAGCTGGTAGAGCGTAATGCAACTTTCCAGCGGATGGCCGAGCATGCATGAGCTGGAAACTCATCGATCACTTTCGGAAAGCACCACCACCCCTTGCCGCTTTTCCACCGGGAGATGAGATCATGTTGACGGGATCGGCAAAAGACCTGATAAAATCCTCCCTGTATTCTGCCGGCATCGAAATCAGAAAAACCAAGGAAACGATTGTCTTCGACCTCACCAAAGCTGATTGCCCTCACCCGATCGAGGCCGCTTATGCTGCTCGTGGCAACCCCTTTCTGATCACAGCCCCATTGAGCAAGATGGTAACATTCAACTACAGTGCCTTCTCACTTGATCCGGAAGACGGGCACCCTTTTCTCGCGACTTTGAATGAGTACAAAAACGACAAGAACATCCCTTTGGAGCTGTCGCCCCTATATCGCTACTATGAGCTTTATCAGCCCAAAAGCGCAAGCGATCTAATGGATATCGACAACCCCAGCTATACAGATTTCAACGCACTACCCGCGCTCGCCGCCACACCACTCTGGGCCTCCAGGCGCCCAGAAGATCAAATATCCTATTTAAAATACATCTATCGAAAGGAAGATGAAGCACAAGGCATAAGAACGGGAAAGTTCATCGGAGGAAGTGAATACGGACCCATTGAAATAAAAAAACTTGCCATTGAATACGGCAGACTGACCACCTTGTATGATTCGATAAAACAACATGGATACACACCTGAAAGAGGCGACTGGATAACCGGAACAGTCTGGGCGGATGAAAATGACTGGACGATTGCCATTTCGACGGGCCAACACCGCATAGCGTGCCTGGCAGCATTAGGCTACGAATCTGCGACAGTATATTTGCAGGAAAAAAAGGCGCCTGGTGGCATACTCCTGAGATCGTGCGCACGACATTTCCCCAGCGTCGTCAGAGGGTTCCACACAGAAGAAGAAGCGACGAGCATATTCGATCGAATATCAAGAAAAAGACCGCCCAAGGCGGCCAGCGAGTGGCTCTCATACTGCCATCATGATCGGCGGTGATCTGCAAACATTAGAAGGACGAGAGCCCGGTGGCCTCCATGACCCGATAGCGCCACCAGGTCGCCGCGCTGACGGCGTCCTGCTTCCCGTAGGGATGGCTGGTCAGGTGCTCCGGCGTGGACTGCCAGCGACGGCTGAAGAAGGCCGCCGCCTCGGCCAGCGACGGGTGCTGTGGCGGGCCGGTGAGCCGCACGCTGCTCTCGAGGTTCAGGTCATCCAGGTTGCGTCGGGTGAAGTTGGCCGAACCGAGGATCAGCTCGGCCTCTCCGCCGTTCGCCGGATGACGAAACAGCAGCTTGCTGTGACATTGCTCCCCACGGCTGGCACACCAGCGCACCGTGATGCCGGCCGCCACCAGCTCATCGGCCACCGGCCGGTTGGGAATGCCCCCCTTGTCGATGCCGAAGGCCTCCCGGTTGGCGTCGAGGAGCACGCGGACCTCGACGCCACGCCGTCGTGCGGCGATCAGCGCCTCGATGAGGTCGCGATGGGCCAGATAGAAGACCGCAATATCCAGTCGATCTCCTTCCCGGGTGCGCTCCACGGCGGTCAGCAGGGCGTCGAGGATGGCCCCCTCGGTGAGCAGCTGCAGGCGCAGACCCGAGACGTCGTCGTCCCCCCCCGGGGGCATCGGCCCCGGCACCTCGACGCCCGACCAGGTCGCCACCGCACGCTCCGAGGCCAGCAGGTCGAGCGCCGCAGCGCCCTCGAAGCGCAGCGCCACATTGACGTGCAGGCTGCTGGCATCGTGGGGGTTCGCCGAGGTCACGAGGCCGGCCCAGCCCTCGCCGTGATCCACCACCAGGGTCTTGCGATGGTTGGCATTGACGTTGGCCAGGGCCAGGTAGCTGCGCAGGGTCACGCGTCCCGGTCCCAGCACATTGGGCAGCCAGCCGGCCTGGGCGCTGTTGCCGAGCCAGCGTGGCCCGAGATGCCAGAGCCCGGACCACAGCGGATTGGAGGCGCGTAGCCGCGTCAGGTCGGTCATGACCACCGAGACGCCGGCCTCGCGCAGGCGTTGCAGGTGATCGAGCTCCAGGCCACCATAGACGGTATTGAGCGGGTCGGTGATCAGCACCGCCTGGAGGTCGGGATGCCGCTCTCGCTGACGCACCAGCGCCCGGGTGAGCTGTGCCGAGAGGGGCCGGAACTCGTGGCCACGGGCCTCGCCGGCGAAGTCGTTGAACAGGAACATGTCGACCACCACCAGGCGTTGCGCCTGGCCGATCAGGCCGAGCACCTCGTCGAAGATGACCCGGCGATGATGTCGGTCTCCCTCGGCGTCGTACCAGGTCTCGTCGGCGAGGAAGCGCACCGCGTCGGCGGTGCGCACCGGATGGGCCTCGCCGATGCCCTCGGGCAGCGGCTTGTAGCGCTGCCACAGGCCCATGGCCGCCCACGCGAGCAACCCGATGGCCAGTATCCACGCGCCCATGGGCATCCTCCCCCCGTGCGATCCGCGTCGCTTACGCATCCCTGACTCTCCTTGCCGGCCCGGCCGGCCATCCTGGACGCCGGTCGACGACGATCATCAGCAGCATAACGCGCCCGCCGCCGGCATGCAGGTGGCGAGGCGCTGGGGGAGCGCATGCCGCCGTCTCAGTGCCGGGAACGTGCCCGGCGACGCCTCAGCAGGGTCCGTCCCAGCAGGCCGACGGCGACGCCCGCGAGGGTGGCGACGCCCAGCAGGACGAGGGGCGAGGGCTCGGCGGCATGCTGGTGCAGCGACGGAGCGCCGTGTCCGGGATGGCCGAGGACGGGGGCGCTCGCCAGCAGGCCGGCGAGCACGACAGGGGTGAGAAGGCGAAGCATCGGAAGGTCTCCTTGAGGGGGGATGAGGGTCAGGCGGATACGTCGTCCGCCGCGGGCCGGCCCTGGGTCGGCCGGCGCTCGGGCAGCATGCCGCGATCGAGGATGAAGGCGATGATCTCCTCCACCCCGATGCCGTCATGCAGGTTGGCGAAGACGAACGGGCGCTCGCCGCGCATGCGGCGCGAGTCGCGCTCCATCACCGCCAGGGAGGCGTGCACCCGCTCGGCGATATCGATCTTGTTGATGATCAGCAGGTCCGACTTGGTGATCCCGGGGCCGCCCTTGCGGGGGATCTTGTCACCCGCGGAGACGTCGATGACGTAGAGCGTCAGGTCGGAGAGCTCGGGGCTGAAGGTCGCCGAGAGGTTGTCGCCCCCGGACTCCACCAGCACCAGCTCGAGGCCCGGATGGCGGGCCTGCAGGTCGTCGATGGCGGCGAGGTTCATGGAGGCATCCTCGCGGATGGCGGTATGCGGGCAACCACCGGTCTCCACCCCGAGGATGCGGTCCTCGGGCAGCGCCTCGTGACGGGTCAGGAAGTCGGCGTCCTCCCGGGTGTAGATATCATTGGTGACCACCGCGATGTCGTAGTGGTCGCGCAATGCCAGGCAGAGCTGCTTGAGCAGCGCGGTCTTGCCGGAGCCGACCGGGCCGCCGACGCCGATACGCAGGCAATGAGTCATCGACTTTCTCCTTGCATGAATTCAACTTCCGGGAAATGGCCAGAAGGAAGACGTCGCTCCGCGACTCGAAGAGGGAAGATCGGCGCGTAGCGCCGCTAACTTCTGAAGAGTCGTGAATATTGGGTTTCGTGCCGGGCGCTGGCCAGCGCCAGCCCCGGCAGCACCGGGCCGAGCGCCTCGTCGTCCCGCGACAGGGCCGCGTCCACGGCCGTTACCAGGGACGGCCGCAGGCGCTCGACCAGGCGCTGGGCCGCGGTGTGACCGAGCGGCAGGGCCTTGCAGGCCACCGCGAGCTGGTTCTCCAGCCAGGCCCAGGCGAACCCCAGCAGCGCCTGACGAGGGGCGATGCCGCGGGCATGGGCCAGCCAGGCGAAGACGGTGACGTAACCGGCCGGCTGGGGCAGCGGCGTCTCGCTCGGCAGCAGCTCGAGACTCGCCAGCAGGCGGACCAGGGCGGCGCCGAGGCGCGCGTCCTCGGCGGCCAGCTCGGCGGTCTCGCGATTGGCGGCGAGCCAGTCGTTCCACTGGGCCACCGCCGCGCCTTCCCGGTCCGCCCAGGCCGACATGAGCCGGGTCAGCACCGGCAGCTCGCAGCGTGCCAGGCCATCGTCGAGCACGCCCTCCAGCCAACGGGCGAGGCTCGCCTCGTCCTCGACCCAGCCCAGCTCGAAGGCACTCTCCAGCCCCTGGGACCAGGCAAAGGCGCCGATCGGCAGCGCCGGGCTGACCAGCTGCAGCAGGCCCAGCAGCGCCAGGTCGTCGCCTTCGGTCGCTGCCTCTGGACGCTCAGTGAGCATGGCCATGCGCCTGGCCGTGGTGATGATGGTGGTGCCCCTGGCCCTCCCCGGCCTGGGCATAGGCCCCCGGTTCGGGATCGAAGGGCGCCTCGTGACGCTCGAGCCGGGCCCCCAGGCGCTCGGCCAGGGCCTCCAGCACATGGTCCGGCGGGAAGCGCACCCAACCGGTGCCGGCATCGCCGCCGCCCAGGGCCAACTGCACATGGCGGTTGCCCAGGTGATAGCACAGCCGCGCCAGCGCGAGGCCGGCCTCGATGCGGGCCGTGATCACCGGCTCCACGGCGGCACGCACCCTGAGTGTCTCGCCGCTCTCGGCACGCAGCCCCTCGCCATCGCGCAGCACTTGGCCGCGATCGAGGAAGACGCCGACCTCGCGACCCGCGTCGCTGGTCGCCTTGAAGCGCCCACGGGTGCGCATCTCGAAGGGCAGGGTCAGGCTGTCATCGGCCTGGTCGGCGGTTATCGGCCCCAGGCGTTCGGTCAGTTTCAGCATGTCTCTATGTCCTCGAAATCTGGGTGGGGCGGATAAGCGTGGAGAGTTCGGGGTTGGGGGCTAGAACAGGTGATAGCGCTGGGCCAGGGGCAGCTCGGCCAGCGGCTCGCAGGTCAGCAGCTCGCCGTCGCACCGCACCTCGTAGGTCTGGGGGTCCACGCTGAGGTCGGGACAGGCATCGTTGAGCTTCATATCGCCCTTGCGCACGCCACGAACGTCCTTGCAGGCCACGAGGTCGCTGTCCAGTCCGAGCCGGTCCTGGATGCCGGCGTCCAGGGAGGCCTGGCTGACGAAGGTCAGTCGCGAGCGGCTCGCCGCCCGGCCGAAGGCACCGAACATGGGGCGGTAATGCACCGGCTGGGGCGTGGGGATCGAGGCATTGGGATCGCCCATGGGCGCGGCGGCGATCATGCCGCCCTTGAGGATCAGCGCCGGCTTGACGCCGAAGAAGGCCGGATCCCACAGCGCCAGGTCGGCCAGCTTGCCGACCTCCACCGAGCCCACCTCATGGCCGATGCCATGGGTGATCGCCGGGTTGATGGTGTATTTGGCGACGTAGCGACGCGCCCTCAGGTTGTCGGCGCCCCGCGCCTGATCCTCCGGCAGCAGCCCACGCTGCAGCTTCATCTTGTGGGCGGTCTGCCAGGTGCGGCAGATCACCTCACCGACCCGCCCCATGGCCTGGGAGTCCGAGGCGATCATCGAGATCACGCCCAGGTCGTGGAGGATGTCCTCGGCGGCGATGGTCTCGCGGCGAATGCGCGAGTCGGCGAAGGCCACGTCCTCGGGAATCGCCGGGTCCAGGTGGTGACAGACCATCAGCATGTCGAGGTGCTCGTCGATGGTGTTCACCGTGTAGGGCCGGGTGGGGTTGGTCGACGAGGGCAGCACATAGGGCTTGGCGCAGGCGGTGAGGATATCGGGTGCATGGCCGCCCCCCGCACCCTCGGTATGATAGGTATGGATGCCGCGCTCCTTGAAGGCGGCCAGGGTGTCCTCGACGAAGCCCGACTCGTTGAGGGTGTCGGTATGGATGGCCACCTGGACGTCGTAGCGGTCGGCCACGCTCAGGCAGTTGTCGATGGAGGCCGGCGTGGTGCCCCAGTCCTCATGGAGCTTGAGGCCCATGGCCCCCGCCTCGAGCTGGGCTTCCAGGGCTTCCGGCAGGCTGGCGTTGCCCTTGCCGAGAAAGCCGATGTTCATGGGCAGGCCGTCCACGGCCTGCAGCATCCGGCCGATATGCCAGGCCCCCGGGGTGCAGGTGGTGGCTTTCGACCCGGTGGCCGGGCCGGTCCCGCCCCCCAGCATGGTGGTGACGCCGCTCATCAGCGCCTCCTCCACCTGCTGAGGGCAGATGAAGTGGATATGGGCGTCGATGGCACCGGCGGTGAGGATCTTGCCCTCCCCGGCGATGACCTCGGTGCCCGGACCGATGACCAGCTGGACGTCGGGCTGGGTGTCGGGGTTGCCGGCCTTGCCGATGGCGGCGATGCGCCCTGCCCTGAGGCCCACATCGGCCTTGACGATGCCCCACCAGTCGAGGATCAGGGCATTGGTGATGACGGTGTCCATGACCGCGTCGTCGAGTCGCTGGCTCTGACCCATGCAATCGCGGATCACCTTGCCGCCGCCGAACTTGACCTCGTCGCCATAGTGGGTGGCATCGCTCTCGACCTCGATCCACAGCTCGGTGTCGCCGAGGCGCACCCGGTCGCCGGTGGTCGGTCCGTACATATCGGCATAGGCCTGGCGGCTGATCTTCATGATTTCCTCCCATGGCTACCAGGCTTCGCAACGCCCTTGACTCCGCCGGAAGGCGGATTACGCGCGCCTTGCGTAGCCTCGGGCGCACTAGAGGGCGGCGCGTTAGAGAGCAGCGCACCCATCACCTCGCCGCGAAAGCCGAAGATACGCCGACTCCCCGCATAGGGAATCAGCATCACCTCCCGGGCCTGGCCGGGCTCGAAGCGGATCGCCGTGCCGGCGGCGACATCCAGCCGGTAGCCCCGGGCCCGGTCCCGATCGAAGACCAGGGCCGGGTTGGCCTCGGCGAAGTGGTAGTGCGAGCCGATCTGTATCGGCCGGTCGCCGGTATTGGCCACCTCGATAGTGATCCGTTCGCGGCCCTCGCAGAGCGCGATCTCGCCATCCTGGAGTTGGTATTCACCGGGGATCATGGAGCCCTTCCCTCTTCGTTGTTTGTCTGCCGTAGAACCGCTATGAACTGAGCGAACGAAGGCCAAGCAAGGCGGCGAGTGTCGAAAAACGGATCGGACTCGCGCCCGAGTTTACTTTAGTAAATGAGCATTTTTCGCCACGAAGCCAACACAGCATGGCCGAGTGCAGCCAGTTCTAGACGATCGGGTCGTGGATCGTGACCAGCTTGGTACCATCCGGAAAGGTCGCCTCGACCTGCACCTCGTCGACCATCTCGGCCACGCCCTCCATCACGTCGTCGCGGCCGAGGATCTCGCGGCCCGCGCCCATCAACTCGGCGACGCTCTTGCCGTCACGCGCGCCCTCCATGACCTCGCAGCTGATCAGCGCCACCGCCTCGGGGTAGTTCAGCTTGAGGCCACGTGCCCGGCGCCGCTCGGCCAGCAGGCCGGCAGTGAAGAGCAGCAGCTTGTCCTTGTCTCTCGGGGTCAGTTCCATCGCGGTAGCTCCCAAACCATGTCGATTGCATTCGATGCCCAGCCAGTCGCAAACAAGCTGTGGGCTTTTGGGGTCAGACCCCAGCCGTTACACCAAGGCCCGTTTTCTGCTGATTGCTTGCGGAAATGCCTCCGCCGGGGTCTGACCCCAAAGCCTCATGCCGGTCAGGTCCGCCAGATCCGTGGTATGCAGGCCTCGCGGCCGATCAGCCGCGGCCGCAAGACCTTCCAGGCCGCCTCGCACAGCGCCCAGGCCTCGTTGCGTTCGTTTGCCAGGTAGCGCAGCAGCAGCACCCCGTGACGCACCGTCACCGCCCAGTGCGGGCTCGCGGGTAACTGCTCGCGTAGTGCCTCGATGGCCTCGGCCTCGTCGGACAGGCCCACGGCCCATAGCGTCGCCTGGACAGTGGCACCGCCCTGCCCCCAGCGTCCGGTAAAGCGAGGATGATTCGGGTCCAGCGGCTGGCGCTCCAGCCACAGCGGCCTGCCGTCACGCGTCAGGCGAAAGCGCTGCTCGATGCGGCCGGTGACATAGGGCAGCCGGCTGGCCGGGCGGCCCAGGGACAGCACCTCCCAGCCCAGGCAGCGCGCCGTTCCCGTCAGCTCGACATGGGTGCCCTGCTCACCGCGCGAGCCATCGAAGGCGATGGTCTCCTGGGGCAGCCACTCGAGGACGGCCCCATCGGCCACCTCGAGACGGGTCTGCTGCGCCCAGGCCACACCGTGGCTATCAGTTCGGTAGAGCTTGTTGGCGGCCGGCGTGGTCAGCAGCGCCTGGGCTCCCGTCTCGACACGTGCCGCAATATTCAGCGCATCGCCGCTGACCAGGCCACCGGGAGGGTGCAGCAGATAGAGGTGGCAGGCACCGGGGCGGCCTGCCGCATCGCGCCCTTCGGGATAGAAGGGCCGCTGGACCCGCAATGGCCCCTGGTGACGCGCCCGGGACAGGCGGGTCACGCCATCCCGTACCGAGAAGACAAGGTCAAGCGATGCCGCCCAGCGGCGGCCGGCATCGAAGCGGTGGCCCGACTCGGGATGGGAAGGGATGGCGCGCGGGATGGCCGTCATCGACAAGGGTCCTGTGCGTCCGGTGGCAGTTGCCTCTCACTGAGCAAGTCGCGTACCAATCTGGTGAAGACACCGGCAATCTTTTGTTTATCAAAAACTTATTTTGTACACAAAGAGGTATCCGGATACTCGCATGCACCACCGGCGCCGCTGAGCGAGCGGGCTTTTGCACCATCCGAGTACGCGAGAGCGACGAACGCACCACCATGGGGCGAAGTGCCCACCACGGCCGAGGCCGAGACGGGCGCTCGTAGCTCCAGACCCCAGACCCCAGACCCCAGACCCCAGACCCCAGACACTAGACCCTGAGATGCTCCTTGATCAGCGACTCGCTGAGCTCGCCGATCTCGCCGCCGGCGACCGGTCGCCCCCGGTCCATGATCGCGAAGCGGTCGGCATACTTGCGGGCGAAGGGCAGCTTCTGCTCCACCAGCAGCACCGTCAGGCCGTCCTCGCGGATCAGGCGACGGATCACCTCGCCGATCTGGGTGACGATATTGGGCTGGATGCCCTCCCCCGGCTCATCGAGGATCAACAGCCGGGGCTCGAGTACCAGCGCCCGGCCGATGGCCAGTTGCTGCTGCTGGCCGCCCGAGAGGTCGCCGCCGCGACGGTGCTTCATCTCCGCCAGCACCGGGAACAGCTCGTAGATGCGCTCGGGGATCGACCTGCGACCATCGCCGCGGGCCGCCAGGCCGGTACGCAGATTTTCCTCCACGGTGAGCAGCGGGAAGATCTGGCGCCCCTGGGGCACATAGCCGATGCCCAGCCGCGAACGGTCCTCGACGCGTTTCTTCGTCAGCTCCACATCATCCGCATAGCGGATGCTGCCCGAGGCCACTGGGACCTCGCCCATCACCGCTTTCATCAGGGTGGTCTTGCCGACCCCGTTGCGGCCCATCACGCAGGTGCATTCCCCCGCCGGCACCTCGAGGTCGAGGGACCACAGGGTATGGCTCTCGCCGTAGTACTGGTCGAGCTTGTCAATCGCGAGCATCAGGCCACCTCCTCGTCGGCTTCGGCGCCGAGATAGACCTCGACGACGCGGGGATCCAGGGACACCTGGTCCATGCGGCCCTCGGCCAGCACGCTGCCCTGGTGGAGCACGGTGACCGTGCGGGCGATGGAGCGCACGAAGCCCATGTCGTGCTCCACCACCACCACGGACTGCTGGCCCGCCAGGCCGGTGAGCAGCTCGGCGGTGCGTTCCATCTCCTGCTCGGTCATGCCGGCCACCGGCTCGTCCACCAGCAGCAGCCGCGGACGCTGCATCAGCAGCATGCCGATCTCCAGCCACTGCTTCTGGCCGTGGGAGAGGATCCCGGCCGGGCGATGACGCAGCTCGACCAGGCCGATGGTGGTCATGACCTCCTCGATTCGCGAGCGGACCTCGCCGGTCGTCCGCGCCGTGAGGGTGGGCAGGATGCGCTTGTCGGCAGCCATGGCCAGTTCCAGGTTCTCGAAGACGGTGAGGGCCTCGAAGGTCGTGGGCTTCTGGAACTTGCGGCCGATGCCGAGGCTGGCGATCTCCGGCTCGTTCATGGTCAGCAGGTCGTGGCGGCTGCCGAACCAGACCCGGCCGGCATCCGGCCGGGTCTTGCCGGTGATGATGTCCATCATGGTGGTCTTGCCGGCCCCGTTGGGGCCGATGATGCAGCGCAGCTCGCCATCGTCGATGGTCAGGTTGAGGCGTTCGATGGCGCGGAAGCCGTCGAAGCTGACCGTCACGTCCTCGAGATAGAGGATCGGGCCATGGCGCACGTCGACCGGGGACTCGACGGGCACCAGGAAGTCGAAGACGCGATCGCGATCGGCCAGCGATTTCAGGACGTTCATGTCGAGGCCTCCCGTGGGGTCGTGGATGAGTCAGGGGGGCGGCGCGGCCGGCGATAGCCCAGCAGGCCGGCGATGCCCTTCGGCAGCAGCACCGTGACCAGCACGAAGAGCCCGCCCAGGGCAAACAGCCAGGCATCCGGCATCACGCCGGTGAACACCGTCTTGGCGTAGTTGACGATCAACGCCCCGATCACCGCGCCGTAGAGGGTGCCGCGACCGCCCAGCGCCACCCACAGCACGATCTCGATGGAGAAGATCGGCGAGAACTCGCCGGGATTGATGATGCCCACCTGGGGCACATAGAGCGCGCCGGCGACGCCGGCCAGCATCGCCGAGACCACGAAGACGAAGAGCTGGAAGCGTTCCACCCGGTAGCCCAGGAAGCGCGTGCGGGCCTCGGCGTCGCGGGTCGCCACGCAGACCCGGCCGAGCTTGCTGGCGACGATCGCCCGACACAGCACATAGCCCAGGGCGAGGGCCACGCCGGTGGCCAGGAAGAGCCCCAGGCGGGTCGCGTCGGTGGTCAGGTCGACGCCCAGCAGTTCCTTGAAGTCGGTCAGGCCATTGTTGCCGCCGAAGCCCATCTCGTTGCGGAAGAAGGCCAGCATCAGCGCGAAGGTCAGCGCCTGGGTGATGATCGACAGATACACCCCGGTGACCCGGGAGCGGAAGGCCAGGAAGCCGAACACCAGGGCCAGCAGTCCCGGCGCCAGCAGCACCATCAGGAAGGCGAACCAGGCCATGTCGAAGCCGTGCCAGTACCAGGGCAGGCTCTGCCAGTCGAGGAACACCATGAAGTCCGGCAAGACAGGATGTCCGTACACACCTCTATCACCGATCTGGCGCATCAGGTACATGCCCATGGCATAGCCGCCCAGGGCGAAGAAGGCGCCATGACCAAGGCTCAGGATGCCGAGATAACCCCACACCAGGTCCACCGCCACGGCCAGCAGCGCATAGCACAGGTACTTGCCGAGCAGCGTCACGGTATAGGTGGAGACATGCAGCGGATGCCCCGCCGGCAACGCCAGGTTGAGCAGGGTGACCACGGCCAGGGCCGCGATCAGCGCGCCGAGGAAGAGCCGCGTCGAGCGCTCGTGCAGGGGTCGGGATAGCCAGGATCTTGAAGCCAGCATGAATCAGCCCTCCGCCGCCCGGCCCTTCTGCGGGAAGAGTCCGCGGGGGCGCTTCTGGATGAACAGGATGATGAAGACGAGCACCAGGATCTTGGCCAGCACGGCGCCGGCCCAGGGCTCGAGGACCTGGTTGATCACGCCCAGTGACAGGCCCGCCACCAGGGTGCCCCAGAGGTTCCCCACCCCGCCGAACACCACCACCATGAAGGAGTCGATGATGTAGTTCTGGCCGAGGTTGGGCCCCACATTGGTGAGCTGGGAGAGCGCCACCCCCGCGAGCCCGGCCACGCCGGAGCCCAGGGCGAAGGTCAGGATGTCGACACGGGTCGCGCGGATGCCCATGGCGCGCGCCATGGCGCGGCTCTGGGTCACGGCGCGCACCTCCAGGCCCAGCCGGGTGCGGCGCATGACCAGCATCAGGCCGGCGAAGACCAGCAGCGCGAAGCCCAGCACGAACAGACGGTTGAGGGTCAGCGACAGCCCCTCGTTGATCATCAGCGAACCGCTCATCCACTCGGGCGAGACCACGCTGCGGTTGAGCGGCGAGATCAGGGTGCGCACCAGCTGCTGGAGGATCAGGCTGACGCCGAAGGTGGCCAGCAGGGTCTCCAGTGGACGCCCCTTGAGGAACTGGATGACGCTGCGCTCGATGGCGATCCCCGCCAGGGCCGCCACCAGGAAGCCGGCGGGGATCGACAGGATCAGCGCCAGCCCCGGCTGGCCGGGCAGCAGCTGTTGCATCCCCCAGGCGGTGTAGGCCCCGAGCATCATCAGCTCGCCATGGGCCATGTTGATCACGCCCATCACGCCGAAGGTGATCGCCAGGCCGATGGCCGCCAGCACCAGCACCGAGCCGAGCGACAGGCCGAAGTAGAGCGTCTCGACGCCGCGGTTCAGCTTGAGCTTCTGCTCGATACCGGCGAGTGCCCCGCTGGCGGCCTCGGCCAGGGCGACGTCGTCGCTGCGCGCGGCGGCACGGAGTGCCGCCCGAGCCTCGGGATTGAGGCTACCGGCCAGGCCCTCGACGGCCGCGGCATCGCCCTGTCCCAGACGATGGATGGCGATGGCCTGCTCGAGCAGGCGCCTCACCTCGCCATCGGCTTCGTCGGCCACCCGTTGCTGCAACGGCGCCAGCATGGCGGCCTCGACATTGCCGAGCAGCTCGCGGGCCGCTTCACGGCGCGCCCGCACGTCGTCGACGCGCAGGTCGAGCACCGCCAGGGTGCTGTGCAACTGGCCGCGCAGCGCATTGTTGATGCCGATGCGGTCGAGCTCGCGCCGTGACATCTCGCCGAGTCGCTCGCCGCTCAGGGCATCGGCCACCGGCCACTGGCGGCCGCGGTTCTCGAGCACCACGACGAAGCGACCGGTGTCCTGGTGACGCTGCAGCTTGCCGTCGAGCAGGGCGTCCAGCCAGCGCCGGGTGCGCTCGTCGCCGCTGGCGACGAGCGCCTCAATGGCCTCGCCCTTGTCGGCGTAGGAGCGGGTATCGAGGGCCTCGAGCAGCGCCTGGCCGTCGTCGTCGGGCGCGGCCACGGCGGCCGGTGCGGCGAGCGCCACGACGACGAGGCACAGCAGCCCCTGCACGAGGGAGCGGATCATCCTCATGGGCATGTCCTGTAGGAAGTGGTGAGATGGCGTATCTCGGATCAACCACGCCGGTGCACGCCAGGGCAATCGCTATTGCCCTCAGCGAGGGGCGCCGGGGCTTGTCGACGGAAGAGCCCCGAGCGATACCGCTAACTGCGATAGCCCCTGAGGCGGCCGGCCCGCGGACGAGATCATTCCGCCGTCGCGACATCCTCGCTGGCACCACCGCCACAGCGACCCTCGACGACGTTGTAGTTGCCGCATTCCAGGGGCGCTCGCCAGTCGCTGATCAGGTCCCGGGAGCCGGGCAGGTAGTCGGACCAGGCGTCCCCGGCGACGGTGGACGGGGTCTCCCAGACGATGGAGAACTGGCCGTTGTCCTGGATCTCGCCGATCAGCACCGGCTTGGTGATGTGGTGGTTGGGCATCATCGCCGCATGGCCACCGGACAGGTTGGGGACGCTGACCCCGATGATGGCGTCCTTGACCGCATCCACGTCGGTGGTACCGGCCTTGCGCACGGCCTCCTTCCACATGGTGAAGCCGAGGTAGTGGGCCTCCATGGGGTCGTTGGTGACCGCCATCTCGTCGCCGGTGTACTCGATCCAGCTGTCGATGAAGTCGTAGTTGGCGTCGGTATCGACGCTCATGAAGTAGTTCCAGGCGGCCAGGTGGCCGACCAGCGGCGCGGTGTCGATCCCCGAGAGCTCCTGCTCGCCCACCGAGAAGGCCACCACCGGGATGTCGGCGGCATCGATGCCCTGGTTGCCCAGCTCGCGATAGAACGGCACGTTGGCATCGCCGTTGATGGTGGAGACCACCGCGGTCTTCTTGCCCTGGCTGCCGAAGCGCTTGATGTCGGAGACGATGTTCTGCCAGTCGGAATGACCGAAGGGCGTATAGTTGACCATGATGTCCTCGTCGGCCACGCCGTGGGCCTTGAGATAGGCCTCGAGGATCTTGTTGGTGGTCCGCGGATAGACGTAGTCGGTGCCGGCCAGCACCCAGCGCTCGGCCCCCACCTCGTTCATCAGATAGTCGACGGCGGGAATCGCCTGCTGGTTGGGTGCCGCCCCGGTGTAGAAGACGTTCTCGGAGGATTCCTCGCCCTCGTACTGCACCGGGTAGAACAGCAGGCCGTTGAGCTCCTCGACCACCGGCAGCACCGACTTGCGCGACACCGAGGTCCAGTTGCCGAAGATCACGTCGACCTCCTCCTGGGCCAGCAGCTCGCGGGCCTTCTCGGCGAACAGCGGCCAGTCGGAGGCCGGGTCGACGACCACCGGCTCGATCTGGCGACCGAGCAGCCCCCCCTCGGCATTCTGCCGCTCGATCAGCATCAGCAGGGTGTCCTTGAGGGTCGACTCGCTGATGGCCATGGTGCCGGACAACGAGTGCAGGATGCCGACCTTGATCGGGTCCTCCTGGGCAATCGCCGGCGAGGAGAGACCCAGGCCGATCAGCGAGGCGGCCAGCCAACGTGTGGGATGCACGGTCGGAATCGGGATCATGGAAACTCCTTGCGATGTGGTTGGTATCGATGGGCAGCGGTACGGTGGCGACGGCCCCCTGCCCCCTTACCAGCGCAAGGGGCGTGCCAGAATACGGCGGCTCCTCACTATTCCTTTTATTTCAATGAATTGGACATACACAACCCTGTCTCTCTGGAAGCAGGCGGTGCTTTCTGGTGCAGGATGACGCCCGATATCGAACCAGGGCGGTGCCGATGGCCGGCCCACTGCACCCGCATGAGGCAGGCCCGGTTCGACCCTCCAGACGGCACGAGGGGCGCCGGCCTGGCCGGCGCCCCTCGTGGCGCTGCGGGGAAAATCGGGCGATCAGTCGCCCTCCGGCCCCCCCGTGCCGGTCTGGACCTGCATGCGGCGACGCAGCAGGGGACCGACGATATAGGGCAGCAGCAGCCCCAGGCCGGCGAACACCCACAGGCCGATGGCCAGGCCGCTGTCCCAGAGGATGGTCCAGTCGCCGTCGGAGATATCCATGGCGTGGCGCAGGTTCTTCTCCATCTCCGGCCCCAGCAGCAGGCCGAGGATGATCGGCACCAGCGGGATCTCCAACTTGCGGAAGAGGTACCCGGCAACGCCGAAGGCCACCATGAAGTACAGGTCGAAGGTGGTGTTGCTGATCGAGTAGATGCCGACGAAGGCGATCATGGTCACCACCGGCAGCAGGTACATCGGCGGCACCGAGAGCAGCTTGACGAAGATGCCCACCAGCGGGATGTTCAGCACCAGCAGCAGGAAGTTGCCGATCAACAGCGCGGCGATCACGCCCCAGACGATGTCGGCGTTCTGGGTGAACATCAGCGGCCCGGGGGTGATGTTCAGCGAGATCAGCAGCGCCAGCAGCACCGCGGTGGTGCCGCTGCCCGGCACGCCGAGGGTCAGCATGGGCACGAGTGCCCCGCTGGAGGCGCCGTTGTTGCCGGCCTCGGGCCCGGCCACGCCGCGCGGGTCGCCCTTGCCGAAGTAGCCCTTGCTGCCCACGATCTTCTTCTCGAGGGTGTAGCCGATGAAGCTGCCCAGCGACGCGCCCGCCCCGGGCAGCACCCCGGCGATGAAGCCCAGCACACCGCCACGGAAGCTGGACGGCAGGATGTTGCGGATGTCCTTCCAGCTGAGCGTGAGCTTGTTGACGGCCATCTTCGCCTTGCCGCCACCGGCCTTCTCCTCGATGAAGAACAGCAGCTCGGAGATGGCGAACAACCCGACGATGGCGATGATGAAGTCCACGCCCTCGTAGAGCTCGAGCACGCCGAAGGTGTAGCGCTGCACGCCGGTGTTGTCGATGCCCACCGTGGCGATCATCAAGCCGATGGCGGCGGCCACTACCGTCTTCATGGGGTTCTTGCCGGTGATGCCGCCGAGGGTGGCGAAGGCCAGCAGGAAGAGCGCGAAGTACTCCGCCGGGCCGAAGGTCAGGGCGAAGTCGGCGAGCAACGGCGCCAGCAGGATCAACCCGATGGTGGCGATCAGGCTGCCGATGAAGGAGGCCACGGCGGAGATCGCCAGGGCCTCGGAGGCCTTGCCCTGCTGGGCCATGGGATAGCCGTCGAGGCAGGTCATCATCGCCGGCTCGTCACCGGGGATGTTGAGCAGGATCGACGAGATGCGCCCGCCGTACATGGCGCCGGCATAGACCGCGGTGAGCATGATCATCGCGGTCTCCGGCGCCAGCCCCAGGGTGAAGGCCAGCGGGATCAGGATGGCCACGCCGTTGGCCGGGCCGAGCCCCGGCAGGGCGCCGATCAGGGTGCCGAGGAAGGCCCCCAGCAGCGCGAACATCAGGTTGTGCGGCGCCAGGGCGACGCCGAACCCGTCGATCAGGAAGCCAAGGGTCTCCATCAGCTCACCTCCAGGAAGGACAGCAGGCCCAGCGGCAGCGCCAGGTCGAGGGCGAAGTTGAACAGCAGGAAGACCACCACCCCCGACGCCGCGCCGGTGACGAAGGCTCGCACCGGGGCGGAGCCCATGCGCCAGCACAGGGTGCCCACCGCCAGGGTCGTGCTGATGATGAAGCCCAGCGGCTGCAGCAGCATGGCGTAGAGGATCAACACCACCACGGCGATGATCAGCTCGATGCCGGTACGGCTCCACGGCCAGGCATTATCCGGATCCGGTCGCACGACCATGTACAGGCTGGAGAGTGCCAGCACGACGGCCAGCAGGCGTGGGAAGGTCTCGGGACCGACGGCCTCGGTCCCGCCGAACGGCTCGGGGAACTGGGTGGTGCCCCAGCCGTACGCGACGGCCAGGACGATCATCAGGACCCCAAAGATGCGGTCGTTGAAGGTCATTGCTGAATCAACCCGATGTCCTTGGAGAGGGTTTCGATCTCGACGATCTGGTCCTTGACGAAGGACTCGAACTCACCGGCGCTCATATGGAAGGGCATCAGGCCGTTCTGGGTCATGACGCTCTGCCATTCCTCGCTTTCATAGATGGTGTCCATGGCGTCGACCCAGTACTGCTTGGCCTCGTCGGAGATGTCGGCCGGCATGTAGAAGCCGCGCCAGTTGGGGCCGAGGGCATCGATGCCCTGCTCCATGGCGGTGGGGATCTCGGAGAACTCGCCCGGCAGGCGCTCCTCGGACAGCACCGCGAGCACCTTGAGGTCGCCCGATTCCATGAAGCCCTGGGCCTCGGTGATGTCGCCGGTGAAGGCGTCCACGTGCCCCCCGATCACCTGCGTCAGTGCCTCGCCGCCGTTGTTGTACGACAGGTAGGGAATCCGCGGCAGATTCTCGACATCGGCGGCCTGGGCGGCGATCAGCACCTTGAGGTGATCCCAACCGCCCTTGGCGCTGCCGCCGGCGAACTTGACGGCGCGCGGATCCTCCTTGAGGGCATCCATCAGGTCATTGAGATCTTCGTACTCGGAATCCGCCGACACGGCGATGATGCCGTAGTCGGCCCCGAGGGCGCCGATCCAGTTGACCATGTCGGCGTTCATGCCCGGGAACTGGCCCTGGGCCAGTCGCGTGGTGGTCGCGGTGGAGGCCGCCACCAGCAACTGCTCGTCGCCGGCCCGCTTGCTGACGGTATGCCCGAAGGCCACGCCGCCACCGGCACCGGCCATGTTGATGGTCTGGACACTGCGCGGAACGATATCCAGGTCCTCCATCACCTTGCCGACACTGCGGCAGGTGAAGTCCCAGCCGCCACCCGGGTCGGCGGGGGCCAGGCACTCGACCTTGCCCTCGGGTTCGAAGGCCATGGCGGAGCCGGCGCTGACGGTGAAGGCGGCGACGGCGATGAGCTTGAGCGGCGTACTCTTGGACATTGTTGTGGTCCCCTGGTCGGTGGAACGAAACGTTGGGCTTGTCGAACGCTGACGACTGGCTTACAATTCTGTAAGGCAGAACCGCGTTCTTCAGGATAGAAAGCTAGGCGCCTCGCTGGTCGGGGTCAACGCCTGGCCGTGAATTTGCGACCAAAGTTGCATACCTCCTCTCGACCCCGGAGACCCCCAGATGGCGCAGGATCGCGTGGAAGCGGTGGAGCGAGCCCTGACGGTGCTCGACGCCTTCGACGCCGAGCAGGAGGCCTTCAGCCTGGCCGAACTGGCCCAGGCCACCGGCTTCTACAAGAGCACCCTGCTGCGGCTGCTCGGCTCACTGGAACGCTTCGACTACGTCCAGCGTAGCCGCGACGGCCGCTGGCGACTCGGCTCCAGCCCGGTCCGCCTGGCCCGGCGGCATGCCCCGTCACGACACCTGGCGGCCAGGGTCCAACCCCAGCTCGAGCACCTGGCCGCCGAGACCGGGGAGACCGCGGCCCTGCTGGAGGCGCGCCACGGCGAGGCCGAGTGTCGGTTGGTGGCCCTGCCGGCCAGTGACCTGCGCCATGACCTGAGGCCCGGCAGCCGCTGGCCGACCACCAAGGACGACGACCCGCGCCCGGTGCTGCCCGGGGGCCACATGGAATGCCTGGCGCTGACGACGGGCCCCGACGAGCCGCATTTCTGGCTGTCGCTGTCGGGTCCCACCGGCCGCCAGCCGGCCGGTGCGTGGCGCCGGGCCCTCCAGGCGGCACGCGGCCGCCTGGAGGCACCTCAGGCCGAGGAGGAAACGACCCCATGAGACTGCTGCTGGTGGAGGACGACCGCCTGCTGGCCGAGACCCTGGTCGATGCCCTGCGCCTCGAAGGGCATGTCGTCGACCACCTGGCCGACGGCGAGGCGGCCCGGGAGCGCCTGACCGGACCGGAGCACGGCCTGTCGCTGGTGCTGCTGGACCTCAACCTGCCCGGCTGCGGGGGACTGGAGGTGCTGGCGACCCTGCGCGCCCACGACCGCCACACCCCGGTGCTGATCCTCACCGCCCGCGGCGCCATCGAGGACCGGGTGCGCGGACTGGACCTGGGGGCGGACGACTACCTGGCGAAGCCCTTTGCCCTGGACGAGCTCGAGGCGCGGGTACGGGCGCTGCTGCGCCGCCGCGAGCGCGGCCAGCTGCTGCAGGTCGGCCCCCTGAGCTTCGATGGGCTGTCCCAGCGCTTCAGCCTCGGCGACACGCCCCTGGCACTGCCGCCGCGGGAGCAGCGCCTGCTGGCCTGCCTGATGCGTCACGCCGGCGAGCCGGTGGACAAGGCACGCCTCGCCGAGGAGGCCTTCCAGGACCAGCCCATGGGCGACAATGCCATCGAGGTCTATGTCCATCGCCTGCGCAAGCGCCTGGCCGGCGGCGGCGTGGCCCTGCGCACGGTGCGCGGCCTGGGTTACCTGCTGGAGGCGACGTGACCCGCCGGGACAGCCTCTACCGGCGGCTGCTGACCTGGTTGCTGCTGCCCCTGCTGGCCCTGGGCGGCTTGATGGTGCTGCAGGCCTGGATGGATGCCCGCCGCACGGCCGATCGCGCCTATGACCGCCTGCTCGAGGCCGCCACCCTGGCGATCGCCGAGCAGGTACAGTGGCAGGAACAGCGCCTGTGGCTCGACCTGCCCCCCGCGGCCCTGGAGATGCTCGCCACCGACGCCGAGGAACGGGTCTTCTATGCCCTCTACGATGCCCAGGGCCGGTTCGTCACCGGCAACGCCGAACTCCCCGGCGACCCCCGTGAGGTCGGCGAGCGCGCCGATGGCCTGCTCTACCGCGATATCGTCTGGCGCGACCTGGCCCTGCGACAGGGCGTCCGCCGGGCGCACCTGGAGGACTGGCGGCAGCGCGAGCGCTTCGAGGTACGAGTCGCCCATACCCGCGAGGGGCGCGAGCGCCTGGCCGCCGAACTGCTGCGCGGCAACCTGGCCTATATCCTGACCATGGCGGCGCTGGCGGTGGTGATCCTGCTGCTGGCGATTCGCGCCGCCCTGGCCCCGCTCACCCGCCTGCGCCGCGCCATCCGCGCCCGCGATCCGCGCACCCTGGCTCCCCTGGCGCTGAGCCTGCCCAGGGAGCTCGCGGAACTGCGCGAGACCCTGAATGACCTGCTGGCCCGCATGCGCCGGGTGCGCGCCAACCAGGAACGCTTCATCGGCGATGCCTCCCACCAGTTGCGCACCCCCCTGGCGGGGCTGTCGGCGCGGGCCGAGCTGGCCCTGCGCCAGGACGACCCGGCCCGCTGGCGGGAGGCGCTCGAGGCCATGCACACCACCAGCGTGCGTACCTCGCGCCTGGCCATCCAGTTGCTGTCGCTGACGCGCCTCGACAATCCCGAATACCGTCCCGAACTGGCCTCGCTCGACCTCAACGCGCTGGCCCGCCAGGCCGTCAGGGCCCACTGGAACGCCTGCCATCGGGACGCGGTCGACCTGGGCGTCGAGGCCTCGCCGTCGCCGGTGACGATCGAGGGGCTCGACTGGCAGCTGGAGGAGGCGCTGGGCAACCTGATCGACAACGCCAGGCGCTATGGCGCCCGACACATCACCGTGCGCACCCACGCCTCGCCGCCGACCCTGGAAGTGGAGGATGACGGGCCCGGGATTCCCGCCGAGCGCCGCCTGCTGATGCTACGGCCCTTCCATCGCGGCAGCGATGACCCCGACGGCTCCGGCCTGGGGCTGGCCATCGTCGATGGCATCGCCCGCACCCATGACGCCCGCCTGGCCCTCGAGGACGGCGACGATGGCCGCGGACTGAGGGTCGTGCTGCGCTTTCCGGGAGACACGCCATGAGGCTAGGCGTCGCCACCCTGCTGCTGTGGTTGTGTACCGCCCCCCTCGCCGCGGCGCAGGACCTCCACTACCCGGCGCGCCCCCAGCCCAATCAGGCCACGGGGCAGCTGGTGATCCATGGGGCCCTTGACCTGGTGCATGTCCGCCCCCTGCTGGCGGCCTTCCACCGGCGGTATCCCGGCATCGAGCTGACCTACCGCAACCTCGACACCTTGCCGCTCCACGAGCGCTTCCTGGCCGCACCGGACGAGGTGGATGTGCTGATCTCCTCGGCCATGCCCTGGCAGTACCGCCTGGCCAACGACGGCCATGCCCAGCCCCTCGACGCCGCCGTCGCCGCGGCCTGGCCGGACTGGGCCCGCTGGCGACAGGAGCTGTTCGCCTTCACCTTCGAGCCGGTGGTGATGGTGGTCCGCCGCGAGCTGATCGACCGCTTCGGCCGCCCGGAGAGCCATGCCGACCTGCTCACCCTGCTCCAGCGGCACGGCACGGCGCTGGCAGGACGGGTGGTGACCTATGACCCGTCGCGCAGCGGCGCCGGTTATACCTATGCCATCGAGGAATCGCGGCTGTCGCCGCGTTACTGGGACCTGGTGGCCGCCCTGGGCCAAGCCGAGGCAAGCCTGGTGGATACCACCGGCGAGATGCTGGCGGGGCTCGCGGAGGGGCGCTACTGGCTGGGCTACAACCTGCTGGGCAGCTATGCCCACCGGGTGGTGGAACGGGATCCGGCGCTCGAGATGGTGATTCCCGACGACTATGCGCTGGTCACCCAGCGCCTGGCGCTGATTCCCCGGCGGGCTCCTCACCCGAGGAGCGCGCGACGCTTCCTGGAGTATCTGATCGGCCTGGAGGGCCAGCGGGTGATCGCCGAGCAGACCGCGCTGGGCGCGATCCACCCGGCGCTGGACGGCCCGGGGACGGCGGACCGCCTGCGCGCGACCCACGGCGAGGCCCTGCGGCCCCTGGCGCTGGGCCCGGGGCTGCTGGCCACGCTGGATGACCTCAAGCGACAGGCCCTGCTGGCCCGCTGGCGGCGGGAGTTCTCGCGGGGGGGCGAGGCAGGCGAGTGACTCGCCGGGCCCGGCCGACTCGCCGGGCAGACAGGATCATTGCACGTAGCTGAGCTGGACGGGGGCGGTACCGCGACTCAGCATGCCGAGGGCACGGGCGGCCCGCTTGGAGAGGTCGATCACGCGGCCGTCGACGAAGGGGCCCCGATCGGTGATCTCCACCTCGACCTGGCGGCCGGTATCGCGCCGAGTCACCAACACCTTGGTACCGAAGGGCAGACTCCGGTGGGCGGCGGTCAGGGCCTGCTGGTCGAAGGGCTCACCGCTGGCGGTGGCATGGCCCTGGAAGCGGTCACTGTAGAAGGAGGCGACCCCCTTCTGGATCGCGACATCGTCGCGGGACTGGTGGGCCAGCGAATCCCCTGCACAGCCGCTCAGCAGCAGCAGGGACAGCCCGAGACACAACAGACGCCACCCATGGGGACGAGTCGAGCTCGCCTTGCGGGAATACACCATTCGTCACCTCACAACGACTTGTACGCCGATGTCGATCTCCCCGCGACTTCAGGCGCCTTGAGACGTGTCAGACGGCGTCGGGTGCTTTCCCTGCAACCAACCCCTGCTGCCGGCACGATCGTTGTCGAACCAGGCCAGCGCGTCATGCAACGTCACCACTGTGCCGACGATGATAAGCGTCGGCGGTCGAATGGTACCCTGCTCGATGGCCGGCGGCAAGCTCGCCAGGCTCCCCACATGCACGCGCTGGCGGGCGGTGGTGCCCTGCTCGATCAGGGCGAGGGGGGTGTCGGCGGCCAGGCCATGGGCCTTGAGCTGCTCGGCGATGATCGCCAGGCTGCCGAGCCCCATGTAGAACACCAGGGTCTGACCGGGGCTCGCCAGGGCCGCCCAGTCGAGGTCGCAGCCGCCATCGCGCAGGTGGCCGGTGATGAAGCGCACCGATTGGGCATGATCCCGATGGGTCAGGGGAATGCCGGCATAGGCCGCGCATCCCGAGGCCGCGGTGATGCCCGGCACGACCTCGACCTCGACCCCCGCGGCCACCAGCGTCTCGAGCTCCTCCCCGCCACGCCCGAAGATGAAGGGATCGCCGCCCTTGAGGCGCACCACCCGCTTGCCGGCGCTCGCCCAGTCGACCAGCGCCTGGTTGATGCCCTCCTGGGGCACGCTGTGATCCGAGCGGGCCTTGCCCACGTACAGCTTCCAGGCCGCGGGGTTGGCCAGGGCCAGGATCTCGTCGCTGACCAGGCGGTCGTGAAGGATCACCTCGGCGGCCTGGAGACGCCGCAGGGCCTTCACGGTCAGCAGTTCCGGATCCCCCGGCCCCGCGCCGACCAGGCTGACCCGACCCGGCGCCAGCTCGGAGACGGCCTTCGGCAACCGTACGCTATCGGGCGCCCGGGGATCGCTTGCGGCACTCATATTCCACACACCCAAGATTGACAGGATTTAATATGCGATAAAGTAATTAATTTGCCGCCTGATTGCCACTAACGACTCTGCGCAAGCATATAACCGCTGACGTCGGACGCGCCCCTCTGCCCTGCCAACGACATCGCCCCCGCAGGGCGGGGGCGATGTCGTGGGACGGTGGCGATGTCGGCTCAGGCGCCGAGGGCTCGCTTGAGCCGCGGGCTGGCCAGCTCGCCGACCACGGTGATCACGCCCAGCACCAGCAGCAACCAGGGCCAATGGGTCCCGAACTGCACCCTGGCGATACCCAGGGCGTCGACGAAGATCAACAGGATACCCAGCGGGCTGACATAGCGCACCATGAACAGCCACAGCGCATGCCAGGCCGGGGACAGGCCGAGCTCCTCGCGGAAGGCCTCGTTCTTCAGCACGAAGCCGGCGAGCAGCACCATGCCCAGGCCGCCGAGAGGCATCATCCAGCGGGAGGTCAGGTAGTCCAGCCAGCCGAAGAAGTGCTTGCCGGCCAGGGTCCACTCGGCCCCCACGTTGAACGACAGCATGGCCAGGGTGCTGATCAGCCACAGCACGATGCCGGTGCCCCAGGAGGCGGTGCGCCGCGAGATGCCCTTGTTGTCGGTCAGCCAGGACACGGTGGCCTCCACCATGGAGATCGACGAGGTCAACGCGGCCATGGACAGCATCACGAAGAACAGGATGCCGAACAGGGTGCCCAGCGGCATCGCCTGGAAGGCCAGCGGCAGGCTCATGAAGATCAGCCCGGGGCCGCTGGCCGGCTCCATGCCGTTGGCGAAGATCACCGGGAAGATCGCCAGGCCCGCCATCAGGGCCACCACGGTATCGGCCACGGCCACGCTGAGCGTGGTGCGGGCGATGGAGGCCCGCCCCGGCAGGTAGCTGCCATAGGTGAGGATGGCCCCGGAGGCCAGGGACAGGGTGAAGAAGGCATGGCCCAGGGCGGCCAGCATCCCCTCGCTGGACAGGCTGCCCGCGTCGAAGGTGAACAGGAAGCGCAGCGCCTCGACGAAGCCACCGGAGAAGGCCCCATAGCCGATCAGGATGGCCAGCATCACGACCATGCCGGGCATCATCCAGCTGACGCTCTTTTCGATGCCGGCCTGCACGCCCTTGCCGACGATGGCCATGGTGGCGACGGTCACCAGGGTGCTCCAGAAGCCCAGGTTCAGCGGGCTCTCGTTGTTCGCGCCGAAGATCGCCGCCATCTCGTCGACGCTGGAGCCGGCCAGGCCGCCGCTGAGCATCTTCCACAGGTAGGCGAAGGACCAGCCGGCCACCACCACGTAGAAGGACAGGATCATGAAGCCGCAGAGCATGGCCATCCAGCCCAGCAACGACCACACCGGGGAGGCGCCGGACTCGCCGGCCACCCGACGGATGGCGTCGATGGGGCTGCCGCGGCCACGACGGCCGAAGGCGATCTCGGTCATCATCACCGGCACGCCGACGGCCAGGATGCAGGCCAGGTAGACCAGCACGAAGGCACCGCCGCCATACTCGCCGGTGATGTAGGGAAACTTCCAGATGTTGCCGAGGCCGACCGCGGAGCCGGTCGCGGCCAGGACGAAGCCCCAGCGGCCGAGCCACTGGGTACGGGGTTGAGCGTCGTTTGTCATGTCACACCAGGGATCACGGAACTGTTGTTGTCACCCGCCACGCGGCATGGGGCCAGCAAGACGCCCATTGTGACGGATTTTATCGTGAATGGGCAGGGAGACGGGAGATTGTTCTGGCTATCATCGCCCTGCCCGTCGATCCCGACAATCGCTGCCGGGATCGACGAGGAGTGGATCAGTCGTCGGCCTCGAGCACGCCGCGACGGATCTGGTCTTCCTCGATGGATTCGAACAGGGCCTTGAAGTTGCCCTCGCCGAAGCCGTCGTTGCCCTTGCGCTGGATGATCTCGAAGAAGATCGGCCCGATCACCGTCTCGGTGAAGATCTGCAGCAACACGCCCTGGTCGGGACCGCCGTCCACCAGCAGGTTCAGCTCGCGCAGCTCCTCGAGGTTCTCCTGGTGGTTGGGCACCCGCTGGTCGACCCGCTCGTAGTAGGTGTCCGGCGTGGTCAGGAAGGTCACGCCGCTGGCCTTCAGGGCACGCACCGTGGCGTAGATGTCGTCGGTGGCCATGGCCAGGTGCTGGATGCCCTCGCCGTTGTACTCGCGCAGGAACTCGGCGATCTGCGAGTTATCGTCGGCGGACTCGTTGATGGGAATGTGCATCTTGCCGCAGGGCGCGGTCATGGCCCGGGAATGCAGCCCGGTCTTCTTGCCGGCGATATCGAAGTAGCGGATCTCGCGGAAGTTGGCGACGCGCGTATAGAAGTCCGCCCAGACGTCCATCTGCCCGCGGTCGACGTTGTGGGTCAAGTGGTCGAGCACCGCGAGGCCCACGCTGTGATCCTGGGGCGTGCGTCCGGGGATCGGCACGAAGTCGATGTCGTAGATGCTGCGGCCTTCGCCGTCGAGCTTGTGGTCGACGAAGTACAGCAGCGAGCCCCCGATGCCCTCGACGGCGGGAATGCCTACCTCGCCCTCGCCCACCGGCGTCTCCACCGGCTTGGCACCGCAGGCCACGGCATGGTCGAAGGCCTGCCGGGCGTCGGCCACCTTCCAGGCCATGGCGCAGACCGACGGGCCGTGGACACGCGCGAACTCGGCGGCGTGACTGTCCGGCTCGGCATTCAGCACGAAGTTGATGTGCTCCTGCTGGAACAGCGTGACGGCCTTGGAACGGTGCCGGCGCGTCTCGGTGAAGCCCAGCTGGAGAAACAGCTGGCGCAGCGCCTCGATCCCCTCGGCGGTGGGGGCGGTGTACTCGACGAACTCGAAGCCATCGGTGCCGATGGGGTTGTCAGTGTTGGCGGTCTGGCGCGTCTGGGCAGGGGCGTTCATGTAGGACCTCCGGGTCGCTTGTGGTTGTCGTGTCCGGGCGCATCGCCCTTGGCTTGGATGCCCCCAGACTAGAGCGCCCCCGCCCCCGCCGGAACGCCCCGAGACCACGCTTTCCCCGCTGCTGGAGGCCGCCTTGGCCATCCCGCCGGCAAGCATTCGTTACAGCCCCGGCGAGGCCATGAATGGCCTCGCCGGGGCGGCAAGACTGGCTGACAGGCCGTAAGGGATTCGTTACACCGCACCACTGCCGGGTGCGCGCAACAGGGACTCGACGCTTTGCACCTTGTCGTCCATGTGCTGCTCACGGTCGGTGCGCGTGCCGAGCTTCAGGGTGGTGGTGATGCGCGGCGCCCCCATCTCGTGCACCGCCTCGTGGCAACGCTTGACCACGGCCATCACCTCGTCCCAGGGGCCCTCGATGTTGGTGCCGTAGGCGTGCATCCGGTGCTCCAGGCCGGAGGCCTCGATGACCCGCTGACAGGCGGCCACATGGGACGAGACGGATACCCCCACGCCCAGGGGCACCACGCAGAGATCGATGATGACGTGCATGACGTTTTCTCCTCGTTGACGCGGACGGTGGCATGAAGATGCGCACTTTAATCAGTGGTCTATGATGATGGGAGATGCGGTTACGCCGCCAGTATCCGGCATCCAGCCACTGCGGGACCAGGAGGACTCCATGACCAGTGACTCACGCCTCGGCCCTGTTGCCCTGCCCGATACCCGGGCCCGTCACGTTGTCGAGAAGCTGCTGGACGGCTCTGGGGTGAGCCTCAACGGCGATGCCCCCCAGGATATCCGCGTCTACCATCCCGACTTCTTTGCCCGCATTCTCCACCAGGGCACCCTGGGGCTCGGCGAGTCCTACATGGATGGCTGGTGGGACTGCGACCGCATCGACCGGATGGCGAACCTGATGCTGCGCCATGGCCTCGGCGCGCATTCCCAGCCCCCTTCCGAGCGACTCATGTATCGGCTGCAGTCCGGATTCTTCAACCTGCAGAGCCGTGCCCGAGCCTACATCGTCGGCGAGGCGCACTATGACCTGGGCAATGATCTCTTCCGGCGCATGCTGGATGAGACCATGTGCTATTCCTGCGGCTACTGGAAGGACGCGGGCAGCCTCCACGAGGCCCAGAAGGCCAAGCTCGAGCTGGCCTGTCGCAAGCTCGACCTGAAGCCGGGCATGCACGTCCTGGATATCGGCTGCGGCTGGGGGAGCCTGGCCGAGCATGCCGCACGGCATCATGGCGTCAACGTCACCGGCATCACCATCTCCCGGGAGCAGGCCGAGCTTGCCCGGGAGCGCTGCAAGGGCCTGCCCGTGGAGATCCTGCTCGAGGACTATCGCGACCTGGAGGGACGCTTCGACCGCATCGTCTCCATCGGCATGTTCGAGCATGTCGGCCACCGCAACTACGAGACCTACTTCGAGACGGTTCGGCGGCTGCTGCCGCCGGAGGGGCTCTTCCTGCTGCACACCATCGGCTCCAACAACTCCGACATCAGCATCGACCCCTGGATCAACCGCTACATCTTCCCCAACGGCGTGCTGCCCTCGGTCATGCACATCGCCAAGGCCAGCGAAAAGCACCTGCTGATGGAGGACTGGCAGAACTTCGGCGCCGACTATGACCGCACCCTGATGGCCTGGCTCGCGAACTTCGATGCCCACTGGCACGAGATCGCCGATCGCTACAACGAGCGGACCCGGCGCATGTTCCGCTACTACCTGTCCATGTGTGCCGGCGCCTTCCGCGCCCGCAACCTGCAGCTGTGGCAGGTCGTCTACTCGCTGGGCCGCCCGGGCCGCTACGACGCCCCGCGTTGATCCGCGCTGAGCATGCGCCGGCGACGCCTGTTCCGGCTCACCACTCGGCCTGTCCGTGTGTGCCGGCGCCTTCCGCGCCCGCAATCTGTTGTCGTGCTAACAACAAGCACGAAAAGGAAAGAAACGGGCGTTAATGCCGGAGAATTGTCGGCAATCTCCTACAACGGATGGGCAGTGCCAGCCTCCCGCCCCCCGTGTATCATGTGCGCCTCGATACGTTTACAAATAATGACATTGTCCTTCCGGCGCCTGAAACGCGGCAGGAGACGATGAAGCATCTTCCTGTACGCAGCAGGAACGACAAGGACAACCGCATGCCTTCGATCGATGTCATGCCGTGCAGAGAACGACCGGAGCCGCAGCGGGTTCTCGAACTGGCGGAACGACTGCCCGGGTTGATCTTCCAGCTCCACCGCAGCGAGGCCGGGCACCTGCACTTCCCCCACCTGGTGGGGAGCGGAACGCGATTCCTCGATCTGGACCCCGGGGTGCTGGCCGGCGACGCACGCCCGGCCCTCGAGCGCGTCCACGACGACGATTATCCCCGGCTGATGGCCGCCATCGAGCGCTCGGTGCGCTGGTGCACGCCCATCGCCACCAAGTTCCGCCTGATCGTCCAGGGCGAACACTGTCGCTGGATCGCCGTCCGCGCCCAACCCCAGCGGATCGAGAGCGGCGTGCTCTGGCACGGCATGATGCTCGACATCAGCGAGCAGGTGGCCGAGGAGGAGCGCCTTCGGGCGCTGTCCGACACCGACGCCCTCACCGGGCTGGCCAACCGCCGCAAGCTGCTCCAGCGCCTGGATGAGGAGATCTCCCTGAGCAATCGCCACGCCACGCCCCTGTCGCTGATGATGCTCGACCTGGATCACTTCAAGGCCATCAACGACACCTGGGGGCACCTGCAGGGGGACGAGGTCCTGGCCTCGCTGGCGGGGCACTGCCAGGGTCTGCTTCGCGAGGAAGACCTGCTGGCGCGGCTCGGCGGCGAGGAATTCGCGCTGCTGCTGCCGCTGACCCCACGGGCCCACGCCGAGCGACTGGCCGAGCGACTGCGCGAACACATTGCCGCACAGGACTATGGCATGGAGAGCGGCCGCGTCACCGTCAGCATCGGCATCGCCGAACACCGCGTCGGCGATGCCCGGGATATCCTGATGAAACGCGCCGACGACAGCCTCTACCGGGCCAAGCACCAGGGCCGCAACCGGGTGGTGGCCGGCCGCTGAGGGCTCGATGGCTTAATCGACCAGCGCCGCCATCCACTCGGCCTCGAGCGCCGAGGACAGCGGTTGTCCGCCCAGTGCCGCCACCGTCGCATCCTCCAGCCATTCCTGATCGACCCCGCGCGTCCAGTCGCCGGCCGCCCGCTGCCCCTCCTTGCCGGTCAGGCGATGCAGCGGGTGGCCACCCTGCCCCGCCAGCGCCGAGGCCATCGGCTCGAGCAACGCGGAAAGCCGCAAGGCGGGCAGCTGCGCCTTCAGGCGCCGATAGATCCGCAGTCCCTCGGGGTCGAGATCCCCCCAGTAGGTCGGCGACGGCAGGCCGAGCAGTGCCGTCAGGTCCTGGGACGGCCCCTGCTCGCCGACCAGGCGCACGGTCGCCGGGTCGAGCACCGCCTCGCCAAGCGAGAGGCCGTAGCCGAAGCTGCACACCAGGGCGAGGCGGCAATCCAGCCCGACCCGGCAGGCCTGGGCGAAGCTCTGCGGGTTCTCGATCAGCAGAAGCCCTTCCGGCACCTCGGGCATGGCGGCCAGCAGCCACACCGGCGCGGCACGAAAGGCTCGCGGCTCGATGCCGAAGCGGCGCACCAGTTCGCCCGGCAACGCCTCGAGCAGCTTGCTGCTGCCCAGCAGGTAGCGGGCACTGGCCACCTTGGCGCTCAGGCCATAGGCCTCGGGCAGGTCGGCGGCGAGCCGGCGCAGCCCCTCGACCAGGCGACGCTGGTCCGCCAGCGACCAGTCGTCGAGGCGACGCTCCAGGGCCAGGCCCCACGGGATCGCCTGGTCGGCCGTCAGCCCGAGGGAGGCATCGGGACCGACCATCCCCTCGCGCAGGCGGTGGCATTCGCCCTCCGACAGGCCGAGCCGCACCGGGACACGGTGCCGCAGGGCCTCGGGGGCATCGAGGATGCCGAAGCGGGCCAACTCGGCCAGGGCCTGCCACCCCGCCAGTTCCGAGTCGCAGATGCCCTCGCGGTACAGGCGACGCACCAGGGTGTCGCTGCGCCAGCGTCTCGCTCCCTGGCGCCGGTACTGCCGACACCAGTCCGCCTCCAGCCAGACCTGGACGGCCCGGGCCGCCTCACCGGGAGCGCTCATGTCGCTGCCTCCGTGACATGGATACCGAACAGGCTCGCCTCCCCCTCACCCCGACCCAGGGACTCGGGAGCGGCCACTCGCCCGTCGCGGACCATCACGTGTCCGCCCTGCCCCTGCACGCCACCGATGACGCTGCCCACCAGGTAGGTCGGGAAGATCTCGGCATCGTTCTCGTAGTTGGGATTATGGATCAGCCCGATCATCTGGAAGCGCCCGCGGGTGTTGCGCAGCGACTCCAGGGAATCCTGGATCAGCCGGCGATGGGAGAGCTTGGAGAACAGGCCATCGAGCAGGATCACGCTCTCGCGGCTGGCCCGGGCGCGGCGCTTGTGATGCCCGGGCAGCTCGCGCAGCTCACGCTCGATGGCGAACTCGGAGAGCTTGACCAGCCACATCAGCGATACCGCCTCGCGTTGGCCTTCCGACATCGCCTCGTTGAGCGAGAACAGCCGCCCATGGGGACGGATGGCGTCGTGCTTGAGGCGGATCGCCACGTCGTGGAAGAGCCCACGATAGATGCGCCGGCGAATCTGTCCCAGCAGCTCGTCGTCGCGCCGCAGCGCCTCGCCCTCGGCCAGGCCGCCGTCGCGCTCGGCCCGCCGACGCAGGGCCGCCTGGTGCTCGTCGATATCGGCCAGCAGGGTGACGATCAGCTCGCGCAGCTGGTCGCCGCCGATCAGCCCGGCCTTGACCTCGAAGTAGGCGCCGTCCTCGCCATCGCGACGCTCGCTGCCGCGTCGGGCCACGCGCCTGAGGATATCCAGGTTGCCGGCGGCATCGCCGATGATCGAGCCGAGGCGCTCGACCAGGGTGCCCTCGATCTGGTCGCGGGAAGCCTGCAGGCGCGCGACCCGGCCGCGGTGCTCCGCCAGCTGCTCGTCGAGCTGGGCATGCAGGCCGGCCAGGTCGGCCAGGGTCGCCTCGGTCACCCCCTGCAGGGACGCCAGCCGGGCCCGTTCGGTCTCGTTGAACAGGCGGCTGTGGGCGCTCTCCTCCAGGGCCGCGGTCAGCGCCCGTTCGGCCTCGGCCACCTGGCGGGCCTGACGCTCGCGGTCGCGCGCCCGCTCGCCGAGGTGCATCTCGCCTAGCGCGTCGAGCAGCGACTGCTGGCAGCCTTCCAGTTCGGCGAGCTCCGTTGCCTCCGCGCCGCCGGCGAGGGCTCGCCAGCGGGCCAGCGCCGCCTCGCGCGCCTCGGCCTGCGGGGCGTCCTCGGGCCAGGTGGCCTCGCTCGGTGCCAGCGGGGCCCCGAGCCGCCGCGCCCAGCCCGCCGGCAGCTGGCGCACCGCCTCCAGCCAGGCGATGCCCAGTTGATCCACCCAGCCGAGGGCGGCCTGCTGATCGGTCAGGCGCGCCTGGACGTCGCGACGCTCCCGGTCCTTGGCCTTGCGCGCCTCCCGGGTCTCCCTGAGCCGGCGCTTGAGGTTGGCCAGGTCCCGCTCCAGGGCCTGGCTGCCGCCGCTGGCATCGCGTACCGCCAGGTAGGCGCGGATCCGCTCGAAATCGAAATCGGCACGCCGGCCGGCCCGCGCCTGGGCCGCCTCGAGGGTCGCCTGGCGGGCCTCGGCCCCGGCCATGAAGGCCGGCCCTTCCTGGCGCTCGTAGTCCGCCAGGGCCTGGAGGCGGTCACGCTCGCCATCGGCGAACAGGCCCCGCAGTTGACCGTCGAGATCGTCGAGTCGCCCACGCGCCGCCTCCAGGGCCTCGGTCTTCGCCGCCCGTCGCGCCTCGGCCTGCTGCCACTGCTCATCGAGCCCGGCCAGGCGTTCCTCCAGCTCGACCAGTCGCTGGGCACCCCCGGCATCGGCGAATCGCTCGGCGGCGAGCCAGGTGTCGCCATGGGTCTCGAGTTCCCGGGCGGCCCGCTCGCGGGCCGGCTCGACCTCGGCCAGGCGCGTCTCGGCGGCGAGCCTCTCCTCGGCGGCTTCCTCCAGGGCGACCTGGCCGCCCTCCTGGAGAAACCGCTGGTAATCGTCGATGCAGCTCAGGGCGTCATCGGTCAGCCGCGGGGCCAGCGCCTGGCGACGTGCCTCGAGGGCCTCGCGCCGCTCCCCCAGCCGCGGCAGCGCCGCCTCGACGTCCGCCTCGTCGGCCTCACGTGCCTGGAGGGCCAGCGCATGGCGCTCGCCATGGGGGTCGAGGCGATGGCACTCGGCCGCCAGCGCCTCGCGGCGCTGGCGATCGGCGGCCAGGCGCCGCTGGGTGGCCTCGCGCAGGGCCTCCAGGTGGCGCGGGTCCAGGGCGGCCTTCACCGCCAGGGTCTCGACGCCCTGGATCGCGCCCAGCGGCGATGCCTCTGCTCCAAGACAACCGGCGAGACGCTCGCGCTCGACCACCGGCACCGCCAAGCCCGCCTCGACCAGGGCCTCGGCCGCGGCGCCGGCGGCCTCGGTGCCCTCGACGACCGGCGCGAACAGCAGGCCGGCGGCCTGTGCCAGCCAGTCCCGACGCCGTGCCTCGGGGTGGGCCGGATCGTTGAGCACCCCATGCAACGGTTGCCAGGCGATCCCGGCGGCGTCCAGGCAGGCATGGGCCTCGGCCTCCACGGCGCGTCGCTCCAGCGGGTCGCGATTCAACTGTTCCAGGTAGGCCTCGCGCCGGGCGAGCTCGACCTCGAGCTGCTCCGCCTCGGCGAGCAACCGCGGATAGCGGCGCCGCGCGTCCCGCAGCCAGTCCGACGGCGCCAGCTCGCTGACCTCGGCGAAGGCCAGGCGTGCCGCGTGCAGCTCCCGCAGCCGCGCGTCCTCGGCCTCGAGATGATGGGCCTCGTCGGCGAGGGTGCGGGCCTCGGCATGCAGGCGATCACGCAGGTGGACGGGCTCGTCCTCGCCGTGGAGGCGGCGATAGCGACCCGCGGCCTCGGCCAGGGGCGTCAGCCGCGCCCGACGTCGCTCGGCCTCCTCGCGCTGGCGCTGCGCCTCGCGACAGACCTCGTCGAGCTCGGCCAGCGCCGCCTTGCGACCGGCCCAGAAGCCGGACACGGCCTCGTCGGGCCAGCCGCGACGGAAGGCCTCCCAGGGCGCCCGCCCCTGCTCGAGGGGGGCACGCTCCCCGGCGAGCCGCTGGCGCTCCCCATCGAGGCGGCCAAGCTCGCCACGCGCCGTCTCGACGGCGGCGGCGGCGGCATCGCGCTCGGTTGTCGCGGCGTGCCGCGTCGCCTCGAGGGTCGCCTGGCGTTCCCGCTTCTCTTCCAGCAGCGTCTCCGGGTCTTGTGCGGGGTGTTCGCGGCGGAAGGCCGCGTGCCACTCGGCGACCCGCGAGAGCTCGCCCACCCGGGTGGTGTGATCGAGCAGCGCCTGCCGGGCCGACGCCGCCTCGGCCCGGCAGGCCTCGGCGGTGGCCGTGGGCGCTTCCAGCTCGGCCTCGTCGAAGAGCCCTTCTGACAGGGCCTGGGTGAAGAAGCTCTGGTTGTCGACGAATTCGCGCCGGCGGGATTCGAGGCGCTCGCGCTCCTGGTCGAGCCGCTCTGACTCGCCGTCGAGGCCTGCCAGGTCGCGGTCCAGCTCGGCCAGGTAGTGCCGGTCGGCGATCACCTCGTCCCGGAAACGATTGCCATCGAGCGCCTCGAAGGCCTCGGCGCCCGCCTCCAGGGCCGAAACGGCGCGGTGCCGTGCGGCGTCGTCATCGAAGGCCAGGCTGCCCGCCAGCCAGTCACGGGCGGCCTCGAAGCTCAGATGGGCGACGTCCCGGGCGGCGACCCAGGGCGCCTCGGGCAGGTGGATCAGCCGGCGATGATGGTCCGCCCTCGGCCCCTGGTCGGCGAACAGCTGGCGCAATCGGCGCTCGCCGAGGCCGCTGAGCCGTGCGAGCAGCCACACCGAGACCCGGGGTCGGCCGGTATCCCCGACCCCCCAGGCGAAGCCGGCCAGCCGCTCGGCCTCGTCGCCGTCCCCTGGAGGCCGCGGCACCCCCGGCAGCCCGCTCAGCGCCTGGCCGCCGAGCAGGCGCTCGCTGGCGGCCAGCCCCCGGTCCAGCGCGATGAGGCGATCACGCGCCTCGACCAGTGCCTCGCCCCGGCCCGTCAGCCCGGCGAGACACTCCACCTTGTCGCCGGTACGGCGCTGGTCGCGCTCCGCCTCCTCGAGCCGGTGACGCAACTCGGTGATATTGGTCCCGGAGTTGAGGATGACCTCCTCGATCAACTCCTCGCCCTCGTCGGTCTCGCCGCGGGTGGCGCCGGAGAGGATCTCCGGCGCCAGCACCTCGAAGAAGAAGGCCTGGTCGGCCTTCTCGCCGGCCCGGGGGCGGATGGCGTTGAAGATCTGGCTCTTGTCGGCGCCGCCGTCCTTCTGGAAGGCGGCGAGCTGGGCCAGTTCCCGGCGCGAGACATGGGCCCCCACCGCCTCGAGCCACTCCTCGCGGTTGAGCGTCAGACGCACGCCCTGACGGCCCATGGCCGTCTTGACGTCGCTGTTGGCATAGAGCGCCAGCTTGCCGTCGACGGTCTGGTGGTGAACCGGGACGTCTTCCAGCCGGCCGGTGTAGTGATAGAAGGACAGGCCGCTGCCGTCGCTGTAGCCGTAGAAGCCGAAGACGAAGGTCTCGCCGGCGACCTCCTCGCCCGCCGCCGCCAGCATGTCCTCCTGGCCGCCCTGGCCGCTGCGCGAGCGAAACTCCACCCGCAGGTGGCTCCAGCTGCGTCCCTGGCCGGCTACCTGGGTCGGCGAGCACTTGCGGCGGGTCCGCGTCAGCAGGGTCTTGTCCCGGGACAGCAGCCCGATCAGCGCCTCCGCCAGGGTGGTCTTGCCGAAACCATTCTCCATGCTGATGGCGCTGGACTGGCCGCGCAGGTCGAGCAACAGGTGGCGCATCTTGGCCTCCCAGGGAGACGTCACGTCGCCGTGCTTGTTGAGCAGGTTGGCCACCTCGATCCGGTTGATCACGCTCATGCCTCGCCCTCCTCGGCATCCTGTTCCGCCCCGACCCCGGCCTCGGCCGAGACGGCGCCCGGCTCCTCGAGTCGTCCCTCGGCCAGGGCCTGCAGGTGTCCCAGCTGGTGAATGCCGACCTGCTCGCTCTCCAGGGCGCCGAGCAGGGTCTGCTGCCAGACCTCGCCGCCCTCCTCGGCGGCCTCGCGCAGGGGTTCCAGCAAGCCGGCGCGGACCTGCAGGTCGATGAAGGCCCGCACCCGCCGGCTGATGTCCTCGCCGCGCTCGTCGAGCAGCGACAGGTTGGCCTCCGGCACCGTCTCGCCCAGGCCGCGCAGGGCCTCGAGCTGGTCGCGCATCAACTCCACCAGCTCGGGTGCCGAGAAGGTCGCCTCCTGGTAGCGACTGACGTCGGACAGCGCGCGGTTGTAGCGGGTGTAGAGCAGGGTATGCATCAGCAGCCACAGCTGCAGGTACCACTGGGCGAGCTCGCCGCGGCTCTCCTGGCGCAGGCGCAGGGCGTCGAACACCGGCTCGCGGGTATAGAGCGGCGGCTGTTCGAGCTCGGGATCGGGCAACAGCGCAAAGTAGCGCGAGCCCGGTGCGATGCCCGGGTAGTCGCCAGCCTCCAGGACCCGCAGCCGCAGCCCCTGCCCGGCCAGGAAATCGCGCAGGGCCTCGCGCTCGGCATCGCTGGCATCGTCGATCAGCGCGCAGACATCGCGCTCGGAGAGCTGGCCCTCCCGGGCCGCACGGCGCTTGCGGCCGCTGCCCGGCTGGCGTTCGGCGCTGCGGTAGCGCAGCAGGTAGGCGACCACCTCGCCCATCTCGGTCATGTTCATCGCGGAGCGTCCTGTTCCGTGGCAAGAGGCGGCCCGTCGGCCGCGGCGGCGAGTCTCAGGCTGGGCGTCACGTGGCCCTCGATGCGTCGGCCGTCGGGCAGCTCCAGCCGGAAGGGCCGGGCCTCGATGCCCACTGCCAGGGCGTCGTCGAGCTGCTGGGTATCGACGAAGACGTTGAGCAGCTGGGGCAGGCAGTCGGCCTCCTCGAAGCGGTGCCAGCCCTCGGCCAGCGCCTCGGGCAGCGACAGCGGCTCCCGCGCCACCCGTCGGCGCAGCGCCGGCCCCCGGGCCTCGAGGAAGCGCGCCAGCAGCGGGTCCTGCGGGCGGGCGTCGTCGGTCTCGTCGAACACCAGGGCGGCATGGCTGGTCTCGGCCCGGCGCGTCTCGAGCAGCGGCAGCAGCGGCGCCAGGCGCGGCACCGCCACCGCCTGGTGAAAGGGCATCATGCGCTTGACCAGCGCCGCCTGCAGCGCCGGCTGCGGCGCGGCGGTCAACAGCTCCCGGGCCAGGCCGGCGAAGTCGACCACGCCCATGGACTGGACGCGCCCCTCGGCGATATCGGCGAGCAGCTCCGAGAGGCGCCGCGACAGGTTCTCGATGGCGGTGAGCACCCGGCCGATGGCGCCGGACAGCATGCGCAGGTCCCAGTCCTCGCCCTGGGCCTGGCGCCAGGCCGCGAAGCGTTCCATCAGCCGCGGGGTGCCGAGCTGGGCCCGGGCGTCGAGCAGCGTCTGCTGAATGCTCGACAGGGCATTGTGGTAGTGCCGCTCGTTGTCCAGCAGCGCCGAGAGCTTGCCTTCCCGAGTGGGGTTCTCGCGGACCCGGCGTAGCTCCTGGGTCAGGGCGCGAATCGCCAGCAGGATCTGGTTGGTGATATCGGGAATCCGCGCGAAGTCGCCCCGCGCCAGCGCCGCCAGCACCTTGGCCGCATCGTACTCGGAGTACAGCAGGTCCTCGACCTGGCCGGCCAGGGTCACGGCCTGGCGACCGCTGGGCGTCAGGCGCACCTGGCCGGTCTGGCCCTGCTTCTCGATCAGCGCCGTGCGCTTGGTGCTGCGTCCGCCCCGCGTCGCCTCCTCGGCCCGGCCCGTGCCGGCTGCCGAGGACGACTGACGCGCGTCCGGTTGCGGGGACGATTGACGCGCGTCCGGTTGCGGGGACGATTGACGAAAGTGCAGCTCGCTGGGCGTGGCCAGCAGGTTGATGACGAACGCCAGGTCGTCATGCACCAGGTCGGGATAGTAGCTCTTCAGCCAGGCCAGGCAGCGGGCCTGGGAGACGAAGGCGCTGTTGGTGGCGAAGTCGACATCGAGCAGGTATTCCAGCAGCAGGCAACCGAGATCCAGCCAGTAGCCATCACTCAGGCCACTACGCTGCTCCTGGCTGACCTGCACGAAGGGAGAGCCCGGTGCGTGGCGGCTGTCATGCAGGTCGATCAGCCGCGTGGTGGCGACGAGCAGCTTGCTCCATGCGGTCATGTGACATCCTTGGGGCCCGTAAACGGCTCATTATGCCAAGGGGAGGCGGTGCGGGTCATCGCCCCGGCGAGCGTGTATCCTGAGGCCCCCCTTGTGACGGCCCAGGAGTGCGCATGACCGCCATCGACCAGACCCTCGAGCGGGTCTTCGGCTATCCCGACTTCCGCCCCGGACAGCGGCCGGTGATCGAGGCCGTGGTGGCCGGTCGCTCGGCCGCGGCGATCTTCCCCACGGGCTCCGGCAAGTCGCTGTGCTACCAGTTGCCCGCCCTGCACCTGCCCCACCTGACGCTGGTGATCTCGCCGCTGCTGGCGTTGATGCAGGACCAGCTGGACTTCCTGCAGCGCCACCATGTCCCGGCCGCCAGCCTGGCCTCCGGCCAGAGCCGGGAGGAGGTCCAGGCCGTGATGGAGGGGGTGACCCAGGGGCGGATCCGCATTCTGATGGTCTCGGTCGAGCGCCTCAAGAACGAGCGCTTCCGGGCCTTCATCCGTCGCGTGCCGCTGTCGCTGATGGTCGTCGACGAGGCCCACTGCATCTCCGAGTGGGGCCACAACTTCCGCCCCGACTATCTCAAGCTGCCCGACGTGCGCCGCGAGCTGGGCATCCCCCAGGTGCTGCTGCTGACGGCCACGGCCACCCCCAGGGTCATCGACGACATGCGCGCGCGGTTCGCCATCGAGGCCGCCGACGTCACCGCCACGGGCTTCTATCGCCCCAACCTGGACCTGCAGGTGGCGCCGGTGCCCGCCGAGCAGCGCCCCCGGCGACTGGTCGACTGGCTGCGCCCCCGCCTCACCCAGGCCACCCCGCGGCCCAGCATCGTCTACGTGACCCTGCAGCAGACCGCCGAGCGCATCGCCGCCTACCTGCAGGCCGCCGGCCTGCCGGCGGTGGCCTATCATGCCGGGCTCGACGCCGAGACGCGCACCCGGCTGCAGGACGACTTCATGGCCGGCCGAGCGCCCTGCATCGTCGCCACCATCGCCTTCGGCATGGGCATCGACAAGGCCGACATCCGCGCGGTGGTGCACTACGACCTGCCCAAGTCGGTGGAGAACTACAGTCAGGAGATCGGCCGGGCCGGCCGCGACGGCGCCCCCGCCGAGTGCCTGATGCTGGCCGGCGGGGATCACCTCAACGTGCTGGAGAACTTCGCCTATGGCGACACGCCGGAGCGCGGCGCCATCGCCCGGGTCATCGAGACGCTGCCGCCCGCGGGCCAGGCCTGGGAGTTCACCCTCAACGCCCTGTCCCGTGACAGCGACATCCGCCCCCTGCCGCTCAAGACCCTGCTGGTGCAGCTGGAGCTGCGCGGGGTGATCCGGCCGCGCTACAGCTACTTCGCCGAGTACCGTTTCCGGCTGCTGGAGGACGCCGAGACGCTGGTCGGGCGCTTCCAGGGCGAGCGTCGCGCCTTCGTGGAGGCGATCCTGGCGGCCTCCTCCAGGGCCCGGACCTGGTACGGCCTGGACTTCGCGGCACTGGAGCGGCTGGGCGGCGAGCGCGGCCTGGATACCTCGCGGCGGCGGGTGATCACCGCCCTGGACTACTTCGTCGACAAGGGCTGGCTGGTGCTGGAGACCCGCCAGATGACCGAGGTCTTCGAGGTGATCGAGCGCGGCGACGCCCCAGCGCTCGTCGCCGACCTGCACGATTACTTCGTCGACAAGGAGCGCGCAGAGATCGCGCGCCTGCATGCCATGCTCGCGCTGTTCGAGACCGACGGCTGCCTGACCCGGCGCCTGGCCGACTGGTTCGGCGATGACCGCGCGCCCACGCGCTGCGGCCACTGCTCGGCCTGTCGCGGCGAAGTCGCCCGCTTGCCGGCTCCGCCCCGGCCCACCCCCCTGGACGCGCTCGACCCCTGGCGCCTGTGTGCGCCGCTGCGCGATCGCCTGGTTGATGCCGGCGAGGGAGAGGCCGCCACGCCGGCCCTGCTGGCCCGCTTCCTGTGCGGGCTGACCTCGCCCCGCCTGACCCGCCACAAGGCCCGGCGCCTCGACGGCTTCGCGGCGCTTGAGGCCTATCCCTTCGCCGAGGTACGCGACTGGCTGGGGGGCCGCCTGGCGGGATGACGCCTCAAGGACGGCGGCGGCGACGCAGGGCCAGGGTCGCCAGGTGCACCGGCAGATAGACCACCAGGGGCCAGGCCAGCATCAGGCCGACGAGATACACCAGCGGATCGAGGGTCGTCTGTGGCTGACCGAAGGGGCCCTGCACCCAGTTGATGTTGCGCTCGGCGTCGGTGACGACGTAGCTCAGCGGAATCACCAGCCAGGTCAGGGCGACCTGCCACCCCAGGCCGCGGCGGTCGTAGCCCAGCCGCCACACGCCGTAGCCCGCCACCAGCGGCAGAACCAGATGGAACAGCGAGAGCAGCCGAAAGGCCAGGGGGCGGGCGTCATTGAACATGTACTCGGTCCCGCCGATGGGGTGCACCCCGGTGGCGAACGCCACCGCCACGTCCACTGCCCACAGCACGCCCACCAACGCCACCGCCAGCCACTGGGCGGAGATCAGCAGACGGCTCTCGGTCCAGAGGGCGACCAGGATCAGGAAGCTCGCCAGGTCGCACAGCCACAGGAAGTTCTGCCAGCCCAGCACCCGGGCGTAGGTCGTCGCCCAGATGACCACCCAGAGCGTGAAGGTGAGCTTGAGCCATAGCGGCAGGCCTGGCGGTGGCATGTGTCCCTCCGTTGATCGACGCGATATCCTGTCCCCGCCCTTCCGCCGCGACGACCCGACGCCACTACGTCACCACGTCTCCCCGAACGGCCTCAGGTCGAGTTCGAAGGTCCAGGCCGAGCGCGCCTGGCGAGTGAGGAACCAGACACTGTCTGCCACCGCGTCGGGGCTGAGGAAAAAATCATCCGGCTTGTCAGGCATCGCCTCCCGGGTGCGCGGCAGGTCCACCACCCCGTCGATGACCACATAGGCGACATGAATGTTCTCGGGGCCGAGTTGGCGAGCGAGGGACTGGGCGAGGCTGCGCTGCCCCGCCTTGGCGGAGGCGAAGGGGGCGGTGGCGGCTCGGCCACGCAGGGCCGCCGAGGCCCCGGTGATGACGAGGCAGGCCTGGTCATGTTCGCGAAGTTGTCCCAGGGCGGCCTGGACGGTGGCCAGCAGGCCGTAGCAATTGATCCGCCAGCTGTCCTCGAATTCCTGCAGCGTCACCTGCTCGGCGCTCTTGAAGATCCCGCCGCCGGCATTGAAGAGCAACACCGAGACCGCCCCGAGTTCCTCGCGAACCTGCTTGAAGACCGCGTGGGCCCGTTCCCCCTCGGTGGCATCAAAGCGATAGGCATGACTCCCGGGAATCTCCTGCTCCCAGCCCGTCAGCCTGTCGATATCCCGCGACAGCATGGCGACGCGGTAGCCTTCCCTCGCGAAACGCCGAACCAGCGCCAGGCCATTGCCTGGACCGACACCGACGATGGCACAGACCTTGTTCATGAAGGACCTCCTCCGGACGCACCCGCCACCTCTTGTGTCACGCTCACCTGACTGGAGTGTAGTCCCGGCGTACGCGGGCCGAGAGACGAGGCACGCTCAGCGCGGCGCCTCCTCCGTGCCGATGCCGTGGCGCTTGAGCTTGGTGGCGATGGTGGTGTGGGAGACCCCCAGCCGTTTGGCGAGCTGGCGGCTGGAGGGGTGCTGGGGATAGAGGGTCGCCAGGACCCGGCGCTCCACCTCGCCGAGGATGTCGGCCAGCGAGCCGTCCAGGTCGATGCCGGCCAGTCCCGGCGCCTGGCCCACGTCGGGCAGGCGCAGGTGGGCTGGCTCGATGGTCCCGCCCTCGCACAGCGAGACCGCCTGGAAGAGCACGTTCTCGAGCTGGCGCACGTTGCCCGGCCAGTGGTAGCCGGTGAGCCGCGCCACGGCGGCCGGCGACAGGGTGGGCAGCGGGCAGCCGATCTGCCGGGCGGCGCGGTCGATGAAGTGCGCCGCGAGTTCCTCGATGCCGTCCAGGCAGTCGCGCAGGGGCGGCACCGCCAGGGTCAGGACGTTGAGCCGGTGGTAGAGATCATGGCGGAAGCGGCCCTCCGCGCACAGCGTCGGCAGGTCCTGCTGGGTGGCGCAGATCACCCGCACGTCCAGGTAGGTCTCCTCGTCGCTGCCGACCCGGCGGAAGCCGCCGTCCTGGAGGAAGCGCAGCAGCTTGACCTGCATGCGCGGGCTGGTCTCGCCCACCTCGTCGAGGAAGATGGTGCCGCCGGCGGTGAGCTCGAGGAGCCCCAGCTTGCCCTCGGGGCGGGCGCCCTCGAAGGCCCCGGGGGCATAGCCGAACAGCTCGGTCTCGGCCATCGACTCCGGCAGGCCGGCACAGTTCAGCGCCATGAAGGGCGCCTGGCCGCGGGGACTGGCCAGGTGGCAGGCCCGGGCCAGCAGCTCCTTGCCGGTGCCGGTCTCGCCCTGGATCAGCAGCGGGGCATCCAGCGGCGCCATGCGCCGGGCCTCGCGGATCAGCGCGGCGAGGCGCGGGCTGGACTGGAACAGCGACTCGAAGCCGCGCAGCTCCTGGCGCTGCACCTGATAGATGCGCTCGCCGATGCGATCGGCCCGGTGCAGGGTGACCACGGCCCCGGCCAGGGAGGCGACGTCCTCGAGGTTCTCGAGATGCAGGGGCGCGATGTCGGCCAGGAAGACGGTGTCACGCAGCTTGACCCTCAGGCCATTGACCCGGGCGTTGTTGCGGCGGATCAGCGCCGGCAGGTCGAGGTCGGGCAAGTAGCGGTCCAGGGACAGGCCCGGCACCTCGTCGACCCGGACCCCCAGCAGCTGGCCGGCGGCCCGATTGGCGGCCACCAGGTGGCCCTCCATGTCGATCGACATCACCGGGTCGGAGAGCGACGAGAGCAGGGCATCGAGCTCCAGGTGGCGTCGCTCGCTGGGCATCAGGCTGACCCGGCGCACGCCGAACACCCCGGGCACCCGCTCGAGCTCGGGCTTGAGGGTGGCCAGTTGGGCATTGAGCAGGTTGGGCACATGCAGGTAGATGGCATTGCCGTGTTCGCCCCCGACCTCGCCGTGGGCCACGTTGAGGCCGTAATCGGCGAAGTGGGCGACGATGTCGCGAAGGATGCCGATCCGGTTCTGGCAATGGAATCTCAGGCGCATGGGGCACTCGAAGAAATAAAAGTGGTCGGGGGATCAAAAGGCCGTCAGCCGGGCGTGACTCTACTGTCAAGATAACGTGACACGAGACGCCCGACAACGGCCGAGACTCCTGTCCTGGCATGCGCTCAGGGAGGGGAAGGCCTCGACCGTCAAGATTTCGTTACGACACACCCCCCTTCCCTGCGGCCTGCCCCTCGGCCCGGGCGTCCCCTCGCCTCGCCGCCGAGCCTAGACTCCGGGTATTCCCTTGAGGCCACGACAACCCCAAGCAACGCCACGGGAGACAACATGAAGGCACAGACAGGCAAGAAGACCGCCTACCAGGCCAGGATGCCGGATGCCAACGGCCATATCGCCTGGACCGACCAGGAGAATGCCACCTGGCAGACGTTGATGGAGCGCCAGGTCGAGCTGCTCCCCGGACGCGTCTGCCAGGAGTACCTGGACGGCATGGAGCGCCTGGCGCTGCCGGTGGACCACATCCCCCAGCTCGGCGACGTCGACGAGGTGCTCAGGGTCGCCACCGGCTGGGAGACCGCCCAGGTGCCGGCGCTGATCCCCTTCGACACCTTCTTCGAGCTGCTGGCCAATCGCCGCTTTCCGGTGGCCACCTTCATCCGCACGCCGGAGGAGCTGGACTACCTGCAGGAGCCGGACATCTTCCACGAGATCTTCGGCCATTGCCCGATGCTCACCAACCCGGCCTTCGCCGAGTTCACCGCCACCTACGGTCGCCTGGGGCTGTCTGCCTCGCCGAAGGATCGCGTCTACCTGGCGCGGCTCTACTGGATGACCGTGGAATTCGGCCTGGTGGACACGCCGGCGGGGCGGCGCATCTATGGCGGCGGCATCATCTCCTCGCCGAAGGAGACCCTGCACGCCCTGTCCGAGGTGCCGGTGCATGCGCCCTTCGACCCCATCGATGCCCTGCGCACGCCCTATCGCATCGATATCCTCCAGCCCCTCTACTATGTTCTGGATGGCCTGGAGACCCTGCACGAGCTGGCGGGTCGCGACATCATGGGCCTGGTGGAGAAGGCCAAGGCACTGGGGCTCTTCGAACCGCGCTTCCCGCCCAAGCCGAAGCCGGCCGAGGCCACCGCCTGACCCCCTTCACCCCCCAGGGCTATCGCAGTTGGATCTGGCGAGGGGCGCCGGGGACAGGTCGAAGAGGGGGTCCTACGCCATGGATGGCGTCGGTAGCGCCCAGGGAGGGGTTCACAGCGCCCCCTCGCAGACCTGTCGACGAATCAGCCCCGAGCGATAACGCTAACTGCGATAGCCCTGCTTCACCCGACGACCAACGATAACCAGGAGTCATCATGAGCGAGCTTTCCGAACAGCAGTGCGAAGCCTGCAGCTGGGATGCCCCCCACGTCACCGAGAGCGAGATCGAGCAGTTCCGCCGCGACATCCCCGAGTGGCAGATCGTCGAGCGCGATGGCATCATGCAGCTGGAGCGGAGCTTCACGTTCCGCAATTTCCGTCAGGCCCTCGAGTTCACCAACCGCGTCGGCGAGATCGCCGAGGACGCGGGTCACCATCCTGCCCTGCTCACCGAATGGGGCAAGGTCACCGTGACCTGGTGGTCCCACGAGATGAAGGGCCTGCACAAGAACGATTTCATCCTAGCCGCCAGAACCGACGAGGTAGCGAAGTAAATGTTCGAGCAAATTGAGCGGGTTCCCGGGGACGCCATCCTCGGGCTCATCGAGGCCTTCAAGAAGGACACCAACCCCCAGAAGGTCGATCTCGGCGTCGGCGTCTACCGTGACGCCCAGGGCAACACCCCGGTGATGCGCGCGGTCAAGGAAGCCGAGGCCCTGCTGCTCAAGAACGAGACCACCAAGACCTACATCGGCTCTCACGGCGACCCGCGCTATGGCCAGGCCATCCTGCCGCTGGTGCTGGGCGCGTCGTCGCCGGTCCTCGAGGCCGGTCGCGCCAGCGCCACCCAGTCACCGGGCGGCACCGGTGCCCTGCGCCTGGCCGCGGACTTCATCGCCACCCAGCTGCCCGGCAAGGACGTCTGGGTCAGCGACCCGACCTGGCCGAACCACCTGGGCATCTTCCCGGCGGCGGGCCTCACGCTGCGCAAGTACCCCTACGTGGATGCCGAGAACCGCCTCGATTTCGACGGCATGCTCGCGGCCCTGAAGCAGATTCCCGAAGGGGATGTGGTGCTGCTGCACGCCTGCTGCCACAACCCGACCGGCTTCGACCTGTCACGGGACCAGTGGCACCAGGTCCTCGAGGTGGTCAAGGCGCGTGGCCTGCTGCCGCTGGTCGACTTCGCCTACCAGGGCTTCGGCGAGGGCCTCGACGAGGACGCCTACGGCGTGCGCCTGCTCGCCGAGAACCTCGACGAGATGATCGTCACCAGCTCCTGCTCCAAGAACTTCGGCATCTACTGCGAGCGGACCGGTTGTTTGATCATGGTGGCGAAGACCGCCGAGCAGATGGAGAACGTGCGCTCCCAGGTCGCCATCGTGGCCCGGGAGAACTACTCCAACCCGCCCGCCCATGGCGGTTCCATCGTCTCCGAGATCATGAACTCCGCCGAGCTCGCCGCCATCTGGCGCGAGGAACTCACCGAGATGCGTGATCGCATCAACGGGCTGCGGCGCCAGTTCGTCGAGGCCCTCCAGCCCTACGGGCTCGACGAGAAATACGCCTGCGTCGCCGAACAGCGCGGCATGTTCTCCTATACCGGCCTGACGCCGGAGCAGGTGGACCGCCTGCGTGACGAGTACGGCATCTACATGGTGCGCTCCGGCCGCGCCAACGTGGCCGGCTTCTCCGACGAGAACCTGCCCTACCTGGCCAAGGCCATCGCCGCGGTCAACTGAGCCGGCCCCGCCGCCTGCTCACACAAGACGCCCGGGTCGAGAGACCCGGGCGTCTTTTTCATGGGCTGTCGCCTGCCGCGGCGATCACCTCACGGCAGGACGGCACCTCAGTCGAGGCTGGCCTCGCCCTCGGCGGAGCCGGAGAGATCGGCCTCTGCGGCGGTGGATCCCGCCGCCTCGGCGGTGCCGGTGGCCGAGTCGAGTGACCGCTCGGCCGTGCCGGTGGCCGATTCCAGGGCCTCGCCGGCGGTCCCGGTGGCCTGCTCCATGGAGCCTGCGGCACGCTCACCGGCCTGGGCGCCCATGCCCGAGTCGGCGTTGCCCTGGGCCTCGGCGCCGAGGTCCGCCTCGGCGCTCTGCCCGGCCGCCCCCGCCTGGACGGAGGCGCCGGCCTCTGCCTGCATCCCGGCACTGCCACTGTCGGCCATGACGGCATTGGCGCCAAGCCCCGCGAGCGCGAGGGTGATACTGATTCCCAATGTCTTCAACTGCATGCTACCTCCATCGTGGAACCGCCGGGCGCACCCGGCCTGTCCTGTATTTGGGGGCCCTGTCGACCGGGCCCATCCCTGGCCCAGCGCCTTCCGTGGCAGCGGAGAACCCCTTCGGTATCGCTCGACACCCTGGAAAAGAATTGCCAAGGCTGCAGGTTAAAACGAGCGAAAGCCATGCCATCCCCAGAAAAGCGCTCCATCAACAATTAGTTATGAACGAATACACCACCACGCTGCACGGGTGACGGTCGCCTGGGCCCGCGTGACCGTCGGCATTCGACGACACTCCTTCGCGCCGGGATCTCGAATCCCTGCATGATCAACCGGTTGCAGTGTTGCCAAAGCAGAACAGCCCGCACGGGCGGGCTGCAGGATGGACCGGTCGCGGCGGTCAGGCGTAGCGCGAGACGTCGAGCCCACGCGGGTCGATGGCCGGCCGGCGAGCGTCGATCAGGTCCGAGAGCAGCTGGCCACTGCCGCAGCTCATGGTCCAGCCCAGGGTGCCATGACCGGTATTGAGCCAGAGATTGCCGTGCTTGGTGGCCCCGATGATCGGCGTGGAGTCCGGCGTCATGGGGCGCAGGCCGGTCCAGAACTCGGCCCTGGCCACGTCGCCCCCCTCGGGGAAGACATCCTTCACCACCATGCTGATGGTGGCCCGACGCTTCTCCAGCAGGCTCAGATCAAAGGAGGCCAGCTCCGCGGTCCCTCCCACGCGGATGCGGTCGTCGAAGCGCGAGATCGCCACCTTGTAGCTTTCGTCCATGACCGTGGACTGGGGGGCCCCGCCATCGTCGACCACCGGCACGGTCAGGCTGTAGCCCTTGACCGGGTAGATCGGCAGGCGAATGTCCAGGTCCTTGACCAGGAACGGCGAATAACTGCCCAGGCAGACCACGTAGGCATCGGCGGTCAGTTCCCCGGCGCTGGTGACCACGCTCTCGATGCCGGCACCGCCGCGCTTGAGACGCTGGATATCGACATTGAAGCGGAACTTGACTCCCAGGTGCTGCCGGCAATGGTCGGCCAGCCGGTTGGTGAACAGATGGCAGTCACCGGTCTGGTCATCGGGCAAGTGGAGCCCTCCGACGAACTTTCCGGGCACCCGGGCCAGCGCCGGCTCCACGGTCTTGATCGCTTCGCTGTCGAGCAGTTCGTGGCGTACGCCGCACTGGGCCAGGACCTTCATGTCCTTGGCCACCGCCTCGACCTGACTGTCGTGGCGGAACAGCTGCAGCAGGCCGCGTTGGCGATCCTCGTAGCGGATCCCCGTCTCGGCACGCAGGGCATCGATGCAGGCCCGGCTGTGCTCGGCGATACGCACCATGCGCTCCTTGTTGACGGCATAGTGCTCGGCATTGCAGTTGGCGAACATCTTCATCATGAAGCGCGCCATGGTCGGGTCCATCCTGGGCTGGATCTTGAGCGGGGCGTGTTCCTGGAACATCCACTTCATGGCCTTCTGGGGGATACCCGGCGCCGCCCAGGGCGAGGAGAAGCCGAAGGATACCTGGCCGGCATTGCCGTAGCTCGTCTCCATGGCCGGTGACGGCTGTCGATCCACCACCGTGACCTCATGGCCCCGGCGGGCCAGGTAGTAGGCGCTGGTGACGCCCACCACGCCGCTGCCAAGAATCAGTACCTTCATGCGCTTCCCTCACCTTCTCGTTGTCACCTGCGGGAACGACATGGCCCGGGCGGGGCCCCCCGGACCGAATGAGGGAGAGAGTATAGGATGGAAAATGCAGGTTAATATTCTGTTTTTCCTCCTATATATGAATATAAAAACCAATTATGTTAAATTATTCAGTCTTATCATTCTTATATAGAGCATAACAAAGTCTTTTCAACTGCCATGAACTGGACTGCGCCGGGGGCTCGCCAGAATGCGCCGCAGCAGCTGCCAGGCCGCGAGCCCCGCCAGCAGGTTGCCGATGGCAGCCCCCAGCGCCAGGCCGCTCACCCCGGCCACCCAGGCCCCGACCCACAGGCACGGCAGGTAGAACACGAACAGCCGTGCCGCGGACATCAGCATGGCCCTGAGCGGCCAGCCGAGTGCGTTGCCGGCCGAGACCACCAGCATGCACACGCCCAGGGCGGCGTAGCTCGGCAACAGGAAGCGAATCAGGATCGCCAGTTCGTCCCGCACCTCCGGATTGCCCGACAGGGTCTCGGCGACCCAGGGCGAGGCCAGCGCCAGAACCACCCCCAGCAGCAGCTGCCAGGCCACCACCACGCGCAGCGCCAGGCGCATCAGGCGTTGTACCTGCTCCCAGTCACCGGCGCCGTAACAGCGCCCGAGCCACGGCGGCAGCGACATGGTCATGGCCAGTACCACCATCAGCGAGAGGGTCTCCAGGCGGCTGGCGAGCCCCCAGGCCGCCACCTCGGCCTCGCCCAGCCGCGCCACCACCGCGATCGCCAGCATGGCGGCAAGCGGGGGCATCAACTGGCTGACCATGGCCGGGCCGGCGATGCCGGCAAAGGGACGAAGTGACGCACGGGCCTCCGTCAACAGCCCCGCGCCGGCCAGCCAGCGGGTCCCTCGCAGGCGGGCGCCCATCACGACCAGTCCCGCCCCGAAGGCCAGCACCGTGGCCCAGGCCGCCCCGGGCAGGCCCAGGCCCGGCCAGTCACCGAGGCCGAAGATCAGCAGGGGGTCCAGCGCCAGGTTGACCAGGCTGGTCAGCACCATCAGCGACCCCGGGAGTCGGGTGTTGCCATGGGCACGGAAGAGGCTGTAGCCGAAATAGAGCGCCGCGCCCAACCAGGCGGCCAGGAGTTGGGGGGCCCAGTAGTCGCGGATCAGGGCCAGCGATGCCGTGTCGGCCCCCAGCCGGCGGAAGACCGGACCCTGGGTCAGCCAGAGCGCCAGCACCATCAGCGCGATCACCGCCGTGCCGGCCAGCAGCACCAGGCTGCCCAGGCGCCGCGCCCTCCCCGCCTCTCCGGCGCCCAGGGCACGGGATACCAGGGCGGCAATGGCAATACCCATGCCCACCTGAACGCCGATGATCAGGAACGACAGCGGGAAGGTGAAGGACTGGGCCGCCAGTGGCCGGGTGCCCAGCCGGGCGACGAAGGCACTGTCCACCAGTTGGAACCCCAGCAGGGCCATCACGCCGATGGCCATGGGCCAGGTCTGACGCCACAGCGTCAGCCCCAGCGACGACGAGGGGGGCGAGGGATGACTCACAGGGACTCCGGGTCGAAACGTGAGCTGGGCATTCTACGCCATCCCGTGAAGACTCTCAGTCGGCCCTCCCCTGATGGGCGGTCACCCGCCCCAAGAGCAGGCGCTCGATGTCCGGCGCCGGCATGGGGCGATAGAAGTAATAGCCTTGCACCAGGTCACAGTGCATCTCGCGGATCAGGGTCAGCTGCTCGGCGGTCTCCACCCCCTCGGCGACCACCTCGAGCCCCAGGCGATGACCGATGAACACCGCCGCCTCCATGATGGCGCGATCCTCTGGTTGCTTGGGGGCATCATGCACGAAGGTGCGATCGATCTTCAGTGCCGTCAGCGGAAAGTGCTTGAGATAGCTCAACGAGGAGTAGCCGGTACCGAAGTCATCGATGGCGATCCGCACGCCGCGATGATAGAGACGCCGCAGCCCCTCCAGGATCTGGTGGTCGGCATCGATCAACACGTTCTCGGTCAGCTCGATGCCGATATCGCCCGGCGCCAGGCCATGGGCCTGCAGACACGCCTCGAAGCGCTCCAGGATATCCGGCCGGGTGAGTTGGGAGCCCGAGACATTGATATCGATGCGCGAGACGAGGCATCCCGCGGCACGCCAGGCCGCCTGCTGACGACAGGCCTCCTCGACCACCCAGTCCCCGAGGCGGTGAATCAAGCCCGACTGCTCCGCCAGGGGAATGAATTCCGCGGGCGACACCGCGGCCCCCTCCGCCGGCAGCCAGCGCAACAGCGCCTCGACATTCTCGATGCGCCCGCTGACGGCCGAGACCTGAGGCTGGTACCACAGGCTCAGCTCGTCCCGATCGAGGGCCTTCTCCAGCCGCTCCATCAGGTCAAGCTGATAGACAAGTTCATCGTGCAAGCGCTGGTGGAAGAACTGCAGTCCGCCACGCCCCGCGAGCTTGGCGTGGTTCTTGGCGACGTCGGCGTTACGGATCAGGTCGCGGGCCGCGGTCCCGTTCTCGGGAAACAGGCTGATCCCCAGGCTGGCCGTCACCATGCGCTCGCCGCCCTCGAGGGTGAAGGGCCGCTGAAAGACGCCTCTCACCTTGCGCACCAGGCGCAGGACATCGTCGTGAAACTCGATCCCCGGGAACGCCAGCACGAACTCATCGCTCGAGACCCGGGACATCAGGTCCGTCGCGCGTTGCTCATGGCGCAACCGATGCGCCAGCTCCACCAGCAGCTGATCCCCCTGGGCATACCCCAAGGCATCGTTGATCTCGACGAAGCGGTCGATGTCGAGGTAGAGCAACGCCGCGCCGATGCCCCGCCGCCGACATTCCTCGAGCAGGGCATCCAGCTCGATCTCGAAGGTCCGGCGGTTGGGAAACTGAGTCAGGCTGTCGAAGCGGGTCGCGAAGGCCAGTTCGCGATGGGCCCGCTTCTGGTCCGAGAGATCCACATCGACGCAGAACATCAGCGGAGACTCGGTATGCTGCCCCAGCATCACGTGGTGCGAGAACACCGGGACCAGATCGCCGCTGCGATGCAGCAGCTCGAGCTCCCCCGCCGGAATCTCCTGCCCCTCCTGGATCCAGGCCCGATGGGCCCGGATCACGGCCTCGCGCATGGGGGGCGGAATGATCAGGTCCTCCAGCAGTCGCCCTTCCGCCTCCTCCGCCCGATAGCCATAGAGTCGCGTGCTGGCCTCGTTCCAGTAGATGACCCGCCGGTCCCGGTCGTAACCCTGCACGGCCACCTTGGGCAGGCTCTCCAGCAGGGCACGAAAGCGCTGCTCGCTCTCCTGGTACTGGCGACGCACCTGCTCGATCTCGTCATGGCGCAGCTGGCGAGGCCGAAACACCGTGGCGCGACACTTCCGCCACAGCATACGCATCCGCCGCCTGAAGGGGCATGACACCTCGCGGGTCATGATACTGACCTCTCTATCTCGACGCTGCCGACGATCCTCATGATACCGAACCCCATGGAATAGGATTTTTATACTTCACATGACATGACGATTCTCGTACCTCCCTTAAGTTTATATGCCAGAAAACTCATAAATTTTTCTCATTTTAAGGGCTGAAGGCCGTTTTTTCCTTTACGCGAGCCTTATTGTTTACTTTTGTAACCTTACTTTTCCTCTAGTAAATGCATCTCAGGAAAACGACGTACCTGCGGTCACCACTACAGGCAAAAACAGGAGAAGAAGGATGAAACTCGAGAGTCTCAAGTATGGCTACCAGCCCAGCTCCCTGCTCGTCAGTTCCCTTTCCAGCTACTGGCCCGCGGGGGTCACGGATGACCTGGCACGCCAGGACTGGGCCTTGACCGACGTGCGTGAGCAGTTGGACCTGGGCGCGTGGCAGGCCGCCACCACCGACCTGCCTCGCGATCCTTATGTCAATCGACGCTGGAAGCGCATGTCCTGGCTGGCGCTGGACGAGGATGGCGAGATGAAGGAAATGGGCCCCTGCCCCATGGCCCAGGGCGGCGCCTTCAATGATGCCGCGAGCATGGCCGACCGGCTGCGCTACTATGCGCCGTTGACCGAGGCCTTCATGGCCCGCGCTGACGTCAAGAGCTTCGTCAAGGCCTGGGCGCGGCTGTGGGGGCTCCAGGCCAACGAGCCGATCCTGATGCAGATCACCGGCGTCCGGGGGGAAGGCCAGGTGGATCCCCTTCAGGGACAGGGCATTCATGCCGACGGCTGCAAGGCCCTGAGCATCATGGTGGTGAGACGGGAGAACCTGGCCGGCGGCGAGAACCATCTCTATGTCGACAAGGCCGGGAGCCGGCGGCTCGCCGACTTGTCCCTCGCCCCGGGTGACGTGCTTCACCTGCGCGACGACAAGCTCTTTCACAGCGTGGACGCTATCACCCAGCAGGATCCCCGCGTGCCGTTCGAACGGTTCATCGTGATCATCAACTCACGCTTCGTCGACCCCTTCCAGAACCGTATCCTGCGCCGGCATTTCCCCGAGGCCATCCTCCACGACGCGGGTCGTTGAGGTCCCCGGAGCCGGCCCTGTCAACCTGGCCTGATGGCCAGGCATGAAAAAAACACCCCGGGCCGCTGGCCGGGGGTGTTCTGGTTCGGACAGAAACGCCGGGGCGTGACGCTTACTGGCGAATACCCTCGAAGGTCACGTAGAGCTCGAGTTCCTGCATCGGCTCGGGGAAGCTGGACATGTCGATACCGTAGTCGGCCAGGGTCAGGGTCGTCGAGCCCTCGAAGCCGGCCCGGTAGTTGCCCCAGGGGTCCTCGCCCTCGCCCAGCAGGGTCACCGGCATCTCGATGGCCCGGGTCTCCCCGTGCAGGGTCAGCTCGCCGCTCAGCACGCCCTGGTTCTCGCCGGTGGCCTCGAAACCGGTGGAGGTGAAGCTGGCGGTCGGGTATTCCGCGATGTCGAGGAAGTCGTCGCTCTTGATGTGCTTGTCGCGCTCCGCGTGATTGGTGGTCAGGCTCGCCACGTCCACCTCGAGGTTGGCGGAAGAGGCCGCGAGATCGTCCGGGTCATAGCTGAACTGGCCGGAGAAGTCCTCGAAGCTGCCCAGGATATAGGAAAAGCCGAGGTGGCTGATCTTGAACTGGATGAAGGCATGCTGGCCCTCTTCGGTATCGATCACGTAGTCGGCGGCCTGGGCCTGGGCAAACGGCACGAGGGCGGTGGTGGCCAGGATGGCCGCCAGGGTGTTCTTCTTGAACATCGCTGTCTCCTTGGGGGTGACTCAGGGGGGTGGCGTCCCGCCACGACGGGCATGACGCGGATGCAGCATGCGGACCAGAGTATCGTGGCGATCCCGGGAATGGTGCTTGAGGGCGGCCAGGGCATGGCCCGCGGCCAGGCCCATCATGGCCAGGGCGCCGTACCAGTGGACGGTGCCGGCCAGGGACGCCTGGTTGGGCAGGTCGCTGACCAGCGCCGGCACCGTGAACCAGCCGAAGACGCTGATGCCGTCGCCCTCGGCGGTGGAAATCAGGTAGCCGCTGATCGGCACCAGCAGCATCAGCGCGTAGAGCGCCACGTGCCCCAGGTGCGCGGCGAGGCGTTCCCGACGGGGGCCGGGCAGCGCCGGCGCCGGCTGGGGGAGCCGCCAGGCCAGCCGCGCCAGGGTCGCGGCCAGCAGCAGCATGCCCACCGAGCGGTGCCACCAGGGCGCCAGGTTGTACCAGCCGTCGTAGTAGTCGAGCCCGGTCATCCACCAGCCCAGCACGAAGAGGCCGACGAGGGCCAGCGCACTCAGCCAGTGCAGCAGGATGCTGACCAGCCCCCAGCCGGAAGTCGAGTTACGCCACATGAGCGACTCCTGATCATCGCGAATCGAGACGACAGGCTACCCGACCGGACCGGCCGAATCCGCTGAAAAAAGATGAAAGTTTCGTTCGGAATTTCCACATGCCGCCCGGACGGACGGCATGCGAAGAAGGAGGATCAGGTCAGCGCGTCGATCCCGCGGGCCAGGTCCGCCTGGATGTCGGCGATATCCTCGAGGCCGACGGCCACGCGGATCAGCCCCTCGCGGATGCCGGCGGCGGCCTTCTGGTCGTCGGAGAGACGACCGTGGGTGGTGGTCCCGGGATGGGTGATGGTGCTCTTCACGTCGCCCAGGTTGCCGGTGATCGACAGCAGCCGGGTCGCATCGATCACCGACCAGGCGCCCTCGCGGCCCCCCTTGACCTCGACGCCGAGCACGGCGCCGAAGTCGCGCTGCTGGCGCGCCGCCAGGGCGTGCTGGGGATGGCTGGCCAGGCCGCTGTAGTGGACCCGCTCCACCGCCGGGTGGACCTCGAGCCATTCGGCCAGCTGGCGGGCATTGGTGCAATGGGCCTTCATCCGCAGACCGAGGGTCTCCAGGCCCTTGGTGAAGATCCAGGCGTTGAACGGGCTCAGGCAGGGCCCGCAGGTGCGCACCACGCCGTACAGCTCCTCGAGCAGCTTGTCGGGCCCCACCACGGCGCCCCCCACCGCACGCCCCTGGCCATCCAGATACTTGGTCGCGGAATGGATCACCAGGTCCGCCCCCAGGGCCAGCGGCTGCTGCAGGGCCGGGGTCAGGAAGCAGTTGTCGATGGCCAGCCAGGCCCCATGGCGACGGGCGATCTCGGCCAACGCCGCGATATCGACCACCTCGGACAGCGGATTCGACGGGGTCTCGGCGAACATCAGCCTGGTCGCCGGCGTCACCGCCGCCTCCCAGGCCTCGAGGTTCGAGAGCTCCACATAGCGGATGGTGATGCCCAACTTGCTCAGATACTTGTCGAACAGGCTCACGGTGGTGCCGAACAGCGACCGCGAGGCGACGATCTCGTCGCCGGCCTGCAGCAACGCCAGTGCCGTGGCCAGGATCGCCGACATCCCGGAGCTGGTGGCCACGCAACGCTCGCCGCCTTCCAGGGCGGCCAGACGCTGCTCGAAGGTGCGCACCGTGGGATTGGTGAACCGTGAATAGATGTTGCCCGGCTCCTTGCCGCCGAACTTGCGCGCCGCCTCTGCGGCACTCTCGTAGACGAAGCTCGAGGTCGGGAAGATCGGCTCGCCGTGCTCCTGCTCGCCGGTCCGCTGGTGCCCGGTGCGGATCGCCCGAGTGTCGAGGCCCCAGGCGTCCGCCGGATTGGATTCGTCGTGCATGGGACCTCCCTCAGTCGATGTCGTCTTCCTGGTTGTGCATGCCCACCAGGGCATGGTCACCGGTGTTCTGCTCCTTGGCCGCGTCGCTGCGGGACGCCTCGAGATCGGCCAGGTAGCTGTCGTCGATGTCGCCGGTGATGTAGCGGCCGTCGAACACCGAGCAGTCGAAGGCGTCCAGGGCCGGGTTGACCTCGCGACAGGCGTCCTGGAGATCCTCCAGGTCCTGGTAGATCATGCGATCGGCGCCGATCAGCTCGCCCACCTCGGCCTCGCTGCGGCCATGGGCGATCAGCTCGGCGGCCGCCGGCATGTCGATGCCGTAGACATTCGGATAGCGAACGGGCGGCGCCGCCGAGGCGAAGTAGACGTTGTTGGCCCCGGCCTCCCGGGCCATCTGGATGATCTGCCGGCAGGTCGTGCCGCGCACGATGGAATCGTCCACCAGCAGCACGTTCTTGCCCTTGAACTCGATGTCGATGGCGTTGAGCTTCTGGCGCACCGACTTCTTGCGCTGGGTCTGGCCGGGCATGATGAAGGTCCGCCCGATGTAGCGGTTCTTCATGAAGCCTTCCCGGAAGGTCACGCCGAGGTGCTGGGCGAGCTCCAGGGCCGAGGTCCGGGAGGTGTCGGGGATCGGGATGACCACGTCGATATCGTGGTCCGGCCATTCGGCCTTGATGCGATCGCCGAGCTTGCGACCCATCTGCATGCGCGTGCCGTAGACATAGGCGCCGTCGAGGATCGAGTCCGGGCGCGCCAGGTAGACATGCTCGAAGATGCAGGGGGCGAGTCGCGGGGCGTCGGCACAGGACTGGGTATGCAGTTGGCCGTCCATGTCGACGAACAGCGCTTCGCCGGGCGCCAGGTCGCGGTGCAGCTCGAAGCCGCCGACGTCGAGGGCCACCGACTCGGAGGCGATCATCACCTCCTGGCCGTCGCCCTCGTCACGGGTGCCGAAGACCACCGGGCGGATGCCGTTGGGATCCCGGAAGGCCACCATGCCGACGCCGTTGATGATCGCCACCGCGGCGTAGCCGCCACGGCAGCGACGATGCACGCGGCGCACGGCATCGAAGATATCGCCCGGCTCCAGGTGCAGGCCCTGCTTGCCCAGCTCATGGGCGAAGACGTTGAGCAGCACCTCGGAGTCGGAGCTGGTGTTGATGTGGCGCAGGTCGGAGGAGAACAGCTCCTGCTTGAGCTGCTCGGAATTGGTCAGGTTGCCGTTGTGGGCCAGGCTGATGCCGTACGGCGAGTTGACGTAGAACGGCTGGGACTCCGCCTCGCTGGAGGACCCCGCCGTGGGGTAGCGCACATGGCCGATGCCCAGGTGGCCCTTGAGACGCGCCATGTGGCGGGTGTGGAAGACGTCACGCACCAGGCCGTTGCTCTTGCGCAGCAGGAAGCGCCCCTCGTTCCAGGTCATCATGCCGGCGGCATCCTGGCCTCGATGCTGAAGCACCGTCAGGGCATCATAGATCCCCTGGTTCACCGCCTGCTTGGCCATCAGGCCCACGATACCGCACATTACACCTTACCTCGCTCGCCTAGGGTGGGACGGCATCGACAGGCCGCCCCGTGTTTCATCAATGTCAGGGGGAGGCGACCCCGGCCTCGTCCGCTTCCGTCGCCGGTCGCGAGGCGGAGCGCGGGAGGTCGCCCAGAGACGGCGCCGACTCGGGCAGGCGATCCTCCCAGACCGCCAGTCGGCTTACCGCCCAGTCTCTCATCTGTTCGAGGCTCGGGCGCAGCGTGGCCTGCTGCCAGGCCTGGAGCTGCACCAGCGGCGTCAGGCTGATCACGATGGTGACCAGCACCAGGATCGCCGCGCCCTTGGCCGCCCCGAAGGCGGCCCCGGTGACCCGGTTGAGCAGCCCCATGCCGACCCACTCGATGGCGGCATGCATCAGCCGGATGATCACGCCACAGGCCAGGATGACGGCGAAGACCACCAGCACGAAGGCCAGCACCAGGCGGCCGTCGGGGCTGTCGATGACGCCGGACAGCAGCTCGGCCACCGGCTCGGCCAGCCAGCGCGCCGCCAGCAGGGCGACGATCCACGACGCCAGCCCGAGCGCCTCGCGCACCAGGCCTCGCAGGAAGCCGGCCAGGGTGGTCACCGTCAGCAGGCCGATGAACAGCCAGTCCAGCCAGGTCAGCGTCATGGCGCCTTCACCAGCAGGCCCTGCAGGTTCAGGCTGGCCTTGAGCTGGCCCATCACGTCCTCGGCCACCTCGGAGCTGCCATAGGGGCCCACATAGACGCTGGTCAGGTCGTCGCCCCGTGGCCGCCGGTAGGCCGGGTAGCCCTGCTCGGTCAGCCGCGTCTCGAGGCGCTCGGCGTTGCCCGGCTCGCCGAAGCTGCCCACCTGGACGGCCCATTCGCCGCCGGGTGCGGGGGAAGCCGGCTCGCTGTCGGACGCGTCGCCGCCGGATGCCTCGCCGCCAGCCAGCCGCTCGTCGGCGGCGCGGGCCAGGTCGGCGATGGGATCGGACGAGGTCTCCTGCTCGGCCGCCGGCTCCGGGGCATCGGCCGCGGCGACGGGCTCGGGTTCGGGCTCGGGCTCAGGCTCGGAGGCATTCGACGCCGTGTCTTCCTGCGGGGCGGGCGGGGTCGGCTCGCGGGACGCCGTGGCCTCGTCGCTCGCCGTGTCGCGCCCGGCCTCCGGGGTCTCCTGCAGGCTCTCGGGCGGCTGCGGATCCGCCAGGTCGCGACGCTGGACCTCCACCGGCTGCTCGATGGTCAGCACCGGCTCGGGGCGATCCTCCCGGGGGGCCGGGTCGTCGAACAACAGCGGGACGAAGATCACCGCCAGGGCGATCAGGATCAGCGCACCACTGACCCGCTCACGCATACCGTATTTCATGTCGCTCCCTCACTGGGCCTGTCATCCGTTGCAGTCTGCGCCCGGGACGCCCAGGCCGCCAGCACGGCGCCCACGGTGAAGAAGGAACCGCAGACCAGCACCCGATCCTCGGGCTCGAGGCGCGCTTCCAGCCAGTCCGCCCCCTGCCCCGGCGACGCGGCGCGATGCCATACCGTCTGGCCCAGGGCCTCGAGATGGCCGGCCAGGGCGTCGGCGCTGCGGGCCCGGTCGCCGTCCAGGCCGACCGGCACCCAGGCGTCGATCACCGGCGCCAGGGTGCGGATCACGCCATCGGCATCCTTGTCGCCCAGCATGCCGAGCAGGGCGATGGTGCGCCCCCGGCAGGGTCGCTCGGCCAGGCGACCGGCCAGGTAGCCGGCGGCATGGGGATTGTGGCCGACGTCCAGGCACCACTGGCCCCGCCACTGCATGCGACCGGGCAGCGTCACCGACGCCAGGCCCTGGCGGCAGGCGGCCTCGTCCAACGCGACGCCGGCCAGCGCCAGGGCCTGCAGGGCGGTGGCGGCATTGTCCAGGGGCAGGCCCGGATCGGGCAGCGCCGCCAGTCGACGCGCTCGCCCCGCGGCGTCATGCCCCCGCCAGGTCCAGTCGGGCTCGACGGCCAGGCGCTGGAAGGCCTCGCCCAGGGCATGCACCGGCGCCCCCAGCGCAGCCGCGGTGGCACGCACGCTCGTCGGCAGCGCGGTGCTGCCGAGGACCGCGGGGCGCCCCGGGCGCATGATGCCGGCCTTTTCCCGACCGATGCCCTCGAGATCGTCGCCGAGAAAGGCCGCATGGTCCTGGGCGATGGTGGTGACCACGGCCACGTCGGCATCGAGGATGTTGACCGCGTCCAGGCGCCCGCCGAGGCCGACCTCGAGGATCGCCAGGTCCGGGCCCCGCGCCGCGATGGCATGCAGTGCGCCCAGGGTGCCCGCCTCGAAATAGGTCAGGCTGACCGGGTCGCCGTCATGCCGGGCGGCGTCGACCGCCTCGAAGCCCGCCACCAGGCAGTCGTCATCCGCCTCCTGGCCGTCCAGGCGGACGCGCTCGTTGTAGCGCAGCAGGTGGGGCGAGGTGTAGGTCGCCGTGGTCCGGCCATGGGCCCGGGCCAGCGACTCGAGCATGGCCACGGTGGACCCCTTGCCGTTGGTGCCGGCCACGGTGATCACGCGCCCGGCGACGGGCGCGTCCAGCAGGCCCATGCGGCGCGCGACCTCGGCCACCCGTTCGAGGCCGAGGTCGATATCCACCGGATGCGCCGCTTCCAGCCGTGCCAGCCAGGCCTCGAGCGGGGAAAGGGAAGCGTCGTGCATGGGCTCCTGGCTCAGCGGCCGGCGTCGGGGCGCTGCTCGTCGCCCGTCGGCTCTGGCGTCTCCACCGGCTCGGCGGCGTCCGCCGCGACCGGCGCCTCCTCGCCCTGGGCCTCCGCCTGCTCCGCCGCATCCACCAGGTCGGGCTCAACCGCCGGCGCGGGCTCGGCCAGGCCGGTGGTCGGCTGATGGGTCAGCTTGCGCAGCACCCCGCCGAGGCGGGCCCGGATCTCCTGGCGAGGGACGATCATGTCCACGGTGCCGTGCTCGAGCAGGAACTCGCTGCGCTGGAAGCCCTCGGGCAGCTGTTCGCGGACCGTCTGCTCGATGACCCGGGGCCCGGCGAAGCCGATCAGGGCATTGGGCTCGGCCACGTTGAGGTCGCCGAGCAGGGCCAGCGACGCCGAGACCCCGCCGAACACCGGGTCGGTGAGCACCGAGATATAGGGCACGCCGGCCTGCTTGAGCTTCTCCAGGGCGGCCGAGGTCTTGGCCATCTGCATCAGCGAGAACAGCGCCTCCTGCATCCGCGCCCCGCCGGAGGCGGAGAAGCAGATCAGCGGGATGCCCTCGTCGTGAGCCAGGGTGGCGGCACGCACGAACTTCTCGCCCACCACGGCGCCCATGGACCCGCCCATGAAGGTGAACTCGAAGGCCACGGCCACCACCGGCAGCCCCTCCAGGGTGCCACGCATGGCGACCAAGGCATCCTTCTCGCCGGTGGCCTTCTGGGCCGCCGCCAGGCGGTCCTTGTACTTCTTGGAGTCCCGGAACTTGAGGCGATCGCTGGGCTCGAGGTCGGCGGCGACTTCCTCGCGGCCGTCCTTGTCCAGGAACCAGTCCAGCCGCTTGCGGGCGGTGAGGCGCAGGTGGTGATCGCACTTGGGACAAACGTTGTGGTGCTTCTCCAGCTCGGGCAGGTAGAGCACCGCCTCGCACTTGGGACACTTGCGCCACAGGCCGTCGGGCACGCTCGCGCGACGCTCCTTGCGCTGAATGCGGCCCACCGAGGGCACGATCTTGTCTAGCCAGCTCATGTCAGAAACGCTTCCATCTATGCTGTCGCCCCCGGCGAGCCGGGGGCGGAATCGAATCGGTCGGCGCGGGGCCCGTCACGCATCCAGTGCCTGACGCATCTCGCCCAGTACCGCTTCCAGGGCGGCGGGAATCGCCTCGGGCGCATCGGCGTTCTCGGCGATGCGGCTGACCAGCGCACTGCCCACGATCACGCCGTCGGCGACCCGGCCCATCTCGGCGGCCGAGGCCCCGTCGCGGATGCCGAAGCCCACGCACAGCGGCAGGTCGGTCAGCTCGCGCAGCGGGGCCAGATGCTCGGCGACATCATCGGCATGGGGGGCGGCACCACCGGTCACGCCCTTGAGGGACACGTAGTAGAGATACCCCTCGCCGTGGGCACATATTGTAGCGGCCCGGGCGCGGGAAGTGGTAGGGGCCACCAGGAAGATCGAGGCCAGGCCCCGCGCCTTGAGGGTCGGGCCGAGGATGTCGGCCTCCTCCGGCGGCATGTCGACGATCAGCACCCCGTCGACGCCCGCCTCGCGGGCCTGGTCGGCGAAGGCCTCGAGGCCGATGCGCTCCACCGGGTTGAGGTAGCCCATCAGCACGATCGGCGTCTCGGTATCCTCCTGGCGGAACTCGCGGACCATCTCGAAGAGGTGCGAGAGCCGCACCTGGTGCTTGAGGGCGCGCTCGCAGGCCTTCTGGATCACCGGGCCATCGGCCATGGGGTCCGAGAACGGCACCCCCAGCTCGATGACATCGGCCCCGGCACGGACCAGGGCGTGCATGAAGCCCACGGTGTGCGCCGGGGCCGGGTCGCCGGCGGTGATGTAGGGAATCAGGGCCTTGCGGTCCTCGGCCTTGAGTGCGGCGAAGCGTTGGTCGATACGGTTCATCGGTGCCCTCAGAATTCGATGCCGTCGAGCTTGGCGACGGTCATGATGTCCTTGTCGCCGCGTCCGGAGAGATTGACGACGATGTTCTGGTCGGGGCGCATCTGCGGCGCCAGCACCTTGGCGTGGGCCAGGGCATGGGCCGACTCCAGCGCCGGCATGATGCCCTCCACATGGGTCAGCTCGCGGAACGCCTCGAGCACGGCGTCGTCATCAGCGGCCACGTAGTTGACTCGGCCCACGTCCTTCCACAGGGCATGCTCCGGCCCCACGCCGGGGTAGTCGAGCCCCGCCGAGATGGAGTGGGTGTCGGAGACCTGACCGCCCTCGTCGGACATCAGGTAGGTGCGGTTGCCGTGCAGCACGCCGCGCGGCGCGCCCGAAGCCAGCGGCGCGGCATGGCGTCCGGTGGCGACCCCGTCGCCGCCGGCCTCGACGCCGTACATGGCCACCTCGTCGTCCTCGACGAAGGGATAGAAGAGCCCCATGGCGTTGGAACCGCCGCCGACGCAGGCGATCAGGGCATCGGGCAGCCGGCCGAACTCCTCGAACGACTGGCGGCGCGCCTCGCGTCCGACCACGGCATTGAAATCGCGCACCAGCATCGGATAGGGATGCGGCCCGGCCACGGTGCCGATGATGTAGAAGGTATCGTCGACGTTGGTCACCCAGTCGCGCAGCGCCTCGTTCATGGCGTCCTTGAGGGTCCGCGTGCCGGACTCCACCGGAATGACATTGGCACCGAGCAGGCGCATGCGGTAGACGTTGAGCTTCTGGCGCTCGACGTCCTCGGCGCCCATGTAGACCTCGCACTGGAGGCCCAGCCGGGCGGCCACGGTGGCGGTGGCCACGCCGTGCTGGCCCGCACCGGTCTCGGCGATCACCCGCGGCTTGCCGCTCTTCTTGGCCAGCAGGGCCTGGCCGATGGTGTTGTTCACCTTGTGGGCGCCGGTGTGGTTGAGGTCCTCGCGCTTCAGCCAGACCTGGGCACCACCGAGCTGCTTCGACCATCGCTCGGCATGATAGAGCGGTGACGGGCGGCCCACGTAATGGGCCAGGTCATAGTCGAATTCCGCCTGGAAGTCCGGATCGTCACGAAGACTCAGGTAGGTCTTCTCCAGATCCTCCAGGGCGAAGCTCAGGGTCTCCGAGACGAACCGGCCGCCATAGGGGCCGAAATGGCCACGGGCATCCGGCAGTCGGGTCAGGTCACTGAACTTGCTCACGAAAGACACCTCACAGGGTCGCCAGAAGGGGTGTTTGGGATTGGAAGACGCGGTGGTGCGGGCTCAACCATCGGTGCGGCACTCGTCGGCGCGACGCACCGCCTGCCGGAAGGCCGCCATCAAGGCGGCATCCTTGCGCCCGGGCGCGGTCTCGATGCCGCCGGAGACATCCACCGCGTAGGGCCGGACCACCGCGATGGCCTCGGCCACGTTGGCCGGTGTCAGGCCTCCGGCGAGGATAACAGGTTTTGCCAGGCTTGCGGGGATTCGCGACCAGTCGAAGGTCTCGCCGGTGCCCCCCGGCAGGCCGGGACGATAGGCGTCGAGCAGCAGCGCGCGGGCCTGGTGATAGTCGCCAGCCGCGGCAGGCAGGTCGAGGCCGTCGCGCATGCGCAGGGCCTTGATCCAGGGATGCCCGGCGGCGGCGCAGATGGCCGGCGATTCCTCGCCATGGAACTGCAGCAGGTCGAGATGCTCGGCGGCCCTCGCCACCAGCTCCGGCTCGGGGTCGACGAAGAGCCCGACCCGGGTCACGAAGGCCGGCACCCGCGCCGCCAGCGTCGCCAGGCGCGCGAGATCCACGGCCCGCTGGCTGCCGGGCCAGAGCACGAAGCCCAGGGCATCGGCGCCGGCGGCCACGGCGGCGTCCACGTCCTCGGGGCGCGTCATGCCGCAGAACTTGATCCGGGTGCGCCCCGGGACACGTCCGTGCTCAGTCATCGCCGCCCTCCCCGGCCATGGCCGCCTGCGCCACCGGGCGGCCGCGACGGAACTCGACCATGGGACAGTCCGGCAGTGGCCGCTCGCCGGTCCACTCGCCCAGGAAGGCCAGCAGGTTGGGACCCAGCGGCTCGCGGGGCAGGCCCCACGCCTCGTCGTAGAGGGAGTCGACGAAGTGCAGGCCGCAGGCCGGGGCGGTGACATCCCCCAGGGTGCGATCCTTGAGCGCCAGCAGCCGCACCAGGTAGTCGGCGCCCTGCTCGCCGCGGCCCACCGAGACCAGGGCACCGACGATGTTGCGGATCATGTGATGCAGGAAGGCATTGCCCTGGACATCGACCACCACCAGGGGGCCATGCCGATGCACCTCGATGAAGTGCAGGTGACGCCAGGGGGTCTTCGACTGGCAGCCCGCGGCGCGGAAGCTGGAGAAATCGTGCTCGCCCACCAGCACCTGGGCCGCCACATGCATGGCCTCGGCATCCAGGGGATCCCGACACCAGGTGACATTGGCGCGCTCCAGCACCGGTCGACTGGGCTGATTGAGGATCACGTAGCGGTAGCGCCGGGCCAGGGCCTTGAAGCGGGCATGAAAGTCGTCGGGCACCGGCTTGACCCAGCGCACGGCGACGTCGCGCGGCAGGTTGGCGTTGGCACCGAAGACCCACGCCTTCTGGGAGCGCGCGGCCGGGGGGTCGAAGTGGACGACCTGGCGGGTGGCGTGGACACCGGAGTCGGTACGCCCGCTGGCGTGGACCTTGACCCGGTCACCGGCCACCCGGGACAGGGCCGTCTCGAGGGAGGCCTGCACCGAGGCGGCATGCTTGAGGCGCTGCCAACCGCAGTAGGCGGTGCCGTCGTATTCCACCGCCATGGCCAGGCGGCCGGTCAGCGGGTGATGTTCATCGAGCCGTTGAAAAAGGGTCATGCGCACGTCATGGCTGGTGGCGGTCGAGCAGTTCGCGGGCCTCCTCCCTCGCTCCGGCGTCATGGGACTCCTCGAGCAAGCGTTCCAGCAGGATCCGGGCCTCGCTCACCTCGCCGAGATCGATCAGGTGGCGGGCCTCAGCCAGGGTCGCCGGGGAGGACGCCGCGCCGGAAGAGGCTCCATTATCCCCGCCAAGGGGCGGAAACGCCACCTCCTCCACCTCCCAGCGGGAAGAGTCGCGGGACGGGGCGGCCGCGTCTTCGTCCGTTGCCTCCCCGCCTGCCGTGGTGAAGTCCACGCCCGGCTGCATGGGCGTCTCCTGGCGCACGGGCGCCTCCTCATCGAGGGATGGCGGGCGATAATCGATGATCTCGCGCCCCTCCTCGCTGGTGCGGCTTGTCACCTGAGGCATCGGCGGCTCCTCGTTCCCGGTGTCAGGCGTCGAGGAGGGCTCGCTCGACGGCCCGGGCGGCGGACCGTCGAACGCCTCGTCCCGGCCCGTCGGGACCGTCCGGTCACGCCCCTCGTCCTCGGCGCCGGCGTCGACCTCGGGAGGGCGGTAGCGGGCCAGGTCATCGGGTTCGCCGTTATCCGCCGCGGGCGCTTCCCGCGAGGCGCCGCGCGCGGCCTCGCCGTCGCCGTCACTCGCCGACTGGGGCTCCCTCGCCGGATGGGACTCCTCCTCACCACTCTCCTCACCATCCTCCTCCGCCTCGGGGGCATCGGGGTCACCGAAGACCCGTGGCGGCAGCTCGCTCGGCTCCGGGAAGACGGCGCGCTCGCCAGCAGGACTGTCCGGGGGGACGGCGGAGGCGGCATGACGGGCCATCAGTCGCTCCACCTCGGCCCGGGTCTCCGTATCCCCGGACTCCTGGAGCCGCTGCGCCTGCCGACGGGCCGCCGACCGGTCCCCCTGTTCCAGCTCCACCTTGAGCAGCTTCAGGCGCAGGTCGTCGCGCTCCGGCTCTCGTGCCAGTCCCGCTTCCAGCAGTTCGCGGGCCTGGTCGTAGCGGCCATAGGCGATGAAGATGTCGGCCTCGTTGATGGCCTCGGCCTCGGGCATGGAGGCCCGCACCGAGTCGACAGAGGGCCGCTCCGGCGCTCGGTGCGACCCCGCAGCGACCGAGGGACGCTCGGCCGGGGCGTCAGTGGAAGGCTCGGCCACCTGCACCTCGCCGAAGGGGAAGACCGGCTCCTCCTCCCGGCGTCGCCGCCGGCGCACCAGGGCCCACAGCGCCAGCAGGGCGGCCAGTCCGGCCCCGCCCAGCAGCAAGGGCCGCTCGATCGCGCCCTGGTAGAGGGCGCCCCACCAGGGCGGGGACGCATCGGCGGGCTCGCTGCCGGGCGACACCACGCCACCGGCCCCGGCGCCGTCGACGCCGCTGCCGCCGGCCGTCAGCGCCTCGACGCGCCGGCGCAGGGCGGCGAGCTCGCCACGCAGGTCGCCGACCTCCGCCTCCAGGGCGTCGCGCTCGGCCTGCACCGCGGCCAGCGCGTCCCGGTTATCCTGCCAGCGCCGTTCGAGGCGCAACAGGCGCTGATCCTCGCTCAGCTCGCCGGTGCCGGTGCCGGTGATGGTCGCGAGCACGGCGGGATCCAGCCGCTCCCTCGGGGCCGCCTGCCAGCCATCGCCCTGCCCGCCGTCGCCGGCATCGGCCCCGCCGCCGTCACCGAGGCCGGCGGCCGCGGCCTCCGCCTCGGTGAGCAGTGTCAGCCGGGGGCCGCTTGCGGCGGCATCGGCACGCCGGGTGGCGCTATCCGCCGCCTCGTCGCCGGCCGCGAGGGGCGCCGCCTCAGCGGCCGGCGTCTCGGCCCCGGCCACGGCCGTCGGCTCGGCTTCCGCCGAGAGCGGTACCCGTGCCGGCGCCCCGCTGCCGCGATTGGCCCAGGCCTGGTTCATGGCCTGGACGAGGTCGGTCGCCGCCTCGGACGAGCGGGAGGCGATGGCCTCGCGGGGCGGCACCACGAGGGTGAACCCGGCGCGCATCTGGTTGATATTGCCGGTGGGAAACACCTCGGGGTTGGCCTCCACCAGGGCCAGCATCATCTGGTTCATGCTGATGCCGCTGTCCGGACGCAGGCGGCCGGCCACCGCCCAGAGGGTGTCCCCGCGGCGCACCCGGGCGGGGTCCTCCGGATCGGCGGGCGTCGAGGGCGCGGCGGCCCGGCGGCTCGCGGGAGTCGACGCCGAGGGGGCCTGGGTGACCCGGCTGGGACGCGACGAGCCGATCAGCACCGGCATCGAGGCGTAGTCGGGCGGGTCGAGCAGCAGGGTCACTTCGCGGAGCTGGCGCCCGCCCGGCCAGTCGAAGCGCAGCAGCAGGTCGAGCCAGGGTTCGCGCACGGCACGCTCGGTGGCGAGGTCGAGCACCAGTTGCCCCTGGCGACGACTGACCTCGAGGTGGACACTGGCCGCGAGCGGCGTGCGCGTCAGACCCGCGGCCTGGAAGGCCCCCGGGTCGGCGACAGTGGCATTGAGCAGGCCGGCCTGCAGGCCCGCCGCATCGGTCAGCGGAATGCTGGCACGCAGCGGCGCATTGAGCGTCGAGCGCACCTCGACATCGCCCAGCCCCAGCGCCAGCGCCAACGGGCTGGCGGCGGAAAGCGAGAGCAGCATGGTGAGCGTCAGCTTGCGATTCATGAGTTCCCTTGCGTCCTGTCAGCGACCATCCCTCCGGCGACGCGCCGATGGCAACCAAGGAGATGGCATGATCTCTGTGTATCATATTCCACTCGTTGGCGTGCTACGCATGACGCAGGACACGCCTCATGCTTTCAACGTACTTCATTCATGTGCGAGACGCCCGCCTCGTCGCTCACGCAACCTTCAGCGGAGGCACGTCCACGCCCACGTCGGGCCCGGGCTGGCCGACGCGGGCGTGTTGCAAGGTGGATCGGTGACTGGCGGCCGGCCAGGCAGCCAGTTGATACGCTCCCGCGTGGCGCCGCAGACGGAGCAGCGCAGGTGTCGCAGCCACCGCAGACAGGGGAATTGGGGGGCCGACGCAAGCCGGATCAACGGGGTGACAGTATCGGAAGGGCTGGATCGACGGGGCCGGGCTCTTCACGCTGAACTGCGTAGAGCCCTTTCAGGCAGAACCATTTGTAAGCCCCGTTGTGGGTCCTGCGTCGAGACTCGCCGGCTGAAGTCAGCGCGAGTCGCAATCAGGCACTTCGCTATCGAAGCTGGTCTTGAAAAAGTCTTCCGGGACGAAGCGGGCCTCGGTGATGATCAGGTTCTTTTCGGCATCCCAGACCATGTGACGCTCCCAAACCAGCTCGCCCTCCGGCGTAACCTCGAGAACACGCCCACCCTCCGCTTCGGTGAGGAGAATGTTGCCATTCGGCAAGGTTTGATGCTTCCCGCGACGCCAAGTATAGAACGGCACCTCCTCCGAGCCCGCGAACAGCGTCTCGACGTCCGCGCCGTCGACAGGACGAATCCGGCGAATCTTGCTGGCCCCGGTGCCGGTGCCATTATCATAGACGGTGATCCTACCATCGGGCTCGAAGTCGGGGTCGTGCTGCTTGAACCACGGGCCATGTTGCCACCATTTCATGCGCCCGCTCTCGGGGTCGACGACGGCGACGAGATTGAGCTCCCTGAAACTGATGAGGACGTCACCGGCCTCGAACATCGGGAAGGCACTGGCCATATCACTATGCAGGGGCTCGGCATCGTTGATGTGGAACGGGTCCAGCAGGTAGCTGATCTCACCGCTGGCGTCTTCGGGGCTGCGCGTCCGGATGTTGAACATGGCCTGTTGCGCCCCGTCATCGACGGTAATCATGTCCTCTTCGACATCCAGCGTATGCAGAATCTCACCGGAATCTTCGTCGATCCAGGCCACGCCGTTTTTCAGGAGGGTGACGAGGCGCCCTTCGCCATCACGCGAGATGGAATGATGAAAAATGCCATTCCGCGTCCAGATTGGCTTGCCACAGGCATCGATGCGGGCAATGGCATTACCCCCATCGAATGTCAACGCAAGGGAGCCGTCCTTGAAGACCTCCATCCCATGCAGCATGACATTCTGGGGTTTACGCTCACTATCGAGCCATTCGTAATGCACCGGCCATCGGTGCACTTCCTCCCCGGCTCTGTCATACAGATGGACCACATGGAATGACTCATCCTGCTTCTCGTTCAGCCCCGCAACGAGGACATAGCCGTCATTGGACATACTCTGTCCGCCTGATTTGCCACGATCCGGCCCCGTATTGGCACCGCCAGGATCGACCAAGTGCCGGGTGGGCTCCAGTGCAAGGTCATTCTTCCAGTTGGATGCGACATCGATCAGCGTCTGCTGCGCCAGCTTGATCTGCGGAGCCGGAAACCAGCCTCGCATGGATGAAACGGTGCCATAGACCATGGCAATGATCGCCAGCGATACCACGAACACGATGAGACCAATACGATCAAAAAACGATGATTTCACTGAGTAGACTTCCCTATTGTCCGCGGGATCGGGTTATAGCGCCCGCTCGAGCAGCGCAGCATGAAGCTCATTGGCACGTCGCACGAGATCAGCCGAGGCATCCGGCAATGGTGGCGGAGAGGCCGGCGCGCGAAACATGCTGGACGCCGCGACAAAACGTTCCCGATCATTGATGCCAAGCGCTTCAGCGAGTCGTGGAAGCTGAATATCGGGACGACTACTGAGCGCAACATGGTCGATAAAAACCGCCTCCGCCGGGGCGGTATGCAGAACATGTTCATAGGCGGCGATCCAGTAGCGCAGCCAGTAATCGACATGCTCTGCCCCCTCCGCACTCTCCGGGGCACCCGAAAAGGCGATAGGCCTGAGGGCGGCACCAAACTCGAAATGCCCTATCCCCTCCATGTACTGTTGCGCGAAGCGATCGCGGGCATGGAGATCGCTGAAACGGCTGTGCTGCCGTTTCAGCGATGCGACCTGTGAGGCTGGATCGCGGATGGGGATCAGTATCTGCGCCTCAGGAAAGGCGGCAGAAAGCAGCGGCAATCGCGCAATACTGGCGTTGTTCTTCGACACATAGCGTTTTGCGTCAGGCGTGCTCGCCACGAGTTTCTGCATATGACGGGAGAGGAACGCTTCGAACTCGGCATCCCGATCCGATACCTCCCAGAGCCTGATACACTCATTTTCGTAGTGCTCGCGCCAAAAGGCCATCCAGATCATTTCCTCGAAGGCCTCGGGGCTGTCGAAATCAACGGCGATTCCATCACCATGGGCACGTTCGGCTTTCTCGCCAGCCTTGCGGAACATGCTCGAGAAACGCCCCCAAAGTAGCGGCGCCATGGTGAAGGGCATGTTGCGATAGGTGGTGGAGGCGAATTCTTCCTGCTGGGCCAGCAGCTCCAGCAGGATGGTCGTCCCGGCACGTGGCAGCGAGGTAATGAAGAGCGGCCGTCCGGTTGGGGTCGCTGCGACCTTGTTCCGCCATAACCGATCCTCGATCGACGACAGCGTGATCTGCAGCCCCGGCGAAGAAAAAGCGTAATTGTGCAGCGCCTTGTCGAGTGTCGAATAAGGCACTTCCTCACGGGCGGTTTCGCCGTCCTCCTTTGCAGCGCTGGATCGCCCACCCAGTTTGCCGAGAATGATCCATAACGCGACGGCGCCAACGGACGACCACAGGATGAAGGCCCCACTCGTGGCAGTCGCCAGCGCCTGATCGAGACTGAACAGTCCGAACAGCTCGCCACCCGCCACCATGAGCGCCGCGCTCAAGCACGCCACCAGGCTGATGGCGACCAGGATCACGAAGCTCTTCAATAGTGACAGCGAGGCGCGCTGGACGCGTTGCTCCTTGTCATCGTCGCTCAGATCAGGGTCTGTGATCACGCCGATCGCATCTTGTGCGGTCCTGACGGCATGGGAAGCGTGGCGCTGTACTTGCAACCCGCGCAAGACGGCGATAAAGGCGATGAGGCCCGCAACGAGGGCTACCACAGCCATCAGTGGGTATTGCCCGAGTCGTCGATGCCATCACGTGAGTCGGTCGCGACTCGCGCATCACCAGTATGCGCCGTGCGCTTCTTCCGCATCACGCGCTTCAGCGGGTACCAGACGAAGCCGACCACGGCCAGCAGGATCGCCGCGATGACCGCGACCATCGTGCCAATCGCGGTAAGGCCAGCCCCCGGTCCGACATAGGCAAGCGCCGGAACGGTGTATGCACTGGCAGCGACGAACAACAGACAAGCAAGGCGGGAAGCCCGTGTGAACATGGTTTCTCTCCCTTGAAATGGACTAGGTCACCCTGCGAATAGATAGCGATTTATTTTATGGTCAAGCTAGTTAATGGACACTGGCGGTGAATGACGGGTTCCCGACGCCCCTGGCAAAAATGTTACTGAATCGTAACGGAATTTTCGGGAGCCCCTCTCCCTCGATCCGGTGGCCAGCCGAGTCCCGCCCAACGAAAACGCGGGACGCCCCGTGAGGAGGCGTCCCGCGTCTGGCGAAGCAGGCCTGAGGCCGTATTATTGCTCGCGGAGGATCTTGAGCATCCGCTTCAGCGGCTCGGCGGCCCCCCACAGCAGTTGGTCGCCGACACTGAAGGCGGACAGGTACTCGCCGCCCATGGCCAGCTTGCGCAGCCGGCCCACCGGCACGTCCAGGGTGCCGGTGGCGGCGGCCGGGGTCAGGCCGTCGATGGTGGCGTCCTTGTCGTTGGGGATCAGCTTGACCCAGTCGTTGTGGGTGGCGATGCGCTCCTCGATCTCGTCGAGCGGCACGTCGTGCTTGAGCTTGATGGTGAACGCCTGGCTGTGGGAGCGCATGGCGCCGATCCGCACGCACAGGCCGTCGATCGGCACCGGGTTGTCCTGCAGGCCGAGGATCTTGTTGGTCTCGACGTTGCCCTTCCACTCCTCGCGGCTCTGGCCGTTGTCGAGCTTGGAGTCGATCCAGGGCAGCAGGCTGCCGGCCAGCGGCGCGCCGAAGTTGTCGACCGGGAAGTCGCCGCCGCGCATGGCCGCGGTGACCTTGTGGTCGATGTCGAGGATGGCGCTGGACGGATCACGCAGCTCACCGGCCACGCTGTCGCGCAGCGTGCCCATCTGGTTGAGCAATTCACGCATGTGCTTGGCACCGGAGCCCGAGGCGGCCTGATAGGTCATGGAGGTCATCCACTCGATCATGTCCGCCTCGAAGAGCCCGCCCAGGCCCATCAGCATCAGGCTGACCGTGCAATTGCCACCGCAGAAGGTCTTGGTGCCGCGCGCCAGCTGCTCGTCGATCACCTTGCGGTTGACCGGGTCGAGCACGATGGTGGCGTCATCCGCCATGCGCAGGGTGCTGGCGGCGTCGATCCAGTAGCCCTTCCAGCCACCACCACGCAGGTCCTCGTAGACCTTCTTGGTGTAGTCGCCGCCCTGACAGGTGATCACCACGTCCAGGGCCTTGAGGGCCTCGATATCGAAGGCATCCTTCAGCGGAGGCACGTCCACGCCGACGTCGGGCCCGACCTGGCCGACCTGGGAAGTGGTGAAGAAGACCGGCTCGATGCCCTTGAAATCCCCGTCTTCCACCATGCGCTGCATGAGCACGGAGCCCACCATGCCGCGCCAACCGACGAAACCGACTTTCAACATGTGAAGTCCTCCAGAAAGAATGAACCCATTAGTATACAGGAAGCGGTGCCGCTCATCAGCGGCCAAGCTCGGAGAGGGGAAGCGTCAGCGCATCCACCGGAGACGCTGCCACCGTAATGGATGCGCTCGCAAGCTCGCTTATCCCCCTACTGCGCTTCGAAGGCCGCCAGCACGGCATCGCCCATGGCCTCGGTGGTCACCGTCTCGGTGCCGGTCGAGGCGATATCGGCGGTGCGCAGACCGTCGTCGAGCACCTGGCCCACGGCGGCCTCGATACGCTCGGCCAGCTCCGCCTCGCCCAGCGAGTAGCGCAGCATCATCGCCACCGAGAGGATGGTCGCCAGCGGGTTGGCGATGTTCTGGCCGGCGATGTCCGGGGCGCTGCCGTGGCAGGGCTCGTACATGCCCTGGCCGGACTCGTTGAGCGAGGCCGAGGGCAGCATGCCGATGGAACCGGTGAGCATGGCCGCGGCATCCGACAGGATGTCGCCGAACATGTTGCCGGTGACCACCACGTCGAACTGCTTGGGCGCACGGACCAGCTGCATGGCGGCGTTGTCGACGTACATGTGCGACAGCTCGACGTCCGGGTACTCCGGCGCCAGCCGCTCCATGACCTCGCGCCACAGCATGGTCACCTCGAGCACGTTGGCCTTGTCGACCGAGCAGAGCTTCTTGCCGCGCTTCTGTGCCATCTCGAAGGCGACCCGGCCGATGCGCTCGATCTCCGCCTCGGAGTAGACGTAGGTGTTGTAGCCGACCCGCTGGCCGTCACGCTCCTCGATGCCCCGCGGCTGGCCGAAGTAGATGCCGCCGGTGAGCTCGCGCACGATCATGATGTCGAGCCCGGCGACCAGCTCGGGCTTGAGGCTGGAGGCCTCGGCCAGCTGCGGGTAGAGCAGCGCCGGACGCAGGTTGCCGAACAGGCCGAGCTCCTTGCGCAGGCCCAGCAGGCCCTTCTCGGGACGCTTGCCGATGTCCTCGAGCTTGTCCCACTTGGGCCCGCCCACGGCGCCGAGCAGGATGGCGTCGGCGGCCCTGGCCTTGGCCAGGGTGCTCTCCGGCAGCGGCGAGCCCTCGGCGTCATAGGCGGCACCGCCGACCGGCGCCTCCTCGACCTCGATATCCAGCCCGCGGGCCTGGCAGGCGGCCAGCACCCGGCTGGCCTGGGCGGTGATTTCCGGGCCGATGCCGTCGCCCGGGAGAACCAGAATCTTGCGTGTCATCGTGTCTTCCTTGTGTCCTCATAGCCGGGCAACGAAGAGGCGCCGGGGGCAGGCCGAAGAGGAGGTCCTACGCCATGGATGGCGTCGGTAGCGCCCAGGGATGGGTTCACAGCGCCTCCTCGCAGGCCTGCCGCCGGATCAGCCCCGTACCCGGCAGGTAACAGCGAGAATACGTCAGGCTTGCGCCCCATCGCGGAACAGCCAGGGCCGCGCCTCGCGATGCTTCTTCTCGAAATCGCGAATGGCATCCTCGTTCTGCAGGGTGATGCCGATATCGTCGAGCCCCTCTAGCAGGCAGTGCTTGCGGAACTCGTCCACCGAGAAACCGAGGATCTCGCCGGACGGCGTGATGACGCGCTGCTGTTCGAGGTCGACATCGAGGCGATAGCCCTCGGTGGCCTCGACTTCGGCGAACAGCCGGTCGACGACGCTTTCGGGAAGCGTGATCAGCAGGATGCCGTTCTTGAAGGCGTTGTTGTAGAAGATGTCGGCGAAACTCGGCGCGATCACCACCCGGAAGCCGAAGTCGGCCAGCGCCCAGGGCGCATGCTCCCGCGAGCTGCCGCAGCCGAAATTCTGGCGGGCCAGCAGCACACTGGCGCCCTGGTAGCGTGGCTGATTCAGCACGAAGTCGGGATTGAGCGGACGATTGGACACGTCCTGGCCCGGCTGGCCCTCGTCGAGGTAGCGCAGCTCGTCGAAGAGGTTGACGCCGAAGCCGGTGCGCTGGATCGACTTCAGGAACTGCTTGGGAATGATCAGGTCGGTGTCGACGTTGGCGCGGTCCAGCGGCGCGACCAGGCCGTCGAGGCGTTCGAATTTCTGCATGGCTCAGGCCTCCTGCTGCTGGGTGGCGTCGTTGGCGGCGTCGCCGAAGTCGCGAACGTCGACGAAGTGGCCGGCGATGGCGGCGGCGGCGGCCATCGCCGGGCTGACCAGGTGGGTACGTCCGCCGTAGCCCTGGCGCCCCTCGAAGTTGCGGTTGGAGGTCGAGGCGCAGTGCTCGCCAGCGCCCAGCTTGTCGGCGTTCATGGCCAGGCACATGGAGCAGCCCGGCTCGCGCCACTCGAAGCCGGCCTCGAGGAAGATCTTGTCGAGGCCTTCCTCCTCGGCCTGGCGCTTCACCAGGCCAGAGCCCGGCACCACCATTGCCAGCTTGATGGAATCGGCCACCTTCTTGCCGCGGGCCACCCTGGCGGCCTCGCGCAGGTCCTCGATGCGCGAGTTGGTGCAGGAGCCGATGAACACCTTGTCGAGGCGGATATCGGTGATCTTCTGGCGGGGGGCGAGCCCCATGTACTCCAGTGCCCGGCTGATGCCCGTGCGCGCGGTCTCGTCGGCGGCCTCGGCCGGGTCCGGCACTTCGCCGCCGATGCCGGTGACCATCTCGGGGCTGGTGCCCCAGGAGACCTGCGGCTCGATCTCGCTGGCCTCGAGGGTCACCACCTTGTCGAAGGCGGCGTCGGCGTCGGAGACCAGCTCGCGCCAGTCGGCTACCGCGGCCTCCCACTGCTCGCCGGCGGGGGCGTAGTGACGGCCCCTGAGGTAGTCGATGGTGGTGTCGTCGACGGCGATCAGGCCGACCCGGGCCCCGGCCTCGATGGCCATGTTGCAGACCGTCATGCGGCCTTCCATGGACAGCTCACGGATGGCGCTGCCGGCGAACTCGATGGCATAGCCGGTGCCGCCGGCGGTACCGATCCGGCCGATGATCGCCAGCACGATGTCCTTGGCGGTGACGCCGGCACCGAGCTTGCCTTCCACACGCACCTGCATGTTCTTCATCTTCTGTGCCAGCAGGCACTGGGTGGCCAGCACGTGCTCGACCTCGGAGGTGCCGATGCCGTGGGCCAGAGCCGCGAAGGCGCCATGGGTAGCGGTATGGGAGTCGCCGCAGACCACGGTCATGCCCGGCAGGGTAGCGCCCTGCTCCGGGCCCACCACGTGCACGATGCCCTGACGCGGGTCGTTGATGCGGTATTCCTCGATGCCGAACTCGTTGCAGTTGTCGTCAAGCGTCTGCACCTGGATCAGCGACACCGGATCCTCGATGCCGGCATTGCCCTCGGCACGCTCCTTGAGGGTGGTCGGCACGTTGTGGTCCGGGGTCGCCAGGTTGGCATCGATACGCCATGGCTTGCGCCCCGCCAGGCGCAGGCCCTCGAAGGCCTGGGGTGAGGTCACCTCATGGAGCAGCTGGCGGTCGATATAGATCAGGGCGGTGCCGTCGTCGCGCTCCTTCACCAGGTGCTGCGACCACAACTTGTCGTAGAGTGTCTGGCCTGCCATCTCGTTCTCCCGGGCCTGCGGCCCTGCTATTCATGCTTAATCCGGTCGACCTTGGAATCCGCTAATGACTCTGTGCCCCCGGCATAGTGGCTTTCCCGGCGGCAGGCCTACGAGGAGGCGCTGTGAATTCTTCCCTGCACGCTACCGACTCCTTCCCTGGAATCGGACCTCCTCTTCGACCTGCCCCCGGCGCCACTCGGGCGAGTCGTCATCCTTAGTCTTTTTTGGACCTCGGCGCTTTTCCCGCAGTGTCACGCGACGAGCACATAAAAGCAATTCATGTTATTTATTCAATGGATTCCTTTCGGGAATACTTGTCGAGCCCAAGAGGACACGCCATGGATACCCAGAGCCTGCAGGCCTTTCTCGCCGTGGCCGACACCGGCAGCTTCTCCCGTGCCGCGGAGCAGCTGCACCTTACCCAGCCCGCGGTGAGCAAGCGCATCGCCGTGCTGGAAGGACAGATCGATGCCCGGCTGTTCGACCGCATCGGCCGCCGGGTGGCGCTCACCGAGGCCGGCCGGCTGCTGCTGCCCCGGGCGCGGCAGATCCTGGTGATGGTGGACGATAGCCGCCGGGCGCTGGGCAACCTGGAGGGGCGGGTGGCCGGCAGCCTGACGCTGGCCACCAGCCACCATATCGGCCTGCACCGCCTCCCGCCACTGCTCAAGACCTATACCGGCCGCCACCCGGAGGTCCGGCTGGACCTGCACTTCCTGGATTCCGAACAGGCCTATCAGGGGGTGCTCGACGGCGAGCTGGAGATCGCCGTGGTGACCCTGGCGCCGCACCCGGACACCCAGCTCGAGGTGGTGCCGGTGTGGGTCGACCGGCTGTGCTTCGTCTGCGCCCCGGACCACCCCCTGGTCGGCCGCGGCCGGCTGGTGCTGCATGAGCTGTGCGACTTCGACGCCGTGCTGCCCGGCCCGCTGACCTTCACCCGTGGCCTGATCGAGGGCCGCTTCGCCGCCGCCGGCCTAAAGCTCCCCGTGGCGCTCTCCACCAACTACCTGGAGACGCTGAAGATGATGACCGCCATCGGCCTCGGCTGGAGCCTGCTGCCGGAGGGCCTGGTGGCCGGGGAGCTGTACGTGCTCGAGGTGGATCATCCTCCGATCCAGCGCCCCCTGGGCTACCTGGTGCATCGCAGCCGCACCCTGTCCAACGCCGCCCGGGCCATGCTCGAGCTGCTCGATGAGGCCCGGGAGGAGGACGCGCGGCACTGGCCGGGGTGATTCCGCACAGACCCCGGCGCTTGCTAGAGGCGATCCGACGACTTGCTTAGGATGCTATGCTTTCTGCCGCTTTCCTTCTCTCTCGCCCGTCGACCAGGAACCTCGCCATGTCCGCCCAGACCGCCGATGCGGCCTCGCCCGAGGTCGCCCCCCGCCACGCCCTGGCCGGTCTGGCGATTCTCGTCGGCCTGCTGTCGCGGATCGCAAGCCTGGCCTGGTGGCCCGCCATCGAGGCACTGACCGGCCCCGCGCTGTGGCTGGGCACCGCCTTGCTGTGGCCCGACCTGCCACGGCGCAACCGTCGCCAGGCGGGGCTGCTGGCGGGCATCGGCCTCGGCCTGCTGCTGGTCGCGACGTTCGGCTACGGCGCCCGGGTCGACTGGTCCAGAGTGCTGGACGGCAACACCCAAGTGGTGGCCATGCTGGTGGGAGTCAGCTTCATCGGCCTGATCGGCAACCTGCGGGGCCAGTCGCGTCCGCCCGGCCATCCCGTGACCGGGCGGCGCGGCCTACTGGGTACCTGGCTCGGGGTGCACCTGCTCGGCTCGATCCTCAACCTGTCGACGGTGTTCATGGTGGGCGACCGCCTGGCCCGTCGAGCACCGCTCACCATGCCCCAGCTGCTGGGGCTCAACCGGGGACTCTCCAGCGCGGCGCTGTGGTCGCCGTTCTTCGCCTCCATGGGTATCGTCATGACCCTGGCGCCGGCGATGGACTACGCCACGGTGCTGGTCCACGGCCTGCCCCTGGCGCTGTGCGCGGGCCTGGTGACGATGATCGAGCTGCCCCGGCGTTTCGACCTGACCGACACCGCCGGCTTCTCGATGGCGCCGAGGAGCCTGCTGCTGCCGGTCGTCATGGCGGCGCTGGTGATGGGCTTCCACTTCGGCCTGACGCCGGCGCTATCGATCGTCGCCATCATCACCTTCCTGATGCCGGGCACGGCGCTGGCGACCAACCTGATTCACGGGCCGCGCTGGACCCTGGGGCGATTGCATCGTCACACCCTGACCCGGCTGCCCGCCATGCGCGGCGAGATATCGCTGTTCCTGTGCGCGGGGCTACTGACCCTGGGGCTCTCGACCCTGGCCGACGTGGCCACCGAGGGCGGCTGGACGCTGTTCGAGACCTTCGGCGCCGGCGAGGCAACGATCAGTTTCCTGGCCATCTTGGCCAGCGCCGTGGCCGGACTGCACCCGATCATCGGGGTCTCGGTGCTGGCCTCGGTGCTCGAGCTGGCGGATGGCCAGCAGACGCTGTTCGCCTTCACGGCGCTGGCGGCCTGGGCGGTGGGCACCAGCGTCGGGCCGCTGTCGGGGATCAATCTCTCGCTGCAGGGACGCTACGGCGTCAGCGGCACCCGAATGATGCGCGAGAACCTGCGCTATGCGCTGATCATGGCGGCCCTGGTGGTGGCAGGCATCCTGGTGATGGCCTGACTCGGCGCCATGCTCGCCAGCGCGTGAACCCCGCCATCACCGGCGACACCCGCCATCACCGGCGACACTCCTGCCCGGCGGCGGTGAAACCCTCTCCCAGCCCCGCCGCCGCTGCCGACGGTCCCGCCCGATGCACCCCACTGTCGGTATCTCGACGACGAGCCGCCGATAACGCCTCATGGTCAACAGCTGCGCCAACGGCACACGGCCGACTTCCCGACAAGGTCATGCAAGCCGGGGCCGCTCGCATGGCAAACCGGCGACCCATCGGTCGCGTGCGACCTGGAAGCCACCTGCTTGCCGATCCTGCTCGATGCCCTGCTCAGCGCGCCGTATAAGGAGGACGGCCCGCATCGCCTTCCTGCTACGGCCACCTGCCTCAAAAGTAGCCACTCCTCGCCTCACGAGATACCGGGGGCGAGACGTGCCTGAACGGGTCGCCGCTCGGCCATCAGCAACCCGGTGCGCATCAGATCGTAGTACTTGCCAGTCACCACACCCGGTTCGGGACTCGCCCAGCCCGCGGGTGGATCACGCCGCTCCGCCCAGGCCAGCAGCGCACCGGGTACGTCGGCGCCGGCCTCGGCGCTGAATGGATAACCGCCCCCGAAGCGGGGGTTCATCTCCAGCAGATGTCCTCGCTTCCCGTCCCAGAAGACGTCGCAATCCAGGTTGCCCACGTGGCCCAGGGCTTCACCGATTCGCCGTCCGATCTCGACCAGCGCCGGGCACGCCTCGGTGATCGCACAGTCGGTCTCACCCGCCCGCATCGACAGCTTGCGTCGGACTAGCGTGGCCTGGTAGCGCCCGGCCAGGTCGTTGATCACGTCGAGTCCGTATTCCAGCCCCGGCAGCGCCTCCTGAATCAGCAGGCCGGTCGCCCGTTCAGCTTCCACCGGCCGCCCCCGGCTCGCCTCAACCAGGTCGGCCCGTCGCCAGACCAGCTCCAGTTCCTCACGCCCCGTCACCCGCTCGATGCCGATCGAGGCCGTGCCCCAACGCGGCTTGACGAACAGGGGGAACGTCAGGTGCCCCTGTGATAGTCCCGCAAGGGCATCCGACAGCCGTGTATAGGTCGTCGCCGTCGACACTCCCGCCTCCCGGGCGAAGCGCACCGTGGCCAGCTTGTCGGCCGCCTTCGCGACCACCTGCGGCGACGAGACCACCACCTCCACTCCGACCTGCTGGAAGCGGTCGCGATGTTCGGCGAGCACGGGCAGCTCATGGTCATTGAGCGGCACGACCAGCTCCACGTCCTCCGCCAGACACAGCGCCAGCAGGCGGGTCACATAGCCCGGATCGCTTATGGGGGGCACGACGATTCCCTTGTCCGCCGCATGGAGAGCGATGGCGTGGGGGCTGCTGTCAGCGGTCAGCACCCTCCCCCGCCCTTGGAGGGCTCGGCGAAAGTACTCGACCAGATAGTGGCGCCGTCCGGCACAGGTCAGCAGTATATTCAATGTCTCAGCCCTCAGTGAGGTCGGCGGCAGGCTGGCGATAGCCGGCCAGCAGCGCGTGATGATCATCAGCCGCCTTCAGTACCCGGCCATGGCGATCGACGAGCGCCGGCACTGGCACGATGAATGGCGGCGTGTAGTTCAGGGAGTAGGCGCCCCGGTTCGCCGCGACAATGAAGTCACCCGCCTCGAGGCGGGACGCCTCGAAGGCCTCACAGATCACGTCATGCTCCATGCAGGTATTACCGACCAGCCGATAGCGGCGCAGCGACTCGGCCTCATGCCGGCGCGGGGTCACGGCCCGCAGCGAGGGACACGTATCGCTGCGGGTCGGATTGATGCCGTTGACGTTGGTGTCCAGCAGCGCCTGCCACCCCCGGCGACGGCGGCGCACTTCCATGACCGGAGCCACCAGCACCATGGTATCGGCGATCATCGAGACGCCCGGCTCCACGACCAGGCGCAGCGAAGGCGAGGGTGCATAGCGAGCCATGGCGGCACCGATCTCGGCGGCATACTCGTCGAGCTCGGGCACCGGGAACGGGAACTGGGCTTTCAGCGACTCGGGCATCCGCCCCAGCAGCCCGCCGCCGATGTTGAGAGTCTCGAGGGGATGCTCGGCCATCAGCTCTCCGGCCAGCTCGCACAGCCGACGCAGACGTTCCACCGGATCCCGGACGCCTCGCGCGCGACAGGTGGCATGGCAGTGCAGGCTCACCAACTCAACATTTCCGATCGCCGCCAGCGCCGCCAGCACCCGCTCGAGCTCACCGCTTTCAACCTCGAAGCCAAAGCGGCTCTCCAGTTCCGGGTCGGGGAAATTGAGACGCAGTCCAATGCGCACACGCGTGAACTCCCCCGCCAGCCGTGCCAGCCGGCGGACCTCCTCGAAGCTGTCCAGGTTCACCTGGCTGCCATCCCGCAGGGCCCGGCGCAGGTCCGCCGTGCGCTTGATCGGACCGTTGAAGATCAGCTGCCGTCCGGGCAGGTGCTGACGCGCTACCTCGTACTCGAAGCGGGACACCACCTCGGCCAGACCTTCGTGGCGCGACAGCCAGCGGCCGATCGGCGGCATGTAGTTAGCCTTCATGGCATAGGCCACCTCGCTTCGCGGCCACTCCCGCCTCAGCCCATCCCGGAGCCGCCGGTAGTTGTCGGCAAACACCTCCTCGTCGAAGACGTAGAAACTGCCGCCGAGTCGAGCCGAGAGTCTGGCCAGCCAGGCATGGTCAAGGCGCATCTCTGGTTCCCCTGTGCAGGTGGAAGAGTTTCTCGGGAAGGCCTCAGGCTCATCCCTGATCGGGGCGATAGAGCCGCTCGCCGGCCGGGCGATACCACTCCTCCAGGCTGACCGGCACTCGGGCGTTGTAGCCCAGCACCTGGCGGGACAGCGGCGACAGCGACCGGCCGTACGCCTCGCCCAGCATGCGGGCATAGTCCATGGCAGGCTTCACGAAGGCCCGGCCATAGCCCACGGTCAACGCCACCCGGAGCTCCGGCCCGGGAATTCTGGTGCCCTGGTGCCAGAGCGCCGAGTTGAACAGCACCACCGAGCCGGCCGGCCCGAGCATGCGCTCGTGGCAGCGCTCGAACTCCTCGACCTCGGGGGGAGACGTCCGCGTATGCGACCCGGTCAGCACCCGGGTGGCATTGTGCGGGGTGAAGTCATCGCACATCACCAGCATGTTCAGCTTGAAGGGATAGCCGGGAATCACGGTGCGCACATCGCGATGCAGCTTGTGCACGTAGGTGTTCAGCCCCGGGAAGCCGCCAATAGGCGTCAGGGAGTGACATATATAGGGCTCGTCATCGAAGTAGCGAGCGATATAGGGATGGAACAGGTGCATGTGGATGTAGCGGTCGATGCTGTCGCCGGCGCCCAGGCAGTGGTGCCCCGTCCCATCGCCGGAGGCGTTGACGCCGTTGCGCACCTGCAGGGCCTGACAATGCGCGATCCACTTCAGGCAATCCTGTCTCAGTAGGCGGGTGAAGGCCGGCGATAGCGCACGCTCGAACACTACCCAGCCGTCGCGCCGAATCCGGGTGTCGAACTCCTCCACACTCATCGACGGTTCGGCCTCCGGCCCCCCCTCGCCGGCGACTCCTCCCTCACCTGTGCTCAGTGCATGATGTCCTTGCATGTTGCCCCCCCTTCCTCTAGCCCGTACGGTCGACTGCCGCCCGTGATCGATGATGGCCTGCGCCCCGAGCCGGCTTCACGCCTCCCCCACTGTCAGGCGCACGAAGACCTGCCCTTTCTCGTCATCATGTGCCAGCACCCGGAATCCCTGGCGCCGATAGAAGCGCAAAGCCGGGACGTTGTCCTCACCCACCCAGAGCGTCAGATAGCGATAGCCCCGCTGCCGGGCCTGGGTCGCCACGCACGCCAGCATCGCTTCGGCCAGCCCCAGGCCGCGTCCCTCGGGGGCCACCACGAAGAGTGTGATAAAGGCGCTGTCGAGCGCCGGGTCGAAGGCATAGAAGGCGCAAAACCCGCCCAGGTGCTCATCCAGCGTCAACAGCACGAACTCGCCTCGCGCGACGACTCGATCGAGGTAGGCGTCGAGATCGACGCCGCGAATCAGCGCCCCTGCCTGGCGCGCCTGCTCTTCACGCACCAGTCGACGCAGCGGAAGCTCCCAGCCGGCAATCTCGCCCGGGCCGGCATGCCAGATTCGCGAGCTGTGCATCATCAGCGTCATGGCTATCTCCTCGGTCTCCGCCGCCCCATGGCGTTGCCGTTGCCCTCACCCGAGGCTTTACAACAAACAAACACAAGTCCACACGAACACTATTTTTGCATACAAACTATTACAAATAGTTACACTTCACCTGGCCTGTTGCCAGGTGGTATTGCTAATGCATCGGCATAGGAAAAAAGGATTAGAGGGTCGTTTCAAACAAGAGACATCGGTCTCTGCCAGTGGATCTTCGGCGTCCACTGTAGGAGGGTACGGCCAGGCGTTCCGTTATGGCCTGATGCTGCCGCTGCCCCGCAAGAGCAGCGAGCCGATCACCGCCCGGGGCGCGCAGGAGGCTCGCCGCGGGGCAACCGGCTCACTGTCCGGTTGCCCTGCCGGCGTCGCTCGGAGGATGCCTGAGACTCAGCCCAGGGGGGCGCGCACGAAGTAGCGATGGCCGCATTGGTGACAGGGCTCGATACGGGTGATGCCCTCGAGCTCGACGATGGCGTCGCAGTGGGTGCAGGCCATGCGGCCGGGGGCCGCCATCTCGCCGGCCGTGTAATCGGCCCGTGAAGCCTCCAGGTCCTCCTCGAGGCGCTCGCGCTCGACCAGGCTGCGGTCGGCGATGGACAGCAGCGACTCCACCACCTTGCGGGAGAGCATCGAGAGGTCGATGCCTAGCCAGCTGGCCACGCCCTCGCCGCCGGCGCCCAGGTAGCGACGCATCTCCTTGAGGTCGCGCTCGACCCAGGCACGCAGCAGCGACAGCTCGTCCCGGGTGAACTCTTCCACCTCCGCCTCGAACTCCACGGCCTCGTCGAGTTCCTTCTGCAGGTTCTCCCGGTTGAGCTCGCCGGCGCCTTCCTTGAGACGGGACAGCACCCGTTCATAGGCGTCCTTCAACCGATGGTCCTGATGCTGCGGTTCCTTGTGCTCGCTCATGCTGGTCTCCTCGTGTCCGCACTGGGCCTGGTGGCCACAGGGCTAGCGCTTAGCGTTGTCACTCGGGGCTGATCCGTCGACAAGCCTTCAAGGAGGCGCTGTGAATACCTCCCTGTACGCTACCGACGCCATCCCTGGCGTAGGACCTCCTCTTCGGCTCGTCCCCGGCGCCCCTCGCCAGACCCAACTGCGATAGCCCTGCTGGTGGGTGGCCAGGCCACCATAGCCGAGGCCTGCCGTGCTGGGGTATCCTTGCGACCCAACGGTTCTTCCATTTAGACGACATGCCCGACGGCGAATCAATGGGTTCCCCGCCTCGACGGGGCGAACCCTGACGCCGGACAAGGCCCGCTGACATGCGCAGCGCCCCGGGCGCTGCTCTCGACTAGCAAGGTACCCGAAGACAGCGATGGACGCACAATACAAGCCCTTTGACACCGAACGCGACGCCCAGCACTACTGGGACAAGAACCAGTGCTTCAAGGCGGTGGAAGACGCCGGCCGCGAGAAGTTCTACTGCCTGTCGATGTTCCCCTATCCCAGCGGCAAGCTGCACATGGGGCATGTGCGTAACTACACCATCGGCGATGTCGTCTCCCGCTATCAGCGGATGCAGGGCAAGAACGTCCTGCAGCCGATGGGCTGGGACGCCTTCGGCATGCCGGCGGAGAACGCCGCCATCAAGAATCAGGTGCCGCCGGCGAAGTGGACCTACCAGAACATCGACTACATGCGCGACCAGCTCAAGGCGCTGGGCTTCGCCTACGACTGGAGCCGTGAGTTCGCGACCTGCGACAGCGACTACTACCGCTGGGAACAGTGGTTCTTCACCAAGCTGGTGGAGAAGGGGCTGGTGTACAAGAAGATGTCCACCGTCAACTGGGACCCGGTGGACCAGACCGTGCTGGCCAACGAGCAGGTCATCGACGGCTGCGGCTGGCGCTCCGGCGCGCCGGTGGAGCGCAAGGAAATCCCGCTGTGGTTCCTCAAGATCACCGACTACGCCGAGGAGCTGCTGGCAGACCTCGACAAGGTCGACTGGCCCGAGCAGGTCAAGACCATGCAGCGCAACTGGATCGGCAAGTCCCGGGGCGTGGAGCTGGCTTTCGACGTCGCCGACCATGAGGACAACGCCCTGGAGCCGCTGCGGGTCTACACCACCCGCCCCGACACCCTGATGGGCGTGACCTACGTGGCCGTGGCGGCCGCTCACCCCCTGGCCCGCGCCGCGGCCGAGGGCCAGCCCGAGCTTGCCGCCTTCCTCGAGGAGTGCAGCCATGGCGGCACCTCGGAGGCCGAGCTCGCCACCATGGAAAAGAAGGGCATGAACACCGGCTACCAGGCCGTGCATCCCCTCACCGGCCGTCGCGTGCCGGTCTACGTGGCCAATTTCGTGCTCATGGAGTACGGCACGGGCGCGGTCATGGCGGTGCCCGCCCACGACCAGCGGGACTGGGAGTTCGCCAACCAGTATTCGCTGCCCATCGAGCCGGTGATCGCCGAGGCGGATGGCCGGGCCCCGGACCTCAGCCAGGGCGCCCATGACGACTACGGCGTGCTGATCAACTCCGGCGAGTTCGATGGCCTGGATTTCCAGGCGGCCTTCGACGCCATCGCCGCCAAACTGGCCGAGCAGGGCCACGGCGAGGTCAAGACCCACTTCCGGCTGCGTGACTGGGGCGTGGCCCGCCAGCGCTACTGGGGCGCGCCGATTCCGGTCAAGTACGGCCCCGAGGGCCAGACCGTGCCGCTCACCGACGCCGAGTTGCCGGTCGAGCTGCCGCTGGAGGTCACCGTGGACGCCTCCGGTTCGCCGCTCAAGAAGATGCCCGCGTTCAGTGACCTGGGCGACGGCTGGGTGCGCGAGACCGATACCTTCGACACCTTCATGGAGTCCTCCTGGTACTACGCGCGCTTCGCCTGCGCCGACAACCCGGAGGCGATGCTCGACGAGCGCGCCAACTACTGGCTGCCGGTGGACCTCTACATCGGCGGCATCGAGCACGCCATCCTGCACCTGCTCTACGCGCGCTTCTTCCACAAGTTGATGCGCGACTTCGGCCTGGTGGACTCCGACGAGCCCTTCCAGCGCCTGTTGACCCAGGGCATGGTGATCGCCGAGACCTTCTACCGGCCCACCAAGAACGGCGGCAAGGACTGGTTCAACCCGGCCGATGTGGTGGTGACGCGCGACGACAAGGGCCGGCCGCTGAGCGCGGTGCTCGAGAGCGATGGCCAGCCGGTGGAGATGGGCGGCATCGAGAAGATGTCCAAGTCGAAGAACAACGGCGTCGATCCCCAGGCGATGATCGACCGCTTCGGGGCCGATACCGTGCGCCTGTTCATGATGTTCGCCGCGCCCCCCGAGCAGTCCCTGGAGTGGTCCGACTCCGGCGTCGAGGGGGCCCACCGCTTCCTCAAGCGCCTGTGGCGGCTGGTGGCCGAGCACCTCGAGGCCGGCACGCCCGGCGAGCTCGACATCGCTGCCCTCGACGACGCCCAGCGCGAACTGCGTCGCAAGACCCACGAGACCATCAAGAAGGCCAGCGACGACATCGGCCGGCGCACCACCTTCAACACCGCCATCGCCGCGGTGATGGAACTCACCAACGCGCTGGGCAAGTTCGAAGATACCAGCCCGCTCGGCCTGGCCGTGGCCCGCGAGGCGGTCGAGGCCTGCGTGCTGCTGCTGGCGCCGATCACCCCCCACGCCTGCCACGCCCTCTGGGCCGAGCTCGGCCATGACGAGCCGGCCATCGATGCCGCCTGGCCGGCCCTCGACGAGTCGGCGCTGGCCCGCGACACCATCGAGCTGGTCGTCCAGGTCAATGGCAAGCTGCGCGCTCGCCTGGAGGTCCCGGCCGATGCCGACAAGGCGGCCGTCGAGACCCAGGCCATGGCCGCCGAGAACGTCCAGCGCCATGTCGAGGGCAAGACAGTGCGCAAGGTCATCGTGGTGCCCGGCAAGCTGGTCAACATCGTCGTCGGCTGAGGGCCGGAAAGGAGCTTCCATGCAACGTCGCACCCTGCTTCGCCTGAGTCTCGCCGCCGGTGCCTCCCTGGCACTGGCCGGCTGCGGCTTCCACCTGCGCGGGTACGGTCGGTCCGCCCTGCGCCTCGAGGCACTGGCCATCGCCGGCAGCGAGGGCGAGTTCCGGCGGGTGGCCACGGAGCGGCTCGAGGCCGCCGGCACCCAGGTGCGTGACGACGCCCCCCTGGTGCTCAACCTCGGCGCCGGGGAGTTCGTGGAGCGCGGCCTGAGCGTGCTCGACTCGGGCAACCAGGAACACGAGATGACGCTGCGCGTGCCCTTCTCGGTCCAGCGACGCGCCGATGGCGCCTATCGCCTCGACCAGCAGACCCTGGACGTCAGCGAGCGCTTCGACGTCAGCGAGGACAACCTGCTGGCCGGCGACGAACAGCGCGAGGCGGTCAAGGAACGGCTGCGCCGCGAGGCCGCCCGCCAGCTGCTCGACCGCCTGCGCCCGCTCGCCGAGGCATGAAGGGCGTATCGTGAAGGTCTTTCCCGACAAGCTCGAACCGGCCCTGGCCAAGTCACTGCCGCCGGTGGTGATCGTCGCCGGCGACGAACCCCTGCAGCACATGGAAGCCTGTGACGCGGTGCGTGGCGCCGCCCGGGCGGCGGGCATCGAGGAACGCGAGGTGCTCCACGTGGAGGCCAACTTCGCCTGGGGTCGACTCACCGAGGCCTCGGCCAGCCTCTCGCTGTTCGCCTCGCGCAAGCTCATCGAGTTGCGCCTGGGCAACGGCAAGCCCGGCCAGGAAGGCGCCAAGGCACTGCGCGAATACGCCGAGGGCATGGCGACGAGCGACAACGTGCTGCTGATCGCCGCCGGCAAACTCGACTACCGGGAGCAGAAGAGCGCCTGGTTCAAGGCCCTGGACAAGGCCGGGCTCTTCGTCCCGGTCTGGCCGGTGGACGCCTCGCGACTGCACTTCTGGCTGCGCGACCGGGCCGGTCGCCATGGGCTGACGATGGACCTCGATGCCGCCCGCCTGCTCGGCGAGCGCACCGAGGGCAACCTGCTGGCCGCCGACCAGGAGCTGCAGAAGCTCGCCCTGCTGTCCCCTCCCGGCGCGCGGATCTCGCCGCAACAGGTCGCCGGGGGCGTGGAGGACAGCGCCCGCTTCGACGTCTTCACGCTGATGGATGCCTGCCTGAAGGGCGAGCGCGTGCGCGTCGCCCGCATCATGGCCGGGCTGCAGGGCGAGGGGGTCGAGGCCCCCATCGTGCTCTGGGCGCTGACCCGCGAACTGCGTCTGCTGCTCTCGCTTCACCAGCACCTGGACCAGGGCCAGAGCCTCGAGCATGCCTGCAAGGCGCAGAAACCCCCCATCTTCGACAAGCGACGCCCCGCCTACCAACAGGCCCTGAGCCGCCTGCCCATGAAGCGCCTGCACAAGCTACTGCTGTTCGCCCAGCGACTGGACCTGGCGATCAAGGGCGCGAGTCCCATTCCCCTCTGGGACGGCCTGCATGACCTGGCCCTGACGCTGGCCGGCGGCCGCGGCCCGCTGGCGGAACTGCCCTCCTCCTATCGGGTCGGCTGAGTTCCCGACTCGCCATGCCCGCCGCAGCGACACAGGCCCCCGCGCGATGCGAGACATCCGCTCCAGGGTTGGGGGGCGACGCCCCCTGCGACACCACCGGACAGCCAAGCACTTCACGGCGGCGGGACCCCGTAGCCGGCCGGGCCGCGACCAGGCAATGCCAAGGAAATCAACGCAGAGTCGTGAAACGTCAGTGACTTATATTCTATACTGTCGGGGCATCGCCGCCGGCATGGGACAAGGAGGCCCCATGCAGAGCGGACACGAGCCGGACCAACCATGACAGAAAAAGGAACGCCATCATGAAACGACTCAGCCGACTCCTCAGCCCGCTCCTGATCGCCGCCCTGGTCCTGGGCAGCCTGCCGGTCGCCGCCGCCCCCGTGCCGGCCGACGATGACCTTGTCGGCACCACGGCCGTACTCGACGCCAGCTCCGCCCAGAGCGATCGAGCCAAGATCCGCGAGGTCCTCGCCCGCGACGACGTTCAGCAGCAGCTCCTGGCCCAGGGCGTCTCGCCGACCGAGGTGGAAGCCCGGGTGGCCGCCCTCTCCGACGAGGAAGCCCGCCAGATGGCCGAGCGTCTCGATCAACTGCCCGCCGGGGCCAGCGTGGTCGGCGTCCTCTTCGCCGTCTTCGTCATCCTGCTGGTGACCGATATCCTCGGCCTCACCGATGTCTACCCCTTCACCCGCTGAGACCCGAGGCAGCGAATGACCGGCCCCTTCCGGCCACAGGAACGCAAGAACGCCCGCATCGCGGGCGTTCTTGTGATGGTGGCCTACCTGTTGTTGCTGACGGGGTGCGCGACCGCCCCCCAACTGACGCCCGCCACCCGTGACGCCCTGCCCGACCGGGTACGTCTCGACGACGTGCCCTTCCATGGTCAGCGCGACTACCAGTGCGGGCCGGCATCACTGGCCATGGTGCTCAACGCCGGCGGCCGCGATGTCGGTGTCGACGCCCTCATTCCCCAGGTCTTCCTGCCCGGGCGGGAAGGCAGCGTGCAACCGGAGATGCTCGCCACGGTACGCCGCCAGGGGATGATCCCGTTCCGGCTCCCGGGGGCGTTCGGCGCCCTTCTCGAGGAACTGGCGGCCGGGCATCCGGTGGTGGTGATGCAGAACCTGGCGCTCCCCGCCTGGCCGCTGTGGCACTATGCCGTCGCCATCGGCTACGACCTGCCGGACGAGTCACTGATCTTGCATACCGGCATGACGCCCGGCCGTGCCGTCGACTTCGCGCGCTTCGATGCCACCTGGGCCCGCAGCGACCGCTGGGCCTTCGTGGCACTGCCACCGGGTGAGCTGCCGGCCAGCCTCGACGCCGATGCCGCCACCCGGGCGATCGCCGATTTCGAGGCGGCGCGGGGCAGCCGGGCGGCCCTGCCCGCCTGGCAGGCCCTCGCCGAGCGCCACCCCACCGCGGCGATGGTGCAGTTCGCCCTGGGCAATGCCCATCACTCGACCGGCGATCGGCCCGGGGCCATGGCGGCCTACCGTGCCGCCACGGCCGCCGATCCCGAGCTGGCACCGGCCTGGCTCAACCTGGGCCTGCTGGCAAGCCGGGAGGGAGACCTGCAGATGGCACGTCGTGCCTTGGCCCGGGCGGCCGCGCTCCCCGGGCCCTGGCAGGCGAGGGCCCGGGAGGAACAGGCGGCCCTCGATCAGGAGACAGATGGATGAGTTACGACATCGTGTTCAAGCGCATCTACCAGGCACCGGAAGCCGAGGACGGTGCCCGGATACTGGTCGACCGCCTATGGCCGCGGGGCAAGCGCCGGGAATCCCTGGCACTGACCGACTGGTATCGTGATGCCTCGCCCTCCCCCGCCCTGCGCCGGCAGTACCATCAGGGGGAGATCAGTGCCAGCGTGTTTGCCGCGCGCTACCGCGGCGAGCTGCGCGACGATCCCGACTGCCTGTTGCCGCTGATGCGTCACGCCCGGCAGGAGCGTCTGACCCTGCTCTCGGCGGCACGGGATCTCGAGGCCTCTCACCTGCCGATGCTCCGGGAGGCACTGCTCAAGGCCCTCGAGGACGAAGATGCCGAGGATCGGGAACCGGCCTCGCCGCCCTGCTTCGGGGCCAAATGACGACAACTCTTGGGGGAGGGCTGGACCTGAGGGAGCGCCGGTCCGACGCATCGACGATAGAACCGGTCCGACGTATCGGCGATGGCGCCGCCAGGCGCCCGAGGCATCCCCAGGCCGAGCGCCCCCTCGCATCCCGCCCGCACCAGGCGACTCAACGAGACAGCAGGGTGTCGGCCCGGGACGCCTCACCCGCCCCCCAACGGCAGGCCGCCGAGGTCAGGTAGCAGACCTGCAGAAGGTTGACCTGCTGAGGCACGGACAGCCTGCCCGGCGCCAGCGCCTCATTGGCCAACGCCGCCCGCAGTGACGGCAGGCTCATGCTCTCCGGCGTCGTGGTCTCGCACAGGCGCTTCCACGGCTGGCTCGCGATCACCGACTTCCAGTCAGCCCAGGATCCCTGGTATTGCGTCTGTAGCCCGGTGCGCCGCAACAACTGGCGAGCAGACCACAACGAGGTACGAAGGGGCAGGTTGACCCACCAGGGAAAATAGGGCAGCCGCCCATCGGTATGGAACAGGAACCGAGTCGGTTTCAGATAGGGCCGGAACGCCTTCAGGAACAGCCGCCGATTCAACTTCCAGGCGATTGGCGTGGCGGCGCTCACCTTGACCGCTTCCTTGCAGGTGAACATCTCATAGCTGCGGAACAGGCGCCGGTTGCTGTAGAGGTTGGGAATCGCGGTTTCCATGGTCATCGGCCACAGTCTGAACCATTCATGGGCACTGTGGGGCCTGATCGCGCTGACCTCCTGAAAATGGGCGCGTCGGCGTTGGGTCACCTCGCGCAACAGGCTCCGGGGAAAGAGATCGCTCCTGACCTCCCGGGTGCGCGTCTCCCCGCCCATGTCGACCTGGGGCAGGAAAACGAAGAAATTCGATCCCGGCACCGGGCGAGCGTGGTGGGACTTGATGAGGCAGTCGGCAAGATAGCCGCCAAACACCGCCTCGTAGGACGACAGATCGCACTGGCGATGGAAGCCGAGGGCGTGAGCATGGATATACTGGTGCCCGCTGCCGACCAGCCGAGACGCCTCCTGCATCAACTCCAGGTAGTGGAGCGGCCCCCGGTACTGCGGCCGGAAGTTCGCGCCCGAGGCCACGGCCACCTTGCCGGCGATCCTCTCTTCGCGGGTGTGGCCGTTCAGGAACACGAACGCATCACGTGCCAAGCGTTGCGGTAACATCGACGCGACGACCCGGGAATCCTCGCCACCGCTCAGGAACTGGGCCACGCGATGCATCGAGCTCGTGACGCGCTCGACATACCCCTCGACTCCGACACGCAGCGCCCCCGCCGCCGACGCCAGGTCATCGAACAGGGGCTCTTCCTTCGGGCACCAGTAGGGAACATGCGGGAAGTCATGCACCTGACCGCCGATCAACTGGAACTCATGCTCCGTTCCCGGATGGCACAGCTGGACCAGGTGATAGGCCGTATGGGGGAAAGTGACGGCACCGTGCAGGATGAAATCCACCAGCGAGGTTTCATCGAAATCCGCCTCACGGCCACACGCCCCCGCCACGGCATCGACGTGGGTGCCCAGGCATAGCCACGATGCCTGCTGATAGCGGTAGACGGGGATGAACAGCATCAGGTCCGTGATGCACGTGATCCGCTGCGAGACCTTGTCGATGATCAGGATGACGAAGGGACCGCTGAGATCCTCGCTCCAGTCCGCCTCTCCCCCTTGCCAGTGAGCGAGAATGGCTTTCGTCCCGGCCTGACGGTCGCCGCCGGCCAGGAAGTCGTTATCCCGGAAGTACAGCACCGGCCCCCCGATGATCACGCAGAGATGGGTATCGGTCTCGACCGGGGCAAAGCCGGAATAGCGTGACGGCGTGACAGCCAGGGCCCCCCAGTCGCCGTGAAACTCCGACACCGGGACGGCATCCTCGAGATGGAGCGGCTGCAAGGCCTGGGCAAGGCGGCCGGAGGGGAGACGGTCGGAGCTGAACAGGAAGTCGGTCATGGAAGCCCTCGCGAATGTCGTGAGGTGACCGAAAGCCACCCCTCCCTAGGTAACGCCAGGTGACACAAGGTAACTCCAGGTAATGAAAAGTGCCGCTGACCAGTACAGCGCAACTGCTGGCGTGACGTCCATCCCGCTTTTTCTTGAATTTTTCACGTCACACACCCCACGCATTCACGAATTGCCTACACATCGAGGAATGACGAAACTGATACATCTCCGCCAGGCGCCGAGGCATCCCCACCGCCGCTGCGCGGCCCCATACGAAAGCCCCCTTGCGCAGCTGGGCGCAAGGGGGCAGCGGGGATCACGTTCGCGGCGGGTCAGGTCAATCCAGCATGTCTAGACGACCGCCTGCAACGAGTCGCCGCGACCCACGCCGAAGTAGAGCAGGCCGGCGCGCTTGACAGTCTGCGGGTCATAGAGATTCCGGCCGTCGACGATCACCGGCGTGGTCAGGTTGGCCTTCAGCCACGCGAAGTCCACGCTACGGAACTCCTTCCACTCGGTACAGATCACCAGGGCGTCGGCCCCCTTCACCGCCTGGATGCGGTCGGCCACCAGGGTCAGGTCGTCACGCTCCCCATAGAGTCGGCGACACTCCTTCATGGCCTCGGGATCGAAGGCCTGCACGCGGCCACCGGCGTTCCACACCGCCTCCATCAGGGTACGGCTCGGGGCATCGCGCATGTCATCGGTGTTGGGCTTGAAGGAGAGCCCCCACAAGGCGATGGTCTTGCCCGCCAGGTCGCCATCGAAGGCCTGGTCGAGCTTGGTGAACAGGTTCTGCTTCTGCCGGCGGTTCACCGCTTCCACGGCGTTGAGCAGCTCGGCCTGGTAGTCCACCTCTGCGGCGGAGCGCGCCAGCGCCTGCACGTCCTTCGGGAAGCAGGAGCCGCCGTAGCCACAGCCCGGGTAGATGAACTGGTAGCCAATGCGCGGGTCGCTGCCGATGCCGTGGCGCACTTGCTCCACGTCCGCCCCCAGGCGCTCGGCGAGATTGGCGATCTCGTTCATGAAACTGATCTTGGTGGCCAGCATGGCGTTGGCCGCATACTTGGTCAGCTCCGCGGCGCGCACGTCCATGAACATCATCTTGTCATGGAGCCGGCTGTAGGGGGCATAGCACTCGCGCATCAGCTCCTTGACCCGCTCCGAATCGGTTCCCACCACGATGCGCGCGCCATAGGTGAAGTCCTCGATGGCCGCCCCCTCCTTGAGGAACTCGGGGTTGGAGCAGACATCGAAGTCGAGTGCCTCGCCACGGGCCGCCAGCGTCTCGGCCACCTTGCCACGCACCCGATCGGCCGTTCCCACCGGCACGGTGGACTTGTCGACGATCACCTTGTAGTCCTGCATATGCCGGCCGATGGTCTCGGCCACCGTCAGCACGTATTGCAGGTCGGCACTGCCGTCCGCATCCGGCGGCGTGCCCACGGCGATGAACTGCAGGGTGCCGAAGGCCACCGCCTCGACGGGGTCGGTGGTGAAGCGCAGCCGACCGGCATCCACGTTGCTCTTCACCAACGCCTCGAGGCCCGGCTCGTAGATGGGGATCACGCCCTCGCGCAGCCGCGCGATCTTGTCGCCATCCACATCCATGCACATCACGTCGTGCCCCACATCGGCCAGGCAGGTCCCGGTCACCAGCCCGACATACCCCGTACCGAAAATCGTGATCTTCATTCCCCAGGCTCCTTCTCTCTTTCCGATGTATCGTCTTCGAACATCTTGACAGATCCCTTGTCGGCGATGCCGCCCCTCGCGGCGTCCGACACCCCACTCGGACAGCTCCCGGGTGCCTCACGTAACCTCAAGGTCACCAGACGGGCCTTCAACAACACCCAGCAGGCCACGCTCAGTCCCAGGTAGCCGCTCAACCCTCTCACGTCACGCAGCATGGACTGCGTCAAGCCGAAATCCACGAAGGCCACGGCCACCATCAGCCCGGAAAGGGCCAGCGTTCGGGTCTGGGGATCACGGCTTCGATGCAGGTGCCGGGCGAACAGCCAGGCGGGCACGCCGTACAGCGCGACCAGCGTCAGCAGGCCCAGCACCCCGCGCCGCGCCGTGGTGTCGATGATATCGCTATGCAGTTGATCATACCGGCTCACCTCCGGATGCAATACGCCTGCCTCGACCATCGCATCCCGGGCCGCCTGCAGCTGTCCCTCGCCCCAGCCGGTCAGCGGCCTCTCCAGAAACAGCTGGCCGCCGGCATACCACATCTCCAGGCGTAACCCCACGGAGCTGCCGCTATCGACTTCCGCCACATAGTCGCGCACATCATCCACGGCCCTCTCGATACGCACGGAGACCCCGTAATCGGTGAGGGCCGTCATCGCGACCAGCCCGGCCAGCAGCCCCCAGAACCCCGCCGCCGCCATCAGCAGGCGACGCCGGGGAAAGACCCCGCGAAAGGCGCGAAAGCCCATCCATGCCAGCAGCGGCACCACCACCCAGCCACCGCGAGTGCCGGAGAGGAAGGAGGCCGCGACACCGGCCACCGCTGCCAGGCCCAGGGCCGCGGTCAGCCAGGGAGACGGTCGCCGAGAACGGGACAGGCGCCCGAGCAGGGCCACCAGCGCCAGCACGCCCAGCAGCAGGGCGAGATTGCCGAAGGGAATGGCATTCATGCCGTTGTCGGCGCGGTAGGCACCGAGCACGAAACGTTCGTGTACGGCAATCGCCCCGGCCCCCAGCCCGCCCACCAGCAGGCCCAGCCACCAGCCCATGCGCGACGGCGGATGGCGGCGTAGCCAGATCAGCAGCGCCGCCGCCAGCAGCGGCCACAGCGGCAACAGCCAGCCGCGTCCATGCTCGGCCACCGGCCATACGCCGGTGCGCGCCACGTCCCAGCACCACAGGCCGGCGAAGGTCGCCAGTACCAGCAACCAGCCCCAATCCTCGCCATCCAGCAGGGCCGGGCACTGGCGGGTCAGCCCCCGGCGAGCCAACATCCCGCACAGCGCCAGCAGCCCGGCCGCCAGCGGCACCGCCGCATAGCCCCAGGGCACCAGGATCAACAGCGATACGAAGGCCCATAGCAGCAGGGTATTGCCACGACGCCAGGGATCATCGCCCTGCGCCACTGGCCGCGGCCAGATCGCCGACGGTATCATGCCTCACTCCCCCTCGGGCCCGTTCGGCGTATCCTGCATACCCACACGGGCGTTTCACCACCTGCACCTGTAGCAATACTTTCATGTCACGGGTGCAATATGCAGATTGGCCCGGTCGTTAATCTCTCCCCGAGCCGCGGCAGACCGATCCCGGAAGGATTATCACCCACAGGGCTTCTGGTTGCGTTGTATCTCGCGACTGATGGTTGAGGGGGCCGATCCACCGAGCGAGCGATCTCCCACCTACTCATGCCGTGAGCCAAGCTGACCTGAAGCGTGGCGCGTTCTTCGATACTGAGTTCAGAATAGGACATGGACACAAAACTTTACCTGAAAGATCAGGTGTTGCACTCAGTGTCTGCGGCCAGAATGCCGGAATCGAGGATGTCCTCGCCAAGGTCAGCGTCGGTCGTTATCTGGCCAAGGATCTCGGCGCCACCTTCGACCTCTCGCGGGAATTCGACTCCGGGGCTGTCATGGGGCCTGGGCCTCGTTCACGGATGCCGGCGACGACTACGGCGAGGGCAGCTTCGACAAGGGCATCTACGTCTCGCTGCCGCTGGACGCCTTCTTCACCACCTCGACCCGCAGCCATATGCACATGGCCTGGTCGGCGCTGACGCGAGACGGCGGCTCGCGCGACGCTATCGGCTCTACGACATGACCCAGGATCGAGACCTGCACCGCCTGTGGGAAGAGAGCGATCAGGCCTGGCGTTGAGCGCCTCCCCCGTCGGATCATGCGGTCGGCGCGCCCGGCCTGGCCGGCCGGCGCCTCAGTACCTGGGATCACACTTCCAGAGATTGCCCATCCACAGGTCATACGCCTTGCTGGTGAAGGCCCCAAATCCCGCGGCGTGGGCGAAGGTCATCTCTCCGAAGAAGATCCGGCCGCGAATGTTATAGAGATCGACACGCACATAGGAGAACGGCTCGGCCAGGGTCTTGACGATCTCGAGCATCCGCTCGTAGTTCTCGGGCCGTTCGATCCGGTGATAAATCGAGGGATACTTGACGGCAAAGGGTAGCCACTCCAGGTCCTCGCTGAAATAGGAGCGGCTGTGGTTGGTGAAGCGATCGAAGTCGACATGCAGGATCACCACCGGATCGCACCCCTCGCCCTGCTTGAAGACGTGGAACTTGTAATCCAGCGCGGCTTCGCCCGCTTTCACGGGCAGTTTACGTTCCACCAGCAGCTTCGGTGTGATATCGCTGTACCAGGGCTCCCGCTTGATTTTCCCATAATCCTTGCCCAGCCCCCGGCCGACCACCGCGCAGGCATGCTCGATTTCCTCGCGGCCGGTATCGCGGTCGAAGATAAACACCGTCCCGGAATTATGGTTGGTCTTCAACACCGCGCCATCATTGGCGATGATCAACTCCTGCAAATGCGCCGGTTCCAGCGAGTCACCCACGAACAGGTTGTCGATGACGACCTCGCTGCCCACGGCATCCCGGACATAGTCCTTGACCTTGACCTTGTCGGCACATAGCGCGAATAGCTCGGACGTGTAATGGCGCTTCCTGAAGTTGACTTTCTCGTTGTAGGTTCTCGGCTGCTTGAAGTTCGGAAGATAATGCAGCCGGGAGACGAACTTTATATGGTCCTTGGCGGCCGCCGGCAGGACATCATAAAATTTTCTCATCAACTTCGTCATGCTGGGCCTTCCCCTCTATCGTGACGGAACGCGCTGGTCCGCGTGCCCCGCCTCCCTTTAAGCCTGAAGGATAGCGCCTTGCCGTCTGGCCGCCGCAACGTCGTCCGTTGAAGGGCTCGAAGATCGTGCGCTTGACACTCACGTCGCGGCCGGGCTCATCTACAATCGAATCGAACAGCCAGGGTTTCGCTACTCAGGGGGGCCGCCGACGGGTCGGGTGGCCGATGCCATCGTCGATGCCTGCGCGATGGTCATTCTTGCAGCGAGGGAACCAGCATGCATCCTGTCATGACTGCCGGCCTGCGTTTCATCGGCGCCGGCTATTGCCTGGTCAAGGCCGACTGGCCCAAGACCCTGCGATTTGCCCGGGAATCCCGGACGCTCTCCCGACGCGGCGGCGCTCGGGCGCTGGTCGGTTCGATCCTGGCCCCCTTCCGCTACGGTACCTCGCCCGAGGAATACTTCCTGTTCGGCTTCTACGACAAGCTCCATGCCGAGCGCAAACGCTGGGTAGGCACCGTCGGCATGTGGCTGGCGCAGCGGCGCTTCGTCCCGGCCACCATACGCGGCGACTTCGCCGACAAGACACGCTTCACCGAACGCTATCGCGAGCTCATGGACGGCAGCGCGCGGTTCCATACCGCCACGGACGACCCCGAGCCCCTGCTCGAGGCGCTCCGGGCCGCAGGGCATGACATCTTCATCAAGCCCGCCGACGGTCAATGTGGCTCCGGCGCCAGCGTCCTCAGTGCCGAGGAACTGAGACAAGACGGCCGAGGCGCGCTCGCCCGCGCCACGGCGGGCGGCGGGACCTATATCGTCGAGCGTCGACTCACCAATCACCCGAACCTCCAGCGCATCTCGCCGGACGCCCTGAGCACCATCCGGGTGGTCACCGCCGTGACCACCGCGGGCGAGATCGAGTTCCTCTTCGCCCGGGCACGCTTCTCCAACGGCAAGGTGGTGGACAACCTCGGCTCCGGCGGCCTGGCGGTGCCCGTCGACCTGGACAGTGGGGTAATCTCCGGGCCGGCCATCGCCAGCGCTTCGTTGATCGACAGGACGTTCGAGCGCCATCCGAAGACCGGCGAGACCTTCCAGGGCAAGGCGATCCCGATGTGGGACGCGGTACTGGACCTGGCGAAACGCTCGGCCCTTCGGCAAACCGAGGCCCGGGTCATTGGCTGGGACATCGCCGTGACCCCGGACGGCCCGCTGCTCCTCGAGGGCAACCACAACTGGGGCAAGGTGCTGTGGCAGATGCCCGTCGGCGAGGGCATGGCCCAGGAACTGGAGCGTATCAAGGTGCGAGTGCTGGCCTAATGCTCCAGGGTTACCGCCAGCTGCCCCAGGTGCTCGTGGATCGCCCGCTCGGTCTTGCGTAGCTCGGTGGCCGAGGGGACCCAATACCCCAGGCTATCCTTGCGACTCCGCTCGGCCAGGTAATGGGTGGGGGCGGCCACTGGCTCGAGCCCAGCCCGCCGAAAATGCCGCATGGCCCTGGGCATATGCGAGGCCGAGGTCACCAAGGCTACCCGCGCGCCCTTCCCCAGCGCCTCGCGCACCGCCTGCGCCTCGAGGCCGGTATCGGTCGGAAAATCCAGCACCCGCAATCGGTCCGGCGCCACGCCCAGCTCACGGGCGGCCCGGGCGTAGCCATGGGCCACCGGCCGAGCCCCGGGCGCGCGGCTGGCCCCCGTGACCACCAGCGGCAACGACGGCTGCTGGCGCCACAGCCGCACGCCCTCCATCAGGCGGATGGCCGAACTCTCGGTCAACTGGCCGGTGACCGTCCAGGGCGCCTGCCACGCCCAGCCCCCGCCCAGCACCACGATGCCCGCCAGGGGCTCGTCCTCCGGCAGCGTCTCGAGTGCGGGATAGCGCGCCTCGAGCGGCGCCAGCAACCGATCGGCCACCGGCGCCCAACTCGAGAGCACCAGCAGCGCCAGCCCCGCGACGGCCAGGCTCGCGCCGAGCCGGCGCCGCCCCCACCAGGCCAGCAGCAACCCCAGCCCCCCCAGGCCCAGCGCCACCGGCAAGGGCAGCAGCAGCTCCCCCACCAGCGTCTTCAGCAGATCATACATCCTCGTCATCGCCTCCCTGCGCGTCTTCGTTGTTACTTCACGGCTCTGCAGGAGCCCCCCTTTTTGGAAGCCCCCCCTGTTGGAGCGCCGGTCCGACGTATCGGCGATGGCGCCGCCAGGCGCCCGAGGCTCCCCCCACCACCGCTTCGCGACGGATCGCGCAACCCACTGCGTTCCTACAAACGCCTCAACACTTACCGTCTTATGTGGCAGCACCATACTGGCACTCATCAGCTTCAGCGTCGTGCTGCCCGACCGCCCCTCCATCAGTTCATCCTGGAAGATTGAAGGCAAACTTGAGGGATTGCACCAGGGGTTTTATGCTACTGATAAATATCGGTTCACCAAACATGGCAGTCATCTTACGAACTCCTCAAAAATCAGAGAGTTGGCGTAACAATGAACGCTAAACATTTATCGCCCGAAACTGTGAGCGAGCGCCGTCTGGAAGCCGTGCGCCTGCGCCTTGATGGACTGACGGTGGCCGAGTCCGCGCGTCGAACGGGGCTCTCCGCGCCCACGGTCTCGGCGGCCTGGAAGGCCTTCCGGGAAGGCGGCTGGGAAGCCGTGCCGATTCGGCCCCGCGGCCGCCCCACCGGCCAGGCTCATCGGTTGGACGAGACACTGCAGCGGCGGCTGTGGCAGCGACTCACTCACTGGCCCGACACCGACGAGCCCGGCTGGAGCAGCCGCGCCCTGGCCCAGGCACTCAGCGATGCGGGGGCCGGCGACGCCTCCCCCCGTGCCATCGAACACTGGCTGGCCACACAGAACCTCAAGCCATCCCCGATGGCGCTGGACGATCTGGCCCGGCGTCGCTCCCGCGAAGGGCGCTGGTTTCGCCAGCAGGTGCAGCCGGCACTCGAGCGCCTGGGCCAGGGCAGCGCCGCACACTGGCAGGGGGGCGTTCGCGTGGCGGTGCCTGCCACGTCGGCGGAAAACGCCTCCCGCCGCTATCAGCTCTACCTGCACGGCAAGCGCGGAGCCCTGTACACCCGCTGCTTCACCGCGCCGCCCCTCGCCGACGATTACCTGACGCTGTTCGCGCGCCTGGCCTCGCGAGGCCCGATGGCACTGATCTTTCACGGTGCCTACTTCCAGGCCTGCCCGGAAATCCAGGGCTGGCTCGACGATCACCCCGACTTCGCCCTGATCAACGTACCGCCCAACGCCAACCTCAGGGCAGCCTCTACACGCGGTTGATTGCCCTGAATTCACCATCACAGGAAGGACGATGACGACACTCACCCATCTCCAACGGCTCGAGGCCGAGAGCATCCAGATCATGCGCGAGGTGGTCGCCGAGACCGAGAACCCGGTGATGCTCTACTCCGTTGGCAAGGACAGCGCCGTGATGCTGCACCTGGCGCGCAAGGCCTTCGCGCCCTCCCCGCCGCCCTTTCCACTGCTCCACGTGGATACCCGCTGGAAGTTCCGCGCCATGTACGAGTTCCGCGATCGCATGGCCGAGGAAGCGGGCATGGACCTGCTGGTGCACATCAACCCGGAAGGCATCGAGAAGGACATCAACCCCTTCACCCACGGCTCGGCCATTCACACCGACGTGATGAAGACCGAGGGCCTCAAGCAGGCCATGGACAAGTACGGCTTCGATGCCGCCTTCGGCGGGGCGCGCCGCGACGAAGAGAAGTCCCGGGCCAAGGAGCGGGTCTTCTCCTTCCGCACCGCCCAGCACCGCTGGGACCCCAAGAACCAGCGCCCGGAACTGTGGAAGCTCTACAACACGCGCAAGCACCAGCGGGAGTCGATCCGCGTCTTCCCGCTCTCCAACTGGACCGAGCTGGATATCTGGCAGTACATCTACCTGCAGGAGATCCCCATCGTGCCCCTCTACTACTCCGCCGAGCGCCCGGTGGTGGAGCGTGACGGCGCGTTGATCATGGTCGACGACGAGCGCATGCCGCTGGAGCCCGGCGAGGTGCCGATGATGCGCAAGGTGCGCTTCCGCACGCTGGGCTGCTACCCGCTCACCGGTGCCATCGAATCCGAGGCCGACACCCTGCCGGATATCATCCAGGAGATGCTGCTCACCCGCACCTCCGAGCGCCAGGGCCGCGTCATCGACCACGACAGCGCCGCCTCCATGGAAAAGAAAAAGCAAGAGGGGTACTTCTGATGGCACACGCCTCCGACATGATCGCCGGTGACATCGAACAATACCTGAAAGCCCATGAACACAAGGGGCTCGTGCGCTTCATCACCTGCGGCAGCGTGGACGATGGCAAGAGCACACTGATCGGACGCTTGCTGTTCGAGTCCAAGCTGCTGTTCGAGGACCAGCTGGCCTCCATCGAGGCCGACTCGAAGAAGTACGGCACCCAGGGCAGCGAGATGGATTTCGCCCTGCTGGTGGACGGCCTGGCCGCCGAGCGCGAACAGGGCATCACCATCGACGTGGCCTACCGCTTCTTCTCGACCGACAAGCGCAAGTTCATCGTCGCCGATACGCCGGGGCACGAACAGTACACCCGCAACATGGTGACCGGCGCCTCCACCGCCGATGCCGCCATCCTGATGGTCGACGCCCGTCACGGCATCCTTACCCAGACCCGCCGCCACAGCTTCCTGATGTCGCTGATCGGCATGCGCCAGGTGGTGGTGGCAATCAACAAGATGGACCTGGTGGACTACTCCAGGGCGCGCTTCGAGGAGATCGTCGAGGAGTACCGGGCCTTCGCCAGGCAGCTGGGGCTCGAGGCGATCACCTTCATCCCCATGTCGGCACTCAAGGGCGACAACGTCATCGAGCATGGCCACCACATGCCCTGGTACCACGGTCCCACCCTGATGGCCTACCTGGAGACGCTGGAAATCGACGACGAGCACCTGCAGCGCGCGCCTTTCCGCCTGCCGGTGCAGTGGGTCAACCGTCCCAACCTGGACTTCCGCGGCTTCACCGGCATGGTGACCAGCGGCACGGTCAAACCCGGCGACGCCATCCGCGTGCAGCCCTCCGGAAAGACCAGCAAGGTCTCGCGGATCTATACCTTCGACGGCGACCTCGACGAGGCCGTGGCCGGCCAGTCCGTCACCCTGCTGCTGGACGACGAGATCGACATCTCCCGCGGCGATGTGATCTCCGGCGTCGAGCAGCCGGCGCAGACCGCCGACCAGTTCGAGACCACCCTGGTGTGGATGCACGAGCAGCCACTGCTGCCCGGCCGCCCCTACCTGATGAAGCTGGGCACCCAGACCGTCTCTGCCACCGTCAGCGACATCAAGTACCAGGTGAACGTCAACACCCTGGAGCATGCCGCGGCCAAGCAACTGGATCTCAATGGCATCGGGATCTGTACCCTGAGCCTGAACAAGCCCGTGGCCTTCGACCCGTACCAGACGAGCCAGGATACCGGTGGCTTCATCCTCATCGACCGCATGACCAACAACACGGTCGGCGCCGGCATGCTCCACTTCGCCCTGCGGCGTAGCCAGAACATCCATATGCAGCACGTGGATATCGACAAGCAGGCACGCGCCCTTTCCAAGGCACAGCAGCCCGCGGTGCTGTGGTTCACCGGCCTCTCCGGCGCCGGGAAATCCACCATCGCCAACCTGGTGGAGAAGAAGCTGTATGCCGCCGGCCAGCACACCTACCTGCTGGATGGCGACAATGTGCGCCACGGCCTCAACCGCGACCTGGGCTTCACCGATGCCGATCGCGTCGAGAACATCCGCCGCGTGGGCGAGACGGCCAGGCTGATGGCCGATGCCGGCCTGATCGTGCTGACCGCCTTCATCTCGCCCTTCCGCAGCGAGCGCCAACTGGCCCGCGACCTGATGGAAGACGGCGAATTCATCGAGATCTTCGTCGATACCCCGCTGGAGGTGGCCGAAGACCGCGATCCCAAGGGGCTCTACCGCAAGGCACGACGCGGCGAGCTGAAGAACTTCACCGGTATCGACTCCGCCTACGAGACACCGGAGAACCCGGACCTGCATATCAAGACCGGCGAGATGAGCAGTGACGAAGCCGCCGATGCGATCATCGAACTGCTGCGCGAACGGAAAATAATCGCTTGAAGCCAGGACCGGGCTTCGCCCGGAGCTGTCAGCCATAAGCTTGAAGCTGGAAGAATGCCGCTACGCGGCATCCCCACTCAGCTCGCTGCCTTGGGGTTTCTTCCAGCTTCCGGCTTCAAGCTTTAACACCTGGAAAGGAACTCAACAGATGGATTTACCAACACTCCTGGATAGCACCCACACCGTCGCCCTCGAAGCCGGCCAGGCGATCATGCAAGTCTACGCGCGTGACTTCACGGTCGAAGACAAGGAAGACAAGAGCCCGCTGACCGAGGCCGACAAGGCCGCCCATGAGGTCATCGTCAGGGGTCTGGAAGCCTTGCCGGACGACATTCCGGTGCTCTCCGAGGAGAACACCGGAGGCTTCGCCGGGGCGGACGCCGACGGCCGTTACTGGCTGGTCGACCCGCTGGACGGCACCAAGGAGTTCATCAAGCGCAATGGCGAGTTCACGGTGAACATCGCACTGATCGAAAACGGCACCCCGGTGCTCGGCGTGGTCGTCGCCCCGGCGCTGGAGGTGTCGTATCTCGCCGCCGAGGGCATGGGCGCCTTCAAGGTGGACGGCAGCGGGGAGCGTCAGCCGATCCGCGTGGCCGGCCGGCCGGCCGAAGGCGCCAGCTGGCGGGTGGTGGGCAGCCGCTCCCACCCCAGCCCCGACCTGGCCGAGTGGCTGGAGCAGTTGGGCAGCCACGACATGGTGCCCATGGGCAGTTCGCTGAAGCTCTGCCTGATCGCCGAAGGCGCGGCGGATGTCTACCCCCGCCTCGGCCCCACCTGCCTGTGGGACACCGGCGCCGCCCAGGCGGTGGTCGAGCAGGCCGGTGGTCGCGTCGAGACCCGGGAAGGCGAGCCGCTCAGCTACGCCACGCCCAGCGAGCATCTCAACCCCCACTTCATCGTCTGGGGCTCGAAAGCCTGAGCCAGAAACGACGCAACCCGGCGATATGCCGGGTTGCGATTGAAATACTCTGTGGGAGCGCTCCTCCCTTACACCCCATAATACCCACGGTACCACTCCACGAACCGCCGAGCGCCCTCCTCGACCTTGACCCGCGGCCGATAGCCGGTGGCGGCGAACAGGGCCTCGGTATCCGCCCAGGTGCGTGGCACATCCCCCGGCTGCATCGGCTGATAATCGCAGATCGCCTCCTTGCCGGTGGCGGCTTCCACGGCCCGAATGAAGTCCATCAGCCCCACCGGACTGCCATGGCCGATGTTGTAGAGCGCATAGGGGGCACTGCTGCTGTCCGGCCCGCCGTGGGAGGCCCGCCACTCCGGATCGGCTGCGGGAATCACCGCCAGGGTGCGCACCACCCCCTCGGCGATATCGTCGATGTAGGTGAAGTCCCGCGACATCTCGCCATGGTTGAACACCTGCAGCGGTTCACCCGCGAGGATCGCCCGGGTGAACTTGAACATCGCCATGTCCGGCCGGCCCCAGGGCCCGTACACCGTGAAGAAACGCAGCCCGGTAGCGGGAATGCCATAGAGGTGCGAATAGGTATGCGCCATCAGCTCGTTGGCCTTCTTGGTGGCCGCATACAGGCTGACGGGGTGATCCACGCTGTCGGAGGTCGCGAACGGGGTCTTGTCGTTCATCCCGTAGACCGAGCTGGACGAGGCGTAGACCAAGTGCTCCACGCCCTGCTGTCGGCACCCTTCCAGCACGTTCAGGTGCCCCAGCAGGTTGCTGTCCGCATAGACATGCGGATTCTCCAGCGAGTAGCGCACTCCGGCCTGGGCGGCCAGGTGGATCACCCGGTCGAAGCGCTGCTCGGCGAACAGCGCGGCCATGCCTTCCCGGTCGGCCAGGTCCAGCTTCAGGAAGCGAACATCCTCGCACGCGGCCAGGTCGTCCAGTCGCGCCTGCTTGAGCGAGACATCGTAGTATTCGTTCAGGTTGTCGATGCCCAGGATCTCGTGGCCCTGCCCCGACAGCCGCTTGGCGACGGCATGGCCGATAAAGCCCGCTACCCCGGTGATCAAGAGTTTCATGGTTCCCCGTGCCCTTTGCTATCCCTGCATGATTTTAATGTTTCCAATTTTGTTTTTAAAAGCATCCAGCATGCCACCCCCGCCCCCAGGTAGCCACTGAATCCTGACGCATCCCTGTCAGCGTGGGTTGCATCGCCCCATCATCCACGAAGACGACGCACAGCAACAGTCCCGAAAGGACCAGCTACACCCGATAAAACTCTCGATACCAAGCCACAAAGTTGGCCACGCCCTCTCTCACCGGCGTGGCAGGCTTGTAGCCCACCGCCTTCTCCAGCTCAGTGCAGTCGGCGTAGGTGGCAGGCACGTCACCCGGCTGCAACGGCAGCCTTTCCCTGATGGCCTTCCTGCCCAGCGCTTCCTCGATCGCTTCTATGTACTCGGAGAGATGCACTGGATCGTTGTTACCGATGTTGAAGAGGCGATACGGCGCGTTGCTAGTGGCCGGATCGGGGCTGTCGCTGTCCCACGCCAGGTTGGGCCGGGCCACATCGTCGCTGGTACGGATCACCCCCTCGACGATGTCATCGATGTAGGTGAAGTCGCGGGTATGGTTCCCGTAGTTGAACACCTGGATTGACTCGCCGGCCAGAATGGCCCTGGTGAACAGAAACAGCGCCATGTCCGGACGCCCCCAGGGGCCATACACGGTGAAGAAGCGCAGTCCCGTGGTGGGCAGGCCAAACAAGTGGCTGTAGCTGTGCGCCATCAGCTCGTTGGCTTTCTTGGTGGCAGCGTAGAACTGCAGCGGATGGTTGACGCTCTCGTGCTCCGAGAACGGCATCCTGGTGTTGGCCCCGTACACGCTGCTGGTGCTGGCGTAGGTCAGGTGCTTCACCCGGTGATGCCGGCAGGCCTCCAGGATGTTGGTGAAGGCCACCACGTTGCTCTGCACATAGGCGTGGGGGTTCTCCAGCGAGTAGCGCACCCCGGCCTGGGCGGCCAGGTGGATGACGCGTTCGGGGCGGTGCTCACGGAAGGCATCGTCCACTCCCTGCTGATCGGCCAGGTCCTGCCGCAGAAACACATAGGCGCTGCCGGTACGCGCCGAGGTCTCCTCCAGAATCCTGAGGCGCGCCTCCTTTATCGTCGGATCGTAGTAATCGTTGACCACATCGACACCGACCACGCTGTCGCCCCGCTCCAGCAGGCACTTGACCACGTGAAAACCGATAAAGCCGGCATTGCCGGTGACAAGGATCTTCATGGTATCTCCGATCGGAGGGCAAGGGCTGAGGGCTGAGGGCTGAGGGCTGAGGGCTGAGGGCTGAGGGCTGAGGGCTGAGGGCTGAGGGCTGAGGGCTGAGGGCTGAGGGCTGAGGGCTGCACATACTGTCTCCCCTTGCTCCTTGGCTCAAAGCCTCAAATCCACGTCCCGCCTGGGCAGCACGAACTTGAGGTCATAGAGCACATGCTCGGCTTTCCCCCAACCATGGATGACCTCGGCCCTGAGCTCGCGGAACTCCCGGTGGGCGACCGCCAGAATGATGGCATCATAGGCATGGGCTTCGGGACGCTCTACCAGACGAATGCCATATACCCTTTCGGCTTCGGCCTTGTTCACTTGAGGGTCATAGACATCGACCATCACGTTGTAGTCGGAAAGTTCACTGAGGATATCCACCACCCGAGTGTTGCGCAGATCGGGACAGTTTTCCTTGAAGGTCAGCCCCATCACCAGCACCCGCGCATCCTGAACCTGCAGGCGACGCTTGACCATCTGCTTGACCAGTTGGTTGGCCACATAGGCCCCCATCCCATCATTGATGCGCCGCCCCGAGAGGATCACCTCGGGATGGTACCCCACCTGCTGTGCACGATGAGTCAGGTAGTAGGGGTCCACGCCGATACAGTGCCCGCCTACCAGGCCGGGCCGGAACGGCAGGAAATTCCATTTACTCCCTGCCGCTTCCAGTATCTCCTCGGTATCGAGGCCGAGCCGGTTGAAAATCACCGCCAGCTCGTTCATCAGGGCGATATTGAGGTCTCGTTGCGTATTCTCGATCACCTTGGCCGCCTCCGCGACCTGGATGGAACTGGCCTTGTGGGTGCCAGCGGTAATGACCAGACGATAGAGAGAATCCACGAAATCGGCCACCTCCGGCGTGGAACCCGAGGTCACCTTCCGGATGGAGGTGACCCGATGCTCCTTATCACCGGGATTGATACGCTCGGGGCTATAACCCGCGAAGAAGTCCTGGTTGAAGGCCAGGCCAGAGACACGTTCGATCACAGGGATGCAGTACATCTCGGTGGCGCCAGGAAACACGGTCGATTCATAGATCACCACGTCTCCCGGCTGCACCACCCTCCCCACGGTTTGACTGGCCGTGATCAAGAGCGAGAGATCCGGGCAACGGCTCGCGTCGATGGGCGTCGGTACGGTAACGATATAGACATTGCAGCGGCGCAGAGCCTCGGCATCGCTCGAGAAGCTCAGCTGCCAGGCCTCGGCCAGCTGGGTCGCATCCACTTCCAGGGTGTGGTCGACATGATCGATCAACTCGTTCACCCGCCGGGTGTCGATATCGAAGCCCACGGTGGGCAACACCTTGCCGAACTCCACCGCCAGCGGTAGCCCGACATACCCCAGGCCGATGACGCCCAGCCGCACCTCATCAATCGTCAGCATCGTCTCACCCCTTGCGTTACGGATGGCCATTCCGATGACCCGGTCGCCACTCAGCCCCCTCAGGCATCGAGTGGCCAAGCCCCATGGTCATCGCGTCACTCCCTGTGCGTCGGTAACCAGGAAAGAACCTCGCCGTGCCCTGTCCTGACGTCGCGAAGGCAATCGAATGCTGCCTCCACGACGATGCGCTCATCGAACTCCGCCTCGATTCGCGCACGCGCCGCTTTGCCTGCCGCCTGCAGTTCCGCCTGGGGCAGGGCCATGCACCGCCTCATGCACTGGGTCAACGAATCAACACTCTTTACATCGCAAAACCAACCGGTCCGACCGGCCACGATTGACTGGCGGCAGCCCGGAACATCGGAGACGATGGAGGGCCGCCCCATGGCAGCGGCTTCCAGCACGGTGCGGGGCATCCCTTCACGATAGGAAGGCAGCACCAGCACATGTGCCTGCTGGATGAAGGGCCGCACATCGCGCTGCTGACCCAGGACCTCGACCACGCCTGCGGCCTGCCAGCGCTGCACCTCGGCATGGGTGATCGCGGTACAGTTGCTGGTCCCATGGGGGCCGATCAGCAAGAATCGACTATCGGGGTGGGCCGCACGCACCTCCCCCGCCGCCTGCACGTACTCGCGTACGCCCTTGTCGCCCAGCAGGCGGCCGATCAACACGAAGGTAAAGGGGGCGGGGGGCGGCAGCGGCGAGAAAGTAAAACGGGTGGTATCCATGCCGGACCCCGGCAGTACGGTGGTGGGAGTTTCCTGGAGCAGGCCATGGCTCAGGAACAGGTCATGGTCTTCCTGATTCTGGAAAAACACCCGCCGTGCACCACGATTCGCAACGCCATACACCGAACGCACACGGCGGAACAGCCAGCTATCATGCAGAAAGGCGGTACCCAGCCCGGAGACGTTGTTGGCATAGGGAATGCCCAACATCCGACAGGCCAGACCGGAATAGATGTTAGCCTTCACCGTGAAATTGAATACGAAGGCCGGCTTCAACCGCTGCAGCATATAGGCCAGTGCCAGTAGGCTTCTGCCTTCGCCCAGCAGCCGGGTACCCTTGCCCTCCATGGGCAGCGGCAGGTGCACGATACCCAGTTCCTCCACCAGGTAGCGGGAGTACTCATCCTCCGGCGCCAGCGCTACCACCCGGTAACCTGCCCCGCGCAGCGCCACAATCGTGCCGCGGCGGAAGTTATAGAGATACCAGGAGGAGTTGGCCACAAACACTACGACATCATTGCCTTTCATGAAGTGCCCCGTCAGTAGCGGATTCGCCTCCTAATCAAATAGGCGCGAAATGTTTTGACCAAACTCAGAAACATTGATATCTGGCACACGATCATAAGGCGGATAGAACATGCCGTGTCTTGAATACAGCCCGTACACAAAAGTGAAACCACCCGCATAGATCGAGGTTTCAGGTTGTGACATCAGAACCTCCTCTATGCCAGAGCTGCCCAGTTCCGAGATCTGATCTATCGATAACGGCTGATACCTCTTGTCGAGAGATATCCATGGCTCATTAGAGTCAACCACCAGCCAGCCAAGTGAAGTCAACACTTCGGTTACAGCATGCGAGCGGACTTGTGGAGTCAACAGGGACTCGATCGCAGAGCTGGTTTCGGATGTTGAGTAAATAGCAACATGACGTGTTTCGAATCCGTGTAGGCGAAGCGCTTTTTCGATAAAGCGACTACGATCGAAGCAAAGCCCTTTACCTCTCGCCAGCAGATCCTGGGGCTCTCGTGGCATTCCATGCGGGATCCCGGAATTGACAGGCACGTTGCCGAGCACAGCCTCCTGCACCTGACGTATGAAATCGACCTCTTCCGGGAATGTCAGATTTCCGTATTCCGACCTGTCAAAAAGGGGGCCCAACACTTGCCCAATGGCTTGCGTATCTTCCCGAGTTATATCGCTATCCACCTGTGTCAAAAACAAGTACATGGAGAATAGTACCGGCAATACAACCAATACCCCGAAAAATTTAGTTTTCACCTTCATCAGATTTATCTCGAAGCCATAATCATTCAATGCATTGAAAACCAGGCAATTTGATAAGGCAGCCAAGCTTGAGCATGGTGTGCAAAGAATAACCATACGTTCATGACTGCCGCGTAGTAGATCACCACGCTTATCACAATCAGCGTCGACCAGCGTGAGTCCTGACAAATCAGCGGAAGTCTTGAGAACACGAAGATCTGCAGAGGGATCAGGTAAAGGGCAACACGGTCGGTGGCGGTCGAGGACATCACCACCAGCGGAATGCAGGCGAGGGCCAGCACCGAGAGCCACCACCACAGACGCCGTTCCTCTTCATTGAGTCGCAGGTATCGCTGCAACGCGAAAAAGAGCGCTGCCGGTACGGCATTCATCAGTACGCGAATCAGCCCACCCTCGGACTGGTAATCGGCCACGACATAATTGGTCCAGAGCTCATCGGCGGATTCGAACAGGAACAAATAACCGCCGATCAGCGTGGCCGCCGCCGCCCAGACCAGGGAGTTGAGCCGGCTCTGGCTGGCCGCCAGCCCCGCCACCGGCAGCATCAGCACCGCGGACCGGTGGAAAGCCGCACCGATCAGCACCCAGACCACGAAGAGACGAATCCTGCCATCGGAGAGTGCCACCAGTCCCAGCAGCACGAATCCCAGCGCCGCCGCCTGGCGTGTGTAGCCCATGGCCACCACGATGATCAGGTAAGGCACCGCCACCATCAGGGCCAGCCAGGGCAGCGGCTGGTGGCGAGCAAAGGCCACTACCCCGGTCATCACGATGGCACCACAGGCCAGATTCACCCAATGGATATTGCCGCCCAGCTTCACCGCCAGCCAGTTGAGCAGGTAATAGCCCGGATCCTCACGCATCAACACTTCCAGGAGCGTCATGGCCGAGGTGCGATCCAGATGAGCGAGATACGCCCCCCAGTCGCCCCCCACCTCGAAGCGCAGACCAATGGCCAGGGCAAACAGGCTGCCGACCAACCACCACATCACGGGACGAGAGGCGGGGGTCAGCCGGTATGGCGCCAGCACCCCCATGGCAGGTATCAGGAAGAGAATCCAGTAAGGCAGCATGGCAACCGCCTATGCGCTTATGAAAGGAGAGGTACGGTGAGTGCAGTACTCAGCGTCATGGGTCAAGGCAGACTGGGCTTCCACCGTCTCTGCCAGGCCAGTAACTGCAGCACTGCCCAGAGCTGCTGGGCGTGGTGCCCCTGGCCCCTCAGATGGGCCCGCCATAGCGACCGAACCTGGCGGGTATCGAGCAGGGGGAGATCCTTCAAGCTGGCGGAGGCAAGGAGATCCTCGGCCCATGGCCTGAGCGGGCCCCGCAGCCAGGCATCCAGAGGCACAGCGAAGCCCATCTTGGGCCGTTCGATCAGCTCGCGGGGCACATGGCGGTAGAGCAACTGGCGCAGTACCCACTTGCCCTGGCCGTTGCGCAGCTTGATCTCGGCGGGAATGCGCCAGGCGGTGTGGAATACGTCGGGGTCCAGGAAGGGCACGCGGACCTCCAGGCTGCTGGCCATGCTGGCGCGGTCCACCTTCACCAGCACGTCGTCGACCATGTAGTGGAGCGTATCCATCAGCAGCATCCACTCCACGCCGGTGAACTGCTGGAGAGCCGGGAACAAGGCTTCCGGCACCCTCCCTGGCCCTTGCCCGCCCAGCAGCGCAGCGGGCTGGTGGTTCATCGCGGCCACCCCGGCGAACAGTGCCCTCTCGCCTGGGCTGGCCAGTACCGCCGCCAGCTTGTGCAGCTTCTCACCGAAGGTGCGCAAGCGCAGCTGGCTCGGCAGCAGCCGGCCCCCCAGCTGCATCATCCGGTCGTAGCGGTGCGAAGGAATCGCCCTGAGCGTCACCGCCAGGGCCCGCCGAGCAGGGAGCGGCAGACGCTTGAGCTGGTGCCAGATCCGCGGCACCCAGAGGTGGCGGTTGTAGCCGCCGAACAGTTCATCGCCAGCATCGCCGGAGAGTGCCACCGTGACGTGCTCGCGGGTCAGCCGAGCGACCAGCGCTGTGGGCAGTTGGGAAGAGTCGGCGAACGGCTCGTCGAAGAGCTCAGGCAGGTTCGGCACCAGGTCGACCGCCATTCTGGAAGTGGCCTGCAACGTCAGGTGCTCGGTGCCCAGGTGGGCCGCCACCGCCTCGGCATGGGTGGATTCATCGTAGCGGGCATCATCGAAGCCTACCGAAAAGGTACGCACCGGCCGGTCGGCCTGTTGCTGCATCAGCGCCACGATCAGCGAGCTGTCGATACCTCCTGACAGGAAGGCCCCCAGCGGCACATCCGCCAGCATACGGTGGCGTACCGATTGGCCCAGCGCCTGCCCTACCGCAGAAACGGCGGCCTCGGGCCCTTCGAGGCGCCCTGCTTGCATGGCCTCACCGGCGGCCCGCTGCGCCGACCACCAGGTCCCCGGGGCCGGCAGTTCACCGGCCAGCACATCGGCAAGCGACACCTGCACCAGGCACCCCGGCGGCAGCTTGGCCACGCCCTGGAAGACGCTGGACTCACCGCCCACACAGCCGAAGCGCAGATACCCTTCCAGGGCGTCGGTGGCCAGGGTGCCCTGCCACTCGGGGTGGGCCATCAGCGCCTTGAGCTCGGAGCCGAATAGCAGCGGCCCGCTGCCGTGGACCTTGTTCGCGTTGTGCCCGAGCTTGCCTCGAGCGAAGCCATAGTAGAGCGGCTTTTCACCGAACCGATCTCGCGCCAGGGTCAGGGTTCGGGTTTGCCTGTCCCACAGCGCAATGGCAAACATCCCCACCGCGACCTGCAGCGTGCGCTCGGTCCCCCAGGTGCTGAAAGCCGCCAGCAATGTCTCGGTATCCGAATGTCCACGCCAGACCGGGGGTGTCTGCCAGCTTTCAGCTTTCAGCTTCTGACGAATTTCCAGATGGTTGTAGATCTCGCCGTTGAAGGCGATCACATAACGCCTGCAGAGGGAATGCATGGGCTGATGACCCGCCGACGAAAGATCGAGGATGGAGAGTCGACGGTGCCCCAGCGCCACGCTGGCCTCTCCATCGACCCAAGCCCCCGCATCATCGGGGCCACGATGCCAGAGAGTGTCGGTCATCCCCCTGACGGCCGTCTGTAGCTCAACCAGTGGCGACGATCCCCCTGCCAGAAAACCAGCGCAGCCACACATGTCGCCTACCTGCCCAAGTGTGAGACACGTGACAGGGCCGGCCCGGCCAGGCTGCCCACTGTCGCCGCCACGGCAAAGTACCCTGTCAGGACCATGAACCCCCCGGCGCCGGCATAGGGCCAGAGGGCCAGCAGGCCGATGAGGGGCATGAGGAAGAAAAACAGCCGAAATGAAGCTCGTTGTCTGCCCGGCATACGCAGAAGCCCCTTGCTGTCCAGATAGCCCAGCAGGCGGAAGGCGACATAAGAGACCGCCGCCGCCAGCCCGATGCCGAGTCGCTGGGTGTCTTCCACCACGAATATCACCGGGGCCATGAATCGCAACCATGCCAGCCACAGGAAGGTGGCTGCCTTGAGTTCCTTGTCCTGCAGGACATTGTGCAGGGCAAAGGTGAGGGACAGGGCCAGGTAAAACGACCACCACGCCGGCACCGCCAGGAAATCCAGCCATGTCGTGACCAGCACGAATACCATGAGGCGACTCCCCGTCCAGGCCAGCCCCCACCCGAGCGTCGTGCCCTGCGGCCCTCGCTTGCGCCCCCTCGCTTCCCGTGGAGCCGCATACAGGTCGTTCACGAGGTAGCCAATCTCGTACAGGCTGATGAACGCCAGGTAGGCAAGCCCCGCCATGGCCAGGGCCGGCAGTGGCTCCGCCGCACCAAACACCACCACGAGCACCACCGCGGCCAACCACTCGAAGACCAGATGGAAGGCAATGCTGCCTTCGCGAAGACGCGTATCCAGGAAGTAGCTGAATGGCAGGAGATACACCAGCTTCATGAGCCGATCTCGATAAAGTTTGCCCCGACCCCCTGCCAGCGGTCTCGGTGTGCCGCTTTATGCAGCACGATATAGGCCACCGAGGCCCTCTCGACCAGGCGTCGATCCGAAGCATTGTCGGTCATCACGCCGATCGGCCTCTCCAGCAGGTCCTCGCCGTACTTCTCGACCAGCGCCTGGTGCTTGAGACCTGTCAGGTCCGTCTCGTAGCATCCCGAAAGAATGCCGTCATGCTGCTGGAGCGTGCTGGCCACATAGCGCGCACCGGTCAAGGAGGCCAACGCCGCCACCACCGGATCCAGGCTGGCCGAGGCAAGCACGACGCGACCTGTCGCGAACGGCTCCTCCAACACTTGCCACACAGGGTCAATACGCCGATCAGCCAATAACTTCCTGGCATATTCATGCGCACTCGCGTCGAGCGCCTCCCGGCACTCACCGGCCAGCAGGCGTACGGCAAAACGCTTCAGGAGATGTTGCCCGGTCAACTTCTCCGCCACCGCGAAGGTCCACCACGGCAGGGTGCGACGACTACACACGGTATCGAAGAGCCAGCCCCGCAGCGGCCGCTCGGTATCCTTGGCAAAGTGGTGGCGCAGCAGCCCGAGCGTGGTGTCCTCCAGTACCAGAGTGCCGCATACGTCCACAATGTAGACTTCGGGATCTGGCCGGCCGGTCATGGCAAGCCCTCAATCTGGGCATAGACACTGCGATAGGCGTGCTTCGCCCGTTCCAGACCAAGGCATTCTCGCGCACGGTGTCGCAACTGCTCACCTCCTTTGGCGAGGATGCTGTCCAGCTCCCTCGAGACTGCTTCGAAGGCATTCGGGTCGTTCAGATCAACCACAGCGCCAGCATCCAGTGCCCGGGTAATCGCATCGATATCGCCGACGCCGGCATTGCTGATCGCGGGGATACCCAAGGCGAATGCCTCTGCCAGCTTTGTGGGAGAGCATGCCATCTGGGAATAGGTGGGCCGTCGAAAGCTCAGAGTGAGATCCGAGGCACCGAGCAACCTGGGGACCTCGTCACGATCGGCAGACCTGACGTGAATACGATGCCGCAGTTCGGCCAGGCTCGACTGGCCCAGGTAGGCGTCATGCTGGGGTGACCAGTCCCGCGTGATCAGGAGCAGGTGAGCGTCGTCGCGCTGCCTGGCCACGGTCTCGAACAACCGGAACATATCGTCAAGCAGGTAGACGGTGCCCAGGGACCCCAGATAGGAGATGACCAGTGCATCCTTGTCAATACCAATACTGGCGCGCACCACCAGTTTCTCCGACGCGGAGATCCCGGAGAAATGATCGAAATCCGCACAACAGGGAATGACCGCAACGGGAGCATGCATGCCAGGCGCAAGGCGACGTATTTCTGGCACTACACGGTCGGTCAGCACCACTACAGCATCCGCACACTCCAGAAGCTGCCGCTCCAGGCGCTTGTAGTAGCGATAGAGCCATCGATAGAGCCAACGGTCCTGCGGCCAGAGGTTCCCCTCCACCCTGTCGTCGACCCACAGCCCCCGCATGTCGAATATCGTCTTCACCGCCGTGAAACGACGAAGGAAACAGCCGACCTGCATGGCCGGATAGCTGCGGCAATGAACGATACCGAACCGATAGCGTCGCTGCAGCCTGAGTGCCGTGGCGTACATTCGGAACAGGTCCCACATCTTGCCCAGCTTCCCCATTCGCGACGTGAATTTCAGTGGCGTCCACCCGATCCCTCGTTCTTCCAGTACCTTGCGCAGCGCCCTTTCCCCACTTCTGAAGCGATACGCCTTCTCGAAACTCACGATATGCAATCGACGTGGATGATCAGAAATCCTGTACAGATAAGGCAGAATCTGACTGCCACCCAGCGGATCGAGCAAACCGTCATAGGTAATAAATAAAGCACTGCTGGATTGACTCGTCGGATTCACTTGGGCCCAGATGCGACATCCACCTTCGCCCTTTTCCATACTCAGCCCCTTTAAAAATGGTACAACATAAATCGCAGCCATTGACTATAGCCTCAACCCCCCGAACTCCCTTCAAAAACATAACCCAATCTTTCAATATCCCTCGAGTAAAGAAACCCCACGATCTCCTTCATTTCTTCATCATATTCCAACAGATATGAGCCACCTCCTCCCTTCCTGTGATGCGGCAATGCCACATCAACTCCCATTTTATTCTTTATATGTTCAAAGTCCTCTCCCAGCACCTCAAACCGCCCGATAAAATCTACCATAAAATCGTCAGCAACCGGATCCACCAACCAGTCCACTTGATCCCGAAAATGATCATAACGCTTTATCCTCTTTGCATAATCCAGATCCTTGAGAAGCAAAACAAACTCCCGGAATGAATTTATACCAGACAACACTGCACTGGCCCAGCGATGATCTCTGTGCGCGTCCGAACCAGCTCGGCATGCAAAATAATGATAAGCAGAATGACACCGGTCCCACGGGTTGCGCACGAATGTAAAAGTAAAATAATGGTCCACAAGATCGGGAGAATAAGCTAAATATCGACGGATGGGGCGGTGCCCTCCCGACTCCTTGAATAAGGCATCGGCCACACTGCTTCCTGCCGCTTTTGGGATATGAATGAAGATAGATTGGTAGCGATGAAAGCCCTCAATAAATGGATCGCCTCCCATCCACAGGTAACGATAAACCCAGTCAGGCATACCAATACTAAACTGCGAGTGCTTCAACCAGATCTGCACCCTATCCTGGACTGTCAACATTTATGCACCATTACACAAACAACATCCGGTCTTATTAGGACCTGAATTTACCAATAAAATTATGGATGACATGTCGTACGCGGACAGCTCTGAATTCAATAAATAAGCGCAGAATCTTCGGTATTCAGTCCCGGTCATCTGCACACTCCACAAGGTGCCTCTCCACTCGCTTTTAATAGCGATAGAGCCAGCGGTACTGCGGCTAGAAGTTCCCCTCAATCCTGTCGTCGACCCATAGCCACCGCATGTCGAATATCGTCTTCACCTCCGTGAAACCTCGAAGGAAACAGCCGACCTGCATGGCCGGATAGCTGTGACAATGAGCGATACCGAATCGATAGCGCCGCTGCATCCTGAGTGCCGTGGCATACATTCGAAGCAGGTCCCACATTTTGCCCAGTTTCCCCATTCGCGATGTAAAGGTCAGTGGCGTCCACCCGATACCTTGTGTTTTCAGCTCCTTCCGCAGCGCACTTTCCCCACTCCTGAAGCGGTACGCCTTCTCGAAACTCAAGATATGCAACTGACGTGGATGGTTCGCAATTCGGTACAGATAAGGCATAACTTGACTACCACCCAGCGGGTCAAGCAGGCCATCATAGGTAATGAACAAAGTGGACTTCAGACAACTGCTCATATCATGGGGATTTTGCATATGAAATCGGCTATATCACGCGTCTGGATCAAGCGCCTTACTGTGAAAGATGTTCAGGATAAGCACGGTGCGCAAGAAAAGCTTCCCTTATTCCTTCGACATTAGACTCGATCCCACCCTCAGCATTGTTGTCCACAACCACAACCTTCAAGCGACCATCACCATCACACGTCACGGAACGGATAAACTCGATCCCCAGGGGACCGAAGGCTAGACTCCGCAGATTATTCTCCACACGCAATCTTTCCGATTCTATTTCATTACGACGCTCCAGTCTCTCACGTCGCAGCCCCTCATCCACGGAGAGGAAAAAGACGATCACATTCTTGTCTTCAACAAGCTGGCAGAGCTGCTTTCTGGAAAAATAAGACCATGCAGCCTTCTCCTTCAGCGAGGCGAATTTATGCATCAGCAACACATGTAAAGCCCCCTCATCCACCAGATGTCCCATTTTCAGATGCTGGTTACGCTTGACCCTCTTCTCGCCAAGCGATGAGGTCTTTAACGCCGCATGGTAGACACAGACCCGCTTGAACATGATCAGCCGGGCATCAAGTAGGAAAAACTTTATCTGTAAAAACAGCCAGACCCATATCGACTTGACCAGTATAAACACATGCTGACGGATATGATGTCGCGTATCGATAGTAAAACGAGAATCTTCACTCAAGACCGCCAAGTGTGCGGTCTTTCCAGAGCCCGATGGCCCGATGATCTCGATATAACAATCTCTCATAGCCAAGGCACGAAGTGTAAGCGTTCAGTTAACAGGTTTGAGCCCCTTGGTGCAGGCCGTGCGATCATGGATGAGGTGGCGCGCTCGCAACGCCACCTCCCCCGCTTCATTGTCATTGAGCAGTGTGACAATATGAAAGTTCTTGTACTTTCCAGTCTCAATCAGGCTAATGGCTTCCTCGCGGAAGAACCGGCGCGGTGGGGATGATGCCCCATCAGCGCCGGCGCCTGGATAGCCCTCTGTCGCCGCCTTCCCGGACGCTTCTCGGCGCTTCTTGCCGCGCTCGACACGAACGGCTGGATCCGCCTGCACAACAATCAGCAGGATCCTGTAGCGTGCCAGCTCTTCCAGCGCCTTTATGCAGAAGTTTCTCCAGAGCTGATATGGAATTTCCCCCTGGACGGCGTAATCCATCAGGACACGAAAAGGTCCCTCATCCACCACAAAGATGCCACCACGGCATCTCGCATACCAATCCAGCCCGCCCGTGACCGTTGAAAATCCTTTTATCAGCCTCCCTCGGGAAGACGCATCGAGATGATAGCCATTAAACACTCGCCTGTTGCACAGCACCTCGCGAAGCCGCGTCATGGCTCTGGAGAATCGTGTAAGCTCTGGAGCGCCAATATAGGAAAACTCGTCCCCATAACGGCTTTTCAGACACTTCAGCAAGGTAGTTTTCCCACTGCACCCCGGGCCGACAAACTCCACGAACCAAGGATGTGAGCCATGACTGATAAAACTTTCCTGAATAGACATGAGGCCTTTCACCTTCAACTCAGCAGCTCGAGATACTTGTCTGCGGCCACCGAGGGAGAAAAGCAGCCCGCCCTGGCGATCAGGCGCTCACGCGGGTGCTCACCTTGTAGTGATGCCGCCATGGCGTCAGCCAGTGCTGCATCATCACCCACCGGCACGAGGAAACCGTACTCGCCATTGTTCAATATTTCGGCTGGGCCAGAGGGGCAAGCCGTCGAAACGATGGGCGTCCCACAGGACAAAGCTTCGACGATGACATTACCGAAACCCTCATGGTCGGACGAAAGAACAAAGAGGTCAGCGGTATGATAAAAAGGAGTGGGGTCCGGTTGAAATCCGACAAAGACAACACGTCCAGCAACACCGAGCTCGCTAGCCAGTGCCCGCAAGCTGGCCTCTTGCTGCCCCTGCCCCAGCAGCATCAACCGTGCCGAGGCGTGGTTCACCAGCCTGGAGAAGGCATGTAACAGGAGGGCATGATTCTTGACCGGCTTCAGGGAGCCGACCGTCAGAATGCGTGGCCCCCCCTGCCCCCATAGCGCTTCGGCTTCTGCCAGCTGCCGGGTTGACGGACAGCGCTGGGAGCGCATCGGATTATGCACTACCGTAAAAAGACCGGCTGGCTGGAGCGAGAGTTTCTGCATGTCGTCAGCCACCCCACGCGACACCCCGATACAGGCATCGGCAAGCCGATAGCCGATGGCCGTACTGCTTCTCAGCAAAAACCGATGGATGCTTCCCCAGCCAGCATACTGTGCCGACAGAATGGCATGTTCCGATACGATCAGCGTGCACGAGTGACCCGACAGCAGACGAGCCACGGGAGCAATAACCGTCAAAGGCCACATGGCGGCAATCAGCGCGTCGGGGCGTTGATGTCTGAGATAGCGGGCCAGAGCCAGCGGCAGATAGCGGATACGTTCGCAGGCGAGATCATGCACTGAAAAGAGGGCTTCTGCTTTGGCCAGTAGCTCCCCTCTGGCTTGCAACAGCACGAATTCCACGCGATGCCCTCGCCGGGCAAACTCCTTCGCCAGCACTAGCCGGATATGTTCCACCCCACCGCCCCGCAGATCTGGCATCAGCATCGCAATTTTCACAATCGGGTCCTACTGGTTACCGAAGTACCTCGGCCCGTCATCGGCCGGGCATATGAGTTAGACGAAACTAGCGGTAAGTGCTGCAAAGGAACGGCTCGACCACTCGTCATATCAGGCATTCTTCACTTGGCTTCCGCCGGATATTGGTCTCTTCCAGTTCCTCGAGTAGTCATATACCCGTGTCCATGCTCTGTCATTTTCATAATAATCGAAACCCAGTGTATCGCGGCAGTACCCTACCGTTCGTTGGTAAATCTTGTTGAGGAAGGATCCCTTTCTTCCCGGAAAGTTGACTTTTCCAAGGCCGTCATGATGAATAAGATAAATATTCTTTGCATCTATTTCCGGGTCCACATGGACGGGTACGCCTTTTCTAAGGCTCGCCATCCTGAACCACAGATCATCCGTTGTTGGTGATATCTCCAGAAACCGCGGGTCATTCAGAAAATCGAGATCCAGAAGTGAGCGTCTATAGACCGCACCCGCTCCTCCGGTTGGTAACATGCTCAGGGCGCGCGTGGCTTTGCTTGCCAGGTGCCAGTGCGAATAGTTCTGCCAGCCTCCCAGCAACGACTGCTTCATGTAACGAGCCCTGGCACAGACGATGCAATCGTAATGCGTACTGGCACTTTTCAGCAGGTTGCCCAGCCATTCAGGATGGTAGAGGATATCGTCATCCATGGTGACGACCAGATCGTTATCGGAACAGCCATTGATAGCCGGAAGGAGCTTGCGAAAAGGCCCGATGTTGTCTACCCACTTCACGTCCACCAGCTCATGGTTAAGCCAGTCGGACACCTCCTTGATTCCGGTATCACCCAGGTAGGGCTCCCTGGAGATATTGACCTGAATCCTGCTTGGCAGCACCCGCTGTTTCTTTATAGACTCGACGGCATAGAACAGCATTCCCAGGCGCTGCGCTGTCGTAGTGCAGCTCACTATGACGCGGCCGGTTTCCATTATTCAGCTCCTGATTCTTTCAGCATTAAGCCTGGTCGGGAATGAGGGCTCATCCGGTTCGAGTCCGCTTGTCCTTTTATCGTCAATATCTTTCAACTGATGGGCGTAGACTTACCTATCGGCACATCGCCATCTTGCTCTTCCATTAGATCACTAGATTTCTTCTTATGATGATCAACGATATCCAAGATCGACTCGGCCTGAGCAAGCGACACGACTATATCGCCCTTTATGCCACTGGTGACGCCCTCCACCTGCTGGCAAGCAACAGGGTAATAAAACAGCCGGTTTTGCGCCGCCAACTCACGAAAACAAGGAATCAAGTGCCGCTCGGAGAGAAGATCGATGATGACGGTACCGGGGCCACACCACACCAGGTTAGTCAAGGCGGCGCCGTGTGGCGCACAGATAATGGCGGACGAGGCGAACAGTTGCTGTTGCTCCGTGACACTCAAACCGTTCAGGGTATGCACTTCGAATCCCTTTTGACGTAAACGCTCCCGGATGATTTCCTCGTTGGCAACGCGCCGACGGCCGGCATCGGCACGAGAAACGAAGATCAGACGCTCTCCCCTTTGCGCTCTGGGCGACCACTCACACATGTCATGCATCGCGCGGCACAGCCAAGACGGCAAGTTCATTGCCCCCTTGTCTCGAACCGGTATTGTCAACTTCTCGAGCGAGAAAGTTTCATTCCCGGAATAGGGAATCACCTGCGACTGTTGTATGCCACACAGGCTCAAAACATCCCACTGCCATGACGTGTTCGAGTGAGGAACAAGATAATAATCCGGAAGGTCTTTTTCGGGAAGATGCTGTCTAATATACCAGATATCTGCAATCACATCAGTCCAGAAGTGATAGTAATTGGCATTGTCAAATACGCTATTACCCAGTAGCGCCACATTTCCCGGGAGGATGCCATTCCCGTCTTCCTTCAGCCAATGCCTCAGATTTCTGCGTATGAATGTCAAGGAAAACAATAACGATTGCGACCCGGGGTACTTCAGTGGTCGATAGTTTCTGGTACAGACAATGGCCTTTCGCGAATCCGGATGCCGCTCATGCACCTCCAGTGGGCGGCACATCAAAAGCTTCGCGAAGGACAACACACACACACCCGAAAACTTGACCTTGCTGTTTCGTCTCCAATCTATAGGAGGGGGTCCTCCCACTTCCCCTGCGGCGATATGATCTGAATAAGCAACGCCTTGGTCGGAGACCTTGTTGCTATACCACACAGCGAAGCTGGATTTCTTCGGACTGACGAAGCAGGCATGCTCCAGAAGGATCGGGATTTTTTTCATGGGCGCCTTTATCACGCTTCTGGCCACACGCTTCATTACTATTTTTATCGTCATAAGCAACCTTGTAGAGTTATCCACATGGTGACTCAAAAAGATCGACGTGGATCTGAAGAGTACCTGCATAGAAATCCGTCACCTGTTGCATTCCGAGTTTTTCGACAAGCCTGTAGCCATGCCTGTCATGTCACTTTCATATACCTCGGTACATGCTTCCTGGGCGCTTTTTGCATCATTTTCAGGTTGCCTGGATAGTGAACTCCGGCATGTTGACCGTCGCGTTGACATTCACGGTATTGCCATGACGTTCCAGCAAGCCAATAAAGTAGTCGATCGTCCTAGTCAACCCCTCTTCCAGTGCCACACTAGGCTTCCATCCAAGCTTCTCCTTGGACTGCCGAAGATCCGGACGACGTTGCCTTGGATCATCCATGGGCAAGGGATGATAGCTCAGCTGACTTCTGCTGCCCGTTAGCCTTATTACTTTTTCCGCCAACTCCTTCATCGAGAACTCCCCATCATTGCCCAGGTTGATGGGGCCGACCAACTTTTCGGTACTCATGAGCCGAATCAAGCCATCGACCAGGTCATCGACATAGCAGAAGCTTCGTGACTGGTGCCCGTCTCCATATATTGTGATATCCTTATTCTGTAGTGCCTGCATGATGAAGTTGCTGACCACGCGCCCATCATCGGGGTGCATGCGAGGCCCATATGTATTGAAGATTCGCGCCACCTTGATATCCATCTGATATTGGCGGTGATAGTCGAAGAACAAGGACTCGGCACAACGTTTGCCCTCGTCATAACAACTCCTTGGTCCAATGGGATTGACCATGCCACAGTAGGTTTCGGGCTGAGGGTGCACGTCCGGATCACCATACACTTCGCTCGTTGATGCCTGCAGAATCCTCGCCTTGGTGCGCTTGGCCAGCCCCAGTAGATTGATGGAGCCATGCACGTTGGTCTTGATGGTCTGCACGGGATCGAGTTGATAATGCACCGGACTTGCCGGACAGGCGAGATTGTATATCTGATCAACCTCCACAAATAAAGGCAGGTTTATATCATGACGTATAATCTCGAATCTCGGATTGCCATGCAGATGCAATATATTATCCTTGCTACCCGTAGAAAAGTTGTCGACACAGATGACATTATTTCCCTCGTTCAACAACCGCTCACACAGGTGCGACCCCAGAAACCCTGCCCCACCGGTCACTAGTATGGTGTTTATCATTGTACTCTCCTGCTGCTTGACAGAAATGACCGCCTGGAAACTTTCACTTTCATGCTGGGTATTGCAGCGAGAACCCGCGAGGGCTGAAACTTCTTGAGGGCTACCGTCTAGGCATGTTGTGCCATGTGCTGGAATGTCCTGTTACGCTTCAGCAGTGATTGATAATTGCCTTGATCCACAACCTCTCCCCTGGAAAGGAGATAGATGTGGTCGCACTGTCTTACCGTGGTCAGTCGGTGGGCGATCATGATGATGGTCTTCTTTCCGGAAAACTCATGAATTGCCTCCATGATCATTTTTTCGGTAATACCATCCAGTGCGCTGGTGGCCTCGTCCAGAATCAGCACCTCGGCATCGTGATAGAGTGCTCGAGCAATGCCGATACGCTGGCGCTGACCGCCGGAGAGCTGTACTCCCCGCTCCCCGACCCGCGTCTCCAGGCCATCAGGCAGCTCCGCCAGGAGCTCATCCAGGTGTGCCAGACTCGCGGCATGGCGGACTTTTTCATCATCGATGACATCAGGTGACAAGCCGAAGCCAATGTTCTCGCGTATGCTGCTGTCGGCCAGGAAGATCGACTGAGGCACAAACCCCAGGATGTTCTGCCAGGCACGCCGGTTCATGGTTGTCACCGGCTGGTCATCGACCAGCAGCTGGCCCTGGAGCGGTTCGATCAGACCCAGCAACAAGTCAATGGTGGTTGACTTGCCGGAACCGGAAGCCCCCACCAGGCCGACGATCTGGTTGACCGGGATCTCGATATCCACCCCCCGCAACGCCGGCTCCTGCTTGCCTGGGTAGGTAAAGGTCACCTTCTCGAGATGGATGGCATGGCGTGGCGCCCAGCCGTGTTCCTTCTGTTCAGGAGACGGGTGACGGCTAATGGCATGCACCAGGGCACTGGCGCGCAGGTCCTCCCGCAAGGCCTCGAAAGCCGCCAGGTTTCCCCGGATGCGCGAGATACTGGTATAGACCTGTTGAAAGGCGGGCAACAGCTTGAAGCCTGCTAGGGCGTAGACAGAAAGGACCGGAAGGATGGTGCCAAGGTTGCCCTGATGGGCGGCCAGCAGGTAGAGCACCAGGAAGATCACGCTGCCGAAGGCCACCAGCTCCATGGCATAGCGGGGTGCCTGACTCATGGCCTGATTGGTGCCCTGCGCCCTGGCAAAGCGTTCGCAGGCCGCGTCGAAACGATCGGTGAACAGCTGTTGGCGACCCAGCAGCAAGGCATCCTTGATCCCGCCGAACCCTTCGCCCATCAGCTTGAAGCGCTGATGTTGAGCACCGGAAATCGCCCTGCCGTTGCGTATCAGGCGCCGTCGCACCGTGCGGTAGAGAAGAAAATAGGCGCCCGAGAAGATCAGCAGCCCCAACACCGCGACCATTGGGTTGTAGACGAAAATCACGACCGACATCAACGTTGCCATCACCAGCTTGGCATTCATCTGCATCAATGGATGGATGATGCCCGTGGTGATCCGCGCGCACTCCTGGGCGATCTGGTTGGTCAACTGACTGCTGCTACCACTGGCGTGGAACAGCCATGGCTGATGCATGTAGTGGCGATAGAGTCGACTGGAAAGCTCACCCCCGACCCGCGCCCCGTACATGGAGAGCCGCCAGATGGTATACATCGAGACCAGGGCTGCACCGGTGAGCACCACCAGCACGCCGATGCCCAGCCAGAACAGGAAGGCGCGTGGCGTCGCGGCACCGCTGCCGCGGTAAAGCTCGGCCAGCATCCCCTCGCCCTGAAGCTGGCTCATGTCACCCACCAGGGCCATGAAGGGACCGATGGAGACCACGCCAGCGATCTCGGCGAGGGACATCAGCAGCACCAGGACCTGGAGGCGCAGAAGCTTCTTGCGCTGCTCGTCGGTGAGCAGGGAATAGAGTTCCTTGAGCTGGGAGAGCATGTCGGGGACGAGGACCGAGGTTAGAGGTGCGGGGGTTAACGACTTCCGAAGCCAGTCAGCACGGTACGGATGGTGCGCAGCACGATCAGCAGGTCGAGCCAGAACGAAATGTTCTTGATGTAGTAGAAGTCGTATTCCAGCTTGCGATTCATGCCATCCACCTCGGCAGCATAGCCCTGTTCCACCTGAGCCCAGCCGGAGATGCCGGGGCGCACCACGTGGCGATAGTGGAAGAACGGTACGTCCTTCTGGTACCAGCTGGCCAGGTCCATGGATTCCGGACGTGGACCGATCAGGCTCATGTCCCCCTTCAGCACGTTGAACAGCTGGGGCAGTTCATCCACGCGATACTTGCGGATCACCTTGCCTACACGGGTAATGCGCGGATCCTCGCTATCCTCGGTGTAGCCATTGCCCTGCTGGTGGGTGTACATGCTGCGGAACTTGTAGACGGTGAAGGGGCGGCACTGGAAGCCCATACGCTGCTGGGTGAAGAGGACGGCCCCCCGGCTCTCCAGGCGAATCGCGATGGCGGTGATCACCATCAACGGCAAGGTGAGAGGGAGCGTTGCCAGCACGGTGAGGAGGTCCAGGCAGCGCTTGAGCATCTCGTAGCCCTCATCCGGGCGCAGGCTTCCATAGCGATTCTCGTAGAGGTACCCCAGCTGCACACGCCCGGTCAGCCACTCCAAGGTGGTGGTGGCATGGTAGACAGGGAGGCGATGAAGCGTGCAGTCGGCCAGGAAGCGCTCCCACTCAGGAGGGAGATCGTCGTACAAGTCGGCAACTACACCATCTATGCCGACATTACCCAGCTCAGGTGTACCGAGGCTATGCCACTCGACGCCGTGGTTTTGACACAGGCTGGGTGCCTTGCCGAAGGGTACTACGCCGAGCTTGAGCACCCGATAGTGCCGCCCGATCCGGTAACCGGCGGTACCGTAGAGCATCGTGAGGAGGTAACCGGCGAGATAGAGCTCATCGAGCAGTTCGCGTTCCAGGAAGAGCACAACCGCGTAGGGAATCGCGAAGCATACCGACGTGACCGGGATGCTCAACCGATGGACACAGGTTCCGGGCAGGCGTCCCATGCGCTGCACGGTCGTCATCGAACACCAGTAGGCCAGGGTCGTGAGCAGGAAGGTAAGCCACTGGGTCGGACCGGCGGTCTGCCACAAGAGGCTCTCCCGGCTTACCAGCGAAGGCAGCAGGACAGCGAAGGCCAAGCCCAGCCACAGCTGCAACTTGTCATTATTCAGCAGCCTTTTGACAAGACGTGCTTGCCACCCTTGACCCGGGAAGACAGTGGTAACAGTGACCATGACGTTGTCCATTCGCTGGTGGCAGCCAACTTGCTGCTGTTTGCTTCTAACAATAAAAATCTATTTATAAGCGTATGTGTAATAACTGTATTTGGTGGACACCTTGCGGCGCATCGCATTGAGAATGGCGCCCTTGAGGATGATGCCGCTGTTTTCCAGCTTCTCCACCGTTGCCTCTATCTCACCGGGTGGAGTCATGCCGAAACGTGCCACGAGTAGGCTGGTACCGACCTGCTTGCCGATGATGGCGGCATCGGTCACTGCCAGCACCGGCGGGGTATCGATGATCACCAGGTCGTAGCGGGACGATATCTCCGCCATCAGCCGGGAAAAACTCGGCTGCATCAGCAGCTCGGAGGGGTTAGGCGGAGAAACACCCCGGGCGATGTAATCCAGTCCCTCCACCTTGGAGGCATGGATCGCACCTTCCAGAGTCAGCTTTCCGCCGAGCAACTCGGAGAGCCCCCCTTCGCTGTCGCCATGAAAGGCATGGTGGACATGCCCTTTACGCATGTCGCCGTCGATGACCAGTACCTTCTGGCCAGCCTGGGCACAGACCGCGGCCAGGTTGACGCTGATGAAGCTCTTGCCGACCGCCGGCGAGGAGCTCGTGAGCATCAGCCGATTGTCACCCGCCTCCAGCATCGCGAAGTGCAGGCTGGTACGCAGGCTACGCACTGCCTCGATGGAGAGGTCGGTCGGGCTTCGCAACGCCAGGAGGTCGTCCAGGCGAGCATGCTTGCGGCGGTTCAGGCCGGCCTTGAAGCCCTCCGAGAGCTTGGCCTGCTCCCTCGAGAGGGGGACGGTGGCATAGACCGGCAGGCCCTGCTCCTCGAGCTGCTTGGGTGTCTCGATACCCCGGTTGAGCAGGTAGCGGGCCATGACGAGGGCAATGGCGACGAGCAGGCCCATGAGCAGGCTCAGCATCATGATCAGGTTCGAACGCGGCGCAATGGGCGAAGGCTGGACGACGGCCGTGTCGAGTATCCTGACATTGCCGACAGTGCCCGCCTGGACCAGACGCATTTCCTGCTGCTTGTTGAGCAGCTGGACATAGATCTCCTGGTTGACGCGCGCCGCCCGCTCGAGCCTGAGGATCTCCTGCTGGGTCTCGGGGAGGTCCGTGATGCGACTCTCCAGTTCCGCCTTGTTTGCCTGCAGCTGTTGCTTCTTGTCCAACAGCGCCTGGTAAGTGGGGTGGATGCTGGTGAACCGCCGCTCCAGCTCCACCCGCTGGAACTCGATATCCGACAGCTGGTTCTCGAACGCCACCAGCTTGTTCAGCATGGTTTCGGTCTCAAAGTCCAGATCGACGGAGTCGCGCTGGGCACGATAGCTGTTCAGGTTGGTTTCGGAAGCGGAGAGCCGCTCACCCACCTGGGGAATCTGCTCCTCGAGGAACGCTAGCTGGCGGTCGGCCTCGGCGGACTGACGCTCGATATTCTGGGCCAGGAAGACCTGCATGATGGTGTTGAGGGTATCCTCGATCTGCGTCTTGTCCTGGCCGGTCAGGCGAAGATTGACCAACCACTCGCCCTCCGCCTGGTGGCTGCTCAAACTCGACTTGAGCGCGTTGATCGCACTCAGCCGGGTACTCCGGTAGAGCAGGAACTCGGCGCCTGCATGCGCCTGGAGGCGCTGCACGAATAACCGATAACCATCGTCGCTGTGCACCGTCTCGCCGGCCTGGCCGGTCAACAGAGCCCGTTCCTCCTGACGCAGGACGTAACCACCGTCCCCCGTCGAGCGGATGATGTAGGGGCCTGGATCCGCCCCACCGGGCACCTCGAAGCGCGACACCTTGGCAAACTCGTTGGCCCACACATAGGGCTGGTCACGCATCAAGGACGGCACGGACACGCCCTGGTTGACCAGGAAGTTACCGAGGAAGGGCAAGCGTTGGGGTGAGACGCGGATGGTCAGGTTTTCGCGATCGACGGCCTCACCCAGCACCATTCTCGATTGCAGGATGCCGATCTCGGTCAGGGTCCGATTCTGCTCGACGCTGACCTGACCCGACATCCCGGGCAGGTTGATCAGCGAGCCGTTCTCGCTTTCCACCTGAACGAGCGAATCGGCACTGTAGATGCGGGGCTGCGAGCCGGCATACAGGTAGCCACCCATGCCAAATAGCACCATCACCAAAGCAATCAGCCATTTATGATCGACCAGCCAGCCGACGAAGTGGCCAAGATCGATGTCCGGCACCGCCGATGATGGCAAGGGAAGCTTATCTGTCACGGGACGTCCTTTGCTGGACATTGAAGGAAAAAGGACTGGATAACGTCCGCGTGGGACAACCTAGATGGGGATGCCTATTGGTGCGATTACGAGCCGTTGGCCACGCTACCGCCCCGGGATATCATCGCGAATCTCACCGAGCCCCCGACATTGTTCACACTGTGCAAGCAAACTGTGACGTTGAGTAAGTGTGAGAAAGAAACACCAGCTACTCAAGCATGAAGATAGCCATGATGAAATGATTACAAAACTAGTACCGGAGGCTTTTACACGAACTACCTTAATGCCTTTTTTAGTTCTTTCAAAGGATAAACGTCATTATAAACTGGATTTGTTATGCTGCTTTTATTACCTGAAATCGTGAGGACGAAGCCAAGATATTTCCTGGTTCTACCACGAAGCTATCTTTGATCACCGGCGTATTCTTTCCCGGGTTCTTTGACGTTTCACTTGGATTTGACCTGATCAAGCAGGCGGACCGACGGGCTGCCGATCAGGTAGATCGTGGCGCTAGCCTCCGCCTCTTGAGGCCGCCGGCGAATAGCCATCCCTTGCGGTTATGCGCAGTGGCGCACTGCCGGTACAGCGTGAAGCCAGCCAGGCGCTGGAGGAGCGCTACCTCGGGCAGCTCGAGGAACTGGGCATGGCCGTGACCCACCCCGACCTCGCTTCCTTCCGTGAAGCGGTCAAACCCGTGATCGACAAGTGGGCCCCCCACCGTCGGTGAGGATCTGGTCGACGCTGCCATCAACTACGAGTACTGAGGCCACGACGCCCGCAGACAACACGACTACCTGCGGGCGCCCTACTGACGTATGAGGCAGCAACGGAGACTTACTCTATTGCTGGCGAATAGGGTCATCAATCAGTTCAACCGTCTTATCGGCTGGTCACTGGCCGCCCTTCTGCTGGTGATGACCGTGCTCATTTTCTGGCAGGTATTCGCCCGATTCGTGGTCGGAATCCCACTGTTCTTCTCCGATGAAATCGCCCGCTTCGCCATGCTCTGTCTGACCTTCCTCAGGATCGGTTATGCCTACCGCAAGGGGAGCTGATCTCCGTGGACATCGTGCTGGAGTATGCCGGCAAGACGCTGGCCTGCCTGCTGCGGATCGCCATCATCCTGTGCTCCGCCCTCTTCGCCTTCATCATGGTCAAGTACGGCTTCGACCTGACGGATCGCGTCTCCAACCAGACCGCCCCCAGCACCCGCATTTCCATGATGTGGCCCTACATGGCCATTCCCGCGGGCGGTGTGGTCATCGTGATTAACAGCCTGGGGCTGTTGCTCGATGAGGCGCTACCGCTACGCTAGCTTCCAGCACGAGTGGGAGCGCACCCACCTCGAGAACAGCCGTGACCTGGTGTTCAAGAACACTTTCGCCGACATCGAGACGGCCATGACACTGGGCGGCAAGAACGGTACTCGCTTCGAGTGCGAATGCTACGATATCGGCCACCTCTACAGCCTGCGCCACCTGATGGATCGCGACATCGTCGGGGGGCGAATCTTCGTGCAGAGCGTGTTCGGCATCCTGGGCGGCATCGGCCCCCATCCGGAAGACGTGATGCACATGCGCCGCACCGCCAACCGGCTGTTCGGCGATGACTATGAGTGGTCCGTGCTGGGGGCTGGCAGCAGCCAGATGCGCATCGCCGCCCAGGCCGCCGCCATGGGAGGCCATGTCCGCGTGGGGCTCGAGGACTCGCTGTGGCTGGCGCCGGGCAAGCTTGCCGAGAGCAATGCCAGCCAAGTGGCCAAGGTCCGCGAGATCCTCGAGGGCCTCTCCTTCGAGCTCGCGACCCCCGACGAGGCGCGCGAGATGCTGCAGCTGAAAGGCGCCGAGATCGGAGAGCACTGCATCGTCGGCGCCCCCGCCAAGGTGGTCAGGGAGCTGACCGACGACGAAGTGCAGTCGGCGCTGGACAACAGCCGTCGCTATGTGCAGAAGATCGACACCTACCGCTCCCTGGAGCGCGTCGACCCTGCCTCCTAGCCCAGCCACCCTTTTCGGCCCGGAATCGATGAAAAGAAAATCCGTTACCTCACGCGATGTCGCCCGGTTGGCCGGCGTCTCGCAATCCACCGTCAGCCGTAGCTTCTCTCCCAACGCCAAGGTCTCGGAGGGGACGCGCAGGAAGGTAATGGACGCCTCCCGCGAGCTGGGCTATCGCCCCAACACGATCACCCGCTCGCTCATCACGCGCTCGAGTCGCACCATCGCCGTGGTGACCTACAGCCTGGAGAACCCCTTCTACAGCTTCATGCTCGAGAAGGCCTCTCGCTTCTTCCAGGCGCAGGGCTATCACCTGCTGATGTTCTTCGCCCCACCGAGTGGTGATTTCGACGCCGTGCTCGATGACATCATCCGCAGCCAGGTCGAGGGGGTATTGATGCTGGCCATCACCATGACCCAGCACCAAACCGGGCTGGTGGACGACTTCGGCATCCCGGTCGTCATCATCAATCGCACGGTCGACTATGCCGGGATCAGCCAGGTGGGCAGCGACAACGTTCAGGGCGGCTACTGGGCCGGTCGCCACCTGGCGTCCCTCGGGCATCGACGCATTGCCCTCCTGGGCGGCTTGCCGGACTCCTCAACGCATCAGCAGCGTGAGGCGGGCTTCCTCGAGGGCCTGCATTCCATGGACCAGACCTGCCCGGCGATCGAGATCGGCAACTATCGCTACGACGACGCCTGCCAGGCGACCCGCCGCCTGGTCGGCTCTCCTACGCCACCAGACGCCCTCTTCGCGGCCAACGACCTCATGGCGCTCGCCGCCATGGAGATCCTGCGTCATGAATTCGCGCTCGAGGTGCCCGGCGACGTCATCGATCCAGCGCTCAACCTGCGCCGTAGCCCGGAGGTCGCTCCTGCCAGCGCAGCGCCAGGTATCACCCAGCATCTCGTCCAGGTCCACGGTCTGGTTGCCAGGCTGAGGCTTGACCAGCACAACGGGCAGGATCGCCCGAACGGCCCACCTTCTTCGAGCAGGTGAGCGACACAGTGCACGGCATGCCCCCGATCCAGTGCCTGGTGCTGACGGATCTCGGTCAACTTGAGCTAGGCTGGGGGCGCTACAGCTTGCCGACCCAGCTGTCGGCGGCCTGCACCAGCAACTTGTGCACCTGCTGGAAGGCCTCATCGCTCTTGCGATAGGGATCGGGAATCTCATGCCCTTGACCACCTTCGAGCCAGCGGCCGAAGAGCATGGTCTTGCCCAGGGCGGCGGGATCCATCTGGCTGACCACCAGGCGCTGGCCAGCGGACATCACCAGCACCAGGTCGGCGCCCTGGAGGATCTCGCTGGTGAGCTGGCGCGCCTCGTGACCGCTGACATCGAGCCCCTCCGCCTCGGCCAGGCGTCGCGCCTTGGGCTCCACGCCCTGGCCGACCAGGGCGTTGAGACCGGCGGTCTCGATCTGCTTGTTGGGCAGTCGCGCCGCCAGCAGGGCGCCGGCCACGGGGCTGCGACAGATATTGCCGGTGCAAAGCACCAGGATACGCTCGAACATAGGGGTCTACTCGCTGACATCACGCACGTCGGTACTGGATTCCGCGATTGTACCCGGCAGCTGCACCGAAGGCAGCAGCAGGCTGATCACGCGGTTCCAGCGGGCGATGGGCGCGGTGGCCACGTAGACCACACCCTCTGGCTCGAGTTGGAAGCGGTTGCCGAGGGTGGAGACGGCGGCGTTGCTGACATCGAGCTGGTACACGGTGGCCAGGCGGCTGCCAGGGCCCAGGCGCAGCCACCCAGAGTGCCGAGCGCCGATAGCCATCGGCAGCGTACAGCAAGGTGCCGCGGCACATCCTTGAGAATTGTGGGAGTGCCGGTCCGACGCCTCAGCAGAGAGCCCGATGGCACCATCAGGCGCCCGTGGCATCCCCCACCGCCGCTGCGCGACGGATCGCGGAGGAAGGGGCCGGCTCAGCCGGCGGCCTGAGCCATGACGTCGTCGAGCACGCGGCAGGTGGTGTCGATTTCTTGCTCCGTCAGGGTGGGGTGGCAGAGGAACATCAGGCTGGTCTCGCCGAGTTCGCGGGCCACGGGCAGGCGGGTGTCGGGTCGCCAGCCGGTGTCGTCGAAGGCCTTCTCGAGGTAGACCTCGGAACAGGAGCCGCTGAAGCAGGGCACGCCGCGCGCGACGACCGCCTCGATGATGCGGTCCCGGCTCCAACCGGCATGAAGCGCCTGGGGCTCGACGAAGACATAGCACTTGTAGGCGGCGTGCTGGATGTCGTCGGGAACGACGGGCACGCGGAGCCCGGGGCACGCTTCCGCCGCCGCCCAGATGCGCTGGGCATTGGCGCGACGCGCCGCCGACCAGGCCGGTAGCCGACGCAGCTGGATCCGACCGATGACCGCCGGTATCTCGGCCATCCGCCAGTTGGTGCCCAGGCTGTAGTGCAGCCAGCGAAAGCCGGAAGGCGGCGAGGGATCGTGCACGGCCTGCCAGCTCTTGCCGTGGTCCTTGTAGGCCCACATGCGCTGCCAGAGCGCCGGGTCGCTGGTGGTGACCATGCCGCCCTCCCCGCCGGTGGTGAGAATCTTGTCCTGGCAGAACGACCAGCAACCCACCCGGCCGATGGCGCCCACGGGCTGGCCCCGATAGCGGGCGCCGTGAGCCTGGGCGCAGTCCTCGATGATCGCGATGCCATCGCGGGACAGCGCCATCAGGCCCGCCATGTCGCAGGGCCAGCCCGCCAGATGCACAGCGATGATCGCCCGGGTGCGGGGCGTGATCACGGCGGCCACGGTCGCCGGGGTGATGGTCTGGGAATCGCGATCCACATCGGCGAAGACCGGGGTGGCGCCCACCGCGGCGATGCAGGAGGCGGAGGCCAGGAAGGTCCGCGAGGTGACGATCACCTCGTCGCCGGGGCCGATGCCCAGGCCGCGCAGGGCCAGCTCCAGGGCCACCGTGCCGTTGCTGACGGCGATGGCGTATTCGCAGCCCAGGCTCTCGGCGAACTCGCGCTCGAAGTCACGGCCCTGGTGTCCCGTCCAGTAATTGACCCGGTTGGACAGCAGGACCTCTTCCACGGCCCGGGCCTCTTCCTCGGTGAAGCAGGGCCAGGGAGAAAAGGGTCCATCAATCATCGAAGGCCTCGCGCGTCAGGAGTTCGCTTTCCTTCATGACCACCGGCGCTTCATCGACGTCGCGCAGAAAGATCATGTCGTCCTGGAACACATAGTGCCGATAGGCGAAAGAGAACCCATCGGGATTCAGGTTGGCCTCGAGGTAATCGAGGGGCAGATTGGCGCCGGCCCTGGCCAATGCCGACACGAAGGCCACGCACCTCACGTTGATTTCGGTGATCATCGGCTGCCCGTCTGCCGCTTCCTTGAGATCCGCCGTGAACACGCCGTGCGGCTGGATGCCATGGCGGGCGAAGACCTCCCGGATGGCGTCATCGGCGATATCGACCAGGTGCCGGTCATTGATCAGGCGCCCGAAGGCGGTGTTGCCGGTGATGCCGGACGGAGCCACCTTGGCCATGATGTACTCCACCCGTTCGGCACACGCCGAGCGCAGCAGCTGGCCATCGACATAGAGCAGCTTGCAGGCCAGGTTTCGGCCCGGCAGGAATTCCGAGGCAATGAACTCCTCCACGGCGGGGTTGATGCGCACCCATTCGTCGAGGGCTTGCCGGTTGTTGACCTTCAGGGAGCCGAGACCGCTCGACCCAGTGGTGGCACGCACCCAGAACGGATAGGGTAACGGCAGGTCGCCGATATCGGCGCCGTTCGAGAAGGTGCAATGCTTCGGCAGATACTGCTTGCCGTGCAGGACGTCATGCATCGCCTTCTTGTCCACCAGGACGCGACTCGCCTGATAGGCGGGAACGAACGCCTTGCAGGGCAGCCTGTGTTCTTCCTGGGCCCTGGCCCAGGCCAGCACCTCGACCTCCGGCATGACCACGGCCAAGGCGATCTCGTGCCGATTGACGATGCGGCCGATGGCAGACCAGTAATCGTCGCTGTCGGCCTCCGGCACCACGTAGGTATCGAGGTAGCTGTCCCGGTCATAGAGGCCGATGCCCAGGGGATTCGCATCCACTCCCACGAATCGATAGCGCTCACAGGCCGACTCGAGAATCGACCTGACGAAGCTGCGGGGTGTGGGTCCCCCCACCCCCGTCACGAGGATGTTGATCCTGTCAGTCATGTTCGTTGCTCCTCTTGCACGCCGACTTCACCCCCTTAAACCTCGGCATGCCAACATCATTGGCGTGGGAGATACCTTCACGAATGAACACCTTTCTGGCCGTCAACATCAGGATCCTGATATCCAGCCGGAAGGACTGGTGGTCGACATACCAGATGTCGTAGTGGAACTTCTCTTCCCAGGTGATGGCGTTGCGCCCGTTGACCTGGGCCCAGCCGGTGATGCCGGGGCGTACCTCGTGGCGGCGCCGCTGCTCGGGGGTATAGAGCGGCAGGTAGTCCACCAGCAGTGGCCGGGGGCCGACCAGGCTCATGTCGCCCTTCAGGACGTTCCACAACTCGGGCAGCTCGTCGAGGCTGGTGGAGCGCAGCAGGCTGCCGAAGGCGGTCAGTCGGCATTTCGCGGGCAGCAGCTCGCCTTGCGCGTCGCGGGTATCGCGCATGGTGCGAAACTTGACCATGCGAAACGGCTCGGCGTGGCGTCCCGGGCGGGTCTGAATGAAGAACACCGGCGAGCCGAGCCGCCAGCGCACCAGTAGCGCCACGACGAGCAGCAGCGGCGCCAGCAGCGCCAGCAGGCCGGCAGCGACCGTCACATCGAAGCATCGCTTGAGCATGTGAACCCCATCTCCTTGAGCATCACCGCGTTGACTCGCCTGACGTCATACTTCGTCAGGGCCGTTTGCCGGGCGCGCTCGCCCATGCTGATCGCCAGTTCGGGACGCTCGAGGAAGCGACGCATGGCCGCGGCCAGGCTGTCGACGTCCCGCGGGGGGACCAGGTAGCCGTTCTCGCCGTCCACCACGGTTTCGCGACAGCCGGGCGTATCGGTGGTGATCACCGGCCGTCCCATCGCCAGCGCCTCGAGGATGGTGCGCGGCACGCCCTCGCGATAGAAGCTGGGCAGCACGAAGACGCTGGCGGCCCCGAGGGCCTCGCGCACGTCACGCATCGAGCCGAGATAGCTGATGACGCCGTCGGCCTCCCAGCGAGCCAGCTCCGCGGGCGGAATCGACCGCGGGTTGCTGTCCAGCATCCCCACCAGCAGGAAGTGGGCCTCGGGAAACTCCGCCTTGAGGCGATAGGCGGCCTCGGCATAGTCGCGCACCCCCTTGTCGATCAGCAGGCGGGCGATCAGCAGGAAGGTCGGGCGCGGGGCCGGCGCCCGCGGGGCGTAATGGTCGACGTCGACCCCGGAACCGTTGACCACCACCGAAGGCGTGGCCCCGTTCAGCACGCCCAGTCGCCGGAACAGGGCCTGGTCGTCGGGGTTCTGGAAGAACACCTTGTGGGCGAAGCGCAGCGACTGGCGATAGAGGCCGGTGACGAGCCCGCCGATCAGGCGTTGCCGGCGGCCGACCTCGTGGTCCGAGAAGGCGTAGCCAAGCCCGGTGATCAGCGCGAAGCGGTGCGGACACCCGGCCAGGAAGGCGCTCAGGGTGCCGAAGATCACCGGCTTGATGGTGTAGCCCAGCACATAGTCGGGCCGGATGCGCCGCATCAGGCCGACCAGGCCGATCAGGGTGCGCAGGTCGTCCAGCGGACTGATGCCCGTGCGATTGAGGAAGACCTCATGGACCCGTGCGCCCATCCGCTCCAGCTCGGCGCGGACCGGGCTGTCCGGGGGCAGGTTGGGGCCGGCGGCATGGACCCTCAGCCCCAGGGCGATCAGCTCGGCGATCAGGTGGCCGCGGAAGCTGACCAGCGACACCGGCGCCCCGGCGATGATCAGGAAGGTCCCCTGTGGTTCCCGGTTCATGAGCGCTCCTCTTTCGCTGTCCGTCCCTTGCGCCCTGCCGCCCCCCCCGCCCCATCGCCGCCCCGCCCTGTCGCGGGTGTCACCGAGGCACTCGCGCCAGACGTCGTCGAAGGCGCTCACCATCCGCTCCAGGGTGAAGTGATCGGCGATGCGTCGGGTGCAGGCCTGGCGCCGCTCGGCCCAGCGCGCCGGCTGCCTCTCGCGCTCGTCAAGCGCGGCCAGGATCGCCTGCGCGAGCGCCGTCGGCTCCCGGGGAGGCACCAGCCAGCCGGTCTCGTCGATGATCCGCGCGGTGTCGCCGACCGCCGTGCCTACGCAGGGCGTTCCGCAGGCCATGGCCTCGGCGATCACGTTGGGAAAACCCTCGCCGAAGGCGCTGGAGAGCACGTGCAGGTCGAGGGCGTTCATCAGCCGCGGGATATCCGAGCGCACGCCCAGCAGGCGAACCCGCGACGCCAGGCCCCGTGCGTCGATCCAACCGACCAGCTCGGCGTTGTCGGCATCGAGGCGTGCGCCGATCAGCAGGCACAGGAAATCCTGGCCGCGGGCCTGCACCTCGGCCAGCGCCTCGAGGAGGTTCCGGTGATCCTTCTGGGCATTGAAGCGCCCCACCATGCCCAGGACGGGCCGGTCGGCGTCGTCACCCAGCAGTGCGGCGCGCTGCGCGGCGGCGTCCTCGCGGGGCCGGAAGTCGGCGAGGTCGTAGCCGTTGGCGATCACCACCAGCTTGTCGGCACGATAGCCGAGCGAGGCATGCAGCTCGGCCGCTTCATGGGCGCAGCAGACGATGCGCTCGGGAACCCATCCCGACAGGCGCGCACCGAGCCTGGCCGCGAGGATCGAGGAGCGAGAGCTCTGCCCCGCCTCCAGGGCGGTATGGCGGATCCCCCAGCAGACGTGGCGAATGCCGGCGAGGCGCGCGCAGAGCCCGCCGACCAGGTCGGGATGGTACATCCAGGTCTGGACGAGATCCGGACGCAACCGCCTGAGGTGCCTGTAGAGGGTCACGCTCCCGGCGAGCAGCCCACTCAGGCGGGTACAGTTCAGGGAGAACACCTCGACCCCGTGAGCGCGTAGCGTCTCCTCCAGGGCACCACCGCCGAGCATGGCGATGACGGTGTGACGGTGGCACGTGTCGCCCGTGCACAGCCGGCAGAGGGCCGACTGGGCGCCCCCGGGGTAGAGGCTGGTGATGACATGGACGATATGCATGCAGGGCTCCCTGTCGTGGCGTGATCGCGGCAGGCCTCAGTCGGCCGGCGAGTGCTGCTTCAACCATTCGAGTACCCCGAAGGGCACCAGGGAGAGCATCGTCCACTTCAGGCAATAGCCCCGGCCATGCGTCCAGTAGAAGGCACCGGGCAGTGCCGAGACCGGCAGCGCCTCACGCTTTTTCTTCTGCTCGAGCCAGGCGTACTTGATCATCTGGTTGGCGTAGATCTTCAACCACTTCTCGTCCTCCTGGGTGGTGTACGCGCGGAGATCTTCGACCATGTCGCGGAAGAGCGCCATGGACGGGATATTGTTGCGGGACACGCCGATCACGTCCCCGTGGTGGACGGAGGCGACATGGGGCGACCAGACCAGATACTTCAATCTCGCCAGCAGCTCCACCCAGGCATAGAGATCGCCGGAGCGCTGCGTGCGGCCTTCGGGAAAGACCCGATGGGTATCGAGCGCGGCCCGCTTGATCAGCACCGAGTTGGTACCCATGGCACGCCGCCCCTGGCAGGCCTGCTTCAGGTAATCCGTGAGATGGAGCACCTGGGGGCCCCGGGGCATGAAGCGCTCGGCGAAGGCGTCCAGTTGCTGCCGACCGCCCCGCTGCAGGAGACGCGCCGCGCTGATGAGCGCGATTTCCGGATAGCGGACGGCGATCCCCATCGACTGGTCGAGATGGTCGAGCAGCCAGACGTCATCGGCGTCGAGAAAGGCGACCCAGTCGCCGCGGGCCTGCTGGATCCCCAGGTTCCGCGCGGCGTAGCCGCCGGGCCCCGGGCATTCCCTTCGCAGTACCCGGATCCGGGCATCGTCGAAGCGGGCGACGCGGGCCAGGCTATCGTCCCGTGAGGCATCATCGACGACCAGCACCTCGAGCCGCGGATAGCTCTGGTCGAGCACGGACTGCAGGGCCCGTGATACGTAGTCTCCCTTGTTGTGGACGGGGATGATGACACTGACGAGTGGCCGCATGACGCTCTCCCTCCTCCCCTAATCGATGCCTGAAAAGTGACTGTGCTCGCCGACTTTCCAGACAAGCCTCAGGCGCTCTTTCTCGGCGTGGATTTCACCTGTTCCTCATAGAAAGGCGAACAGAAGGTGTAACAGATTCCCATGCCGATCAACATCCACATCAGCCTTGCCGAGTATCCCTTGAAGATGAACGGCTCCTTGATCTCGGCGATGAACATGATGATCATGATGACGATCCACAGGCTCTTGTAATGGGTAATCACCAGCAGGAACCGAGCGAGATAGCCGATCAGCAGATAGAAGAGCACGGCCAGCGGGATACCCAGGGCCGTGAACATCCGCATATACCCCGCATCCACGCGTCCCTGCAGATTGAAATCCCCCCAGTGGGCCCCCACGCCAAACAGAAGCTTCAGCCACTGGCCCGTCATGTCGAACATGCTGGCCACCGTGGTGACCGTTCCCTCCTGACGAATTCCCTCGACGCCCTCATAGAGAAAGCTGATGGAGTAACCCAGCAGGCTATCGGGGAAGAGCATGGCGAACACCGGGGGGGCGATGACCACGATAGCCGAAATGCTGATGTAGAGAATGACCCGCCGCATGGACGCCTTCTGCCGCGACATCATCAGGTTGAGAAAATGAAACAGAACGATGCCGATGAAGCCGACCACGATACCGGTGCGGCCGATGAACAGCAGCGAGGTGAAGATGGTCACCGAGGCCACCAGGAAATACAGCAAGCCGATCTTGCGCTTGATATAGAGGGCCTGGAGCAGCACCAGCACGGTGCCGTGGAAGAGCGAGAGATTGGCCGCGCCCCCGGAGGCGATACCGCGAAGCCGGTACTCGCGGGTCAGATAGTTGATATTGGTGTTCTCTTGCTGGTACAGCATGGACTCCACGAACTGGCGGAACGGCGGAAAGTGATACTCCACCAGGATGATGATGGCGTTGATGAAGACCACGAAGGCAATCAGCCGGAAGCACAGGGTCAGTGCCTGATCCAGGTCGAGCGCCTTGTCGATCATGTAGAAGGCCAGGACGAAGCCCAGCAGGATGTAGATTCCCACCTGGATCATGTAGTTCTGGAAGGAGGTGCTGAAGGCCTCCATATAGACGATGATCAGGATCAGGTTATACAGGCAGAACAGGCATAGCCCGATGAGCGTCAGCAGCAGGGATGCTTGCTGAAATGACCTGAGGACCAGACGATAATGAGCGACGAAGAACAGGAAGATCGAGATCATGCCGCCGTGGATCAGCATGCCGCCTACATCGAAATAGGGGCTCAGCAGGTAGAGATACAGCAACAGCGTCAACATGATGATATTTCGATAGGTCACCCCGTGGATGTACCGGAGGCCCCCTCGGAAGCTGTCGACGTCCATGGCTCTGGTTGAATATTTCACGGTCATCCACCTACGCTTGGGGTTCTCTGGCGTCGCCGGTGTGATGCTCCCCTACCTGAGGCTCGGAGCGTAGCCCCTTGCTCCGCTCCGAGCCTCAGCGGTCATTTATAGGAATAGTTGTAATAACCGTACCCATAGCTGATGGCGGCGGTCTTCTCGATCGCGTTGAGGATGCAGCCCTTCACCTCGACCCCGGTCGTCTCCAGGCGACGCACGGCAATCTTGACCTCGCGCAGCGGGTTGACACCGAAGCGCGCGACCAGCAGGGAAGTGCCGGCCACCTTGCCGATGATGGAGGCATCGGTGACGGCCAGGATCGGCGGCGTGTCGATGAAGACGAGGTCATAGGCCTGGCTGACCTCCCCCACCATCTCCGCGAACTCTCGACGCATCAGCAGCTCGGAGGGGTTGGGCGGTGCAACGCCACGTGTCATGTAGTGAAGACCAGGCACATCGGAGGCGCGGATGGCCTTCTCGGCGGACAGTTTGCCGGAGATCACCTCGGAGAGCCCCTTTTCGGACTTGTCCTTGAAGGTGTGGTGCAAGTTGCCCTTGCGCATGTCCGAATCGAGCACCAGCACCTTCTGCCCCGCCTGGGCACAGACGAAGGCCAGGTTGATGGTGATGAAGCTCTTGCCAATCCCCGGACTCGGGCCGGTGATCATGATGCAGTTGTTGCGCGCATCCATCATGGCGAAGTGCAGGCTGGTGCGCAGCCCGCGGATCGCTTCCACGGCCATGTCGGTGGGATGGGACTTGGCCAGGAAACTGCCGATGGCATGCTTGGAGACCTTGTCCTTGCGGTACTTGATGCGCTTGACGAGTTTCATCTGGTCGAAGGAGCGGGGCACCGTGGCATAGACCGGCAGGCCGAGATCCTCCAGTTGCTCGGCACTCTCGACGCCCTTGCTGAGCAGCCCGCGCAGCAGGATCAGGCTAATGGCCAGCAGCAGCCCCACCAGCATGGCGATGACCATGATCAGCGCCGGCCTCGGCTTGATCGGCCAGGGCTTGACCATGGCGAAGTCGATGATGCGCACGTTACCGACGGTGGCGGCCTTGGCGATGTTCAACTCCTGCATGCGGTTGAGCAGCTGCACGTAGATCTGCTGGGTGACCTCCACATCACGGGTCATCCGAAGGATCTGCTGCTGGGTCTCGGGCAGGTTGCTGGTGCGCTCTTCCAGGTTGGCCCGCTCGCGCTGGAGCTGGGCCTTCTTGTCGAGCAGGGCGGCATAGACCGGGTGATTGGGAGTGAAACGCCGCGACAGCTCGGATTCCTGCATCTCGAGCTCATTCATGCGGCTCTCGATATCGACCATGCTGGTCAGGACGTTCTGGGTCTCCTGAGTCAGATCGACGCTCTCCTGCTCGGTGCGGTAGTCGTTGAGCCGATTCTCGGCCTGCACCAGCTGCTCCCGCACCCGCGGCAGCTGTTTGTCGAGGAAGTCCAGGCTCTTCTCGGCCTCGGCGGCCTGGCGGGCGATATTCTGCGCCAGATACACCTCGGCGATGGCATTGAGCGACGACTCCACCTCGGCGCGATCGGGGCCAATCAGGATCAGTTCCAGGACGCCGGTATCGCTCTCCCCCTTCTGCAGGACATTGAAGCGGCTCTTGAGGCTGTTGATCGCCCCCTGAGGGCTGCGCTTGACGACGGTGAATCGGGCCCCGGGCGGCGCCTGGATCTCGCCGACCCGGATCTCGATCCAGGGGGTGCTGGCCTCGGCCCGCTCACCGGGCCAGCCGGTCAACAGCACCTCCTCCTCCTCCTGATCGAGGAGCCGGTAGCCGCCGTCGCCGGTCACCTCCAGGATGAGCGGCTTGTTCACGAGCTCCGGATCGACGCTCAGCGATTCCACGCTGATGCTCTCGCCGCCCCATACCTCGGGCCGGCCCTCGGCGAAGGCGGGACGCAGGATCTCGTGGCGGATGATGGCGTTGCCGACGACGGGGAAAACGACGGGTGAGACGCTGATATCCAGCTTCTCTTGGCTCGCCGCCTGGCCGATGATGAGCCGGGAACGCAGGATTTCCACCTGTGCCGCCGTCCTCGGCTCTTCTTCGGTAAGCATCGCCGCGATCTCGTCGGCACCGTTATTGCCACCGGCCCTTTCCACCTGGACGAGGGCATCCCCCTGGTAGATAGGGGTGACGAGCTGCGAGTAGACGAAGCCGGCGATCCCGAACAACAGGGTCAACAGGATAATCTTCCACTTGTTATCGATCAGTATGCCAAGCAGGCGTCCCAGATCGAAATTTTCTTCACCAAGGGGCATGGTGGGGGAAGGAGACATCCCTTGGCGGGGTTGTACCATGGTGTTCGTATGCAAACTGGTCATGTTGATGTCATCCTTGGAAGGGTGCGGCGAAACACCGCTCTGGAAGACCCTGCCTCGGGTATCATGGCAACCTCATGCGCGGTCCTGGATGACCCGCTGCCTGAGGTTGCCATCACACGGAGTGGCTCGAGTGGATCAGAGGTCGCCAACATCACTGGTCGTGTCAGCCACCGTACTGGGCAGGCTGATGGACGGCAGCAGCAGACTGATGACGTTGTTCCAGCGAGCCAGCGGTGCAGACGTCACGTAGACGACGTCCTGAGGCTCGAGCGGGAAATAGGACCCCATGTTGAGGGCGACGGCGTTGGAGATATCGAGCTGGAAGACGGTCGCCATCTTGTCGCTGCCCTGCGGCTTCGCCCGAATCACGAAGATGCCGGAAGGTTCGGCACGACTCTCGACGACGCCCCCGGCCCGAGACAGGGCATCGGTGAGACTGAGGTATTCCCTACCCACCTGAACATTGCCCGGGTTGCGCACCTGGCCCAGCACGGAGATGTTCTGGTTCTCTGCCGAGGAGACATGGAGGACGTCACCGGCCTGCATCAGGGTGTTCTGTGTCAGATCACCCTTCTTCAGTATGTCGTAGAGAGACAGCGTCCGTTCCTGGCCGTTACGCGTCAGGGTGACGTTGTGCCAGTTGGCATTTTCGGTGGCCCCCCCCGCCTGGCTGATCGCATCCAGCACGGTCATGGCCACATTGGTGATGGGCTGTGTGCCGGGAGCTTCGACCTCGCCGCTGATGTAGTACTTCTTGGAGCGGAAGGCCGCCACATTCACCTCGACCTGGGGCTCGGCGATATAGGTCGCCAGGCGCTGGGTGAGGATGCTACGGATCTGGTTGACGGTCTTCCCCTCTACCTGAATGTTGCCGATATAGGGATAGTAAATGGTGCCGTCGGCATGGACCAGGGTACCCGATTCTTCTGCACTGCGTTCACTGCCCGCCGGAATGGTCAGTTCCGGATGATCGTAGACGATGATATTCAGTACATCACCCGGCCCGACATAATACTGATATTCCTCGATCTCGCGTATCATCTCGGGCGACATCGACTGCGCCTTCGTGGTGCCATTCTCGGCACGATAGTTCGAGATCAGTTGCGGCGTGATCGACACGATATCCACCTGATTATCCAGGTTCATCTCCTGCGCTTCATAATCGATATGGCCACCGGGTGCCAGAGCACACCCTCCCACCAGGCTCACAGGAAGCAGTGCGACAGCCAAGCAGGTGCTGCGTGTCAGCTTGTTCATGGTCTTCCTCTCCCTCGCTCTCAAGAAATGCCGAGTGCTCTTCTGGAGTCCAGTGGCCCACCCTTCTCATTCATCGGCGAATCACCGACCGAGCTCATCCGTGGTGCCTTTGCCCGATGCCCAGCAGAAAGTGCCAGATGTTCGCTATGCGCGCTTCATGGTTTTTTTCGAGAGAAACTCTCGCCCGCTAACAGTCAGCAATGACATCTTCCATGAATGGCATCATCACACTCGATGAATTACAGGTTCACCCCGAACACATACAGGGTCACAATCATCATTACACAAAATTACAAATATAACGAACTGTCGTGAGTATGGAATTTCTCATTTCTAAAGACTTACTAAAGACTTAGTCGTCATGATGCATGATGACAGTCGAAGCAATCGCATACCGACTTCATCTTCCTGTATTGAAAGGCATTTCAATCGGACCAGGAAAAAAGGAACGTGATGACTGGTCACTAGAGGCGGGATCGCACAGTCACGGGCGGAGAATGGATCAGGCAGGAGGAGAAAACTAGTCATTTCCGTCGTGCCGGAATGCACGAGAAAGCCCCCCATTCCAGCCAGACAGCCTAGTCTCAGCGGCCGAGGGGCTCGATAGCGTCGATATTCCTGCCCAGGTCCATCACGGCATCCGAGGTGTTGTGCAGTCGCAGGAAGTTGTTGCCGATGAACCCACTGACCTCGTGGGAGGTGATGATGGCATTGCGACCATCACCATCGTTGCCCTGGATATCGACCTGCCGCGACCACAGCAGGCGCACATGGCCTCCCTCGAGCAGGTTGTCCTTGATCTTGACGATACGGGTAAACTTGTCGGCATTCCCCTGATAGGCATCGGTAATGGTGGTGCCCGAGGTACTGAAGCGATTGCCGAGTATCCATAGGCCTCTCGAAACGCGACCGTCCCGCTCTTGGTGGAAGCCGCCGTACACGCAGCCTCGCTTGACCTGGCTGGCCACGTTGTACAGCACATGGATGCCGTCGTGACGGTCGATCCAGTAGGCATTCAGGGTATTGATCGCGCTGTTGGCGATCAGCTGGGTATCATAGGCGGAGGCGAGACGGAAACCATGTAGCGTTTGACCATCGGTATGATTGGCCATGATCAGCACGTTCTGTGCCCCGCCCTCGCAGCCGATCCCGACCTGGCCGCGCAAGGCTCGGCACTGGCGAATCACGCCACGATGCGTCGAGTTCCAGAAGTCACTGTGAATGTCGTTGGTAAAGTCCCCTACCCCGTAGCCGGCCACGAAGATTCCGTAACTGGAGGCATCCTCGGTGCGGACCCTCTCGATCAGGAAGTCGGAGACCCCCGACAGCACCAGCAGGGGGCCGTTGTCGGTGGCACGCTTGTCGGCACCGATCAAAGAGAAGTCGGACAGCACAACGCCACTCTCATGAAGGGTTTCCCCGACATCGAGATGCATCAGCGTATACCTGTCCTCGAGCCAGTCCTCGGGACGCGCTTCGATAACGGTATTCGCCATCCCCTGACCACGCAGGCGCAGACCATCACGCAGTCGCAACTTGCGATGCACGAACCAGTGCCCCGCCTCGATCACTCCTATCACCCTGTCCGTGGCGACATCGTCGATAAAGCGCTGAAGGTGTCGATGGTCCGTCACTGGATCACCGCTGGGTGCCATGCCCAGCTGGCTGGTGGTGAGAATGGGCGGCCTGGGACGTATCCCGGGCGCCGCCGCATCCTTCGGAGACACAACCGAGGCCGCCCCGGCAGATGCCAGAAGGGCACTGTCGGTATCCGTGAGGGAGTCGAGTGACATGGGCTGGCTCCTGGTTGTCGCGACGTGCAGTTCGGCGTGAGGGCCATGAACACGGGAATTCGAGATGCCATCTTGACCCCGCTTCGACCTCACGAAGAAGACGAGTGGCTCACCAGCACCAGCTTCCTGTCGTCATTGTCGTGGGAGGGCGTGGCGCTTCGCCCTTCATGGGGCGCGGTGATGGTGAGTTCGATACACGAATCATCATAGTCGGCGTGCACCGACTCGGCTCGAGGGGAAAAGTAGAGGCTCTGACGCATGCCCTTCAGCACGACCCGCGCCTTGCCCGGCTCCTTCCTGAGCAGTAGCTTGAGCACGAGCATCAGGTTGGAGCAGAGTACCGAACCGAGCCGCCGGCGCGTCTTGTACTTGCGCGCCAGGAAGATGTTGTTCCTGATAAAATGACTGTAGTAGGCGATTCTAGCCGGATTGGTCTCGGGCAGGATGCTGATGCCACCGGTGCCGGCGCGAACGTGGGCGACCTTGCTGTCTCCCACCAGATACCCGGGGGCCTCACGGGTGATACGGAGTGTGAACTCGGCATCCTCGCCCCAGATGAACATCTCGGCGATCGGCAGCCCGTAGGTTTCCAGGATGCGGCGAGGTACCAGGATCGACACGAAGGTACTGTATCCTACGGCTACCAGGCCATGCTCGAGATACTGAGGCCAATGGTTCTTATGCCATTCACTGAGATAAGGCAGGTTGGTCAGCCTGCCGGCCTCGGAATAGGCCATCGAGACGAGGTAGCTCCTGGGCGTACGCTTCTCCTCGAGCAGGGCATCGGCCTCCAGCAAGGCTTCCAATGCCGTGGGTTCGGGTATCACATCGTCGTCCATCATCCAGACATGATCGGCACCATTATCATAGGCCACGCGAAAGCCAAGATTGAACCCGCCTGCCGCTCCCTTGTTCTCCTTGAGCGTATAGATCTTGATATCGGAAAAGCTTCCGTCATTCAGCATTTCCAGGGTGCCATCCGTACTGGCATTGTTGATGACAATGATGTCATCACAGGGTCGTGTCTGCGCCTGGATAGCCTCGAGGCATCGCTGAAGCAGTTCCTTTCGATTGTAGGTCAATACGACCGCGATTACCTTATCCATCATGGGCTCTCCCTTGGTTTGCTTTGCCTGAAATCAGTAAAGAACACCATGACGCTCGGCTATCAGGGGCCAGCTTGCATCCTTTTCCGAAATGACCGTTACCGGAAGCGGCCACTCGATTCCCAGTGCCTCATCATCATAACGCAGGCCATCTTCGGACTGGGGCGCATACCAGGACGTCACCAGATAGCTGACTTCGGTATTGTCTTCCAGGGTCATGAAAGAATGCGCAAACCCCTTGGGGACGTAGAGCTGAAGACGGTTCCGGCTCGTCAGCTCGAACATCTGATGTTGCATGTACGTCTCGGAATCTTCACGGATATCGACGATGACATCGACAATGGCGCCATTGAGACAGCGAACCAGCTTATCCTCCCCGTAGGGCGGTTTCTGGAAATGCAGCCCTCGGAGGGTCCCGCGTTGAGCCGAGAAGGAGGTATTCTGCTGAACGAAATCGCTATCCAGCCCCATTCGGGAAAACTCCTCGCGGCACATCGTCCTGGCGAAGAATCCTCGATCATCGCCGCGGGGCTCGAGCTCGATGAGATAGGCATCCTTGAGGGTCGTCTCGATGAATTTCATTGTGTCCCTCCCCTTACGCTTAGGCCAGAGTCGTTGTCCCGGAATAGATCCTGACCTGCTCGCTGTAGAGCCGATCGACCAGCCGGCCTTCCGGCATCCGGACATCATCCATGGTCAGAGGCGCATCCTTCCTGACGGGGTGTTGCAGTGTGGCGTCGATAGCCAAGCCGATGGGCAGCAGGTTATCCCGGCAAATCGTCGCCATATTCTCCGCCACCCCATAGACTTCGAAACCGCCGAATTCGGTGATCCGTTCGCCTTCCGATAGATCCTTCTTGGCCATGGCGACGACCCCGACCCTCGGCGCGCCCTGTGGCGCCAACACCGCGTCGTTGAACAGCACGGCGCGTGCCACTGAGGTCGGCACCTCGAAATGGCACAGATGGTAAGGGGTGTAGAAACAGTAATAGGGTCCCTTGCCGAGTTTGTAGAGTTCGAGATAGTGCCTCTGTCGGGGGTCTTCCAGCGTACCGATCACGAACACGCCCGGCCCCGGCCGGGCCCCCACCACATAGTCCACCAGGCCGGTGCTCGAGGTGTTCAGATAGGGGGCGAATGAGGAGACGGTCTGCTCGATGGGGATCAGTGGTGCATTGGGGTCACCCCGCGAGAAATCCGGCCCCAGCATGCCACGGCGTGCCACTCGCATGCCGGTACCATTGGCGACGATGGCCTGTTCGAAGGAGATCTTGGTGCCATCGGCGAACGAGGCCACCATGGCCGGCTTCTGCCCCCAGCGTTCGGCGAAGGCGCGTTGGGTGGCCGGGTTGCGATAGGGATCGTGGAGCCCCTTGATATTGCCGCAGAGCACCGGCCTGAGGCCGATGCCCTGGGCAAACCGGTAGAGATTCATCTGCACGCCGGGTTGATCGCCGTCAGCGAAGGTATAGATGACCCCGGCCTGATCGGCCTTGCGCTTGAGGATCGGCCCGATGGTACCATCGAGTTCCGCGTTCATCTGGATGACATGCTTGCCGCTGGTGATGGCCGACAGGATGGCCAGTGCCGCGTACTCGATGGATCCGGTCACTTCGATGATGGCATCCAGGCCCTCTGCCGTCGCCAGGGCATTGGCATCTTCCGTGACCACGGGCTGACCTCTGGCGATGGCCAACTCGATCTGCGAACTGGTATCGCACCGCTCCGGCGTGAGGCCTGCCTGCCCGAAGACCTGGATGGCCGATTCGATATGCCGGTTGGCCACCGCGCAAAGCGTCATGCCCGGTGTCGCCGTCATGATCTGCAGGCCGATCCCCTTGCCCTGGAATCCCGCCCCGATCATGCCCACGCGAATGGGGTTGTTGTCCGCGGCTCTCTTCGCTAGTGCTGTGTCTACGATAATCATGGCCGTCTCACAAAATGGGGAAAGGTTTCGTTCGTCGACTCTTTCAGGCAAGGCTAGTCCGCCCAAAGCTTCCAGGGGGGGGTATCCGCCCAGCTGGCCTCGAGCACCATCTTGTCACGCAGCGAATCCATGCTTTGCCAATAACCCTGATGGTGGAAATATCCCAGCTTGCCCATCTCGATCATGCGCTCCATCGGCTCGTTCTCCCAGGTCGTTCGGTCGTCATCGATCAGGTCCATCACCTCGGGTTCACAGACGAAGAAGCCTCCATTGATCAGCCCCCCATCCACGGCTCCCTTTTCCCGGAAGGCCTTGACGTGACTGCTCGCCTCATCCAGCCTCAGGGCCCCGTATCGTCCGGGCTGTGTCACCGCCGTGAGGGTGCACCAGCAATCCGAGGCACGGTGGGCCTCGACAAGGGCCTGGATGTCCACATCGCTGACACCGTCACCGTAGGTCAGGCAGAAGGATTCATTGCCGATCAATGGCGCGGCGCGCTTGATCCTGCCGCCGGTCAACGACTCCGCACCGGTATCCAGTACGGTCACGGTCCAGTCTTCGCTGACGCCCTGCAGCCATTCGACCCGCCCCGTCTTCATGTCGATGGTGTAATCCGTCTGCTTGCCGCGGTAGTTGAGAAAGTAATTGCGGATATAGTCGACCTTGTAGCCGCCGAGGATCACGAAGTCCTTGAAGCCGAAATGGGCATAGTTCTTCATGATGTGCCAGAGAATAGGTCGCCCGCCTATCTCTACCATCGGCTTGGGACGAATCGAGGTCTCCTCGCTTAGACGAGTACCGAAACCACCTGCCAGGATAACGACTTTCATGATCTGTACTCCCGCTCGGTTGTTGGTATTGGATACCGAGGTCGGCATCATGAGCGATGCCGGCCTGTCATGATCTTGTCCATGTCAAGGCATCCGTCAGCCGGCCTTGGTCCACATGATCCTCGAGGACCTTCAGCCGCATCAGGGAGGAAAGGCGAAAATCGGCATCGGCGAAGTCCATGCGCGTCAACCCGTCGACGAGGCCCTGAATGGAATCATGCAATGTCATTCTGGGTTGATGGTCCGGTGCCAGGGTCTCGAACAGGCCGAAATCGACCTTGTAGGAACGGCTGTCGACCGCCGCTTGCTCATTGATACTGAGAGTCGTGTCGGGTATCGCCCCGGCAACGGCTTCGGCCAGGTCGCGTACCTGATGGTTGCGCTGGCTGGACCCGGTGTTGACGCTGAGGATTCGGCCCCCTTGACTGGCCGGGCGCGCCACGGCCCAGTCGATGGCCCGCGCCATATCGTTGACATCGATCAAGGGGCGCCAGGGCGTGCCGTCGCTCAGCACGCTGATCTTCTTCTGCGACAGGGCGCAGGCGACGAAATCGTTGAGTACCAGATCGAGCCGGAGTCGCGCGGACATGCCACAGGCGGTGGCAAACCTCAGGCTGGTAATGACCATGTCCCCTTCGATTTCCTGTAGCGCCTGCTCGGTACCGATCTTGGACTTGGCATAGGCCGTCATCGGTGACAAGGGGTCTGTCTCCTTTCTCGGTTCGCCGCTGGCCATCCCGTAGACACTGCAGCTGGAGGCGAACACGAAGTGGCCGACGCCTTCCGTGGCCGCTTGCCTGGCAATGCGCACGGTCGCCTCCTGGTTGACCTCTCGCGTGACCTTCGCGAAGCGACTCCCCATGGGGTCATTGGAGATGGCGGCCAGCTGCACCACCGCCATGTAGCCCTCGAGCATGCCGTCGGGCAACTGGCGAATGTCGCCGAAATACTGGCGAGCCAGGTATCGCTCCGGAAGACAATCGACCCCGGTCAGATAGTGCGCGAAATAGGCATTGTCGTAGCCATGCAGTTCGGCCTCCGGATGTTGCCTGGCCAGCTCTCTCACCACCACAGGGCCGACATAGCCCATATTGCCAATAACCAGTATCTTCATGTCATTCCCTTCCCTTGCATGCCATTCAGGATTGAGGAACCGATGTGTCTGTCCGCTCGTCATTCATCCAACTGGGTCAGTTTCAATTGCTGCTCGTTCATCCATCCCCTGTGCCCCATATCGCGGAACATCTGGTCCACGAGCAGCGAGGAACCCTGAACGCTCAGATGATTGCTATCGTAGTAGAAGATTTGGTCTTCAATCTGGGCGGCACATCGCCCGGGAAGGTACGTATCACACAACAGCGCCGAGGGTTCCATTTTCAGGATATTGCGATGCGGTGCCACTCTAGCGAACTGACGATAGGAACTGGCGACACGCTCCTTGTAGCGCTCATAGTTGGTCGATAGTGGCGCCTGTCGCTCGATGCCATAAATTCTTTCCTTGGCCAGCAGGTAGGGAACATCCCAACCCACTTCCGGCACTGGATAGTACAGCACGACTCGCTTGCCATCATTGACCAGCCGATCGACGGTCGATTCGAGTCGCTGTCCAACGATATCGATACGCTCATCATCATCAAGATACGCGTCGCTTTCCTGCTCCATCGGTATGGCCTTCATGATTTTTCCGTCCTCGATACCGCCTTCACCATTATCGAAGACTTCACCCTCGATCTGAAGCGGATAGCGTGCCATCATGATCACCATATCGACATCTTCATTCCCTATCAGATAGTCCATGACCTGGTCATTGAACCTGCCGCAGCCCGGCTCATCGAATCGAGAAATCCCCTCGATCGGCAGGCAGTTGGTATACACGAGCATCTTGACCCTCATGCCCAGTGTATCGACGCGATCCGCCACCGGCTTGACCAGCGGCGTGGCATGACTATCGCCCCAGATCACCACGATTTTCTCGCCGTTCTCGTTGTACTCACAGGTCTCGTCGATTCTCAGGAACCTGCCTTCGGTCGCATGACACTCCTCCGGCACTTGACTGTTCGTCATACGCACATTGACGATTCGTTCTACCTCTTCACCGAAACGCCAGGGAATGCCTTGTGCCTGTAGCCCGTACGTCCCGATGCCGATCATCAGGCAGGATGTCACCAATGCTGTCTTGAAGATCTGGGCTCGAGTGAAATTGCGGCGGTTTCTGAAGGGCTGCTCGACGAAGCGCCAGGATAACCAGGCCAGAAGAATCGAGAACACACTGAGCAACAGAAGCTGACCATCACTGATCGGCCCCAGGCTGCGCTCCTTGGCGAAGACGAAGACGGGCTGATGCCACAGATAGGCGCTATAGCTGATCAACCCGATGCCGACGACCGGTTTCCAGGAGAGCAGGCGGCCGGCGACATCGTTGCCGTTGGCGAAGAGGATCACCAGGGATGCCCCCAGCACGGGAAGCACGGTCCACAGGCTGGGAAAGGGCGTCGTCTCATCGAAGGCGAAGGCGGCATACAGGATCAGGGCAAGGCCGAAACTGCCGCCCACTCGGCTGACCCACCAGGAACGAGCGATCCTGTGATCGTGCATGTAGATGGCGATGATGCCTCCTGCCAGCAGCTCCCAGGCGCGCGTCGGCAGCAGGTAGAAGTTGGCGGTAGGGTGATGACTCGCGCCATACTCGGCCAGTAACAGGCTGCCCAGGAGTCCCAGGGCGATGATGCTCAGCATCACCCCGTGCCTGAAGCGTGCCACGATCAACATGAACAGCGGAAAGAACAGGTAGAACTGCTCCTCGACGGCAAGACTCCAGGTGTGCAGGAAGGGCTGCATCTCCGCCGGCCCTGCGAAATAGTCCAGGGACTGCCAGAAGTAGATATTGGAGACGAAAAGATTGACGGCGATCAGGCTCTCGCTCAGGCTCTCGAACTCTTCCGGTAGCAACCAGAACCAGGCAACCATCAGACAGACGAGCGTGACGAAGAAGAGGGCTGGAAGGATCCGACGCGCTCGCCGCTCGTAGAAGTGGACGATCGAGAAGTTTCCCTTGAGTATTTCGCCGTAGATGATGCTGGTAATCAGATAGCCGCTCACCACGAAGAAGACATCGACCCCGACATAGCCACCGCTGACCCACTCGAAGCCGGCATGGAACAGGATGACAGGGATAACAGCCACTGCCCTCAAGCCATCGACCTCTGGCCTGTAATTCGTCGTCATGATCTCCTCACTCTGGCCCCTGGCTTGGTAACCTCATGAGCGCGCAGCCGCTTTTCCAAGCTGTCATCCGCAGACGGCATCTCCTAAGGCAACGAACGAGGCATCGATTTCATGGTGGCTCCCGGCCCTGGCCCTGCATTGCCATCGGCACGACTCTGCTTCTCCTCTCTTTACGCGCCTTCTCTTTACGCGCCCTCTCTTTACGCGCCCTCTCTTTACGCGCCCTCTCTTTGCACGCCCCCTCGATGACGCGCACTCTCATGACGCGCCCCTCATTGATTAGGTGGCGGTTGTATTAAAAATGTTAACTTTCCCCTACACAATGTTACTAAACGTATTTATTTCTTGCGTAGCTGGTTTTTTTCATACTTATTCTGATGCGCTGTCATGCTCTGGACGCCGGGCTTATGGTCTACGTCCGTCTGGGGCGGTGACCGGCGGGGGCGATGAGACATCGGGCACGTCCATGGCGCGTTGAACGCACAGGCGAAGAGGCTGCCCTCTCGAGAGAACAACCGGGGAGTGTGGGAAAGGGAATGGAGATTGGCGCGGCGCGTCAGGCGGGGGTCGGAACGGGCGATCGCCCTCTCATCGCGTATCAAGCTGCGCACACAGAAACAGCGACGTCCCGAAACTTCTGTAGGAGCGATCGATAGATCCGGTCCGACGTATCGGCGATGGCGCCGCCAGCATCCGAAGCGCCCGGGGTTTCTCCTGCCGCCGCTGCGCGGCGGATCGCGCAGCTCGCTGCGCTCCCACGAAGAGCCGAACTGCCACCTCCTGTGGGAACGCCCGCTTCGCGGACTTATCCGGCCTCACTTATCACTTACAGCTTAAGGTTTACGGCTCCACGAAGCCCGCTCAGCGCCTGGTGGCGTCGTAGCCGAGATCCGCCCCGCGGCTCTCGTCGCTGCGCCGACGCGCGCTGCCCTGGCGCTTGCGGTTTTCCTCTTCACAGACCTCATCCTTGCCGCCACAGACCTCGCAGCCCTCCTTGAGGCCGAGCTTGTTGAGGCCGCCGCAGGTGCCGGCGATGGGCTTCTGGCCGAGGATCACGCCCACCGCCATGGCGGCCATGATGAGTAGCATGAAGGCCAGGACCACGAGAAAGGTGCTCATAGGATGCTCCAAAGAACTTGAAAAGAGAGGGGTCCTCTTGAGACCACGCGACGGGAGGTTCGACTCCAGGGGATCCGTTGCCTGATATGCCGACCCGCGGGATCGGCATATCGGGCAGCGGAACCGACGAAGGCCGGCCCCGAGGGGCCGGCCCGCGTCGCCTCACGGCGCTCGCTTCAGCCGCCGAAGTCGTCGAGCATGATGTTCTCGGGCTCGACGCCGAGATCCAGCAGCAGCTTGATCACGGAGGCGTTCATCATGGGCGGCCCGCACATGTAGTACTCGCAATCCTCGGGGGCCGGATGGTCCTTGAGGTAGTTCTCGTAGAGGACATTGTGGATGAAGCCGGTCGGCCCCTCCCAGTTGTCCTCCGGCTGCGGGTCCGACAGGGCCAGGTGCCAGTCGAAGTTGTCGTGCTCCTCGGCCAGCTTGTCGTACTCCTCGTTGTAGAAGGTCTCGCGCCAGGAGCGGGCCCCGTACCAGAAGGAGATCTTGCGCTTGGTGTCGAGGCGCTTGAGCTGGTCGAAGATGTGGCTGCGCATCGGCGCCATGCCCGCACCGCCGCCGACGAAGACCATCTCGGCATCGGTGTCCTTGGCGAAGAACTCGCCGAAGGGCCCCATCACCGTGACCTTGTCACCCGGCTTCAGGTTGAAGACATAGGTGGACATCAGGCCGGGCGGATGACTGGTATTGGGCGGCGGGGTGGCGATACGGATATTGAACTTGAGGATGCCCTTCTCTTCCGGGTAGTTCGCCATGGAATAGGCGCGGATGACTTCCTCGGTGTTCTTGTGGGAGACGTCGAACAGGCCGAACTTCTCCCAGTCGCCCCGGTACTCCTCCTCGATGTCGAAGTCGGAGAACTTGATGTCGTAGGGCGGTGCCACCAGTTGCACGTAGCCGCCGGCGCGGAAGGCCACTTCCTCGCCCTCGGGCAGGCGCAGGTTGAGCTCCTTGATGAAGGTGGCGACGTTGGGGTTCTCGATGACCTCGCATTCCCACTTCTGGACGCCGAAGACCTCCTCGGGAACCTCGATCTTCATGTCCTGCTTGACCGGCACCTGGCAGGACAGGCGCCAGCCTTCCTTCTTCTCGCGCAAAGTGAAGTGCGATTCCTCGGTGGGCAGGATGGCGCCGCCACCCTCCTCCACGCGGCACTTGCACTGGGCGCAGGAGCCGCCGCCGCCGCAGGCGGAGGACAGGAAGATGCCGTTGGCGGCCAGGGTGTTGAGCAGCTTGCCGCCGGCCTGGGTGGTCAGGGTGTGCTCGGGGTCGTCGTTGACCTCGATGGTCACGTCCCCGGTGCTGACGAGCCTGCTGCGGGCGGCCAGGATCACCGCGGTCAGACCGATGATGATCACGGTGAACATGACCACACCGAGCAAGATGACTGTTGTATCAACCATGTCGGTTTCCTATTGCTAGCGTTGCCTGGTCACCGGCGGCGCGGCGCGCCGCCGGGAAGCCGTCTCAGAGCTGGATGCCGGAGAAGGACATGAAGCCCAGCGACATCAGGCCCACCGTGATGAAGGTGATGCCGAGACCCTGCAGGGAGCCGGGCACGTCACTGTACTTGAGCTTCTCGCGGATGCCGGCCAGGGCGGTGATGGCCAGGGCCCAGCCCACGCCGGCACCGAGGCCGTAGACCACGGATTCGCCGAAGTGGTAGCTGCGCTCGGCCATGAACAGGGTCGCGCCGAGGATCGCGCAGTTCACCGTGATCAACGGCAGGAAGACGCCCAGGGCGTTGTAGAGCGCCGGCACGTACTTGTCGAGGAACATCTCCAGGATCTGCACGATGGCGGCGATCACGCCGATGTAGCTCAGGTAGCCGAGGAACGACAGGTCGATGTTCTCGGCGCCGGGAATGCCCGTCCAGGTCAAGGCCCCTTCGGCGAGGAGGAATTCCAGGATCAGGTTGTTCACCGGCACGGTGATGGTCAGCACCACGATGACGGCGATGCCGAGGCCGAACGCCGAGGCCACCTTCTTGGACACGGCCAGGAAGGTGCACATCCCCAGGAAGAACGCCAGGGCCATGTTCTCGACGAAGACCGAGGCAATGAACAGGCTCAGATAGTGTTCCATGTTACACGGCCTCCTTCGGCTGGGTGTTTTCCTTCATCTGGAACTCGTTCTCCTCGATCTGCTCCGGGTTGACGCTACGCAGCACCCAGATGATCAGGCCGATGATGAAGAAGGCGGACGGCGGCAGCAGCAGCAGGCCGTTGGGCACGTACCAGCCGCCGTCCTGCACCGGGGTGAGCACGGTGAAACCGAACACCGAGCCGGCGCCCAGCAGCTCGCGCACGAAGCCCACGAGCATCAGGATGAAGCCGTAGCCCAGGCCGTTGCCGACGCCGTCGAGGAAGGCCAGCCCGGGAGGGTTCGTCATGGCGAAGCCCTCGGCGCGCCCCATCACGATGCAGTTGGTGATGATCAGGCCGACGAACACCGACAGCTGCTTGGACATCTCGTAGGCATAGGCCTTGAGGATCTGGTCCACCACGATCACCAGGGAGGCGATGATGGTCATCTGCACGATGATGCGGATCGAGGACGGGATGTGGTGGCGGATCAGCGACACGAACAGGTTCGAGAAGGCCGTGACGAAGATCACCGCCAGCGACATCACCAGCGAGACGCTCATGCTGGTGGTCACCGCCAGCGCGGAGCAGATCCCCAGGATCTGCAGCGCGATGGGGTTGTTCTTGAAGATCGGCGTCGTCAGGACGCCCTTGGGGGTTGCGGCAGACATGATCAGGCTCCTTCAGTGTCGTCGAGGTCGGTGGCAGCGCCCTGTACCTCGTCCCGGGCGACGCCGCTGCGGAACCGGGCGAGGTACTCGCCGAAGCCCTCGGGGCTGAGCCAGAACTTCAGCATGTTGGTCACCCCCTTGCTGGTCAGGGTGGCACCGGACAGGGCGTCGACCTCGGTCTCGCCGCTGGCGCCGCCCTTGACCAGGGCGATGTCCGGCTGGACGTCGTCGCCGTCGGCGAAGATCTGCTTGCCCTCCCACTGGGCCTTCCAGCGCGGGTTGTTGACCTCGGCCCCCAGCCCCGGCGTTTCGCTGTGATCGTAGTAGGTGATCCCGACGAAGGTGTTGCCGTCACCCTCCAGCGAGATGTAACCGCGCATCAGGCCCCACAGGCCCTGGCCGCGGATCGGCAGGATGATCTGCTCGGGGTCGTCCGGATCGCCCACCAGGTAGACGGTGCTGTAGTGCTCCTGGCGAGACAGGCCGGCGATGTCACGATCGCCCGACAGGGTGCGTGAGGACGCCGGATCCCGGGCCGCCTGGAAGTTGTCGTAGGTGGACGGATCGAACTGGTCGGAGTACTCGCCGGTGCGCAGGTCGACCACCCGCGGGGTGACCCGGGACTCGAACGCGTCCTCGACATCCATGCCCGGCTCGTAGAGGTTGGCCACGCTGAGGATGTTCGACTTGCGATCCAGCTCCTGATTGAGCTGCTGCTTGGCGCGCAGGCCGACCGCGGCGGTGGAGACGATGACCGAACACACGATGCAAAGTGCGAACGCCACCGTCAGGATCTTCTTGATGGAGTTGTTGCTCTGTGCCATCAGGCGGTCTCCTCGGCCGGCACGCCGGTACGCTGCATCCGGCGCTTGATGTTGGCCTGAACAAAGAAGTGGTCGATCAGCGGGGCGAACAGGTTGGCGAACAGGATCGCCAGCATGATGCCTTCCGGGAACGCCGGGTTGACCACGCGGATCAGCACGGTCATGACGCCGATCAGGATGCCGAAGATCAGCCGGCCGGGATTGGTCATGGAGGCGGACACCGGGTCGGTGGCCATGAACACCATGCCGAAGGCGAAGCCGCCCACCACCAGGTGCCAGTACCAGGACATGGCGAACATCGGGTTGGTATCGGAGCCGACCAGGTTGAACAGGGCGCTGGTCGCCACCATGCCCAGGAAGGTGCCCAGCATGATCCGCCAGGAGGCGATCTTGGTCCACAGCAGCACCACGGCACCGATCAGGATCGCCAGGGTCGAGGTCTCGCCCACCGAGCCCGGGATGAAGCCGAGGAAGGCGTCCCACCAGCTGTACTGCTCGCTCAGCGTGGCCATGCCGCTCTGGAAGGCGGTGGACAGCGGCGTGGCGCCGGTGAAGCCGTCCGCGGCCACCCACACCGCGTCACCGGAGATCTGCGCGGGATAGGCGAAGTACAGGAAGGCACGGCCGGTCAGCGCCGGGTTGAGGAAGTTCTTGCCGGTACCGCCGAAGATCTCCTTGCCGATCACCACGCCGAAGGTGATGCCCAGCGCCACCTGCCACAGCGGGATGGTGGCCGGGAGGATCAGGGCATAGAGCACGGAGGTGACGAAGAAGCCCTCGTTGACCTCGTGCCCCCGCTTGACCGCGAACAGCACTTCCCAGAAGCCGCCCACCACGAAGGTCACCAGGTAGATGGGCAGGAAATAGGTGGCACCGAGCACGAAGTTCGCCCACAGGCTGCCCGGATCATGGCCGCCGGCGAGCGTCATGACGATGGCCTCGCGCCAGCCGCCCATGGCACTGAAGCCGTCGGCGATGGCCAGGTTGGCCTGCCAGCCGGCGTTCCACATGCCGAAGAGCATGGCCGGGAAGGTGCACAGCCAGACCGTGATCATGATCCGCTTGAGGTCGATGCCATCGCGCACGTGGGCGGTGGTCTTGGCCACGCTCGGCGGGGTGTAGAAGATGGTGTCGACCGCCTCGAAGAGCGGATAGAACTTCTCGTACTTGCCGCCCTTGTGAAAGTGCGGCTCGATATTCTCGAGTGTCTGTCGGATACCCATCATCAGGCCTCTTTCTCGATCATGGTGAGGTTGTCACGCAGGATGGGACCGTATTCGTACTTGCCGGGACACACGTAGGTGCACAGCGCCAGGTCCTCCTCATCCAGCTCCAGGCAGCCGAGCTGCATCGCCGCCTCGATGTCGCCGACAATCAGCGAGCGCAGCAGCTGGGTGGGCAGGATGTCCAGCGGCATCACTTCCTCGTAGGTCCCCACCGGCACCATGGCCCGCTCGGAGCCGTTGGTGGACGTGGTCGGCGCATAGTTGCGCAGGCCCTTGAGCTTCGAGAGGTAGATGCCGAGCACCGAGTGACGGTTGGAACCGAGCGACATCCAGCCCATGAAGATACGCTTGTTGCCTTCCTCGAGCAGGCTGAGCTGATTGTGGAAGCGACCCAGGTAACGCAGGCTGCCCTCGGCGGTGAAGCCGGAGAACACCGACCCGGAGATCACCCGGGTCTCCTCGGGCTCGATGACCTCGCCGGCCAGCAGCTCCTCGGTGCTGGCCCCGAGGCGGGTGCGCAGCAGGCGCGGCGTCTCGGCGCGCGGGCCGCCGACGGCCACGACCCGGCTGACGTCGAGTCGGCCCTGGGCGAACAGCTTGCCGAAGGCGATGACGTCCTGGTAGCCGATGTGCCAGACCCGCTTGTGCAGGGCCACGGGCGAGAGGTGATGGATATGGGTGCCGACCAGGCCGGCCGGGTGCGGACCGCCGAAGGTCTCGACCTGAACGCCCTCGATGTCGCCGCCGGGCAGCCGGGCGTCGGGGGCGCCACACAGGAAGACCTTGCCCTCGGTTAGCCTGGCGAGCACCTTGAGGCCATCCTCGAAGGCCTCGGGCTGCTCGTTGATGATCCCGGCGGGATCGGCGGCCAGCGGGTGGGTGTCGATGGCGGTGACGAAGATGGCCTCCGGCGTGCCATCGATGGCGGGGGTGCGCGAGTAGGGACGGGTACGCAGCGCCGTCCACAGCCCGGATTCGACCAGCTGGTCGACCACGGTCTGGCGCTCCAGGGTTTCCAGCTTGTCACGGCCGTGGGCGGTGAACTCCAGGGCGTCCTCGGTCTCGTCGACCTTGATCACCACCGACAGCAGCTTGCGCTTCTCGCCGCGGTGAATCGCGACGATCTCGCCGGCGGCCGGCGCGGTGAAACGCACGCCGTCGATCTTCTTGTCGGTGAAGAGCAGCTGGCCCAGCTTGACCTTGTCCCCTTCCCGGACCTCCATGGTCGGCTTCATGCCGATATAGTCGGTACCCAGGACGGCCACGTGGCGCACCGGGCGCGCATTCTCGACGCGCTGCTCCGGGGCTCCCGTGATGGGGAGATCCAGGCCTTTCTTGACTTCGATCATAGTCTCGCCCAGTTGATGGATCGGATATACGAAGGAAAGGGGTGCGAATGGATTAGAATTCTATTGCTTGTCAGAATGTTACCAGTCGGGCCCGAGGCGAGCTCGAACCACCCCGAAAAATCCCCGGTATTATAAAGAGAAGCCAATGCGATGACCACCTGCCATAAGGTCGCAAAGGGGTCGCCGCGACAAGGGGCGAAGTGTCGCAGAGGGTGAAAAAAGCGTTGAGGAAGGCGAGCTTGGGGCCGGGGCGAGGAAGCGCCGTCCCCGCCGGGCGGCGGGGACGGCAGGGCATCAGCCCTGGGTGCGCGGCAACTTCAGGAAGCTGACGTTGGAGATATGCTGCAGGATACGGATGACCTGGCAGCTGTAGCCGAACTCGTTGTCGTACCAGACATAGAGGACGGCGTGCTTGCCGTTGGCGATGGTCGCCTGGGCATCGACGATGCCGGCATGGCGGTTGCCCACGAAGTCGGTGGAGACCACTTCCGGCGAGTCGACGTAGTCGATCTGCTTCTGGAAGGTGGAGTCGACGGACATCCGACGCAGGTAGTCGTTGAGCGCCTCGGCGTCGGTCTCCCGCTCCAGGGTCAGGTTGAGGATGGCCATGGAGACATTGGGCGTCGGCACGCGGATGGCGTTACCGGTCAGCTTGCCGCCCAGTTCCGGCAGCGCCTTCGCCACGGCCTTGGCCGCCCCGGTCTCGGTCAGCACCATGTTCAGCGGCGCGCTACGGCCGCGGCGGTCGCCCTTGTGGTAGTTGTCGATGAGGTTCTGGTCATTGGTGTAGGAGTGCACCGTCTCGACGTGGCCATGGGCGATGCCGTACTCGTCGTTGAGCACCTTGAGGGTCGGCACGATGGCGTTGGTGGTGCATGACGCCGCGGAGATGATGCGATCCTCGGCAGAGATGTCCTGATGGTTGATGCCGTAGACGATGTTCTTGACGTCGCCCTTGCCCGGCGCAGTCAGCAGGGCCTTGGCCACGCCCTTGCAGGCCAGGTGCTGGCCCAGGCCGTCCTCGTCGCGCCAGATGCCGGTGTTGTCGACCACCACGGCGTTGTCGATGCCGTAGGCGGTGTAGTCGACCTCGGCCGGCGAATCGGCATAGATCACCTTGATGACGTTGCCGTTGGCGGTCAGGGTGCGCGCCTCGGCATCGACGCTGATGGTGCCGTCGAAGGGCCCGTGGACGCTGTCGCGGCGCAGCAGGCTGGCGCGCTTCTCCAGGTCCTTGGCGATGTCGCCGTGGCCGCGCACCACGATGGCGCGCAGACGCAGCAGGTTGCCGCCGCCGGCCTTCTCGATCAGCACCCGGGCCAGGATCCGGCCGATGCGGCCGAAGCCGTAGAGCACCACGTCCTTGGGCTCGCCATTGCCGGCATCGGCATCATGGCCGTCGACGATCTCGGCCAGTTCCTCGCGCAGGAAGGCCACCGCATCGCCGCCGCCACGCTTCTTGTAGGCCACGCCCAGCTTGCCGACGTCCACGTGGGCCGGCCCCAGGTTGAGCTCGGCCATGGCCTTGACCAGCGGGAAGGTGTCCTTGACGGAGAGCTCGGTCCCCTCGATCTTGCGGACGTAGCGATGGTCCTTGAGGATGCGGATAACGCTGCGGTTGAACAGCGAGCGGCCATACAGGGTGGTCACGACGTTGTGGTGACGATAGAGGCTGCCGATCAGCGGGATCATCTGCTCGGCGATCGCCTGGTTGTCGTGCCATTCCTGGAAGACGGTATCGAGGGGTTGCTGACTCACGAGAGGCCTCTCTATGGGAATTGAGATACGAGCGTATTATCCGGGGCCCCGTTCGCCAGGGCAATCACGGGATGGTCGCAGGCGCTGTAGGGGTTTTACAGGAATCCGCGTTTCACTACATGGCTCCCTCGGGCTGGTATGATGCGCTCAGTCACCCCATCGACACGACCCAAGCGACGCCATGCCGACTTTCTCGCCTCTCGATCCCGCGCGTCCCCGGGGACTGCGCGACACCCTTTACTGGCAGACGCCTCCCGGCAGCGCCACGGCCCTGTCCCTGGCCAACCTGGCCGAGGACGCGCCGCTGCTGGTGGTGACCGCCGACACCGCCCAGGCCCAGCGCCTGGAGGGCGAACTGGGCTTTTACTCGCGCCTGCCGGTGCTGCCCTTCCCCGACTGGGAGACCCTGCCCTACGACAGCTTCTCGCCGCACCAGGACATCGTCTCGGCCCGGTTGCGCACCCTGCGCCGCCTCCAGGACGGCGAGCACGGCATCGTGCTGGTGGCGATCAACACCCTGATGCAGCGCCTGCCGCCGGTGGACTACATCGCCGGCCGGGTGATGACCCTCGAGGTGGGCATGACCCTGGACCGGGAGAAGTTCCGGGAGAGCCTGTCGCGGGCCGGCTACCGGGCCGTGGAGACGGTCTTCGAGCCCGGCGAGTACGCCCTGCGCGGCGCACTGATCGATCTCTTCCCCATGGGGAGCGAGTCGCCGCTGCGCATCGACCTGTTCGACGACGAGATCGACACCCTGCGCCATTTCGACCCGGACACCCAGCGCAGCCAGGACAAGGTGGCGGGGGTCGAGCTGCTGCCCGCCCACGAGTACTCGCTGTCGCGCTCGGCCGTGGCCTGCTTCCGGGAGGGCTTCGAGACGCTGTTCGACGTCGACCCCCGCCAGTGTCCGCTGTATGTCGATGCCCTCAAGGGCATCCCCTCCCCCGGGCTCGAGCAGTACCTGCCGCTGTTCTTCGACGAGACGGCCACGCTGTTCGAGCACCTCGCCGAGGGGACCCGGGTCGCCCTGCTCCCCGGCACCTTCGCCGCCGCCGAACACCACTGGGCGGCCATCGAGAGTCGCTTTGATAACCTCGGCGTCGACCCCACCCGACCGCTGCTGCCGCCCCACCGGGCCTTCGTGCCGGTGGCCGAGGCCTTCGGTGCCATCAAGCGCCACCCGCGGGTCGAGCTCACCGACGACCCGGCCCATCGCCATGCCCGGGTGCCGGCCGCCCGGACGCCTCCCGAGGTCACGATCAACGCCCGCGGCAAGCAGCCCCTGGCCGCCCTGGCGGCCTTCCTCGACGAGCGGCCCGAGGTCCGGGTGCTGTTCGTCGCCGAGTCACGCGGCCGACGCGAGGCCCTCGAGGAGACGCTGGCGCCCCTGGGGCTCGCCCTGCCCCATGTCGATGACTTCGCCGCCTTCCTCGCCACCGGCGAGCGCACCGCCATCACCGAGGGCGCCATCGAGGCCGGCTTGTGGCTGGACTCGCCGAACCTGGCGGTGATCAGCGAGACCGAGCTGTTCGGCGAGGTGGTGCGCCAGAGCCGTCGCCGCGAGAAGGCCACCGACGACAGCGAGCTGGCCGTCCGCCACCTCTCCGAGCTCAAGCCCGGTGCGCCGGTCGTCCACCAGGCCCACGGCGTCGGGCGCTACCGGGGCCTCGAGACCCTCGAGGCCGGCGGCCAGGCCGCCGAGTTCGTGTCGCTGGAATACGCCGACGGCGCCAAGCTCTACGTGCCGGTGGACAGCCTGCACCTGATCTCGCGCTATGCCGGCGCCGACGAGGAACTGGCGCCGCTGCACCGGCTGGGCTCCGAACAGTGGGAGAAGGCCAAGCGCAAGGCCGCGGAGAAGATCCGCGACACCGCCGCCGAACTGCTCGACGTCTATGCCCGCCGCGAGGCCCGGGAGGGCTTCGCCTGTGCGCCGCCCGACACCGAGTACGCCCGCTTCGCCGGCAGCTTCCCCTTCGAGGAGACCCCCGACCAGCGCGCGGCCATCCAGGCGGTGCTGGGCGACATGACCGCCCCCCGCCCCATGGACCGGGTGGTGTGCGGCGACGTCGGCTTCGGCAAGACCGAGGTGGCCATGCGGGCCGCCTTCCTCGCCGTGCACTCGGACCGCCAGGTGGTGGTCCTGGTGCCCACCACCCTGCTGGCCCGTCAGCACTACGAGAACTTCCGCGACCGCTTCGCCGACACCGCGGTGAACATCGAGCTGATCTCGCGCTTCACCGCCGGCCAGGGCCAGAGCGCCGCCTTGAAGCGCATCGAGGAGGGCCGGGCCGACATCGTCATCGGCACCCACAAGCTGCTCTCGAAGTCGATGCGCTTCCCCAACATGGGCCTGCTGGTCATCGACGAGGAACACCGCTTCGGGGTCGCCCAGAAGGAGCGCCTGAAGGGCCTGCGCGCCGAGGTGGACATCCTGACGCTGACCGCCACGCCGATCCCGCGCACCCTGAACATGGCCATGAGCGGCATCCGCGACCTGTCGATCATCGCCACGCCCCCGGCGCGCCGGCTGTCGGTGAAGACCTTCGTCCAGCAGCGCGACGAGGCGGTGATCAAGGAGGCGCTGCTGCGCGAGATCCTGCGCGGCGGCCAGGTCTACTTCCTGCACAACGAGGTCAAGACCATCGAGACCGCCGCCGAGACGGTGCGCGGCCTGGTGCCCGAGGCCCGGGTGGCCGTGGCCCACGGCCAGCTGCCGGAACGCGCCCTGGAGCGGGTGATGTCCGACTTCTACCACAAGCGCTTCAACGTGCTGGTCTGCTCGACCATCATCGAGACCGGCATCGACGTGCCCAGCGCCAACACCATCATCATCGAGCGCGCCGACAAGTTCGGCCTGGCCCAGCTCCACCAGCTGCGCGGCCGGGTGGGCCGCAGCCACCACCAGGCCTACGCCTACCTGCTGGCCCCGCCGCCGCGGGCGATGACCCGGGACGCCGTCAAGCGCCTGGAGGCCATCGGCCAGGCCGAGGACCTCGGCGCCGGCTTCACCCTGGCCAGCCACGACATGGAGATCCGCGGCGCCGGCGAGCTGCTCGGCGACGAGCAGAGCGGCCAGATGGAGGCGATCGGCTACAGCCTCTACATGCAGATGCTCGATCGCGCCGTGAAGGCGATCCGCGAGGGCAAGACGCCCAACATCGAGGCGCCCCTGGACGAGGGCGTGGAGATCGGCCTCAACCTGCCGGCGCTGATTCCCGACGACTACCTGCATGACGTCCAGCAGCGCCTGGTGATGTACAAGCGCATCGCCAGCGCCGAGAGCGAGGCCGAGCTCAAGGAGCTCCAGGTGGAGATGATCGATCGCTTCGGCCTGCTGCCGGCGCCGGTCAAGACCCTGCTGCGCCAGACCCGGTTGCGCCAGCGCGCCGAGCGCCTGGGCATCGCGCGCCTCGAGGCCGGCCCCGAGCGGGGCCGGGTGATCTTCGCCGGCCATACCCGGGTCGACCCGCTGATCCTGGTCGAGCTGATCCAGCGGGAGCCACAACGCTATCGCCTGGAGGGCGCCGACACCCTGCGCTTCGAGGCCGACATGGCCGACGAGGCGACTCGCTTCGCCGTCGTGGAGCAACTGCTCGATGCCCTCAACCGCAAGGCCGAAGCGGCATGACCCTCGGCCCTCGAGCCTCGAACCTCGCGCCAGCCCGAAGGGCCCGAGCCACTGGCGAACCGGCACCGGCTGGGGCACTCTAACACCATTGCCGATCCCCACGGACGGGGTCGGCCCCCATGACAACTCCGACCCGAGACCATGACCACCATGACCGCACCCTCTTTACGCGGCGCCCTGACCCGCACCACCTTGCTGCTCGGGCTGAGCACCGCCTTCGCCGCCCCCCTGCAGGCCAGCGAGGACCTGCCTCGCGGCTACTATCTGCTGCCCGAGGAGGGCGACCTCGTCGGCGAGGTCTACAGCGTCGAAGCCGACAAGGAGGACACCCTGATCGATATCGGCCACGAGCACGGTATCGGCTACCGGGCCATGGTGCGCGCCAACCCGGACGTCAGCGTCTGGTATCCCGGCGAGGGCACCGAGGTGACGATTCCCGGCCAGTTCATCCTGCCCGATGCGCCGCGTAACGGCATCGTGATCAATGTCGCCGAGATGCGCCTCTACTACTATCCCCCGGCCGAGGAAGGCGAGCCGCGCATCGTCCAGACCTACCCTCTCGGGGTGGGCCGCCAGGACTGGGAGACGCCGCTGGGCAACACCACCATCACCCAGAAGGTCGAGAACCCGGCCTGGTACCCGCCGGAGTCCATCCGCCGCGAGCACGCCGAGGCCGGCGACCCCCTGCCCGGCGTGGTGCCTGCCGGCCCCGACAACCCGCTGGGCACCCGCAAGATGCGCCTGGGCATTCCCGGCTACCTGATCCACGGCACCAACAAGCCGGAGGGCGTGGGCATGCGCGTCTCCCACGGCTGCGTGCGGATGCTGCCGCAGGACGTGGAGCATCTGTTCGACCAGATCGCGGTGGGCACCCAGGTGCGGCTGATCAACGAGAGCTTCAAGCTGGGCTGGTCCGACGGCACCCTCTACGTCCAGGCCTACCCCTACCTGGACGATAAGCAGGGCACCAGCATCCAGCGGGTTACCGAGGCACTCGGCCAGGTCGATGCCAGCATCGAAGGGCTCGAGTACCCGGTCGACTACTCGCGGCTGCGCGAGGTGGTGGAGATCCCCGGCGGCATGCCGGTGGCGCTCGAGTCCGCCCCCGAGCCCGCCGAACCGACCCCGGCCCCGGAAACCCTGTATGACCGCCTGGAGCTGATCGCCGCCCGACCGAGCCTGTACGACCAGCTGCCGCCGCAGGGCTGACGACACCGGCGCTCCCACACAAGCTGGCAAGGGTTGCGGCTTTTCGTGGGAGCGCAGCGGGCGGCGAGAGAATCGCGCTCTATCGAGCGCTCCCACAGGGTTCAGATACCCCGGGCGCCTGGCGGCGCCATCGCGCTCCCTGAGCACTCCCTGAGCACTCCCACAGGTCACGCTAACGTGCAATGAGCGAAAAAAACCACCCCTCGAGGGAGGGGTGGTTTCTGATACTACATCGCCAGGCAGCGTGCCTGGCGTGGTGATCCGGAATTACTTGCGCATGGAACTCTCGAACATGCGGTTCATCTCTTCACGGTTCTGCTGGGACATCTGCAGAGCCGCCTGAGCGTCGCGCTGTGCCTGGTTGGCGGTGTTCTGTGCCTGGGTGGCGATGCTGCGCGCTTCAGCGGCGTCGGCCTGAGCGGACTCGGCGGTCATGCGGACTTCTTCCAGGGCGCCGGAAGAGGCACAGCCGGCCAGTACGGCGAGAGAGGCAGCAGCGGCGGTCAGCTTCAGAGTGGTCTTCATAGTCATGGTGTTCTCCTTGGGTCTTCCTTGGTACTGCGTTGGTGATGCCTGCAGAACAGGCTTCCTGCAAATGTGCAGGTCTTCCTGCAGCAATGTCTGCTGCGTGTCACAGGAGTCAAACGCTGTTCTATAGCAAGACACAACGCTTGTCTACCGACTAGAGCGTCCCTAGCGCATGTAAAGCCTAGCGGATCACGACTCGCGTGCCAATGTCGATGATCGACGACAGTCGCTCCACCTGGGCATCGGTGACGGCCACGCAGCCGTTAGTCCAGTGGAAGCGGCGATGGATCTCGGGATCGCCGACACCGACCCCATGAATGCCGATATAGCCCCCCAGCACCGTCTCCTGGGGAGGCGAACCGTGGCGACGGTAGTACGAGAAGTAGTCGTCATAGTCCTGCTGGCTGTAGAGCCCCGACGCCAGGGCCATCCGGGCATGGGTCGGCGTGGGATAGTCCAGGCCGACGAAGATGTGGAACTTGCTGTGGCGGTTGAACCGGTTCACCCGGAACTCGCCCAGCGGCGTGGCCCGATCGCCGCTCACGCGCTGCGGCTTGGCGCCGCCCCGTCCCAGCGAGATCGGCGCATAGTGCTCCAGCCGTGCCTCGCCGCGGAAGAGGCTGAGCGAGGACTCGCGGTCGTCGACCAATACCCAGAGCTCGCTGGGATAGCGCGGTGACGTGGCCTGCGCCAGCAGATCGTTCATCAGGGTCGGACTGGCCTGGACGCTCGCCCATGGCCAGAGGGGGGCCGTCAGGGCCAGCAAGCCGAATCGGCGACGGGAAAGGTCTGGCATCTCCACCTTCTTCGTCAGGAAGCATCGTGACTGGGAAACGTGAGCGCCTTTATAGCGTATTCCGCTGTCTCTGTCAGGGGACGTGGGGTGCATCTTGTCCTGGGGCGGCAGATAACCAGGCCGGGAGCCCTCCCGAGCGCATGTCAGCGTCGCACGGGAGAGACATTGCCAGGCCGCAGCCCCTTGCCCGTCGCCATTCACCGACAGCTCCGAGGTCTCCCCCTCGCGCGTCGGGCCCGGGGCCGTGGCCTGATTCGTCATGCCCCCTCGCCGACGAGCGCTCGCCGACGAGGGCGACCCGGACGCGCTGCGCCGGGTCAGGCCGCCAGGATAGCGCCCATCCGCAACACCTCGCGCAGGGTCGTCACGCCGCTCTCCGCCTTGGCCAGGCCATCGTCCAGCATCAGGTGCTCGCCTCGCTCGACCAGCCCATGGCGCAGCTCGGTCTCGTCGGCATGACGCAACAATCGGCCATGGTCGTCGCTGGACGGCTGCCAGAGCTCGAAAACCCCGGTGCGGCCGTGATAGCCCAGGCCCTGGCAGCGGTCACAGCCCACCGCCGACCAGGCGCGCCGGGGCACCGGCGCCCCCACCGCCGATAGCCAGTCGGCATCCTCGGGATCCACGGCCTCCAGCCGGCGACAGGCCGTACACAGCCGCCGCACCAGCCGCTGGGCGATCACCAGACCGAGACTGGCGCCGATCTCGGCATCGTCGAGACCCAGCTGGCGCAGCGTGGAGACCACACCCACGGCATCGCGGCTATGCAGGGTGGCCATCAGCGAGCGGCCGCCATTGGCGACACAGACCGCCGCCTGGGCGGACCCCGGATCGCGCAGCTCGCCGATCAGCACATAGTCGGGGTCCAGGCGCAGCATGGAGCGGGTGCCCGAGGCGAAATCGAGTCCGTGGTCCGGGTCGACCTGCACCTGATTGATGCCCGCCAGTTCGTACTCGACCGGGTCCTCCAGCGTGACCACCTGGCTGTCGGTGAGGCGCAGCTGCTCGAGGAGGGTGTAGAGGGTCGTGGTCTTGCCGGCGCCGGTGGGGCCGGCGACCAGCAGCATGCCGCCCGTGGCATCCAGCCAGCGCCTCAACCCCCGTACCCCCTGCTCGCCAAGGCCCAGGGCCGAGGGGTCGGTGAAGGCGGGCGGCGGTGCCAGGAAGCGCACCGCCAGCTTCTCGCCGGCCACGCACTTCACCGCCGTGACCCGCAGGAAGCGCTCCTCGGCGTCGACCTCGCCCTTCCCGCTCGATGTCCAGCCGAAGCTGCCCTCGGAGGTGGCCAGCGACGGTACCGGGTTGAGCCCCGCGAGGACCTTGAGCTGGTTGATGAGTCGGTGACCAAGGCCTGTCTCGACGGTGGCCGCATCGACGACACGGCCATCGATGCGCAGGCGCAGGCGCACCCCGCCCTCGAAGGGATCCAGGTGGATATCGCTGGCCCGAGCCCGGTGGGCGTCGTCGAGGAGCACATGGGCCTCGAGCACCTCCTCGCCGGCGGGCGGGGTGTCGATCAGTGTGGCGAGGGTGGGCAGCAGGGTCGCAGGGGACGGTGACGGGAAAGGGTGCGGGAACTGGCGCATGGGCACTCCTGGCAGGGGGCGGATGGGCAGAACCTGCCCCCAAGCCTAGCCAGCTCGGCGCCGGGCGTCGCCTGCTCAGTAGTCCTCGAGGCGCTGCATGTCCCGTGACAGGCGGCGAACCTCGGCATCCTGGCCGTGCCCGCTCGGGGCTGCTACTGATACCCTGGCCGAGGAGGTCACGTCGGGATGATGCAGATCGAGGCCACGGGAGCCGACCGCTCCCGTCCCGATTCCACCGCCAAGGAGGCGCCCTTGACCGATGCCCTGCTCGATATCAGTCACCTGACCGCGGTGGGTGCCACCGTCATCCTGGTGGTGATCTGCGTGCTGCTGCACTACGAGGTGTCGAGCGTGCTCAGCGGCCTGATGCGGCGGACCTCCCCGACCCGGCGACGGCGCTTCCTGGGCCTGATGTTCGGCCTGCTCGGCGCCCATGTGGTGGAGATCTGGCTGTTCGGCCTGACGGCCTGGTGGCTGGAGGCGACCACCTCGGCCAGCGTCGCCGGGGCCACGGTCGTCAACGGCCTCGACTACATCTACCTCTCGGCCATCACCTACACCACCCTGGGCTACGGGGACGTGTACCCGGAGGGGCCGCTGCGCTTCCTGATGGGCACCGAGTCGCTGACCGGCTTCATGCTGATCACCTGGTCGGCGTCGCTGACCTTCCTCGAGATGCAGCGCCACTGGAACGACCGCCACTGACGCCACAACACCCGCCAACTTGTGTGGAAGCGCCGGTCCGACGCCTCGGCGTCAGAGCCCTTGGCTTCTCAGGTAGTCGTCGTAGCTGCCGGTGAAGTCGCTGATGCCCTCCTCCCCCATGTCGATGATGCGCGTGGCCAGCGAGGCGACGAACTCGCGGTCATGGCTGACGAAGATCAGGGTGCCCGGATAGTTCGCCAGCGCCAGGTTGAGGGCCTCGATGGATTCCATGTCCAGGTGGTTGGTGGGCTCGTCCATCAGCAGCACGTTGGGTCGGGTCAGCGTCAGCTTGCCGAACAGCATGCGCCCCGCCTCGCCACCGGAGATGACCTTCACCGACTTGTCGATGTCGTCGCTGGAAAACAGCATGCGCCCCAGGGCGCCGCGCACCACCTGTTCGCCGCCATCGGTCCACTGGGCCATCCATTCGAACAGGGTCGCGTCGTTGGCGAAGTCGTCGCCGTGATCCTGGGCGAAGACCCCGAGCTCGGCGCTGTCCGTCCAGCGGACCTCACCGGCGTCGGGCGCCAGCTCGCCGCCGAGGGTCTTCAGCAGGGTGGTCTTGCCGATGCCGTTGGGGCCGATGATGGCAATGCGCTCGCCGGCCTCGACGGTCAGCGAGAGCCGCTCGAACAGCGGGGCGGCAGTCTCGTAGCCCTTGGTGATCGCCTCGACGTTGACCGCGTTGCGGTGGATCTTGCGGTCCTGCTCGAAGCGGATGAAGGGACTCACCCGGCTGGAGGGCTTGATGTCCTCGAGCTTGATCTTGTCGATCTGGCGCGCCCGCGAGGTGGCCTGCTTGGCCTTGGAGGCATTGGCCGAGAAGCGGCTGACGAAGGCCTGCAGCTCGGCGATCTGGGCTTTCTTCTTGGCGTTGTCGGCGTGCTGGCGCTCGCGCGCCGCGGTGGCGGCGGTCATGTAGTCGTCATAGTTGCCGGGGAACAGCGTGATCTCGCCGTAGTCCAGGTCCGCCATGTGCGTGCAGACGCTGTTGAGAAAATGGCGGTCGTGGGAAATGATGATCATGGTGCTGTTACGCGCCGTCAGCACCCCCTCCAGCCAGCGGATGGTATTGATGTCCAGGTGGTTGGTGGGCTCGTCGAGCAGCATCACGTCGGGGTCGGCGAACAGCGCCTGGGCCAGCAGCACGCGCAGCTTCCAGCCCGGCGATACCTCGCTCATCGGTCCGCCGTGCCGGGCCAGCGGGATGCCCAGCCCCAGCAGCAGTTCGCCGGCCCGGGCCTCGGCCGTGTAGCCATCGAGTTCGGCGAAGCGCACCTCCAGGTCGGCCACCGCCATGCCGTCCGCCTCGCTCATCTCCGGCAGCGAGTAGATGCGCTCGCGCTCCGCCGCGACCTCCCAGAGCTCCCGGTTGCCCATGATCACGGTGTCGATGACCCGCTCGTCCTCGAAGGCGAACTGGTCCTGGCGCAGCCGGCCGAGCCGGGCCCCCGGCTCGACCATCACCTGGCCGGCCGAGGGCTCGAGGTCGCCGCCGAGGATCTTCATGAAGGTGGACTTGCCGCAGCCGTTGGCGCCGATCAGGCCATAGCGGTGGCCGCGGCCGAACTTGATGGAGACGTTCTCGAACAGGGGCCTGGCCCCGAACTGCATGGTGACGTTGGCGGTAGCGATCAAGGGAGGGGTCCGGTCAGGGGAAAAGGGGCGAGAGTGTACCGGTTATGGCGACATCTCTCACCCCCTGGCGAAGCCGGGCCATTGCTATCAGATAGTAGTATCTGCTCGGGGCTGATCCGTCGACAAGCCTGCGAGGAGGCGCTGTGAATACCTCCATGTACGCTACCGACACCCTGCGGCGCTCTTGCGTCCCGCTCCGCTTGCAGGTCCGGTGCTGGCCATCCATGGCCAGCCCGTTCGGAGCCGTGCTCCTCACCCCTGGCGTAGGACCTCCTCTTCGGCTTGTCCCCGGCGCCCCTCTTCAAACACAGCTGCAACAACCCTGGAAGCCGGGCAGCGCACTGACCGTCGCCGGCCCCGCTACCACTCCTCGCTGGTCTCGCGCAGCGCGGCGATCTCGCGCTTGGCCTCGGCCAGGCAGTCGCGGAGCTCCTCGTGCAGGGCGGCGGCGCTGCCCACGGCGATCAGCCCCTGGGCGGCGCCGCTGGCCCGGCGGGCCGCGCCCTCGCTGGAATGCAGGGCTTCCAGGCGGCCAAGCAGCCTGGCCAGCCAGCTGTCGGGCCGGGCCGCCAGGCTGCGCAGGCGCTCGAGCTCGGCCAGCGGCGTCCCCGCGGGGTCGAGCAGCTCGCGCCAGTCGTGGTGCTCGAGGGCGGCATGCTCGGTGACCTCGCGCAGCAGCGACTCGAGGGCCAGTTCCAGCAGGGCCAGGGCCCCCTCCTCGCCGGCCATGCGCCGGGCCTCGCGGTGCTCGTCGTCGCCGGGCGGCACCGCCAGCAGCAGCTCGGCCTGGTAGAGCAGCTGGTTGGTACGCGAACGGGGCGTCACTTGCGCTTGTCCTCCACTTGCCAGCGGCCATCGGCGTAGGTCGCCTTCCAGCCGGTGGCCTTGCCATTGTCGTCGGTCATCACGAACTGCTCCTTGAGCTTGCGCGAGAAGCGGATCTGGGCGGGCCGCCCGTCGGGATCCTCGCTCGGCGCATCGAGCAGGTAGCGATACTTCTCGGGCAGCTCCTCGGCATGGGCCTTGAGCTCGGCGACCAGCGGCGGACGGGTCTCGCGGTTCTTGGGGAACTTGCTCGCCGCCAGGAACAGGCCGCTCGCGCCGTCCCTCAGCACATAGTGGTCCTCGACCTTCTGGCAGGCCAGCTCCGGCATCGGGATCGGATCCATCTTGGGCGGTGCCACCTCGCCGCTGCGCAGCAGCTTGCGGGTGTTCCTGCAGGCCTCGTTGGTGCAGCCGAAGTACTTGCCGAAGCGCCCGGACTTGAGCTGCATCTCGCTGCCGCACTTGTCGCACTCGATGGTCGGGCCGTCGTAGCCCTTGATGCGGAACTTGCCCGGCTCGACCTCGTAACCGTCACAGTCCGGACTGTTGCCGCAGATATGCAGCTTGCGGGTCTCGTCGATCAGGTAGCTGTCCATGGCGGTGCCGCACTTGGGGCAGCGATGCTTGGCCCGCAGGGCGTCGGTCTCGGCATCCTCGCCGGCATCGGCCGCCACCGCCTCGTCGCCGGGCAACAGGTCGATGGTGGCCTTGCAGCGCTCCTTGGGCGGCAGGTTGTAGCCGGAGCAGCCCAGGAAGACCCCGGTGGAGGCGGTGCGGATCTGCATCTTGCGCCCGCAGCTCGGGCAGTCGATGTCGGTGGGCACCGGCTGGTTGGGCCGCATGCCCTCCTCGCTCTCGGCCTCGGCCAGCTCCTCGCGGAATTCCGCGTAGAAGGCATCGAGCAGCTCGCGCCAGCGGCGCTCGCCCTCGGCCACCTCATCCAGGCTGTCCTCCATGCGCGCCGTGAAGGAGTAGTCCATCAGGTCGGGGAAGGATTCCTTGAGGCGTTCGGTGACGATGTCGCCGAGCTTCTCGGCATAGAAGCGCCGGTTCTCCAGCTTGACGTAGCCGCGGTCCTGGATGGTCGAGATGATGGCGGCGTAGGTGGACGGCCGGCCGATGCCCTTCTTCTCCAGTTCCTTGACCAGACTCGCCTCGGTGTAGCGGGCCGGCGGCTTGGTGAAGTGCTGCTGGGGGTCCAGGGCCTCGAGCGTGAGCGGCGTGCCCTCGGCGAGGTCCGGCAGCGACTGGTCCTCGTCCTTGCGGCCCATGGGCTTCATGACCCGGGTATAGCCGTCGAACTTGAGCACGCGGCCCCTGGCCTTGAGCTCGTAGCCGTCGGCCTCCACCGTCAGGGTGGTGGAGAGGTACTCGGCGGGCATCATCTGGCAGGCCACGAACTGGCGCCAGATCAGCTCGTAGAGGCGCTCGGCATCGCGCTCCATGCCGGCCAGGTCGCTGGCCCGGCGGGCCACCTCGGAGGGGCGGATGGCCTCGTGGGCCTCCTGGGCGCCTTCCTTGCTGGAATAGCGGTTGGGGGCCTCGGGCAGGTAGCGCGCCCCGTATTCCTCGCCGATGAAGTCGCGCACGCTGGCCACCGCCTCGCCGGAGAGGTTGGTGGAGTCGGTCCGCATGTAGGTGATGTAGCCGGCCTCGTAGAGGCGCTGGGCCAGCGTCATGGTCTTCTTCACCGAGAAGCCCAGCCGGCCGCTGGCGGCCTGCTGCAGCGTCGAGGTGATGAAGGGGGCGTTGGGCTTCGAGCGGGTCGGCTTGTCCTCCCGCGAGGTGATCGACAGCGCGGCCTGGCGCAGCGCGGCGATGCGCTCCAGGGTCTCGGCCTCGGAGGTCGGCCGGAACGCCTTGCCGTCCTGGCGCGCCAGCTCGAAGCGCACCGGCGAGGCCTCGGCGTCGTCGGCCGGCTTCAGGTCGGCGTGCACGTCCCAGAATTCCTCGGGGACGAAGGCGCGGATCTCGCGTTCGCGCTCGACGATCAGGCGCATGGCCACCGACTGCACCCGGCCCGCGGACAGGCCGCGGGCGATCTTGGCCCACAGCAGCGGCGAGAGCATGAAGCCCACCACCCGATCGAGGAAGCGGCGGGCCTGCTGGGCCTCGACCCGCGGCATGTTCAGCTGGCCGGGATCCTCGAAGGCCTCCTGGATGGCGTTCCTGGTGATCTCGTTGAACACCACGCGCCGATAGCGTGCCTCGTCGCCCCCGATGGTCTCGCGCAGGTGCCAGGCGATGGCCTCCCCCTCGCGGTCGAGGTCGGTGGCGAGATAGACGGTGTCCGCCTTGTCGGCGAGTTTCTTGAGCTCGGCGACCACCTTCTCCTTGCCGGGCAGGACCTCGTAGTTGGCCTCCCAGCCATGGTCGGGGTCGATGCCCATGCGCCGGATCAGCTGGTCGTGGGCCTTGCGCTGGCGGTACTCGGCCTTCTCCTCGGCGGACATCTTGCGGGTCGCCGCGGCCTGGCGCGCACGCTCCTTGGGGTCCGAGGCCGCCTTGCCCGAGCCGCTGGTCGGCAGGTCACGAATGTGCCCCACGCTCGACTTCACGATGAAGTCGTTGCCGAGATACTTGTTGATCGTCTTGGCCTTGGCCGGCGACTCGACGATGACCAGTGACTTGCCCATAGTGCTCCACAATTCTGTAGGCGCGAGCCTGCAGGCTCGCGCCGGACGGTTTCGGCCCGCCCAGTCTCGACGGGTGAAAAATGGCTTACCCTACCCCAGCACCGGCCATCGCGCCAGTCACGACGGGGCCGAGCCTATGACCCTAGACCGCTGATTCCACGGCGACAAGCCCGGGATAATAGCGAAACGCCCCCGCCGGTAGGCCGGCGGGGGCGGGGTGACAACGAGGCGAGTGCGGTTCAGTCGTCTTGCTTGCCCGGGCTGCGGCGGCGCGGGTTGGCCTTGCGAGTCGTGCTGCGACGCCGGTTGGAGGCCGGCTTGTCGCTGGCGGCCGCCGGATCGGGCTTGCCCGCATCTTCGGCCGGCTGGTCAGCCGCCTGCGGTGGCTTGGCCGAGCCGGCGGTGTTCTTCGACGTCTTGGCCGGCGTGGCCGCGGGCTGCGAAGCCTCGGCCGGCGGGGCAGCCGCCTGCGGGGGCTTGGCCGAGCCGGCGGTCTCCTGCGGGGGGTCGACCGGCGTGGTCTCAGCCGGCCGGCTCTCGATCACCGCCGGCTCGGCCCGATCCGCCTCGGGCGACGCCAAGGCCGCGCCGTCCGCCGAGGCTGGCCCCTCGCCGCCGGTCTCCCGGCTGCCGGCCGGCTTGGCCTGGCGGAACAGCGACTGGATATGCGCAAAGCGCTCGGCGGCATGCTCGCTGAGTTCACCGCTGGCGGCCAGCACGTGGTCGATATGCGCCAGGTGCCCCTCGATCTGCTCGGCAGTCTGCCCCGCCAGCAGCGTCGGGATCGCCGCCAGCGCCGCCTCGTGATCCTGGTTGAGGATGAAGAACTGCTCGCGCACCAGGTGCTTGAAGTCGGCCAGGCGGATACCCGGCTCGAGTTCCGCACGGGAGGCCCGCAGGCGCTTGAAGTTGCGCTCGTCGCTGGCGGGCGCGCCGCCCAGCACATGGATGACCGAGCGCATGACCGCCTCGTGGCTGCCGCCCTCGGCGACCAGGGCATGGATCTCCTCCCGGCGGCGCTGGACGAAGCGGCGGTGTTCCGGCTCGGCACCGGGGCGACGGCGATGCACATGGGCGTCGCCGCCCAGGCCGACCAGGGCCTGCAACAGGGGCTGGCCATAGAGGTCCAGGAAGACTCGCTCGCTGGTCCGGTCGCGCAGGTTGCGCCAGGCGTCGAGGACATGGGTGATCTGGCTGGAGAGGATGCCCTCCACGGCCCGGTAGACGTTGTCCTGGCCCACCTCGTGGCGTTCGCGGCGCACCGTCTCGGCCATCACCGGTACCGGCACCATCAGCGGGTTGCGATCCGACAGCAGCCGGTAGCCCATGCGATTGGGGTGCAACAGCCGCATCCAGTGGGCGGCCTCCGGGGTCGCCAGCGCCTGGACCCAGGGCTGCACGAAGAGGCGATAGAGCCCCAGGTTGATCTCGGAGATACGTGCCACCGTGGCGAAGCGTCGATCGTCCTCCGGGCGGTGCTGGACCTCCCGGTCGAGCTCCTCGATGCTGCGGCGCTCGAACTCGAGCAGGTAGTCCCGCTCGATCAGCTCGGCATCGGGGCGCTCCTCGGCCCGCGAGACCGAGGTCTCGTAGAGCCCCGGCGGCAGCACGTCGATGTAGTCCATGTTGGCGGTGAACTCGGCGTGCTCCTTGCGGGACACGCTGCCCGACACGAAGATCCCCAGGTGTCCCGTGGTGTCATGGACGCAGTACACCAGGGTCTGCTCGTTGGCGATGATGTCGTCGGTGTCCTCGTAGAGGTCGCGGATCCAGCCCAGCGCCTGGGGCGGCGGCGTGATGTTATCGCCCCGGGAGCAGAACACCACCACCGGCGAGCGCAGGTTGCGCAGGTCGATGCGACGCCCGTCCGAGGTGATCAGCTGGGCGGTGGAGAGACGGTTGCCGACGAACAGGTTGTCGACGATGTACTGGATCTCCTGAGCACCCAGCACCACATGCCCGCCCCACCAGCGCTCGAACTCCAGATAGCGGTCGGCCTCGGTATCGACGTTGGCGTAGAGCCGATACTGCTTGTTCCACCAGGTATTGGCCGGATTGAGGCGCTCGAAGTTCTGGACCAGCCAGGCCCCGTCGAAGTGTCCGGCGCCCAGGTCACCGAGCAGCGCGGTCACCCAGGTGCCGCCGGTCATCCCGCCGGTATAGCGCATCGGCGCGCCGCCATGCTCGCCCGCCCAGTAGGACAGCGGCGCGCCAGCAATCAGGATCGGGCCGAATACCTCGGGCTCCAGGGCCGCCGCCATCATGATCTGCCAGCCCGCCTGGCAATTGCCGACGACCATCGGCTTCTCCGCGGTCTCGGCATGGAGGTCGATGACATGGCGCAGGAAGGCGACCTCCGCCTCGACCACGTCCTCGACGGTCTGGCCGGGCTCGGGGTACGGCAAGAAGCCGATGAAGTAGCAGGGATGCCCGGCGCGCAGGGCCACGCCGAGCTCGCTGTCGGGCTTGAAGCCGCCGATCCCCGGCCCGTGACCGGCGCGGGGATCGACGACCACGAAGGGCCGCATCCGCGGGTCGGTCTCCATCGCCTGGGGCGGCAGGATCCGCAGCAGCTCGTAGTTCACCGGGCGCGGCAGGTCACGCCCGTCCAGCAGCACCTCGGCCTCGAAGCCCAGCACATTGGGCTTGGTCTGCTCGATATACTCGAGATACTGGTTGCCGCGCTGGCGCATGACATCCAGGTAGAGCGTGCTGCGCTCCAGGGTGTCGCGCCAGTAGTCGAAGGCGGCGCGACCGAAACCGAAGGGATCCATGAAGGACAGCGCGGCTGGCGGCAGGGTCGACATCAGGGCATTCATCGTTGGACTCCATGGGTGGCCATGGGAAGGCGAAGGACATTCGCCGCGTGAGACTCGTCTTTGCTGCAGTGCAATATAGCGAAAAAATTAGCGCTCGGCGAGGTACGGTCGCGTCAGGGAGTGGCCAGGCGCGTCGCTTCCGCCTCGCCCAGCAGCTCGACCAGTCCCCGCCGCGCCCGGTCTCGGGCCTCCTCGGCCCGGCGCCCCCAGGCCAGCAGGCGGGCCCCGGCCTCGCCGGGTGCCCGGTCCAGGCGCAGCCCCGGTCCGCCACTCAGCAGGGCCGCCGGGGGCAATGACAGCTGCCACAGCCGGGCATGGCCATGCGGCGCGAGTCGCGGCTGGCGCTCTCGCAGTCGCCCGCCGAGCAGCACCCGCAGCTGCTCGACCACCGGATCCAGGCCACTCAGGGCCTCGTCCAGGGCCTCCTCGCCGGTGAGCCCCGGCGCCATGGCGGCGAACCCCAGGCGATTGCCCTCGACGCGAAACCGCACCTCCACCAGGCCCGTCAGCCCCAGGGCGGCGACGCCCTGCCCCGCCAGGCGCCCCAGATAGACGCTGCGCTCGGCGGTCAGCCAGCCAAGCGGCGCCACCGAGAGCGCCTCGTGCAGGCGCTGGCGGGGGGCCAGGTAGATCACCCGGCCCCGGCCATCGGCCAGCAGGGACATCCGCACCTCATGCCCCGCCGACGCGGCGGTCAACGGCAAGCCTGCCTCGCGCATCCGCTGGCGCATGCCCCCGCCCTCGGCCATGGCCGCCAGCAGCTCGGTCGGCGGGCCGAGGAAGCGCACGCCGGCACGTCGGCAGGCCTCGGCCAGCGCCAGCTGCTCGGCAGTTCCCCCCTCGCCGGGGTGAAGCGCCTCGCAGCCCGCCTCCCGGGCACGGGCCACCAGTGCCTCGGCGCTGCCGCCGGCCTGGATGGCCGTCAGGCCGAGTTCGGCACAGGCCTGGCGCAGGCGAAGCCCTCCGGGACCGCCGGCGGCGACCAGCAGGCGGGAAACGGCAGGGGCGAGTCGCGACATGATCACTCCGAATGGCTAGCGTGAGAGAGGCGATGCTAGCATGTCGACACGGCATGCCCGGACGTTACCGCGCCCCGCCCCACTGGACGACGCCATGACCACCCCCCGACTGCTCAATCGCCTGACCTTCCGCCAGCTCCAGGTCTTCCGCGCCGTCCATGAACGCCAGTCCTATTCCCGGGCCGCCGAGGCCCTGGGACTGACCCAGCCGGCGGTCAGCGCCCAGATGCGCCAGCTCGAACAGGTCCTGGGCCAGCCGCTGTTCCGCTATGCCGGGCGCACGCTGCACATCCTGCCCGCCGCGGATGCCCTGGCGGCGTCGGTGCGGGCCATCTTCGGCCAGGTCGCCCGGCTGCAGATGAGCCTGTCGGACCTCGACGGTACCATCAGCGGCGAGCTCAACCTGGCGGCGGTGTCCACCGCCCAGTATGTGGTACCGCACCTGCTGGCTCGCTTCCGTGCCCACTACCCCAACGTCCAGATCCGCCTGCGTGTGTGCAATCGCGGCCAGGCCCTGGAGCGCCTGGCCGAGCAGCGCGATGACCTGGTGATCATGGCCAGGGTGCCCCCGGACGAGGAGCTGGTGTTCATGCCGATCCTCGACAACGAGATGATTCCGGTGGTCTGGCCGGGCCACCCCCTGCTCGCGGCCGACCGGCCGACCCTGGAGGACCTGGCCCGTCACTACGTGCTGATGCGCGAGCCCGGCTCCGGCGTGCGGGGCGCCCTGGAGGAACTCGCCGCCGAGCAGGACGTCGAGCTGGCCCATGCCATCGAGATGGGCACCAACGAGGCGGTCAAGCAGGGCGTCATGGCCCAGCTCGGGGTCGCGGTGCTGCCGCGCCTGGCGGTGCGCCTGGAACTCGAGGCCGGGCTGCTCGCGCCGCTCGAGCTGCCCGGCTTCCCGCTGCGCCATTCCTGGTGCACCGTCTATCATCGGGAGCGTTTCCCCACCCCGGTGACCGAGCTCTTCCTGCGCTTCGTGCGCGATCACCTGGACGAGCTGCAGCGCCACTTCAGTGCCGTCCCTGCCCCGCTGCCCAGCCACGACGTGGCCTGCCTGCCCGAAGCCACGGACTCAGGGCTATCGCAGTTGCCTATAGCGAGGGGCGCCGGGGGCAGGCCGTAAAGGAGGTCCTACGCCAGGGGTGAGGAGCATTGCTCCGAACGGGCTGGCCATGGATGGCCAGCACCGGACCTGCAAGCGAAGCGGGACGCGAGAGCGCCGCAGGGCGTCGGTAGCGCCCAGGGATGGGTTCACAGCGCCTCCTCAATGGTCCGGCACCCCGGGGCCTGTCGACGGATCAGCCCCAAGCGATCCTGCTATCTGCGATCCTCCTGGCCGCGGACTGAGCCGCCTGTCCAGCCAAGCCGCGAATATGGTAACTTAGCGCGCCAAGACCGATACACGCCACGCCTGTCGCCGGCCGTCCCCGCTTGCCGTCAACGGACGACCCGCAACGCACACGCCTGGCGACCAGCCGCCGAGTGGAGAGGCTTCAAGCTCATGAGCAACAACACCTCCAAGCATGTGTCCAGCGGTGAGAAATATCGCAACGAGCACGGCGCGACTGCCATCAAGGATGGCATGAAGCAACGCCAGCAGGCCGAGGAGAGCCCGGAGCTCGGCCGCAAGCCGAAGTGGCTGCGCGCCCCGATCCCCGGCGGCGAACGCTTCGACGCCGTGAAGAAAAACGTCGCCCAGCACCGGCTCAGCACCGTCTGTGCCGAGTCCCACTGCCCCAACATGGGCGAGTGCTGGAGCAACGGCACCGCCACCATCATGCTGATGGGCTCGGTGTGCACCCGGGCCTGTCGCTTCTGCGCGGTGGACACCGGCAACCCCAAGGGCTGGCTGGATGCCGAGGAACCGGAGAATACCGCCAAGTCCGTGGAGCTGATGGGCCTGCGTTACATCGTGCTGACCTCGGTGGATCGTGACGACCTGCCCGACGGCGGCGCCGGCCACTATGCCGACTGCATCCGCGCCATCAAGGCCCGCACCCCCGAGGTCGCGGTGGAGGCCCTGACGCCCGACTTCGACGGCGCACCCAGCGCCATCGAGCGGGTCGTCGACTCGGGCCTCGAGGTCTTCGCCCAGAACGTCGAGACCGTCGAGCGCCTGACCCGTCGCGTGCGTGACCCCCGCGCCGGCTACCGCAAGACCCTCGAGGTGCTGGCCCACGCCAAGCGCCATCGCCCCGACGTCATCACCAAGACCAGCCTGATGCTGGGCCTCGGCGAGACCGACGACGAGATCCTCCAGACCTTCGACGACCTGCGCGCCATCGGCGTCGACATCGTCACCCTCGGCCAGTACCTGCGTCCCACCCGCAATCACCTGCCGGTGGAACGCTGGGTCACCCCGGAGGAGTTCGAGCGTTATCGCCGGCTGGGCCTGGAGAAGGGCTTCATGGAGGTGCCATCCGGCCCCTTGGTGCGCTCCAGCTACCGTGCCGACCGGGTGTTCGAGAACAACAACCTGGGCCTGGAGCTGGCCTCCCCCGCCGAGGTGCCGGGCCAGTCGCCCGACCCCAACCTCATCCCCGCGCGCAACGTGGGCTGACGGGGGCCAAGCGGCGTAGGGTGGATAAGCGTTAGCGCATCCACCGATTCTGATTCATGACGCATCAGAACGCCGGATGCGCTCGCTGCGCGGGCTTATCCGGCCTACGGCTTGCCCCTGGGCGGCTCGGCGCCTGTCCCTTGCAACTGCGTGTCGACCAGCTCTCTTCCCAGCTCCCGGGCCAGGCAGTCGGCGAGGCGCTCGGCGACCGCCGCCACGCCCGGCGAAGACGACGCCACGTCGACCAGGCGCGTCATGGCCATGCCGGCATAGCCGCAGGGATTGATGCGATCGAAGGGCGAGAGGTCGCCGTCGACGTTCAGGGCGATGCCGTGGAAGCTCGCCCCGCGCCGGATACGCAGGCCCAGGGAGGCGATCTTCGCCTCGCCCACATAGACGCCGGGCGCATCCGGGCGGGCATGGGCCTCGACCCCGTGATCGGCGAGCAGGGCGATGGTCGCGTTCTCCAGGGCGCTCACCAGGTCGCGCACGCCCAGCCGGGCGCGGCGCACATCGAGCAGCGGGTAGAGCACCACCTGGCCGGGCCCATGATAGGTCACCTGCCCGCCGCGATCGGTCTGCACGACCGGAATGTCGCCGGGCATCAGCAGGTGCTCGGGCTTGCCGGCCTGCCCCTGGGTGAACACCGGGTCATGCTCGACCAGCCACAGCTGGTCGGGGGTGGCGGAGTCGCGGCCGTCGGTGAGATCGCGCATGGCCCGCCATACGGGCTCGTAGGGGCGACGCCCCAGGCGATGCACCTGCAGCGGCTCCACCTCAGACCACCATGTGCACGCGACCGCTGGCCTTGAGCTCGGTGAACAGCGCCTTCAGCTGCACCTCGCCGGTGGCCCGCAGGGTCAGCCGCACGGACTGGAAGCGGCCGTTGCGACTCGGCACCACCTGGATGCACCGCGCGTCGAAGTCGGGCGCGTGGCGCGTGACTACCTGACACACCATGGCGGCGAAGTCATCGGCGGCATCGCCCACGACCTTGATCGGATAATCGCAGGGAAAGGTGATCTTCGGCGACGTGCCGGCACGGCGGCCGGTGGACGGCTGGCGAAGATCACGCAGGGTCTTGTCGGTCATTCCACACTCGTCAGGAAGAATACCCGACCATTCTACTCAACCCGCGCCCTGCCACCAAGGGCGCGGGTGGGCGCCGGCCCGGCTCAGTCGAAGAAACCGCCCAGCAGGTTGGTGAAGAAGCGCTGCACCTTGTCGAACAGGCGCTTGAAGAAGCCGCCCTCCTCGATGGCCTCCAGGGCCAGCAGCGCCCGCTCGCCGACCACTTCGTCGCCCAGGCGCACTTCCATGCGCCCGACGGTCTCGCCGGCGGCGATGGGCGCGGTGAGATCCGCCTGGAGGTCGAGCTGGGCGGCAAGCTCCTGGTTGCGGTTGCGAGGCACGGTCATGAAGACATTGCGGTCGACGCCGACGCGCAGCTCGTTCTTGTCGCCCCCCCAGACGCGCGGCGTGTTGAGCACGGCGCCCTGGTCATACAGCTTGAGGGTCTCGAAGTAGCGGAACCCGTAGCTCAGCAACTTCTGGGTCTCCCGGGCGCGGGCCTCCTCGGAGCCGGTGCCCATGACCACCGAGATCAGGCGCATATCGTCGCGCTCGGCGGAGGACACCAGGCAGTAACCGGCCTCCTCGGTCCAGCCGGTCTTCAGGCCGTCGACGCTGGAGTCCCGCCACAGAAGGCGATTGCGATTGGGCTGCTCGATCCCGCCGTAGGTGAACTGCTTCTGGCGGTAGATCCGGTAATGCTCGGGATAGTCCTGGATGATGTGGCGAGACAGCATCGCCAGGTCGCGGGCCGAGGAGTAGTGGTTCCCGTCGGGCAAGCCGGTGGGGTTGACGAAGTGGGTGTTGGTCAGCCCCAGCCGCGCGGCATGCTGGTTCATGATATCGGCGAAGGGTTCGGTGCCTCCGGCCAGGTACTCGGCCATGGCGACGCTGGCGTCGTTGCCGGAGACGATGACGATGCCGTGCAGCAGCTCGCTGACCGGCACCTGCTCGCCGACCTCGATGAACATCTTCGAGCCACCGGTGCGCCAGGCCTCCTCGCTGACCGGCACCGGGTCATCGGGGGCGATATTGCCGCTGTTCAGCTCGCGCTCCACCAGGTAGGCGGTCATCAGCTTGGTCAGGCTGGCCGGCGGCAGACGCTCGTCCGGGTTGTGCTGGGCGAGCACGCGACCGCTGTCGGCATCCATCAGGATCCAGGAGGTCGCGGCCAGCTGCGGCGGCGACGGGATCATGGTCTGGATCTGCGGCTGTGGCTGGGGCTGTGGCGTCTGGGCCAGCAGCGGTGAGGCCACCAGCGACAGGCAGGCCAACAGGGCCGGCACGAGCCGGCGGAGACGGGACGAACGCAGGACTTTCATGGATGGTGGTCTCTTCGGGGGCATCAGGGTGATCGATTGACGATGACGGAACGCCGAGCTCACTCGCTACCGTCAACGACGAAGGCCGTGTCGAAGCCGGCGCGGCGCAGCTCGCCACGCAGCGGATCGAGCTGGGCCGAGTTCTCGAGGGGGCCGACCTGGACACGGTGCATGCCGGCCGCGCTGGCCACGCGCACCGGGCGATCCAGCGAGGCCTGGAGCCTGGCCTTGAGGGCGCGGGCATTGTCGGCCGAGCCCAGGGCGGCCACCTGCAGGTAGATGGCACGGCTGGTGGCGGAGCGGCCCTCCGCGGGGCGAGCGTCCGCGGGCTCCGGCGGCGCGGCGCGGTCATCCGCCCCGCCCACGGCATCGGCCGACCGGGCGTCAGCGGCGGGCGCCGTCGCCACGGCCGTCCGCTCGGGCGACTCCGCGGCCGGCTCGCCATGGCGGGCCAGCCAGTCGCGGGCATCGATGGCCTCGACCCGCACCCGGCCGGTGCCGCGATCGAGGATGTCCAGCCGCGCCGCGGCGGCATAGGAGAGGTCGATCTCCCGCTCGCTGTGGAAGGGGCCGCGATCGTTGACCCGCACGATCACCGAGCGGTCGTTGTCCAGGTTGGTGACCCGCGCATAGGTGGGCAACGGCAGCGAGCGATGGGCGGCGCTCATCTTGTACATGTCGTAGATCTCGCCGTTGGAGGTCGCGTAGCCGTGGAACTTCTTGCCGTACCAGGACGCGGTGCCCCGCCGCTCGTAGCCGCTGGCATCGGGCAGCACGTGATAGGTCTCGCCCCACACCTCGTAGGTGGCCCGATTGCCCGCCTGGGAGGGGGCCTCCACCCGCGGCACCGCATCGGGCACCCGGCTGACGTCCGGCGGCTCCTCGGGGTAGGCATCGCTGTTCATGGCGTAGCGCTCGCCGTCGCCGGGGGTCGCCGGCGCCTCGGCGGAGCCACCGACGTCGACGGGACGGCTGCCGCCGCCCCCGGCACAGCCACCCAGCCACAGGACCGCCAGCGCGGCCAGCCACCAGGCCCTCATCGGGAAGCCTCCCGATCGGCGACGGTCGACTCGAACCAGTCGGATGGACGACCACGGGCCTCGGCGATCGCCTCGGCGAGCTCGGTCACGGCCATGGCATAGAGGTAGCTGTGGTTGTAGCGGGTGATGACGTAGAAGTTGTCGCGCCCGAGCCGGTAACGGGTCGAGCCGTCGGCCATGGCCAGCGCCAGGGGCACCACGCGGGTGTCGTCGGACAACTCGCCGCGGGGCGTGATGCCCTGCTCGCGCAGCTCGGCCGCGCTCATGGACGCTGGCCGGGCCTGGTTGAAGTCGATCCCCTCGGGCGGGGTCGCCGGCCCCTCGGCCTCATGGTAGAGGGGGGCGCCGGGCCGCCAGCGGTGCTCGGCGAAGTAGTTGGCGATGCTGCCGATGGCATCCACCGGGTCGGTCCAGAGGTTGCGCTTGCCGTCGCCGTTGAAGTCCACCGCATAGGCGCGATAGCTGGTGGGAATGAACTGGGGGTAGCCCATGGCGCCGGCATAGGAGCCCTCGATGCTGTCCGGCGCGACCTCCTGGCGGTAGGCGATCTCCAGGAAGGCGGCCAGTTCGCCGCGGAAGAAGCCACCGCGCCGAGGGTGATGGAAGGCCAGGGTGGACAGCGAGTCCAGCACCCGGTGATCGCCGGTCACTTCGCCGTAGCGGGTCTCGACGCCGAGGATGGCGGCGATGATCTCCGGCGGCACCCCGTACTCGGCCTGGGCGCGTTCGAGGGCCTCGCGATGGGCGTCGATGAAGGCCGCGCCCTTGGCGATGCGCTCCTCGCCCAGGAAGATGTCACGGTACTCGTGCCAGACCAGGTGGTATTCGGCGGCCTTGGACATGGCATCCAGCACCTCCTGGCGGAAGTCGGCCTGGGCCAGCGCCGCTTCGAGCCAGTCACGGGTCACGCCACGCTCGGCCACCTCGTCCACCAGCGCCCGGACCTCCCCGCGTTGGGGGTCGAAGTCCCCCGCCGATACGCCCGTGGCCGCCAGGGCCAGCAGCCCGCCCAGCGCCAGGGCCAGCGTCCTGGGTCCCCGTGAAAGCGTCGTCACCGTCATCCCGTCTCTCCCTGAATCTTGTGCCTGCCACCGGGGCAAGACGCCCTACGCTTTGTCTGAAAACTGTCTGCGCTCGCCCATCCGGCGTTAAAATCGGCTCAAAGTACTCATTTACACCGCGTAAACTCCGCCTTTTCGCCGATTTTTGCCTTGTCTGGCCATCGCTCGCCGACTTTTCAAACAAAGCTTAACGTGGCAGCAGGCGGCGGTGCGAATGAATGGCCATGAGAATACCGAAACCGGCCAGCAAGGTCACGCTGGAGGTACCGCCGTAACTGACCAGCGGCAGGGGCACCCCGACCACCGGCAGGATGCCGCTGACCATCCCCACGTTGACGAACACGTAGATGAAGAAGGTCAGGATGATGCTGCCGGCCAGCAGGCGGCCGAAGGTCTCCTGGGCGGCGCCGGCCAGCCACAGGCCCCGGCAGACGATCATCAGGTAGAGCGCCAGGAACGCCAGCATGCCGACCAGGCCGAACTCCTCGCCGAGCACGGCGACGATGAAGTCGGTGTGACGCTCCGGCAGGAACTCCAACTGGGACTGGGTGCCCTGCAGCCAGCCCTTGCCCCAGAGCCCGCCGCTGCCGATGGCGGTGGTCGACTGGATGATGTTCCAGCCGGCCCCCAGGGGGTCGCTCTGCGGGTCGAGAAGGGTCAGCACCCGCTGGCGCTGGTAGGCGTGCATGGTCATCCACAGCAACGGCAGCGCCGAGGCCGCCAGCCCCCCGAGCAACAGGATGACGCGCCACGACAGGCCCGCCAGCAGGATCACGAAGACCGCGGCCATGGCCACCAGCAGCGAGGTGCCGAGATCGGGCTGACGGGCGATCAGCAGCACCGGCGCGCCGATCAGCACGGCGCAGACCACCAGGTCCTGCCAGCCGGGCGGCAGCTCCCGTCGACTCAGCCAGGCCGCCACCATCATCGGCACGGCGAGCTTCATCATCTCGGAGGGCTGGAAGCGCACCACCCCGGGGATCACCAGCCAGCGCTGGGCGCCCATGCCCATGTCGCCCATGACCTCCACCGCCACCAGCATGGCCATCCCCGCCAGGTAGGCCGGCAGGGCCCAGCGCAGCAGGGTCGCAGGCGTGAACTGGGCGATGATCACCATGCCCGTCAGGGCGACCCCGAAGCGCACGCCCTGGGCGATCACCACATCGAGCCGCTGGCCACTGGCGCTGTAGAGCACCACCAGCCCGGAGAGCATCAGCACCAGCAGCATGGCCAGCAGCCAGGGGTCCAGGTGAATGCGCTCCCAGAGGCTGCGCCGGCGCGACATGCCGCTCAGGGGGGGCTTGATGGGCCGCCCCCGCAGCCCCCGCGCCAGATCGTGCATCGCCATCTCAGCCGTCCTCCGTGGCGGAATCGTCGGGGTTGCCGGCCTCGCCCGCACCGACCGGCGCCTTTCCCGCCTGGCGATCGAGCAGCCAGAAGTCGGCCATCTCGCGGGCCAGGCCCGCGGCGTGGCTGCTGCCGCCCCCGGCATTCTCGACGATCACCGAGACGGCGATCTGCGGGTCCTCCACCGGTGCGAAGGCCATGAAGAGGGCATGGTCACGCAGTCGCTCCTCAAGTTCCGCGGCGTTGTAGCGCTGGTCCTGCCCCAGCGAGAACACCTGGGCGGTACCGGACTTGCCGGCCATGCGGTATTCCAGACCGACCCCCGAGCGCCGGGCGGTGCCCTCACGCCCCGAGAGCACCTTCTCCATGCCCGAATAGACGCGATCCCACCAGGCCGCGTTGGTCAGATCGATGTCGGGGGGCGTCTCCGGCAGCGCGGTGGGCACCGGCACGCCGTCGACCTCCAGGGCCAGGCGGGGCTGCACCCAGTCGCCGCGATTGGCCAGTACCGCCGTGGCGGTGGCGAGCTGCAGGGGCGTGATCTGCAGATAGCCCTGGCCGATGCCCACCGACAGCGTCTCGCCGGGGTACCAGGGCTGGTTGTAGCGCGCCTTCTTCCAGTCCCGGGACGGCAGCAGCGCCTGGCTCTCGCCGGCGACATCCGCGGCGACCCGCTGGCCGAAGCCGAACTGCGCCAGGCTGTCGTGGATGCGGTCGATGCCCAGCTCATGGGCCAGCGAATAGAAGTAGGTGTTGTTGGAGACGGCCAGGGCCCGCTCCAGGTCCACCCGGCCGTGCCCCCAGCGCAGCCAGTTGCGATAGCGGCGGTCGTCGTTGGGCAACTGGTAGTAGCCAGGATCGTAGATGGTCGTGTCGGGCGTGACCACGCCCTCCTTGAGGCCGGTGATGGCCATGAACGGCTTGATCGTCGACCCCGCCGGGTAGCTGCCGCGGATCGCCCGGTTGAACAACGGCAGGTCGAGGTCCTGCTGCAGGGCCCGGTAGGCGGCCACGTCGATGCCGGTGACGAACTGGTTGCTGTCGAAGCCGGGCACCGAGGCCATGGCCAGGATCTCGCCGCTCTGGGGGGCGATCGCCACGATGGCCCCGCGGCGACCGTCGAGCAGGTCGACGGCCAGCTGCTGGAGGGGCTTGTCGAGGGTCAGGGTGAGGGTCTCGCCGGGCACCGGATCGGTACGGCCCAGTTCCCGGAGCACCCGCCCCCGGGCATTGGTCTCCACCTTGCGCAGGCCCGCCTGGCCATGCAGCTCGTCCTCGTAGAAGCGCTCGACCCCGGTCTTGCCGATGAAGTGGGTGCCGGCATAGTCGCCGGTGTCGAGGGTCTGCAGCTCCTCGGCGTTGATGCGACCGACATAGCCCAGCACGTGGGACAGGTCCTCGGCATCGGGGTAGTAGCGCAGCAGCTGGGCCTCGACCTCCACCCCGGGCAGGCGGTGGCGATTCACCGCCAGCCGGGCGATCTGCTCCTCGTCCAGGTCGCTCATCAGCAGCGCCGGCTGGAAGGGGCGCTGGCGCTGGCGCGAACGCTGGCGAAAGGCCTCGACCTCCTCCTCGGGCAACTCGAGCAGGTCCACCAGCAGCGACAGGGTCTCGTCCAGGTCGTCGACCCGCTCGCGGACCAGGGTCAGGTTGTAGGTGGGGCGGTTCTCGGCCAGCAGCACCCCGTTGCGGTCGTAGATCAGGCCACGGGTCGGCGGCAACGGCTCCACCCTGACCCGGTTCTTCTCCGAGCGGGTGCTGTAGACCTCGTGCTGCACGACCTGCAGGTAGAACAGCCGGCCGGTGAGCAGGCCCGTCAGGATGATCACCACCAGGACCGCCAGCAGCGCCCGCAGGCGGAAGACGCGCAGCTCCTGTTCGGTGTTCTTCAGGGTGTCGCGTTGCTGACGCATGCGGGACGATATCCTTGGAGATGCGGGCCGCTCAGCGGTGGTAGGGGTGGCCGACCATCAGGGTCCAGGCCCGGTAGAGCTGCTCGGCGAGCAGGATGCGTACCAGCGGATGCGGCAGGGTCAGGGGGGACAGCGACCAGCGCTGATCGGCGCTGGCCGACAGCGCCGGGTCGAGGCCGTCGGGACCGCCGACCAGCAGGGCCACGTCACGGCCCTCGAGGCGCCAGCCCTCGGCCTGGCGCGCCAGCTGCTCGGTGCTCCAGGGTTTGCCGCCGACCTCCAGGGCCACCAGGTGCTCGTCGCCTCGCAGCCGGGCGCGGAGGCGCTCGGCCTCCTGGGCCACCGCGCGGCGGGTATCGGCGTTCTTGCCGCGTGGCCCGGGCGCGATCTCCTCGAGCTCGAGGGCGAAGTCCCGGGGCAAGCGCTTGCGATACTCCTCGACGCCGCGAGTCACCCAGTCGGGCATCTTGGTGCCCACCGCCAGCAGGCGCACCCTCATGAGGTGCCGTGTGCCTCTTCCTCCAGGGCGACCTCGTCGCTGGGCAGGTCCGCCCAGAGACGCTCGAGGTCATAGAGTTCGCGGGTCTCGGGCAGCATGATGTGCACCACCACGTCGCCGAGGTCCACCAGCACCCAGTCGGCACCGCTTTCGCCCTCGACGCCGAGCGGGGGCATGCCCTGCTCCTTGGCGGCCTGGATCACCTTGTTGGAAAGTGCTGCCAGGTGGCGGCTGGACGTGCCGCTGGCCACCACCATCAGTTCGGTCACGCTGGTCAGCCGGGACACGTCCAGGACCGCAATGTCCCTGGCCTTGAGTTCCTCCAGCGCGTCTACCACCAGAGTCTTGAGTGCGTCGATGTGCATACCCTTCTTGTCAGCCCCTCTCAGCGGGAAGTCGTCATATCTATATTGTACCGACTTGAGCGCGAGGTGGCAGTTCCTAATGACGATACAGCCGCCGGGCCAGCAGGCGCGCTTCCACCGCCTCGGGTAGCAGGTAACGCACGCTGGCGCCGGTGGCCAGGCGATGACGCACCTCGGTGGCGGAAATCGCCATCCGCGAGGGCAGCGAGAGGCGCAGCAGCCCCCCCGCGGGCGCGGCCATCAGGGCCGCCGTGGACGCGACCTCGCGCTGGCCGACCAGCGCCGTCAGCGCCGCCGGCAGGCGCGCCTCGTGATCGGGGCGATCGATCACCACCACGTGGGCCAGCGCGAAGAGCCGCTCGGGCGCATGCCAGTCGGCCAGGCGCAGGAAGGCATCATGGCCCAGCGCCATCACCAGTCGGGCCTCGCGGCCGTACTCCGCGCGCAGCTCGGCCAGGGTATCGGCACTGTAGGAGGGCCCCTCGCGGCGCAGTTCCCGGGGATCGGCGAACAGTCCCGGGGTGTCGCCGATCCCCAGCCGCAGCAGGGCCAGGCGCTCCTCGGGCGCCACCCGGGGAGTGTCGCGCAGCGGCGGCATGGCCGCCGGCACCATGTGCACACGATCGAGCGCCAGCGCCTCGTGGAGCTCGACGGCGCTGCGCAGGTGCCCCAGGTGGACCGGATCGAAGGTGCCCCCCAGCATGGCGATACGGGGCGGAGGGGGCACCGCGCTCACCGCCGGACCTGGCCGTCGCCGAGCACCACGTACTTGCGGGTGGTCAGCCCCTCGAGGCCCACCGGCCCACGGACATGCAGGCGATCGGTGGAGATGCCGATCTCGGCGCCCAGCCCGTACTCGAAGCCGTCGGCGAAACGCGTGGAGGCATTGACCATCACCGAGCTGGAGTCCACCTCGGCCAGGAAGCGGCGGGCCAGGGTGTAGTTCTCGGTGACGATGGCGTCGGTATGCCGCGAGCTGTAGCGCTCGATATGCGCCATGGCCGCGTCGATGCCGTCGACCACGCGAATCGCCAGCACCGGCGCCAGGTACTCGGCCGCCCAGTCGTCCTCGGTGGCCACGACGAGCGTGTCGAGGACCGCCCGGGTGCGCTCGCAGCCGCGCAGCTCGACGCCCAGCGCGTCATAGGCGGCCGCCAGACGCGGCAACAGCGACTCGGCCAGGGGGGCATCCACCAGCAGCGTCTCCATGGTGTTGCAGGTGCCGTAGCGCTGGGTCTTGGCATTGACGGCGATGGCCAGCGCCTTTTCCGGGTCCGCGGTGGCGTCGAGGTAGACGTGGCAGACGCCATCGAGGTGCTTGATCACCGGCACGCTGGCCTCCCGGCTGATACGCTCGATCAGCGACTTCCCGCCCCGGGGGATGATCACGTCGACGAACTCCGGCATGCTGATCAGTTTCCCCACGGCGGCCCGATCGGTGGTGGCCACCACCTGGACGGCCCCCTCGGGCAGCCCGGCCTGTTCGAGCCCGGCCCGGATGCAGGCGGCGATCGCCGCATTGGATTCCCGCGCCTCCGAGCCGCCGCGCAGGATACAGGCGTTACCCGACTTCAGGCACAGGCTGGCCGCTTCCATGGTGACGTTGGGCCGGGATTCGTAGATGATGCCGATCACCCCCAGCGGCACGCGCATCTGGCCGACCTGGATACCGCTGGGGCGCGAGCGCAGGCCATCGATCTCGCCCACCGGGTCGGGCAGGGCCGCCACCTGGCCAAGCCCCTCGATCATGGCATCCAGGCGCGCCTCGTCCAGAGCCAGGCGGTCGAGCAGGGCGTCATCCAGGCCGCTGTCGCGCCCCCGCGCCAGGTCACGGGCGTTGGCGGCCAGCACCTCGGCCCGCGCCTCGCCCAGGCGCTCGGCCATGGCCAGCAGGGCGGCGTTCTTGGCGGCGGTGTCGACCCGCCGCATCCGGGTGGCCGCCTCGCGGGCCTGCTGTCCCAGGTGCTGCATGTAGGCGTCGACATCGCCGACGCCCTCGGCGTGATTGGAGTGGGTGGCGTGAGCTGTCATGCCGTAGAGTGTCTCCTGGAATGGTGGCCGCAGCATCGGCGGCCGCGACCGGGGGTCGAGTCGAATCGGGGAAAGGGACCATACTAAGTCACCATGCAGAGCAAGTACAAAATCGGCCTGTTGCGGATCAATCTGGTGGCGGCGGCCGGCTTCACGGCCGCGCTGGCGGCCAGCACCGGCACCCTCGAGGATGCGCTGCTGCTGTGGCTGACCACGATCTGGCTCGGCGTCACCGCGACCCAGCTCGAGTTCAGTCATCGTCACCCGGCGACCGTGCCCTGGCAGGTGCTGCCGGGCCTGCTGCTGGCCGCCGTGCTGTGGGTGGCCCCCGAACGTCACCTCACCTGGCTATGGGCCTGGGCGGTGCTGCTGATGCTGCCCCAGCCCCGCTGGATGCTGCTGCTCAACGCCCTGCTGGCGACCCTGAGCTGGGCGCTGCTGGCCGGCCTGCTGGGCACCGAGCAATGGATCCTGGCGGGGCTGCTGCTGGCCGGCATGATGCTGCTGGGGTTGTCGCGCTCCCTGGAGCTGCAGGCCCTGCGCAGCCGCATGCGCGAACGCGCCCGCCTGGTGCCGGGCCTGCCGATCTGGCCCGGCCACCAGCTCCATCACGACCTCCAGCGGGAGCGGCGGCGCACCACCCAGGAACGGGTACATGCCGAGCTGCTGCTGCTGAGGACATCGCGCTGGCGGTTATGGCCGCTGGCCGAGCGCCTGTGTCACCTGACCCGACGCTTTGAGCACTGCTATCGGCTCGACCGGCACACCCTGGGAGTGCTGTTGATCAACCGCGACACCGAACAGGCCGCCGCCCGCCGTCACCAGCTGCTCGCCGCCATCGAGGAACCGATCACGGCTCGGGTCGTCGCCCTCCCCCGGCTGGGCTCGCTGGTCAGGGAACGGCGCGCCCTGGCGCACCAGGACACGCCCCTCGAGGTCAAGGAGGTCGTCCAGCATGGATGAGCATCGCCCGCACGCCTCGCGACTCTTCCCCGTCGTCCTGGCCGTTGCCACCCTGCTGCTGTTGGGACAGGCCCTGTGGTTCTACCTGATGGGCGACTATGGCCGCATCCTGCTGCCGGCCCTGCTGTCACCGGTGATGCTGGTGGCGACCCTGCTGGCGGCGGGGGCTCACACCCCCTCCCGGGCGTCGGCGTACCTGGTGCTGATCTGCGGCTTTCTGCTGACCGCCGTGGAGCTGCCTCGCCAGGCCGGCCTGCCCGCCTTGTGGGTGGGCCTGCCGCCGGTACTGGCGCTGTTGCTGCTGCCGCTGGGCCCGGCCATGCTGCTCAACCTGGCATTGACGCCGATCTGGCTGGCCCTGCTGGGCAACGGGGAGCCGGAGCGAGATCTGCTGCTCGTCTACCTGGCCCTGGTGGCGGTGGCCGCCCTGGTGCCCTGGGAACGACTCCGCCAGCAGGCGCTGCTGCGCGCCACCGATCCCTGGGAGCGCGAGTGCCGGGCCGTCACCCGTGACAGCCTGCACGAGCGCCTGGCCGGCGAGTTCGAGCGAGCCGAATTCCTCGAACGCCCCCTGGCGGTGCTGCTGATCTACCTGCCCCAGGTCGACATGGCCGGCGAGCAGTTCGGCGCCAAGGCCCGTACGGCACTGCTCGAGGGACTCTGCCGAGGCGTCATCAGCCGCTGCCGGGAGCATGACGTGCTGGGGCGGGAGGGCGACGCCGCCTTCTGGCTGCTGCTGCCGGACACCACCGAGAGCGGCGCCCTGCTGGTTCGCCATCGCCTCACCCAGGCCCTGAGCCAGGTGGTGCTGGTGGAGACCGGCCCCCTGCAGCTGCGCACCCGGCTCGCCTTTCCCCGCCCCGACGAGACCTGGCCGCATTTCGAGCAACGCCTGCAGGCCTTGAGCCACGGCCTGGCCGACGGCTGATCCCCGCCGCAGTGGATCACGACAACGGAGAGTCACGTGAACCTTGCCGACACCCTCTACCAGCTGACGCCCTCGCCGCCGCTGCTGGTCGCTCTCATCGCCGCCATCGCGCTGATCGAATCCCTCGCCCTGGTGGGCCTGCTGGTGCCGGGCGTGGTCTTGATCACCGCCGCCGCCTCCATGGCCGGCCACCAGGAGGTGGCCGTCGGCACGGTGCTGGCCGCGGCCTTTCTCGGCGCCGTGGTCGGCGACGGCCTCAGCTTCTGGATCGGCTACACCCAGCGTGAGCGCGTCACCACCCTGTGGCCTCTGTCGCGCTATCCGGAATGGCTCGCCCAGGGCGCCCGCTTCTTCCAGCGCCACGGCCCGCTGTCGGTGCTGCTGGGGCGCTTCGTCGGCCCGGTGCGCCCCGTGGTGCCGCTGATCGCCGGGATGATGCACATGCCGCCACGCACCTTCACCTGGGCGAACCTCGGCTCGGCGCTGTTGTGGGCACCGGCCTATGTCCTGCCGGGCTACCTCCTGGGGCGCGCCTGGCAGCGCCTGCCGGGCTTTCCCGAGGCACTGCGGCCGTGGCTGGTGGGGCTCGGCGTGATGGTGGTGGCACTGGCGCTGATCTTCTCCTGGCTGCGCCACCAGACCCATCGCCATGGCCTGGTCTACCGGGGGCTGGCACGCCTGTCCCGTCGCCACCCCCGTGGCCGGCTGGCCTGGCGCCTGCTGGCGCGCCCCCATGACCGGGAGCCGCCGCTGGGCACCTGGCTGCTGCTGGTGGCCTCGCTGACGGCGCTGTCGGCCTGGACCCTGGTGGTGCTGCATCACGACGGCCCGCTGCCGATGGATGAACGTCTCGACGCCGCCATGACGGCGCTGGCGATCCCCGGCCTGGCATGGCTGGCCGAGTGGATGGCCGAGATCGGCGACCTCTATGGCGTGATCGCCCTGACCCTGCCCTGGGGCCTGTGGCTGCTGTGGCGGGGACATCGGGCGGCCTTCGGTCATGTCGCCGCCGGCCTGCTCGGCATCGCGCTGCTGAACATCCTGGGCAAGGCAGCGATCGGCCGCGCCCGACCCAGCGTGCCGGACTACCTGGCCGAGTCGCTGGCCTATCCCAGCGCCCACACCTCCACCGCCGTGGTGGTGTTCGGCCTGGCAGCCGCCTTCACGGCCCGGGAGCTGCCGTTGGGGCGACGCTTCTGGGTCTACTGGGGGGGCATCGCCGTGGTGGTGCCCATGGCGCTGTCGCGACTGGTGATCGGCGTTCACTGGCTGAGCGACCTGGTCGGCGGCGCCCTGCTGGGTCTGGTGGTCTGTGCCCTGGTGCAGCTGGCCTGGCAGCGCCATCCCCGCGCGCCCCTGGCCCCCTGCCCCTGGCCGCTGCTGGTGGCGGCCTCGCTGGGGTTGAGCGTCGCCCGGGTGGCCTGGCTGGGGCCGGCCTAGCCGCTCAGCCCAGCGCCAGCCAGAGCCCCACCCCCACCATCAGGGTGCCGGCGAGCCGATTGAGCAGGCGCACGTTACGACTCCTGCCCAGCAGATGGCGCAGGGTCCGGCCCCCGGTGGCATAGAGCACCAGCGCCAGGAACTCGATGGACAGGATGATCGCGATCAGCCCGGCGAGCTGGTCCGCCAGGGGCCGCGAGGCATCCAGGAAGGGCGGCAGCAGGGCCATGAAGAAGGCCCAGCCCTTGGGATTGGCCACCGCCGTGACCAGCCCCTGGACGGCCAGTTCACGGCGGCCTGCCCGCGCCTCGGCATCCAGCGTCTCGGGAATCGCCATGCGCCCCCGCGAGCGCCACATCATGATCCCCAGGTAGCCCAGGTAGGCACCGCCGACCCACTTGAAGACCGCGAAGAGTTCCGGCAGGCGCAGCATCAGCGCGGCCACGCCGGCCCCGGCGGCGACCGCCACCAGGCCCACGCCGACCAGTTCGCCGGCCATCATCCACAGGGTGCGTCGCACGCCCTGGGTCATCCCCAGCACCATGGCCAGGGTCATGCACATCCCCGGGGTCAACGAGACGAGCAGGAAGGTCGGCACGAAGACCGACAGCAGGCCCAGGCTGACCATTCGAGAAACCTCCATGTCAATTGGCTGGGCAGCGCCTCCAGGGCTATCGCAGTTAGCGTTGTCGCTCGGGGCTGATCCGTCGACAGGTCGTCGAGGGGGCGCTGTGAACCCCTCCCTGGGCGCTACCGACGCCATCCTTGGCGTAGGACCCCCTCGACGACCTGTCCCCGGCGCCCCTCGCCACCCAACTGCGATTGCCCTGGCAGCGCCTCCCTAACTGCTGGTCGCCGCCCGGGTCGGGTTTTCTTCCCGCTTCAAGCTTATGGCTTCAAGCTCCCGGCGAAGCCGGGTCCCCCCAGCGCGGCATCAGGCGATGCTCGATGTCCAGCTGGTTGAGGATGCGCGCGACGATAAAGTCGACGAGGTCCTCCACCGTGCGGGGCTGGTGATAGAACCCCGGCGCCGCCGGCAGCACCACGGCGCCGAGACGGCTCAGGTCGAGCATGTGCTGCAGGTGGATCGCCGAGAGCGGCGTCTCCCTGGGGACCAGGATCAGCCGGCGGCGCTCCTTGAGGGCCACGTCGGCGGCGCGCTCGATCAGGTTGTTGCTGGCCCCGCAGGCCACCGCCGAGAGGGTGCCGGTGGAACAGGGACAGATCACCATCGCCGAGCTGGCCCCCGAGCCCGAGGCCACCGGCGCCATCCAGTCCTCGCGGCCGAAGCAGCGGATCTGCCCGGGCCGCGCCCCGCTGCGCTCGCCGAGCGCCGCGGTGAGGCGCTCGGGGCGGGCCGGCAACTCGGCCTGCGTCTCGGTGGCGATGACCAGGTGCGCGGCCTTGGAGATCATCACCCAGACCTCGTGGTCCGCCGCCACCAGGGCGTCGATCAGGCGCAGCCCGTACTGGGCCCCCGAGGCCCCGGTGATGGCCACGGTGACGGGCGCACGGAAGGCATCAGCCATGGGCGACCTCCAGGGCGGTCAACAGTCGCTCGTGGATGCCCCCGAAACCGCCGTTGGACATCACCACGATGCGGTCATGGGGCCGGGCCTCGGCGACCAGGGCGGCGACCAGGGCCTCCAGGTCGTCGTACTCCCGCCCGGGCACCGGACCGGCCTCGATCAGCGGCGCCAGCGACCAGTCGAGCCCCGCGGGCCGATACCAGTAGGCCGCATCGGCACGGGCCACGCTGCCGGCCAGCCGGTCGCGCAGGGTGCCCAGGCGCATGGTGTTGGAACGCGGCTCGATCACCGCCAGCAGTCGCCCCCTGGCGGTGGCCGCCCGCAGGCCCGCCAGGGTCGCGGCGATGGCCGTGGGGTGGTGGGCGAAGTCGTCGATGACCTGGATGCCGGCCACCTCCCCGCGGACTTCCTGGCGCCGCCGAGGCGTCTCGAAGCGCGCCAGGGCGGCGCAGCCCCGGGCCAGGTCGACGCCGCAGGCATGGGCGGCGGCCAGCGCCGCCAGGGCATTGCGCGCGTTGTACTCGCCGGTCAATCCCCAATCGACCACGGCATCTTCGTCGACCCCGGTCTCCCCCCCGCGGTGGATGACCCGGAAGCGACTGGCATCCTCGCGTTCCAGGGCGAAGCGCCAGGGGCTGTCGGCCGCCTCGCCGAAGCGCGACACCGGCGTCCAGCAGCCCTCGGCGAGCACCCGCTCCAGGGCCGCTTCCCCGTCCGCCACCAGCAGCTGTCCCTTGCCCGGCACGGTACGCACCAGGTGATGGAACTGCCGCTCGATGGCCGCGAGGTCCGGGAAGATATCGGCATGGTCGAACTCGAGGTTGCCCAGGATGGCGATCTCGGGCCGGTAGTGGACAAACTTGGAGCGCTTGTCGAAGAAGGCGGTGTCGTACTCGTCGGCCTCCACCACGAAGGGGGCATCAACGGCCCCGAGCCGCGCCGAGACGCCGAAGTTGCGAGGCACGCCACCGATCAGAAAGCCCGGTGACTGGCCCGCCGACTCGAGCAGCCAGGCGGCCAGGCTGGCCGTGGTGGTCTTGCCGTGGGTCCCGGCCACGGCGATGACCCGCCGCCCCGGCAGCACATGCTCGGCCAGCCACTGGGGCCCGGAGACGTAGGGCAGGCCGGCGTCGAGCACGGCCTCGACCTCGGGATTGCCCCGGGACAGCGCATTGCCGATGATCACCAGGTCCGGCCGCGGCACGAGGTGGTCGGCCGAATAGCCCTCCATCAACGCGATCCCGGCCTCCTCGAGCTGGGTGCTCATGGGGGGGTAGACGTTGGCGTCGGCGCCGCTGACCCGATGCCCCTGTTCCCTGGCCAGCAGGGCCAGGCTGCCCATGAAGGTGCCGCAGATGCCGAGGATGTGAAGATGCATGGAGTCTCCGCTGCCGAACGATCATACCGGTGGCCCGGCCGACCGGTGGAAAGCGGCAGACTAGCATGGCCCCCGCGCGCCCTCCAGCGCCCCACCCCGGGCGTCGCGGATCGCCGACGGGATGCAGCCGCAGGGCCGATAGGCTAGAATCGGCGGCCTTGTCCGGACCCGAACCGGAAGCGCTCGACACGCCTGGCGAGACGGCCGCCGCGCGCTTCCCTTGATGCGACCAGCAACAGGATAGCCCCATGGCTCAGCACAACGCCTTCTACGCCCAGTCCGGCGGCGTCACCGCCGTGATCAACGCCAGCGCCTGCGGCGTCATCGAGGCCTGCCGCCGCCACCCCGAGCAGATCGGCAAGGTCTACGCCGGCCACAACGGCATCATCGGCGCCCTGACCGAGGACCTGATCGACGTCAGCCGCGAAAGCGACGAGACCATCGCGGCGCTGCGCCACACCCCCGCCGGCGCTTTCGGCTCCTGCCGCTACAAGCTCAAGGACATCGAGACCCACCGCGCCCAGTACGAGCGCCTGATCGAGGTCTTCAAGGCTCACGACATCCGCTATTTCTTCTACAACGGCGGTGGCGACAGCGCCGACACCTGCCTGAAGGTCTCGCAGCTGTCCGAGAAGCTCGGCTATCCGCTCACCGCCATCCACGTCCCCAAGACCGTGGACAACGACCTGCCGATCACCGACAACTCCCCCGGCTTCGGCAGCGTGGCCAAGTACATCGCCACCTCCACCCTGGAGGCCTCCCTGGACATCGCCTCGATGTGCGCCACCTCGACCAAGGTCTTCGTGCTCGAGGTGATGGGCCGCCATGCCGGCTGGATCGCCGCCGCCGGCGCCCTGGCCGGCGAGGGCGAGGGCGAGCCGCCGCACCTGGTGATCTTCCCCGAGGTGGCCTTCGACCGGGCCGCGGCCATGGCCCGGGTCGAGGAATCCGTCAGGCAGTACGGCTACTGCGTGATCGTGGTCTCCGAGGGCGCCCGCTACGAGGACGGCACCTTCCTGGCCGACTCCGGCAACACCGACGCCTTCGGCCACCGCCAGCTGGGCGGCGTGGCGCCCACGCTGGCCGGCATGATCAAGCAGGACCTGGGCTACAAGTACCACTGGGCGGTGGCCGACTACCTGCAGCGTGCCGCCCGCCACCTGGCCTCCAAGACCGACGTCGACCAGGCCTATGCGGTGGGCGAGAAGGCCGTGGAGCTGGCACTCGCCGGGCAGAATGCCCAGATGCCGGCCATCATGCGCACCGGCGATGCCCCCTATGGCTGGACCGTCGAGGCCGCCCCGCTGGCCGAGGTCGCCAACCGCGAGAAGTTCATGCCCCGCGACTTCATCCGCGAGGACGGCTTCGGCATCACCGAGGCCTGCCGCCGCTACCTGTCGCCGCTGATCCAGGGCGAGGACTTCCCGCCGTTCGAGAACGGCCTGCCGAAGGTGGCCAAGCTCGCCAAGCACCGGGTCGAGCGCAGGCTGCCGGAATTCAAGATCTAAGCGCCGAGCGTCGAGCGTCGAGCGTCGAGCGTCGAGCGTCACAGGATGATGTCTCACGGCTATTTCGGACCTCAATGAGGAAACCCCACTGGACTCAACATCCAGTGGGGTTTCTCGTTTGCTTCTTCAACATCCTCCGCCCGTCACCGAGCAGCTGGGCGCTGGGCGCTCGGCGCTTGCAGCTTGGCGCTTTATTTCAGCAGCCAGGAGAGCACCAGCAGCAACAGCAGGATCCCCGCCACGCCCTGCCAGAACCGGGTCGGCTCGCCCAGCGCGCCGCGCGTCCTGCGGCGCGACTCGCCGTTCACGCGCAGGGCGTGCAGGAACTCCGACAGCCGTCGGAAGCGCAGGGCACGCTGCGGCGACAGGGCCCGGCGCAGGGCATCGTCCAGGGCCGGGGAGATCTCCGGGTTGAGGATCCGGGCGCTGCGGTAGGCCATCCGCTCCAGATCGGTATGGCGCAGCAGCTCCTTGAGCGGCATCTCATAGGGCAGCGCCCCGGTGAGCAGCCAGTAGACGGTGGAGGCCAGCGAGAACTGGTCGCTGCGGCGTCCCACCGCGTCGTCCAGGGCATATTCCGGGGCGCTGTGCTCGGTGATGCCCACCTGGCGCAGCAGCCCCCGGGAGCGACGGTGGCCGTCCACATCGCGAAGGTGACAGGCGCTGAAGTCGGCCAGCACCACCTGGCCATGGGGATCGATCAGCACGTTGTCGGGATGTACCCGCTGGTGGAGCAGATCGCGATGATGCAGCGCCTGGATGGCCTTGCCCAGCTGGACGGCGATATCGAGCCGCTGGTCGAGCCCCGCCTGGGGGTGGCGACGCGCCCATTCGGTGAGCGTCTCGCCTTCCACATAGGCCATCAGGTAATAGAGGAAACGCCGCGGCCGGGAGGGCTCCATCACCCGCACCACGAAGGGCGAATGGACCCGTTCCACCACCCACTGCTGGAGCAGAAAGTGCTCGAGGTAGGCGTTGCGGTTGGAGAGCTCCGGGCTCGGGGCCTTCATCACCAGGTCGCGGTCGGTGCGCACGTCGCGGACGCGATAGACCCGGGACTGGGCGGTGCGCGACAGCACCTCGCGCACCTCGAGGCCGTCGAGCCGCTCCCCCACGGCCAGTTCCGGCGGGATCGGCAGGTCGCCGTAGACCTTGCCGGGGTGGTCCTGCTCCTCCTCGGGCAGGGCATCGATGCGTACCAGCTGGAAGCAGAACTGATCGCTGCCGTAGCCGCGTTCCCGGGCACGCTCCCGGGCGGTCTGCGCCAGCCGTTCGCAGGCGGCGTCCAGGTCGCTGGCATCCTCGCGGATCAGCCGCACGTAGTCGGAAGGCATCAGGGTGCCCTGCACGCCCTGGGTGGTGAACAGGAAGATGTCACCCTGCTTGAGGGGCAACCGGGCGTAGTCGATGTCGACGCTGGCATCCATGCCGATCGCGCGGGACGGGTAGCGATAGCCGCCGAGATCGGTCACGTGATCCCGGGACAGCTGCTCGAACTCGGCGCCACGCAGCCGAAACACCAGGGTGTCGCCGATGTGGAACAGGTGCGCCTCGCGCCCGCGAAAGACCATGGCCGAGAGCGAGCTGACGAAGCCGCCGTCGCTGACCTGGCGGCTCTGACCGAAACACCAGGCGTTGAGCGCGCGCAGCACCCGGGTGGCCGCGGTCTTCACCTCCCAGTGATCGGGCGTGGAGAAGTAGTCGGCCAGAAACCCCCGCACGCTGATGTCACCGGCCTGCTTGGCCAGGGGGTTGCGGGAGGTGGAGTCACTGATCAGGGCACAGGCGCCCTTCGCCGTCAGCAGCGGCGCCTCGGGGAGGCGCACGGACATCGAGCTGCGATGCCGGCGGCGCTCCGGCGCCACGAAGGCCTGACCGTAACTCAGTGACAACTGTGCGGGTGCCAAGAACAAGTCTCCTTGCGGTCGCGCATCTCGCCGGTCGGGCCGGCCCTTCCATCGGTCGCTCATGATACACCGCCGCCGCCGCCACTGGCTCGCCCAGCAAGCCCCCAGTGGGCACCGACCGACCCGACACCTATGTCGGATTGGTAATCGCCGACCTGGCTTCGTATAATTCGCCGGATTTTTCTCCACTCGACCCGGCCATCCGCCAAGAAGGACGCGATCATGAACTTCGACAACATCCCCGCCGGCAAGGATCTGCCCGACGACATCTACGTGGCGATCGAGATCCCGGCCAACCACGCCCCGGTCAAGTACGAGATCGACAAGGACATGGGAGCGCTGCTGGTCGACCGTTTCATGGCCACGCCGATGTTCTACCCGGCCAACTACGGCTTCATCCCGCACACCCTGGCCGACGACGGCGACCCCCTCGACGCCCTGGTCGTCACCCCCTACCCGGTCGCGCCGGGCAGCGTGATCCGGGCACGTCCGGTCGGCATCCTCAACATGACCGACGAGGCCGGCGAGGATGCCAAGCTGGTATGCGTGCCGCACCCCAAGCTGTCCAGCCTGTACGATGACATCCAGGAAGTCACCGACCTGCCGGAGCTGCTGCGCCAGCAGATCGCCCACTTCTTCGAGAACTACAAGGATCTCGAGAAGGGCAAGTGGGTCAAGGTGGAGTCCTGGGAAGGCGTCGAGGCCGCCCGCAAGGCCATCGAGAAGTCCGTGGCCGCCTACCAGAAGGCCTGATCGCCGGCGGCAGCGTCGCGCTCACCAAACGGGCCGCCCTCGGGCGGCCCGTTGCCGTTCAAGGCCATCAGTGCGCCGCCTCGCCCTCCGCGACCGGCTCGTCGCTATCGGCGGGCGGCTGGGTCGGCGAGCCGGCGTCTTCCGCGGCCTGATCGGCCGATGCCGCCTCGCCCTCCGCGACCGGCGCGTCGCTCTCGGCGGGCGGCTGGGTCGGCGAGCCGGCGTCTTCCGCGGCCTGATCGGCCGATGCCGCCTCGCCCTCCGCGACCGGCGCGTCGCTCTCGGCGGGTGGCTGGGTCGGCGAGCCGGCGTCTTCCGCGGCCTCGTCGGCCGCCCCGGGCACGGTCACCGGCACCGCCTGCTCAAGCGTCCTGGCCAGCTCCCGGCTCAGGTCCCGGGCCCGCACCACATGGTTGGCCATCACCAGGGAATGATTGGCGAAGACGCCGAACCCGGAGCCGTTGAGCACCACCGGGCTCCACAGCCGCCGCTGGCTGCGTTCGAGCTCGGCGACCAGCATCTCCCAACGCCCCGCCAGGCCGGCCGCCGCCAGTACGTCGGCCTGGTCATGGCGCACCGCCTCGAGCAGGTGAAGCAGCGCCCAGGCCTGCCCCCGGGCCTCGAAGAAGACGTTATCGACCCGGTACCAGGGCGTCTCGCGGGGCAGTCCCTCGGCCTCGATATCCAGATCGGCGAGGGCCGCGGGACGCGCGACGCTGGCCGACAGCCGACTCCCCAGGTCATCGAGGCCGGTGGCCACGTCGGCCAGCCAGGGCGCCAGGCCTCGCCCACCACCGGCGAAGGCGACCTCACCATCCCCGCCCAGGCGCTCGAGGTAGGCGCCGAGGCCGCTCGACGCCTGCTCGAGGCGGTGCTCGGTGGAGGGATAGAACCAGTCGCGACTATCGCCCTGCAGCTGCGCCTCGACCCGCTCGAGCTCCCCCGCCTCGCCCCGGGCCATGGCCGGCAGCGCACGGGAGAGGCGGCGGCCCTGGTTGAGCACCCCGAGCTCCCAGGCCGGCAGGTTGTCGAGCCACAGCCCAGGCGGGGCGAGGTCGTTGCGCAGGTAGCCGCCGGGCTTGTCGAGCAGCGTCTCGATCACCGCCCTCAGGCCGGCCGTGGTCACCGCCCCCCGGGCCGCCGTGGTCGCCTCGCGCTGCTCGGCCACGGCAGGCTCCAGGGCGAAGGGGGGTGGCGTACGGCTCCACCAGATGCCCAGTCCCAGCGCCACCAGCAGATAGATGACCAGCACCGCCAGAAGCGGCTTCCAGATCCAGCCATACTGCGGGCGCTCCAGCGCCTCGACCTTGTTGCGGCGCCTGTCCGCCGCCTTTCGCGTCAAAGCCATGATCCCTGTTTCCCTAGCTGCTGATGAGTCGAGGGCGCGACGATTCGGCGCGGCCTCGCGCGACGCCGGTCTTCCACGACCCCCACGTCGCTGCGATATCCTAGCATCTGATCATAGCGGTGCCCGTGGCGGAACCCCAGGACACCCCACGAGTCATAACCGCGCCATTGCCGTTCGGATGTAAGGAACCCCCGTGCTCAACGCCCGTCGCCTCGCTGCCGCCCTGCTCCTGCTGCTGATCCCCCTGGCCGCCCAGGCCCAGTGGTTTGCCGACCGCGACGAGCCGGACTTCCTGCCGGTGATGGAGGCCTTCCAGCCCCAGGCCTGGCATGACGGCGAGACCCTCCGAATCGGCATCGAGAACGCCGAGGGTTACTACCTCTACCGCCACCGCTTCGAGGTGGCATCCCTCGAGGAGGGCATTCGCCTGGGCGAGCCGGTACTGCCGCCCGGCCAGGCCAAGACCGACGAGTTCCTCGGCGACGTCAACGTCTTCTACGACCGGGTGGTGTTCGAGGTCCCCCTGACCACGCCCGCCTCGGGCCCCCTGGAGGTGGCCCTGACCTTCCAGGGCTGCGCCGATGCCGGGCTCTGCTACCCGCCGGAGCGGGTGACCCTGCAGGCGCCCCAGGGGCCGGCGCCGGCGGCCTTCGCCGGTGCCGCCGGCGAGGCCGCCGGCGAGGCCGCACCAGGCATCACCGCCGCGGCGGGCGATGCGCCGTCGGTCGCCGGGCCCGGCATGCCCCGCAGCGAGGACGGCCACTTCCGCGCCCTGATTCGCGAGGCCAGCCTGCCGCTGGTGCTGGGGCTGTTCTTCCTCGCCGGTCTGGGACTGACCTTCACGCCCTGCGTGCTGCCCATGGTGCCGATCCTCTCCTCGATCATCGTCGGCCAGCACCCTAGCCGCCCCCGCGCCTTCGCCCTCTCGGCCAGCTACGTGGCCGGCATGGCGCTGACCTACGCCGGGGTGGGAGTGCTGATGGGGCTGTTCGGCGCCGGCCTGAACCTCCAGGCCCGCCTGCAGTCGGCGCCGGTGCTGATCACCTTCGCCGTGCTCTTCGCCCTGTTCGCCCTGGCCATGTTCGGCGCCATCGACCTGCGCCTCTCGCCGCGCCTGGCCGGACGCATCGATGCCCTCCAGGCCCGCGCCCAGAAGAGCGGCCCGGCCGGCCTGGCCCTGGCCGGCGCCCTGTCGGTGCTGGTGGTCTCCCCCTGCGTCTCGGCACCGCTGGCCGGGGCCCTGGTATTCATCTCCTCCACCGGGGATGCCCTGATGGGCGGCGCCGCCCTGCTCGCCCTGGCGCTGGGCATGGGGGGCCCGCTGCTGCTGGTCGGTACCTTCGGCACCACCCTGCTGCCGCGGACCGGGGCCTGGATGACCGGCGTCAAGGCCGCCTTCGGCATTCTCCTGCTGGGCATCAGCGTGTGGCTGGTCGAGCGCCTGCTGCCGCCGCCGGTCACCCTGCTGCTGTGGGCGGCCCTGGCCGTGGGCACGGCGCTGGCCCTTGGCGCCCTGAGCCTGCAGCAGGCCCAGGGCTGGCCGCGGGTCCGCCAGGCCGCCGGTATCCTGCTGCTGGTCTGGGGGGTGACCCTGGTGATCGGCGCCTCCCGGGGCGCTCATGACCCCTTGCGCCCGCTGGCGGCCGTGCCGGCCGCCGGCCCCATGGCGACCGGCACCGAGAGCGGCGCGCCGGCAAGCCCGGTCACCGTGGTGGAGAGCCTGGATGCGCTCGAGACGGCGCTCGCCGAGGGCACGCGGCCCGCCCTGGTCAATGTCACGGCCGACTGGTGCATCTCCTGCAGGATCATGGAACGCGAGGTCTTCCCGGCGCCGGCGGTGGTCGCGGCGCTGTCGGGCTTCCGCCGCATCGACGTGGACGTCACCGACACCGATGCCGAGAGTCGCGCCCTGCTCGACCACCTCGCGCTGTTCGGTCCGCCGAGCCTGCTATTCTTCGACGGCGACCGGGAGTTGCGCGAGGCCCGGATCCAGGGCGAGGTCGACGCAGCCGACCTGGCCGGCCACCTCGAGAGCGTCCGCGACTGGCTGTCGGGCCGGCGCGGCTGATACCGGGCCCCCGGCCGCCAGCGAACGCCGTTCGAGCCCGCTGGACATCGCTGCCGATTTTCGGCAAACTCCGCCGGCAGCGCTATCCAAGGCCAATAGAGACGCCAAGAGTCGACATCTTGCCGCGATCTATTGCGAGTTGGCCCCGGTTGACAGCGCCGGGCGACCCCGAATCCACCCGAGCGAGACATCGTCATGGACATCCGCAAGGTCAAGAAACTGATCGAGCTGCTGGAAGAGTCGAACATCAGCGAGATCGAGATCCAGGAAGGCGAAGAATCGGTGCGCATCAGCCGTCACCCCAACGGCAGCGCCTATCCCCAGCCCCAGGCCCCCGCCTGGCCGACACCGGCCCAGCCGGCCCCCGCCGCACCCCAGCCGGCCGTCTCGGCCGAACCGGCGGCCGAGGAAGGCCCCGGCTACCAGGGCCAGGCCGTGCTGTCGCCCATGGTGGGCACCTTCTACCGCTCTCCCGCGCCCGGCGCCAAGGCCTTCGTCGAGGTCGGCCAGGGCGTCAAGAAGGGCGAGACCGTGTGCATCGTCGAGGCCATGAAGATGATGAACCAGATCGAGGCCGACCGTGACGGCGTGATCGAGGCCTTCCTGGTCGAGGACGGCGAGCCGGTCGAGTTCGAGCAGCCGATGGTCGTCATCTCCTGATCTTCCCACCAACCTGGCGGACTCCCTCATGCTGGACAAGGTTCTCATCGCCAATCGCGGCGAGATCGCCCTGCGCATCCTGCGCGCCTGCAAGGAGCTGGGCATTCGTACGGTCGCGGTCCACTCCAAGGCCGACCGCGAGCTGATGCACGTGCGCCTGGCCGACGAGGCCGTGTGCATCGGCCCGGCCTCCTCCGCGCAGTCCTACCTGAACATCCCGGCGCTGATCAGTGCCGCCGAGGTCACGGACTCCAGCGCCATCCATCCCGGCTATGGCTTCCTCTCGGAGAACGCCGACTTCGCCGAGCAGGTGGAGCGCTCCGGCTTCACCTTCATCGGTCCCCGCGCCGAGACCATTCGCCTGATGGGCGACAAGGTCAGCGCCATCGAGTCGATGAAGAAGGCCGGCGTGCCCACCGTGCCCGGCTCCGATGGCCCCCTGGGCGACGACGAGGGCGAGATCGTGGCGACCGCGCGGCGCATCGGCTACCCGGTGATCATCAAGGCCGCCGCCGGTGGCGGTGGCCGGGGCATGCGCGTGGTGCACACCGAGGCCCACCTGATCTCCGCGGTGACCGTGACCCGTACCGAGGCCCATTCGGCCTTCGGCGACGGCACCGTCTACATGGAGAAGTTCCTCGAGAAGCCGCGCCACGTGGAAGTCCAGGTGCTCGCCGACGGCCAGGGCAATGCCATCCACCTCTTCGATCGCGACTGCTCCCTGCAGCGCCGTCACCAGAAGGTGCTGGAGGAGGCCCCGGCGCCGGGGCTCGACCCGGCGGCCCGCGCCGAGGTCTTCGAGGCCTGTCGCGAGGCCTGCATCACCATCGGCTACCGCGGCGCCGGCACCTTCGAGTTCCTCTACGAGGACGGCCAGTTCTTCTTCATCGAGATGAACACCCGTGTCCAGGTCGAGCACCCCGTGACCGAGATGGTCACCGGCGTCGACATCGTCCGCGAGCAGCTGCGCATCGCTTCCGGCCTGCCGCTGTCGATCCGCCAGGAGGACGTCAAGCTGGCCGGCCACGCCTTCGAGTGCCGGATCAACGCCGAGGACGCCAGGACCTTCCTGCCCTCGCCCGGCAAGGTGACCCTCTACCACCCGCCGGGCGGGCTCGGCGTGCGCATGGACTCCCACGTCTACACCGGCTACACGGTCCCGCCGTACTACGACTCGCTGATCGGCAAGCTGATCACCTGGGGCGTCGACCGTGACACCGCGCTGACCCGCATGCGCAACGCCCTCGACGAGCTGCTGGTCGAAGGCATCAAGACCAACATCGACCTGCACAAGGATCTGGTCCGTGACGGCTACTTCCAGCAGGGCGGCGTGAACATCCATTACCTGGAGAAGAAGCTCGAACTCTAGCCGCGGCGTCGAGCCTTCCCCATGGGCGGCCGGCGCCGCCCTGTCGTCGTTTCCCCACTCCGATCCCCGGGAGCCCCACCATGCCCTGGCTGCAACTCAAGGCCCGCATCGCCCCGGAGCAGGCCGAACTGCTCGAGGAGCTGCTGCTGGCCGAAGGCGCCACCGCCATCACCCTGCAGGACGCCCAGGACGACCCGCTCTTCGAGCCCGAGCGGGGCACCACCCCGCTATGGGACGAGACGGTGCTGACCGGCCTCTATGACGACCTCGAAGGCCTGTCGGCGATGCTCGAGCGCCTGGCGGCCGCCTGGGCCGAGGCCGTGCCCGGGGAACCCTGCCCGGAGATCGAGCACGAATTGCTCGACGACCAGGACTGGGAACGGGCCTGGATGGATGACTTCCAGCCATTGCGGATGGGCGAGCGTCTGTGGATCGTGCCCAGCTGGCACGCGGCACCGGATCCGGCGGCGGTCAACCTCCACCTGGACCCGGGGCTGGCCTTCGGTACCGGCACCCACCCCACCACAGCGCTGTGCCTGGAGTGGCTGGACGGCCTGGCCGTGGCCGGGGAGCTGGCAGGCCGCGAGGTGCTGGACGTCGGTTGCGGCTCCGGCATCCTGGCCATCGCCGCCCTCAAGCTGGGCGCCAGACGGGCCACGGGCACCGACATCGACCCCCAGGCGCTCTCCGCCAGCCGCGACAACGCCCAGCGCAACGCGATCCCCGACACGGCCTTCGAGCTCTGTTATCCCGAGCAGCTGGATGCCTCGGCGAGCTTTCCGGTCGTGATCGCCAATATCCTGGCCGGCCCGCTGGTCGAGCTGGCCGCGGAGATCGCCGGGCGCGTCGCGCCGGGCGGGCGCCTGGCGCTGTCCGGGATCCTCGAGGCCCAGGCCGAGGAGGTGCGTGCCGCCTATGTGGCCCAGGGCCTGGCCATGGACGAACCGGAGGTGCGCGAGGGCTGGGTGCGGCTGTCCGGGCGGCGCGCCGCCTGAACGAACCGCGACAGACGAACGGCGCCTTCACCCAGGATGGCCGGGGGCGTATGATATGTCCCCCTTCGAGCCACCGACCGTGACCATGCCCGAATCCCGTCCCCTGCCCCGCATCGGCCGCCACACCCTGCCCAACCGGGTGGTGCTCGCGCCCATGGCCGGCGTCACCGACCGACCCTTCCGCGCGCTGTGCCGGCGCCTGGGGGCGGGACTGGTGGTGGGCGAGATGGTGACCTCGGACCCCAGCCTGTGGCACACGCGCAAGTCGCGCCTGCGCATGGACCACCACGGCGAGCCCGGCCCCCGTGCCGTGCAGATCGCCGGCGGCGACGCCAGGATGCTCGCCGAGGCGGCGAGGCTCAACGCCGAGATGGGCGCCGAGATCATCGACATCAACATGGGTTGCCCCGCCAAGAAGGTCTGCAACAAGGCCGCCGGCTCCGCGCTGCTGCGCGACGAGGCCCTGGTCGCCGAGATCCTCGAGGCGGTGGTCGCCGCGGTGGCGGTGCCGGTGACGCTGAAGATCCGCACCGGCTGGTGTGCCGAGAGCAACAACGGCGTTCGTGTCGCCCGGCTGGCCGAGGACGCGGGCATCCAGGCCCTGGCCGTGCATGGCCGCCATCGCCAGCAGCGCTACGGGGGCCAGGCGGAGTACGACACCATCGCTGCGATCAAGGCGGCCGTGGACATCCCGGTGTTCGCCAACGGCGATATCGATTCTGCCGAGAAGGCCCGCCGGGTCCTCGACTATACTGGGGCAGATGCGGTGATGATCGGCCGCGGGGCCCAGGGCAACCCCTGGATCTTCCGCGAGATCGACCACCACCTCCGCCATGGCCGCCCGCTGCCGCCCCCCGACGACGACGAGCGTGCCCGGGTGTTGCGCGGCCACCTGGTGGCCCTGCACGACTTCTACGGTGAGCACATGGGCGTGCGTATCGCCCGCAAGCACCTCGGCTGGTACCTGGCCGGAGATGCCCGCTTCGATGACACCGGCCGCCGCGCCCTGCGTGCCACCTTCAATGGCCTGGACAGCGCCGATGCCCAGTGCCACTTCATCGACGAACTGTTTCGTCATGAGCCGGACATGGCGCCCAGCCGTGTCGCCCAGGCCATGACGCCGGATGGAACCTGTGCCGCATGACCAGCAGCCAAGCCTTTGACCAGAATCCCGCGCTGCCCGAGCTCGATGCCCGGGCCTCCCGTGATCTCGCCGAGGTCACCGAAGGCGGCAGCCTGCCGCGGGACGACATGCCCCTGCGCGAGGCCGTCGAGGCCGCCATGCGCCGCTACTTCGCGCACCTCGACGGCAGCAGCGTCACCGACCTCCATGCCATGGTGATGGCCGAGGTGGAGGCGCCGTTGCTGGCCTCGGTGCTCGAGCACGCCCAGGGGAACCAGACCCGTGCCGCCGAGATGCTCGGCCTGAATCGCGGCACCCTGCGCAAGAAGCTCAAGCACTACGCCCTGATCTGATGGCCGCAAGGGCGCCTTGTGGCGCCCTTGCGCGTTCTCGATCCTCGCTTTTTCGATCCCCACGCCCGTAATAGAGTGACGCCCATGTCCCAAGCCTCCTCCCCCACCCCGGTCCGCCGCGCCCTGATCAGCGTGTCCGACAAGACCGGTATCGTCGATTTCGCCCGCGGCCTCAGCGAGCAGGGCGTCGCGCTGCTCTCCACCGGCGGCACCTATCGCCTGCTCCAGGAGCATGGTATTCCAGTCACCGAGGTCTCCGAGCACACCGGCTTCCCCGAGATCATGGACGGCCGGGTCAAGACCCTGCACCCGAAGATCCATGGCGGGATCCTGGGCCGGCGGGGCCAGGACGACGCGGTCATGGCCGAGCACGACATCGCGCCCATCGACATGGTGGTGGTCAATCTGTATCCCTTCTCGGCCACCGTGGCCCGCCCCGACTGCACCCTCGAGGAGGCCATCGAGAACATCGACATCGGCGGGCCGACCATGGTGCGTGCCTGCGCCAAGAACCATGCCTATACCACCATCGTAGTGGACGCCGGTGACTACGACCGGGTCCTCGGGGAGGTCGCCCGGGGCGGCATGCAGCAGGCCACCCGCTTCGACCTGGCCGTCAAGGCCTTCGAGCACACCGCCGGCTATGACGCGGCCATCGCCGACTACCTGGGCCAGCGGGTGCCGGGCGGCGAGGATGGCTTCCCGCGCACCTACAACCTGCAGTTCAAGAAGAAGCAGGCCATGCGCTACGGCGAGAACCCCCACCAGTCTGCCGCCTTCTATGTCGAGGCCGACTGCCAGGAGCCCAGCGTGGCCACCGCCGAGACCCTGCAGGGCAAGCCGCTGTCGTTCAACAATGTCGCCGATACCGACGCCGCCCTGGAATGCGTGAAGACCTTCACCGAGACCGCCTGCGTGATCGTCAAGCATGCCAACCCCTGTGGCGTGGCCGTGGGCGCGAGCCCCAGGGAGGCCTACGACAAGGCCTTCGCCACCGACCCGACCAGCGCCTTCGGCGGCATCATCGCCTTCAACCGGCCGCTGGATGAAGACACGGCCCAGGCCATCATCGACCGCCAGTTCGTCGAGGTGATCATCGCCCCCGGGGTCGAGGACGCGGCCCGGGCGATCGTCGCCGGGAAGAAGAACGTGCGCCTGCTCGACATCGGCGCCCACTGGCCCGGCGAGCGCGAGCATGCCCACGACTTCAAGCGCGTCACCGGTGGCCTGCTGGTCCAGGACCGGGATCTCGGCATGGTCGGCCGCGACGAGCTCACCGTGGTCACCGAGCGAGTGCCCTCCGAGCAGGAGATGCGCGACCTGGCCTTCGCCTGGAAGGTCGGCAAGTACGTCAAGTCCAACGCCATCGTCTACGCCAAGAACGGCCAGACCATCGGCGTGGGCGCCGGCCAGATGAGTCGTGTCTACTCGGCCCGGATCGCCGGCATCAAGGCCGCCGACGAGGGCCTCTCGGTGCCGGGGTCGGTGATGGCGTCCGACGCCTTCTTCCCCTTCCGCGACGGCATCGACGCGGCGGCGGCGGCCGGCATCACCGCGGTGATCCAGCCCGGTGGCTCCATGCGCGACCAGGAGGTCATCGACGCCGCCAACGAGGCCGGCATCGCCATGGTGTTTACCGGCATGCGCCACTTCCGCCACTAAGGAAACACCCCGCCGAACGTGCTCGGCGGGGTGTTTGTCTTCCCGCTTCCAGCGGCGAAGCGGCGCTCTTCAAGCTTTCGGCTTCAGTCGCCGAGATCGATGCATAGGTACTTGGTCTCGAGGAACTCGTCGAGGCCCTGGTGACCGCCCTCGCGGCCCAGGCCCGAGGCCTTGACCCCGCCGAACGGCGCGGCGGCATTGGAGATCAGCCCGGTGTTGATGCCCACCATGCCGTATTCCAGGGCCTCGGCCACCCGCCAGACGCGCCCCAGGTCGCGGGAGTAGAAGTAGGAGGCCAGGCCGAACTCGGTGTCATTGGCCATCGCCACGGCGTCTTCCTCGTCCTCGAAGGGGAAGACCGCGGCCAGGGGACCGAAGGTCTCTTCGCTGGCCACCTTCATGGCGCCGCTGGCATCGCTGATCAGGGTCGGTGTGAAGAAGTTGCCGCCCAGTGGGTGGGCATGCCCGCCCAGCAACAGCTCGGCTCCGTGGTCCACGGCGTCCTGGACATGCTCGGTGACCTTGGCCACGGCCTTGTCGTCGATCAGCGGGCCGATGTTGATGCCACTCTGGGTGCCATCGCCGACCTTGAGCTCGCTGTTCATGGCCACCGCCAGCTTCTCACAGAAGGCGTTGACCACGCTGGATTGCACCAGGAAGCGGTTGGTGCAGACACAGGTCTGGCCGGCGTTGCGGAACTTGGCGGCCATGGCGCCATCCACCGCCGCATCCAGGTCGGCATCCTCGAAGACGATGAAGGGCGCATTGCCGCCCAGTTCCAGGGAGATCTTCTGCACGTGGCGGGACGCCTGGGCCATCAGCTCGCGCCCCACCTCGGTGGAGCCGGTGAAGGTGATCTTGCGTACCAGCGGAGACTCGGTGAGGGCCGCGGCGATCTCCGCGGCCCGGCCGGGCACCACGTTGAACACGCCGCGGGGCACGCCGGCTCGCTCGGCCAGCAGGGCCAGGGCCGTGGCCGAGAACGGGGTCTGGCTGGCCGGCTTGACCACGAAGGTACAGCCGGCGGCCAGGGCGGCGCCGGCCTTGCGGGTGATCATCGCGGCGGGGAAGTTCCAGGGGGTGATGGCGCCGACCACGCCGACGGGCTGCTTGGTCACCAGGATACGCTGCTGGGGCTTGGCCGCGGGCACCGTCTCGCCATAGACCCGACGTGCCTCCTCGGCGAACCAGCGCAGGAAGCTCGCCGCGTAGGCGATCTCCCCGGCCGACTCCTTGAGGGGCTTGCCCTGCTCGTGGGTCATGATCATGGCCAGGTCATCCTGATGCTCGAGCATCAGGTCGTGCCACTTCATGAGGACATCGGCGCGTTCCTGGGCGGTGAGGCTGCGCCAGGCCGGCAAGGCGGCATCGGCGGCGTCGATGGCCCGCTCGGTCTCGGCGCGGCCCAGCCGCGGCACATTGCCCATCGTCTCGCCGGTGGCCGGATTGATCACGTCGATCTGCTCACCGCTATCGGCGGCGACCCAGCTACCGTCGATATAGGCGAAAGGACAGTAGAGCTGAGTTTCCTTCAGGGCTTCCATGGTCGACTCCTGGCTGCGAAGGCACATCATGAGGGTTGATCCTCATGCTAAGCGCAAGCACCCCGATGCGCCAACCGCCATGCGGCTTCATCGTGCGCCAGGGTCGCCAACCCTCGGCTCAGGTCTCCCGCCGCGGCTCCCGGGAGTCGGACGGGGTGATGGAGACCGATCTCCTTCAGCGACCATGAACCAGGGTCAGGAACTCCTGGCGGGTGCTCTGATGCTCGCGGAAGGCTCCCAGCATCACCGAGGACGTCATGCTCGAGTTCTGCTTCTCCACCCCGCGCATCATCATGCACAGGTGGCGCGCCTCGATCACCACGGCCACGCCCCGAGCCTCGGTCACCTGCTGGACGGCCTCGGCGATCTGGCGGGTCAGGTTCTCCTGGATCTGCATGCGCCGGGCATACATGTCGACGATGCGGGCGAACTTGGACAGGCCCAGCACCTTGCCCCGCGGCAGGTAGGCGATGTGGCACTTGCCGATGAAGGGCAGCAGGTGGTGCTCGCACATCGAATACAGCTCGATGTCCTTGACCACCACCATCTCATCGGTGTCCGACTCGAAGACCGCCCCGTTGACGATCTCTTCCAGGGACTGGGAATAGCCGTGATTGAGGAACTGCATGGCCTTGGCGGCCCGCTTGGGGGTATCGCGCAGGCCTTCACGCTCGGGGTTCTCCCCGAGTTCCTCGATGATCCGGCGATAGTGGTTGGCGAGTTGTTCGGTCATGGTCAGGCCCCATGCAGTGTCGTTGTCGCGGTGCGTGGGCACAGGCCCGGCCACCACACCATTATACATAAACTATACATAACCCATAACGCGTACAAGCAAATGGGTCCGGAAGGCCACAATTCTAGCGCATGGCGGCGCCGGGCGCAGTGGCCGGCGGCCCCCGGCCAGTGGCAGAATGTCGCGCGCGCCATGGCGGCGCATGGCTGCCCGTCCCCCCGGCCTATGGTAAGGTAAGACCACCTTCATGCTGTGCCCAAGTCACTCCCGAGAGCCGACATGATCAAGACCCCCACCCTGCTGCTGATGGTCGCCTCCCTGGCACTGCCGAGCCTGGCCATGGGCGACACCCTCGAACTGCCCGCCGACGCCCAGGTCGAGATGGAGGTCGTCGACGACCTCGTGCTCGACGCCCAGACCCCGCGCCGCGACGATATCGTGCTGCGCCCGGTGGACGGCGGGGATGGCAGCCACCAACTGCCGGACCATTGCGTGGTGATCGGCGACGCCCAGCGCGACGGCGAGCGCATCCGCCTGACCACCCATGCCCTGACCTGCATCGAGGCCGAGGGCGGCGACAGCGAGATCTACAGCGGCGAACTCACGGCCGGCGCCTACGACAGCGACGGCCGCTTCGGCATCGCCGCCTGCGACGACGATCAATGTCGCCTGGCACCGGGCGACAGCTTCCTGCTGACCCTCACCAGCCCGCTGCGCATCGAGCAGCAGGCCAACCCCTCGGCCGAGCTCAATGTCGAGCGCCGCCAGGCCAATCCCGACCAGGACGACGCCGCCGGCGGCGAATGACCGCGGACCCGCGCGACCCCGCGATACCCGACGCCCCCTGCGAGGGGGCGTCTCGGGTTGGGGGCCGGCTTACCCGGCGAGCCAGCGCGGCGCTCGCGAAAGTGCCTGGCGCTGCTGTTCCAGCTCGCGGATATGCGCGTCCCAGTAGCCCGCGTCGGCCAGCCAGGGGAAGGCCTGGGGAAAGGCCGGATCGTCCCAGCGGGCCACCAGCCAGGCACTGTGGCGCAGCAGGCGCAGGGTCCGCAGGGGCTCCACCAGCGCCAGCTCGCGGCGGTCGAAGTCGCGATGCTGTTCGTAGCCCTCGACCACCTCCGAGAGCTGCATCTGCCGCTCGCCCTCCTCCTGGGCGGTCAGCAGCATCCACAGATCCTGCACCGCCGGGGCCATCAGGCAGTCGTCGAAGTCGACCAGGGCGAAATGCTCGTCGCGTCCCAGCATGTTGCCCAGGTGGCAGTCGCCGTGCACGCGCAGGTTTGCCGAGGCCGGCCAGGCCTGGGCCGCCAGGGCGGGACGCAGGACCTCGGTCACCCGCTGGTAGGCGAGCCGCTGGCGGCGATCGAGCCAGCGGCTGGCCAGCACGCCCTCGCAGGCCTCCCCGACCATGACATCCAGGTCCATGATCCGGCGATGGGCGAAGGGTCGGCGCGCGCCGACCGCATGCATGGCCCCGATGACCTCCCCCAGGGCGAACAGGTGGGCCGGGTCCTCCAGCTCCGGCGCCTGGCCCGGCAGCTGGGGAAAGACCGCGAAGCGAAAGCCCTCGGCGTGGTGGAGGCTGACGCCGGCGGCATCGCGCCAGGGAGCGGCCACCGCCACGCCCGCGGCCTCGAGCTCGGCCAGGAAGTCGTGTTCCTCCTGGATCTGGACATCGCTCCAGCGCGCGGGACGGTAGAACTTGACCACCCAGCGGCGCCGCTCGTCGTCGTGCACCAGGTAGACCCGGTTCTCGTAGCTGTTGAGGGCGAAGGGCTCGCCGGGCAACCAGAAGCCCAGGGACTCCACCGCCGCCACCACCCGGGCGGGCGCGAGGCGGGCGAAGGGGTGGGTCGTATCGTTCATGGGCGCTCCGGTCGGGGGCAAAACCCCATGATAGCAAAGCGCGTGGCCCCACCGCGCCACCGGCCTGGATATCGGCCCCCGCCTGTCCTATGCTCGAGGATCCATCGGCGGGAGGCCGATGCGCGCTCTCGATCCCCCCTCGGAGACATTGACCATGGACGGACTCACCTGGATCACCTATGTCGGCGTGATCGTCGCACTGATCATCTTCCCCGGCCCGGTCGCCTTGCTCTGCACCAGCCACGGCCTGCGCTTCGGCCGCGCCACCGGCGGCCTGTTCATGGCGGCCGGCGGCTCGCTGATCGCCTCGTCGCCCTGAAACGATCGCTGTTTCCCTGCTCCGGAGTCCGCCATGTATCGGCTGCACATCGCCAACAAGAACTACTCGTCCTGGTCGCTGCGCCCCTGGCTGCTGATGCGCGAGCTCGAGATCCCCTTCGAGGAGCGACTGACGCCCTTCGACGCCGACTCGAGCTGGGTATCGTTCCGGGCCTTCTCTCCCACGGGGAAGGTGCCCTGCCTCATCGACGAAGAGCTCGCCGTCTGGGACTCCCTGGCGATCGTGGAATACCTGGCCGAGCGCCACGCCGGCGTCTGGCCTGAGCAAAGCCAGCCACGCGCCTGGGCCCGTTCTGCCTGCGCCGAGATGCACTCGGGGTTCGGCGCGCTCAGAAGCGAATGCCCCATGAACTGCGGCCTGCGGGTGCGGGTGACGTCCCCCTCCACCCCGCTGCAACATGACCTGGCACGGCTCGAGGAACTCTGGCAACAAGGGCTCGAGGCCTTCGGCGGCCCCTTCCTGGCCGGCGCTGCCTTCAGCGCCGTGGATGCCTTCTTCGCCCCCGTCGCCTTTCGCGTGCAGGGCTTCGACCTGGCCCTCGGGCCGGGCGCCCACGCCTACGTGGAGCGCCTGCTGGCCTTGCCCGGCATGCGGGACTGGTATCGGGCCGCCCTCGCCGAGCCCTGGCGGGACGAGCCTCACGAACGCGAGACCCTGTCCGCCGGAGAGCGGTTGGCGGATCATCGTCACGCGCCCTGAGTCCGGTCTCCCACGGCTCAGGAGAGCTCGAGCGGCGTGCGGGCGACCGCCCAGGCCTCGATCTCCTCGGCGCCCGCCCGGCGGCAGGCCCGTGCCAGGGCATCCAGGGTGGCCCCCGTGGTCATCACGTCGTCGAGCAGGACCACCCGCTCGGGCAGGGGCCCGTCGACCCGGAAGGCGCCGCGCAGGTTGCCCCGTCGCCGGCGGCGATCGAGGCCGCGCTGACTCGGCGTGTCGCGATGACGCCATGCCCGGCGCAACGGGATCCCCAACCGGGCCGACAGTCGCTCGGCCAGCCAGCGGCCCTGGTCGAAGCCCCGCTGACGTGCCCGATGCGGGTGCAGGGGCACCGCCAGCAGGGCCTGAGGCGCCTCTCCCGGCGGTAGCCGACAGCCCGCCTCCAGCAGCGCCACCAGTACCGCCCCGGCCCGCGGGGAGGCATGGAACTTGAAGCGCTGCATCAGCGCGGCCACCTCGTCCTCGTAGCGCAGGGCCACCCGGGTCCGGTCGAAGGCCGGCGGCCGTCGCAGACAGCGACCACAGACCCGGCCCCGCGCCCGGCCGGGCTGGGGCTCGCCGCAACGCGGGCAGGCCGTGTGGTTCCAGGGCAGTGCCGCGAAGCAGGCCTCGCACCAGGGGCGGCCCCCCTCGCTGTCCGCCAGGCAGAACAGGCAACGCCCCGGCAGGACGCGACGCAACCAGTCGTCAACCTCCTGCCGGCGAAAGGTTGACATGCCCCACCGTCCCCGTACCCTGTCGGTCAACCCCGCGATCCGCGACCCGTTGACCATAAGCGAGCCCGCCATGCCTGCCCAACTCCCCGACAACGCCCCGGATGCCTTGACCCTAGCCGCCCGCCCGGCCATCCGCCATGACTGGAGCCTGGAGGAGATCGAGGCCCTGTTCGCGCTGCCCTTCAACGACCTGCTGTTCCGCGCCCAGCAGGTCCATCGGGCCCACTTCGACCCCAACGCCGTCCAGGTCTCCACGCTGCTGTCGATCAAGACCGGCGCCTGCCCGGAAGACTGCAAGTACTGCCCCCAGTCCGGGCACTACAACACCGGACTCGGCAAGGAGAAGCTGCTCGAGATCGAGAAGGTGGTGGAGCAGGCCCGCGCCGCCAGGGAGTCCGGCGCCAGCCGCTTCTGCATGGGCGCGGCCTGGAAGAGCCCACGCGAGCGCGACCTCGAGGTGGTGCTGGAGATGGTCGGCCGGGTCAAGGCGCTGGGGCTGGAGACCTGCATGACGCTCGGCATGGTCGACACCGACCAGGCCAAGCGCCTCTCCGAGGCCGGCCTCGACTACTACAACCACAACCTCGACACCTCGCCGGACTACTACGGCGAGATCATCACCACCCGCACCTATGCCGACCGGTTGGAAACCCTGGCCAACGTCCGCGAGGCCGGCATGAAGGTCTGCTCCGGCGGCATCCTCGGCATGGGCGAGGCGCCGCGGGACCGGGCCGCCCTGCTCCAGCAGCTGGTGCGTCTCGAGCCGCATCCGGAGTCCGTGCCCATCAACATGCTGGTCAAGGTGCCCGGCACGCCGCTGGAGGACGTCGAGGACCTCGACCCGCTGGAATTCATCCGCGCCATCGCCGTGGCCCGCATCCTGATGCCGAAGAGCCACGTGCGCCTCTCCGCCGGACGCGAGCAGATGTCCGAGTCGACCCAGGCCATGGCCTTTCTCGCCGGTGCCAACTCCATCTTCTACGGGGATACCCTGCTGACCACCGGCAACCCCCAGGTGGAACGGGACCGGGCGCTGTTCGACAAGCTCGGCCTGCACCCGGAGCGCCGCGAGACCTGCGCCGACGACGGCCAGGCCGAGGCCGCCCTGGAAGCCGCCATCCGGGACCGGCAGGGTAGCGAACTCTTCTACGACGCCGCCGGAGCCTGAACGGCCATGAGTGAACGCGCCGATCCCTGGTCGCGTCGCCTCGCCCGGCGGGCCGAGGCCCGGCGGGGCGAGGGACTGTGGCGTCGGCGTCCCACCCTGGCGCCCGGCGATCCGCTCATCGACTTCGCCGGCAACGACTACCTGGGCCTGGCCCGGGACCCGCGTCTGGCCGAGGCCCAGGCCGAGGGCGCCCGCCGCTTCGGCGCCGGGGCCCGGGCCTCGCATTTGGTGAGCGGCCACCTGGCGGTCCACGAGGCCCTGGAACAGCGCCTGGCCGAGCTCACCGGCCGCCCCCGGGCCCTGCTTTTCTCCACCGGCTACATGGCCAACCTGGGCACCCTCCAGGCGCTCTGCGATCGCCACACTCCGGTCTTCCAGGATCGCCTCAACCACGCCTCGCTGCTGGACGGGGCCCGGCTCGCCGGCGCCCCCTCGCGGCGCTTCCACCACCGCGACCTCGTGGACCTCGAGCGCCTGCTGGGGCGCGCCCCCGCCAAGGCCCCGCGCCTGGTGGTCAGCGATGGCGTCTTCAGCATGGACGGCGACAGCGCCGACATCGCCGGCCTCGCCGCCACCTGCCGCCGCCACCAGGCCTGGCTGATGGTCGACGACGCCCACGGCCTGGGCGTGCTCGGCGAGCATGGCGATGGCTGCGTGGGCCGGACCCACGGCGTGGACGAGGTGCCGGTGCTGGTCGGCACCCTGGGCAAGGCACTGGGCTCCGCCGGGGCCTTCGTCGCCGGCAGCGAGGCGCTGGTCGAGCACCTGATCCAGTTCGCCCGCCCCTATGTCTATACCACCGCCCAGCCACCCGGCGTGGCCGCGGCGACCCTGGCCGCCCTGGACATCCTGGCGAGCGAGCCGGAGCATCGCCAGCGCCTCCGGGAACGCATCCGCGTCTTCCGCCGCGAGGCCGCGACGCTCGGCCTGCCGCTGGGCGCATCGACCACGCCCATCCAGCCCGTCGTGCTGGGCGACAACGAGCGGGTGATGCGCTGGGCGGCCAGGCTCCACGACCGGGGCCTGCGGGTCGGCGCCATCCGCGCGCCGACGGTGCCCCGGGGCGAGGCCCGGCTGCGCATCACCCTGAGTGCCGCCCACGGCGATGACGCCCTGGACGCCCTGCTGGAGGCGCTGGCGTCATGCGCCCGGGAGGAGGCGACGTGAGCCGCCTCGTCCTGCTCTCCGGCTGGGGCTGCGACGCCCGCATCTGGCAGGCCCTCGACGGCCACTGGCCGCCGGGGGTACGGGTGAGCGCCCCCGACTGGCCCGGCTACGGCCCGCGCCCCGAGGCCTGCGACCCCGCCTCTCTGGACGCCTTGGCCGCGGCCATGGCCGCGGCCCTGCCGGCAGACGCCGTCTGGGTGGGCTGGTCCCTGGGGGGCCTGCTGGCCGAGGCCCTGCTCGACCACCTGCCGCCCCCCCGCGCCCTGGTGGTCATCGGCATGGGCCCGCGCTTCTGTCACCCCGATGGCGTCGGCGGCGAGGAACTCGCCACCTTCCGTCGCGCCTTCCGCCGCGATCCCGAGGCCACCCGCGCCCACTTCCTGCGCTGGCAGCTACGCGGCGAACCGTCTCCCCGGGCCGCCCATCGGCAACTGCTGGCACGGATCGGCCAGGCATCACCGGCCAGCCTGACGACCCTGACCGCCGGCCTCGAGCAGCTGGCACGGCTGGACGCCGGCCGACGACGGGGGGCCGCGCCCTGCCCGGTATACCGCCTGGCGGGGGAGGCCGACCCGCTGCTCGCCCCCGCGGTGCGCGAGGCCGCCGACTGGCGTCTGGCCAACGCCGGCCACTGCCCGATACTCAGCCAGCCCGAGCGCCTGGCGGCGCTGCTGGCCGCCGTCGCCGCCACCCCGGCCTCGCCACCCACCGCGCCGGAGACCCTGCCGTGACCGCCCAGCCGATGCTCGACAAGCGCCGTCCGGACGCCCCCGAGTGGCGGGCCCGGGTGGCCCGCGCGTTTTCCCGGGCCGCGCCCCATTACCGCGAGCGGGCCCTGGCCCAGCAGGCCATGGGCGAGACCCTGCTCGACCGCCTGCCGGCCCGCGCCGACCGGGTGCTGGACCTGGGTTGCGGCCCCGGGGCGATGACCGCCGACCTGGCCCGGCGCTACGGCGACGCCTGCCGGGTCACCGGCCTGGACCTGGCCCCCAGCATGCTGGACGAGGCCCGCCGGCGCCACCCCACCGGCATCCGCTGGCTGGTCGGCGACGCCGGCGCGTTGCCGCTGGCCACCGCCAGCCTCGACCTGGTGGTCTCGAACCTGGCGATCCAGTGGTGCCCGGATCTCGACGCGGTGCTGGCCGAACTGTGCCGCGTGCTGCGGCCCGGGGGGCGCGCCCTGATCAATACCCTGGGGCCCGGCACCCTGGCCGAGGTGCACCAGGCCTGGTCGCGCCCCCAGCGGCCCGCCGCCCTGCTGGGCTTTCGCGACGCCGGGGCGCATCGCCTGGCCGGCCACCGGGCCGGCTTTCGCGGCGTGACCCTCGAGGAGCGCACCGAGCGCTTCCACTATCCGGACCTGGCCGCGGTGATGGCCTCGATCAAGGGAGTGGGGGCCCAGGTGGCCCGCCACGGGGCGCGGCTGTCGCGGGCCGACGTGGCCCGCGCCGCGCGGCGCTTCGAGGCCCTGCGCACCCCGGCGGGCCTGCCCGTCTCCTATCGCCTGTTGACCCTGACCCTGGAGCGCTGAGATGGCCGTCTACTTCGTCACCGGTACCGACACCGACGCCGGCAAGACCCTGGTGACCAGCGGCCTGCTGGCCCTGGCCCATCGGGAGGGCCTCACCACCCTGGGGCTCAAGCCGGTGGCCTCCGGCTGCGAGACCACGCCGCAGGGCCTGCGCAATCTCGACGCCCTGACCCTCCAGGCCCAGAGCATGCCCGCCCCGCCCTATGCCACCGTCAACCCCTTCGCCTATGGCCCGGCCATCGCCCCGCACCTGGCCGCCCGTCGGGCCGGCGAGGTGCCGACCCTCGACGCCCTGGTCGAGCGCAGCGCCGGGGCGCTGGCCGAAGGCCGAGACCTGACGCTGATCGAGGGGGCCGGCGGCTGGCGGGTGCCGCTCAACGACGACGAGGACCTCGCCGGGCTGGCCCGGCGCCTGGCACTGCCGGTGATCCTGGTGGTGGGTCTGAGGCTCGGCTGCCTGAGTCACGCCCGGCTCACCGCCGAGGCGGTGCGCGCCGATGGCCTGCGCCTGGCCGGCTGGGTGGGCAACCTGATCGATCCCGGCTTCGCCGAGGACGCGGCGCTCTATCGGGACAACCTGGCCACCCTGGAGCGCTGCCTGGATGCCCCCTGCCTCGGCGTGGTGCCGCGGCTCGACGCCGAAACACCAGCGGATCGCGCCGAGGCGGCGGCAAGACATCTTCGCCTCCCAGCGTCAGACCGAGCCTGAAAGCCGGATATGTATCCGGTCACGCAGGTGCAGCGCCGGCTGATGCTGGAGGAAGGGCTTGCCTAGCGCTGTGCCAACGGACACGCCCCGGCCTGCATGGGCCGGCCATTGACGCTGCATATCGATCACATGCCGGCATCAACAATGACAACAGGAAGGAGAACTTGAGGTTTCTTTGCCCCAACTGCCATCAGCAGACAACAACCTGGGGCAAGAGCAAATAGATATGGTGCGTCGGGTGGGACTCGAACCCACACACCCGAAGGCACGAGGACCTAAACCTCGCGTGTCTACCAATTCCACCACCGACGCATCGGGCAGTATCCCGAAATAGGTGGCATATCATGCCAGTGGCCACCAGAGGCCGCAAGTCGTACCGCCGACCAGGGATGGTTTGCCTGCAGACGATGGCCAGACACCCCGTCAACTACTTAACCAGCCAAGAGTTTACATGTAAGGTAAGGAGCCAGTCGGCGGCCGCCCCTCCCCCTCGGGCACCCGCCCGTTCACCGCTCGCTTGCTCCAAGGAGGCCCGATGCCATCCCCCGTCTGGCACCCCTATGCCCACCTCAAGACCCAGTCTCCCGCCCCCAAGGTGGTCGGCGGCGAGGGCCCGCGCTTCACCCTGGAGGGCGGCGAGTCGCTGCTCGACGCCACCTGCTCCTGGTGGTGCATGATCCACGGCTACCGCCACCCGCGACTGGTCGAGGCCATCCAGCGCCAGGCCGACGAGCTCTGCCACGTGATGCTCGGCGGGCTGACCCACGACCCCGCCGACCGCCTGGCCCGAGAGCTGGTGCGCATCACACCCGAGGGCCTGAACCACGTCTTCTTCTCCGACAGCGGCTCGGTGGGCATGGAAGTGGCCATGAAGATGGCCGTGCAGTACCACTACCTGCGCGGCAAGCCGGCCAAGCACCGCATGCTGACGCTGATGAAGGCCTATCATGGCGATACCGCCGGTTGCATGGCGGTCTGCGACCCCGAGGAGGGCATGCACTCGCTGTTCTCCGGCTTCCTGCCGCAGCATCATTTCGCCCCCGCCCCCACCGCCGCCTTCGAGGCCAGCGAGGAGGAGGTGCAGGCCGATCTCGAGGCCCTGCGACACGTGCTCGAGGCCCATCACGAGGAGATCGGCGCCCTGCTGATGGAGCCGCTGCTGCAGGCCGCCGGCGGGCTCAACATGACCTCGCCCCACTACCTGCGCGGCGCCCGGGCGCTGTGCGAGGAATTCGACGTGCTGCTGGTGTTCGACGAGGTGGCCACCGGCTTCGGCCGCACCGGGCGGCTGTTCGCCGCCGACCACGCCGACGTGACCCCCGACATCATGGTGCTCTCCAAGGGCCTCACCGGCGGCTACCTGGGCCATGCCGCGACCCTGGCCACCGATCGGGTCCATGACGCCTTCATCGGCGACAGCGAGCTGCATGCCTTTATGCATGGCCCCACCTTCATGGGCAACCCGCTGGCCTGCCGGGTGGCGCTCGAGAGCCTGGCGGTCTTCGAGGAAGACGACTATCTGGGCCGCATCCAGACCCTCAACGGCGTGCTGTGCGAGGAGCTGCGCGACGACGCGGCGCTGCGTGACCATCCAGAGGTCGCCGACGTGCGCGTCCTCGGCGCCACGGCGGTGATCGAGGTGCACGATGCCGCGAGCCTCGAGGGTGCCGCCGCCTTCGCCCGGCAGCGCGGGGTGTGGCTGCGCCCCTTCGGTCGCTGGCTGTATACCATGCCGGCCTACATCACCGGCGAGGACGACATGCGCCGCATCACCGGGGCGATGAAGGACTGGTTCGTCTCCGGCCGGCCCTAGGGCGCGTTAACAATCGCACGCACGTTGCGCCGGAGCCGGTGGTTGTGCAGATCGCGGCGTGAACGACGTGGCTTGGTGGTGCCAAGTGAGTCGTGAACAACAAAGAGCTGCGCAGCCACCGGCCCGGCCCTTCGGGTTGCGCCTCACCAGGCGTCATGCGGCGTTGACGGCCTGGTCAAGGGAACCACCCTTGACGGCGGCCGTCGCCTGGCCTGACGCCTGGTGAGACAGCAACGCCATCGGCGGACGATTGTTAACGCGCCCTAGACCAGCCGGCGGGGAATGCGCCGATCCCAGCTCTGGCAATGCACCCGGCGGCTGTCCTCGTAGGCATCCAGGGTCGCATGGAGGTAGAAATATGCCGGGTCGGAAGTCAGCACGGTGCGGGTGACCGTGGTGACCTCCCAGTCGTCACGCTTCAGCGAGCGCTCCCAGAGGGTCGTGCCCTCCAGGGACCCGAAATCGTCGTCCCGGGAACGGTAGGTCTCCACAGAGCGGATCTGCACCTCCAGGCCGGAATCCTCCAGGCGCACACGCCCCCGGTCGTTGATCACCTCCAGGGTGGAGAGATCCTCGGCCAGGTCGCGGTGCACGTACCAGTTATGGTGCTCCGGCTCCATCGGGGTCATGGGGATGGTGGGGGCGCCTTCCGACGCCTCGAAGGCGATGGCCGCGTCCTCCGCCCGGGGTGGCCGCCGCGGCAGCACCAGGGCACTGCCCTCGTCATGGATGGTCAGGCGCACATGCTGCGGGGGTGGCCAGGCCAGTGGCCAGTAGGACGTCGAGATCGCCAGCCGCAGCCGATGCCCCTCGGGGAACACCTGGGCGATGTCGTTGAGCTGGACCCGCACCTTGTAGCGCTGTCCCGGGGTCAGGGGCCGGGGCGTGGCATGGCCGTCGCGATGGGTGAGGTTCAGCAGGCCATAGGTCACCCGGGTCGCCTTGTCGTCGGGCGCCACGTCGGAGAGCCGCACCGCTACCATGGCCACGGGCCGGTCGGCGGCCACCTCGAGTTCCAGGACCGGGGCCCCGAGGATCTCCAGGGTCTCCGCCAGCGGCGGGCTGTCGAACACCAGCGCCCCGCCGTCCTCCTCGCGCTGGTCGTGGGCCAGGTCCGGGCCGGCGGCGTAGGAGCACCACTTGCCGGCGAAGAGCCCGCAGGTCAGCGGCGACTGTACCGTCAGCGAAGAGCTCTCGCGGCGCCGCTTGCCGTCCAGCGACAGACGGCGCGGCGCCAGCGGCAGCCGCCACGCCTCGATGCGCGGCGAGGGCCAGTCGGGCTCGCCCACCCAGCGCCCGTGCCGGTGGCCGTACCGGGTGGTGGGCGGCATGCTGTCCTGCATCCAGGCCCGCAGGGCGGGGTCCTCGAGCACGCCCCGCTCCTCCCCCTTGAGCCACTGATCCCACCAGCGCAGGCATTCCTGCAGGAAACCGATCGCCGGCCCCGGCTCACCCAGGTGGGGATACTTGTGGCTCCAGGGGCCGACCAGGCCACGCGTCGGCCCCGGCAGGTGCTCGAGCAGACGCATCACGGCGTTGGAGTAGCCATCGGCCCAGCCGCTGGCGGCCAGCACCGGGATCCGCACCTTCGAGAAGTCCTCGCAGATGGAGCCGTGCCGCCAGTAGGCGTCCCGTTGGGGGTGCTCGAGCCAGGTGGCAAGCCACAGGCCGCTGCCCTCCAGGCGCTGGTGCCACATCTCCCGCCAGCGTTCGCCGACCACGCTCGGGTCGGGCGGCAGGGAGTTGTAGGCGAACATGGTCGAGGCCCAGGACAGGTTGTCGCCCAGCAGGCAGCCGCCCATGTAGTGGACGTCGTCGGCGTAACGGTCGTCGCTGGAGCAGACGCTGACCACGGCCTTGAGCTCGGGGGGCTGGCGGGCCGCCAGCTGCAGGCCGTTGAAGCCGCCCCAGGAGATGCCGATCATCCCGACCCCGCCATCGCACCAGGGCTGGGCCGCCAGCCAGCGCAGGATGTCCTCGCCGTCGATGAGTTCCTGCTCCAGGTACTCGTCCTCGAGCACGCCCTCGGAGTCTCCGCTGCCACGCAGGTCGACCCGCACCGCCGCGTAGCCATGCCCGGCGAAGTAGCGGTGGTGGATGGCATCCCGCCGCGCCGAGCCGTCACGCAGGCGATAGGGGATGTATTCGAGGATGGCGGGCACCGGCCGTTGATGGGCCGACTCGGGCAACCAGATGCGCGCGTTGAGGCGGACCCCGTCTTCCATCGGGATCCACACGGGATCGAGACACTCGACGGCATGGGTAAAGTCGCTCACCTCTCTCATGCAAGCCTCCTCCTGCCTTGGCGGCAAGCCCCGCTCAGGCGCCCTCCCCGGCGGGTGGCGCGATGACGAACGGCAGCCCCTCCCGACACAGCCGTATCCGTTCCAGCAGCCCCTGGTAGCTGTCGGCGCCGGTGAACAGGACGCCAAGCTCCCAGGAGAAGGAATCCTGGTGCAGCAGCGACTCCAGGTCCATGCCGTCCCGCACATTGAGCTCGACGAGGGTCCCCGGATAGGCCGTCTCCACCAGGCGGATTTCCTCCGCCGTCGGTACCCGACGCACGATGCCGCCCTGGAAGACCCGGAGCATCTGCTTGGCGGCGACCGCGTAGCGGCCTTCCCGGCGGGGCATGCGCGGCGTCATGCCCAGGGCCACGTCCACCATCACCTGGTAGTGCGGAGCTCCATCCACCAGCTGGAAGAGCGGCGCATGGGAGCGGGACAGCCGCGGGTTGATCTCGAGCAGCCAGATGCGATCACTCTTGTCATCATGGTAGAACTCGATATTGAAGGGGGCATCGTCGTAGCCGATATGCGTCATGACCCGGCGGCTCATGTCGATGATACGCGCCTGGACGTCATCGGGCAGCGCACTGGGATACTCGAAGCGCATCAGCACGGACCGGTGCCGGGTGTCCCGGACGCTGTCGATGATGCCAGTCACCTGCATCCGCCCGTTCTGGACATAACCTTCGAGGGTGCATTGCCGGCCCGCCGAGATGATCTGCTCCACCACGCAGTGGTGGCCATTGATCTCGGCCAGCTCGTCGGGCAGGTCGAGATGGGTGCACACCTCGGCCAGCGGCTGGCCGAACCGGCCGATCCCCCGGCGGATGTGGGGCAGGGCCTCGCGAAGCTGCTGCTCGTTGTCGATATGAAACCCCAGTTGGGAAGAGTGGGCCTTGACCGGCTTGATCCAGAACGGGTAGTCCACCTCGAGGGTATCGATGGCATGGTCGTCGAAGGGGTCCAGGGCCTGGAAGGCGGGCACGCATTCCGGCACCGCCTTCGCTTGTTCCAGGCGACTCCAGTACTTGTGCTCGCACTTCAGCACCGCCTCCAGCGTGGGCCCTCGATGGCCCATGGCATCGCGCAGCACCGGCAGCAGCGCCGTGGTGGGAAAGTCCCAGACGCCCACGATGGCATCCACCGGGTCGGGGAAGCGCTGCAGCTCGTCCAGCGCATCGGCCACCAGGCGGTCGAAGTGATACTCCTGAGCGTGGACCGCCTCATTCAGGGGCAGCAGCCCATGAAAGGCATAGTCCTCTGCATGTCGCAGTGCCGGCAGCAAGCGTCGGCTCAAGTCGTCATGGCCGATCACGAAGACATTCCACACCATAACCCCTCCCCGCCTCGTAAGACTGATCGGTCGGGCAGCACTCGACGAGGCGCCAACGCGCCTCTTTACGTTAAGCATGGTCCTTTTTCGAGACGTTGTCTTGACCTCGATCAGGCGGACCCGGCCGTGAATGAACCGGGCCGGGGACAGGGGGAATCGGTGCCTGGCGTCGATCGGCCATGGCTGTCAGGCTGGAAGGCTGACAACGAGGCAGGACACCGCAATGGCACTCAGCAAGACGCAAAGCAGCTTCTACCGGCGCCTCTACGTGGCTCACCTGATCGCCAACGGCACCGCCAGCGTACCGGCCATCATGGACGCCACCGGCATGCCCCGGCGCACGGCCCAGGATACCCTGGCCGCCCTGGCGGAGCTGGACATCCGCTGCGAGTTCGAGCCGGCACCGGGACAGCGCCACAACGTCGGCCACTATGTGGTGCGCGACTGGGGTCCCATCGATCCCGCCTGGGTCGCTCGCCATGCCGAGCGGATGCGCCTGGTCCTGGGCTACCCCTGAGCCCCACTCAACGGTCTCGGCCGGCACCATCGGGTGGCCCCATGATCGTCAGCTCGCTTCATCGCCTCCTGGCCTTCCTGCTCACCGGACTGCTGCTGGTCGGTTGTGGCGAGGCGATCCGGCAACAACCGGGTCCCGGGGCCGCACATGCCCGCATCGAACACGACCGAGTGATCGCCGAGGACGGCTATCGCCTGCCGCTGCGGCACTGGCCCGCCGAGGGGGAGGCCGACGCCGTGGTGCTGGCGGTGCACGGCTTCAACGACCATGGCGGCAGCTTCGCGGTGATGGCCGAGGCCATGACACCCCATGGCATCACCGTCTACGCCCACGATCAGCGTGGCTTCGGCCGAACTGCCCAGCGCGGCCTCTGGCCCGGACACCAGCGCCTGACGGCCGACGTCAGGCTAGTCGCCGGCCAGTTGCGTGAACGGCATCCGCAGACGCCGCTCTATCTGGTGGGCAAGAGCGTGGGCGCCGCCGTGGTGCTACTCGCCCTGGCCGACGCCCGCCCGCCTCCGGTGGACGGCAGCATCCTGATCTCCCCGGCGGTCTGGGGGCTCGACGCCATGCCCTGGTACCAGCGGCTGAGCCTGTGGCTCGGCATACGCCTGATCCCTTCCGTGAGCTTCTCCGCCAAGACGGCACACCGGCTCGGCATCCATCCCACCGATGACCCCGAGATCAGCCGGCAGCTCGCCGAGGACCCGCTGATCCTGCGCCGCGCCCGGGTGGACACCCTCTACGGGGTGGCCGAGACCATGAGCCTCGCCCTGGAAGCCGCCGAGCGTCTGCGTGGCCCGGCGCTGATCCTCTACGGCGACGAGGACCAGGTGATTCCCCCCGAGGCGATCTGCGCCCTGCTCGACCGGCTGCCCCATCCGAACGGTGACGGGCCGAACGGCGGTGAGCCGGCCTGGCGATTCGTCCTCTATCCCGGCGGCTACCATATGCTCACCCGCTATACCCGGCGCGACCGCACCGAGGCCGACCTCGCCGCCTGGCTGCACGACCCCGCGACCGTCCTGCCCTCCGGTCACGAGCTCGACCCCGCATCGGCCCGCCGACGACTCTGCGCCGGCTAGCAGCGCTCTGATACCCTTACTAGAGAGATCCCCCCACCGACAGGAGCACACCATGGCCCTCACGCCTTCTACCATGCTCGAGCTCGGCTACCCCCTGCCCGCCTTCCGTCTGCCCGATGCCGAAGGGCACACGGTGGGCAGCGACGACTATCCCGACCAGCCGCTGCTGGTGATCTTCATGTGCAACCACTGCCCCTTCGTCAAGCACGTGGCGGACGCCCTGGCGGACTTCACCCGGGAGTACCAGGCCAAGGGCCTGGTGGTGGTCGGCATCAACAGCAACGACTTCCAGGCCCACCCGGATGATCGGCCGGAGAAGATGGTCGAGGAGGCCCGGATCCGGGGCTACACCTTCCCCTACCTGGTCGACGAGACCCAGGAGATCGCCCGTGCCTTCGAGGCCGCCTGCACCCCGGATTTCTTCCTCTTCGACCGGGACCATCGGCTCGCCTACCGCGGCCAGTTCGACGACAGCCGTCCCAGCAAGGACGTCCCCGTGACCGGCGAGGACCTGCGGGCCGCCGCCGACGCCGTGCTGGCCGGTCGCACCCCGAACCCGGACCAGAAGCCTTCCATGGGCTGCAACATCAAGTGGAAGTGACGGCGGCATCGAGGGGGGCCCGCGACGCGCGAGCCCTTGCCGGCCCGACGGCCCGGTGTCAGGCGCCCTGCGCCATGGCCTCATCGATGAAGGCCTGGCAGCGCAGACGCGCCGGCCGATCCCGAAGCCCCGCCCAATAGGCCTCGAACTCGGGACGTCGGGGGATCGTCCCGAACTCCATGCCCCAGCCGATGTGCGAGCCGACGTAGACGTCCGCCGCGCTGAAGGTGTCACCCGCGATATGGCGACGCCCCGCGACCGCTGCGGCCAGGGTATCGACGACCGTATCGTAGTGGCCATACCCGAGCCGTCCCTGCTGCTCGACCGTCGGGTGGAACCCGCAGCCCTGCAGCGAGACCGCCGCCTCCACGGGGCCGGCGGCGAAGAACAGCCAGCGATAGTAGGCGCCACGCTGGTCGGGCGCCGGCGCCAGGCCGGCCTCGGGGTAGACGTCGGCGAGATAGGCACAGATCGCGGCGGCCTCGGTGACCACGGTGTCGCCGTGGCGGATCGCCGGGACCTTGCCCATCGGGTTGACAGCCAGATAGTCCGGGGCCTTCATCGCCGCCCCATATGCGAGGGTCTCCATGCGATAGGGCACGCCGAGTTCCTCGAGCATCCAGTGGACGATCCCGCCCCGCGACAGGGGGTGGGTGTAGAAGATGAGGTCACGTGGTCGGGATTCGGCGGTCGCCCGGGGCTCACCGGCCAGGGCCCCTTCCTCGCGGCCGATCCTGGCCAGGCCCTCCCCGAGCTCCTCGGGCAGCGCCTCGGATACCCGCTCCAGCACCTCGGCGGCAGGGCTCGCCAGCGGCCCGGTGGCATCGTCCCTGACGCGGCTCAGGCCCAGCGCGAGCGCGTCGAACTGCGCCTCGGTCAGGCGCAGCGGGGGCAGCATGACACCGGGGGCGAGGACATAGCCAACACCGGGCTCGCTGGCGATCTCGACCCCCACCGCCCTGAGCACGGCAATATCCTGGTAAAGCGATCGCAGCGATATGCCAAGCGCCTCGGCAAGGTCGGGCCCGCTGATACGGCCATCGTGTCGACGCATTACCTGAAGCAGGTCGTGCAGGCGGCTCATTCGGGACATGGCAGACTCCTTGGATGGCTGGAACTCACGCCCTTGCTCGCTCACCCGCGGCGATCTCGGTGCGCGATGCGCGTCGGATGAGCATGGCAGCTTGCCCGGCTCGACACCAGCGCCCGCCCCCTGCCGGTCAGGGCCGCTCCTGGCCTCGACCTGTGGCGGACGCGCAAGAATGCGGCGGGCCAGGGCCCGCCACGAAACCACCGATCAGAACGCCTGATCAGAGAGAGTGCCGGAATCAGAGTTCGAAGCCGCGACCGAAGTCCTCGGCGGAGAGCGCCATCAGTGGCTCGGCGCCGGCCTGGATCATCCGGGCGTGGGCCCGGGTCCGCGGCAGCAGGCGCGCGAAGTAGAAGCGGGCCGTGTTGATCTTGGCGCGGTAGAAGGCGGCGTCGTCGGTGCCGGCCTCCAGCGCGACCCTGGCCTGCTTCACGGCCCGGGCGAAGAGGTAGGCGAGGGTCACATAACCCGAGTACATCAGGTAGTCGACGCTGGCCGCGCCGACCTCCTCGCGGTCGCCCATGGCCTTCATGCCCACGCCCATGGTCAGCTCGCCCCATTCCGCGTTGAGCTTGGCCAGGGGGCGGACGAACTCCGCCATGGCGGGGTTCGCCGCCTCGGCCTGGCAGAACTCATGGATCTCCCTGGTGAACACCTTGAGGGTCTCGCCCTGGTTCATCAGTATCTTGCGACCGAGCAGGTCGAGGGCCTGGATGCCGGTGGTGCCCTCGTAGAGGCGCGTGATACGCGCGTCTCGCACCAGCTGCTCCATGCCCCATTCCTGGATGAAGCCGTGCCCGCCGAAGACCTGCACGCCCTCGTTGGTGGCCTCGAAACCCACCTCGGTCAGGAAGGCCTTGACGATGGGCGTCAGCAGGCCGAGCAGGCTCTCGGCACGCTCGCGCTCGGCGGCGTCCTGGCCATGCTCCACCACATCGACCATCTGAGCGGTATACAGCACCAGCATGCGTCCACCCTCGGCGAAGGCCTTCTGGGTCAGCAGCATGCGCCGCACGTCCGGATGCACGATGATCGGGTCGGCGGGCTTGTCCGCGGCCTTGGCGCCCGACAGGGCGCGCATCTGCAGGCGATCCCGGGCATAGGCCAGGGCATTCTGGAAGCTGGCCTCGGTGAGGCCCAGGCCCTGGATACCCACCCCGATGCGAGCGGCATTCATCATGGTGAACATGCAGGCCAGGCCCTGGTGGGGCTCGCCCACCAGGTAGCCCCGGGCGGCATCGAAGTTCATGACGCAGGTGGCGTTGCCGTGGATGCCCATCTTTTGCTCGAGCGCGCCGCAGGCGACGCCGTTGCGCGCGCCGGGCTCACCCGTCTCCGTCGGCCGATATTTGGGCACCACAAATAACGAGATCCCCCTGGAGCCCTCCGGGGCGTCCGGCAGCTTGGCCAGCACCAGGTGGACGATGTTTTCGGCGAGGTCATGCTCCCCGGCGGAGATAAAGATCTTGGTACCGGAAATCTCGTAGGCACCGTCCTCCGTCGGCACGGCGCGGGACTTGATCAGGCCGAGATCGGTACCGCAGTGCGGCTCGGTCAGGCACATGGTGCCGGTCCACACGCCCTCGACCAGCCGGGTCAGGTAGGTGGCCTTCTGGGCCTCGGTGCCATGGTGGCGCAGGGCGTCGGCGGCCCCATGGGAGAGCCCCGGGTACATGCCCCAGGCCAGGTTGGTGGCGCAGATCATCTCGTTGAGCGCCATGGCGAGCGACGGCGGCAGTCCCTGGCCGCCATGAGCGGGATCCGCCGCCAGGCCCGGCCAGCCGCCCTCCACGTACTGCCGGTAGGCCGCCTTGAAGCCCCGGGGCGTCTTGACCTCGCCACCCTCCAGCAGGCAGCCCTCGCAGTCGCCGCTCTGGTTCAGGGGCAGCAGCACCTCCCGGGCGAAGCGCCCGCCCTCCTCCAGGATCGCGGCCACCACGTCCGGGCTAGCCTCCTCGCCCGCGGGCAGGCGCGCATAGTGGGCCGGATAGTCCAGCAGCTCGTCCATCACGAAGCGCAGGTCACGCAGCGGGGCCTGGTAGTCGGGCATCTCGTCTCTCCTCGAAATCGGGCAGCGGCAGCGGCGACGGCCGCTTTCAAACATATGTTTGAAACTAGCCCTGAAGACACCAGAGAGTCAAGCGTTCGTTTTGTTTCAGGGGCGAGGGGCGAGGATCGCCTTGAACCTCGTCCCTCGAACCTCGTTCCTTCGGTTACTGCATGCGGATGCCGCCGTCCAGGCGGATCACCTCGCCGTTGAGCATGGGGTTGGTGACGATCTGCTCGGCCAGCCGGGCGAACTCGTCGGGCCTGCCCAGCCGCTTGGGAAAGGGCACCGCGGCCGAGAGCGCGGCCACGGCGTCCTCGGGGATATCGCTCATCATCGGCGTCTCGAAGACCCCCGGGGCGATGGCCATGACCCGGATGCCGTGCCGCGAGAGCTCCCGGGCCGCCGGCAGGCTCATGCCCACCACGCCGGCCTTGGAGGCACTGTAGGCGCACTGCCCCACCTGGCCGTCGAAGGCGGCCACCGAGGCGGTATTGATGATCACGCCGCGCTCGCCGTCCTCGCCGGCGGCGTTGCCGGCCATGGCCGCCGAGGCCAGGCGCATGACGTTGTAGGTCCCCACCAGGTTGATCTGGACAGTGCGCACATAGGCCTCGAGGTCCGCGGGGTTGCCCTCGCGGTCGAGCAGCTTGGCCACGCTGACCACCCCGGCGCAGTGCACCACCCCGGCCAGGCCCCGCTCGCCGCCGAGGGCCACCGCGGCATCCACGGCGGCCTGGATGTCGTCGGCGGAGGTGACGTCGCCGCGCACGGCCCGGGCGGCCTCGCCGAGGGTCTCGGCATGGGCCTCGACGGCCTCGCTGAGGTCACACAGCACCACCCGGCCGCCGGCGGCGACGAGGCGCTCAGCGGTGGCCGCCCCCAGTCCGGAGGCGGCGCCGGTGATCAGAAAGGTGTTGTCCTTGACTTGCATCGATGGATCTCCACGATCATTGGGCGGCAGGGGTCTCCGCCTTGTCGGCGGCATCCGCGCGCAGCTTGAAGCGCTGGATCTTGCCGCTGGGTGTCTTGGGCAGGGCGTCGACGAACTCGATCACCCTGGGGAAGGCATGGGTGGACAGTCGCTCGCGGACCTGCCGGCGGATCTCGTCAGCCAGCTCATCGCTGGCCTCGAAGCCCTCGCGCAGCACCACATAGGACTTGATCACCTCGCCACGGATCTCGTCGGGCTGACCCACCGCGGCGGATTCGGCCACGCCCGGGTGGGTCAGCACGGAGTTCTCCACGTCGGTGGGGCCGACCCGGTAACCGGCGGTGGTGATGATGTCGTCGTCGCGGCCGGCGAACTGGAAGGTGCCGTCCTCGCCCTGCATCACCACGTCGCCGGTGAGGTAGTAGCCCTCGGCGAAGGGATGCTTCTCCTGCCAAGTGTAGCCGGCGAAGAAGTGCGCCGGAGAACGGGCGATGTCCACCGCCAGCACGCCGGGCTCGCCGGGAGGCAGTTCCTTGTACTCGGCGTCGAGGATCGCCAGGCGATAGCCGGGCATCGGCACGCCCATGCCGCCGATGTGCTTGGGGTGATCCAGGGCGTGATGGTTGCAGCAGGTCATGCCGGTCTCGGTCTGGCCGTAGTGGTCCATCACCGGGCAACCCAGGGCACTCTCCACCCAGCTCACCACCTCGGTGTTGAGGGGCTCGCCGGCGGAGCTGGCGCGACGCAGCGCCAGCGTCTCGTGGGCATCGTCGAACAGCCCGGAGGCCTTCATCAGGCGGTAGGCGGTGGGCGCGGCGGCGAAGTTGGTGATGCGGTGCCGCTGCATGAAGGCCAGCGCCCCCTCGGCGCTGAAGCCGGCCTCGCAGAAGTGGGTGGTCACGCCCAGCAGCAGCGGCCCGGCGATGGCGTAGTAGAGGCCGTAGGCCCAACCGGGGTCGGCCATGTTCCAGAAGCGGTCGCTGGGCGCCAGTCCGATGGCCAGCTCCATGTAGATCGCGAAGGCCGGCATGGCGGAAAGCGGGACGGCCACGCCCTTGGGCTTGCCCACGGTGCCCGAGGTGAACATCTGCAGGAAGGCGGCGTCCGCGGACTGGCGGGGCGGTGCGGTCGCGAGCGGCGCATGGTCGAGGGCCGCGACCCAGTCCAGGTCCTCGCCGTGCTCGGCGTCCGGGCCGCCCACGGCGAGGACCGGCGGGCACTGCGTGAGGCCGTCGAACTTGAAGCGGTTGGCATGATCGGTGATCACCAGCCGGGTGTCGGCGCGCCCCAGGCGATAGTCCACGGAATCGGGGCCGAAGGCGGTGAACAGCGGCTGGTAGACGGCACCGAGGCGCCAGGTGGCCAACACGGCGATCAGCAGCTGCGGCGAGCGAGGCAGCATGCAGGCGATGCGATCGCCCTCCCCCAGGCCCCGCTCGGCGAACCAGCCGGCGAGCCTCTCGCTCTCGGCGGCGAGCTCGGCATAGGTCAGGGTGATGACCCGACCCTGGGTGTCTTCGTGCACCAGGGCCGGCACTTCGCCGCGTCCCTCGCGCAGGTGGCGGCCACAGCAGGCCTCGAAGGCGTTGAGCTTGCCGTCCCGGTGGTCATCGAGGCGGGCGATGACGTCATCGACGGCAAAGCGTTCGCGATAGGCGGAATACGCGGGAAGGGTCGCGGGTGTACTCATGAACTGCCCTCTTGTGCTTGTTGTCGGCAATCGGCCGTCTGGCCATCACTGTCATTACGTCCGGCGCCGGGCGCCGACCCGCCGCCGGGATTCTACAGTTGACGTAAGCGTCAACCTATCAAGCGCTAGGTACAAGCTAGAGGCTTCGCCTCGGCAGGGCAAGGGGTGGGGCGAGCGACGGGGCTAGACCATGGTCGACCCCGACGCGGGCGGCTCAGGGGGCGGGATGGGTGATCATGGCGATGAGTTCCCGGGCGAGGTCCTCGGGGGAGCGCTCGCCATGGGGGTCGTACCAGCGCACCGTCCAGTTGAGCGCCCCCATCACGAAGCGCGAGACCAGGAAACGGTCCCCCCGGATCAGGCCGGCGGCCAGGGCCTCGTCGAGCACCTCCTCCCACAGCGCCTCATAGGCATCCCGCAGGTGGCCCAGGTGGTCCCGTGCCTCGGGGTCCAGGCGTCGCCATTCGTAGAGGGCGACCACATGGGCGTTGCGGTCGGTCAGCAGGGTCTCCAGATGCGCCCGGGCCATGGCATGCAACCTCGCCTCGGGATCGCTGTCGCAGTGATCGAGGGCCTGACGGGCGATCACCAGGGCATTCTCGGTGCCCTCCTCGATCACCGCGGCGAGGATCTCCTGCTTGTCGCGGAAGTGGTGGAAGAGGCTGCCGGACTTGATGCCCATCTCCTGGGCGAGCATGCGCACGGTGGTGCGATCGAAGCCCTCCTGGACGAACAACTGGGCGGCCTGACGCGTCAGTTCCTTGCGGCGAGGCGAGTCATTCATTACATTCATCGACGTTTACACTAGCGCTTGCTTGGTTGACCCTGAGAGAACCATAGCCCCGCCGACAGGTCAACGCACCGCCGCCTCCCCGGCCGGGAGTCCGCCACAATCACAACCATCGACGTTCGGGAGACATGCCATGAGCCAGTCCAACGATATCGTTTTCCTCTCCGCGACGCGGACCCCCATGGGCGGCATGCTGGGCAGCCTGTCCAGCATCACCGCGCCGCAACTCGCGGCCACGGCGATCCGCGCCGCCATCGAGCGGGCCGGCATCGAGGCCACCGCCATCGACGAGGGCATCCTCGGCTGCGTGCTGCCCGCCGGCGTCAAGCAGGGGCCCGCCCGTCAGGCGATGCGTCAGGCCGGCATCCCCGACGGCATCGGCGCCACCACCGTCAACAAGCTGTGCGGCTCCGGCATGAAGGCCACCATGCTGGCCCATGACCTGATCCGCGCCGGCTCCGGCGAGATCCTGCTGGCCGGCGGCATGGAGTCCATGTCCAATGCCCCCCATGTGCTGGCCAAGGCCCGCACCGGCTATCGGCTGGGCCATGGCCAGCTGCTGGACCACATGTTCCTCGATGGCCTGGAGGATGCCGAGACCGGCCAGCTGATGGGCGGCTTCGCCCAGGAGATCGCCACCCGGCGCGACTACGGCCGCGAGCGCCTCGATGACTTCGCGATCGCCTCGCTGGAGCGCGCCATGGCGGCCACCAATGCCGGCCACCTCGACGCCGAGATGGCCCCGGTGACCGTCTCCGGCCGCCAGGGCGACACCCGGGTGGAACATGACGAGCAGCCCTTCCAGGCCAGGCTCGACAAGATTCGCTCGCTGCGTCCGGCCTTCGCCAAGGATGGCACCATCACCGCCGCCAACTCGAGCTCCATCTCCGACGGCGCCTCGGCGCTGATCCTGGCCAGCCAGGCGGCGGCGGATCGGGTCGGCGCCACGCCGATGGCGCGCATGCTGGGCCACAGCACCCACTCCCGCCATCCCAGCGAGTTCACCATCGCCCCGGTGGGCGCCATCGACAAGCTGATGAAACGCCTCGGCTGGGGCGTCGGCGACGTCGACCTGTTCGAGATCAACGAGGCCTTCGCCGTGGTCACCCTGATGGCCATGGACGACCTGGGGCTGCCCCACGACAAGGTCAACGTCTTCGGCGGGGCCTGCGCCCAGGGCCATCCGATCGGCTCCACCGGGTCGCGGATCATCGCCACGCTGATCCACGCCCTGCGCACCAAGGGCGGCAAGCGCGGCATCGCCAGCCTGTGCATCGGCGGCGGCGAGGCCACGGCGGTGGCCGTGGAACTGGTCGATTGAGCCTGACACCCTCGCCATCCAATGCGCCCGCCTTCCGGCGGGCGCACTTGTTTTCGGTTCATCGCCCTTTGCCAGGAAACGCGGCCTGGACGAGAGACACCAGGCCCTGCCCGTGTCACGCCGATCGGCGAAGAACCTTCATTGGCGGGGCGCCGCCAGGCGATCGGGGCGTAGCCGCTCGCGATCATCGAACAGCCGCCGACTGGCCAGGGCCACCGCGACCAGGGTGCCGAAGCCCGTGCCCAGGGTAATGGTGAACATGATCAGGATCTGGTACTTCACCGCCAGCGCCGGCGCGGTGCCGGCCAGGATCTGCCCCGTCATCATGCCCGGCAGGCTGACCACCCCGGCGGCGGCCATGGCATTGACCACCGGCATCAGCCCGCTGCGCATCGCCTCACGGCGAATGTCGCCGATGGCCTCCCGCCAGGTCTGGCCGAGCATCAGGCGATTCTCGATCACCGCCCGCTGCTGCCAGGTACCCTCGGTGAGGCGGTCCAGGGCCAGGGCCACGCCGGTCATAGTGTTGCCGAGCATCATGCCCAGCAGCGGAATGGCATACTGGGGGCGGTACCAGGGCTCGGGGCCGATGATCACCGTCAGGGTCAGCACCGCCACGGTGAAGGAGGACAGGAACATCGCCAGAGTGCCGATGCCGAAGGCCCAGCCGCCGAGCAGGCGGCGTTTCTGGCGGGCCACCACCTCGCGGCCGGCGATCAGCAGCATCGCCACTGCCATCAGTACCACCCAGTGCAACCGCGCCGAGGCGAACAGCACCTCGAGCACCAGCCCGACCAGGGCCAGCTGAATCACCGTGCGTCCCGCCGCGATCAGCAGCGTCCGGCCCATCCCCAGTCGCCCGGCCACCGTGCAAGCGGCTAGCGCTACCACCATCAGGGCGGCCAGGGCCAACTGCCACCAGGCGAGTTCGATCACTTGCACGTCGCCGGGGCCTCCTCGACCAGTCGCCCACTCTCGAGACGCCCCCGTCGCGTGGCGACTCGGGCGATCTGCGCCGGGTCATGGGCGACCCAGATCACCGGCCAGCCCCCCTCTCGGATGCGGGCCATCAGCCAGGCCTCCACCCCGCGGGTGGTGGCGTCGTCCAGGTTGGCCGTGGGCTCGTCCAGCAGCAGCACCGAGGGGCCTCTGGCCAGTGCCCGCAGCAGTGCCAGGCGCTGCTTCTCGCCGGACGACAGACGGCCCACCGGCCAGTCGAGCACCGCCGGCGTCAGGCCCAGGGTCGACAGGCCCCGAACGTCCCCCGCGGGAAAGTGATCCCCCACCCGCTCGGCCCACCACTGGCTCTCCGCCGGCACCAGCATCACCCGACGGCGCCAGGCATGGCCCGGGAGGTCGGCCTGGGCCAGCTCACCCAGGGTGACCATTCCCCCATGGGGCTCCAGGTCGGCGATGGCCCGCAGCAGCCGGCTCTTGCCCGCCCCGCTGGGGCCGGCGAGACACAGCACCTCCCCGGCGGCCACCCGCAGCGACACCGGCCGAAGGTCGCCGACGTCGAGCCGATCGAGGCACAGGGGCGGGTGGGTGGCCATGGGAAACTCCAGGATTCTAGAAGGCGGGCAAAGCCCATTGAGCCTAGCAGTTGCTCGTTATCGACCGCGAGGGGCGATCTTGGCAGGCGACCTCGGCCACCCTCGGCGCCCCAGCCGCCCGGTGCGCCGAGCCGTCGCCCGGGACGAGGCCGGTCGAAGAGCGTCCCGGCCCATGGGCCTGTTCGAGCGCTACCTCTCGCTGTGGGTGGCGATGGCCATCCTGGCCGGCGTGTTGCCCGGCCAGTTCGTCCCGGTGGTTCCCGAGACCCTGTCGCGCTTCGAGCTCGCCCAGGTATCGATCCCGGTGACCCTGCTGATCTGCTGGGCGATGATCTTCCCGATGATGGCCCAGATCGACTTCTCGGCCGTGCTCGGCGTGCGCCGCCAGCCCAGGGGCCTCGTCATCACCACCACGGTGAACTGGCTGATCAAGCCGTTCACCATGTTCGCCAGCGCCCTGTCCATCGGCGTCACGCCGAACGTCAGTGAATGGCCGCCGAGCAGGACCGCTGTGGCCAGGCACTTATTTCAATATTGCATGAAATAGTGAGCTCACCTACTCTTGCAACATGACCCTGGACAATGACGACATCGTCGCCAGAAAGCTGACCGCCCTCGCCCATCCCATCCGCCTGGCGGCGATTCGCCGGCTGGCGGCGGCGGGCCCGGTCGGCCTGGCGGCAGGCAGGCTCGCCGAGCGCCTGGACGTGGCGCCGAGTGCGCTGACCTTCCACCTGCAGAAGCTGGCCGCCGCCGGCCTGGTCGAATCGCACCGAGAGGGCCAGTTCGTCTATTATCGCGCGGTGTTCGATGCCCTGCTGGCGTTGACGGACCACCTGGTCGGTGCCTGCTGCAGCGAGTCCGAGGAACGCTGCGGCCCCCGTTGTCCCACGTCCCGCGACCGGTGACCTCCGTCTCTCCTGAGGGTTCATCCGCACCGCTCATGACAAGGGAGCGCATGATGATCCAGACAGCCCCCAACAAGCCTTCCTGGCCAAGGGCGATCGGCATCGGCATCGCGGTGTCGGTGCTCACCGCCATCGTCATGGTGACCTTGCTGAAGACCGGCGTCTCGCCCTTCCCGAAGCCCCCTTCCCTGGCCTTCGCCGAGACCCTGCTGGGGCGGACCCTGCCGATGCCGGTCGGCCTGCTCTTCCATACGGTCTACGTGACCTTCTGGTCGGTGGTGTTCGTGCGCTATTTCCCGCGCAAGACCCTGCTAACCGCACTGGGCCTGGCCGCCGTGCTGTGGGTCGTGATCCTGGTGGTGTTCTTCCCCGTGGTGGGCTGGGGACTCGCCGGCCTGGCGATCGGTCCCCAGTTGATTCCGGCCTCCGCCTTGCCGCACCTGCTGTTCGGCCTGCTGCTGTGGGGGCTGGACCGTTCCTTCGGCCACTAATGCCTGCGCGCAATCAGGAGGCGTCATGACCACGATCGATACCGCGACCCTGCGTGACTGGCAGAGCCGCGGCCAGGATTTCATTCTGGTGGATACCCTGCCGGCCGGGGCCTTCGCCGAGGGACACCTGCCGGGGGCCATCAACATCGTCTCCGACGACATCCTCGACGAGGCGCCCCGGCGGCTTCCCGACAAGCAGGCGACCATCGTCGTGTATTGCACCAGCGAAGACTGCAAGCGGGCCAGTCGTGCCGCCGAACGCCTGGCCCGCCTCGGCTACACCGAGGTCTACCACTATGAGGGCGGTAAACGGGCCTGGAAGGCCGACGGGTTATTACTGGAGCACTGAGAAGGACGCTTTCCCGTGCGCGACTGGATGGAACGGCAGCAATCCTGGATCTATCTGGCTTGTATCCTGGCAGGCCTGGCCATCGGGCTGCGCCAGCCGGACGCGACCGCCCGGCTCGAGGCCTTCCTCTGGCCACTGCTTGGCGGGCTGCTCTATGCCACCTTCACCCAGGTTCCCCTGACGCGGATCGGCCAGGGCTTCAGGGATTGGCGCTTCCTGGCGGCCCTGCTGCTCGGCAACTTCGTGTTGATTCCCCTTGCCCTGGGCGGGCTGATGGCCGTCCTGCCCGTAGCGCCCGCCGTGCAGGCCGGCGTGCTGCTGGTGCTGCTCGTCCCCTGTACCGACTGGTTCATCAGCTTCACCCATCTGGGCAAGGGCGATGCCGGCCGGGCCATCACCGCCACGCCGGTGCTGTTGCTCGTGCAGTTGCTGGCCCTGCCCGTCTATCTCTGGCTCTTCCTGGGCGGGGAATGGTTTCAGGCCGCGATCAGCACCCACCTGCTCGGCGCCTTTGCGGGATTGATCCTCACGCCACTGGCCCTGGCCTGGCTGACCGAGCGCCTGGCCGAGCGTCGCCTCAACGCCAGGCGGTGGGTCCATGGCCTGGGCATGCTGCCCGTCCCCCTGCTGGCGTTGGTGGTCTTCGTCATCGCCGCCTCGCAGGTGACGGCCGTGACCGGCCTCGGCGAGGTGTTGATGGGGGTGCTGCCGATCTTCGTGACCTACCTGGTCTTCGCCGCCGTCCTCGGCAAGACCCTCGGCAAGCTGTTCCGGCTCCCCACGCCTTCGGCCAGGACCCTGACCTTCAGCTTCGGCACGCGCAACTCCTTCGTGATGCTGCCCATCGCCCTGACGCTGCCCGAGGCCTGGCAAGCCGCCGTGGTGGTCATCGTCTTCCAGTCGCTGGTCGAGCTGTTCGGCATGGTGGCCTACCTGGCCTGGGTGCCGACCAGGTTGATCCCCGAGCCCGCTCACTCCTAGCCGCATGGCCAACCTCAGCACAGGGCGGCGCGGCGCTCGGGGCGATGGCCCATGCGGCCGAGCCGTGCCTGGAGCGCCTCGAGGCGCTCGGCCCCGCCCTCCGCCCCGGCCACCAGGATCCTCGCTGCCCAGCCGGGCAGCTCGGGGGCAATGGCGTAGTAGACCCACTGGCCCTCGCGGCGGTCCTCGAGCAGGCCACAGCGGCGCAGTTGGGCCAGGTGCCGCGACACCTTGGGCTGCGACTCCTCCAGGGCATGGGTCATCTCGCAGACGCACAGCTCTCCCTCGCGCTGGATGAGCAGCATCAGCATCAACCGGGTCTCGTCGGCCAGGCACTTGAAGAGACGGAGGGGATCCAGCGACATGGGACGGTTCCTGCAAGGATTCGACATCGATTCTACGCCAGCCGGCCGAGGGCGCGAAGCCCGCGGCCGGTCAGCGCGCGGCAGCCTCCCGCGGCAGCGCCAGGGCCATCAGGGCACTGGCCGCCACCAGGGCCGCGGAGATCCACAGGCAGGCGGCCAGCCCCTGGACCTGGTAGACCCAGCCGGAGAGCAGGGTACCGGCCAGGCGCCCCATGGCGTTGGCCATGTAGTAGAAGCCGACATCCATGGAGACGCCGTCGGACCTCGCATAGTGAACGATCAGGTAGCTGTGCCAGCTGGAGTTGACGGCGAAGAGCACGCCGAAGGCCAGCAGCCCCGCCACCAGCCAGCTCACCTCGGCCAGTGGCAACAGGGCCAGAGCCGCCGGCAGGCCGGCCAGTGCCAGCGCCCAGAACGCCGTGACGCCACGCGCCCCGCCCTTGACCAGGCCGGTGAGGCGCGGCGCCTGGGTCTGCACCCCGCCGTAGCCGATCACCCAGATCGCCAGCAAGCCCCCCACCGTCCAGTGGTTCCAGCCGTGCTGGTCATACAGGAACACCGGCAAGGCCACCACGAACCAGACATCGCGGGAGGCGAACAGGCAAAGCCGCGCCGCCGCGAGCACATTGATGGCCCGCGACTGGGAGAGCACCTCGGAGAACTTCGGCTTGTGCTTGACGCGGCCCAGGTCGGCCTTGAGCCGCACCAGCGACAGCATAAGCACCGCGACCAGCATCACCGCCATGACGATCACCGCGCCACGGAAGCCGATCAGCGTCAGCAGCAGGCCGCCGAGGAAGAAGCCGGCGCCCTTGAGCGCGTTCTTGGAGCCGGTGAGGATCGCCACCCAACGATAGAGGGCGCTGCCGGCACTCGGGCTGTCCTTGGGCACCAGCACCTTGACCGCGCTCTTGGCGCTCATCTTGTTGAGGTCCTTGGCGATCCCCGACAGCGCCTGGGCGGCCATCACCCAAGGCACGGTCAGCGCTGCGGACGGCACCATCAACATGGCCAGGGCGACGATCTGCAGGCCCAATCCCACATTCATGGTGCGGTTGAGGCCCAGGCGCGCGCCCAGCCAGCCCCCCACCAGGTTGGTGACCACGCCGAAGGCCTCGTAGAAGAGGAACAGCAGCGCCACCTCCAGCGGCGTGTAGCCCAACTGGTGGAAGTAGAGCACCACCAGCATGCGCAGGGCACCATCGGTGAGGGTGAAGGCCCAGTAGTTGCCGGTGATCAGCAGGTACTGGCGCACCTCGAAGGGCAGCGTCCCGAGGCGCCCGGTGAGCCCGCCTGCCTCAGGCATGGCCCACCTGCTCACTCCCCACCTTCATGGCCAGCTCGGCGGTGCGGTTGGCATAGCCCCACTCGTTGTCGTACCAGGCGTAGAGCTTGAGCTGGGTGCCATTGACCACCATGGTCGAGGGCGCATCGATGATCGAGCTGCGCGGGTCGGTGCGGTAGTCGATGGACACCAGCGGGCGCTCCTCGAAGCCCAGGATGCCGAACAGTGGGCCCTCGGCGGCGGCCTTGAGCGCCGCATTGACCTCCTCCACCGTCACCTCTCGCGCGAGCTCGAAGACCATGTCGGTCAGCGAGGCGTTGGCCAGCGGCACGCGCACGGCGTGGCCGTTCAGCTTGCCCTCGAGCTCCGGGAAGATGGCGGTGATCGCCTTGGCGGACCCGGTGGTGGTCGGGATCAGGCTCATGCCGCAGGCCCGGGCCCGGCGAAGATCCTTATGCGGCGCGTCGAGAATGGTCTGGGTGTTGGTGATGTCGTGCACCGTGGTCATCGAGCCATGGCGGATGCCGAAGGTCTCGTGGATCACCTTGACCGCCGGGGCCAGGCAGTTGGTGGTGCAGCTCGCCGCGGTGACGATGCGATGCGTCTCGGGGTCGTACTTGTCATCATTGACGCCCATCACCACGTTGAGCACGCCCGCTTCCTTGACCGGCGCGGACACCACCACCCGACCGACGCCCTGATCCAGATAGGCGGTGAGCGCCTGCCGTGTCTTGATCACCCCGGAGGCCTCGATCACCAGGTCGCAGTCCGACCAGTCGGTGTCCGCCGTCTCGCGGTTGGCGCCGAAGGTGCTGCCTACGCCGTCGACCACGATGGCAGCGTCTTCGGCCTGGATGCCCATCCCAGGGGCCCACTGGCCGTGGACCGAGTCGAATTCCAGCAGGTGGGCGAAGGTGGCAACGTCGCCGCCCGGGTCGTTGATGCGCACCACCTCGGCCTCGCCGGCCGCGACGCGCGGCCAGAGGCTGCGCAGCGCGAGGCGGCCGATGCGGCCGAAGCCATTGATGCCGATGCGTAGGGTCATGAGGGCCTCTCGAAGATTGCAGGGTTGGACGGCACGGCGAAGCTGGCGCCCGCGGCCACCCGGCCATGGGGCTGGCCGGGAGTATATATGGAATCCCATATATAGGCGAGCCACATGACCACCCCATGACAGGACCGCAAACGGGAACGGGGAGGCCTGCTGGCCTCCCCGTTTCACTGGACCGTCGAGGGTCCTTAGCCATAGCGACCGGTGATGTAGTCCTCGGCCTTCTTGGTGTGCGGGTTGGAGAACATGGCCTGGGTGTCGTTGTACTCGACGACCTCGCCCAAGTGGAAAAAGGCCGTGTAGTCGGCCACCCGGGCGGCCTGCTGCATGTTGTGAGTCACGGTGATGATGGTGAACTGCTGCTTGAGCTTGTCCATCAGGTCCTCGATGGTCGCCGTGGAGATCGGGTCCAGGGCCGAGGTCGGCTCATCCATCAGGATGACATCGGGCTGCACCGCGATGGCCCGGGCGATGCACAGGCGTTGTTGCTGGCCGCCGGAGAGCGAGGTCCCGGGCTGGTGCAGCTTGTCCTTGACCTCCTCCCAGAGGCCGGCATCGCGCAGGGCGCGCTCGACCAGCTCGTCGACGTCGGTCTTGCGGCTGACCAGGTCATGCATGCGCGGCGCATAGGCGACGTTCTCGTAGATCGACTTGGGGAAGGGATTGGGCTTCTGGAACACCATGCCCACCCGGCGGCGCAGGGCCACCTCGTCCATCTTGGCTTCGTTGACGTCGCGGCCGTCCATTTCCACCAGGCCGTCGATGCGCACGCCGGGGATCAGGTCGTTCATGCGATTGAGGCAGCGCAGGAAGGTCGACTTGCCGCACCCCGAGGGCCCGATCAGCGCGGTGACGTTCTTCTGGTAGACATCGAGGTTGATGCTCTTGAGCGCCTGGGCTTGCCCGTACCAGAGGTTGAGATCACGCACCCGGATGGCAAGCTCGTGATGGGCTTCCTCGTTCCGGGTCACCGGGGCGCCGACCGCCGGTTCGCCCTTACTTTGGTGGCCGGTCATGGGGGAGACACTCCGCTCGGCAACTTGAATATTCATCATGGCATATCCTGTGTCGTGCCGCGGGCCTTACCAGCGACGTTCGAATTTCTTGCGCATCACCACGGCGGTGGCGTTGAGGGTGATCAGCACGGCCAGCAGCACCAGGATGCCGCCGGAGGTCTTCTCGATGAAGGCCCGGTCGGGCTCCCCAGCCCAGGTGAAGATCTGCGCCGGCAGCACGGTGGCGGCCTCGGTGAAGGACCCGCCGACATCAGGGATGAAGGCCACCATGCCGACGATGATCAGCGGCGCAGTCTCACCCATGGCCTGGGCCAGGCCGATGATCGAGCCGGTCATGATGCCGGGCATGGCCAGCGGCAACACATGGTCGCGCACCACCTGCCAGCGCGAGCACCCCACCCCGAAGGCGGCGTGGCGAATCGAATCCGGCACGCTGCGCAGCGCCGTGCGAGTGGAAATGATGATCACCGGCAGGGTCATCAAGGCGAGCGTCAGGCCGCCGACCACCGGCGTGGAACGCGGCACGCCGAAGAAGTTGATGAAGATCGCCAGGCCCAGCAGGCCGAAGAGGATCGACGGAATCGCCGCCAAGTTGTTGATGTTGATCTCGATCAGCTGGGTGACACGGTTGTCGGGGGCGAACTCCTCGAGATACACCGCGGTCATCACGCCGATCGGGAAGGACACGGCCAGCGTCACTAGCAGGGTCAGCACCGTGCCCATGGCCGCGGCGGCGATGCCGGCGAGCTCGGGCATCTTGGAGTCGCCGCGGGTGAAGAAGGTGGTGTTGAAGCGCAGCTCGGCGCGCCCCTGCGCCGCCAGCCGGTCGACCACTGCCTGCTCGCTGTCACGCAACTTGGAATGGTGGCCCTTGAGGTACTGGTCGACCTGGCCGTCGGCCAGTACCCACTCCATGCGGGTGGTGCCGAGCAGCTCGGGGTTGTCGTCCATGCGCCCCGGGATGAGACGCAGGTAGCCTCGGCTGACCAGCGGGCGCACGTTCTCCTGAACGGCGGCCAGGGGCAGTTGGCTGGCCCGCTCGCTGTAGTCGACCTCGACCTGGATCCGGGCCTGCTGGAAGGCCGGCAGGCCCTTGACCAGCATGTCGGCGAAGAACAGCACCAGGAAGAGGCCGGCCAGGCCCAGGGCGCCCATGGAGATCCACTTCAGCCGGGCGGACTTGCGGTGACGACGCCGGAGCTGGGCGCTGATCTCGTCGAAGGGTTGGCTCATCGGGATGGCTCCAAGGCGTTAGAGGTTGTTGATCCGATACTTCTCGCGGAACCGCCGAATCATGATCACCGAGACCAGATTCAGCGACAGGGTCACCACGAAGAGCACCAGGCCCAGGGCGAAGGCGGACAGGGTCTCGGCGCTGGCGAACTCCTGGTCGCCGGTCAGGGCGGCGACGATGCGCACCGTCACGGTGGTCATGTCCTCCAGGGGATTGGCCGTGAGGTTGGGCCGCATGCCGGCGGCCATCACCACGATCATGGTCTCGCCGAGCGCCCGGGACATCGCCAGCAGCGAGGCCGAGATGATGCCCGGCAGGGCCGCCGGCACCACCACGTCGCGGATGGTCTCGCCCTTGGTCATGCCCAGCGCCAGCGAGCCCTGCCGCATGCTGTCCGGCACCGAGTTGATGACGTCGTCGGACAGCGAGGAGATGAAGGGGATGATCATGATGCCCATGACGATGCCGGGCGCCAGGGCGTTGTTGAAGGAGGCGTCCAGGCCGAAGAATCCGGCCACGTCGACGATGATCGGCGCCACGGTGATGGCGGCGAAGAAGCCGTAGACCACGGTGGGGATGCCGGCCAGGACCTCGAGCACCGGCTTGGCCAGGGTGCGCACCCGCTGGGGGGCGAACTCGGCCATGTAGATGGCCGAGAGCAGGCCTACGGGGATCGCCACCAGCATCGCCACCAGGGTGATCATGAAGGTGCCGGCGAACAGCGGCACCGAGCCGAACTGGGCCGCGCTGCCGCCTTCCTCGGCGCGACCCGCCGCCTCGAGGAAGCTGGCCCCCGGGTTCCAGGTGGTGCCGGTGATGAAGTCCCAGAAGCTCTGCATCTGGAAGAAGCGGATGGCCTCCCCGACGATCGAGATCAGGATGCCGAACGTCGTGAAGATCGAGATCAGGGCGGCGCCGGCCAGAAAGAAGCGGATCACCCGCTCGATGGCCTGGCGCGCATGGAAATCGGGGCGCACCAGGGCGATGCCCATGACCAGGCCGGCACAGCCGACCACCAGGCTGGCGGCCAGCAGGTAGAGGGTGGGAATCTCGGCCCCGGCCAGCAGCATCACGAAGGCGCCCACCGCGCCCACCGCGATGGCCGGGCCGGCCGTGGACAGCACGCTGAACCAGGCGTACTGGTCGGGCTGGGCATACATGGCGATGCCCGAGGCACGCACCCTGGCGGCCTTGGCCCGGCCCAGGAAGAAGGCTATCAGACCCAGCACCAGCAGGGTGCCGCAGAACAGGGCGAGGATTTGGTTGGTCTGCATAGGTGTCTCTCGAAGGAATTCATCCGCAGGGGAGTCGCCACGCCGGCCTCCCTGCCGGAACGCGCGCCGGCCGGCAACGCGTGTTGCCGGCCGGTCGGGACTGGAATCCCGCCCCGCTTACTTCAGGTCGGCCAGTTCGAGCGACTCGTGGTCGGCCACTGCCTGGCGAGCCTGCTCACGCAGCTCCTCGGGGGCCGGGATCAGGCCGATGCCCTTGAGGTAGCCGAGATCGCTGATCATCTGCTCGCTCATGAACATGTTGGCGTACTCGTACATGGCCGGGACCTCGTCGGCGTGCTGGTTCTTCACGTAGAAGAACAGCGAGCGCGCCACCGGGTACTCGCCGCTGCCGATGGCCTCCGGCGTGGGCTCGACGCCGTCGATGCTGGAGCCGATCAGGCTGTCGCTGTTCTCCTCGAGGAAGGAGTAGCCGAAGATGCCGAAGGCGTCGGTGTTCTCGGCCAGGCGCTGGACGATCAGGTTGTCGTTCTCGCCAGCGTCGATGAAGGCGCCATCGGCACGGATATCGGTATAGCCCTCACCGCCGTAGGCCTCCATGTCCTCGGAGGCGGCTTCCATCACCAGTTCCTCGAAGGCGTCACGGGTCCCGGAGGTGGTGGGCGGACCGTAGACGGCGATCTCGCGATCCGGCAGAGAGGCGTCGATGTCGCTCCACTGGGTGTAGGGATTGTCGACCAGCTCGCCGTCCACCGGCACCTTGGCGGCCAGGGCCAGGAAGATCTGCTCGCGGGTCACGTCCATGGCCTCGTTGGCGCTGGACTGGGCGAAGGCGATACCGTCGTAGCCGATGAAGGCCTCGGTGATATCGGTCACGCCGTTCTCGGCGCAGCGCTCGAACTCGGAGACCTTGATGCGGCGCGAGGCGTTGGTGATGTCCGGCGTCCCCTCACCGACACCGTTGCAGAACAGCCGCAGGCCGCCGCCGGAACCGGTGGACTCGATGACCGGAGTCGGGAAGTCGGTGGTGGCGCCGAACTCCTCGGCCACGTAGCTGGCGAAGGGGTAGACGGTGCTGGATCCCACGATGCGAACCTGGTCGCGGGCCTGGGCGACACCGGCCACGCCCATGACGGCGGCAGCGATGACGGTGGTCTTGAGGATGCGGTTCATGGAGAGAGCTCCTGTTGAGAGAAGTGTTCGTCCTTCGCGAGTCACAAGATGCCCCACGAAAATGACAACTTCATGACAGCGAGCTCCCTCCCCCGTCAGCTCTCCCCCTCGGCCCTCTCGACCGGCGAGGACGAGCCCCTCCCGGCGCGCCCCGCCAGCCCCCGCAGGGCCAGGTTGCCGGCCAGTGACACGGCCAGCATGGTCAACACCATGGGCCAGGCGCTGTCGATCTCGAAGCCACTCACCACCACGCCGGCCAGGGCCCCGCAGGTGAACTGGATACTGCCCAGCAGCGCCGTGGCGGTGGCGCTCATGTGGCTGAAGTGCTCGAGCAGCGAGGCGATGGCGTTGGGGGTGATCAGGCCCACCATGCCCATGAACAGCATGATCAGCGGGACCACGGTGACCAGCGAGTCGAGTCCGGTCGCCACCAGCGCCACCAGGGACAGCGCCACGACGAACTGCACGCCGAGCCCCAGACGCATGTTCTGCTGGGGGGTGCGCCGCTTGAGCAGGCGGATGTTGACGCGGTTCGAGCCGGCCATGACCACCACGTTGGCCCCGAAGACCACCGGGTAGACCGCCGGCGACACGCCATAGTGGGTGATGTACAGGAACGGCGAGGCGGTGATGAAGGCGAACATGCCGGCGAAGGTCGCGGCCACGGCGAGCACATAGCCCATTCCCTCGCGGTGGCGCAGCACGCTGGCGTAGTTGCGCAGCACCTGCCGGGGCGAGGCCATCGGCGCATCCGGCGCGCGGGTCTCGGGCAGGCGCGAGCCCATCAGCCACAGCAGGAAGGCGGCGTAGACCGCCAGGAAGACGAAGATCAACCACCAGTCGGCGAGGTACAGCAGGCCGCTGCCCACCGCCGGCGCCGCCAGGGGGGCCAGCATCATGATCATGGCCATGGTCGACATCACCTTGGCGGCCTCCCGGCCGCTGAAGCAGTCGCGCACGATCGCCGCCGAGTTGACCACGCAGGCCCCGCCACCCAGTGCCTGGACCAGGCGCCAGGCCAACAGCTCGGCGAGGCTGTCCACCGTGGTCAGCATCAGGCTGGCCAGCAGGAAGATCACCAGCCCGCCGAGCAGCACGGGCTTGCGGCCCAGCCGATCGGAGAGCGGCCCCCCGGTCAGCTGGCCGAGGGCGAAGCCGAACAGGAAGACGCTGATCGAGAGCTCGGTATGGTGGATGCTGGCACCCACGGCCTCGGCCAGGGCCGGCATGGCCGGCAGGTAGGCGTCGATGGCAAAGGGGGCCAGGGCGGTGTTGGCGGCCACCAGCAGGGCCACGCGTCGGGCATTGAGGGTCAAGGCGCCTCCGACAGGATTTCCGATAGGAAGCTAATGATAACGCGAATCCGGCGCGGATGCCGTCACCGTCTATGTTCGCCCATGCGGCCTTGGTAGAGTGAAAGGCAGACGACACGGAGGACACCCCACCCATGGCAGACGACCTGCTTTCGCAACTCAAGCGCATGACCACCGTGGTGGCCGATACCGGCGACCTCGAGGCGATTCGCCGCTTCTCGCCCACCGACGCCACGACCAACCCCTCGCTGATCCTGCAGGCCGCCCAGCAGGAGGGCCGGCGGGCCCGGCTCGCCGAGATCGCCCGCCACGCCACCGACATCGATGACGCCCTGGATGCCGTGGCGGTGGAGGTCGGCAGCGAGATCAGCGCCCTGGTGCCCGGCTACGTGTCCACCGAGGTCAGTGCCCGGTTGTCCTTCGACACCGAGGGCACCCTGGCCCGGGCCCGTTCGCTGATCGAACGCTATGGCCGCCACGGCGTCGGCCCGGAGCGCATCCTGATCAAGGTAGCCGCCACCTGGGAAGGCATCCAGGCGGCCAAGGTGCTGGAGCGCGAGGGCATCCACACCAACCTCACGCTGCTGTTCAGCTTCGTCCAGGCCCGCGCCTGTGCCGACGCCGGCGTGACGCTGGTCTCGCCGTTCGTGGGCCGCATCCTCGACTGGCACAAGGCCCAGGACCCCGAGGCCGACTTCGAGGGCGACCGCGACCCTGGCGTCCAGTCGGTCCGGCGCATCTACGAGCACTTCAAGGGGCATGGCTTCGACACCATCGTGATGGGCGCCAGCTTCCGCAACAGCGGCGAGATCAAGGCGCTGGCCGGCTGCGACCGCCTGACCATCTCGCCGGCCCTGCTCGGCGAGCTGGCCGAGACCGAGGGCACCCTGGAGCGGCGCCTGGCGCCCCTGGACGCCGAGACCCGTCCCCCCGAGCCCCAGGACGAAGCGGAGTTCCGCTGGGCGCTGAACGAGGATGCCATGGCCACCGAGAAGCTGGCCGAGGGCATCCGCAAGTTCATGGCCGACCAGCGCCGGCTCGAGGCCCTGCTGGGCGAACTGCGCCAGGCCTGACGAACACGGGGAGACGCCGTCGGCGTCTCCCCGTGTTCGATGCGGCGTCGGTGGCGGTTCAGTCGCGGTGCGAAGCGGCCTCCTGGGCCTCGAGCATCTCGACCAGCGGCTGGAACTGTTCGCGGTTGTGCTCGTTCATGTGCATCAGGATGCGATGGGCCTCGAGGATGCGCTGTCGCATGCCCTCCTCGTCGGCCGGCACCTCCGGCAGCTCCCGGAGCTCGTGGGGCTCGGTGATGGGAGATTCCACCAGGGTGTAGTAGTTGGCGAAGCCCATGACGTCGAGCATGCGCTGGACGTCGGGATTGTCGACGACGATGGTCGGCGGATGCTCCAGGCGGCCCTGCAGCGCCATGGCCACCTTGGCCAGAAAGCCCAGGGCGGTGGAATCGACGTTGGTGGCCTCGCGCAGGTCGACCATCACGGCCTCGAGACCGGGGGTCTCGGCCAGCCGCTGGGCCTGGCTGTCCAGGGTCGCGCACAGCGTCAGCCGCACGTCACCGCACAGCTTGAGCACGAACACCCCGGAATCGAACGCCGCCTTGATGCGGCCTTCATGCATTATCATTGCCAAATCCGCTCAACATCATGATCGTCAGGTCGTCGGGCAGCTCTTCATGGCCAGGGGCGTGTTCGGCGATAAGGTCATCATCGTCTTCCATCTTGCCCAGGGCAAGACTCTCCCTCAACTCCGCCACCGTGTCGCTGGCCAACACCCGTCGCTCGAGCTCCCGCAGCCGCGCGTCGAGGGTCTCGCCGGGCAGGCATTCCAGGATCCCGTCGGAACACAGGCAGAGACGGAAGGTCGCGGGCAAGGGGCAGCCCAGTCGGGGGTACTCGACATGCGGGAAGAGCCCCACCGGCATGCCCTCCCCGGCCAGGGGCCGGACCTCGCCGTCGACCACCAGCAGCGGCATGGGCAGCTGGGCGCCGAGCGAATAGTGCAGATAGCGGCGCTCCCGGTCAATGACACCCACGAACAGGGTGGCATGCTTGCCGATCCCCGTGTCGAGCAGCTCGCGGTTCAGGGCCGCCAGCCAGCGCGGCGCCAGGCATTCGGGGGCCTGGCCATCCCACTCGTTCTGCCAGCGATTGGAGAGGTACTTGAGCAGCACCGTGACGAAGGCCGACGAGGCCCCGTGACCGGAGACGTCGGCAAAATAGAACAGGGTATAGCGATCGTCGAAGCGCTGGAAGTCGAGGAAATCCCCGGACAGGTACAGCGACGGCGCCAACCAGTAGTCGCAGGTCACCCCGCCCACGGTCTGGGGCCGCGGCGGCAGCAGCTTGCGCTGGATCTGGCCACCGGCCTGCTGGTCCATGCGCAGCATGGCCAGGTGGGTCTCCAGGCGCTCGTTGAGCTCGGCCAGGCGGGCACGGTCGTGTTCCCGTTCCTCGGCGAGGCGGTTGACCTCGATGACCCGGCGAATGATCCGGCGCAGCAGGTGGCCATGACGAAGTGGTTCGATGACGTAGTCCACCAGGCCGGCATCCACCGCCTGGAGCAGGTCGCTGTCCTGTCGATCGTCGCTGACCACCAGGGTCGGCAGCCGCCTGGCCAGGGCGGCCCACTCGCTGCGGGGCACGATCCGGGAGCGGGCCACCGCCAGCGAGGCCGTGGCCGGCAACTGGTCCGGCCGCTCCACGGCGACCACCGCCAGGCCATCCTTGGCGATGGTCTCGGCCAGGGCATCGCGCTCCGCCCCGGGGGCATCGATCAGTCCAATCAGCTCGTTGGCAACTGGCATCCCGTCATGGCCTCATTCGGCGAAGGCGTCATCATCGAAATCGAACTCGTCGGTGGCGAAGGGGTCCTCGCCCAGCTCGCCATCATTGACCTCGAAGCGTCGTCGCTGCAGCCAGCTGTCACGGATGAAGCTGTAGCGATCCCCGCGGATCAACCGCTCCTGGTCGAGAAGGCCCGCCCGCGTATCGATCGCATCCAGGACACGCAAGGAAAGACGCACCTTGTCCTCTTCAACATAGGTCAGCGGGTAGGTATAGGAATCCACCGGCAGGCCGGCGGTGTCACGTACCGTACTCGGTCCCAGCAGCGGTAGCACCACATAGGGCCCCTCGCCCACGCCCCACACCGCCAGGGTCTGGCCGAAGTCCTCCTCGCGCCCCACCAGCTCCATGTGCGAGGCCACGTCGAACAGTCCCAGGACTCCCACGGTGGAGTTGACCAAGAAGCGGCCGGTGGCGATGCCGGCGTTGCCGGGCTTGCCCTGCAACAGGCTGTTGAGGGTGGTGCGCAGCTCGCCCAGGTTCGCGAAGAAGTTGCCCACCCCGGTCTCCACCGGATCCGGCGTCACGAAACGATAGCCCTGGGCCGCCGGCTTCAGGGCATAGCGATCGAGGGTATCGTTGAAGGCGAACACCTGCCGGTTGAAGCCCTCCCAGGGATCCTCCGGCTGGGCCTGCCGGCTGCTCGCCGTGGAGGCACAGCCCGAGAGCAAGGCCACGGCGAGCAGCGCCGCACCGGCCTTGCGGTTGGCAAATGATGGGGTCATTGCGTCAGTGGTCTCCCTGCACTTGGTCCTGTGTCCTTGCGTCAGCGTCGCCGCACCACGACGCTGCCGGCACTGTAGCCCGCGCCGAAGGAACACACCACCCCGACCTCCCCGCGCTCGAGGTCGTCGCGATGCAGGTGGAAGGCGATGATCGAGCCCGCCGAGCTGGTATTGGCGTAGCGGTCGAGGATGATCGGCGCCTCGCTCGGGGCGGGCTCGCGGCCCAGCACGCGACGGGCGATGAGGTCGTTCATGTGGCGGTTGGCCTGGTGCAGCCAGAGCCGGCCGAGGTCATCCGCCGACAGCGAGAGCGCGGCGAGGTGCTTGACGATCAGGGTCGCCACCAGGGGACAGACCTCCTTGAACACGCGCCGGCCCTCCTGGACGAAGAGCTTGTCCGCCGCCAGCGGGTCGCTATCGGTGACGCGGTCGAGAAAGCCCGCGTTGTTGCGGATGGCATTCGAGAAACGGGTCGTGAGCCGGGTGCCGAGCACCGTGAAGCGGGCCTCGGCCGTGGCCAGGGCGTCGTCCTCGAGCACGATGGCCGTGCAGGCATCACCGAAGATGAAGTGACTGTCGCGGTCCCGGAAGTTGAGGTGTGCCGAACAGATCTCGGGGCTGATCACCAGGGCGCGGCTCGCCCCGCCGGCGCGGATGGCGTTGGCCGCGGTCTCGATGGCGAAGGTGGCCGAGCTGCAGGCCACGTTCATGTCGAAAGCATGGCCGCCGGCCCCCAGCGCCGCCTGCAGCTCCACGGCCACGGCGGGATAGGCGCGCTCCAGGTTGGAGCAGGCGACGATCACCAGGTCGATGTCGCCGGCGGCGACCGACGCCGCCTGCAGGGCCTGGCGGGCGGCGGCGAGGCCCATCTCGCACTGGATGGACGGGCTGTCGTTGTCCCGCGCCGGCAGCCGGGGGCGCATGCGCTCGGGGTCGAGGATGCCCTCGGCATCCAGCACGTAGCGGCTATGGATCCCCGAGGCCTTGACGATGAAGTCAGCGCTCGACGGCTCGAGGGTCGCCGGTTCACCGGCCGCGCGGCGCCGCGCGTTTTCGGCGTCGACCCAGGCATTGAAGGCGCTCACCAGGGCCGCGTTGTCGATGGCATGGGGAGGGGTATAGAGGCCCGTGCCGCTGATTACCACATCGGTCATACGTCGTCTCCCTGGCGCGTCGAGCCAGTCGCCCGGCCTGTCGCGACGATCAGGCCCGGCCGGTGAGTTCCGCCCAGCGTTTCTCGAGGCGCTTCGCCGAGACCGGCATCCGGGTGCCCAGTTGCTGGGCGAAGAGCGACACACGCAGCTCCTCGATCCACCAGCCGAACTCGACCAGCGCCGGATCCTCGACCTCGCCGCGGCGCTCGCTGTCGCGGCGGGCGGCCAGGCGTGCCTCGAAGTCCTGCACCTCCTGCATGTGCATCTGGTCACGCAGGCGTTCCCGGGGCGCCTTCTCCAGCCGGATCTGCGCGGCCTCCATATAGCGCGGGTATTCCGCCAGCCAGTCGCCCGCCTCGCAGACGAAACCCGGATGCACCAGGCGCTGCATCTGGACCTTGAGGTCACTGTATACCAGCGCCAGGGAAAGATTCAGGTTGCCCTTCAACGCCTTGGTCACCGCCAGGTGCCCCTCCAGCGCCTGTTTCAGGGTCTCGATCAGGGCCTCGGCCCGGGGCACCAGCTCGGCGCGGGTGGCCTCGAGGCGGGCCTCCAGGGCCTCACGGGAACGCGGCAGGGGGTCCACCGCCACCACCTGCTGGAAGACCGCGGCCACCACGTCCTCGGTGAGCTGACGCTGGGTCCCCACCCTGGCGAACAGCAGCGCACAGGGCTTGAGGCCGGCCAGGCGCTCGATGGCGCGAACCTGATCGGGCAAGCGGGCCATCGCCGCCCGGACCACCCCGCGGCGATGGGCCTCCCGAGCCTTGTCGGGATGGTCGTAGAGCTCGACGCGCAGGGCCTCGCCCTCCGGCACCACCGCCGGATAGGCCTCGACGCGGATGCCGGCCTGGGTGGTGACTCGCGATTCCGGCAGCGGCGTCTCGGGCAGGGTCTCGAACGCCTCCGCCTCGCTGGCCTCGGCGGCCAGGGCCCGGGCGCCCTCCCCGGCCGCCGCCTCGAAGCGCCGCTCCAGCGCCCGGGCATCACGGCCCTGGCCGAGCTCGCGGCCCTCGTGGTCGACCACGCGCAGGTTCATCACCAGGTGGGGCTCGAGCTGGTCCAGGCGCCAGTCGTCGGGATGCAGGCGCACCCCGGTCTTGCGTCGCAGGAACTCGCCGAGCGCCTCGGTCAGGGGCGTCTCGTCGGGGGCCATGGTCTGCAGGGCGGCGTCCACCCAGTCGGGGATCGGCACCACCTGGCGGCGGATCGACTTGGGCAGCGACTTGAGCAGGGCGATGCACTTGTCGCGCAACAGCCCCGGCACCAGCCACTCCAGTCGCGCCAGGGGCAGCTGCGGCAGCATGGCCGCCGGCACCGTCAGGGTCACGCCATCGTCCGGGGCCCCCGGGGCGAAATGATAGCTCAGCGGATAGCGCACCCCGTTCAGCACCAGCTCATCGGGATACTGCGCCTGGGTGACCTCCTCGGCCTCACGGGCGAGCAGCGCCTGGCGGTCGAACTTGAGGATATCCGGATCCTCGCGCTCGGCCTGCTTGCGCCAGGCCTCGAAGCCCTTGCCGTTGACGATGTCCTCGGGCAGCCGGGCGTCATAGAAGTCGAACAGCGCCTCCTCGTCGACGAGGATATCGCGCTTGCGGGCACGGTCCTCGAGGTCCTCGACCTCCTCGACCAGGGCCCGGTTGTGGGCGAAGAACTCGCCGCGGGTCTTGAACTCGCCCTCCACCAGAGCCCGGCGGATAAAGAGTTCTCTCGACTGTGCCGGATCGATCGGCCCGAAGTGCACCTTGCGCCGGGCGACGATGGGCAAACCGAACAGGGTCACCTGCTCGAAGGCCACCACCTGGGCACGCTTCAGCTCCCAGTGGGGCTCGCTGTAGCTGCGCTTGACCAGGTGCCCGGCCAGCGGCTCGATCCAGGCGGGGTCGATCCTGGCCACGGTACGGGCGAACAGCCGGGAGGTCTCCACCAGCTCGAAGGCCATCACCCACTTGGGCGTCTTCCTGGCCAGCCCCGAGCCGGGATGGATCATGAACTTGCGGTTGCGCGCCCCCTGGTACTCGCGATTCTCCAGGAAGGTCCCCAGGTGCGAGAGCAGCCCCGGCAGCAGGGCCTGGTGCAGCCGGGCGGCGTTCTCGCGCCGGGCCTGGGCCGCCGCCTGGGGATCCGCGTCCGTGGCGTCGGCGACCGGCGCCGGCGGCGGCACCTCGATCTCCATGTCGCGCAGCAGCTGGCGCAGCTGGCGGAAGGTATCGTGCCACTCGCGCAGGCGCAGGTAGTTGAGATAGTGATCCTTGCACCAGCGGCGCAGGCGATTGCCGGAGAGTTCCTCGCGGGCGGCCTCGAAGCCTTGCCAGAGGTTGAGCAGGGCGACGAAGTCGGAGTCGGGGTCCTGCCAGCGACGATGCGCCTGGTCGGCGGCCTCGCGCTTGTCCGCCGGGCGCTCGCGGGGGTCCTGGGTGGCCAGCGCCGAGACCACCACCAGCACCTCGCGCAGGCCGCCCTGCTCGGCCCCGGCGAGCACCATGCGGGCGAGCCGCGGATCGATGGGCAGGCGGGCCAGCTTGCGCCCGAGCGGCGTGATGCGCTGGCCCTCGTCCACCGCCCCGAGTTCGAAGAGCAACCGGAAGCCGTCGGTGACGAAGCGCGAGTCCGGCGGGTCGACGAAAGGGAAGGCCGCGATGTCACCGAGCTTGAGCGAGAGCATCGACAGGATCACCGAGGCCAGGTTGGTGCGGCGGATCTCCGGGTCGGTGAATGCGGGCCGGCCGAGGTAGTCCTCCTCGTCGTAGAGGCGGATGCACACGCCCTCGGCGATCCGGCCGCAACGCCCCTTGCGCTGGTCGGCGCTGGCCTGGCTGACCGGCTCCACCGGCAGGCGCTGGATCTTGGCCCGGTAGCTGTAGCGGCTGATGCGCACCAGGCCCGGATCGATCACGTAGCGGATGCCGGGCACGGTGAGCGAGGTCTCGGCCACGTTGGTGGCGAGCACGATGCGCCGCCCGGGATGGGGGGCGAAGACGCGGTTCTGCTCGGCGTTGGAGAGCCGGGCGTAGAGCGGCAGGATCTCGGTGCCCTTGAGGTCGGCGCGGCGCAGGGTGTCGGCGGTCTCGCGGATCTCGCGCTCGCCGGGCAGGAACACCAGGATGTCCCGGGGCCCATGGAACCAGCGCTGCTCGCGCTCGACGGCCTCGATCTCCTCCACGGCATGCAGGATGCCCTCCTGGAGGGTGCGGTCCTCCTCGTCCTCCGCATCGCGGATCAGCGGCCGGTAGCGCACCTCCACGGGGTAGGTGCGCCCCGAGACCTCGACCACCGGAGCTCGACGAGGCGTGCCTTCCTCGTCGGGCAGCGCGAAGTGCTCGGCGAAACGCTCCACGTCGATGGTCGCCGAGGTGATGATCACCTTGAGATCCGGGCGCCGGGCCAGCAACCGCTTGAGGTAGCCGAGCAGGAAGTCGATGTTGAGGCTGCGCTCGTGGGCCTCGTCGATGATGATCGCCTCGTAGCGGGTCAGGTCCGGGTCGTGGCGGGTCTCCGCCAGCAGGATGCCGTCGGTCATCAGCTTGACCAGGGTGGCGTCATCGGTCTGGTCGGTGAAGCGCACCTGATAGCCGACCTGCTGCCCCAGGGGCACCTGCATCTCCTCGGCCAGCCGGTTGGCCACCGAACGGGCGGCCAGGCGCCGCGGCTGGGTGTGGCCGATGAGGCCGCGGCGGCCGAGACCCAGCTCCAGGCAGAGCTTGGGCAGCTGGGTGGTCTTGCCCGAGCCGGTCTCGCCGGCCACCACCACCACCTGATGGTCGCGCAGCGCGGCCAGGATGTCCTCGCGCCGCTCGGCAACCGGGAGTTCCTCCGGGTAGGCCAGGCGCACGGGGCGCGATGCCCGGGCCTCCACCTTCGCCCGGGAGCGTTCGATGTCACGGCGCACCTCGGCCAGGCCGCGGTCCACGGGCTTGCCCTGGCGGCAGCGCCGGGTCAGGCCGGCGAGCCGCTTTTCCAGCCGGGGGGCGTCGCGCAACAGCACGCCTTCGAGCTCGCCTTGCAGGGCATCCAGGGCGGCGGCATCGGAGGAAGGCACGTCGGGGGCTTGGGTCAGGGTACTCACGGCGGACTCGAGGGCTCCGATGATCGATCAGGAATGGCGACGAAGGAACCCGCACCGAGGAGGCGATGCGGGTCGTTCATTGTAACGCCGGGAGAGAGGCGGCGGCTAATCGGCACCGTACCGAAGGAGGGCAACGAGGGGCGCCGGGGACAGGTCGAAGAGGGGGTCCTACGCCATGGGTGAGGAGCACGGCTCCGAACGGGCTGGCCATGGATGGCCAGCACCGGCCCTGTAAGCGGAGCGGGATGCGAGAGCGCCGCAGGGCGTCGGTAGCGCCCAGGGAAGGGTTTACAGCGCCCCCTCGTAGAGCTGTCGACGGACCAGCCCCGAGTCCGGCTGACACCGGCCCTCGATTCGTGGCCTTGCCTCAGGCTTCGGCCTGCTGCCGATCATCGTGCTGGTCCTCGTCGCGAAGCTGGCGGCGCAGTACCTTGCCCACGTTGGTCTTGGGCAGCTCGTCACGAAACTCGACGAAGCGCGGTACCTTGTAGGCGGTGAGCTCGTTCTTGCACCAGCGGCGCAGGGTCTCGCCATCGAGGTCCGGGTCCCGGGCCACCACGAACAGCTTGATCGCCTCGCCGCTGTCGTCGTCCGGCACGCCCACCGCGGCCGACTCCACCACCCCCGGGTGCATGGCCACCACGTCCTCGATCTCGTTGGGATACACGTTGAAGCCCGAGACGAGGATCATGTCCTTCTTGCGGTCGACGACGCGGATATAGCCATCCTCCTGGAGGACCGCGATGTCGCCGGTACGGAACCAGCCCTCGTCATCGATGGACTTGGCGGTCTCCTCATCGCGGTTCCAGTAACCCTTCATGACCTGGGGGCCCTTGACGCAGAGCTCGCCGGGTTGGTCGCAAGGCAGCGCCCGATCCTCCAGGTCCACGACCTTCACCGAGGTGCCGGCCACCGGCCGGCCGATGGTGCCGAGCTGGATGGCGTCGACGGGGTTGAAGCTGACGATCGGCGAGGTCTCGGTCAGGCCATAGCCCTCGGCCACCGGGCAGCCGGTGACCTGCTCCCAGCGCTGGGCCACGGCCCGAGTCAGGGCCATGCCGCCGGAGATGGTCAGGTGCAGCGAGGAGAAATCCAGCCGGCGGAAGTCCTCGCGGTTGCACAGGGCATTGAACAGGGTGTTGAGCCCCACGAAGCCGGTGAAGCGCAGCGATTTCAGCTCCTTGACGAAGCCATCCAGGTCCCGGGGATTGGTGATCAGCACCGTGTGGTTGCCGGTCTCCATCATGAACAGGCAGTTCACCGTGAAGGTATAGATGTGGTAGACCGGCAGTGGCGCGATGATGATCTCCTCGCCGTCCGTGAGTCCCTGGCCGATCGCCTGGCGGGCCTGGAGCATGTTGGCCACCAGATTGCGATGGGTCAGCATGGTGCCCTTGGCGAGCCCGGTGGTGCCTCCGGTGTACTGCAGGGCGGCGATGTCCTCGGCCTCGCGAGCGACCTCGCGATGCTCGCGCCCCGCCCCGCGCTCGAGGACGTCGCGGAAGGCCAGCGCCCCCGGCAGTCGATAGGCCGGCACCAGCTTCTTGACGTACTTGACCGCCGCATTGATCAGCTGGCGTTTGGGGAAGGCGTGCAGGTCGGCGAGCTGGGTCACCACCACGTGCTCGATGTCGGTGCGCTCGAGCACGTGCTCGAGCTTGTCGGCCATGTTGGCGAGGATGACGATGGCCCGGGCCCCGGCATCCTTGAACTGGTGGGCCATCTCCCGCTCGGTGTAGAGGGGGTTGGTGTTGACCACCACCATGCCGGCGCGCAGGGCGCCGAACACCGCCACCGGGAACTGCAGCACGTTGGGCAACTGGATGGCGATGCGATCGCCGGGCTCCAGGTCGGTCTCGTGCTGGAGCCAGGCGGCGAAGTCGCCGGACAGACGGTCGAGCTCGCCATAGCTCAGGGTCTGGCCCATGCAACTGAAGGCCGGCTTGTCGGCGAAGCGCCGGATGGAGGCATGGAAGACATCCATCACCGACGAATAGGCCTCGGCGTCTTCCAGCGCCGGGCCGCTGAGGATGGCGGGGCTCGCTTGCTCGCTCATGGCATTCTCCACACTGTGTTCGACCTTGCGGTCGATCCTTGTTGTTCTGGGCCTACCCTATACCAGCGGCTTCTACGCTGTAAAACGAACGATTGAAACTTACGTTTTATAATGCCCCTGGATCTCGCCGCCTCGCCAGACCAGCAGTTCGCCGGGCTGCATGCGCACCCAGTCCTCGTTGTCGGTGAGCGGCTCGGTAGCGATCACCGAGACCACGTCGTCGGGGGTGGTGTGCTCGGCGAAATTCACCGCCAGTTCGGCATCCGAGAGGCTCGCCTTGCCGAACGGCGCCCGACGGGTGATGTGAGCCAGCTTGGTGGAGCAGAAGGTGTAGAGATAGTCGCCATCGGCGAGCAGCAGATTGAACACGCCGAGACCGCGCAATCGCTCGCAGAGGGCATGCAGGTGCTGCCACAGCTCGTGACGGGCCGCCGGCGGCTCCGGGAAGCGGCGGCGCAGCTCGCCCATCAGCCAGCAGAAGGCATGCTCGCTGTCGGTGTCGCCCACCGGCCGATAGAAGGATAGCGGCAGGGGCTCCCAGCCGCCGAGCTGGCCGTTGTGGGCGTAGCACCAGGGCTGGCCCCACATCTCCCGGGTGAAGGGATGGGTGTTGGCCAGGCGCACCGGGCCGACGTTGGCCTGGCGGATATGGCTGATCACGATATGCGACTTGATCGGGTAGTCGCAGATCAGCCGGGCGATGGGCGAGTGTACGGAAGGATGCGGGTCGCGGAAGTCGCGATAGCCGCCGGCCTCGTAGAAGGCGATACCCCAGCCGTCGCGGTGCGGGCCGGTGCCGCCGCCACGATGCAGGAAACCGGTAAAGCTGAAGCAGATATCGGTCGGCACGTTGGCGCTCATGCCCAGCAGTTCACACATGCGGTTCCTCCCGGGAATGGGTCACGGCACGGCGGCGCCGGCGACGCCAGAGGAGCAGGACCAGCAGCGACAGCACCGCCAGGGTGAGGCCGACCCACAGGCGCGGGTCGTCGCGGAAGCGGGCCGCCAGCCCTTCGAGGCCTGGCCGGCCGGCCTGCCACCAGTCGCGCAGCCTGGCCGGTGCGGCATTGACGGCCTCGACGAAGCGGTCGGCGAGGTTGGGCTCGGGGCGGGCCGGCTCGGCCCCGTCGTCCGCGGCGCCGAAGCGCTCGGCGGCCAGGGTCGGGCCGGCCATGTCGGCCCGGCCGATGCCCACCCGGGCGTCGGGGTTGAGGATCAGGCGCGGCAGGCGCAGCTCGCGGGTCTCCCCGTCCAGGGTGAGGGTCGCCGTGAGCAGCAGCGGCTGGCTGAGCGCCTCGTCCAGCGGCGGCAGCGGCAGGTGCCAGCGGGCCTCCCCCACCGCCTCGGCCTCGAGGCGCTCGCCGCGCAGGTCTCCCCGGATCGCGGTATTGTCGCGGTTGAGACGCGGATGCTCGGCGACCAGCACCACGCGACCGGCGGCCGGGTCGTGGGCGACGCCGATGGCCGGCAGCACGTTCACCGCCTGGCTGCGCTGGCGCGCGAAGCCCTCGCCCTCGGCCCGGATCACCAGCCGGGCATTGCCGGTCAGGGCCGGCGCCGGGAGCCGCCCCCGATAACGCCCCTGGTCATCGGCCTCGAGGGTGACCGAGGCCTGCACCTCGCCGTCGAGGTCGCGCAGGCTGGCGGTCAGGGTGGTGGTCGGAGGGGCTTCGGCGCCGGGCGACCGGGCCAACCAGGCCTCCACCGGCACGGCGAAGCCCTGGTAGAGGGTGGCCGGCAGCGGCGCGATGCGCAGGTGCCAGGGCGAGCTCACGCTGATCCGGCTCTTCTCGCCCACCGGCCCCTCCAGGCGCCACTCCCCGGGCGCCGGGTCCGGGATGCGGATCAGGTCGAAGCGCGGCTCCACCTGCCAACGCACCGCGTCCGGCGCCGTCTCGGCCCGGTAGCGGCTGCCATCGGGGGCCACCAGGGTCAGTGGGGAGGCGCCGGGGTCGTGGAAGATCAACGCGGAGAGACTCTCGACCCCGTCGTCCACCAGGAAGCGCCCCTCCTCCAGCTGCAGCCGGTCGGCGGGGAAGATGCGCTCGATGATGTCCAGGAAGGCGCCGAGCAGCCCGTCCGGGGAGGTCGCCACGCTGGCCAGGCCACCGGTGAGCTGGGCCAGGCGCTCGACCAGGGCCAGGTCGGCCTCGTCGGAGAAGGCGATGGCATGGATGGCCACGCCCTGGTCGGCGAGCGCGGGCGCCAGCTCCTCCACCAGGCGCTGCCGGGACCGGCGGTCGATGGCCGGCTTGGCCCCCCGGGACGGCGACAGGTCGATGACGCCATCGGTCATCAGGATCAGGTGGCGCCAGCCGTTGGCCTCGGCCCCGGCGGCCTGGCGCAGCGCGGCCTCGATATCGGTGTACTGCTGATACTCCTGGAGCGCCGGCGGCAGGGACAGCGCGCGCTCCCGCCAGTCTTCCGAGACCTCCCCCAGCGGCAGCGGATTGTCGACCGTCTCGCCGAAGGTCCAGACCCCGGCGCTCACGCCTTCCGGCAGCAGCGACACCAGCAGGTCCATGGCGCTCACCGCCAGGCGATCGGGATCGTTGGTGCGCATGCTGCCGGAGACATCGACGACCACGCGCACGTCCGGCCGTTCCTCCGGCGCCTGGGCCGGGGCCGTCGTCACCATGCCCAGCAGACAGGCCAGCCCCAGCAGCGCTGCCCCCGCGGCTCGCCTCCAGTACCGCCCCGCTTTGCCCATCGAGGTTCCTTAGCCGATCACCGGCTCCCGTCGCTCGTCGCCGCCACCCTGGCGGCCCCGTGGGGCCGACGCGTCCGCGTCGTCGCGCCTGGCGTCACGCCCGGCCGGCCGCACGGTGTGGCGACCGCGGCGCCACAGCAGCAGACCGACCAGGGTCCCGAGACCCGCCGCCACGGCGACCAGCAGCAGGGCCGGCGCCATGGCCCCGACATCGCCCTCGAGGAAGGCCAGGCCGGCCACCACCACGGCCGGGGCGAGACCGGTGTAGAATTCCCCCTCTTCCATCAGCGGCAGCCGGAAGCTCGCCGGCACCCACATCACCCCGGCGACCGCCCAGGTGATCATCAGGCGGGGCAGGCGCGGCAGGAAGGCCAGGCCCAGGTAGCCGGTCCCCAGGACCACCAGCGACAGCAGCGCGTAGCTCAGCCATAGTAGGGACATCGAATCCGAAATCAGCATCGGTACCTCGTCTTCACGGCCTCACAGGCCGCACGTTGTTGAATTCACACTGAGTATGGTACATCCCGCACCATGAAAGCACAGCCACCTAGTGACCGGGACCGCGTCCCGACGCCCCTCATCTCATCTCCCATCCCCCACTTCCGGCGACGGGACGACCCCGAATGGCACTGGCTGGAGAACCGCGACGACCCCCGGGTGCCGGCGTTCCTCGAGGCCGCCAATGACCAGGCGCGGCATTGGTTCGCCCCCCTGGACGACCTGACCGAGCGCCTCTACCACGGCCACCTGGCGCGTCGCGAGTTGGCCATCCGGGGCCTGCCGACGGCGCTCGACCACTATACGGTATGGAGCGAGACGGCGGTGGATGCCGATCATCCGGTGTGGTGGCGCCATCCCAACGGCCAGCCCGAGACCGCCGAGGCCTTCCTCGACCTGGAGAGCCGTTCCCGGGCGCACGCCTTCTACGAGGTCGGCGACATGGCGCTGTCCCCCGACGAGGCCTGGCTGGCCTGGACGGAGGACACCCGCGGCGACGAGACCTTCACCCTGCAGCTCAGGCGGCTGCCCGACGGCGAGCCGACGGTGCTGCTCGAGGCGATCGGCCCCGAACTGTGCTGGGCGGAGGACGGCGCCACCCTGCTGTTCACCCGCTTCGATGCCACCCAGCGCCCCGAGAGCATCTGGCGGCTGTGCCTCGCCCTGGACGCCGGCCTTCCCCGCCCCGGCGGCGACCCGGTGCTGGTGCTGCGGGAGGACGATCCGGAGTTCTGGCTGGGCCTCGGCAAGACCCGCTCCCGGGCCTGGCTGATGCTGGAGTCCGCATCCAAGGACACCAGTGAGGTCCAACTGGTTCCGGCCCGGGCACCGGACACACCGCCGCGCCTGTTTCGCGCCCGGGAGCACGGCGTCGAGTACGCCGTCGACCACCGTCCGGGGCACTTCTACGTGCTGCACAACCGCCAGGCCCCGCACTTCTGTCTCGACCGGGTCGACGAGGCCCGTCCCGACGCCGAGGGCGAGCGGCTGATCGCCCACCGGGCCGACACCACCCTGGAGGGCATCGACGCCTTCGCCTGGGGGCTGGTGGCCACCGAGCGGGATCACCATCAGGCCCAGGTGCGGCTGCGGGTGCTCGAGTACGACGAGCGACACGAGTGCCGGCGCGACGAACGCCTGCCGATGCCCGAGACGCCCTGCAGCCTGGCCTTGGGCGATGCTCCCCACTTCGACACGCGACGCCTGCGATTGCGCGAGGAGTCCTTCACCCTGCCGGTGACCTGGGCGGAGATCGACCTGGACGACGGCAGCCGCCGGCAACTCAAGCGCCAGGCCGTGCACGGTGACCTGCAGCCCGACCAGCTCGCCTGCGAGCGGCTCTGGGCCCGCTCCCACGACGGCGAGCGCATCCCGGTCTCGGTGGTGATGCGCGCCGACCTGGTGGGCCACCCGCTGCCGACCCTGCTCTACGGCTACGGCGCCTACGGCGAGGTCCTCGACCCCTGGTTCTCGGTGGCCCGCCTGGAGCTGCTGGCCCGCGGGGTGGCCTTCGCGGTGGCCCATGTGCGGGGCGGGGGCGATCGTGGCGAGCCCTGGTACCTGGCCGGCAAGCTGGAGCACAAGGCCAACAGCTTCCAGGACTTCCTGGCCGCCCGCGACGCCCTGGTCGCCAAGGGCGTCAGCGACGGCGAGCGCATCGTCGCCTACGGGGCCAGCGCCGGGGGACTCCTGGTCGGCGCCAGCCTCAACCTGGCGCCGGAGAGCTTCTGCGCCGCGGTGCTCGACGTGCCCTTCGTCGACGTGCTGCGCACCATGGAGAATCCCGACCTGCCGCTGACCACCGCCGAGTACAGCGAATGGGGCAACCCCCAGGACCCGGCCGCCCGGCGCCGCATCCACGACTACTCGCCGCTGGACAACCTGCCCGATGCCCCCTGGCCGCCGGTGTTCCTCCAGGGCAGCTGGCACGACACCCGGGTGCCCTACTGGGAGCCGGCCAAGCTCTATGCCCGTCTCACCGAGCTGGCGCTGGCCCACGACGGCCCCGAGCATCGCCCCACCCTGCTGCGCACCGACATGGAGGCCGGCCACGGCGGCGCCTCGGGGCGCTTCAAGAGCTGGCACGACAATGCCCGCCAGGACGCCTTCATCCTCTGGGCGCTGGGGGTGGAGGGCCGGGACGCCTGATGGGCGGCGACCTCAGCCGTCGATGGGCAGGATGGCGATAATATGGTCCTCGAGCTCTTCCTCGGGAACGTCCCGCTGGGAGACGGCGAAGCCGCGCACGCTGATGCCCTTGCGATGGACCCGCTCGGGGTCCCCGGAGATCAGCGGGTGCCAGCCGGCCAGCTTGCGCCCTTCCGCCAGGCGGCGATAGGCGCAGGAGCCGGGCAGCCAGCGGAAGTCGTCGATGCGCTCGGGAGTCAGCTGCTGGCAGTCCGGCACCCTGGCGAAGCGGTTGTCGTAGTCGCTGCAGCGGCAGCTGCCGATATCCAGCAGCTGACAGGCGACGTTGAGCACCGCCAGGTCGCCCTCGTCGTCCTGGAACTTGAGCAGGCAGCACTGGCCGCAACCATCGCAGAGCGCCTCCCACTCCTCCTCGGTGAGCGCCTCCAGCGGGAAGCGCTCCCAGAACCGTTCTCTCATGTTCTCTCCTGCGCGGCGTCGAACACGACCCCGCGTGGTTCGCGCGGCATCGGGCGCGATGGACCACGCGCGGCAGCGGGCGCGCTAGACTAGTAGCGGGCCTCGGTGGGGGTGCGATAGAGATCCAGCAGGTAGTCCTCCTTGGCCGGCGGCATCTGCAGGTAGAAGCCCTTGTCCTCGATGGCGGCCATGACCGCGGCGGCGCGGGTCCGGGCCAGGGGCTTGTCCGGGGTGAGGATCAGCGTCATGGCGGACAGCGGCTTGCCGAAGCGCTCGAGCAGTGCCTCGGGCACGTCCTTGAGGCCACGGCGCTTGTCCACGTAGAGGTACATCTCGTCATGCCGCGCGCTCTTGAAGATCTCGCACAGCAGCTTGCCGTTCATGGTCGTCATGCGGGTTCCCCCACCTCGCCAAGGGCACGTTCCAGGGCATCGGCGAGCCGCTCGCCACGCCACCCGGTGGGCAGCGGCAGGGGCTCGCCCTTGAGTTGCGCGCTGGCCAGGGCCTCCAGCTCGCGTCGGCGCAGCAGCACCTCCGGGGCCACGCCCAGAGCCTCGGCCTCGGCGCCGACCACCTTCTTCATGGCCTTGAGGCGCTTCTTGAAGGCCGGGTCCAGCGGCGACAGCGGCGCCGCCGGCAGGCTGTCGGCCTCGGCGTGGCGCGCCTCGCGGACCCGCGCCAGCAGGCTATCGCCCTCGCGCTTGACCAGCGGCGGCTTGACGCCCTCCACCCCGGCCAGCTCATGGCGGTTCTCGGGCATCCGCTCGGCGATGGCGTACAGCAGCTTGTCGCTGACCAGCCAGCTGCGCGGCAGATCGCGGCGACGTACCTCGCCCTCGCGCCAGGCGGTCAGCCGGCGGTAGGCCTCGATCTGGCGCGGCGAGAGCCGCCACAGCTGGCGCTGGCGCAGGTACCACTGGCCATCCGCCTCGTCGCTGCGCACCTGGGCGAGCAGCTCGGCACAGTCCTCCTCCAACCAGGCCAGTCGGCCATGGCGGATGAGCGCCTCGCGCTGGCCGGCCCAGACGTCCAGCAGGTAGACCACGTCCAGGGCGGCATAGGTCTGCTGGGCCTCGGAGAGCGGCCGCTCCAACCAGTTGGAGCGCGTCTCGTCCTTGGGCAGGGTCTCGCCGACCCAGAACTCGACCAGCTTCTGGTAGCCCATGGCGGGCACCTCGCCGAGCAGCGACTGGGCGATCTGGGTATCCACCAGCGGCGCGACCGGTCCCCCGGCCCAGTGGGCGAGGACCTCCAGGTCCTCGCTGGAGGCATGCAGCAGCTTCAGCGGGCCCTCGGCCAGCAGGCGCCGGAAGGCCTCCGTGCAGGCCACCTCCAGGGGGTCGACCAGGTACGCCGGACCGCCGGCGCAGAACTGGATCAACGCCGGCACGGGATGGAAGGTCCGCTCGCGAAAGAACTCGGTGTCCAGGGCGATGACGTCGGCCCGGGCCACCTCGGCACAGGCGGCGTCGAGGGCCTCGGGGGTATCGATCCAGCGAATCTCGGGGGTCAGGGGCATGCGGGGTTCCGGGGGATGGTGGACGGCGGTCACTCGCCCTGGAAGGGCAGGCGACCGGTGAAGGCGCGGCTCAGGGTACCGCCATCGACGTACTCGAGCTCGCCGCCCATGGGCACGCCGTAGGCGAGGCGCGACAGCGTCACGCCCTGGGACGCGAGCTGGGCGGCGATGTAGTGGGCGGTGGCCTCCCCTTCCACGGTGGGGTTGGTGGCCAGGATCACCTCGGCGACGCCACCCTCGGCCACCCGGGCCTCGAGCTGGTCGAGGCCGATGTCCTCGGGGCCGATGCCGTCCAGCGGCGAGAGGTGACCGTGCAGCACGAAGTAGCGCCCCCGGTAGCCGCCCGCCTCCTCGATGGCGAGCTGGTCCGCGGGGGACTCCACCACGCACAGCACGGCGTCATCACGCCGCGCGCTCTCGCAGAGCGCGCAGACGGCCTCCTCGGTCAGGGTCCGGCAGCGCCGACAGTAGCCGACCTCCTCGAGGGCCACGCCGAGCACCTCGGCCAGCCGCCGGCCGCCGTCACGGTCACGCTCGAGCAGGTGCATGGCCATGCGCTGGGCGGTCTTGGGGCCGACGCCGGGCAGCACCCGGAGTGACTCCATGAGTCGCTCGACCAGGGGGGAAAAGCTCATTGGCAGCGTCTCACTGGCTCTGGCTGAAACTCGGGCGAGCGATGATCAGGCAAGGCAAACATCCTCGAAAAAACGGAGGTTACAAGCGCAGCCGGCTTCAGCCGAGTCAGAAGGGCATCTTGAAGCCCGGCGGCAGGTTCAGTCCGGCAGTGGCCTCTTCCATCATCTGCTTGGAGCTGGCCTCGACCTTGCGCACGGCGTCGTTGACCGCCGCGGCGAGCAGGTCCTCGAGGAGCTCCTTGTCCTCCTCCATGACGCTCGGGTCGATGTCGACCTTGATCACGTCGTGGCGGCCGTTCATGGTCACCTTGATCATGCCGGCGCCGGCCTCGCCCTGGACCTCGGCCTTGGCGACCTCCTCCTGGGCCTTCTGCATCTTTTCCTGCATCTCCTGGGCCTGCTTCATCAGGTTGCCCATTCCACCCTTCATCATGGCGGTATCCTCTCGATTGAATGGTCTTGCATCGGCTCGTGGTGATGACCGGTCAGGGGCGTGCCGGCGCGTCGGCGGGCTTGACGCTGGCCTCGATCAGGCGTGCCCCGAAGGTCTGCTGCAACTTCTGTATCTGCGGGTCGGCCTGCAGGGCTTCAACCGCCCGGGCGTGACGTTCGGCGGCGAGGCGGTCGGCGCGCTGGCGAGGCGTCTCGACGTCCTCGGGCAGCGGGCCGTCGGCGATGGTCAGGCGGCGCTCGACCCCCGCCGCCGCCAGGGCCTCGCGGATGCGCTCCACATGGACCTCGGCCTGCATGGCCGCCTGGGAAGGATCGAGCCGGAGCGTCAGCTCGCTGCCGTCATCGGCTTCGACCACGCAATGCGCCGCCAGGTTGCGCGTCAGCCCCGACAGCCCCAGCGCATCGAAGCCATGCAGCCAGGCATCATGGGTAAGCTCGCCCGCTTCCTGCTCCGGGGCCAGGACCGGCTCGCGGCTCGGCGTTGCGGCGGGCCTCTCTGGTGGCGACTCCGGGGTCGACGGCTCGGCGACCGGGGCCTCCACCGCCGGCGTCTCCACCGCCGGCGTCTCCACCGCCGGCGTCTCCACCGCCGACGTCGCGTCGGCCGGAGCCTGCACCAGCGGCGTCTCGGCGACCGGGCTTTCCACCACCGGCGCCCCGGCCGCCGGGCTCGGCGAGTCCGCCGGCGGTGTCGCCTCGGCGGGCTCCCGGGGCGGCGGGGGCTCGGCCGGCGGCTCGGACTTCGGGCGCGCCTGTGCAGGCACCGTCGCCTCGGGTGCCGGGGCCGGCGCCGTCGCCTCGGGGGCCGGCCCAGCAGACGCCGACGCCGCGGCGGCCGGGTCGGGCACGGCCTGGGGGGCCGGCGGCGCACTGGCCGAATCCTCGCCCTGGCTTGTCGGCGGCGTGCCGGGGTCTCCGCGCAACGGCAGCGGCGTCTGTGCCGGCTTGGGCACGCCCTGGGGCCGGAAGGCCAGCATGCGCAGCAGGGTCATCTCCAGGGCGGTGCGCAGGTCCGGCGCATGGGCCATGTCGCCACGTCCCTGGATGCCGATCTGGTAGTAGAGCTGGATGTCCTCGGCGGTGAAACGGCCGGCCAGCGCCAGCAGCGAGTCGCGGTCGCCGTGACCGTTGTCCAGGGCCTCGGGCACCATCTGGGCCACGGCCAGGCGGTGCAGCACGCCGGTGACGTCGTCGAGCACGCCGGCGAAATCCGGGCCCTGCTCGGCCAGGGCCGCCACCTCGGTGAGCACCCGGGCGGCATCGACCTCGGCCAGGGCCTCGAGCAGCGCCAGCACGTGGCGATGATCCAGGGTGCCGAGCATGGCCGCCACGTCGGCATGGCGCACCTCACCCTGGCCAAAGGCGATGGCCTGGTCGGTGAGGCTCATGGCATCGCGCATCGAGCCCTCGGCCGCCTTGCCCAGCAGCCACAGGGCGCTCTCCTCGAAGGGCACCGCCTCGGCCGCGAGCACCGTGGAGAGGTGGCCAACGATACGCTCCGGCGGCATGTGCTTGAGGGTGAACTGCAGGCAGCGCGACAGCACCGTGGGCGGCAGCTTCTGCGGGTCGGTGGTGGCCAGCAGGAACTTCACGTGGGGCGGCGGCTCTTCCAGAGTCTTGAGCAGCGCATTGAAGCTGCTGGTGGAGAGCATGTGCACCTCGTCGATGAGGTACACCTTGTAGCGCCCCTGAGTGGGCGCGTACTGCACGTTGTCGAGCAGCTCGCGGGTGTCCTCCACCTTGGTGCGGGAGGCGGCGTCGACCTCGATCAGGTCGACGAAGCGCCCCTGGTCGATGGCCTGGCAGCTGGGACACTGGCCGCAGGGGGTGGAGGTCACGCCCTCGTCGCCCCGCCCCGCCGCGGTGCAGTTCAGGCACTTGGCCAGTATCCGCGCCAGCGTCGTCTTACCCACGCCGCGGGTCCCGGTGAACAGGTAGGCGTGGTGCAGCCGACCCTGGTCGAGGGCGTTGACCAGGGCGCGCTGGACGTGCTCCTGGCCGACCAGTTCATGGAAGGTACGCGGCCGCCACTTGCGGGCCAGAACCTGATAGCTCATGCAGCTCGGAATCCTTGCAGCTGGGCTGGCTGGCAGCCGAACACGTCAACCCGCCGGCACGGGACGCACCCGCCGACAGGCCCGGGGAAAGTCGCCTCATTCTACCGGGTGGCGGCCAAGGCGCAAAGGTCATGGCCATCCCCGCCACCGATGGCCGTTGCCCCGGCTTGCGCCGCCCCCGCCGGCGCGCCACAGTGATCGCCATCGCCGCGGCCCCGCGTCCCGCACGCCGGCGCCCGCGTCCACCCCTTCAAGGCACGACAGGCAGGAAACCACGATGGACAGACCCTCGCCCCGGCCCCGCACGGCCGTCCTCTGCCTCATGGCCGCCGCCATGGTGCTGATGTCCTGGCTGGATACCGCCGACCGCCGCACGGAGGCCTACGTCGATGCCGCCATGGTCCAGGCCCTGGCCGCCTTCGCCACCGCCCGGGCCCTCAACGGCGGCATCTCGGTGCTGCAATCCACCGAGGTGGGCGTCGGGGTGGCCAGCACCCAGCCGCTGGAGGTGCTCGACCCGCTGAACGACCTGGTCGAGGACTACGCGGATGTCATGCAGCTCTCGATCGGTTCCCTGGTCACCCAGAAGGTGCTGGTCGAGATCGTCTCCACCGAGGCGTTCAAGCTGCTGCTGACCCTGAGCGGCCTGCTGCTGGTCCTCAGCCTCTTGCTGCGAGGGGGACGCCATGCGCCCGTCTTCCTCAAGGCCTTCCTGCTGGCCTCGCTCGCCCGCTTCCTGTTCGTCGTCGCCATGCTGCTCAACGGCCTGGTCGACCAGGCGGTCATCGACGCCCGGGCCGAGGCCAACATGGCCACCGTCGACGATCTGGCCAGCGATATCGCCGGGCTGGAGGGCCGCGCCGTCCTGGACGAACGCTCCCGGGACGCGCTCGAGGAGCGCCTGGCAGGGCTCGAGGCGGACAGGCAGCGGCTGGCGGCCGAGCGGGCCGAGGGTCGCCAGCGCCTGGGGACGGCCAGGGCCGCGGTGGGCCGGGCCAGCACCGAGCTGGCGCGCCACGAGGGCCAGATGGGGCTCGTCGAGCGGTTCAACGTCTTCCACGAGGATGCCGCCCAGGCGCGCCTGGAGGGACGTCTGGAGGCGCAGCGCGAGCGGCGGGACGAGATCCGCGAGGCGCAGCGCCGCCTCGCCGGGCGACTGGACGGCCTAGAGGCGGACATCGCCGAGACCCGCCAGGCCCTGAGGGGCGAGCCGGACGAGGGCTGGCTGTCCGGTCTGACGGCGCGGCTCGCCTCGCTGCGCGACGCGGCGAGCCTCGAGGCCCTCTCCGGCCGGGTGGAGGGGTCGATCACCGCCATGCTGACCCTGATGGCGCTGTTCCTGTTCCGGACCCTGCTGTTGCCCCTGGCCATGCTCGCCCTGCTGCTCAAGGGCTTCCGACTCATCTGGCGGCTCGACCACCGACACTGGCTCGGCCGGCGTGCCGAGCCTACCCCGGGCGAGGGTTGAGCGCATGCGCCGCCAGACGCCCTCAGGACTCACACAGCCGGCCGCTGCCGCGGATCTCGGCGAGCCGTGCGCCGGCGATGCCGCGGATGCGCGTCAGCTCGGCGGCGTCGTGCCAGGGGCGGCCGGCGACGATGGCCGCGGCCCGCGCCGGGCCGACATGGGGCAGGGTCTCCAGCTCGGCCGGGGCGCTGGCGTTGAGATCGATGCAGCGGGCCGCCATCACGGCGGCGGCGTCACTGGCCAGGCTCGCCAGGCGGCCACCGTGCAGGGCCAGGTAGACCGGCGCATGGTCCGAGACGCGATCCCGGGCCCTCGCATGGTCGAGGCCCACCAGGGCGGGAAAGCGGACCATGCCGAGGTCGGCGGGACTCAGGCGGTCCGGGCGATACCAGATGTTGTCGTAGCGGCTGGCGTAGCGCCCATCGGCGTTGGACAGGGTGGTCGCCTGGTCGGCGAGGGCCGGCACCGCGCCCAGCGCACGCAGCGGCGCCCAGGCTTCATGGTCCGCCGGCAGGTTGAAGTCGCCCATCAGCAGGCGGGCAGTGTCGGGATGGGCCTCGGCGAGCCACTGCCAGTAATCGGCCAGGGCGGCGATCTCCGGCAGGCGGTCGTCGACCCCCTCGCCGTAGACCACATGCACCGAGGCGGCCACGAAGGCCTCGCCACTCTGGCGGTCGCGGAACCGCGCCGAATAGGGCTCCCGGGCGAACACGTCGCCAGGGTCGAGGAACACCACCGCCCCGTCGAGGTACTCGACCTCGGCCTCCCGCCACAGGAAGCCGTAATGCTCCTGGTAGCGGCCACGCCCCAGCGCGTGGCTGGCCATGGCCGACCAGGGCTCGCCCGAGACCGCCTCGAGGGCACGCTCCAGCCGTCCCAGCGCCGCCGGGTCCATCAGTTCCTGCACCGCCAGCAGGTCGAAGTGATCGGCCACCCGGGCGACCAGGTCGACGCGCTTGTCATTGTTCCAGCCCAGATGCTCGATGTTCCAGCTGCCGACCACCGCATCGGCCTCGGCCGACACCGACAGCACGGCGAGAGCCGCCGCCATGGCGAGACGCTGCATGCCCTTCCCCCCGACAAAGGGCGCCATCCTGCAACGCAGCATCGGGCGGTGCAATATCAGGAAGGATCGATGCAGATCCGGCGAGGCCACGCCGGTCTGTTAGGCTGGGAACGCCCCCCAGGGGGCCACAGCAACAGCGGAAAAGGGACGGACCGCATGATCGCCATACTGACCTGGACCCTCGTCGCCGTGATCGCCACGGCCATCGTCTGGAAGGGCAGCGGACTGCTCGAGAGCAGCAGCGAGCGCCTCTCGGCCTATTACCGGCTCCCCGATATCGTGCAGGGCGCGATCGTGGTCGCGGTGGGGTCGAGCTTCCCGGAACTCTCCACCACCGTGATCTCGACCCTGCTGCACGGGGAGTTCGAGCTCGGCGTGGCGGCCATCGTCGGCTCGGCGCTGTTCAACATCCTGGTGATCCCCGCCGCCGCCGGCCTGGCCAGCCGCCAGGCGCTGACCGCCAATCGCGACCTGGTCTACAAGGAGGCTCAGTTCTACATGATCGCGGTGGCGGTGCTGACGCTGACCTTCTCCTTCGCCGCCATCTACCATCCCGTGCCCGACGACGCGGGCGCCATCCGTGGCGAGATGACCCGCTGGCTGGCCCTGATGCCGGTGGCGCTCTACGGGCTCTACCTGTTCGTGCAGTACCAGGACACCCTGGAATACGAGGCGGAAGTGGACACCCGGGACATCCGCCCCGGACGCGAATGGGCCCGGCTCGCGCTGTCGCTCGGGGTGATCGTGGTCGGCGTGGAGGGGCTGGTCCAGGCGGCCATCCACTTCGGCGAGATCTTCGACACGCCGAGCTTCCTGTGGGGCATCACGGTGGTCGCCGCCGGCACCTCGATCCCCGATGCCTTCGTCTCCATCCGTGCCGCCCGCCAGGGCCGGGGGGTGACCAGCATCGCCAACGTGCTGGGCAGCAATACCTTCGACCTGCTGGTGTGCATTCCCGCCGGGGTACTGATCGCCGGCACGGCCGTGGTCAACTTCTCCATCGCCGCGCCGATGATGGCCGCCCTCACCGGCGCCACCGTGGCACTGTTCCTGATGATGCGCACCGGCATGGTGCTGTCACGGCCGGAATGCGTGGTACTGCTGGTGCTCTATGGGGGCTTCCTGGCCTGGATCGGCGCGGAGACCTTCGGGGCCGTGGACTGGGTGCCGAGCCTGCCGCCCCGCTAGGAGCCTGTCGGACTTAACGCTGACCTACTGCGAATCCGGGCTTTCGGCCAACTTCATTCGATCTGCCTCGTTAAATAGCACGCTATTCGCCTCAACAGATCGATAAATTTGACTCGAAATCCGTGAATCTCGTGACGATCGGTCAAATCCGACAGACTCCTAGGCGACAGGCCCGGCGGCCCGAGGGGCGCCGGGAACGGCCTACTGGACGGTTTCCTGCTCGCCGAAACGGCCCGCGAAGAGCGCCGAGGTGAGGTAGCGCTCGGCGCTGTCCGGCAGCACCACGACGATGTTCTGCCCCTGGTGGTCGGGCTGGCGCGCGACCCTCAGGGCGGCGACCACGGCCGCGCCACAGGAGATGCCGCAGAGGATGCCCTCTTCCTGCATCAGCCGGTGGGCCATGGCCATGGCCTCGTCGTTGGTGACGGTCTCGATCTGGTCCACCAGCCTCATGTCCAGGTTGACGGGCACGAAGCCGGCGCCGATGCCCTGGATCTTGTGGGGCGCGGGCTTGAGTTCCTGCCCCTCGCGAGCCTGGGTGATGACCGGCGAGTCGGCCGGCTCGACGGCGACGCTGGTGATGGCCTTGCCCCGGGTCTGCTTGATGTAGCGGGACACGCCGGTCAGGGTGCCACCGGTGCCCACCCCGGCCACCAGGATATCGATCTCGCCATCGGTATCGTCCCAGATCTCGGGGCCGGTGGTGGTCTCGTGGATCCGCGGGTTGGCCGGATTCTCGAACTGCTGGGGCAGGAAGTACTTGCCGGGCTCCGTCTCGGCCAGTTCCTCGGCCTTGGCGATCGCCCCGGCCATGCCCTTGGCCGGGTCGGTGAGCACCAGCTCGGCGCCCAGCGCCTTGAGCACCTTGCGCCGCTCCAGGCTCATGGAGGACGGCATGGTCAGCGTCAGGGGATAGCCCCGGGCGGCGGCCACGAAGGCCAGGGCGATGCCGGTGTTGCCGCTGGTGGGCTCGATGATGGTCATGCCGGGCTTGAGGGCGCCGCGCTCCTCGGCGTCCCAGATCATCGCCGCACCGATGCGGCACTTCACCGAGTGGGCCGGGTTGCGCCCCTCGATCTTGGCCCAGATCGTCGCGCCCTCGTTGACCCGATTGAGCCGCACCAGCGGGGTATTGCCGATCGACTGCGAGTTGTCGTCGTAGATTCGCGCCATGAATCACTCCTTTCCTGGGATGATGGCCGTCAGGCCTCGCGGGAGGCGGCCTCGAAGCCGCTCAGCACGTTGACGGCATTGATGCCGATCTCTTCCACCGCGTAGCCACCCTCGAGCAGGAAGGTCGTGGGCAGGCCCAGGGTGGCGAGGCGTCGGCCGAGTTCGGTGAAGTCGTCGCTGCCGAGCTTGAAGGCGCTGATGGGATCGTGCTCGAAGGCATCCACCCCCAGCGAGACCACCAGCACCTCGCAGCCGGCGTCGCGGATGCGCCCCAGGGCATCGTCCAGGGCCCGGGACCAGGCATCGAAGGCGGTGCCCGGCGCCATGGGGTAGTTGACGTTGTAACCCAGCCCGCGCCCGCGCCCGGTCTCGTCGGCATGGCCGAGAAAGTAGGGGAAGCAACTGCGCGGATCGCCGTGCAGCGAGGCGAAGAGCACGTCGTCCCGGGCGTAGAAGATCTGCTGGGTGCCGTTGCCGTGGTGGAAGTCGACGTCCAGCACGGCCACTCGCCCCACGCCCTGGCCGAGGGCATGCTGGGCGGCGATGGCGGCATTGTTGAAGAAGCAGTAGCCCCCGAACTGGTCGCTGGCGGCATGGTGGCCCGGCGGCCGACACAGCCCGAAGCTCGGCTCGCCGGTGGCCAGGGTATGCGCCATGGCGGACAGGGCGATGTCCTTGCTGGCCATGGCGGCCTCGAAGGTGCCGGCGCAGATCGAGGTATCGGCGGACTGGGCATAGTGGCCCAGGCGGCCATCGATATGCTCGGGGATAACGTCGTCGCGCAGCGTCCGCGTCGGCCAGATCCAGGCGATGGCCTCGCCGGTATGCCCCGCCGCCTGCCACTCGTCCCAGCAGCCGGCGATGAAGTCCACGTAGCCGCGATCATGCACGGCCAGCACCGGCGCCAGGCCGAAGCTCTCGGGGTCGCGCACCTCGCCGAGCCCGACCTCGCGCACCCACTTGAGCACCAGCACGACCCGCTCGGGGCTCTCGTAGGGCGCCACCAGACGCCCGCCATCCAGCTCGGTGCGAGCCCGGCGCCGAAGTGTCTGGTCACTGTAGAAGGTCAACATGTCGCGCCCTGTCCCTGTCTGGAGCGAAAGCGGCAAGCCCACCCGGGTCGAACGACCGTCAGCATGAGTCTCACCGCCCCGCTGGTGTCCTGTTTCGGAGATACGGGACACTAGCATGCCACCGGCGCGCGGGGCAGCAACGGCCTAAGCCGCCGGCAGGGCCTGGCGCTCCAGTTCCTGCTTCATGGTCTCGTCCAGTTCCAGGCCCGAGGCCAGCTGGTCGAGCCAGGCGCGCTCCATGGGGTTCTGGTCATCGATCACCGCCACGCTGACCAGGTACATCTCCCGGGCCGCCTGGGGCGAGTCGGCCTGGCGCGCCAGCGCCAGGGCATCCAGCGGTGCGGTGAGCTGCCGCTCGACCCAGGCATGCAGGTCGTCATCGGCGCCGAGGGCATCGATCTGCTCGGTGATCCGGGCTCGCTCACGCTCATCGATATGGCCATCGGCCCGGGCGGCCATGATCATCGCCTGCAGCAGCGCCAGGCTGCGCTGCTCCTGTGACTCCCCCTGCAGGCGCTCCATGGGTTGCCCCTCGTGAGCCTCGTCCGTCGAGGCGCCGCCCCGGGCATTCTGCCAGGCCTTCCAGGCCAGCATGCCGGCCCCGGCGATGGCGCCGTACTTGAGCGCCTTGCCGCCGAGCTTGCGGCCGCGCTTGGAGCCGACCAGCAGGCCCATGGCCCCGCCGCCGAGCAGGCTCTTCATGTCGACACCGCCACCCTGGCCGGCGCTCCCGCCCGAACCCCCCTCGCCCTTGAGCCGGGACGACAGGCCATCCACCAGACCCTGCACGTCGACACCGCCCTGGTGGCGGGTGCCTCCGGCCTGCTGCATCAGCTGGTCGAAAATTCGCTTGGCGTTCATCAGGATCTCCTTGTCGATGAGGGCCTCCCCTTCGATATCATCCGGCGGCGTTCGTTTCATCGGCCGACGGGCCGGCATGGCGAACACGAGCGGGGGCATCGAGGGCGAGTGACCACGAGGGGGACGACCGGCCGCGGACTCGGCGAACGGGGCGGTCCGGGGAATCGGACGACGAATAGCCGTCAGGATGGCCAGATGACGGGCCGGGGCGGGAATTCGGGGGGAGGGGGGGGGCCGAAATGGAGGCGGCCCCGACAGCCACATCCCGGCACACGCGTCCACCACTACCGTTGCTCCCTTCCGGGCCTGGCGGGGTTTGCGGCTTAGCGTTGCGAGAGGACCGACGGGGCCACCACAGCGGGCGCTGGTTGCGCCGAAGTCGACGTGGGATCAAGCACTTGTCGAACGCCGAGCACTATACCAAGGGGGCGCGTCATGAGCAAGGCACGATTTCGGGGCGTGCACATCGCGTTGACCACGAGGATGTGAGGAACGCCCCTCTGATGTAAGGTGAGAGATGGTCAATGCTCCCCGTCCAGGACGGTGGCGGGAAGCTTTCCGTATTCCCGAACAGGAGGCGCACCATGAAGAAGGATCCGAACAAGGGTTACATCGCCCTGCTTGGCTGGAGCCTGAATGCCATCGAAGCCGCCGAGAACTTCGATCGACGCTATGTCGTGGTGGCGCCGGACTGGGCGGAAGACTATTGCAAACAGCACGACATCCCCTATGTGTCGTGGAACTTCGAGCGTCTCAATGACCGTTCCATGGAGATCGCCGAGACCCTCAAGGAAATGGGCGTCAACGTGTCGATTCCGCTGTTCGAGGAGACCGTGGAGTGGGCCGGTGCCATCAACTCGGTGCTGCTCGACAGTCCCCGCCTCTACGGGCAGTCGCTGCTGCTGCGCGACAAGGCCCTGATGAAGCGCCGCGCCCAGCTGGGCGGGATTCGCGTGGGGATCTTCGAGGAAGCCCACGACAAGGAAGACATCATTCGTTTCCTCAAGCGGGTCAACCAGACACTGCTCAAGCTGGATGGCGACCCCAATGACCCCATCCACCTCAAGGCCTTCGACAAGGCCGGCTGTCTCGGCCACCGAGTGATCCGCACCCCCGACGAGGTCGATACCATCCCCGAGGAGGAGTTCCCGGTGCTGATGGAGTCGCACCTGGACGGCTGGGAGTTCGCCGTGGAGGCCTGGATCCACAACGGCAAGATCGCCTTCCTCAACATCTCCGAGTACGTGACCCTGGGCTATTCGGTGTTCGTGCCCGCCTCGCCGGAGCTGGAGAGGTACCGTTCCCAGATCACGGCCCAGATCGAGAAGCTGATCAAGGCCTTCGACATCGAGTTCGGCCTGATTCATCCCGAGTACTTCGTCACCAACGATGGCGAGATGTACTTCGGCGAGGTCGCCTATCGGCCGCCGGGATTCAAGGTCTTCGAGCTCCTGGAGCGGGTCTACGGCTTCAACGCCTACCAGGCCAGCATGCTGGTCTTCGACCCCAAGACCACCGCGGACGAGGTCAAGGCCTTCTTCCCGAAGGAAGTGGTCGATGCCGACGGCTATGCCGGCTGCTTCGGCGTCTATCCGCGCCGGCGGGTGGTCAGCCGCCTAGAGATTCCCGAGGAGGTCGAGGAGGACCCCTACTTCGAGTCCCACGAGTTGACCACGCCCATGGAGGAGACCGTCACCAAGCGCACCGCCTTCGGCACCCACTGGGGCCTGGTGTACTTCAAGGGCGACGAGGCGGCACGCATGAAGGAACTACTCAAGCATATGGAAGAGCTTGATTTCTATGTCTGAAGGGGGCGTCATGAGATGCATGACAGCCTGACGACGAGGAGTCGGCGTGACGACGCAACCTGACGATCAACGTAGAAACATGGCTTCCGCCGCCGCGGACAAGCTCAGCGGCCTGCTGGTGAAACTCGACGAGGCCATCGAGCTGCTGGACGCGGCACGCGACTTCGCCAAGCCGGGCAAGCTGCCCCGGGTGCTGGACACGGCACGCCGGGTGATGCTGATCGACGGTGGCTGTGCCGCGATGGAAGCCCGTGCCGAGAGGCTCGAGGCGGCTGGCGTCTTCCAGGGCTCCGACTGGGCCACGCCCCAATTCCTGGTGCCCTCGCTGACCACCCAGGCGCTCAAGAGCCCCGACGCCAACACCGTGGTGGTGGAGGCGCTGAGCGAACTGCGCCTACTGGCCGTGGCCAAGGGGGATGTGCTGCATCCCCTGATCTCGTCGGAACATGCTCACCACTACCTTACCCAGGTGATGGCGCTGAATCTGTGGCTGCTGTTCGGCGCCCCGACCGAGGCCGAGCGCGAGACCCAGGGCCGCCTGGCCCAGTTGCCCCGGCAGCTGTTCCAGCACCTGGCGAGACGCATCGGCTATGAACACATCATCGACAAGCTGATCGAGGAGATCTGGCGGATCCTGCAGCAGCGCCCGATCCAGGTGGAGCCGGTCAAGCAGATGATCACCCAGATCGCCATCTGCCAGGCCAACCCGGAGATCGACCTGGGCGCCAGCGGCCAGGGCGCCGACCGTTTGGTCAGCTCGCTGTTCGGCCCGACCCAGGCCTGCCGGGAGGATCCCGGCCTCGAGGTGTATCGCGAGCGCCTGTCGAGCATGGACAACACCGCCCTTCAGGCGGAGGCCACCGGCTTCGCCCGAGCCATGCACGATACCGGCCTGGTCTCGCCCTACCATCCGGTGCTGCTGCGCCACCTCACCGAGCACAGCGACCACCTGATCGCCGAGGCCTTGGGCCTCTCCTCCACCGGGCGCGACTGCCTGCTGTGCTACCGCGACCTGGTGCATGCCCTGATCCGCGGCGGGGTCCACCCCGCCACGCCCCAGGCCGCCTACGGCCTGTCCCTGATGCTCGAACGCGGCATTCTCTACCAACCGCCGGTGGCACCGGCCATGTGGCGCCAGTTGGGGCTGCCGCTCTCCGAGTGGTCGCAGCTGCGCCTCAACCTGGCCTTCGGCGAGACGATCTCGCCCCGTGCCCGACTGCTCGAGGGGGTGCTGTGCATGCTGGGCCTGCCCCTGGGGGTCGGCCAGGGCAACAACCCCACCTGTCAGTCGGCTCGGGCCCTGTCGATGTGGGCCTACAACGACCCGGACTATCTCCTGCAGATGGTCGCCTGGGCGGCCCGCGACGACGAGATCATCATGCACTTCGAGGGCATGCCGCTGTCCTCCATGGCCAGCCTCTCCGGCGTATCCGGCGAGCTGCCCATGGACCTGGACCCGGTCTCGCTGATCGTGGTCCCGCACCTGGACCGGATCTATGCCGAGATGGGCCGGCGCTGCATCGGCCGCGAGGGCGACCCGCACCGTTGGGTGAACCCCGAGTTCCACGGCTGGTGGTCGGGCCGCGGCTTTCGCATCAACGTGGACGTGGGCAGCGGCCAGCTGCATGACCTGGATGCCTTCCTGCGCCACTTCTATGCCAGCTACCACCCCTACTACAACGGCAACCAGCCGCTGATCCACCCGCAGCCCGCGGGCATCGCCGTCACCGACAGCGCCGCCCGCTTCATCGGTTGGCATGCCATCACCCTGCTACGGGTCAACCTGGATCCGTCGGACGTGATGCGGGTCTACTTCTACAACCCCAACAACGACAGCGGCCAGGATTGGGGCGATGGCGTCCGCGTCAGCACCGCCGGCAACGGCGAGCGCTTCGGCGAGGCCTCGTTGCCCTTCGAGCAGTTCGCCTCGCGGCTCTACATCTTCCACTATGATCCGCTGGAGCGCGGCGAGCTGGCCCAGGTCAGCCAGGAGGAGCTCGACAAGGTGGTCGGCTATCTCCAGCGCAGCTGGGGCGCCGATCGCCTGCCGCCCACCGGGCTGCAGGCCAACGAGGGCCCCTGACCCCACCCCCGGCGTCCCGACGCCGGGGGCTGGCCTGCGGGAGCCGACGCGTTTCGCCCCGGGCCGCCCTCGTCACCGTTCCGGATCGGTACTGCCCCTCGTATCCCGTCGCGGCCGGGCGATATGGCATAATGCCGTCTTCGCTGCCGCCGGATGGCCCCTATGCCACGTCTCGACCAACTGCTGCTCCGCCAGGGACTGGCCCGTTCCCGTACCCGCGCCCAGCGCCTGATCCGCCATGGCCGGGTGCGCCGCCTCGACGACGGTCGGGTGCTGACCCGGCCCGGGGAGAAGCTCCCCGAGGCAGTGGCCCTGGCGGTCGAGGAGGACCCGGAGGAGCGCTACGTTTCCCGGGCCGGTCTCAAGCTGGAGGCCCTGCTCGAGGCGCTGGCGCTGACCCTGACGGGCCGGACGGTGCTGGACGTGGGCCAGTCCACCGGCGGCTTCACCGACTGTGCCCTGCGCCATGGCGCGGCCCACGTGATCGGTGTGGAAGTGGGCCACGGCCAGCTCGATGCCGGCCTGCGGGAGGAGGCCCGGGTCACCTGCCTGGAGGGGCTCAATGCCCGTGCCATGCGCCACGATGCCCGGCTCGCCGTGGTGCTCTCCCGCCACTCGGCGGATATCGCGGTGATGGACGTTTCCTTCATCTCCCAGACCCTGATCCTGCCCGAGCTGAGCGCCCTGCTGCCCGCCGGGGGCGAGCTGCTGTCGCTGGTCAAGCCGCAGTTCGAGGTCGGACCCGACGGGGTCAACCCACGGGGCCTGGTCACCGACGCCCGCCGCTACGACGAGGTGGAGGCGCGCCTTCGCGAGGCCTGCGAGGCCTGCGGCTTCTCGGTCCGCCACTGGCGGGAGAGCCCCATCCTCGGCGGCGACGGCAACCGCGAGTTCCTGCTCCACGCCCGGCGCCGCTGAGGCCGGCCGGGCTCAGCGCCCGCCGTCGCCTCCACCGCCGCCAAAGTCGCCCGGATCCCCCGGGGCGCCGGGCGGCGGATGCGGCGGGTCCTCGAGCACCTCTCCACGGGGCCGACGCGGCGGTGACTGTCGCAGCCGCTCGACGCGCACGTCGAGGCGGTCGTGGGCAACCACCACGCCGTATTCGGCAAACAACTCGCCAAGCCGCGCGTTGAGTTCATCGGTGGCCAGCAGTCGATCGCCCAGGCTATTGACGTAGATGCGCAGCTCGAACGCCAGGGCGCTACTGTCGTAGGCCATGAAATAGACCTCGGGAGGCGGGTCGTCCATCACCCGCTCGTTCTCCTTGGCGGCCTGATAGAGCAGCTGATGCATTAGCCGCTGATCAGTGCCGTGCGCCACGCCGTAGGAGAGGATCACCCGGGTGATGCTGTCCGACAGCGACCAGTTGATCAGTTGATCGGTGACGAAGGTCTTGTTGGGAATGATGATCTCCTTGCGGTCGAAGTCGGTGACCGTGGTGGCGCGGATACGGATGCGGTTGACCGTGCCGGTCAGGTTGCCCAGCGTGATGGTGTCACCGATGCGCACCGGCCGCTCGAAGAGGATGATCAGCCCCGAGATGAAGTTGGCGAAGATCTCCTGCAGCCCGAAGCCCAGACCCACGCCCAACGCGGCCACCAGCCACTGCAGCTTGCTCCAGGACACCCCGAGGGTGCCGAGTGCCATGATCACCCCGGTACCGACGATGGTGTAGGAGAGCAGCGAGCTGATGGCGTAGGCGCTGCCCTGCTTGAGGTCCAGGCGCGAGAGCACCATCACCTCAAGCAGGCCCGGCAAGTTGCGCGCCATGATCAGCGTCAGGGCCACCACCAGCAGGGCCACGAAGACGTCGGCGACCGACACCGCGCTCCCCACCAGGTCGGCACCCTCCTGGCCATCGCCGCCAATCACCATGACCCGATCGAGGTAGCTGAACACGGTCAGCAGGTCGGACCAGACGAGATAGATCACCAGCAGGAAGCCGATCATCAGGATCAGCTTGGAAAGACGCAGCGACTGCTGGTTGACCTGCTGCATGTCGAGCGGGGGCTCCTCCACGACGTCTGCCCCATTGTCCCCGCTCTCCTGGGCCAGGGCCCGACGCCGGGCCACGGCGCGACGATAGGCCAGCCGTCGCGCCGCCACGGCCAGGCCGCGTACCACCGCGGCCTCCAGCAGGATCCACACCCCCAGCAGGTAGAGGGTGATCACGAAGCGCCCCACCAGGCTCAGTGCCGTATAGGCATAGCCATAGACGACCAGCCCCCCCAGTATCAGCGGTACCAGGGCCATGAGCAGCCCCAGCACCAGGCGGAACAGCTTGACGCCGAAGAACGGCGTATGGGCCAGGATCAGCTTGGCCAGGGACACGCTCATGCCGATCAGCCCCGCCAGCAGCAGCGTCATCGCCAGCGGCCGCTGGGTAAGGTCGATCTCGGTATCTCGGGCCAGGGTGCCGATCATCAGCACCGGTACCAGGGCCACGGCCAGCCACAGCAACCACCAGCGCAGCCGGGCGGCATAGCCGGCGGGCCAGTAGAAATGACGGGTGGCGACCCCCTCGGGCACCAGCAGGCGGCGCGCCCAGGCGATCACCGCCCAGGTCAGCGACAGCTGGAGCAATGCCCAGCCGACCCCCACGGCGATGGCCTGGCCACCGAGGGTCAGCACCAGGCCGAAGGCGATCAGACACAACGGCCCCGGCAGGGCCAGCAGCAGGTTCAGCGCCAGGGCCAGGGGGGTATGCCCCTGGCTGTCCGCCCGGAGGTGGCCGACCTCGTCGTAGAGGCGCTTGACCCGCCGCCGGATCGGCCGACGCAGCGCCAGCAGCACGCCCGCCAGCAGCAACACCGGTGAGGCCAGCAAGGCCCCGGCGTCGGGCATGGCCCAGTGCCTGGGCAGGGCCTGGCGCCACTCGCCGTCTTGCCACTCGGCCACCAGGTGGCTCGGCAGGCGCATGAGCCAGGTGAGGTCGAGGGGCTGGGCATTGGCCACCCAGAACAGCTGCTCGTTGATGGCGGAGCGCAGCGAGCGACTCGTATCCAGCAGCTGTTGCTGGTTGAGCTGCAGTTCGATGGCGGCGCTGAGCATCTCGCCATAGGTCGGCTCGAGCTGGTCGAGCAGCTCGCGACGGGCACGCAGCAGCTGCTCCAGGGGCTCGATCAGGGCCGGTGTCGCCTCCGCCTCGGCATCGGCCAGGCGCTGGCGGGCCTGCTCCTCGGCATCCTTCAATCGCTCGCGCTGGCGCTCCAGGTCGAATTGCTGGAGACGCAGGTCGGCGATCTCGTCCTTGAGCCCGCTACGCACCTCGACCTGGGGCAAGGCCCGGCGCTGCTCGCTGAGGATCCGCGACAGCAGGGTGCTGCCGCGGATGGCCTCGACATGCTCGCTCAACCCCCGCTGGAGCTGGCGTACCCGATCGAGCTGGCGGCGCACTTCCTGGTTCTGCCGGACCAGGTCGTTGGCCCGACTGGTGATCCGCAACAGTTCGAGGCTCAGCTCGCGGTTGGCCTGCTGGGCCTCGACGATGACCGGATGACGCGCCACGCCCTCCGGCTCGTCGCGCACGGCCTGGGCGATCGCCTGTTCCGACTTCTCGCGCCGCTTGCTGTCGAGCTGCCGCTGCAGGGTCAGGACATGGGCCTCCTGGCTGGCCACCCGGCGCTGCAGCAGCTCGCGACGCTGCTGGGCCAGCTCCCGCAGGCGGGAGTTGGTGGCCAGTTCGCGCTGGTGGAGCTTCAGGCGCTGCTCGGCCAGCGCCTGTTCGATCCGCACCAGAACCCGTCGCGGGTCCTCCTCGGCGACGCCACGCGCGACCAGCTGCTCGCGCTCGGCACGGTGTTCCTCGATGCTGCGGGTGGCCTCGGTGATGGCCTGCTGGGCCCGCTCGGGAAGGGTCTGGGTGCCGAGCAGGCGAGTCTCTACCTCGGCCAGCCGATCCTGGGCATCCTGCAGGGTCTCGGAGGCCTCGGCGAGTCGGGTCTCCAGCTCGCTCAGCTCGAGGGACTCGAGTTCCTCCAGTGACGCCGAGGTGGCCTCCTCCGGCGCCGAGGCCAGGGCCCGCCGCAGCTCACGCAGCTCCACCGGCGCCTGATCGACGCGAGTCTCCAGCTCGGCGAGCTGTGCCTTGACCGCCTCGAGCGCCTCCAACCCCTCGATGGCCGCCCTCAGGGCATCGATGTCACGGGCCGTGGCTTCATCGACGGTCTGGCCTTCCTCGGGGGTGAGCGCAGACAGGCGTTTCTGCAGGGTCTGCGGGTCGGGAAGCGTCGGGACCTCGCTCTGCCCCTGCGCCGGGTTCGCAGCGAGCGCCGCGAGGCCCCCGACCAGCAAGAGGCAAACAATGTGAAAGACGAATGGACGGAGAGCGCGCAGCAATGCGTTCAAGGGAACCTCGGCGAGGGCGGAACCATGGGCGATGCCTGGGCATTCTCGACATCCGAGACCGGCCAGGCAATGCCTAGAGTCGCCGGATGGGCACAGTTGACTTGCCTCACCGGCGTGGTAGAACGGCATTCTCACTTCCGCCAGGATAGTCTGTCCATGACGCCGTCACGTTACCGCTCCGGACTCGCTGTCGCCTTGCTGGCCGCCGGCCTGGCCCATCAGGCGCTGGCCCAGGAGGGCGAGGCGCCGAGTGCCGCCGAACGGGAGGCGATCCGGGAACGCATCCAATCCCTGGAAGCCGAACTCGAGGGCCTGCGTGATCAGCTGGAGGTAGCCGCTCCCGATCCCGCTCCCTATCCCCTGCCCGCCGCGGCACTCGAGGAGGAGGAACTGGAGGAGTCGGTGGCCAAGCGACGACTCCTCGAGGCGGAGTCCGACCGCAATCCCTTCGCCATCACCACCCATCGCCGCAACTACCTGTTGCCGCTCACCTATACCACCTCGCCCAATCATGATGCCTTCCGGGCGATCAACGGCGAGGTGGACCCCGACCGGCTGGAGATGAAGTTCCAGTTCAGCGCCAAGTTCAACCTGATGGACGACCTGATCCTCGGCAACGGCGACCTGTTCTTCGGCTATACCCAGCGCAGCTGGTGGCAGGCCTACAACGCGGATGCCTCCTCGCCATTCCGGGAAACCAACTTCGAGCCCGAAGTCTTCCTGGATTTCGAGAATGACTGGTCGCTGGCGGGCTGGACCAACATCCACAACCGGATCAGCTTCAACCACCAGTCCAACGGGCGATCCGACCCCCTGTCGCGGAGCTGGAACCGTGTCATCGGGACCAGCACCTTCATCAACGACGACTGGGCCGTGTCGCTGTCGCCGCACTGGCGGATCCCCGAGGACGAGAGCCAGGACGACAACCCCGACATCCACAAGTACATGGGCTACGGGGATGTCACCGTGGCGCGACGCCTGTTCGGTGATCAGGAGGCCAGCCTGCTGTGGCGGGGCAATCCCGGCAGCGGCCACATGGGCGCCCAGCTGGATTACTCCTGGCCGCTGTTCGGCAAGATCCGCGGCCACGTCCAGTACTACCACGGCTATGGCGACAGCCTGATCGACTACGACAACAGCGTGCAGCGACTCGGCGTGGGCTTCAGCCTCAACCCGCTGTTTTCCACCGGGACCTTCGCCCCCTGAGCGGCCGGGGATATTACGGCAGGCAGGACGACTGCTATGCTGGAGCTGTCATTCACCGTCAGAGGAAGACCCGATGGCCAACCGCACCCCGCACACCCACGAGACCACGCAACAGTTGAAGGAAGACCTGCACCACCTGTCCCAGACCATCGAGGAGCTGGTGAACGCCACCGCCGACGACTCACGCAACAACATCAAGGAACTCCGCGCACGCGCCGAGCAGCGCCTGCAGGACACCCGGGCCCGACTCGAGGCCCGCGGTGAACGCGCCTATCACGATGCGCGGGACTCCGTGACCCAGCAGGCCGACGCCTGTGACCGCTACGTGCACGACAACCCCTGGACCAGCATCGGCATCGGCGCCGCCGTCGGCGTGGTGGTCGGCATGCTGATCGGACGGCGCTGATGACGGGGAGCCAGGGACCGGCTCAGCGACTGCTCGGGGCCGGCAAGCGGCTGCTGTCCAGCCTGCTGGCGACCGGCGAGACGCGCCTGCGTCTCGCCGTGCTGGAACTGGAGGAAGAGCGCGCCCGGCTGGTGACGATCGCCCTGCTGGCCGGCCTCAGCCTGATCCTGCTGCTACTCGGGCTCGGCACACTCACCACCCTGATCATCGTCGTCTTCTGGGACAGCCATCGTCTCACCGCGATCGGCGCGAGTGCCGCCGTGCTGTTGCTGGGCGGCCTGCTGCTGGCGGCCTGGGTGATGCGCATGGCCCGGCAGCGTACCCTGCTGGCGAGCACCCTCAAGCACCTGGCCCTGGACCGCGAACTGGTGGAGAAGCACCGTGACCCGGACCGCTGAGCCCAGTCGACGCGAACGCCGGGCGGCCCTCGAGGCCACCATCGAGCAGCAGCGGGTGGACCTGCTGGTCGCCGCCGATCGCTGGCAGGCGGCGGCACGTCCGCTGGATGCCGGCTGGCAGGCCGTACGGCGCTACCGGGTGCCGATCCTGGTGGCGGGCGGCCTGCTCCTGCTGCCGGTGGCGCGGCGCCCGGGAAGCGTGACCCGGCTGGGGAGAAAGGCGATCGTCGGCGCCCTGGCCGTGGATCGGTTGCGTCGCCTGTTCAACCGATTTCGCTGAGCCCACCGCTGCCTGCCCCTATCACGACTCTGTAACCTGCTGATGTTTCAGTCCTGTTATGATGGCGTGACAGCATTGTCATCATCGCGGTCATCACAGGGGAACCGATTTCATGCGCATGCTGGCCCTCTACAGCATCAAGGGCGGCGTCGGCAAGACGGCCTCGGCCGTCAACCTGGCGGCCGAGGCCGCACGGGCCGGGCATCGCGTGCTGCTCTGGGACCTGGACCCCCAGGCGGCCACCAGCTACTACCTGCGCATCAAGCCGCGCATCCGTGGCGGGGTGGACAAGCTGGTCAAGGGCAAGGCCTCCTTCGCCAAGGTGATTCGCCACACCGAGGTGGACAACCTGGACCTGCTGCCGGCCGCCCTGGCCTCGCGGGAGATGGATGAACGCCTGGCCAAGCGCGGCAACAGCCACCTGCGCCAGATCCTCAAACCCGTTCGTCACGACTACGACCTGGTCATCCTCGATTGCCCGCCCAGCCTGTCGCACCTGTCGGAGAACATCTTCTCCAGCGTCGATGCCTTACTGGTACCGGCGGTGCCCACGGTCCTGTCGCTGAGAACCCTGGAACAGCTGCAGGGCTTCCTCGATGACCATGACATCGCCTGCACCCTGTGGCCCTTCATGACCCTGGCCGATCGTCGCCGGGCCCTGCACCGCGAGATCATGGCGACCCTGCACGAGCGCTGGCCGCTGATGCTGTCCCAAGTGGTCCCTTCCGCCAGCATGGTCGAGCGCATGGGCCTGGAGCGCCGGCCGGTGCGCGACTTCGCCCCCCGCAGCCCCGCTGCCCGAGCCTACACCGCGCTGTGGCTCGAACTCGCCCAGCGACTGCGCTGACGGCTCAGCTCGCCTCGCCGCGCATCGCCGCCCCGGCCGCAGCCAGCCGGGCCGACAGCGCGGTCATGTCCGAGGTCCCGGCACGATCGACGGCAGTCGCGTAGTGGGCGAGCCGCCGCTGTCGATTGCCATGGGCCAGTCCCAGGAAGCCCCGCAGGTGACGCGGCGCCGTGGCCCAGGCCGGCTCCCCACGGGCGGCTCGCCACAGCCGGTCGACACTCTCCTCCCCGGCATGGGCGGCGACGACCTCACACAGGGCCGACTCGCGGACCAGGTCGTCATGGAGCACGCCGTAGGCATCCTGGAAGGCCTTCATGGCCTTCTCGGCGTCCTTGCAGGCCGGCGAGGCCGCCTTCCATGGCCGCAGCAGGTAGCGGATGCGCTTGCCGGTGATCCGCGGTCGATGCAACGCCTCGCGATCCTCCGCCGAGCCGATCGCCGACACTTCGCGGACCAGTCGCTCCTGCAGGGCCGCCAGTTCCCGGGCACTGGCCTCCCCGAAAGCGTGCCCCCTGGCCTTGCCGCCGGGAAGCGACGAGAAGGCGCGACGCAGGCCGGCCTCGAGGGCCGGGAAGTCGGCCGCCAGCGTGCTGCTCGCCGAGGCATAGGCGGCCTCGACCTCCGCCTCGAGGCGGACCTGCCACCAGCCGACGGCGCCACGCTGGTCGGCCGGCAGCGCGTCCCGCTCACTGTCGAGCCAGGCCAGCATCACCTCACCATCCCGGGCGGCATTGGTCGCCTTCGCCAGCTCATGCAGTTGCCGACGCAACGGCTTGGGGATCTTGATCCCCGGATACCCCCGGTAGGCCTTGAGCCAGGAACGCAGACGCCTCACGGCCACGCGAAAATCGTGGAGCCCCTCGGGGTCCGTCGGGTCGGTGATACGGGGCAGCGCCGCCCGCGCCTCGTCGAGCAGTTCCTCGGCGACCCTCGCCACGATCGACCCCAGCGCCTGACGGTGAAGTGCCTTGGCCATCTCGCATCCTCCTTCGCTGGTCCGATCCGCCGATCATGACGGCCCCCGGACCAAGGCATCGGCCCCTGTCGGCCACGGGCATGTCCGACAGCATGGCTCCCAGACGGCCTTGCCGACCGCCTCGCCGCCCTGGAGCAGGGGGGCCGACGGGCCCGGACAGCTGTCATACGGCATGGCTCCTGGCCGCATAGCGGCCCGGCTCTTGCCGGGATAACGCTACAGCGCCAGGCCGCAGGCCACGCCGGAGGCCCAGGCCCACTGAAAATTGTAGCCCCCCAGTTCGCCGGTGACGTCCAGCACCTCGCCGATGAAGCGCAGCTGGGGCAGGCCCTTGACCTCGAAGGTCTTCGACGACAGCGCGCGGGTATCGACCCCGCCCAGGGTCACCTCGGCGGTGCGCCAGCCCTCGGTGCCGGCGGGCTTGAGGCGCCAGGCATTGAGCCGGCCGGCCCAGGCCTCGAGTTCGGCGTTGGAGCGCTCGGCCAGGGGGCCATCGCCGCCGTGCCACTCGACGAGGGCCTGGGCCAGGCGCCGCGGCAGGCGCTCGCCGAGCCAGGTGGAGACGCGCCGCCTGGGGGCTTCCCGCCGCGCCGCCACCAGGGCGTCGAAGGCCTCCACCCCCGGCAGCAGGTCGATGGCCAGGCTGTCACCGGGCCGCCAATGGCTGGAGATCTGCAGCATGGCCGGTCCCGACAGGCCCCGGTGGGTGAACAGCAGCGGCTCGCGATAGGCGCCGTCCCGGCAGCGCACCACCACCTCATGACCGAGACCCGCGAGCGCCTCGGCTCGAGCCTTCCATCGGGAGGTCAGCGTGAAGGGCACCAGGGCGGCCCGGGTCTCGGTGACCGAGAGCCCGAACTGCCGGGCGATGTCATAGCCGAAGCCGGTGGCTCCCATGGTGGGGATCGACAGGCCGCCGGTGGCCACCACCACCGCCCCGGCGTCGATGCGCCCGCGCGAGGTCGCCAGGCGCAGGCCCTCTCCGCAGGCCTCCAGCGACGAGACCGACGTCTTGAGACTGATCTCGACACCGGCCCAGTCGCACTCGGTCAGCAGGATGGCCAGCAGGTCCTTCGCCGACCCGGCACAGAACAGCTGCCCGGGCGCCTTCTCCACGTGCTCGAGGCCATGACGCTCGACCAGTTCGACGAAGTGCTCGGGGCGGTAGCGCTTGAGCGCGGAGATGCAGAAGTGCGGGTTGTCGGAGAAGAAGTTGGCCGGGGTGGTGGCCAGGTTGGTGAAGTTGCAGCGCCCGCCACCGGACATCAGGATCTTCTTGCCGGCCTTGTTGGCATGATCGATCACCAGCACCCGCCGCCCGGCATAGCCGGCGGTCAGGGCGCACATCAGTCCCGCCGCGCCCGCGCCGATGACGACCACATCGTATGTCATGCTCTCTCCTGCCGGGTTTGCCTCGAGGCGCGCATTCTAGCAGAGCCCACCGGTACGGGTGGGAGCCTTCGCCGCCTGCCAAGTGCTGATCCACCTAGCCGACGCCGAGCAGCGCGCCGAGCTGCGCGCCGCCCAGGCCCTGCGCGATGAGCGCCTGGCCGCGGTGAACCGCCTGGCCCAGCTCGAGCAGCGCAACCTCGCCCCCGTGCCGAGGTGGAGAACAGACGCGCCCGGCTGCGCCAGGTGGAGGCCGAGATCCAGGCCCTGGAGGCACGGCTTGCCAACTACCGCATCCGCGCCCCCTTCGATGGCGTGATGGGCTTTCGCCGCGTCAGCGTCGGCACCCTGGTCACGCCGGGCATGGAACTCGCCACCCTGGACAAGCTCGATCGCATGAAGCTCGACTTTCGCGTCCCCGAGGTCGAACTCGGCTCGCTGGCCCCGGGGATGATCCTCACCGCGCAGCGCCGCCTTCCCGGCGGCACGCTTCGAGGGCGAGATCGCCACCATCGGGTCGCGGGTCGATCCGGTCAGCCGCAGCGTGCCGGTGCGCGCCCTGCTGGCCAACCCGGGAGAGCGGCTGCGGCCCGGCATGCTGATGGAGATGACCCTGGCCCGCCGCCCGCGGGATACCCTGGTGGTGCCGGAGTCGGCGCTGATCCCGGAGGGGGAGCGCCACTATGTGTTGCTGATCCACGAGGACAACGACGAGCGCATCGAGCGGCGCCGGGTTCGAGTAAGCGAACGACGCCCCGGGGAGGCAGAGATCCTCGCCGGCCTCTCGCCGGGGGACCTGGTGGTCAGCCACGGCGCCGAGCGGACCCGCGACGGGGCCCGGGTGCGCCTGCTCGGCATCGTCGATGACATCACCTCGGTGCGCGAGCTGATCGAGGCCGATCGTGACGCGGGGGGCGCCTGATGCGCCTGTCAGACATCTCCGTCCAGCGGCCGGTGCTGGCCGCGCTGATCGTGGCCTTCGGGCTGCTGGCCCTGACCCGCCTGCCCCTGCAGGAATATCCCACCATCGATCCGCCGGTGGTCGGCATCGATACCCGCTACCCCGGCGCCTCGGCCAGCGTGGTGGAGACCCGCATCACCCAGGTGCTGGAGGACCGCATCGCCGGCGCCCGCGGCAACCTGCCGGACGAGGCCGAGCCCCCCGAGGTGCAGAAGGCCGATGCCGGCGCCGACGTGGTGCTGTGGCTGGCCCTGTCCGGCACGGGTTCGTGGTACCGGTGGCCTACGACCTGCTGGCCCGTCGCACCGGCTCGCCCGGCGAGGTGGCTCGCCGCCTGGACCGCGAGATGGGGGATCACCCGGCGCCACACTGATAGCGGCCGGGTTCCCGCTCACTCGACGCCTGGCCCGATCCACAGGAAGGGATTGTGGGCGACCTCCCAGAGGTGGCCATCGGGGTCGGCAAAATAACCGGAATACCCGCCCCAGAACACCTTCTGCCCGGGCTTGACCACCTCCGCGCCGGCCTGCACGGCCAGCGCCAGCACCTCTTCCACCTCGGCCTCGCTGGCGACATTGTGCGCCAGGGCGACACCGCTGAAGCCGCTGCCCTCGGCGGGCACGCCGGCATCCTCGGCCAGCGCCTCACGGCCATAGAGGCCCAGCCAGGTCCCGTTCAGGGGAAAGAACGCCACCTCGGGAGGCGACTCGAGACGCGGCCAGCCGAGCCCCTGCTCATAGAAGCGCACGGCCCGCGCCAGATCGGTGACGCCCAGGGTAATCATGCTGATGCGTGGTTGCATGGCACTGTCTCCGGTCGTTTCTCCCAGTGTAGTGCCGCTCGCCGTCTCCGGACGGTGACCGACTGTCGGACGGGAACCGGCTCCTCGGCGGCCGGTCCATTGGCGAGAAACTATGCTGCAAAGACACCCTTCCACCCCCGATCGAGGAGGTAACCGCGATGCTCGAACTGCTACCCCCGGGGGCCGACCATGTGGTGGCGATGCGGGTCAGCGGTCGCGTCACCGCCGCCGACCTGCAGCCGGCCATCGAGGCCATCGAGGCCGTCAAGAAGAGCCACCCCCGCGTCAGCCTCTACACCGAGCTCGACGAGATGCGCTGGATGACGTTCACCGCCTTCCTCCGCGACCTGGGCTATGCCCTCACCCAGGTCGGCGATCTGGACCGCTACTATCGAGCCGCGGTGCTCAGCGACAAGCATTGGGTGCGTCACCTGACGCGACTCGAGAACCGCCTGTTCAAGGCCATGGAGATCCGGACCTTCCCGACCCGCGAGAAGTCGACTGCCCTGGAGTGGGTCCGGCAACTGCCCGAGGCGCCGACGACCGCCATGGCCTGAGCCTGCCAACGCCATGGCCAGCGATCCAGCGGGGCACCCGAGGCCAGGCCCCGGCGAGGAGCGCAAGACCGTTGGACACGACAAGGCTTCCGGCAACCGGATCGAAGGCGAAGCCGGCAATCGGCATCGCGGTGAATGGCGTCACGACGACACCGAGCCCCCGGCCGGATCCCTGGCCGGGGGCTCGGTGAATGATGCCCTATGCAGATCGAACCCGGATCCATCGGCACACGAGGGGACTGGCATCACCCCTGTAGCCTGGTACCCGATGCACCACCCCGCTGCACGCCATCGCCGCGCCCTCGCGTAGGCGATCGACGATGGCTCGTGTCGGCGATCACCGCCACGACCCGGGTGCACCTTTCTCGCCTGGCAGCCTTGCCCCGCTTCCCTGCACTGCAGCGATCACGCCAGTCATCAACCCGACGGCCGTGGCCCCGCGAGAAGAATATGCCCAGGCGTACAGCCGGAATACGCGATCTCCTACATCGGCCATTGGCCCCTTCCGGCATGCTGAAGGACGAGAAAAGGAGAATTCGAGCATGCAAGAGATCGATCTGATGCCGGACCCCGCGGGCCGCTGGATGGTGATGTGCCCCTGCGGTGCCACGGAGATCAGGGCCCAGGAAGGCCCCATCTGGGCGGCCTTCGACCTGCGCCCCCTGGAAGGCAACCGCTACTGCATCACCTGCCGGGACTGCGGTCGCGCCACCGAGCACGTCTCCCACCAAAGCGCGATGGGAGAAGCTCGCCCGGCATCGACCTGAGGAGGTCGATTACCGCGCGCCGACGGGCCGGAGGGACGACTCTCCGGTCCGCGTCGATCATGTCGGTGACATGAGGGTCACGCCACTCAAGCTGGGGATCGCTCCCGGCCGATGGTGAAGTTCGCAATCACCAACGCCGGCAATTCAAGGCCCGCTACGGCTGGCCCACTACGATGCATGTCGAAGGCTTGACCGCAATCAAGGGCGCTGCCGCCAATGCTGGCTATGCTGAATGCACCCCTTCCACCGCGGGAGCCCGGCATGAGCGACAAGGCGATTCCTCTCCTCCTGGCCGGCGGCCTGGTGGGCCTGGGACTGGCCTGGGTCACCCAGGGAAGCGGGGTGATCCACGATGACCCGGCCCGCAACCTCTATATCCCCGATCGGCTGACCTTGCCACTGCAGGTCAAGGTGGCCCATGACGGGGAACGCATCTGGTTCCGCTATCGCTGGCCGACCGAGCGGCCGCATGTCTATCACGACATGCTGCGCTACACGGAGGGCGAGTGGGTCCGCCATGGGGCCTCTACCGTCGGCCCCCAGCCGGAAGGCACCTACGAGGACCGGGTGACCATGCTGGTCGACGACGGCTCCGTGCCCGACTTCGGACGCTACGGCGGCTACATCACCGTGGGCGACCGCATGCGCTTCTTCAGCGACGAGGCCCCAGCCGAGGCCGTGGCCGCCCATCCCTACCTGGGCGAGACCCTCGGCCAGACCGAGGTGCGCAAGCACCTGCCCGGAACCCGTCGCGACGTCGCCGAGTGGGACAGCGTCGTCGACGAGCCTCAGCTGGCGGCCCAGCAGGCGAGCGGCTACTTCCTCGATCTCTGGCACTGGCGGGCGGGCCGCTCCAATGCGGTGGGCATGTCGGACGACCAGTGGGTCGGTGAGCATCGCCACAGCGACGCCGGTCGGGGGCCCTACACCACCAACTGGGACGCAGAGAATGCCCGTCCCCAGTGGATGTTCGACCCCGAGGCCACCGGCCGTCATGCCCTGCGCTGGGAGGATGTCACCGCCGAACGCGTCGACTTCGATGGCCTCTACTATCTCGCCGAGCCCTTCGCCGTGCCCTTCGATCCCGACCACGACTGGCAGGAGGGGGACGTCATCCCCCGCCGGCTGCTGCGTGAGGGCGAGGGCTCCCGGGGCGATATCCGGGTCGCCGGCGACGCGCGCTGGTCGGATGGCTACTGGGACGTGACCCTGGTCCGCGACCTTGACACCGGCCAGCCGGACGACAAGGCCTTCGCCCCGCAGGGGCGCTATGATCTGGCCTTCGCCGTGCACCGCAACGCCACGGGCAGCCGCTGGCACTACGTGTCGCTCCCCTACGCCCTGGGCCTGGGGCGCGAGGCCGACATCCTCGCCTCGCCGGTGGCGGAGGGCACGCCGGACTGGTCCCAGCCGTGGTTCGACCTGACGCTCTACTATCCCGGCCAGGTCGACTGGCCGCTGCTGATCGGCGAGGCCCATGCCGGCGCCGACGACATCGCGGCGGGGCTCCCGGTGCGGGCCCACCACGACGAGCGCCAGCTGGCCCACTACGGGGTGGAGATGGAGTTCCAGGACGCCATCCAGCGCCAGTGGGCCCTGACCCTGATCGCCGGCCTGCTGTTGCTGGCCGGCCTGTTCATCGGCCTGCTGCCCGCCTTCAGACGCCGTCACCCGGGAGGCACACCATGACCGGCATGCACCATATGCTCGCCCACTTTCCCGTCGCCTTCTGGGCGCTGGCCAGCCTGATGATCCTGGTCGGCGTGCTGGCCAGGGGACGGGCCGCCGACCTCTGCCGGGCCGCCCTGCTGCCGGTGCTGGTCCTCGGTGTGCTGGGGGCCCTGGCCTCCCTGCTCAGCGGCTATGGCGTCTGGTCCCTCGAGGCCCTCTTGCACAGCCCGCTGACGCGCAACCACCTGCTGATGGCCTTCTGGTCCCTGGCGGTCTACCTCATGCTGCTCGTGCTGGTATGGGTCGGCGGCCGAGACGCCTTCAGCGGCCTGCGCGGCCTGGCACTGGCGGTGCTCGGACTGCTGGGCGCCTGGCTGTTCGCGCTGACCGGAACCCTGGGCGGTCACCTGGCCGGGGCCCCGACCGTCTTCTCCGCCCTGCCCCGCCTGCTGGGGTGGGAGCTCTATACCACCTTCTATGCGCCGACCTGGGTGCTCGGCGTGATGGTGCTACTGGCGATTGCCGCCGCCGTGCTGGGATTTCGTCGAATGAAGCGGCGACGCGGCTAGGTCATCCATCGACCCGATGGACGAGCTGATCGCGTTTTCCATCGCCCGCTACGCACAGAGGGGATGGTTAGGCGTACGCCCCGTTGGACAGCACAGGCATGACGCCGATCAAGGTTTGATGCTAGCCGCTCCTTCGCGCGCCTCCTTCGCTTGACCCTTGGGTAACGCAAGGGATTTAAGCTTTCTACGAGTTGGCGGCCGGCAACCCGGCGCCGCCCTCGGCATACCCCCTTGTCGGTTCACTCTCGTCGGGACAGGTCGGAAAGATTAACGCCATGCAGGGAAGCAAAGGAGACGATGCCATGACGCAACACCCGCAAGATCATTGCCACGAGCATGCGGCGCAGAGTGCGCGGACCGAGGACCGCAAGGTGTCCGCCCAGGGGACCGCAGGCCAGCCGTCAGGTGCCCAATACACCTGCCCCATGCATCCCGAGGTGGTGTCCGACCAGCCGGGGGACTGCCCCCAGTGTGGCATGGCCCTGGAACCCACCGCTCCCCAGGCGCCGGCGACCAGGACGGAATGGACCTGTCCCATGCACCCGGAGGTCGTGCGCGACGAACCCGGCGAGTGTCCCAAGTGCGGCATGGCGCTGGAGCCGCGGCAGGTCACCGCCGAGGAGGAACAGAACCCCGAGCTGGTCGACATGACCCGCCGTTTCTGGGTCGGCGTGGTCCTCACCGTCCCGGTGGTCATCCTGGCCATGGGCGGCATGATCCCCGGCGTGAACATGGACGCCCTGGTGCCCCACGGCATCCGCGTCTGGCTCGAGCTCGCCCTGGCCACGCCGGTGGTGCTGTGGAGCGGCTGGCCCTTCTTCGTACGCGGCTACCGTTCGGTGATCGGCTGGAACCTCAACATGTTCACCCTGATCGGCCTGGGGGTGGGCGTCGCCTACCTGTACAGCGTGATCGCCACGCTGTTCCCGCAGCTCTTCCCGCCCTCCTTCCGCCATGAAAGCGGCCAGGTGGGGGTCTACTTCGAGGCCGCCGCGGTGATCGTCACCCTGGTGCTGGTGGGCCAGGTCATGGAACTGCGCGCGCGCAGCCAGACCAATGCCGCCATCAAGGCGCTGCTGGGCCTGGCGCCCAAGACCGCGCGTCGCCTCGGGGACGACGGCAATGAAGAGGACGTGCCGCTGGAACGGGTGCAGATCGGCGACCGCCTGCGGGTGCGCCCCGGCGAGAAGGTCCCGGTGGACGGCGTCGTCGTCGAGGGCAACTCCTCCGTGGACGAGTCGATGATCACCGGCGAGCCCATCCCCGTCGAGAAGGCCCAGGGCGAGAACGTCATCGGTGCCACCGTCAACGGCACCGGCTCGCTGGTGATCGAGGCCCAGCGGGTGGGTAGCGACACCCTGCTGTCGCAGATCGTGCAGATGGTGGCCGAGGCCAGTCGCAGCCGGGCGCCGATCCAGAATCTGGTGGACGTGGTGGCCGGCGTCTTCGTGCCCACCGTGGTGCTCGCGGCGCTCGCCACCTTCATCGTCTGGGGAGTCTGGGGCCCCGAGCCGGCGATGACCTATGCGCTGATCAACGCCGTGGCGGTGCTGATCATCGCCTGCCCCTGTGCCCTGGGCCTGGCCACGCCCATGTCGATCATGGTGGCCAGCGGCAAGGGCGCCTCGCTGGGCGTGCTGTTCAAGAACGCCGAGGCCATCCAGACGCTGCGCCGGGTCGATACCCTGATCGTCGACAAGACCGGCACCCTCACCGAGGGCCGCCCGCGGCTGCAGGACGTGGTGGCCGCCGAGGGCTTCGAGGATGACCAGGTGCTGCGCCTGGCCGCCACCCTGGAACGCGGCAGCGAGCATCCCCTGGCGGCGGCCATCGTCCAGGGCGCCGAGGAGCGCGGCGTCTCGCCCGAGCGCTACACCGACTTCGAGTCGGTCACCGGCAAGGGCGTCAAGGGTCGCGTCGGCGAGCAGGCGGTGGCACTGGGCAACCGCGCCCTGATGGAGGCCGAAGGGATCGAGGCCGAGGCACTGGCCGAGCGTGCCGAGGCCCTGCGGGCCGAGGGCAAGACGGCCATGTTCGTGGCCGTCGACGGCCGGCCCGCCGGGCTCGTCGCGGTGGCCGACCCGGTCAAGGAGACCACCCCCGAGGCGATCCGCAGCCTGCACGAGGACGGCATCCGTATCGTGATGCTCACCGGCGACAGCCAGACCACCGCCCAGGCGGTCGCCAGACGCCTGGGCATCGACGAGGTCATCGCCGAGGTGCTGCCGGAGCAGAAGGCGGACAAGGTCAAGGCACTGCAGGCCGAGGGTCGCTTCGTGGCCATGGCCGGCGACGGCATCAACGATGCCCCGGCCCTGGCCCAGGCCCAGGTCGGCATCGCCATGGGCACCGGCACCGACGTGGCCATGGAGAGCGCCGGAGTGACCCTGGTGAAGGGCGACCTGCGCGGCATCCTGCGCGCCCGCCGGCTCAGCCGCGCCACCATGCGCAACATCAAGCAGAACCTGGTCTTCGCCTTCGGCTACAACAGCCTGGGCGTGCCGATCGCCGCCGGCGTGCTCTACCCGGCCTTCGGGGTCCTGCTGTCGCCGATCATCGCCGCCGCGGCCATGTCGTTCAGCTCGGTCTCGGTGGTGGGCAATGCCCTGCGGCTGCGCCGAGTGCGGATCTGACTTGGCATACCCTAGGGCAGGGGTATTCAAGGCCCGAACCGAAGCGGTACACGATCAGCGGCTAGAGGTTCCTACCACATCACCATGCTCCATGCCGGTGGATGAGATCGGCCTGCAAGACATTGTAAAGGCTCTCACTCCCTCCTTTACGAGCAAGACGGGACCGCAACCGGACACTGTCCCCGGACGAACAGCACCAACACCATCAGACAAGCTGTCGGTGCTGTCGACGGGCTTCGCGTCGATCGCGCAGCACCGCCCGACAAATCAGCACCAGCACGCCCAGGGTCAGGGCCGGCCAGATCAGAACATAGAAGGCGAAGAGTGTCGTCATGGTCGATCTCCGATTCGTGGGCGCCGGCACACCGGCGCCACGGTGACAGGGAAGTGGATCAGTGCTGCGTGGCGAGAGGCGCCGGGGCGAGATCGCCGGTCGCCTCGTCCGATTCCTCGTCGGCGAGGTGATCGTCGTAGTCGCCGACGCGCTCGCGAATGCAGTCGAAGTCGAAGCGCTCACGGCTGGCCAGACTCATCACCACGCATACCAGGGTGCTGGTGCCATAGGCGGTCAACGAGGCCAGCAGGACGGTGTAGTCACGCAGGAAGTCGGTGGCGAAGACCAGCATCGCCACGAGCGCCAGCACACCGGCGATGAAGCCCGCGGTGCGGCCGAGAAAGCCGAACACCATCAGACCGATGATGGTCCCGCCGCCGATGCTGGCCAGGACCTCGAAGCCCAGGCCGATGACGCCGGTCAGGGGCAGCCACTCGAAGCGGGCCAGGCAGAACGTCACCATGGCGACGATCACCGAAGTGGTGAAGGCGGCGTTGGTGACCCGGCTCCAGAAGCAGCTGGCGATCACCGGGAAGACGATGGCGCCCCACAGCGCGCCGACGAACACCAGCATCACCAGGATGTCCAGCGAGAAGCTGGCGAAGACGATGCCGACCGCGGTGGCGATGATCATGGTCAACCGGCCCACCAGCAGCATGCGCTGGGGGTCGGCCTTGCCGCGGGCGATGTTCTTGCCGTAGACATCGGCCATCATGATCGCCGACAACGCCGAGAGATCGGAGTCGGCGGTGGAGGACAGCGAGCCGATCACCAGGATGAAGAACAACGCGATGAACAGCGGCGGCAGGTAGCCCGATACCATCTGCGGGATCAGGTTGTTCATGTCGCCGTTCAGCGGCTCGATGCCCAGCGTCAGTGCCATCAGCCCGATCATGCCCAGGCCGATGACGATGGCACCGTAGCCCACGGTGGCGGTCAGGAAGGTCGGCTTGATGTGGTCCTCGTTGACCGCGAACAGCCGCTGGGAAATGGTCTGGTTGCCGATGGCATAGGCCAGCACGGCGACGAAGAACGGCGCGCCCTGGTTGAGGATGGCGTCGACGGAGAAGAAGTCGGCCTGCTCGGCGGTCAGGTTGTCGAGGCCTGCCACCAGCTCGCTCGGCCCCCCCATGGCGAAGAAGACCGCGGGAATGATCACCACGGCGATGGCCATCAGCGCCACCAGCTGGGCGAAGTCGGTCAGCACCGAGGCGCGGAAGCCCGACCACAGGGTATAGAGCAGCACACCGACACCGGCGAAGATCACCCCGACCTGGAAGGAGAGCGGCGAGAGCACCGAGACGAGGGCCCCGGCGGCGGTGAAATTCACCATCAAGCTGATGATGCTGCCCAGCAGATTCGACAGCGCCAGGATCAGCTGGCTGGAGGCACCGTGACGGGCATGGATCAGCTCGCCCAGGGTGTGGGCATTGGGAGCCAGCTTGCGGAAGCGGCGTCCGAAAGGATAGATGAACAGGATCATCAGTGCCCCCCACAGCCCATAGTGGATCGGGCCCGAGACACCGTAGGTGTAGCCGGAGGTGGCGGCGGCGTAGAAGGAAGCTGCCCAGATCCAGGTGGCGGTCATGCTGGCCGCGCCGATGCCGAAGCCGACGCGGTGGTTGGACACCATGAAGGCGTCGGCATCCTCTTTCTTCTTGCGAATGCCGAGCGTCATCAGGTAGGTGCCGCCATAGAAGGCAAGCATCAACAGGATGACCGTCAGGGTCGAGAATTGATGGAGTGATGCGTTGTTCAAGGGCAATCCCTCGGTGGGTGGAACGGAAGCGCGCCACACGCACCAGCCCTCGCCGGCGTGCGTAGGGCGCGGTGAAAAGCCGCCGTGATGGCACGGAGAACAAGCACGACCCAGTCCTCCCGGACGGCTAGGAAGCTCGAACCCGGGGAAATGGCGCGCGCGGTGTCGGCCGTCGTGACGGCAGAGGCGCGAAACGTCGTCGGTCGACGTTAGCCCTGGAAGGGATGGAACGGTGGCGGGCGGCGCGGCATGCAGCGGCCCTGATCGGCGTAATGGGGCGACATGGATTTCCTCTCTAGCGATGACGCCGGCGTTATACAGTCGAATGTGCCGGTGAACCTGTCATCGTGGTAGCGAGATCAACGTATCCCGTTGCGGGATGGTGTCGGACCTGTGAGGCACAGCGGTACGGCCCGAGGGAGGCGTACCCTACTGCCTCGCAGCCTAAATGTCCAATTGGTGCAAATTATGCCGGCTTCTTCTCCGAATCACTGTCTGGTGCTGCACACAGTACCGCAACGCTTCTCCACCCAACACGCATGCCGACCGCTCCCTATCCGTCGGATGGCAGCGTCTCATCCTCCCGAGCATCACCCTCGCGGAAGATAGTGGTCGCCAGCGCCCCCTTCCATGTGGCAACGGTACCGCAGGCTGGAGGATATCCAGAGCATGCCACGAAGCGACTGGATGACCGGAGTGGTGGGATCGCCCAAGCACTGAAACACCACTCACCCGAACACCTCGTCGACCTGGCCAATCAGGTTGTGGAGCGCCGGCGAGTCGTTGCTCGACCGCCAGGCCATCCATAGCGGCATGTCACAGCGGTCGAGTTCGGGGAGGCGCATGAAGCGGATGCCGGGCATGGGGTGGGCGCTGCTGGCCGAGGGCACGATGGCGATCCCCAGGCCCGCCGCGACCATGCTCAGGATGGTGATGTTATCCGCCCCGTACTGGACGACGCGAGGCGAGAAACCCAGACGCTGGAAGTGCGCCAACATGCGATCGTAGTAAACCGGAGAGGCACTGCGAAAGCCCCAGACGAAGTCGGCCTCCTTGAGCTCGTCCAGGCTTGACGGCGGCATTGACGCCCATGGCGAGCGCTCCGGCACCGCCAGGATCAGATGATCATGCTGCAGCAACTGCGTTTCCAATCCGGGGTGGTCGGGGCCATCGAGATAGAGGATCCCGGCATCCAGCGTGCCTTCCCTGAGCCGCTCCAGCTGCGGTCCCGAGAGCAGCGGAAAGACCTCGAAGGCGACGCCGGGGTAGCGCGTCCGATAGTGCCCCATCAGTTGGGCGACCTCGGGCACCCAGAGATGGGTCACGGTGATCCCGAGGCTCAGCTTGCCACTTAGGCCACTGCCCAGCGCCGTGAGGCGCGCCTTGATTTGCGCCCGGTCATCGAGCAGCTGGATGGCCTCCTCGTAGAGCGCACGACCGGCCACCGTGAGCCGAACGCCTCGGGCATGGCGCTCGAACAGCCGGGTGCCCACGTCGTCTTCCAGCAGCCGCATCTGGCGCGTGAGCGCCGGCTGGGCGACGTGGACCCGGCGGCTGGCCGCGGAAATGGAGCCGGTCTCCACGACCGCCACGAAGTACTCCAGCTGTCGAAATTCCATGATGGCACCGACGCCCCTCCCGGATCCAGGTTCGGCCAGTATCGTCGATGGCACACCACATTGCCATGCTGAGAATATATGGGTCATATCCAAAACCCATATTATTGGTATCGAAAGATCTGTTCCATAGTGAGACGACAATCCATAACAAGACTCGCCCTCGGCGAGCTGGACGATCCCCATGAACAAGACCTATCACCTACTGACGGGGCTGCACTTTGCGGTGTGTACCCTGGCCATGATCTGGCCCGGCGCCCTGATCGCCAACCGCATCGAGCCCACCGTGCTGGGCCTGCCCTTCCTGCTCTTCTGGTACGCCCTGTGGATGCTGGTGCTCTTCGCCGGCATGTGGGTCGCCTTCGTCGTCCGTCACGGAGGTGACCGCCATGAGTGATTCCGCGATCATCGTTGGTATTACGCTCGTCTACCTGGTGATGGTACTGGTGGTGGGCCTGCGCGCCCGCGGCCAGTCGAGTTCCAGCCTGGAAGGTTACGTGGCCGGCGGCCGTCACGTGGGCGTGGTGATCCTGTTCTTCATCCTCGGCGCCGAGATCTTCTCCGCCTTCGCCTTCCTTGGCACCCCCGGCTGGGCCTATCAGCACGGTGCGCCGGCCTTCTATATCCTCGCCTACCTGTCGCTGGTGCCGATCACCATCTGGGCGCTGGGCCCGCGGGTGGCCAAACTGGGCCGCGAGCGGGGCTACCTCACCCAGGGCGACATGATCGCCGATCACTACCGGAGCAAGCCGCTCGGCATGCTGGCCGGCATCATCGGCGTGGTGGCCCTGGTGCCCTACCTGACCATCCAGATCGCCGGCGCCGGCCTGCTGTTCCAGGCCGCGACCGACGGCATGGTGCCTTTCTGGCTGGGCGGCCTGCTGGCCTTCGTGGTGGTGGCGGCCTACGTGTTCTGCAGCGGCCTGAGCGGTATCGGCTGGACCAACCTGGTACAGGGCGTGATGATGATCGCCATCGCCTGGTTCCTGGGGCTGGCCATCTCCGAGCGCCTCTATGGCGGCGTGGGCGAGATGTTCGCCCAGCTCCAGCAGCAGGCGCCCGAGTATCTGACCATGCCCGGGGCCACCGGCATGGGCTGGGGCTACTTCAGTACCGCGGTGCTGGTCAGTGCCTTCGGCGGCGCCATGTGGCCGCACCTGTTCATGAAATTCTATTCGGCTGACAGCGGCAGGACCCTGCGCAAGGTCAGTGTCTTCTATCCGCTCTATGCCTACCTGCTGGTGCCGCTGCTGTTCATCGGCTTCGCCGGCATCCTGGCCTTCGCCGACTCGCCGCTGGAGCGGGCCGACACCGTGCTGCTGAAGATGGTGATGGAGGTGGCCAACTTCTCGCCCTGGGTGATCGGCCTGATGCTCTCTGGCGCCCTGGCGGCGGCCATGTCCACCGGGGCCAACCTGGCCCACACCGCGGCCATCGTGCTGGTGCGCGATGTGATGGGCCCCACCGTGATGAAGGACGCCAGCGAAAAGAGCACGGTAAGCGTCACGCGCTGGAGCGTGCTGGGCCTGTCGCTGGCGGCTTACCTGATCGCGCTGCTCAACCCCGGCTCGCTGGTGCTGATCCTGCTCACCGCCTACGGGGTGATCATCCAGCTGTTCCCGATGGTGATCGGCGCGCTGTTCATGCCGCAGTTGCGCCGCACCAGCGTCATGCTCGGCGCGCTGGTCGGCAGCCTGGCCTTCCTGCTGATGGAGTTCATGTGGAGCTCACCGCTGGGCTGGCATGCCGGCGTCTGGGCGATGCTGCTCAACGTCATCGTCGTGGCCGTCTGCCAGCGTGTCAGTCGCGTCACGCAGGACAGCCAGCCCCAGACCCGCAACAGCCACTAAGCCCCGGGAGACCACGATGACGACGCAAACCGACATGCCGGATCTCAAGGGTGCCATCCGCGCCCAGGTGGAGGCGACCTTCGAGGACGTCCAGGCGCTGTACCGCCAGATTCATCAGCATCCCGAGCTGCCCTTCGAGGAGCACGAGACCAGCAAGCGACTCGCCACGGCCTTGGAGACACTGGGCTTCGAGGTGACCCGCGGCGTGGGCGGCACCGGCGTGGTCGCCCTGCTGCGCAACGGCGACGGTCCCACGGTGATGCTGCGCGGCGACATGGACGCCCTGCCGATCAAGGAAGACACCGGCCTGGAGTTCGCCAGCACGCGGACGGCGGAGACCGAGAGCGGGATGGTGCCGCTGATGCATGCCTGCGGCCATGACCTGCACAGCAGCTGCGTAGTGGGGGCCGCCGCCGTGATGGCCGGGCTCAAGGCGCGCTGGCAGGGGACCCTGATGCTGATCTGCCAGCCCGCCGAGGAAATCTTCGGCGGCGCCAAGGCCATGCTCGAGGACGGCCTCTATACCCGTTTCGCTCGGCCGGATGTGATCCTTGGCCAGCACAACATGCCGGCTCTGGCCGGCACGGTGGGCCATATCGCCGGCAGCGCCATGGCCGCGTGCACCAACCTGGCCGTGACGATTCACGGCGCAGGCGGCCACGGTTCCATGCCCGCTCAGGCCGTGGACCCGGTGGTGATCGCCGCCCATGTGGTCACCCGCCTGCAAACCATCGTCGCCCGGGAGGTCCCGCCAGAACAGACCGTGGTCGTGACCGTCGGCAAGCTGCACGCCGGCACCCAGGCCAACATCATTCCCCATACGGCAGAGCTCGAGATCAATATCCGCAGCTTCGACGACACCCTCCATCGGGAGGTGGTGGGCGCGATCGAGCGCATCGTGCGTGCCGAGTGCGAGGCCGGCCGCACGCCCAGGCCGCCGGAATTTCGCGTGCTCAACGAGACCATCGCCCTGCACAACGACCCAGCGGCGGTGGCACAAGTCCGCCAGGCCCACGACGAGCACTTCGGCGAGGCCAATCTGTACGACATGCCCCGGCTGAACGGCAGCGAGGACTTCCCCTACTTCGGCAACGCCGAGGCGGGCGGCTTCGGTGGCGAGGATATTCCCTACGTCTACTGGTTCATCGGCGCCACCCCCGAGGAGCGCTGGGAGGACACCCCCGGCCAGAGCGTAGCGGAGAAGATGCGGCGCCTGGAGATGCCCCACTCGCCGTATTACTTCCCGGGCAACTCCGTGACCCTGCGCACCGGCATCGAGGCCATGGCGGCCGGAGCGCTCGCCTACCTGACCTGACGTCACGTGCGCCGTCTCCGGCCACCGCGGTCCTCCCTCCCGGGAGGACCGCCAGCATGCGCCCACTGGAAATGGTTACACGACCACATCCTGCTATGAGGTAGTCCCCTCCTCCTCCAAGCCTGGCGTGTCACTCCTTGCTGAGTCCACCCCATCATGAGATTTACAACAGGCACCGGGGATAGCTGCAGCCGCCTGCGGTTCCATCAGGAATAGCCAGCCAGAACCCCGGCGAAATGCAGCATGACACACCACGCGTGGAGCCATGTGCTTCGGTCTCGACATCTCCAGAAACCACATCGGAGACAAGAGGTATCTAGCTGAAATCAAGAGACATTTGACCCCACAATGAGCACATTTGGACAAGTAATTTGCTCACAACCCTCAAGCTGCCGATAGTCTCTCTACAAGCGAGGGAGAAAACCCACATGCGAATATTGAAACTCATCTTCAGGACAAGAAACTCGACGGCTGACGAGCTGATGCCCGGAGGCATAAAAAAGACATCGCACTGATCGGAAAGATTGAACACTGCTATGCCATCAACCTTTACGGAGTGAGGCTCCTGGGATTTAAATTCACCTATGACAGCGAGGACTTCAACCACATCTGCAGACTAATAAAGATCCTTGAACAACGTTACCAGGTCGCTCTTTTCGAATTTTCAGAGAAAGACATATCGTCAAGCGGGGCTGCTGTGCGAATAAAGATCGGCGCCCATTCAACCCTTGAAGTCGCTTGATAAAAGCCAGGAGAACAAGATGCAACTGCCTTCACTCATCGAAATCCCCAACGGCGACAAGGTCGTCCCCACCTTCTCAGATACCGAGATGCAGCGCCGTCTCGATCGCCTGCGCAGTCACATGGCAGCCGAGGGCGTCGAGGCCGTGGTGCTGACCTCGTATCACAACATCAACTACTTCAGCGACTTCGTCTATTGCAAGTTCGGCCGCGACTATGGCCTGGTCGTCACCCAGGACTCCTTCACCACCGTGACGGCCAATATCGATGGCGGTCAGCCCTATCGCCGCAACCGGCTGGGCGACAACATCGTCTATACCGACTGGCAGAAGGACAACTTCTTCAAGGCTGTCAAGCAGCTCTGCGAGGGCAAGCAGCGCGTCGGCGTCGAGTTCGATCACCTGACCCTGCAGAACCAGCGCAAGCTGCTCGACGCCCTGGGGGATGTGGAACTGGTCGACACCGGCGTGCCCACCATGCAGATGCGCATGATCAAGTCCGCCGAGGAGATCGCCCTGATCCGCCAGGGCGCGCGGGTGGCCGACGTGGGCGGTGTCGCGGTGCGCGATGCCATCGCCGCCGGCGTGCCGGAGTACGAGGTCGCCCTGGCCGGTCAGCGCGCGATGGTCCGCGAGATCGCCAAGACCTACCCGAACAGCGAGCTGATGGACACCTGGGTCTGGTTCCAGTCCGGCATCAACACCGACGGTGCCCACAACCCGGTGACCAGCCGCCGTGTGCAGGCCGGCGATATCCTGAGCCTCAACACCTTCCCGATGATCTCCGGCTACTACACCGCGTTGGAGCGTACCCTGTTTTGCGAGCATGCCTCCGATGAGCACCTGCGCCTCTGGCAGGCCAACTGCGAGGTCCACGAGCGTGGCCAGCAGCTGATCAAGCCCGGCGCGCGCTGCTGCGATATCGCTCACGAGCTCAACGAGATCTTCGCCAGGCATGACCTGCTCAAGTACCGCACCTTCGGCTATGGCCACTCCTTCGGCACCCTGAGCCACTACTATGGCCGCGAGGCGGGCCTCGAGCTGCGTGAGGACATCGAGACCGTTCTCGAACCCAACATGGTCGTCTCGATGGAGCCGATGATCATGGTGCCGGAAGGACGTCCCGGGGCCGGTGGCTACCGCGAACACGACATCCTTGTAGTGAACGAGCACGGGGCCGAGAATATCACCGGCTTCCCGTACGGACCGGAGCACAATATCATCAAATAACAACACACGGGAAAGGGGGCCGACGCCCCCTTTTTTGTCCAAGCACCGAGGTGAATAACAATGATTCTACACTCAGGGCCATTTAGAGGTATCAACCCCCTTGTGGCGTCACTCACCCTCGTGATCATAGGGTTGGTGATTGCGGCGGCAGTATTCTTTCCAGAGGGACTTACGGCAGCGACAGATATTGGTAGAAGCTACATCACCTACTATTTCAACTGGTGGTATGTGGCGTTGGCAGCAGTTTTTCTTTTCTTTCTGATTGGTTTGGCAATCAGCCCTTATGGAAAGCTGAGGTTAGGCAAGGATGATGAAAGGCCGGAGTTCGGCTATTTTGCGTGGTTTGCCATGCTATATGCCGCCGGACAAGGGATCGGCATCATTTTCTGGTCCATTGCCGAGCCGATGATGCACCTTTCTCAGGGGACACCATTCTCTGACGCCACGAACTCACCGGAAGCCGCCACAGTCGCGATGCGTCTGGCGTATTTCCATTGGGGGCTCAATGCCTGGGGTATCTACTGTATCGTGGCGCTGTCTCTCGCCCTGATGGCATACCGCTACGGTAAACCCTTGAGCATTCGGCACACGCTTTACCCGATCCTGGGGGAGAAGGTCAATGGCTGGATTGGCAACCTCATCGATATCATTGCGCTCTTCGCCACCCTCTTTGGTATCGCCACCTCTCTTGGGCTTGGTGTTCAGCAAATCAATTCTGGCCTTAACTTTGTGTGGGATGTTCCGATTTCCGTGAACGTCCAGATGGTGCTTATCGCGGCCATTACCGTACTTGCCTTGATTTCCGTTCTGACAGGGCTCAAGAGAGGGATAAAGTACCTCTCTGAAGCCAATATGTGGTTGACCTTTATCATACTTGGCTTCTTCCTGGTGTTCGGCCCAACTCGGTATATCATCAACAATTTCCTGGATTCCATCGGCGACTACTTCGTTCACCTGATTCCGTTGAGCTTCTACGCTGGCGCGAATGAGGTGGCCAGCAATGGAGGTGGCTCCTGGAAAGACGTATGGCAGGGCTGGTGGACCATCTTCTACTGGGGCTGGTGGATGTCCTGGGCGCCCTTCGTCGGTGTCTTCGTGGCCAGGGTCTCACGCGGTCGTACGATTCGAGAGTTTATCTTCGGTGTGGTCGGGGTTTCCTCAATCCTCTCCTTTGTCTGGCTGTCGGCCTATGGTGGCTCTGCCATTTTCGTGGAGCTCTTCGGGGGTGGCGGTATCACGGGCATGGTGGCCAACGATGTCTCACTGGCACTCTATGCCACATTCGAGGCGATCGACTCCGGCATCATAGGGCTTATCGCAGGTGTGCTCGGTACCGTGCTGGTCTCGACCTACTTCATTACCTCATCCGACTCCGGCACCCTGGTGGTCACCACCATCCTCAGCGAAGGCGATCCGCATCCCCTCTCTCGTCACCGGCTGATGTGGGGCATCATCGAAGGGGTCATTGCGGCGGTGCTGCTGGTGGCGGGAGGCGCTTGGGCGCTCACGACACTTCAAACGGCCGCCATCCTGGCCGCACTGCCGTTCTCGATCATCATGGTGATGATGGCCTTCTCGATCTACAAGGCGGTCAGCCAGGAAAAAAAACTTGGCCTTAAGCCGCAGCAATCCTCTCAGGGGGGGTGAAAATGAGCGTGAAGATTGAAAATCTGGACTGGATGTCATATCGGGAGCTTGTCGAGAACGGCCAGTCCAGGATTCTGATCCCCGTGGGCGCCATCGAGCAGCATGGGCTGCATATGTCGCTAAATCCGGATGTGCTGATTCCCCAGCATATCGCCTGTCAGGTGGCGGAGCGCGCGGGGGGAATGCTGGTGGCGCCACCGATCGCCTACGGCTACAAGTCACAGGTGAAGTCAGGGGGTGGAAATTTCTTCCCGGGCACGACCTGTGTCAGCAGTCGCTCACTGGAGGAGTATGTCTATGACATTATCCTGGCCTTTGCCGAGCATGGAAATCGGGAGTTCATCCTGATCAATGGGCACTTCGAGAACTCCATGTGCCTCGTCGAGGCGGCAGATCGCGTCGTGAAGCAGGCAAGGCTATCAGGGAAGGAGGTCAAGGTGATTCTTCTCTCCTACTGGGACTTCATCAGCGAGGCCACCGTCGATAAAGTCTTTCCCGAGGGTTTCTCGGGCTGGGCCGTCGAGCATGGGGGCGTTCTCGAGACGTCCATAATGCTTAAGATCCATCCCGAGCTGGTAGACATGTCAAGAGCGGTCGATATTCCACCAGCGGAGTTTCCTCCGTATGACGTCTTCCCGCCGGATCCCTCCTGGGTTCCCGAATCGGGCACACTCTCATCACCGTCGAAGGCAACTGCCGAGAAAGGCGAATGGATTCTCGATGAGTGCATCGAGAAGATTGCCACCACATTCAGTTGAACCGGTAACGGGCACTGCCATCCATGATGGATGGCAGTGTCCTTAAGCCCTAGTCTTTGCACCTTACATGTTAGCTAGACCCGTGCGTAAGAAGTCGAGAACGTGGCGCGATGCGATATTGAGCTCACGCTCCTTATAATGCAGCCCAATACAGACCCTTTCGAGTTCCGGGAGTCTTCTGGTACTGGCGGCATGCTTCAAGTGATCTGGAACAACAGACTTCGCCATTGCCGTGATCCCGAGCCCCTCCTCCACCGCAGAGAAGATACCCAGCAAACTGGTGCTCGTATACATGAAGCGGTAAGGATGTTGCTGCCCCTTCAGATATTCTTCCATGATAGAGCGGTAGACACATCCCTGCGGATAGGCGATTAGCGGTATTGGCTCGTCTTGCTCATCCATGAGCCGGCTTTCCTTGTAGACCCACTCCAGGCTTTCCAGACGATAGTCGCGAGTGTCCCTGTCCTCATCCTGTTTGACACGCTCCATGGCCAGGGCGATGTCGTAATGTCCTTTCTGATAGCGCTGGAGTATGACCTTGCTGATCTCACAGTCGACTTCCACGATGATGTTGGGGTAGACACGCGAGAGATTCCTCAGTGCCTTGGGAAGGAACGCCAGCTCGAAATCATTGGGTATGCCGAGCCTGACCTTTCCGGAGATATTGTCTCCCCTGATCTTGGCGATGATCTGGTCATTTATCTCCAGCATCTGTCGAGCGGCTTCATAAAGGAACTCCCCATCCTCGGTCAGTTCCAGGCTAGCCCCCCTCAGGAAGATCTTGGTATCGAGGATTTCTTCCAGCTTCTTGACCTGAAGGCTGATGGCCGGCTGCGACCGGCCAAGGAGTTCACCTGCGCTGGTGAAGCCCCCCAGGTCCTTTATTGTGACGAAGGTCCGCAGCAAATCGGTGGGTATGTTTGTCATCGGTCAGCCATTTCGATCTCTGATTAGACCATTGATTATACAAATTTACGCGGATCATGCACGTAAAACACACCCGCCACTCGCGACACGTCATAATAATTCATTTTTTCTAAAATAAAATTTAAACACCATTCTCCTGAGTAGCACGCTATCGAATTATTCTACCATTTATCCTGAAAACCACAGAAACAACCACTATATAAATGGAATTTATTGAGCTATCTTTCGCTCAGTCAAACTACTGGCGACTTCTGTTGAATACAGGTCAGCCTTTCGCAGCAAGACTCCAGGTATCGGGACTTTCGATGCCTCCCCATGTCCCTATCGATGACGCCATACTGAGGCAGTTCAGAGGACTCTCATGACGAGCGTGATTGCGGCACTTGGCACTAGTGCCTTCCAGAAAGGAATGTCAAGCACACCCTCATGGGTATCGGGCTGGACATTTTCACCTTCGGCGCCGCCCCCTTCTTGCAATGTCATCCGAGTCTTAACTCAAATTCACCGTCAAACTTCCTGACCCATTTAGCATGGTATCAGTGACAAGCTACGCTTCGATATCAATTCAGCCGACTCACGTATCTTACTTCCACACCTCCAAGCTTTTTGAGCGGGTATACCTACCATCCTCACCTTGTGGCGTACCCTTATCAACCCTCCCGTATCGCTTACCTTATCCTGACATTTGTTCTTCTAATTGGTCTTGATCACCCGTCGAAAATAGATTGCTGGCAAGGGACTTTCCTAGGAACCAACAACAAAGGAGTCTTCCATGAACCCTTCCTCCCTTTCCAGCTTCGATGCCCAACTCGCCGCCGCCATCGCCGACGAGGTCACGCGTCAGGAAGCGCATATCGAGCTGATCGCCTCCGAGAACTATGCCAGCCCCGCCGTAATGCAGGCTCAAGGCACACAGCTGACCAACAAGTACGCCGAGGGCTATCCGGGTAGGCGCTACTACGGCGGTTGTGAGCACGTCGATGTGGTCGAGCAGCTGGCCATCGACCGCGCCTGCGACCTGTTCGGGGCCGACTACGCCAACGTCCAGCCCCACTCCGGCGCTCAGGCCAATGCCGCGGCCTTCATGGCCTTGGTGAAGCCCGGCGACACCGTGCTGGGCATGAGCCTGGCCCACGGCGGCCATCTGACCCACGGGGCGGCGCCGAACTTCTCTGGCAAGTACTACCACGCCGTGCAGTATGGCCTGAACCCGGACACCGGCGAGATCGACTATGACGAGGTCGAGCGCCTGGCGCGCGGCCACAAGCCCAAGCTGATCATTGCCGGCTTTTCGGCCTACGCGCGCGTGGTGGACTGGTCCCGATTCCGGCGCATTGCCAATGAGATCGGCGCCTGGCTGATGGTCGACATGGCGCATGTCGCCGGCCTGGTCGCGGCCGGCCACTACCCGAGCCCGCTGCCCCACGCCCATGTGGTGACCACCACCACCCACAAGACCCTGCGCGGTCCCCGCGGCGGCCTGATCCTCTCCGCCAGCGGCGACGAGGCGCTCTACAGGAAGCTCAACGGCGCGGTCTTCCCGGGCCAGCAGGGCGGCCCGCTGATGCACGTCATCGCCGCCAAGGCGGTGGCCTTCCGCGAGGCCATGAGCCAGGACTTCGGGCGCTACCAGGCCCAGGTCATCGACAACGCCCGGGCCATGGCGAAGGTCTTCGTCGAGCGCGGCTTCGACGTGGTCTCCGGCGGCACCGACGACCACCTCTTCCTGGTCTCGCTGATCAAGCAGGGCGTGACCGGCAAGGACGCCGATGCCGCCCTGGGCCGGGCGCATATCACCGTCAACAAGAACGCCGTGCCCAATGACCCCCAGAGCCCTTTCGTGACCTCGGGCCTGCGCATCGGCACCCCGGCGGTGACCACCCGCGGCTTCGACCAGGCCGACTGCGAGACCCTGGCCGGCTGGATCTGCGACATCCTCGACGCCCTGGCCGCCGAGACCGACACCACCGAGGTCGAGTCCGAGGTGCGTGGCAAGGTCGCCGAGCTGTGCGACCGCCACCCCGTCTATGCCAAGGCCGTCGCCGAGCAGACCGGCACTGCCACCGCGTGAGCCCGTTCCCGCCGGCCCCCGGCAGGCCCCTCGAGGAGATACCTATGCAACGTTATTCAGGCTTCGGAGTCAGCGAGTACGAGAGCCGGCAGCAGGATTGCCAGTGCTGGCGGAGTGACAGGACAGGTCCCCCATTGTGAATTCATCTGGGGAACCCGCTTTGAAGAGCCATAAAAAAAAGCCGCTGATCTCAGCGGCTTTTTCAATATTCTGTGGCGGAGGGGGAGGGATTCGAACCCTCGAAGCCTTTCGACTTACACACTTTCCAGGCGTGCTCCTTCGACCACTCGGACACCCCTCCGCATTGTCATTCCCGAGGCTCTGGCGCGTGGCCTTTTGCTCAAGAACGGGGCGTATACTATCGGCTTAAGTCCGCGAATGCAAGCCGGTTTTCGGCTTTTCGCCGTATCGTCAGGTACGGGCAGTGCCGCGGGAAGCGCCCTCACCTGGCCGGCAGCACCGCGTAGTCGCCGCGGGCCTCGAGGCAGAGGGTGTCGCCCCACCACAGTTGCTGCACCAGGGCGATGCGTCCCTTTCCACGGCTCTCCAGGCGCTCGGCAAGCCGCTCGATGCCCTCCTCGGCCTCCGGCAAGCAGACCAGGCGGTAGTCGCCGGTCACCGGCGCCAGGAAGCGCTGGCCCGCCTCTGCCACCACCACGTCCCGGTCGTAGCCGTGTCGACGCAGCCAGAGCGTGGTCCAGCACCAGCCGAGCAGGGTGGTCTGGGCAGTGAGTGCCCCGCCGAAGCCGGTGCCCTTGTCGTTGAGGCTCGGCGCCAGCGCCAGCCGCCATTCGAGGGTGTCGCCGTCGCGGCGCATCGCCTCGATGCCCAGATGCTCGACCATGGGGATGGCCTCGCCGAGCCAGGCGAGGAAGGTCGCCGGCTCGTCTGCCTCGCCCGCCGGCGGCAGCGGCAGCCGCGGGTGGGGAATGCCGATCTCGCGCATGCTCAGTCCCAGCGTTCCACGAAGTCGTCGATGTCGTGCTCGGGCAGCGGCCGGTGACGCCCGCCCAGCTGTCCCAGGTAGAGGAAGGCCACCAGCTCGTCCTCCTCACCGAGACCGAGCCCCTTGCGCACGGTGGGGTCGAAGGCGTACTTGCCGGTGCGCCACATGGCGCCGAGGCCCTGGGCATGAGCGGCGAGCAGGATGCCATGGGCGGCACAGCCGGCGGAGATGACTTGTTCCACCCGGGGCACCTTGGGCTCGTCCGCGGTCACCTTGGCGATCACGGCGATGATCATCGGCGCCCGCTTGGGTTTCTTGCGCGCCGCGTCGAGCACCACGTCCTCGGCATGCGGGTCCTCGCGGAACTCGGCCTCGGCGAACAGCTCGCCGAGGCGGTCGAGCCCCTCGCCGGAGAACTCGATGAAGCGCCACGGCCGCAGCTCCTTGTGATCCGGGGCCCTCAGGGCGGCGCAGTACATCGCCTCCCGCTGCTCGGACGTCGGCGGCGGGCCCATCAGCTTGCCCATGGAGCTGCGTTCATGCAGCAGCGTCATCGCATCCATTGTGGTCTCCTTGCGAGGTTCAAACGAGAAGAGTTCTCGTCACTCTACCAAGCGACGCGGTCACTGTCGTGCCAGGCGCAGCGGCAATGGCGGCCGTTCACCCGGCGTGCCCCGCCAGGGGCTGATGTCGAGCCCGCCCCGGCGCACGTAGCGCGCCAGCACCAGCAGCCGCTCGGGACGGGCCCGGGCCATCAGGTCCATGAAGATATGCTCGACGCAGTGCTCGTGGAAGTCCTGGTGCTGGCGATAGCCGATCAGGTAGCGCAGCAGGCCGTCACGGTCCAGGCGCGGCCCCTTATAGCGGATCAGCACGCTGCCCCAGTCGGGCTGGCCGGTCACCGGACAGTTGGACTTGAGCAGATGCGAATACAGGGTCTCCTCGACGACCTCCTCGCCCACCCCGAGATGCTCGGCGCTGGGGGTATAGTCGTCGACCGCGATGTCACGATCGTCGAGGCACTCGCCGGGCAAGCGTCGTGGCGCGAGCGCCTCGTCGTCCACGCCGAACAGTTCCACGCTCACGGCGGTCCCCGCGGCGCGGGCGAGATCTCGCTCGAGGATCGCCACCACCTCATCCCGCGAGGCGAAGCGCGTCTGGTTGAAGCCGTTGAGGTAGAGCTTCCAGGACTTGGACTCGATGAGCCGCGGCGAGTCCGCCGGCAGCCGGAAGCGGGCCACGGCGACGATGGGCTTGCCGCGGGCATTGAGCCAGGAGAGTTCGAAGGCGTGCCATTCGTCCTCGCCGACGAAGGGCAAGGCGCCCTCCTCGATGCCCAGCGGCGCCCGATTGGCGGCCCGCTCGATGGGATACAGCAGTCCCGCATCATAGTGCTCGGGATAGGCGGACTCTCGCCCCAAGGGGGCATGGGCGAGGGTGTCGGGACGGTGGTGCGACATGCGTTAGCTCCTGATGCCCTTGCCGTTCTCGAGCATCCACAGGGCGACGGTAAAGAGTACCACAATGAAGCCCAGGATGGCGGCCAGCGCCCAGCCCACCGGGATGTCGGAGACCCCCAGGAAGCCGTAGCGGAAGACGTTGACCATGTAGAGGATGGGGTTGAGCATCGAGGCGCCCTGCCAGAAGGCCGGCAGCAGCGAGATCGAGTAGAACACCCCGCCCAGGTAGGTCAGCGGCGTCAGCACGAAGGTCGGCACGATGGAGATGTCGTCGAACTTCTTGCCGAGCAGGGCGTTGATGAAGCCGCCGATGGCGAACAGCGCCGCGGTCAGCACCACCACCCCCAGGGTGAGCAGCGGATGGACCACCTCGAGGCGAGTGAAGAACAGCGAGACGATGGTGACGATCACCCCGACCCCTAGCCCGCGGGCCATGCCGCCGAGCACGAAGCCGGAGAGGATCACCCAGTTGGGCATCGGCGAGACCATCATCTCCTCGACGCTGCGCTGGAACTTGTTGGAGAAGAAGCTGGAGGCCACGTTGGAGTAGCTGTTGGTGATCACCGACATCATGATCAGCCCGGGGACGATGAAGTCCATGTAGCTGTAGCCGTCCATCTCGCCGATACGCGAGCCGATCAGGTTGCCGAAGATGATGAAGTACATGGTCATGGTGATCGACGGCGGCAGCAGGGTCTGCGGCCAGATCCGCGTGAAGCGCTTGATCTCCTTGACCACCAGGGTCCAGAGCGCGATGGCGATCTGCATGGGATTCATGCGCGAACCTCCTGGTTCTGGTCCAGAGCGCCCTGGCTGCCTTCGACCATGGAGACGAACATCTCCTCGAGGCGGTTGGCGCGGTTGCGCATCGACATCACCTCGATGCCCTGCTCGCCCAGGCTCTCGAAGACGTCGTTGAGGCGCTGGCCGCGGTGGATCACCACCGCCAGCTGGGCATCGTCGACCTGCCTGACCTCGAAGCCCGCCACCTCGGGAGGCGCCTCGACCGGATGGGCCAGGTCGAGCAGGAAGGTCTCGGTATTTAGTTCGGCGAGCAACTCCCGGACGCTGGTGTCACGGATGATCTTGCCGTGATTGATGATGCCGACGTGGCGGCACAGGCTCTCGGCTTCCTCGAGGTAGTGGGTGGTGAGGATGATGGTGGTGCCCTCCTCGCGGTTGATGCGGCGCATGTACTCCCACATGCTGCGCCTGAGTTCGATGTCGACCCCGGCGGTGGGCTCGTCGAGGATCAGCAGTTTCGGGCGGTGGATCAGCGCCCGGGCGATCATCAGCCGGCGCTTCATGCCGCCGGAGAGCATCCGCGCGCTGCCGTTGCGCTTGTCCCACAGGCCCAGGTCGCGGAGCAGCTGCTCGGCCCGCGGCAGCGCCTCGCGACGCGACATGCCGTAGTAACCGGCCTGGGCCATGATGATGTCGATGACCTTCTCGAACTGGTTGAAGTTGAACTCCTGGGGCACCACGCCGAGGTGGTACTTGGCGCGGGCGAAGTCGGTGTCGATATCGATACCGAAGATCGAGACCTTGCCGGCGGTCTTTTGCACCAGGGAGCAGACCACGCCCAGGGTGGTCGACTTTCCCGCCCCATTGGGGCCCAGCAGGGCGTAGAAGTCGCCCCGGGCGACATCGAGATCGATCCCCTTGAGGGCATGGAAGCCATTGCCATAGACCTTGGTCAGGCCACGAATGGACAGCGCCGGTTCGGCCATGAGCGATCCTGTGGAAGCTGGGTGAATGTCGTCGAAGCCCCACAACATGGGGGCATATCGTCATCGGTTCAAGTTGGCAGGCGCCACGAGCGGACGATGGCGCACGGCGACGACACCGAGCGGAGGCAGAGCGCATCGCCGATGCGACCGGAGAAGCCGAAAAGAGAGACAGGAGTGGAACGGGAAACGAGATCGATGGGGCGGCCTTCCACCGGACCGGCACTCCGGATCGTGACCCGAGCCTTGGCTTGTCGATCATTGCTACATAAGAGAATGGAGCGGGAAACGAGATTCGACTGGGCCGGCACCCCGGCTCGTGACGCGAGCCTTGGCCATCAAGAGTACATCAAAAAAACAGAATGGAGCGGGAAACGAGATCGATCGGACCGGCGCTCCGGCTCGTGACGCGAGCCTTGGCCATCAAGAGTACATCAAAAAACAGAATGGAGCGGGAAACGAGATTCGACTGGGCCGGCACACCGGATCGTGACCCGAGCCTTGGCTTGTCAATCATTGCTACATAAGAGAATGGAGCGGGAAACGAGATCGATCGGACCGGCGCTCCGGCTCGTGACGCGAGCCTTGGCCATCAAGAGTACATCAAAAAACAGAATGGAGCGGGAAACGAGATTCGAACTCGCGACCCTCGCCTTGGCAAGGCGATGCTCTACCACTGAGCTATTCCCGCTCTACATGTGGTGATGTCGACAGTGCGAAGTGGCGTCCCATAGGGGGTTCGAACCCCTGTTCCCGCCGTGAAAGGGCGGTGTCCTAGGCCACTAGACGAATGGGACGCATTGGAGCGGCAGCGTGATTCGACTGGGCTGGCACTCCAGCGGACTGGTGTACTAGCTCGCGACCCTCGCAGGCCCTTGACTCCTGACCAGCCTCCCGAAGGAAGGTTGGAGCGGGAAACGAGATTCGAACTCGCGACCCTCGCCTTGGCAAGGCGATGCTCTACCACTGAGCTATTCCCGCAGGTCTCGCATTGTCAAACCACCGGAAGGTGGCGTCCCATAGGGGGTTCGAACCCCTGTTCCCGCCGTGAAAGGGCGGTGTCCTGGACCACTAGACGAATGGGACGCATTGGAGCGGGAAACGAGATTCGAACTCGCGACCCTCGCCTTGGCAAGGCGATGCTCTACCACTGAGCTATTCCCGCACTCCGGTATCTTGATGAGTCGAGTGGCGTCCCATAGGGGGTTCGAACCCCTGTTCCCGCCGTGAAAGGGCGGTGTCCTGGACCACTAGACGAATGGGACACAGTTGCTCGCCTCGTCGAGATGGCGCGCATATTACGCACCGCCCCCGAAGGTGTCAAGCCCGCCCCTCCGGGAGGGGCTCACCGGCCGTTGAGCGTTGGCAAAGCGGGGTGGAAAAAATGCCTACCCTGGATGTCACAATGAGGGTGCAGGCTCCACCGTGACGAGGAGACAGGCCATGCGAAGGAAGATCGAGAAGAGCGACGCCGAGTGGCGCGAACAGCTCACCCCCGAGCAATACCACGTGACCCGGGAGAAGGGCACCGAGCGGCCCTTCTCCGGTGACTACCAGGTCACCGAGGAACACGGCATCTACCACTGCGTGTGTTGCCATGCACCGCTGTTCGAGAACGAGCACAAGTTCGATGCCGGCTGCGGCTGGCCGAGTTTCGACCGCCCCCTCTCCTCGGGCTGCGTCGAGCAACAGCCCGACGGCAGCCATGGCATGCAGCGCACCGAGATCATCTGTGCCCGCTGCAATGCCCACCTCGGCCACGTCTTCCCCGACGGGCCACAGGAGACCACCGGCCAGCGCTATTGCATCAATTCGGTGGCCATCGATTTCCACGCCGGCGAGTAGGCGCCGCCCTGCCCTGAGACGGCCGGCCATCTGCTATGATGGTCGGCCGTTTCACATGGCAAGCAGGAGAGGACCGATGCTCGGCTGGTACCCGGGACACATGAACAAGGCGCGCCGCCAGATCCTCGAGGCGCTGCCGGAGATCGACGTGGTGATCGAGGTGCTCGATGCCCGCCTGCCCTACTCCAGCGCCAACCCCATGCTGGCGAGCCTCACGCGCCACAAGCCGGTGCTCAAGATCCTCTCCCGCGCCGACCTGGCCGACCCCGCGCGCACCCGGGAATGGACGACACACTTCGACGCCCAGCCCGACACCCGGGCCCTGGCGGTGACCACCACCAACGCCCGGGACCTCAAGCGCATTCCCGGGCTGTGCCACGACCTGGCCGGCCAGGTGCGCGCCGACCGGGATGTTCGGGTGATGGTCATGGGCATTCCCAACGTGGGCAAGTCCACGCTGATCAACGGCCTGGCCGGGCGCACCATCGCCAAGACCGGCAACGAGCCGGCCGTCACCAAGCGCCAGCAGAAGGTCCGCATCGCCGGCCAGGTGGCCCTGATCGACACTCCCGGGGTGCTATGGCCGAAGATCGAGGACCAGGCCAGCGCCTACCGCCTGGCCGCCAGCGGTGCCATCCGCGACACCGCCATCGACTATGTGGACGTGGCGGTGGTGGCCGCCGCCGAGCTGGCCCGGCGCTACCCCGAGGCACTCGCCGCCCGCTACAGGCTCAAGGAACTGCCGGCCTACCAACCGAACCCCGATGCCGACCGGGTCGACGCGGACGGCGACGCCCGACCCGACCTGCTGGCGCTGGCCGGCTTCGACGGTCATGCCATCCTGACCACCATCGCCGGCAAGCGCGGCGGCCTGCGCGCCGGCGGCGAGGTGGACCTGCATCGTGGCGCCGAGGTACTGCTCCACGAGTTGCGCGACGGCAAGCTCGGCCGACTTACCCTCGAGACCCCGGCCGACATCCCGGCCGAGGACGCCACCGAGGTCGGCGGCGACACCGCCGCCGACCGTTATTAGCCCCACCCCGATACCCGCCGCCCAAGCGGCACCTGGACACCACTGGACCCGACCCATGGATACAGCCCCCCTCAGGAAATCGCACAAGCTCGACAACGTCTGCTACGACATCCGCGGCCCGGTGCTCGACCACGCCAAGCGGCTGGAAGAAGAAGGCCAGCGCATCCTCAAGCTGAACATCGGCAACCCCGCGCCGTTCGGCTTCGAGGCGCCGGAGGAGATCCTCCAGGACGTGATGCACAACCTGCCCACCGCCCAGGGCTACTGCGACTCCAAGGGGCTGTACTCGGCGCGCAAGGCGATCATGCAGGAATGCCAGCGCAAGGCGATCCCCGGGGTGGGCATCGAGGACATCTTCATCGGCAACGGTGTCTCCGAGCTGATCGTGATGGCCATGCAGGCGCTGCTCAACGATGGTGACGAGGTGCTGATCCCGGCACCGGACTACCCGCTGTGGACCGCCGCCGCCAACCTGTCTGGCGGGCGTGCCGTGCACTACCTGTGCGACGAGCAGGCCGACTGGGCCCCGGACCTGGCCGATATCCGCGAGAAGGTCACCGGCCACACCCGGGCCATCGTCATCATCAATCCCAACAACCCCACCGGTGCCGTCTATCCGCCGGCAGTGGTCCGCGAGCTGCTCGATATCGCCCGCGAACACGACCTGGTGGTGTTCTCCGACGAGATCTACGACAAGATCCTCTACGACGGCACCGAACATGTGGCCACCGGCTCGCTGGCCGCCGAGGATCAGCTGGTGGTGACCATGAACGGGCTGTCCAAGAGCTATCGCTGCGCCGGTTTCCGCAGTGGCTGGATGACCTTCTCGGGCAACATCGCCAAGCAGAGGGCGGAGGACTTCCTGCAGGGCATCAACATGCTGGCCTCGATGCGCCTGTGCGCCAACGTGCCGGCCCAGCATGCCATCCAGACCGCACTGGGCGGCTATCAGTCGATCAACGACCTGATCCTGCCCGGTGGTCGACTGCTGGCGCAGCGCGACATCACCTACGACAAGCTCAACGCCATTCCCGGCGTGTCCTGCGTCAAGCCCAAGGGGGCGCTCTACGCCTTCCCGCGGCTCGACCCCAAGGTGTTCAATATCGAGGATGACCAGCAGCTGGTGCTGGACCTGCTGCTCCAGGAGAAGATCCTGCTGGTCCAGGGAACCGCCTTCAACTGGCCGGACCCGGACCATGTGCGCATCGTCACCCTGCCCTGGGCCGACCAGCTCGAGGATGCCCTGGATCGCTTCGCCCGCTTCCTGTCACGCTATCGCCAATAGATCACGTCACGCTTGAAACCCGGCGCAAAAGCCCGTATCTAAGCATCTGCTTGTTCACGCCGCACCTCGCCGGTGCGGCCATTGCGCGACAACCCCGACGGGAGACCTCCGGCAATGATGAGAATCCTGCTCTTCCTGGGCACCAACCTGGCGGTGATCCTGGTGGCCAGCATCACCCTGCGCCTGCTCGGCGTGGAACCCTACCTCACTGCCCAAGGGATCAACTTCAATGCCCTGCTGATCTTCTGCTTCATCTTCGGCATGGCCGGCTCGATGGTGTCGCTGTTCATCTCCAAGTGGATGGCCAAGCGCACCACCGGCACGGTGATCATCGAGCAGCCGTCCAACAGCAGCGAGAAGTGGCTGCTGGATACCGTGGCCGAACTGGCCCGGGATGCCGGCATCAAGACGCCGGAGGTGGGCATCTTCCCCGCCCAGCAATCCAACGCCTTCGCCACCGGCTGGAACAAGGACGACGCCCTGGTGGCGGTCTCCGCCGGCCTGCTCAACCGCATGCGCCCGGAGGAGATCCGTGCGGTGCTGGCCCACGAGATCGGCCACGTGGCCAACGGCGACATGGTCACCCTGGCCCTGATCCAGGGGGTGCTCAACACCTTCGTGATGTTCTTCGCCCGGGTGGTGGCCCAGCTGGTGGACAGCTTCCTGCGCCGGGACGACAGCGGGGGCCTGGGCTTCTTCGGCTACTTCGCGGTGGTGATCGTCGCCGAGATCGTCTTCGGCCTGATCGCCTCGGCCATCGTCGCCTGGTTCTCGCGCTTCCGCGAATACCGTGCCGACGCCGCCGGCGCCCGGCTGGCCGGCAGCGGCGCCATGATCAACGCCCTGGCGCGGCTCAAGGCCGAGACCCAGATGCCCGACCAGATGCCGGACACCCTGACGGCCTTCGCCATCACCACCGGCCAGACCCGCAAGTTGATGGAGAAGCTCTTCGCCAGCCACCCTCCGCTGGACGAGCGCATCCGCGCCCTCAAGGAGGCGGCCTACCGCGATTGACCGCCGCTTCACCGCAGCGCAGAAGGCCCGCCAATGGCGGGCCTTCTGCATTCCGGGCTCGAACCTGCCGGCCGTCTCAGGAGGCCTGCGTCACCTGGAAGCCGGCGGCCCGCAGCGGCTCCGCCAGGGCGTCGGCACCCGGACGCAGGGCCACCGCCAGGGTCGCGAACTCCCGGCGCAGGGGGTAGCTCGCCCGGCAAGCGTCGAAGCCTCTGGCTGCTCCCTGGCGGCGGCTCTCGCGAATCAGGCTGTCGTGATCCCGGCGCACGTCATAGACGGCGCGCATGCACAGCCGCAGTGCGTCCTCGACCTCGAGGCCGGCCTCGAGGGTGAGGCTCCGCAAGGGCGGCGGGGGCGCCAGCATCTCGAAGGTCAGCCGTGTCGGCAGCCCCAGGCGATGTGCCAGCGCCTGGTAGATCTGATGGGTACCGCGCAGCTTGCCATCGAGGCTGTAGCCGGCGACATGCGGCGTGGCGATCGCCGCCAGGTCCCGCAGGGCCGCGTCGATGGCCGGCTCGCCTTCCCAGACATCCAGCACCGCGGTGATGTCGCCCTGGGCGGAGAGCCGGCCCCGCAGGGCCTGGCCGTTGACACAGTCGCCGCGGCCGGCATTGAGCACGATGGTGCCCGGCGCCAGCTCGGCGATGCGCCGGGCATCGAGCAACTGGTGGGTGGCATGGGGCCCCTCGCGCACCAGCGGCGTGTGCAGGCACAGCACGTCGCAGGCCTCGATCAGCGTCTCCAGGTCGGCGAAGCCCGTGGGGCCCTCCCGCTCGGCCCGCGGCGGGTCGCAGGCCAGGCAGTCGATCCCCAGGGCCTGGAGGCGCCCCAGCAGCCGCCCGCCGACATTGCCCACCCCGACGATGCCCACGCGTCGCTCGAGGAGCCGGAAGCCCTGGCGCTCGGCCAGGGTGGCCAGACTCGCCAGCACATAGTCCACCACCGCCTCGGCGTTGCAGCCCGGGGCGCTGGCGAAGGCGATGCTCCGCTCGGCCAGGGCCGCCGAGTCGACATGGTCGGTGCCGATCGTGCAGGTCCCCACGAAGCGCAGCCGCGATCCGGCCACCAGGGCCTCGTCGACCCGGGTGATGGAGCGCACCACCAGGGCATCGGCCGAGCGCACCGTGGCGGCATCGATCTCGCGACCCGGGAGGCGCACGACCTCGCCCAGGGGCGCGAAGCACTCCGTGGCGGCCGGCACATTGGCGTCGACGACGATTCGCATGATTCTCTCCTGCCACTTGGCCCGCATGGCTTGTTCACCGGCCATGAGGGCTTACAATACCGGCCTATGTTACACGAGCGGCGCTGCCCTGCGCCGCCGCCGACACCGGGAGCCGCCGTGATCGTCCGCTGGGAAACCGACCATGACTACGTGCTGGTACATGTCCACCAGGACATGTTCGGCGACTGGATCTTCAGCCGCGCCTGGGGACAGATCGGGACCCAGTTCGGCGGCCTGAAGCACCAGCTCGCCGACGACCACGCCCAGGCGATGATGTGGGTCGACGACGAGGCCACCATCCAGGCTTCCCGGGGCTTCCGCAAGGTGCTCGAGGCCGATGACCACAGCCCCGAGGGGCGAGACGCGGTCAGCCAGCTCTCGCTTCTCGAGCCATAAGCCGTAAGCCGTAAGCCGTAAGCCGTAAGCCGTAAGCCGTAAGCCGTAAGCCGTAAGCCGTAAGCCGTAAGCCGTAAGCCGAGATGCTGTCTCTCACCCTATCTGCGGTAACGGTTTTCTCTTATAGCTTACAGCTTAAAGCTTACAACTCCCGGCGCAGCCGGGTCAGCCCAGATACCGCCGTCCCCCCCGGATCTCCGCCCCCCGAGGTTCCGGCCCCGCTTCCCCGCCTTCCCGGACTTCTCTCCAGGCCGCCTCGTCCAGCCAGCCCCGGGCCGCCAGCCAGTCGGCCAGCCGCGCCGGCTCGAAGCCGCGTTCCAGCTCGCTTCCCTCGGCATCCCTCAGCACCGGGATCCGCACCCCGTAGCGCGCGATCAGCGCCTCGTCTTCGCTGATCTCGACTCGCTCCAGCGTGACCTCGTCGCTGGCCAGTCGCCCCAGCCAGGCCTCCAGGGCCTCGCAGAGGTGGCAGCCCAGGGTGGTGTAGAGCGTCAGGCGAATCATGCCCCCTCCCCCTCGTCCGCCTGACGGTGACGGATCAGGAAGCAATGATGCAGGTCCGAGCGGCGGTTGCCAGATCGAGAGCGGATCGAAGGTCTCATGCGCTCTCCCCCTCGCCCGCCTGACGGTGACGGATCAGGAAGCAGTGGTGCAGGTCGGGTCGTCTCTGGAAATCCGGATCGAAGGTCTTCGCCGAGATATCTTCCACGGCGTAGCGCGTGGCCAGGTCGGCATCCAGGGTGAAGCGTCGCTGGTTGTTGGAGAACACCAGGGTCCCGCCCGGGGCCAGGCGCGCCATGGCCAGGCGTACCAGCCGGCCATGGTCGCGCTGCACGTCCAGCGTCTCGGCCATCTTCTTGGAGTTGGAGAAGGTCGGCGGATCCAGGAAGATCAGGTCGAACTGACCACCGGCGGTCTCCAGCCAGTGCAGGCAATCGTCGCGCACCACCCGGTGCCGCGACGGGTCCAGGCGGTTGAGGGCGAAGTTGTCCCGGGCCCAGTCGAGATAGGTATTGGACAGGTCGACGCTGACACTGTCGCTGGCGCCACCATCCCGCTCGGTGCCGAGCGCCGCCTGCACGGTGGCCGTGGCGGTATAGCAGAACAGGTTGAGGAAGCGCTTGCCCGGGGCCAGCTCGGCCAGCAGGCGACGCACCGGGCGGTGGTCCAGGAAGAGCCCGGTGTCGAGGTAGTCGCGCAGGTTCACCCACAACCGCGCCCGCCCCTCGCGAACCTCGAAGCGCTCGCCGCTGGCCGCCTGTTTCTGGTACTGGGCCCGGCCGCTCTGGCGCTCTCGGCGCTTGATCACCACCCGCGACGGGTCGACCTCCAGCACCTCGGGGATCACCGTCAGGGCATCGAACAGCCGCTTCTGAGCCTGGCCGGCATCCACGGACTTCGGGGGGGCATATTCCTGGACATGCACCCGGTCACCGTAGACGTCGATCGCCAGGGCATACTCGGGCATGTCGGCGTCGTAGAGCCGATAGCAGGTCTCGCCGGAGCGCTTGAGCCACTTCTTCAGCCGCTTGCGGTTCTTCTCGAGGCGGTTGGCGAACATCTGCGCGCCCTCGGAGCGCCGTACGGGGCCAGGTGCATCCGGCGTCTCGTCGCGTCCGTCGGCCGCGCCTTCCGGCACCTCCATCAGCAGCAACCGGGCATCCAGGGGCCCGTTCTTCAGCGAATAGTGCTTGTAGGCGCGCAGCCCCGTGCGGTGGCCGAGGTCGGGGTTGGCGGTGAAGAGCGCCAGCCGCCAGCCGGGGAAGGCGAGGCGCGCCCGCTCACCGAGCGTCGCATAGAGGCCGACGAGTTCCGGCAACTCGCCGAGCCGCTCGCCATAGGGCGGGTTGGTGATCACGAGTCCCCGGTCCTGCTCGCCGAGCACCTTGGGGCGCGCCAGGTCGGCAAGACTCCCGCCCTGGAACTCGATCAGCGCCGGGATGCCGGCGCGCATGGCATTGGCCTTGGCCGCCGACAGCGCCGGCGGGCTCTGGTCGAAGCCGTACAGCCGGCAGCGGCAGCGCTTGCGGCCGATGCTCGCCCGGGCCTCGGCCTCGCGCTTGAGTTCGCGCCACAGGACCGCGTCGTGACCGACCCAGCCGTGGAAGCCGAAGCGCTCACGGTGCAGGTTGGGCGCCATGTCGGCGGCGATCATCGCCGCCTCGATCAGCAGGGTCCCGGCCCCGCACAAGGGATCCACCAGCGGTGCCCCCTGGCGGGCCAGCGCCGGCCAGCCGGCCCGCACCAGCAGTGCCGCCGCCAGGTTCTCCTTGAGGGGGGCATGGCCCACGTCGCGGCGATAGCCGCGGCGATGCAGGCTGTCGCCGGAGAGGTCCACCCCCAGGATCAGGCGCCCCCGGTGCAGGTGCGCATAGAGGCGCAGGTCGGGCCGCCGGGTGTCCACGTCGGGCCGGGCCAGCCCCTCGGCGTGCAGTCGATCCACGACCCCATCCTTGACCGTCTGGGCCCCGAAACGGGTGTGGCGGATCGCCTCGGAGCGGCCGTGGAAGTCCACCGCCAGGGTCGCGCCGGGGGCCAGGTGCGCCCGCCAGTCCACCCCTGCCGTGGCCGCACGCAGTTGCTCGGGCGTTTCGATCCCCTCCTCCCGGGCCAGGCACAGCACCACCCGGTTGGCCAGGCGCGACCAGAGGCAGGCACGGTAGGCACCGGCCAGGTCGGCGCGGAAATGCACCCCGGCCACGGTGGTCTTGCCGGGCTCGGCCCCCAACGCGGCCAGCTCGTCGGCCAGCAGCAGCTCGAGCCCCTTGGGACAGGTGGCCAGATAGGCATGGGAATCAGGATCTCGTGTATCGCTCATGGGATGTCCATCGGCGTGGCCTCTGGCCCGCCTCGTTATCGTGACGACCGGGTGTACGTCTTGTTACAAATCAGCTGTCGACAGCGGTGACCGGGTTGCGCTATCTATGAGGTGGTAGCTACCTGACAACGCATGCGTTCCTGTCAATGGGTCTTTCTCACTGGCGGCGTCTTACGCCGCCTTACGGGACCCGACAACACGGGTTCGACGTTCCTCTGTGTGTGCGTCGAATTCAATCGGTACCTTAGCAAGAGGTAGTCCAATGAAACGACAGAAACGTGATCGCTTCCAGCGTGCCTATGTTCATGGGTACAAGGCGGGTCTCTCAGGTCGTTCCCGTGATGACTGTCCGAGTCAAGATATCAATCTACGCGAGTACTGGATGAGCGGTTGGCGTGAAGGTCGTGGAGATCAATGGTCCGGCATGACGGGCGTCTCCGGTATTCACAAGAACCCCATGGTGATGTGACCCCGAGTCCGGGTGGATCGCACCTCGTCGACAGGACGAACCCTCAAGCCCATGGCCAGGCCATGGGCTTTTTAGTGCCTCTCAGCCCCGCTGCAGCGCCCGGGCGCACTCCCCCACCAGCGCCGGCCCCCGATAGATGAAACCGGAATAGAGCTGCACCAGGTCGGCCCCGGCCTCGACCTTGGCCAGCGCCGCCTGGCCGCTGTCGATGCCGCCCACCCCGATGACCGGCATGGAAGGCAGGTGACGACGCAACTCGCGGATCACCCTGTTGGAGAGCTCGAACACCGGCCGCCCCGAGAGACCGCCCTCCTCGTCGGCTCCGGGCAGGCCCGCCACCGCCTCCCGGGAGATGGTGGTGTTGGTGGCGATCACCGCATCGATGCCGTTGGCCTCGAGGCTCGCCGCGACCAGGCGCACTTCCTCGGCGTCCATGTCGGGGGCGATCTTCACCGCCAGGGGCACCCGCCGGCCGCCTTCACGATCCAGCCGACTCGCCTCCTCGCGCAGGGCCCCCAGCAGTTGGTCCAGGTGCTCGCCGAACTGCAGGTTGCGCAGTCCCGGGGTATTCGGCGAGGAGATGTTCACCGTGATGTAGTGGGCATGGGCATGCACCTTGCGCAGGCAGAGGAGGTAGTCGTCCACCGCGCGCTCCACCGGCGTGGTCAGATTCTTGCCGATATTGATGCCGATCACGCCGTCATACCGGGAACGCCGGACCCGCTCGACCAGATGGTCGACGCCGGCGTTGTTGAAGCCCATGCGGTTGATGATGGCCCCGGCCTCGGACAGGCGGAACAGCCTCGGCCGAGGGTTGCCGTCCTGGGGCCTGGGCGTCACGGTGCCCACCTCGACGAAGCCGAAACCCAACGCCCCCAGGGCATCCAGGTGATCGGCGTTCTTGTCGAGCCCCGCGGCCAGGCCGACCCGATTGGGGAAGCGCAGGCCCATCAGTTCCACCGGGTCCTCGACCCGCCCCCCGGCGAGCCGCCCCGACAGCCCGAGGCGTTCGGCCAGATCCAGCGCCGAGAGCGCGACCGAATGGGCCTTCTCGGCGTCGAGGCGGAACAGCAGCGAGCGGGCAAGCGAATACATGACATCTCCTGACGGGCGGCGGGACCACGCGGGCCGAAATCGGGGCGCGAGTATAGCGCAGCCGCCCCTTCACGACGAACCCCGCCGAAGGGCGGGGTTCGTCAGCTCCTCGACCGGCTCTCGTGATAGCCCTCGCCGGCACCTGCCATGTGACGCTCCTTTTATGGTCTACTGACGCACGGAACAGGAGTCCAACATAGGACACATCGAGGCTGACAGGCGGCCTCAATGGCGCGCTGCCAGGGAGACGACATGACCGAGACGACCGAGACGCTGGAACACCGCCTGTCGCGCATTCACCTGGCCCTCGAACAAGAGCACCTGGAGAAGGTCGACGATGTCATCGCCGACCTGGAACCCGCGGAAGTCGCCCTGCTGCTGGAGTCGCTGCCGCCCAACGAGCGGATCCGGCTCTGGGAGCGCGTCCCCCAGGAAGTCGACGGCGAGGTGCTGCTGCATGTCCATGACGAGGTCCGCAGCACCCTCATCGACGACATGGACCATGCCGAGATCGTCGCGGCCACCTCGGGCCTCGACACCACCGACCTCGCCGAGATCTTCGAGGACCTGCCCCAGCTGGTCGCCGAGGACATGCTGCGCTCCATGGACGAGCTGCAGCGCACCCGCCTGCAGGAGACCCTGGCCTTCGAGGAGGACTCGGCCGGGCGCCTGATGCGCACCGACACCATCGCCGTGCGGGCCGACGTCAGCCTGGAGACGGTACAGCGTTTCCTGCGCTGGAGGGAGGCCGTCCCGGACAACACCCACTCGCTGATGGTGGTCGACCGCAACGGCCTGTTCATGGGCGTGCTGTCGCTGGCGAGGCTGGTGGCCAACGACCCCGAGCAGGCGGTGGCCGACCTGATGGACCCGGAGGTGGACAGCATCCAGGTGGCCATGAAGTCACGGGACGTGGCCACTCTCTTCCAGACCCACGACCTGGTCTCGGCACCGGTGGTCGACGACCAGGGTCTGCTGCTCGGCCGCATCGTCATCGATGACATCGTCGACGTGATTCGCGAGCACTCCGAGCAGGCACTAATGAACATGGCGGGCCTCGACGAGGAGGAGGATCTCTTCGCCCCGGTTCTGCCCAGCGCCAAGCGCCGGGCAGTGTGGCTCGGCATTAACCTGCTCACTGCCTTCCTGGCCGCCTGGGTGATCGGGCGCTTCGAGGATGCCCTCGACCAGTTGGTGGCCCTGGCGGTGCTGATGCCGATCGTCGCCAGCATGGGGGGCATCGCCGGCAGCCAGACGCTGACCCTGGCCATCCGCGGCCTGGCGCTGGGTCAGATCAGTCGCACCAACAGCAACTGGCTGCTGCGCAAGGAAGTCGGCATCGCCGCCCTGAATGGCCTGCTGTGGGCCCTGGTGGTGGCCGTCCTGGCGGTGCTCTGGTTCGGCAGCCTCGGCATCGGCGTGATCATCGCCGCGGCCCTGGTGATCAACATGCTCGCCGCCGGCGTGGCCGGCATCGTCATCCCGCTGCTGCTAAAGCGGGTGGGCATCGACCCGGCCCTGTCGGGCTCGGTGGTGCTGACCACGGTCACCGACGTGGTGGGCTTCATGTCCTTCCTGGGCCTGGCCACGCTCTTCCTGCTGTAACCCGTCCCCGCCCTACCGGCCACGAACGCGACCCCCCGCCAGATGGCGGGGGGTCGCGTTTCAGGCCCCGCACCAAGCGGGACTCGGGGAGGCCGGACCGGACTATGCCTCGCTTTTGCTCTCGGCCAGGTCCACCAGTTCGCGGACCGCGACGGCAAACAGCGGGAAGCCGCCCTGGCTGCCGCCGCCCACCTCGTCGATCAGGCGGCACCAGCGCTGATGCATGCCCTCATGGAGCGACAGCCAGCGCTCGACGCGCTCGGCGGTCTCGCGAGGCCCCTCCTCCATGCCGAGCACGCTGGCCGTCAGCGCCAGCTGCTGGCGCTCGATGTCGTCACGGAAGGTCTCCCGGGCCTTGGCCTGCCAACTGTCCGCGACATCGAGGCGGGTGACCTGCTGCAGGAGCCACGGCAGCTCGAGACGCGCGCCGACCTCGTAGAAGATCTCGGCGACCCGCTGAGGCTTGTCGCCGGTCTGCCGGGCGGTGTGGATGATGCCCAGGGCCGCATAGAGGCTGTTGGCCGCGGCCACGGTGCTGGCCAGGGCCTCGGGCACGCCGGCCTCGACCAGCTCGACGCGGCGCTGCTGCCACTGGGTATGCTCCTCGCCGCGCAGGCGCTTGCCGATGTTCTCCTGCAGCTGAGCCAGGCGCGGGGCGAAGTAGTCGATGGCGTCCCGGGTGGTCATGCCGCTGCGCTGACGCAGGAACCAGCGGGTGGAGCGGCGCAGCATGCGCATCAGGTCGAGCATCATCGAGTACTGCACTTGGCTCGGTACCTGGTTGTCCAGCGCCTCGACCTGCTCCCAGGTACGCGCCAGCTGGAAGCTGTCCCGGGCGATGACATAGGCCCGCGCGATGTCCGCCCGGCCGGCGCCGGTGGAGTCGATCAGGCGGCGCACGAAGACCACCCCCATGTGGTCGATCATGTCGTTGGCCACCTGGGTCGCCACGATCTCGCGCTTCAGGCGGTGCCCGTACATCTCGTCGCGGTAGCGCTCCACCAGCACCGCGGGGAAGACACGCTCCACGTAACGGATGATGGTCGGGTCATCCGGCACGTCGGAGACGATCAGGTCCCCCTTGAGCACGCTCTTGGCATAGGAGATCAGCACCGCGAGTTCCGGCAGGGTCATGCCCTGGTGGTGATGGGTCCGCTCCAGCAGCTCCTCGTCGCTGGGCAGGAACTCCAGTTCGCGGTCGATCTGGCCGGCGGCCTCCAGCTCGCTGATGAAGCGGCGGAAGGGGCCGATGCCCTGCTGGGAGAGCAGCTCGGCGAGGTCCAGGGCCTGGGTCTGGCGATAGTTGTCCCGCAGCACCAGGTCGGAGACCTCCTCGGTCATCTCGGCGAGCAGCTGGTTGCGCTGCTTGTCGGTCATGTCCCCCCGGGCGACCACCTCGTCGATGAGGATCTTGATGTTGACCTCGTGGTCGGAGCAGTTGACGCCACCGGCATTGTCGATGAAGTCGGTGTTGACGCGCACGCCCTTGGCGGCGGCCTCCATCCGGCCACGCTGGGTCAGGCCGAGGTTGCCGCCCTCGCCGACCACGCGGCAGTTGAGGTTCCGCCCGTCGATGCGCAGGGCATCATTGGCCTTGTCGCCGACCTGGGTATCGGTCTCCTCGCTGCTCTTGACGTAGGTGCCGATCCCGCCGTTCCAGATCAGGTCGACCCGGGAAACCAGCATGGCGCGAATCAGCTCGTTGGGCGAGAGCCTGTCCTCGCGGATGCCGAAGACCTGCTTCATCTGCGGCGTGATGCGGATCGACTTGGCGCTGCGCGGGAAGACGCCGCCGCCCTCGGAGATCAGCGAGGTGTCGTAGTCCTCCCAACTGGAACGCGGCATCGCGAACAGGCGCTGGCGCTCGGCGAAGCTGGCGGCGGCGTCCGGGATGGGGTCGACGAAGATGTGCAGGTGGTTGAAGGCCCCCACCAGGCGGATCCGGTCGGAGAGCAGCATGCCGTTGCCGAAGACGTCGCCGGCCATGTCGCCGATGCCCAGCACGCTGAACTCGTCCTGCTGGGTGTTGACGCCGAGGCCGCGGAAGTGGCGCTTGACCGACTCCCAGGCGCCCTTGGCAGTGATGCCCATCTTCTTGTGGTCATAGCCGTTGGCCCCGCCGGAGGCGAAGGCGTCGCCGAGCCAGTGGCCGTACTCGGCGGAGATCTCGTTGGCGATGTCGGAGAAGGTCGCGGTGCCCTTGTCCGCGGCCACGACCAGGTAGATGTCGTTGTCGTCGTGGCGGACCACGTCGCGGGGCGGCACCACCTCGCCCCCCTCGAGGTTGTCGGTGACATCGAGCAGGGCGCGGATGAAGGTCTTGTAGCAGGCGATGCCCTCCAGCTGCAGGGCATCGCGACCGCCCCCCTCCGGCAGGCGCTTGCAGACGAAGCCGCCCTTGGCACCCACCGGCACGATCACCGCGTTCTTGACCTGCTGGGCCTTGACCAGGCCGAGCACCTCGGTACGGAAGTCCTCTTGACGGTCCGACCAGCGCAGCCCCCCGCGGGCCACCTTGCCACCCCGCAGGTGCACGCCCTCCACCCGCGGCGAGCAGACGAAAATCTCGTAGGCGGGACGCGGCTTGGGCATGCCGGAGACCCGCGAGGGCTCCATCTTGATGGCGATGTAGTCCTTGAAGCGCCCGTCGTCGGCCTTCTGGTAGTAGTTGGTGCGCAGCGTCGCCTGGATCAGCTCCATGTAGCGGCGCAGCAGTTGATCGTCGTTGAGGCTCGGGACCTCGTCCAGCAGCGCCAGGATGCGCGCCTCGCACTCGGTGATCTCGCTGGGCTCGGGGCGGTCGGCGGGATCGAAGCGCAGCTCGAACAGGGTCACCAGCTCCCGGGTGATCTCGGGATGATTGACCAGGGTGGTGGCGATGTAGTCCTGAGACATGCCGAAGCGGATCTGCTTGAGGTAGCGGGCATAGGTCCGCAGCATCGCCACTTCCCGCCAGTCCAGGTTGGCGCCGATGATCAGTCGGTTGAAGGCATCGTTGTCGGCCTCTCTGGTCCAGATGCGCTGGAAGGCGTCGATGAACGGCTCGCGCATCTCCTGGAGGTTCACCTCGACGCTGGTATGGTGCTCCAGGGTGAAGTCATGGATCCAGTAGGAGCCATCGGTGGCCTGGACCCCGTAGGGCCGCTCGCCGAGCACCCGCAGCCCGAGGTTCTCCATCATCGGCAGCACGTCGGAGAGCGGAATCGGCGCGTCGGCATGGAAGAGCTTGAGGTTGACCCCGCTGCCCTCCTCCTCGATCAGCCGGTACAGCGACAGCGCCAGGGGCAAGCCGTCGTCGAGCTCGCCGATATGCTGCAGGTCATAGACCGCAGTGCGGGCGCTGAAGTCATCGCGGTAGCTGGCCGGGAAGGCATCGCGGAAGCGGCTCATCAGCAGGTTGGCCTGCTCCTCGCCGAACCCCTCGATGGAGGCGTTGAGCAGGTCGTCGCGCCAGTTGCGGGCCAACTTGACCAGCTTGTCTTCCAGGCGCTTGATGTCGTAGTCCACCGGGCGCTGGTCATTGAAGCGCAGGATGAACTGGATCCGCGCCAGCACCGACTCCGACAGGTAGGTATTGAAGTCGCCGAAGGTGGCGTCGAGCTCCTCGCACAGCAGCGCCTGGAGACGCAAACGCAGCTCGGTGGAGAACACGTCCCTGGGCACGAACACCAGGCAGGAATAGAACTTGCCGAAGCGGTCCTCGCGGATGAACAGCCGCACCCGGCGACGCTCGCGGATATCGAGGATGCCCAGCGCCGTCTGGGTCAGCTCGTCGATGTCGATCTGGAAGAGATCGTCGCGGGGATAGACCTCGAGGATCTGCAACAACTGCTTGCCGTTGTGCCCCTTCGGGTTGAAGCCGGAGATCTCCATCACCGACTGGAGCTTGCGCCTCAGGATCGGCACGTGACGCGGCGAGTCGTTGTAGACGGTGGAGGTGAACAGGCCCAGGAAGCGCCGCTCACCGATCACGCTACCGTGCTCGTCGTAGCGGTCGACGGAGATGTAGTCGGGATAGGTCGGTCGGTGGATCCGGGCGTGGTGGGCACTCTTGGCGAAGGACAAGAGCTGGGGCACCAGCACGAACTGGTCGCCATCGACCCCCATGTCGGTGCGGATCCGCTCGCGATAACGGGGCTGGTCGAGGCGGAACACGCCGAGCTCACTGCCGGCCACCTTGTCGAGGCGCTGGCGAGTGCCGTCCTCCTGGACCTCGTACTCGTCATAGCCGAGGAAGGTGAAGTTGTCCTCGAGCAGCCAGTTCAGGAAGGCGATGGCCTCGGCATGGTCCTCGGGGTCGACCTGCTCGGGCCGGCTTGCCTCGAGCTCGGCGATGGCCGCCCGCGCCTGCTCGCACATGGGCTCGAAGTCGCGGACCGCGGTGCGCACGTCGCGCAGCACTTCGTGCAGGCTGGCCTCGATATCCTCCAGCTCGGCGGGGTCGGAGTGGCGATCCACCTCGATGGCAATCAGCGACTCCCGTGCCGCGGGCGCCCCGGCGTCCTTCGTCCCCGCCACGGCCTTGAGGCAATGCGCCTGGTCGCGCTCCACGGCCAGCACGGCATTGTGGATGGCATGCACGGTCATGCCACGACGGTTGAGTTCCACCCGCACCGAGTCGACCAAAAACGGCATGTCCTCGTGGAGCACGGCGACGAAGGTGTGGGTCGACTGCCAGCCATGCTCCTCGAAGTCCGGGTTGAAGACCCGCACCTTGGGCGCATCGGGCTCGAACTGCTGGATGAAGTGCCACACCGACAGGGTCGCCCCATAGAGATCGTCCAGCCGTCGGTCGGCGAGATCCTCCAGCGGCACATTGGCGTAGAAGAGCCGAGCGAAGGCGTAGACCGCCGCGGCCTTGTCCTTGTCCAGACGGCTTTGCAGCCGTTCCGTGAGCTGCTTGAGCAGATCCTGACGGCTCTCCTCGTGTGCGACTTGTAGCATCCATCACCTCGACTGCCAGCGGCCGCGAAACGCGGCCGGGATCACTTGACGTAGGGAAACGACCCTTCCGCCCCATGGGTCAAGAGCTTACGTCAATCCCCGCACCATCCCTAATGACATGCCCTTTTGCTCATGGTGCATGTCGGTTGCGCATCGCGCCTTGACAAGGTCGGCGCGACCCGTCACGACCGCGATCGGTCCCGTTTCGTCAGCAGCACCCCGCATTCGCAGTGGTGGGTCCAGGGAAACTGGTCGAACAGGGCGAACCGTTGCACCTCATGGGTTCGGGTCAGGGTCTCCAGGTTATCTGCCAATGTCTTCGGGTTGCACGAAATATAGACGATCCGCTCGTACTCGCTGAGTTGGCGGCAGCTGGCGTCGTCCAGCCCGGCCCGGGGCGGATCCACCAGCACCGTGGAGAAATCGTAGTCGTCGAGGCCCATCTCCGCGACTCGCCGCCCGCCCCTCTCGCCGCGAAGGGCCTGGGCGAACTCCTCGGCAGACATGCGCCCCACCTCGGCATTGGTGATGCCGTTGGCCGCCAGGTTCTCCCTGGCGCTGGCCACCGAGGTCCGCGAGATCTCGGTGGCCAGGACGCGGCGGAAGTTCTCGGCCAGTGCGACGGTGAAGTTGCCATTGCCGCAATACAGCTCCACCAGGTCGCGGTCACCGCTGCCGGCGGTGACGTTCCGCGCCCAGGACAGCATGGCCCGGCAGATCTCGGCGTTGGGCTGGGTGAAGCTGTTCTCCACCTGCTGGTAGGCGAACTCGCGACCGTCGACGGCCAGACGCTCCCAGACGTGGTCCCGGGTCAGCACCCGACGCTGCCTGCGAGCCCGACCGATGATCATGATGTCCAGCGCCCGTTCCAGGGCACGCGCCTCGGCCTCCCAGGCCTCGTCGAGCGAGCGATGGTAGATCAGGGTGACCAGCGCCTCGCCGGACAGGGTGGTGAGGAACTCGACCTGGAAGAGCCGGTGGCGCAGCACGGGCGTGTCACGCAGGGCCTCGCGGAGCCGAGGCATCAAGGCGTTGATGCGCCGGCTGGCCACCGGAAAGTCGTCCAGCCGGACCACCGTCTTCTGCTTGGGGTCCGCGGGGTCGACCTCGAACATCGCATAGAAGAGGTCGTCGCCCTCGTGCCACAGGCGGAACTCGCAGCGCTGCCGGTAGTGGCTGGCCGGCGAGGGATAGACCTCCAGCGGCGGAGGCGAGAAGTGCGCGAACTCCGCGGTCAAGCGCTCGCGCTTGGCCGCGAGCTGGTCGTCATAGCGGTCGGGATCGACAACGGGAATGGCCACGGCGGCTCCTGGATGGTGATCGAAAGGATACGAAAGGCTAGGGAACGGGGCCCGGGGCGCTCAGGCCAGGGCGAGCCGGCGAGTGTCGACGAAGCCGAAGCCGGCGAGCCCGCGCGCGAGGGCCGGCGACGGGGCGGTCACCCAGCCCAGCTCGAGCGCCGGACGGCGCTGCGGCGAGACGACGACCTGCCCGGTACGCCGGGCGATGGCATCGCCGGAATCCACCCAGCGCAGCGGCCGGGGGGCGGCCTCGGCGAGCCGGTCCCGCAGCAGCGGGAAGTGGGTGCACCCCAGCACCAGGGTATCGAGGTCGGGCAGTGCCTCGAGCGGCGCCAGCACGCGACGGAGCCGGGCGACGTCGGGCGTCTCGCCGAGCACCAGGCGCTCGGCCTCGCCCACCAGGGGGTCGGCGGCGAGGCGCGTGACGCGACAATCCCGGGCGAACTCCTGGATCAGGCGCAGGGTATAGGGGCGGGCCACGGTGGCACTGGTCGCCAGCAGGCCGATATGGCGACTCTCGCTCAGCCCCGCGGCCGGCTTGATCGCCGGCACGGTCCCCACCACCGGTACCGACAGGCTGGCGCGCAGCGCCTCGAGGGCCAGGGTGCTGGCGGTATTGCAAGCCACCACCAGGCCACTGCAACCACTGGCGGCCACCGCTGCCCGGCAGACCCTCAGGATGCGAGCCACCAGCCAGTCGTCCTCGCGGACGCCATAGGGCAACATGGCGTTGTCACAGGCATAGGCGAGGGCCACGTCGGGCAGCCGTCGGCGCAGTGCCGCGACCACCGAGAGCCCGCCCACCCCGGAATCGAAGACCAGGATCGGCCCCGCCATCAGGCCACCTCCGACGGGCCGAGCGCCCACCACCGCGGCCCCCGGCAGGGCGCGGTCGGCAAGGCAATGGCAAGGGTGGTGTCCGGCATGGCGTCAGGCCCCGTCTCAGGATGCGGGGCATTCTACCTCAGCCGTGCGAGGACTCGAAGGTGCATGGCGTCATACGACGCCCGGACGGTCCCGCCGCACCGCCCGGGCCAATGACGTGCCCCGTCGGGAGGGGTGGCAGCCCTCAGGTCGCGGGTTCGGGCGCGTCCCGCAGTTCGGCATAGAGCTCCGGGTAGGCTTCCTGCAGGCGCTCCAGCTTCTCGGCGGCGCCCTCGGGCAGGGACTCGGCGAGGGTCTCGAGATCGCCGTCCTGGAAATGTTCACGGATCATCGGGAAGAGCAGCTCCCGCTCGTCGCGCAGGTAGGCGCGGTGCGCCTCCACATAGGCCCTGAGGTCGTCGGCGAAGCGGTCCATGGGAATCACCGCATCCATCAGGATCATGTCGAGGTCATCGGACAGGCGCTTGAGCTGGGCCTTGAGCGCCCGGTAGTCCCTGGCCAGCCGCGCGGTCACCTCCTCGGACTCGGGCACCACCTGCTTCAGCCGCTCGGTGCAGACCTTCTCCAGGGGCTGGGTGAACCCCTCCTGATAATCGAGGATATAGTCCACGACTTCGCGTACCAGCTGGAAATTCGGCCGTTCACCGGCCGCCAGGGTCTTCTGCTTGAGCTGCAGAACGTGCAATATGCGGGCCATATTGGCATGATCCTGGCGCAGTTGATTCAGCATGGGCATTGCGGAGGCCTCCTCTGTAATCAGGCACATGGACGCAAGGCACCTTCGATTCGACTCGCCTTGTCCCGTGGGGTTCCCGGTGATGCGCGATGGCGCTATCAAGCTAGCCTGCCATCGGGATGTTTGCCCGCCATCCATGGTCGAAAGTCCAGACTGGACGTATCCACTCTAGCAGCCGTCAGCGGAGGAGTCAGAAATGGACCTGTTCCAGCAGGCCACGTCCGAGGAGACCGCGCCCCTGGCCTGGCGCATGCGACCGCGCCGGCTCGCCGACTATGTCGGCCAGCAGGCCCTGGTGGGGCCCGGCAAGCCACTGCGCCGCATGGTCGAAAGCGGGCTGGTGCGCTCGATGATCCTGTGGGGGCCGCCGGGGAGCGGCAAGACCACCCTGGCGGAGATCCTCGCCGAGGAGTCCGGCGCCCACCTCGAGCGGCTGTCGGCAGTGATGGCCGGCGTCAAGGACATCCGCGCCGCGGTGGACCGCGCCCGGGCCGCCCAGGGGCAGGGACGCGGCACCCTGCTGTTCCTCGACGAGATCCACCGGCTCAACAAGAGCCAGCAGGACGCCCTGCTGCCCCATGTGGAATCCGGCCTGCTGACGCTGATCGGCGCCACCACCGAGAACCCTTCCTTCGAGGTCAACTCGGCGCTGCTGTCCCGGGCCCGGGTCCACGTGCTCAAGGCGCTGTCGGAGGAAGAGCTGATCCGGGTACTGCACCAGGCCCTCGCCGACGCGTCCCATGGCCTGGGCGCCCGGCGCATCGCCGTGGACGACGAGGTGCTGGCCCTGCTGGCACGGGCCGCCGCCGGGGATGCCCGCCGTGCCCTGGGGCTGCTGGAGACCGCCTGCGACTTCACCACCCCGGAAGGCGACGGCGAGCGCTTGCCCCGCGAGGCGCTGGAGGACGTCATCGGCCATCAGGCCAGCGCCTTCGACAAGCAGGGCGACCACTACTACGATCTGCTCTCGGCCGTCCACAAGTCGGTGCGCTCCTCGCGTCCCGATGCCGCCCTGCTCTACATCGCCCGCTTCCTCCAGGGCGGCGGCGACCCGCTGGACGTGATCCGCCGGCTGACCGCCATCGCCTCCGAGGACGTGGGCAACGCCGACCCCCGCGCACTGCCGCTGGCCATATCGGCCTGGGACGCCTACCTGCGCCTCGGCGACTACGAGGGCCAGCGCGCCATCGCCCACGCCGCCATCCATCTGGCCGTGGCCCCCAAGAGCAACGCCATCGACCAGGCCTGGAAGCGGGCCAAGGCCTTCGCCGCCGCCCAGCCGCGCCTCGAGGTGCCCACCTACCTGCGCAACGCTCCGACCAGGCTGATGGAGTCGCTCGGCCATGGCGAGGGCTACCGCTACGCGCACAACGAGCCCAACGGTTACCCCGCCGGCAGCGCCCACGACTGCTGGCCGGAGGACGTGCCGGTCGAGCGCTTCTACGCCCCCAGCGACTACGGTCAGGAAAAGCGTTTCAAGCAGATGCAGGAGTGGCGTGCCGAGCTCGATGCGGCCGCCGATCGGGAAACGCCCTGAGTCATCGCGGGTCGCCCAGAAACGCCCGCACCAGCGCCGGCTTCTTCCTGATGGCCTACCTCGGCTTCAGCGTGCCGGTCGTCGTCATCGGCGCACTGATGGAGCACCTCGGCCAGGCCGACGCCCTGGCCGTCTTCGGCCTGGCACTGCTCGGCGCCTGCCTGCTCGTGTACGGCTGGCTGTGGCGACGGTCGCCTCACTCGCTCGACGCGACCTGAACGACATCGCCCCCGGGGAAGCTGTCTTTCCCGGGGGCGATCAGGGTCGCCGGGTGTCCCCGCTTATCGGGATTCGCGGATCACGTCGGTGCCCTCGGGCAGGTCCACGCGGAAGCGTGCATCGGGCACCTCGACGTTCTGCTGCACGTCATCGAACTCGATGGCGGTGCGCTGGCCGGTGCTGTCGGTCATCTGCAGGAAGCCCAGCCGCTCGCCGTAGAAGGTCAGCTTGAGCTCCTCGAACAGGGTGTCGGAACTCTTCGGCAGCAGGGTGAAGGTCTCCGCCGCGCCCTGCTGGCTGCGCGACACCTCGTAGCTCCCGGTGAGCTCGTCGGCACTGCCGGAGAGCAGCAGCGCCGGGGTATGGGTGACCCGCTCGTCCAGCGCCTGGACCGTGGCCTGCTGCAGGTCCGGGTCATAGAGGGTCACCTGCTCGCCGTCGGACACCACGATCTGCTCGTAGGGCGCCTCCACCTCCCAGCGGAAGCGCCCCGGGCGGGACAGCCACATCTGCCCGCTGGCCTCCTGGAGGCGCTGGCCGCTGCTGTCGAGGATCTGCTGGTCGAAGTCGGCGACGTAGGTCTGCACCGGCTCCAGCATCCGGGCCAGCCGGTCGGCGCCTTCGCTGGCCAGCGCCGAGGCCGGGGCCAGCGCCGCCAGGGCCAGGGCGGCAAGGGTCGTCTTCACTGTCATCTCACTGTCTCCCTGAGCGGGTCCATGGTCGCGTCCTGTGTCTCGGACCCGGGGTGCCGCGGCGGGTTGCATCCCGGCCGCGCGTTGCATGGTGGTTGCATGATCGGGGCGGCCTCAGTCACCGGCCGGTGGCGGCGCCAGGACCTCGCGGGCCCCGTTGGTGCCCATGGTCGAGACCACGCCGGCCATCTCCATCGCCTCGACCAGGCGGGCGGCCCGGTTGTAGCCGATCTTGAAGCGGCGCTGGACCGCCGAGATGGAGGCCCGGCGACTCTCGGTGACGAAGGCCACCGCCTCGTCGTAGAGGGCGTCCTGCTCGGCATCGTCGTCGCCGCCGCCGCCCTCGGCCTCGAGGCCGGCTAGGGCGTCGGCGGAAACGCCGCCGGAGAGGATCTCCTCGATGTACTCCGGCTCGCCGCGACGCTTCCAGTCCTCGACCACCCGGTGCACCTCGTCGTCATCGACGAAGGCGCCGTGCACCCGGGTCGGCATGCCGGATCCCGCCGGCAGGTAGAGCATGTCGCCGTGGCCCAGCAGGTTCTCGGCGCCGCCCTGATCGAGGATGGTGCGCGAGTCGACCCTCGAAGAAACCTGGAAGGCCATGCGGGTGGGGATGTTGGCCTTGATCAGGCCGGTCACCACGTCCACCGAGGGCCGCTGGGTGGCCAGGATCAGGTGGATGCCGGCGGCGCGGGCCTTCTGGGCCAGCCGCGCGATCAACTCCTCGACCTTCTTGCCGACGATCATGAACATGTCGGCGAACTCGTCGATCACCACCACGATATAGGGCAGCTTCTCCAGCACCGGCGGCGCCTGGTGCATCTCCCAGGGTTGCGGTTCCCACAGCGGGTCGGCGACCTGGGCCCCGGCTCGGTCGGCCTCGTCGAGCTTGGCATTGAAGCCGGCGATGTTGCGCACGCCCATGGCCGCCATCAGCTTGTAGCGCCGCTCCATCTCGGCCACGCACCAGCGCAGGGCGTTGGCCGCCTCCTTCATGTCGGTGACCACCGGCGCCAGCAGGTGCGGAATGCCGTCGTAGACCGACAGTTCCAGCATCTTGGGGTCCACCATGATCATGCGCACTTCGTCGGGCTTGGCCTTGAGCAGCATGGAGATCAGCATGGCGTTGACCCCCACCGACTTGCCCGAGCCGGTGGTCCCGGCCACCAGCAGGTGAGGCATCTTGCCGAGGTTGGCCACTACCGGGCCGCCGCCGATGTCCTGGCCCAGCGCCAGGGTCAGCGCCGAGGCCTCGTGCTGATAGCGATCGGAGTCGATCACCTCGCGCAGGCGGATCATCGCCCGATGGGGGTTGGGGATCTCGATGCCCACCGTGGGACGCCCGGGAATCACCTCCACCACCCGCACGCTCTTGACCATCAGCGAGCGCGCCAGGTCCTTGGCCAGGTTGCTGATCTTGGAGACCTTCACCCCGGCCGCCGGTTTGATCTCGAAGCGGGTGATCACCGGCCCCGGCCAGGTGTCCACCACCTCGGCCTTGACCCCGTACTCGCGCAGCCGCACCTCCAGCAACTCGGCCATCTCGGCGAGCTGGGCGTCCGAGTAATTGGGCTGATGGGCCTGGGGCGGGGTGAGCAGTCGCAGGCTGGGCAGCTCGCCCTCGGGGTCGGCGAAGGCTTCCATCTCCGGCCGCTGGCTCTGCAGGTGCTCCACGGTCCACAGGGTGGGGGCAGCGTCGTCCGTCGCCTCCCGGGCCTGCTCGGCGGTGGCCTGCCGGGGGCCGTCGTGGTCATCGGTCGCCGTCCCCTCGGCCGGGGACGGCGGGCTTGGCCGCGGGGCCGCCGGCTCCTCGGCGACCGGACGGGTCTCGGCCTGCCAGGGTGCCAGGGGCGCGTCGTCGTCATCCGGCAGGACCGGCTCGGGCACGACCTCGGGCACCCGACGCGGCGTGGCCGGGCCGCGGGGCTCGCCGGCGTCATCGCCGGTTGACCCCGAGTCGCCCTCGGCGGGCCGAGGGGCGGCCTCAGGGGTTGCCGGGCGCGCCTCGGCCCGCGGCTCGCTCGACCCGGCCGGCGCGGGGCTCGGTCGCTCGTTCCGGGCGGACAGCGACGGCTCGCGCGGAGGAGCAGGGTCGGCCGAGGGCGGCGCCTTCGGCGTCACGAAGGCCGAGGGCGCGGTCGCCGGCGACGATGGGGGCTCGGCGAACTCCGGCTCGTCGCGGGTCGCCCGGAGCGGCTCGGGCTCGTCGCGATGCGCGGCCGGGGGGGCCTCGCGCGAGGGGGCGGCACCGGACGCCGCCCCCAGGGGCACGGAGGGCTCCAGCGACACCTTCGGCTCGCGGGCGGTATAGGCCGCCTCGGGGCGCTTGGCGGACGGCGTGCGCTCGGGCACGTCCCAGGGGATCTCGGTCTTGCCGTCATCGCCGAAGCCTGGATCGCGACGGCCGCCGGCGGCCTGCAGCGCCGGCATGGCCGACTCGGCACGTCCCGGCAGCAGTCGCCGCCACCAGGCGGGACGCGGCGCTGGATCGGGCTCGTCGACCGGCCCTGGCGCCGCCTCACGGCGCGGGGCCGGCTCATCCATCGCATCCGCTTCGGTCGCCTCGGTCTCACGCCGGAAGGCGAAGCGCTCGGCGACCCAGCGCCAGGCCAGCAGGGCCAGGCGGCCCAGCTCGTCCATCACCGTCAGCCAGGACAGCCCGGTGAACAGCGGCACGCCACACAGGATGGCGGCCAGCGCCAGCAGCGAGGTGCCGCCGCTGCCCACCAGGGGCAGCAGGGCGCCGACCAGTCCCTCCCCGAGGATGCCCCCGGCGGCATAGGGCAGGGTGCTCTCGGGATGATAGAAATGCAGCGCGCCCAGGGTGGTGGTGCCCAGCAGCAGCAGGACGAGCCCCCCGCAGCGCACCGCCAGGGCGGTGGCATCCCACTCCAGGTGCACTTGCCGCGAGCGGATCAGCCACCAGGCGGCGAAGCCCAGCATGCCGGGCCACCACAGGGCACTGACGCCGAACAGTGAATAGAGCACATCGGCCAGCCAGGCCCCGAAGGCGCCCATCCAGTTGGCCACCTCGGTCTCCGGGCCGCTGCGCGACCAGCCCGGATCCTCGGGACGAAAGCTGTACAGCGCCAGCAACAGGAAGACGCAGGCCGCCAGCAACAGGATCACGACGCCTTCCCGCGCCGAGCCCTGCAGCCGAAGGCCGAAGCGTCTTGCCGTTTCCTTGGCGTTCGCCGCACGGCTGTGCGGCGTGGACTTGTTCTTGGCAGTCAAGCGGCCATCTCCCTTGCGCCACACGGCGTCTTCCGGATTCCACGGCCACCAATCATACCGAGCCAAGGCCGACCATTACAGGGGCAGGTGGTGACTTGAGCCCCACCACCAGGCCCGTCACACTGGGGACTCACGTTATCCGGAAGACACGACACCATGCTGCCCTGGCTCCCCGAGCGCCCCGTCCGCTTCCCCCCGGTGTCCACCGCCCTCGCCGACCCGGGCGGGTTGCTGGCCGCCGGCGGCGACCTGAGCCCGGCCTGGCTGCTCGCCGCCTACCGCCACGGCATCTTTCCCTGGTACAGCGAGGGGCAGCCGATCCTGTGGTGGAGCCCGGACCCGCGCATGGTGCTCTTCCCCGAGGAGGTGCGGGTGCGCCGCAGCCTCGCCAAGCGCCTGCGCAACGGCGGCTTCCGGGTGACCGCCGACAGCGCCTTCGAGGCCGTGGTCGCAGCCTGCGCGGCGCCCCGTCACGGCCAGCCCGAGACCTGGATCACCGCCGAGATGCAGGTCGCCTATGCCCGGCTGCACCACCTCGGTGCGGCCCACTCGGTGGAGGTATGGCAGGGTGAGCGCCTTGTCGGCGGCCTCTACGGCATCGCGCTGGGTCCGGTATTCTTCGGCGAGTCGATGTTCTCCCGGGTGTCGGACGCTTCCAAGGTCGCCCTGGTGGCCCTGGCACGCAGCATGGCCGCCGAGGGCGGCCGGCTGATCGACTGCCAGATGCACACCGCCCACCTGGCCAGCCTGGGGGCCCGGGACATCGCCCGGGAAGAGTTCATCGGCTATCTTGAACAGTGGCTGAGCGAGATGCCGGAGACCGCCCGGGTCGAGGAGGCCTGCACCCTCCTGGCGCCGGCATGGTCGTTCGCGAGACTCGACGCCGCACGTTGAACGGGCCCCGCATGCATAGGAGACGGCAGCCTTGAGCAGCAACACTCCCCGGCAGCCGATACGCGACCTGCGGTTCTTCCTGACCGTGCCGCACGCCTGCAGCTACCTGGCGGGACGCGAGGCGACGACGCTGTTTCTCGACCCCCAGGAGTCGCCGGGCGGGGGCGTCTACGACGCCCTCGCCCTGCTGGGCTTTCGCCGCAGCGGCCGGCATCTCTACCGTCCCCATTGCGAGGGCTGCAGTGCCTGCATTTCCGTGCGCATCCCGGTGGCCGACTTCGCCCCCAACCGCACCCAGCGCAAGCTGGTCCGTCGCAATGCGGACCTCGAGCTGCGGGTGCGTCCCGCGCTCTTCGATGCCGAACACTATGCCCTCTATGCGCGGTACATCCGTACCCGTCACAGCGACGGCGACATGTACCCGCCGAGCCATGAGCAGTACCGCACCTTCCTGACCCTGGACCAGGACTATGCGCGCCTGCTGGAGCTGCGCCTCGAGGGCCGCCTGCTGGCCGTCTCGGCCTTCGACCAGCTGGAGCACGGCCTCTCGGCCATCTACACCTTCTTCGACCCTGACGAGGCCTTCGAGCGCCGCTCGCTGGGCACCTACGCCGTGCTCAGCCTGGTCGAGCGCGCCCGCCAACTGGGCCTGCCCCATGTCTACCTGGGCTACTGGATCCGCGAGTGCCGCAAGATGGCCTACAAGCAGGCCTTCCAGCCCCTGGAAATGCTCGAGGGACGCCATTGGCGTCGCCTGATCCCCAGCTGAGCGCCTGTCCCACCACCGCGGGTTCGAAAGGAGCGATGGCCTACCCACGCTCCCCGACCGGCACTCCTTTTTGCCTTGACGACCGGCATGCGGCACAATATCGCGCTATCCTGATCGGCACGGGCGGACGCACCGCAGCACGTGCCGTTCTTCTTTCGTTATCACCAGCGAGGAATCGCCTATATGGCACGCGAAGACCATATCGAAATGGAAGGCGTCGTCGTCGACACGCTGCCCAACACCATGTTCCGGGTCGAACTCGAGAACGGCCACGTGGTGACCGCCCATATCTCGGGCAAGATGCGCAAGAACTACATCCGTATCCTCACCGGCGACAAGGTCAAGGTCGAGCTGACTCCCTATGACCTGTCCAAGGGCCGCATCGTCTACCGCTCCCGCTGAGCCCTGCCGGGCCCGCCGGCCCACCTACCGATCGCGCCTCCCCAGACGAACAACGCCCCGTCCGCAGACAGGGCGCTGTGTTCATGGGAGCGGTTGACGCGCCGTGATCAGGGCGCGTCGGCCAGCTCCGACTCCGAGGCCAGGTGCAACTCGCCGTCCTCGACGCTGACGTGCACCACCCCGCCATGCTCGGCCAGCTCGCCGAAGAGGATCAGCTCGGCCAGCGGCTTCTTGAGCTTCTCCTGGATCAGCCGCGCCATGGGCCTTGCCCCCATGTCCGGATCGTAGCCCTTCTCGGCCAGCCAGTCCCGGGCGGCCTCGTCCACGTCGAGCTGCACGCGCTTCTCGTCCAGCTGCGCCTGGAGCTCGATCAGGAACTTGTCGACCACGTTGCGCACCACCTCGGTGGGCAGGGCATGGAACTGGATGATGCCGTCCAGGCGGTTGCGGAACTCCGGCGAGAAGGTCTTGCGGATGACCTCCATGGCATCGGTGGAGTGATCCTGGGTCTGGAAGCCGATGGAACGCCGCGTGGCCTGCTCGACCCCGGCATTGGAGGTCATGATCAGGATCACGTGACGGAAGTCCGCCTCCCGGCCGTTGTTGTCGGTCAGGCGACCGTGGTCCATCACCTGCAGCAGCAGGTTGAAGACCTCCGGATGGGCCTTCTCGACCTCGTCGAGCAGCAGCACGCAGTGGGGCTGCTTGGTGATCGCCTCGGTGAGCAGGCCGCCTTGGTCGTAGCCGACGTAGCCCGGGGGCGCACCGATCAGCCGCGACACGGTGTGGCGTTCCATGTACTCGGACATGTCGAAGCGCACCAGGTCGATGCCCATGATATGCGCCAGCTGGCGGGCAACCTCGGTCTTGCCGACCCCGGTGGGACCGGCGAACAGGAAGCTGCCCACCGGCTTGTCCGGCGACTTGAGGCCCGCCCGGGACAGCTTGATGGCCGCCGCCAGGCTGTCGATGGCCTCGTCCTGGCCGAACACCAGCATCTTGAGGTCGCGGTCGATGTTGGCCAGCAGCTTGCGATCGGAGCTGGACACGCTCTTCGGCGGGATCCGCGCGATGGAGGCGACCACCGCCTCGACCTGGTCGACGTCGATGGTGTCGACCCGCACCTCCGGCGGCAGCAGCCGCTGATGGGCCCCGGCCTCGTCGATCACGTCGATGGCCTTGTCGGGCAGGTGGCGGTCATTGATATAGCGATCCGCCAGCCGCGAGGCGCTCTCGAGAGCCGCATCGGTGTACTTGAGGCGATGGTGCTCCTCGAAGCGCGAGCGCAGCCCCTTGAGGATGCGGATGGTGTCCTCCACCGAGGGCGCCATGACATCGACCTTCTGGAAGCGACGGGCGAGCGCCCGGTCCTTCTCGAAGATGCCGCGGAACTCGTGGAAGGTAGTGGAGCCGATGCAGCGCAGCTCGCCGGAGGACAGCAGCGGCTTGAGCAGGTTGGAGGCGTCCATCACCCCGCCGGAGGCCGCCCCGGCACCGATCACCGTGTGGATCTCGTCGATGAACAGGATGGCATTGGGCTGCTTGCGCAGTTCGGCCAGCAGGCTCTTGAGACGCTTCTCGAAGTCACCGCGGTACTTGGTGCCGGCCAGCAGCGCGCCCATGTCCAGCGAGTAGACGACGGCGTCGCCGATCACTTCGGGCACGTCCTCCTCGACGACGCGCTTGGCCAGCCCCTCGGCGATGGCGGTCTTGCCGACGCCGGCCTCGCCGACCAGCAGGGGGTTGTTCTTGCGCCGCCGGGCGAGGATCTGCACCACCCGCTCGAGCTCGTGGTCACGCCCGATCAGCGGATCGATCTTGCCCATCCGCGCCTGCTCGTTGAGGTTGGTGGCGTAGCCGGTGAGCGGATTGCCGCCGGGCTCGCCGCCCGCCTCCTCGGCATCCTCCGCCTCGGGAGACGGGGAACTGGGGCTCTGGCCGTGACCGGACACCTTGGAGATGCCGTGGGCGATATAGTTGACGGCGTCCACCCGGGCCACGTTCTGCTGCTTGAGGAAGTAGACGGCCTGGCTCTCCTGCTCGGAGAAGATCGCCACCAGCACGTTGGCCCCGGTGACCTCGCTCTTGCCGGAGGACTGCACGTGGAAGACGGCGCGCTGCAGGACCCGCTGGAAGCCCAGGGTCGGCTGGGTCTCGCGGTCGCCCTGGTCCTCGGGAATCAGCGGCGTGGTGGAATTGATGAAATCCTGCAGGTCGGACCGCAGCTTGTCGAGGTTGGCCCCGCAGGCACGCAGCACATCGGCCGCCGAGGCATTGTCGAGCAGCGCCAGCAGCAGGTGCTCCACGGTCATGAACTCGTGGCGCTTGGAGCGTGCCACGGTGAAGGCCGTGTTCAGGGTCAGTTCAAGTTCTTTGCTCAGCATGGCAGTCCCCTTCTCGCCGCTTAGGGCTTGCGTCGGATCTAACTCGGCCCGGCATCATCAACATCGGGTACAAACGACGGCGTTGCAAGTCACCCCGCCAACGCACGCCAGTCCTCCCTTCGACCATGCCGACGGTCAATCCGTTGCCTCGATGTCGCACAGCAACGGATGCTGGCACTCTCGTGCATATTGATTGACTTGATGACTCTTGGTTTCCGCGATGTCGCGGGTGAAGACGCCACAGGTGGCCTTGCCCTGGGTATGCACGGCCAGCATCACCTGCACCGCGGTCTCGTTGTCCATGTTGAAGAAGCTCTGCAGGACCTCCACGACGAACTCCATGGGTGTGAAGTCGTCGTTGTGCAGCACTACCTTGTACATCGGCGGCTGCGCCAGCTCCGGCTCCGACGCCTGGACCGCCAGGTCGTCGTCGCCTTCCTCCTCAGGCCCCGAGGGACGCGTCATCCCGGCTCGGGGCACAGCGAGACGGTCCACCATGCCCTCCTCCTTTCTCTTGAACATAAGCATCACTATCGATATCGACAAGCCAAGCACCGCGGAGCGTCTCAACCGTGATTGGACGCCTCTGGCGCGACAGGGTTCACGCCGGGGCGGCCAGGACGCAAAAGGGCCCCCGTCCGCCAGGCGGACGGGGGCCCAGGTCGCGGCGCCGGACGTTACATGTTGTCGGCGACGGCCTGGCCGAACTCGGAGCACTTGAACAGGGTGGCGTTTTCCATCTGGCGATGGAAGTCATAGGTGACCTCGCCCTTGGAGATGGCCTTCTCCATGCCCTTGAGCACCAGGTCGGCGGCCTCGACCCAGCCCATGTGGCGCAGCATCATCTCGGCGGAGAGGATCAGCGAGCCCGGGTTGACCTTGTCCTGGCCGGCGTACTTGGGCGCGGTGCCGTGGGTCGCCTCGAACATGGCCACGGCGTCGGACAGGTTGGCGCCCGGCGCGATGCCGATGCCGCCGACTTCCGCGGCCAGGGCGTCGGAGATGTAGTCACCGTTGAGGTTCAGGGTGGCGATGACGTCGTACTCGGCCGGACGCAGCAGGATCTGCTGCAGCATGGCGTCGGCGATCACGTCCTTGACCACGATGTCCTTGCCGGTCCTGGGGTTCTTGAAGGTCATCCAGGGGCCGCCGTCGAGCGGCTCGGCGCCGAACTCGTCCTTGGCGATCTCATAGCCCCAGTCCTTGAAGGCCCCCTCGGTGAACTTCATGATGTTGCCCTTGTGCACCAGGGTCACCGAGGCGCGGTCGTTGTCCACCGCGTACTGGATGGCCTGGCGCACCAGGCGCTTGGTGCCTTCCTCGGAGACCGGCTTGACGCCGATGCCGCACATCTCGGGGAAGCGGATGTTGGTGACGCCCATTTCCTCGCGCAGGAACTTGATCACCTTGTCGGCTTCCGGGGTGCCGGCCTTCCACTCGACGCCGGCATAGATGTCCTCGGAGTTCTCGCGGAAGATCACCATGTCGACGTCACCGGGCTTCTTCACCGGGCTCGGCACGCCCTCGAACCAGCGCACCGGACGCTGGCACACGTAGAGGTCGAGCTTCTGGCGCAGGGCGACATTCAGGGAGCGGATGCCACCGCCCACCGGGGTGGTCAGCGGGCCCTTGATGGAGACCACGTAGTCCTTGACCGCTTCGAGGGTCTCTTCCGGCAGCCAGGTGTCGGCGTCGTAGACCTGGGTGGCCTTCTCGCCGGCGTAGACCTCCATCCAGTGGATCTTGCGCTCGCCGTTGTAGGCCTTCTGCACGGCGGAATCGATGGCGATCTTCATGGCCGGCGTCACGTCGATCCCGATACCGTCACCCTCGATGAACGGGATGACCGGCTCATTCGGCACGTTCAGGGTGTTGTCGGTGTTGACGGTGATCTTGGTGCCGCCTTCGGGAACGACAATTTTCTGGAACCCCATTGAGAACTCCCCTGTCTGGTCTGTTCAGTGGAGCGCGGAGTATAGCATTCACCCCACGGCTCGGAGTAGGCTTGGCCGGGTATTTGTCGACAATCCATGGTAGCAAGACATTGGTCGAATGAGCGCCCTCTATCTCCTGCACAAGCCCTACCGCATGCTCTCCCAGTTCACCGACCGTGCCGCGGCGACGGGCGAGCGTCGGGCGACCCTGGCCGACGTCATCGACGTGCCGGGCATCTATCCCGCCGGGCGCCTGGACCACGACTCGGAGGGCCTGCTGTTGCTCTCCGATGACGGCGAGCTGATCCATCGCATCGCCCACCCGCGCCACAAGCAGCCCAAGACCTACCGGGTCCAGGTGGAGGGCGCGCCCGACGAGGCGGCCCTGCGGGCGCTGCGGGACGGCGTCGAGCTCAAGGACGGCCTCACCCGGCCGGCCAGGGTCCGCCGCCTCGACGCGAGCGGCCTGCCGGAGCGGGACCCGCCGCTGGACCCCCGGCGCCACCCGCTCACCACCTGGCTGGAGCTGACGATCGAAGAGGGCCGCAATCGCCAGGTGAGGCGCATGACCGCCCACGTCGGCTTTCCCACCCTGCGCCTGGTGCGGGTCGCCATCGGCCCCTGGCGGCTCGACGGCCTGGCCCCCGGCGAGTGGCGCCGCGAGACCCTGCATGCCCCCAAGCCACCGGCCCAGCGCCGCCGCCCGCCGAGGAAACGCCCATGAACCGCTGGCACCCCTTCGTCACCGTCGCCACCGTGGTGGAGCGCGCCGGCCGCTACCTGATGGTGGAGGAGGACCGCGGCGGTCCCCGCACCCAGTTCAACCAGCCCGCCGGCCACCTGGAGCCCGGCGAGCGCATCCGCGACGCCGCCCTGCGCGAGCTGCGCGAGGAGACCGCCTGGCAGGTGGGCATCACCGACTACCTGGGCCTCTATGTCTTCCAGGCCCCGGACGGCAAGACCTTTCATAGCCACGCCTTCTTCGGCATGGCCCTGGCCCACCTCGGCAACGCCCTGGACCCGGCGATCCACGCCGTGCACTGGCTGACCCTCGAGGAGTTGGAGACCCTGGAACGGGAGGACCGGCTGCGCAGCCCCCTGGTGATGCGCCGACTGCGTGACGCCCTGGCCGGGCGCACCTTCCCCATGGACGTGCTGCACGAGCGCTGATCCCCCAGCAAATCGCGACGCCGGAGTCCAGGGCTATCGCAGTTGGATATGACGAGGGGCACCGGGGACAGGTCGGAGAGGAGGTCCTACGCCATGGGTGAGGAGCACGGCTCCGAACGGGCTGGCCATGGATGGCCAGCACCGGACCTGCAAGCGGAGCGGGACGCGAGAGCGCCGCAGGGCGTCGGTAGCGCCCAAGGAAGGGTTTACAGCGCCTCCTCGAAGACCTGTCGCCGGATCCGCCCCGAGCGACACAGCTAACCGCCCTAGCCCTACGCTGGGGGTCAGGAGCACTCGAAGCATCGTGCCGATATCGGGTATAATCCCCGCCCATTTGCGACCCATCCAATCCGAGAACGCCATGACAGCCACCCAAGGCAAGGTCATCGTCGGCATGTCCGGCGGTGTCGACTCCTCCGTATCCGCCCTGCTGCTGCTCGAGCAGGGCTACGAGGTCGAAGGCCTGTTCATGAAAAACTGGGACGAGGACGACGGCACCGAGTACTGCACCGCCAAGGCCGACCTGGCGGACGCCGAGGCCGTGTGCGCCAGACTCGGCATCCCCCTGCACACCGCGAACTTCGCCGCCGAGTACTGGGACAGCGTCTTCGAGCACTTCCTCGCCGAGTACCGGGCCGGCCGCACCCCGAACCCGGACATCCTCTGCAATCGCGAGATCAAGTTCAAGGTGTTCCTCGAGTACGCCGAGATGCTCGGCGCCGAGCGGATCGCCACCGGCCACTATGTGCGCGAGGCGGTGCGCAACGGCCGGCCACGGCTGCTCAAGGGGCGTGATGCCAACAAGGACCAGAGCTACTTCCTGCATGCCGTCCCCGAGGCCGCCATCGCCCGCACCCTCTTCCCGGTGGGCGAGCTGGAGAAGCCCGAGGTCCGCGCCCTCGCCGAGCGCCACGACCTGGTGACGGCCAGCAAGAAGGATTCGACCGGCATCTGCTTCATCGGCGAGCGACGCTTCCGCGACTTCCTGAAGCAGTACCTGCCGGCCCAGCCCGGCACCATCGAGACCCCGGACGGCGACGTGATCGGCGAGCATATGGGGCTGATGTACCACACCCTGGGCCAGCGCCAGGGGCTCGGCATCGGCGGCCTGGCCGACTACCCGGACGCGCCCTGGTACGTGGCCGGCAAGGACCTCGAGCGCAACGTGCTGATCGCCGTCCAGGGCAAGCATCACCCGCTGCTCTACACCGACAGCCTGGCCACCGAGGCCATGGATTGGGTGGCCGGCGAGCCACCGGCCCGCGAGGGGCGCCTCACCGCCAAGACCCGCTATCGCCAGGCCGACGTGCCCTGCCAGATGCGGGTCAACGCCGACGGCGGCGTCGAGGTCCGCTTCGACGCCCCCCAGCGGGCGGTGACGCCGGGCCAGTCGCTGGTGCTCTATGACGGAGACGTCTGCCTGGGCGGCGGCGTGATCCGTGACACCTGGAACGCCCCGGAGGCCCGCCGATGAACGGCACCACGCCGATCCACCGCGCCCCGGAGACCCCGGCGGCCCGCCAGACCCTGGCGCTGGCCGGCGTCTTCCAGGCCGCCAGCCTGGTCGACGAGCTGGCCCGCACCGGCCAGGTCGACCAGCGCGCCTGGGACACCCTGATCCATGCCACCCTGGACACCCAGCCGTCGAGCTTCGAGGCCATCTACGGCGGCCACCCCAACAACCTGCGCCGCGGACTCGAGATCCTCGAGAGCGTGCTGGGCCGCCGCCAGGCGAACCCGGTGGTGATGCGCTACGGCTTCTCGCTGCTGATGCTGATGAGCAAGCTGCGCGGCAACGACGACATGATGGACGAGCTGGGCCGACGCCTCACACGCATCCAGGGCCAGGCCGAGCACTTCGGCGAGACCCACGAGAACGTCATCGCCAGCCTCGGCGAGGCCTACCAGGAGACGATCTCGACCTTCAAGACACGCATCGTCGTCCAGGGCGACCCCTCGCTGCTGCAGAGTCGCATGATGCCCGAGCGAGTCCGCGCCTGCCTGCTCGCCGGCATCCGCTTCGCCCTGCTCTGGCACCAGCAAGGGGGACGCCGCTGGAAGCTGGTCTTCCAGCGGGGCACCCTCAAGAAGACCCTCGACACCCTGAACTGAACCTTTCCCTTCACGCCCATCCGGAACACGAGCCCATGCAGCCCACGTCTCTCCCCTTGACCGCCCTCACCGCCCTTTCCCCCGTCGACGGCCGCTACGGCAGCAAGGCCGAGGCCCTGCGCGAGCACTTCAGCGAGTTCGGGCTGATCCGTGCCCGGGTCACCGTCGAGGCCCGCTGGCTGCAGCGCCTCGCCGGCCACCCCCAGATCACCGAGGTACCGCCGCTCTCCGCCGAGGCCACCGCGGCCCTGGACGCCCTGGTGCGCGACTTCTCGGTGGCCGATGCCGAGCGCATCAAGGAGATCGAGCGCACCACTAACCATGACGTCAAGGCGGTGGAGTACTTCATCAAGGAGCGCATCGCCGACCAGCCGGAGCTGCACGCCATCACCGAGTTCGTGCACTTCGCCTGCACCAGCGAGGACATCAACAACCTGTCCCACGGCCTGATGCTGCGGGAGGGCCTCGGCGCCCTGCTGCCGATGATGCACCAGGTGGCCGACGAAGTGGCCCGCCTGGCCGAGGAACAGGCCGCCCAGCCGATGCTCTCGCGCACCCACGGCCAGACGGCGAGCCCCACCACCCTGGGCAAGGAGATGGCCAACGTCGCCTACCGCCTGCGCCGCCAGCTCAGGCAGATCGAGGCCGTGGAGATCCTCGGCAAGATCAACGGCGCCGTGGGCAACTACAATGCCCACCTGGCGACCTACCCGGAGGTCGACTGGGAGGCCAATGCCCGAACCTTCGTCGAGGGCCTGGGCCTGACCTTCAACCCCTATACCACCCAGATCGAGCCCCACGACTACATCGCCGAGCTGTTCGACGCCATCTGCCGCTTCAACACCGTGCTGATCGACTTCGACCGCGACGTCTGGGGCTACATCTCGCTGGGCTACTTCAAGCAGCGCACCGTGGCCGGCGAGATCGGCTCCTCCACCATGCCCCACAAGGTCAACCCGATCGACTTCGAGAACTCCGAAGGCAATCTGGGGCTCGCCAGCGCCGTGCTCGGCCACCTGGCCGAGAAGCTGCCGATCTCCCGCTGGCAGCGCGATCTGACCGACTCCACGGTGCTGCGCAACCTGGGCGTCGGCCTGGCCTACGGCCTGATCGCCTACCAGGCCTCGCTGAAGGGCATCGGCAAGCTCGAGGCCAACCCGGCGCGCCTGGCCGAGGACCTCGACAACAGCTGGGAGGTGCTGGCCGAGCCGATCCAGACGGTGATGCGCCGCTACGGTATCGAGAAGCCCTACGAGAAGCTCAAGGAGCTGACCCGCGGCAAGCGCATCGACCAGGCCGGCTTCGCCGCCTTTATCGACACCCTGGAGCTGCCCGCCGAGGTCAGGGACGAACTCAAGGCGCTGACCCCGGCCACCTATATCGGCAATGCCGAGGAACAGGCGCGCCGGCTGTAAGCCGGAAGCTGGAAGCCGGAAGCTGGCGGCGATGGTGAGCGGCGCCGGGGACAGGTCTTGAGAGGGTCCTTTGCCATGGATGGCAAAGGTAACGCCCAGGGAAGGGTTCACAGCGCCCTCGCACAGACCTGTCCCCGGAACAGCCGCTCCCCCCGCTGCCCCGGGCAGCGACATGCTAGTATCCCGACAGGCGCCAGACGGCGCCTGTCGCCGTTTCACCCCTTCGCGAGCGCGAGTCCATGTCACCAGACGAACCCCTCACCCTGCTCGGCGGCCTCACCGCCGCCGACTTCCTGCGCGACCACTGGCAGCGCCGGCCGCTGCTGATCCGCGGCGCCTTCCCCGACTTCGAGAGCCCGCTCGAGCCCGACGAACTGGCGGGCCTGGCCTGCGAGGAGAACATCGAGGCCCGCCTGGTCGAGGAGCACGGCCCCGAGGGCCCCTGGCAGGTCAGCCACGGCCCCTTCAGTGATACCACCTTCGCCCGACTGCCGGAGCGCGACTGGACCCTGCTGGTGCAGGCGGTGGACCACTACGTGCCCGAGGTGGCCGCGCTGCTCGAGGCCTTCGACTTCCTGCCGAGCTGGCGCCTCGACGACATCATGGTCAGCTATGCACCGCCCGGCGGCAGCGTCGGCCCCCATGTGGACCAGTACGACGTCTTCCTGCTCCAGGCCAGCGGCCAGCGGCGCTGGCAGCTCGGCGGCCAGGTCCCCGATGACGCCGCGATCCTCGACGGCCTCGACCTGCGCATCCTCGAGCGCTTCGAGGTCGAGGCCGGCCAGGACTGGATCCTCGAGCCGGGCGACATGCTCTACCTGCCCCCGGCCTGGGCCCACCATGGCGTCAGCCAGTCCGCGGACTGCATGACCTTCTCGGTGGGCTTCCGCGCCCCCTCGGCCGACGAGGCCATCACCTCCTTCGCCGACTACATCGGCGAACAGCTACCGGCTTCCCGGCGCTACGGCGACGCCGGCATGGCGCCGCCCGCCGATCCGGCCGAGCTCGACGACGCGTCGCTGGCGCGCATGCGCGCGCTGATCCTCGAGACCCTCGACGATCCGGACCAGCTGGCCCAGTGGTTCGGCCGGGTGATGACCCAGCCCAAGTACGTCGACCAGCTGGTGCCCGCCGAGACCCCCACCGCCCCCGATGCCCTTGTCGCCGCCCTACAGGCAGGCGAGCCGCTGGAGCGCAGCCCCGGCTCGCGCTTCGCCTGGCGCGCGCTGGGCGGCGACCGGGCGACGCTGTTCGCCGATGGCGACGGCCTGGCCTGCTCGGTCGGCCTGGCCCGGGCCCTGGCCGACGGCGCGCCTCTCGACGCCGGTCTGCTGGCCCATGAGGAGGCCCCCCGGGTGCTCGCCCGCCTGCTCGACGCCGGCAGCCTGGCCTGGGCAGATGATTTCGAGGAGTAGCAAGGAGCAAGGAGCAAGGAGCAAGGAGCAAGGAGCAAGGAGCAAGGAGCAAGGAGCAAGGAGCAAGGAGCAAGGAAGACAATGTCTTGCCAGGAGAAGAGAATTGAAAGAGACAGAGCTGGCCATTGAAGAGGGCGGCTGGGATGAGCTGGGCGCCGAGGCAACCCAGATACGCCGGATCGTCTTTATCGAGGAACAGGCCGTCCCCCGGGACGAGGAATGGGACGGCCGCGACCCGGACTGCGTGCACTTCCTGGCCTGGCACGACGGCGTCGCCGTGGGCACCGCCCGGCTGCTGCCCGATGGCCATATCGGCCGGGTCGCCGTGCTGGAAGCGGCCCGCGGCCTGGGCATCGGCGTGGCCCTGATGGAGGCGGCCATCGAGGCCGCCCGCCGGCGGGGCTTCGCCGCGGTCGAGCTCGCCGCCCAGACCCATGCCCTCGCCTTCTACGAGCGGCTGGGCTTTCGGGCCGAGGGCGAGGTCTTTCTCGAGGCCGGCATCCCGCATCGCAACATGGTCCGCCGGCTGAGCGACTGAGGCCTCCCGCCACCCGTCCGGGGGAACCCGACTACAAGAAAAGCCTATTTCCCGACCTTCCTGTAGTCGGGCTACAACGCTGCCTGCCCCCAAGGATCAATTGTTCACGCCCGCCATGCCGGGCCATAGTGGATCCCAAGACGCGTGAGGGAGCCGCCGAGCCAGGGCAGGTCGCCTGTGGTCGCGGCCCCGCTCCCCCACTCGCCCGGGTTCGACCAAGGCCCTAGAGACAGGCCCTGGGAACTCTACGAACCTAACAGGACTTCGCAGGTGCAGCATAAGGCCATGCCGAATGGTGCAACAGGCGATTCCAGCGGTGACGACGCCGCCTCCCGGTGACGCCGTCGAGACGAGATACCCCAGCGATCGAGAGGATGGCCCCATGGCAGCATTCAAAGACGAACTCCAGGCACTGACCCAGCTGCGCGAGGCCCAGCGCGGCAAGTGGGACAACATCAACCCCGAGCATGCGGCCCGCCTGCGGCTGCAGAACCGCTTCCAGACCGGCCTGGACATCGCTCGCTACACCGCCAGGATCATGCGCGACGACATGGCCGCCTACGACGCCGACAGCGCCCAGTACACCCAGTCGCTGGGCTGCTGGCACGGCTTCATCGGTCAGCAGAAGCTGATCTCCATCAAGAAGCATTTCGGCACCACCAAGCGTCGCTACCTCTACCTCTCCGGCTGGATGGTCGCCGCCCTGCGCTCCGAGTTCGGCCCGCTGCCCGACCAGTCGATGCACGAGAAGACCAGCGTGCCGTCGCTGATCGAGGAGCTCTACACCTTCCTGCGCCAGGCCGACACCTGGGAGCTGAACCACCTGTTCCGCGACCTGGAAGCGGCCAGGAACGCCGGTGACCCGGCCAAGGCCGACGAGCTGATCGCCAGGATCGACGACTTCGAGACCCATGTGGTGCCGATCATCGCCGACATCGACGCCGGCTTCGGCAATGCGGAGGCCACCTACCTGCTGGCCAAGAAGATGATCGAGGCCGGGGCCTGCTGCATCCAGCTCGAGAACCAGGTCTCCGACGAGAAGCAGTGCGGTCACCAGGCCGGCAAGGTCACCGTGCCCCACGAGGACTTCATCGCCAAGATCAACGCCGTGCGCTATGCCTTCCTGGAGCTCGGCGTGGAGGACGGCGTGATCGTCGCCCGTACCGACTCGCTGGGGGCCGGCCTGACCCAGAAGATCGCCGTGACCAAGGAACCCGACGACCTGGGTGACCAGTACAACGGCTACCTGGACGGCGACGAGATCACCTCGGCCTCCGATATCGACAACGGCGACGTGGTCATCAAGCAGAACGGCAAGCTGGTCAAGGTCAAGCGCCTGGCCTCCGGGCTCTACCAGTTCAAGCCGGGCACCGGCGAGGATCGGGTGGTGCTGGACTGCATCACCAGCCTGCAGAACGGCGCCGACCTGCTGTGGATCGAGACCGAGAAGCCCCACGTCGGCCAGATCGCCGGCATGGTCAACCGCATCCGCGAGGTCTGCCCGGACGCCAAGCTGGTCTACAACAACTCGCCGTCCTTCAACTGGACCCTGAACTTCCGCCAGCAAGTCTTCGACGCCTGGGAGCAGGAGGGCCGCGACCTCAGCGCCTACGACCGCGCCGACCTGATGAACGCCAGGTACGACGACACCGAGCTGGCGGCACTGGCCGACGAGTGGACCCGCAACTTCCAGCGCGATGGCGCCCGCGAGGCCGGCATCTTCCACCACCTCATCACCCTGCCGACCTACCACACCGCGGCCCTGTCCACCGATAACCTGGCCAAGGGCTACTTCGGCGAGGAAGGCATGCTGGCCTACGTGGCCGGCGTCCAGCGCCGCGAGATCCGCGAGGGTATCGCCACCGTCAAGCATCAGGACATGGCCGGCTCCAACATCGGTGACGACCACAAGGAGTTCTTCCACGGCGAGGCGGCGCTCAAGGCCGGCGGCAAGGACAATACCATGAACCAGTTCGGCTGATCGGCGTCGAAGACAACGAGACTGGAACCCATGGGGAGGCCTAGCCTCCCCCTTTTCGTTCCGGGACGCGATGGCGACCGGTTGGCCAATCCCGCTCACCTCGCTAGACTCGTGACACCACCGGAAGGGCGCCCCACTCAGAGGGCGCGCCCGTGATGCCAAGGAGTTCCTGCATGAAACGTCTTCTTCCCGCCCTGGTCCTGGGCACCCTGACCCTGGCCGGCTGTGCCAACACGGCGCCCTATGGGGGCAACGTCTACACCGGCAACCAGGCCAAGGCCGCCCAGAGCGTGACCTTCGGCACCATCACCGCCCTGCGCCGGGTGCAGATCCAGGCCGATAGCCGAGCCGGGGGCCTGCTCGGCGGCGGCGGTGGCGCGGTCATCGGTGGCCTGCTCGGCAACCAGGTCGGCGGCGGCTCGGGGCGCCAGCTCGCCACCGTGGCGGGCGCGCTGGGCGGCGCCGTGGCCGGCAGCAAGATCGAGGAATCCACCAACCGCATCCCCGCCTGGGAGATCGAGGTCCGCCAAGACAACGGCCAGAGCGTGGTCGTGGTACAGAAGGCCGACCAGGCCTTCCAGGTCGGCCAGCGGGTACGGCTGGTCGGCAGCGGCTCCAGCGTGAGCGTGGTGCCCTACTGACCGGGTCACGCTGACCGGGTCACGCTGACCGGGTCGCGCCGACCGGATCGCGCACCGCCCGGACGGCATGACGACAAAGGCCCGCGGATCACTCCGCGGGCCTTTTCCAATATCGAACGATCACCGGGGCGCCGGCCGTCGACCTCAGTGCAGGTCGACCTTGTTCATCGCCCAGCCGCCCAGCTTGACGACGACCCAGGTGATCAGGCCGATGAGGATCAGGGTCAGCAGCATGTCCACCGGACGCACGATGGCGGTGGCCCCCAGCACGGCAATGGCCGGGCTCCACACCCAGCGGTCATCCTCGCTGCGCAGCACCGCGGGCAGCAGCTTGCTCAACAGCGCGCTGACGGAGGCCTCCCAGCGGGACAGGCACAGGAAGAGGATCACGGCGAAGGCGATCAGCCAGATCAGGGTTACGGTCATGGCGGTCTCCAGCAGGGACATCGATGGCAGGTGGGAAAAGCGAATCCTGCAAGGGTATCCCTGCCGGGAGGGCCACGCAACCACGCCGCGAGTCGTGAATATCGCTCAGGATACGCATTTTCAACCTGAAAATTGTCCCTCGCCCCTGACAGCTCCCCGGATGCCACGTTACCATACTCTCTTACATGCACTCACCAACAGGTTCATCAATGCAGATTGCGCAGAATTCCGTTGTCGCCTTCCACTACACCCTGACCAACGATGCAGGTGAAGTGCTGGACAGCTCGGAAGGCCGCGAGCCGCTGACCTATCTCCACGGCGCCGGCAACATCATTCCGGGTCTCGAGAAGGAAATGGAAGGTCGTGCGGCAGGCGACAAGCTCCAGGCCACGGTCGCGCCGGAGGAAGGCTACGGTGAAGTCCAGCCGCAGCTGGTACAGGAAGTTCCGCGCGACGCCTTCCAGGGCGTCGAGAACGTGGAGCCGGGCATGCAGTTCCAGGCCCAGACCCAGGGCGGCCCGCTGATGGTCACCGTGACCCAGGTCGAGGGCGACACCGTCACCGTCGACGGCAACCACCCGCTGGCCGGCCAGACCCTGAACTTCGACGTCGAGATCGCCGAGGTTCGCGAGGCCAGCCAGGAAGAGATCGAGCACGGTCACGTCCATGGCGAGGGCGGCGACGAGCACTGATCGCTCGTCATGGCAGAGCGCCGCGGCCCGGTCGCGCGCCTCGTTGCAAAAGGGGGCAGCCAGTGGCTGCCCCCTTTTTCATGTCGGGCGCTCCGGCCTACCCTGGCAACGCCTTGAGGGTGGCGTAGCCGCCCCACAGGCGCATTGCGGTGGTGACCAGGCAGGCCGCCGCGAAGACGCCGGACAGCACCGGGAAATGGGCGGGCCACAGGCAGAAGGCCACCAGGGCGAGCACCGTCTCGGTGCCCTCGGTGAGACCATGCAGGTAGTAGAAGGCCTTCTGCGGGAAGTGCGGCCGGTCCAACCCGTGCCGGGCGGCCATGATCGCGAAGGCCAGGAAGGAGGTGCCGGTGCCAATGAAGGCGAACAGCAACACCGCCGCGGCCAGCGCATTGGCGGCCGGGTCGGCCAGGGCGAAGCCCAGCACCACCGCGGCGTAGAAGACGAAGTCGAGGCCGATATCCAGAAAGCCCCCGGCGTCACTGGCCCGCCGGGTGAGGCGAGCCAGGGCCCCGTCCAGGCCGTCGCCGAGCCGATTGATCAGGACCGCCACCAGGGCCCAGCCATAGGCCTCCCAGGCCAGCAGCGGCAATGCCAGCATGCCGACCAGGAAGGCCAGCAGGGTGACCTGGTCGGGGCGCACGCCGGCGGCGGCCAGCCAGCGGGCCAGGCGCAGCAGGGGTCTCTGGGTCAACGGCATGGTCCAGCGGTCGAGCATGGGATCTCCTCGCTCGGGGCAGTACCGGGGCTCAGCCCCGACGCCAGGCGAAGTAGCGGGCCAACCAGCCCAGCAAGCGCTCCGGCTTGTGCGCGTTCTTCCACACGCCGGCGGTGGCCTTGACCGCCTCGGAGCGGGTCGGATAGGGGTGGATCGTCCCGAGCAGCTTGTTGAGGCCGATCCCCTGGGTCATGGCCAGGGTGAACTCGGCCAGCATCTCCCCAGCCCCCACCCCCACCAGGGTGGCCCCCAGGAGGCGATCCTTGCCCGGGACGGTGAGGATCTTGACGAAGCCCTCCCGGTGACCATCGGCGATGGCACGGTCCAGCTCGGCGAGCGAGTAGTGCGTCACCTCGAAGGCGATGCCCTGCTCCATTGCCTCGCGCTCGTTGAGGCCGACACGCGCCACCTCGGGCTCGGTGAAGGTCACCGCCGGCAACGCCCGGTAGCTGACCCGGAAGCGCCTGAACTCGCCGAACAGGGCGTTGACGGTAGCATGCCAGGCCTGATGGGCGCTGGCATGGGTCAGCTGGTAGGGCCCCGTTACATCGCCACAGGCCCAGACGTTGGGCAGCACCGACTGCAGGGTCCCATCCACCGCCAGGGTGCCGTCGGGGCGGGTCTCCACCCCCAGCGCTTCCAGGCCCAGGCCCTCGACGTTGGCCTGGCGCCCCACCGCCACCAGCAGACGGTCGAAGGGCAGGATGGTGGTGACCTCGCCATCCTCGACCTCCAGGCCATGGCCACCGCCCTCGCCCTCGACCTCGACCACCCGCGTGGCGCGACGCCCCAGGTGTACCTCGACGCCTTCCGCGTGCAGGCACGTCTCGATCTCGGCGGCCACGTCATGGTCCTCCCGGGGGAGCAGCTGCCCGCCCATCTCCACCAGGGTGACGCGGCTGCCCAGGCGCGCGAAACTCTGGCCGAGCTCGCAACCGATGGGACCGCCACCGAGGATCAGCAAGCGATCCGGCAGCGACGCGAGCCGCCAGAGGTTGTCGGAGGTCAATACCTCGATCCCCTCCAGGCCCGGCAGGGGCGGGACCCGGGGCGCGGCGCCGCTGGCGATGATCACGTGCCGGGTGGTGAGCACTCGCTCGCCGACCCGAACCCGCCAGGGGTCCTCCAGCCGCGCCTCGCCCTCGAGGACCTCCACCCCCAGGCCCTCGTAGCGCTCCCGGCTGTCGTGGGGCTCGACCTCGCGGATGGCGCCATGGACATGCGCCATGACCGCGGCGAAGTCCACCTCAGGCGCACCGGCACTGACGCCGTAGCGCGGCGCCCGACGGATCTCCTCCGCGGCCCGGGCCGCCCGGATCAGCGCCTTGGAGGGCACGCAGCCGGTGTTCAGGCAGTCGCCCCCCAGCTTGTCGCGCTCCACCAGCACCACCTTCGCCTTGACCGCGGCGGCGATGTAGCTCGCCACCAGTCCCGCCGAACCGCCGCCGATCACCACGATATCGTGGCCGAAGCGGGTCGGCCGGGCGAAGCGCCGGGCCAGCCGGCGGCGCTTGGCGACAGCCACCAGGCCCCGGGCGATCCAGGGGAAGAGCCCGACCAGCACGAAGGACCCGATCAAGCCCGGCGAGAGGATGCCGGACAGCGATTGTAGCTCCCCCAGCTCGCGGCCGGCATTCACGTAGACCGCGGTGCCCGGCAGCATGCCCAGCTGGCTGACCCAGTAGAAGGTGGTCAGGGGCATCCGCGTCAGGCCCATCACCAGGTTGATGACGAAGAACGGAAACAGCGGGATCAGCCGCAGGGTGAAGAGGTAGAAGGCCCCCTCGCGACGGATGCCGGCATTGATGCGCCCGAGCTGGGTGGCGAAGCGTCGCTCCAGCGGCTCCTGGGCCAGGGTCCGGGCGATCAGCGCCGCCAGGGTGGCGCCCAGGGAACTCGCGAAGGAGATGAGCAGCAATCCCCAGCCGAAGCCGAACAGGGCGCCACCCAGCAGGGTCAGCAGGGTCGCGCCGGGCAGCGACAGGGCCGCCATCACCACGTAGATGACGAAGAAGCCACCGGCCACCGTGACAGGGTCCTCGGCCAGCCAGGCCTGGAAGCGGACCTGCTCGGCCTTGAGGTTGTCCAGGGTCAGCGCCTGATCGGCGCCGGAGAGGAAGAAGGCGGCGAAGGCGAGGGCGATGAGGCTGAGCAGTATCAGGCGGCGCTTGGTCAATTCGGTCACTCCCTGTGGAACCCGGTCGCTGGTCAGGACAACGCCTTCGGTCGCGGCGACAGCGGAATCCTTACAGTTCAGACTTGTAAGGATTCCCACTTCCATCGGACTATTGAATCTACATCCTTCAGACAGGGAGCAACACCATGACCAGCACGCCCACTGGCCGCCGGTGGGGTACTATCCTGCTCATCGCCGCTCTGACATCCCCTGCCCTGGCCGCCGAGACCGAGAGCGCCGTCTTCGCCGGCGGCTGCTTCTGGTGCATGGAACAGGCCTACGACAAGGTCGAGGGCGTGGTCGAGACCACCTCCGGCTTCAGCGGGGGCCACGTGGAAGACCCGACCTACGAGCAGGTCTCCGCCGGGGGCACCGGCCATATCGAGGTGGTCAAGGTCGACTACGACCCCGATACGGTCGACTACGCCACCCTGCTCCACGTCTTCTGGCGCAACATCGACCCCTTCGCCGTGGACCGCCAGTTCTGCGACGAGGGCCGCACCTACCAGAGCGCCCTCTTCCCCATGAACGAACGTCAGCGGAAACTCGCCGAGGCCAGCCACCAGGCCGTGGCCGAGCGCTTCGACCGGGACATCGCCACCGAGATCATCGATTTCGAGGCCTTCTACCCGGCCGGGGACTACCACCAGAACTTCTACGAGGAGAACTCGATGCGCTACAACTACTACAAGTCGGCCTGCGGGCGCTCGGAGCGGCTCGAGGAGATCTGGGGCAACGAGGCCGAACCCAGCGGTCGCCACTGAGCCACGGGGCAGTCGGTCGCACAGCCGGTGAGGCCTTCGCCGCTACGCCGCTCGTCGCGCCACAGGCGCAGGGCGATCGACAGCGTCAGGCCCAGCACCAGCCAGGACCCCAGCACGACCCCCGGCCAGCCGGTACTGCGCCAGAACGGCTCGAGCCACAGCCCGCCGAGGCTCGCGCCCGTGTAGTAGAACACCAGGTAGAGGGCCGAGGCGCTGCCGCGGGCCCGTGTCGCCTGGCGCCCCACCCAGCTGGACGCCATGGAATGGGCCAGGAAGAAGCCGAAGGCATTGACCGTCAACCCGGCCAGGATCAGCACCAGCGACCCGGCGAGTGTCATCAGGGTCCCGCCCATCAACACCAGCGTGCCCAGGGCCATGCAGGCCGGCGGCGACAGCCGGCGCGACAGCCGGCCCGAGAGGCTCGAGCCCAGGGTGCCCCCCAGGTAGGTGAGAAACAACAGCCCCAGCCAGCGGGCCCCCAGCCCGAAGGGCGCCTCCGACAGGCGGAAGGCGATATAGCTGTACTGGTTGATGAACACCAGGAAGTTCAACCCGCCGAGCAGGTAGGCTCCCCTGAGCCGGGGGTTGCGCAGGTGGGCGACGAGCCCCCCGGCGGCCTCGCCGATCACCCGCCCACTGATGCCGCCCAGGGAGTTCGCGCCGATATACAGCCCCACCGCCGGGAGCAGCGCCGGAGGCTCGAACTCATCGCCCATCCAGGCGATCGCCACCGCCGGCAGCCCACCCAGCACGAAGCCCTGCAGGGCGCGCAGCACCAGCAGGACCTCGAAACTCGGCGCCAGGGCCAGGCCCAGCGACAGGGCCGCGGACAGCAGCAGGGTGACGCGCATGATCCCGGCGCGGCCGATGGCATCCGACAGGGGGCCGAAGACCAGCAAGGACGCGGCCAGGGCCAGGGTGGAGACCGCCATGACCAGGTTGGCCGCCAGGGTGGAGACGCCATGGGCCTCACGCAGGGACGGCAGCAGCGGCTGCGGCACGTAGAGATTGATGAAGACGAGAAAGGAGCCGAGGCACAGCGCCAGGGTGGCACGCCACCAGGCGCGGCTGTGGACGTCGATCATGGTCACCTCCGGGTTGGCAGCGCATGATCGCCGGCGCACAATGATCAGCCAAACAGAAGATAGTGATAGCATCCATCGGTTCGGCTTATGACCCTACCCTTCGACCTGCGGACCCTCGAGGTCTTCCTCGCGGTGGTGGACCGGGGCGGCTTCAGCGCGGCCGCCCGCGAGCGGCACGTGGCCCAGTCCGCGGTCAGCCAGACCATCGCCAACCTCGAGCGTCGCCTGGGGCTGACGCTGTTCCAGCGCCATGAGCGACGCATCCCCCTCACCCCAGAGGGCGAGGCCTTCGTCTCACCGTGGTGGAGGCCGGGGCGCGTCGCCTGCAGCAGATGATCGCCGCCGGCGAACTGGACCTCGGCGTGGTCATCGACGACGGCGCCAGCCGCCACCTGACACGGCGTCACCTGGTGCGGGAGGAGATGGTGGTCTGCGTGCCCCGGGATCACCCCTTCGCCGGCCGGACGAGCGTCCCGCCGACGGCCTTCTTCGCCGAGCCGCTGGTGCTCTTCCAGGACGGCTACTTCCACCGGGAATTCGTCGACGCCCTGGCCCGGGAGCGGGGCGCCGAGGCCGACGTCGCCTTCGAGTCGAACCTGATCCCGCTGACCAAGGCGATCGTCCGCCGGGGCTTCGGGATCACCACCTTCCTGCGCCGGGTGGTGGAGGAACCGGAGCTGGCGGCGGTGTCCTTCGACCCGCCCGCCTGGCTCGACCTGTCCCTGGCCTGGGCCGAGGGCGCCTACCTGTCCCGTGCCGAGCAGGCCTTCGTCGACTTCGTGCTGGCCAACCGCTGAGGCGCCGGGCTCACCCCTCGCCGCGGGCCAGCAGCCGGGCGTCGAGGCGCCTCGCCAGGTGCACGGTATCCAGCGGCCGGCGGGCCTGCCAGTAATGGCGTCGCCAGTAGCGGTTGTCCAGGGAGGAGAGCTTGACGCCACGGGAGGTGGAGGCATGCAGGAAGCGGCCCTCGCCGACGTAGATGCCGACGTGGCGATTCACCCCGGGCGGCCGGAAGAACACCAAGTCCCCCGGCCTCAAGGCTTCCCGAGCCACCGGCTCGCCCTCGTACACCTGCTGCAGGGTCGTGCGCGGCAGCTCGAGGCGGAAGGTGTCGGCGAACACGTGCTGCACCAGGGCCGAGCAGTCGATGCCCCGACGGGTGGTGCCGCCCAGCCGATAGGGGGTGCCCAACCAGCGCCGGTGCTGGGCCAGCAGGGCGCGCCGGATCAGCGACGGCGGCGGGTTGCGCAGCCCCCGGGCGGCGAGGATGGGGTTGTCGACCGGCGACATCCGCGGCCCGCGGTCGAGCCCCGGCAGGTCACGGGCGAAATAGTCCTCCACCGGCTCGGGGCCGCCGCCGGAGGCGGCACAGCCGGTCAGCAGGGTCAATGACAGCACCACCAGGAGGTGACGACATGATCTCGGGCCTAGCATCCCTGCTTGCACTCCTCTGTTCACGCTTCCCTGCATCCGGGGACCGCGGCCGAGCGGACACTCGCCGCATGATAGCCATCACGGGGGGCGCTGGCGAGCCCCCTCAATGGAGCTGGCGGCCGTCGCCGGGCAGGGTGTCCACGTGCATCGGCGCCCAGTGCCGGGGCCGCGCCCCGGGAAAGTCGAGGCTCGCCCAGGGACCGGCCAGGGGCGGCGCGGCGGCCAGCCAGCTCACCAGGGCCTGGCGGAAGCCGGCCAGGAAGGCCTCGCGCTCCGCCGTCTCGCCCATGAAGAAGGAGAAGCCGGCGTAGAGCCCCCGGGCATACTCCTCCCAGCCGCCATAGTGCCGGGCGGCCAGGCCATGGGCCCGTTCCAGCCGTTCGAGGAACTCCGCCTCGCCGAGCCAGCCCAGCTGACGGCCGGCGATCGCCAGGTCCACCGCCTGGGCCAGGTCCCAGGCGGCCAGGTTCAGGTCGTTGCAGCCGTCCTCGTCGTCACGCACGCGCTGCAGGCGCAGCAGGTGGTTGCGCTCCTCCTCGCCGCACTCGCCGGACTCCAGGGTCGCGATCTCCGACTGCAGGCGGGCCCGGTTGAGGGTATAGGGGGCATAGTTGATCTGGTACTCCTGGCGATCCCCGACCTCCAGCAGGTAATCGAGGAACTCGCCGAGATCGGCGGGGCCATGGAGGCCATAGTGGCCGTCGACCCACTCGTGGATGGAGACGCACTCCCGCTCGCTCTCGGGCTGGGGCAGGCTCCAGGCGGCACTGTTGAGCGGTCCCACCAGGGCCATGGCGGTGAAGTGCGACAGGCTCGGGCGCGGGCCCGGCTCCTGCCACGCCCGGGGACGCCAGTCCAGCCAGTGGAAGAGACTGCCCGGATCGTCCAGGTGCCAGCGGATCTCGGCGACCAGCGAGGGCTGGTCGGGCTCGGGCAGCAGCGCCTCCCAGTGGGCCCAGGCCGACAGCAGGCGACGGGCATCCGGGTAGAAGCGACACAGCGAGCCGTGCAGCGAGGCGGCCAGCGCCGCCAGTCGCTCGCCATCGAAGAGCCCGCTGTCCATGGCCATCTGCAGGTGGAAGGCGTACTTCTCGGCCATGTGGATGGTCGCGGCATGGCGGCTGGCGCGCCCCAGGGCGTCGCGCCCCGCCAGGTCGGCCGGGGCAGCGTGGCCGAAGCACGTCTGGGCCGGCGGCAGGGCGCCGTGGGCGGCATCCGCCGCCAGCTGGTTGAGATGGTGGGCCTGGGCCGGCAACCAGTAGCGCGACAGGGCCTCGACGCCCTCGTCGACATGCAGGTCGAGGGTCTCGGCGAGATAGCCCCGGGCATCCTCTCGACGCGCCGGGGGCAGCGACGGGTCGATGCCCTGGCGCCCCGCCAGTTCGGGTTCGCGCACCGCGGCCAGGGCCAGCACCCAGTGGCGGGGATCCCGGCGCCAGGCGCGCATGGCCGACCGCGAGGCTTCCAGCGTCGCCTCGTCGACCAGCCCCTGCAGGGGGGGCTTCCAGGGACTCACCGGGGACTGCAGCAGCAGCGCCCAGTCGGCGGCCAGCTCACCGAGCAGGTCGCGGGCCTCGAAGAGGCTGCGGCCACGCTGGTAGGCCCGGGCCAGGGCCGACCAGTCGCTGTAGCGTCGCATCACCAGATCCGTCCCGTGGCCCGCGAAATCGCGGGCCTCCGACTCGTCGAGCCAGCCCAGGCAGGCGCCGGCCCAGGCCAGGTCGATCAACCGCAGCCAGTCCCAGGCGGCCCACTCCAGGGGCTCGCCCCGCTCCACGAACCCCAGCAGCACACGGCCCGCCGCGACCTCCTGGAGCGCGAGTCCCTCGAGCCAGGCCTGTCGCTCGGGGTCGCCGGCCGCCAGCAGGCGGGTGGCATCGAGATCCCAGGCCTGCCGGTCGCCCTGGGCGGCCAGCCATAGCAGCACCCGGATCAGCTCGTCGCGACCGGTGACCTGCCAGTCCTCCGCCAGCCAGGTCGCCAGCCCCTGCCAGTCGAGGGCGTCGGCTGGCAGCTCCAGCACCGGCGAGAAGGCCGCCCGGAGCCGCCAGACCCGTTCCTCCGGGGCCTCCGGCCACAGCACGAGGGAACGGCGATTGACCACCAGCCACTCCCGCAGCAGGTCCCAGGTCACGCCCTCCCCTTCGTGCTCGAGGGTCGCCAGGGCTTCGCAGGCCTCGCTGAAGCCGTCATCGCCGCGTACCCAGCCTTCGTCGCTGCGCGCCCGGCACAGGGCCGCGAGCCAGTCGTCCAGTTCCGGGTGGTGGGCGCTGATCTCCTCGGCCAGGCGCTGGGCCCAGTCACGGGCGCGGGCCTCGCTGAGCCAGCCCGCCGCCCCGGCCAGCGCGGTGACCTCCAGCGCCGACAGCAGCCGCGCCGGGTCGGGATCGCCGATCCCCAGGGCCTCGAGCAGGCGCCAGCCCAGCTCGCCGCGGTCGACGACGCCCAGGCTCCCCAGGCGGGCCACGGCCACCTCGGGTTCCAGCGTCAGGGGGTCGGGTGCGAAGGCCCAGTCACACAGCACCAGCTGCTGGGCCCACCAGGCATTCAAGGGATCGACCAAGGCTCACCTCGCCATACTTCCGGATCGGGTAACGGACGCACCCACCATGCTCGGGGACGGGCACTGGGGCGCCACACACAATAATTCGGCGACATAGTGTAACGGAAAGCGGCGGCTCGCGCCGATGCCGCGGAGCGCTTCGCGACAAAAGGCCCAGGCCGCGGTCTTGGCGTTTTGTTTTAAATAATGCACACTCGTCAAACAACATGACCACCCCGAGTCGGAGAGCCCATGAACGCCGTACCCGAGCTGCTGATCGACAAGGCCTATGTCGCCGGCCACTGGCGCGACGCCGAGCGCCGCTTCCCTGTCACCGACCCGGCCACCGGCGAGGTCCTGGCCGAGGTCCCCGACCTCACCGCCGAGGATGCCCGGGCGGCGGTGGCCGCCGCCGAGGCCGCCTGGCCGGCCTGGCGACGCCAGACGGCCAAGCAGCGCGCCGCCCTGCTGCGCGGCTGGTTCGAGCGCATCATGGCCCACCAGGACGCCCTGGCCCGGCTGATGACCCGCGAGCAGGGCAAGCCCCTGGCCGAGTCCCTGGGCGAGGTGGCCTACGGCGCCAGCTTCGTCGAGTTCTACGCCGAGGAAGCCAAGCGCGTGGCGGGCGAGACCCTGCCCAGCCACGGCGCCGACAAGCGCATCCTGGTGTTCCGCGAGCCGATCGGGGTGGTCGCGGCCATCACCCCCTGGAACTTTCCCCTGGCGATGATCACCCGCAAGTGCGCCCCGGCGCTGGCCGCCGGCTGCCCGGTGGTGATCAAGCCGGCCGAGGCCACGCCGCTGACCGCCCTGGCGCTGGCCAGGCTGGCCGAGGACGCCGGTTTCCCCGCCGGGGTCATCAACGTGGTGACGGCCTCGCGGCCCGCCGAGATCGGCGAGGTGCTGACCACCGACCCGCGGGTGCGCAAGGTCTCCTTCACCGGCTCCACCGCGGTGGGCAAGCGGCTGCTGACCCAATGCGCCGGCACCGTCAAGAAGGCGTCCATGGAGCTCGGCGGCAACGCGCCCTTCATCGTCTTCGATGATGCCGACCTGGATGCCGCGGTGGAAGGTGCGGTGGCCTCGAAGTTCCGCAATTCCGGACAGACCTGCGTGTGCACCAACCGCCTGCTGGTCCAAGCCGGCGTCTTTGATGCCTTCCTCGACAAGTTGGCCGCCCGGGTGGCCGAGCTCCGGGTGGGCAACGGCCTCGAGGAGGGCGTGGTCCAGGGGCCGCTGATCAACCAGGCCGCCGTGGACAAGGTCCGCGAGCATATCGCCGATGCCCTGGCCAAGGGCGGTCGGCTGGTGTGCGGCGGCGAGCCCCACGCCCTGGGCGGGACCTTCTTCCAGCCCACGGTGATCGGCGAGGTGACCGACACCATGCGGGTCGCCAGCGAGGAGACCTTCGGCCCGCTGGCCCCGGTGTTCCGCTTCGAGCGGGACGAGGACGCCGTGGCCATGGCCAATGCCACCGAATTCGGCCTGGCCGCCTACTTCTATGCCCGCGACTACCGGCGTATCTGGCGGGTCATGGAGGGCCTGGAATACGGCATGGTGGCGGTGAACGAGGGCATGCTGTCCACCGAACTCGCGCCGTTCGGCGGCGTCAAGGAATCGGGCCTGGGGCGTGAGGGATCGCACCACGGTCTGGACGAGTACACTGAACTAAAATACGTCTGTGTCGGCGGCCTGTAATCGCCCGCAACGCTTTTCTCAACTGGAGACAACCCATGACGAACGCCCAACTCAACGAGCTCAAGCAGCGCTATGTCGCCAGCGGCGCCGCGAGCCCGGCCACCCAGTTTGCCGACCGAGCCGAGAATGCCCTGATCTGGGATGCCGACGGCAATCGCCTCATCGACTTCGCCGGCGGCATAGGGGTGCTCAACATCGGCCATCGCCATCCCAAGGTGGTTCAGGCGGTCAAGGACCAGCTCGACCGCGTGATGCACACCTGCCAGACGGTGATGCCCTATGAGGGTTACGTGAAGGTGGCCGAGAAGCTCAGCCAGGTCACCCCGGTGCGCGGCCATGCCAAGGTGATGCTGGCCAACTCCGGGGCCGAGGCCCTGGAAAACGCGGTCAAGGTCGCCCGCGCGGCCACCGGCAAGAACAACGTCATCTGCTTCGACGGCGGCTACCACGGCCGCACCTTCATGACCATGGCCATGAACGGCAAGGTCGCGCCCTACGCCACCGACTTCGGCACCATGCCGGGCAACGTCTTCCGCGCGCCCTACCCGGTCCCCTACCACGGGGTCAGCGAGGACGAGGCGCTGCGCGGCCTGAAGATGGCCCTGAAGACCGATGCCAACCCCAGGGACACCGCGGCGATCGTGCTCGAGCCGGTGCTCGGCGAGGGCGGCTTCTACCCGGCGCCGGCCAGCTTCCTCGAGGCGATCCGCGAGATCTGCGACGAGCACGGCATGCTGATGATCGTCGACGAGGTGCAGTCCGGCTTCGGACGCACCGGCAAGATGTTCGCCATCGAGCACAGCGGCGTGGAACCGGACATCATCACCATGGCCAAGAGCATGGCCGACGGCATGCCGATCTCCGCCGTGGTGGGCACCGACAAGCACATGGACGCCTCCGGCGGCAACTCCCTGGGCGGCACCTACACCGGCAGCCCGGTCTCCTGTGCCGCCACCCTGGCGGTGCTCGAGGTCTTCGAGCAGGAAGGCATCCTCGAGAAGAGCCAGGCGCTGGGCGACAAGCTGGCCGAGCGCTTCGCGAAGTGGCAGCAGGACTTCGCCTGCGTCGACAACGCCCGCAACATGGGCGCCATGGCCGCCGTCGACCTGGTCGCCGACAAGGCCAGCCACACCCCGGATGCGGACCTGGCCGGCGCCCTGTGCAAGAAGGCCCGCGAGAAGGGACTGATCCTGCTGTCCTGCGGGCTCTACGGCAACACCATCCGCTTCCTGATGCCGGTCACCATCGAGGACGAGATCCTCGAGGAAGGGCTCGCCATCATTGAGGAGTCCCTCGAGGAGCTGGTGGGCAGCAAGACGGCCGCCAGCGCCTGACCCCCGCGCCGGGGCCTCGCCCCGGCGCCCTGCCCTACCGACGGCCGGACGCGCTCAGGGCGCGTCCGGCTCCCCGCCGGCCAGGTGCTCGGCCATTTCCGCCACGCCGATGCGCCGGCTCGCGATGTAGAAGACCTCGTCCCCCGGGTGCACCAGGGCCTCGTCGTCGGGGTTCAGGGTCGGATGCAGCTCTCCCGCCTGGCGAATGGCGATCAAGGCGGCGCGACATCGCGCGCGCAGCCGACCGGCCAGCCGGTCGACCCGCAGCGGACCCGTCACGCCGTCGAGCCGGGTCGAATACTGGGTCTGCGCCTGATCGACATCGACCAGCTGGCGCAGGACCTCCTCGCTACCCGGATCGATCGCGGCCTTCACCAGCATCTTCTGGTGTAAGGAGGGAATCACGTTGACCCTGGGGCAGTGGGTCTCGAGCAGGCGCCCCACCAACTGGTTCTTGACGTAGGCGGTGATGATGCAGCGCTCGGCGACGATGGCCGCCAGGTGCATGCACACCAGGTTGGTCTCGCTGTCGTCCTCCACGTCGACCACCACCAGGGCGGCATCCCTGACCGAGGCCCGCTCGTAGAGGCTCTCATCGCTCAGGGTGGCGGCCCGGAAGTACTCCACCCCCTGTTCGAGGAAGGGATTCTTGGCCGGCGCGGCCTCGTCCACGCAGAGCGCCAGCAGCTGCCCCTCCCGGGCCTCTTCGCGGACCTGGGCGACCAGCGATTCGGTATAGGCGTTGAAGCCGACGATGACGATATGATCCTGCTGCATGATCGATTGCTCTCCGTAGAGGCGCTTGGTGAACTGGGAGATGACGGAGGCCGAGGCCTTGCCGAGCAGGGTGGCGAACAGCCCGATCCCCGCCGGGATGATGAAGAGCGCGACCATCAGCTGCCCGGCCGGGGTCACCGGCGAGGCGTCGCCGTAGCCCACGGTGGAGACCGTCACGATCATGTAGTAGAGGAAGGTCGTGGGGGAGGCGACCAGCGCCTGCTCGCCGGTGGCCGACAGGCCCGCGTAGGCGAGCAGCAGGTAGGCGATCAGCAACAGCCCGAGCAGCCCCCAGCCCATGTCGGCGATGCCGCGCATCAGGGCCGTGCTGATCCGTTTCAACAGGTACATGTGCTCCTCATGGCTCTGCCCTCGTCGGCCCCGGACGTCCACTGGTCGGGCGCGCGTTCGCTCCACATGCTAACGCCCGCGACCGGACTTGTCGCGCGATCAGGACTGTCACCCAGGGCTATCGCAGTTAGCATTGCCGCTCGGGGCTGATCCGTCGACAGGTCTACGAGGGGGCGCTGTGAACCCCTCCCTGGGCGCTACCGACGCCATCCTTGGCGTAGGACCCCCTCTACGACCTGTCCCCTGCGCCCCTCGCCACCCAACTGCGATTGCCCTGGACTGTCACCGCAGTGACCCCGAAGCGTCATCGGCGACCGGCAGGATGACCGGCACATCCAGCGTGGAAAAGGAGGACACCATGGGCGTTAGCCGTCGGCAGGTACTGGCACTCGGACTCAAGGGAGGCGCCACCCTGGGCGCCATGGCGGCGGCGCCGGCGATCGTGCTGGCGGAACGCCGGCGCCCGGTCATGCCCTCGGGGGTGATGAGCGGCGACATGCTCGAGGATCGCGTCATGCTCTGGTCGCGGGTCGACCGCCCCGCCCGGATGCTGCTCGAGATCGCCGACAACCCCGACTTCCATGGGGCCCGCTGGCTGCATGGCCCCGACGCGCTACCCGCCTCCGGCCTGACCGCCAGGCTGGATGTCGATGGCCTCGCCGGCATGGACGAGGTGCACTACCGGGTGCGTTTCGCCGCCCTGGGCGACCACCGTGCGGTCAGCGAGCCCATCAGCGGGCGGCTGCGCCTGCCCGCGACGCGGCGCCGCGACGTGCGCTTCGTGTGGTCCGGTGATACCGCCGGCCAGGGCTGGGGCATCGACGAGGCCCGCGGCGGCATGACCACCTACGAGACGATGCGTCGTCAGCGCCCCGATTTCTTCATCCATTCCGGCGATACCGTCTACGCCGACGGCCCCCTGCAGGAGAGCGTCGCACTGCCCGACGGCGAGACCTGGCGCAATCTGGTCACCCCCGCCAAGCGCAAGGTGGCCGAGTCCCTCGACGAGTTCCGCGGGCAGCACGTCTACAACCTGATGGATGCCAACCTGCGGCGCTTCAATGCCGAGGTCCCGATGCTCGCCCAGTGGGACGACCACGAGACCCTCAACAACTGGTATCCCGGCGAGTGGCTCGAGGATGACCGCTACACGGAGCGCAATGTCCCCCTGCTCGCCGCCCGGGCCCGGCGAGCCTTCCTCGAGCATATGCCGCTGCGCCAGCGGCCGGAGGCGCCCGGCCGCATCCACCGGCGCTTCGCCTACGGGCCGAGCCTGGAGGTGTTCATGCTGGACATGCGCTCCTTCCGCGATGCCAACGGCCGCAATCGCTCGGCGGTCGGCGGCGCCCTGCTCGGCGGCGAGCAGCTGGCCTGGCTGCGCCAGGCCCTGCGGCGCTCCACGGCAACCTGGAAGATCATCGCCTCCGACATGCCCATCGGCCTGGTCGTGCAGGACGGCGACGCCTTCGAGGCGGTAGCCAACGGCGCACCGGGCGAGCCCTCGGGCCGCGAGGCCGAGCTGGCGGGCCTGTTCAGGACGCTGCGCGACGAACGGATCCACAACGTGGTCTGGCTGACCGCCGACGTGCACTACACGGCCGCCCACCACTACGCCCCCGAACGGGCCCGTTTCAAGGCGTTCGCCCCCTTCTGGGAGTTCGTCAGCGGTCCCCTGCACGCCGGCACCTTCGGGCCGGGGGAACTGGACGACACCTTCGGCCCCCGGGTGGTCTTCCAGAAGGCCCCGCCCGAGGGGCGCGCCAACCTGCCCCCCTCGGCGGGCTATCAGTTCTTCGGCCGGGTCGACCTGGACGGCGAGAGCGAGGCGTTGACCGTGACGCTGATGGATGCGGCGGGCCAGGCCCTGCACCGTCAGGTGCTCGAGCCGCAGTTCGCCTGACGCCCTCGCCCCGACCCGTGGCCAACGGGTCGGGGCGGCAATGCTTGTCAGGCCTTCTTGACCTTGGCGATCACCCAGAGCAGCACCACGGCCCCCACCACGGCGGTGACCAGCGAGCCGATGAAGCCCCCGGCCTGGAGGCCGAGGAGGTTGAAGAGGCCGCCGCCGACCACGGCGCCGACGATCCCCACCCCGATGTTGCCCAGCAGGCCGAAGCCCCCGCCGCGCATGATATGGCCGGCGATCCAGCCTGCCAGGCCGCCGATGATCAACCAGGCGATGATACCCATGCCGTTCTCCTTTCCGGTTGGTGATCCCGCCGATGGTGCCCGGACTCGCGGTCAGAAGGAAGACCCCGGGCGTTCCAGGAAGGCCAGCTCCTCCGGCGTGGAGGGGCGTCCCAACATGGCGTTGCGATGGGGGTAGCGGCCGAAGCGGGAGAGGATCTCCCGGTGGCGATGCGCGTAGCGCAGGTTGTCCTCGAGTCCCGGCTGGTCGAACAGGCGTAGCGCCTCCTCGTGGATGACCAGCGATTCACTGTGCATGTAGGGCATATAGAGGAAGGCCCGCTCGTGGGCGGAGAGTTCGGCATCATCGCCCCGGGCCACCGCTTCCTGGGCCAGCACCAGGGCCACCGGATCGGCGGCGAAGGCCTCGCCGGTATCGCGGTGGATATGCCGCGAGAACTGGTCGAGGACGAGTACCTCGGCCAGCCGCCCGCGGGGCGAGCGGCGCCACGCCCAGAGCTCCCCCCGGCGTGCCGCCGCCAGGGTGGCGGCGAAGCGCCGGGTGATCTCGGCATCGAGCTCGGGGTCCTTGCGGAACCACTGGGCCGGGGCGAGTGCGCCGAACCAGAAGTCGAGTACCGTGCTTGCCTGCCTGCCGGCCATGGCGTGCAGCCTCCCCGTCGAGACGGGCCCCGTGCGGGTCCCGACTGGTATCATCCCCGGCATTGCCTTCGCGACACGCCCTTCACTCACCACCCGAAGAGACCCATGACCGCCTATCAACTCCTCCAGATGCTCGGCTACGCCCTCAACATCGTCGGCCTGGTGGTCTGCATCGCCGGCCTGACCCTGGCGAGGCGCGAGCGGCATCGGCTGGTTGGCCGCCTGCTCGCCGTCCTCGGCTTCCTGATCGCCACCTCGCCGGTGCTGGTGCAACTGCTGGGACTGGTCGAACCCGTACCCACGGGCGTGGTCCCACCCCCCTGATGCTAGACGAAAGGCGTATAGCGTGCACGGGGTGGTCCACTAGACTGCCCCGTCATGGTTGTAAACTTACATAAATTTTAGCCGCTTCACTGGACGACGCTGCCATTCTTCGCCAAATGTAAGGAATTTTCCGATATGCATGCCCTGACCCTCGCCTCCTTCCTGTTCTTCACGGGACTGGTCGCCTTCATTACCTGGCGCATCACCCGCCGCGACGACCACACCAGCACCGGCGGCATGTTCCTCGCCGGACGCAGCCTGACCTTCCCCTTGATCGCCGGCTCCCTGCTGATGACCAACCTCTCCACCGAGCAGATGGTGGGGCTCAACGGCTCGGCCTTCAGCGATGGCCTGAGCGTGATGGCCTGGGAGGTGGTGGCGGTCATCGCCCTGGTGGCGCTGGCGCTGTTCTTCCTGCCGCGCTTCTTGAGGAGCGGTATCGCCACCCTGCCGCAGCTGCTGGAGATCCGCTTCGACAAGGGCACCCAACTGATCTGCAACGTGATCTTCCTGATCGCCTATGCGGTGATCCTGCTGCCGATCATCCTCTATTCCGGCGCCATGGGCCTGCAGGGCATGCTCGACCTGCACGGCCTGACCGGCATCCAGTCCGATACCACCCTGCTGTGGCTCACGGTCTGGGTGGTCGGCCTCATCGGGGCCGTCTACGCCCTGTTCGGCGGCCTGCGCACCGTGGCCGTCTCCGACACCCTGAACGGCGTGGGCCTGCTGACCGGCGGCTTCGTGATCGTCTACTTCGGCCTCCAGGCGATCAGCGACGGCAGCGGCGTCATGGCCGGCTGGGAAATCCTCAAGGAAACCAACCCCGACAAGCTCGACTCCATCGGCCGGGCCGACCAGCAGGTGCCCTTCTTCACCCTGTTCACCGGCGTCTTCCTGATCAATGTCTTCTACTGGACCACCAACCAGCAGATCATCCAGCGGACCTTCGCCGCCAAGACCCTGGCCGAGGGCCAGAAGGGCGTGCTGCTGACCGGCTTCTTCAAGCTGCTCGGGCCGCTGTACCTGGTGCTGCCCGGCATCATCGCCTACCACCTCTATGCGGATCAGGGCGTCGTGGCCGATGAAGCCTACGGCCACCTGGTGTTCAACGTGCTGCCCGCGCCGCTCACCGGCTTCTTCGCCGCGGTGATGGTCGGCGCCATCCTGTCGTCGTTCAACTCGGCCCTGAACTCCACCACCACCCTGTTCAGCCTGGGCCTCTACAAGGCCGTGCTCAACAAGGAGGCCAGCGACGCGCAGGTGGTGCGCTCGAGCAAGGTCTTCGGCTGGATCATGGCGATCGCGGCCATGACCATCGCCCCGCTGCTGGCGGGCCAGGAGAGCCTGTTCAGCTACCTGCAGAAGATGAACGCCATCTACTTCATCCCCATCCTCGCCGTGGTGGTGGTGGGTCTGCTGACCCGCCACGTCCCGCCCATGGCGGCCAAGATCGCGCTGATCGGCGGCTGTCTGTTGATCTTCGCCGGCTACTTCATCCCGCCCTTCGACAAGCTGCCGGTGGTGATGCACGAGTTCCACTTCGTGGCCATGGTGTTCGCGCTGCTGGTGGCTGTGATGCTGATCATCGGCAAGCTGCGTCCCCGCGAGACCCCCTGGGTACACGAGGACAGTGGCGCGGTCGACCTGACGCCCTGGAAAGGCGCGGTGCCGGCCGGCATGGCGCTGCTGATCCTGGTGGTCGCGATCTACGTCGCCTTCGCCGGCTGACCCCGCCCCGCCCGACCGCCCCTGCGACGCCCTGCCTCCTGGCAGGGCGTCGCGTTTGCGCGCTTCGCGACACGGTGGGAAGATTCAAGGTCGTCATCCGCCGGGGAGCCCCACCATGGGCCTCCCCCTGCCATGGAGGCCCCATGCCCCTCGCCGTGTCCCTGCTGTCGCTGTGCCAGGCCCTGCTGATCAGCGGCAACATCCTGCTGATCGCCGTGTCGCCGCTGATCGGCGCCGCCCTGGCGCCCGCTCCCGCCTGGTCCACCGCGCCGGTGGCGACCCAGTGGCTGGGCCTGATGTGCGCCACCATCCCGGCCTCGCTGATCATGGCCCGACTGGGCCGACGCCGCGGCTTCATGCTAGGCAACCTGCTGGGGCTGGCCGGGGTGGGCCTGGCGATACAGGCCCTGAGCGGCGAGCGCTTCCTGCTCTTCCTGGTGGCCACCTGGCTGATCGGCATCGGTATCGGCTTCGGTCAGCTCTACCGCTTCGCGGCGGTGGAGGCGGCGCCGGCCAGCCTGCGCGACCGCGCCATCGGCCTGGTGATGGGCGGCGGGGTGCTGGCCGCCTTCTTCGGCCCCTGGCTGGCCCGGCACAGCCGGGAATTCGCCGAGGTCCCCTTCCTGGGCAGCTTCCTGGGGCTCGGCGGCCTCTACCTGCTGGCCCTGGTCGTGCTGTCGCTGATCCGCCTGCCCCCGCCGGAGCGCACCCATGGCGGGGGCGAGGCCCGGCCCCTCGGCGAGATCCTGCGCCAGCCAACCTTCATCGTCGCAGTGACGGCGGCGCTGATCGGCTACGGGGTGATGAACCTGGCGATGACCGCCACGCCCCTGGCGATGTCCGCGGAGGGCCTGCCCTTCGATCATGTCGCCACCACCATACAGTGGCACGTGGTGGCGATGTTCCTGCCCTCCTTCGTCACCGGCCGGCTCACCGCCCGCTTCGGCGCCAGCCGCATGATCCTCGCCGGCTGCGCCCTGCTCGTCGCCAGCGCCCTGGTGGCCCACCTCGAGGCCGGTCTCGGCGGCTTCCATGCCGGCCTGATCCTGCTCGGCCTGGGCTGGAACTTCACCTTCCTGCCGGCCACCGGGCTGCTCACCGAAGCCTATCGCCCCGCCGAGAAGGCGCGCACCCAGGCCGCCAACGAGTTCCTGGTCTTCACCACCGTGACCCTGACCGCCCTGCTCGCCGGCCCGCTCGTCACCACGCTGGGTTGGGACCGCCTCAACGCGGTGCTGCTGCCACTGTGCCTGCTGCCGGTCCTGGCCCTGGCCTGGCGACACCTTGTGATGCGCCGCCAGGGCCCCCAGATCACGCCCCACTGATCGCCGACACGGACGCCACGCCATGCGCCAACCCCTGACCCGGGAACTGCACGACCTGCTGGAACGAGGCCGGGACCGCCAGCTGCGCCTGGCGGTGACCGGCCTGTCGCGCTCGGGCAAGACCGCCTTCCTCACCTCGCTGGTCAACCAGCTGCGCCATGCCGGCCTCGAGGCCCGCCTGGACCTGCTGCCGGCGGCCCGGGACGGCCGCCTGCTCGGGGCCCGGCGAGTCGAGCAGCACGACCTCGGCGTGCCCCGCTTCCCCTTCGACCGGGCCATGTCGGCCCTGGACGACCGCCCGCCCCGCTGGCCCGAGCCCACCCGGGGCATCAGCGAGTTGCGCCTGGTGCTGCGCTACCGGCCGCAGCGGCCCGGGCTGATGGGCGGCGAGACCCGCCGCCTGACCCTGGACCTGTTCGACTATCCCGGCGAGTGGCTGCTCGACCTGCCGCTGCTGGGCCACGACTACCCGAGCTGGTGTCGCTCCCAGACCGGCCATGGCGACGCCCGTGAGGCCCTGTTCGCCGACTGGCAGCGGGAGGTGGCGACCCTGGACCCGGCCCGGGAGGTCGACGAGGGACGCCTGGCCGAGATCGCCGAGCGCTATGCCGAGGGGCTCAGGGCGGCCCGTGAAGCCGGCTTCTCGGACCTCCAGCCGGGCCGCTTCCTGCTGCCCGGCGAACTCGAGGGGGCCCCGGTGCTGCAGTTCTTTCCCTTGCCGGGCATCGCCGACGCCGATCCCGCGCAGCTGGCCCAGCTGCCACCGGAGAGCCTCTATGCCACCCTGGCGCGGCGCTTCCGTCACTACCAGCAGCATATCGTGCGGCCCTTCTACCGGGACCACTTCCGCCACTTCGACCGCCAGATCGTCCTGGTGGATATCCTCGGCGCGCTGAATGCCGGCCCGGAACGCTTCGAGGACCTGTCCCGGGCGCTGGGCCGGCTGATGCAGAGCTTCGACTATGGCCGGCGCAGCCTGCTGTCGCGGCTGTTCGCCCCGCGCATCGACCGCCTGGCCATCGCCGCCACCAAGGCGGATCATGTCACCCCGGAGCAGCACGCACGGATGACCGGGCTGATCGAGACCCTGCTGGCCGAGCCGCTCAAGGACCTGCACTTCGCCAACGTGCCGGTGCGCGCGCTGTCGCTGGCCGCCATCCGTGCCACCGAGGCCCGCGAGGTCCATCACCAGGGCCAGCGGCAACCGGCCCTGAGCGGCACCACCCTGGCGGGCGAGGAGGCCCTGCTGTTTCCCGGCGAGGTGCCGAGCCGTCTGCCCGACGCCGACTTCTGGGCCCGCCAGGGCTTCACCTTCACCGCCTTCCGCCCGTTGCCCCGGGACGCTGGCGCCCTGCCGCACATTCGCATGGACGCCGCCCTGGACTGGCTGATCGGAGACAAGCTGCAATGACCGCGCCCCGCGATACCGACCCCCGCCCGGGTCGACGCTTCACCCTGGAGGACCGTCCGGCGCCCGAGCCCCCGGCCCCCGGCCAGGCCTTCACCCCGGATCACCACAGCCGCCCCCTGAGCGTGGCCGCCGAACCGCCGGGCCAGGCCGAGCAGGCCGTGAGCGAGAGCCTGACCCCACCCCGACGGCGCCGCTGGGGCCTGCTGGCACTGCTGGTCGCCGGGCTCGGGCTCGGCACGGCGGAGCTGGTGCTGTCCCTGCCGGTGGCGCTGGCCGCGGATGACTGGCTGGGGCTCGGCTGGGGTCTGGTGGGCCTGGGGGCCATCGGCGTCGGGGCCGGCGCCCTGGGTCGGGAGCTGTGGCGGCTGCGTCGGCTACGCCGGCACGAGGGACTGCGCGAGGCGCTGGCCGCCCTGCCCGAGGCCTCCCCCCGGCAGGCCATGGCCACGGCCCAGGCCCTGCGCCGCCGCCTGTCCCTGGACGACGACCATCCCCACTGGCGGGGGTTCCTCGCGGCCCGGGAGGCCCATCATGACGGCGGCGACATCCAGGTCCTGCTGGCCCATCACCTGCTGGGACCCAGGGACCGCGAGGCCCGCCGGCTGATCTCGCGGATGAGCGGCGAGACGGCGGTGATGGTGGCGGTCAGCCCGCTGACCCTGGTGGACATGGCCCTGGTGGCCTGGCGCCACCTGGCGCTCATCGACCGGCTCTGCCGGCTCTACGGGCTGGAACTCGGCTATGCGGCCCGCCTCCGCCTGCTGCGCCAGGTGCTGCGCGACATGGCCTTCGCCGGGGCCAGCGAGATGGCCGGCGAGGCGGGCATGGAGCTGCTGTCACTGAACCTGGCCGGCCGGCTGTCGACCCGGGCCGGCCAGGGGCTGGGCGTCGGCCTGCTCGGGGCCCGGCTGGGCCTGCGGGCCCAGCGGCTGACCCGCCCCCTGGCCTTCGCCGAGGGGGACCGGCCGCGGCTCGTCGACCTGCGCCGGGAGCTGTGGGGCCGGCTGCGCCGCCTCGAGACGCCGCCGGAGCGGTCCGGGACTTGATGCAGGTCACCACGTCGCGCCCAAGGACGGCTAGGCTGGAGGATACCCCAACCGACATGTAAGGAGCTCCCCCATGTTCCAGTCCATCCTCGTTCCCATCGACGGGTCGGAACACTCGCGCCTGGCCCTCTGCGTGGCCAGCAAGCTGGCCCGACAGGAAGACGGCCGGCTCGTCCTGCTGCACATCCCCGAGACCCTGGAGCACGAGCCCCTGCTGGTGTGGGGGATCGGCGCGGTGCCCTTGGGCGCCACCCTCGAGAAGCGCGAGAAGCTCGGTCGGGAACTGCTCGACAAGGCCAGCGAGGAGGCCCGAGCGCTGGGCGTCAAGGACCTGGACACGGTGATCGGCAAGGGCAATCCCGCCCTGAGCATCCTGGGTGAGGCCAAGCAGCGCGGAGTGGATGCCATCGTCATGGGCAGCCGCGGGCTCGGCGACCTCAGGGGCCTGGTGGTGGGCAGCGTCTCTCACAAGGTCAGCCACGGCGCCGACTGCCGCGTGATCACCGTCCACTGACCCCCGCGCCTCATGGCCTTGTGACACCGCCCCCCGCCGCCAGCCGGCCGAGGGGGCGGGTCTCCGCCGTGCCAAGGAGGTGTCTGCCATGTTCCGTTCCATCCTGGTCCCCATCGACGGCTTCCCCCATGCACGCAAGGCCCTCTCGCTGGCCTGCCAGCTGGCGCGCCACCAGGAGGTCTTCCTGCTGCTGCTGCACATCCCCGAGGCCCTGCCCCACAGCCCGCCACTGGTCTGGGGCGTGGGGACCCAGGCGGTCGAGGCCTCTCGGGAGGAGCCGGCCCGCCAGGCACAGCGCATGCTCGAGAAGGCCGCCGAGGAGGCGCGTGACCTGGGCGCGCCCCATGTCGAGATGCTGATCCGTCAGGGCGACCCCACCCGCACCATCCTCGAGGTGGCCAAGGACCGGGACGTCGATGCCATCCTCATGGGCAGCCGTGGCCTGAGTGATCTGCGCGGGCTGCTCACGGGCAGCGTCTCCCACAAGGTCAGCCATGCCGCCGAGTGCAGCGTGATCACCGTGCATTGAGTGCCCTGGTGCCATGACATTACGGGCCTGAAACATTTTGCCGGGCCAGCGCCGCCATGACGTCATGGCAGGCGCCCATGGTGTGGTAGTCGACCTTCCCCGCGGGGCTCTTCACGTCGGAGTAACGCCGGTTGTCCGGGGACAGCAGGCGGTACCAGCCGCCATGGCGATGATCGATCAGGTGGTGCCAGCTGTAGTCCCAGAGCCGCTCGTACCAGCGCCAGTAGGCGGCCCGGCCGGTCCGCACGCCGAGCAGCGCCGCCGCCGTCAGGCTCTCGGCCTGCACCCAGAAGTACTTGTCGCCGTCGCAGACCCGCTCCGCCGGATCCAGGCCGTAGACCAGGCCGCCATGCTCGTGGTCCCAGCCCGCGGCCACGCTGGACAGGAAGAGCCGCTCGGCAGTAGGCACCAGCCAGGCCCCGGGCCGGTGGTGCTCGAGCAGCACCAGCAGCTTGGCCCACTCGGTCTGGTGCCCCACCTGATAGCCCCAGGGGCGGAAGAGGTGCGCCGGGTCGTCGCGGTTGTAGTCCCAGTCGGGCCGCCACTGGGCATCGTAGTGCTCCCAGATCCAGCCATGGGGATGGTCGCGATTGGCCGAGGTGATGGCCCGGGCAATGGCCAGCGCCTGGTCGAGGAAGTCGCTGTCGCCGGTGGCCTCGTAGGCGGCGATCAGCGCCTCGCAGCCATGCATGTTGGCGTTCTGGCCGCGGTAGCCGGTGAGCCGCCAGTGTCGGTCGGCCTCGTCGGCGAAGCGCTGCCAGCGGGGCTCCCAGAAGCGTTTCTGCAGCAGGCGATGGGTGGCGTAGAGGCCCTCCCGGGCCGAGGCGATGCCGGCCCGCAGCGCCTCGGCATAGGCCAGCAGCACGAAGACCAGCCCATAGCAGTGTTGGGTGTCGTCCTCGACCACCCCGCCGTCCAGGGTCCAGGCATAGCCCTGGGTGGCGGTCTGGAAGTGGGCCCGCTCGAGGAAGGCCAGCCCGTGGCGGGCCCAGTGGCGATACTCCTCGCCACCGCTGTGGCGGGCGAAGCGGGCATAGATGACTACGTAACGGGCACTGGAGACCAGGTGGCGATGGTAGCGATCGAGGATCTCGCCGTCGTCGAGCAAGTAGTGGAAGAAGCCACCCTGGGGATCGATGGCTCGGGGGTGGTAGAAGGCCATCGTGCGGCGGACCTGGGCGTCGAGGAAGGCGGGATCGTAGACATTCATCGGGCCTCCGGGGGCGGAGAAGTCGCCGGCCTGCGCCAAGGCCGGGCGGAGGGAGTGCCGGGGCAGGGGAAGCGCCCCCCCGGCCGCGGGGCCGGGCCGCGCGGGGTCACCGGCGGTCCGCCCCCGCGTGGCCCCAGCATAGCGAGCCCGCTCGCGTCGGACGATACCACCAAGGTGGCAGGGGGTCAGAGGGCGAAGCGTTCGGCCAGGAGCCGGGCCACCGCGGCCTGGTCATGATGGCCGATCCGCCGGGCCCCGGGGACGGCGCGATCCAGGGCCGGGTGGCCGTTGGCCGTGATGTGGGCCTCCCCCGCCAGGGCCAGCATCTCGGTGTCGTTGAGGTTGTCGCCGAAGGCCAGGCAGCGCTCGGCCGACACGTCGAGCCGCGCCAGCAGCGCCTCCAGGGCCGTGCCCTTGTTGACCCCGGCGGCCATGAGCTCCAGGGAGTTGTCCGTGGAATAGGTGATATGCAGGGTCTCCCCTACCAGCCGACGGGCCTCGGCCTCCAGTCCGTCCAGGGCCTCGGGGTCCCCGATATAGAGCACCTTGCCTACCCGCTCGCCGTCCAGGGACGCCGGCGGGACGACCCGGTAGCCGAAGCCGGTATGGGCGTGCAGGGCCAGCAGCTCCGGCGCCTCGGCGTCGATGACCCACTCGTGGTCGTGGTAGAGGTTGAGCCGTACGCCGACGGGCCGCGGCAGCGCGATCAGCGTGCGGGCCAGCGCGGCGGGCAGGTGGCGGGCGGCCACCAGGGTGCCGTCGGGTTCATGGGTATAGGCGCCGTTGGTGCTGACGAGGTGGGCCGCGATGCCGAGGCGGTCGCGAAATGCCAGCATGTCACGGTAGTGGCGGCCCGAGGCCAGGGCGATATGGTGGCCCCGAGCCGCCAGGGCCCGCAGGGTCTCGACGGTGACGTCCGCCAGGGCATGGTCCGCGCCGAGCAGGGTGCCGTCGAGGTCGCTGACGATCAGGTGGGCCGACATGGGCGGCGCCCTCCGCTTGCAAGAGTGTCCGCCCATTCTATCAGTCCCGGGAACGCTTCACGCCCTCGGGGCGGCACTCAGCCACCGGTGTCCAGGGCACGGGCCAGCGGCGCCGCCTGGTCGCCGACCACCAGATGCCAGGCCCCCTGCCCCAGAGACTGGGTCCCCCGGCAGCCCAGGGCGGCCAGGGCCGCGCCATCCAGTCGGGCCTCGTCGGCCAGCTCGACGCGCAGCCGACTGTGGGCCAGGGCCTCCAGGCGACGCAGGTTGTCCACCCCACCCAGCGCCTCGAGCCAACGGCCGACCCGCTCGGCATCCGGCACTGGCGCCGGCTCGGCGCCGACGGCCGTTGCGGCAGCCTCGCCCGGCGAAGCGTTGCTCGGCTCGGTCACGCCCTCGGCGGCCATGGCCGCGCGAATCTCGTCGGCCACGCCGTCGGCGATGGGACCGAGGATCACCTGCAGGCCGCCACCGCTCAGGCGCAGGATGCCGCGGGCCCCAAGGGCCTTGAGGGCGGGCTCGTCGATGACGGTGGCATCCTCCAGCACCAGGCGCAGCCGGGTGGTGCAGGCGCCGACGCTGGCCAGGTTGGCCGCCCCGCCCAGGGCGGCGACGAAGGCCGGCCCCCGCTCGCCAGAAGGCTGGGGCGCCGCCTCGGCGGCCTCGCTCGCCGGCTCGCGGCCCGGGGTCGGCAGGTCGAAACGCGCGATGGCCCAGCGGAAGAGGCCGTAGTAGACAACGCCGTAGGCCAGGCCCACCGGCACCATCAACCAGCCCTGGGTGGCGAGCCCGTAGGACAGCGCATAGTCGAAGGCCCCGGCGGAGAAGGTGAAGCCCAGCTTGACGTCGAGCCAGTGCATCAGCGCCATGGACACCCCGGTCAGCAGCGCGTGACCCAGGTACAGCAGCGGCGCCAGGAACATGAAGGTGAACTCGATGGGCTCGGTCACCCCGGTGAGGAAGGCGGTCAACGCCAGCGACAGCAGCAGGCCGCCCACGGTGGCGCGTCGCCCCCGGGGCGCGGCGTGGTACATGGCCAGGGCCGCCGCCGGCAGGCCGAACATCATCACCGGGAAGAAGCCGGCCATGAAGCTGCCCGCCGTGGGGTCGCCGGCGAAGAAGCGGTTGAGATCCCCGCTGGCCCCCTCGAAGCTGCCGAACACGAACCACACCAGGCTGTTGAGCACGTGATGCAGCCCGGTGACGATCAGCAGGCGGTTCAGCGCGCCGTAGACGAACAGCCCCAGCTCGCCGGCATCGATCAGCCACTGGCCCAGGGCGTCGATGCCCTGCTGCACCGGCGGCCAGGCCAGGCCGAAGGTGACCCCCAACATCACGGCGGCCAGCCCGGTGGCGATGGGCACGAAGCGCCTCCCGCCGAAGAAGGCCAGGTAGTCGGGCAGCGCGATGGCCTTGTAGCGGTTGTAGAGCAGGCCCGCCACGCTGCCGATGATGATCCCGGCCAGCACTCCCATGTCGATATCGGGGTTGAGCGCGGTGAGCACCGCATCCAGCACCAGGTAGCCGATGACCCCGGCCAGGCCGGCGGCGCCGTTGCTGTCGTCGGCGAAACCCACCGCCACGCCGATGGCGAAGATCAGCGCCAGGTTGGCGAAGATGGCGTTGCCCGCCTCGGCGACGAAGGGCACGTCGAGCAGGTCCGGCTGCCCCAGGCGCAGCAGCAGGCCGGCGACCGGCAGCACGGCGATGGGCAGCATCAGGGAGCGGCCGAGATGTTGCAGGCCGGCCATGAGTCGGGAACCGAGGGTGGGGCTCATGAGGGCATCCTCTCGCAGGGTGTCGTTGTGGTGGTGGCGTCCGTGGCGAACCAGGCCGTCAGGCGCTGGCGCACCGCCGCGGCGTCGTCGAGCGCCCGCAGCTCGGGGACCGTCTCGGCCAGGGCGGCGGCGTCCAGGCGGCGCAGGGCGGCCTTGAGTGACGGCACCCGGGCCGGCTCCACGGAGAGCTCGTCGACGCCGAGGGCCACCAGCAGCGGGCCCGCCAGGTCATCGCCGGCGGCGGCACCGCAGACGCCCACCGGACAGGCCCCGGCGGCCCCTTTCACGGTGGCCTCGATCAGCGCCAGCACGGCGGGATGCAGGACGTCGGCCCGCGCCGCCAGGCGTGGCTCCTCACGGTCCATGGCCAGGGTGTACTGGGTGAGGTCGTTGGTGCCGATGGACAGGAAGTCGGCCTCGGCGGCCAGCCGCCGGGCGCCGAGGGCCGCGCTCGGCACCTCGATCATGGCGCCCAGTGCCGGCAGCCGGGTCAGGCCCAGGGACTCGGCCAGGCCCTCGAGGCGGCCACGCACCCAGGCAAGCTCCCCGGCATCGGCGATCATCGGCACCATGATGCGCAGCCGCTCGGGGGCGGAGACCCGCAGCAGGGCGCGCAGCTGGGTATCGAGGAGTTCCGGATGGCTCTGCCAGAGGCGTGCCCCGCGCACGCCGAGGGCCGGGTTGGGGACCACCGGCAGGCGCAGGTAGGGCAGCTGCTTGTCGGCGCCGATATCCAGGGTGCGGATGATCACCGGCTTGCCGTCCAGGGCGTCCACCGCGGCCTGGTACTCGCGATGCTGGTCGTCCTCGTCCGGGGCGCTCGAGCGCTCGAGGAACAGGAACTCGCTGCGCATCAGGCCGATGCCGTCGGCGCCGGCCTCCGCGGCCAGTCGGGCCTCGGCGGCGGAGCCGATATTGGCGCCGACCTCGACCTCGCGGCCGTCCCGGGTGACCGCCGGCGCCCGGGCGGCTTCGCGCTCAAGGGCCGCCCGCTCGGCGCGCTCGGCGATGGCCGCCTCGACCCGCGCCAGGCGTTCGGCGTCCGGGGCGTGCTCCAGCACGCCGGCCTCGGCATCGAGCACGGCGCGCTCGCCGGAAAGCCCCGCCAGCCCCGGCCCCATGGCCACCAGGCAGGGAATCCCGCGGGCCCGGGCCAGGATCGCCACATGGGAGGTGGTGCCGCCGGCGGCGAGGCAGAGCCCGGCCGGTGAGCGCTCGGCCAGCGTCACCAACTGCGAGGGCGTCAGGTCCTCGGCGAGCAGGATGGCGCCTTCGGGCAGGTCGCCGCCCTCCTCCGCGGGCGCCTCGGCGAGCCCGTTCATCACCCGGCGCTGCAGGTCGCGCAGGTCGGCGACCCGCGCGGCCAGCAGGGCGTTGCCGGAGCCAGCCAGTCGCTCGGCCTCGTCGTCCAGGGCCTCGCGCCAGGCCTGGCCGGCGCTGCGCCCGGCCGCCAGGCGCGACTCGGCGGCGGCGTACAGGTCGGGATCGGCCAGCCAGGCCTGGTGGGCGGCGAAGATCTCCGCCTCGGCCTCCTGGCCGGCCGCCTCGGCCCGGTGCCGGGCGGCATCGAGAGCCGCGTCCACCTCGCCCAAGGCGCGGGACAGCCGCGCGGCCTCCACCTCGACGCCCTCCCCGGCCTCGGGCACCCGGGGCAAGGCCGGCACGTGGTGGACCAGGGGGCCGAGGGCCAGACCGGCGCTGGCCACCAGGCCGGACAGCTGGCCCTCGCCCGCCGGGACGGCCGGCGTGACCGCGGGGACCTCGGGCGCGGGCGCCTCGGCCTCGGGGGTGGTCAACAGGGTCTCGGCCGCATCCAGCGCCGCCGAAGCCCGCTCGCCCCGAGCCTCGAGGGTCAGCGCCGCGCCCTCGGCGAGCCCGAGGTTCATCAGGGCGCTGAGGCTATCGGCGTCGGCCGTCCCCGCGGCGGCGACCACCCGCAGCGTCACTCCCTGATCCCGGGCGATGGCCCTCAGCCGGGCCGCCGGCCGGGCATGCAGCCCGGCCGCCAGCGCCAGGCGGAGCTCACGGGACGCCTGCGGCCCCTCGCCGGCGGGCGAGGTCGCCTCGCCCGCCCCCGGGGTCAGGGTCAGCAGCGGCTCCCCCCGGGCCACCCGGGCGCCGGCACGGAGCGTCACCGGCGCGAGGCGCCAGCCGCCCGGCTCGGTGACCACCAGGGGCGTGATCAGGGCGGTGGCGCGCCGAGCCAGGAGGTCGGGATCGAAACGGCACAGCGGCTGGCCGGCGCTCACCCGCTCGCCGGTGCTCACCTGGAGGATGATGCCCTCGCCGTCCAGGGCGACGGTGTCGAGCCCCAGGTGCAGCAGCAGCTCGACACCGTCGCGCGTGCGCAGGGTCATGGCATGGCGGGTGCGGGCGCATTGCACCACCTCGCCGTCACAGGGGGCGTGCAGGACGTCGCCCAGGGGGTCCAGGGCGATGCCCTCGCCCAGGGTGCGCTCGGCGAAGACCGGGTCGGGCACCTCGTTCAGCGGGAGCACGACCCCGTCGACCGGGGCCAGCAATGTCAGGGAGGGGGTAGGCATGGAAGTCTCCATGAGGTTGTTGTTGTGAGTAGTGAACCCTAGAGCGTGCGGGTGACCTTGCGCAGGTGTCGCGGCCGGTCGGGATCGCTCCCCCGAGCCGCGGCCAGGTCCGCCGCCATGCCGTAGAAGCTCTGGATCACCGACAGCGGCTGCAGGTCGTCGTGACCGGCATCGGCCAGGGTCAGCCGACGCTTGGCGACGCCTGCATCGGCGGCCAGCAGCACCCTCGCCCCGACGCCTTCCAGCCAGTCGGCCAGCTCGAGCAGGCCCGCCTGCTCGGCGCCGGGCGGCGCGAACACCAGCACCGGGTAGCCCGGCCCCACCAGGGCCATGGGGCCGTGGCGGACCTCGGCGCCGCTGAACGGCTCGGCCTGGATGGCACAGGTTTCCTTGAACTTGAGCGCCGCCTCCTGGGCCACCGCCAGGCCAGGGCCCCGGCCGACCACCATCATCCGCTCGACCCCGACCAGCGCCTCGATGGCCGCCGACCAGTCCTGCTCCCTGGCCCGGGCCAGGCGTTCGGGCAGCCCCACCAGGGCCTCGCCCAGGGTGCGGTCGGGCCCCCAGCCGGCGACCAGTTGGGCGGCGGCGGACAGCGTGGCCAGGTAGCTCTTGGTGGCCGCCACGCTGCGCTCCTCGCCGGCGTAGAGCGGCAGCTCGTCGTCACTGGCCGCGCCCAGCGGCGACTCGGGGGTGTTGACCAGCGCCAGGGTGCGGGCCCCGCCGCCGGCCAGGGCGCGCTGGGCGGCGACCAGGTCCGGGCTCTGCCCCGACTGGGAGATGGCCACGGCCAGCTGCCCGGCCAGCCGCCAGGGGGCCTCGGCCAGGGTCGCCAGCGACGGCGGGACCGAGGCCACCGGGCGCCCCAGGTGCTTCATGACCAGATAGGCCAGATAGGTCGCCGCATGGTCGGAACTGCCCCGGGCCACGGTCATGGCGCCGTGGGGGGGCGCCTGGCGCAGGCGGGCACCGAGGGCCGCCAGGGCCTCGGCGTTGCGCTGCAGCTGGCCGCGGATTCGCTCCGGGGCATTGCGTGCCTCTTCAAGCATCAGTGACATGGGAATCTCCTTCGACGCGTCGGCCTGCCACATGGACGGCCCGCAGGTTGAGGTCAGGGTCCAGCACCACCAGGTCGGCGCGCGCGCCCGGCGCCAGCCGCCCGATGTCCTGCCGCCCCAGGAAGTCGGCGGGGAAGCGCGACAGTCGGTCGGAGGCCTCGGCGAGTGTCAGCCCCAGGCTCACCAGGTTGCGCAGCGCCTGGTCCATGGTCAGGGTGCTGCCGGCCAGGGTGCCGTCGGCCAGGCGCACGCCGCCCAGGCACTTGGTGACGGCCTGCTCGCCGAGGCGGTACTCGCCGTCGGGCATGCCCGCCGCCGCGGTGGAATCGGTCACGGCATAGAGCCGGGGGATGCAGCGCAGCGCGGTGCGGATGGCCCCGGGATGCACGTGCAGCAGGTCGGGGATCAACTCGGCGTAGTCGGCGTGGGCCAGGGCCGCCCCGACCATGCCGGGCTTGCGGTGATGCAACCCGGTCATGGCGTTGAACAGGTGGGTGAAGCCGCAGGCGCCATGCTCCAGCGCCGCCACCCCGTCCTCGTAGCTGCCCAGGGTGTGGCCGAGTTGCACCCGCACGCCCCGATCGCTGAGCCAGCGGATCAGCTCGTGGTGGCCGGCCAACTCCGGGGCCAGGGTCAGCAGGCGGATCGGGGCCAGGCGACTCAGGGCCTCGACCTCCTCGATCACGCCGGGCCGGGCATGGGACGGCTGGGCGCCGAGCTTGCCGGGATTGATGTAGGGGCCTTCCAGGTGCACGCCCAGCACCCGGCTGGCCAGCGCCTCGGGCGCCTCCAGGTAGGCGCCGATCTCGCCGAGCACGCGGCGGATCTCGGCGTCCGGCGCGGTCATGGTGGTGGCCAGCAGGCTGGTGGTGCCGAAGCGCGCATGGGTACGGGCCACGGTGGCCAGGGCGGCGCCGCCCTCCATGACGTCGGCCCCGCCACCGCCGTGGACGTGCAGGTCGATGAAGCCGGGCAGGATCCGGGGATGATCGTTGGTGTCGGGATCCACCGGCGCCTCGGGCAGGGCCGTGATCCGCCCGTCGCGCCAGCGCAGCTCGCCGAGCCGCCAGCCGTCGAGGGTGAGGACGTTGCCGTAGCGCATGAGGGGCTCCTGTCAGCGAGTGAGCTCGACCACGAAGTCGTAGTAGTCGGTGCGGCAGTAGGTGACGGTCAGCTCCGCGGCGGTGCCGTCGGCGAGATACCCCAGGCGGGTGACCTCGAGCAGGGCCTGGCCCTCGGGGACCTCGGCGAGTCGGGCCAGCTCGGCGTCCGCGTTGACGGCGCTGACGTGCTGCAGGGCCCGGGCGATCGGCTTGCCCGCCGCGTCCAGGGTCGCGTACAGCGAGGTCTCCACCGCCTCCGGCTCGGGCAGCACCGCCTCCGGCAGGCAGCTTTCCTCCACCGCCATCACCACCCCGTCGGCCAGGCGCAGTCGCTTGAGCCGGGCGACCCGTGCATCCCCGGCGAGCCCCAGGCGCAGGCTCTGCTCGGCGGTGGGCGCGGCCAGGGTCCGCGACAGCCAGTGCGAGCGCGGGGAGAAGCCGCGCTGGGTGAGCATCTCGGTGAAGCTCACCAGCCGGGTCAGCGGCTGGTTGAGGCGCGGCGTGATGAAGGTGCCGGAGCCCCGGGTCCGGCGGATCAGCCCCAGTTCCGCCAGGCGGTCCAGGGCCTTGCGGGCGGTGATGCGCGAGACGTCCAGGGCCTCGGCCAGGCTGCGTTCGGAGGGCAGCGCCTCGCCGGCCTGCCAGGCACCCGCCTCGATGGCCTGCTCCAGCCGGCTGGCCAGCTGGTGGTAGAGCGGGGTGGACAGGGAGGTATCGAGGTGAAGCTGCTGCAGGCGGGTATCCATGGTCAGTCTCGTCCAGGCATCGTGATAATACCAATGTAGACCACAAGCAGTACCAATCAAATACCAATTAACCTAGACCTTGGTCGCATCGCCGCCGTAGGCCCCGGCCCGGAACGCCGGCAAGCCCGGCCGGTGGCGCCGACGGCAAGGGGACGTGAATCGACGCCACGCGCCGATTGGCGCGGGCTGGCGGAATCCGTATAGTGGCCCCCTTATCCCGCCAATCGATCGTGACCATGCTGCAGAACAACTCGGTGCTTGCTCAGCTCAAGCAACAGATCCGCGACAACACGCCCCGCGTCGAGGGGGTCATCAAGGCCACCGACCGCGGCTTCGGTTTCCTCGAGACCGACGACGGCGAGTCCTACTTCGTGCCGCCCCCCGCCATGAAGCAGGTCCTCCATGGCGACCGGGTCGGGGCCGTCCTTCACGAGGAGGGCGACAAGAAGTCCGTGGAGCCCGACACCCTGGTCGAGACCGGCATGGAACGCTTCATCGCCCGCGTGCAGAAGCGCGACGGGCGCCTGGCGGTGATTCCGGACCACCCCTCGGTGAACAACGTCCTCAAGGCGCGCATCAAGCGCAGCCTCGACGAGGCGAGCATCGGCGAGGGCGACTGGGTGGTGGCCCGGCTGGTGCGCCACCCCCTCAAGCCCGACGACCGCGCCTTCTTCACCCAGATCGACGAGCTGGTGGCGAAGACCGACGATCCGGCCGTGCCATGGCGCGTGACCCTGGCCCGTCATGCCCTGGAGCAGGAATGCCCCGATGCCGGCGATGACTGGCCGCTGCGCGACGAGGGTCTCGAGCGCGAGGACCTGACCGCCGAGCCCTTCTTCACCATCGACGGCGAGAAGACCCGGGACATGGACGATGCCCTGCGCGTCGAGCCGCGCGCCGAGGGTGGCTGGCGCCTGACCGTGGCCATCGCCGATCCCACCGCCTATGTGGAGGAAGGCCACGCCGCCGACCTGGAGGCCCGCACCCGCGCCTTCACCGTCTATCTACCGGGCCAGAACGTGACCATGCTGCCCGAGCAGCTGGCCGACGACCTCTGCTCGCTGTGGGAGGAGCGGGACCGCCCGGTGCTGGCCTGCCGCCTGGATATCGAGGCCGATGGCGGCCTCGGCGACTACCGCTTCTTCGCCGCCACCGCCCGCTCGCATGCCAAGCTGGCCTATGACCGCGTCTCCGACTGGCTCGAGGGCCAGGGCGACTGGGCGCCGAGCGAGGCCGTCGGCGAGCAGCTCGAGGCCCTGGCCGCGCTCACCGAGGCCAGGGCCGACTGGCGGGCCCGGCACGCCCTGGTGTTCAAGGACCGTCCCGACTATGTCTTCGACCTGGACGAGGCGGGCAACGTGCTGGACATCCGTACCGAGGAGCGGCGCATCGCCAACCGCATGATCGAGGAGTCGATGATCGCGGCCAACGCCTGCTGCGCGCACCTGCTGGCCGAGCATGTGGGCCACGGCATCTTCAACGTCCACCGCGCCTTCGAGCCGGAGAAGGCCGAGGCCGCCCACGAGTTCCTCACCGCCCAGGACATCGCGGTGGCCCCCGAGGCGCTCACCGAGCTGCCCCGCTACCGGGAGCTCAAGCGCGAGCTCGAGGGACGCGATGACGCCTGGCTGGACGCGCGCCTGCGCCGCTTCCAGGGCTTCACCAGCATGTCCGCGCGCCCCGGCCCCCACTTCGGCCTGGGCCTCGAGGCCTACGCCACCTGGACCTCGCCGATCCGCAAGTACGGCGACATGGTCAATCACCGGCTGATCAAGCGGGTGCTCAAGGGCGAACAGGCCCCGGCGGAGGCCAGCCAGGCGCTCACCGAGCAGCTCACCGAGCGCCGGCGGCTCAACCGCATGGCCGAGCGCGACGTCAAGGACTGGCTCTATGTGCGCTACCTGAGCCCCTCCGCCGAGGCCGGCGAGGCCTTCGATGCCGAGATCATCGCCATCAACCGCGGCGGCATGCGGGTCCGCCTGACCGCCAACGGCGCCACCGCCTTCATCCCGGCGCCGCTGATGCACAGCGACCGCGACAAGGTGGTGATCGACGACAAGGAAGGCCGCATCCAGATCGAGGGCGAGGAGCGCTTCAAGCTCGGCGATCACCTGCGGGTCGCGCTGACCGAGGCCCGCGAGGCGACCCGCTCGCTGGTCGGCCGCCCGGTCGACTGAGCCGCGGCGCGCGAGCCCTCCCTTGCAACGGCGGCCTGCGGGCCGCCGTCTTGCGTTCCGGCTGTCGTCGAACTGTCGCAAAGGGCGCGTAGCCTGATGGGTGAACCACCGGCCCGCGCGGGAGGGACCCTTTGCATATCGCCGACGTCACCATGTTCCATGCCCCCTCGAGCGGCGGCGTGCGCACCTACCTCCAGGCCAAGCAGCGCAGCCTCGCCACCCGGCCCGGCCTGCGCACCAGCCTGCTGGTTCCCGGCGCCGAGCGCGACAGCCTGGGCGACATGCATGCCCTGCCCGCCCTGCGGCTGCCACTGGGCCAGGGCTACCGCTTCCCGCTGCGTCGCGCCCCCTGGCGCGAGGCCCTGGTCGGGCTCGCCCCCGACCTGATCGAGGCCGGCGACCCCTACGTCACCGCCTGGGCGGCCCTGGACGCCGGCCAGGCGCTGGGCGTGCCGGTGGTGGGCTTCTACCATTCCGACCTGCCGCGACTGATGGGCGACCGCTTCGGCGCCGGCGTGCGCCGCCGTCTGCAGCGCTACGTGGCCGATCTCTACGGCCGCTTCGACAGCGTGCTGGCCCCCTGCCGGACCATGGCCGAGCGGCTCGCCGGCTGGGGCATCGAACGGGTGCGGGTGCAGCCGCTGGGCGTCGACCTCACGACCTTCCACCCCGAGCGGGCCGACCCGGGGCTGCGCACCCGACTGGGGCTCGACCCCGATACCCGGCTGCTGGTCTTCGCCGGACGCAACTCCCGGGAGAAGCACGTGGACGTGCTGCTGCGGGTGATGCAGCGGCTGGGCCCGCCCTACCACCTGCTGCTGATGGGGCCGGGCATGCCCGCCCGGGTGCCCGACAACGTCAGCGTGATCTCCCGCTACTGCGACCGGCGGGAGGTGGCCAGGGCGCTGGCCAGCGCCGACGCCATGCTGCATGCCGGGACCCGCGAAACCTTCGGCCTGGTGGCGCTGGAGGCCATGGCCTGTGGCCTGCCGGTGGTGGCGGCCCGGGCCGGGGCGCTGATCGAGAACGTGCCGTTGGGCGCCGGGCGGCTCTGCGATCCCCTCGCGGCGGAGGACATGGCCCGCGCCGTGGAGGAACTGTTCCTCAACGACGTGGCGGCCAGCGGGCGCCACGCCCGGCGCCACGTCGAGCGACGCTTCCGCTGGGACACGGTCATCGATGGCCTGCTGGACCACTATGGTGAGCTGACTCCGGCGCCGGCGACCACCGGCCAGGCGCGGCATGGCTGAGGGGTTCCCGCGGCCGACGTGCCTCGGGGCGCGCGCGGGATGGCTGGCACTGGCTCTGGTCCTGGCGCTGGTGGTGCCCGTGCTGATCGGCGGCCCCGGGAGCCTGACGGCGCTGCGCACCTTCCCCGTCCCGTTGCTGGCCCTGATGCTGGCCATGGTCGCGCTGGGCTGGAACCTCAATGCCCTGCGCCTGCGCCTGCTGCTCGCCGGGCGGGCCGGGCGCCTGGGCCAGCGCCGGGCGCTGGGCATGGTGATGGCGAGCGAGTTCGCGCTCTGTGCCACGCCCGGCGGCAGTGGCGGCCCGGCGACGCTGCTGGTGCTGCTGGCCCGGCGCGGGCTGCCCCCAACCCGGGGCTCGGCAGTGTTCCTGGCCGACCAGTGCTGCGACCTGCTGTTCTTCCTGCTGGCACTGGTCGGGCTGGCCGCGGGATCGCTGTGGCAGGCCGCGAGCTGGCCCCATCCGGGGCTGCTGGGGGCGGCCATCGCCGGCCTGGCCCTGCTGCTGGCGAGCCTGGCACTGCTGATCCACCGCCTGCCGGGGTTGTTGCGTCGGGCGCCGCTGCATCGGGCGCCGTGTCACCGGGGACCCTGGCTGGCGCGACGCCTGCTGCGCTTCCGTCACGCCCTGCTGGCCACCCTGCGCCTGCCGCGCCATACCCTGACGCTGGTCATGCTGTGCTGTGCGGGCCACTGGCTCTTGCGCTACAGCCTGCTCTACCTGGCCCTGGCCGGCCTCGGGGCCGAGGTCGGCTGGGCCTGGACCTTCCTGGTGCAGATGCTGGCCATGGCCGCCGGCCAGCTGAGCCTGCTGCCGGGGGGCGCGGGAGCGGCGGAACTCGGGACCGGCATGCTGCTGATGCCTTTGGTGGGCCCGGCCACGGCGGGGGCCGCCGTGGTGGTGTGGCGCTTCGTCACCTATCACGTCTACCTGCTGGCCGGGGCGCCGGTCTTCCTCGCCATGGTCGGTACGGCCCTGCGGCGGCGGGATCGGGCCGGCGCACGGCGTCCCGCCTGACCCGCGCCCGGCTCAATCCGCGCGCAGGGCCCGGGCCAGCATGTCGGTGACCGGCTTGGCCAGGTAGCTGGCCAGTGTCCGGCTGGCGGTGTGCAGGCGGACCTCGGCCGGCATCCCGGCCATCAGGCGCATCGCCTCGGGCATCGCCTCCCGCTCGGCCTCGCTCACGCGGAGACGCACCTTGTAGAAGCGGCGCCCGGTCGACTCGTCCTCGAAGCTGTCGGCGGAGACCCGTCGCACGGTCCCCTCGATGACCCGCGAGCGTCCACGGTTGAAGGCACTGAAGCGGATCTCCGCGGGCTGCCCCGGGTAGACATTGTCGATGTCTTGGTCGGCGACCCGCGCCTCGACGACGAAGGCCTCGCCCCGGGGGACGATCTCCAGGATCGTGGTGCCCGGCTCGATCACCGCGCCTCGGGTATGCACCGCCAGGCCCACCACCGTCCCCGCGACCGGGGCCGCGATGGTGGTACGGCGGCGCTGGTCGCGCAGCGCCGTCAGGCGCTCCTCGGCGTCGGCGATCTCCCGGCGGGTCTCGCGCAGGCGCTCCCCCACCTCCTGGCGGAATTCCTGGATGCGTACCTGCTTCTGCAGGTCGTTCTCGCTGATCCGGGAGCGCAGGCGGGCAATCTCGGTGCGGTGCTGTTCGATCTCGCCCTGATACTGCAGGATCTCCCGCTCCAGCTCCCGCAGGCGACGGTTGTCCCCCAGGCCGTCCTTGAACAGCGAACGGTAGGCCTCGGCATCCTCGCGCAGCGAGGCCAGCTGATCGCGGCTGACCCGGATCATCGACTCGCGCCCCTCGATACGCCGGTGCAGCTGCTCGGTCTGCTGGTCCAGCGAGGCCAGGGCCCCGTCGAGGGCCTCCCGGCGAGCATGGAAGAGGCCGCGCTGCACGGCCGTCAACTGCTGGAGCCGCGCCTGCTCGGGGTCGCGCAGCTCGGGGGGGAAACGCAGCGTGTCCTGGTCGGCCTGCTCGGCCATCAGGCGGACCTCGGCGGCGCGATTGATCAGGTACTGCGAGCGGGCGATCTGCAGGCGCGACTCGACCCGGGTGTCGTCCAGCACCACCAGGGACTGGCCTTCCTCGACGCGGTCGCCGTCCTCGACGTCGATGCGCTGGACGATGCCCCCCTCGAGGTGCTGCACCGTCTTCTTCGAGGACGCGACCGTGACCCGCCCCGGGGCGATGACCGAGACGGCCAGCTCGGCCGACACGGCCCAGCCGCCGAAGCCGCACAGGCAGACCAGCACCAGCGCCAGCCCCAGGCGACGGTGGAGCCGGTCGCCGACCGGCGGCACCCGGGAGGACTTGGCAGGGGAAGAATGACTCATGGTGCCTCCGAATCGCTGGTCCGACGACGGGCCACCTTGCCGGCCCCTGCCTCGCTATCGCGGCCCGCCATCCGCGCCAGCACGCGATCGCGCGGGCCGAACAGCCGGACCCGCCCACTCTCCAGCACCAGCAGGCGGTCGACCCCGCGCAGCACACCCGTGCGGTGGCTGATGACCAGCAGGGTGACGCCCTCCTCCCGCAGGGCGCCCATGGCGTGGGCGAGGGCCTGCTCGCCGCGATGATCGAGGTTGCTGTTGGGCTCGTCCAGGAAGACCAGGGCGGGCTTGGCGTAGAGCGCGCGGGCCAGGCCGATGCGCTGGCGCTGGCCGGCGGAGAGCACGCCGCCACTCGCCTCGATGCGGGTGTCATAGCCATCGGGAAGCCGCAGGATCATCTCGTGCACGCCGGCACGACGGGCGGCCTCGATGACCTTGTCGCTGTCGACCGTAGCAAAGCGGGCGATGTTCTCGCCGATGGTGCCACTGAACAGCTCGACGTCCTGGGGCAGGTAGCCGAGGTGGGGGCCCAGCGCCTCGCGATCCCAGCGCGCGATATCCGCCCCATCCAGGCGCACGCAGCCGTCCCAGGCCGGCCAGACCCCCAGCACCAGCCGCGCCAGGGTCGACTTGCCCGAGGCGCTGGGACCGATGATGCCGACCTGCTCGCCCGGCTCGAGGCGCAGGTCAATGCCGGCCACGATGGGGCGAGCCCCACCCGGCGCCCCGGCCGTGACGTTCTCCAGGGCCAGCCGGCCCTCGGGGCGGGGCAGTGACATGGCCGGGGGCGAGGGCGGCTGCTCGCGAAACAGCGCTTCGAGGCGACGATAGGCGGCCCGCGCCCCGACGATGCCGCGCCAGCTGCCGACCAGCTGATCCACGGGGGACAGCACGCGTCCCAGCAGGATCGACCCGGCGATCATCATCCCCGGGGTGATACGCTCCTCGAGCACCAGCAGGGCACCGAGCCCCAGGATCAGCGACTGCAGCAGCAGGCGCAGGGCCCGGGTCAGGCTCGACAGCATCGCGGCCCGGTCGCTGGCCCGCGACTGCATCCATAGACCGCCCCGATGACGCGTCAGCCAACGTCCGGCGATGCTCGACAGCATGCCCATGGCGTCGAGGGCCTCGGCATTGCGCAGATTACCGGCGGCCAGTTCCCGGGCCCCGCTCTGCTCGCGCCCCGCCTCGTCCAGCAGCCCTCGAGTGGCCTTCTCGCTGGCCACCACCAGCGCCAGCAAAATGACACCGGCGAGGCTGGCAAAGCCCCCGAACCAGGGATCGAACAGGTACAGCAGGCCGAGATAGACAGGCACCCAGACGACATCGAAGAAGGCCAGCAGCCCCCCCCCGGCCAGTCCCTGGCGAAGGGTCGCGAGGTCGTCCAGCGGCCAGGCGGATTGCCCCGCCGCGTGGCGCAGGCCACGCCGGAACATCGCCGCATGCAGGGGCTCGCTGACCCAGGCATCGAAGCGGTTGCCGAGGCGCACCAGGATGCCCGCCCGCACCCATTCGAGGCCGCCGACCACCATGAACAGGAAGACCACGACCAGGGTCAGCATCAGCAGGGTCTCCTCGCTGCCGGTGGTGATCACGCGGTCGTAGACCTGGAGCATGTACAGGGCCGGCGTCAGCATCAGCAGGTTGAGACACAGGCTGAACCCGGCCACCCAGAGCAGGGAGCCCCGACAGGCGGTCAGCGCGTGGTGCGGTGTGGTGTTCGAGTCAGACGCCATAATGCATATCCGGAATGCAGAGCCCCCTCGGCCCGGAGCCCTGCCCTGCCTCCCTGCTTCAGATAAGCCGATTGTCGATCGACATCAGCGAACGATCCAGGCCATTGCCCGCGCGCCGTTGACGCCCCTCAATGCCATATAGAACACTAAAAAAGCCGTGTCTTATCACGGAACGATCGGCACCATACCTGCCACCCTGCCCTTCATCAACCTATAATGACCGTCTCTGATCAACGACAGTTTCGTGCCGAATTATCGCCGAAATCATCGTGCCGATCGGATGGCAGTGGCCAAGCCAGGTGTCGCAAAATTTAGACAAAAAGGAGACCTTTAATGAGCTCAACCATCGAGGTTGGCACAGACATCAGTGCCGATGAACTCGAGACATTGATACGGGATGCCGCCCCTGGCAGCACCGTGAAACTCGCCGCCGGCGAGTTCGAATTCGACGATGCCATCACCATCGACCGCTCCGATGTCTCCCTGGTTGGCGCGGGGAGCGGCGACACACGCCTGACCTTCACCGATACGGCCCTGTCGCGAAATGATGACCACGCGATTCACGTGGATGGCAGCGAGAACACCGACCTCGGGGAACTCGCCGCCGATGCGGGGGTGGGTGCTCGCCGCCTGACACTGGATGGCACCCAGGAACTGGCCGTCGGCGACACCATCCGGGTCTGGCAGGACAACGACGACGCCTTCCTTGACGCGATCGGTGACAGCTCGTGGCGCAAGGCGGAGCACGCGGAACTGCGTACCAGCATGGCCAAGATCACCGGCGTCGAGGGCAACGAGATCACCCTCGATCGCGGCGTCCGCTTCGATTTCCAGTCGGGAAAGGCCGAGGTGGAGAAACTCGACACGGTGGATAACGTCGGCCTGAAGGGCTTCAGCGTCGACTTCGAGCTCGGCGAGGCCGACGCCGGCGAGTTCTCGAACACCAAGGACGACCTGACCGACTATCGTGCGGTGCACCTGGAAGGTACGGTGAACAGCGATCTCGAGGACATCCGGGTCGACGATGGCCCGTCCACGGCCTTCCGCTTCTCCCGGGCCATGGACCTCCAGGCCGACGACCTGCAGGCCCACGGTGCCTTCAACAAGGGCAGCGGCGGCAACGGCTACGCCTACGAGCTGCACGAGAGCTACGACGGCCAGCTTGCCGGCCTCGAGGACAGCGGCATGCGCCATGGCCTGGTCTTCGCCTCCTGGCGCTCCTCGGTGGGCAACGACGTCGAGGTGGCGTCCACCACCCGTGACATCAACTTCCACGGCGGGCGCGATCATGACAACAGCGTCCGTGTCCTGCGCTCGGAACGGGACCCGGAGGCCGACGAGCTGTCGCCGACCCTGTATGTCAACGAGGACGGCGAGAGCTTCGGCGCCCCCACCGACGCCGAGGCCAACCGGGTGAGCTTCGACTACGTCCTCGGCTCGCGCCGCGAAGACGAGATCCAGGGCTCGGACGACGGCGTCTACCTGGATGGCGGCCTGGGTCACGACGTGCTGCTGGGCGGTGCCGGCGACGACATCCTCCAGGGCGGGCCGGGCGCTGACTGGTATGACGGCACCGACCGGCTCGACGGTGGCCAGGGCGTCGATACCGCGCGCTACACGGGCGACTTTTCCGCCCACGAGATCGCCTTTACCGAGGACGGCCCCGTGGTGACCGGCCAGGGCAGCGAGGACACCCTGGTGGACATGGAGTTCGCGGTCTTCGGCGACGGCACCACCCTGCACCTGGCCTCGGGCAACGCCTTCGCCGGCACGGCCCTCGAAACACCTGACGCCGAGGCGATCCTCGCCGGCGACGGCGAGACGCCGGCGCTGCTGGACGACGATGCCGAGCTGCTGGTCACCGGCAACGTCACGAGCGACTGGTCCGATGGCTACGTGGCCGAGGTCTTCGTCGAGAACGTCTCCGATGACGATATCGTCGACCCGGAGCTCGGTTTCGACCTGCCCGCCGAGATCGACACCCTGTGGAACGGCGACCTCGCCGGAGGGACGGACGGCTATCGGGTCCAGGACGACAACGCCAACACCCTCGTCCCGGGCGAGGCCTGGCGGTTCGCCTTCGAGGCCAGTGGCGACGACGGCACGCTGCCCGAGGAGATGACGGCCAGCGATTCGCAGGGCCAATCCCTGGACGTGCAGGTTCTCGGATTGGGCAACACTGCGATCGAGGAAGTCGCCGCCTGAGGCCGGCTGCGCGACGTCTGCGGTGATGTAAGGGCACCCCCGGGGTGCCCTTTTTCGTGCCCTGTCGCCCGATGGCGTCAGCCGGGATGCCCCACCCGCCCCAGACCGGTCACGACAGGAAAGCGGACAGGGTCGCCAGGCGGGATATTCATACTTTTTTACTATAAATCAAGATTCATTGTTACAGGAGATATGCAAACTATTTAATGAAATAATCCTAATGTCATTTCATTGGCTCTCCAAATCCCCCGCACATCAATTCCTTACAGAACATGGCCGGGTTATCGCCGGAAATGGCCGCAAAAAATGCCCGCAACCCCGCCCATCGGAAGGGTGCGAGGCCGTTTTTACTTGACCGACAACTCTAGTTAGGATTCGCAGCCATCGTGGCGGCAGAAGGACGGCGGTCGTGGGTATCAGACGCGATACGGCGCCGACCACGCCACGGCGTGTCCAGTGAGGGCCATGACGGCCCGGACCGCCACATCACCTGGCTCGACATGACCACAGTGTCGACATTCAAGGCGCTTCTGGAGGGCAGTCCCCATGACCACCATCGATATCGATCCCTCGATCACCGCCGACGATCTGCAGGCCCTGATCGACGAGGCGCCGAGTGGGGCCACCCTGCACCTCGCCGCCGGCCACTACGAGCTCGACGATGCCCTGCTCATCTCGCGCTCCGATATCTCCCTGATCGGCGCCGGTGCCGGCGAGACGGTGCTGACCCTCAGTGACTGGGCCCTGTCGAGCAACGACTACGCCATCCGGCTCGACGGGACGGAGAAGACCTACACGGGGGAACTCGCCGCCGATGTCAGCGAGGGCACCCGCCAGCTGACCCTCGCGGACGGCCACGACCTCCAGGCCGGCGACACCCTGCGCATCTGGCAGGACAATGACGACGCCTTCTTCGACGCGATCGGCGACACTTCCTGGCGCAAGGTGCAATACGCCGAGCTGCGCACCAGCATGGCCAGAGTCGAGTCGATCGAGGGGGACACCATCACCCTCGATCGCGGCGTCCCCTTCGACTTCGAAGCCGGCAAGACCCAGGTCGCCCGCATGGAGACCGTGGACAACGTCACCCTCGAGGGCTTCAGTGTCGACTTCACGCTGGGTACCCCCGCCCCCGGTACCTTCGAGAACACCCTGGACGAGTTGACCGGTTTCAACGCCGTCCTGCTGACCGGCACCACGGATACCCGGCTCTCCGACATCCAGGTGAATGACGGCCCCTCCACGGCCTTCCGCTTCTCCCGGACCCTCGACCCCGTCGCCGAGGATCTCGAGGCCCACGGCGCCTTCAACAAGGGCAGTGGCGGCAATGGCTACGCCTTTGAGCTGCACGAGAGCTACGATGGCCAGTTCACCGGCCTCGAGGACAGTGGCATGCGCCACAGCCTGGTCTTCGCCTCCTGGCGTTCCTCGGTGGGCAACGAGGCCGAGATTGCCTTCACCGATCGCGATGTCAACTTCCACGGCGGCCGGGATCACGACAACAGTGTCCGGGTCCTGCGCTCGGAGCGGGACCCGGAAGCCGATGCCCTGTCATCGGCGCTGTATGTCAACGAGGGGGGCGTGAGCTTCGGGGCACCCACCGATCCCGAGGCCAACGAGGTGGTGTTCGACTACCTGATCGGCTCGCGCCGGGATGACGAGGTCCAGGGCTCCGACGACGGCGTCTACCTGAATGGCGGCCTGGGTCACGACGTGCTGCTGGGCGGTGCCGGCGACGACCTCCTCCAGAGCGGGCCCGGCGACGACTGGTACGACGGTACCGACCGGCTCGAAGGCGGCCTGGGCGTCGATACCGCGCGCTACACCGGCGACTTCGCCGACCACGAGATCAGCGAAAGCGAGAACGGCGTCATCATCACCGGCCAGGGCAGCCAGGACACCCTGACCGACATGGAGTTCGCGGTGTTCGGCGACGGCATCACCCTGCACCTGACCTCGGGCAATACCTTCCGCGCCTCGCCGCTGGCGATGCCCAGCCCCGAGGAGATCCTCAGCGGTGGCGGCGACGACCCGGCGTTGAAGGTCACCAGCAATGTCACCAGCAGTTGGTCCTCAGGCTATGTCGCGGAAGTGTTCGTCGAGAATGTTTCCGATGCCGACATCATCAATCCCGAGGTCGGTTTCGACCTGGCCGCCGACCTCGACACCCTGTGGAACGGCGATGTCACCCGTGATGCCGACCGCTACTGGGTGCGGGACGACAGTGACCTTACCCTAGCCCCGGGGAACAGCTGGCGCTTCGCCTTCAAGGCCTACGGGGACGACTCCGCACCGGCCAACCTCGCAGCCCGGGACGAGAACGGTCAGCCCCTGGAGATCCTCGGCAAGGGGGGAGCGACCCCCGCCCTGCTGGATGACGACGCCGAGCTGCTGGTCACCGGCAATATCACCAGCCAGTGGTCCTCGGGCCATGTCGCCGAGGTCTTCGTCGAGAACGTCTCCGATGACGACATCATCGACCCGGAACTGGGCTTCATGCTGCCCGCCCAGATCGACACCCTGTGGAATGGCGATCTCACCGGCGGGGACGGGGGCTACCGGGTCCGGGACGACAGCGATCTCACCCTCGCCCCCGGCGAGGCCTGGCGCTTCGCCTTCAAGGCCTACGGCGAGGACACGCCGCCCGCCGAGATGACCGCCGAGGACGCGGCAGGCCACGCCCTGGACGTCCAGGTCCTCGGGCTGGGCAACACCGCGATCGAGGAAGTCGCCGGCTGAGTTCGCGAGCCGACCGGGGCACCCTGGGTCTCCCCGGTCGTCCTGCTCGCACGTCCCCTGGCCGTTAATACACTACACTTCGGTATGTGCCATAGTAGTCACAATTCATTACAAAACTAGTCCGTCCCGAGCGACACAAGCGGGACGACGCCAAGGAAGCTGCCCATGGCCAACCCCTGGGGACTACGCAGCAAGTCCACCGTGACGCTGCTGATCGCCTGCCTGCTCGCGCTGGTGCCGGCACTGCTGATCGGCTGGCAGGCGATCGACGATGTCCGACGCCACTTCGCCAGCGGCTATGCCGAGCAGTACACTCTGCTGCACATGCAGAAGATCCTCACCCCCGTCTCCCGGGAGCTGGCGCTGTCACGCCGCCTCGCCGACTCGGTGGTGACCCGGGAGTGGCTCCTGGCCCCCGAGGATCCCGTCAAGCGCGAGCGCTTCTTCCGCGAGGCGGAGGGCTTTCGCTGGCAGTTCAGCGGCGATGCCTACTTCGTGATTCACCACGCCACCGGTGACTACTACTTCAACGACGGCACGCGAGCCGAGAGCCACTCGCCCCGCTACCGGCTCTCCCCCGAGGATCCCGACGACACCTGGTATTTCTCGACCATGGACAGCACCGGGGCCTACAACATCAACGTCAACGTGGACCAGAAGCTCGGCCTGGCCAAGGTCTGGTTCAACGTCAAGATCCGGCACGACGGTCGTGTCCTGGGGCTTGCCGGCGGCGCCCTCGACCTGACCCGCTTCCTCGATCGCTTCCTCCGTGACGACACCCCCGGCCTGACGCCGATGATCGTCAACCCCCGGGGCGATCTCCAGGCTCACCCCGAGCGCCGGCGACTGGCCTTCAACTCCGGGGCCGACGCCCTCGAGGCGGGCGAGGCACAACGCCTGCCGTCGATGCTCGGGGACGAGTCCCAACGCGAACGACTGAGCTCGGCCATGCAGGCGGCCATGCGCCGTCCCGGCCAGGTCCACAGCCTGGAGGCCACCCTGGAGGGCGAACCCCGCCTGCTCAGCGTCGGCTATATCCCGGAGTTAAAATGGTTGCTGGTCACCGCCCTGGACCTGGACGCGGCCCCGATCCTCGAGAACCGCTGGCTGTGGTCACTGGTCATTGCCCTGACCCTGATCCTGGTCATCCTGATGGCCGGCTTCGCCTTCGGTATCGAACGCCTGATCCTCGGCCCGCTGCGGCGCCTCCAGCAGTCTGCCCGGGCCATCGCCGGCGGCGATTTCGACCATGCCCTGCCCACCGAGCGCGGCGACGAGATCGGCGAGCTCTCACGGGACTTCTCGCACATGGCACGTCAGGTCGAGCGCCATACCCAGGACCTGGAGGACAAGGTGCGTCAGCGCACCCGGGACCTGGAGCAGACCAACGCCGAGATGGCCCGGGCCCGCCGCCAGATCGATGCCTCCCTGGAATACGCCAGCATCATCCAGCGCGCGATCCTGCCCAGCCGCCAACTGCAGGATCACCTGCCCCGTCATCACGCGATCATGTGGCGACCCCGGGATGTGGTGGGCGGCGACTTCTACGTGTTCCGTGCCACCGAACGCGGCTGGCTGATGGGGGTCATCGACTGTGCCGGCCATGGGGTGCCGGGATCGCTGATGACCATGCTGGCCCGGGCCATCATCGACAATGCCATCCTTCATGTCGGCGCCGACGATCCCGCCGCCATCCTCAACGAGACGGACCGCCAGAACCGCAGCACCCTGCACAAGGACACCCTGCCCCGCTCGATCGCCACCAACATGGACATGGGCCTGGTCTGGGTGGATCCCGGGGCCGGCCGGCTGACCTTCGCCGGCGCCAAGATGTCGCTGTATGCCAGCGACGGCGACCGACTCGAGGTCCAGGCCGGCGGCAAGCGCGCCCTGGGCGACAAGCGCGCCATGACCTATGAAAACCAGGATATGCCCCTGCACCGGGGCTGGACCTACACCCTGGCCACCGACGGCTTCCTCGACCAGGCCGGCGGTGAATACGGCTTCGGCTTCGGCCACACTCGCTTCGAGGCGATGCTCAGGCGCCATGCCAACGACCCGCTGCACCGCCAGGTCGAGGCCTTCGGCGAGGCCCTCGACCGTTACCGCGGCGAGCTGCCCCAGCGTGACGACATCACCCTGCTGAGCTTCCGCTTCGATGACGAGACCCCGACCACGCCGAGCGCGAGCGGCGCGTTCACCACCCATCCCGAACGTCCCGTCCACCAGGAGGTGTCATGGACCTGCTGACACTGCGCGACAACTACCTGCAGCAAGGGATCATGCTGTGCTTCAACGGCCCGATCTCCCGCAGCCTGATCGAGGAGATCGGCCATGCGCTGCGCAACTACATGAACAGCCAGTCCGCGGCGCCCTCCGAGGCGATGGACGTGTTCGCGGTCTATATCGAGATGACCCAGAACATCCGCCAGTATGCCCGCAGCCAGGGCTATGACGAACACACGGCCACCGCCACCCTGGCCGTGGCCCGGGATCCCCAGGGGCATTACCTGGTCTCGGCGGGCAACCTGGTGGAAGCGGCCGACGGGCGGCGCCTGGTCGAGACCGTCGAACGCCTGGCCAGTCTCGACGCCGCCGCACTCAAGCAGGCCTACAAACAGCAGTTGCGGCGTCCCCGGGAGGATGCCGAGAGCGGTGCGGGGTTGGGGCTGATCGATATGGCCCGCAAGTCCAGCCAGCCACTGGCGGCCTCGCTTCAGGCGTTGCCCTCGGGGCTAAGCTTCTTTAGCCTGACAGCCACTATCTAATCCGGACCCTACCCATGATCCAAGATCTGAACATTCCCGGTAGTTCGTCCACCCCCGCGATCCAGAGCGACTGGCAGGCCGGCCGGCTCAGCATGCAAGGCGATTCCTATCCGGAGAACTCCTACGAGCTGTTCCGCCAGGTCACCGACTGGACGGAAGCCTTCCTCGCCCGGGCCACGACCCCCCTCACTCTCGACCTCGGGCTCGTCTACCTCAACACCAGCTCGGTGAAGGCGATGATGGATATCTTCGACCTGCTGGAGGAGGCCCACCAGAATGGTCGCGAGGTCGGCGTCATCTGGCGCTATGACAGCCGCAACGAGCGCATCGCCGAACTCGCCGAGGAGTTCAAGGAAGACTGCAGCTACCCCTTCGCCATCACGGCAATGCAGGCCTCCCCATGACGCCCCAGGACCAGGCGCTTCTCGACCGGGTGGCGGCGCTGATCGACAGCGACGCCTATCGGGGGCATCCGCTGCACGAGGCCCTGAGCCAGCTCTATGCCCACCACCTGGAACAGCGCGAGCGCCTCGAGCGCCTGATCAGCATTGCCGACGGCTTCCAGCAGACCGCCCACGAGGATCTCCATGCCACGCGTCACCAGTTGCAGCGCCAGCTCAAGCGCCAGCGCAAGCTGTCGCGCATCGCCGACCGCTACCAGGCGCTGCTGCGCGAGCGCAACGCCGCCCTGGCGGACGCCGCGACCCTGGACCCGCTGACCGGCCTGGCCAACCGTCGCCTGCTCCACGAGCAGCTCCAGCGCCTGGCGGCGGACGCACACCGTCATGGACGCGTGTTCACCCTGGCCATGATCGACATCGACCATTTCAAGCGCATCAATGACCACCACGGCCATGCGGCCGGGGACCGCCTGCTGGTCGCCCTGGCCAAGACCCTGGCCAGCGAGCTGCGCGGGGCCGATCACTGCGCCCGCTGGGGCGGCGAGGAATTCCTGGTGGTGCTGCCGGCCACCTCGCTGGACCAGGCGGAGACCCTGGTGGCCCGGCTGTGCGAGCGGCTCCGCGCCCTGAGCGTCACCTTCGAGGGCGAGCGGCTGCGCCTCACCGCCAGCGTCGGGGTGGCCCAGCATCGCCTCGACGACGACTATGCGACGACCATCCAGCGCGCCGACGAGGCCCTGCTCGAGGCCAAGCGCGAGGGGCGGGATCGCTGGCGCACCGCCGACTGAGCCGCCACCGCGCGGCGACGAAAAAGGGCACCCGAGGGTGCCCTTTGTGCGCTACCGGCAGGATGGCTCGGCTTACCAGCCGGCGGCCTCCTTCAGGGCATCGCCGATCTCGGCCAGGGAGCGCACGGTCTTCACGCCCGCGGCCTCCAGGGCGCCGAACTTCTCGTCCGCGGTGCCCTTGCCACCGGCGATGATGGCACCGGCATGGCCCATGCGCTTGCCGGGAGGCGCGGTGACGCCGGCGATGTAGGACACAACCGGCTTGGAGACGTTGGCCTTGATATAGGCCGCGGCCTCTTCCTCGGCGGTGCCGCCGATCTCGCCGATCATCACGATGGCCTCGGTGGCCGGATCCTTCTCGAACTGCTCGAGGATGTCGATGAAGGTGGAGCCCGGGATGGGGTCGCCGCCGATGCCCACGCAGGTGGACTGGCCGAAGCCGTGGTCGGTGGTCTGCTTGACCGCCTCGTAGGTCAGGGTGCCGGAACGCGACACGATGCCGACCTTGCCGGGCTGGTGGATATGGCCCGGCATGATGCCGATCTTGCACTCGCCCGGGGTGATCACGCCGGGGCAGTTGGGGCCGATCAGGCGCACGCCCAGCTCGTCGCACTTGACCTTGACGTCGAGCATGTCAAGCGTCGGGATGCCCTCGGTGATGCACACGATCAGCTTGACGCCGGCATTGGCGGCCTCGAGGATCGAGTCCTTGCAGAACGGGGCCGGCACGTAGATCACGCTGGCCTCGGCGCCGGTCTCGGCCACGGCTTCCTTGACGGTGTTGAACACCGGCAGGCCCAGGTGCTCCTGGCCGCCCTTGCCCGGGGTCACGCCGCCGACCATCTGGGTACCGTAGGCGATCGCCTGCTCGGAGTGGAAGGTCCCCTGGCCGCCGGTGAAGCCCTGGCAGATGACCTTGGTGTTCTTGTCGATCAGGATGCTCATTACTTGCCCTCCGCTGCCTTGACGACCTGCTGAGCCGCATCGGTGAGGCTCTTGGCAGCGATGATGTTCAGACCGCTGGAGGCCAGTTTCTCGGCACCCAGCTCGGCGTTGTTACCCTCGAGACGCACCACCACCGGCACGTTGACACCGACCTGCTCGACGGCGCCGATGATGCCCTCGGCGATCATGTCGCAGCGCACGATGCCGCCGAAGATGTTGACCAGCACGGCCTTCACGGAATCGTCGGAGAGGATGATCTTGAATGCCTCGGCCACCCGCTCCTTGGTCGCCCCGCCCCCCACGTCGAGGAAGTTGGCCGGCTGGCCGCCGTTGAGCTTGATGATGTCCATGGTGCCCATGGCCAGGCCGGCACCGTTGACCATGCAGCCGATGTTGCCGTCCAGGGCCACGTAGTTCAGGTCCCAGGCCGCGGCCTCGGACTCGCGGGAATCCTCCTGGGAGGGGTCGCGCATGGCCTGCAGGTCCGGGTGACGGTACAGCGCGTTGCCATCCAGGTTGATCTTGGCGTCGAGGCAGTGCAGGTTGCCCTCGTCGGTGATCACCAACGGGTTGATCTCGAGCAGCGCCAGATCCTTGTCGTGGAACAGCTTGGACAGACCCAGGAAGATCTTGGTGAACTGCTTGACCTGGTCGCCGGAGAGGCCCAGGGCGAAGGCCAGCTCACGCGCCTGGTACGGCTGGGCGCCGACCAGCGGGTCGATCTCGGCCTTGAGGATCTTCTCGGGGGTCTCCTCGGCGACCTTCTCGATTTCCACGCCGCCCTCGGTGGAGGCCATGAAGACCACGCGGCGAGTGGCGCGGTCGACCACGGCCCCCAGGTAGAGCTCGTTGGCGATGTCGGTGCAGTTCTCGACCAGGATCTTGGCGACCGGCTGACCGTGCTCGTCGGTCTGGAAGGTCACCAGGTTCTTGCCCAGCCACTGCTCGGCGAAGGCCTTGGCCTCCTCCGGGCTCTTGATCAGCTTGACGCCGCCGGCCTTGCCGCGACCCCCGGCATGCACCTGGGCCTTGACGACCCACATCTCGCCACCGATCTTCTTGCAGGCTTCCGCCGCCTCTTCCGGGGTGTCGACGGCGAAGCCCTTGGAAACCGGCAGACCATAGTCGGCAAACAGCTGCTTGCTCTGATACTCGTGAAGGTTCATCGATTCATGCCATTGGTTGCATGTGACTCGAACGGTAACCGTGACGGCGCCCGGGCGGCGCGAGGGTCAGGCTACCACCGACCCCTCCCGATACGTGGCCGGAAGGGATGCGCCGCCCGCGGGCGGCGCTTGTTGTCTTACTTCTTCTTGCGGTTGGCCATGTGGATGGCATGGCCTTCCACGGCCAGCGCGGCCTCGTGTACGGCCTCCGACATGGTCGGGTGTGCATAGCAGGAGAGCGCCAGATCCTCGGCGCTGGAGCCGAATTCCATGGCGATCACGCCCTGGGCGATCATCTCGCCGGCGTGCTGGCCGACGATGTGCATGCCCAGGATACGATCGGTCTCGGCGTCGGCGATCACCTTGGCCTGGCCCTCGGTGGCGTTGTTGGCCATGGCGCGGCCGCTGGCGGCGAACGGGAAGGCACCGGTCTTGACCTTGATGCCGGCGGACTTGGCATCCTGCTCGGTCATGCCGACCCAGGCCACCTCCGGGAAGGTGTAGATGACGCTGGGGATGGCGTCATAGTTCATCTCGGCCTTGTGGCCGGCGATGATGTCCGCGACCATGATGCCCTCTTCGGAGGCCTTGTGGGCCAGCATCGGGCCGCGCACGCAGTCGCCGATGGCGTAGACGCCCGGCACGCTGGTGCGGCACTGGTCGTCGACGTGAATGAAGCCCCGCTCGTCGAGGTCGACGCCGACGCCCTCGCCGATCACACCCTTGGTGTAGGGCTTGCGACCGACGCAGACGATCAGGCGATCGAAGGTGACTTCCTGCTCGCCCTTGCCGTCGGAGTACTTGACCACCACCTCGGTGCCCTTGACCTCGGAGCCGGTGACCCGGGCGCCCATGCGGATGTCCAGGCCCTGCTTCTTGAGCAGCTTCTGGGTTTCCTTGGCCACGTCCTTGTCGACCATCGGCAGGAAGTCGTCCAGGGCCTCGAGGACGGTGACCTCGCTGCCCAGGCGGCTCCACACGCTGCCGAGCTCCAGGCCGATGACCCCGGCACCGATCACGCCCAGGCGCTTGGGCGCTTCCTGGAATTCCAGGGCACCGGTGGAATCGACGATCAGGTCCTCGGTCATCGGCGTCGGCGGGATCTCCACCGGCACCGAGCCCGCGGCGACGACGATGTTGTCGGCCTCATAGGTGGCGGCCTTGCCGTCCTTGTCGGTGACCTCGACCTGCTTGCTGCCGGTCACCTTGCCGGTGCCTTCCAGGGCGGTGACGCCGTTGGCCTTGAACAGGCCGGCGATGCCGCCGGTCAGGTTCTTAACGATCTTGTCCTTGCGCGCCATCATCTTCTTGACGTCCATGGTGACGTCACCGGCCACGATCCCCATGTCGTCGAAGTCATGCTTGGCCTCGACGAACTTGTGGGAGGCCTCCAGCAGCGCCTTGGACGGGATGCAGCCCACGTTCAGGCAGGTCCCGCCGTGGACCACCTTGCCTTCCTTGCCGATCCACTTCTCGACACAGGCGGTCTTCAGGCCCAGCTGGGCGGCACGGATGGCGGCGACGTAGCCGCCGGGGCCCGCACCGATGACGATCACATCAAACTTGTCGGCCATGTTGGCTCCTATGGGTTGCGCTTCGCTGAGATACGTTGTGCGGTCCGCGGATCAGATATCCAGCAGCAGGCGCGCCGGATCCTCGAGCAGTTCCTTGAGGGTCACCAGGAACTGGACCGCGTCCTTGCCGTCGATCATGCGGTGATCGTATGACAGCGCCAGGTACATCATCGGACGGATCTCGACCTGGCCGTTCACCGCCATGGGCCGCTCCTGGATCTTGTGCATGCCCAGGATGGCGGTCTGCGGCGGGTTGAGGATCGGCGTCGACATCAGCGAGCCGAAGATACCGCCGTTGGTGATGGTGAAGGTGCCACCCTGCATCTCGTCGATGCCGAGCTTGCCGTCGCGGGCCCGCTTGCCGAAATCGACGATGCCCTTCTCGACGTCGGCGATCTTCATGCTGTCGGTATCGCGCAGCACCGGCACGACCAGGCCACGGTCGGTGGACACGGCCACGCCGATGTCCTGGTAGCCGTGATAGACGATGTCGGTGCCATCGATGGAGGCGTTGACGTCCGGGAAGCGCTTGAGCGCCTCGGAGGCCGCCTTGACGAAGAAGCCCATGAAGCCGAGCTTGGTGTCGTGGGCCTTGAGGAAGGAGTCCTTGTACTGGGACCGCAGGTCCATGACCGCGCCCATGTCCACCTCGTTGTAGGTGGTCAGCATGGCGGCGGTCTGCTGGGCCTCGACCAGGCGCTTGGCGATGGTCTTGCGCAGACGCGTCATCGGCACGCGCTTCTCGGGGCGCTCGCCCTCGACGGCCGGGGCCGGCGCCGCGGCGGCCTTGGCACCGGCCGGCTTGGCGGCCTTCTTGGCGGAGCCGTCCTTGACGGCCTTCTGGACATCTTCCTTGAGGATGCGGCCCCCCTTGCCGGTCCCTTCGATCCTGGCGACGTCGAGGTCGTGCTCGGCGACCAGCTTGCGAGCGGCCGGGGCCAGGATCTTGTCGCCGACCTTCTCGTCGCTGGCGCCGTCATCGGCGGACGCCGCGGCCCTGCCCTCACCGGCGGCCGGGGCGACCTCGCCGCCGGCCCCCTCGGTGAACAGCGCGAGCACGGCCTCGGACTCGACCTGGCTGCCCTCCTCGGCCTTGATCTCGGACAGCGCGCCATCGGCCGGCGCCACCACCTCGAGCACCACCTTGTCGGTCTCGATCTCGGCGAGCACCTCGTCGCGCTTGACCGCCTCACCGACCTGCTTGTTCCAGCTGGCCACCGTGCCTTCCTGGATGGACTCGGGGAAGGTCGGGGCCTTCACCTCGTGCTGCTGGCCGCCGCCGGCAGGCGCCTCGGCCTCGGGCTTGGCCTCGGGCTCGGGCTCGGGCTTGGCCTCGGGCTCGGGCTCGGGCTTGGCCGGTGACTCGGACGCGGCCTCGGCACCGCCCTTCTCGCCGCCGCTCGCGGCGCCCTCGCCGATGCGGCCCAGCACCTGCTCGGACTCCACGGTATCGCCTTCCTCCACCAGCACCTCGGAGAGGGTGCCGGCCTCGGGTGCCACGACCTCGAGCACCACCTTGTCGGTCTCGATCTCGACGATCAGCTCGTCACGCTCGACGCTGTCGCCCGGCTTCTTGTGCCAGGCGGCCACGCTGCCTTCGGCAACGGATTCCGGAAAGGTGGGTGCCTTGATCTCGGTAGCCATGTCGTTTCCCTTGTGTGTTCTCTCTCGTCCCGGTGGGCTGCCTTAGAGGTTGAAGGCGTCTTCCACCAGCTGGCGCTGCTGTTCGGTATGCACGGACATGTAGCCCGCCGCGGGTGCCGCCGAGGCCGGACGGCCGGCGAACTTGAGCTTGCCGCCCAGGCCCACCTTGAGGCGTTCGGCCACGCTGCGCATGTGGTGCTGGCTGGGGTACCAGGCGCCCTGGTTGAGCGGTTCCTCCTGGCACCACACCACCTCGGTGACGTTGGTGTAGTCCTGGATCGCCTCGAACAGCTCCTCCTCGGGGAAGGGGTAGAGCTGCTCCAGGCGCAGGATGGCCACGTCGTCCCGGGCGTTCTCCTCGCGCCAGTTGGCCAGGTCGTAGTAGACCTTGCCGGCACACAGGATGATGCGCTCGATCGGCTTCGCCTCACGCTCCCCCTGATCGGGCAGCACCATCTGGAAGGTGCCGTTGGCCAGCTCGTCGAGGCTGGAGGTGGCCTCCTTGTGGCGCAGCAGGCTCTTGGGCGACATCACCACCAGCGGCTTTCTCAGCTTGCGGATCACCTGGCGGCGCAGCAGATGGAAGATCTGGGCCGGGGTGGTCGGCACGCAGACCTGCATGTTGTGCTCGGCGCACAGCTGCAGGAAGCGCTCGAGGCGCGCCGAGGAATGCTCGGGGCCCTGCCCCTCGTAGCCATGAGGCAGCAGCATGGTCAGGCCACACAGGCGCTCCCACTTGGTCTCGCCGGAGGAGATGAACTGGTCGACCACCACCTGGGCGCCGTTGAAGAAGTCGCCGAACTGGGCTTCCCAGATCACCAGGTCGTTGGGCGCCGTGGTCGCGTAGCCGTACTCGAAGGCCAGCACCGCCTCTTCCGACAGGAAGGAATCGTGGATGGTGAAGCGTGGCTGGCCGTCCGTCAGGTGCTGCAGCGGCACGTAGGTGGAGCCGTCCTTCTGGTTGTGCACCACCGCATGGCGGTGCGAGAAGGTGCCGCGTCCCACGTCCTGGCCGGTCAGGCGGACCGGATGGCCCTGATCGAGCAGGGTGGCGTAGGCCAGGGTCTCGGCGAAGCCCCAGTTGGTCGCCATGCCGCCGGCCTGCATCTTGCGGCGATCGTCATAGATCTTGGCCACCTGGCGCTGGACGGCGACGCCATCGGGGATCTCGCACATGCGCGCCGCCAGGTGCTGCAGGCGCTTGAGGTCGAAGCTGGTATCGGTGTGCCCGGACCATTCGTGGCCCAGGTAGGGCTTCCAGTTGACGAACAACGCCGTGTTGGGTTTCTGCACCAGGGCATTGGCGACGTGGTTGCCGGCCACCAGGTCGTCCCGGTACTTCTCCATCATGGCCTTGGCGTCGTCGTCGCTGAGCAGCCCCTCCTTGACCAGCCGCTCGATGTAGCGGGACCGCGAGGACGGGTGATCCTTGATCTTGCCGTACATCATCGGCTGGGTGCCGGAGGGCTCGTCCGCCTCGTTGTGGCCGCGGCGGCGATAGCAGACCAGATCGATGACCACGTCCTTCTTGAACTGCTGGCGGTAGTCCAGCGCCACCTGGGTGGCGTGCAGCACGGCATCGGGATCGTCGCCGTTGACGTGGAAGATCGGCGCCTGGACCATCTTGGCGATATCGGTGCAGTACTCGGTGGAGCGCGAGTCTTCCGGGTGCGAGGTGGTGAAGCCCACCTGGTTGTTGATCACGATGTGCAGCGTGCCGCCGGTGCGATAGGCGCGGGTCTGGGACATCTGGAAGGTCTCCATGACCACGCCCTGGCCGGCGAAGGCCGCATCACCGTGCACGTTGATCGGCAGCACCTTGCCGCCCTCATGGTCGTTGCGGCGATCCTGTCGGGCCCGCACCGAGCCCTCCACCACCGGCGCGACGATCTCCAGGTGGGAGGGGTTGAACGACAGCGCCAGGTGGACCTCGCCGCCCGGCGTCATGACGTTCGAGCTGAAGCCCTGGTGGTACTTGACGTCACCGGACCCGCGCTCGACCACCTTCTTGCCGTCGAACTCGTCGATCAGCTCGGAGGGGTTCTTGCCGAGGATGTTGACCAGCACGTTGAGACGCCCGCGGTGGGCCATGCCGATCACCACTTCCTTGGTGCCGTAGCCCCCGGCGCGCTGGATCAGCTCGTCCATCATGGGGATGAAGGACTCGCCGCCCTCCAGGCCGAAGCGCTTGGTGCCCGGGTACTTGGAGGCCAGGTAGCTCTCCAGGCCCTCGGCGGCGGTCAAGCGCTCCAGCACGTGCTTGCGCACCTCGTCGCTGAACTTCGGGGCGCTGCGCACCGACTCGAAGCGCTGCTGCAGCCAGCGCTTCTCCTCGGTGTCGACGATATGCATGATCTCGCAGCCGATGCTGCGGCAATAGGTCTGCTCCAGCGCCTCGACGATCTCCTTGAGCGGCGCCTTGTCCACGCCGAGGAAGAAGGAGCCGGTCTGGAACTCGGTGTCCAGATCCGCCTTGGAGAGCTGGTGGAAGGACAGGTCCAGGTCGGGCACCGGGATCGGGCTGCGCAGGTCGAGGGGGTCGATCTTGGCCTTCTGGTGCCCGCGGAAGCGGTAGGCGTTGATCAGCTGCAGCACCTTGACCTGCTTGCGGCTCGCGTCACTCTCGGTGGCGGCGGCGGCCTGGGCGGTGCGGCGCTGACGGCCTAGCTGATAGAACTGTTCTCGGGTCGGGGCAAGCGGAACGTCGCTGGTGGCGCTGCCGTCGGGTCTCGGCAGTTGGTCGAAGTACTGGCGCCATTCGTCGGGAACGGCAGAGGGATCATCGAGGTACTGCTCGTAGAGCGCTTCCACATAGTGGACATTACTGCCACTGACGTGGGAGGAGCGCCACATCAACTCCATTATGCCTTGTTGCATTTCTCGGTCACCCTGCACTGATGGGGTGGTATCGGCGTCGTCACGGCTCACCCATGACGACATCGGGGCTGGCCTGCCGGGGGCCGGATACCTGTCATTCGATGGTCAAGAGCCGGTGCGCAAGGCACCGGCTCTTCGACGACACACCGGGTCAGGGCTGCGACCACATGCCGCAGCTCAGGGCCGACATGTATGATAACAAGCCGACGGCCACGATTTAAGTGGCATTCGCCAGCAACATCTCGCGGATCTTGCCGATCGCCCGTGTCGGATTGAGCCCCTTCGGGCATACGGCCACGCAGTTCATGATGCCGCGGCAGCGGAACACGGAGAACGGGTCCTCCAGTTCGGACAGGCGCTCGCGGGTGGCCTCGTCCCGGGAATCCGCCAGGAAACGGTAGGCCTGCAGCAGGCCGGCCGGGCCGACGAACTTGTCCGGGTTCCACCAGAACGACGGGCAAGCGGTCGAGCAGCAGGCGCACAGGATGCACTCGTAGAGACCGTCGAGCTTGTCGCGCTCCTCCGGTGACTGCAGGCGCTCGATGGCCGGCGCCGGCTGGTCGTTCTGCAGGTACGGCTGGATGCGCTCGTACTGCTTGTAGAACAGCCCCATGTCGACCACCAGGTCACGGATGACCGGCAGGCCGGGCAGCGGACGCAGCGTGAGCTTGCCCTTCTTGACCACCTCGGACAGCGGCGTGATGCAGGCCAGGCCGTTCTTGCCGTTCATGTTCATGCCGTCGGAACCGCACACGCCCTCGCGGCAGCTGCGGCGATAGGCCAGGCCGTTGTCCTGTTCCTTCACCAGATGCAGCACATCCAGCACCATCAGGTCGCGACCCTGGGTGTCGACCTGGAACTCCTCCATGTAGGGGGCGGAGTCCGTTTCCGGGTTGTAGCGGTACAGGGATACCTGAAGCTTGGACATCGTGACTCCCCTCAGTAAGTGCGGACTTTCGGCTCGAACATATCGACGGCCTTGGGCGCGAAGTTGACGTCGCGCTGTCCCAGTCGCTTCTCGGCCGGGAAGTACATCGAATGCTTCAGCCAGTTGACGTCGTCGCGGTCCGGGTAGTCGTAGCGGGAATGGGCGCCACGGCTCTCCTTGCGCTCCAGGGCGGCGATGGCGGTGGCCTCGGCGACCTCCATCAGGTTGTCGAGCTCCAGCGCCTCCACCCTGGCGGTGTTGAAGGTGTTAGACTTGTCCGGCAGGTAGGCGTTGTCGATGCGCTCACGAAGTTCGGCCAGCTGCTGGACGCCCTTCTGCATGTTGTCCTCCTGACGGAAGACGCCGAAGGCATTCTGCATGATGTCCTGCAGCTCGCGCTTGAGCTCGGGCACGGTCTCGCCGCTCTCGGACGCGTTCCAGCGATTCATGCGCTGCATGGCCGATTCGACGTCGGACTCGCTGGCATCGAGGTACTCGATGCCCTCGTTGAGGGCGCCCTCGATGAACATGCCGGCGGCACGACCGAAGACCACCAGGTCGAGCAGCGAGTTGCCGCCCAGGCGGTTGGCACCATGGACCGAGACACAGGCCGCCTCGCCGCAGGCGAACAGGCCGCCCACGATCCTGTCGTTGCCCTCGGCGTCCTGCATGATCGCCTGTCCATGCACATTGGTGGGCACGCCGCCCATCATGTAGTGGCAGGTCGGCACCACCGGGATCGGCTCCTTGGCCGGGTCCACGTGGGCGAAGGTCTTGGACAGCTCGACGATACCCGGCAGGCGCTTGCCGAGCACCTCCTCGCCCAGGTGATCCAGCTTGAGGTAGACGTGATCGCCCTTCTCGCCGCAGCCGCGGCCCTCGAGGATCTCCATGACCATGGAGCGGGCGACCACGTCGCGGCCGGCCAGGTCCTTGGCGTTGGGGGCGTAACGCTCCATGAAGCGCTCGCCGTCCTTGTTGACCAGGTAGCCGCCCTCGCCGCGGCAGCCCTCGGTCACCAGGGTGCCGGCGCCGTAGATGCCGGTGGGGTGGAACTGCCACATCTCCATGTCCTGCATCGGGAAGCCGGCGCGCAGGGCCATGCCGATGCCGTCGCCGGTATTGATCAGGGCATTGGTGGTGGAGGCATAGATCCGGCCGGAGCCGCCGGTGGCCAGCACGGTGGCCTTGGACTTGACGTGAACCACTTCCCCGGTCTCGATGTCCATGGCGATACAGCCGACGACATCGCCGTTGGCGTTTTTGACCAAATCGACGGCGTACCACTCGTTGAGGAAGGTGGTATTGTTCTTCAGGTTGTTCTGGTAGAGCGTATGCAGCAGCGCATGGCCGGTCCGGTCGGCGGCGGCACAGGTACGGGCCGCCTGACCGCCCTCACCGAAGTTCTTGGACTGGCCACCGAACGGGCGCTGATAGATGCGGCCGTTGTCGAAGCGGGAGAACGGCAGCCCCATGTGCTCGAGCTCGAACACCGCCTTGGGGCCCTCGGAGCACATGTATTCGGCCGCGTCCTGGTCGGCGATGTAGTCGCCCCCCTTGACGGTGTCATACATGTGCCAGCGCCAGTCGTCGTCGGGGTCGGCGGAGGCGATGGCACAGGTGATGCCGCCCTGGGCGGACACGGTGTGCGAACGGGTCGGGAAGACCTTGGAGAGCACGGCGGTCTTCTTGCCGGACTTGGCCAGCTCGAGGGCGGCCCGCAGACCGGCACCGCCACCGCCGATGATGATGGCGTCGAAGGTCAGGCTACGCAGGTTGGACATGGATCAGGCTCCCCACAGAACTTGGATGCCCCAGACCAGGAACACGAAGATGGCCAGGATGATGACGGTCTGGGTGGCGACACGGATGCCGGTCGGCTTGAGATAGTCGGTGGTCACGGTCCACAGACCGACCCAGGCGTGGGCGGACAGGGACACGAAGGCCAGCAGCGAGAAGATGCGCATCCAGGTCTGGGCGAAGAGCCCGCTCCAGGCCGCGTAATCCAGGCCCGGGTTGAGGAGCAGATAGCCGACGATGAAGAGAGTGTAGAGGGCCAGGATGATGGCCGAGACGCGCTGGACGAGCCAGTCGGATAGACCGCTGCGCCCGAAGTTCGTGACGTTGGTTACCATACCCAGACTCCAGCCAGAATGATCAGGACCACGCTCACCACGACGGTGATCTGTGCCTTCTTGACACCCCCCTCTAGGGTCACGCCGATGTCGATATCCATCAGCAGGTGCTTGATGCCCGCCACGAAGTGAAACGCCAGCGCCGACAGCAGGCCCCAGGCGACCAGCTTGGCCAGGAAGTTGTGAGCCAGGGCATCGTTCACGGCCGCGAAGCCGGCGGGCGACGACAGTGATGTGTCGAGGGCCCAGAAGGCGAAGATCAGGCCGATGAAAAGGATGACGCCGGTGATGCGGTGGGCAATCGACGTCAAGGCGGGGAGGGGGAACTGTATCGTGGACAGATCCAGATTTACGGGTCGTTTGCTATTCACGGCTCTCTACACACTCTCTTGGCCCGCGGATGGGCGCTCGGGCGAGGCCCGACACGGGCGGTGGTTTCGGGAAGGGACAAGATCATGACGCGGGGGTCGTGATCGTCGTTTCCTGCCAGTCGCGCGACAAGATTATAGGGTTATGCCCCACCCATGACAAATGGCGTCCCGCCGACTCGACCATGGTGGAAGGTCCCGAAGCGTGCCCGAAATCCCGACGTCAGGCGGCTTGTCCCGATGACGCTGCGAGCCGCGTCGGGCCGGGGCTGCAGATGATGCAGAGCACCATTTTCCATGCAAGACCTATACAACGAGAAGAGAGGCGTACATCGCTGGAGGGTCAATGGGCTAATTGACAATCTCGAAGACGCTTCTATAGTGGGCGAACCTTTTCGCCGGCAAGTTCTGCGAAATCACGACTTATCGCGCCACCATGAACTCGAGAGGAGGCCAGTTATGGCTGACAGGAAAGCGACATTGACGGTAGAGGGTCTGGACCAGCCGATCGAGCTGCCGATCTACTCGGGCACCGTGGGGCCAGACGTCATCGATGTGCGCGGCCTCGGTGCACAGGGCCTGTTCACCTACGACCCCGGCTTCATGGCGACCTCCTCCTGCCAGTCGGCCATCACCTACATCGATGGTGGCAAGGGCGTGCTGCTGCACCGCGGCTACCCCATCGAGCAGTTGGCCAAGAACTCGAACTTCGTCGAGATGAGCTACCTGCTGCTGTTCGGCGAACTGCCCGACAAGGCCCAGTACCAGGATTTCGAGGGGCGCGTGCGCGGCCACACCATGGTCCACGAGCAACTGGCGAACTTCTACAAGGGCTTCCGTCGTGATGCCCACCCGATGTCCATCCTGTGCGGCGTGGTCGGCGGCCTGGCGGCCTTCTACCATGACCACCTGGACATCACCAAGCAGGAAGACCGCGAGATCAGCGCCATCCGCCTGATTGCCAAGATGCCGACCCTCGCGGCCATGTCCTACAAGTACAACGTCGGCCAGCCGTTCAACTATCCGCGCAACGACCTGCAGTATGCAGAGAACTTCCTCTACATGATGTTCAGCAACCCCTGCGAGCACTACAAGATCAACCCGGTCTACGCCAAGGCCATGGACCGCATCTTCATGCTGCATGCCGACCACGAGCAGAACGCCTCCACCTCCACGGTGCGCCTGGCCGGCTCCACCGGCGCCAACCCCTTCGCCTGCATCAGTGCCGGCATCGCCGCCCTCTGGGGCCCGGCCCATGGCGGTGCCAACGAGGCGGTACTGAATATGCTCGACGAGATCGGCGACGAGTCCGAGGAGAACATCCAGCGCTTTGTCGACCGCGCCAAGGACAAGGACGACCCCTTCAAGCTGATGGGCTTCGGTCACCGCGTCTACCGCAACTTCGACCCGCGGGCCAAGGTCATGAAGGAGACCTGCGACGAGGTGCTGGCCGAGCTGGGCATGGCCGACGACCCCCAGCTCAAGATCGCCAAGCGCCTGGAGCAGATCGCCCTGGAAGACGAGTACTTCATCGAGCGCAAGCTGTACCCGAACGTCGACTTCTACTCCGGCATCATCCTCAAGGCCATGGGCATCCCGACCAACATGTTCACCGTGATCTTCGCGGTATCCCGGACCATCGGCTGGATCTCCCACTGGCACGAGATGATCAGCGCCAGCTACAAGATCGGCCGCCCGCGCCAGCTCTACGTGGGTTACGACCAGCGCGACTACCCCGGCGAGTGAGCCGTCACCCCGCGTCATCCCCTGAAGAAGGCCGCCCCCGGGCGGCCTTCTGCGTTTCGAAGATCGTCAAGCGAGGAAACCGAACATGCCGCAAGACATCTCCACCGTCGCCTTTATCGGGCTGGGCGTCATGGGCTACCCCATGGCCGGCCACCTGGCCGGCGCCGGCCTCGACGTCCGGGTCTACAACCGCACCGCCGACAAGGCCGCCGCCTGGGTGGCCGAGCATGGCGGCAGCCACCACCCCACCCCACGCGAGGCCGCGCACGGCGCCGACCTGGTGCTGGTCTGCGTGGGCAACGACGGCGATGTCCGCCAGGTGGCCCTGGGCGACGATGGCGCCCTGCAGGGCATGGCCGCCGGCAGCCTGCTGGTGGACCACACCACCGCCTCCGCCGAGCTGGCCGCCGAGCTCGACGCCGCCTGCCGTGAGCACGGCATCGGCTTCGTCGATGCCCCCGTGTCCGGCGGCCAGCAGGGCGCGGAACGGGGAACGCTGACCATCATGTGCGGCGGCGCGCTGGCCGATTTCGAGCTCGCCGCCCCGCTGCTCGAGCACTATGGCCGCGCCGTGACCCTGATGGGGCCGGCCGGCAGCGGCCAGCTGACCAAGATGGTCAACCAGATCTGCATCGGCGGACTCATCCAGGGCCTGACCGAGGGCCTGCACTTCGCCGACAAGGCGGGGCTCGATCCCCTCCGGGTGGTGGAGGTGATCAGCCAGGGGGCCGCCGGCTCCTGGCAGATGGACAACCGTCATCGGACCATGATCGAAGATGAGTACGAGCACGGCTTCGCGGTGGACTGGATGCGCAAGGATCTGGGAATCTGCCTGGACCAGGCACGACGCCTCGGCGCCCGGCTGCCGGTGACCGCCCTGGTGGATCAATTCTACGCTGACGTCCAGGCGATGGGCGGCGGCCGCTGGGACACCTCTTCCCTGCTGCGCCGCCTGCGCGACCCGGACAAGGCGTGACACCCCCGGGCGGGAGCGCGGTCCTGCGCTCCCGCCTCCCGGCAGCCCGGCTCGCCTCTCCTGCCCTCCCCCACTCGCTGTAGCGTTTTCCACACATTCTGTGGATAAACCTGTTCAAAACCCCTAGACAAGCGCCTCGAATCGCCATGAACAGCGGCTTCGCCTTAAATTGATCAATTTTTAACCTAACCTAATTTGTTGATTTTAAAGGAATAAACCAAGAAGCCCACTGGCACGGGGCCTGGCGGGTGAATTATTCACAGAAACGGCCGCAGGAACAGGGCTCGTGGACAAGTCAAGAGGAAATGTACCACTTTCCTCATGCGACAGTATGAGAAATGACCGACATCGGATGGCAGGACACCCAGCAAGCGGACACAAAAAAAGACGCCTTCAGCGCCTGGGGATAATCTGGAGGAGTGGCGTCCCATAGGGGGTTCGAACCCCTGTTCCCGCCGTGAAAGGGCGGTGTCCTGGACCACTAGACGAATGGGACGCATCGTCTTCGCTCGAGACGCTGGTGGAGCCTAGCGGGATCGAACCGCTGACCTCGACACTGCCAGTGTCGCGCTCTCCCAGCTGAGCTAAGGCCCCGCATCTCGTGAAGACGAGGCGTATAATACTGATTCCCCTCGCCTTCGTCAACGGGAAAACGAGAATTTCCTGCTGCGCTCGATATCCTGGCCGCCGGCGGTGCTCGCGCTCCTCATGTAGCAGGCTACACTGCGGGCGCTGTGCTCCGGCGGCGACCAGCCTATCGTCGCTCGCGACGGAACTTCTGCGTTTTCCTATTACATTAGAGTTCGCGGTACTCTTTCTCGAAGCGCTTGGCCTGCTTCTTGGACACGCCGCCGAGCACCGCGATGGCGTGGCGCAGACGGGCCCGAGTCATGTCGGAGCCGAGGATGGCCATGGCGTCCATCACCGAGGTGCTGGAAGGCGAGCCGGTGACGGCGATGAAGACCGGGGCGAGGAAGTCCTTCATCTTCAGCTCGAAATGGGCGGCGAGCGCCTTCACCTCCGCAAGCAGGCTCTCCTTGTGCCAGGCCGGGACCACCTCGAAGCGCCACACCAGGAACTGCAGCAGCTTGACCAGCTCCTCGCGGCCCAGCTTGACCGCGTCGAAGTCGCCCTCCTCGATCGCCGGCAGCCCCGAGAAGAAGTGTCCGGCCAGCGGCATGACATCGGACAGGGTCTCCACCCGCGGGCGCACCTGGGGCAGGATCCGGCGGACGTAGTCCTCGTTGAAGGCCCAGTCGCGCAGGGCCTTGAGGAAGGCCTCGTCGTCGAGGTCCTCGCGGATGTAGAGGCCATTCAGCCAGGTCAGCTTCTGCAGATCGAAGACCGGCCCGCCCAGGGACACCCGCTGGATGTCGAAATGGCTCATCATCTCGTCGAGAGTGAACTTCTCGCGCTCGTCGGGCATCGACCAGCCCATGCGACCCAGGTAGTTGGTCACCGCCTGGGGGAGGAAGCCCATGCGCCGGTAGTAGTTGATGGAGGTCGGGTTCTTGCGCTTGGAGAGCTTGGACTTGTCCGGGTTGCGCAGCAGCGGCATATGGCAGAGCACCGGCATCTTCCAGCCGAAGTACTCGTAGAGCAGCTGGTGCTTGGGGGCGGAGTTGATCCACTCCTCGCCGCGCAGCACATGGGTGATCCCCATCAGGTGGTCATCGACCACGTTGGCCAGGTGGTAGGTCGGCATGCCGTCGGACTTGAGCAGGATCTGGGCATCGACCTGGGCCCAGTCCACCTCGATGACGCCCCGCAGCATGTCCTCGACCACGCAGGTCCCGCTGGCCGGCACCCACATCCGCACCACGTGGGGCCAGCCCTCGCGCTCCCGGCGGGCCTGTTCCTCGGCGGGCAGGGCCAGGTCGGCGGGCTTGAGCGCCAGGTGCAGCCCGGCGGCCTTGCGCTCCTCGCGCAGCTCGTCGAGCTCGTCGCTGGTCCGATAGCAGCGGAAGGCATGGCCGGCCTCGATCAGCTGTCTGGCATACTCGCCATAGATATCGCCGCGCTCGCTCTGGCGGTACGGGCCGTGCGGGCCGCCGACATCGGGCCCCTCGTCCCATTCCAGCCCCAGCCAGCGCAGCGAGTCGAGGATCATCTGCTCCGATTCCTCGGTGGAACGCACCCGGTCGGTGTCCTCGATCCGCAGGATGAACTGCCCGCCGTGCTGGCGCGCGAAACACAGGTTGAACAGGGCAATATAGGCAGTGCCCACATGGGGGTCACCGGTGGGAGACGGCGCGATACGAGTACGTACGGTCATGTCGTCCTTGGTCCAATGGTGGGAATGAGGCCCTGAGGCCAGGGCGGATGGCCGCATTATACGCACCTCGCCCATGGCCGGCAGCCGTGGCCGTGGAATCATTTCCGAGCTCGGCGGTCCACTCCTGGCCATCTCGACGACCCACGGAGCGACCATGCTGCCCCCGCTTCCCGACGGCTTCTCGGCCCTGGTGAGCGGTGCCTCCGACCGGTACTGATGAAGACCGCCGCGGTGGAACTGCGCCGGCCGGGGGGCCTGGGGCGGCAGACACCGGCAGGCAGCGGCGATTTTCGCGACGGGAACGACGAGCCGATTTCCTGGTGACGACAGCAACACGGGATGATCGATCGTTGATCCGCACTATTGCACAGCCATGGACGATCACGGACCATGCTTCCTTTCCAAACACTGACAGGTATGCGTCATGGATACACTCGGCCCACGGATCAAGCAGCTCAGGCTGGAGGCCAAGCTCAACAAGGCCGCCCTGGCTCGCCGAGTCGGCGTCTCGGACGTGACCATCTCCTACTGGGAGTCCGGGGCCATCAAGCAGATCGGCCACGAGCGGCTGGTGGCCCTGGCCCATGCCCTGAACTGTCCGCTCTCGGCGCTACTGGACGGCGGCACATCGCGTCCCGCCCCCCTCTACCTGCGCCACGAGCTGCCCGAGCCCTGGCAGGCCAGCAACTCCAAGGGCATCGAGCTGCCGATGGAGCTGACGCCGGGCCAGCGCTGGGACGGTGACTGTCACCTGGTGACGCCGGCCCCGGGCGAGACCTTCGACTTCCTGTGCCAGGGTGACCTGGCGGCCGTCGCACCCACCGACATCTTCCGCCAGCCGGGCCTGTATCTCGTCGAGGAAGGCCGCCGCCTGGAGATCCGCCGGGTCCATCAGGGGCCCACCGGGGAGTTGATGTTCCAGGGCCAGGATGACGCCGAGGCCCGTCCCTACACGCCCGATTGCCGCCTGATCGCCAAACTCGTGGCCCTGTGGCGTCACGAGCCCCTCTGAGCGGCCTCGCCTCCTCACTCCAGTGACTGCACCTCCACCTGGTCGGTGGTCCGCCTCGGCTGGCTGCCGACCAGGAATCGCTCGCTGGCACTGATCACCCGCCCCAGTCCATGGCGAGACTCCTGCACCAGCGGACCGCTCAGGTGCTCCCCCTCCTCACCGAGACGTGCCCGGACCTCGGGGACCTGGACGCTCACGGCCGGCATGTTGACCGTAATGCGATAGCCACCATCCGGCAGGCCGCTGCCGGGGCCGAACGGGCCCGCGGCGAAGCGGCCACCCTCGACCTCGGTGCGTTCCTGCCAGCGCACGCCGCTCGCCTCGCGCTCCACCAGGACCTGCAGGCGAGTGGCATCCGGCAGGTTGGTGGTGCCCTCGACCAGCAGGCGGCGGTCACTGCGCAGTCGCGCCGAGACGTCGACCGCCACGGCCTCGTCGAGGGGGGCGACCTCGGGTGATGATGGCGCCGTCGGTTGTGCCTGTGTCTGAGGCTGGGCCACACCGCCGAGCCGCTCCGTGTCATCGGACGCGGAATCGGCATCCTCGCTGCCGCCGCAGCCGACCAGCAAGAGCAGCACACCGACCACGCCACACCATCTCCATGCCTTCATGCACGCCCTCCGTGACCATGGCTCCATCGCCAGCCTAACATCGAGTGCCGCCTGCTCCGATCAGGCCGTGCTGCAGTCGCGGCACAGGGTGGCATAGGGCACGGCCCCCAGGCGTCCGGCGTCGATGACCTCGCCACAGCGCTCGCAGATATCCCCCTGGCCCTCGCGGATGCGGGCCAGGGCGTGTCGTACCTGGCTGAGTTCTTCCTCGGCCTCGGCCTCGAGGGAGGCCACCACCTCGTCGTCCCGCGTCTGCAGGGGCTGATCCTCCATGTCCTTGTCCACCGGACCGCCTGCACGCTGCCGGTGCGCCCGATAGCGCTCCAGCCGCTCCTTGAGTTCGTCACGCAGCCGTTCCAGCTGTTGCTGCCGATCGCTCATGCCGTGTCTCCTGCCTGAACATGCTTCGAGGCGACGGGCCGTTCGCCGCCGCTTCTCCTAGCATAGGCGCTGACGCGGCAGCGCTCGCCGATCAGGTCATGCCCAGGCTGGCATAGCCGGCCTCGGTGAGCTCGAGGCGCTCCGGCGCCCCCCGGGCCTCCCGCAGCACCCTTAGCAGCCCCTGAGCTTCCAGGCGATCGATATCCTTCAGCATCCCGGGCAACTGGCTGTCCTCCCCGACATGCCCGAAGGGCGCCGACAGCACGCCCCCGTGCTGGAGCACGCGGGCCAGCAGATCCTGCTGGGAGGTGGTGAGATCGTCATGCATGCCTCGCTCCTCGCGGCGGCAAGGCGAAACGCCTCGCCGATGGGTGCAGTATGGGGGATATGTCGGGCGAAGGGGCCGGTCGTGTCGGCGTCGGCACCCGCCGCCCCCTCGCAACCTGCGTCGCGACTGGTAGAATACGCTCTCCCTGGCCCCTTGCCCGTGATGCCCGATGACCGATCTCGACCGCACCTTCTCCGTCGCGCCGATGATGGACTGGACGACCCGCGACTATCGCGCCTTCGCCCGGACCCTGACCCGGCGCGCCCTGCTGTACACCGAGATGGTGACCACCGGCGCCATCCTTCACGGCAGCCCGCGCGTGCGCTTCCTCGGCCACGGCCCGGTGGAGCACCCGCTGGCGCTGCAGCTCGGCGGCAGCGACGCCGGCGAGCTCGCCGAGTGCGCGGCCATCGCCGAGGAATGGGGCTACGACGAGGTGAACCTCAATGTCGGCTGCCCCAGCGACCGGGTGCAGAACAACCTGATCGGCGCCTGCCTGATGGCGCACCCCGGCAAGGTGGCCGCGGCCGTCGAGGCCATGCGCGCGGCGGTGTCGATCCCGGTCACCGTGAAGTGTCGCATCGGCATCGACGATCAGGACGAGGACGCCGACCTGGCCCGCTTCATCGACACCGTCGCCGAGGCCGGCTGCGAGGTGTTCATCGTGCATGCCCGCAAGGCCTGGCTGGAAGGCCTGTCTCCCAAGGAGAATCGCGACGTCCCGCCGCTGAACTATCCCCGGGTCCACCGGCTCAAGGCCCAGCACCCCGAGCTGCATATCGGCATCAACGGGGGGCTCAAGACCCTCGACGACTGCCGGGAACAGCTGAGCCAGGTCGACAGCGTGATGGTCGGCCGCGAGGCCTACCAGAACCCCTGGCTGCTGGCCGGCGTCGACCGGCGTCTCTATGGTGAACCGGGCCCGGCGGCGAGCCGCCATGCCGCGGCCGAGGCCCTGCGTCCCTATATCGCCAGCCGCCTCGAGGAAGGCGCGCGGCTCAATCATCTCACCCGTCACCTGCTCGGGCTCTTCCAGGGCTGCCCCGGCGGGCGCAAGTTCCGCCGTCATCTCTCGGAACACGCCCACCGCGAGGGCGCGGGGCTGGCCGTCTTCGACGACGCCCTGGGCCTGGTCGCCGAGCAGGAGGCGGCGCCCGCCTGACGCCGCCCCCGAGGCCTCAGAGCACGGGACGGTGCGCCGCGGTGCCTTCCAGGTGCGTGGCGATGAGCCTCCCGAGGCGCTCGACGCCCTCCTCGATCCGCGCCGGCGCGACGGTGACGAACGAGAGGCGCAGCGTATTGGCACGGGGCGCCGTGGCATAGAACGGCGCGCCCGGCACGAAGGCCACCCGCTCGCGGATCGCCTCGCCCAGCAGCGAGGTGCTGTCCAGCGCCTCGGGCAGCGTCACCCAGATGAACATGCCCCCTTCGGGCCGGTTCCAGTGCACGCCGCGCGGCATGTGGCGTTCCAATGCCGCGAGCATGGCCCCACAGCGCTCGGCGTAGAGCGCGCGAATGCCCGGAATGTGCTCGTTCAGAAACCCCTGGCTGACGATCTCGTGAACCACCTGCTGGGTGAAGCTGGGCGTATGCAGGTCGGCGGCCTGCTTGACCTGCACCAGCTTGGCGATCAGGGGTTCGTCGGCGATGACGTAGCCCAGTCGCAGCCCCGGTGCCAACACCTTGGAGAAAGACCCCAGGTGGATCACCTGCTGCGGCGCCAGCGAGCGCAGGCTGGCCAGCCGTTCGCCCTGGTAGTCGAGATCGCCGTAGGGGTCGTCCTCGACGATCGGGAGGCCCTGCTCGCGAGCGAGCGTCGCCAGCGCCTCGCGCCGCGAGAGCGGCAGCCGGCGGCCGGTCGGGTTCTGGAAGTTGGGCAGCGCGTACAGGAAGCGCGCGCCCTCGATGACCTCGGGGGTCAGCGCCTCGGGCAGCAGCCCGTGCTCATCGCTGGCGACCGACACGTAGTCCGGCTCGAACAGCGAGAAGGCCTGCAGCGCGCCGAGATAGGTCGGCGTCTCCACCAGCACGCGACTGCCGGGATCAATCAACGCCTTGGCGATGAGATCCAGCGCTTGCTGGGAGCCGGTGGTCAACAGTACCTGGGAGGGCCGCACCTCGCTGCCGTCGGAGGAGTGCTGCGCCGCGATCCATTCGCGCAACGGGCCCAGGCCTTCGCTCGGCCCGTACTGCAGCGCGCTCTCCGCCCGCTCCGCCAGCACCTTGCGGGTCGCCGCCCGCATCGCCTCCACCGGAAACGTGGCCGCCGACGGCAGGCCGCCGGCGAACGAGATCACGTCCGGCTGTTCGGTCACTTTCAGGATTTCACGGATGGCGGAACTGGTCAGCGCCTGGGCGCGCCGGGAAAACGACCACTGCATGGGAGATCTCTCGTCTGGTGGATGGCGAACTTCTCATCATAGAACGCCTGGCCACTCCACGCAGTGCTGCGTGCCTCCCCGCATGCCGTCAATAGAGCGCATCCGGGGGCGGTTCCAGGCTGGACTGGAAGGTCTCCACGGCACTCTCCGCCTCCTCGATGGCATCGAAGCGGGCGATGTGGAAGAGCGCCTCGCCCTCGTTGACCAGCGGCAGTCGCCCCATGCCGATGACGATGCCGTCGGCAATGGAGCGCACCTCCCCCTCGGCGTTGCCGAAGGGGTCGGCGACCCGCCCCAGCAACTCCCCCTTGGCCACCCGTGCGCCGAGCCGTACCCGGGGCCTGAGGATGCCGTCGATGGGAGCCCGCGCCCAGCTCGAGCCATTGGCGACCTCCGCCGCCGGCGGGGAGCGTCGCCGCTGCTCGCCGCTGAGCATGCCCAGCCGGCGCATCACCCGCAACACGCCCCGCACCCCGGGGGCGATCGCCCACTCGTCGAAGCGCAGCGCCTCGCCGGCCTCGTAAGTCAGCACCGGGGTGCCCCGGGTCTGGGCATAGTGCCGCAGGCTCCCCTCGCGCAGGTCGGCGTTGAGAATGACCGGCGCACCGAAGGCATTGGCCATGCGCTCGGTCTCGCCATCGGGGGTGAGCTGGGCCCGGATCTGGGGCAGGTTGGTGCGATGGATGGCGCCGGTATGCAGGTCGATGATGTGAGTCGCGTGGTCGACGATCTGCTGACGGAACAGGGCCGCCACCCGCCCCCCCAGGGAGCCGGCCTCGCTGCCGGGAAAGCAGCGATTGAGGTCACGGCGATCCGGCAGGTAGCGACTGTGCTGCACGAAGCCGAAGACGTTGACGATGGGCACCCCGATCAGGGTCCCGCGCAGGCGCTGGATCTGGCGGGAGCGCAGCAGGCGTCGCACGATCTCCACGCCATTGATCTCGTCGCCATGGATGCCGCCACACACCAGCATCACCGGTCCGGGCTGGCGCCCATGCACCACCTCCACCGGGATGTACAGGGGGGCATGGGTATAGAGACGCGCCACGGGCACGTCGATCTGGCTGCGGGATCCCGGCGCCACCCGGACGCCGGCGAGTTCGAAGGGGGCACGGGACATGGGCCATCCTTGTATGGCAACAACAGTATGTCAAAAACAGTGTTTTCTCATGTCCCGTTATACGCCCGGCACCGGCAAATGACGAGCCCCGAAGCGGCGATTGGCATACACGAACGAATGTAAAACAGCCGGCGGCTCCGGTAGAATGAGACGACTTTCTCCCGGAGGCGAAATCCCCATGGCCAGACGTACCAAGGCCGAAGCCGAGGCCACCCGGGCGGCACTGCTGGATGCCGCCGAGGAGGTGTTCTTCGAGAAAGGCGTGGCCCGCACTTCCCTGGAGCAGATCGCCCGCCACGCCGGACTGACCCGGGGCGCCGTCTACTGGCACTTCCGCAACAAGGCCGACCTGTTCCGGGCGATGATGGACCGGGTCCGCATGCCCTTCCAGGAGCTGGTCGACGAGGCCGAGGACCCGGCCGCCGCCGCCTCGCCCCTCCAGGCCATCCGGCTGGGCTGCCAGCAGGGTTTCCTGCGCCTGGAGCAGCCCCGTCACCGCCGCGTGCATGCCATCCTCGTGCACCGCTGCGAATTCTTCAGCGACATCGACCCCGGCGCCATGCAGAGCGAGATGGCCGACGAGTGCCTGGCGGCACTGGGGGACTACTTCGACGCGGCCCACGCCCAGGGCCTGCTTCGGGCGGACATCGCCCCGGCACTCGCCACCCGCCTGCTGCAGACGCTGCTCAGCGGCCTGTTCCATGACTGGCTGCGCGACACCCAGGCCTTCTCCCTGCGCGAGCATGGCATGGTCCTGGTCGATGCCCAGCTGGCCCTGCTGAGCCGCCATCCCCCGCCCGCCTAGGTGGGTCACCCCGGGAGCCTGTCGGACTTGACCGATCGCTGCAGATCAGCGTCGGGTCCGACAGGCTCCTAAGCGGAGGACGCCGAGCCGTTGCGTCCTCCGGGGCGACGGTGGCGCTTGCGCATGTGCAGGCGCATCAGCCGCGTATGGGCGTCCAGGAAGTCCCGCTCCGGCACCGCACGATAGCCGTCGGCTTCCGGCAGGTACTTGACCAGCACGTATCGCTCGCCCGGCCTGGGCAGGTGGCCCGGCTTGCCCAGCAATACCACCTCATGACGGTCATCCTCGTCCAGCACGGCCGTGACGCGCCCATCGGCGCCGGCCTCGGCAGTGACGCGCACCCGTTCGCCGAGCAGGCACCGCGGCAGGCGCTCGGGCGCACGGTGCAGTCGAGGATGCAGTCGCTGGCATAGCCCGGCCGCCAGGGGCGAGGCCAGGGCGAAGGCGCCCCACAGGACCAGCACCCCCAGCGGGATCCGGAACAGGCCCAGGGGCAGCCAGCGCAGCACCGCCAGTTCGACGACCAGGGTCAGCCCGCCCGCCAGGACGATCAGCACGCTCAGCGCCAGCGACACGGGCACCCCGGCGAAGCCCAGCGAGACCATGGTGCTGGCCAGGTGCTCCTCCTTGAGGCTGTCGTGCTCGAAGAGCTCGGTCGGGGCCAGGCGCAGCAGCACCAGTAGCCAGTAGACGGCCAGCAGCACCAGCAGCCCCGTGAAGACGACCAGCGGAAAGCTCGTGGCGAGATCGATAAGGGTATTCATGGCGGCGCCTCCGGCCAGCGGGTGAGTCGGCAACGTGCTCCTGACCCACAGCATAGACGGGGCCGCCGTCCCGGCGGCCGCGACGCCCCAAACGGCGGCGGGCACCGCCCCCCGGGAGACGGTGCCCGCCGACCGCTGCCGCAGGGTCAGGGCGCATCGTGGGCCAGCGCCGTCTCGCCCTCCCGGTCGACCGGGCGAGTCTTGCGCCGCAGCCAGTCCGATACCGCGGCGATCATGGCATAGAAGGTCGGCACGAAGAGGCTGCCGAGCACCGCCACCGAGGCCATGCCCACCGCCACCGTGGTCCCGATATGGTGGCTGCTGGTGTCGCTCGCCCCGGTGGCCAGTGCCAGCGGCAGGGTGCCGAAGATGAACGCCAGGGAGGTCATGACGATCGGCCGGAAGCGCAGCTCCGCCGCCGTCACCGCGGCCTCGCGGATCGACCTGCCCATCTCGCGACGCTGCAGCTCGGCGAACTCGACGATCAGGATGGCGTTCTTGGCCGCCAGGCCGACCACCACCAGCATGCCGATCTGCACGTAGACGCTGGTATCGAGGCCGCGCAGGAAGATGCCGCCGACCCCGCCCAGGAAGGCGAAGGGCGTGGCGGTCAGCACCGCCAGCGGCAACGACCAGCTCTCGTACTGCGCCGCCAGGATCAGGAACACCATCAGCAGGCCGAAGACGATGGCCAGGGTCGCCGCACTGCCCGCCTGACTCTCCTGGTAGGCGGTGCCGGTCCAGCCCATGCCCCAGCCGTCGCCGAGCTGCTCCGCGACGATGTCCTCCATGGCGGCGATCGCCTGCCCCGAGCTGTAGCCCGGGGCGGGGCCGCCCTGGAACTGGGCCCCGGTGTAGACACCGAAGCGCGTGACCACCGCCGGCGCCGCCTGGCGTTCCAGGGTCACGAACTCGGAGAGCGGGATGCGCTCGCCATTGCCGCCACGCACGTAGATGCTGGACACGTCGTCCGGCGTCCTGCGGAACTCGTCCTCGTTCTGCAGGTAGACCTGGAAGTTGCGGCTCTGGTAGTTGAAGTAGTTGACGAAGCCGTTGCCGAAGGTACTCGACAGCGTGGCATTCAGGTCCTCCAGCGCCACGCCGTAGCTGAGCGCCTTCTGCCGGTCGATCTCGGCGCGGAAGGACGGCACGTTGACGTTGAAGGTGGTGAACACCTGCTTCAGCGCGGGATGCTGGCCGGCCGCCTGCATCACCTTCAGCGAGGCCTGGTACAGCTCCTGGGGCGTGGCGCCCTCGAAGGACTGCAGGTAACCGGTGAAGCCGCCGGTGGTCGACAGCCCCATGATCGGCGGCATGTTGAAGGCCATGGCCGAGCCACCCTCGAGCCGGGCGCCGAGTTGCATGATGCGACCGACCAGGCCGCTGGCGGTCAGGGTCCGCTCCTCCCAGGGGTCCATGTTGACGAAGATGATGCCCCGGGCCGTGTTCACCGAGCTCGACAGGATGTCGTAGCCGGCGACCGCCGAGGAGTACTTGACCCCGGGGATCTCCTCGATGGCCGCGCTGAGCCGCCCCATGTAGTCCCGGGTCCGCGCCAGGGAGGCGGAATCCGGCAGCTGCACCGCGGCCAGCACGATGCCCTGATCGGTCTCCGGCACCAGGGTCGACGGCGTGCTCTGGTAGAGCCACCAGGAACCGCCGCCCACCAGGGCGGTGAGCAGCAGCGCCAGCCCCCAGAAGCGCACGAGCGCCTTCACGATCCACATGTAGACCGCGGTGATGCCCGCGAACAGGCGGTCGAAGAGCCGCAGCGGGGTCCCCACCGCACGGCCGAAGGCCGTGGTCGTCTGGTGCCACTTGCGCTTGATGAAGATCGCCGAGAGCGCCGGGGTGAAGGTCAGCGCCATCAGTGCCGAGAAGGCCACCGAGAGGGCGATGGTCAGCGCGAACTGCTGGTAGATCTGCCCGGTGAAGCCGCCCAGGAAGGCCACCGGCACGAACACCGCCGCCATGATCAGCGAGGTGGCGATGACCGGCCCGCCCACCTCGCGCATGGCCTGCACGGTCGCCTGGCGGACGGTGACCTCCTCGTCCTCGCCGAGCACCCGCTCGACGTTCTCCACCACCAGGATGGCATCGTCGACCACGATGCCGATGGACAGCACCAGGGCGAACAGCGTCAGCAGGTTGATGGTGAAGCCGAAGGCGAAGAAGCCGGCGAAGGTCGCCAGCACCGAGACCGGCACCACCGACATGGCGATCACCGTGAAGCGCCAGTTCTGCAGGAAGATGAACAGGATGACGCCGACGATCAGGAAGGCCTCGATGAAGGTATGCAGCACCGTCTCCACCGAGGCATCAATGAACTGGGTGGTGTCATAGGGCACCACGTACTCGAGCCCCGGCGGGAAGCGGCCGGCCAGCTCGTCCATGGCGGCCTCGACCGCCCCGGCGGTCTCCAGGGCGTTCGCCCCGGGCTGCTGGTTGATGATGATCGGCGCCATGGTGCCGCCGTTCAGCCGCGCCTCGACCCCGTAGAACGACGCCCCCAGCTCGATGCTCGCCACATCGCCCAGGCGCAGCGCCGAGCCGTCGGGGTTGGTACGCAGGAAGATCTCGCGGAAGTCGTCGGTGCTCGACAGCCGCCCCCCGGCGGTGATGGTGTAGGTGAAGGCACGCGGGTCCGACTGGGGCGTGGCCGCCAGGTTGCCCGCCGGCACCTCGGTGTTCTGGGCACGGATCGCCGAGGCGACTTCGGCGGGGGTCAGGTCGTACTGGGCCAGCTTGTCCGGGTCCATCCACACCCGCATGGCGAACTCGCCACCCCCCAGCACCTCGGCATCGCCGACTCCGGGGACCTGGCGCAGCTCGTCCAGGACATTGAGGGTCGCATAGTTCTGCAGGTAGGTGCGGTCGTAGTCGCCCTCGGGGGAGATCAGCGAGACCAGCATCAGGATCGAGCTGGAGCGCAGCTCCACGGTCACGCCCTGGTCCTGCACCGCCTCGGGCAGCTGGGACAGCGCCCCCTGTACCCGGTTGTTGACGTTGATGGTGTTGATGTCGCCGTCGGTGCCGATGTTGAAGGCCACCTGCAGCTGCATCGAGCCATTGTCGGCGCTGGTGGAGGTCATGTAGAGCATGTCCTCGACGCCGTTGATGGCCTCGGCCAGGGGCGCGGCCACGGTCTGGGCCACGGTCTCGGCGTCGGCCCCCGGGAAGGTGGCGTTGACCGAGACCGTGGGCGGCACCACGCTCGGGTATTGCTCGATGGGCAGCACCCGCATGCTCATCAGCCCGATCAGCGTCAGGATGATGGCCAGTACCGAGGCGAAGATCGGCCGCTTGATGAAGAAGTTGGAGACGTTCATTGCCTGCCGTCCCCTTCGGCCGAGGCGGCCGCGGAGGCGCCTGCCGGCTCCGGGCCGGCAGCGGTCTGCTGGGCCATCAGGGCCTCCGCATCGCCGTCGAAGGCCTGTGCGGCGATGGGCGTGCCGGGCTGCAGGCCCGCGGGGTCGCTCACCACGACTCGTTCACCGCTCTCGAGGCCATCGCGCAAGAGCTGCCAGGGGCCGGCGACCTCGCCGAGCTGCACGGTGCGGGCCCTGGCCTTGTCGTCCTCGTCGAGCACGAAGACCTGGGGCCCCATCAGCCCCTGGGTCAGGGCGATCTCGGGCACCGCCATGACGTTGAAGCGCTTCACGCCCTCGAGTTGCACCCGCACGAACTGGCCGGGCAGCACCCGCGCCTCGGGGTTGGCGAAGGTCGCCTTGGCCTGGACGGTGCTGGTGGCCTCGTCGACCCGCGAGCCCAGGAAGTCCAGGTGCCCCCTCAGGGTGCCGCCGTCGCCGGCGGGCAGCTCCAGATGGGCACCGATATCGCTGATCGCCTGGTCATTCAGCTGGCGGCGCAGCGCGAAGGCGTCCTCCTGGGGCAGCTGGAAGCGCACCTCCAGCGGATCCAGGGGCGTGATGGTGGCGAGCTCGGTGCCCGCGGTCACCAGATTGCCCACATTCACCCGGCTCAGGCCGATCATGCCGGTCACCGGGGCGGTGACGTCGGCATAGCCGAGATCGATCCGAGCATTGGCCAGGGCCGCCTCGGCCTGGGCCACCGCGGCCCGCGCCACGTTCTGGTCCGCCAGGGCCTGGTCGTACTGCTGACGGCTCACCGAGTTCTGGCTGAGCAGCTGCCGGAAGCGGTTGGCATCGCGCTGGGCCCGCAGCAGCTCGGCCTCGGCGCTCTCCAGGTCGGCCTCGCGCTGGGCCACGACGGACTCGTAGAGGTCCGGCTCGATGGAGTACAGGCTGTCGCCCTTCTCCACCAACTCCCCCGGCTCGAAGTGCCTGGCTTCCAGGAAGCCATCCACGCGGGCCACCAGGGTCACCTCGTTCTCGCTGCGCAGCTTGGCGGGATAGGACTTGTCCAGGGGGATGTCCTGGCGCGCCATCTCCATCACCTGCATGGGCCGGGGCGGGGCGTCCCCTCCGCCGGCCTGTTGTGGCGGGACCTCTTCCTGGCCACAGGCTGCCAGCATCAGGCTCGAGGCCAGCGCCAGCAGGCTGGCCCGGCTCCTCTGGATGATCGTTTTCATGCCTTGCTATCCCGTTGAGCGCGTCAAGAGTCGACAGAGACTACACGCATACAGTCGTGAATGTAAACCATACATCCACGACTGTATGTCATGATGGTCGGCGGTATCATTCGCCACGGCGCGGAGGTTCTCCGATCTCCAGCGCCGCCTCATAGCGATCCCCCTCTGCCTCCTCGGGCAGGGTGAAGGACACGCCCTGTTCCTCGTCGAGCCACGCATTGAGGGCCTCGATGGCCTCGACATTCAGGGTGCCCGACTGCTGGCGCAGGGTGAGCAGGTTGGTCACGTAGCTGAAGCGGGCATCGGCATGGTCGGCGACGGCATCGTAGAGGTTCTGTTCGGCGTTGAGCACGTCGACGATGTTGCGGGTCCCGACCTCATAGCCGGCCCGGGTGGCATCCAGGGCGCTCTGGTTGGAGACGATGGCCTGGGCACGGGCCTCCACCGTGGTCACGTCGTTGCTGACCTGGGTGAACAGGGAGCGCACCTGCTGGACGGTGTCGCGGCGCTGGGACTCGAAGTCATACTGGCTCGCCTCCAGCGCATAGGTGCTCTGTCGGATGCTCGCCGTGGTGCGCCCCCCGGTATACAGCGGCAGGCTCACCCCGACCCCGACCTGGCTGGCGGAATTGTATCCCTCGACGCTGTCGCGATCGTCGTCGCCGTAGTTGTAGTTGGCGAAGGCCTCGACCACCGGCAGGCGCTGGGCCTGGGCGATGTCCACGCCACTGCGCGACACCTCGACGCCGGCCTGGCTGGCCAGCACCAGCGGGTTGTTGTCCAGGGCCTTCTCCACCCAGGCATCGCGCCGGCGGGGTTCGGGCGGCGTGACCGGCATGGCCTCCTTGAGCGACTCGATGCTGTCGTAGCGCTTGCCGGTGAGACGCTCGAGGGCCTCGAAGCTGACCTGCAGGTCGCTCTCCGCGGCGATCCGCTCGGCCCGGGACTGATCGAAACTCGCCTGGGCCTCCTCCACCTCGGTGATGGCGATCAGCCCCACATCGAACTGCTCGCGGGCCTGCTCGAGCTGACGCCCGATGGCCCGCTCCTGGGCCCGGCGCGCCTCGAGGATCTCGTGGGCACGCAGGATATCGAAATAGGCCGATGCCACGTCGATCAGCACCTGCTGCTCGGTGGCGGCCAGCTGGTAGGTCTGCTGGTTGACCTGGCGGTCGGCCTGCTCCACCTCGGCGCCATTGCGGGCGTCAAAGAGGGCCTGCGTGGCCTCCAGGGTCAGGGTGCCACTGTTGTAGTTGTCGCCTCCCGTCTCCGAGTCGATGCCAAGCTGCGAGAGCAGCGGCGAGGTCTGGCTCTGGTACTCGCGGTTGTGGGCCAGCTGGCCCGAGGCGTTGACCTGGGGCAGCAGGTCACCGCGCTCGACGTCGCGGCCGGCTTCCACGCTGCCGTACTGGGCACGGGCCGAGGCCAGCTCGGCATTGTTGTCGAGGGCATCCCGGGTGATGGTCAGCAGGTCGGCCGCCTGGACCGGCGCCGCCATCAGCGAGGCCACCAGCAAAGGGAGCGGTAGCAGGGCCCGCGCCGCGGGGCGCGGACCAGAGCCCGGAAACACCGAACGAAACGGCATCATCGGCAAGTTCCTTGTGTCGACTGGGGTTATACATTCATTGTCGCATGTTTATGGCGTCAATCCATCGTCAACCATGCAAGCCGCGTGAAATTTTCCGCGGCCCTCGGCAGCAGCCGGCGAATCCGCTATGCTGCTTTGCAGCATAGTCGAACCCGGGAGAGCCCCACATGGATGCACTGACACTGCTGCGGGTCAGGGAACTGGAGGTGGCGGTGCGCATCTGGCACCCCCAGGCCCCGCGAACCGTCATCGCCTGGCATGGACTGGCCCGCCACGGTGGCGACTTCGCCGACTTCGCCCGGGCACTCGGCCCCGGCTGGCGGGTCCTGGCGCCCGACACCCCGGGGCGGGGCCTGTCCAGCTGGTCGCTGTATCCGTCACACGACTATCTATATTCGCACTACATGACAATAGCAGTTGCGCTGCTGGATCACTTCGGCCTGGAGCGGGTGCCCTGGGTCGGCACGTCCATGGGCGGCCTGCTGGGCATGCTGCTGGCCGCCGAGCCGGCCACCGCGGGGCGCATCGAACGCCTGGTCCTCAATGATGTCGGCCCGGAACTCGCCCCCGACGGCCTGGCCTCGCTGGCCGCCTACTTCGGCGTCCCCCACCGCTTCTGTCGCTTCAGCGAACTGGAAAACGAACTACGCCGCCACTATGCCGGCTTCGGCATCGAGGGCGACGACGCCTGGCGGCGCCTGGCCCTGGCCAGCGCCCGCCGACTCCCCGATGGCAGCTGGACCTACCACTATGATCCGCGCATCGGCGAGCAATTCGTCCATGATACCCCCCGGGACACCTGGGCCGACTGGCAGGCGATCCGCTGCCCGCTGATGGTGGTGCGCGGCGAGAGCTCGCCGCTGCTGAGCGCCGAGAGCGTGACCCGCATGCGCGAGACCCAGCCCGGCCTGGTCAACCTCGAGGTGCCCGGCTGTGGCCATGCCCCCATGCTCGACCGGCCCCGCCAGGTGGGGCCGATCGATGACTTCCTGTCCGCCCCGCCCTCCCTGCCGCATGCCGCGACCCCGCTGGCCGGGTGGTGGCGGCGCGGCCGTCGCTGGCTGCGCCAGCTCGGCGGCATGGCCTGAGCGACCCTGCCCGGTCGGCAGCGCGAGCCCCTCCCCCTCACCGCCTCCGGCGATGACTCAGTCCCTGCCCAGCCGATCCAGCGTGCGCTCCACGGCGCCCCGATAGCCGCCCCCGAACAGCAGCAGGTGGTTGAGCAGCGGATAGAGCTGGAACAGGGCCTCGCGCCGCGGCCAGTCGTCCGGGGACGGGCCGTTCCAGTAGGCCTCGAAGAAGGCCTCGGAGGGGGTGCCGAACAGGGTCAGCATGGCCAGGTCCACCTCGGGGTAATGGCGATAGACCGCGGGGTCGATGATGGCCGGTCCCCGATCGGTATGGAGCACGTTACCGGACCAGAGATCGCCGTGGACCAGGCTCGCCGGGGCATCCGGCAACCACGTTTCCAGCCCCTCCGACAGGGCCTCCAGGCGTGCCCGCAGCCGCGGGTCCAGCAGCCCCCGCTCATGGCAGGCCCGGGCCAGCGGCAACAGCCGCCGCTCTCGCTGGAAGGCGCGGCCATCGGCGAGGGGAGCGTTGGGTTGGGGCGTGGTGCCGCAGGCATTGTCCCGGTGCCAGCCATGCGGTCCCCCGGTCACCGCATGCAGCTCACGCAGTCCCTCGCCCAGGGCAACCTCGTCCCCTGCTGCCCGTCCGCGGGGGGCGAGGGCCTCCATCACCAGCCACTCTCCGTCCCGGGCGAGGACCTCCGGCACCACCAACCGGGTCACGGCCTCGCCCAACACCCTCAGCCCCTCCGCCTCCCCGGCCAGGCGCTCGGCGGCATCCCGCTTGACCACCACCGCGCCCTGGTCGGTGTCCAGCCGGCAGACCGCGGCGATGTCGCCTCCCGCCAGGGCCGTCGACTCCCCTCGGGGGGTCAGGCCGATGCGCGCCAACAGGCGCTCGATGTCCCGGTGCATGCGTCTCCTCCCCTGCTGCGATGGCCCAAAGCCTCGTCCGACACCCGCTGCCTTGTCAAAAAAAGCCGCCCAGGCGGGCGGCAAGGAGGTTGCACGAGACAACCCCAGGGGATGCAGGCCCTCACTCGGGCATCAGCACGCCGTCGATCACGTGGATGACCCCATTGCTGGCCTCGATGTCGGCCTGGATGACGGTGGCGTCATCGACCATCACCTGGCCATCCAGGGTGGTGATGGTGAGATCCTGGCCCTGCACCGTGGTGGCACTGTCGGCGGCCATGGCATCCTCGGCCATGACCGTACCGGCCACCACGTGGTAGGTGAGGATGGATCGCAGGGACTCCCGGTTCTCGGGCTTGAGCAGGTCCTCGACGGTGCCTTCGGGCAGGGCCGCGAAGGCCTCGTCGGTGGGCGCGAAGACGGTGAAGGGCCCCTCGCCCTCGAGGGTGTCGACCAGGTCGGCGGCCTCGACGGCCGCGACCAGCGTCTCGAACTGGCCGGCCTCCACGGCGGTGTCGACGATGTCCTTGGCCATGCCATGACTGTCGGCCTGGACGCTGCCGGCCAGCATCAGGCCCAGCATGCCGGTGCCGATCCATTGCGGGGCGTGGGTGGTGATCGCTTTCATGTTGGCTCACTCCTCTGGGGATAACGCCTGCACCTGACGGGCGCTCGGCGAGACGCTTGCCTGGCGACGAGACCGCTGCCGCCTCAAGCTGTACATAATCTAGTTAACGTACAATATTTGCACAAGTATTATTTTTCTCTACCCGACGCCCGCCTTCCAGGCTGACGGCGGCGTCCGGTTATGGCACAACAAGAGGACACCCCCGGGAAGGAGGCTCACCATGTACAAGCTTGTGTTCTTCGTACCCGCCGACGACGCCGAGCGGGTGAAGGAAGCCGTCTTCGCCAGCGGCGCCGGACGCATCGGCGATTACGAGGCCTGCTGCTTCCAGACCGCCGGCACCGGCCAGTTTCGCCCGCTGGCGGGTGCCCAGCCGCATATCGGCCGGGTCGGCGAGCTGGAGACGGTGGAGGAGCTCAGGGTGGAGCTGGTCTGCGCGGATGCCTGGATCCGCGAGGCGGTGGCGGCCCTCAGGCTGGCGCACCCCTACGAGGAGCCGGCCTATGATGTCTGGCCGCTGGCGACGTTCTAGGGGCTCGAGCCAGGCAGGCCATCGCCTGCCCTCCCCCGGCGGGCGGGGCGAGCGTCAGGCCGAGCCGAAGTAGCGTTCGCGGTCTTCCGGGGTGATGTCGCTGATGTGCAGCGGGTAGTCGCCGCTGGCGCGATCGGCGAAGAAGTGGTGCAGGGTGCGCTCGATGGTGGGAAAGGCGAGCGCATCCCAGGGCACCTCGTGCTCCTCGAACAGCGCGACCTCGAGACTTTCCGGGCCGGCCCCGAAGTCGCCGGCGAGGTCGGCGCGAAAGATCATGAACACCTGATTGATGTGCGGCAGGTTGATCAGGGTGTAGAGGTCATGGATCGCCACCTCGGCCAGAGCCTCCTCGCGGGTCTCCCGAGCCGCCGCCTCCACGGTGGTCTCGGCGTTCTCCATGAACCCCGCCGGCAGGGTCCAGTAGCCCTTGCGCGGGGCGATCGCCCGACGGCACAGCAGCACCCGGGAACCGAGGATCGGCAGGGTGCCGGCGACGATGCGCGGGTTCTGGTAATGGATGGTGCCGCAGGCCGCGCAGAGATACCGCGGTCGGTCGTCACCGTCCGGAATCGCGAAGCTGACCGGCTGGCCGCAATGGCTGCAGAAGTTCATGTGGCTCCCTGACAGGCTGGCGACAGGCCATGGCCCGGGCTTGACGCCGCTCGCGGCGACTGGGTAAATGAGATGAAACCCGACGGAAGCACCATGTTAGAGAAACTTCGCGAGCGCCTGCAAGCGCATGCGCCCCGGCGGTTGCGACTCGACCTGCCCCAGGCGGCCGTGCTGATGCCCTTGGTGGCACGTCCCGAACCGACGCTGCTCTTCACCCGCCGCGCCGCCCACCTCTCCACCCACAGCGGCCAGGTGGCCTTTCCCGGCGGCAAGCGCGAGGAACAGGATGACGACCTGCTGGCCACCGCCCTGCGCGAATCCGAGGAGGAGATCGCCCTGCCAGCGTCCCGGGTCGAGATACTCGGCCGGCTCTCCGACGTGCTCTCCCTGCATGGACTGAAGGTCACGCCCTATGTGGGCGTGATCCCGCCCGACCTGCCCCTGGTCCCGGACCGCCGCGAGCTGGATGCCATCTTCGAGGTCCCGGTGGCGCATTTCCTCGAGGATCGTCGCACCCACACCGACGTGATCCGGGTCGAGGGGCGAGACTACTATGTGCCCAGTTATCGCCGCGACGGCCATGTCATCTGGGGCCTGTCGTCGATGATGCTGGTGGAACTGCTGGCCGAGGGCTGGGGCATGCCGATCAGTCTCTTCGCCCGCCCGGCAGGCGAGCTCCGCTACCATCCCGAACGCCGGCTGCTCGATCGATGAACGAAAGTCTCTTCCCCGCCCGGCTCCCCGAGTCCCGCCTGGCCGAACTGGTCGATGCCCTGGTCGACCGGGGCTGGTACGTCGGCGAGGACTTCCTGCCCGCTGCCCTGCACCGGCCGCTGTTCGACGAGCTGGCCGAGATGGCCCGACGCGACGCCCTGGAGGCCGCCGGCATCGGGCGCGGCAACGCGCATCACCTGCGCCGGGACATCCGCGGTGACGCCATTCGCTGGCTCGACCGCGAGAGCCTGGCGCAACGCCGTTACCTGGAGGTCATGGGCGAGCTGCAGCAGGCGCTGAACCAGGCCCTGTTCCTGGGGCTCTTCGAGTACGAGGCCCATTTCGCCCAGTATCCGCCGGGCGCCTTCTACCGCCGCCACCTGGACAGCTTCCGCGGCCGGGCCAACCGGGTGATCTCCACCGTGGGCTACCTCAACCCCGACTGGCCCCCGGACGCCGGCGGCGAGATGGCGATCTTCGCCCCGGACGACCCACAGCGCGAAGTGGCCCGGGTCCGCCCCGAGGCCGGCACCTTCGCCTGCTTCCTCTCCGACCGCGTGCCCCACGAGGTCCTGCCGACCCGGCGGCCCCGCGCCAGCATCGCGGGCTGGTTCCGGCGCAATGCCTCGCTCGGCGGCATGGTGGACCCGGCCCACTGATGGCGAATGACCAGCCCCGCCGGCGGCAGGCGCTCGAGGCACGCATCGTCGAGCTCGAGGCACGCAACGCGGCCCTCGACGCGGAGAAGCGCCACTACCGCTGGCTGGCGGAGAGCACCACCGACCTGATCTCGCGCCATGCCCGGGACGGCACCTTCCTCTATGCTTCCCGGGCGGCCCGCGAGTTGCTCGGCTATGCCCCCGAGGCGCTGATCGGCGCCTGTGCCTACGACCTCTTCCACCCGGCCGACCTCGCCGACCTGCTCAACAAGTCTCCCCGGGTCTACCACCATGACGGCTTCTATCAGTACACCTATCGCTTCCGCGCCCGGGACGGCCACTACGTGTGGTTCGAGACCACCAGTCGCACCCGCCGCGATCCCGAGAGCGGCGAGCTGCTGGATATCCTCTGCGTATCACGGGACGTGGAGCGACGCCTGCGCGCGGAAGCCAACCGCGAGCGCCTGGCCCGGGTGGTGGAATCCACCACCGACTACGTGCTCTTCGCCGATGACGCCGAGCGCCTGTTCTATTCCAACGAGGCCGTGGCGGGGGCCTGCCGGCTGTGCGAGTGGCAGTTCCAGCAGGCCGGCGTGGCCCTGGTCCAGGCGCTGCCCGAGGACCTGCCCCGGGTCCTGGCCGCCCCCCATCGCCCTCGAACAGGTGCTGGTCAACCTGCTGCTCAACGCCATGGAGGCCAGCCACGGGCATCCCGGGGCGGAAAGGTGGAGATCGCGGCCCGGCGCTCGGGCCCCCGCGAGGTCGGCGTCACGGTCTGCGACCGCGGCCCCGGGGTGGCCGATGGGGACCGGGAGCGCCTCTTCATGCCCTTCCACTCCGGTCGCCACGACGGCCTGGGGATGGGGCTCGCCATCAGCCACTCGCTGATGGAGGCCATGGGCGGCGGCCTGACCCTGGCGCCGCCCCCCGAGACGGGAGGCGCCCGTTTCGTCGCCACCCTGCGTGCGGAGGGGCCAGCCTCCGGCGTCGCGTTCCGGCCCTGAGCCGGCGTGGCTCAGGGCATCCGTACGAAGTGGCCGGGCGCCGCGTCGAGAGGCGGATGGCGATCGCCGCCGAGCCGCGACGGGGCCACCGGCCCCGAGGAGTGCTCGGCCAGCCACTGCTGCCAGGCCGGCCACCAGGAGCCTCGCCGCTCGGGCACGGTCTCCCGCCAGGTGTCCGGGTCGATGTAGTGATCGTCCTTGCCCAGCGTGTGCATCTGGAAGTGACGGCGGGGATGGCCGGGCTCGCTGATGATCCCCGCATTGTGGCCACCGCTGGTGAGCAGGAAGGTCACCTCGTGAGGGTCGCCGAGCAGGTGGATCTTGAAGACCGAGCGCCAGGGCGCGACATGGTCGCCGGTGGTCGCCACCGTGAAGATCGGCGCCTCGATGTCGCGGATCGCCACCGGCCGCCGGTCCACCAGGTAGCGACCACCGGACAGGTCATTGTCCAGGAACAGCCAGCGCAAGTACTCGGAGTGCATCCGATAGGGCATGCGGGTGAGGTCGGCGTTCCAGGCCATCAGCGCGTTCATCGGCCGGCGACGCCCTAGCAGGTACTCGTGGATCACCCGGGACCAGATCAGGTCGTTGGAGTGCAGGATCTGGAAGGCACCGGCCATCTGGTAGCCGTCCAGGTAGCCCTGGTCCCACATCATGCTCTCCAGGAAGGAGACCTCGCTCTCGCCGATGAAAAGCATCAACTCGCCCGCCTCGGAGAAGTCCACCTGGGTCGCCAGGGTGGTGAGGGTCGCCAGCCGGTCGTCACCGTCGCGGGCCATGGCCGCCGCGGCGATCGACAGCAGGGTCCCGCCCAGGCAATAGCCGACGCCGTGGACACGCGGACAGCCGGTGATCTCGGTGACCACGTCCAGGGCGGCCATCGGCCCCAGCCGCCGGTAGTCCGCCATCCCCAGGTCGCGATCCTGCGTGCCGGGGTTGCGCCAGGAGATCATGAACACCGTATGCCCCTGGTCGACCAGGTACTCGACCAGCGACTTGCCGGGCTGCAGATCGAGGATGTAGTACTTCATGATCCAGGCCGGCACGATCAGCAGGGGCTCGGCATGCACGCGCTCGGTGGTCGGGGTGTACTGGATCAACTCGATGAGCGCATTGCGATAGACCACCTTGCCGGGCGTGACGGCGAGTTCGCTCCCCACCCCGAAGGCCTCGGCGCCCACCGGCGGCTTGCCGGCCATCGCCCGCTCCCAGTCCTCGAGCAGGTTCTGCCAGCCCTGGACCAGGTTCTGGCCGCCGGTGGCCAGGGTCACCGAGCCGACCTCGGGATTGAGCCAGGGCGAGTTGGAGGGCGACCAGCGGTCCAGCCACTGGCGGGTGATGAAGTTGATCGCCTGCTCGCGCTCCGACGAGAGCCCCGTCACGCCGGTGGTGGCGTTGTGCCACCACTGCTGGGTCAACAGGAAGGATTGGTGGATCAGGTTATAGGGCCACTGCTGCCAGGCCGCGCCGCTGAAGCGCTCGTCCTGGGCCAGTGGCTCGATGCAGGCCTCCGCCCCCGGGTTGGCGGCGAGGCGCTGCACGTACTGGCCGAAGCGCAGCATCTTGCGGTGGTACTTCTCGCCGAGCTCGAGTTGCTTGCCCGGGGACAGCGCCAGATGCATGAGCCATTCGGCATACAGGCTCGCCAGCCCCGCCGGCGAGACCCCCGCCGTCAGGCGCGCGAGGCTGGCGAGGAAGGCGCGATCCAGTCGCTGTCCGTTGTCGGCGCCCGAGGTCGCCTGCGAGGCGCTGGCCGCGGGCGTGAGACTGTTGGTACGGGGTCGGGACATGTCCGAGCACCTCCGGGGCGAGGGATGAGCCATGATGATGACCGCCTCGGCAGACGGGCGTCGCGACCACCTCCTCCAGCCAGCTTTGCCTGAAAAGTTGGCGAGCGATGGCCAGGCAAGGCAAAAATCGGCGAAAATACGGAGTTTACGCGGTGTAAATGAGTACTTTGAGCCGATTTTTAACGCTGGATGGGCGAGCACAGGCAGTTTTCAGACAAAGCGTAGCAGGACCGGCGCGGCCGAGCTGCCCCGAGCAGCCCCGAGGCGCTACACTGCCCTGTTCAAGCTCGACCACCCCACCCAGTCTCACCGGAGCTCCGCGTGACCGAATCCGCCAGCCGACCGTCCTGCATCGCCGTGGTCGACGATGACCCGGCCCTTCGCGAGTCGCTGGCCTGGCTGCTCGAGTCCGTGGGCCTCGCGACCCTGGCCTATGGCGATGGCGAGGCCTTTCTGGCCGCCGATTCCGCGGCCCACGACGCCATCCTGCTCGACGTCCGCATGCCCGGCCTCAGCGGGCTTCAGGTCCAGCAGCGGTTGCGCGAGCGCGGCGACGATACGCCGATCATCTTCATGACCGGGCATGGCGACGTGCTCATGGCCGTCACGGCACTCAAGGCGGGCGCCTTCGACTTCGTCGAGAAGCCCTTCAACCATCAGCAACTGATCGACATCGTCCAGCAGGCACTGGCCGAGCACCGGCGACAGCGCCACGAGCGGGCGCGTCTCGAGGCCCTGCAGGCCCGCTTCGACGCCCTGCGCCCCAAGGAACGCGAGATCCTGATCCATGTCGCGGAAGGCAAGACCAGTCGGGAGATCGCCGAGCACCTGGCGATCAGTGCCAAGACCGTGGAGATCTACCGGTTGCGGGCCATGAAGGCCCTGGGGGCCGCCAACCTGGCAGAACTGGTGCGCATGGTCACCGCCCTGGGGCTGGTGCCGCCCTTGCCCGACGGCTGACCCCGTCAGCTCGCCTCGCTGCGCGGATCGCCGGGAAGGTAGTGGCCGGTGGCGAAGCGAAAGGCCATCGAGGTGCGCTGCCCGGGCACCCCGTCCACCTTGACGAACAAGCCAGGAAAGCTGTTCAGCCACTGCTGCAGGGCTTCCACGCTGGCCACCGTCTCGGCCTTCGAGGAGCGCCGCATCGAGTAGCGCGGCACCAGCGGCGCCTCCCCTTCCCGGGGGACGGGCCCCTCGTCGAAGGCCACCACCCCGGTTTCCGCCATGCGTCGGAGGATCACCGCGGCGCCGGCCTGGCGCGAGACGGCGGTATCCGACCAGCGCCCGTCGGCCACGTACTTGCCGCGGTCATAGTGCTCGGAGAAGCTCCACAGGTAGGGTGACAACACCTCGGGATGGAAGCGTCGATAGCCCCAGCCATTGTACTTCTCGAGTTGGTAGAGCAGGCCGGGCAGGCTCCAGTCGGTGTGCCGGTTGAGCCGCTTCATGGCCAGGGCATCGACCGCACTCTCCTCCCAGGTGAAGGGCGGGGCTCCTCGCCTCGGCCGCCCCGCCGGCACGTGCACGGTACGCGCCCGGAGCGGATCACCGTTATGCAGGTGGCAGCCGAAGTCGCCACTGGATTCCATCTGGTGGACGAGTCCCACGAAGGCCCAGGGCACGCCCTGACGGGCCGCGACATCACGGTAACGCTCGCGATTCTCCACCAGCCGATCCACCGCCTGCCCGATGCTCCGGGTGCGCTCGGGTCGAACCCGACAGGTCTCGAAGAGGCGGACATATTCATCGCGCAGCGCGCGGGTCAGTGATAGCGACATCCCCCCTCCCGGGTCACCCCTCCTTGAGAATGGTCATGCGACGCGCCGGGTCCTCGGGAAAGACACGACCCGAGAGCAGGGCGGCGAAGAGATGCAGAAAGACGGCTCCCGGCTCGCCGGGATTCACCCCGGAACGGAAGTAGGTATGGCCCCGGTCGGCATCGTAGCGGATGTTCACGTCGTCACAGTCCACGGCGTACACATTGCGCGGCACCAGTGCCAGGTCCTCCGGACCGGTATGGCCGAGGCGACGGGAGGCGATCCGGTTCTTGAGGTTGACCGCCTTGCTGGCGCGCAGGGAGAGGTCATCCGCGGCGAAGTAGACCGTCACGTTACGCGACGCGTGGCAGATCACCTCCCCCGGCGCGCCGACATCGAGCGCCTCGTTGACGATGTCGGGGGCGACCAGGAAGGTGTTGCGAAAGATCAGCGGCACGCCATCGGGCAGGTGGTACTTGCGCCACACTCTCAGGGTCTCGCGAAGCACCCGATTACCCATGGAGTGGGCCAGGAGGTTGATGCGCTTGAGGCAGAGAGCGGCGTCCTCCTCGAACTGGTCGTGTTCCCGCCAGGCCAGGAACTTCTGCAGCACGCGGGCGAAGGAGAAACCGCTGAGATCCGCCGACTCCTGATCGTCCCAGTAGTCCTTGACCGCCCCCATGTCGTTGTCACAGGGCCAGATCAGCGGCACCACCAGAGCTTCCTCGGGTTCCTGGGCCTCACACAGTGCCTGAAACTCCTCGACGGCGGGAAAGACATCCTCCGGCAGGTTGGAGTAGCCATGCAGGTAGATCAGGATCTGCCGGTGCTTGGCGGCCTTGAGCCGCTGCAGGAACCGCTTGCTGCCGATTTCCTCGTAGACCTCACGGCCGAGTCGCTCACAGAAGAACACCGAATTGCTGGCGGCATTATTGGCCAAATCGAAGTCGAAATTGCGGTGAATCCTCGTCTTGATGCTCTGGCGGGGAAAGCGGTTGGTGATGAAGAGCATGAGGCGTCACCTCGCGAGGCATGGGACCGGCCGTTGAAATTGAAGCTAGCACAGATCCTGGCCGGTCGAGCCGGATCTGGCCGGGGGCACCGAGCACCGACGGGCCCGGCCTCTCTCCCCGGGAAGCGTGACGAGGGAGTAGACTGCCCGGACACGAGACACCCGGAGAGGAGACAGGACGATGATCCACGACGAGGACATGCCCCATCTCGAACGCTGCCTGCGACTGGCCGAGGAGGCGCTGGAGGCCGGCGACGAGCCCTTCGGCTCGCTGCTGGTGGCCGCCGACGGCCGGGTGCTGTTCGAGGATCGCAACCGCATTGCCGACGGAGACGCGACCCGTCACCCGGAGTTCGCCATCGCACGCTGGGCCGCCGAGCACCTGAGCCCCGAGGAACGCGCGACGGCCACGGTCTACACCTCCGGCGAGCACTGTCCGATGTGTGCCGCCGCCCATGGCTGGGTGGGGCTGGGGCGCATCGTCTACGCCAGCTCCGCCGAGCAACTCGTCGGCTGGCTGCGCGAGCTGGGCGTCGCCCCACCCCCGGTGGCGCCCCTCCCGATCCAGCGGGTCGTGCCCGGCGTCAGGGTGGACGGCCCCGTCACGGGGCTCGACCGGCGCGTCCACGGCCTGCATGCGCGTCTTCACGGCGCCGACGCCACGCCTGGGTATCGGGGATGAAGTGGGCCTCGCCATTGATGCGCTGGCGCACCCGGGAGGTCTCGTAGTAGATCTCCCGGCGGGCGCGATTCTGATTGCCCAGCGGCCGGTGGTCGGGCAAGGCATGCCAGGGATTGATGGTCAGCTCCCGAGCCAGGCGCTCACGCTCCGGGGTGACGAAGGCCTGTGCCGGGATGCGCAGGGTCGCCACCGGGACCTCCGGCGAGGTCCAGATCACCGAGGCATCCTCGATGGGCATGGTCACGGGATCTTCCTGGCACTGGATGCGCATCTCGAAGACCACCTCCTCGGCCGAGCCGAGGGTGCGCTGCATGGCCTCCCGCAGGTAGTCGTCCGGCGCCGGCAGGGGCACGGGCGAGCGCCCCGCCAGCAGCGGCACGAACCGGTACTTGATCGCCCGACCCTCACCGAACAGGTAGGGCACGCAGCTCCAGTAGTCGGTCTCGAAGGGACTGCCGTGGGCCTTGGCGTAGAGGGCCTGCAGCAGCATGTCCCGGTAGTGGGAATCGAAGGGATTGAGGAAGTACCACACCGGCATCCCCGCCCCGATCAGTCGCTGCAGCTTGGCATTCTCGTAGACATCGGGGGTGGTGAAGGTGGGCGCACTGATCGCCGAGAAGTCCTGGGTGTGGGCCTCGTCATCGAGCAGGGTCTCCCCCGGGACGCCGGTCACCTTGACCCCCAGGCTCAGCACGCCGTTGTTGCGGATATCCGGCGTGACCCGCGGCCCGGGCCCGCCGAAGCGCACCCAGGCATGGTAGCGCCCCGGCGCGGCGAACAGCCCGCAGCGCAGGGCCTGCGGCAGCGCCAGCACCTCGAACTCGGCCTCGAGCAGGCCATAGGTCTTGGTGTTACCGGCCCGCTCGGCGGTGCCATGCCGGTAGGTGCGCAGCAGGAAGGCGCTCATCCGCTCGGTGATGCGCCGGGTGACCTCGGCCTCCTCGGGCAGGATGCGCTCCTCGGCGATGGCCAGGTCGGCGTCGATGCCCAGGCGTTGTCGACGCCGGCGGATCATGGCCTGCAGCGCCTCGGTCGCCGGCTTCTGGACGAGGCGATCGAGGCCATTGCGCAGCGTCGTGCAACGCCGCGACAGCACGATGCCCTGCTGTACCGCCCGGTTGAAGAGCCGCCCGGCGCGTAGCCACCAGGTGTCCGGCAGCAGCGTGGCGGGGGCGGCGGGGGCGCTCGCCGGGGTCGTCAGGCCGGGGGGAGGCTCGGCCAGGTAGCGCAGTGCCCGGCGTCCCGGCAGGAAGAAGTAGGCGCCACCGCGTACCCGGACGAAGCGCGGCAGGCCATGATGGCGTCGACGCAGCGGCGCATCGGGCACGGTGAAGGTCTCGCGCCCCGCGCCGCGCGGCCCGATCAGCGGGTCGGTGTCGGCGTGCAGGCCGGCGAAGTTGGCGTTGTTGACCCAGGTCTGCTGCACGAACTCGAACTGCCGGCTGATGTCGGCGTTGACGCAGAGGAACAGCAAGCCCCGCTCGACGCCGTCGTCACCGGCGGCCAGCAGGTCGTCCGGCGCCAGGCTCTCCGCCAGGGGCGGGCCATAGGCCCGGCCACGCCGCAGCAGCCGATGACGGCGGTTGATGGCCAGCGAGTCCTCGCTGCCGGGCTTGGGCGGCAGCATGTCGCGGGGATTGGTGCGCCGCACATGGGCCCCCAGCGGGCACTTCAGTCCCTCCGGGTCCTCGTGGTGATAGCCGAAGGCGTTGGCCTGCGCATCCCCGGTCTCCCCCTCGGCGGAGCCGACCAGCGGCGTGCCGTCCGGCCAGCGCCCCACCATCTTCGCCGCCAGGGCGCGTCGCGCCTCGCTGCCCGGGGCCTGGCCATCGAGCCAGGACCAGAAGCCGTGAACATCCTGGCTGAGCTGGCGGAACACCAGGTAACTGCCGTTGCGCCCCAGGTCGCGGGCCTCGCCGCCGGCCACCTCCGGCAGCAGGCTGTGCGGATCCTCGATGGGCGACACCAGGGGGCGGGCGGTATACTGGCCGCGCTCGTTGGGATAGCCGAGCACGAATTCCCCCGCCGCCACCCGGTGACGAGGATCCTTGCTGTTGCTGACCCCGGCCAGCTTGGGCTGGGAGATGCCGTCACGGAAGCCGAAATGCTCCTTGGCACCCGGCAGGGGCTGGCTCTCCAGGGTCTCGAGCACGCGGATACCGGCCGCCTCCAGGGTCTCGCGCTGCCTCGCGACCAGTGCCTGGAGGCTGCGCGGGGTCGCCCCGTAGACCATCAGCAGGGCGTGGATGGCCGGCGCCTCGGGCCGCCCCCAGTGCCAGCCGGAGGGGGCGCTCTCCTCGCTGTCACCCAACACCCGGCTGCGTCGCGGGGAACCCGCGAGCCCCTCGCGGAACTCGCGGGAAAACCCCTTCAGGGCCTGCCAGGACAGCTCCAGGTGGGCCAGCCCCGGCCAGCTGAAGGCCAGTTGCAGCCGTCCCTCATCCCTGACCGGCCGGCCCTCGGCGCCGGTGGCGACCCGGTGCGCCATCGCCCCCACCCAATCCCGGGCCGCCGCCGGCTCGCCGAAGTGCAGCATCAGGAAGGCGGCGTGGGGCAACTCCCCGTAGCCACTCAGGACGATGCCCTGGATATCGTCGAATTCGAGGCTGGACATGGCATCAGAACCGTTGCAGCCAGGCACGGCACCCGGCATCGCTCATGGCCCCCGAGAGCCCCGCCCGGATGGCCGCGTTGTTGGCCAGGTTGACCGCGGTCAGCCCGGCATAGGCCGGCGCCCGGTACCACACCGCGGTGGGCACCTGGTGGTCGCGGTAGTAGGCCTTGAAGGCCTGCTCGTCGGAGGCCCCGCCGAACAGCAGAAGGCGCGTACGCGGCCAGCCCTCGCCGTTGCTGAACACCAGGTTCAGGCCGAAGGCGACGCGTTCGATGAAGTCGTCCTGGTAGCTCTCGGGACTGCCGTCGAAGTTGCTGAAGAACACCACCCGCTCGCCCCGGTCGATGATCACCCAGCGGGCGAAGTGGATGGTGTCGATCTCGGCGAGCTTGCCCCGGTAGAAGACATGGGACACGGCGAACTGCAGCAGCCAGAGCGCGACCCGCAGGACACCTCGCCGGAAGGGCCCCGCCTGGATATGTCCCACCGCGGACAGCTGGTTGTGCACGCCGTGGTCCTCGTCGACCTCGAGGGCACGGACCCGGCCATCCCGGGGACGCCGGTTGTGGGGGGCATTGGCCATCTCGTGCAGGCGCAGCACGGCCAGGGCCAGCAGCGTCAGGGGCAGCAGCAGCACGGCCAGGACCAGCCCCGACAGGGCGATCACGCCCAGCACCAGCCAGCCCCGCAACCAGCGCCAGGGACTCGGCCCCTCGGCGGGCGTCAGTGCCTCGCGCAGGTCGTCGCGGCCGGCCACGAAGTCGATCAGCGCCTGGCGGATCTGGCGGGGCGAACGGCCCCGCCAGTCGCCGGCATCCAGGTGCCGCTGGAGGGCCGCATGCAGACGGGCCTCGAGGCTCACCTGGGCCAGGCTACGCCCCAGGGTATTGACGTAGAAGGCCCCCACCCGCTGGCGATGCGCCGTCAGGTAGGCACGCGCCGCCCCGGCATCGGCGCCAACGGGAAAGTCGGCGCAGTGGGCCAGCAGCGCGCGCAGGCGAGCCCCCCCGAGCACGACGATGGCCTCCAGCGCCGCCTCGGCATCACCGTCGAGATTGGCCGTCAGCACCAGCTGGGCCGGATAGTGCCGCCCACCGCGACGGTGGGCCACCGGCAGCAGCACCCAGCGGGCGAAATGCACCCCCTCCAGCTGGCCAAAGGGCAGGATGGTGTTGTCGGCCGGATCCTCGCGCAGGGTCGCGAGCCACTCCTCGAGGAGCGCCACGTGGCCCGACCGGACGGGCATCACCAGGTTCAGCGCCGACTGCATGACCATCGCACCATCCTTGTCCCGGCTGATCGACTGAGTGACGGTTATGACTCTAGGTAGTCTAGTCAGACTCCGGCATGGCGGCATAAGAAAAGCGGTGACTATACTTTTCATGCCTCATCGACGATATGACAGGGAAGGGCCGGCCGGCACGCCGCATTTCCCGAGGAGGTTTCCGGCATGTCGATCTCTCGCCTGGACAGGTCTCCCGTATGCCGGGGCCCCTGGCGTCTCGCCCTGGCCCTGCTGCTGGTCCTTCCCGCCGCACCGCTGATGGCCGATGCCCCGTCGCCTGACCACCCCGAGGCCGACCGGCCCTCCTGGCTCGACACCTGGGCGGCGCTGCGGGCCTGCAAGCGCATGGTGGCCTCGGGCCTGCGCGAGGTACCCGACGACCGCGCCGACCGCTTCCTCGGCAAGGTCGAGGAGGACACCGCCCACTGCCGGGGCGGCCAGCGCGCCCTGGAGGCGCATCGCCGCGACCGTCCCTGGGTCGACTGGCAGACCTACTGGGCCACCGGCGACGCTGCCTCGCGCAACGCCAACTACGATGACGGCTGGCTGCGCTCGCTGGTCGGCGACCTCGGCGAGCGGGTCCATCTCAACCCCAACGACCGCGGCATCGACGGCGCCCTGATGGACCTGGAGTTCCAGCGCATCGAGCTGATCAAGTTCAACCTCTTCGACAACGCCACCTACCGCGAATACGTGCAGGGCCGGGACGGCGCCCCCGGCACCACCCTGACCCGCTGGGATGCCATGCGCCTGCCGCCGGACCACCCGGCCTACGAGGCGGTGGGCGGCGACGGCGAGCAGCTGTGCCAGGGCGAGCTGATCCGCCACCGCACCCTGACCGGGATCTGCAACGACCTGCGCAATCCCCTGATGGGCGCCAGCGATACCCGCTTCGCCCGTAACGTGGCATTCGACGAGACCTTTCCCGCCGCGGGCCATACGGCCCTGACCCGGGCCCGCCATGGCGAGCGGCTCGACCTGATGACCCCCGATCCCCAGCGCATCAGCCGGCGGCTGTTCAGCCGGGCGCAGTCACGGCCCGAGCTGTGCAACGAGGGCCGCGGCCTGGACGGCCACGCCCCCGAGGCGCACTGCGACTATCGCAAGGCCCCCTTCTTCAACGTGCTGGCGGCCTTCTGGATCCAGTTCATGACCCATGACTGGTTCTCTCACCTGGAGGGCGGGGAGAACGATCGCGCCGGATTGCACCCGGCGGGCTGCGACCTGCCCGAAGAGCAGGCGGCGGCGCTGGGTTGCCGCCCGGGCGACGCCTTCCAGCCCAGCCTGGTGGCCCAGGACGAGGCACCGGAGACCTTCGAGCACCGGGGCCAGCGCTACCAGGCACGCGCCCACCGCACCTTCGACAATACCGTGACCGCCTGGTGGGATGCCTCCCAGCTGTATGGCTATGACGCGACCAGCGTGCAGCGGGTCAAGCGCGACCCCGAGGACCCGGCCAAGCTGCTGCTGCCGCCCCTGTCCGGCCAGGCCGACGACGGGGGCTACCTGCCCCGCTTCGGGCCGCCCTGCGCCTCGGCCGACACCCGGGGCTGCGACCCCATCCACCCGGCCTGGTCGGGCCAGGCGGCCACCGCCTTCCCCGACAACTGGACGCTGGGCGTGGCCTTCTTCCATAACGTCTTCGCCCGCGAGCACAACGCCTTCGTCGAGGCCTTCCGCACCCGGGCCGCCGCGACCCCCGACGCCGATTCCGGCCTGCGCGACCCCGCCGCGCCGGAGGCCGTGATCCGCTATGCCGAGGTCACCGACGAGGAGCTGTTCCAGGCCGCACGCCTGGTGGTCTCGGCGATGATCGCCAAGATCCACACCATCGAATGGACGACACAGCTGCTCTACGACGAGCCGCTGTATCGCGGCATGAATGCCAACTGGAAGGGGCTCTTCCACGAGCACGACCTGGTCGAGGAGGCCCTTTCCCGGGTCCTGGACCGCCTGCGCGCCTCGGACGACGACCGCCATGCCAACGCCTGGTACTCGGTGCTCGCGGCGGGCCCGGGCATCTTCGGCCTGGGCAGCGAGCGCTACGCGGATGCCCCGGTCTTCACCTCCCTCGGCGGGGAGCGCGAGGACCTCTGGTCGCTGGCCAATCCCGACCATGTCAACGGCGGCACGAACCACTTCGGCTCGCCGTTCAACTTCCCCGAGGAATTCGTCACCGTCTATCGGCTGCACCCGCTGGTCCCCGACCTGCTGGAACTGCGCGACCTCGCCGACCCCGACCGCATCCACGCCAAGGTCCCGGCCCTGGAGGGTTTCCGCGCCGGTGCCAGCGACCTGCTGCGCCAGGAGGGGCTGGCCGACTGGGCGCTGAGCATGGGCCGCCAGCGGCTGGGCCTGCTGACCCTGGGCAACCACGGCCGCTTCCTGCAGAACCTGGCCATGGGACACCTGGGTTCCGAGACCGGCCGGCTCGACATCGCCGCCCTCGACATCATCCGCGACCGTGAACGGGGCGTGCCGCGCTTCAACGAGTACCGTCGCCAGTACGGCCTGCGCCAGATGACCAGCTTCGACGACTTCATCGACACCACGCTGCCGACCGACCACCCCGAGCGCCAACACCAGGAGACCATGGCCGCCAGGATGCGCGAGATCTACGGCCAGCATGTCTGCGACGCCGACAAGATCATCTCCCATGCCTATCGCGACGCCGACGGCGACTATCCCGATGATTGCCTGGGGCACCCCGACGGCACCCTGGTGGACAACGTGGAGGACCTGGATACGGTGGTCGGCTGGCTCGCCGAGCCGGTGCGCCCCCACGGCTATGCCATCTCCGAGACCCAGTTCGTGGTCTTCATCCTCAACGCCTCACGGCGCCTGTTCAGCGACCGCTTCTTCACGTCCAGCTTCCGCCCCGAGTTCTACACCCATCTGGGGCACGACTGGGTGATGCACAACGGCCCCGACGGCATGGTCATGGAGGACGGGGCCCCCAACGGCCATCGCCAGCCGGTGTCGCCGATGAAGCGCGTGCTGCAGCGCACGGTGCCGTCCCTCGCCGCGGAGCTGGACCCGGTCGTCAATGTCTTCGACCCCTGGGCGCGTGATCGCGGCGACTACTACTCCCTGGACTGGACCCCGCGCCCGGGCGCCGAGGCCGATGATGCCTTCGTGCCCTGAGCGCGGCCGCCTGTCCCGTCATGCGGGGCTGGCGCTGATGGTGGCCGGGCTCGCGGGCTGCGGTGATGCCGACCCGCCCCTGGCCATCGCCGAGGAGCGAGCCTCCCCCGCGGAACCCCGCCTCGAGGCCGAGATGACCGAGTGGATCCTGGTGCACTACCGGCGCCAGCGCACCGCGCACCCCGACCGCCCCATCCCCCGCTTCAACCAGCCCAAGACCCTGGCCTGCCCCTCGGCCGTGCTGCGGGTGCCCGATCTCCCCGAGCGGCTGGCCCGGGGCCTCTTCGCCCGGCCCGGCGAGTACCCCGCCACCCTGCGCTACGCCAATGCCACCCGTCAGGATGACCGGGAGAAGGACCTGCGCGGGCTGTCGATCCGCGTGGAGGACGTGCCCGGCGCCGTCGGCGTCGACGGCACCCCGGGACGCCAGGATTTGCTGCTGAACAGTCACCCGGTGCTGTTCGCCGGCACGCCCGAGGACTTCCATGCCTTCGTCGAGGCGGTCACCGGCGAGCGGATGTGGTGGTACTTCCTGACCCACCCCCGCTCGCTGTGGATCGCCTGGCGGGCACGCGGCCAGCCCGACAGCCTGCTCGACATGCGCTTCTGGAGCACCACGCCCTATCGCTACGGCGAGGGCGAGGCAATCAAGTACGCGGTGCGCCCCTGTGACGGCGACACGCCCGCATCCGCCGCGCCGTCCGGAGACGACGATCCCGACTTCCTGCGTCATGCCCTGGCCGAGCGCCTGGCCGAGGACAGCGCCTGCCTGGCGCTGCAGGTGCAGTTCCAGCAGGACCCGCAGCGGATGCCCATCGAGGATGCCTCGGTGGCCTGGGACGAGGCCCGCTCGCCCTTCCATACCGTGGCACGCCTGACCCTGCCGCTTCAGCGGGTGGACGACCCGGCGGCGCTGTCGCACTGCGAGGGCATGGCCTTCAACCCCTGGAGCGGCCATCCCGACCACCGCCCGCTGGGCGGCATCAATCGCGTGCGACGCGGCATCTACCGGGCGGTCGGCGCGCTGCGCACCGAGCATCATGCCGCGCCCGCCTCCCCCGCCGAGGCGCGCCGACACCCACCGGGAGGTTCCCCATGAGCGCAACGGTCCAGGACTGGCTACGCATGAGTCGCGACGAGCTCGACGCCCTCTACCGCCAGGCGTCGCCGGGCGAGATTCCCCAGGGCGATACCCGCGGCACGCCCATCGTCGCCGGTACGTCCCTGGCCAAGGCCTTCGCTACCTTCGCCCGCCTGTTCGCCTGGCAGGGCAAGGTCTTCGACATGTTCGCCGAGGACGGCTCCGCCGGCGTGCTGATCAACAAGGTCTCGCCCTTCGGGCTGGGCTTCATCGTCGCCAAGGTCTACCGGGCTCCCAGCTGGATGGACGGCCAGCCGACCATCGTGATCGACTACTCGCGCACCTCGTTCTTCTTCCGTGCCGTGCGCGACGAGATCCGCGAGATCGAGCCGGGGGTCTACCTGGGCAAGGTCTGGCTCGGCAAGCGCCGGATCCTGGACTTCGCCCTGGAAGTGCCGAAGGGCGGCTAACGCGCGATGCCTGGTCGCCGGTGTCCAGCCCAGTGCGGTGCGATGCAGGCAGCCAGCGCCCCCGGGCTCAGCGCGGGTGAATCGTCAGCCGGTCGCCAACGGCGATCGCCCGGCCCTCGCCGTCGAGCAGGATGGCGTTCTGGCCGAAGTAGGCGCCCCGCCAGCCCGGCTGGGTGTCCATCGCCACCAGGGTCTTGAGGGGCTCCTTGGGCACCGGGGCCTCGCCGGTGCGCTGGTCCAGGGTGATGATCTTGCAACGCTTGCAGGGCTTGCGCAGCCCCAGGCGGACGCCGGCGCCGCCGCCGAGCTCGTCCCAGCCGGCCTCGGCGAAGGGCGCGGTGCCCTCCACCACGATGTTGGGACGGAAACGATTCATGGACACGGCCTCGAGCCCCTGGGCCGCGAGCCGCTCGTTGAGCGCCGACAGCGAGGCCTCGCTGGCCACCAGGAAGGGATAGCCGTCGGGGAAGGCGGTATGGGCCCGCTCGCCACGCTCGGCCCTGAGATAGCCCGCCTCCACCTCGCGGCGAGAGTCATCGGGGAAGCGGACCAGGCGCAGGCTGCGGCCCAGCGCCTCGGCGAGCCAGTCGGCCGCGGCATCGCCCTCGTCCAGGGCCTCGCAGGTATCCTTCCAGATGCGCACGGTGCACCGCGGCTGCCTCGTCCGCGCCAGGGGGACGATCAGGGGCGCGACCCGGGGGTGTTCCAGCACCAGCGCCTCGTCGGTCAGCCGTACTGTCACGCCCGCCATGGCCGGCAGCTCGCGCTGGGTGACGAAGCGATGGTCGTCGTTGACGAGCATCCAGTGGCGGTCGCAGGCGAGCCCGCGGCGGGTGAGCGTCGCCGTCTCGAGGACAATCCCCCGCAGCGACTTGACCGGATAGATATTGAGCTGGGTGATGCGCATCCGTGCCTCCCTGGCGATGGTGGAAGGCCCCACTCTACCAAGCCCGGCGGCGCCTTGCCCCTGGCCACGGGCGCGTCCTGCACGGCAGCGCCGCCGCAGACGCTCAGCCGTTGCGGATGGCCACCTTGAGCACCCCGTCGCGCTGGTGGGAAAAGAGCTCGTAGGCCTCGGCGATGTCCTCCAGGGAATAGTGGTGGGTCACCAGGGGGCCGAGGTCCAGGCGGTTGGACTCGATCACCTGCATCAGCCGGCGCATGCGTTCCTTCCCCCCGGGACACAGCGAGGTGACGATGCGATGGTCGCCGAGCCCGGCGCTGAAGGCATCCAGCGGCAGGGTCAGGTTCTCGGAGTAGACACCGAGGCTCGAGAGCGTGCCGCCCGGCTTGAGAACGCGCAGGGCGTTCTCGAAGGTGGTCTGCAGGCCCAGCGCCTCGATGGAGGCATCCACGCCGCGTCCACCGGTGAGCCGCAGGATTTCGTCGACCACGTCCACCCGGCGATAGTCGAGGACCACGTCGGCTCCGAGCCGGCGCGCCATGGCCAGGCGCTCGTCCACCCCGTCCACGGCGATGATCAGCCCGGCGCCGCGCAGCCGGGCACCGGCGGTGGCGCACAGGCCGATGGGGCCCTGGGCGAATACCGCCACCGTGTCGCCGATGCGGATATTGGCCGACTCCGCCCCGGCGAAGCCGGTGGACATGATGTCGGGGCACATCAGCACCTGCTCGTCGGTGAGGCCGTCGGGCACCGGGCTGAGGTTGGCCTGGGCATCGGGCACGCGCAGGTACTCGGCCTGGGCGCCGTCGATGGTGTTGCCGAACCGCCAGCCGCCCATGGGCTTGTAACCATGACCGTGGTGGCCGCCGTCCTGGGCGCTGCAGCCGTCCTGACAGGCATAGGACGTGAAGCTCGGGCAGATGGCCCCGGCGATCACCCGCTGCCCTTCCTCGTAGCCCTGGACGTTGGCGCCGAGCTTCTCGATCACGCCCACCGGCTCGTGGCCGATGGTCAGGCCCCTCTCCACCGGATACTCGCCCTTGAGGATATGCACGTCGGTGCCGCAGATGGTCGTGGTGGTCACGCGGATCAGGGCATCGTCGGGGCCGATGTCGGGGATCGGCTTGTCGTCGATCTCGATGCGACCGGGCTCGACGAAGACGGCGGCTTTCATCATGGCAGGCATGCTCGACTCCTCGCTGCGGGATGGGAAAGCCATCACAGCATAGGGCCCGACGATGACACTTGCGCTGCGTCAAGAAATCCGCCGGTACGACGCGGCCGGCCTCACCGCTTCCCACCCAGCCCCGGGCAGGTGGCATGGCGACGAACAAGCGATTAACCTGCTTACCGTTTACCCGTTCTGCTCTTCTCCCATCAGGAGCCGCGCATGACCCCGGCCGATAGCCTCCGCCTGATCCTGCTGTCCTCGCTGTGGGGGATGTCCTTCATCTTCATGCGAGTGGCGGTGCCGGAGTTCGGTCCCGTACCACTGATCCTGGTGCGCATGGGGGTCGGCGCCCTGCTGATGGTGCCGCTGCTGCTGAGCCTGCGCTACCTGCGGCTGGCCTGGGAGAACAAGGGCAAGCTCGCCCTGCTGGGCCTGGTCAATCATGTGCTGCCCTTCTCGCTGCTGGCCCTGGCCACCACCCGGCTGGAGGCGGGCTTCACCTCGCTGATCAACGCCACCACGCCGTTGTTCACCGCCCTGCTCGGTGCGCTCTTCTTCGCCACCCCGGTGCAACGTCGCCAGTACCTGGGCCTGGCCCTGGCCTTCCTCGGCGTCTATGTGCTCTCCGCCGACCGGCTGGACTTCCGCCTGGGCGGCGATGGCTGGTTCATCCTCGCCGTGCTCGGCGCCACCTTCTGCTACGGTATCGCCAGCAACTACTCCAAGACCTACTTGGCCCACCTGCCGGTGCGGGTGCTGGCGGCGGGCAGCTGCGCCATGTCGGCGGTGATCCTGCTGGTGCCCGGCCTGTGGCTGTGGCCGGAGGCTCCCATCAGCGGCCAGGGCTGGGCCAATGGCCTGGGGCTGGCGGTGTTCAGCACCACCCTGGGGTTCCTGCTCTACTTCGGGCTGATCGCCAGCGCCGGGGCCACCGCCACCTCCACCGTGACCTTCCTGGTGCCGGTGAGCGCCCTGCTGTGGGGCTACCTGCTGCTCGACGAGACCCTGAGCCTGCAGGTCCTCGCCGGCATGGCCATCACCCTGACCGGCACGGCGATCACCACCGGGCTGCTTCGCCTGCGCCGCCTCTGGCCCGGGCGTCTCGCCCGGGGCCGCGGCCAGCGCCTAGACTGAGGCCGAGGCCTTCCCGCCGCCGGGGCAACGCCATGGCCATCGCCCGCTTCCGCTTCCATGCCGAGCTGAACGATTTCCTGCCACCACAGCGGCGGGAGCGCCGCTTCGCCTACCCCTTCGATCGCCAGGCCGCCATCAAGGATGCCATCGAGGCCCTGGGCGTGCCCCACCCCGAGGTAAACATCATCCTGGTGGACGGCGCCTCGGTGGGCTTCGACCACCGCCTCCGGGACGGCGACCGGGTGGACGTCTATCCCGCCGGCGCGGCCGTGCCGGCGCGCGCCCCACGCCCGCTTCGCCCGCCCTTGCCCCATCCCCCGCGCTTCCTGCTCGACGTCCACCTGGGCCGCCTGGCCCGCTACCTGCGCCTGCTGGGCTTCGACTGCCGCTATCATCCCCGGGCCGGCGACGCCGAGCTCGCCGCCCGCGCCGAGCGGGAGGGGCACATCCTGCTGACCCGGGATCGCAACCTGCTCAAGCGCAAGCGCGTCGCTCTCGGCCGTTTCGTGCGTGCCGACGATCCCTTCATCCAGCTCGAGGAGGTCGCCCGCGCCTTCTCGCTGCTCGGCGAACTGGCGCCCTTCACCCGCTGCACTCGCTGCAACGGCCGGCTCGCGAGCGTGGACAAGGCCGCCGTCGACCACCGCCTCGAGCCGCTGACCCGACGCTACGTGGACGACTTCCTGCAGTGCGAGGGCTGTGGCCAGGTCTACTGGCACGGCAGTCATGTGGCCCACATGGAGGCCCTGGTCGATCGGCTCAGGCGACGCCTTGAAATCCCCGCCCCCTGACCACCACAGTAGATAACAGACCCGTCTCTCAGGGACCGAGCCCGGACATCCGTCACCCGATGGGGGCTCGCCAGGAGGGTCGTCAGCTTGCTTTGCCCCCATCGCGTCAAGGCTTGCCCCGCCAAGCCAGGAGGCAGAGCAGATGAGCGATCGCGAGGACCACTATCCCACCCGGCTCACTACCCCCAGGGCCGCCCTTCCCCGCAACGAGCCGATCGTCCACGCCCGCAACCAATACCGCTGGGACGGCCCCCTGGACGAGGTGGCCCTGTCGCGCTACGAGCGCGACGGCTTCCTGTGGTTCAACGGCTTCTTCTCGCGGGACATCACCGAGCCCTTCTTCGAGGAACTGCGCCAGATGGCCCGCAACGAGGACCTGATGGACTCCGAGCAGATCATTCAGGACCCCCATAGCGGCGCCATCCGCTCGGTGTTCGGCATGCACGAGCTCTCCGCGCGCTTCGACCGCCTGACCCGGGATCCGCGCATCCTCGGCATGGTGCGCCAGCTGCTCGGCAGCGAGGTCTATATCCATCAATCCCGCATCAACGACAAGTTCGGCTTCCAGGGCAGCGGGTTCGACTGGCACTCCGACTTCGAGACCTGGCATGCCGAGGACGGCATGCCGCGGATGCGCGCGGTGAGCGCCTCGCTGATGCTCACCGAGAACAACGAGTTCAACGGCCCGCTGATGCTGATCCCCGGCTCCCACCGCCTCTTCGTGCCCTGTGTGGGCGAGACCCCGGCGATGAACTGGAAGGAATCCCTGAAGGCCCAGAAGATCGGCGTGCCGGACCGCCAGGCGCTGGCCCGGCTGGCCGAGCATGGCGGTATCCAGGCGCCCAAGGGTCCGGCGGGGTCGCTGCTGCTGTTCGAGTGCAACACCCTGCACGCCTCGAACGAGAACATGTCGCCCTGGCCGCGCTCCAACCTGTTCTTCGTCTACAACAGCGTGGACAATCTCCTGGAGGAGCCCTTCGCGGCGCCCATGCGACGGCCCGAGTTCCTCGCCGCTCGGGAGAACACCGCGGCCCTGACCATGCACGACGCCTTCCCCGAACTGGCGGGACAGGGCGTCGCGCCCCTGCAATGAACCGGGCGCATAACGAGACCGGCCGTGGCGTCTTCGCCACGGCCGGTCGACTGTCCAGGGCAGCGCCGGGTCAGAAGTTCGGCTTGCGCTTCTCGACGAAGGCGCTCATGCCTTCCTGCTGCTCCTCGCCGGCGAAGCACAGCGCGAACAGGCTGGTCTCCAGCGCCAGGGCGCTGTCGAGGTCCTGGTCCATGCCGTCGTGCACCGCCTGCTTGGCCCCGCGCACCGCCTGCGGGCCATTGCCGCCCAGCTGCCTGGTCAGTTCCCCCACGTAGTCCTCGAGCTCGGCCTGGGACATCACCCGGTTGACCAGGCCGATGCTCAGCGCCTCCTGGGCATCGATCTTGCGGCCGGTGGTGACCAGGTCCAGGGCCATGGCCGGGCCGACCCGGCGCGGCAGGCGCTGGGTGCCACCGAAGCCCGGGATCACCCCGAGCAGCACCTCGGGCTGGCCGAAGACGGCGTTGTCGCTGGCCACCGCCCAGTCGCAGGCCAGGGCCAGCTCGCAGCCACCGCCCAGGCAGAAGCCATTGACCAGGGCCACCACCGGCACCGGCAGGGTCTCCAGGCGCTTGATGGTGCGCAGGGCCTGGCCGGCGAAGGCCCGCGCCTGCTCCGGGGTCTGGTCCTTCATCTCGGCGATGTCGGCGCCGGCGACGAAGGATTTCTCCCCGGCGCCGGTGATCAACACGGCCCGCAGGTCGTCGCGGGCCTCCAGCTCGACCAGGACCGTCTCGAGTCCGGCGATCACCTCGCTGTTCAGGGCGTTGAGCGCCTGGGGACGGTTGATGGTCAGACGCACGACACCGGCGTTGTCCTGCATCTCGATCAATTGCTCGCTCATGGGGCCTCCTCGGCATGTCTTGGGATGGACGACCCTCTCACCCTAGCGAACGCTTGGTTGGTCGGCAATCCCGTCTCTTGTCGGCCTCACGAATAGGTATGGAAGCCGCGGCCGCTCTTGCGGCCCAGGTAACCGGCATCGACCATGCGCCTGAGCAGCGGGCAGGGCCGGTACTTGGGGTCGCCGAAGCCGTCCTGCAGCACCTCCATGATCGCCAGGCAGACGTCGAGGCCGATCAGGTCGGCCAGGGCCAGCGGCCCCAGGGGATGGGCGGCGCCGAGCTTCATGGCCTCGTCCACCGCCTCGGGCGTGGCCGCCCCCTCCTGCACCAGGAAGGCCGCCTCGTTGATCATCGGCACCAGCAGGCGGTTGACCGCGAACCCCGGGGAGTCGCCCACCGGTACGGCGGTCTTGCCCAGCGCCTCGGCCAATGCCTCGATGCACGCCACCGTGGCGTCCGAGGTCTGCTCGGCGCGGATCACCTCGACGAGCTTCAGCACCGGGACCGGGTTGAAGAAGTGCATGCCCACCACCCGCTCGGGGCGCTCGCAGACCGCGGCGAGGCGGGTCAGCGACAGCGAGGAGGTGTTGGAGGCGAGGATGGCGTCGCCGGTCAGGTGGCTGAGATCGCGGAACAGCTTCTCCTTGAGCGCCGGCTGCTCCGGCGCCGCCTCGATGATCACCTCGCAGTCGGCCAGGGCATCCAGCGCCGTACTGGTGGCGAGGCGACCCAGGGCGGCGTCCTTGTCGGCCTCGGCCAGCTTGTCCTTGGCCACCAGCTTGCCCAGGCCCTTGTCGATGGCGCCCCGGGCACGCTCGAGCTGGGCGTCGGCCACGTCGTAGAGCTGGACCGGGAAGCCGCTGGTGGCCAGCACCTGGGCGATGCCCTGCCCCATGGTCCCGGCGCCGACCACGCCGATCGGTTGTTGGCTCATTGCTGCACTCTCCTGTTCGGGTGAAGGAAGCGTGTGTCGCGTCCTGCAGGTTACCGGTTGCGCGCCTCCCCGCGCAGCACGAACGCCTGGATCTTGCCGATGGACGTCTTGGGCGGCTCGTTGACGATCACCGCCTTCGCTCGGGGCGGCGCGAGACGGAAGGACCGCCGGCCGGGGGCCGGTGGCCGGTGGCCGGTGGCCGGGGCTCAGAGGCTGGCCGGGTCGAGGTCGGCCAGGCGCGTCATGCCGGCCTCGATCCCCGCCAGCTGAGCGCGGCCCACGGGCAGCCAGTGACGCAGCGCGAAGTCGGCGCTGGCCAGCTTGGCGCGATAGAAGGGGTCGGCGCTGCCATCGGCCAGGGCGGCCTCGGCCTTGAGGGCGGCACGGCCCATCTGCCAGGCGCAGAGCACATGCCCTGTCAGCGTCAGCAAGGGCGTGGCATGGGCCTGGACGGCATCCGGGCCGAGTTCGGGGTCGTGACTCTGCTCCAGCACCAGCGACGCGGCCAGGCGCAGGTCGGCGGCGCCGGCGGCCAGGCTCTCGCCGAGGTAGTGCAGATCCTCGCTGATGGACAGCGCCCTGGCGGTGGCCTCCACCTCGTCGATCAGGCCGTCGAGGGCGGCGCCACCGTCCCGGGTCAGCTTGCGCCCGGCCAGGTCCAGGGCCTGGATGCCATTGGTGCCCTCGTAGATGGGCGCGATGCGGGCATCGCGCAGCAGCTGGGCGGCCCCGGTCTCCTCCACATAGCCCATGCCGCCATGGACCTGCAGCCCCAGGGAGGCGATGTCCACGGCCTGGTCGGTGGAGAAGGCCTTGACCACCGGGATCAGCACGTCGACCCGGGCCTGGGCGGCTTGGCGCGCCTCGGCGTCCTCGGCATGGCGCGCCACGTCCATCCGGGCGGCGCAGGTCAGCGCCAGGGCGCGCAGGGCATCGGTGCGGGCCCGCATGGAGAGCAGCATGCGCTTGACGTCGAGGTGCTCGGCGATGATGCATTCCCTGCCGCCGCGGGCCGGGGGACGGCGCCCCTGGGTCCGTTCCAGGGCATGGGCCAGGGCCTGCTGGCAGGCCCGCTCGGCCACGCCGATGCCCTGGAGGCCGACCTTGTGGCGGGCCTCGTTCATCATGGTGAACATGTGATTCAGGCCGCGGCCGGGCTCGCCGATCAGGTAGCCGATGGCGCCGCCCTGCTCGCCGAAGCTCAGCGTGCAGGTCGGCGAGCCATGGATGCCGAGCTTGTGCTCGAGGGAGGTGCAGGTCACGTCGTTACGCTCGCCGAGGGAGCCGTCGTCGTTGACCAGGAACTTGGGCACCAGGAACAGCGAGAGGCCCCGGTTGCCCTCGGGGGCGTCCGGGGTCCTCGCCAGCACCAGGTGCAGGATGTTCTCGGCGCAGTCGTGCTCGCCCCAGGTGATGTAGATCTTCTGGCCGGTGAGGCGGTAGTGGTCGCCCTCTTCCTCCGGGCAGGGGACCGCCCGGGTGCGCACCCGGGAGAGATCCGAGCCCGCCTGGGGCTCGGTGAGGTTCATGGTGCCGGTCCAGCGGCCCTCGACCAGCGGCGCCAGGTAGCGGGCCCGCTGTGCCGCGCTGCCGTGATGGGCCAGGGCCTCGATGGCGCCGGCGGTGAGCATGGGACACAGGCCCAGCGCCATGTTGGCGCCATGCAGCATCTCCTGCACGGCGCTGGCCACCACCTCGGGCAGGCCCTGGCCGCCCAGTGCCTCGGCGACCCCGATGCCGTTCCAGCCACCCTCGGCGTAGGCGCGATAGGCCTCGGCGAAGCCGTCCGGCACGCCGACACCGCCGTCCTCGCGCCGGCGGCAGCCCTGGCTGTCGCCGCTGGCATTGAGTGGCGCCCAGACCTCGCCGGCGAGCCGGGCGGCCTCCTCCAGCACCGCCTCGACCAGCTCGGGAGTGGTCTCCTCGAAGCCGGGCAGCGATAGCGAGTCGTGCTCGAGGAGTTCCTCGAGCACGAAACGGGCGTCGCGAACGGGAGCGGCGAAGGGAGTCATGACGGCACCTCGGGAAAAATGATACCGGCGATAGTAGGTTCACTACTTTCCGCTAACCATTGGGCCTAGGTCGCATGCCCGTCTCACGACCGCGAGGCGCCGGCCATGCCCTCCTGCTCCTGCTCCGGCGCCTCCGCCTCGGGCGGGGCCGCCCCGTCGTCAGCGTAGTAGACGATATGCGCCTCGTCGGGGGGCGGCGGCCCCACCAGGGGCTCAGCCACCTCCACGTCGGGCACGGCCCCGGACAGGTCTTCCACGTGCTCGTGCTCCAGGGCCCCCTGCACCCACTCCTCGGTCACCGACAGCTCGGCCCCCGCGGCACTCAGCGGCGTGGTGGGCGAGAACGGCGCCACCGGTACCGGCGCCGGCCGCACGCTGCGCCGCCAGCCGAAGAAGCCGACCAGGATCAGGCCCAGGGCGCCGAGTGACCAGAACAGGCCGGCATCGCCGACCACGGCCATCACCGGGGTGATGACCGGCGGACTCAGCGTCGAGCCGATGGCGTTGATCAGCAGCAGGCCCTGGCTCATGCGCACCAGGGCGCCGGCGGGGGCACGGTCGGCGGCATGGCCGACCGAGACCGGGTACAGCGAGAAGACCCCGCCACCGAGCAGGAACAGCAGCGCGGCCAGCCCCCAGGGCGGCAGCGGCAGCCAGAGGATGCCGGCGGAGATCAGGGCGCAGAAGGCGCCGATCAGGATCAGCACCATCTGACGGTCGTGGCGGTCCGACCAGCGTCCCACCGGGTACTGCAGGAGCATGGCGCCGAGAACCATCACCGCCATCAACTGGCCGACCCGGTCGACCGCGAAGCCGACCCGCTGCAGGTAGAGCGGCAGCAGGGTGTAGACCGCCGCCACGGCCAGTCCCGAGCCGAAGCTGCCCACCACACCGGTGGGCGTCAGGGTGATCAGGCGCAGCGGCGAGAGCGGCTCGGCCCTCTCGAGCAACGGGGTGACCCGCGGGATCATGGCCATGGGCAGCACCGACAACGAGGCCAGCAGGCCGATCACCATGAAGGGCGCCGTGGGGCCCATGGACTGGGTGACGCCCAGCAGCAGCTGGCCCAGCACCCCGGCGGCATAGATGGCGATCATGTACAGCGCGAGCAGGCGACCGCGCACCGTGGGGTCGCCGGCGGTCAGCAGCCAGCTCTCGATGACCAGGAAGACGCCCACCGTGGCCCAGCCACCGATCAGGCGCAGCGCGAACCAGGCGACGGGCTCGAAGAACAGCCCCTGCAGCAGTACCGTGACCGCCACCAGGGAGGCGAAGCTGCCGTAGGCACGGATATGGCCGATCGCCAGCAGCAGGCGGTCGTTGAGCATCGCGCCCAGCGCCAGGCCGATGAAGTAGGCGGACGACACCCAGCCGATCACCAGCGGCGATTCGCCGGCGGCGTCGAGGCGCAGGGTGATCAGGGTGGCCAGAAAGCCATTGCCGATCCCCAGAATGAACAGCCCCAGCAGGGGTGCCAGGGCCATGAGCAGCAACTGCCGGGACATGTGCGGAAGCCTCGAGACGGACGGTATGACGGGCGCCGCCGCAGCCGCGCAGGGAACAGGATATGGGCTCGAATATACGCTCGGCGCCGGTCGCCGCCAATCCCCCGTGCCCCGCCGGAGCGAGGTTTTTTCCTTTCGATAACGGCACGTTATCGAAAGGGAGTCGGTCACCGACGCTGCTGCAATACGACGTCGTTGGCGGGAAAGTGCACGCGCATGTCGAGGCGCCCGGCGAGCCAGGTGAAGCTGGCCTCGCTGAAGAAGCACACATGGGTGGGGTCGAGGATGTAGTGCCAGTCGACGAAGGCCTCGGGCGTGCTGACCCGCTTGGTCATCAGGCCCAGCCAGCCCCCCGGCGCCAGGCGCTCGGCCAGCTGCTCGAGTTCGCGGCCGGGGGCGAAGAGGTGCTCGACCACCTCGGTGGCGGTGATGAAGTCGTACGTCCGCTCCAGCACCCCGGTATCCGGCGCGTAGAAGGGATCGTAGATGGCCATGGGGTGGCCGGCCTCCTCGAACATCACCGAGAGGGTGGGCCCGGGGCCGGCCCCGAAATCGAGTCCCCGGGCCCCGGGGGCCAGTCGGGCGACCAGAGGGTCGAAGAGCCGTGACAGGAAGCGTCGATAGCCGGCATCGTCCGGGGAGTTCTGGTGCCGGTCGTAGACCGCCTTCTCGTCGTCCGGCGCCAGGCGCTGGTGGGCGGGCACGAAGACCAGCGCGCAGTCCCGGCAGGCCCGATAGTCGCGCCGCGCATCGCGATGGTAGGGGGCGGTCTCGGGGGATGCACATAGCGGACAGGACGGCATCATCGTATTCTCTGAACCAGATCACTCTTCCAAGGAGACATGCATGCTGTCAGGTCTGGACCATTTGGTCATCACCGTGACCGACATATCCCGCGCCGTGGACTTCTACACTCGGGTACTGGGCCTCGACGTGCGCTACCGGGACCAGGAGCGCGTCGACCTGATGCTGGGCGACATGGCCCTGCGCCTGCACTGGACCGCCACCGACATCCAGCCGCGGGCCGCCACGCCGACGCCGGGCAGCCTGGACCTGTGCCTGCGCAGCCAGCTGCCCCTCGACGAGTTCCGCCGGCACCTGGAGGCCCTGTCCGTCGAGGTGGAGCTGGGCCCGGTGACTCGCCAGGGCGCCAATGGCGAGCTCGAGTCCCTCTACCTGCGCGACCCGGACGGCAACCTGCTGGAGATCAGTCGCCCCCTGCGCTGACCCGGCCGCCTCGGTGGCATCATGGCCCTCAGCGGGTATCATGTGGCGAGCCGCTGTCCCGCTCCATCACCCTCAAGGACGACCGATGAACGAGAATCAGACCACCCATCGCGATCCCGTGGTCGCCGAGTCCCACCCGCCGCCCGACACCACCCTGGCCATGGTGGTCTATGCCCTCTACCTGGCCAGCTTCGTGGTGGGGTTCACCTCCCTGGTGGGCGTGGTGATCGCCTACGTCTACCGCGGCAAGGGCCCGGCGTGGCTGGACGAGCACTACCGCTACCAGATCCGCACCTTCTGGATCGGCCTGCTCTACGGGGCCGCCGCCGCCCTGCTCACCCTGATCGTGATCGGCTTCCCGCTGCTGATCGCCCTGGCCGTGTGGCTGATCATCCGCTGCGTCAAGGGCTTCAAGGGCCTGCAGGAGAAGCGCGCGCCGGACAACCCGGACACCTGGCTGGTCTGAGTCCATGGCAGCAACGCAGACCCACGCCGGCCGCCACCAGGCCCGCGCCGTCGCCACCCTGTGGCGCTGGCTGGCCGCCTGGCGGCCGGCCCCGTTGTGGCGGCTGGCCCGCCTCGCCGGCCCCCTCGTCCAGGCCGTCAGTTCCCGGGAGCGACGGGTCACCCGGGTCAACCTGGCCCAGGCCTACCCCTCGCTTGGCGAGGCCGAGCGCCGCCGCCTGGCCCGGGACAGCCTGACCCATTCCAGCGCCACCATGCTCGAACTGGGATTCGCCTGGATGGGCGACCCGGCGCGGGTGGCGGCCTCGATCCTCGAGGTCCATGGCCGCGAGCTGCTCGACGAGGCGCGCGCCGAGGGCCGCGGGGTGATCGTGCTGGCCCCGCATTTCGGCAACTGGGAGATCCTCAATTTCTGGCTGTCGAGCCACTTCCCCTTCACCGCCATGTACGAGCCGCCCAAGCTCGCCGCCCTGGACCCGGTGACCCGCCAGGGCCGCGAGCGCCAGGGGGCTCGCCTGGTGCCCACCAACCCCCGCGGCGTGGCGGCCCTGCTCAAGGCGCTCAAGCGTTGCGAGGCGGTGGGCATCCTCCCGGATCAGGAGCCGGACTGGGGCAGCGGGGTCTTCGCGCCCTTCTTCGGTCGCCCGGCCTACACCGCCACCCTCCTGCCCAAGCTGGTCGCGCGCACCGAGGCCCGGGTGGTCACCGGCGTCGCCCGGCGCCTGCCCGGGCGCGGCTTCGCCCTGCACTTCCTGGCCGCCGACGCGCGGGTCTACGACCCCGACGAGGCGAGCTCCGCCGCCGGCGTCAACGCCAGCGTGGAGGCGGCCATCGCCCTGGACCCGGCCCAGTACCAGTGGGAATACAAGCGCTATCGCAAGGTCCCCGAGCGCGAGGCGGGACGCGCCGACTGGAAGCGCTTCCGCCTCTACTGAGGCCAGCCGCCTCATAGGCCCCCGCCCGCCGGCCCCGAAGGGACCGCCGTCCTGCCGGGGCTGGTAATGCCGATCCAAGCTGCTAGACTGATCCCACTCGCTTGACGGGGTGCCGGTGGAACCGGCTGAGATGGCGCAGGTTCGACTTCGAGAGAGATCGAGAGAACCCAGCGCCGATCCCGTGGAACCTGATCCGGGTGGGTGCGTGGCCGCGGGCCCGCACGTGTACCGGCGTAGGGAATCAGGCGGTGGGCCCGGCACGCCCCCTTTCCGTCCGGCCCTCCTCCCGTCTTCCGCTTCGCCCGCCCCCGGATCCCGACCGCACCGGAGGCAAGATGGGTTACCGCTTCAGCGACCTGACCGACGCCTGCCAGCAGGACTGGCGCGCCTACCTCGAGCACGACTTCGTCCGCGCGCTGGGCGCCGGCCGGCTCGACGAGGACGCCTTCCGCCACTACCTGCAACAGGACTACCTGTTCCTGGTGCATTTCTCCCGGGCCTATGCCCTGGCCGCCTACAAGAGCCAGACCCTGGCCGAGCTGCGCCACGCCTTCGAGGGCCTGAAGACCATTCTCGACGTGGAGCTCGACCTGCATGTCGGCTACTGCCGCGAGTGGGGCATCGGCGAGGACGACCTGGCGGCGCTGCCCGAGGCCCGGGCCACCCTCGCCTATACCCGCTACGTGCTCGACACCGGCTGCCGCGGCGACTTGCTCGACCTGCACGTGGCGCTCGCCCCCTGCCTGATCGGCTACGGCGAGATCGCCAACTGGCTGAACGCCCAGGCCTCCACGGTGCGCGGCGCGGCCAACCCCTATGATGCCTGGATCGCCATGTACGAGGGCGACGCCTTCCAGGCCGCCATGCACGAGGAGCGGGCCTGGCTCGACGCCCGGCTGGCCGAGGTCACGCCGGAGCGCTTCGCGCGCCTGACGACCATCTTCCGCGATGCCACGCGGCTCGAGATCGATTTCTGGCAGATGGGCCTGGATCGCGCGGACTGACACCATGACCACATCCCGCCGGACCATCCGGGGCGCCGGGGGCAGGCCTAAGAGGAGGTCCTACGCCATGGGTGAGGAGCACGGCTCCGAACGGGCTGGCCATGGATGGCCAGCACCGGACCTGCAAGCGGAGCGGGACGCGAGAGCGCCGCAGGGCGTCGGTAGCGCCCAGGGAGGGGTTCACAGCGCCTCCTCGCAGGCCTGCTCCCGGATCAGCCCCGAGACCGAGGCAAGCACGTAGCCACGATGACTCCGCCCGCCGGCGATGGCGGGCACCACAACGCTTGACGGGGTGCCGTTGATGACGGCTGAGATCATGCGGCGCAAGGCGCCCGAGCATGGATCCCGTTGAACCTGAACTGGCTAATGCCCTGATGTTGCTGCACCAGGGAGGGGACCAGCGTAGGGATCAAGCGACGCCCCGGCCCGGCCGGACGCCGCCCGCCTACGTCTCCTCCCGATACAACCACAACCGTGATGGACCCCAAGGAGACTCCCATGGCCAAGACCGATCACTTCCTCGCCGAGAGCGCCCGCGTCGACGAGGCCGCCATCCAGGCCCTGCCCGGCTCGCGCAAGCGCTACGTCGAGGGCTCGCGCCCCGACATCCGGGTGCCCTTCCGCGAGATCGCCCTGTCGCCGACCCGCACCTCCGGCGCCGACGAGGCCAACCCGCCGCTGCTGGTCTATGACACCTCCGGCCCCTACACCGACCCCGAGGCCGAGATCGACCTGCGGAAAGGCCTGCCCGAGCTGCGCCGCGGCTGGATCGAGGAGCGCGGCGACACCGACTTCCTCGACGGCCCCACCTCCGAATACGGCCGCCGCCGCGCCAACGACCCCATGCTTGCCCCGCTGCGCTTCGACCTGACCCGCACCCCGCGCCGCGCCAGGGAAGGCCGCAACGTCACCCAGTTGCACTACGCGCGCCAGGGCATCGTCACCCCGGAGATGGAATTCATTGCCATTAGGGAAAACCAGCGGAGGCAAGCCCTGGGAAGCGAGGAGGTCGAACGCATCCTCGGCCACCAGCATGCGGGCCAGGGCTTCGGCGCCCGACTCCCCGAGGAGATCACCCCGGAGTTCGTGCGCGACGAGGTGGCCGCCGGCCGCGCCATCATCCCCTGCAACATCAACCACCCGGAATCCGAGCCGATGATCATCGGCCGCAACTTCCTGGTAAAGATCAACGGCAACCTCGGCAACTCGGCGGTGACCTCCTCCATCGAGGACGAGGTCGACAAGATGACCTGGGGCATCCGCTGGGGCTCGGACACCATCATGGACCTGTCCACCGGGGCCAATATCCACGAGACCCGGGAATGGATCATCCGCAACGCCCCGGTGCCGATCGGCACCGTGCCCATCTACCAGGCCCTGGAGAAGGTCAACGGCGTGGCCGAGGACCTGACCTGGGAGGTGTTCCGCGACACCCTGATCGAGCAGGCAGAGCAGGGCGTGGACTACTTCACCATCCACGCCGGCGTGCTGCTGCGCTATGTGCCGCTGACCGCCAAGCGGGTCACCGGCATCGTCTCCCGGGGCGGCTCGATCATGGCCAAGTGGTGCCTCTATCACCACCGTGAGAGCTTCCTCTACACCCACTTCGAGGAGATCTGCGAGATCTGCAAGCGCTATGACGTCGCCTTCTCGCTGGGCGACGGCCTGCGCCCGGGCTCGGTGGCCGACGCCAACGACGAAGCCCAGTTCGCCGAGCTGGAGACCCTGGGCGAGCTGACCCGCATCGCCTGGCAGCACGACGTCCAGGTGATGATCGAGGGCCCCGGTCACGTGCCCATGCACCTGATCAAGGAGAACATGGACAAGCAGCTCGCCGAGTGCGACGAGGCGCCCTTCTACACCCTCGGCCCGCTGACCACCGACATCGCGCCCGGCTATGACCACATCACCTCCGGCATCGGCGCGGCGATGATCGGCTGGTACGGCTGCGCCATGCTCTGCTACGTGACGCCCAAGGAGCACCTCGGGCTGCCCAACAAGGACGACGTCAAGACCGGCATCATCACCTACAAGATCGCCGCCCATGCCGCCGACCTGGCCAAGGGGCACCCCGCCGCCCAGCGCCGCGACAACGCGCTGTCCAAGGCGCGCTTCGAGTTCCGCTGGGAGGACCAGTTCAACCTGGGCCTCGACCCGGACACCGCCCGGGAGTACCACGACGAGACCCTGCCCAAGGACTCCGCCAAGGTGGCGCACTTCTGCTCCATGTGCGGGCCCAAGTTCTGCTCGATGAAGATCAGCCAGGAGGTCCGCGACTATGCTCGGGACAGGGGCCTCGACGGTGACCGGGACGCCGTGATGCAGGGCATGGAGGAGCAGGCCGAGAAGTTCCGCCAGGCCGGCGCCGAGCTCTACAAGGAGGTGTGAGGCACGGCGGCGGGGCCCTCCCGCCGCCGGTACCGCCGTGCGGCCGCTGGCACGTCCCCTGCATGGTCAGGGAAAGTGGACCACACGGCGGTACCCCCCATGCCCCATGCCGACTCGCTCACGACCCCGCTCGACCCCGCCCGCTTCCGCGAGCGGGCCCACCGTCACCTGAGCCAGCTCTACGGCCCACGCGCCGACGAGGTGCTGCGCCGCCTGCTCACTCTCCTGGCGCACCAGGCCCCATCGCTGCACCCCGAGGGAGAATCCACCCAGGGCACGACGCCCGAGGCCCGCCCACTGTGGAGCGAGCGCGACCAGTGGCTGATCACCTACGGCGACAGCCTGGTCGACGGCGAGGGCGCGCCCCTCGGCGTGCTCGACGACTTCCTCGCGACCCGCCTCGCCGAGACCTTCAGCGGGGTCCACCTGCTGCCCTTCTTTCCCTGGAGCAGCGACGACGGCTTCTCGGTCATCCACTACCGGGAGGTCGACCCGACCCTCGGTGACTGGCATCAGGTGCGCCGCCTGGCCGAGCGCTTCGACCTGATGGTCGACCTGGTGCTCAACCATGTCTCGCGGGAATCGCTGTGGTTCGTCGACTACCTCGCCGGCAGCCAGCCGGGCCGCGACTACTTCATCGAGATGGCGCCGGACACCGACCTCACCGCGGTGGTGCGCCCGCGCAGCTCGCCGCTGCTGGTCAAGGTGCCCACCCGGCGCGGCCCTCGCCACCTGTGGGCGACCTTCTCCGAGGACCAGATCGACCTGAACTTCGCCAACCCGGACGTGCTGCTGGAGTTCGTCGGCATCCTGCTCTTCTACTTGTCCCAGGGGGCCCGGGTGATCCGCCTGGACGCCATCGCCTACCTGTGGAAGGAGGTCGGCACGCCCTGCATCCACCTCCCCCAGACCCATGAGGTGGTGCGCCTGCTGCGGGCCATCGTCGACCATGTGGCGCCGGGGACGCTGATCCTCACCGAGACCAACGTGCCCCACCGGGAGAACCTCGGCTACTTCGGCCTGGAACGTCTCCCGGACGAGCGGCTCGACGCGGCCGGGGCGATGCCCGACGAGGCCCACCTGGTCTACCAGTTCCCGCTGCCGCCGCTGCTGCTGCACACCCTGACCAGCGGCGAGGCGGGCACCCTGGCCGCCTGGCTGAAGAGCCTGCCGGCGCTGCCGCCGGGCTGCGGCTTCCTCAACTTCACCGCCAGCCACGACGGCATCGGCGTGCGCCCCCTGGAGGGCTGGCTGCCGGCCCACGAGATCGAGGCGCTGCTCGAGCTGATGCATCGCTTCGGGGGCTTCGTCAGCATGCGCACGACGGACGACGGCCAGGACGGTCCCTACGAGATCAACATCACCTGGTTCGAGGCCATGAAGGGCACTCGCCGCGGTCCGGATCCCTGGCAGGTGCCGCGCTTCCTGTGCAGCCAGCAGCTGATGCTGGGCCTGCGGGGCATCCCCGCGCTCTACCTGCACGTGCTGACCGGGACCCTGAACGACCGGGAGGGGGTGGAGCGCAGCGGGCGACTGCGTTCCATCAATCGCCGCCGCTGGCAACGCGAGGAGCTCGACCTGCTGCTCGACAGCCCCGGCACCCCGACCCGCGACGTCTTCGCGGCCCTGACGCGCCTTCTGGAGGCCCGTCGCCGCGAACCCTGCTTCCATCCCGACGCCCCCCAGCGCCTGTGGGAGACGCCGCTGTCGCTGCTGGTCTTCGAGCGAGGGCCCCTGGACGACGGCCGGCGCCTGCTGGCGGTGCACAACGTCACCGACACCCCCCAGCCATTGCCCCTGGATGCCTTGGCCGGCGAGGCCTGGCACGATCGCCTGGCCGGCGGTCCCTGGACGCCCGGCGACGGCCTGCCGCCCTACGGCGCCCTGTGGCTGGTCAACCGGCCGCTCGACTAGCCGAGGCCGGTATTGTCCCGCTCCACGACCTCCGCCATGCGCGCGGGCAGGTCGGGAATGGCGGCGCGGACACGGTTCCAGCTGGGGATGAAGGGCCGCTCGCCGGGGTTGTCGAGGAAGACGCTGCCGGCCTCCAGCAGGTTCGTGGCGAACAGCTCCACCGCCTGCTCCTCGCCGTGGCGATCCAGGCTCAGGCCGTTCATCACCGCATCGTGGTCGTAGGCCTCGATCAGGTCCAGCGCCAGCCGGTAGTAGGTGGCCTTGAGGGTGCGGAAGCCCTCGGCGCTGAAGGTCACGCCCTGGGTGGCCAGCTTGCGGTAGAGCGCCTTGGCGATGTCGAGGCTCATGCGGTTGAGCCCGCCGGAGGCGTCCTGCTCGGAGACCGGCTGATGCTTGTGGTCGTAGGCATCGGCGAGATCCACCTGGCACAGGCGCTTGGTGGAATAGTTGCGGTGCACCTCGGAGAGCACCCCGATCTCCAGCCCCCAGTCGGCGGGAATGCGGATGCCGTCGAGCACCTCGCTGCGCATGGCGAACTCCCCGGACAGCGGATAGCGGTAGCTGTCCAGGTACTCCAGGTAGGGCAGCGGGCCGTGGATCTGCTTCAGTGCCCGCAGCAATGGCGTGACCATCAGCCGCGACACCCGGCCGTTGAGCCGGCCGTCGGCGATGCGCGGGTAGTAGCCCTTGCAGAACTCGTAGTTGAAGTAGGGGTGGGCCACCGGGTAGAAGAGCCGCGCCAGCAGGCTGCGGTCATAGGTGAGGATGTCGCAGTCGTGCAGCGCCACCACCTCGCTGCGTCCGGAGGCCTGCACATAGCCGGCGCAGTACCAGACGTTGCGCCCCTTGCCCGGCTGCTGGGGCGCCAGCCCCTGGGCCTCCAGCTCGGCATCCAGGCCGCGCAGCCCCGGGCCGTCGTTCCACAGGATGCGATGGTGCTGGGGCAGCCGGGAGAAGAAGCGCCGGGCGTGCAGGAACTGCTCCCGGTCGGCCCGGTCGAGTCCGATCACCACCTCCGACAGGTAGGGCACCCGGGCGAGTTCCTCGACGATGTTGGCCAGCGCCGGCCCCTCCAACTCGGTGAACAGCGAGGGCAGGATCAGGCTCATGGGCCGCCGCCGGGAGAACTGCACCAGCTCGGCCTCGAGGGCGTCCAGGGGCCGGCGAGTGAGGTTGTGGAAGTCGGTGATGATGCCGTTCTGATGGAAGTCGCTCATGCCAGGTCCCTCCCCGGGGTGAAGGGATCGTCGGGGGACGGCGTCGGCCGAGGCCCGCGCCCGGCTCGCCCCCACCAGTGATCCACCCCCTCGGCCCAGCCGGCGGGACCGCTGGCCCGGCTGCGATAGAGCGCCGGCTGCCGCGGGGCGACCTCGAGGCCGTGGCAGCCCCGGATCACCACCGCCTGATCCACCGCCTCGAGCATGGTGATATCGTTGGGGCCGTCGCCCAGCGCCAGGGTCAGGGGATGCACGCCGCGCAGCGCCTCGAGGCGTGCCACCAGCCAGCTCACGGCACTGCCCTTGTCGGACTCGCCGGTGACATGCCAGAAGCGCCCGCCCCGCACCAGCCGCAGGCCGTCGCCGGCCAGTCCCTCGCGGAACGTGGCCAGGCGCGCGTCGCTGTCCTCCCAGATCAAGGGCTCGCTGCCCTCGCGCATCCTGGCCAGGCGCGCCTCGTGCTCGCCCAGGCCGGTGAAGGCGACCAGCGCGTCGAGCGCCATCTCGCTCATCGCCGTGAAGCGCACGCCCAGCCGTTCCCGCCACACCGCCAGGCGCTGACGGATGAAGCCGATATCGACCCCGAGCGTGCGGATCACCAGGCCGTCGGGCCCCGGGGTGCGCTCCAGCCGGGCATGGCACCAGGCCGGGGGCAGGCCGACCACCGCCCCGTTCTCGGCGACGAAGGGCGCCGCCGTCAGCCCCAGCGTCTGGCGCAGGGGCAGCAGCTCGCTGCGGGTCTTGCTGGTCACCGGGATGACCGGCACCCCGAGCGTCGCCAGGCGTTCCAGCCAGGGGGCGGCCGGCGACCAGTCGTAGCTCCGGTGGTCGAGCAGGGAGCCGTCGAGATCGGTGAAGAGCAGGCGCGAGGACGGCGCCTCATCGGGGAACATCCAGTCGCAGGGCATGGCATCACCTTGTGTGTCCCGGTTACGGGCAATGCCTTGCACGCTACGTGCCAGGTCGGCCGCGAGTCCCCGCGGCGCCCCCGCCCATGGTCGTCGGGGGCGGCGGCGGGGCCGCGCCGTCCCCGTGGGCGGCTCCCCCCGCCCGGATACGCACCAAGAGAGGGCAGAATGCGTTGCGCGCCCTGCCGCCCTGCCCCGTCACGACGCACGACGCCCCCGCCGTGATCGGCGGGGGCGTCGTGTTGGTGCGCCCTGTGATGCGAATCGCGCTCAGAAGTGGTAGGTCGCCCCGACGCTGACCGCATCGAAGTCGAAGCGCGACTCCTCCAGATAGCGCATGTAATCGGCGTCCACCGAGAGATTGGGCATCACGGCGTAGCTGGCGCCCCCGCCATAGGAGAGATCGCTCTCGGAATCGTCGCCGCCGTCGAACTCCACCTCGGTGGCCCCCAGCAGGCCGAAGATCCGCAGCTGCGGCGTGACCGGCAGCATGCCCTTGGCGTAGCCGCCGGCCAGGTAGTCGAGGTCCACCGGGCCATCGGAGCCGCCGGTGCCCAGGTGCCCCTCGAGGGCGAAATAGTCATTGAAGGCCACCCCGCCCCGCAGGCGCAGTCCGGTGCTGTCGAAATCCCCGCCCCGGCCCTCGGGATCCAGCTGCCAGAACAGCGCGTCGGCACCGACGTAGGAGCTCGGCTGGTACATCATCGGTCCGCCCTGGGCCTGGACGGCCGTCGCGGCGAGCAGGCAGGCCGCGGACACCACAGGAATCGCCAATCTCTTCATGATTCTCCTCCAGTCGGGAAACGATGTTTCCTCGCACCTATGACAGTCTGGTACAAGGCGGGGCAACCCGCCATGCTGCCTTGATCGATGCCGGGGGAGTGCGGGATGGCCGTCACGGCCACTGCGGGAACCCCCTCCCCATGGTAGATTCGAGACCTCGGCCGCCCACCGGCAGGGCGGCCCCTGAGACGACAGGAAGCAGCATGCAAGACCCGGTACTGGTGATCAACTGCGGCTCGTCATCGATCAAGTACGCGCTGGTTCCGAGCGCCCCCCAGGCGCCTCGCCTGGCCGGCCTGGTGGAACGGCTGGGGGCCGTGGATGCCCGACTCACGGGGACCGACCGCCGGGGCCAGCGCGTCTCCCGCGCCCTGAACGGTGCCGGGCATCACGAGGCCATGTCGGCGATCCTGGAGCAGTTGGAGGACCTGGCGCCGATCGCCGTGGGCCACCGCATCGTCCACGGTGGCGAGCGCTTCAGCGACGCCACCCTGCTCGACGATGCGGCACTGCGCGGCCTCGAGACCATCAGCGAGCTGGCGCCGCTGCACAACCCCGCCAACCTCGAGGGCGTCGCCGCCACGCGGCGGCTGTTCCCGACGCTGCCCCAGGTGGCGGTGTTCGACACCGCCTTCCACCGGAGCCTGCCGCCCCGGGCCTATCGCTATGCCCTTCCCGAGGCCCTCTACCGCAACCAGGGGGTCCGTCGCTACGGCTTCCACGGCAGCAGCCATGCCTATGTCAGCCGTCGTGTCGAGCACCTGAGCGATCGCCCCCACGGGGGCTGGCTGATCGCCCACCTGGGCAACGGCTGCTCCACCTGTGCGGTCTGGCAGGGCCGAAGCCTCGACACCAGCATGGGCCTGACGCCCCTCGAGGGCCTGGTGATGGGCACGCGCAGCGGCGATGTCGACCCGGGACTGCACGTCCATCTGTCCCGCCGGCTGGGCTGGTCGCTGGAACGCATCGACACCCTGCTCAACAAGCAGAGCGGCCTGCTGGGCCTGTCGGGGCTGTCCAACGACATGCGCCGCCTCGAGCAAGCCGCCGCGGAGCACCACGCCGGCGCCACCCTGGCCATCGAGGTGTTCTGCTACCGGCTCGCCAAGTCCCTGGCGGGCCTCACCTGCGCCCTGCCCCGCCTGGACGGCATCGTCTTCACCGGCGGCATCGGCGAGAATGCCGCCACCATCCGCGCCCGAGTGATCGACCAGCTACCCCACTTCGGGCTGCGCCTCTCGGCGGCGGCCAACGCCCGCGCCGTGGGTGGCGAGGAAGGACGCATCGATGCCGGCGAGCCTAGCCCCCAGGTCTGGGTCATCCCCACCGACGAGGAGGCGCATATCGCCGCGGAGACGCGCCGCCTGCTGGAGATCCCCTGCCCATGAGCCCCGTCGATGCCACGGCCACCGAGCCCCGCACCCTGCTGGTGGTGCCCACCGACGGCGGCGTCGGCCTGACCTCGGCCTGTCTCGGCCTGCTGCGGGCCCTGGACACCCTGGGCCTGCGCAGCGCCTTCATGAAGCCCTTCCGCCAGGACGAACTCAACGGCGAGGGTCCGGACCGCTCCTCGGCCCTGGTGGCCAGCACCCTGGGCCTGACGCCGCCATTGCCGCTGCCCCAGCCCGTCCTGGAGCGGCTGCTGCGCGAGGACCGGCTCGACGACCTCATGGAGCATGCCGTGGCGCGCCACGCCGAGCTGGCCGCCCCGACAGACGGCGAGCCCGCCGAGTTGATCCTGGTGGAAGGGCTGGCGCCCAGCCCGCACAGCAGCTATGCCACCCGGCTCAACGCCCAACTGGCCCACGCCCTGGATGCCCGCATCCTGCTGGTCACCGATGGCGACCCCGCCGATCCCCAGGCCCTGGCCGAGCGGCTGGACATGCATGCCCAGGCTTTCGACGGCGACGGGACGCGGCGCACCCTGGGCTGCCTGCTGATGCGGCTGCCGCCCCAGGAAGAGGCCACCGCCGAACCCCCGGAGGCCTCGGCCCACCGGGCCCCGGCCATCCTCGCGACCTGGCGGGAGCGCCTGGCCGACCTCGATGCCGAGACGCCCCCGCTGATCGCGGCGGTCCCCTATCACGCCGCCCTGAGCGCCCCGCGGATCCTGGACGTGGCCCGCGCCCTGGACGCGCGCTTCCTCCACGAGGGGGAGGCCACGACACGCCGGGTGCTGGGGACCAGCCTGTGTGCCCGCAGTGCGGCACGCTCACTGCCTGCCTTCCAGCCGGGGCGGCTGATCGTCAGCTCCGGGGATCGCGATGACACCCTGCTGGCGACGGCGCTGGCCACCATGAACGGGGTCCGCCTGGCCGGGCTCCTGCTGACCCATGGCGAGCCGCCGGAGGCGGCGATGATCGACTTCTGCCGCCCGGCCCTGCAGACCGGTCTGCCGGTGCTCGCCGTGGACAGCGACAGCTATGCCACGGCCCGTCGACTGGACCAGATGAGTCGCGACATCCCCCGGGACGATCCCGAGCGGGCCGAGCGGGTGACGCGCTTCGTCGCCGACCACCTGGACCTCGACTGGCTCCGGCAGACGCTGAGCCATGGCTTTCCCCACCGGCTGTCCCCGGCGGCCTTCCGTCATCGGCTGGTGCAGATGGCGCAGCAGACCCGGCGACGCATCGTACTGCCCGAGGGGGACGAGCCGCGCACCCTGGAGGCCGCCATCGTCTGCCAGCGCCGCGGCATCGCCGACTGCGTGCTGCTCGGCCGGCGCGAGACGATCGCCGAGGCGGCCCGCCAGCGCGGCCTCGAGCTGCCCGAGACGCTGGAGATCATCGACCCGGACCGCATTCGCCTGCGCTACGTCAAGCCGATGGTGGCGCGCCGCCAGGGCCGGCTCAACGCCCTGACCGCGGAGGCGCAGCTCCACGACAACGTGGTACTGGGCTCCATGATGCTCGCCGAGGGCAAGGTGGACGGCCTGGTCTCGGGGGCGGTGCACACCACCGCCAATACCATCCGCCCCGCCTTCCAGCTGATCAAGATGGCCCCCGGCTATTCGCTGGTCTCGTCGGTATTCTTCATGCTGCTGCCGGACCAAGTGGTGGTCTACGGCGACTGCGCGGTGAATCCCGACCCCGATGCCGAGGCCCTGGCGGAGATCGCCGTGCAGAGCGCGCGCTCCGCCGCCGCCTTCGGCATCGAGCCCCGAGTCGCCATGCTCAGCTACTCCACCGGCGAATCCGGCCGCGGGGCCGACGTCGACAAGGTGCGCCAGGCCACCCAGCTGGCCCGGCAGCGGGCCCCGGACCTCCTGATCGACGGTCCCCTGCAGTACGATGCCGCCGCCATCGAGAGCGTCGGCCGACAGAAGGCGCCGGGATCCCCGGTGGCCGGGCGCGCCACGGTGTTCGTGTTCCCCGACCTCAATACCGGCAACACCACCTACAAGGCGGTCCAGCGCAGCGCCGGGGTGGTCAGCGTCGGTCCCATGCTGCAGGGGCTCGACAAGCCGGTGAACGACCTCTCCCGCGGGGCCCTGGTCGACGACATCGTCTACACCATCGCCCTGACCGCCATCCAGGCCGGACAGGGCGATTGAGTGCGCCGGCGCCGGCCGCGCCTGACGACATGGGAGTGGCGCGCCCTTCCCCCCTCCACTCTACCGACCTAGAGTGGATGCATAGGTCACCATTCCACGGCAGGAGGCTCGCCCATGACCGCGCAAGACCAGCCCACGGCCTTGGCAGGAAACGGGCGACGCGCCCAGCTGTCTCTCTTCGCACGCAACTTCTTCAAGCATCCCCGAATGCTGGGCTCGATCATCCCCAGCTCCCCCTTTCTGGTTCGTCGCCTGCTCGAACAGATCGACTGGCGCTCCGTACAGGTCATCGTCGAATACGGGCCCGGAGTCGGGACCATCACCCGGGAGCTCCTGCAACGCATGCCAGCGGAGAGTACCCTGCTGGTGCTGGAGACCAACCAGGAGTTCGTCGACTTCCTCCAACGGTCACTGCCGGATCCCCGTCTCCGGGTGGTCCGCGGCTCCGCGGAGACGGTCCAGGCCGAGCTGGGTCGCCTGGGGCTGCCCACTGCCGACTACGTGCTGGCCGGCATCCCCTTCAGCACCATGTCGGCCACGAGCCGCGAGTCCGTTCTCACCAGCAGCCTGGACGCGCTCGCGCCCCAGGGCGCCATGTTGATCTACCAGTTCTCCTCCAGGGTGCTGCCCGACCTGCGCCAGGTCTTCTCCGAGGTGGAGTGTGATTTCGAGCCGCTCAACATCCTCCCGGCGAAGCTCTACTACTGCCGCCCCTGAGGCGCCAGGGATCACCGCACCGAGGCCTGGCGAGGTGCGCGCGGCTTCACTCCTTGATACGACCGGCCATGGGCGAGGAGGGCTTGGCCTGGCCTCGGCGCGGCATGCGCCCGGCCAGATAGGCGCCGCGTCCGGCCTCGACCGCCGCCTTCATCGCCCTGGCCATGGCCACCGGGTCCCGGGCATGGGCAATGGCGGAGTTCATCAGCACGGCGTCGCAGCCCAGCTCCATGGCCAGCGCCGCCTCCGAGGCGGTGCCGATACCGGCATCGATGAGCACCGGCACCGACGCCCGCTCGATGATCAGCCGGATGTTGTGGGGGTTCTGGATGCCGCAGCCGGAGCCGATCAGCGAGCCCAAGGGCATGATCGCGCAACACCCCAGGGCCTCGAGTTCGGCGGCCACGATGGGATCGTCGCTGGTGTAGGCCATGACCTCGAAGCCATCGGCGATCAGCGCCTCGGCGGCCTTGAGGGTCTCGACCACGTTGGGATAGAGGGTCGTCTCGTCCCCCAGTACCTCGAGCTTGACCAGATTGTGGCCGTCCAGCAGTTCCCTGGCGAGCCGGCAGGTACGCACGGCGGCCCGGGCGTCATGGCACCCCGCGGTGTTGGGGAGCAACGTATAGCGAGACGGCGGGACCACCTCGAGCAGGGCAGGCTCGTCGTTGCCCTGGCCCAGATCGGTGCGACGTACGGCGAAGGTCACCACCTCGCTAGCGCTGGCCTCGAGCGCCGCCGCCGTCTCCGCGGCGTCGCGGTACTTGCCGGTGCCGACCAGCAGCCGCGAGGCAAACTCGCGGCCGGCGATGCGCAGCGGTTGATCGGAAACTGTCATCCGGGATCTCCTCGTCGAGCGGGATTCAGCCGCCGCCGATGGCATGCACGACCTCGATGCGGTCGCCGGCGGCGAGGACGGTATCGGCGTGGCGGCTGGCGGGCACCACTTCCTCGTTCACCTCGACGGCGATGCGCGAGGCTGCCAGGCCGAGCGCCTCGAGCAGGCACGCCAGGGTGCCTCGTGCCTCGACAGAGCGTTCCTGGCCGTTGACGTGGATTCTCATCATCACAGGCTCGCCAGGTCGAAGTGGATGAAGGCCAGCACCAGCAGCAGCAGGAAGACCGTCTCCGCCACCATCAGGATCACCGGCTTCCAGCCCACCACGGCCAACTTCTGGAAGGACGTCTTGATGCCCAGGGCGGCAATGGCGGTCACCAGGCACCACCGCGACAGGTCGGTGAAGCCCTCGGTGACCATCGGCGGGATCCAGCCGAGGCTGTTGACGATCACCAGGGCGACGAAGGCGACCAGGAAGCCCGGCAGCATCGGTACCTTACCGCTCCCTTCCTCATGGCGATGGCGCCGGAAGAGGAACATGAAGACCAGCACCGCCGGCACCAGCATCGCCACGCGCAGCAGCTTGACGAAGGTCGACACATCGCCGGTGCCCTCGGAGATCATGTAGCCGGCACCGACCACCTGGGCCACGTCATGGATGGTGCCGCCAAGGAAGATCCCCGCGTCGGTATCACTTAGCCCCAGCACGCCGACGATCAGGGGATAGGTCACCATGGCCATGGTGGACAGGGTGGTCACGCCCACCACCGTCATGATGGTGTTGCGCTCATGGCTGGCATGGCGTGGCATGACCGCCGACAGGGCCAGCGCCGCCGAGGCGCCGCAGATCGCCACCGACCCGCCGGTCAGCAGCCCCATGTCCCGATCGAGGCCCATCAGGCGCGCCAGCACGGCCCCCAGGGCAATGGTCAGCATCACGCCACAGACCACGGTCAGGACCGGTCCGATGCCGAGTTCGGCGACCTGCTCGATGGTGATGCGCACGCCCAGCAACGCGACGCCGAGCCGGAGGACCTTCTTGGCGGCAAACTCGACACCGGCCAGGCAGCGTCCCTCCTCCGAGAGGAAATGCAGGGTCATGCCGAACAACAGGGCGTAGAGCAGGGTCGGCCCGCCGTAATGATCGGCGATAAAGGTCGTCGCCAGGGCGATGGTGATGCAGATCATCAATCCCGGCATGATGCGTTGGAGCGGTTGCAGGCTACGGGGTAAAGCCCGTTTGTTACCCTGAAGGGTCGACATATCGGATGCGCCATCGGCGTCTCGACGAGTCATATCGTCACCTTGTAAGCCACGGGACGATCGTCGCCTCCTGCGACGGGATCGGCCCTTCGTTGTTGGAATACGGGTCCCGGAAAGGGAGCGCCGGAGACGTCCTCCCAGGACGTCAAGCCCGGCAGGAGCACGCCCTCGCCGGCCGACATGAAGGCCATGGTGCATGGGTGCCGGGAGGGAAGTTAGGACCAGTTAGGGACGAGGCTTGAGACCAAGGGCATGGCCCTGGACCAACGGCGACGCCCGGCACGAGGCCGGGCGTCATTCAGAGGATCGGGAGCGTCGAGCCAGCTGGCTGGGGACTAGTCACGACGGGTCGGCACCACCACCACCGGCACCCTGGCCCGCTTGATCACGCCCTTGGTGATCTTGCCCGCGTAGGTGGCCGTGAAGCTTCGCTTGTTGGCCGCCATCACGATCATGTCGCTGCCGGAGCGCGTGGCGAAATGGGTGATCACCGAGGCCGGATAGCCCTCTAGCACGCTGCGCGTCACCTCCCGGTCGCCGAAGGCCTCACGAAGCTCAGCATGGCGGGTCCAGAAGGTGTCGATGCGTTGATCGAGTTCTTCGTGGGCCTGATCGAGGCGTTGCGCCATCAGGGTCTCGAGCACCTTGCGATCGCGGATATTGACCTTGAGGGTGTTGACCACGTCGTCGGACAGGGACTTGACCGCGTGCAGAACGTGAAGCTCGGCCCCGGTGGCCAGCGCCAGGCCCACCGCCTGTGTCAGCACCAGCTCGCAGTCGCCTCTCAGCCCCACACAGCACAGGATACGACGGATACCATGACTCATGATTCCTCCTCACATCGGCGGCCCCCACGGGGAAGTGCCACGGCGATGTCGCAACGGATAGCGACTAGTAGCCCATCACGCTGGGCAACCAGAGCGAGATCTGCGGAAAGTAGGCGATGATGAACAGCGCCACGATGGAGCCGGCAGCGAAGGGCAGCGCCTTCAACGAGATCTCCTCGATCGAGGCGCCGCCGATCCCCGAGGCCACGAAGAGGTTCTCCCCGAGTGGAGGCGTCTGGAAGCCGATGGCCAGGGCGCATACCACCACGATGCCCACGTGCACCGGATCCATGCCCAGCATGTACATGATCGGCAGCAGCACCGGCGTGAGGATCATGATCGCCGCCAGGGTCTCCATGAACATGCCCACGAACAGCAAAAAGAAGATGATCATCGCCCAGATGGCGTAGGTGTTGTCGGTGACCCCCAGCATCACCTCGGCAATGTAGGCGGGGACTCGCTGCTCCACCAGCAGGCGTCCGAACACGGTGGCCGTGAACAGGATCAACAGTACCCTACCGGTGATCCAGGTGGTGGTCTCCAGCGTCCTCATGGCTGGCTTCCATGCCAGCTCCTTGTGCAGGAAGATGCCCACGATCAGCGTATAGAAGATCGCCACGATGGCCGATTCGGTTGGCGTGAACAGCCCACTGTAGATGCCGCCGAGGATGATCAGGGGCGCCAGCATCGACCAGATGCCCTTGCGCAGGGTCCCGCGGATCTGCGGGAAGGACCAGTGGTCGGTCAGCCCCCGGTAGCCGCGCTTTCGCGAGATGAGGTAGTTGATCGTCAGCAGGCAGCCGGCGATGACCACCCCGGGCATGATGCCGGCGATGAACAGCTTGGGGATCGACAGCGTCTGGAAGGCCCCATGCTCGGCGACGGCCTCCGGCGGCGGCTGTAGTCCCATGCCGGAAATACCGAAGATCACCATCGGAATCGAGGGCGGAATCACCACCCCAAGCCCCCCCGAGGAGGCGGTAATGGCAGAGCCGTAGCCGCGGTCATAGCCGCGGTTGGCCATGGCGGGGATCATCAGCATGCCCACCGCCGCGGTGGTCGCCGGTCCGGAGCCGGATATCGCCCCGAAGAACATGCAGGCGAACACCGTTGCCGCGGCGAGGCCACCGGTGACGGGGCCGGCAAAGGCCTCGGCGATATCGACTAGGCGTTTGGAAATACCGGCAGCCTCCATCAGCGCTCCGGCAAGGATGAATGCCGGCAGGGCCATCAGGGGGAAGGACCCTACCGAGGTAAAGGCGATCTGCACGAACGCCATGGGGTTCTCGCCCAGGCTGAAATAGGTAGCCAGTGCTGCCACCCCCAGCGAGACGGTAATGGGCGCCCCGAGGATCAACAGCAGGAAGAAGGCACCAAACAGGATATAGACAATCGTGGGATCCATACTCATTGCTCCCGCGGTTTCGGGCCATCACCGTTCGCGTCGTCGTGGTGCTTGAGCTCCTCGACCGCCTGGGACTCTGGGTCGACGATATCCACCTTCTTGACGAACTTGAGGTAGTTGTTCTGGAGGATACGCAGCGTCATGGCGATAAAGGCGATGGGCAGGATCAGGTAGAAATACTTCATCGGAATTCCCAGGGTCTGGGACTTCCAGAAGAGGTTCATCTTGTTGAAGACGAAGTCGTAGCTCAGGTAGATGAAGACCGCATTGAAGCCGATCCAGATCATGTCGGTGAGCACGGCGCAGAACGTCTCGACCCAACGGGGAAAGAACTTGAACTGGAAGGTGACCCGGTTATGGGCCGACATCTTGGTGGCATAGACCGCCCCCAGGTAGGCGAACCACACGAAGGCATAGGTCGCCAGCTCATCCCCCCAGGGAAGCGAGTAGCTGAACAGGTTCCTGAGGACGATCTGGGCGAACAACAGGACGACGAAAGACACCAGGAGAAGCTGACAGAGGACGCTTTCCAGGTTGTCGATGATCTTGAAGAGTAGCTGTTTCATGAGGCTGGCCCCTTGACGATCAGGCTCCCGGTGGGCACCTTCCCGCACCGGCCCCAGGGCCGATGCGGGAGTCACTGCATGCCATGCTGGCAGGGGTCACTCGGCTGGCGCGGGATCGCGGCCCAGGGCGGCGAGCACCTCGTCGAGCTTCTCCTTGCCGCCGATGCTGTCGTAGAACTCGGGCCAGATACCAGTCGCCAGCTCGATCCACTCCTGCTCGTCGTTGGCGGGCTGGGTGATCTCCATGCCGTGCTCCTCCACGAGACGCTCCTTGATGGAGGCCTCGGTCTCGAGCAGATACTCATAGCTGTGATCGGTGGCTTCCTGGCCGGCTTCCAGCACCAGTTCCTGCATCTCGGGACTCAGGCTCTGGAACTTGCCCTCGCTGATGATCAGCGGTTCCATCGAGAACACGTAGCAGCTCTCGGTGACGTAGTCCTGAACCTCGTAGAACTTCATCGCATCGATGGTGATATAGGGGTTGTCCTGGCCATCGACCACGCCCTGCTGCAGGGCGGTGAAGGTCTCGGACCAGGCCAGCGGGTTGGGGTTGACGCCCCAGGCCTGATAGGCGGAGATCATGATCTCGTTCTTGGGTACCCGGATCACCAGACCCTCCAGGTCGGCGGGCGTCGCCACCGGCTTGGTGGAGTTCGTCAGGCGGCGACAGCCTGAATAGGCCCACCCCAGGATGCGGACGCCGGCATCGCGGATGGTGTTCTGGGTGAGCTCCTCGCCGATATCCCCCTGGGTCAGGGTGCGCGCATCCTCGGGCCCCTGGATCACGTAGGGCAAGGTCATCACGCCCACGGTCGGCGAGAAGGGGGTGATGTTGTTGATGGCCAGGACCGACAGGTCCAGCAGCCCCATGCTGGCATTGTTGACGGTGTCCTGCTCGCTGCCGAGCTGGCCGTTGGGGAAGAGGTCGATGGTGACCTCACCCTCGGTCTTCTCCTCGACGAGATCGGCAAAGGTCGTGCCCAGCTCGTACTGGGTGCCCCCGGCGGCATCGCCCAGGGCCATCTTCCAGGTCTCGGCCATGACGTGACCGCTCAGGGCCAGGCTTGCGGCGGATACTGCCATGGGGATGATCAGATTCTGGATACGCATTGTGATCTCCAAACCTTGTTATTGTCGGAAAGACAGGAGGGAAGCGTGATGCGACGCCTTCCTGGATGACCGGTGAGCCTGGAAAGACTGTCCGAGGTGAGTCACCGCGGCAAGCCCGGAGGTGCCATCCTGGTATTGTCGCCTGTATCGCGACCGCCGGGCGCTCTCCTCGCCGATCATCGGGATACGTGCAGTTCGCCATATCCTGATTATCATGTTCTACGCACTCGTTCTTCGTGCCACTAGAACCAGTGGGACACCGTCGATTGGTCCAGCCCGGAAAGAGGGCGCAGTCGGCCGGCGGGACCCCGCCTGGTGCAGCGCGCCAGGCCCATGCCCGCCGGGGGGTATGGCATACTCGGGGATTGCCGATTCATCAGCCGTGGCGAGACACAACTTCCAATGAGCCAGCTTCTCTTCCACCTCGACCCCGACCGGCCGGAAAGCCTCCAGCGACAACTGCGCGAGCAGATCGCTCGCGCCATCCTCGACGGTCATCTTCCCCTGGACGAGGCGCTGCCCTCCAGCCGCAAGCTGGCCAAGGAACTGCATGTGGCACGGAACACGGTGATGCTGGCCTACGAGCAACTCCTCGATGACGGCTACCTGATCGCCAGGAAACGCAGCGGCTACTTCGTCAATCCCGAGATCCTCGAGGGGCGTGCCGAGAAGCCCGTGCGCCTGAACGATATCGATGCCGAGCGCCTGCCCTGGGAAGAGTTGCTCACCATGCACCCGTCGCGGCAGGCCACCATCAGCAAGCCCAGCGACTGGTATCGCTACGACTACCCCTTCCTCTACGGCCAGATCGACCCCGAGCTGTTTCCGACCCAGCACTGGCGGGAATGCAGCCGGGATTCGATGAGCGTGCCGGCCATTCGCAGCTGGGCGGTCGACCATCTCAACGACGACGATCCCCTGCTCATCGAGCAGATTCACCAGCGGTTGCTCCCCCGCCGCGGGGTCTGGGCCGCCCCCGAGGAGATCCTGGTCACGGTGGGTGCCCAGCAGGCGCTATGGATGACCTGCATGCTGCTGCTCAAGGCCGGCCGGCGGTTCGGCATGGAAAACCCCGGCTACGTGGACATGTACAACATCGCCCGCACCTTTACCGATGATATCCGCCTGCTGCCGGTGGACGACCAGGGCATGCGCCTCGAGGCAGACATCGCCGATTGCCAGCTGCTCTACGTCACGCCGAGCCACCAGTCACCGACCACCGTCACCATGCCCCTGGAGCGTCGCCGCGAGTTGCTCGACATGGCGGAGACCGACAACTTCCTGATCATCGAGGATGACTACGAGAGCGAGACCAACTACCTGGACAACCCCACCCCGGCCCTGAAAAGCCTGGATCGCCACAACCGGGTCATCTACGTGGGCAGCCTTTCCAAGACCCTGGCACCGGGCCTGCGCCTGGGCTACATGGTCGGTCCCCCGACGCTGATCCACGAGGCCCGCGCCCTGCGACGCCTGATGCTGCGCCACCCGCCGACCAACAACCAGCGGGCCGTGGCCCTGTTCCTGGATCGCGGCTATCACGATGCCCTGCTGCGCCAGATCCATCAGACCTTCCACAGCCGCTGGCAGCGATTGGGGGATGCGCTGGCCCGGCACATGCCCAACGCCTCGGTGCCCTCCACCTATGGCGGCTCCTGCTTCTGGGTGAAGGGGCCCGACGGCCTCGACTGCCATGCGCTCCAGCGTCTGGCCGCCGAGCAGGGCATCCTGATCGAGTGCGGCGACATCCACTTCTTCGATGCCCCGCGCCTCGAGTACTTCCGGCTGGGGTTCTCGACCATCGCCGAGTCACGCATCGAACCGGGGATCGAGCGCCTGGCGGCGCTGGTGCCCCAGGCGATCGGCACGTCCTGAGCACTGCCCGTCCTCGCTCACCAGAGAAGCCGCCTCGAGGGCGGCTTCAGGCGGGGGATATCGGGATAAGCGCCTAGAGCACCTCGTCCTTCAAATAGTACCAGCGATACAGGAAATGCTGGCCGAAGCGCCGGAAGGGGGCAAAGGCCTGGGACTCGACCATCTCCCGGACGTTGGGGAACGGCAGCTTGGAGGTGAAGATCGGCAGATCCAGCTCCTGGCCGTGGCCGGCGATCCACTGGGCCAGGCGCCGTCCCGCCTGGGCCGAGTACATGACCCCGTTGCCGCCGTAGCCGAGGGCATAGTAGACGGTTTCCCCGGGATCGGGCTGGTGGATGCGTGGCATCATGTCATGGCTGACATCCACCCAGCCCCACCAGGAATAGTCGATCTCGATGCCCTCGAGCGCCGGGAACTTGCGATGCATGTTGCCGATCAGCAGGTTCTCGTACTTCTGCTGGGGGGCATCGCGGCCGGTGATGGCGCTGCGGCTGCCGATCTGCAGCCGGTTGTCCGGCAGCAGCCGATAGTAGTGGCGCAGCACCCGAGTATCGGTGATGACCTGATGGGTGTGCATGTTGCAGGCCGTCAGCTCATCGTCGCTCAGTGGCCGGGTGACGATCGAGTTCGACAGGATCGGCAGCAGGCGGTTCTTGAGCTCGCGATGCAGGCTCTGGGAGGTGTAACCGCCGGTGGCGATCCCCACCGCCCGGGCCTTGACCACCCCGCCCGGGGTGGTCAGGTAGTGCACGCCGCCGCGGGTCTCGAAGCCCTGGACCGGGCTGGCCGGGTGCACCTTGACGCCCAGCGCTCGGGCCTTCTTCAGGTAGCCGAAGGCCAGCTTGCCGGCGTGGATGCCGATGCCCTCGGGTTCGTGCATGGCCCCGGCCGCCTCCTGGTCGCCGATCCACTCGCGCTTGACGGTGTCGGCGTCGAGGATCCGGGCATCATAGTCGAAGGTTTCGCGCAGCAGCTTCGCCTCCTTCTCGAGGCCAGGCATGACCTTGTCCCGATGGGCCACATAGAGGTGGCCGCCCGGCTGGGGGTCGCAATCGATATCGGCGATCAGCCCCTTGAAGGTGTCCATGGCGTCCAGGCACTCGCGATGGAGCTTGAGGGCGGTATCCAGCCCGTAACGCTGGATCCACTGCGAGCGCTTGAGGCGGCCGGAGGCGCACTGGGCCTGCCCGCCGTTACGGGTCGAGCAGCCCCAGCTGCTGCGGTTGGCCTCGAGCACCGTGGCCTGGATGCCGTATTCCTGGGCCAGGAAGATGGCGGCGGTGAGGCCGGTGAAACCGGAACCGATGATCACCACATCGGCATCCGTGTCCTGCGTGATCGGGCCGTCGTCCGCCGGGGGCTCGCCGGCCGTGCCGATCCAGTAGGTGGGCGCATAGTCGCGCCCCGCTCCCGGGGTCGCACTCTTGAGCGGATCATAGGCCGGATCGTACGGCTGGGCCGGAGAGGTCGCCTGCTGCGTCGCCGCCTCGGCTTTTGGCATTGTTGTCTCCATGATCGGACTCCTCGCAGTCGGATGCCGTGGTTCGTCCTCGCCGGCTCAGGCGTTGACGGGCGGACGGTTCTTGCGGAAGGCGTTCTTCACCGCGATCTTGCCGTTACGGAAGGTGAACGCATCGATCATGCGCGCCTCGCTGCGCACGCCATCGGTGGTGGTGCCCTGGTAGGTGGACTCGGTGAAGCCCTTGTCGCCGATCACGTAGTGCTCGGCGTCGACCCAGCTGGCATCGGGTGCGGTCTTCCAGGCGTTCTCGAGGCCCTGACGCACCTCCGCCTGCCCCACGAAGCTCTTGCCCTGCAGGTCTGGACCGGCGATGGCATGGAACACGCAGTCCTCGGTCATCATGTCCATGACGGCATCGATGTCGTGACGGTTCAGGGCGTCGCTGAAGGCCTCGAGAAAGGCGGTATCGGGTTGGCTCATCTCGGTCTCCTGAGAATTGTCGTTGTGAGGTAAAGCGAAGCGGAGGGGGCCGGTGAGGCTCGACCCTCATCGCTAACGAGCCTACTGCCCCCGCCCGCTCGGCATTAGCGCCAGTTGCCGGCGGGCGATTGGACCAGCGCTGCAACCCGGCTCAGCCGGTCGCGGCCAGCGCCGCCGGAGAGGCGAGGCGCGCGGCCGGCTGGAAGGGGGCCGGGTCGAGGATCGGCGTGCACCCCAGCAGCTCGTCGACCAGCAGGCGGGTCGCGGCCGGCGCCAGCACCAGGCCATTGCGATAGTGGCCGGCGTTGACGGAGAGCCCCGCCACGCCGGGGATCTCGCCGATGAACGGCAGCCCCTCGGGCGCTCCCGGCCGCAGGCCCGACCAGTGATGCTCGATCTCGCACCCGGCCAGGGCCGGCAGGATGGCCACCGCGCTGGCATACAGGGAATCGCGGGCCTCCGGGGTCGGGGTCTTGTCGAAGCCGGCCTCCTCCAGGGTCGAGCCCACCAGCACCCGCCCGTCGGCGCGGGGGATCAGGTAGCGCCCACCGCGCAACACCACCCGTTCGAGCCACTGCCGGCTGCCGGTGACGGTCGGCGTCCTGAACACCATCATCTGCCCCTTGACCGGCCGCACCGGCAGGGTGATCCCCAGGGGGGCCAGCAGTTGGGCGGTCCAGGCCCCGCCGCAGAGGATCACGTGACCCGCCGTGAAGCGTCCGGCGGCGGACTCGACGCCGCCGACCCGGCCGCGCTCGACCTCCAGGCGGTCGACCCTGCAGTGCTCGTGCAGGGTGACGCCGGGCAAGGCCTGCAGCCTGGCACGCAGCGCCTGGCCCAGCCGGGGGTTGCGCAGGCTGCCCAGGGTCGGCATCCACAGGCCACCCTCGAGGCCGTCGACCAGGCGCGGCTCCCGGGCATAGACGGCGTAGGCATCGATCCGGCTCAGCGGCTTGTCGACCTGACTCGACCACGCCATGGCACTGGGCTCATCCTCCAGGTCGAGATAGAGCAGCCCCTGTCGGCGAAACTCCGGATCGATGCCGGTGGCCTCGGCCAGGTGTGCCGTCAGGTGGGCATAGCGGCCTTCCGACCAGCTCGCCAGCTGCGAAACGGGGGCCGGATGACGCCAGGGATACAGCGGCGAGACGATGCCGCCTCCGGCCCAGGAGGCCTCGCCGCCGCAGGGTCCTCGCTCCAGCAGGGTCACCTCATGTCCGGCCTCGGCCAGTTGCCAGGCGGTCATCATGCCGATGACACCGCCACCGATGATCAGAAAGTCCTTCATGGATCGTCTCCTCGAAACCGTCGTGATGGGGAGGAATGCTGCGGTCATGAAAAAGCCCCGGCCTGGCGCGTTTCCTCGCCGGTGAGGCCGGGGCTTGGCATGGGCGTCAGCTCAGCGAGTGAGCGACGCCGCCCGTCTTAGACATAATCTTGATACTTCTCCAGCAGCCGCACCGGCTTCTTCAGGGCGTCGCGGCGGAAGGGGTCGCCCAGCTCGCGGGTGCACATGATCTCCAGGATGCAGGTCTTGCCCTCGTTCATCTGCAGGTCCACCGCCTTCTTCAGCGCCGGGCCCACGTCCTCGAGGCGGTCCACGGTGATGCCCTCGGCGCCCATCGCCCGGCCGATCTCGGCGAAGCTCTGGTTGTCCAGCTCGCCGGCCACGAAGCGCCGGTTGTAGAACTCCACCTGGTTCTTCTTCTCCGCGCCCCACTGGCGGTTGTGGAACACCACCGCGGTCACCGGGATGGCGTGGCGCACCGCCGTCATGGTCTCCATCAGGCTCATGCCCCAGGCCCCGTCGCCGGCGTAGGCGATCGCCGGCCGCTCCGGTGCCGCCACCTTGGCGCCGATGATGGTCGGCAGCGCATAGCCGCAGTTGCCGAAGCTCATCGGCGCGAAGAAGCTGCGCGGCTTGTCGAAGCGCAGGTAGCTGTGCGCCACGGCGTTGATGTTGCCGATGTCGGTCGAGACCATCACGTCCTCGGGCATCGCCTTCTCCAGCTCGCGCAGCACCTGACGCGGGTGCAGGTACTCGCCGCCCGAGAACGGTGTCTCGCCGGCGGCCTCGTCGATGGCATCCAGGCTGAACGGGTCCTGCTCGTGGGTCCACTCGTCGAGCTCGCGCTCCCAGGCGGCCTTCTCCTCGGCGATCCGCTCGGCGCGGCTCCCCTTGCTGGCGTCACACACCAGCTCGCGACCCGACAGGCGCTCGGTGAGCGCCTCGGCGGCGTCCCTGGCGTCGCCGCAGATGCCCACCGCGATCTTCTTCACCAGCCCCAGCATCTTGTGGTCGGCGTCGATCTGGATGATCTTGGCGTCCTTCGGCCAGTAGTCCAGGCCGTGCTGCGGCAGGGTGCCGAACGGCCCCAGCCGGGTGCCCAGCGCCACCACCACGTCGGCCTGGGCGATCAGCTTCATGCCCGCCTTGGAGCCCTGGTAGCCCAGCGGGCCGCACCACAGCGGATGACTGGCCGGGAAGGAGTCGTTGTGCTGGTAGCTGTTGACCACCGGCGCGCCCAGCCGCTCGGCCAGCGCCTGGCAGGCCTCCACGCCGTCGGCCATCACCACCCCGCCGCCGGAGACGATCACCGGGAACTCGGCCTCGGCCAGCAGCGCCGCCGCCTCGTCGAGGCTCCGGGTGCCGCCCGGGCCGCGGTCCAGCCGCGACGGCGCGGGAATCTCGCACTCGATCTCGCCGTAGAAGTAGTCGCGCGGGATGTTGAGCTGGGTCGGGCCCATCTCCGACATCGCCCGGTCGAAGCAGCGTCCGGTGTATTCGGCCATCCGCGCCGGGTGGGTCACGTGGCCCTGGTACTTGGTGAACTCCTGGAACATCGGCAGCTGATGGCACTCCTGGAAGCCGCCCAGGCCGATGCCGGTGGTGCCCGCCTCGGGGGTGACGATCACCACCGGGCTGTGCGCCCAGTAGGCCGCGGCGATGCCGGTCACGCAGTTGGAGATCCCCGGGCCGTTCTGGCCGATCACCGTGCCGTGGCGGCCGGACACCCGGGCATAGCCGTCGGCCATGTGGGCCGCGCCCTGCTCGTGGACCACCGGGATCAGGCGGATGCCGGCCGGGGCGAAGATGTCCATGGCGTCCATGAAGGCCGAGCCCATGATGCCGAACATGTCGGTGACGCCGTTGGCGACCAGGGTCTCCACGAAGGCCTCGGAGGGCGTCATGGTCTGCTTGCCCTGCACGGCCTGGCGGGTGTCTGCGGTGTTGTCGGTGCTCATGGGAACCTCCACGGGAGCGCTGGGATGGATGTTGTTCTCGCGAATCCTGTTTGTGGTACGAGAAGTTCCGATATATGGAACGCAGATACAAGCTAGCGCCACCGCCGGGACCCGTCAACAGAAATTCCATAAAACGGTACAAATTGATTTCTTTTCAGGAACACATTACCTTGTCGGCAAAGGGAGAGCTGATCATGACCACCAATCGAACCGACATGAGCCGCCTCGAGGGCGATACGCCGGCACAGCGCCTGCTGGCCCTGCTGGAGGTCATCGCGGGGAAGGACCAATTCTTCACGCTGCAGGGCATGGTCGACGAGACTGGCCTGCCAAAGCCGACCCTGCACCGCATGCTCCAGCAGCTGGAGTCCTCGGGCATGCTGCAGCGAGAGGCCGATGGCCGGCACTACAGCAAGGGCAGCCGCCTGCGCCGGCTGGCCGAGTCGCTCCTGCTCAACGACACGATACAAGGGGCACGCCATGCCGTGCTGACGCAGCTGGTCGACGAGGTCGGCGAGAGCTGCAACATCACCGCACTGTCCGGCGGCGAGGTGCTGTACCTCGACCGGGTGGAGACATCGGCTCCCCTGCGCTTCTATCTGCACCCCGGCTCCCGAGTACCGGTGCATTGCTCGGCCAGCGGCAAGCTGTTCCTGGCCCAGATGGCCCCTGCCCAGCGCCGGCGGCTGCTGGATCAGATACCGCTGACGGCGTTCACCCACAACACCCTCACCGACCCGGCGGCCCTGGAGGCCGAGATCGAGACCGTGCGTCGCCAGGGATACGCCTTCGATGACGAGGAATTCCTGCCCGGACTGCTGTGTATCGCCGTGCTGGCGCCCAACCCGGCGGGACCATCGAACACCGGCCTGGCCATCCAGGCCCCGGTGATGCGGATGAATCGCGACAAGGCCATGGCCTGCCTGCCGGCCCTGCAGCGCGCCGCCGAGGCCATCGCCAACATCAACCGGGAAGCCCTGCCGGAAGCGGCCGATCTCGTCTCGGCGGATCGCTGAGGGATCACGCCCTGCCGGGCCAAGCCCATGGCGAGGGACGACCCGGCCCCTGGCCCGTCATGGTCATGACGCAGGGTGAGCACGATGCCGCTCGCCCTGGCCTGAGGGGGAGTTTGCGCATATCCTCTGAGCCATACGTGATGGCCCGCACCACAACAGGGAGACCGCAATGACCGGACTGTTAGCCGATGTCGACCCCGATGGACTGCTCGAGTACTCGGTGGTCTACACGGACCGTTCGCTCAACCACATGTCGAAGAGCTTCCAGGAAGTGATGCGCGACATCTCCGCCACCCTCAAGCGGGTCTACCGCGCCCATTCCGCGGTGATCGTGCCGGGCAGCGGCACCTTCGGCATGGAGGCGGTCGCCCGCCAGTTCGCCACCGACCGGCGTTGCCTGGTGATCCGCAACGGCTGGTTCAGCTACCGCTGGAGCCAGATCCTGCAGAAGGGCGACATCCCGTCCGACCTCGGCGTGCGCAAGGCACGCCGGCTGGATGACGACGACCCCACCTCGCCCTTCGCGCCGCCCCCCCTCGAGGAGGTGATCGAGTCGATCCAGGACCAGAAGCCCGACCTGGTCTTCGCCCCTCACGTCGAGACCGCCTCCGGCATCCAGCTGCCGGACGACTACCTGCGGCGCATCGCCGAGGCCATCCACGACGAGGGTGGCCTGCTGGTGCTCGACTGCATCGCCTCGGGCACCGTCTGGGTCGACATGCAGGACGTCGGCGTCGACGTGCTGATCAGCGCGCCCCAGAAGGGCTGGAGCGGCTCGCCCTGCTGCGGCATGGTGATGCTCTCGCGCCTGGCCCGGGAGATCATCGACGAGACCGAGAGCTCGAGCTTCGCCTGCGACCTGCGCAAGTGGCTGTCGATCATGGAGACCTACGAGGCCGGTGGCCATGCCTATCATGCCACCATGCCCACCGACGGCCTGCGCCGGCTGCGTGACGTGATGGCCGAGACGGCGGACTACGGCTTCGACAAGGTCCGCGACGAACAGCTCGAGCTGGGGCGCCGCGTCCGCGAGCTGCTCGCCGAGCACGGCTACCGGAGCGTCGCCGCCCCGGGCCATGAGGCGCCCGGCGTGGTGGTCTGCTATACCCAGGATCCCGATATCGCCGTCAAGTTCGCCGCCGCCGGCGTCCAGGTGGCCACCGGCGTGCCGTTGATGTGCGACGAGGGCGACGACTTCCGGACCTTCCGCATCGGCCTGTTCGGCCTCGACAAGCTGCACCACATCGAGCGCAGCCTGGAGCACCTCGAACGCGCCCTCACGGCGGTCGAGTCCGGCCACGAGCAAGCCTGAGGCCACTCCCCCGGCACGACGAAGGGCGGCCATTGGCCGCCCTTCGTGTGTCTGGAGGTTCGATGGGAGGCTCGGACCTCAGCCGCCGAGCAACGAGAGCAGGATCCGCTCCCCGTAGCCCCACAGCAGCACCGTCAACCCGAGCAGGGCCTCCAGCACCAGCACGCCGATGCCGAGCGTGGTACTCGAGACGATGAAGCCCTCCTCGCGACTGATGCCGAGAAAGGCCGGAATCCCCAGGTACAGCAGGTAGGCGGTGTAGCAGAGCCCGATGATGCCGGCCAGCAGGCACAGCCAGACCAGCGGGTAGACCGCCACGATGCCGCTGAGGAACATCGGCGTGGCCACATAGCCGGCGAACACGATGCACTGGCTCTGTCTCGGTGGCGTCGTGAAGCGCTTGGCCATGGCGCGGATCACCTTGCCCACCACGTAGACCGCCGCGAGGATTACCAGATAGAAGACGATCCCGGCGCCCAGGGCATCCAGGTAGCCGAGCCGTATCGTGGTCTCGCCCCCCAGCCCCCACCCCACCTGGGTCGTGCCAATATAGGAGCAGATGACCGGGATGGCCGCCAGCAACAGCACATGGTGCTCGTAGAGGTGGGTGAGCGTCTCGCGCTCCTCCTTGATCTGGCGCCACTCGCGCTGCGGGTGGGCCAGCAGTCCCCAGGTATGTGTCAACATCGCGTTACCTCCTGCCGTCGACGGGCCGAGCGGCCCGTCGGTCCATTGTGTCAGGTGACACACGCAGTATAGGCAGGAGGCGGGACGGCATGCCGCGCGCCGGGGACACTCAGTTCAACGCAGCGGCCCAGAGCGGCGCGGCCGGCGGCAGGCTCGCATCCAGCGACATCATCAGGCTCAGGGCGGTGATGGTCAGGATCGAGAAGCCGAAGACCCGACGGGCCCAGCGTTCCTCGTCATCGGCGCGATAGCCCTGCAGGGCCAGGTACAGCCAGTAGCCGCCCATGCCCAGGGCCACGGCGAAGTAGCCCGGTCCCGCGTAGCCCGCCACGCTCAGTGCCAGGGAGGCCGCCACGAAGGCCAGGATATAGCCGAGGATATAGTGCTTGGCCGTGTGGATGCCCTTGACCACCGGCAACACCGGGATCGAGGCCGCGCGATAGTCCTTCAGCCGGAAGATGGCGATGGCGTAGGAGTGCGGCATCTGCCACAGGCAGAAGATCACCAGCAGCGTCAGGGCACCGGTATCGAACGCCCCGGTGACCGCGCAGTAGCCCACCACCGGCGGCACCGCCCCGGACAGGCTGCCCACCAGGGTGCCGTAGGCGGAGCGACGCTTCAGGCACAGGCTGTAGGCCCCCACGTAGATGGCGAAGCCGAACGCCGCCAGCCCCACCGTGAGGCCGTTGGTGAACAGCGCCAGCAGGGCGAAGCCCGCGACCCCGAGTAGGGTCGCGAAGCGCAGCGTGGCGGCCGGCGTGAGCCGGCCCTGGACCAGCGGACGGTTCTGCGTGCGCGTCATCAGGGCGTCGATGTCCCGGTCGATGACGTTGTTGAAGGCACAGCCGGAGGCGATCACCAGCGCCAGCCCGACCAGGGTCGCCAGCAGCAGTAGCGGGTCCACCTCCCCGCGGGCGGCCAGGAAGAAGCCGCCCAGCACCGAGATGGTGTTGCCACCGATGATCCCCGGCTTGGTGAGGGTGAGATAGTCCTGGCGCAGGGTCGGCACCGGAGTCAGCCGATCATCATGTTCAGATGCAGATGATGCATGATCCATAGGGAACCTCCGATGACCAGAACCAGGATCGTCACGGTGAAGACGAAGGACATGAAGTTCCAGCCTTCATCGGCCTTGGTATTCATGTGCATGAACAGCACCAGCTGCACCAGCAGCTGGGCCACGGCCGCCACCACGATGGTGATCACCGTCGCCAGGGTGTCGAGGGCCCCGGTCATCACCACCCCGAAGGGGATGATGGTCAGGACGATGGACAGGATCAGGCCGATCACATAGGACTTGACGCTGCCGTGGCTGTGCTCGTCGTGCGTATGTGCACTCATGTCACAGGACTCCCATCAGGTAGACGAAGGAGAAGACGCAGATCCAGACGATGTCCAGGAAGTGCCAGAACAGGCTCAGGCACATGATCCGCGGGCGAGTGACGCCGGTCAGGCCCTTCTGCTTGACCTGGAGGATCATCACCAGGATCCAGATCAGGCCGAAGGTCACGTGCAGGCCATGGGTGCCGACCAGGGTGAAGAAGGCCGACAGGAAGCCGCTGCGATCCGGGCCGAAGCCAAGGTGGATCAGGTGCTGGAACTCGTAGATCTCCATCCCGACGAACGCGGCACCCAGGGCGAAGGTGATCCACAGCCAGCGGCCGACCCTGGCCGCCTGGTTGGCGTTCATGGACAGTACGGCCATGCCGTAGGTGAAGCTCGAGAACAGCAGCAGGAAGGTCTCGACCAGGATGAACGGCAGCTCGAAGATCTCGCCCGGGGTCGGGCCTCCGGCCGTGCCCCGCAGGAGCACGGCGTAGGTTGCGAACAGGGATCCGAAGATCACCAGGTCGCTCATCAGGTAGACCCAGAAACCGAAGACCTTGGTGCCCGCCGTGTCGTGATGATCGTCGTGGTGGTCATGCCCGTGGGCATGACCGTGGTTGCTCAGAGTATCGGTAGCCATGATTACGCCTGCACCCCCAGCCGAGTTGAATACGCGAGCTCGCCCTTCTGCTTCAAGCGCTGACGGTGCTCACGCTCGATGCGTTCTACTTCTGCCGCCGGCACGTAGTAGTCGACGTCCTCGTTGAAGACACGGGCGATGAAGGCCGCAAAGACCCCGAGGCTGCCCACGGCGACCAGCCACCAGATGTGCCACACCAGGGCGAAGCCGGCGATGGTGGCGAACAGCGCCATGACCGGGCCCTCCCAGGTGTTCTTGGGCATGTGGATGTCCTGGTAGGGCGGCTCGGACAGCGGCGGCTGGCCGCCGTTGGCCTGCTTGACCGTCCAGAAGTCATCGACGCCCTTCACCTCGGGCAGGTGCGCGAAGTTGTAGAACGGCGCCGGCGAGGAGGTAGACCACTCGAGGGTGCGGCCATCCCAGGGGTCGCCGGTGACGTCCTGGTTCTGCTTACGATCGCGCAGGCTGACGTAGAACTGGATCACGGTGCAGGCGATGCCGGCGGCGATGATCAGGGCCCCCACCCAGGCGATGACCATCATCGGCTGCCACTCGGGGTTGGCATAGGACTGCATGCGGCGCACGGCACCGAAGAAGCTCAACACGTAGAGCGGCATGAAGGCCACGTAGAAGCCGATGATCCAGCACCAGAAGGAGCGCTTGCCCCACTTCTCGTCCAGGGTGAAGCCGAAGGCCTTGGGGAACCAGTAGGTCAGGCCCGCCAGCATGCCGAACACCACGCCGCCGATGATGACGTTATGGAAGTGGGCGATGACGAACAGGCTGTTGTGCAGCACGAAGTTCGCCGCCGGCAGCGACAGCATCACGCCGGTCATGCCACCGAGGGTGAAGGTGATGATGAAGCCGAGGGTCCACAGTACCGGCGAGGTGAATTCCAGCCGGCCGCGGTACATGGTGAACAGCCAGTTGAAGATCTTCACGCCGGTGGGGATGGCGATGATCATCGTCATGATGCCGAAGAAGGCATTGACGTTGGCGCCCGCCCCCATGGTGAAGAAGTGGTGCAGCCAGACGATGAACGACAGCAAGGTGATCGCCACCGTGGCCCAGACCATGGTGTTGTAGCCGAACAGGCGCTTCCTGGCGAAGGTCGCGATGACCTCGGAGAACACGCCGAAGGCCGGCAGGATCAGGATGTACACCTCGGGGTGGCCCCAGGCCCAGATGAGGTTGACGTACATCATCATGTTGCCGCCGAAATCGTTCGTGAAGAAGTGCATCCCCAGGTAACGATCCAGCGTCAGCAGGGCGATCGTCGCCGTCAGAATCGGGAAGGAGGCGATGATCAGGATATTGGCGCACAGCGAGGTCCAGGTGAAGATCGGCATGCGGAACAGCGTCATGCCCTTGGTGCGCATCTTCAGGATGGTGACGAAGAAGTTGATCCCCGTCAGGGTCGTGCCGATCCCCGATATCTGCAACGCCCATATCCAGTAGTCGACCCCGACCCCGGGACTGTATTCGAGTCCCGATAGCGGCGCATAGGCCAGCCAGCCGGTCTTGGCGAACTCGCCCACGAACAGCGAGACGTTGACCAGCACCACGCCGGCGGCAAACAGCCAGAAGCTCAGGTTGTTGAGGAAGGGGAAGGCCACATCACGCGCGCCGATCTGCAGCGGCACCACCAGGTTCATCAGGCCGATGACCATGGGCATGGCCACGAAGAAGATCATGATCACGCCATGGGCGGTGAAGATCTGGTCGTAGTGCTCCGGCGGCAGGAAGCCCTCGGCCCCGGCCGAGGCCATGGCCAGCTGGCTGCGCATCATGATGGCATCGGCGAAGCCGCGTAGCAGCATCACCAGGGCCACGATGAAGTACATGATGCCGAGCTTCTTGTGGTCGATGGAGGTGATCCACTCCCGCCACAGGTAGCCCCACTTCTTGAAGTAGGTGACACCGCCCATCACCGCGAGCCCACCCAGCACGACGGCCGCAAAGGTCGTCATGATGATCGGGTCGTGGGTGGGGATCGCCTCGAGACTGAGTTTTCCTAACATGATTTACTCCGCTCCCTTCGTGCTCGGGGACGCACCGTGAGACTCGGCCGGTTCGCCGTGGCCACCGCCATGACCGTGGGCGCCCTGGCGCTCGTCGGCGTAGGCCGCCATGTGCTCGGCGTGCTCGCCACCGGCATGAAAGCTCTTGAGGATGCTCTCGTAGAGAGCCGGGGATACCTCGGAGAAGTACTGGATCTCGTCGTTCTCGCTGGGCGAGGCGAGCGCGTAGTACTCCTCGGGGAAGCTCAGCGACCGGGACGACTCACGCACCTCGGCGACCCAGGCGTCGAAGTCCTCCTCGGAGCCCACGTGGGCGTCGAAGGTCATTCCCGAGAAACCGGCACCGCTGTAGTTGGTGGAACGGCCCGGATAGATGCCCTGCTCGTCGGCGATCAGGTGGACGTCGTTGTCCATGCCGGCCATGGCGTAGATCTGGCTGCCCAGGCGGGGGATGAAGAAGGCATTCATCACCGAGCCTGAGGTGACACGGAAGCGCACCGGCGTGTCCTCGGGGAAGGCCAGCTCGTTGACCGTGGCGATGCCCTGCTCCGGGTAGATGAACAGCCACTTCCAATCCAGCGAGACCGCCTGGATCTCCATCGGCTCCTGGCCGTCGTCGGCGGCGATGGGCTTGTGCGGGTCGAGGCTATGGGAGGTGTACCAGGTCAGCAGCGCCAGGAAGGCGATGATCACGCAGGGAATCAGCCAGACCACGGCTTCGATCTTGTTGGAGTGGGCCCAGTCGGGCTGGTAGGTAGCGTCACGGTTGCTGCGACGGTAGCGCCAGGCGAACAGCAGGGTCATCACGATGACCGGGACGACGACGATCTGCATCAGACCAAAGGCGGTCAGGATCAGGGTGCGCTGCTCTTCCCCGATCTGTCCCTTGGGATCCAGCAACGCCGAGCTGCAGCCCGCCAGTAGCAAGGGCAGCGCCGCCAGCAGCAGGGCGCCGAGCTTGCGCAGGGAGGGGGTTCGACTCATGTTTCGACCTCGTCAGGGGCTTGGTGACAGGCGCATAGCCTATTCATTTTAAGCAAGCTATATGCATGCCCAAGACCTCTCCGGCGCAGGTCGAGCTCACCCTGCCGGGATCATGCGACCGTCGTGGAGAGGACTCCGGGGCTGACTCACGGCCTCAGGATCGGGACACGTCGAACGGTGTCACGAGCGCACGGTGGCCGCGAGGCCGGAATTGTGCAAACAGTGAAGGCGAAACGGAAGGGACGATTTGACGCAGGGTGTCGCACCACCCTCTGGCGGCGGTGGTGATCGGTCCGATGGGCGGATGACGCCGGGCCTAGAAGGAGCCCATGCCCTTGGGCATGAAGCCCAGGTTGTTCTCCACGGCTTTCACGCCCTGGGTGTTCTCGGCGGCCACCTGGACCGCCCAGCGCTGCTCCTTGCTTTCCACCAGCCCCCATAGCTGGACGTTGCCGCCGGAGACGATGATATTGAGGCGATCGACGATCACCCCGGTATGGGCATCGATTTCCTTGAGGATGGCCTCGCGAATCGCCCGGTCATCGGCCAGCGGCGCGTCGCCCGGCGAAGCGACCGAGAAGCCACGCAGCAGGTTGGCACGGCTGACGATGCCCACCAGGCGGCCGTCACGGACCACCGGCACCCGCTTGATGCCGCGCTTCTCCAGCAACGCCGCGATGCGATGCAGCGGCTCGTCTTCCTCCACGGTGACCGGCGACGGGGTCATGATCTCGCTGGCCAGACGCCCGTGAGTGCGCACATACTCGGCGTCCTTGTCCGCCATGGAGAATAGCCGCAGCCACCAGGAACCATGGGCCTTTTCCGCTTCCTCGCTCTCGAAGCGGCGAATCAGGTCCCCCTCGCTGACGATGCCGAGCACCTGGTCGTCCTTGTCGACCACCGGGACGGCACTGATGCCATGCTCCAGCAGCAGGCTGGCGATCTCGCGGACTTCACTGTCGGGGGACACGGTGATCACATGGGGCGTCATGACGTCGGCGGCATGCATGGTGAGGCCTCCAGAGCATGGGTAGGCGTTGGGCGGTAGCGGCGGCCGTCCCCGGCCGTGCTCTTATCAACATAGCAAGCCTCGCCGGTCAGGACCTTGACCCGCGACAGAATTGTGGGCCCTCGGGCTCGCCGGCATGCCCGGGATGAGGGGCCGGCGGACGCGCACCCGGCGACGGCGAAGAAGCTGGCTACCGGTTCGCCGACAGCGTCCGCACGGAATCGCGCACCACCAGCTCCGGTGCAACCTCGAGGTGCTCGACGCTCGCCTTCTTGTCGGCAATGGCCGTCGTCAGCAGGCGACTGGCTTCCCGGCAGAGTACCCCGGCCTGCTGGCGCACGGTCGTCAGCGAAGGAGAGAAGAGACGCGCGATCTCGATGTCGTCGTAACCGATGATCGAGAGGTCCTCGGGGACGCGCAGTCCCTGCCGCCTCGCCTCTCCCATCGCCCCCAGGGCCGAGAGATCATTGAAGGCAAACAGCGCCGTGGGCCGCCGCCGAGCTCGGCACAGCGCCTGAATGGCCGCCTCTCCGCCATCGGCCTCCATGCTGCCGGCATACACCCAGTCAGGGTTGAGCTCGATCCCGGCCTCCGCGAGGGCGCGTTGGAACCCGCGGTAGCGCTGCCGCGACTGGTGGTGGTCGGCAGGCCCGGTGATGCAACCGATCGCCCGGTGCCCCTGAGCGATCAATTGAGCAGTCGCCAGGTAGCCGCCATGCTCGGAATCATCGACGACACTGGCCAGCGCCGGGGCCTCATTGTCCATCAGCACCACCGGGAAGGGACAGGACGCCAGCAGGTCCAGAAACTCCTCGGAGATCATCGACTCCAGCACCAGCAGGCCATCGATGCGCTTGCCCTTGAGGGTGCGGATATAGCTGCGCTGCTTGTCGATATCACGCCCCGAGTTGCAGAGCATCAGGTTGAAGCCCGACGCATAGAGGGACGCCTCCACCCCGGAGACGACTTCCGCGAAGTAGGGGTTGGTGGAACTGGTGACGATCATTCCGATGGTATGGGTCACGTTCTTCTTCAGCGACTGCGCCGAGGTGCTGGGGGTGTAATCGAGCCGCTCGATCGCCGACATGACCCGTTCGCGGGTCTCCGCCTTGACGAAGCGGGTGCCGTTGAGCACATGGGACACCGTCGAGACGGACACCCCCGCCGCCCTGGCCACATCGGTAATCGTCACCATCGGGCTTCCCCGTCCCGGGCCTTCTCGCAGGCCCCCTGAGTACCAGTCATCGCCTTGCCTCTCCCTCACCTGCCGAAAACAAGCATAACCCATTGATTTGAGAATGACATCGCCGCTCATCAGGAGGGGCGATCCCACACCATACCCCTTGGCGCCTTCGATCCCTCCACCTCATTCGACGAAAGGCTGATATCCTGAAGGGTATCAGAAAAACGATTGCGCAAACGTTTTTCTTAACCTAGTGTGGCGAGAAAACAATCACATGCCCTAGAGGAATCCCTCCATGGAATCCCGTCACCCGGACGCGACACCTCCCAACGGAGCCCTCCACAACCACCTGACTGCCGAGGTCGTCGTCGTCGGCAGCCTGAACATGGACCTGGTGGTGCGCACGCCGCGCCATCCGCAGCCAGGCGAGACGCTGACCGGCCATGGCCTGGCCACGACTGCCGGCGGCAAGGGTGCCAACCAGGCCGTAGCGCTCGCTCGACTGGGCGCCTCGACGGCGATGATCGGTTGCGTCGGCGACGACGCCCATGGCCATGCCCTGCTCGCTGGCCTCGACCAGGAAGGCATCCAGCGCCAGGGCGTGAGGGTGAGCCCCACCGCCGAAACCGGCGTGGCCATGATCCAGGTCGACGATGCGAGCCAGAACCGCATCGTGGTCATCCCCGGCAGCAATGCCGAGCTGGCCCCGGCGGATGTGGGGCGCTGGGACGCCCTCCTGGGTCGAGCCAAGTTGCTGGTCTGCCAGCTCGAGGTGCCCCTGGAGACCGTACGCTACGCCCTCGGCCGGGCCCGCGCGCGTGGCTGCACCACCCTGCTCAACGCCGCCCCGGCCATGACGCTGCCGCAGGACGTCCTGGCGCTGGTCGACTGGCTGGTGGTCAACGAGAGCGAGGCCGCCGTCCTCTCCGGCCACCCCGTCGGCCATCCCGACGAGGCGGCCCAGGCGATCCAGCGCCTGCGCCAGTCGGGCTGCCGCCAGATCCTCGTCACCCTGGGCGCCCAGGGCGTGGTCGCGGCCGACGACGACGGCCTGCACCATCATCCCGCCCCACGGGTAGCGGCCGTCGACACCACCGCGGCCGGCGACACCTTCGTCGGCGGCTTCGCCGCGGCGCTGCTGCGCGACGAGACCGTGGCGACGGCAATCCGCGACGGCCAGGCCGCCGCCGCCCTCGCCGTGACCCGCGCCGGCGCTCAGGCGTCGATTCCCCGCCGCGACGAATTCGCCGACCACTGACCTCCCACAGGAGAACGACGATGGCCATCCACGCCCCCACCAGGGTGCTCTTCGACACCGACCCCGGCATCGACGACGCCATGGCGCTGCTGTTCCTGCATCGCCACCCGGGCCTCGACCTGCAGGGCATCACCACGGTGCACGGCAACGCCCGCACCGACACCACCACCCGCAACGCCCGCTACCTGGCCGAGCGCTTCGGCCTCGAGGTCCCCGTCGCCCGGGGGGCGGCGGAGCCCCTGGCGATGCCCAAGTCGGCGCCGCCCACCTTCGTCCACGGCGACGACGGCCTGGGCAACGCCGGCCTCTCCTTCGAACCGACCCTTCCACTGGACCCGCGCCCCGCCTACCAACTGATCATCGACACGGTGCGCCGCCACCCCGGCGAGGTGACGCTGATCGCCGTCGGTCCGCTGACCAACCTGGCCCTGGCGCTCAAGGAGGCTCCGGCGATCGCCGGCCTGGTCAAGGAGGTCGTGGTGATGGGCGGCGCCTTCGGCGTCGATGGCCAGGGCGGCAACATCACCCCGGTGGCCGAGGCCAATATCCACGGCGATCCCCACGCCGCCGACCTCGTCTTCACCGCCGACTGGCCGGTCACGGTGGTCGGCCTGGACGTCACCCACCGGGTGCTGATGCGCAATGCCGACTTCGCGCGACTGCGCGAGCTGGGCGGCGAGGACGGCGACTTCATGTGGCGAATCTCGCGCCACTACGTGGACTTCTACTCCGAGCGCGAGGCCATCGACGGCTGCTATGTCCACGACTCCAGCGCCGCCGCCTACGTGCTCGACCCGAGCCTCTTCACGATACGCCGTGGCCCGGTCCGGGCGGTGCGCGACGGCCTGGCCAGGGGCCAGACCATCCAGCGCCCCGACGACCGGGACTACCCGCCCACCGCGTGGGACGACTACCCGTCGCAGCGGGTCTGCGTGGACGTGGACGGCCCGCGCCTGATGACGCTGTTCATGGACACCTTCATCGCCCCCGAGAAGCCACAGGGGGGGTGAGCGCTTTCGCCAAACACTCTGTGGCGGGGCCGCCGGGGACAAGTCGAAGCGAGGGGCCTACGCCAGGGATGGGTTCACAGCGCCCCCGCGATGGTCCGATACCTCGGGGCTTGTCGCCAGGAAAGGCCCACTTTCTCAGCCCACGATCAACCGCTGATCCTTCACTAGCTGGACACCGATAATGACAACGCCCGATACCGACACCCTCGCCAACGCGCTGCGCGTCCTCGCCATGGACGCCGTGCAGCGGGCCGGCTCCGGCCACCCCGGCATGCCCATGGGCATGGCCGAGATCGCCGTCGCCCTGTGGCACCGCCACCTGCGCCACAACCCGGCCAATCCCGACTGGGCGAACCGCGACCGCTTCGTGCTCAGCAACGGCCACGGCTCGATGCTGCTCTATGCCCTGCTGCACCTGACCGGCTACGACCTCTCGCGCGACGACCTGGCCGCCTTCCGGCAGCTGCACAGCCGTACCCCGGGCCATCCCGAGCTCGGCTACACCCCCGGCGTCGAGACCACCACCGGCCCGCTGGGCCAGGGACTGGCCAACGCCGTGGGCCTGGCGCTCGCCGAGCGGCTGCTGGCGGAGACGTTCAACCGCGACGGCTTCCCGCTCGTCGACCACCACACCTACGCCTTCGTCGGCGACGGCTGCCTGATGGAGGGCATCAGCCACGAGGCCGCTTCCCTGGCCGGCACCCTGGGGCTGGGCAAGCTGATCGTGCTCTACGACGACAACGGCATCTCCATCGACGGCGAGGTCGAGGGCTGGTTCACCGACGACACCGCGGGGCGCTTCGCCGCCTACGGCTGGCAGGTGATCGAGGCCGTCGACGGTCACGACGTGGCGGCCGTGGATGCCGCCATCGCCCGGGCCAAGGCCGACGACCGCCCCACCCTGATCGCCTGCCGGACCCTGATCGGCAAAGGCGCGCCCACCAAGCAGGGCAGCCACGCCAGTCACGGCGCGCCGCTGGGCGACGCCGAGATCCGGGCCGCCCGCGAGGCCCTGGGCTGGGCCCACGGGCCCTTCATGATTCCCGACGACGTGGCCGAGGCATGGAGCGCCCGGGACGCCGGCGCCCGGGACGAGGCCGCATGGCGGGCGCTGTTCGCCCGCTACGCCGAGGCCCATCCCCAGGCCGCTGCGGAGTTCGAGCGCCGCCTCGCCGGCGCCCTGCCGGAAGACTTCGCGGCCCAAGCCCAACGCCATCTCGAGGCCGTGGCCAAGCGGGCGGATCGGCTCGCCACCCGCCAGGCCAGCCAGCAGGCCATCCAGGCCTTCGCCGCGGGGCTGCCGGAGCTCATCGGCGGCTCGGCGGATCTCGCCGGCTCCAATCTGACGCTGTGGGACCAGGCTCGCCCAGTCGGCCATCGCGGCGGGGGCAACTACCTGCACTACGGGGTGCGCGAGTTCGGCATGGCCGCCGTCATGAACGGCCTGTGCCTGCACGGCGGCCTGCGGCCCTTCGGCGGCACCTTCCTGATGTTCTCCGAATACGCCCGCAACGCCCTGCGCATGGCCGCGCTGATGAAGATCAACCCGATCTTCGTCTTCACCCACGATTCCATCGGCCTCGGCGAGGACGGCCCCACCCACCAGCCGGTGGAGCAGACCGCCACCCTGCGCCTGATGCCCAACATGGATGTCTGGCGCCCCTGCGATGCCGTGGAGACCCAGGTGGCCTGGCGGGTCGCCCTCGAGCACACCGACACGCCCACCAGCCTGATCCTCAGCCGCCAGGCGCTGTCCGCCCAGCCGCGCGACGCCACGCAGCAGGCCGAGATCCGCCGCGGCGGCTATGTGCTCGCCCGCGAGACGGGAGCGCTGGATATCGTGCTGATCGCCACCGGCTCGGAGGTCGAGCTGGCCGTCGAGGCCCGGGTCCGGCTCGCCGACGAGGACGTCCAGGCCCGGGTGGTGTCGCTGCCCTCGACCTTCACCTTCGACCGACAGGAGCGCGACTACCGCGACGCCGTGCTGCCGCCCGGCGTGCCGCGCCTGGCGGTGGAGGCCGGGGTGACCGACTACTGGCGCAAGTACGTGGGGCTCGACGGCGATGTCGTGGGGCTCGACAGCTTCGGCGAATCGGGCCCGGCCGACGCGCTGTATCGCCACTTCGGCCTCACCGCCGAGGCCGTCACCGCACGGGCCCGCCGGCGGCTGGCCCCCACCCGCGCATCCCAGGAGGTTTCCGCATGAGTCGTCTGAGTCGCATCGCCGAGTTCGGCCAGCAGGTCTGGCTGGACAACCTGTCGCGCCGGCTGCTCGAGAGCGGCCGCCTCGAGCGCTGGCTGAAGGAGGACGCCATCGCCGGCGTCACCTCCAACCCGGCGATCTTCCACAAGGCCATCGCCGAGGATCCGCTCTACCGCGACGACCTGGCACGCCTGCGCGACCGGGAACCCGACCCGGAGCGTCGCTTCGAGGCCCTGGTGCTGCCCGACATCCGCGCGGCCTGCGACCTGCTGCGGCCCCGCTATGACGCCACCGGTGGTGATCAGGGCCATGTCAGCTTCGAGGTCTCGCCGCGCCTGGCCCAGGACGCGGCCGGCACCCTGGCCGCCGCCGAGCGCCTGTGGGCCGCCATCGACCGGCCCAATGCCATGATCAAGATCCCGGCCACCCGGGCCTGCCTGCCGGCCATCCGCGACGCCATCGCCGCCGGCCTCAACGTCAACGTCACCCTGATGTTCTCGCCGCGCCACCTGGACGACGTCTTCGCCGCCTACCGCGAGGGCCTGGCCGCTCGTCACGCCGCCGGAAAGCCGGTCGACCACATGCGGGCGGTGGCGAGCGTCTTCCTCAGCCGGGTGGACAGCCTGATCGACGCCCGGCTGCCGGAGGCCGCCGCCCACCTGCGCGGCCGGATCGCCGTGGCCTCGGCCAAGGCCGCCTATGCCCGCTGGCAGGAGGTCTTCGGCGGCGAGGCCTTCGCCGCGCTGAGGGCGGCCGGGGCCCGGCCCCAGCGCTGCCTGTGGGCCAGCACCGGCACCAAGAACCCGGCCTATTCCGACGTCATGTACGTGGAAGAGCTGATCGGCCCCGACACCGTCAACACCGTGCCCGATGCCACCCTGGCGGCCTTCGCCGACCACGGCGAGGCGGCCGAGACGCTGCCCCGCGGCCTCGACCAGGCCCGCGAGCAACTGGCCGAGCTGGACGCCCTGGGCATCGACCTGGATGCCATCGGCGAGCGCCTCCAGCGCGAGGGCCTCGCGGCCTTCGACCAGTCCTACGACGAACTGCTGCGCCTGGTCGACTGACGCCCCTTCCGGCCGGTCGTCCGGCCGGCCGGCCGGAAGGGCACCCGCACCCAATACAACGACAACACGAGGATTCCATGTCTTACCCTGCACGCCGCCTGCCCCTGAGTATCGCCGGCGCATCGCTGCTGGCCGGTCTCGCCCCCGTCGCCCAGGCCGACGGCCTGACCCCGAGCTGGTCGTTCGCCAATGCCTCGATCAACTACCTCGACTGGTCCGACGGCACCGAACGCCGCACCGCGAGCAACGCCGCCAAGGGCGACTTCGTCTACCTCGAGCTCGAGGGCGGCGTGGGCTTCGACTGGGGCGAGGTCTACGGTTTCTTCGACGCCGAGAACCCCAACCACGGCAGCTTCGATGAGCAGAGCGGCGGCAAGGACAACTTCCGCACCGCCGCCAAGGTGACCTCGCACTTCTATCTGGGCGACTCCCCCTTCTCGGTCTATGTCCATGTCTACGACTTCCGCGACCACGACTTCGATGTCCGCGAGCAGGACCAGATCCTCGGGGTCGGTTACCGTCATACCTTCGCCAATGGCCTGTGGATCAAGCCCTTCCTCGGCGCGGCCCGGGTGCAGAGCAGCGGCCATACCGGCATGAATGGCTACATGGCCGGCTGGGTCGCCGGCTACGACTTCACCGCCTTCGATCAGGCCTTCAGCCTCACCAACTGGCACGAGCAGACCTTCGAGCGCGACGACGCCTATCTCGAGCAGAACTTCGTCGGCGACAAGGCCGGGCCCGTCGGCACCAATGGCGCGGCGGCCCTGTGGTGGCACCCGACCGATGCCATCACCACCGGCGTGCAGTATCGCTACTCGCACAACAAGCTGGGTACCGCCGACGACTACCAGAATGCGATGATCTACACCCTGAAGATCAACTTCCTGTGACATACCATTTCCCGTGAGCCATCGCCGGTCATGGGGCCGTGACCGGGCCCATGCCACCAACCACAAGGATCTCACCATGACCCTGCTCATGAGTCTCGTCGGGATGGCGACGCTGATCGCCATCGCCCTGATCTTCTCCTCCAATCGCCGGGCGATCCGCCTGCGCACCGTGGGCGGCGCCTTCGCCATCCAGGCCGGCCTCGGTGCCTTCGTGCTCTACGTGCCCGTGGGCCAGACGGTACTCGAGACCGTGTCCGACGCGGTCAGCCAGGTGGTGCTCTACGCCAACGACGGCATCGACTTCCTGTTCGGCGGCCTGGCCGACGTCGAGGCCACCGGCTTCGTGTTCGCCATCAAGGTGCTGCCGGTGATCATCTTCTTCTCGTCGCTGACCGCCGTGCTCTACTACCTCGGCATCATGCAGTGGGTGATCCGCATCCTCGGCGGCGCCCTGCAGAAGGCGCTGGGTACCTCGCGCACCGAGTCGCTCTCGGCCACCGCCAACATCTTCGTCGGCCAGACCGAGGCGCCGCTGGTGGTGCGCCCCTTCATCGCCCGCATGACGCCCTCGCAGCTGTTCGCGGTGATGTGCGGCGGCCTGGCCTCGGTGGCCGGCTCGGTGCTGGCCGGCTATGCGGCGCTGGGCATCCCCATGGAGTACCTGGTGGCCGCCTCCTTCATGGCCGCCCCCGGCGGGCTCTTGTTCGCCAAGCTGCTGCTGCCCGAGACCGAGGCACCGAACGACGACATGGACGAGGCGGAGGAACGCCTCGATGCCGAGGAACACCATCCCAGCAACGTGCTGGACGCCGCGGCCGCCGGCGCCTCCTCGGGGCTCGCCCTGGCCGCCAACGTCGGCGCCATGCTGCTGGCCTTCATCGGCCTGATTGCCCTGATCAACGGCATGCTCGGCGGCGTCGGCGGCTGGTTCGGGGTGGAGTCGCTGAGCCTGGAGCTGATCCTCGGCTGGTTGTTCTCGCCGCTGGCCTTCCTGCTCGGCGTGCCCTGGGAAGAGGCGACGCTCGCCGGCTCCTTCATCGGCCAGAAGCTGGTGGTCAACGAGTTCGTCGCCTATATCAACCTGGCCCCCTATATCGACGGCGAGCAGGTGGTCGCCGCCACCGGCGAGGTGATGTCGGCCCACACCACGGCGATCCTGTCGTTCGCGCTGTGCGGCTTCGCCAACCTGTCGTCGATCGCCATCCTGCTCGGTGGCCTGGGCAGCATCGCCCCCACCCGCCGTCACGAGATCGCGCGGTTTGGCATCAAGGCCGTGCTGGCAGGTACCCTGTCCAACCTGATGTCCGCCACCCTGGCCGGTTTCTTCCTCGCGCTGGGCGCCTGAGGAAACCGGCCCGTGCCGCGGCCACCACCGCGGCGCCTCCATTCCCGTTTACAGGACGATCCCATGACCGATCTGCAACGCGCTGCCCGCCAGGCTCTCTCGCTGATGGATCTCACCAGCCTCAACGACGACGACACCGATGCCACCATCGAGGCGCTGTGCCAGCGGGCCAAGACCCCGGCGGGGACACCGGCGGCGGTCTGCGTCCACCCCAACTTCATCGTCCCGGCCCGCCGGGCCCTGACCGCCCACCGGCTCAACGACACGGTGAAGATCGCCACGGTCACCAACTTCCCCCACGGCGACGCCGACGTCATGGGCGCTGCCCGGGAGACCCGCGAGGCCGTGGCCTCCGGGGCCGACGAGGTCGACGTGGTCTTTCCCTATCGCGCCCTGCTGGCGGGCGACGAGGCCGTGGGCCAGGAACTGGTCGAGATGTGCAAGGCGGCCTGCGGCGACAAGACCCTCAAGGTGATCCTCGAGACCGGCGAGCTCGAGGACCCGGCGCTGATCCACCGTGCCGCGGAGCTCGCGGTCGCCGGCGGCGCCGACTTCCTCAAGACCTCCACCGGCAAGGTGGCGGTGAACGCCACCCTGGAGGCCGCCCAGATCCTGCTCGAGGTGATCCGCGACAGCGACCGCGACGTGGGCTTCAAGGCCGCCGGCGGGGTGCGCACCGCCGAGGATGCCGACGCCTACCTGGCCCTGGCCGAGCGACTCATGGGGGCGGCCTGGGTCACCCCGGCCCACTTCCGCTTCGGCGCCTCCGGCCTGCTCGACGACCTGCTCGTCACCCTCGGCCTGGCGGGTGGCGTCGCCACCCCCGAGGCGGGCTACTGATGCTGCCCCAGGAGGCCATCCGCACCAAGCGCGACGGCGGGGCCCTGGACGCCGCGGCAATCCGCGAGCTGGTCGCCGGCATCAGTGACGGCGGCCTCGGCGACGCCCAGGTCGGCGCGCTGGCCATGGCCATCTATCTTCAGGGCATGGACGCCGCCGAGACCGTGGCGCTGACCGAGGCCGTCCGCGACTCCGGCGAGGTGCTGGACTGGGCCGGGCTCGACCTGCCCGGCCCGGTGCTCGACAAGCATTCCACCGGCGGCGTGGGCGATCTCGTCTCGCTGGTGCTCGGCCCCTGGGTGGCCGCCTGCGGTGGCCATGTGCCGATGATCTCCGGCCGCGGCCTGGGCCACACCGGCGGCACCCTGGACAAGCTCGAGTCGATCCCCGGCTACTCGGTCAGCCCCGATACCGCCACCTTCCGGCGCCTGGTCAGGGACGTCGGCGTGGCGATCATCGGCCAGACCGGCGAGCTGGCCCCGGCCGACAAGCGCCTCTACGCGGTGCGCGACATCACCGCCACCGTGGAATCGCTACCGCTGATCGTCGCCTCGATCCTCGGCAAGAAGCTCGCCTGCGGCCTCGATGCCCTGGTGATGGACGTCAAGGTCGGCAGCGGAGCCTTTATGCCCACCGAAGACGCTTCCAGAGAGCTGGCCACCACCATCGCCGAGGTGGCCAGCCAGGCCGGCACGCCGACCACCGCACTGCTCACCGACATGAGCCAGCCGCTGGCGCCCTGCGCCGGCAATGCCCTCGAGGTCCGCGAGGCGTTGGCGGTGCTCAGCGGCGAGCGCCGCGACGGCCGCCTGCTGGAGGTGACCCGGGCCCTGGCCGCGGAGATGCTGCTGGCCGGCGGCCTGGCCCCGGACCGCGAGGCCGCCCTGGCCAAGCTCGACGCGCGCCTGGCCTCGGGCGCGGCCGCCGAGCGCTTCGCGCGCATGGTGGCCGGCCTCGGCGGGCCGGCCGACCTGCTCGAGGCCGCCGATCGCCACCTACCCGCCGCGCCGGTACTGCGCGAGGTTCGCGCCGAACGCGCCGGCTACCTGCGGCGGATGGACACCCGGGCGCTGGGCCTGTCGGTGGTGGAGCTGGGCGGCGGCCGCCGCGCGCCGGGGGACGCCATCGACCCGGCGGTGGGCCTGGCCGATATCGCCGCGCTGGGCGAGCGGGTCTCGGCCGGCCAGCCCCTGGCGATGATCCATGCCCGAAGCGAGCACGATGCCCAGCGCGCCGAGCACCGCCTGCGCGAGGCCATCGAGATCGGCGAGCCCCCCGCCGAGCCCCCTACACTGATACGAGACGTCATTCGTCGGGAGGCCTCATGACCCGCGCCCTCGTGCTCGTCCTCGACTCCTTCGGCATCGGTGCCACCCCGGATGCCCCGGCCTTCGGCGATGCCGGGGCCGATACCCTGGGCCATATCGCCGCGGCCTGCGCCCGGGGCCAAGCAGACGGAGAGGCCCGCCAGGGCCCGCTGCACCTGCCCCACCTGGGCCGGCTGGGGCTCTTCCATGCCCACCGCGAGTGCACCGGCGACTGGGCCGAGGGGGTCACGCCGCCGACGGCGGTCGACGGGGCCTACGGCCATGCCCGCGAACTCTCCTCGGGCAAGGACACCCCCTCCGGCCACTGGGAACTCGCCGGGGTCCCGGTGCGCTTCGAGTGGGGCTACTTCACCGCGAAGACGCACAGCTTCCCCCGGGCGCTGCTCGAGGCACTGATCCGCGAGGCCGAGCTACCCGGCGTGCTGGGCGACTGTCACGCCTCCGGCACCGAGATCATCGCCCGCCTCGGCGAGGAGCACGTGCGCACCGGCAAGCCCATCGTCTACACCTCGGCGGATTCGGTGTTCCAGATCGCCGCCCACGAGGAGACCTTCGGCCTGGCGCGGCTCTACGAGGTCTGCGAGATCGCCCGGCGCCTGCTCGAGCCCTACAACATCGGCCGGGTGATCGCCCGCCCCTTCACCGGCGACGACGCCGCGAGCTTCACCCGCACCGCCGCGCGCAGCGACTACAGCGTCGAGCCGCCCGCCCCCACGGTGCTCCAGCGCCTGCACGACGATGGCGGCCAGGTGGTGGCGATCGGCAAGATCGCCGACATCTACGCCCACTGCGGCATCAGCGAGACGATCAAGGCCAACGGTCACGACGCCCTGTTCGACGCCACCCTGGCGGCGCTCGAGGCGGCCGGGGACCGCACCCTGGTCATGACCAACTTCGTCGACTTCGACATGGTCTACGGCCACCGTCGCGACGTGGCCGGCTATGCCGCCGCCCTGGAGGCCCTCGACGCCCGGCTCCCCGAGCTGCTCGAGCGCCTGGCACCCGACGACCTGCTGGTGCTCACCGCCGACCACGGCTGCGACCCGACCTGGACCGGCAGCGACCACACCCGCGAGCACGTGCCGGTGCTGGCCGTGGGCGCCGGCCTCGCCGCCGGCTCGCTCGGCGCACGCGAAAGCTTCGCCGACATCGGCCAGAGCCTGGCCGAGCACTTCGGCCTGCCGCCTATGGACGACGGCGAGAGCTTCCTCCCCGATCCCCCCCGCCAAGGAGAGCATTGATGGCTACCCCCCATATTGAGGCCAAACGCGGCGACTTCGCCGATACCGTGCTGATGCCCGGCGACCCGCTGCGCGCCCAGCACATCGCCGAGACGTTCCTCAGCGACGTTCGCCAGGTAAACAGCGTGCGCAACATGTCCGGCTACACCGGCACCTACCAGGGCCGCGAGATCTCGGTGATGGGCCACGGCATGGGCATCCCCTCGGTGTCGATCTACGCCAAGGAGCTGATCACCGACTACGACGTCAAGCGTCTGATCCGGGTCGGCTCCTGCGGGGCGGTCCGCGACGACGTGGCGGTGCGCGACGTGGTGATCGGCATGGGCGCGAGCACCGATTCCGGCGTCAACCGCACCCGCTTCCTCGGCCACGACTTCGCCGCCATCGCCGACTTCGACCTGACCCGCCATGCGGTGGATGCCGCCGCGGCCCAGGGCGTGCCGGTGAAGGTCGGCAACCTCTTCTCGGCGGACCTGTTCTACAACCCGGACACCGCGCTGATCGAGACCCTGCGCCGCTACGGCATCGTCGGCGTGGAGATGGAGGCCGCCGGCCTCTTTGGGGTGGCCGCGGAGTTCGGCGCCCGGGCCATGACGATCTGCACGGTCTCCGACCACATCGTCAACGGCGACTCCCTGTCCAGCGAGGCGCGCGCCACCACCTTCGACGAGATGGTGACCATCGCCCTGGACGGCGTGCTGCGTGACGATGCGGCCGGGGAGGCAGGCGCATGAGCGGCGAGATCGAGGCGAGCATCGTCGAGGCGCTGATCCAAGTGCGCGACCGCGCCTATGCGCCCTATTCCCACCACCCGGTGGGCGCCCTGGTGGTCAGCGAGAGCGGCACCCGCTATGCCGGCGCCAACGTCGAGGTGGCCCACTACAAGGGACTCTGCGCCGAGGCCTCGGCCATCGCTGCCATGGCCAGCGCCGGCGAGCGCGAGCTGCGCGAGGTCTACGTGATCGGGCCGGGCCAGCACCTGTGCACGCCCTGCGGCGACTGCCGCCAGCGCCTCCGCGAGTTCGCCACCCCCGAGACGCGGATCCGCGTGGTCGACGCCGAGGGCCGGCTGCTCCGCCGCTACACCATGGACGAGCTGCTGCCGGACTCCTTCGGCCCCGAGAACCTGGGCCGCGACTCGGCGATGGACTGAGCCCTCGGCGCTCCCCCTGAACGAGTGAGGGGCGCCGGGGACAGGTTGTAGAGGAGGTCCTACGCCATGGGTGAGGAGCATTGCTCCGAACGGGCTGGCCATGGATGGCCAGCACCGGCCCTGCAAGCGGAGCAGGATGCGAGAGCGCCGCAGGGCGTCGGTAGCGCCCAGGGATGGGTTCACAGCGCCTCCTCGTAGAGCTGTCGCCGGATCAGCCCCGAACGGCGAGCTTTGTTAAACTGGCGTCCGCCCACTCGCGGAGAGGACAGCCCCCATGCCTAGCCCCGCCATCGCCATCGAGCGCACGCCCCTGGTCGCCGTCTATGGCACCCTGAAGCGCGGCCTGCGCAATCACCACTGGCTGGAGGGTGCCGACTTCGTGGGCACGGATCGGCTCACTGACGCCACCCTCTACGACCTGGGCCCCTACCCCGGCGCTCGGCTCGAGCCCTCGCGGGGCGTCGAGATCGAGGTGTTTCGCGTCGATGCGGCGCTGCTCGCCGACCTCGACCGGCTGGAGGACTACCGGGTCCGCCACCCGGCGAGCGGCACCTACGACCGGGTCGTGCACCCCACCGCCTTCGGGCCGGCCTGGCTGTATCTCTACAACCTCGACGTGGCGGGCTGCCTCGCGATCCGCGAGGGCGGCTGGGGGCCCCGCGCCCGCCGTTCTGTGGTATAAACGCCGCCACGATTCCTCATGCCCTCACCAAGGAGACCGCCGTGGGCCGCCTCTTGTCCCTCATCGTGATCGTCGGCCTGGCCTATGGCGGGCTCTATGTCAGCTATGGCATGACCGTCAAGGACGACGTCGAGCAGGCGCTCGCCGACGTCGGCCTGACCGCCCTGGAGGTGGAGGGCGTCGACTACGGCCCGCTGGCCCCCCTGGGCACGGAGGCGACGATCTCCGCCGACGTCAACTACCAGGGCGCCTCGGCCACCGTCGACCTGCGCCTGCATGGCCATCCGCTCTTCTCGGAGGAGGTGCGCCTCGAGCTCGACGGCCTGCAGGCCCTGCGACTGACCATCGGGGCCGGGCAGTAACGACCTCGCCAGCGGGCCCGTCTCCGGTTAGATTCGTCTCTGGTTACCTTTGTCCCTGACGATATCCGCCATCGACACCCCGGAGCCCCTTCATGTCTCGCGCTATCGACATCCCCGCCGCCGACGGCACCATCGACGCCCATGTCTTCACGCCCGACGACGCCGGCGGCCCGCTGCCGGCCGTGGTGCTGTTCACCGATATCGGCGGCCTGCGCCCCTGCTATCACGAGAAGGCCCAGCGGGTCGCGGACCACGGCTACGCCGTCCTGATGCCCAACGTCTACTACCGCGATGCAACCGGTGCCGTCGTGCCGGAGGGCAAGTCCTTCCGCGATCCGGACGTGCGGCCCACCCTGCTCGAGTATGCCGCCCACCTGACACCCGAGGCGCAATCCCGCGACTTCACCGCCCTCCTCGACGGCATCGATAGCGAGGCCGAGTTCGCGGACGGCAGGGTGGGCGTGGTCGGCTACTGCCTGACCGGGGCCTTCGCGCTGCGCATGGCGGCCGAACACCCCGGCCGGGTGGCCGCCGCGGCCGGGTTTCACTCGGCCCGGCTGGCGGAGGCCGACGACCCGGCAAGCCCCGTGCATGTGGTCGGCACCATCGAGGGGCGCGTCTATCTCGGCCACGCCGACAAGGACGAGCTGCTGCCCCCCGAGCAGATCGCCCGCCTGGACGAGGCGCTGGCCGACGCCGGCGTGCACTTCACCACCGAGCTCTACCAGGGCGCCGCCCACGGCTTCACGGCCAAGGACGCCCCCTCCTACGACGCGGCCGCCGACGCCCTGCATCACAAGCGGCTGGCCATGCTGCTGGACGAGACGCTGTAAGGCGACGTTCGTCGCCGTCCTCTGGCGGTCCCGTACAGGGGGACCGCGACGACGGCGAAGGGGGGCCGGTAACTGGGTGACGGGGGGCTGTCCGCCGATTACCCCGTCACATATACCGCCTCCGGCCTCGGCCACTTTCGACCAGGCCCGCATCGACGCCATCGCCAGCGCCGTGGCATGGCGGCGTCGGCTGCCGACTTGGCTGGCGCAGGGGGCGCATGCTGGATCGTCGAATCTCCATGCCGTGACGAAGCACCCGAACTATCCGGGCCGGAAGTGCGGGGTCAGACGCGCATGCCGATCATGATCGGTATGCGCCTTCCCCGCCGGCGATACCGCCTGCCGCCTGCTTGTCCCTGGCCATCAGCACATACAGCGACGGCACCACGAACAGGGTGAACAGCGTGCCGATCGCCATGCCCCCGACGAGCACCAGGCCGATCGAGTTGCGTGCCGCGGCGCCGGCCCCCGTCACCAGCACCAGCGGGAAATGGCCGGCGATGGTCGCCACGCTGGTCATCAGCACGGGCCGCAGGCGGATCATCGCCGCCTCGTGGACGGCGTCGAGCTTGCTCGCGCCCTGTTGCTGCCGCTTGTTGGCGAACTCGACGATGAGGATGCCGTTCTTGGCGATCAGCCCGACCAGGGTGACCATGCCGACCTGGGCATAGATGTTCATGGTCGTGGTCCAGCCGTTGGTCCAGTACGCCATGTTGGGATCGGGCATCTTCAGCACGGTGAAGATCAGCGCGCCGAACATCGCCAGCGGCACCGAGCCGGCGAGGATCACCAAGGGGTCGCGGAACGAATTGAACTGCACCGCCAGCACCAGGAAGATCATCACCACGGCCAGCGAGAAGGCCGGCAGGAACCTGTTGCCCTCGGTGCGCAACTGTCGCGACTCGCCGGTGTAATCGAAGGAATAACCGGGCGGCAGGATCTCGCGGGCGGTGTCTTCGAGGAAGCCGAGGGCCTCGTCCAGGGTGCGCGTGCTCACCCCCGAGAGCTTGACGGCGTTGAGCTGCTGGAACCGGTTGAGCGAGCGTGCCACGACCGAGTGCTCGAGGTGGGCGATCGCCGACAGCGGGATCATCTGGCCATCGGGACCGGCGACATGGATGTCGCGAAGCTGCTCGCTGTTGAGCCGATCGACCCGCTGGACGAGCGGTATCACCTTGTAGCTGCGACCGCCCATGTTGAAGCGGTTGACGAAGTCACCGCCGGTGGCCACGCCGAGATCGGCACCGACCTGGGCTAGGCTCAGCCCCAGCGCCGCCACCTTGTCACGATCGAACACCACCGTCGCCTGCGGTTGATCGAGCTTCATGTCGATGTCGGGAGGGAAGGCGAACAGGCCGCTCTCGAGCGCCCGGTCCCGCAACGCCTGGGCGAACTCGAACAGGCGCTCGGCATCGGCGGTCGAGGTGATGAGGAACTCGACCGGGAAGTTGCTGCCGCCCGGCAGCGCCGGCGGCGTGGTCATGAACATCTGGATACCCGGTATCCTCGACACCTCCGCCTGGACCTCCGGCAGGATGCGGGTCACCGTCCGGGTGCGCTCGCCCCAGGGCTTCACCACCACGCCACTGAAGCCGTCGGCGCCCAGCGTCGCGCCCACCGAGGGCGGAAACAGCAGCTGGAAGGTCAGTTCGGCCTCCGGCACCTCCAGCATGACCTGTTCGGCCGCCTGGGCGTAGACGGCATTCTGGTCGGTGGTCGCGTTGGCGGCGATGTTGATGATGCCGAACAGCACGCTCTGGTCCTCGGTCGGTGCCAGCTCCTTGGGCGAGAACAGGAACATCGGGATGGTGCACAGGCTCAGCACGCCCCACACCAGATAGACCGCGGGTCGCGCCCCGAGGGTCATGCCGAGCCCGCGGCCATAGGCCTCGCGCAGGCGGTCGAAACGATGGTTGAGCCAACCGGTCAGGCCGCGCTCTTCGTCCTGGGCGCTGCGCAGCAGCGACGCCGACATGGTCGGCGAGAGCGTCAAGGCGACCACGCCGGAGATCGCCACCGCCCCGGCGAGGGTGAAGGCGAACTCGCGGAACAGCGCGCCGGTCAGGCCGCCCTGCAGGCCGATCGGGATATACACCGCGACCAGGGTGACGGTCATGGCGACGATCGGGGCGATGAGCTCACGCGCCCCGAGCAGAGCGGCCTCGCGCGGCGTGCGGCCCTCGCGCAGATGCCGCTCGACGTTCTCGACCACGACGATGGCGTCATCGACCACCAGCCCGACCGAGAGCACGATGGCCAGCAGCGTCAGCAGGTTCAGCGTGAAGCCGAACACCTGCATCAGGAAGATGCCGCCAATCAGCGAGACCGGGATCGCCATCACCGGCACCAGCACCGAGCGCACCGAACCGAGGAACAGGAAGATCACCGCGATCACGATCAACAGGGTGTCGATGAGCGTGCCCGTCACCTCGCGGATGGCGTTGTCGACGTATTCGGAGGCGTCATAGCCGATGCTGGCCTCGAGGCCGGCCGGCAGGTCGCGCCGCAGCCGGTCGAGCTCGACGCGCACGCCGTCGATCACCTCGACGATGTTGGCATTGGGCTGCGGGAACACCCCGGCGAAGACCGCCGTCTGCCCCGAATAGCGCACCAAAGTGTCGTAGTCTTCGGCACCCAGTTCGACGTCCGCGATGTCCTGCAGGCGCACGATGGTGTCGCCCTGCCGGTAGATGACCAGGCGACGAAAGTCCTCGACGCTTTGGAGATCGGTGTTCGCCGCGAGCCGGGTCTGGACCAGCGCGCCCTTGGTGCTGCCGATCGCCGCCAGGTAGTTGTTGGCGGCCAGTGCCTCGCGTACCTGCGAGGGGCTGATATGCAGCGCCGCCATGCGCTCGGGCTTGAGCCAGATGCGCATGGCGAAGGTGCGTGCGCCGAAGATCTCGATGCGCTGCACGCCGGTGACCGCGGACAGTCGCGGTTGCACGACCCGGGTCAGGTAATCGGTGATCTGCTCCGGCGTCAGGATGTCGGACGAGAAGCTCAGATAGGCGGCGGCGAACTCCGAGTCGGCCGATTGCACGCTGATCGCCGGCACCTCCGCCTCCGCGGGCAGCTCGTTGCGCACCTGGTCGACCTTGGACGAGATATCGGCCAGCGCCTTGGTCGAGTCGTAGTCGAGCTTGAGCCGCGCGGTGATGATCGAGATGCCCTGCAGGCTCTTCGACTCGACATAGTCGATGCCTTCCGCCGCACCGATGGCGCGCTCGAGGGGCGTGGTGATGAAGCCGCGCACCAGCTCCGCGCTGGCGCCGACGTAGGCGGTCGTGATCTGCACCGAGGCGTTCTCGCTGAGCGGATACTGGCGTACGCTCAGCGAATGCCAGGCATTCAGTCCGGCGATCACGATGATCAGGTTGACGACGATGCCGAGCACCGGGCGCCGGATGAAGATATCGGTGAAGGCGTTCATGGCTCCATGCTTCAGGACTCGGCCGGATGCGGTTCGAGCTCGGCCCGGGGCGCCAGCAGGTTGTCGATGACCACGCTCATGCCGGTGCGCAGCTTGAACACCCCGCTGGTCACCACGGTCTCGCCGGCCGCGAGGCCTTCGACGACGTCGACGAAATCGCCGCGCGCCCGCCCGAGGCGGACGAACCGCTGGCGCAGCACCCGCTCGGTCTCGCCGGATTGCGCGTTCTCGATGCGCTCGACCACGAACACCGAATCGCCGTAGGGCGCGTAGAGCACGGCGGTCTGCACGATCGGCAGCACCGACTGCGTGTCCGGCAGCAGCACCTCGACCTGGGCGAACATGCCCGCATACAACGCCTCGTCGGGATTGGCGACCCGCGCCCGGACCCGCACGCTGCGCGTCGCCGGATCGATCTCGGGATCGATCGCGATGATCTCACCGGCCAGCGTCTCGCCGGGGGCGGCATCGGTGGTCACCCGCACGCGCATGCCCGGTGTCAGTCGCCGGATCTGTTGCTGCGGGATCGAGAAATCGACATGGATCGGATCCAGCGTCTGCAGCGATACGATGGCATCGCCTTCGCTCAGGACCTGACCGAGATTGACCCGACGCAGTCCCAGGCGGCCGGAAAACGGCGCGCGGACCGTCTTCTTGGCGATCAGAGCGTGCATGTTGTCGACCTGGGCGGCACTCTCCTTGAGCCTGGCCTCGGCGGCATCGGCCGCCTCTCGAGAGACCATGTTGTTCCTGGCCAGCTCGCGTGCCCGCGCGAAATCCGCCCTGGCCAGGGCGGCGGTCGCCTCGGCCGAAGCGAGTTGCGCCTCTTCGCTGGCCGTATCCATTTGCAGCAGCACCTCGCCGGCCGTCACCGTCTCCCCGGATTCGAAGCCGATGCGCGTCACCCGTCCCCCGATCTCCGCGCCGACGGTCACCCCCTGCACCGCCGAGACCGTGGCCGTCGCGGGAAGCGACTGTTCCCACTGTGCCTCGACCACGGTCATGGCGGTGACGGTCTCGGGCGGCGGCACCATGTTCTCGGCGGCCTCGCCCATCGTCGAGAACTGGTCGAGCTTGGCATAGACGAGGGCGCCGACCAGGATGGCCACGCCGAGGGCGGCGAGGAGCAGTTTCTTCAGCATGAAGGCCTCTTCCGATGGACGCCTCGACGCGACCCAACCGAGCCCCGTCAGGACCGGAACGGCAGCATGGCGCCATCTCGGTGGCTCAACGCAGCGGCCCGCCGTGAACCACCGCCGAGGCCACCATGCCCCTGTCACCATGTCGAACGGCAAGTCCCGGATTCGACACCCGCGTCGGTCGTCGATGACCGGCACAGCCGAGGGGGCGCCCGTCCACCGGCGATGGCCTGCGAGGGAGACGCCGCCGATATGCCGTACTTCCGCCAGCGTCAAGCGGGCAATCAGTATAGTCGAGTCGAGGCGACTGCCATGGTCCGGCCCGACGTTTGCCTCAGCCGGCTGTCATGTCTTCACCGCGCTCGACGGCGGGCCGGTCTCCACGTTGAGCAACGCACCGGTCGATTCCTGGCGGCGTCAACCGTCGTAGGGATACGCAGGGACGTGCACCCCGCCACCGGACCTGCTCGAGGATGGTTCACCGCGACAGCGGTGGTGCGCAAGGGCACGCACGTTGCTGTCGTTTCCCCCAGCCGTTGAAGGAGACCCATGATGACTTACGTCGATGGATTCGTTGCCGCAGTCCCCACCGCAAACAAGGAGGCATTCAGGCAGCACGCCGACAAGGCGGCCGAGGTGTTCAAGGAGCATGGCGCCCTGCAGGTAATCGAGTGCTGGGGAGACGACGTGCCCGACGGCGAGGTCACGTCCTTCCCGATGGCGGTGAAGCGTGAGCCGAACGAGACCGTCATCTTCTCGTGGATCCTGTGGCCCTCCCGTGATGTCCGGAATCAGGGCATGGAGACGGTCATGGCCGACCCCCGCCTGCAACCCGAGTCGAACCCCATGCCCTTCGACGGCAAGCGCCTGATCTATGGCGGGTTCGAGGTCCTGGTCGATCGCTGAACGGCCGGCCGATTCGAGGAGAATGCCATGCGCTACATGATCATCGTCAAGGCCACCCAGGAGTCCGAGGCCGGCGTCATGCCGAGCGAGGCGCTGCTCGCCCGCATGGCCGCCTACCACGAAGAGCTGGCCAGGGCCGGGGTGCTGCTCGACGGCTCCGGCCTGGCACCCAGTTCGAGCGGATGGCGGATCCAGTATGCCGGCGACGAACGCAGCGTGGTCGACGGCCCGTTCACCGAATCCAGGCAGCTGATCGCCGGCTATACCCTCATCCAGGTCAAGAATCGCGAGGAGGCGGCCGAATGGGTGCGACGCTTTCCGAACCCGGCGATCGACGGCGGCGAGACGGAGATCGAGGTCCGCCGCCTGTTCGAGCTGGAGGACTTCGGCGAGTCCGAGGTGATCGATCGCTTCAAGACCCTGGGGGTCGGTGGCGCGTCCTGACCTGACGTCATCGACAACCCGCTTGACCAGTATTCGTTATGCTGACCTTGCTGTGGAGGAAGCCATGGACTACCTGCTGTTGATCGTCGAGGCGCGCGGGGATCGCGAATCGCGCGGCGAGGACGAGGGACGTGCGCTGTATGACGAGATGACCCGCTTCGGCGACGACCTCGCCGCCCGCGGGAAATTGCTGGCCAGCCGCTCGCTGCGCCCGGACAAGCACGGCGTGCGGCTCCGGCAACGCGACGGCAAGCCGGCGCTGCGGGATGGCCCCTTCGCCGAATCCAAGGAGATGGTCGGCGGCTTCTTCCTGATCGACTGCGCCGATCGGGAGGAGGCCATGGCGATCGCCGGCCAGTGCCCGGCCGCGCGTTTCGCCACGGTCGAGGTGCGCGAATGCGCCCCCTGCTACGTGGGTTGACTGAGCCTCGGCGAGTGTCGATCCGCCGGCCCGCCGTTCGTCGATCCATCGAGCCCGCGGCATGCGGGCCGTCCTCATCGCAACCTATCGGCTCCCAGGAGACGCCTATGAACACCACGGCCCCACCGATCCCCGAGGGGATGCACAGCCTCACCCCGCATCTCGTCTGCCGCGACGCCAATGCGGCGATGGACTTCTACATCGAGGCCGCCGCCAGGACCGCCTGTCCGGGATCCTGAGGAGACGATCATGACCCGACAGATCTTCGTCAACCTGCCGGTCGCCGATCTCGAGGCGTCGATCGCCTTCTTCACCCGGCTCGGCTTCACCTTCGACCCCGAGTTCACCGACGACACGGCGACCTGCATGATCATCGGCGACCATATCTTCGCGATGCTGCTCACCCGCGAGAGGTTCGCGGAGTTCACGCCGCTGCCGGTGAGCGATGCGCGTGCCGCCACCGAGGTGCTGGTCGCCATCGCGCTCGACAGCCGCGAGGCGGTCGACGCCATGGTCCGCGAGGCCCTCGCCGCCGACGGCGCGAGCTACCGTGAGCCCCGGGATCACGGCTTCATGTACGAGCACGGTTTCCAGGATCTCGACGGCCACATCTGGGAGCTCGTGCACATGACGGGAGCACCCGGGAACACATCGTGACGGACCGAAAGCTTGGCGAGACCATCGAGGCGATCTGGCGCATCGAGGCGGCCAGGGTCGTCGCCGGTGTCGCGCGCCTGACCCGCGACTTGGGCCAGGCCGAGGACTGCGCCCAGGACGCCCTGGTCGCCGCACTGGAGACCTGGCCCGGTACGGGTCTTCCCGACAATCCCGGCGCCTGGCTGATGACCGCGGCCAGGCGCCGTGCTCTCGATCAGCTGCGCCACCAGACCATGGCCGCCCCCAAGCATCGCGAGCTGGCCCGGGAGCTGGAGATCCGCCACGCCCTGGCCGAGGCGGCCTTCACCGAGCGCCTCGATGCCGCGCTCGACGCCGACATCGATGACGACCTGCTACGGCTGATCTTCACCGCCTGCCACCCGATCCTGTCGCCCGACGCGCGGGCCGCCCTGACCCTCAAGGTGGTCGGCGGACTGACCACGGACGAGATCGCCCGCGCCTACCTCAAGGCCACGCCGACCATCGCCCAGCGCATCGTGCGCGCCAAGCGCACCCTGGCCGAGGCGCAGGTGCCCTTCGAGGTACCGCATGGCGCCGAACTCGCGCCGCGTCTCGCCTCGGTGCTCGAGGTCATCTACCTGATCTTCAACGAGGGCTATGCCGCCACCGCCGGCGACGACTGGATGCGACCGGCCCTGTGCGACGAGGCGTTGCGCCTGGGCCGCGTGCTGGCCGGGCTCCTGCCGGAGGAGGCCGAGGTCCAGGGCCTGACGGCGCTGATGGAGATCCAGGCCTCGCGCCTGCCCGCGCGGGTGGACGCAGACGGCAACCCCATCCTGCTGCCCGACCAGGACCGCGGCCGCTGGGACCGACTGCTGATCCGACGCGGGCTGGCCGCGCTCGAACGCGCCGCGGCGCTGCCCGGCGCCTTCGGCCCCTATGCCCTGCAGGCCGCGATCGCCGCCTGCCATGCCCGGGCCGCGAGCGCCGAGGAGACCGACTGGTCGCGCATCGCCGCGCTCTACGACGCCCTTGCCGCGATCGCCCCCTCGCCGGTCGTGGCGCTGAACCGCGCCGTCGCCGTCGGCATGGCCTATGGGCCGGCGGCGGGACTGGAGCTGGTCGATGCCCTGCTCGCGGAACCCGCCCTGTCGCACTACCACCTGCTGCCCAGCGTGCGCGGCGACCTGCTCGTCCGGCTCGACCGGATCCCCGAGGCGCGCGACGAGTTCGAACGCGCCGCGGCACTCACCCGCAACGCACGCGAGCGGGCCCTGCTGCTGGCGCGGGCGGCGGGGTGCACGACGCCCGAGCGCTCATCGGGCCACCAGCGGGGTGACTCACCAGATGGATGATCGACGCCGGCCCCGAGAGCCGGCCTCAATCGATCGCGGTGCCGTGACCGGGGCGACGCACGGCTCTCACCGTTCCGCTGTTGCCGCCGCCGCAGAAGAAGCGCTCGCCACCGTCGGACTCGAGCCCCGAGACGCCCACGCCCGACGGCATCTCGATCCGCTCCAGGAGCTCGCCGGTGCGTGGGTCGAGCCGCCGCAGATCGCTCTGGTCGTCCTGCCAGGTGCCGTGCCACAGCTCGCCGTCGACCCAGGTGACCCCGGTGACGAAGCGCTCGGACTCGAGGGTGCGCAGGATCTCGCCCGTCTCGGGATCGACCTTCTGGATCCGGCAGTCCCGATACTGCCCCACCCACAGCGCCCCCTCGGCCCAGGCGAGTCCCGAGTTGCCGCCGCCCGGTGGCGCCGGAATCCGGGCCAGCACCCGGCCGGAATCCGGATCGATCTTCTGGATGTGTTCCCCGGCCATCTGAAACAGGTGCCGGCCGTCGAAGGCCGTGCCGGCATCGGCGGCGACGTCGAGCGAGCGCCGGATCTTCCCGCTTTCCGGGTCGAGGGCCGTGAGCCGGCCGTCGCTGGCGAACCAGACCTGCCGCCCGTCATGACTGACCCCATGTACCCCCTCGATATCCGGGAAAGGGCCGTATTCCGCCAGGATGTCCGCCGTTGATCGCTTCATGATGTTCTCCCGATGAGGTGGCTTCACGCATCCAGCCTAGCCACTCGGCAGGGGCGCGGGGAGTAACAAGGTTGTCGGGAATCCCGGCACGGGCGAGGTGATCCAGCGCCGCGCCCGCCCGCGACCGAAGCCCTGCACCTTGCCGGCGGTGGCCAGCGAGTCGAGCCCCCGCTGCACGCTGCGCTGGCTGATGCCGAGCGCCAGCGCCAGGGCCGAGCTCGACCAGGCCTCGCCGTCGGCGAGCAGGGCCAGCAGGGACGCATGCGCCTCCTCGACGGGCGGCGCCAGCACCACGACCTCGCGGCTGCCGGAAGGCGCCAGCGCGTACCCGCGGGGCGTCGCGGTCACGCCGGCCAGCGGCTCGAGCGCGTGGCGCAGCCGGCCGATCTCGACCCGCAAGCGAGCGCGATAGGAGTCATCGGCCCGCTTCCCCCGGAAGGCCAGCGCGACGAGGGTGCCTCGTGGCACGCCGTCGGGCCAGGCCTCGCCCAGCAGGCGGACGAGGGTAAACAGCACCGGGCGGCGGTCCAATGGGATGACCGTGTGTGCATCGCGCACGAGGTGACGGCAGGCGTCCACCACGAGCGCCGGCGAGGTCAGCAAGGCCTCGACCGCCTCGAGCCGCAGGGGCCGCACCTCGCCATGGGCGATCAGGCGCGCCACCGGCGTCTCCAGGGCGCGGGCGACGCTCTCGACCTCCGCCATCAGTGCGGGGATGGCGGCAGCGTACGCCGCCTGTTCGGCCCGGGCGAGCGCCGCACGCGCCGCCTGGGTGCGCAGCTGGCGCATCGCGATCCCGGCGACCACCAGTTCCCGGGCGGCCCCTGAGGCGGGGCGCAGGGACGCGGGATCGAGCCCGTCGAGGACATGCTCGGCCTCGCCGAGGCGGCCGATCAGCAGCAGGCGACGGGCCTCGAGATAACGCGCATGCGCGGCGTTCACCCGGTCGCCATGCGCCTCGAGGGTCGCCCGCGCCGCGGCGAGCGCCGTCGCCGGCCAGCCCAGGTCGCGCGAGACGAGGGCGATCTCGGCCTCGGCGACGACGCAGCGGGCGCGGGCCGCGGGTTCTCTGGTGCCGAACGCCCGCGCGGCGGCGCGCAGCAGGGCCTTGGCGCGCCCGAGATCGCCGAGCTGTGCCATGGCGATGCCGCGCAGTGCCAGTGCCGGTGCGTCGTCGCGCAGGGCGACCCGGTTGAGCGCGTCGAGGGGATCACCCGTCGCCAGCGCACGCGACGCGGCCGTGATCAGCGCGTCCATCGCAATCCCGCCACACTTGTCACTCCCCAGGGCGAAGCCTGATGCGTAGTCTATACCCAAGACCCACCCCCCGGCAGGGAGGCGCGATGACCACGCACAGGACCGGGACCCATGACGAGTGGCTGGCGGCACGGCTCGAGCTGCTCGACTATCACTTCATGTTCGGCCCCGACGACACGGCAGGCTGTCCCTCCTGCTCGGCGATCGCCGACGAAGGCGATGCGGCGCCGTCCCCCTTTGACCAGGTGGCGGGTGCCCACCGCCAAGCCGATACTCGTCATATCGATGCCGAAGCCCGTTCTCGATGGCGCCACGCACCCAAGGGGAAAACGACCATGGCCATCAACTTCGACCACACCATCCTGGCGGCTCATGACAGCCACGCGTCCGCGGTTTTCCTCGCGGAGGTGCTGGGGTTGCCGGCACCGCGCCGGTGGGGGCCGTTCGATATGGTCGTCACGGATAATGGTGCCAAGCTCGACTACATGGAGCAGAGCGGAGATGTCACGCCCCAGCACTACGCCTTTCTGGTGGACGAGGCGGATTTCGACGCGATCTTCCAGCGTATCCGCGAGAGGAAGCTCGACTACTGGGCCGACCCGGCACAGAAAAGGGAAGGCGAAATCAACCACCGTGACGGCGGCAGAGGCGTTTATTTCGAAGATCCCAATGGTCACCTCCTGGAGGTGCTGACGCGTCCCTATGGGAGCGGCGGCTGGAATCCGTGAGCCGGCAAGCGTGCCGGTCGAGACGCGCGCCCGTCAGCCGAAGCGCTCCCTGAGGTAGTCGATGATGGCCTGGGCGCCATAGAGCCAGCGCGCCTCGCCCTGCGGCTCGTGGATGTACAGGCAGGGCACCTCCAGCTTGCCGCCCTCCTCCTTCAGGACCCGGGTGTGCTCGGGGTCGAGGCGCACGTCCCGGGTCTCGATCTCGAGCCCCAGCCGGGTGATCTCCCGCCTCACCTGGATGCAGTCGGGCTCGCTCCAGGCCTGGTAGAGGGCCAGGGTCTCGCAGGCCTGGTCCACCTCGGCCTGCTGCGCCTCGTCGCGCGAGACTTCCCGACGAGTGCCGAGCTTGTTGGCCACCCATACCACCGGCGCCAGCAGGGTCCTCAAGGAAGGTCGCATGGTCGGGCTCCCTCTCATCCGTCAAGATTCGGCGCTCGCCGCCGATGTTCCAACCTAGCACATTCTCATTAGACCCGGCCGGGGCCATCGAGATCGCCGCAGGCCCCACCTGGCCATGGGTCAGGGAGTGATCGCTGGACGGCCTGGCGGCGCTTGGGCGCCGGCATCGCCCTGGGTCGCTTCCTCCTCTAGGCGAAGCGGCCTCCCTAGCCGGTCTCGCGAACCACCAGCTCCACCGGCATCGAGACATGGCGCGGCGGCCTGCCCGCCAGCGCCTCGCCCAGCAGCTCGACGCTCATGGCGGCGATGCCGGCGATGTCCTGGCGCACCGTGGTCAGGGACTCGGCCAGGGTCGGCAGGTCGTCGAAGCCGGTGACCGCGACCTCGCCGGGAACGCGCAGGCCGTGATCCTCCAGGGCCGTCAGGCAGCCCCTGGCGAGCTCGTCGTTCTCGCAGACCAGGCCGTCATAGGCGTGCGGGTCCTGCGCGAGGCGCCGGCGCAGCCAGCGATAGCCGGTCAGCGCCGGCTCCAGGTTGGGCGGAATGTCGATCAGCGAGGCCTCGAGGCCGGCCTCGTCGAGCGCCTGGCGATAGCCGCCCAGGCGGTGCTGGCTGTGGGGGCTCTCCAGCTCGTCGCCGACGAAGGCGATGCGCCGCCGCCCCCCCTCGATCAGGTGGCGGGTGGCCAGGTAGATGCCGTGGCGATCCTCGGGCGCCACCGAGAAGCCCTCCCCGGCCCGGCCGATGCGCACGAAGGGCACGCCCCGGGAGCTCATCAGCGCCGGGCGCGGGTCGTCGGCGAACTCGCCGAGCAGGAGAGCGGCGCCGGCCTGCTCGGGCAGGGTCGCCGTGCGGTCATGGGCGAAGAAGATCGGCACCATGCCCTGGCGGTGCAGCGCCACGGTCAGGTGCTGATAGAGCAGGATATAGTAGGGTCGCAGCTCGAAGTCGCGGCGCCCCAGCGAGATGCCCACCACCGCGGCCTTGCCGCTGATCAACTGGCGCGCGGCGGCGCTGGGGCGGTACTCGACGTCGCGGCTGATGGCGAGGATGCGCTCGCGCAGCGCCTCGCTGATGCCCGGCTTGCCGTTGAGCGCGCGGCTGACCGAGGCGATGGAGACGCCCGCCCGCCGCGCGATTTCCCGGATATTGGCCGTCTTCGACGGATCTCTGCTCATCGCCTGCCTCATCCCCGGGCGGCCGGCCTCGCGCCGACCGCCGTCTGCTGCCGGATACCGTCCGTTGCCGACCACGGGATTGTGCCCGAATGGACGGGGCGGTGCGACTGCTACCCGCCCGCCGGCCGCGCGATGCCGGGCCACACGGACGGGCACGGCTCAGGCCGGCTGACCGGAGACAGATAATCCAGACCGGCATGTGGCCGATGCCAGTTGTACTGCTGCAGCCAGGCAGATGCTCGCCGCCCTCCTGAGGCAGGCCCCGGGCCGTGTCTTCGTGCTCGTCGGCGGCCTTCTCCATCTGGGTGGTTGCCTGGGCGTGACGTTGAGATTCCTGGATTCAAAGTGCCGAGGAACCACGACTGGCGGCCGTCGAGGCGGGCGATCCGGCTGGTATTCGCCTGCGGAATGACTACTTTTCTACTGTTTGACAGCATACATCTGATTACCGCCGAGAACGTGCTCTTCTATCAGCGGTAGCACTCCGAGCCGGTTAACCGAAAAAGATCAACCCGGCGCTTGCACACCGGGTTGATCTTGAGCTCATCGGGTTTTATGCCAGTGTCGGCAGGCGCTACTGGAGCGACTGCACCAAGGCGTCGGCCGCCGACCGGAACGCGTCGGCGTCCTCGGTCGCCAGCACTCCCTCTGCCTCGAGGTCACTCACGTCATTGCTGAAGGCGTGCAGCATATTGACTGCACTGCCGTCATTGGCGTGACTCAGTTGCACTTCCGCACGTTCCAGCTCGCTCAGTAGCGAACTGGCTTGGCCTTTATTGAGGGTGCCAACCGCTGACAGCGCCTCGACATCATGGCTGAGATCGACTATCCGGGACTCGAAGTCCGGCAGGTAACACTGTGGCTCCGAATGATGCGACCTGTTGCCCGAGCCCATGGACGCCAGTTCGACCGCATAGCAATACAGCGTCGATTCCGGCATCAGCTTCACCTCGGCGATATTCGCCCGGTTGACCGGCCCATCCCTACCGCCGGCACCGTTGTAGATGGCGAAGTGTTCGAAATAGGACATGTTGTAATGATCCCTGATCGTCACGCTGTAGCGATGGCCCGCCTCGAGCGACACCGCAAACAGGCTCGAGTCACCCCAGTCGTCCAAGCTACTGCGGTGCGGCATCGTCACGACGCCCTCTGCCACAAGGTCACCGGAGGCCAGATCGCGGACCTCGAGCCATTTGGTCGTGGCCGTGATGCCGGTGTTGATGCTGTTGAGCGCATTGCCATAGGTCACCTGGAGATAGTGTTTTCCTGTCTCCCGCGCCTCCAACTCCGGTATCTCCAGTAGTTCGTCGGGCGCTCCCCAGTCGGCGAAATGCCAGCGCCCCCGTTCGAACACCGGATCGGCACCGTTACTCGTCAAGGTTCCCGCCTGGGGGGTGAAGCGACGCAGCCGCTCGGTGGCCTGCCAGATGCCATCGTCGGGATCGGTCCAGGTAGTGCCGCTGATCCCCTCGGCATAGAGCTCGCCATTGCGAATGATGTTGAACCGCGCATTTTCCTCGCCGTTGTCGTCGAGCGTCAGCTGCAGCCGGCCGCTGCGCGTTTCATCGATCGACAGCAGTGCCGGTTCGCGCGGCGCAAAGATCCGATCGTACTCCGAATCGGTCAGGTTCAGCGGATCCTCGACCTCGACCAGGTTGATCGTGCCGGGCTGCGCTAAGTCGTTGTCGGCCAGTCGGATAACCAGTTCGTTGCCGCCGTCCGCCAGGTCGTTGACCGAAATGACGTCGTCGGCCGAGATCTTGTGGCCGTTGAGTACGACCTCGTCGACGGCGTAGTAGCCTTCGCTGCTGTCGTCGACGGCCGGCAATTCCACCTTGACGCTGAGATGCCGTCCCTTGTACGGGAAATCGGTCAGCGTCAGGGTATCGGTGTCGGCGAACAGCGTATTGCGCAGTTCCCGGGTCAAGAAGGGCTTGAAACGGATGCCCTCCTGGGTCGACTGCAGGCCGAAAACGCCGTCCAGCACCATCGACAGATAGCCCGCGACCGACCACAGCTGACGCTGCGAGTTGATGACCGGACCGGTCAGGTCGCCGTCCAGCAGGGTATGCCTGCCGGTCAGAAACTCGTAGTTCTCCATATTGGACAGGTTCAGCGCCGCCAGGCGCACCAGAGACATGACGTTGTGATTCACCGCCGCGTCATTCTGCGCGTCCCGGGCGGCGCGCAACGCGAAGGCCGTCACGAAAGGCCAGATGCCACGGTTATGGTAGATCGCAACGTCGGGGTACTGCGGCCAGATGACGGGCGGGCCCGCTGCGGTGACCGGGTAGTTCTCGACGATCGAGGCGGCCTGGTCCGGACTGGCGATCCCCTCGGTCACGGCCAGCGATTCACCGAGCAGGTCGAACGCCTTGACCGGCTCCGGATCGAGGGTGGTCGTCTTCAGGGTGCTGTACAGCCCGGCGCCGTCCAGCCACAGCTCCTGGTTGATCGCGGTCTTGAGCGCGTCCGCCCATTCGGTGTAGCGATCACGGGCATCCTCGTTGCCCTTTTCGTCCGCCAGGGCGGCCGCGACTTCCAGGATCGTATGGTGAGCGACATTGGTCGAAAGCGACTTGGACATCCCGATATGGACCACGTCGGTTGCCGTCCAGCTCGGATAGGTCTGCTCGCGCCAGTCCAGGAACGACTGTTCGCCGCGATAGAGCCCATCCTCGGGGTCGAAGATCGCGCGCCGGTCGTTCTCGACGGTCGTGACGATCGCCTCGTACGCCTGGTCGCGGAACGCTTCTCGCTCATCGCCCTGCAGATACTTCAGCGTTTCCCAGGCGCCCAGTGCCCAGCTCACACGGTCGGTGCTGATCGGCCAGCTGCCGCCGGAACCGGTGTCCTGCACGATCTCCGGCCCGTCCTCGAGATGGGGCGCCGCGTGCTGCCGACGCTCGGAGAGTTTGTACAGCAGCGAATTCTTGGCACGAGTCGGATCGAACAGCGACAGCCCCAGCGCCATCGAGTACGCCGTATCCCGGGTCCAGACATAATGCCACTTGTCACCGGTCTGGAAGCAGTCGCAATCCGTCGGCTGGCCATTGTTGAAACTGCCGTCGGTAATCGCATCGACGCTGTTCAGGCGCGCCTCGTCCAGCGCCCGGGCAAAGAGCGCGTCGAACAGCAGGCTGCCGGAACGCAGCGTCATATCGCCGGGTAGCTCGCTGTACTCCACCATGCGGGTCGGCGGCGCGTTGTCGCGCAACGGGACGGTGGTGAAATGTCGATAGCTGCGATAGGCGGCATTGGCATCGTCGACCGTGATCGCGGCGGTTTCGCCGCGCCAGCTGAGGGTGTCGTCCGGGTTCTCCGGCAACGGGGTCGGCTCGGGACCACTGAGGTCGGTCTGCTCGATCAGCAGGGTGGCGTTGTCCGGATTGCCGTCCCGTACCTGGAAGGTGAACGTGAAGCCGCTGAGCGTATCGACCGGCAGGATATTCTCGTTGCCGCCACTGGAGCCCCAGTTCTTGACGGCGACGGCATCGTCGACGGCGAACTCATACGGCTGGTCCTGGTAGACCGCATAGTTGATGTCCCAGCCGTCATTCGCGATCTTGAAGCGATAGTAGCCGGCGACCAGGTCGATATTGGCCTGCCAGGTGTCGTTGCCGAGGTAGGTCATCGGGCTGCCGGTGCCCCAGCCGTTCATTTCGCCCCGCAGATACAGGGTTTCCTCAATCGATTGGGCCTCGGCCCTGCTCACGCCTGCGGCGACCAGCAGAGGTACCAGAGCGAGTGGCCGCCAAAGATCGCGCCATCGCCTGTGGGTTTGCGCTGAATGCATCGTTGTCTCCTGTACATCCGGCCCGGACATTGCCTGAAACCTCAATGCCGTCTCATGACCTGTCCGGGCCAAGCCCGGTGATTATTGTTTATTCCATTCGTGTCACACCTTGCGCCGACCGCCATGCCCTGCCGGCCGCCGATTGTGCCCGAAGGAGGGGGCGCTGCGACCGCGGCCCGCTCGCCGGCCCTGGGATGGCTGGGACGGGAAGGAAGGCCGACAGACAGGCAGGGCTCAGGCGGGCTGGCGCTCCGCCGGCTCCCCGGTAGTCAGGGCCAGGCTTCGCCCTTGGGCGTCGGAGTCGAAGCAGGCATCCAGCACCCGCTGCAGGGCGGCGCCGCGGGCGAAGTCGGGCTGGTCGTTGACGCCGCTTTCGATGCCGTCGATGAAGCGCCGGTAGATGCTCGGCGTCGGCGGCGCAGTGAGCTCGGTCCAGCGCGCGGGGTGCACGTCCTCGCCGAGGCACACCTGCACCCGGTCCCGGGCCGCGTCGAGATCGACGCGCAGCGCGCCGCGATCGCCGTGGATCGAGAGCGCCAGCGAGTTGTGATGGCCGGTGGCCCAGCGGGTGGCCTGGACGGTGCCCAGCGCGCCGCCGGCGAACTCCACCTGCATCAGGGCGCTGTCGTTGGCGTCGAGCCGGTACTCGCCGATGCGGTTGTCCGGGGCCTTGTCGAAGCACTTGAGCCGGCAGGTCACTGCGGCGATGTCGCCCACCGGGAAGCTGGCGAAATCGAGGATGTGCACCCCCACGTCGCCCAGCACGCCCTTGCTGCCGTGCGCTTCGGAGAGCCGCCACAGCCACTGGCTGTCCCGGTCCCAGCGCCCCCAGGCGTCGCTCACCAGCCAGCTCTGGCGGTAGCTGGCGTCGACGTGCATCACCCGCCCCAGTCGGCCCTCGGCCACCAGCTCTCGGGCCAGCTGGATCGCGGGGGCGTCGCGATAGCTGAGGTTGACCATGTTGATCACCCCCGCCTCGCGGGCCGCCGCGGCCATCGTCTCGGCGTCGGCGGCGTTGGTGGCCAGCGGCTTCTCGCAGAGGACGTGCTTGCCGGCGGCGATGGCGGCAAGCGTCGTCGCCTTGTGCACGCCGTCCGGGGTGACGTTGCTCACCGCCTGGATGTCGTCGCGGGCCAGCATGGCCGTCAGGTCGGAATGGGCCTCGGGAATGTCGTGCGCCTCGGCGAAGGCGCGTGCCTTGGCGTCGTCCAGGTCGCAGACCGCCACCACCTCGACGCCATCGAGGGCCCGGAAGTGCTTGGCATGCTCGCCGGCCATGCTGCCGGCGCCGATGATCGCCAGTCGCATCACTTGAAGCCCTCCTCGCCAGGCTTGTGCAGTCCCTCGCCCTTCACCTCCACCGGGTTCGGCGCCCGCTCGGGCGGCACGTTGGGGCAGCTGTCGATCCACCGTGCGCCCTCGGGACGCGCCCATTTCACGCCGTTCTTGAGCACCCGGCGCACCTGGTCGTCGTAGTAGATCGGGTAGGTCTCGTGGCCGGGACGGAAGTAGAAGATCTTGCCGTTGCCGCGCTTGTAGGTGAGGCCGGAGCGGAACACCTCGCCGCCCTCGAAGGCACTGATGAAGATCACCTCGTCGGGGTTGGGCACCGCGAAGGGCTCACCGTACATCTCGGTATGCGGCAGCTCGAGATAGTCGCCGAGGCCCTGGACGATGGGATGGCCGGGATTGACCACCCACAGCCGCTCGCGCTCGCCGGCCTCGCGCCACTTCAGCGAACAGGTGGTGCCCATCAGGCGCTTGAAGATCTTCGCGTAGTGGGCGGAGTGCAGCGCCAGCAGGCCCATGCCCTGCAGCACCCGGGCCTGGACACGGTCGACGATCTCGTCGCGGACGTCGCCGTGGGCCGCGTGGCCCCACCACAGCAACACGTCGGTGTCGTCGAGCACCGCTTCGGTGAGGCCGTGCTCGGGGTCCTGCAGGGTGACGGACCGGGCCTCGATCTCGGGGTCCTCGTTGAGCCCGGCGGCGATGCAGGCGTGCATGCCCTCGGGGTAGATGCGCGCTACCACGTCGTTGGTCTGCTCGTGGACGTTCTCGCCCCAGACCGTGACCTTGATCGTCATGGGTTGGCTCCTCTTGGCGTTGCCCTGGCGGGCGGTGGAGACGCCGCCGATGTCGGCGACATGGCGAAAAGGTAAACGTTTACGACCACACCGTAAACGTTTACTCATTACGACCATGGTCGCATCTCGCTCTGCCGCGCACCGGCCAGCGGCGTCATCTCAACGGTCCGGTAACGGGGTCGTGGACGGGCGGTCCGGATGGCAAGCGGCCGGGCCCGGCGGCTGCCGGGCCCGGCCATGAGTCGGAGGGCAGTGGTCGGGTGTCAGGTGCCGGGGTCCGGCGAGGCCCGCCGGGCGTTGGTGTCGCCGGCCGGGTCGGCGACCCCGGCCTCGCCCGGCTCGCGGCCCGCGGCATCGCGCGACTCGCCCCGCTCGCGGCTGCCGTCGAGGCGACCGCCGCCCATGCCTTCCATGCTGACGCTCAGGCGTGGCACGCCGAGGTCCAGGGCCTGCTCCTCCATGCGCTGCTTGAGCAGCAGGTTGAAGGCGCGGGCCACGTCCCACTGCATCTCCGGCGAGGTGCGAAAGCGCATGCGCAGGATGGCGCAGCCGTCCTCGAAGTGGTCGATGCCCTGCATCTCCAGCGGCGACCAGATGTGGTGACGCATCATCGGGTCCTGACGCAGCGCCAGGGCGGTGTCGTGCATCAGCTCGGTGGCATCGTCGATGGGCATGTCGAAGGGGATGCGGATCTTCATCAGGGCGATGCCGAACTGCCGCGACATGTTATGGATCGACTCGATGCGGCTGAAGGTGATGATATGCACGATGCCGTCGAGGTCGCGCAGCCGCACGGTGCGCAGGGTCAGGCCCTCGACGGTGCCCGTGTGGCCGTTGATCCTGACGAAGTCGTCCACCGCCAGCGAGTCCTCGATGAGGATGAAGATGCCGGTGATCAGGTCCTGGACCAGGGTCTGGGCGCCGAAGCCCACGGCCAGGCCGATCACCCCGGCACCGGCCAGCAGCGGCGTGACGTTCACGCCCAGGTTGGCCAGGCCGACGATGGCGGCGATGATCACGATGGTGGCGAAGATGATGTTACGGATCATCGGCGTGATGGTCTGGGCCCGGGCCTGGTTGACCCGCCGGCCCCGGGAGCGCGCCGAGGACACCAGGGCCCGCTGGATCGCCGTGTCGGCGAAGATCCACGCCAGCCAGGCCAGCAACCCGGTGAAGCCGATGCCCAGCAGCGCCTGACCGATGCGCACGCTGGCCACGCCCTGCCGGCCGATGCCGACCAGCGAGCCACCCCAGACCTGCAGCGACAGCTCGGCGAAGGCGATCCAGGCCAGCACATGGGACAGCGCATAGCCGAAGCGCTCCAGGCGCCGACGGTAGTCGCTCTGGCGCCGCCGCTTCGAGCGGCGCTCGGCATGGCGGCGGATCAGGCCGGTCACCACCAGGGTCAGCACCAGCAGCGAGGCGGAGATGATCGAACGGGCCAGGGCCGCGCCCACGTCGCCGCCGGTGACGAAGATCGCCAGCAGCGAGCCCCACACCAGCAGCAGCGCCGGCACGTGCCACAGGCCACCGACCACTCGGGCCACCTCGGTGGCCCCGCCGCGCTCGCGACGATAGCGGTAGGAGCGGTTGCGGATCAGGTGCTTGATGGGACGCTTGAAGCGCAGGATGAAGCGTCCGCTGAGCAGCGCCGCCAGGATGTTGGTCAGCACCGAGAGCAGGCTGGCCAGGTCGCCGCCGATCAGCTCGCTGAGGCGCGACGAGTTGAGGGCATCGCCCAGGGCGATCAGCGCGCCGATGCTGAACAGCGGCCGCAGGCCGCGATGCTGGAGGATCTGCACGGCGGTGAAGCGGTGCCCCCGGGTGAACACCGAGATCACCGACTCCACCACCACCGACAGGGTGCGCCCGCACAGGGCCACATAGGCGATCACCAGGGACGCGGTGCGCCCGGCGCTCTCCGGCACCAGCTGGGCGATGCCCAGCACCAGGGCGAAGGCCAGCGCCCAAGGCAGCAGGCGGCGCAGGAAGTGGATCGCCAGCAGGCCGCCCTTGGGCTCCCGGGGCAGGTCCAGGGGCCATCCCCGCCGCTGGGCCAGCATGCGGCCCAGGGCGATGAGGATGATCAGCAGGCCGCCCCAGATCACCGTCAGCACGGCCATCTCGATCACGAAGCGCAGCAGCTCGGCATTGCCGGTCCTCAGGACCAGCGCCGAGAATTCCGACCAGCCCCGGCGCAGCTGGCGTCCCCACTCGTCGAGCGGCGAGCGCCCCGACTCGGCCTGCTCGCCGATCGCGTTGAAGGCCTCGGCCAGCGCCCCCAGCAGGCCCTGGGGCGTGGCGATGCCCTCCTGGTCCACTACCTCGTCGTTGGCCTGGCGCAGGGCCTTCAGGTCGGCGAGCAGTTCCCCGCGGCGCCCCTCGTCCTCCAGGGTGGCGATGATCCGCTCCAGGGACGCCTGCATGGCCTCGGGGTCGTGGTTCTGCTGGGCTTCACCGCCCCCCAGGGCGGACAGCGGCAGGGACTGGGCCGCCACCGCCAGGGGCAGCAGCACAAGCACCAGGGTCAACAGGCTTCGCAGGGCGTCGCGTAGGGGGGGCAGGCGTGGCAACGTCGGGTCTCCCTTGTGTGGCATGCCGGCATCTTGCCGCATCCTGTCCGCCAACGGCAGTGTGTTAGGCTGCCGACGAACGTGCCACAGGATGCCGACATGACGCCCCAACCGCCACCCGTGCCCTGCAAGGCCGATGGCCGCCGCCGCCGGGTCGGCGTCGAGATCGAGTTCGCTGGCATGCCTCCCCGCGAGACGGCCAGCCTCGTGCAGTCGCTGTTCGGCGGCCGGCTGGAAGTGGTCAGCGCCCACCGTCTCAAGGTGACGGGCGCCCGCTGGGGCGACTTCGGCATCGAGCTGGACACCCAGTATGCCCATCCCGACAACCGGCTCATCGATCCCGATGCCTACCAGGACAGCGAGTGGGAGCGCATGCGCCAGGACTTCCACACGCGAACCCGGGAACTGATCGGCGACGTGGTCACCGGCCTGGTGCCCACCGAGATCGTCTGCCCGCCGGTGCCCTGGGACGAGCTCGACGAGCTCGACGCGCTGTTCGAGGCGCTGCGCCACCATGGCGCCAAGGGCACTGACGCCAGCCTGCTGTACGGCTTCGGCCTGCATCTCAATCCCGAGGTGTCGAGCCTGGCCGTCGAGGACATCCTGGCCTACCTGCGGGCCTACCTGCTCACCGCGAAGTGGCTGCGCGAACAGATCCGGGTGGACATCACCCGGGAGATGCTGCCCCATGCCAACCCCTTCCCCCGGGCCTATGCCATCAAGGTGCTGGACCCGGGCTACACGCCCGACCTGGAGACCCTGATCGACGACTACCTGGAGGACAACCCGACCCGCAACCGCGAGCTGGACCTGCTGCCGCTGTTCGCCTACCTGCACCCGGAGCACCCCCACGAACTGCTGAGCGACGCCCTGGTCAAGCCACGCCCCACCTTCCACTACCGGCTGCCCAATGCCCAGCTGTCGGAGACCGGCTGGGGGGCCGTCACCGAGTGGAACCGCTGGCTCGAGGTGGAGGTGCTGGCGACCTCGCCGGCCACCCTGGCCGAGCGTGGCGCCCAGTACCTCGCCCTTCACCGCCCTTCGCTTCCGCGCCGCTGGTGGACCGCCCTGTGTCGCTGGAGCCGTCGTCCATGAGTCGAGACCCGCGTCCGCTGATCGGCATCACTACCTCGGATCGCAAGAGCCGGATCGCCTGGTGGTTCGACTGGTTCGCCGTGTGGCGTCACGGCGGCCGGCCCCTGCGGCTGTCCCCTTCGCGCGCCCGGCCGACGGCCCTCGATGGCCTGATCATCGGCGGCGGCGATGACATCGAGGCCCACCACTACGGCGGCGAGATGCAGCTCGACGTGCGGGTCGACCCCGAGCGCGACCAGTTGGAGCTCGAGCTGCTCGAACGCTTCATCCCCGCGCGCCGGCCGGTACTCGGCATCTGCCGGGGGGCCCAGCTGATCAACGTCCACCTGGGGGGCACCCTGGACCCGGATATCTATACCACCCACGAGGGGCTCAAGAGGCGGCGTACCGTCTTGCCCCGCAAGACCGTGGACATCGTCGGCGACAGCCAGTTGAACCGCATCCTGCGGGTCACCTGGTGCCGCATCAACAGCCTGCACCACCAGGCGGTGAAGGAGGCCGGCCAGGGCATCGCGATCGTCGCCCGAGACCGGGACGGCCTGGTGCAGGCCATCGAGTCCCGCGATCACGACTTCCTGATCGGCGTGCAGTGGCATCCCGAGTGGCTGGTGTTCAACCGTCCCCAGCAGCGCCTGATCCACGCCCTGGTGGACGCCGCCCGGCGCCGTCCCTGAACGCGCGAAGGCCACCCGAAGGTGGCCTCGCGAGTCATACAGCGACATATATCAAGCAATATCTAAAAAGTCGTCGAGCGAAGGCTAGAGCTAGGCCCGTTCCCTACGGGCCCACGCATTTCCCACATCCGTGTGGGTCACAAGGCAAAAATCTGCGACAAATCGGCAAGGAATGCCGATTTGGGCAGTTCCGCTGCTCGCAGAGCGAGCGACACGGAGGCCGCGAGTCAAAAGACGGAGTTTACGGAGAGTAAATGAGTCCTTTGAGCCGATTTTTAACGCCGTCTAGCCGAGCGCAGACACTTTTTAGCCCTCCAGCTTGGCGTCCAGGCTGATCTCGGCATTGAACAGCTTGGAGACCGGGCACCCCTCCTTGGCCTTGTTGGCGGCGTCCTGGAAGGCCGCCTCGTCGGCGCCGGGCACGCTGGCCCGGGTATCCAGGTGAATCGCCGTGATGCCGAAGCCGCCCTCGACTTCCTCCAGGGAGACCGTGGCCTGGGTGGCGATGCGCTCGGGGGTGAAGCCCGCCTCGCCGAGGATCATGGACAGCGCCATGGAGTAGCAGCTGGCATGGGCGGCCCCGATCAGCTCCTCGGGATTGGAGCCGGCCTCGCCCTCGAAGCGCTTGGCGAAGCTGTAAGGCACGTCGCTGAGCACGCCGCTCTGGGTGGAGACCGTGCCCCGGCCATCCTTGAGACCGCCCTGCCAGACGGCGCTTCCGTTCTTCTTGATGCTCATGTCGTCTCCTCGATCGTTGGGTGGGTCGAAGCCTTGCTCCTACACGATAGACCATGCGGTTGATCTCCCCGGGACACAAGACCGCATTGCATCCCGGCCAGCCTGATCCCAATATATATGGAAAACACTTCCACAAACACCGAAAGGAGGCGTCATGACGATCCCACCCCGTGTCACCCTGGCCGCCACCGGCCATGAACCCGCCATCGAGCTGCCCGCCATCGGCCAGGGCACCTGGTTCATGGGCGAGGGCCTCGCCCCCCGGGGCGACGAGGTGCGCGCCCTCCAGCAGGGCCTGGAGCGCGGCCTGCGGCTGATCGACACCGCCGAGATGTACGGCGATGGCGGCGCCGAGGAAGTGGTCGGCGAGGCCCTGGCGGGGCGCCGCGAGGACGCCTTCCTGGTCTCCAAGGCATATCCCTGGAATGCCGGTCGTGACACCGCGATCGCCGCCTGCGAGGCGAGCCTGCGGCGGCTCGGCACCGACCACCTCGACCTCTACCTGCTGCACTGGCCCGGGGGCATTCCCCTGGACGAGACCCTGGAGGCCTTCGAGCGGCTGCGCGCGGCCGGCAAGATCCGCCGGTTCGGCGTCTCCAACTTCGACGTGGACGACATGGACGCCCTGCGGGCCACGCCCGGAGGGAATGACTGTGCCGTCAACCAGGTGCTCTACCACCTGGGCTCGCGGGGCATCGAGCACGCCCTGCGCCCCTGGCAGCGCGACCACGGCATGCCGCTGATGGGCTACTGCCCCCTGGCCCAGGCCGGTCGGCTGCGCCGGCGGTTGCTCGACCATCCGGAGGTGCAGGCGGTGGCCGCCGAGCGCGACCTGACCCCGGCCCAGTTGCTGCTGGCCTGGGCGGTGAGGCCCCTCGACGGAGCGCGCGATCTGATCGCCATCCCCAAGGCGGTGCAGCCCGACCACGTCCGCGACAACGCCGACGCCCTCGACGTGACCCTGGACGATGACGCCCTGGCCCGGCTCGAGGCCGCCTTCCCGGCGCCGACGCGCAAGGCGCCGCTGGATATCGTCTAGGGGGCGCGCGCTATGGCGTTCCCCCCGCTCGCCTGGCGATAATCCTTGGACGCGTACGACGCTATCGCTCCACGGCGTTGTCGATACCTCCTCCACGCTCCGCAGGCCAACGATCGCCCCGATGAACCACAGACTCCCTTCCCTGCAATCCCTGGTCGCCTTCGAGGCCACGGTGCGGCTGGGCTCCATGACGGCCGCCGCCGAGGAGGAGCGCACGACACAACCAACCATCTCGCAGCGTATCCGGACCCTGGAGGAACGGCTGGGCCTACCGGTGTTCGATCGACAGGGATCCCGCCTGACGCTGACGGTCCAGGGCGAACGCTTCTTTCGGGACATCTCGCCCAATCTCAAGGAGATTCGCGATGCCTGCGAGCGACTGATTCACCATGGCCAACGGCCCTCGCCCTCGGTGACGATCGCCGCCGGCTCGGGCTTCACGCACCTCTGGCTGCTGCCGCAGCTGCCGGCGCTCAAACGGGCCTTCCCGGACTTCACGTTCAAGCTGATGCCCATCGACCGTGCCGACGACCCGGAACGACAGGCCGCCGACATCGCCATCCGCTTCGGCCCCTACATGCCGCAGGACGCGGGGCGGCTGGTGGCCAGCGAGGCGGTCTTTCCCGTGTGCCGTCCCGACTATGCGAGCGAGCATGGCCTGGCGGACACCCTGACGGCATCGCATCTGACGCAACTCTCGCTGCTGCACCAGGACATCAAGGATCCGCGCTGGCTCGACTGGACCCAGTGGTGCCAGCATGCCGGGCTGAGCCTGGTGCCGAGTGACGACGTCTTCGCCTACCACAACTATGCCCTGCTGCTGAACGCCGCGCTGGCCGGCCAGGGGGTGGCGCTGGGCTGGTCGCCGCTGGTCAAGGACTACCTGGCGAGCGGTCAGCTGATCGCCCTGGGCCCCCGCGTGACGCGCAAGGACTATGGCTACTGGCTCAGCGTCAAGCATCATCGCAGCGCGGTTATCCAGCCGATCGGCGACTGGCTGATCGACGCCGTCCATCAGCAAGAAATAGCTTCCCGCGCCTGACAACATCGAAGCGTATGCCAGGGGTTGGGCGATGCCGATGTCGCGAGCGCCAGGCAGGGGCGCCTGCATCAGGCCATTGCAGGCCCGTCATGGCTCCAGCGGGTGCTCCTCGCCGATCACCGCCGGGTCGAAGGGCGGGCGCGAAAACACCCGACGCAGCATCGGCTCGAAGTGTTCGAGCGGCGGCATCGGATAGGCTGGATCGAAGGCGGCCTGATCGTAGCGCTCGCAGAAGTCGACGCAGCTCTGGTACCAGGGGTGATCCCGATAGCGGTCACGTTCGTTCGGGTCGCCGCCGAAGTGGTGGGCATAGTAGAACGTCTGGAACAGGCCATGGTGGTGCACCACCCAGGTGACCTCGCCGCGCACATAGGGGCGAATGATCGCCGCGGCCAGTTGGGAGTGGTTGTAGGGCGCAAGCTCGTCGCCGAGATCGTGCAGCAGGGCGCCGATGATCATGTCCTCGTCGGCGCCGTCGGCCTCGGCGCGGGCGGCCGACTGCAGCGAATGCTCCAGCCGCGAGACCCGGTAGCCGCTCAGGCCGTGCTCCAGATGGCGCAGCGCCTGCAGGAGGCGATCCACCAGGCCCTGGTTGAACTGGTCTTCCAGGCGCTCGAGAAAAACGTACTCTTCCCGGGTGCCCTCCTTCATCTGTCGGAACGCGACCTGTTCCATCAGGCGACCTCCTCGATCGAATCACGATGTTTCAGCAGGCTCGCGAAGCGCTCGCGCGGGCCGTCGCTGTCGAGGTAGCAGCCCTGCAGATGGCGATGCCCCTCGCGGGTATCGTAGCGGGTGCGTCCGTGCAACACGCGGCTGTTGTCGAACAGCAGCAGCTCGCCGGCGTCGAGGGCGAAACGCACCTCGTAGGTCGGGTCCGTGAACAGCTCGCCGAGCCGCTGGCGCGCGCGATGGAACAGGCGCGTCTTGGCGTCGCAGAGCAGCGGCAGGGCATCCAGGCGCGGGCTGTAGTGGACCCCGGTCGGATGGCCGTCGTCATCGGTCTGGATCATGGTGCGATGCGTGACCAGCTGGGTCCCGGCATCGACGAAGCGGAAGCGCACCGGCATGGTCTTGAGCAACGCGTAGCCGTCGGGGGTCTCGTGGCGCAGCCGCTCGAGCACCTTGAGGCTGTCGACCAGCGTCGAGAGCCCCCCGCTGGTCTCGTTGACCAGGCAGTGCAGCAACTGGATGCCCGGCACCGGGTTGCGATACGGGTTGTCGGTATGCGGGCCGAGCGCCACGCTACGATAGGCCAGGTCATTGCCGCTGGGCCGCGAGTAGACCTCGAAGTAGCGGCCGAAGTTGGTCTCCTTGACGTAGCCGTAGTGGCCGCCGACCTGGAGGATGCGCTCGGGGTCGGTGGGCACGCCGTAGAGCACGAGGTAGCCGTAGCGCAGGTAGGCCTCCAGCGAGGCCCGGAAGTAGGCCGGCTCCTCGCGCACCCGCCGCCAGTCGAAGCGCACTCGCTGCCGATCCAGGCTGGCGTCCCAGGGCTCGGCGGCGGGAAAGATCGTGGCACCGTCGAGCTCGCCGGCCAGCACGCGAAGATCATAGGTCTCGCGATGGCCATCGCTGAACGCGAGCACCACATGGTGCTCGTCGAGCCGGGTCGCACTATCGAGCGTCAGCGCCGTATCGATGGCGTGGGAATCGAACAGACGCTGCCGGGTCAACGGCTCCAGCTGGTCGGGCGCCTGGGTCCGTTCGCGCAGCCACAGCGGGCTGATCTCCCGTGAGTGCTTCCCGTCGTCGAGGACGATCGAAGGGGGCTGCTCATGAACGACGAACGCATGGCGGGTGGGCATCTCGGGCTTCCTCGTGTGGCTTCGGTCATCACGCTGACGATCGCTGGCATGGTGACGGGCGCGCCGCCGCACGAGTAGAGCCGGCGCCTTATCCCCCGGCATGCAATTTTCTTATGGGCCTGCGCCCCCGCCGATCCCTCGGCGCCAGGTTTTTTACGAAAAGTCGGCGAGCGATGGCCAGACAAGGCAAAAATCGGCGAAAAGATGGAGTTTACGAGGTGTAAATGAGTACTTTGAGCCGATTTTTAACGCCGTATGGGCAAGCGCAGGCAGTTTTCGTACAAAGCCTAGTACTACTGTGTCATAAATTAGGCTGTTACGATGTTGGGGTGTTCTACCTCAGGGATGCCGGTTGCAGTTGATGTCACGCTCTAC